>NZ_OZ244793.1:0-3447695 GCF_965219775.1 Candidatus Poriferisocius sp. | reverse complement strand
CCGTCGACGGCGCCGTCCCCGACAACGTGTTCGCGGTCGCGTCCCACGTCACCCACGCCGGCCACGCCGAACCCGCCTTCAACGCATACGTCACCGGCGCGTTCCCCGTCGCCGTCGGCAACGCCACACCAGCACGCTGCTGACCCACCACCCACGACTCCGTCACCGACGACGGCGTGAACACCACGTCCACGTTGCCGACCACCTGGATCGTCACCGTCAACTCGGCCGACTGCCCGTCGAAGTCCGTCGCGGTGACCACCACCGTCGAGGTCCCCGCCGTCGACGGCGCCGTCCCCGACAACGTGTTCGCGGTCGCGTCCCACGTCACCCACGCCGGCCACGCCGAACCCGCCTTCAACGCATACGTCACCGGCGCGTTCCCCGTCGCCGTCGGCAACGCCACACCAGCACGCTGCTGACCCACCACCCACGACTCCGTCACCGACGACGGCGTGAACACCACGTCCACGTTGCCGACCACCTGGATCGTCACCGTCAACTCGGCCGACTGCCCGTCGAAGTCCGTCGCGGTGACCACCACCGTCGAGGTCCCCGCCGTCGACGGCGCCGTCCCCGACAACGTGTTCGCGGTCGCGTCCCACGTCACCCACGCCGGCCACGCCGAACCCGCCTTCAACGCATACGTCACCGGCGCGTTCCCCGTCGCCGTCGGCAACGCCACACCAGCACGCTGCTGACCCACCACCCACGACTCCGTCACCGACGACGGCGTGAACACCACGTCCACGTTGCCGACCACCTGGATCGTCACCGTCAACTCGGCCGACTGCCCGTCGAAGTCCGTCGCGGTGACCACCACCGTCGAGGTCCCCGCCGTCGACGGCGCCGTCCCCGACAACGTGTTCGCGGTCGCGTCCCACGTCACCCACGCCGGCCACGCCGAACCCGCCTTCAACGCATACGTCACCGGCGCGTTCCCCGTCGCCGTCGGCAACGCCACACCAGCACGCTGCTGACCCACCACCCACGACTCCGTCACCGACGACGGCGTGAACACCACGTCCACGTTGCCGACCACCTGGATCGTCACCGTCAACTCGGCCGACTGCCCGTCGAAGTCCGTCGCGGTGACCACCACCGTCGAGGTCCCCGCCGTCGACGGCGCCGTCCCCGACAACGTGTTCGCGGTCGCGTCCCACGTCACCCACGCCGGCCACGCCGAACCCGCCTTCAACGCATACGTCACCGGCGCGTTCCCCGTCGCCGTCGGCAACGCCACACCAGCACGCTGCTGACCCACCACCCACGACTCCGTCACCGACGACGGCGTGAACACCACGTCCACGTTGCCGACCACCTGGATCGTCACCGTCAACTCGGCCGACTGCCCGTCGAAGTCCGTCGCGGTGACCACCACCGTCGAGGTCCCCGCCGTCGACGGCGCCGTCCCCGACAACGTGTTCGCGGTCGCGTCCCACGTCACCCACGCCGGCCACGCCGAACCCGCCTTCAACGCATACGTCACCGGCGCGTTCCCCGTCGCCGTCGGCAACGCCACACCAGCACGCTGCTGACCCACCACCCACGACTCCGTCACCGACGACGGCGTGAACACCACGTCCACGTTGCCGACCACCTGGATCGTCACCGTCAACTCGGCCGACTGCCCGTCGAAGTCCGTCGCGGTGACCACCACCGTCGAGGTCCCCGCCGTCGACGGCGCCGTCCCCGACAACGTGTTCGCGGTCGCGTCCCACGTCACCCACGCCGGCCACGCCGAACCCGCCTTCAACGCATACGTCACCGGCGCGTTCCCCGTCGCCGTCGGCAACGCCACACCAGCACGCTGCTGACCCACCACCCACGACTCCGTCACCGACGACGGCGTGAACACCACGTCCACGTTGCCGACCACCTGGATCGTCACCGTCAACTCGGCCGACTGCCCGTCGAAGTCCGTCGCGGTGACCACCACCGTCGAGGTCCCCGCCGTCGACGGCGCCGTCCCCGACAACGTGTTCGCGGTCGCGTCCCACGTCACCCACGCCGGCCACGCCGAACCCGCCTTCAACGCATACGTCACCGGCGCGTTCCCCGTCGCCGTCGGCAACGCCACACCAGCACGCTGCTGACCCACCACCCACGACTCCGTCACCGACGACGGCGTGAACACCACGTCCACGTTGCCGACCACCTGGATCGTCACCGTCAACTCGGCCGACTGCCCGTCGAAGTCCGTCGCGGTGACCACCACCGTCGAGGTCCCCGCCGTCGACGGCGCCGTCCCCGACAACGTGTTCGCGGTCGCGTCCCACGTCACCCACGCCGGCCACGCCGAACCCGCCTTCAACGCATACGTCACCGGCGCGTTCCCCGTCGCCGTCGGCAACGCCACACCAGCACGCTGCTGACCCACCACCCACGACTCCGTCACCGACGACGGCGTGAACACCACGTCCACGTTGCCGACCACCTGGATCGTCACCGTCAACTCGGCCGACTGCCCGTCGAAGTCCGTCGCGGTGACCACCACCGTCGAGGTCCCCGCCGTCGACGGCGCCGTCCCCGACAACGTGTTCGCGGTCGCGTCCCACGTCACCCACGCCGGCCACGCCGAACCCGCCTTCAACGCATACGTCACCGGCGCGTTCCCCGTCGCCGTCGGCAACGCCACACCAGCACGCTGCTGACCCACCACCCACGACTCCGTCACCGACGACGGCGTGAACACCACGTCCACGTTGCCGACCACCTGGATCGTCACCGTCAACTCGGCCGACTGCCCGTCGAAGTCCGTCGCGGTGACCACCACCGTCGAGGTCCCCGCCGTCGACGGCGCCGTCCCCGACAACGTGTTCGCGGTCGCGTCCCACGTCACCCACGCCGGCCACGCCGAACCCGCCTTCAACGCATACGTCACCGGCGCGTTCCCCGTCGCCGTCGGCAACGCCACACCAGCACGCTGCTGACCCACCACCCACGACTCCGTCACCGACGACGGCGTGAACACCACGTCCACGTTGCCGACCACCTGGATCGTCACCGTCAACTCGGCCGACTGCCCGTCGAAGTCCGTCGCGGTGACCACCACCGTCGAGGTCCCCGCCGTCGACGGCGCCGTCCCCGACAACGTGTTCGCGGTCGCGTCCCACGTCACCCACGCCGGCCACGCCGAACCCGCCTTCAACGCATACGTCACCGGCGCGTTCCCCGTCGCCGTCGGCAACGCCACACCAGCACGCTGCTGACCCACCACCCACGACTCCGTCACCGACGACGGCGTGAACACCACGTCCACGTTGCCGACCACCTGGATCGTCACCGTCAACTCGGCCGACTGCCCGTCGAAGTCCGTCGCGGTGACCACCACCGTCGAGGTCCCCGCCGTCGACGGCGCCGTCCCCGACAACGTGTTCGCGGTCGCGTCCCACGTCACCCACGCCGGCCACGCCGAACCCGCCTTCAACGCATACGTCACCGGCGCGTTCCCCGTCGCCGTCGGCAACGCCACACCAGCACGCTGCTGACCCACCACCCACGACTCCGTCACCGACGACGGCGTGAACACCACGTCCACGTTGCCGACCACCTGGATCGTCACCGTCAACTCGGCCGACTGCCCGTCGAAGTCCGTCGCGGTGACCACCACCGTCGAGGTCCCCGCCGTCGACGGCGCCGTCCCCGACAACGTGTTCGCGGTCGCGTCCCACGTCACCCACGCCGGCCACGCCGAACCCGCCTTCAACGCATACGTCACCGGCGCGTTCCCCGTCGCCGTCGGCAACGCCACACCAGCACGCTGCTGACCCACCACCCACGACTCCGTCACCGACGACGGCGTGAACACCACGTCCACGTTGCCGACCACCTGGATCGTCACCGTCAACTCGGCCGACTGCCCGTCGAAGTCCGTCGCGGTGACCACCACCGTCGAGGTCCCCGCCGTCGACGGCGCCGTCCCCGACAACGTGTTCGCGGTCGCGTCCCACGTCACCCACGCCGGCCACGCCGAACCCGCCTTCAACGCATACGTCACCGGCGCGTTCCCCGTCGCCGTCGGCAACGCCACACCAGCACGCTGCTGACCCACCACCCACGACTCCGTCACCGACGACGGCGTGAACACCACGTCCACGTTGCCGACCACCTGGATCGTCACCGTCAACTCGGCCGACTGCCCGTCGAAGTCCGTCGCGGTGACCACCACCGTCGAGGTCCCCGCCGTCGACGGCGCCGTCCCCGACAACGTGTTCGCGGTCGCGTCCCACGTCACCCACGCCGGCCACGCCGAACCCGCCTTCAACGCATACGTCACCGGCGCGTTCCCCGTCGCCGTCGGCAACGCCACACCAGCACGCTGCTGACCCACCACCCACGACTCCGTCACCGACGACGGCGTGAACACCACGTCCACGTTGCCGACCACCTGGATCGTCACCGTCAACTCGGCCGACTGCCCGTCGAAGTCCGTCGCGGTGACCACCACCGTCGAGGTCCCCGCCGTCGACGGCGCCGTCCCCGACAACGTGTTCGCGGTCGCGTCCCACGTCACCCACGCCGGCCACGCCGAACCCGCCTTCAACGCATACGTCACCGGCGCGTTCCCCGTCGCCGTCGGCAACGCCACACCAGCACGCTGCTGACCCACCACCCACGACTCCGTCACCGACGACGGCGTGAACACCACGTCCACGTTGCCGACCACCTGGATCGTCACCGTCAACTCGGCCGACTGCCCGTCGAAGTCCGTCGCGGTGACCACCACCGTCGAGGTCCCCGCCGTCGACGGCGCCGTCCCCGACAACGTGTTCGCGGTCGCGTCCCACGTCACCCACGCCGGCCACGCCGAACCCGCCTTCAACGCATACGTCACCGGCGCGTTCCCCGTCGCCGTCGGCAACGCCACACCAGCACGCTGCTGACCCACCACCCACGACTCCGTCACCGACGACGGCGTGAACACCACGTCCACGTTGCCGACCACCTGGATCGTCACCGTCAACTCGGCCGACTGCCCGTCGAAGTCCGTCGCGGTGACCACCACCGTCGAGGTCCCCGCCGTCGACGGCGCCGTCCCCGACAACGTGTTCGCGGTCGCGTCCCACGTCACCCACGCCGGCCACGCCGAACCCGCCTTCAACGCATACGTCACCGGCGCGTTCCCCGTCGCCGTCGGCAACGCCACACCAGCACGCTGCTGACCCACCACCCACGACTCCGTCACCGACGACGGCGTGAACACCACGTCCACGTTGCCGACCACCTGGATCGTCACCGTCAACTCGGCCGACTGCCCGTCGAAGTCCGTCGCGGTGACCACCACCGTCGAGGTCCCCGCCGTCGACGGCGCCGTCCCCGACAACGTGTTCGCGGTCGCGTCCCACGTCACCCACGCCGGCCACGCCGAACCCGCCTTCAACGCATACGTCACCGGCGCGTTCCCCGTCGCCGTCGGCAACGCCACACCAGCACGCTGCTGACCCACCACCCACGACTCCGTCACCGACGACGGCGTGAACACCACGTCCACGTTGCCGACCACCTGGATCGTCACCGTCAACTCGGCCGACTGCCCGTCGAAGTCCGTCGCGGTGACCACCACCGTCGAGGTCCCCGCCGTCGACGGCGCCGTCCCCGACAACGTGTTCGCGGTCGCGTCCCACGTCACCCACGCCGGCCACGCCGAACCCGCCTTCAACGCATACGTCACCGGCGCGTTCCCCGTCGCCGTCGGCAACGCCACACCAGCACGCTGCTGACCCACCACCCACGACTCCGTCACCGACGACGGCGTGAACACCACGTCCACGTTGCCGACCACCTGGATCGTCACCGTCAACTCGGCCGACTGCCCGTCGAAGTCCGTCGCGGTGACCACCACCGTCGAGGTCCCCGCCGTCGACGGCGCCGTCCCCGACAACGTGTTCGCGGTCGCGTCCCACGTCACCCACGCCGGCCACGCCGAACCCGCCTTCAACGCATACGTCACCGGCGCGTTCCCCGTCGCCGTCGGCAACGCCACACCAGCACGCTGCTGACCCACCACCCACGACTCCGTCACCGACGACGGCGTGAACACCACGTCCACGTTGCCGACCACCTGGATCGTCACCGTCAACTCGGCCGACTGCCCGTCGAAGTCCGTCGCGGTGACCACCACCGTCGAGGTCCCCGCCGTCGACGGCGCCGTCCCCGACAACGTGTTCGCGGTCGCGTCCCACGTCACCCACGCCGGCCACGCCGAACCCGCCTTCAACGCATACGTCACCGGCGCGTTCCCCGTCGCCGTCGGCAACGCCACACCAGCACGCTGCTGACCCACCACCCACGACTCCGTCACCGACGACGGCGTGAACACCACGTCCACGTTGCCGACCACCTGGATCGTCACCGTCAACTCGGCCGACTGCCCGTCGAAGTCCGTCGCGGTGACCACCACCGTCGAGGTCCCCGCCGTCGACGGCGCCGTCCCCGACAACGTGTTCGCGGTCGCGTCCCACGTCACCCACGCCGGCCACGCCGAACCCGCCTTCAACGCATACGTCACCGGCGCGTTCCCCGTCGCCGTCGGCAACGCCACACCAGCACGCTGCTGACCCACCACCCACGACTCCGTCACCGACGACGGCGTGAACACCACGTCCACGTTGCCGACCACCTGGATCGTCACCGTCAACTCGGCCGACTGCCCGTCGAAGTCCGTCGCGGTGACCACCACCGTCGAGGTCCCCGCCGTCGACGGCGCCGTCCCCGACAACGTGTTCGCGGTCGCGTCCCACGTCACCCACGCCGGCCACGCCGAACCCGCCTTCAACGCATACGTCACCGGCGCGTTCCCCGTCGCCGTCGGCAACGCCACACCAGCACGCTGCTGACCCACCACCCACGACTCCGTCACCGACGACGGCGTGAACACCACGTCCACGTTGCCGACCACCTGGATCGTCACCGTCAACTCGGCCGACTGCCCGTCGAAGTCCGTCGCGGTGACCACCACCGTCGAGGTCCCCGCCGTCGACGGCGCCGTCCCCGACAACGTGTTCGCGGTCGCGTCCCACGTCACCCACGCCGGCCACGCCGAACCCGCCTTCAACGCATACGTCACCGGCGCGTTCCCCGTCGCCGTCGGCAACGCCACACCAGCACGCTGCTGACCCACCACCCACGACTCCGTCACCGACGACGGCGTGAACACCACGTCCACGTTGCCGACCACCTGGATCGTCACCGTCAACTCGGCCGACTGCCCGTCGAAGTCCGTCGCGGTGACCACCACCGTCGAGGTCCCCGCCGTCGACGGCGCCGTCCCCGACAACGTGTTCGCGGTCGCGTCCCACGTCACCCACGCCGGCCACGCCGAACCCGCCTTCAACGCATACGTCACCGGCGCGTTCCCCGTCGCCGTCGGCAACGCCACACCAGCACGCTGCTGACCCACCACCCACGACTCCGTCACCGACGACGGCGTGAACACCACGTCCACGTTGCCGACCACCTGGATCGTCACCGTCAACTCGGCCGACTGCCCGTCGAAGTCCGTCGCGGTGACCACCACCGTCGAGGTCCCCGCCGTCGACGGCGCCGTCCCCGACAACGTGTTCGCGGTCGCGTCCCACGTCACCCACGCCGGCCACGCCGAACCCGCCTTCAACGCATACGTCACCGGCGCGTTCCCCGTCGCCGTCGGCAACGCCACACCAGCACGCTGCTGACCCACCACCCACGACTCCGTCACCGACGACGGCGTGAACACCACGTCCACGTTGCCGACCACCTGGATCGTCACCGTCAACTCGGCCGACTGCCCGTCGAAGTCCGTCGCGGTGACCACCACCGTCGAGGTCCCCGCCGTCGACGGCGCCGTCCCCGACAACGTGTTCGCGGTCGCGTCCCACGTCACCCACGCCGGCCACGCCGAACCCGCCTTCAACGCATACGTCACCGGCGCGTTCCCCGTCGCCGTCGGCAACGCCACACCAGCACGCTGCTGACCCACCACCCACGACTCCGTCACCGACGACGGCGTGAACACCACGTCCACGTTGCCGACCACCTGGATCGTCACCGTCAACTCGGCCGACTGCCCGTCGAAGTCCGTCGCGGTGACCACCACCGTCGAGGTCCCCGCCGTCGACGGCGCCGTCCCCGACAACGTGTTCGCGGTCGCGTCCCACGTCACCCACGCCGGCCACGCCGAACCCGCCTTCAACGCATACGTCACCGGCGCGTTCCCCGTCGCCGTCGGCAACGCCACACCAGCACGCTGCTGACCCACCACCCACGACTCCGTCACCGACGACGGCGTGAACACCACGTCCACGTTGCCGACCACCTGGATCGTCACCGTCAACTCGGCCGACTGCCCGTCGAAGTCCGTCGCGGTGACCACCACCGTCGAGGTCCCCGCCGTCGACGGCGCCGTCCCCGACAACGTGTTCGCGGTCGCGTCCCACGTCACCCACGCCGGCCACGCCGAACCCGCCTTCAACGCATACGTCACCGGCGCGTTCCCCGTCGCCGTCGGCAACGCCACACCAGCACGCTGCTGACCCACCACCCACGACTCCGTCACCGACGACGGCGTGAACACCACGTCCACGTTGCCGACCACCTGGATCGTCACCGTCAACTCGGCCGACTGCCCGTCGAAGTCCGTCGCGGTGACCACCACCGTCGAGGTCCCCGCCGTCGACGGCGCCGTCCCCGACAACGTGTTCGCGGTCGCGTCCCACGTCACCCACGCCGGCCACGCCGAACCCGCCTTCAACGCATACGTCACCGGCGCGTTCCCCGTCGCCGTCGGCAACGCCACACCAGCACGCTGCTGACCCACCACCCACGACTCCGTCACCGACGACGGCGTGAACACCACGTCCACGTTGCCGACCACCTGGATCGTCACCGTCAACTCGGCCGACTGCCCGTCGAAGTCCGTCGCGGTGACCACCACCGTCGAGGTCCCCGCCGTCGACGGCGCCGTCCCCGACAACGTGTTCGCGGTCGCGTCCCACGTCACCCACGCCGGCCACGCCGAACCCGCCTTCAACGCATACGTCACCGGCGCGTTCCCCGTCGCCGTCGGCAACGCCACACCAGCACGCTGCTGACCCACCACCCACGACTCCGTCACAGTAGCAGTCAACTTGTAAGTGGTCTCCGCCACCACCGACGACGGCGCCTTCACCGACAACTTCTGACTAACCAGATCAGTGGTGTCATGGGTCAGCCAATTGGGCAACGCCTGGGAGAAAGTGAAAGTGGTGGAGCCGTTACCAGGAGAAAACGCCGGCAACACCACATCCACCTGCTGGCCCGTCACAAACGTGAACGACACCACACCATCATCATCCGCGAACGACGGCACCAGGTTGCCCCCGATGGTGATCTTCACGTCCAGGGTTGCTTCGTCGCCGTCCTCGTCTTCGGCGATGAGCCGGTAGGTCTGTTGCGAGGTCGCGCTCGCCGGCGTGCCCGTCAACCGGTGGTTGGCCCCGTCGTAGGTGATGTTCGCGGGCAGGGTGCGGGCGAACTCGTAGGTGAGGGTGCCGTCACCGCCGGTGGCCCTGGGCAACGGCTGGTCCACCGAGCGGCCCACGGCGAAGGAATACGACACCTCCGTCGGCGAGAACGACGGCGCCTTGTCCTCGGTGATGGTCAGCGTGAGCGGCAGCGAGGCGACGTCGCCGTCGCGGTCGGTGGCCCTCAGGGTGAACGTGGCCGTCTTGTGTACCGTCGGCCGGCCCGAGATCGTGTTCGTCGTGGCGTTGTACGACAGGCCCGTGGCCAGGTCGGCCTCATTCTCGAGCGTGTACACCAGCGTGCCGTTCCCACCGGAGGCGTCGGGCAGCTCCCAGGTGAACGGCTCGTTCTGGATCCCCGTTTGCGAATCCGAACTCACGGAGAACGACGGTTGCCGGTCGCCCTCGATGGTGATGTCCACATTCAGGGTGCCGGTGTTCTCGTCCTCGTCGGTGGCGGTCAGCACGTACCTGGTCTGCGGGGCGGTCGTGGACGGGGCGGTACCGCTCAGCTTCAGCCCGTTCTCGACGAAGGTGATCGGCGACGGCAACGCCGGGTCGAAGCTGAAGGTCAGATCACCCACGCCACCCGACACGGTGGGCAGGTCCTCGTCCACCGACTGGCTCACCGTGAAGGTGAACGACACCTGCGGGGAGGCGAAGCGGGGCGACGGATCCGGTGAGCCGCCGGGTCCCGGTGGCCCCACCACCACCTCGCGGTAGGGGGCGCACTCGTCGACGGCCTCCGCCTCCGGCTCCCCGAAGGTGCCCGAGACGGCCCGGCACTCCTGCGCGAACAGTTCTTCTGTGCGGGTCGGCTGCTCGGCGGCCAACCTCTCCAGGGCGAACTGGCGGGCCACCGCGGCCCGGCGGGTGCGGGGCAGCGAACAGACGTCGGCCACCCCGTCGTCGTCGCTGTCGAACGGGTAAGTGGTGGGCCCGCCCAAGCTCCGGTTCAAGCAGAAATCCGGCCCGGTGACCACCGAACCGGAGTAGAACCAGAACTCATCGGCACTCGGCACCATGGCCGTGCTCTTCGCGGGCACCGAGGTGGCGTTCTGCTCCCGGGGGGCGGCGCACTCGTCGATCCGTTCGGCCTCGGGCTCGCCGTAGGTCTCGGCCACCTTGCGGCACTCCTCGGCGAACAACACGCCCAACCGGAACGGCAGCTCCCGGCCCAGCGCCTCCAGGGCGTGCTGGCGGGCCACGGTGGCCCGTCGGGTGCGAGACAGCGAACACACGTCGGCCACCCCGTCGCCGTTGCTGTCGAACGGGTAGGTCCTCGGCCCGCCCAAACTCCGGTTCAAACAGAAATCCGCCCCGGTGATGACCGGACCGGAGTAGTACAGCTCCTCGGGGGTCAGCGTGACATCCCCACCGGACTGGGCGGATGCCGTGGTGCTGGCCAGCAGGGCCACGGCGAGCGCGCACGACAACAACAGGCCCAACCGATGGACATGCTTGCGTGCGGGCATCAACGACCTTTCAGCGACCGAGGCAGAATGTTATGGCACCTTGCTTGCGCATTCACGCATCCCAGCCGAAGAGACAAACCGTGGCTCACTGTAGACCACCGACGGGCACAGAGAAACTTGGGTGAGGCCGAATCCCATTGTCGGGGAACGGGCGCGCCGGGCGTCAATCCAAGATGCGGCGCACGCCCTCGACCACCTCGGGGCGCAAGAGCGCCACCTGGGGTTGGTCGGCGCGCAGATGGCGCACGGTGACGGTGTCGGCGGCCAGCTCGTCGTCGCCGATCAACAGGGCCAGGCGGGCGCCGGACCGGTCGGCCACCTTCATCTGGGCCTTCATCGACCGTCCGTCGAACGCCCGGTCCGCGGCGACGCCCGCCCGGCGCAACTCGAACGTGAGGTCGCGCCCGGCCTCACCGCCGGCCACGTCCACCACGAACACCTCCACGGCTCCCGTGTCCGGGGTGAGGGCCCCCTCGGCGTCGGCGGCCAACAGGATGCGCTCGATGCCCGCGCCGAACCCCACCCCCGGCGCCGGTCTGCCCCCCAGGGACTCGGCCAGGCCGTCGTAGCGGCCCCCGCCCCCCACCGCATTCTGGGCGGTGCTCAGGGCACCGGCGGCGAACTCCCAGGTGGTGTGGGTGTAGTAGTCGAGGCCCCGCACCAGGGTGGGGTCGATGTGGTGGGCGATGCCCAGGGCGTCCAACCCGGACCGGACCCGCCCGAAGTGGTCGGCGGCCTCGCCGGACAGCCCGTCGATCAGCTTGGGGGCCTCGGTGGTGACCGCCCGGGTGCGTTCCCGCTTGGAGTCCAGCACCCGCAGCGGGAACTCGGCGGCGTTGGCCCGGTCGGCCTCGTCGATGTCGTCGATGCGCTCGCCCAGCCACCCGGCCAGGCGGGCGGCGTAGGCCCGGCGGTCGGCGGGGGTGCCCATGGAATTGAGCCGGAGCGACAGGGTGCCCAGGCCCACGGCCCGGTAGAAGTCGTGCTGGAGGGCGATGACCTCCACGTCGAGGTCGGGGTCGGCCGAGCCGATGGCCTCGATGCCCACCTGGTGGTGCTGGCGGAACCGTCCGGCCTGGGGCTCCTCGTAGCGGAAGCAGGGGGTGAGGTACCACACCTTCCACGGCACGGTGGGCCGGTGCTGGTTGAAGGCCCGCACCACCGAGGCGGTGCCCTCGGGGCGCAGGGCCAGGTGGCGGTCGCCCTTGTCGCGGAAGTCGTACATCTCCTTGCGCACCACCTCGGTGCCCTCGCCGAGGCGGCGGAACACCCCGATGTCCTCGAACATGGGGCTCTGCACCAGCCCGTAGCCCGCCCGGCCCACCACCCGGGCGAAGGCGGCCACCAACGCCTGCCACCGGCCCGATTCGGGGGGCAGGACGTCGCGGGTGCCCTTGGGGGCCTGGAACGACTCGGCCACCGCGCCTACCCCGAGGGGCCGGTGGGCAGCACCCGATAGGCGCTGTAGACCGACTCGATGCCCCGGATGGTGCGCAGCAGGGCCTCGAGGTGGGTGTTGTCGCTCAGCTCGAAGTCGAAGCGCATCACCGAGATGTGGTCGGCGCCGGTTCGGGTCTCGCAGGCCAAGATGTTGACCGACCCGGTGGACAGGGCGTTGGCCACGTCCTGCAGCAGGCGGGTGCGGTCGAAGGCCTTGACCTCGATGGTCACGCAGTAGGCCCCGGTGCGCTCGGCGCTCCAGTCCACGTCGATGAGCCGGTCGCCCTGCTCGAACGACAGCGACACCGCGTTGGCGCACTCGGCCCGGTGTACCGACACGCCCCGGCCCCGGGTCACGAACCCGATGATCTCGTCGGGGGGCACCGGCTTGCAGCAGCGGGCCAGGTTGACCAGCACGTCGTCGAGGCCCTCCACCTCCACCGGCTGATCGGTGCGGGGGGCCAGCGCGGCGGGCGAGGCCACCGGCACCAGGGCGTCGTCGGGGTGTTCGTCGGTCGAGGCCTCCACCCGCATGCCCGCCACCCGCTCGGCCACCGCCTTGGCCGACACGTGGCGCTCCCCCACCGCGGCGAACAGGGTGTCGAGGTCGCGGTAGTTCATGGCGTCGGCCGCCTGGGTGAGCTCGTCGCCCGAGAGGATCTTGGCCACCGGCAGGCGCTCCCGGCGCAACGCCGCGGTCACCGCCTCCCGGCCGGCCTTGACGGCGTCCTCCCGGCGGGCCTGGGCGAACCACTGGCGGATCTTGTTGCGGGCCCGGTGGGAGGCCACCAGGCCGAGCCAGTCGCGCGACGGGCCCTTGTCGGCCACTTTGGAGGTGAAGATCTCCACCATGTCGCCGGGGCGCAGCTCCCGGTCGAGGGGGACGAGTTGGCCGTTGACCCGGGCGCCGATGCAGGCGTGGCCCACCTCGGTGTGGATGGCGTAGGCGAAGTCGATGGGGATGGCCCCCATGGGCAGCGACACCACGTCGCCCTGGGGGGTGAACACCTGCACCTCGTCGTGGTCGAGGTCGGTCTTGAGGTTGCTCAGGAACTCGGCGGCGTCGGCGGTTTCCTGCTGCCAGTCGATGATCCGGCTCAACCAGGCCAGGTCGTCGGTGGCGGTGCCCTCCTTGTAGCTCCAGTGGGCGGCCACCCCCTGTTCGGCCCGGGCGTGCATCTCGTTGGTGCGCAGTTGCACCTCCAGCGACTTGCCGCCGGGCCCCACCACGGTGGTGTGCAGCGACTGGTAGAGGTTGAACTTGGGCATGGCGATGTAGTCCTTGAAGCGGCCCTGCACCGGCTTCCAGGTGGCGTGGATGGAGCCGAGGGCGGCGTAGCAGTCGCGCACCGACTCGACGATCACCCGGATGCCCACCAGGTCGTGGATCTCGTCGAAGCTGCGGTCCTTGGACATCATCTTCTCGTAGATGCTCCACAGGTGCTTGGGCCGGCCGGTGACCTGGGCGGGGATGCCGAGTTCGGCCAAGCGGGCCTCCACGTTGGAGAGCACCTGGGTGAGGTAGAGGTCGCGCTCGGGGGCCCGGGTGGCCACCATGCGGTCGATCTCGGCGTAGCGCTTGGGGTGCAGGGCGGCGAAGGCGAGGTCCTCGAGCTGCAGCTTCATGTCCTGCATGCCCAGGCGGTTGGCCAGCGGGGCGTAGATGTCGATGGTCTCCCGGGCCACCCGGTGCTGTTTGGCCAGGGGGAGGGCGGCCAGGGTGCGCATGTTGTGGAGGCGGTCGGAGAGCTTGACCACCAGCACCCGCAGGTCCTTGGCGATGGCCACCAGCATCTTGCGCATGGAGGCGGCCTGCTCCTCCTCTTGGGTGTTGAACTGCAGCCGGTCGAGGCGGGTGACGCTGTCGACGATGGAGGCCACCTCGGCGCCGAAGTGCTGCTCGACCTCGCCAAGGCCCATGGCGGTGTCCTCGATGGCGTCGTGCAACAAGGCGGCGATGACCGACACGTCGTCGAGGCCCAGCTCGACCACGATGTGGGCCACGGCCAGGGGGTGGGTGACGTAGGGTTCGCCGGATTTGCGCTTCTGGCCGGCATGGGCCTGCTCGGCCAGGTTGAAGGCGGTTGCGATGCGCTCGGGGGAGTCGTTGGGGTGGCGGTTGAGGTAGGCGTCGAGCAGGGGGCCGACGTCCTGGCCGGGCTGGTCCATCCAGGGTCGGGCCCGCTCGGTGAGGGTCATTGGTCACCGCCGTAGCGGAACAGGGAGACCACCGGGTAGCCGTCGCCCAACTGGGCCCGGCCGCCCAGGAAGTCCAACTCCACCAAAAAGGCGGCGCCCGCCAGGTGGGCTCCGCCGGTGCGCACCAGCTCGGCGGCGGCCGCGGCGGTGCCCCCGGTGGCCAGCACGTCGTCGACCAACAGGATGCGCTGACCCGGTACCAGCGCGTCGGTGTGGGATTCGAGCGAGGCGGTGCCGTACTCGAGCTGATAGCTCACCGAGCGGGTGTGGTAGGGCAGCTTGCCCGGCTTGCGGAAGGGCACGAAGCCGAGGCCGAGGCGGTAGGCCACCGCCGCGCCCAGGATGAAGCCCCGGGCCTCCACGCCCACCACCCGGTCGGCCTTGGTGTCGCCGAAGCGGTCGGCCAGGGCGTCGGCGGCCCAGCGGAGGGCGTCGCCGTCGTCGAGCAGGGGGGTGATGTCCTTGAACAAGATGCCCTCGGCGGGGAAGTCGGGGACATCCCTGATCAGGCTCTCGGGCCAGCCGGACTCCACTGCGATCTACCCTACCCGTGCGGCGCAGGGTGCTAGCGCCGTTTGCGCTTGCGGGGGCGGGGGGGTATGGCGGTGCCGGTAGGGGCCGGGCGGCGGGGGGTGGTGGCCGAGCCGGTGGCCGGGCGGGACGATGCCGGGCGGGAGGTGGCCGGGCCGACGGCGGCGTCCTCCACCTCGTGGACGCTGGTGCCCCGGGACTGGGCCCGGGCGGCCAGGCGGTCGCGCAGCTCGGTGAACTCGGGTTGGCGCTCCTTCAGCCAGGAGGCGGCCGGGGCGGCCACGAACAGCGAGGAGTAGGTGCCCACCAACAGGCCGATGAGCAGGGCCACGGCGAACTCGGCCAGGGTGACCGCCCCCAGGATGAGCGCCCCCACCACCAGCATGGACAGCACCGGCAGCACCGAGGTGATGGTGGTGTTCACCGACCGCAACAGCACCATGTTGAGGGCGGTGTTCATGATGCGGGTGTAGGTGGCCCGGCCCACCAGGGCGGAGCGGCGCTGGTAGTCGCGGTTCTTGTCGAACACCACCAGGGTGTCGTAGAGGGAATAGCCCATGATGGTGAGGAAGGCGATGACGGTGGCGGGCGTCACGTCGAACTGGAACAGGGCGTAGATGCCCACGGTGATGACGATGTCGTGGGCCACCGCCACCAGGGCGGCCACCGCCATCCGCCACTCCAGGCGCAGCGTGATGTAGATGGCCACCACGATGAAGAACACGATGAGGGCCCGGATGGCCTTGTTGGTGATCTCGTCGCCCCAGGAGGCGCTGATGGAGTTGAAGTTGATGTCGTTGACGCTCTGGCCGGTGAGGGCGGCCAGCGCGGCCGACACCCCGGCCACGCTGGTGGCGTCGGTGGCGTCGAGTTCGGCGCGCACCCGCAGCACGTCGCCGCCCACGAACTGGATCTTGGCGTCGGCCTGGTCCACACCCCGCAAGGCGTCGCGCACCTCGGCGGTGGAGACGTCGGGGGCCTTGGCCTCCCACACCGTGCCGCCCTCGAACTCGATGCCGAGGTTCACACCCCGCACCAACAGGGCCACGATGCTGATGAGCATGAGGGCGGCCGACACCTTGAGGGTGGTCTTCCAGAGGGTGGGGAAGTCCACCCTGGTCTGGTTGCGCAACAGGCGCCGGAACCGGCTCACGTTGTGCTCCCGGCGGCGGCGGTGGGCAGGGCCTCGTCCCGGGTGGGCAGGCCCAGGCGGTGGGGGTGGGCCATGAGGCCGGCCGAGCGCGACATCAACAGGGCGCAGGGCCGCAGGAAGAAGTAGGTGGCCACCAGGTCGAGCACCGAGGCCAGGCCCAGCATGAGGGCGAAGCCCCGCACCGAGCCCGCCGACAGCCAGTAGAGGATGACGGCGGCGATGAGCGAGGCGAAGTTGGCCCAGAAGATGGTGCGGAAAGCGGCGGGGAAGGCCTGCTCCAGCGACGAGCGCAGGGAGCGGCCAGTGCCCACGTCTTCTTTGAGGTGCTCGAAGTAGACCACGTTGGAGTCGAGCGACACGCCGATGGACACGATGAGGCCGGTGACCCCGGCCAGGGTGAGGGCGAGGTCCTGGGTTTCGCCGAGCCAGGCCACGATCACCCACAACAGGGTGGCCGACACCCCCAGGCTGAGGATGGCCACCAGGCCCAGCAGGCGGTACATGGACACCATGAACAGAAACACCAGGGCCAGCCCGACGATCCCGGCGATCACCCCGGCCCGCAGGGCGTCGCCGCCGATGGTGGCCGACACCGCCCGGCTGGTGCTGTCGCTCTGGGGGTCGGTGGGGTCCTGGAACTCGATGGGCAGGGCGCCGTAGCGCAGCACCAGGGCCAGGTCGTCGGCTTCCTGTTCGGAGAAGTTGCCGGAGATCACCACCCGGCCGTCGAAGTTGGGGGTTTGCACGGTGGGGGCCGACTGCACGTTGCCGTCCACCACGATGGCCAGTCGGCCCAGCCCGGCCGGGCCCGCCGGGCAGATGGGCGAGTTGCCGAAGCACTCGGCGGCCATGTCGTCGAAGGCGTCGGCGCCCTCGTCGCCGCCCTTGAAGGTGGCGTCGACCACGAACTCGCCCCGAAAGGAGCTGTCGGCACCGCTCAGGCCGGCCCCGGTGAGCACCGACGGGCCGAGGAGGTAGCGCCGCACCACCGTGCCGTCGTCGGCGCGCTCGGGCAGGACCACGAAGCGCTCGAGCACGTCCTCGGCGGCGGTGGAGGTCTCCAGGAAGTTGCCGTCCACGTCGGTGGGGCACGGGGCCAGGCCCCGCTCGTCGGGTTCGGGGTCGGGCAGCTCGGCGTCGGGCAGCTCGATCTCCACGTCGCCGAAGGAGATGGGCTCGGCGGTGAGCTCGGCGCACACCGGGCGGAAGCGCAGCTCGGCGGTCTGGCCCACCACGTCGATGGCCCGCTGCTGGTCGCTGATGCCGGGGAGCTGCACCACCACCCGGCCGCCCTGGCGGGTGACGTCGGGCTCGGCCACCCCGAGGCCGTCGATGCGGTCGCGGATGATGTTGACGGCGGTGTCGAGGTCGCCCTCGGTGATGGCGACGGGGCGGTCGGGGTCGTCCACCGGGACCAGCACCACCTCGACCCCGCCCTTGAGGTCGAGGCCGAGGAGCGGTCGGTTGCCCACGACGAGGGAGGCGGCCAGCAGGCCGGCGGCCAGGGCCAGGATGAATGCGAGGGAGATCAGCGAACGGCGGTTCATGAACGCTGAGGGGTGGGGCTAGGTGCCGGCAGTGTCGTCGCCGTCGATGTCGGCGTACACGATCTTGTTGGCGATGGTGTCGCGGCTGATCTTGATCTCCACGCCATCGCTGATCTCGATGAACACGGTGCCGCCGTCGAAGTCGGTGATCATCCCGTAGAGGCCCGACGCGGTGATCACCTCGTCGCCCACCTCCAGGGCGGCGAGAAGCTCACGGTGCAGGCGCGCCTTCTTCTGCTGGGGTCGGATCATGAACATGTACATGACGACGAAGAGCATCAGTATGAGGTAAATGGCCTCCAAGGCTCGCGATGTTACCGGATCGAGGGGCTGGGCGGCGACTCGGCGGGAGGCGCCCATATCTGGGCCACGCGGCGGCGGAGTTGATCGAAGGTGCCGGCGGCGATGGCCTGTTTGGCGGTGTCCATGAGGTTCAGCAGCCAGGCCACGTTGTGGAGGGTGAGCAGGCGGGAGGCGGAGGGTTCGTCGACGTTGAGCAGGTGGCGGAGGTAGGCCCGGGAGTAGCGGGCGGCCGGGCTCCGGGGGAAGTCGGGGTCGATGGGGCGGTGGTCGGTGGCGAAGGCGGCGTTGCCCAGGTTGAGGCGGCCCTGGCCGGTGAGGGCGGTGCCGTGGCGGGCCAGGCGGGTGGGGAGCACGCAGTCGAACAGGTCGACGCCGAGGGCCACGGCCTCCATGAGGCCGACGGGGTCGCCCAGGCCCATGAAGTAGCGGGGTTGGTCGGCGGGCAGGTGGCCTACGGTGGCGGCCAGGGTGGCGAGCGTGAGTTCGGGGCGCTCCCCCACCGACAGCCCGCCCACGGCGTAGCCGTCGAAGCCGACCTCCACGGTGCGGGCCGCGCTCTCGGCCCGCAGGTCGGGGTCGAGGCCGCCCTGGACGATGCCGAACTGGTTGGCGCCCCGGTTGGGGCCGTTGCGTTCAAGGAAGCGGTGGCGGGCCCGGCGGGCCCAGGCGGCGGTGCGGTCCACGGCCAGGCGTTGGGCGGGGGCGGGGGCGTCGGACGGGGGGCACACGTCGAGGGCCATCTGGATGTCGGAGCCGAGTTGGAGTTGTACGTCGACCACCTGTTCGGCGGTGAACCGGTGGGTGGAGCCGTCGTAGGTGGAGCGGAACACGGCCCCGTCGTCGTCCACCTTGGGCTTGAGGGAGAACACCTGGTAGCCGCCGGAGTCGGTGAGCACGTGGCCCGACCAGCCGGTGAAGCCGTGGAGGCCGCCGGTGGCCTCGATCACCTCGGGGCCGGGCCGCATCAGGAGGTGGTAGGTGTTGGCCAGCACCACCGGGGGGTTGAGGGCTTCGAGGTCGGCGGTGTCGAGGGTGCGGACGGCGGCCCGGGTGCCGACCGGCATGAAGCACGGGGTGGGGATGGTGCCCCGGGCCGTGGTGATGCGACCGGTGCGGGCCTGCCCGTCGTGGGCCAATGTCTCGAATCGGAGGGTCATGGCGGCGGGGGGTGGGGTTGGTGGCGGGTGTTTGGGGTCATGGCGGCGGGGGTTCTAGGCGGGTGCAGAACATGGCGTCGCCCAGGGACAGGAATCGGTAGCCCTCGGCCAGGGCGGTGGCGTAGAGATCGCGCCAGCGGGGGCCGATGAAGGCGGCCAGCAGGGCCAGCAGGCTGGAGCGGGGCAGGTGGAAGTTGGTGAGCAGGGCGTCGACCACCGCGAACCGGTAGCCGGGGGTGATGAACAAGCGGGTGGGGCCCTCGGCCGAGCCGGTGGCGGCGGCCGATTCCAGGGCGCGCACCACGGTGGTCCCCACGGCCACCACCCGGTCGGCCCTGGTGCAGGCCGCCAGGGTGCTTTCGGGGATGCGGTACCGCTCGGTGTGCATCACGTGGTCGTGGAGGTGCTCGGTGGTCACCGAGGCGAAGGTGGCAGTGCCCACGGCCAGCTCCAGGGCGTGGATTTCGGCCCCGGCTCGGCGGCAGCGGTCGAGCACCGCGTCGGTGAGGTGCAGGCCTGCGGTGGGGGCGGCGGCCGAGATGGGGCGGTCGGCGTAGATCGTCTGGTAGCGCTCCGGGTCGGCCAGGGTGGCGGTGACGTAGGGGGGCAGCGGCACCTGTCCGGCCCGGCTCATGAGGGTGTGGGCATCGCCGGTGGGGCGCACCCAGCGTCGGCCGTCGTCGGCGATGCGGTCCCCCACTTCCAGCACCGGTTGCCCGTCGAAGCACAGGTGGGTGCCGGGCGGAACCCGGCGGCCGGGCCGCACCAGGGCCTGCCACCAGCCGTTGTCGCCCGGCTCCAACAGCAGCACCTCCACCCGGCCCCCGGTGGCCTTGCGGAGCCCCAGGCGGGCGGCCATGACCCGGGTGTTGTTCACCACCAGCACGTCGCCGGGTCCGACCAGCTCGGGAAGATCCCGGGTGTGGTGATGCCGGGGGGCGTGGTTCGGGCCGCGGTCGACCAAGAGTCGGGAGCTGTCGCGGGGCTCGGCGGGCTGTTGGGCGACGGCGGCGTCGGGCAGCTCGTAGTGCAGCGCCGCGGTCTCCATGGCCAGTGTCTACCGGACGGAAATCACCATGGCCGAAATTGTCGCTGCGTGGCGGTAGTTTGGGGCTGATGTTGGTGATGGGGATTGATCCCGGCTTGTCGCGCTGCGGCTACGGCGTGGTCCGCCACCAGGGGCGCGCCAATCAGGCGGTGGCCGCGGGCACCATCCGCACCGACCGGGCCGACCCGGTGCCCCAACGGCTGTTCGAGCTGCACGGCGAGCTGGTCGAGCTCATCGGCCACCACCGGCCCGATGTGGTGGCCATCGAGCAGGTGCTGTTCCAGGTGAACGTGCGCACGGCCATGGCGGTGGGGCAGGCCAGCGGGGTGGCCATGGCGGCGGCGGCCGGGTCGGGGGCCGAGGTGTTCGAGTACACCCCCACCCAGATCAAGAAGTCGGTGGCCGGGTGGGGGGCGGCCGACAAACCGCAGATGGGGAAGATGGTGCAGGCCCTGCTGCGGCTGCCCCAGCCCCTCAAGCCGGTGGACGCGGCCGACGCCATGGCGGTGGCCCTGTGCCACCTGGCCCACGCGCCGGCTCGGGCCCGCATCGAGGCGGCCCGGTGATCGGGCTGTTGCGGGGCACGCTGGCCGGGCGCGACGGGGACGAGGTGCTGGTGGAAGTGGCCGGGGTCGGCTACCGGGTGACGGTGACCCCGGCCCTGTCGGCGGGGTTGGGGGAACTCGGCGGTGAGGTGGTGCTGCACATCCACCATCACATTCGAGAGGACGCCCAGACGCTGTACGGGTTCCAGGGCGTCGAGGAGCGGCGCACGTTCGGGGCCCTGTTGGCGGCCCGGGGGGTGGGTCCGGCTTTGGCGCAGTCCCTGTTGTCGGTGCATTCGCCCGCGTCGCTGGCCACCATCTTGGCCAACGACGATCTCGACGCCCTGTGCCTGGTGAACGGGGTGGGCGTGAAGTCGGCCGCCCGGTTGCTGGTGGAGCTGAAGTCGCGGCTGGATATCGGCGACCTGGCCTCTGTGGTGTCCGCCGACGAACCCTCGGCGGGGGCGAGCGAGCCCCGCAGCCAGGTGCGCCAGGCCCTGGCCGAGCTGGGCTATCGCCCCGAGGAGGTCGGTGACGCCATGGCCGCACTGCCCGACGAGGGCGATTCCTCGGCGCTGCTGAAGGCGGCCCTCCAGCATCTGGGCGCCCGGTCGTGAGCGAGCGGGTCGAGTTGCTGGCGGGCGCGCCGCTGCCCGACGAGGAGGTGGCCGAGGTGGGGCTGCGGCCCACCCGGTTGTCCGATTTCGTGGGGCAGACCGAACTGAGGGAGCACCTCCGGATCATCCTGGGGGCGGCCCGGGCCCGGGGCCAGCCCGCCGATCATCTGCTGTTCGCCGGACCTCCGGGGCTGGGCAAGACCACCCTGGCCCACATCGTGGCCCGGGAAATGGACGCCGGGATGCACATCACCTCGGGGCCGGCGATTGAGCGGGCCGGCGATCTGGCCTCCATGTTGTCGAGGCTGGAGACCGGCGACGTGTTGTTCATCGACGAGATCCACCGGCTGCCCCGCATCGTGGAGGAGGTGCTGTATCCGGCCATGGAGGACTTCACGGTGGACGTATTGATCGGCAAGGGGCCCGCGGCCCAGTCGGTGCGCCTCGACCTTTCCCGCTTCACCCTGGTGGGGGCCACCACCCGCACCGGGCTTATCACCGGGCCGCTGCGGGATCGCTTCGGGCTGGTGGCCCGCCTCGACTACTACGCGCCGGACGATCTGCAGGCCATCGTGGTGCGGACGGCGTCGATTTTGGACATCCCGGTGGACGCGGCGGGGGCCGCCGAGATCGCCGGGCGGGCCCGGGGCACCCCCCGCATCGCCAACCGCCTGCTGCGCCGGGTGCGGGACTACGCCGAGATTCGGGCCGACGGGGTGGTGGACGAGGCGGTGGCGGCCGCCGGGCTGCGGCTGTTCGGGGTGGACCAGGGCGGGCTGGACAAGATCGACCGGGCCATCCTGTCGGCGGTGTGCGAACGGTTCGGGGGCGGCCCGGTGGGGCTGTCCAACTTGGCCATCAGCGTGAGCGAGCCCACCGAGACGGTGGAGGACGTGTACGAGCCGTTCCTGATCCAACAGGGCCTGTTGATGCGGACGCCCCGGGGCCGGGTGGCTACCCCGGCGGCGTGGACCCACCTGGGGTTGCCGCCCCCCGAGGACGCCCCCGAGCCGTCCAACCTGTTCGACTGAGGGGCCAACGGCTGGCCTCTGGCGGGGCGGTGGCCGTTGGCGGCGGGGCGCCGGGGCGGGCCCGGCGTCAGCCCACGGCGGCTTGGAGGAGTTCGTCGGGGATGTCGAAGTTGGCGTACACGTCCTGCACGTCGTCGTGGTCGTCGAGGGCGTCGATGATGCGCAGCACCGCCCGGGCGGCCTCCTCGCTGTCCACGCCCACCACCGAGGTGGGCAACATGGTGGACGACGCCGAAACGAACTCGATGCCGGCGGCGTCCAGGGCGTCGCGCATCTGGGGCAGATCGGTGGGCGGGCAGGTGAGGCGCCAGGTGTCGCCCTCGTCGGCGATGTCCTCCCCGCCGGCGTCGAGGGCGGCCATCATCAGCTCGTCCTCGTCGATCGACCGGTCGAGGATCACCACCCCCTTACGCTCGAACTGCCAGGCCACCGCGCCCGGTTCGGCCAGCGATCCGCCGTTGCGGGTGAAGAGCGTTCGCACCTCGGAGCTGGTGCGGTTGCGGTTGTCGGTGAGGGTCTCCACGTACAGGGCCACCCCGCCGGGGGCGTACCCCTCGTAGTACACCGACTCGTACGACACCCCCTCCAGCTCGCCGGTGCCCCGCTTGATGGCCCGCTCGATGGTGTCGAGGGGCACCGAATTGTCCCTGGCCTTCTGGAACATGGTGCGCAGCGTGGGGTTGGCGTCGGGGTCGCCCCCTCCCTCGCGGGCGGCCACCTCCACCTGGCGGATGAGCTTGGCGAACAGCTTGCCCCGACGCTTGTCGGCGGCCCCCTTGCGATGCTTGATGGTGGCCCATTTGGAGTGTCCCGACACGTGTGCCCTCCCCTGCTCCTCGTCCTCGCCTAGACCTCGTCCAGGAACCAACGGTGGAGCCGGTCGTCTCCGGCCAGCTCCGGGTGAAAGGCCGACACCACCGCCGAGCCCTGGCGGCACAGCACCGGCCGGCCGTCCAACTCGGCCAGCACCTCGGCCCCGTCGCCCACCGACTCCACCACCGGGGCGCGGATGAACACGCCGGGAAACGGCTCCTCCCAGGGCATGATGGCCAAGTCGGTGTGGAACGAGTCGGACTGGCGGCCGTAGCCGTTGCGCCGCACGGCCACGTTCACCGCGCCGAAGCACCGCTGGCCGGGGTAGCCGTCCACCACCCCGGCGGCCAACAGGATCATGCCCGCACAGGTGCCCAGCACCGGCATCCCGTCGGCCAGGCGGTCGGCCAGCGGTTGGGCCAGCCCGTTGGCGTCGAGGAGTTTGGAGATGGCGGTGGACTCGCCGCCGGGAATGACCAGGCGGTCGACTTCGGCCAGCTCGGCGGGGGTGCGCACCTCCACGGGGGCGGCACCCAGTGCGCTCAGGACCTGCTCATGGCGCCCGAAGGCCCCCTGCAGGGCCAGCACACCGACCTTCACCCGGGGGCTCCGGGTCTCGGGGTGTTCCCTCGGGCTGCGGCACGGTGGGTTCGCCTTACCAGCCGCGCTCGGCCAGGCGGGTTTCGAGGCCGTCCATCTCCAGGCTCTCCATGGGCCGGCCCAGGCCGCCGCTGACCTTGGCCAGGATGTGGGGGTCGCGGTAGTTGGCGGCCGCTTCCACGATGGCCTTGGCCCGAGCCTCGGGGTCGGACGACTTGAAGATGCCCGAGCCCACGAACACGGCCTCGGCCCCGAGCTGCATGACCAGCCCGGCGTCGGCGGGGGTGGCGATGCCCCCGGCGCAGAACAACGGCACGGGCAGCCAGCCGGTTTCGGCCACCTCCCGGACCAGCGGCAGGGGGGCCTGGAGCTGCTTGGCCCAGTCGAACAGCTCGGCGGCGTCGGCCTGGGTGATGCGGCGGATGTCGCCGATGATGGAGCGGAGATGGCGCACCGCCTCCACGATGTTGCCGGTGCCGGCCTCGCCCTTGGACCGGATCATGCACGCCCCCTCGGAGATGCGCCGCAGCGCCTCGCCCAGGTTGGTGGCCCCGCACACGAAGGGCACGGTGAAGGGCCACTTGTCGATGTGGTGGGCCTCGTCGGCGGGGGTGAGCACCTCGCTCTCGTCGATGTAGTCCACGTCGAGGGCTTCGAGGATTTGGGCCTCCACGAAGTGGCCGATGCGGGCCTTGGCCATCACCGGGATGGTGACCGCCTGCTGGATGCCGGTGATCATCTCGGGGTCGCTCATGCGGGCCACCCCGCCGTCGCGGCGGATGTCGGCGGGGACCCGCTCGAGGGCCATGACCGCCACCGCCCCGGCGTCCTCGGCGATCTTGGCCTCGTCGGGGGTGACCACGTCCATGATGACGCCGCCCTTGAGCATCTCGGCGAGGCCCCGCTTGACCAGCGCGGTGCCCGTCTCGCGACCCGGAGTGGACTCAACAGCCATGGGCTCAGTCTAAGGCTTCCCGCACCGGATACGCGGTGTCGTTACCCGTTGTTCAACCGCTGATGCTGCCGAGACGGCTTTGTTGCGTCAGCGGTTGTTGAGGAGGTTGCGGGCGAAGTCCTCCACCATGACGAGCACGTCGCCGCCGGGGAGGGCGATGAAGGTTTGGCCGGGGGTGAGGCGTACGGGGTTGCCGTTGCCGTCGGTGACCTTCCAGGGCTCTGCGGCTGTGGGCCGCTCCCATCGGCCCCGGATGAGGTGGCCGTCGGTGAAGACCAGGGCGACCCCGCCTTGGGGGTCGGCGGTGATGGCCTGGGGGCTCGTGGCGCTGGGGGCGCTGGGCAGGTAGCGGGTTTGGAGGACGACGACGTTGGCCGGGGTCACCTGGACGGGGTCGATGTCGGGGTTGGGGGTGCCGTCGGGCTCCCGGGCCATGTCCACGTGGGGGGTGCCGTCCTGCCAGCGGGCCCACCCGGCGGCGTCGGCGTCCCACACGAAGTGGGCGATGGATTCGTTGCCGCCGAGGTAGCGGATCTCCACGCCGGGCACCGGGTCGGCCCCCGCCGGGAGTTCCTCACCCTCCCTGCGGTACTCGAACAGGGCCTCCGGCGCGGTCAGCTCGGCCGGGGCGGCATTCCAGATGGCCGAGGTGGTGGTGTAGAGGTTGAAGGGGGCGGCCTGGTCTCCCACCCGCCAGTAGTCGTTGGGCAGGTCATCCCAGCGCAGCTCGTAGAGCTTGCCCGCGGCGTGGCCCTCGGCCAGTTCGGCCAGCACGCCGGGGTTGGCCCCGGAGTGGCCGAAGATGGGCCGGCCGAAGTTGGCCAGGATGTCGGGGTCGGAGCTGCGGGCCGAACGGACCGGTCCCAGCGGCTCGGCCCCCTGGCTGTGGTACACGGCGATCAGGCGGGTGATGCCCTCCACCCGGACCTCGATGAGCATGTCGGCCTGGTTTATGCCCGACTGCGGTCGTCCGGCGTTGCTGGTGCCGATCTTCACGGCCAGCGCCGGTCGGTCCATGATGGAGTTGTCCTCCAGCAGCTCGCCGGTGAGCGGCTCGGTGGGCAGAGGGGGCGGGGTGGGGGTGGGGGCCGGGGCGGTGCCGTCGCCCGGTTGGTCGCCGGTGTCGGGGCCCGAGGGCGCCGGGGCGGGGTTGTCGCCGGTGGACGGGGTGTCGGTGCCCGTTGATCCACCGGTGCCCGCGTCGGTGGTGGGGCCGCCGGTGGCGTCGGGCCCGGTGGGGGCGGTGGCGCCGTCGCCGGTGCCCGCGCTGACGTTGATGTCGCTAGTGTCGGAATCGCCGCACGCCGCCACCAGCAGGGCCACCGCGAGCAGCGCCACGCCCGGCGCGGTCGCCCAACGGGCCCACCGGCGGGGAGGCGTCGGGGTGCGCCTGCGGGGGCGCGGCAGGGCCCGTTTGAGGGCGGTCGGGGCGGCCATCACAGTTCCCGGAGCGCGTCGATTCGGGTCTGGAGGGGGGGATGGCGAACCGGGTCGGTGAAGCCCCAGTCGGGTTCATGGATCCACATGTGCAACGCAGCCACCGTGGGCGATGGTACCCGAGCGGGGTGCCCGGATAGTGTCACCAGCGTCGACAGCAGGCCGGGGGGATAGCGGGTGAGCGACACCGCCTCGAAGTCGGCTTCCAGACTGGTTCCGGCGGGCAGGGCCCTCTCCATCAACCGGCTGCGCAGACGGCCCACCGCCCCCAACGGCCAGGCCAACAGGACACCGGCCAGGGTCTCGAAGGCGGCATCACCCCGTCGGATGCGGCACAGGTGATGGGCCAGCAGTCCCTCCAACTCGATGCGGTCGAGGCGGTCGACCGCCCCGGTGGTGACCACGATGGTGGCCTGGTCGGGGGTGCGGGCCGCGGCCAGGGCGTTGACGGCGTCGGAGCCGATGACTCGCAACTCGGGCACCGGGATGCCGTGGTTGACGCACAGGCCCTCCAGCACGTTCTCGAGGATCTCCTTATGGGGCCCGTGGGGGGCAGCGCCCCCGGTGAGGCGCAGCAGTACGGGCCAGGCGGCCCGGAGCATCGCCAGCGCCACCACGGCGCCCACCGCCACGGCGACGATGACGCCGAACAGCCAGGGCTGCCCGACAAGGATGACGACCACACCGGCCGCCACGCCCACAACGGCCCCGTAGACCCCGACGACCGCGGCCGAACGGCGGCGGGCGGCGCTCATCGGGTGCCCTCGGGGGCGGGGGGTGCGGGGATGCGGACCGGGCGGCCCGCGGCCAGGTCGGCGTAGATCTCCACGTAGCGTTGGGCCAGGGTGTCCATGGAGAACTGCTGGGCTCGTTCCAGGCCCGAGGCCACCAGGGCCCCGGCGGTGTCGTGGTCGTACAGCACCCGCTTGAGGGCGGCGGCCAGCGCCGCGGGGTCGCCGGGTTCCGACAACAGGGCGTCGCGGCCCGGTCGGGCCACGATGGCGTAGGCGTCCAGGTCGGAGGCCACGATCGGGGTGCGGGCGGCCATGGCCTCCAACAGCACCACGCCGAACGACTCGCCGTACAGCGACGGGGCGCAGAACACGTCGGCCCCCCGCAGGCGGGCCTGCTTCTCCGTATCGGAAATCCGTCCCAGCCACTCCACCCGGGGGTCGTTGCCCGCCCGGGCCCGCAACGCCTCGGTCTCGGGGCCGTCGCCCCCCACCCACAGGCGCACCTCGTCGGGGAGGTGCGACAGGGCGTCGATCAAGACGGCGAGGCCCTTGCGGGGCTCGTGGCGCCCCACGAAGAAGATGGTGGGCCCGGTGGTGGGAACGGGCTCGGAGGCGGGGGCGTCGAGTTCCACGCCGTTGAACATCACCTCGTAGCGTCCCCCGAGTTGGGCCTCGGCCAGTCGGCGGGCGTCGTCGGACACCGCGCAGCGGTGGTCCAACCGGTTGGCCACCCATTGCACCAGGGGCCGCAGGTACTGGTAGGCGGTGCTGTGGCCGGCCCGGTGGAAGGTGCCGAGCAAGGGGGCCGACTTCATGACCGCGGCGGTGTTGGTGGGGCCGGGGGCCAGGGGCTCGTGGAGGTGGAGCACGTCGAACTGCTCGTCGCGCAGCACCCGGATGGTGCGGAGCTGGGCCGGGGGGTCGGGGGCCAGGGGGGCGATGGAGCCGTTGGAGGCGGTGGGCAGGCTGTTGCCCAGGGGGGTGACCGATTCGTCGGGGGGCGGGCCGTCGCAGGGGGCCAGCACCCGGGCCTCCACCCCCATGCGGCGAAGCGAGCGGGCCAGCCCCATGACCTGCCCCTGCACGCCGCCGGGAATGGTCAGGCTGTAGGGGCACACCAGCCCGACCCTCATCCGATCACTGTCTCCCGGTCGGCCTGCTCGGCGCCGAGGCGGCGGGGGGCATCCTGGGGGCCGGGGCGTTCGAACATCCGGCGCTCCTGGCGGAATCGGCGCAGGGCATCCTCGTCGCTCGCCCAGTTGGGCTGCATCAGGTGCCACTGTTCGGGGGCGGCGCGGATCAGCTCTTCCAGGGCGTAGGCCAAGTCCTGGGTGACCCGGGCCACGTCGGCCCGGAGGCGGCCCTGGCGCTGGGCCGGGATTGGGGGCAGCACCACGCCGTGGTGGTTGGGGCCGTCCTGGTAGACGGCGGTGGGCAGGATGGGCGCCCCGGTGCGCAGGGCCAGGGTGGCCGGGCCGCCGGGCAACAGGGTGGGTTCCCCGAAAAACTGCACCTCTATACCGCCTCGTCCCACCTGCCGGTCGGCCAGCAGGCAGACCACCTGGCCCACTCGCAGCGACCGGATGAGCACCGACACGGCGTCGGGGCCCAGGGCCACGATGTCGATGCCCATGCGGCGGCGTTCCTCCACCATCCACTCGAACAGGCGAGCCTGCTCGATGGGCTCGACCACCGATATGACCGGGTAGCCGGGTATGCGGGCCATCCAGGTGCCGGCCCACTCCCAGCCCCCCAGGTGGGGCAGGGCCAGGATGGGGGCGGTGCCGGAGGTGACGGCGTCTTGGATGTGGTGGAAGCCCTGGTGGGTGAATCCGGCGTCCACGGCGTCGTCGTCGAGGTAGGCCAGGCGGGCGCCGTCGTACCAGTAGCGGGCGTAGGACTCGAAGGCCTCCTGCACCTTGTGAGCCAACGCCCGGCCTTGGAGGTCGGGGCCGCACACCCGCTGGAGGCGGCGCTCGGTGATGAAGCGGCGCTCGGGCAACAGGTGGTAGGCGCTGCGGCTGATGCCCCGGGCCAGGGCGGTGCCCACCGGTCGGGGCAGGCGACGGGCCAGGGCCGCCCCCGAGCGGTACAGCACCGTGTCGGCGGTGAGGCGGTGGGTTCCCCCGGTTGGTGGCGCCTTCTCGGCGGGGTCGGCCACGAAGTACCGGGGTGGTCAGAGCCGCGAGCGGCGGGGCGGGCGGCGGGGTTGACGACCGGTTTGGCGGCGGGTGGCCCGTCGGGCCTGGTAGGTGGCCCGCCACCGGTCGTGGGACGGACGGCGTTCCCGGCGAGCCCGAGGGGCCACCGGGCGGCGGGCGGGCGGGGAGTCGGCCTGACGCCACACCTTGGCGAAGCGGTAGAGGGCGGTGGCCCCGGTGAGCACCAGCATGGCCCACAGCACCGGGATGAGCACGAAGCTGAAGGCCAACCCGGCGCCGAGCACGATGAACCGCTCGGCTCGCTCCATGAGACCGCCCTTGGCGTCGAGGCCCAGCGACTCGGCCTTGGCCCGCTGGTACGACACCAGCATGGCGGCGGCCATGAGCGCCACCGGCAGCATGAAGATGTGGCCCGGTTCATTGGCCCCGAGGTACCAGGCCACGCCGCCGAACAACAGGGCGTCGCACAGCCGGTCGCTCACCGAGTCGAAGAAGGCGCCCCGGATCGAGCTGGTTCCCGAGGCCTTGGCGATGGGCCCGTCGAGGGCGTCGGGCAGCCCGGTGAGGATGAGAAACACCAACCCGAGGATCAGCCGACCGCTGCCGATGACCACCGCGGCGGTGGCGGCCATGAGGATGCCGACCACGGTGACCGCGTCGGCGCTGACCCCCAACCGGTACAGAGCGGTGCCGATGGGGCCGAGTCCCCGATTGACCGCCACACGCCAGTTGCCGTCGAACATTCGGCCTCTACTCTACTGGCCGGTCGGTGAGGTGGTCAGTCCAATCCTCGGGATTGGGCTGCACCAATTGGTCGATCACCTCGCCGGTGATGCCGTCCACGAACACCAGGCCCCGCTGGTGGGGTTGGGGCTCGTTGGAGTAGAGCAGGATGCGCCACAGGGGGCGGCTGAGCCAGCCCCGCCAGCCCATCTGGGCCGAGGCGTGGCCCACCGGAAAGCCCACCGCACCGACGGCGACCACCAGGGCGTCGGACTCGTCGATCTTCAGCTCCCGCCCGCACACGAACCCGTAGGCCGCGAACACAGCCAGGGCGATGCCGGCGGCCAGGATTCCCCCGTTGACCAGGGGGCTCTCGGAGGCCACGGCCCACACCACCACGCAGATCACGGCGGCGGCCAGGTAGATGATGGCCGGGATCCGGCGTCGGCTGTTGTTGGGGAACAGGTTCGGGCCGACGTACTCGCTGACGTTCAGTTCCTGGGGAAGCTGGTCGGTGATCTCGGCGTCGGACACCGCGGTGTTGTCGTCGTCGCCGGGCCGGGCTTCGGCGTCGGGCTGCGTTTCGGCGTCGGACACGGTCGGAGACTACCGGGGTTCCCAGGCCCGGCTCAGCTTGGACCAGGACTCGGCCAGGGATTCGGGCAGCACCCGGGTTTCGGCCACTGCGGTCATGAAGTTGGTGTCGCCCCGCCAGCGGGGCAGGCAGTGGACGTGCAGGTGGTCGGGCACCCCGGCCCCGGCGGCCGCTCCCAGGTTGAGGCCCACGTTGATGCCGTCGGGGCGGTAGGCCCGGCCGATGGCGGCCACCGCGGCCCGCACCCCGGCCCACAGCTCCTCGCTTTCGGCGTCGGTGAGGTCGGCCAGGTCGGCCACCGGCCGGTTGGGGACGACCAGGAGGTGGCCGCTGCCGTAGGGGTAGGCGTTGAGCACGGCGAAGCAGGTGCGTCCCCGCCACAAGATGCCGGTGGCCTCGTCGGGTTCGGGGGCGGCCAACAGGCCCTCGAACAGGGTGCCCTCGGGCTGTTCGGGCCGGGTGTCGCTCACCGAGGCCACGTAGTGGCTGCGCCACGGGGCCCACAGGCGCTCGATCATCGGCGGTGGGCCATCAGCGGTGGGCGGCCACGTCGTCGGTCAAACGGGCGGCGAAGTCGTCGAGGGGCACGCCCCGCTCGTCGCCGTCGGCCCCTCGGGCGTTGACCCCCACGGTGCCGTGGGCCACGTCGTCGTCGCCCACGACCAGCACGTAGGGCAGCTTCTGGAGCTTGGCCGCCCGGATGCGCCGTCCCAGGGGGTCGGCGGCCTCGGCCACCTGCACCCGGAACCCTTCTCGGGTCAAACGGGCCTCCACCTCGGCGGCGTAGGGACCGTGGGAGGCGGCCACCGGCAGGACGGCGGCCTGGACCGGGGCCAGCCACGCGGGAAAGGCCCCGCCGTAGTGCTCGATGAGCACCCCGAAGAAGCGCTCGACCGATCCCATCAGGGCTCGGTGGATGATCACCGGGCGGTGGCGCCCGCCGTCGGCGCCCACGTACTCGAGGTCGAACCGCTCGGGGAGTTGGAAGTCGACCTGGATGGTGGAGAGCTGCCAGGCCCGGCCGATTGCGTCGCGCACGTCCACGTCGATCTTGGGGCCGTAGAAGGCGCCGCCCCCCACGTCGACGGTGTACTCGAGGTCGGCTTGGTGCAGGGCGTTGCGGAGGGCCTCGGTGGCCAGCTCCCACTCGGCGTCGTCGCCCACCGACTTGTCGGGGGGCCGGGTGGCCAGGCGGGCGTCGAAGGAGTCGAATCCGAAGGCCCGCAACACCGACAACACGAAGGCCACCAGCGAGGCGATCTCGGCGGGCGCCTGTTCACGGGTGGTGAAGATGTGGCTGTCGTCCTGGGTGAATCCCCGGGTGCGCATCAGCCCGTGGACCGCCCCCGACAGCTCGTAGCGATACACCGTGCCCAGTTCGAACAGGCGGATGGGCAGATCCCGGTAGGAGCGCTGATTGCTCTTGTAGATCAACATGTGGAACGGGCAGTTCATGGGCTTGGGGTAGTAGCTGGCGCCGTCCATCTCCATGGCCGGGTACATGCTCTCCTCGTAGAAGTCGAGGTGGCCGCTGGTCTCCCAGAGCTCGGAGCGGGCCAAATGGGGGGTGAACACCGATTGGTAGCCCCCTTCGTCGTGGCGGCGGCGGCTGTAGTCCTCGATGATGCGGCGCACCGCCGCGCCCTTGGGGTGCCACACCGCCAGCCCCGGTCCCAGTTCGGTGGGCCACGACAGCAGGTCGAGTTCTCGGGCCAGCCGGCGGTGGTCGCGCTTTTCGGCCTCGGCCAGGCGGTGCAGATGGGCGGCCAGGTCCTTGCGGGTGGCCCAGGCGGTGCCGTAGACGCGCTGGAGCGAGGGGCGGCCCGCGTCGCGCCGCCAGTAGGCGCCGGCCACGCTCATCAGCTTGAAGTGTCCCAGCCTGCCGGTGGAGGGAACGTGGGGGCCCCGGCACAGGTCGATGAAGGTGTCGGAGTTGCGGTAGTAGCTGATTTGGCCGTCGCCGGAGACCTCGGCGGCCAACTCCTCGGCCTCCTCGGCGCTCTCCCCAGAGGGGTGGGGCTCGGTGGCGTCAGGGGCGGCGGCATCGGGGGCGGCGTGATCGGGGGCCAGGGCCACCGTTTCGATGATCTCCCGCTTGTAGGGATGGTCGGCGAACAGCTTCAGCCCCTCGGCGGCCGACACCTCGTGGCGCTCGAAGGGCTGATCGGCGGCGATGATCTCCCGCATCCGGGCCTCGATGGCCTCGAGCTCGTCGTCGCTGATGGTGGCCCCGTCGGGCAGGTCGAAGTCGTAGTAGAAACCGTCCTCGATGGGGGGACCCACCGCGTAGGTGGCTCCGGGGTACAGCTCCAGCACGGCCTGGGCCAGCACGTGGGCGGTGGAGTGGCGCAGGGTGGTGAGCCCCACGTCGCTGTCGGCGGTGACGATCGCCACGTTCTGGCCGTTGGCCAGCGGCATGCTGAGGTCGACCTCCACCTCGTCGGCCACCGCGATCAGGGCGGCTCTGGCCAGGCCGGGACCGATGTCGGCGGCCAGGTCGGCGGCGGTGGCGCCGGAGGGAAGGGCACGCTCGCTGCCGTCGGGGAGGGTGACGCTGATGTCAGCCATGACCGGGCAATTTTATCGGCAGCAACCGGTGGCCCGAGAGCCGTTACCGGTTACAGCGAGACGCCCAGCAGGGCGGCGGCGGAGGCGAGGGCGCCGGTGCCGGTGGCGACGGCCCGGTCGATGGCGGCCACGGCCCCCGGGGTGTCGAGATCGTCGTCGAGGCGGGCCCGCACCTGATCCAGCACCCCATCGGCAGTGTCGGAGTGGCCCCCGGCGGCGGCCTGCCAGGCGTCGAGGCGGGCGGCGGCCTCGGGCATGAGCGCATCGGTCCACTCCCACGAATCCCGGTAGTGGTGGCTCACGATGGCCAGGCGAATCGCCCGCGGGTCGTATTCCTTCAACAGGTCGGAGACGAACACCAGGTTGCCCAGCGACTTGGACATCTTGGCGCCGTCCATCCGCACCATGGCCTGGTGCATCCAGTGGCGCACGAACTGCTCCCCCATCACCACCTCCGACTGGGCCGCTTCGCACTCGTGGTGGGGATAGATGAGATCGCTGCCCCCGCCGTGGAGATCCACCGTGCCCCCGAGTTCTCGCAGGGCCAGCGCCGAGCACTCGATGTGCCAGCCGGGGCGGCCCGGCCCCCAGCGGGAGTCCCAGGCCGGTTCGTCGGGGGCCGACTTCTGCCACAGCACGAAGTCGAGGGGGTCGCGCTTGTTGGGGTCGTCGGGATTGCCCCCGTGTTCAGCGGCCAACGCCAGCATGGCCGGGCGGTCGAGGTGGCTGATCTGGCCGAACCGGTCGAAGGCCGAAATGTCGAAATACACCGAACCGCCCGACTGGTAGGCGTACCCCCGGTCGAGCACCTGGCCGACCATCTTGCGGATGTCGGCGATGGCCGAGGTGGCCCGGGGCTCCGACCAGCACGCCAGCATGCCCAGGGCCTTCATGTCGGAGTCGAACCGGGCGGTCTCGGCGGCGGCCAGATCCAGGTAGTGGACGCCGATCTCCCGCGCTTTGCGGAGGATGTCGTCGTCCACATCGGTGATGTTGCGGACACAACGGGTGTCGTGGCCCCGGTCGCGCAGACGGCGCTGGAGCACGTCGTAGGTCACGTAGGTGGCGGCGTGGCCCAGATGGGTGGCGTCGTAGGGGGTGATGCCGCAGGTGTACATCGTGACCACCGGGCCGGGCTCGAAGGGCACCACCGCTTGTCGGGCCGTGTCGTACAGCTTCATCGGAGCGGTTGGGTCGACCCCGGAAGGCGGCGACGGCGGGGGCGACATGGCGGGGCGACTCAGTCGGCTTCTGTGTCCAACCCGGTGAAGCGCACGGCCACCCGGGTCTTGTAGCGGACGTTGAGTTGCAACAGCACGGCAGTGAAGGCCTCCACCGGGGTGGCGCCCGACAGTGGGCCGGCGTCGAGGGCCCGCACGCCGGGCAGGCGGTTCATGATCTCGATGGTGGTGGCCATGGCGTCGGAGTGGTCGGAACAGACCAGCACGTCGCTGTCCACCGGCCGGTGCAAGTCGCCCAGGTCGTGGGCGGGCACGTGGTGCAGGGTGGCCGACACCCGGGCCTGGGGCACCACCGCCTGCACCGAGGCGGCCACCGACCCTCGGGGGGGCAGCAGCGGTTGGAACTCCCGGCCCACTTTGATGAGGGCGTTGGCCATGGAGATGACCACTTTGTCGGCCAACTGATCGGCCACGGTGGCCGCGGTGGCTGCGGCGGCGTCCCAGGGGGTGGCCACCACCACCACGTCGCAGGCGGCGGCCCCCGGATTGGCGGCGCCGGAAAGCGCCATGTCGTGCTGGGGCCACTCCCGAAGCAAGCCCTCGCAGATCTCCTCGGCCCGCTCGGCCGAGCGCGATCCCACCACGGTGTCGTAGCCCACCGAGGCCAGACGAACGGCCAAGGCTCTTCCGGCCGGGCCCGTGCCTCCGAGTATGCCGATGCGCATCGGCCCCACGGTATAGGACAACGGCCGGGCGGCCCACCCGCGAGTGGTTCATCGGAGCGGTCGGCCCCGGTGCATCGGATGCGTTGGGCGGTGCCCACGGGGCGAGGCCACCGGGTCGGGCGAGTAGTCTGCAACGACCATGGGACTCCTGGACGGCAAACGGATCTTGGTCACCGGCGTGCTCACCGACGCCTCGCTGGCCTTCGGCATCGCCTCGCTGGCCGCCGACGAAGGGGCGGAGCTGGTGCTGACCGGGGCGGGGCGGGGCCTGCGCCTCACCGAGCGCACGGCCCGCAAGCTGCCGGGCTCCCCCCCGGTGTTGGCCTTCGATGTGACCGAGCCCGACCACGCCGCCGCCCTGCGGGCCGAACTGGCCGACCGGTGGGGAACGGTGGACGGCGCCCTTCACGCCATCGGGTTCGCCCCCGAGGTGTGCCTGGGCGACGACTTCATGGCCGCGGGCTGGGACGACGTGCGGGTGGCGTTGGAGATTTCGGCCTACTCCCTCAAGACGCTGGCCGAGGTGGTGGTGCCGCTCATGGATGAGGGCGGGTCGATCGTGGGGCTGGACTTCGACGCCACCGTGGCCTGGCCCGCCTACAACTGGATGGGGGTGGCCAAGGCGGCCTTCGAGTCCACCGCCCGCTATTTGGCCCGCAGCCTGGGCGACCAGGGCATCCGGGTGAACCTGGTGGCCGCCGGGCCGGTGCGGACCATGGCCGCCCGCTCCATCCCGGGTTTCGCGGTGTTCGAGGACACCTGGGCCGACCGGGCGCCGCTGGGCTGGGATGTGTCCGACAGCTCGGCGGTGGCCAAGGCGGCGGTGGCCCTGCTGTCGGACTGGTTCCCCATGACCACCGGGGAGATGGTGCACGTGGACGGCGGCTATCACGCGGTGGGGGCCTGAGGGCGTACTACCGGTTGGGAGTGCTACGCGTCGGTGGGGGGCCGGGCGGGATCGGCCGGGGGCCGGGCAGGGTCGGTCTCGTCGAAGAGATCGCCCACCAGCACTTCGAGCACGTCCTCCAGGGACACCAGGCCCACCGTTCGCCGTCGCGCCCCGTGCCGGACCACGGCCAGATGCCTGCGACTGCCCCGCATCAACGCCAGCGCGCCCTCCAGTGAGGTCTCCTGCTCGATAGCCGGCACCACCCGGATCAAGTCGTCACCCAGGGGCTGCGACGCCCGCACGCCGGCGACGTCGAGCAGATCCTTGGCGTGGACGAAGCCCACCACCTGGTCCAGCGACCCCCGGTGGACCACCACCCGGGAGTGGCCGCTGTCTTTCATCACCTCGAGCACCTGGTCGACGGTGGCTTGGTGCTCCACGGCCACGATCCGGTCTCGGGGGACCATCACCGAACGCACCGGGCGACCAGCCAGCTCCAGGGCGCTGGACAAGAGCGAATGGTCGAAGTCGTCCAGGAACCCCTCGGCGGCCGAGTGTTCCACCACGGCGGCGAACTCCTGGGCGGTATGGGTGGTGGAGAGCTGATCGATGGGCTCCACGCCGCACAGGCGGACCAGGCCGGCGCTCATGTGGTTCAACAGACCGATGAGCGGACCGAAGACGATGGAGTAGAGGCGGTTGACCGGTGCGAGCCACATGGCGGTGCGCTCGGCCCCGGCCAAGGCGACGTTCTTGGGGACCATCTCGCCCAGCACCATGTGGAGGAACACCACCAGCGCCAGCGACACGGCGAACGAAATGGTGTGCAGCACCCCCGAGGGCAGGTCGGCGAACGACTCCACGGCCCGTTCGATGAGGACGGCCACCGCGGGCTCGGCCACGAAGCCCAATCCCAGCGAGGCCATGGTGATCCCCAGTTGGGCGCCCGCCAGTTGGCGGTTGAGGTCGCCCATGGCGGCCAGCGTCATGCGGGCCCGGCGATTGCCCTGTTCGGCCAACGGCTCCAGACGGGACCGGCGGGCGGCGATCAGGGCGAACTCCACGGCCACGAAACCGGCGTTGGCCACCAGAAGGGCCACCGCCACCCCGAGGTAGAGGGCGGTCATCGGTCCGCTCCCGGCGGGTGGGCCGGGCGGGCGCAGGGCGCGGCGGTCATCGGTCCGCCCCCGGCGGGCGGGCCGGGTGGGCGGAACCCACCGGACGGAGGCGGACGGTGTCGATGCGGCGCCGCTCCACCGACTCGATCTGCCACTCCCAGCCCTGGTACCGGAACACCTCACCGGCCGCCGGGATGCGCTGCAGGTGGTCGAGAATGAAGCCGGCCACCGTCTCGTAGTCGCCGTCGGGGACCCGGAGTCCGGTCATGTCCTCCAACTCGTCGGGGTGGATGCCGGACTGCACCACCAGCTCGCCGGCGTCGCGGGCCACCGCCGGGGGTTCGGTGTCGTCGTGTTCGTCGGCGATCTCCCCCACGATCTCCTCCACCAGGTCCTCCTGGGTGACGATGCCCGCAGTGCCGCCGTGCTCGTCGAGCACCACGGCCAGGGGGCTGCGTTGCTGTCGCATGTCGAGCAGCAGCGACCGCAGATCCCGGGTTTCGGGCACCACCAGCGGCGGGCGCATGATGGTGGTCACCGGGGTGGCGACCCATTGGTGGTTGGGCACCTGGTAGACGTCCTTGACCAGGACCACGCCCACCACGTCGTCGATGTCGGCGCCGATCACCGGGAAGCGGGACAGCCCGGTGTCGCTCGACATCGCCACCAGATCGGCCACCGAGCGGTGATGCTCGATGGCCCGCACCGACACCCGGGGCACCAGCACGTCGGCCGCGTCCCGCTCGGCGAAGCGAATGGCCCGGGTCAGCAGGCGAGCCCGTTCGGGCCGCATGGACCCCTGTCGGCCCAGCGACCGGATCAGCCAGGCCAGCTCCTCGCGGGAGCGGGCCTCGCTCAGCTCCTCGGTGGGCTCGATTCCCAGCCGGGTGACCACCCAGTTGGCCGATCCGTCGAACAGGGCGATGAACGGTCGGGCCGCCGCCGAGAAGCCCCGCATGGGTGCGGCCAGCCGCATGGCGGTGGGCAGGGGCCGGGAAATGGCCACGGTCTTGGGTACGAGTTCGCCCAGCACCATTTGCACCACCACGGCGATGGCCAGGGCGGCGGCGATGGAGAGCCCGGTGGCCGCCCCGGCGGCGATGCGTTCGGCCACCGGCTCCAGGGCGGCGGCAATGGAGGGCCGGGCGATGAATCCCAGGGCCAGGGAGGTGACGGTGATGCCGAACTGGGCGCCCGAGAGCTGGTACGACAGGGACTTGAGCAGCGACAGTGTGGTCCGGGCGGCCCGGCGGCCCTCGGCGGCCAACCGTTCGATGCGCAGGCGGTCCACCGCCACCAGGGCGAACTCCACGGCCACGAACACCGCGTTGGCGGCCACCAACAGGGCGGCGGCCCCGAGCCCCACCGCGGTGGTCCAGCTCATCGGCGTGTCCCCCGGCCCGCTCGGGCTTGGCATCCGCCATAGTCTTTCGAGACACTAATCATGTGAGTCTCAAACAATCGCCGTCTCGAGCTGCCGTGGAAGCGGCTCAGGCCGCGGCTCGACTGGCCCGGCAAGTGGCCCTGGCCTTGGGAACGGTCGACCTGTCACCCTCACAGTATCGCCTGCTGTTGTTCCTTTCGGAGGGTCACGCGGCCGCTTCGGTGGTGGCCGGACGGCTGTCGGTGAGCCGGCCCAGCGTAACCGCACTGGCCGACGGACTGGAGAAGCGGGGCCTGCTCCAACGCCGGGGGGACCCTTCGGACCGTCGAATCGTGGCCCACCAACTCACCGACGCCGGTCGGGAGGCCCTGAGCGCGGCCGACGCGGCCATTGCCGAACACATCGTGCCCATCGTCGACCACCTCGGCGATTCCCGATCCGCCCACGCGTTGGAAGGTCTGGCCCTGTGGAACGAGGCGCTCACCCTGGCCCGCAGCCGAAAGGACGCCGGTTAGTGGCCACCCCCGAGCACGGCGGGCTCGCCACCCCGGTGGCCCCGCCCTCCCAGGAGCAGACCCGCTCCCCCGTTCCCGAGTTCGAGCCGGTGGGCGTGACCGCCCGGTACGCCCCGCCGCCCGCGGGCATCGACCCCGACCAGACCAAGGGGTGGATGAAGCGGCTGATGCCGATGATCCTGGCCCACCGGCGGACGCTGATCCTGGGCGTGGTCACCGGGGTGTTCGCGCTGGCCGCCCAGGTGGCGGTGCCCGCGGCGGGCCGGTCGGCGGTGGACGCCGCCATCGCCGGGGACCGGTCGGCCATGTGGATCGTGGCCGCGCTCATCGCCGTGTTCGGGGTGGCCCGGCTGGTGTTCGGCGGGGTCTACCGCTACCAGCTCTTCAAGCTGGGGTGGAACGTGGAAACCGATCTGCGGGCCATCGTGTACGAGCACCTCACCCGGTTGTCGTTTGCCTACTACGACCGCACCCAGTCGGGACAGGTGATCTCCCGGGCCAACAGCGACATCCGGTCGGTGCAGTTGCTGCTGGCGTTCGGGCCGCTCCTCAGCATGAACCTGCTGATGTTCGTGATGGCCCTGGGGTTCATGGTGTACATCCACCCCTGGCTGGCCCTGGTGGCCCTGGCCCCGTTGCCCGGTGTCTTCTGGTTCGGCCTCAAGTTCCGCGATCAGGTGTTCCCGCTGTCGTGGGTGAGCCAGGCCCGGATGGCCGATCTGGCCACCATCGTGGACGAGAACGTGAGCGGCACCCGGGTGGTGAAGTCGTTCGCCGCCGAGGAACGCCAAATCGCCCTGTTGGGCCGGTCGGCCCAGCGCATTCAGTGGGCCAACGTGGAGATCGCCAACAGCCGGGCCCGGTGGAATCCCGTCATCGAGTCGCTGCCCCGGCTGGGGACGGCCATGGTGGTGCTCTACGGCGGCTGGCTGGCCATCGACGGCGTGGTGTCCATCGGCACCCTGTTGGCCTTCAGCGCCTATGTGATCATGCTCCAGGTGCCGTTCCGGATGGCCGGCTTTCTGCTCATGCAGGGGCAGCGGGCCAGCGCGGCGGCTCAGCGGATCTACGAGATTCTGGACGAGGTGCCCGAGATCACCGACTCGCCCGACGCGGTCGACCTCCTGGACCCCCAGGGTCGGGTGGACTTCTGTGACGTCAGCTTCGGCTACAGCCCCGACATCCCGGTGCTCGACGGCTTCACCCTGCACATCCAACCCGGCGAGCGGGTGGCCATTGTGGGCAGCACGGGCAGCGGCAAGTCCACGGTGGCCCGCCTTTTGGATCGCTTCTACGACACGGACGCCGGTTCGATCCGCATCGACGGTACCGACGTCCGGGAGGTGACCCTGCGCAGCCTGCGCCACACCGTCGGGTTGGTGCTGGACGAGCCGTTCCTGTTCTCGGCGTCGGTTCACGACAACATCGCCTACGGACGGCCCAACGCAACCCGCGCCGAGGTGGTGGCGGCGGCCGAGGCGGCCCAGGCCCACCGATTCATCATCGAGTTGGCCGACGGCTACGACACCGTGGTGGGCGAACGGGGCTACACCCTGTCGGGCGGGCAACGCCAGCGCATCGCCATTGCCCGCACGCTTCTGGCCAACCCCAAGGTGCTGGTGCTGGACGACGCCACCAGCGCCATCGACGTGACCGTGGAGGAGGCCATCCACGTGGGGTTGCGCCGGCTCATGGCCGACCGCACCACCATCATCATCGCCCACCGACTGTCCACCATCAGCCTGGCCGAGCGGGTGGTGGTTCTTGACCGGGGGCGGGTGGTCAACAGCGGTACCCACGCCGAATTGCTGGCCCGCGATCCCCATTACGTGGCGATACTGGCCCGCAGTCACCAAGCGGGCGCCGAGGATTCACCCGTGTCCGGGAACGGCCAGTAGTGGGTTGGGGAGGATACTTCGGCGGGCCGCAATCCCAGAACGCCGCCCGCGACGCCGGACTGCCCCACGCCGGTGTGCCCGGCGACCTGCGGACCCACGTGGAGGAGGTGCTCCGAAAGGAGCCCGAGTACCCCCCGGTGGAGGTGGACTTCAGCCACCGCCAGCCCTCCGACCCCCCGCTGACGCTCCGGTCGTTCCTGTGGCCCTACCGGGTGCAGCTCGGGGTGGCCCTGCTGTTGGTGGTGGTCGAGTCGGCCATGATGCAGTCGGGTCCGCTCCTGGCCAAAGAGGGCATCGACCGGGGCGTGAGCTCGGGCAATCTGCGGATCCTGTTGGTGGTGGCCGCCGTGTTCCTGGGCACCGTGGCCGCTCATGCCCTCAGCTCGTCGCTGCGGATTCGCTACACCGGCAAGCTGGGCGAGCGGCTGATGTACGCGCTGCGGTTGCGGGTGTTCTCGCACTATCAGCGGCTGTCGCTCAACTTCTTCACCCAGGAGAAGGCGGGCGTGCTGATGACCCGCATGACCAGCGACATCGAGGCGTTGACCGTGCTGTTCCAGGAGGGTCTGGTGAACTTCGCCGTGCAGGGCCTGGCCCTGTTGGTGATCACCGCGGTGCTGTTCTACCTGGACCCGCTGTTGGCCGTGCTGACCCTGGTGATGGTGGTGCCGGGCACGTTTGTGCTCAGCATCTGGTTCCGCAAGGTGTCCGACCGCTACTACGGGCTGGTGCGGGATCGCATCGCCGAGGTGCTGGCCGACCTGCAGGAGAGCCTGGCGGGCATCCGGGTGATCACCGCCCACAATCGGCGGCGCCACAACGTGGTCCACCACACCAACGTGGTGGGGCGACACAAGGACGCCAACCTGGCCGGGGTGCGGGCGGCGTCCATCTACGCCCCCACCACCGAGGCCATTGTCATCATCGGCCAGGCCATCCTGTTGTTTATCGGCGGGACCATGGTGATCAACGGGAGCCTCACCGCAGGCGAGCTCACCGCCTTCGTGCTCTATCTCACGTTCTTCTTCGCCCCCATCCAGCAGATGGTGCAGCTCTACAACGGCTACCAGCAGGGACAGGCCTCGGCCAAGAAGCTGCGTGAGGTGCTGAGCACCGAGCCGTCGGTGTCCGAGGCCCCCGATGCGGTGGACCTGCCCCCCATCGAGGGGGAGATCACCCTGGAGGGGGTGAGCTTCGGGTACGACGACGACACGCCGGTCCTGCACGACGTGAGCCTGCGGCTGGCACCGGGCGAGAGCCTGGCCGTGGTGGGGCCGACCGGGGCGGGCAAATCGACGGTGGCCAAGCTGATCGTGCGGTTCTACGACCCCCAGCAGGGCACGGTGCGCATCGACGGCCACGACCTGCGGACGGTGACGCTGGCCTCGCTGCGCCGCCAGCTCGGGGTGGTGCCCCAGGAGCCGTTTCTGTTCTACGGCTCCATCCGCGACAACGTGGCCTTCGCCCGGCCCGACGCTTCGGTGGCCGAGGTGCTGGAGGCCTGCCGGGCGGTGGGCCTGACGGAGCTGTTGGAGCGGCTGCCGGACGACGTGAACTCGCAGATCCACGAGCGGGGGGCGTCGCTGTCGGCCGGGGAGCGACAACTGTTGGCCCTGGCCCGGGCGTTCCTGGCCCGCCCCCGGGTGCTGGTGCTGGACGAGGCCACCTCCAACTTGGACCTGCGGTCGGAGTCCAAGATCGAGGCCGCCCTCGACGTGGTGTTGGAGGGGCGGACCGCCATTGTGATCGCTCACCGTCTGGCCACCGCCATGCGGGCCGACCGGATTGCCGTGGTGGAGGACGGTCGGATCACAGAGATCGGCACCCACGACGAACTGGTGGCGCTGGGTGGCCACTACGCCGACATGTACGCCACCTGGATGGCCCACGCCAACTGAGCCCATGGCTGTTGAGCAACCGGGGTCGTTGTCCGGGCCGCCCGGCGGGGTACGCGGTGACGAGCGCACGGACTCCCGGGGATTGACGGCCGCGCTGGTGATGGACGGGGTGGGATTCGTGCGGGACCGCCGACCCATCCTGGCCGACGTGTGCTGGCAGGTGGCCGACGGGCAGCGCTGGGTGGTGTTGGGGGCCAACGGCAGCGGCAAGACCACGCTGTTGCGGATCGCCGCGCTGTACGAGCACCCCACCACCGGCACGGTGGAGGTGTTGGGTCGGCGCCTGGGCCAGGTGGATGTGCGCCGCCTGCGCCACCGGGTGGGGTTCGTGTCGCCGTCGCTGGCTCAGATGCTGCGGCCGCACGTGCGGGCGGCCGAGGTGGTGATGACCGCACGGCACGGGGCCCTGGAGCCGTGGTGGCACGACTACACCGACGACGACCGCGAGCGGGCGGAGGGGCTTCTGGAACAGGTGGGGGCAGGCGGGCTGGGCGACCGCACCATCGCCACGCTGTCGTCGGGGGAGCGTCAGCGGGTGCAGCTTGCCCGCAGCCTGATGACCGATCCCGGCTTGGTGCTGTTGGACGAGCCCGCTTCCACCCTGGACCTCGGGGGCCGGGAGATGCTGGTGGGAGACCTGACCCGATTGGCCACCGATGCGTCGGCTCCGCCCTTGGTGCTGGTCACCCACCGTCCCGAGGAGATCCCCGAAGGGTTCACCCATGTGCTGCTCCTGCGAGAGGGGCGGGTGCTGGCCCAGGGCCCGCTCGCCACGGAGCTGACCTCGGAGACCCTGTCGGCCTGTTTCGGCCTGGGGTTGTCGCTGGAGCACCGCAACGGTCGCTGGTACGCCCACGCCCGCTGAGGCGACCGGATTTCCGCATTCGGCGCGGTTGAGGCCGTCCCCCCTGCTACGGTGGGGCGGGCTTCCCCCTGCACCGACCTGTGAGGAAACCTCATGGAACAAGCCATCCTCGCGCTGCTGGGAATAAGCATCACCCTGACGCTCTACCTCGACCGCAGTCGACGGGCCGACATCACCCAACTCCGGTCCGAAATGAACGCGGGCTTCGCCCAACTCCGAGCCGAATTGAACCAAGGGTTGGCCCAACTCCGGTCCGAAATGAACGAGGGGTTCGCCCGGCTTGACGGCCGAGTGGATGAACTATGCGGTCGGGTGGGCCGCCTCGAGGGCCGGGTGGGCAGCCTCGAGGGCCGGATGGAGGCCTGGACTCCGGTTCCCGACCCCCAGCGGTAGTCGCAACTGCCAACCCCACTGAGCATCAGACCGCTCCGCCAAAGTGTCACCGGAGCGATGTAGCTTCAGTGCGTGGAGCTTGACCGGCGCCGGCAGACAACGGCCACCTCTCGCTTCGGGGTGGGTGCCCGTGAGGGGCACGATGCCTCGGCGTTCTACCAGCGCTTCTCGGTACCGGACATCTGCGGTGACTCCGAGGTGGCAGCTCCGGCCTGCGTCGACACGTTGTGGCTGGGGGATGCCCGGGCCATGGATGCCCACGGGCAGGTGTCCGACGGCTCGGTAGCGCTGGTGGTCACCTCTCCCCCCTACTTTGCGGGCAAGGAGTACGAGGAAGCGGTGGGTCGGGGGCACATCCCCGCCGACTACGCCGACTTCCTGGACATGCTGGGCGAGGTGTTCGCCGAGTGCGTGCGCAAGTTGGAACCGGGCGGGCGCATCGCCGTCAACGTGGCCAATCTGGGACGCCGCCCGTACCGGTCGCTCTCTGCTGATGTAATCGCCATCCTCCAGGACCACCTGGGGCTGTTGCTTCGGGGTGAGGTGATCTGGCACAAGGCCCGTGGCGCCGCAGGCAACTGTGCCTGGGGCAGCTTCCGGCGACCGGGCAACCCGGTGCTGCGCGACCTCACCGAGAGAATCGTGATCGCCTCCAAGGGGCGTTTCGACCGGGCCCTGCCGGCGGCGGAGCGAGCCGCTCGGGGGCTTCCCTCGGAGGGCACCGCGTCGGTGGACGAGTTCCTGGAGGCCACCACCGACGTGTGGGAAATCCCCTCGGAATCGGCCACTCGGGTGGGCCATCCCGCCCCGTTCCCGGTGGCGTTGCCCGAGCGATTGATCGACCTCTACACCTACCGGGGCGACTTGGTGCTGGACCCGTTCATGGGTGCGGGCACCACCGCGGTGGCGGCGGTGCGCACCGGCCGCCACTACGTGGGCTTCGACACCGATGCCGACTACATCGCCTTGGCCGAACAGCGCATTGCCGCCGAACGGCATCGGCTGGAGGAATCCGAGGAAGGAGAACGCTGGTCGGTGACGGTGCCGTCGACGGCCAACGGCACCGAAGCCGACGACAGCGGTGACTTTCAGGCCCGGGCCGGACGGCAGGGCCGCAAGGCCCTGGAGATGGCGTTGGACATTCTCCGGCGGTGCGGCTTCGAGGACATCCGCGAGAAAGTGCGCTTCGCTTGCGGGGTGGAAGTGAACTTCGAGGCGGTCGACCAACGGGGCACCCCCTGGCTGTTCGACGTGTCGGGAGCGTTCAGCGTCACCCAGCGGCCCGGACTGCGCCGGACCGACACGCTGTGGAAGGCGCTGGGCAAAGCCGCCGCGCTCCACGCCGACGGGAACAACCCCCGTTTGGTGCTGTTGACCACCGATCGGCCGACCCGCAACAGCGCCGGGCACCGAGCCCTCCAGTCGGTCACCGGCCCGGAAAAGCCGGTACACGACGTGTTCGAGATGCTCAACCCCCAAGACATAGCCCGCCTCACCGCCCTGGCCACAGGAGAGTCCTGAACCCGGAGCAACGCGGGTACCTACAGGGAGATGACCTGGCCGCCTTGTTGGGAGGACTGCCAGCGCAGGGACTTGCGCTCGGCGAATCCGATGGCGCCGTTCATGATCAGCGCGATCAGAGCCAGGATGAACACGATGGCGAAGGTGTCACCGTAGGAAAGTTGGTTGGCCGCGGTGATGAGCCGCTGTCCGAGGCCTCGGCGGGCCGAGAAGATTTCGCCGAACACCACCGCCAGCACCGAGATGACCGCCGCCAGCCGCAGGGCACCGAACACCGCCGGGGTGATGCCTGGCAGGGTGACCTTGGTGAAGAGCTGGCGCTGGGACGCCCCCATGGTACGGGCCACCATGTCGAGGTCGGGATCGACCAGCGCCACCGCAGCCTGGGTGGGCACCTGCACGATGAAGAACACGATGATCACCGCCAAGACCACCTTGGAGGTCTCGCCCACGCCGTACACGATCAGGATGAGGGGCAGGAAGGCGATCTTGGGCATGGCGTTTATGAGAACGATGAACGGCCCCACCGCCTTGGCCGCCTTTTGGAAGCGGCCGAGGACGATACCCACCAACAGGCCGAGCAAAGAGCCCAATGCGAAACCCAACAGCGCCTCCTTCACGGTGACCCAGAGATCCTCCCAGAAGAGTCTCTCGTGGAAGATTTGGGTGAAGTACTCCCAGGTCTCTTCGGGACTGGCCCGAAACGTCTCCGGCACGTCGGGGAAGGGCTGGATGCCGGCCACCGAGAACCGCTCCCAGCCGTTCCAAACGACCTCGTAGTGCCACAGGGCCCAGATCCCGGCCAGGATGGCCAGCCGCACAAGTTGAATGGGCAGGTCGAGGCGACGCAACCGGTACTTCCAGATGGACTCGCGGGGTATCAGCGCCTCCACCTCCTGCTGGCTCAGCGCGTCGGCCAGGGTTGCTTGGTCGGCCATGTCGGCTTCCCGGGGCTCGTCACCCTCAGACGATCTCACCGCGCAACTCCTCCCAAATCTTGTGCTCGGTCTCCCGAAACGCCGGGTCGAAGCGGAGTTCGTCGATCACCCGGGGGCGGGGCAGAGCGACCAGTGTGTCCGACTTGATGCGGCCGGGACGGGCGGTCATGACCACCACCCGGTCGGCCAGGAGCACGGCCTCCTCCAGGTCGTGGGTCACGAAGATGACCGTCTTGTGGGTCTCGTACCACAATTCCAAGAACTCGGCTTGGACGGTCAGACGGGTCTGGGCGTCGAGGGCGCCAAAGGGCTCGTCCATGAGCCACAGGTCGGGATCGATGGCCAGTGTCCGGGCGATGGCCACCCGCTGGCGCATGCCCTGGCTGAGCTGGGAGGGGAAGGAGTCGGCAAAGCCCTCCAGGCGCAGCTTGGCCAACAGCTCCATGGCCCGTTCGCGCCGCTGCCCCTTGGGCACGCCTCGAAACTCGAGCCCCAACTCCACGTTGCGACGAGCGGTGCGCCAAGGGCTCAGCCCCGAGCGGGCCAGCATGTAGCCGATGTCCTGGCTGGGGCCGTTGACCTCCTCGCCATGGCGCATCACCGACCCCCGAGTCGGGCCGATGATGCCGGCGAGCATGTTCAAAATGGTGGTCTTGCCGCAGCCGCTGGGGCCCACCACGGCCACGAACTGGCCGGAGGGTATAGCCAGGTTGACGTCCTGCACGGCCAGCACGGGTTCGTCGTCGGGATGATCCCCCCCGAAGATGAGGGTCACCTCGTTGAGTTCTACTGCTGGTGGCACGACGCTGGGCGACTCCTCCCCGGATGCCCCTACCCTGGTCGGGGGGAATACCTCGATTCCCCCCGACCAGGATGAGGTCGGACTTACGGGGTGACGGTGAACTCCGAAATCTCCTGGGCTTCCTCGAGGATGCCCCGGCCCACGGCGTAGTCCACGTTGTTCTGGAGTCGGGCCGGTTGCAGCGCGCCGTTGAGCGAGAGGCTGGCGATGTTGTTGTCCAAGATCGCCTCGGCCACCTCGCCCTCAGCCCCGAACAGGGCGTTCATTTCGGCCAGCACGTCGGCACGATTGGCCGGATTGCGCATCCAGTCCATGGCCTCGCGTATGGCTTGGGCGTAGATGGCCACCGTGTTCGGGTTGTTCTCGTAGAACTCCCGCGCCGTGGTGTTGACCAACGACGGCCAGTTCAGCTCCGTGGGGCCTTCACCCTGTCGCAAGGCGAACGGGATGTAGCCGATGCCGTCGATCACCGCCTGACTGAGACCGGGCTCGAAAGTGATGGCCCAGTCAACCTCATCCGACGACAGCGCGGCCAACGTGGTCCCCGACAAACCGGTGGCGATGTAGGTGGAATTGTCCGGGTCGTATCCGGCGGAGTCCAAGAGCTGACGGGCGATCTGCTCGGCGGCGGCGCCTCGGGCCACCACGCCCACCCGGGTACCGTCCAGCGCCGCCATGACGCACTGCCAGTCGCCGCCCTCGCAGTCGATGGCCCCGAAGTTGTTGCTCACCACGATGTCGAAGAAGTGGTTGTTGACCACCTGTTGGAACATCACCACGTCGAATCCGGCGTTGCGGATGCCCAGCATGTTGTCGGGGGTGTTGCCCACGAACTGGACCTCGCCCGCGATGAGCGCAGCGGCGTTGGCCGGGCCGGAGGGACACTGGACGAACTGGCCGTTGACCCCCCGATCCTTGAGCATGCCTCTCGACACGGCAACCGCGGCAGGCATGCCGGTGAACGACGGGGCCTGGCAGATGGCCACGTCGACCACTTCGGGAATCAGCGCTTCGGGGAGGATCACATCGATGCCCGGGCCCACGGCGAACTCGCCGAACTCCTGGGGCTCAGCCAGGATGCCCCGGCCCACCGCGTAGTTCACGTTGTTCTGGATCCGTACCTGGTTGAGTTCGCCGGTGGTGGTCATGGAGCCGATGTTGTTGTCGAACACCACCTCGGCCACCGCAGGATCGAGGCCCAGATGGGCGTCGAGTTCCTCGAGTACGGCCTCTCGGTTGGCCGGATCGCGCAACCACTCGATGGCCTCGACCATGGCGGCCCGGTAGTGGAGGACGGTGTTGGGATTTGCCTCCCAATAGGTGCGGGCGGTGTTCAAGATGGCCGACGGCCAGTCCAGTTCGGTGGGGCCATCGCCTGAGCGCAACCGGAACGGGGCGTAGCCGATGCCGTCGAGTTCGGCCTGGCTGAGGCCGGGCTCGAAGGTGATGGCCCAATCCACCTCATCGGATGCCAACGCGGCCAGCGTGGTCCCCGACAAGCCGGTGGCGATGTAGGTGGTGTTGTCCGGATCGAGTCCGGCCGAGTCCAAGAGCTGGCGGGCGATCTGCTCGGCGGCTGCCCCTCGGGCCACCACACCCACCCGGGTACCGTCCAGCGCCGCCATGGCGCACTGCCAGTCTCCCTGGACGCAATCGATCTCGCCGAAGTTGTTGCTGACCACGATGTCGAAGAAGTGCAGATCGACGACCTGGGCGAACATCACCACGTCGAAGTCGGCGTTGCGAATGCCCAGCATGTTGTCGGGAGTGTTCAGAGCCACATCGACTTGGCCGGAGATCAAGGCCGCTGCCTGGGCCGGACCCGACAGGCAGGCCACGAATTCGCCCTCGATCCCCCGCTCGGCAAGGAACCCCCGGTTGACCGCCACCTTGGCGTAGAGCTGGGTGAACGACGGTGCATCGCAGATCGTCACCGTGGTGTCCTCGGGAGCGCCCAGGGCTATCGGCTCGACGTCGCCGGGGTCGCCGTCGCTGACGTTGGTACCGGAGTCGCCCGAGCCCGAATCACCAGATCCGGCATCGGAGTCGCCCGATCCCGAATCGGCCGTCCCTCCGTCTCCGTCGCCGCCGGAGTCGCCCGACCCCGAATCACCGGAACCGGCATCGGTTGAACCGTCACCAGCGGGCGCCTGCGTCCCCCCATCGTCGTCGTTGCCGCACGCGGCGGCGACCAAGACGAAGGCCAATATCAGGGCCAGCACGGCCACAAGGCGAGAACGTGTCGTCATCAAGGGCATCCCTTCATCCCCTCCACTGCCGCGCCGAATTGCCCGGCTGGAGCGGCACTAGTCCACCAGCAAAATGTCGGACGTGCAAGAAAGGCTGCGATCAGACACAAGCATCGGTCCTGGTGGGTACCGCTACGCTGCCGGGCGTGCATCACCCCGCCCGACCCAACATCTTGCTGGTGGTATCCGACCAGGAACGGCAACGAGACTGGCTGCCGCCCGGTGTGCCGCTGCCCGCCCGTCAACGCCTGTTGGACCAATCGTTGGAGTTCCGCCGCCACTACACCCACACCTCGCCGTGTTCGCCCTCGCGAGCCACGCTGTTCACCGGGCTGCACATGGACCAACACGGAGTGACCGAGAACTCCAGCTACCCGGACAACACCCAGCTCGCCACCGACATCCCCACGCTGGGTACCCGCCTGCGGGAGGCGGGCTACCGCACCGCCTACAAGGGCAAGTGGCACCTGCAGGCGTCCGCCGAGCCCGACATGGAGGCCTACGGGTTCTCCGACTGGGCCGGAAACGACATGGCCTATTGGGGCTTGCCGGGAAGCGGCACCGAGTTCGACCCGCCCATCGCCGCTGATGCCGCCGCTTGGCTTCGCGACCAGCGGGATGCCTCCGGCCCGTGGTTCTTGACGGTGGGGCTGGTCAACCCCCACGACATCATGTGGTTTCCCCTGGACCAGCCCTGGTTCTGGGAGGATTCGCCCGATTACGTGGCCGAGAGCAAGAACCGGCTGGACCGGCGCCGGTGGGGGCGGGCCACCAACCTGCCTGCGTTTGACCACGACGTGGAGCGGTGGTGTACCGAGTTGCCCGAGAACTTCGATGACGACCTGCACACCAAGCCCGAAGTCCACCGGCGGTGGCTGTTGCAGATGGAGCGCAACGGGCGACCGGGACCCATGGATCCCGGCGACCACGACCGGTGGCTGCGCCAGCTCGACTACTACGTGAAGCTCCATCAGCTCAGCGACCAGAGCCTGGCCGTGATCCTTGCCGCCCTGGACGACATCGACCAGTGGGGCAACACGGTGGTGATCTTCACCTCCGACCACGGCGACCAGTGCGGCTCCCACGGGCTGCGTTCCAAGGGGCCGTGGAACTACGAGGAGACCATGCGCATCCCGCTGTACGTGTGGGCACCGGGGCTGACCACGCCGGGCACGGTCACCGAGTCGCTCACCTGCCACACCGACTTGGCCGCCACCATCGTGGAGCTGGCCGGCGTGGATGCCTCACAATTGCCGGGCCACAGTCTCTCCCCGCTGTTCGGTGACCAGACCGCGGTGATCCGCGACCACATTCTGTTTGCCCAGCGGTGGCCGTGGTATCTGGGAGTGGAGAAAGTGCGCTACGCCTCCTCCGGGGTGTTCGACGGTCGCCACAAGTACTGCCGCTACTACGGGATCGGCGGCGGGGTCAGCAACCTGGGGGTGTCGCTGGGCGACGCCATGCTGTTCGGGCCTGATGCCGACTTCGACGACCACGACCATGAGTGGTACGACCACGACGCCGACCCCCATGAGCTGGTGAACCTGGCCCACGACCCCGGTCGCCGCCAGGAACTGCGGGATCGGTTCGAGCACCTGAAAGAACTCGAAGCCGCCGAATACGGGGGATGACCGTGCCCCTGAGTGGCGCTACTCGAGGGCGAGGCCGATCTCGCGGAATTCGGCGAGGCGGATGTCGTCGGTGTCGGGGGCGGGGGGGCCGGGGGTGTAGGTCACGTGGTGGAGAGTGCCGGAATAGGGGAAAGTGCCGTGGCGTTGGTGGAGGGTCCACGACACCGGCGAGCGGCGATCGATGCCCACGTCGATGCCCTGCCAGGGCAGAAAGCCGATCATCTGGGGGACATCGGACAGGGTTGGTCCGGTACGTCCGTCGGCGCTCACGGTGACGTTCCAGATGCGCCCACCGGGGGCGGCAACGTCCACGACGATGTTTCGGCACGGCCCGGGCAGGCTCAACGGCTCGGTGGCGAGGTAGCGGCCGGCGGTGTTGACCACGAACCACAGGGCGTCGTCCTCGATGTAGAGCACATACCCGGTGGCCTGGCTGCCGTGGGCCACCAGCACGCCCTGATCACCGGGGTGGTGGTCGAGATCAACAGCGATGGCGAAGTTGCCGCCGGCGATGATTCGGGCCGAGCGCAGACGCTCCACGGTGGGTGATCCGGGCAGGATCCGCAGGGTGCGGGTGAGTCTCTCGTGCTCGGGCGGCTTGAGGGTGCGGAACAACCCGGAGGCCTCGTCGAGGGGGAAGACCCGGTTGCGCCAGGCGGCCTGTTCCCAGGCCTGCACCAGTTCAGCCAGCTTCTCCGGCTCGGCGTCGGCCAGGTCGATGCGCTCGTTGAAGTCGTCGGCCAGGTTGAACAGCTCCCAGCGGTCGGCGCTGAACGGGGTGAGGTGTTCGTGGAAGACGGCTGCCGACCAGCCATCTCGGTAGATGCCCCGGTGGCCGATGCACTCGATGTACTGCTCGGTGTGGTGGGACGGGGCGTCGGCCTCCACCAGGGTGGGGGCGAACGACACGCCGTCGGGGGCGTCGGAGGGTTGCCCGTGACGCTCGGCGGGGATGTCCAGGCCCACCAGTTCGGCCAGGGTGGGCACCAGGTCGGTGACGTGGGTGTACTGGTGGCGCAACTCCCCGCCCACCACCGTGGTGCGGGCGGGCCACGACACCACCAGGGGCACCGAATGGCCGCCCCGGTGGGCGGTGATCTTGTACAACCGGAAAGGGGTGTTGCAGGCCATGGCCCACCCCCGGGGATAGTGGGGCCAGGTGGTGGGACCGCCGATGGCGTCGGCCTCCAGGGCCGCCAATTCATGGTCTCCCACTGCCGGGGAGGGCCGCGCCCCGGTGCCGCTGTGGGTGAAATAGGAGGTGCTTCCCTGGGCCCGGCCCTCTCGGGAGGCGCCGTTGTCGCTGGTGAACACGAAGATCGTGTTGTCGAGCTGACCCAGGGCTTCCAGCTCGGCCCGGATGCGGGCCACGCTGTGGTCGATGGTCTCCACCATGGCGGCGTACACCTCCATGTAGCGGGCCATCACCCGGCGGTCGTCCTCGGGGTAGCTGTCCCAGGGGGCCACGTCTTCGTTGGGCTCGGTGTTGCGAGGGGGCAGCTGGGCTTCGGGGGGGACGACGCCCAGTTGCTTCTGGCGGGCGAGGCGTTCTTCCCGGAGCCGGTCCCAGCCCTGGTCGTAGCGGCCCCGGTGGCGGGCGATGTCGTCGGCTTTGGCGTGCAGGGGGGCGTGGACCGCCCCGTGGGCGTAGTACAGGAACAAGGGTTTGTCGGGGTCGGTGGTCTTGACCTCTCGGATCATGCGGCAGGCCCGATCGGTGAGGTCGTCGGTCAGGTAGTAACCCTCGGGATACTGGTCGACGTGGACGGGGTTGTTGCCCTCGTAGAGCTGATGGGGAAAGTGGAAGTCGGTCAGGGCCTCCAGGAACCCGTAGTACTGGTCGAAGCCCCGCTGCAGCGGCCACGAATGGGTGTCACCCGCGATCGACAGGTCGTCTTCCTGGCACAGGTGCCATTTGCCCACCGCCATGGTGGCGTAGCCGGTGGCCCGCAGCATCTCGGCCAACGTGGACTGGTTGTGGGGCAGCTCCCCGGCGTAGCCGGGAAAACCGGGATCGGCGTTGGCCACGAACCCCATGCCTGCATGGTGGGAGTTGAGCCCGGTCAACAATGCCGCGCGGGTGGGTGAGCACAACGGCGTCACGTGGAAGTTGGTGTAGCGCAGGCCGGAGGCGGCCAAAGCGTCGATGGCCGGGGTGGCGATCTCCGAACCGAAACAACCCACATCGGAGAACCCCAGGTCGTCGGCCAGCACGATCACGATGTTGGGCGCGCCCTCCGGGGGCGTGGGCCGGGGCGGCCACCACGACTCCGACGATGCGATGATCCGACCGATGGTCCCCCCGAATCCGGGATAGTGCTCCTGCTGACGCCGATCGGTCATCGCTCCGGTCTCCCTCCGTATTGCCGCCGCCACCCTATGACACACCATCGGGGCGCTGTCGTCTGCGGAAGCCGGCCTTACTCCAGGGCGAGGCCAATCTCTCGGTACTCGGCCTCGCGGACCTCGTGGGAGTCGGGTGAGGGAGGCCCGGGCACATAGGTCACATGGTGGATGGTGCCGGTGTAGGGAAAGGCACCGTGGCGTTGGTGGAGCGACCATGACACCGGCGAGCGCCGATCGGCGCCCACGTCGATCCCCTCCCAGGGAATGAAGCCGTAGATCTGGGGGATGTTGGAGGCGGTGATGCCGGTGCGACCGTCGGCGCTGACCGTGATGTTCCAGATGCGCCCTCCGGGAGCGCTCACGTCCATCACCACCTGTCGGCACGGTCCGGCCAGTTCCATGGGGTCGTAGGTCAACGGCTGCCCGCCGCTGTTCACCTCGAAGTGCAGCCGGCCGTTCTCGATGTACAGCACATAGCCGGAGGCCTGTCCGCCGTGGGCCACCAGCACGCCCTCGTCGCCGGGGCGGTGATCGAGGTTCACGGTGACGGTGAAGTTACCGCCGGCGATCACCCGTGAGGCCCGGTAGCGCTCCACGGTGCCCGCCCCTGGCAGGATTCGCAGCGGCCGGGTGAGTCGGCGATGGTCAGGCGGGCGAAGTGCGTGATAGAGCCCGCTGCCATCGTCCAGAGGGAATACCCGGTTGCGCCAGGCGGCCTGTTCCCAGGCCTGCACCAGTTCGGCCAGCTTCTCCGGTTCGGCGTCGGCCAGGTCGATGCGCTCGTTGGGGTCGTCGGCCAGGTTGAACAGTTCCCAGCGGTCGCCGCTGAACGGGGTCATGAACTCGTGAAAGGTGGCCGCCGACCAGCCGTCGCGGTAGTAGGCCCGGTGGCCGATGCACTCGTAGTACTGCTCGGTGTGGACATCCGGGGCGTCGGGGTCGGCCAGGCTGGTGGCGAACGACACGCCGTCGGGGGCGTCGGAGGATTGCCCGTGGCGCTCGGTGGGGATGTCCAAGCCCACCAGTTCGGCCAGGGTGGGCACCAGGTCGGTGACGTGGGTGTACTGGTGGCGCAACTCCCCGCCCACCACCGTGGTGCGGGCGGGCCACGACACCACCAGGGGCACCGAATGGCCGCCCCGGTGGGCGGTGATCTTGTACAACCGGAATGGTGTGTTGCAGGCCATGGCCCACCCCCGGGGATAGTGGGGCCAGGTGGTGGGACCGCCGATGGTGTCGGCCTCCAGGGCGTCCATTTCCTCCTGGCCCACTGCGGCCGACGACATCGCTCCGGGGTTGCTGTAGGTGAAGTAGGAAATGGTGCCCTGGGCCCGACCTTCGCGGGAGGCACCGTTGTCGCTGGTGAACACGAAGATCGTGTTGTCGAGCTGGCCGAATGCCGCCAGCTCGGCCCGGATACGGGCCACGCTGTGGTCGATCGACTCGACCATGGCGGCGTACACCTCCATGTAGCGGGCCATCACCCGGCGGTCGTCCTCGGGGTAGCTGTCCCAGGCAGCCACGTCCTCGTCGGGCTCGGAGTTGCGAGGGGGCAGTTCGGTGTCCAGCGGGACGACGCCCAGTTGCTTCTGGCGGGTGAGGCGTTCTTCCCGGAGCCGGTCCCAGCCCTGGTCGTAGCGGCCCCGGTGGCGGGCGATGTCCTCGGCTTTGGCGTGCAGGGGGGCGTGGACCGCCCCGTGGGCGTAGTACAGGAACAGCGGCTTGTCGGGATCGGTGGATTTGACGTCGCGGATCATGCGGCAGGCCCGATCGGTCAGATCGTCGGTGAGGTAATACCCCTCGGGATACTCGTCCACGTGAATGGGGCTGTTGCCCTCGTACATCAGGTGGGGGTGATGGAAGTTGGTGAGTGCCTCCAGGAACCCGTAGTACTGGTCGAAGCCCCGCTGCAGCGGCCACGAATGGGTGTCGCCGGCCGCTGACAAGTCGGCCTCCCGGCAGAGGTGCCACTTGCCCACCGCCATGGTGGCGTAGCCGGTGGCCCGCAGCATCTCGGCCAACGTAGATTGGTTGGCGGGCAGTTCCCCGGCGTAACCGGGAAAACCGGGATCGGCGTTGGCCACGAACCCCACCCCCGCACGATGGGAGTTGAGCCCGGTCAACAGCGCCGCCCGGGTAGGTGAACACAACGGCGTCACGTGGAAGTTGGTGTAGCGCAAGCCGGAGTCGGCCAAAGCGTCTATGGCCGGGGTGGCGATCTCCGAGCCGAAACAGCCCACGTCGGAGAATCCCAGGTCGTCGGCCAGCACGATGACGATGTTGGGCGCGCCCTCCGGCGGCGTGGGCCGGGGTGGCCACCACGACTGAGAGGTGGCGGTAATCCGGCCGATGCTGCCCTCGAATCCGGGATAGTGCTCCTGCTGGCGTCGATCGGTCATCGCTCCGCTCCCCCTCCGTCTTGCCGCCGACACCCTACCTTGGAGGGAGAATGCCCCCTTCCAGGGCGAGACAGACGTCGCGAATCGCAACCTGGCGGACCTCGTTGGAGTCGGTTACAAGAGACCCGGGCAAATGGGTCCGTGGTGGATGGCACCAGTATCGGGGTAGGCCCCGTAACCTTCGTGGATCGACCACGACACCGGATAACCTCGATCGGCTCCTCGGACGCATGCTCCGGCTGCTCTGGGAGAAGAACGTTGCAAGGCCTAGCGTGGAAGCCAAAGGAAATTCGGACTCTAGACCATCAACTTTTGATGTTGGCTGTCCCTGCTCGGTAGCATCCGTATTGTGCGTTGTCACGTAAAGCTGCGTCTAGATCACCATCACTTGTGGTCTCACCGACTTCCGAGGCTCACTATGGTGTGGAAGCAAAGGAAGTAACCAATGCTTGAATCCAAGGTCCAACACAGAGCGACCATTCGCCCTACCCTCATTGGCCTAGCAATCATCATATTGCTGCTAGGTGCTCAAAGCGGTGCTGACTCACATGAAATTGATGGAGATCCTATCAGGTCTGGTGATCTCACCAAAGAGGGTGCCCTTGCCCTTTCCTCTCGCACTGACTTGGCGTCAGCACGTGCTGACTTAGGATTCGATCCTAATCAATCTACAATCGAACTGTTGTTGGAAGATGCTGAGTCCCGAGCAGGGCTCCTTGAGACAGGACTACTCTTGACAGCAAGCGAGCGTGCACAGTACGACGCCCGCATGAGCATGGTTGATTCGATGAGGGAACCACTAATGCAAGCCAACAGGCTTGATGGCTTTAGCGGCGCCCGACTTGAACATATAGGTGATGGAATATTCCACATATATCATACCTCAAGTGTTGCTGGCCAACAAGTGGCTGCATTGTTCCAAGAGAAGATTCCCCCTAGTGCTTCAGTCCAATTTCACAGTGTCACTCATTCCATTAGTGAACTGATGCAGCAACAAGACCGACTCTGGTCCCTGCTATATGATTCGGAAAAGGGAGCACTAGGTGTCCATGCTATCGGAGTAGATGTCGCTGCCAACAAGCTAATTGTCGAATTAGACTCCAATATTAGTCTGACTGACCGCGTCTCTCAGCATGGCCTAGTTTCCAAGATCTATAGCCATATGAAGCGGATCGACTTTGATATTACATTCTCTGAGTTGGGAACCGATTCAGTCTGCAATCATCCCGACAATTGTGTGAATCCAATGATGGCTGGTATCAAGATAACAAAGGGCTCACAAAATGGGGCAGCCTGTTCCTTGGGATTCATGGTGGTAGATGGTGCTGATACTCAGGCCCTCACTGCTGGGCACTGCGGGTGGTCAGGTTCAACATCCTGGTATCACAATGGTTATGGATCCTCAAGCTTTGGAAGTGAAATTGATGATGACGCATATTTTGATATTGGTAGAGATGGTATGCTGATACAAGTACCTGACAACCAAGGGTCGAATGATGTAGCACTGTGTCACGATTGGGGTTGCATTCAAATCACCAACTATCTTACAAACTCCGAGCTATATGGTGGTATGCCAGTGAGTATGATGGGCCAATTTTCAGGCCTCAAAACAGGAACAATCAAAGACACACAGTATTCTTGGTGGAGCAACACTTGCGGATGCCAACAGTATGGGTTCAGTGCCACCTATACCAGTTCGAATGGGGACTCCGGAGGGCCAGTATGGCGTGGGAACAATGCTGTGGGATTGCATTCTGGAGGTTCCTCATCGTCATATAGAAGAGCTGTACCAATTGAATATCTACTAGTCTACTACGACGTTGATGTCCGAACCTCTTGACCTTCAATGGCACTTCTATTTGGGCAGAGGCAGGCGTACTGGGGAATGATCCTCGTCGCCGTCGGCATAGTTGTCGCCGTCTTTGTCGTCCGAAGCTGTCAGGGAGGGGAGAGGCTCTCAGGTAATGGGGTTCAATGGGTCGAGTCCATCGAGGACATAGAAGTTGAGGAAATCCTGGAATTGCCAGAACTTGCCGACGACCTCGCGTCAGCAGATCCGCCGATGACACCTGGTGAGTTCATCAACTTGAACTGTGCCCAACTGATACACACCGATGTAGGGCACAGAATTTCTGCCTTTGGGGCGGAGTGCACCGCTGTGCTGACGCCTCACACGCTGGGATTTGATCTGGTGCTCTCGTACACGGACGGCTCGTGCAGGTACCCTCCGACAATTGAGGTGACTGCCATTCAAGGTCTGCTGCACTTCACAATTGACAAGACACGAGATCGGGGCGGTTGTGACGATATGAGACTCTTCCTCGCCAAGGGAATCCGATTGGTTGACCCTGCCGGTGCAGACGGCCAAGGGGTAGCGCGATGAGCGAGGGGCGGAACCGGCGGTGGGTTCTGCGGGCTCGGCCGCGGGGTGAGGTCACGCCGGACGACCTGGAGCTGATCGATCTGCCGGTGCCTTCGCCGGGGCCGGGTCAGGTTCTGGTGCGCAATGTGTACCTGACGGTGGACCCCGCCAATCGCATCTGGATGAGCGACATGGATTCTTACGTGGCCCCGGTGGAAGTGGGCGAGCCCATGCGGGGACGCACGTGGGGGACGGTGATCGAGTCGCACCATCCGGGATTCCGGCCCGGCGATGTGGTCACCGGCGGGCTGGCATGGGAGGAGTACTCGGTGCTTGACGAGCCCCAGGCCATTCCCATGGAACTGGGACTGCCGCTGGAGGCGTTCACCGCGCCGCTCGGCCCCACCGGGATGACCGCTTATTGGGGCCTGCTCGACATCGGGGATCCCCGTCCGGGCGAGACCCTGGTGGTGTCGGCGGCGGCCGGGGCCACCGGTTCGGTGGCCGGCCAGATCGGCAAGATCCGGGGCTGCCGGGTGGTGGGCGTGGCCGGTGGGCCCGAGAAGTGTCGGTTCGTGACCGAGGAGCTGGGCTTCGACGCCTGCGTGGACCACCGCGTCGGCAACGTGGCCGAGCAGCTTCGGGAGGCGTGCCCCGACGGGATCGACGTGGACTTTGAGAACGTGGGCGGCGAGGTAATGGACGCCGTGCTGGGCTTGGTCAACCACCACGCTCGGGTGGTGCTGTGCGGCATGATCTCCACCTACAACGCCACCGGCGACTGGTGGTCGCCCCGCCTGTTCCGCAACATCTTGTTCCGCCGGGTGCGGGTGCAGGGCCTGATCGTGTCCGACTACTTGCCCCGCTTCGGCGAGGCCCTGCCCGTCCTGGCCAACTGGGTCCGCCAGGGGCGCATCACCTACCGGACCGATGTGGTCGACGGCATCGAGAACGCCCCCCACGCCCTCCGGCGCATCTTCGAGGGCCGCAACATCGGCAAACAGCTCGTGCGGGTGTCGCCGGGGTAGGGTGCCGGGCATGACTCCTGAGGACTTGGTGGAGATTGAGGCCATTCGCCTGCTCAAGGCCCGGTACTTCCGGTTGATGGACCAGAAGCGGTGGGACGAGTGGGAGGACGTGTTCTGCGACGACGTGGTGATCTCCACGCCCGACGACACCGGGGAGGGCTCGGACATCACCGGGAACAAGGCGTTCCGGGAGTATCTGGAGCCCATCTTGGCCCCCATCATCACCGCTCATCACGGCCACATGAGCGAGATCAGCATCGACGGCCCCGACACGGCCTCAGCCGTGTGGGCCATGGAGGACAACCTGGACTGGCCTCCGGAGAGCGGCATGAGCCACATGTGGGGCCTCGGCTGGTACGAGGAGACCTACCGCCGGTGCGACGACGGGCAATGGCGCATTGCCACCATGCGGCTCCGGCGCCAACGCATCGAGGTGGACGGCAACCGGGTGTTCCCCGCCGAGCGTCCGACGGCATAGCCGTACGGCCTAGCCCTACGGGAGAACCGCCAGCACCACCCCTTCGGACACCTGGATGTACGCCGGCGCGTCCACCACCCGGTTGCTCACGCCCCGGCCGCTCAGGGGTTCGAGCACCTCGTCGCGAAGGGACCAGGCCAAACCGGTGGTGGTGACCCGGGCAGGGCCGCCCACTGCGAACAGCGACACGGTGGCACCGGGCTCGGCCTCCAGGGCGCGCCGCCCGTGGGCCACCACGGCCCGGGCCTCGCCCAGCCAGACCTCGATGTCGGTGCCCGCCCAGCGGGGCGAGGCCACCACGGCCAGGTTGCCGAGGAGGTGATCCACCCGGCCGCCGCCCGCGCCGATCACGATGACCCGGTCGGCCAGCCGGGCGGCCCATTCCAGGGCCAACTCCAAGTCGGTCTGATCCTTGTCGACCGGGTGGCACTCGACTCGGGTTCCGGCCTGTTCGGCCGCCGACAACGCTTCGGGGGACACCGAGTCCATGTCGCCCACGGCCACCGCCACTTCGAGCCCGGCCGCATAGGCATGGTCCAGGCCGTGATCGGCGGCCACCACCACCGCACGGTCGGGCAGGCGGGCGATCTCGCCGGGGGAGGGAGGGTCGCCCCCGGCCACCACTACTACGGTGACCTCAGCCGCTTCGGGCGGCGACGTCCCGGTTCCCCCCGGTCGGGCCATCAGAACGGCCGGGTCACGGCCCGAGAGGGACCGAAATTGTGAAGGCCGCCGGCATGGAGATTGCCGAGCCCCCCGGCGCACGCCACGAGGACGTCGCCGGGGTGTTCCACGATGTGGGCGGCGCCGTCGGGGCTGATCCGGTCGCGCTCGGCCAGCCACGTCCGGTGGGTCTCGGGGAACCCGGCCACCGGGTGGCAGGCGTGCGACCACACCGCCTCCTGCACGTCCTCCACGGTGGGATAGGTGGCGGCCAGCATGTCGGCCCACGGCGGCGGCACCACCACCATGACCTCGGCCCCCCAGTGGGAGATGTAGGCGTTGGTGCCGACGTAGGCCAGCGACTGGCCGATGACCCAGGCCAGCGAACGACCGTCGTCAGCGGCAATGTCGGCGATGTCCATGGTGCCGATGGTGCCGTAGACCGTGACCGCATCGCCGGGCACCCCCCGGCGTTCGGCCAGCGGCGGCCACGGGGATCGTTCCTCCCACTCCCCCATCACCAGGCCCACCACCCGGGCGGGCTGACCCAACACACACTTGGAGGTCTCGCCGGCCACCTGGCCACCCACGTTGCGCATGACCAGGCGAAGGGCCCGCCCGATGGCCGGACCGGCCCCGGCCGCCCCACCGAAGCAGCCCGCCTCACAGGGCAAGTCCAACCGATGGCGGGCCGGGCCGTTCACGATGAGGGCGGGCACCACCGAACTGGTGGTGGTGTTGAGGGCGAACAGGTCGAATCGGCGCTCGGCCATGGCCTCCAGCGCGGCCATCATCAGGGCCATGGCCTCGGGGACGGCGCCCGCCATGCAGGCGTTGACGGCCAGCTTCTCGACCGTACACCAGGCGTTGTTCGGGGGTATCTCGGCCAGCACCGTGTCGGCGGGTCGCCCGGCGGCCTCGACGAAGGAGGCCACCCGCTCCGGGGTGGGAGGGATCAAGGGCAAACCGTCGCCCCACCCTTGGCCGGTGGCCCACGCCTGGAACGCCACCGGATCCTCGGGCACCTCCACCTGCCCGTCGGGTAGGGCACCGTCGGGTACGGGACCGGCGTCAGCGGCCATCTACGAGGGCACTCCCAGCGCCTCGAGCAACGCGGGCCAATGGTCGTGGGCGATTCGGCGGACGTCGGGTTCGGGCCGGGTGTCCAAGGGATAGGGCAGCACGCACAATCGCAGGCCGGGCCGTTCCAGATTGCGGGCCATGATCCGGGCGAGGGGCACGAACTCCTCGGTCACGACGGCGACCGCCGTCTTGCCCTGGGCCGCCACCGCAACTGCGTCGTGGACGGTCCAGGACGTGCAGCTTCCTCAATTGCCCAAACCGACGATGGCGATGTCGACGTCGGTGGTGAAGTTCTCCAGCTCCACCAAAACGGCGTCGTCCAAGCTGACGTCCTGGCGGGACTCCGAGCACCACGACACCACCTCCGCCCCGGCCGCTTCCAGCCTGGCCTGCCACTCCTCGGTGGTCCACAAGAACGATCGCCAGGTGAGGTCGTAGCGGATGCCCACCCGCTTGCCGGTCAGCGGACCGGCGTCGGGACCCCGGTCGGGGTCAACCACAGGGGGAGCAGCCGTCGGGTCCAAAACCAACATGCCCGCACACTATCGGGCGTCGACTCCGATGCCGGCTCGGACCCCGCTCAGTGACCGGTGAACTCGGGGGGTCTGCGCTCCTTGAAGGCCTGTGACCATGCCCGGAAGTCGGACGAGCGAGCCGACAACTCCAGAGCAAAAGCCTCTTCCTCCATGTGGGCGGCCAGGCTGCGCCCGGAACCGCGGTGGATGAGGGTCTTGGCCAGCCCGACGGCCACGGTGGCCGACGCGGCCAGCCGGTCGGCCAGAAGTTCCGCCTCGGCGGTGACCTGATCCTCGGGAACCGACCGGTGGACCAGCCCCCATTCGGCGGCGGTGGCCCCGGAGAGCTCCTCGCCCAGCATGAGCATCTGCTTGGCCCGGGCCACCCCGGCCAGGCGGGGCAACAACCACGACATGCCGCTGTCGGGCGTGATGCCCATGGCGGTGAACGGGGCCCGCAGGCGGGCGTCCTCGGCCACCACCGCAAAGTCGCAGGCCAGCACCAGGCTGAAGCCCAGCCCCACGGACCACCCCCGCACCGCCCCCACGATGGGCACCTGCACCTCCAACATCACCGGGATGAGCCGGTTCACCAAGTAGGGCATGCGCCGGGCGATGCTGCCCGGCCGGGGCCGGGGGCCGTCGCCTGCCCGGCCAGCCAGGTCGAAGCCGCTGCAGAAGTTCTCGCCCACCGAGTCGAGCAGCACGGCGCGGATGTGCTCGTCGGCGCTGGCCGCCTCCAGGTTGTCGATGAGGTTCAGCACGATGTCGTCGGTCAGAGAGTTTCGGCGGTGGGACCGGTCCAGGGTGATCCTCAGCAGGGGCGGCGCCATCTCCACGCGCAGACCCTCCACCGGGGCGGGATAGGGCTTCATGTGCGGACCAGGCTAGTGGTGTGTCGCTGATTGGGCTTCATGGTCCGCTCCGGGCATGGGCGGAGCGGGCCCGGCAGCGGCCAGAGCCGGCGACCGGGCAATCCGACAGAGGCTGAGACAAACTGGGGCCATGGGGTATGAGACGCTGATCGTGGAACGCCGCGGCCGGGTGGGGTGGCTGATCAACAACCGCCCGGATCAGCTCAACGCCATGAACTCCACCATGAGGGAGGAGTTTGCCGACGCCTGGCTGGAGTTGGACCGCGATCCTGAGGTGCGGGTGATCGTCCACACCGGGGAGGGTCGGGCCTTCCAAACCGGGGTGGACGTGGTGGAGTTGGCCACCGACGGCCAGGGCATGGAGCGCTACCGGGAGTCGGTGGAGAATTTCGACCTGCACTTCACCTCGTGGCACCAACAGGTGCGCAAGCCGGTGCTGACCGCCATCAACGGCATTTGCTGCGGTGGCGGCTTCCACTGGGTGGCCGATGCCGACATCGTGATCGCCGCCTCCGACGCCCAGTTCTTCGACCCCCACGTTTCGGTGGGCCAAGTGGTGGCCCTGGAGGCCATCGCCTTGTTGAAGAAGATGCCCGCCGAGACGGTGATGCGCATGGCGCTGATGGGGGCCCACGAGCGAATGGGGGCCCAGCGGGCCTACGAGCTGGGGATGATCAGTGAGATCGTGGATCCCCCGGAGCTGCTGCGGGACCGGGCCGGGGAGATCGCCGAGGCCATCGCCCGCAACTCCCCCTCGGCCATGGCCGCCACCAAGCGGGCCCTGTGGGACGCCATGGAGCACGGCCTGACCGAGGCCAGCCGCCAGGGCGCCTTTCACATGACCGGCGTATGGGGCCACCCCGATCAGGTGGAGGGACCGGCCGCCTTCGCCGAAAAACGCGAGCCCCGATGGGCCCCCCTCGACCCGGACGCGTTCACATCACCTTCCACCACGGAGCCGCCAGCACATCGGGAGTCAACCACTCCAGGGTAGACCCGGCATGGAGCAACAGGCCGGGGGTGGCTGCGTCGCCGTACTCCGACCGGAAGGCCCGCAGGTGTTTGGTGTCGACCAGTCGGGGCCGGTCGGCGGCCTTGATTTCGATGGGCAAGAGCCGATCGCCGGCCTCGACCACCAGGTCCACCTCCTCCCCCGTTCTGGTGCGCCAATAGAACACGTCAGCGGGCTGGGTGCGGGCGTCGCGCCAGGCCAAGAGGTCGCAGAGCACCAGGTTCTCCAGATGGGCTCCCTCCGGTTGGGAGTTCTGGGCCAGATGGAGCGCCACGCCGGTGTCCCCCCAGTACAGTTTGGGGGATTTCACCAGCCGTTTGGTTCGATTCACCGCAAACGCCGGGAGCCGCACCATCAGGTACGAGGTCTCCAGCAAATTGAGGTACCGGTGGGCCGTCGACTGGGACAGCGCCACGTCACGGCCCAAGTCCACCTGGTTGAGGATTTGTCCGAGGCGATGGCAGGCGGCCCGCATCAACCGCCGGAAGTCCGCCAGCGACGAAATTGCCGAGAGATCCCGCAGGTCGCGCTCCAAGTAGGTTCGGACGTAGCCGTCGAACCAGATTGACCGTTCTTCCGCGGTCTTGAGATGGACGGCCGGTTGCGGGAATCCGCCCCGCAGGCTGAGGACCCGCCAGTCCTCTCGGGCGTCAGGCTGCGAGGCCACCAGATCCAGCCATTCGCCGCTGGGGGCAGTGAGCAAGTCCTCCCAGACGCCGCAGTGGCCCAGGCCCATCTGCTCCCGACGGGTCATGGGCCAAAGCGTCAGGTAGCTGGCCCGACCGGCCAACGACTCCGACACCTGGCTCATCAACAGCAGGTTGGCCGAACCGGTCAGCAGGAACTGCCCCGGCTTGCGGTTGTGGTCGATGGCCCGCTTGATCTCATGGAGCAGCTCGGGTGCCCTCTGTACCTCATCGAAAGCCATCGGTTGGTCCCCTCGCACGAGGGCAGCGGGGTCGCGACCGACCATGTCGATCACATCAAGGTCGTCGAGGGTGAAGTGGCGCCGCGAGCCCGGCATACGCTCTTGAACAAGGGTGCTCTTGCCCGACTGGCGAGCCCCGGTGACCACCACGGCGGGCATGACCTGCAGCCGAGCAGCCAGACTCGACTCGACGAGACGGGGCAGGGCGGTGCCGACCATGGGTAGAATCATATCTATTCTCTCCTTGAATACAATTTATTCACTAGCAGAATGACAAGGTGGAGGGCGGCACCGGCGTAGAATGAACGGCCATGGGAACGATTGTCATCACTGGATCAGCGGGCGGCATCGGGAAAGCCACCAGGGAGCGGCTCAGCCGCGACGGTCACGAGGTGATCGGCGTGGATGTGCGCGACGCCGAGGTCATCGCCGACCTGTCCACCCCGGACGGGCGCACCGAGATGGTCGGGGCGGTGGCCGCGGTCAGCGGCGGCCGGATCGACGGTTTGGTGGCCGGGGCGGGGATCACCGGCCCCGACCCCGCGCAGGTGGTGTCCATCAACTACTTCGGGGCGGTGGCCACCGTGGAAGGGCTGCGCCCCCTGCTGGCCCAGGGAACCGACTCGTCGGCGGTGGCCATCAGTTCCAACTCGAGCACCACGGTGGTGGCCCTGCCCGACGAACTGCTGGCGGCCTGCCTGGATGACGACGAACCCCGGGCCCGGGAGCTGGCCGGGGCCGATCCCACCACTGCGTACGCCACCAGCAAGCTGGCGTTGGCCCGCTGGGTTCGCCGCACCGCCATCGGATCCGACTGGATCGGCTCGGGAATCCGGCTGAACGCCGTGGCCCCCGGGCTCATCGACACCCCGCTGGTGGCCGACAACCTGGAGATGATCCTGAACCTGGGCGACGTGTACCCCATACCCCAAAACCGACCCGGACGGCCGGCGGAAGTGGCCAATCTGATGGCCTTCCTGCTGTCGCCCGACGCCAGCTTCTTCTGCGGCTCGGTGGTGTTCATGGACGGGGGCAGCGACGCCGCTCTCAACGCCGACGCCTGGCCCACCTCCAACACCACCGCCGAACGCTGGCCGGCCCGGGACTGAACCCTGGGGGTCGGCGGCCAACTGCCGGGCCCCCGCGAGGCTGACCGGTCTGCGCCCCTATCGCTGCTTGGGCGATTGGCGCTTTTGGATGCGGGCCCACTCGTCGCGCAGGCCGACGGTGCGGTGGAACAGGTCGGGTGATCTCGGGTCACGGGCGAAATAGCCGAGGCGCTCGAACTGCACCACCTGTCCGGACGCGATGTCGGCCATGGCGGGCTCGAATCGGGCCCCCTCGATGAGCCGGGCCGAATCGAGATCCAACGAATCCATCGGGTCGGCACCGTCGGCGCCGGGATGAGGGTCGCGGAACAGCCGCTCGTAGAGCATCGCCCGGCCCTCGCGAGCGTGCGCCGCCGAGACCCAGTGAATGGTGGCTTTCACCTTGCGACCGTCGGGGGCTTGGCCCGATCCGGTGTCGGGGTCGTAGGTACACCGCACCTTCACCACGTTGCCGTCGGCGTCGGTGTCCACTCCCGTGCAGGTCACGAAGTAGCCGGAGCGCAGGCGCACCTCCCGGCCCGGCGCCAGCCGGAAGAATTTGGGGGGTGGATCGAGCATGAAGTCGTCCCGCTCGATGTACAGAACCCTCGAGAAGGGCACGGGGCGCACGCCGGCCGACGGGTCCTCGGGGTTGTTGGTGGCGTCGCGCATTTCCACGTGGCCCTCGGGATAGTTCTCGATCACCAACGGCAGCGGATCGAGCACCGCCATCCGACGCAGGGCAGTGGCGTTGAGCTCCCGGCGGACGAAGGACTCCAGCAGCTCCACCTCCACGGTGCCGTCCACCCGGGCCACCCCGATGTGGCGACAGAACTCCCGGATGGCCGCGGGCGGATAGCCCCGTCGCCGCAGGCCCCGCAGGGTGGGCATGCGGGGATCGTCCCATCCGTCGACGAGGCCGTCGTCCACGAGCTGCGACAGGCGGCGCTTGGACAGCACGGTATGAGTGAGGTTTAGGCGGGCGAATTCGGTTTGACGGGGGCGGTCGCCGGGCAGGTCCAGGTGGTCGAGGAACCAGTCGTACAAGGGTCGGTGGGCGTCGAACTCCAGGGTGCAGATGGAGTGGGTCACCCCCTCCACGGCGTCGCTCTGGCCGTGGGCCCAATCGTAGGTGGGGTAGATGCACCACTGGTCGCCGGTGCGGTGGTGGGCGTGGTGGCGGATCCGGTACAACACCGGGTCGCGCATGAGCATGTTCTCGTGGGCCATGTCGATGCGGGCCCGCAGCACCCGTTGCCCGTCGGCGAACTCACCGGCCCGCATCCGCCGGAACAGGTCCAGGTTTTCCTCGGGGGGGCGATCCCGCCACGGGCTGTCGGTACCGGGCTCGGTGAAGCTCCCCCGGGCGGCCGAGATGGTGGCCGCGTCCTGGTCGTCCACGTAGGCCAGCCTCTGGGTGATGAGGTCCTCGGCCCAGCGGTAAAGGCGCTCGAAGTAGTCGGAGGCGTACAGCGTGCCCCGGTCGGACCGGTAGCCCAGCCAGCCCAGATCCTCCTCAATGGCGGCGGCGAAGTCGGATCGTTCCGTCTCCGGGTTGGTGTCGTCCAGGCGGAGATTGCAGGTGCCGCCGAACTCGTGGGCCACCTCGAAGTTCAGGCAGATCGACTTGGCGTGCCCGATGTGGAGGTAGCCGTTGGGCTCGGGGGGGAACCGGGTTTGCACCCGACCGCCGTAGGTATCGTCGGACATGTGGCCACGGATCAGGCTGCGGATGAAGTCGGTGCGCTCGCCGGGCTCGGTGGCCTCGGTGCCGGCCGCGCTGCTCATGGTCCCCATCCTTGACGGCATTCGCGGCGAACGGCAAAGCATGATCGGTGCGATTGCTGCGAGACTGGTACATGGCCTATTCCATCATTGACGTCGACACCCACATCACCGAACCGGCCGACACGTGGACCAGCCGGGTGGCCGCCCGCCACCGCGACCAGGTGCCCCGGGTGGAGGTGATCGACGGCCGTCAGATTTGGCTGCTGGGCGACGACCGCATCGGGGCGGTGGGTCCCACCGCGCCGGCGGGATGGTCCAAGCCCATGCCCGAGTCACCCGCGGGGTACGACGAGGTGCATCCCGCCGCCTACATCGCCGAGGCCCGGCTGAAACTCATGGACGAGCGGGGGGTGTGGGCCGAGGTGCTCTATCCCAATGTGGGGGGTTTCGGGGGCCAGCGCTTCTTGTCCATCCCCGACGCCGAGCTGAAGTACGAGTGCGTCCGGGCCTACAACGATTTCCTGTCGGATTGGTGCAGCGCCGACAGCCGCCGGCTGATTCCGTCGATGGCCACCCCGTTCTGGGACGTCGACCATGCCGTGGCCGAGGTGGAGCGGTGCGCGGCGCTGGGCTACCGCTCGGTGAACTTCACCGGGGAGCCCCAGTTCTTCGGCCTGCCCTACCTGGGCGAGCCGCACTGGGACCCGTACTGGGCGGCGGTTTGCGATCACGACATGGTGCTGTCGTTCCACATCGGCAGCGGTGAGTTCAACTGGGACCACAAGCGGGTGGAACGCCGGGGTTTTGCCGAGGCCTATGCCCTGCAATCGGTGGATTTGTTCACCAAGAACGGCATCCAGGTGTGCGACCTACTGCTGTCCGGGGTGTTGCCCCGCTTCCCCGAGCTGCAGGTGGTGTCGGTGGAGTCGGGCATCGGGTGGCTGCCGTTCATGCTGGAGGCGCTGGACAACCAGTTCGTGGAAGGCGGCGGCTGGCGGGATCGTCCCGAGTTCGACAAGCTGCCCAGCGAGTATTTCGCGGGCCAGGTCTACACCACGTTCTGGTTCGAGGAGTCCGCCCCCCAGGACATGCTGGGCGGGCGCATCCCGCTGGACAACGTGCTGTTCGAGACCGACTTCCCCCACCCCACCTGCCTGTACGACAACGTGGAGGAGAAGCTGGCGGCCAGCATCGGGCACTTGTCCGACGAGGCCCGCCACCAGGTGCTCTGGGGCAACGCCCAACAGCTCTACCGCATCGAATCACCCGCCTGAGCCGATCGCAGCCCGCATCGAATCACCCGCCTGAGCGGGTCACGCCGCGCGTCGAATCACCCGCCTGAGCGGATCGCAGCGCCAGGTGACCAGCTTCGACGCCCAAACCGAGACTTAGGCGGACCTGCTTGCCCGAAACCGGGGCAATGGGTTCAGCGGGGTTGTTCGGCAGCGGCGTTGCGGCCCGCCACCCGTCCGAAGGCCAAGGCGTCGGCGATGTGGAAGCCGCCGTCTTTGCACCAACTGTAGGTGGAGCTGACCGTGCCGGCGGCGTAGAGACGGCCGATGACCTCACCGAACGGGTCGAGCACCTGGGCCTTCTCGTTGCGGCGGGGGCCGCCGTTGGTCCAACCCAGCAGCGGCGCCGACGTGAAGCCGTAGAACGGGGGCGTCTCCAGCGGGGTGAGGGTGGGTCGAGGGCGACCCAGTGGGTCGTGGCCGGTGGCGCAGGCGTCGTTCCATGCCGCCACCGAGTCCTCCAGCCCGTCGGCGTCGATGCCCAGGCCCTCGGCCAACTCGGCGGGCGAGTCCCCCTGAAGGATCCACCCTTTCTCGATCTCCGCGGAGTTGTCGGCGCTCCAGTCGTAGCCTTCGATGAGCAGGTTCCAGCCCACCGGCAGCATCTCCCTGGGCGGCGAGATCGGCCCGGCCAACCGGGTGGCCTCGTCGAAGATGACCTGCAGGGGTCGGCGCTGAAAGTGCTCGTAGTCGCCGTTGATGAAGCCGTGTCCGTGCCCTTGGGGCGGGATCTCGTTGTGGGATCGCTTGCCGTCCTTGCCCACGCAGATGAAGCCTTGCGAGTAGACGAACATCACGTACATTCCCGCCTCGAACCCCTCGGCCCGCAAACCCAACGTGGCCGCCATGTTGTCCATGTGCCACAGGTCGGCCCCCACCTTTTGGGCCATCTTGATGCCGTCGCCGGTACCCGCGGGCGACCCCCACACCGGTGAGCCAGGCAGGCGCAGGTAGTCGCGCACCATTTCCGGGTTGTTCTCGAAGCCCCCGGTGGCCAGCACCACCCCTTGCCGTGCCTCCACCCGCAGCGGTTGGCCGCCGCGGTCGGCCACCACCCCGGTCACCGCCCCGTCTCCGGAGGTGACCAACTCCTTGGCCGGGGTGTCCAGCAGCACCTCGATCCCCCGATCCCGCACGGCGGCCGACAGCGCCTGGAAGAGCAGTTGTTGACCCATCTCGCCGTCCACCCCCAGGTAGCCGCCGTAGAATTCAGCGCCGGGCATCTCGGGAAACTCGGGCTTGTAGTCGGCGTGAACGCCCGGAGTCACGCCCAGGCTCTGCAACCACTCGGTGTTCTTGTAGGTCTCGTCGGCCCACACCTGCACCACTGGCTCCGGCAGGGTGTAGGGGCCGCACAGCGCCCGCAGGTAGGTGGCCATCCCGTCGGGATCGAGGTTATTGAACCAAATCCCACCTGAGATGCGGGTGTTGCCCCCTTCCCGGCCCTCGGGCATCTTCTCCAACAAGATGACCGACGCACCGGCGTCGGCCGCAGCAATGGCCGCGGCACACCCGGCCCCGCCCATGCCCAACACCACCACATCAGCCTGACGATCCCAATGTTCGCTCATGTTCACCATTGTGCCCCAGAGCCGGTCTTCCGCACCCAGTGTTGTGTCGAAACGGGGGCCGCATGCGGCCTGCCGGGCATCAGTGCCAAGCGCTGCGTCGCCTCACGTTGAACGAAGCGGGGAAATTGTGCATTGTGCGGGGAGATTGTCGATGAAGGTCGACCCAGCTTGCTCAGTTGGTGGTGAGCGGGAGGTACTCGTAGCGGCGGGTGGACCAACCGGCGGCGAAGCGGGCGGTGCTTTCGTCCACCGAATAGTCCGGGAACCTTCCCAGCAGCTCCTCCAGGGCCACGCGGCACTGGAGTCGGGCCACCGAGGCACCCAGACAGTGGTGGGCCCCGTAACCCAGGGCCACGATCCTCTCGATCCGGCGTTTCACGTCGAGTTGGCCGGCGGTGGGGCCGAACTCCCGTTCGTCGCGGTTGGCCGACGCAAAGAGCAGGAGCACCTTCTTGCCGGCCGGAATGGTGGTGCCGTGCAGGGTCACGTCGCGGGTGACGGTGCGGGCCAGGTTCTGCACCGGGGAGGTGAGCCGAAGGAGTTCTTCCACCGCGTTGGGGATGGCCGTGGGGTCGTCGATCAGCAGCCTTCGCTGATCCCGGTGGCGGTCGAGCAGCACGGCCGAACCGCTCAACATGCCGGTCACGGTGTCGTTGCCCCCGGTGATCATGGTGAAGATGAACCCCACGATCCACATGGCCGAGGCCACGTCCTCACCTTGTTGCACCAGGCCGCTCACCAGGTCGTCACCGGGGTCGGCCTTGCGCCGCTCGATCAGCCCACCGGCGTACTCGAACAGCTCGAGGAACGCCTGCTGGTTGGGGCCGTCCTGCGCGGCCGACTCGGCGGTGGCCTGCACGATGCGCTCGGTCCAGCGGTCGAACAACACCCGGTCCTCGGTCGGGACCCCCAGGTAGTGGGCCACCAGGAAGCTGGGCAGCGGCTTGAACAGAGCCTCGACGATGTCGGCCTCCCCGGCGTCGGCCACGGCGTCGAGCTTGTCGGTCACGAACTCCCGAACCAGGTCCTCCACCGGGGCCACCTGGCGGGGGGTCATGGGTCGGCTCACCAACCGGCGCATGGCGGTGTGATCGGGAGGGTCCATCATCACGATGGGCCGGGCCTTCTCGTCGAAGCCGGCCATGTCGTCGGGCGCGGTGGTCAAGCCGTTGGCCGACGAGTAGGTGGCGGTGTCGCGTGCTGCGGCGAACACGTCGTCGAATCGCGACAGCACCCAGAACTGGCCGTCGCCCACCTCGTGTACCGGATCCTCGTCCCGCAGGGCCCGGTAGTCGTCCCATGGGTCGGCCCACGTCTGGCGACTCCGGTAGGAAAACGTGACGGTCATTGGCTCAGTTCAACTCGGCTCAGGTCCGCTCGCCTCAGGTCGGCTCGCATCAGCTCAGTTCGAGGCCCTGCAGGGCGCCCTCGTCGCGCCAGGCCTCCAGCAGGCGGAAGAACTCCTGGGCGCCGCCGCCGTAGGTGCCGCCGAACCAACCGGGACCGTCGTCGGGCTTGCCCTCGTTGTTGTAGTAGCCGGGGGTACACGACTCCAGAAAGCCCGCCCGGCGATTGGCCGACTCCACGATCAGGCGCACCCAGTCGGCCTCGGCTTGGGCGGTGGGTTCGATCAGGGTGGCCCCTGACGACATACCCCGGTCGATGATGTAGGCCACGTGGCGGCTCTGCTCGTTGTAGAGCTCGGTGAAGTTGGGGGACACCCCCGACTGGATGCCGCCCATGTGGAACAGGTTGGGGTAATCCCGGCTGACCACGCCGTGGTAGGTGGACATGCCGTCGCGCCACCGTTCGCTCAGCGTCGTCCCGCCCCGGCCGTGAATCTCGCATCCGGCCCGGTGAGAGTAGTCGGTGCCCACCTCGAAGCCGGTGGCGAAGATCAGGCAGTCCAGCTCGTACTCCGCCCCGCCGGCCACCACGCCCTTCGGGCTGATGCGCTCGACCCCTTGGCCGCCGGTGTCCACCAGGGTCACGTTGGGGCGGTTGAAGGTGGGCAGGTAGTCGTCGTGAAAGCACGGTCGCTTGCAGAACTGCCGGTAGTAGGGCTTGAGGGCCTCGGCGACGGCCGGGTCGTCCACCAACTCGTCCACCCGGCTGCGGATCTGCTCCATCTTCTGGAAGTCGGCCATCTCCATGGCCTCGGCGATCTCCTCGGGGGTGCCCAGCCGGGCGCCCTCCCCCAGTGCGGTGAGGTTGCGCAGGATGCCGGTCCAACCGTCGCTGACCAGATCCTCCTCCTGCACGCTGCCCGCCACGATGTGGCCGAAGTTCTCGATGCGGTGCTGCTGCCAGCCCGGCTCCAGCGACATGGCCCACTCCGGATCGGTGGGGCGATTGCCCCGCACGTCGATGGACGACGGGGTGCGCTGGAACACGTACAGGTGCTGGGCGGCCTCGCCTACGTGGGGAATGCACTGCACCGCCGTGGCCCCGGTGCCGATCACCCCCACCACTTTGTCGGCCAGGTTGGTGAGGTTCCCGTTGGTGTCGCCTCCGGTGTAGTCGTAGTCCCAGCGGCTGGTGTGGAAGGAGTGGCCGCCGAAGGTGTCGATGCCGGGGATGCCGGGCAGTTTGGGGCGGCTCAGCGGGCCGATGGCCATGATGACGAACCGGGCTCGCATCCGGTCGTGGTGGTTGGTGTGCAACTCCCAGCGGCGGTCGGCGTCGTCCCAGTGCATCTCGTGGACCCGGGTGCCGAAACAGACGTCGCGGTACAGATCGAAGTGGCGGCCCAGCGACCGGCAGTGCTCCAGGATCTCCGGCCCGTAGGAGTACTTCTCCTTGGGCATGTAGCCCAGCTCCTCCAGCAGCGGCAGGTAGATGTACGACTCGATGTCGCATTGCACGCCGGGATACTGGTTCCAGTACCACGTGCCGCCGAATTCGGCGCCGCCGTCGATCATGCGGATGCTCTCCACCCCGAGGCTGCGCAGTCGGGCGCCGGCCAGAAGCCCGCTGAAGCCGGCGCCGATGATGGCCACGTCCACCTCGTCGGTGAGCGGTTCCCGCACAATCCCCGCTTGGGCCGGGTCGTCGAGGTAGCGGGAGAAGTCCCCGTCCATGGCGATGTACTGGTCGTTGCCGTCGGCCCGGAGCCGCTTGTCCCGCTCCTCCCGGTACTTCTCCCGCAGGGCCACGGGGTCGAAGTCCAACTCGGCGATGGTGGAGGATGAGCGCTCGGTCATGGCCCACTACCATAGAACTCATGACTTTTGAGGCCCGCTTCGACTTGAGCAACGTGAACTGGTCCCACATGGAGGGGGGCCCGGAGTTCGACTACCCCATCGAGTTCGACGTGGCCGTGCTGGGCGCCAACCCCGACCACGGATCGCTGGATTTGGTGGTGCGGTTCGCTCCCAATTCCCACTGCCACTACCACCGTCATGTGGCCGCCACCCGCACACTGGTGTTGCAGGGCGAGCACCACGTGTTCGACGTGGAACCCAGCGGCGAGATCGTCCACAAGATCAAGCCCGCAGGCACGTACGGCCAGAGCCCCCCCGGTGAAATCCATTCCGAGCGCGGCGGGCCCGACGGCGCCATCGTGCTGTTCAACCTCCACTCCCCCACCGGGGAACTCTTCGAGACCCTCGACACCGACCACAACGTGCTGGCCACCTCCACCATCGAGTCCATGTCCACCGGCCCCCTCATGGGCGTATAGCGGGGGAACTTCAGGCCAGCACGCCCAAGGGGACAGCGGCGATGCGGTCGTCCAGTCGGTAGGCGGACTCCCCCGGATAGACCACCAGACCGGCGCAGAAGGCATCGCCGAGGCGGTCTCGCAAGGTTCGGCCTGCCGTTGCGTGCGACAGCGGTGCCGACACATTTGGATACTCCGCTATCCACAACATGGCTACTGGAGTATCCATCTGTGCAGGATTGGCCGCCCTCAGATGGCACTCGGCAGAGGGACGAGCCAGGGTGCTCAGTGCGAGCGATCTTCTCCATTGTTGGGCAGGAGGGTGCGGAGGCGGACCCGCTCCATGGCGTAGGCCACGGCAATCGAAAAAGCCGATTCCTCCACGTTCGCCTCGGCCACCATCGGCTCACACAGCTCCGGCGCAGGTGGTGGCGTCAGGTCCGGCGGAGGAAGACAATCGGGCATCCACCGCAGGTTACCCAACTTCTGATTTGTCAGTCAACCACCTTCAGTCAGGCTCGACTTGTTACAGCTATTTCGTCCAATTTCTGAGTCTTCTTCGGAAGTTCAGGGGGATAGTGTCACTCTGGTCGGTATGCTTACATGTATGGAGTTTGATTCTTCTGACGGCACAGTTTCGGGCACAATTGCTGATCCGCCGGGCCGGGTGCGGGATGCGGTGGTGGCGATGGTGGCTGAGTTCGAGTTGCAGGATTATTCGGAGTTGGACGCTCCTGGGGTGATCAAGAGGGTGTTGCAGACTGACACGGTGCGCCGTCAGATCGAAGCGCACCTGGCCGGGTTGTTGGTCCGGTTGGGTGAACTCGCCGGTGATGAAACCGTGGAGGCGGTGTGCCAGCAGTTCGGTTTGGCTTCTCGCAAGGCCAAGCGTCAGGCGAAGACGGCCAAGGGGTTGCGGGCACTGCCGGATGTGTTGGATGCCGCAAGGGATGGGTTCATCACCATGGACCATGCCGAGTTGATCGCCGCCTCCCATGAACGCGCACCGTTGCGTGACGGTGACGGGTACGAGCTGGTCAAGTTGGCCCTGACCCAGTCGTTCGACCAGTTCCGCCGGTCGTTGGCAACCATGGAGAACCAACGGATGGCCGCGGACGGGATGACCCGCACCGAACGCCAACACGCCCGGCGCACCGCCAAAGTGTTCGACGGGGACAACGACATGGTCATCGTCCACGCCGAACTCGACGCCATCGCAGGCCAACGCGTCAAAACCGCCCTATCGGCCATGAACACCCGGCTGCTCCACCACGACAGCAAGACCGGTCAGGAACGGTCGTTCCAGCAACGCAACGCGGATGCCCTCGTCGCCCTCATCACCCAACAACCCGGACGCCCGGCTGATGCTGAGGGTGGGGCCGAGTGCGGGCCTACCCCGCAGAAGACAACCCTTTTGGTCACCGCCGAATGGGATCCCATCTACGGGGTGCTCCAGGATGCCGAGTTGATCGACGGCACCCCGATCGACATCGAAGAACTCCGCCGTTTGGCGTGTGACGCCGACATCATCCCGGCCATCTTCGGCTCAGACGGCCAACCCCTCTACCTGGGTCGCACCCAACGAGCCCCCAACCAAGCCCAGCGCATGGCCCTGTTCGCCCGGGACCAGGCCTGCGTCGACTGCGGCCTCGCCGCGCAAGCGTGTGACATCCACCACATCCAACCCTGGGAACACGGCGGCCCCACCAACATCGACAACCTCATCCTCCTCTGCCCCACCTGCCACCGCAAAACCCACCGCCACGACCATCACCACGCCTACTACAAGCGGCGCAGGCACCGAACCATCCAACCAGCCCCCCAACCTCACCGACCGCCCGATCCGGTCACAGAGCCCGAAACCGTCTCGCTCTCCTGAGCGGAGGCGAGCCGCCCATCAGCGGCTATCTCTCGTCAATTGGGGCCAGAGTCCTGACCGGTCACTCCTTGATGAAGGGTGACGTGCGGTCCATCAGTCGTCGCAGTCCAGGCAACTCCCGAGCCGGACGCCGGTTGATCAAGTCCCACTCCGAAGCTGCTTCGGCGTCGAGTTCAAACTCAGTCCGGTCCGCCGGCACCCGCTTGGCGGCAACGGTCAAGTTGGTGGCTTCCATCAATGTACGACCAGCGCTTCGGATCGGCACGGCAGCAGGAAGAGCGGCTTGTGCGGGGTGGACCGTACTGGACTTGAACCAGTGACCTCTCGCGTGTGAGGCGAGCGCTCTAGCCGGCTGAGCTAACGGTCCGGGGACCGTTCAGGATAGCTCAGGCCACATCGTTGGGGCGAAGAGTTGTTCGCAGTAGGCCATGGCTTGGAGCACGGCCACGTCGGCGAGTTGTGGACCCACGAGTTGCAGACCCACCGGCATGCCGTCGGCGGCGAATCCGGCCCGGACACTGCCCGCGGGCAGCCGCGTCAGGTTGTACGGATAGGTGTGGCGGATCCAGTTGTCCACCCGCTCCCCGTTGACCAGGCCCTGACCGCCGCAATCGGGAAAGTGGCCCGCCACCGTCGGGGTGAGGAGCAGCTCGGCGTGGGACAGTAGCTCGTTGAGCGTCTCGGACATGGCGTAGAAGATGTCCAGCGCCCGGTTGAAATCGGCCACCTCGGGGCTGCGGGACAGGCCGAAGAAGTAACGCAGGCCGGGGGTTATCTGTTCCATCTGCTCGTCGGTCAGCCCACCCAGCTCACTCGACACCGCGTTGGACGACAACAGCACGTACTCCCAGATGGGGTCGTTGAACAACGCCTCGTCTCGCACCTCCACGGCCACACCGTCGGCCTCCAGTTGGGCCACCGCAGCCTCGCACACCGCCACCACCTCGGCATCGGAGGGGTTGCCGTCGGGCGACGGACACCACACCACCCGCTGCGGGCGCCGGCTCTCTTCCAGGGCTTGATGCCAGGACTGTTCGGGGCGGGGTAGCGAATGGAGGTCGCGGGGCGACGGCCCCATCACCAGATCCTGCACGAAGGCGATGTCGGCCACCCGCAGGGCCATCGGTCCGTGGACCGACAGGGGCCACAGCCGGTACGGCCCTTCCACCGGCACCCGGCCCAGGCTGGCCTTGAAGCCGCTGAACCCGCAAGCCGCTGCGGGAATGCGGATCGACCCGCCACCGTCGGAACCGGTACACAGCGGCACCAATCCGGCCATCAGCGCAGCCGCGGTGCCCCCCGACGAACCTCCGGGCGAGCGGGTGGGATTCCACGGGTTGCCGGTGGGGCCGAACAGGGGGTTGTAGGTGTCGCCGGTCCAACCAAACTCGGGGGTGTTGGTCTTGCCCATCACCACACAGCCTGCGTGGCGCAGCCGCTCCACCAGCACGCTGTCGGCCACGGCCGGGGGGTCGTCGGCGTGGAGCTTCGAGCCCTGGGACGTGACGTACCCGGCGGCGTCCTCCAAGTCCTTGACCCCGATGGGAATGCCGGCCAGCGGCCCGACCTCGTCTCCTGCGGCCAACCGGGTGTCGATGCGGTCGGCTTCGGCCAACGACCGCTCGGGGTCGCTGACCACAAAGGCGTTCAGCCCCCGGTGGGCCTCAATGGCGGCCAGGGCTCCCTCGGCCAGATCCCGAGCCGACACCTCCCGGCTCCGCACCGCCGCCGCCCACTGCTCCACCGACCGCACCCGAAAGTCCATCGTCTCCTCCATCGCCTTCTCCTTCGACTGTTTCATCAACTTCTCCGCCGCCTCTTCCATCGTCAGCATCCGACAGTACTGCCCAGGGCCGCCATCAGAAGCGGCCACCAGCAGCAGCCGCGGCAATCAGCGACGCCCCAAAGCCTCGGCCACCGCTTCCAACCCGGCCGCCCGACTGGCCTTGACCAGCACGGCGGTGTCGCCGTCCAGCGGGCCCACTGCGGCCACCGCGGCGTTTACGTCCGGCACCGGGGCGATCCCGTAGTCGGGGGTGGCCACCGGGATCACCTCGATGCCCAATTCTCGGGCGAGCACCCCGACGGTCGCGTGCTCGGCGGCGGACCGATCCCCCAACTCGGCCATGACCCCCACCACCGCCACCCGTCGACGGCGGTCCACCGCGGCCAGCGAACGCAACCCGGCGGCCATGGACATCGGATTGGCGTTGTAGGCGTCGTTGATCAACACCGCGCCCGACGCCAGGGTGGTCACCTCCATGCGCCAAGGCGACAGCCGGGCCGATCCCAAACCGTCGGCGATGGCGTCCACACCCACCCCCACCGCCAAAGCAGCCGCCGCGGCGGCCAGGGCGTTCATCACCATGTGCTCCCCGCACACCGCCAGGGCCACGTCGGCCCACCCGTTGGGCGCCACCAGCCGGAAGCGGGGCCGCAACCCCTCGTCCACCCGCACCGCCTCCGCCCGCACGTCACCGCCGATGCGACCGAAGCGCACCACCTGGGCTCTGGTTCGCTCCGCCATGGCGGCCACCAAGGGGTTGTCGGCGTTGAGCACGGCCACCCCCGAGGGGCCGAGGCACTCCACCAACTCACCCTTGGCCTCGGCCACCGCCTCCACCGTGCCGAACAGCTCGGTGTGGGCCGCCCCCACCTCGGTCACCACTCCGACGGTGGGCTGCCCGAGCGAGCACAGCTCGGCAATGTGGCCCTTGCCTCGAGCACCCATTTCCAACACCACCGCCCGGGCCACCTCCGGACGGTTCACCAGGGTGAGGGGCACGCCCAACTCGTTGTTGAACGACCGGGGGCTGGCGTGGGTGGGCCGATCGGCGCCGATGGCGGCCGCGGCCAGGTCTTTCACCGAGGTCTTGCCCACCGAACCGGTGATGCCCACCACTGGCCCGTCGAACCGGCCCCGGGCGTGGCGGCCCAACTCGCCCAGAGCCTCCTCGGTGTCGTCCACCACCACCGCGGTGGCCCCCCGGGGTGGCGCGGAGGTCAGATAGGCGACCGCCCCGGCGGCCAAAGCAGCATCGATGTAGTCGTGGCCGTCCCGCTCGGCCACCAACGGCACGAACAGCTCCCCCGGCCCCACCGTGCGGGAGTCGATGGAGGCCCCCGCCACCGTCACGTCGGGGCCGACCAGCCGACCTCCCACCGCATGGGCCACCTCCGACGCCCGATACCGCACGCCGTTAGCTTCCCACTGTCGGCCGATCCGGTGGGGTACCGTCGGTTCGTGGCAACCCGCACCCGCCTGGTGCTCCTCTTCGGCGGCCGCTCGGCCGAACACGACGTGTCGTGCGTTTCGGCCCGTCACGTGGCCGCCGCCGCCGACCCCGACCGCTTCGACGTGGTCGCCGTGGGCATCACCCGCTCGGGGCAGTGGCGGCTGGTCGAGCTTGGGGACCCCCTCCCCGATCGGTTGGCCACCGACGGACCCCGGGTGGCCCCTGCCGACATCTTCGCCGAACCCGACACGGTGGTGTTCCCCCTGGTACACGGCCCGTTGGGTGAGGACGGCACCCTGCAGGGGCTTTTGGAAGTGGCCGACATCGCCTACGTGGGATCGGGGGTGCTGGCCTCGGCGGTGTGCATGGACAAGACCATGGCCAAGCTGGTGTGCGCCCACCAGGGGCTGCCCCAGTGCCGCTACCGCACCGCAACGGCCAACGACGACGCCGCCCGAGTGGCGGAAGAGGCCATCGCCGATTTGGGGCTGCCGCTGTTCGTGAAACCGGCCAACATGGGCTCCTCGGTGGGCGTGAGCCGGGCCACCACCGCCGCGGAAACCATCCGGGCCCTGGAAGTGGCCGGCCGGTACGACCACGCCCTGGTGATCGAGGAGGAGGTGAACGGTCAGGAGATCGAGGTGGCGGTGCTGGGCAACGCCGAGCCCACGGCCTCGATGCCCGGCGAGATCGTTCCCGGCGCGGCGTTTTACGACTACGCCGACAAATACCTCACCGACGGCGCCGAGCTGCTGATCCCCGCCCGGCTCTCCGAGGCGGCGACCGCAGAAGCACAGCACCTGGCCGAGGTCGCCTACCGGGCATTGCAGTGTGAGGGCATGGCCCGGGTGGATTTCCTGTACGATGCCGACGGACGGGGCATGCTGATCAGCGAGATCAACACCATCCCCGGATTCACCCCCATCAGCATGTATCCCCGGCTCTGGCAGGCCTCCGGGCTGGCTTATCCCCAGCTCATCGAGACGCTGGTGGAGCTGGCCGTCGAGCGTTACGAACGCCGCCGCCGGCACCGTCGCGTGGATCTCTGAGGCGCCGGCCAAGGCTCGGCCCCCGACCTGACGGCGTCGCCCAGACAGGTCCAGGGGTGGGGATTTCGGGCTGGGTTTGGTAGAACTTTGCGGTGATATCAGAGGCGCTGGCGGGCAAGCGGCTGGCCATCACCGGCACCACCGGATTCCTGGGTACCGCGCTGGTGGAGCGGCTGCTGCGGTGCGTGCCCGAGGTGGAGCTGGTGCTCTTGGTGCGGCCCGGTCGCCGCGGGGCCGACCAGCGCATCCGACGAGAGATCATCCGCAACGACGTCTTCGACCGGCTGCGCGACGAGCTGGGCAACGACGAGTTCGAGCGGCGCTGCCACCAGCAGATCACCGGGGTGGCCGGTGACGTGGGGGTCGACGGGTTGGGCCTTGACGACGCCGGGCGGGAGCTGATCGCAAGCTGCGACATTGTGATCCACTCGGCGGCCGCGGTGGCCTTCGACAACCCGCTGGACACCGCCGTGGAGGTCAACCTGATGGGGCCGGTTCGGTTGGTGCAGATGCTGAACGAGCTGGGGGCGTCCCCCCACTTCATCGCGGTGTCCACCTGCTACGTGGCGGGCAGCCGTCGGGGCAACGCCCCCGAGGAGCCCCTGGCCGACGGCCCCATGTACGTGCCGGTCTCCTGGCAGGACGAGGCCGAGGCCAGCCGTCGGCGACGCATCACCACCGAGACCGACAGCCGCGACCCCGCCCGTCTGGCCGAGTTCCGCAGCCGGGCCCGCCACGAGCTGGGGGCCGCGGGCACCCCGGCCCTGGCGGCCAAGACCGAGCAGCTCCGCAGCCGGTGGGTCGACGACCAGATGGTGGAGGCGGGACGATCGCGGGCCGCCTCGCTGGGCTTCCCCGACGCCTACGCCTTCACCAAGGCCCTGGCCGAAACGGCGGTGGCCGAGATCAAGGGCGACCTGCCGGTCACCACCGTGCGTCCCTCGATCATCGAATCGGCCTACGCCGAGCCCTTCCCCGGTTGGATCCGGGGGTTCCGCATGGCCGAGCCCATCATCATCGGCTACGGCCGGGGTCTGCTCACCGACTTCCCCGGCATCCCCCAAGGGGTGCTGGACGTGATCCCGGTGGACCTGGTGGCCGCGGCCATCTGCGCAGCGGCGGCTCGGGGCCACGATCCCGACCGGTCGGTGATCCAGGTGGCGTCGGGCGCGGTCAACCCCTTCCGGCTCAACCAACTGGTGGATCTGGCCCACGGCTGGTTCAGCGAGCACCCCATCTACGACGACCGGGACCAGCCCATTCCGCCCCCCAACTGGACCTATCCCGGTCGGGGCCGGGTGGTCCGCCAGCTCAAGCGGCTGCGCCAAGGGCTGAACGCCGGTGAGCGGGTGCTGGGGCGCCTGCCCATTCGGGGCCGCCAGGCCGAGATCACCGCCGACCTGGACGAGCGCCGAGAGCAGGTGGAGCGGGCGTTGGGCTACGTGGAGCTCTACGGGGCCTACACCGAGTGCGAGGCCCTGTTCGGGGTGGAACGACTGCTGGAGCTGTGGGACAGCCTGGACGACGCCGACCAGGAACTGTACGGCTTCGACCCCCGGGTCATCGACTGGCCCCACTACGTGACCGACATCCACCTGCCCACCGTGGTGGCCCAAGGCCGGGTGAAGACGGCTCCCTCAGGCCGGTCGGGACCGTCGCGCAAGGATCGTCGGCGGGCCCAGGTGCTCTCGGCCGACCGCCACCTGGCCGCCTTCGACCTGGAGAACACGGTGATCGCGGCCAACGTGGTCATCGCCTACGGCTGGCTGGCCACTCGGCGCCTCCCCCGGGACGACCGCGCCCGGCTGGTGGCCAAGGTGCTGCTGGAGGCCCCGTCGCTACTGGCCCTGGACCACCGCGACCGCAGCGATTTCCTGCGCCACTTCTACCGGCGATACCAGGGGGCCCCGGTGGAACAGATGGCCGAGGACGCCAACGAGATGTTCAGCGACCTGATCCTGGCCCAGGCCTATCCGGCGGCCATCCGGCGGGTGCGCGAGCACCGGGCCGCCGGTCACACCACGGTGCTCATCACCGGCGCGCTGGACTTCATCGTCGAGCCGCTGCGCCCGTTGTTCGACCACATCGTGTGCGCCGAGCTGGCCCAGTCCCACGGCGCCTACACCGGGCAGTTGGCCGCGGTGCCGCCCACCAGCGAATCCCGGGCCGAGGTGCTGCGGGAGTTCGCCAACGCCGAGGGGCTGCTGTTGTCGGAATCGGTGGCCTACGCCGACTCGGCCAGCGACCTGGCCCTTCTGGAGGCGGTGGGTTATCCGGTGGCGGTGAACCCGGAACCCAAGCTGGCCATGCTGGCCCGCAAGCGGGGCTGGCTCATCGAGTACTTCGACAAGGCCCCCGGCGCACCTCGCAAGCTGCTGCCCATCGGCGCCCGAAAGGCATCATGAAGGACCGAGTGCGGCCCACCCCCCGACCGGGTCTGGTCCTGGAAGTCGACCGCTCCACCCCCCCCATCCTGTTCCACCACGGGGAGGGGTTCCGCACCGAGAAGCTGCCCGCCGGGCGCAGCCGGGTGGTCTATCCGGCCGAGCCGTTGCTGGGACTGGACGATCCCGAGGGTGCCATCCGCCGGGCGCTGCTGCACCCCATCGACCAGGATCCGTTGCCCGCCCAGCTCCGGGCGGGCATGAAGCTCACCATCGCCTTCGACGACATCTCCCTGCCGTTGCCCCCCATGCGCCGTCCCGACATCCGCCAGATGGTCATCGAGCAGGTGCTGGAGATGGCCGCGGCCGCCGGGGTGGACGACGTCCACGTGATCGCGGCGCTGGCCCTGCACCGGCGGATGACCGAAGCCGAACTGCGCCACGCCGTGGGCGACCGCACCTACGATGCCTTCGCCCCCTCGGGCTGCCTCTACAACCACGACGCCGAGGATCCCGACGGCATGGTGGTGCTGGGCACCACCCCCCACGGCGAGGAAGTGCAGTTCAGCCGTCGGGCCGCCGAGAGCGACCTGGTGGTGTACGTGAACATCAACCTGGTGGCCATGGACGGCGGCCACAAGAGCACCGCCACCGGCCTGGCCGGCTACCAGGGCCTGCGCCACCACCACAATGTCAAGACCATGCAGGAATCCCGGTCGTTCATGGACCAGCACCGCTCCGAGTTGCACGCGTCCAACTGGCGCATGGGCAAGGTGCTGCGCGACGCCGGGGTGAAGATCTTCCAGATCGAGACCACCGTCAACAACAACACCTTCGGGGTGGACGGACCGCTGGCCATGCTGCAAAAGCGGGAGTGGGAGTGGACGGCCCGAGACCGAGCCGCGTTCATCGCCATGACCACGGGGCTGAAGCGAACGCCGCCCCGCATGGCCCGCCAGATCTTCCAGTCGTGGCGGGCGCCCTACGAGTTGACCTCGGTGCAGGCCGGCGAGGTGGAGGCCGTCCACAAGGTGACCACCGACAACGTGTACGCCCAGCACCTGGTACCGGTGGAGGGCCAGACCGACATCTTGACCATGGGCCTGCCCTACATCTGCCCCTACAACGTGAACTCCGTGATGAATCCCATCCTGGTCATGTGCCTGGGGCTGGGCTACTTCTTCAACCTCTACCGGGGGCGGCCCCTGGTGCGGGAGGGGGGCGTGGTGATCATGAGCCACCCCACCCGCTGGGAGTTCCATCCCGTCCACCACCCCAGCTACATCGACTTCTTCGAGCAGGTGCTGGCCGACACCACCGACCCGGTGGAGATCGAGGCCCGCTACGAGCGCCAGTTCGCCGAGGACGAGTGGTACATCCACCTCTATCGCACGTCGTACGCCTACCACGGCGTCCACCCCTTCTACATGTGGTACTGGGGGGCCCACGCCCTGCAGCACCTGGGCGAGGTCATCATCGTGGGGGGCGACACCCGAGCGGTGCAGCGCATGGGGTTCCGACCGGCGTCCACCCTCCAGGACGCTCTGGAGATCGCTTCCGACACGGTGGGCCGCCAGCCCACCATCACCCACCTGCACAACCCCCCCATCCTGATGGCCGATGTCAGCTAGGCGGGTTCTTTCGGGGCTGGACTTCCCTTATCGGGCGGCCCGCGCACCCGCCGGGGTGCCACCTGCGCCGGCCGCCAAGAACCGGGGGGCCGACTACGACACCGAGTGGGCCCGCACCCCGGCTGCCCGGATGGCCCGTCGGGTGATCGCCGAGGGGGTGATGGCCCCGGCGATGGCCGTCCTGGCCCGCCCTCAGCGACGGGGTCTCGACCGGCTGGAGCGCTTGGAGGGGCCGGTGATCTTCGCCGCCAATCATCACAGCCACATCGACACTCCGTTGATGTTCACCTCGATTCCCCCCCGGTGGCGCAACCGTCTGGTGGTGGGCGCCGCCGCCGACTACTTCTTCACCGGAACGCTCAAGTCCGTGGCCTCGGCCCTGGTCATCGGGGCCTTTCCCATCGAACGGGCCAAGGTGGGGCGGCGGTCGGCCCGGCTGGCCGCCTCGCTCATCGACGAGGGTTGGAGCCTGCTCATCTTCCCCGAAGGGGGCCGCAGCCCCGACGGCTGGGGCCAGCCCTTCCTGGGAGGGGCCGGTTACCTGGCGGTGCGCTGTGGCGTGCCGGTGGTGCCGGTCCACGTGGAGGGCACCGACCGGATCCTGCCCAAGGGCCGCAGCGTGCCCAAGGTCTCAGCCACCACGATCACCTTCGGCGACCCCCTGGTGCCCGCCGAACAGGACAACGCCCGGCGGTTCGCCGCTCGCATCGAGGTGGCGGTGGCCACCCTGGCCGACGAGTGCGCCACCGACTGGTACCAGGCCCGCCGTCGAGCCCACGCCGGCACCACCCCCGGCCTCACCGGCCCCGCCGTGTCGTCCTGGCGCCGAGCCTGGGCGTTGGGCGACCGCTCCCCCCGCTCCCGCCGCCAACACCGCCGCTGGCCCTGAAACTGCCGACCCTGAGAGGCAGGGCGCCTGGGCGGCATTGCGGGGTGGGGGTGGTCTGAGCCTCCTTCACCCTTCTCACTTGTGGGCGTGGCGCGGGTCTTCGGGCAAGAGCTCTTCGACGAGGAAGGTGGGAATGGGAACCGCGTCGGGGTCGAGATAGGTCATTCCGGCAATCCGGGCGGCCGGTTGGATGCCGCAAGAGGCCAGTCTGGACAACGCATCGGCCAGGTTCTCAACCCGCAAGCCGTGGGCGTGGAACCGGTTGCGGGTGATGTCACTACCCCACAACTCCTGGGACATGCCCTCGTCCGGCAGGGGAAACAGCAGCAGCAGGCAATCCGCCAGCGACACGATCGCCCCGATCTCGTTGGGGGCGGCATCCTCGGTCACGCGGAGAATCTCAGTCTCGAACAAACCGGCCAGCCGTTCGGCCACGGCCGCGGGATCGGCTACGACGGCGGTGACGAACGCGTAGTGCAACGCCGGAGCCACCGGCACCACCGGGAGCGGCTGAGGGGCATGTCCCCAGCGGGGGTCGTCGTCGGTGTGGCGGTCGGACCATTCCAATAAGAGGCCGGCGGTCTCTTTGGGCTTGGAGAAGAACATGCCGTCCTCGATCCATACCTGGGGGGTCACCTGAAGACGGGCCAGCCGCTCGGCGGTGGCTCGGGCGTCGTCCACTTGCAAGGCGATTGAGTGCATGCCCCCGCCCCACTTCTCCACGAAGTTCCGAACCGGCGATTGCTCTCCGACGGGAACGCCGACTTCTATCGAGTTGTCCCCCAACCAGACCATCCCACCGCGCCGGCCGACCCCGACCGCCTCGGACACGTTCTCATGCATGACCGCGGCGCCGAACAAGCGCTGAAGCGGCCCGAGCATCCCGTCGTAGTCGGTCCCCATGGCCGTCGTGTGCCACAGCATCTTTATACCGGTCATGGGCCACCTCCCCGACCGAGTCTCGCAGATCCCCGGGCCGGATGAAGGCTACGACCCTGGGCCAACGAGCACCGGGGTCGAAGGGCTCGGCCTCCTGCTGCTGCCCGGCTCCCCCAGCGGCCCTCCAAAAGTGGCCCTTTTGGAGGGCCGCTTTGCGGGGTAGGGTTGTTCCATGTCCCTGCCGACAACCAGCCCGTCCGACCCTGCTGGCTCCGAGCCCACTGGACAGGAGCGGACGGCCACGACCCGTGAGTGTCGGGACAATTTCTTCGCCATACTCAGGGACGTGCACGAGACAGGCGTTCCGATGGTGCTCACGAAACGGGGCAAACCCTATGTCCGCATCAGCCGCGAGATCGAACCTCCCGGCGACATGTTCGGCTGCGACAGGGGCATACTCCAGATCATCGGAGACATCGATGAGCCCATGTGGTCTGATGACGACTTCGACATGATTGCCCGTCCCCGCCAAATGCTGGACTGAACAAGACCCAAGTGCCGACTCTCCTCGACACCAACGTGCTCATTCGACTGCGCAGCGGCGACCCCCTCATCGGCCCGCAAACCAGACAGTTGCTCCGAGAAGGCGCGGAACAGCGATCTCTGGCCGTATCGGCCATCTCGTTCCATGAGGTCTCCCGCCTCTGCCGCGACGGTGTCATCGACCTCAACATGTCCGTGTTCGACTGGTGCCGTCGGTGCATCAACTCTGGGGTTCTGGCCATCCCCGTCGGCTGGGAGGTCGCCGCAGCCGCCCCTCAGCTTGCCAATGAGGGTTTCCACGGCGATCCCTTCGACCAGACGATTGTCGCTACCGCCATCATCCAGGGAATCCCGTTGGTCACCACCGACAAGGCAATGCACCAATGGGCCGACCAGACCGGCCAACTCGAGCTGCTGAACGCCAGGAAATAGCGAGCGTCGGCTCGGCATCGGCTCGGCATCGGCCCGGAGGCAACCGGAGGCTGCGACACGGCCATGCTGAGGGCAAGACCGTAGGATTGAGGGCATGCCGGTAGCCGCTTCCACCCCCATTGAGCTGATCGAAAACGTGTATTCCACCCTGGACGAGCGGGTGGACGCCGCCCGGTCCCGCTTCGGCCGAGACCTCACGCTGGCCGAGAAAGTCCTGGTCAACCACCTGGACGACCCCACCTTGACCCCCGAACGGGGAGCAACCTACGTGGATTTGCGACCCGACCGGGTGGCCATGCAGGACGCCACCGCCCAGATGGCCTGGCTGCAATTCATGACCGCCGGGCTGGATGCGGTGCAGGTACCCACCACCACCCACTGCGACCACCTCATCTCCGCCCGCCTCGACGCCGGACGCGACCTGGCCGCCGCCCTGGACACCAACGAAGAGGTGTACGACTTTCTGGAGTCGGTGTGCGCTCGCTACGGCGCGGGCTTCTGGAAGCCGGGATCGGGGATCATCCACCAGGTGGTCCTGGAGCAGTACGCCTTCCCCGGCGGCCTGATGATCGGCACCGACAGCCACACCCCCAACGCCGGCGGATTGGGCATGGTGGCGGTGGGCGTGGGCGGGGCCGACGCGGTGGACGTGATGACCGGCTTCCCCTGGAACGTGCGCTGGCCCAAGCTCATCGGCGTGTACCTGACCGGGGAGCTCGAAGGGTGGGCCGCCCCCAAGGACGTGATCCTGAAAGTGGCCGAGATCCTCACCGTGGCGGGCGGCACCGGGGCCATCGTGGAGTACTTCGGGCCCGGCGCCCACTCGCTGTCGGCCACCGGCAAGGCCACCATCTGCAACATGGGGGCCGAGATCGGGGCCACCACCTCGCTGTTCGCCTACGACGACGCCATGGCCCGCTACCTCAAGGCCACCGGTCGAGAAGCGGCGGCCGACGCCGCCAACGCCGTGGCCCACCACCTGCGGGCCGACGACGCCGTGCTGGCCGACCCCGCCCGCTACTTCGACCGCATGGTGGAAATCGACCTGTCGAGGCTGGGACCGCACATCAACGGTCCCCACACCCCCGACCGGGCCCGCCCGGTGGCCGAATTGGGGGCCGAGGCCAAGCTGAACGGATGGCCCCTGGAGGTGAGCGCGGCGCTGGTGGGGTCGTGTACCAACTCCAGCTACGAGGACATCACCCGGGCCGCCGGCATCGCCCGCCACGCCGCCGCCCACGGCCTCACCGCCCGGTCCCCACTCATGGTCACCCCCGGCTCCGAACAGGTGCGAGCCACCATCGAGCGAGACGGCCTGTTGGCCGACCTGGAGGCCATCGGGGCCACCGTGCTGGCCAACGCCTGCGGCCCGTGCATCGGCCAGTGGGACCGCCAGGACGTGGCCGACGGCACCCCCAACAGCATCGTCACCAGCTACAACCGGAACTTCCCCAAGCGAAACGACGGCTACGCCTCCACCAACGCCTTCGTGACCTCCCCGGAGACGGTGGTCGCTTTGGCCCTGGCCGGCACCTTGGACTTCGACCCGGCCACCGACACCCTCACCGCCCCCGACGGCACCGAGGTGGCCCTCATGGTGGGACCGGGCACCGAGTTGCCCGAGGCGGGCTTCGACCCCGGCGCCAGCGGCTTCATCGCCCCGCCCGACGACGGCAGCGGCGTGGAGGTGCGGGTGTCGCCCGACTCCGAGCGCCTGCAGGTGCTGGCGCCGTTCGCCCCCTGGGACGGCCAGGATCTGCTCGACCTGCCCGTGTTGCTCAAGGCGCAGGGCAAGTGCACCACCGACCACATCTCCATGGCCGGGCCCTGGCTGCGCTACCGGGGCCACTTGGAGAACATCTCGGGGAACTTGTACCTGGGGGCGGTCAACGCCTTCACCGGGGCCACCGGCAAGGGCAAGAACCAACTGGACGGCTCCACCGGCTCGTTCCCCGACATCGCGGCGTCCTACCACGCCGCGGGCCAACGGTGGGTGGTGGTGGGCGACCGCAACATCGGCGAGGGCTCGTCCCGGGAGCACGCGGCCATGGAACCCCGCTTCCGGGGGTGTGCCGCGGTGATCGCCCGGTCGTTCGCCCGCATCCACGAGACCAACCTGAAAAAGCAGGGTGTGCTGGCCCTGACCTTCGCCGACCCCGACGACTACGACCGCATCGACGAGGACGACCGCGTCTCCGTGCTGGGCTTGGCCGCACTGGCCCCCGGTACGCCGGTGCGGGTGCAGGTGACCAAGCCCGACGGAACCGCCGTGGAGATCGTTGCCGAGCACACCCTGTCGTCGGAGCAGATCGAGTGGTTCCGGGCGGGCAGCGCGCTCAACCTCATCCGCGAGCGCACCGCGGGCTGAGCGGCCGATGGTGTCCCCGGCGCGGCCTGGTCGACGGCGACGCCCGGTGCGCGAGCGCACCGCGGGCTGAGCGGCCGCCGCCGGCCCCGATGGACATCCGCCAGCTCGACGCCCTGTTGGCCATCGCCGAACACAAGACCTTTTCCAAGGCGGCCCGGTCGCTGCACACCGTGCAGTCCAACGTGTCCAAACACATCGCCCGACTGGAGGAGGAGCTGGGCGCCCTGCTGGTGGACCGGGACGCCGGCACCCTCACCGAGGAGGGGGAGGCGGTGGTGGCCCGGGCCCGGCGCATCCGGGCCGAAGCCGACGCCATTGCCCACGACATGGCCGCCCAGCGCGACGACGTCTCCGGGGTGAACCGGCTGGGCACCATCGACTCCACCGCCCGCTGGCTCATCCCCATGGTGCTGCCCGCCCTGGAGGCCAAGTACCCCAAACTGCGACTCGAGGTGCTCACCGCCACCACCACCAGCCTGCTCCCCCAGGTGGTGGCGGGCGACCTCCACAGCGCGGTGGTGAACTTGCCGTTGAACGACCCCGAGATCCGGGCCGAGGAGCTGTTCGAGGAAGATCGGCTGCTCATCGCCCCGCCCGACCATCCCCTGGCCCGCAAATCGGCGGTCACCCCGGCGGAACTGAGCCGCCACGAGCTGCTGCTGCCCCCGGTGGGCACCGCCTTTCGCGACGAGATCGACTCCGAGCTGCGAAACCAGGGGGTGGAGCTCACCACCCGGGCCGAGATCGACGGCATGCGGATGATCGCCACCCTGGTGCTGACCGGATTCGGCGCGGCCATCCTCCCGGCCACCGCCGCCCCCGAGGACGGCCCTTGGCGGCGCATTCCCATCACCGGGCTGGTACGACGCTCGGTGGGCCTCATCGTCAGCCGCCGGGTGGCTCCTTCGGCGGTCACCCGGGCGGTGCGCGACGTGATCTTCGAGGTGGTCGGCACCCGGGGCTACGACCAGGCCGGGGTGTACCCGAGCTGATGGGGCCACGGCGCGGCTCCGTCGGCCGGGATGACACCCGCGCCCATGCCCCGGCGGGCCCGGCGCGCGAAACTGACGCAATGCCCCGGTGCCCACGGCCATGAGTGCGGTCGAGAACCGGCCCGGCCCGCTCCCGTTGCGGGCGGGTGCCTCCGGATCGGCTCGGGCTTGGCTGGATTCCTACAACGGCCGGCCCTGCGTGGCCTTCGAGGTGACCGACGACGACGACCGCGGGGCGCTCCTTCCGGCCGACAGCGAGACGCTGGAGCGGGCCGCCACCGAGGCACTCCTGCGCCGAGTCCCCCTGGTGGGGTTTCTGGCCTCGTCGGGGGCCGACATCAACTCGGGCGTGGCGGCCACCGCCGGATGGGGACGGGTGGCCAAAGCGGTGGTGAATTGCTCGGGACAGGTGCCCACCGTCTTTTGCGCCACCGGTCCGGCGGTGTCCGGGCCGGCCCTGCTGTTGGGCTTGGCCGACATCGCCATCGCCACCGAGGACAGCTACGCCTTTGTCACCGGCCCCCGCATGGTGGCGCAGTTCACCGGGGAGATGATCAGCTCGCAGACGCTGGGCGGGGCCGCCCAGCTCTCCCGGCGCAGCGGAGTGGCCGCCTTTCTGGTGGAGGACCGCGACGCCGCCGAGGATCTGGTGGGGGCGCTGTTGAGCCTTTTGCCCTCCCACACCGATGAGCTGCCCCCCCGCTGGTCGGTGGACGACCCCGCCGACCGGCCCACCCCCGAGCTGCGCGACCTGTTGCCGGCGTCGCCGCTCGGCAGCTACGACGTACGCGACGTGGCCCGGGCGGTGGCCGACGACGGCGACCTGTTGGAGTACAAAGCCGACTGGGCCACCAACCTGGTGTGCGCCTTCGCCACCGTGGACGGGAGGCCGGTGGGGATGCTGGCCAACCAGCCCCAGTCCCTGGCCGGCACCCTGGACATCGCCTGCAGCCAAAAGGGGGCCCGGTTCGTGTCGTTCTGCGATGCCTTCAACCTGCCACTGGTCACCTTCGTGGACACCTCGGGCTTCCAACCGGGCAAGGACCTGGAGTGGCGGGGCATCATCCGCCACGGGGCCCAGTTGGCCTTCGCCTACGCCCGGGCCACGGTGGGCCGGGTGAACGTGACCCTGCGCAAGTCCTACGGCGGGGCCTACATCGTGATGGACTCCCGACACATGGGCAACGACGTCGCCCTGGCCTGGCCCTCGGCGGAGATCGCGGTGATGGGCGCCCGAGGAGCGGTGGAGATCATCCACCGCCGGGCCGACCCCGAGGAGCGGGCCGAGCGGGAAGCGGCCTACGAGGAGCGCTTCTTGAACCCCTACATCGCTGCCGAACGGGGTTCGGTGGACGCGGTGATCGACCCGGCCACCACCCGGGCCGAAGTGGCCGCCGCCCTGGCCATGCTGGAGTCCAAACGGGAGACCCTGCCCGGCCGCCGCCACGACAACACCCCCTTGTGATCGGCCCGTGCCAGTGGCCCTGGTGATCAGGCCGGATCGGCCACTCTGGGGCTTGGCCGGGCAAGCTGGGGTAAGCTGCGGCCACGACGAGGGAGGAAGCAAAGGAGGCCTGCGTGCCTGAATCCATAACGATCACCGACAATCGGACGGGTGATTCGATCGAGGTTCCGATTGTCGACGGCGGTGTGGATGCCTCGGCGTGGCGCAAGCTTCTTCCCAACGTCTGGTTCCTGGATCCGTCCTTCAGCACCACCGCCGCCACCACCAGCGCCATCAGCGAGGTGGACGGCGAAAACGGGATCCTCCGCTACCGGGGTTACCCCATCGAACAGCTCGCCGAGCACTCCACCTTCTTGGAGGTGGCCTACCTGTTGCTCCACGGCGAGCTGCCCACCCCGGCCCAGTACCAGGCGTGGGTGGACGAGATCACCCATCACACCTTCATTCACGAGCGCTTCCGCAAGCGGTTCATGGAGTCGTTCCTCCACGACGCCCACCCGATGGGGATGTTCGTGTCCACCATCGCCGCCCTGTCCACCTTCTACCCCGAAGCCAAGGACATCGAGGATCCCGAGAACCGGATGCACCAGATCGTGCGGCTCATCGCCAAGGTCCCCACGGTGGCCGCCGCCGGCGCCCGTTTCAACACCGGCATGCCCTTCGTATACCCCGACAACGACCTGGACTTCGCCACCAACTTCCTGTCGATGATGTTCAAGGTGGCCGAGCCCACCTACCAGTGCGAACCGGCCTTCCGGCGAGCGTTGGACCTGTTGCTCATCACCCACGCCGACCACGGGCAGAACTGCTCCACCAGCACCGCCCGGGTGGTGGGCAGCGCCCACACCGACCCCTACTCGGTGATCGCGGCCGCCTGCACCGCCCTGTACGGCCCCCGCCACGGGGGGGCCAACCAAGCGGTGATGGAGATGCTGAACGAGATCGGCCACTACGAGAACATCGACCCGTTCATCAAGGGGGTGAAGGCGGGCGAGACCCGGCTGATGGGTTTCGGTCACCGGGTGTACAAGAACTACGACCCCCGGGCCAAGATCATCAAGCAAGCCGCCTACGAGGTGTTCGAGGTGACCGGCTCGAACCCGCTCCTGGACATCGCCCTCAAGCTGGAGGACGTGGCCCTGGCCGACGACTACTTCGTGAGCCGGCGGCTGTATCCCAACGTGGACTTCTACTCGGGCCTGATCTACCAGTCGATGGGCTTTCCGGTGGAGATGTTCACCGTGCTGTTCGCCATCGCCCGCACCGCCGGGTGGCTGGCCCACTGGGTGGAACTCCTGGAACAGGACAGCCGCATCGCCCGTCCCCGCCAGGTCTACACCGGTTCCACCGAACGCACCTACGTCCCCATCGGCGACCGGTAGGCGGCCCCTCCTCGCCGGTGCCCCGCTTTAGGGGCTTCGGCTCACGCCCTCGACGTCAGCCCGGCCCGCAGGGCGGTGAGCAAAGCGCCCGCGGTGATGGCCGCGGTCTCCGACCGCAAAACGGACCAACTCAGCCGCATCGCCCCGAGTCGGCGGCGCTCGCTGTCGGACCATCCGCCCTCGGGGCCGATCAACACCACCGGATGATCGAGCGACGGCGGTTCGCCGTCCCGGTCCGCCCGAATCGCCCCACTCAGCGCGGCCAATTCGGCGAAACCGGCGAGATCGCCCACCGCCGGGATCCGCACCTGGCGGCTCTGCATGGCTGCTTCCCGGACAACCCGTCGCAGCCGCTCGGTGTGGCGCACGGCCCGGTCGGGGTCCCAGCGCACCACGCTGCGGTCGGCGACGAACGGCACCATGGCGTCCACCCCCAGCTCGGTCAGCTTCTGCACCACCAACTCGGGGCGGCCGCCCTTGATGAGGGCGAACCCGACGGTCAGGTTCGGGTGGGGGGCCTCCACCCGCACCACCGGCCCGTCGGGCTCGGCGCGGCCGTCCCGGCCCGCCCCCAGCCGGCACACCCGCCAGGACCCGGCCCCGTCGGAGGCGGTGAACCGGTCACCAGACCGCAGCCGCAGCGACCGGGTGAGGTGCCGGTGATCCTCGCTCCGCAACTCCGGGCGTTCCACGTCGGCCACGAACACATGGGGACCGTCGGCCCCGGTGGGCCCGGCGACCGCCCCGCCGGAGATGGTCAGCGCCTCCGGGCCTGGCGGCGGCGTTTGCGGGTGTCGGGCGCCACCTCCTCGCCCCGCAGCTCGGCCAGTTGTTGGATCAACTCGATCTCGTCGTCGCTGAGCCCGGTGGGCGTCTCCACCCTGGCCTGCACCAACAGGTCACCCCGACCACGGCCCTCCAGGCGGGGCACCCCCCTCCCCCGGATGCGGAACACCTGCCCGCCCTGGGTGCCGGCGGGCACCTCCAGATCCTCCACCCCGTCCAGGGTCTCGTACTTCACGTTGGTCCCGAGGGCGGCTTGGGCCATGGTCAAGGGAAGTTCGCCGATCAGGCTGTCGCCGTCGCGCTCGAACCGCTGGTGAGGGCGGACCTCGATGTGTACGTACAGGTCACCCGGCGGGCCGCCTCGGGGCCCGGCCGCGCCCCGGCGGGCCACCCGCAACGTGGACCCCTGATTCACCCCTGCGGGCACGGTGACGGTGTAGTCGCGGTCGCCCACCACCCGGCCGTCCCCCCGACACGCGGTACACGGGTCGGAGATCAGCTCGCCGGTGCCGCCGCAGGTGTCGCACACCGTGCGGGTGACCATCTGGCCCATGATCGACTGCCGGGTTCGCTGCACCTGCCCGATGCCGCCGCACGTCCCGCACGTGATGGGCTGGGTGCCCTCGGCGGTGCCCCGACCGTCGCAGGGCTCGCACACCGAGGCGGTGCGCACGGTGACCTCGGCGTCGGTGCCCAACACCGCATCCTCGAAGGCCAGGGTGAGCACCGCCTCCAGGTCGGCGCCCCGCTGGGGCCCGGTCCGGGCCCGACCGCCCCCGAAAGTGGTGCCCCCGAAAGGACTGGCGCCGCCGAAGAAGGCGTCGAACAGGTCGCCCAGGTTCATCCCCGAGAAGGGATCGCCGCCACCGCCGGCCCCCGGCGCGGTGCCGAAGCGGTCGTAATGGGCCCGCTTCTGGGGGTCGCTCAGCGTCTCGTAGGCCAGCGCGATCTCCTTGAAACGGGCCTCGGCCTCGGCATTGTCGGGATTGGCGTCGGGGTGGTACTTACGGGCCAGCTTGCGAAACGCCCGTTTGAGGTCATCCTCGGTGGCGTCCCGGCTCACGCCGAGCAGGTCGTAGAAGTCGGTGGTCATGGGCGGGTACTAGGGCGACGACAGCCGATCGCCCAGGTTCTGGCTGACCACCGCCACCGCGGCCAGGGCCTGGGGGTAGTTCATGCGGGTGGGACCCAGCACCCCGATGGACCCCACCGGTCGGCCGGCCACCTCATAGGGGGCCACGATCAGCGAACACTCGGCCAGGGAGACCTCGCCGGTCTCCGAGCCGATGGCCACCGACAAGCCCCGGTCCAAGATGTCGCGCACCAACGACACCACCACGAGCTGCTTCTCCAGTACTCCCAGCACCGAGCGCACCGTGTCGGTGGCGTCGAACAGGCCGGCCACCTGAGCGGCCCCACCCACGTAGAGCTGTTCCTCGGCGTCGCTCAAGTCGGCCAGCGAGTCCAAAATCCGGGCGGCCAGCGGAGTCAGCCGGGTGGTGTCGCCCCGCTCCCGCAGGGCCGACGCCGGTTGTCCGGCCAGAAATTCGGTGAGCCCGTCGGCGGCTTGGCCCAACTCGACTGCGCCGGCGGGCTGGTCCATCTCGATGGTCCGCTTGTCGACCGATCCGTTCTCGTACACGACCAGGGCCAGCACCTGCCACTGCGACAGGTCCACCAGGTTCACCGAGCGGATGGTGGCGCTGGAATGCTGGGGGGCCACCACCAACGCGGCGTAGGCGGTGAGTTCGGCCAACAGCGCGCTGGTGTCGGCCAGCATCTGCTCGAGTTCGCTGTGGGTGGTCTCGAAGAAGTCCCGCACCTGGCGGCGCTCGCTGCGGCCCAGGGTGTCGGACACGTCGGTGAGCGAATCCACGAAGTGGCGGTAGCCCTTTTCGGTGGGCACCCGGCCCGCGCTGGTGTGGGGTTGGTGCAAGTAGCCGGCCTGCTCCAACGCCAGCATCTCGTTGCGGACAGTGGCGGGCGACACTCCCAGGTCGGCGATTTCCGACACGTGATTGGAACCCACCGGCTGGGTGGTGGAGATGTATCCCTCCACGACAGCCCGCAGCACGGCGGCCTTGCGGCCCGAGAGCGTGGCGTGTTGGCTGCTCATCAGAATGGGGATACTACCGGGCCGTCAGTCTTCGAGCCGCAGGGCGGAGATGAACGCCTCCTGGGGCACGTCCACCCGCCCGATGGCCTTCATCTTCTTCTTGCCCGCCTTCTGGTTCTCCAACAGCTTGCGCTTGCGGGTCACATCCCCGCCGTAGAGTTTGGCGGTGACGTCCTTGCGGAAGGCCTTGACCGTCTCCCGGGCGATGATCTTGCCGCCGATGGCCGCCTGAATGGGCACGTCGAACTGCTGGCGGGGGATGAGTTCCTTCAGCTTGTCGGTCATGCGCCGGCCGTAGGTGTAGGCCGCATCCCGGTGGACGATGGAGCTGAAGGCGTCCACCGGCTCGTGCTGGAGCAGGATGTCCACCTTGGTGAGGTCGGCCCCGGCGTAGCCGTCGGGCTCGTAGTCCAAACTGGCGTACCCCTGGGTGCGGCTCTTGAGCTGGTCGAAGAAGTCCACCACCACCTCGGCCAGGGGCAGCCGGTAGGACAGCTCCACCCGTTCGGGCGACAGGTACTCCAGCTTCTTCAGTTCTCCCCGCCGGGCCTGGCACAGCTCCATGAGGGTGCCGGTGTAGTCGGAGGGGGCGATGATGGTGGCGGCCAACATGGGCTCCTGGATGCCCCGAATCTCCGCGGCCGGGGGCATGGCCGAGGGGTTGTCCACCTCCAGCTCCTGGCCGCCGTCCAACTCCACCCGGTAGGCCACCGAGGGGGCGGTGGCGATCAGGCTGACGCCGAACTCCCGTTCGAGGCGCTCCCGCACGATCTCCATGTGCAACAGCCCGAGGAAGCCGCAGCGGAAGCCGAAGCCCAGGGCTCCCGAGGATTCCGGCTGGTAGTTGAAGCTGGAGTCGCTCACCCGCAGCCGCTCCAGGGAGTCGCGCAGGGCGGCGAACTCGTCGCCGTCGATGGGGTACAGCCCGCAGAACACCATGGACTTGGGCTCCTGGTAGCCGGCCAGGGGCTCGGTGGCGCCGTGGCGGGTGGAGGTGACCGTCTCCCCGGAGCGGGCCTCGGACACGTTCTTCATGCCCGCGATGAGGTAGCCCACCTCGCCGGGCCCCAGCTCCTGCACCGGTGTCGGCCGGGGGCGCCAGACACCGATCTCGTCGGCTTCCCGGTCGGTGCGGGCCTGCATGAACCGGATGGCCGCCCCCGACGACAGCTTTCCGTTGATGACCCGCACCGAGCTGACCACCCCTCGGTACTGGTCGAAGTGGGAGTCGAAGATCAGGGCCTGCAGCGGGGCGTCGGCGTCACCCACCGGCGGCGGGGTGCGAGCCACCACCGCGTCCAACAGCTCCGGTACCCCCTCGCCGGTCTTGGCGCTGATGGTGAGCACGTCCTCGGCGGCGATGCCCAGCACCTGTTCGATCTCCTCGGCCCGGCGTTCGGGCTCGGCCGCGGGCAGGTCGATCTTGTTGAGTACGGCCACCACCTCCAGGTCGTTCTCCAACGCCTGATAGCAGTTGGCCAGCGTCTGGGCTTCGATGCCCTGGGCGGCGTCCACCAGCAGGATCACCGACTCGCAGGCTGCCAGCGAGCGGCTCACCTCGTAGCCGAAGTCCACGTGGCCAGGGGTGTCGATGAGGTTGATGACGTGGCCCCGGTGATCGAGGCGGACGCTTTGCAGCTTGATGGTGATGCCCCGCTCCCGCTCCAGGTCCATGGTGTCGAGGTACTGGGCCCGCATCTCCCGGGGATCGACGGCCCCGCACAGCTCCAGCATGCGGTCGGCCAGGGTGGACTTCCCGTGGTCGATGTGGGCGATGATCGACGTGTTGCGGATGCGAGAGAGGTCCATGAGAACCCCGTAACGCTACCGCCCTGTGGCCGGGGTGCCCTATGCCGGTGCGGCCCCTGTGTGGTCGGGTGGGTCGATGTCTATGCGGCCTCCCCGTGTGGTGGGGTGGGGTGGTGAACGGTAGAGTTGTCCTTCTGTGGCAAACATCAAGAGCCAGATAAAGCGCAACCGCCAGAACGAGAAGCGCCGCCAACGCAACCGTGCGGTGCGCTCGGAGATCAACACCCGCACCCGCAATGCCGAGGAATTGGCCGAACACGGTGACGCCGAGGAGGTCGAAGCGGCGGCTCGACTGGCCATCAAGCGCATCGACAAAGCGGCCGCCAAGGGCGTGCTGCACCCCAACACCGCCGCCCGGCGCAAGTCCCGGCTGATGAAGCGCCTGAACCGGCTCCAGGCCGGTTAGTGGTGTGTCGCAGAAATAGCGACCCCCCCCCGGAGCCCTGCGCCTAGCGGTTCAACTGGGTCAGGCGGGCCACCAGCACTTCCAGTACCGCCTCAGGCGGCAAGGCAGTGGCCCCGCGCAGGTCCAGGTCGGCTTGGGCCAACAGCTCGAAAGACCGGGCCACCCGCTTGGTGCCCAGTTTCCGTGACTGATTCAGGGCCTTGCGGGCCGGAAAGGTGGAGCCCTTGATCCCGAGAAGCTCGGCCGCCTGCTTCTCGTCCACCACGTCCGCCCCGTCGAGGCGCAGCAGTCGGGCGTAGTGGTTGGACAGGGAGGCCAGCACCTGCATTTCGTTGCGGCCCCCGGCATGGAGCATCCGGCGCAGCTTGTCCAGGGCCTCGGGTATCTTCCCGGAGGCCACTGCGTCGGTCAGCTCCCAGGGCGGCACCGAACCGGCCTCGCCGATGAAGGGGGCCACGTCGTCCACATCCAGGGCCCGGTCGGGGCCGTGGGCGGCACCCAGGGTGGCCAGCAGCCCGGGCAGGCGACTCATGTCCTCCCCCAGGTGGTCGGCCAGCAACCGCTTGGCGCCGGCCCGAAGGCGCAGACCGGCGGCCGCGATCTGGGCGTCCATCCACTTCCCGGTTCCGTCCCGGCCCCGGGGGACGCCGGCACCGATCACCTCACCGCCGGCGGCGGTCACCGCTTCGGACAGTTTCTTGGGCACTGCGCCGAGCCGCTGCAGGGCGGGCCCTTTCTCCCACACCAGCACCAGGTCGGTGGTGGCCAGCGGATCGGCCAGGTAGCCGAGCAGCGGCTTGAGGGCGTCGGCCGAGGCGAAGCGGCCCAGCTCCCGGCCGACCACCACCCGGCGCTCGGTGAGGAACGGCGGCGTCTGGGCGGCGTCCGCCAACGGCGAGATCACGTATTCTTCGCCCTCCAGGTAGGCGGCCTCGTTCAGCTCGGCCACCATCAGCGACCGGTCGCCGTCGCCCACCAGCTCGGACACCCGATCCCGCACGGCGTTGCCCAACAGCACGTCGTCGCCTCCGTGGACCAACACCACCGTGGCGCTCACGGCCCCTCCCCACTCACCGGTACTCCCTGCTCACGCGCACTCCCTGCTCACCGGTACTCCCGGCGCTGTTGGAGCACGGCGCTCATGAAGTCGGCCACCCGGCGGGTACCGGCCACGTCGTGGGCCCGCAGCACCCGACAGCCCAGTCCCACCCCCAGGGCGTGAGCGGCCAGGGTGGCCTCCCGCCGGTCCCCCACCTCGGCCCCGGTCAGCGTCCCCAGAAAGCCCTTGTTGGACACCGACAGGAACACGGGAAAGCCCAGGTCGCACAGCTCGTCGGCCCGGCGCAACAGCTCGGTGGACATGGGCGGGGTCTTGCCCAGGTCGTGGCCCGCGTCGAGCAGGACCCGCTCGGGGGGGATGCCCGCAGCCACTGCCCAGTGGGCCCGTTCCGAAAGGAATCGACGCACCTCCCCCACCAGGTCGTCGTAGACCGGTTCGGGGTCGGCCACCCGAGGGGCCAGGCGCACGTGGCAGGCCACCACCGAGGCCCCGGCCTCGGCGGCCACCCAGAGGTAGTCGGGGTCGGCGAACCCGCTGATGTCGTTGCCCACCACCGCCCCGGCGGCGTAGCTTTCCCGGGCCACCGACGCCCGCCAGGTGTCCACCGAGACGGGCACGTCGAAGCGTCGTCGCAGGGCCTCCACGGCGGGAACCACCCTGTCCATCTCCTCGGTTTCGGTGACGTCGGGGCCCGGGCCGGCCTTCACCCCGCCCACGTCCAACACGTCGGCCCCCTCGGCCACCAGTTGGGCCGCTTTGGCCAGGAAGTCGTCGAAACTCCAGTAGCGGCCGGCGTCGTAGAACGAGTCGGGCGTGCGGTTCAAGATGCCCATGACCAACGCCCGGGTGGTCACGTCGTAGCGGTGGGGCCCGAGCTCCACGATCACGACGGCGACGCTACACCTCCGGTCGGGGTGATCGTCACCACGAGGCGGGGATCGTGCGCCATCACCTCCACCCACAGGGCACCGACCAAGAGCCGCTGACCCGCTCGCACGGTGGTGGCCCCACCCACCCGGTGACCGGGCGGGGCGATCACCGCCCCCACCCCCATGCGCTCCGACAGCGAAAGCACCTGATCCCGCTGGTCACGGGTGCCCGGGTCGGCCACCACCAGATCCACCGACCCCACCCCCGCCCGCCGCACATCCTCCAGCAGCCGCTCGGTCGACCGGTTGGCGCCGAGGGCCACCACCACCGTCTCCTCGCTTCGCCACACCTCGACCCCGGAGTCGAGCACCGCATGCAGCGGCGGTTGGGTGAGGCGCAACGACATTGCGGGCACCAGCAGCACCGCCACCAACCCGACCGCCGCGGTGGCCCGGAAGTGCCGTTGGCGGCCCAGCCACCAGACCCCCGCGCCCACGACCACCACCACGAGGTGCGGCCCCCGCAACTCCCCCAGCCGGGCCGACGCCGCCCAGGCGGCCACCCCCTGAATCCAGCCGATGGCCACACCGGTGGGCCAATGGATGAGCTGAGCCGGCCAACCGCCCACGATCCCGGCGACCACCCCGGCCGAGAGGCTCCACATCATGACCGGGCCGGCCACCGGGGCGGCCAGCAGGTTGGCGGGGAGCGAAGCCACCGGCACCCCGCCGAAGGTGGCCACCAGCAGGGGGGCCACCGCCATTTGGGCCGAGACGGTCACGGCCAGGGCCTCGGCCAACAACCGGGGGCCGGGCAGGCGTTCGGCCAGCCGGGGGGCCCACAAGATGATGCCCGCTGACGCGGCCACCGACAGCCGGAAGGCCACCGAGTGGACCAGCAGCGGATCGACCACCACCAACAGGGTCACGGCCAGCGCCAGCAAGCGGCGTCCGGACACCTCCCGTCCCAGCAGGGTGCCGGTGGCGGCGATGGCGGCCATGGCCGTGGCCCGCAGCACCGAGGGTTCGAACCGGGTGACCAAGGCGAAGAAGGCGATGAAGCCCAGGGTGAGCACCCAGCGACCCCGGTAGTCGAAGCGCTCGATCAAGGGGCGAGCCAAGATGAGCACAAAGGCCACGTTCTGCCCGGACACGGCCAACAAGTGGGTGAGGCCCGCCGCCCGAAAGTCGTCGGACACCACCGGCGACTGTTGGCGGTCGTCGCCGTAGGACAGCCCGGTGAACAGGGCGTGGCGGTCGTCGTCCAGCGGCTCGGCCCCTCGGGCGATGGTGCGGCGCAGCCAGTTGGCCACCCGAAAGGGCAGCCATCCGGGGCGGTGGGCGCCGACCTCGTCGATGCTCAGGCGGTTGGCGATGTGGCGGGCGGCCAGGTAGTCGGGCAGCGGGTCGATGGGTCGGGTGCTGCCGCTGACCCTGATGCGGTCGCCCGCCAGGCGCTCGCCGAGGGCGCGAGCGGATCGCCCGTAGGCCCAGGCCTCGTAGCGGCGACCGTCGGCCCGCACGTCGGCCCGCATCCCCTGGCCCACCGGAACGGGGTCGGACACCAGGGCGACCTCCCCGGCGAAGGCGGCCGGTTCCACCGGGCCGAGGCCGGCCCACGCCCGGGCCCCCAGCGTGGAGCTGAGCAACGCCACCGCCACCACCAGCAGCCACGGTCGGCGGGCGGCCACGGCCACCACGCCCAACGCCGCCACCGGGACCACGGGTACCGCCGCCGACCACCAGGCCCCCACCACGGCGGCCACGGCCAGCACCACGGTCTGGCGATCGCTCACCGCCAGCGGGGGCTCAGGCTCACACCGCTACCAAGTCTCGGATCTGCTCCAGTTTGGCGGGGCCGATGCCCGACACGGCCAACAACCCGTCCACGCTGGAGAAGCCGCCGATGCGCCGGCGGTGCTCCACGATGGCCTCGGCGATGGCGGGCCCCACCCCCGGCAGGGACTGGAGCTGCTCGGCGGTGGCGGCGTTGAGGTCCAGGGGGCCCGACCGCAGGCCGGCTTCGCCCCCGGCCGGCCCGCTTCCCCCCACCGCCGGGGGAATGACCGCCTCCCCGAGTCGGGGGATGTACACCCGTTGACCGTCGAACAAGATGTTGGCCAGGTTGACCCGGTCGTAGTCGGCGTCGGCGGCCAGCCCGCCGGCGGCTTCCACCAGATCGAGTACCCGAGCCTCGCCCGAGAAGAGATAGACCCCCGGCGACAGCACGGCCCCGGCGGCATGGACCAGGATGGGGGTGGGTTCGGCGGTGGGAACCGCCGGGGCGGGTAGCGGCGTGGCCATGGGGATGATCGCCTCGGGGCGGGGTGGTTGGCCGCCGCTCGTCACGGCGTAGGCGGCCACCGCGATCACGATGACCAGCCCGAGTCCGGCCAACGCCAGCTTGGGACCGGTGAGATGGTGGCGGTAGTCGTCCCACATCTCCCGGGCCCGATCGGCCGGGCTGGGCCGGGGCGGGGGCAGCGAGGGTTCTTCCATGGGCCGTTCCGGGCGCGTGGCGCCGTTCCGGTGGCGGGGGAAGCCCCCTCAGGCTATCAGCCCCAACTCGGCTTCGACAGGGCCAAAGAGAAGACGCCGGGGGTTGCTGGTCGGCGACGACCCCTGGGCCGAGGCGCGGCCGGCTGGCCGATGCTCAGTAGAGCTGGGTGGTGAGGCGGCGGCGGTAGCCCGCGGTGCGGGGATCGTCGGCGCCCATGATCTCCAGGAGGTCCACGAACTCCTGGCGGGCGTCGGGGTCGGCCTTCACCCGTCCGAGCAAATCCTCCAGACGGGCCTCCACGTCGTGATCGGCGTTGTCGCCCCCGGTGCGGGCCAAGGCGGCCACCCGGCGGACCTCGGCCGTCTCGGGAATCCGCTCCAACAGCTCCAATGCCTCGTCGGCGTGGTCGTCGGCCACCAGCAGCTCGGCCAGGGCGACCACCGCTGCCTCGTGGTCGGGATCCAGCTCGAGGGCCCGCCGCAGGGAGGCCTCGTCGCCCGCGGCCACCAGGGCCTCCACCTCGGTCTCCTGCTCGGTGGGCAACAGACGCTGCACGAACTCGGTCACCGCGTCCTCACCCTGGGCGCCCACGAACCCGTCCACCACCTTGCCGTCCCGCAGCCCGTACACCGCGGGAATCCCCTGCACCCTGAAGGCCTGGGCGGTCTGGGGGTTGTCGTCCACGTTGACCTTGACCAGCTCCACCGCACCTCCGGTGGCGGCCACCACCCGCTCCAGAATCGGCCCCAGCGTCTGGCACGGCCCGCACCACGGGGCCCAAAGATCCACCACCACCGGCACGGTGTGCGACCGCTCGACCACCGCCGTGTTGAACGTGGCGTCACTCACATCGGCCATGGCAACCCTTCCTGTCTTCCCGGTACTGGGGCATGTGCTGCCGCAAGACTCTTCTTCGCCGTCGGGGCTGGTGGGGCCCGCGTCTCATTGGTTCTGGCGAAAAGCTAGCGTGACCGGTTGCATGGACCATATCCAAGGCATCCGCCCCGACACGGTCAGCGCCTGGTTCACGGCCAACGTGCCCGAGGTGGCGTTGCCGTTGTCGTTCGAGTTGATCGCCGGTGGTCACTCCAACCTCACGTTCAAGGTCACCGGGGTCAACGGCCGGCCCTACGTGCTGCGACGACCCCCGCTGTATCAGGTGCTGGCCACCGCCCACGACATGGGCCGGGAGCACAAGATCATCGCGGCGTTGGCCGACACCGACGTGCCGGTGCCCGCCACGTTCGGCCTGTGCGAGGACGAAGCCGTCAACGAGCGCCCGTTCTACGTGATGGACTTCGTGGACGGGCGGGTGGTGCGCTCCGGCAAGGAGGCGTCCCGACTCCCCCTGGAGGTGCGCCACGCCGCCTCCAGGTCCATCGCCGACACCATGGCCCGCATCCACGCCGTGGACGTCGACCAGGTGGGCCTCGGCGATCTGGGCCGCAAGGAGGACTACATCGCCCGCCAGCTTCGGCGCTGGCTGCGCCAGTTCGAGGAGTCCAAGACCAAGGACCGGCCCCTCATCCAGGAGATCCACGACCACCTGGTGACCCGCATTCCGCCCCAGGGCGACGCCGGCATCGTCCACGGCGACTACCGCCTGGACAACTGCATCGTGAACGACGACGGCCAGGTGCTGGCCGTGTTGGATTGGGAGCTGTGTACCCTGGGCGACCGCAACGCCGACGTGGCCCAGCTTCTGGTGTACTGGGCCGAGCCCGAGGATGCCGACTTCGCCCTCGACGACCCCCCGACCGCCATGCCGGGGTTCGCCGGGCGGGCGGAACTGCAGGAGCTGTACCAGGAGGCGGCGGGGCGCGAACTGGACAACTTCGAGTTCTATCTGGCCTTTGCCCACTGGAAGCTGGCCTGCATACTGGAAGGCGTGTACAGCCGGTACGTGAGGGGGGCCATGGGCGACAAGGCCCCGGCCCGGGGAACGGAGAGCTTCGCCGCCCGGGTGGATGCCCTCACCAAAATGGCCGCCTACGCCACCGAGGAGGTGGCGTGAGCCGCCTCGGCGCTCCGGTTGACCCCGGAACGTCCACCCCACCCCGGCCGAGGCGGACATGAGCAGCGATTTCGTCGTCTTCCACCACGAACCCGGCTTGGACGACCCGGTGCTGGTGATCGCGCTGGACGGTTGGGTGGATGCGGGCTACGGCATGCGGTACGCCACCGAGATCATGGTGCCCGGAGACGACACCGGCTTGGTGGCCGCCTTCGATGCCGACCTGCTGGTGGACCACCGGGCCCGACGGCCCACCATGACCGTGCAGGACGGCCGGGTGGACCACATAAGCTGGCCGAGCATCCGCCTGCAGGTGGTGAGCGACCTGGACCAACGTGAGTTCCTCATGCTCCACGGCCCCGAACCCGACTTCCGCTGGCAGGCGTTCTGTGCTGCGGTTGACGAGTTGGCCGCCCGGTTGGGGGTCAGACGGGCGGTGTCGTTGGGGTCGTATCCCGCGGCGGTGCCCCACACCCGACCGGTACGGCTGTCGGCCACCGGCACCTCCCCGAATCTGATCGAGCGGTTCGGCGCCCCCCAGGGCACCCTGGAGGTACCCGCCGGGATCAGCGCGGCGTTGGCCAAGCGATTCGAGGCCGCCGGGGTGGAGACGGTGTCGGTGTGGGCCCAGGTGCCCCACTACGCCGCGGGCTCCCCGTTTCCGGCGGCCACCGCGGCCCTGTTTCAGGGGCTGCGGGCGGCGGCTGAATTGCGGTTCGACCCGGCGCCGCTGATCGCCGAGGGGATGGAGGTGTCGACGCGGCTGGATGCCATGATCGCCAAGAACGCCAACCACAAGCGGCTGCTCGGCCGCCTGGAGAGCGCCTACGACACCACGGTGGGCGAAGAGGAAGCCAACATCCCGAGCGGCGACGAGCTGGCTGCGGAGCTGGAGCGCTTCCTGCGCGACCAGGACGAATCCAAATGACCACGATCACGGAGGACCGAAGATGAAGCTGGACGGCGGCGTGGGCATGCACTCGGCGGACGGAAGGGTCAGCGCGCTGATGCAGAATGTGCCCGGCGACGCCGCCGCCCTGGAGGCCGCCGGGTACAGCGGGGCGTGGACGGCGGAGCTGGCCCATGATCCGTTCCTGCCGTTGGTGTTGGCCGCCGAGCACACCGAGACCATCGAGTTGGGCACCGCCATCGCGGTGGCCTTCGCACGCAACCCCATGACCCTGGCCAACACCGGTTGGGACCTGCAGGCCTGGTCGGAAGGCCGGTTCATCCTGGGGCTGGGCTCGCAGATCAAGCCCCACATCACCAGCCGGTTCTCCATGCCCTGGTCGCAGCCCGCTGCTCGGATGAGCGAGATGATCGCCGCCATCCGGGCCATTTGGGAATCGTGGGAGACGGGCGAGCGGCTGTCGTTTCGGGGGGAGTTCTACCGCCACACGCTGATGACCCCCATGTTCAGCCCCGGCCCCAACCCCTACGGGCCGCCGCCGATCTTCCTGGCCGCGGTGGGTGACCGCATGACCGAGGTGGCGGGCGAGTCGGCCGACGGGTGGATCAGCCACGGGTTCACCACCCCGCAGTACCTGGAGGACGTATCGCTGCCGGCGTTGGCCCGGGGGGCAGCTCGGGCCGGGCGGAATCCGAAGGACATCCAGGTGTCGATCCCGTTGTTCATCGTGACGGGGGACAACGAGGAGCAGATGGCGGCCAGCGCAAGGGCGGCCAAACAGCAGCTCGCCTTCTACGGCTCCACCCCGGCGTACCGGCCCGTGCTGGAGCACCACGGCTGGGGTGACGCCCAGGACGAGCTGAACCGGTTGTCCAAGCAAGGCGAGTGGGTGGCCATGGCCGACGTGATCGACGACACCATGCTCGGCACCTTCGCCGTGGTGGCCGAACCCGAACGCATCGCCGAGGGGGTGGCCGCCAGCCACAGCGGCCTCATCGACCGCCTCAACTTCAACCAGGGCCTGCGCCCCAACCCCCCCTGGCCCGACGTCCGCGAAGCCCTCCGCGCCATCCCCACCCGCAGCTAAGAACCCACCCCTACCCGCAGCACCCGCCGGGGACCCCCAGTCTCCGGCCGATGCCGGGATTCCTGAGAGAGCCCAGGCTCCTGGCTCAGACCACCACGTTGACGAGTTTGGGGGGGCGGGCGATGACTCGGCGAGGGGGGGCCTCATTGAGGTAGGGGTGGATGCGATCCGAGGCCAGGGCCAGGGCTTCGGCGCCGGCTGCGTCGATGTCGGCGGGCACCTCGATGCGGTCGCGCACCTTGCCGTTGACCTGCACCACCATGGTGACCGTCTCCTGCACCAGCTTGGCCTCGTCGGCCACCGGCCATTGCTCGGTGTGGATGTCGCCGCCCCGGCGCTGCTCCCACAGCTCGGCGCACACGTGGGGAACCATGGGGGCCATGAGCAACAGCAGGGTGTCCACGGCGAACGCCAGGGTGTCGCGGTGGGGGCCGTCGTCGGCCTGGACGTAGCGGTACAGCTCGTTGGTGTACTCCATGCACCCGGCCACCGCAGTGTTGTACGACCAGCGGTCGAACTCGGTGGTGATGCGGTGGATCAGCCGGTGGGCGGCGGCGTCCACGGCCTCGTCGGTGGCGGTGGGCGATCCGGTGCGGGCGGGCAGGGATCGCTCGGTCGTGCCCGCGGCCAACCGCCACAGCCGGCCCAGGAACCGGGCGCAGCCCTCCAGGCCGAAGTCCTCCCAGTCGACGTCCTCGGCGGGGGGCTTCACCTGCAGGATGGCCAGGCGCAGGGCGTCGGCGCCGTGGGCATCGATGATGTCCTCGGGGGCCACCAGGTTGCCCCGCGACTTGGACATCTTTCCCCCGCCCATGCGCACCATGCCCTGGGTGAACAGCCGCTGGAAGGGCTCCCGCAGCCCGGCGGGGGCCACGCCGAGGTCGGCCAGCGCCCGGGTGAAGAACCGGGCGTACATCAGGTGCAAGATGGCGTGTTCCACCCCACCGATGTACTGGTCCACCGGCAGCCACCGCTCCAGCGCCTCCTGGCTGAAGGGCATTTCCTGGTTGTGGGGGTCGGCGAAGCGCAGGAAGTACCAGGAGGAATCCACGAAGGTGTCCATGGTGTCGGTCTCCCGCCGGGCGGGGCCACCGCACGTCGGACACTCGGTGTGCAGGAAGCCGGGATGGTCCACCAACGGGGAGCGCCCGGTGGGCATGAAGGCCACGTCGTCGGGCAACTCCACCGGCAGGTCCTCTGCGGGCACCGGCTGGGGGCCGCACGCCTCGCAGTACACGATGGGGATGGGGCACCCCCAGTACCGCTGACGGGACAACAGCCAGTCACGCAGCCGGTAGTTCACCTTGCTCGCCCCGATGCCCTGGCGCTCCAGCCATTCGATGGCCGCCACCTTGGCCTCGGCCATCGCCAGGCCGTTCAGCCACTCGCTGTTGATGGTCGGCCCGTCGCCCAGGTAGGGCCCGCCGTCGAAGTCGTCGGGGGGTTGCACGGTGCGGATGATGGGCAGGCCGTGGGCTTGGGCGAAGTCCCAGTCACGCTGGTCCTCACCGGGCACGGCCATGATGGCCCCGGTGCCGTAGGTGGTGAGCACGTAGTCGGCCAGAAACAGCGGGATGGCCTGGCCGGTGAACGGGTTGACCACCCGGGTGCCGGTGTCCACCCCCCGCTTGTCGGCCGGACCGGCCACCGACAGCCGTTCGATCTCGCTGCGCTCGGCCACTTCGGCGATGAACGCCTCCACCTCGGGGCGGCGGTGGTCGGCCACCAGCTCGGACACCCGCTGGTGCTCGGGGGACATCACGGCGAAGGTCATGCCGAAGCTGGTGTCGGGCCGGGTGGTGAACACCGGGATGCCCTCGACGTCGGTTCGGGGGTTGCCCGCCTCGTCGGCCAGGGGGAGGGTGAACTCGACGCCCTCGGAGCGTCCGATCCAATTGCGCTGCATGATCTTGACCCGCTCGGGCCAATCCAGCCCGTCGAGGCCGTCGAGCAGCTCCTCGGCGTAGGCGGTGATGCGGTAGAACCACTGCTCCAGCTCCCGCTGCTGGGCCGGGTTGGCGCAGCGTTCGCAGGTACCGTCGGCCAGCACCTGCTCGTTGGCCAGCACCGTCTGGCAGCCGGGACACCAATTGACCGGGGCGGAAGCCCGGTACACCAACCCGGCCTCGTAGAACTTCAGGAAGATCCACTGGGTGAAGCGGATGTAGTCGGTGTCGTGGCTGCTCAGGGTGCGCCGCCAGTCGTACACCGCCCCGATGCGCCGCAGCGACGACGACAACCGCTCGATGTTGGCGTCGGTGTGTTCCCGGGGGTGGGTGCCGGTCTTGATGGCGGCGTTCTCGGCGGGCAGGCCGAAGCTGTCGAAGCCGATGGGCGACAGCACGCCGTCGCCGCACATGGTGCGGTAGCGCACCAACAGGTCACCGAAGGTGTAGTTGCGGACGTGGCCGATATGGGCCGGCCCGCTGGGGTACGGGTACATCGACAGCACGTAGTAGGGAGGCCGGGGGTCGTCGTTGTCGATGTCGTAGGTGGCGTCGTCAATCCAGCGTTGCTGCCACTTGGGCTCAATGACCGCCGGGTCGTAGCCGTCCATGGCCGCTCAATCTACCGAGCCCCCTTCAGGAGCCAACAACCGTTATCCCATGTGGGTGCGCCGTTGGGTGACTGGTAGAGTTCTCCTTCTGGCGGGGCTGTAGCTCAGTTGGCGAGAGCGCTTGCATGGCATGCAAGAGGTCGTGGGTTCGAGTCCCATCAGCTCCACTCTTCCCGGTTGGTGAGCCGCATTGGTGAGGGTTCACACCACCCGGGTGTTGCCGCCGTCGATCGGGATTTGCGCTCCGGTGGTGGCCCCGAAAGTGTCGCTGGCGAGTTCGGCCACCACGGTGGCGACCGACTTGGAGTTCACCGTGGTGCCGAGCAGGTTGCGGGCCTTGTACTCCTCGACCGTGAGTCCGTGCTGGGCGGCCCTGGCCTGGAGGGTCTCGTCGTCCCAGAGCCCGGTGTCGAAGACGGCGTCGGGATGGACGACGTTCACCCGGATGCCGTCGTCGGCCCACTCCAGGGCGGCGACCCGCGCCAGTTGGGTCACGGCCGACTTGGAGGCGGAGTAGGCGGCGGCCCCCTTGCCGGGGGCGGGCACGTTCTTCGATCCGATGATCACCACCCGCCCGCCGACGGGTGAGAGCGCCAGCAGGCCGTGTACCGACGACAACAGGAAGGCGATGGCATCCACGTTGACCGCCTGGACCGAGCGCCAGGCATCGGCGTCCAGATCCCGCAGGGGTGCCGACGGTCCGAAGATGCCCGCGGCGGCCACCACGATGTCAACCCCGCCGAATCGTTCGACCACGGTGTCGATGGCTGTTTGTTGGGCCTCGGCGTCGGTCACGTCGACTGCTTGTCCGAGCCAGTTGGGCCCCTCGAAGGTGCCCTCGACGGATGGGTCACGATCGAAACCGCTCACCGCGCACCCCTCGGCGAGCAGGGCCTCGGCGCAGGCCCGACCGATCCCCGACGCCGCACCGGTGACGATCGCCACGCACCCGCTGAAGCGGGCTCGGGGTCCGGCCAGGGCGAGCTTGGCCTGCTCCAACGACCAGTACTCCACGTCGAAGATATCCTCCGCCGGGAGGGCCACGTAGCCGCCCAGGTGGTCCTCGGCCCGTTCGAGGACGGGGATGGTGTGGGCGTAGATCTCGGCGGCCACGCCCGATGCCTTGGCCGTCTCGCCGATCCCCAGGAGCCCGATCTCGGGATCCACGATGATCCGGGGCGCCAGATCGACCATCCGGAGGTCGCCGTCGGACCGGGCCGCGTTGTGCTCGAAGTAGGACCGGTAGGCGGTGGCGTAACCGGCGACATCGGTGCCCACCAGGGCGGTGCGCTTGGTTCGCAGCACGTGGTCCGGGGTCAGCGGCCCGCGGTCGGCCAGGCTCTCGAGGTCCGGTCGGCTCACGAAGTGGGCGATCGGTGGCGTCCAATGCCGCTGGACGATGAGGGGCTTGCCGGCCACCTCGGACAGTTGTCGACGAAGTTCCGCCAGGCGGAGACAACTGCAGGGCGGCGCCGGTGTGTCGGTCGGCGGCGCCAGGGGGGCGTGGTCGTCCAGCCACGCCTCGGCCAGGGAGACCAACTCGATGTGCCGCTCGTAGGCCTGCCGGGTGGTGTCGGCGAAGGTGAACAGGCCGTGGTTCAACAGGACCATGGCGGAGTAGCGGTCGTTTTCCCACATCCGGGATGCGACCTTGGCCAGGTCGAAGCCGGGCATGACGTAGGGGATGATCAGCACGTCAGGCCCGTACAGATCTGCGACGGTGCGCTCTCCCTCCGCGGTGTTGGTCAGGGTCACGATGGCGTCGGCGTGGCTGTGTTGCACGGCCCGGTGGGGAAGGAGCGCATGCAGGAGTGTTTCGACGGAGGGTGCCGGGGCCGCGGGATCGAGGCTCGCCGCCGAGAGTTCTCGCATCATGTCCACGTCGCTCAGCGCGTCGAGCGCCAGCAATTCGAGGAGGCGGTCGTGTCGCAGCGGGGTGAAGCCGGGACGTTCGATGGTCGCCAGGTCCCAGCCGGAGCCCTTGACGTAGAGGGTGTCGATGGTCTTGCCCGTCAGGTCCCGGTAGGGCTGCTTGACCGAGGTGTTGCCGCCCCCGTGCAGTACCAGGGCAGGGTCACGGCCCAGCAAGCGAGAGCCGTATACGCAGGCGTCGAGGTCGTCGCCGTGGTCGCCATCGGCGCCGTCGCCGGCGGAGGCCCATCTGTTCTCCATGACTGCCCTACGGTATCCAGCCCACGCCCCTTTGGCTGAGCCCAGTTCCCGTGAGGTACCCGATGAACACATCCCCCCAGCCCCAACCCACCGCCCTGACCCGGTGGGAGTCTGCGGCGGACTGGCCGATGCTGGTACTGGCGTTGGCCAGCATTCCGCTGCTGGCGTTCGAATCGCTCTACCCGTCGGTGTTCGCGGTGCTGAATTGGGCGATCACCGGGGTGTTCGCCGTGGAGCTGGGGGTGAGGTTGGTCATCCACGGCCCCGGGCGCGGTCGGTACGCCGTGAGCAAATGGTACGACTTCGCCATCGTCGCCCTGACGGTGATCCCGGCGCTGATGCCCTTGCGGGCTCTGCGGTCAGTGCGGGTGCTAAGACTCCTGAAGATGCTCCGGCTGCTGGCCTTCGCCGGGCGGGGCTGGCACACGGCCAGGCGAATTTGGGCCGGTACCTCGGGTCGCTACGTCCTCGCCGGTGCGGTTGCACTGAGCGCCGTTTCGGCGGTCGGGGTCTGGTTCTTCGAGGACGGCGGTGGAGGCGAGATGAATTCGGTTGGTGAGACCATCTGGTGGACGATCGTGACCATGACCACCGTCGGCTATGGGGACATCTCGCCGGCGACGAGCGGGGGACGGGCGGTGGCGGTGGTCATCATGCTCTCGGGCATCACCCTCTTCGGGATCGTCACCGCCAACCTGGCCGCATGGTTCACCAAGAGCAAGGAAGCTCGCGAGGGCAACGACCTGGCCCTGCAGGTCAAAGAACTGACTGCCGCCGTCGAGCGCCTGACCGCCCAGGTGCAGCCCAGCGACACCAGGGAGAGTCCGGCTCCTGCCCGGTCATCTTGAGCTTCCTCCTGTTCAGGGCAGGGTGGGTTTGGGGGGATGTTGTCACTGGTGTCGGTAGGGTGGTTGGTATGTATTCTGGGGTTGTGACCAGGGGAAACGCCGGCGGTGGCACGGTTGTGGGCGATGTGTTGGTGGATGCCGGCATTGCCTGCCCGGCTGCCGGTTCTGGTTCCGATGCTGGTGTTTGGGTGGGTGTGGTGGATGTGGGTGGGTTGGATGATGCGGGGTTGGATGCGAGGTTGGGGTTGTTGGGTCGGGCTCTGAGTCGGTTGGAGGGGTTTTTGGCTGAGGCGGTGGCGGAGAAGCAACGCCGGTGCGGGTCGTATGACACGGCGCAGGCGATCCGGAAGGGGTTGCGTCATTCGGGGCAGAAGGCGCATCGGGTCATGCGCGACGCTGAGCAGCTCAGCGAGGTGCCGGCCGCCCGGGACGCGTTGTCGCAGAGCAGGATCACTTCGGAGCATGCCCGTATTTTGGGTGGGGCGGCCAAGGCCGGGCCGTTGGATGAAGAGTTGATGGTGAGGGCGGCGGAGACGCAGACGCCCGAGGAGTTGCGGCGCACGGTGCGCGACCATCAAGACGAACTCGCCGGTGATGTTGACGGAAAGAAGCGGCTGGCCCGCCAACAAAAGGCGCGTATGGCGACGTTTTGTGAGCAAGACGACGGGATGTGGAGGTTGTACGCGTTGTTCGACCCGGTCACCGCCCAGGGGATCCGGGCCGTGTTGAACAAAAGGACCGACATGGCCTGGCACCAACACACCGGAACAGAACGATTGGACGCCCGCCACCGCCGCGCCGACGCCATCGCCGAGCTATTGACCCGCACCGGTGGCGGTGAAACCGGTGACCAACCCCAAACAGCCAGCGTGGTCATTGTCGCCGATTACGACACGGTGGACCGACAGCTCCGCAGGCCACGGTTGTCCGACGGTACCCGGTTGCCGGCCGAGGAGTTCCGCCGACTGGCGTGTGACGCCGAAGTGCTCACCGGCATCTTCGACACCGACCTCCAATGCCTGTCACTCGGCCGCCAACGCCACCCCAGCCCGCAGCTCCGCGCCACCCTCATCGCCCGCGACCAAGGATGCATCGGGTGCGGCAAAGAACCCGAATGGTGCGTCACCCACCACATTCACCACTGGGAACACGGCGGACCCACCCAACCCGACAACCTCGTCCTCGTCTGCGGCGACTGCCACCACAAAACCCACCACCGCAACTGGACCGTCGAACACCACCCCGACACCCGCCGACCCTACCTACGACCCCCCTGGCAACAACCCCCCACCCCACCCCAACGACGATAAGGCGCCCTGATACTCCTTGCGGCCAGCCCAAGCTGTGGTCTCCCGCGGGTGTACTAGCCCAACACGGCGAGCCCCGTCCATGGCGACTCCCGCGAGCGGACTCACCATCGTTCCCAGGGCTCTTCGGCGATCATCGCTCGTGCTCGGCCATCAGCCCCATACAGCTCGTCCTCGGTTTGGGGCTGTCGGAGGTACCCCTTCACGGTGGCCTCTTGAATCATCTGGCGCCGACGGCCTTCCAGATTCTTGCTGCCATGATCCTCGTTAGGCATAGGGCTGCTCAGGGGTGTTGGTGTTGCTGCTTCCGTGCAGGACCAGCGCGGGGTCGCAATGCAAAGAGCGACAACCGTACGCGCAGGCGCCAAGATCGTCGCCCTGGTCACCGTCGGCGCCCGCGGAAGCCGATCTGTACTCCATGACAGCCCTACGGTATCCGGCCCACGCCCCGCTGGCTGAACACGGTTCCCGTGAGATACCCAATCAACACATCACCCCGCTGCCGAGCCGGCGCCCATTGCAGTAGCTCTACCACTCAGTCGGGGTGAGGATGATTGGAAGGGATGTCGTCGCTGGCATGTGCTCAGGGCCGTCGAGCTCTGCGGCGGTAGCTCTTGAGACTGCGCGGGCCAGAGTGCTATCCAACGGCTACATCGCTCCGGAGCGGAGCCGGTTGACGGCGTCCAGCACCAGCTTGAACTCACCCTGAGCGAGCAAATCGATCGGACGCTCCCCGTCCAAGGCGCGGTTTCGGGCGTGTAGCCAGATGTCCACTCCTTCTGGCTTGTAGACCTCGGCCAACTGCTGGACCAGGTAGTGAACGTCCACCAGCCGGTCACGTGACACATCACGCGGCCGCGACTGCCCCGAGGCCCAGTTCTGCACTTGGCGTTCCCTCACACCCGTGGCGCGGGCAATCTCTGCGTTGGTCAAGCCCGCCGACCGAATGGCGCGAACGACAAGCGGGTAGGTGTACCCCGCATCAGTGCCAGCCAACTCGAGGGGTTCCGCATCCATGGCTTCAACGTATCGTACGACGTGTTATATTGCCGGATTTCAGACATTATCTTTTGCTGCACAAATTACACCCAAGAGAACGCATGGCCAACGAACACTTGATCTGAGCTGGTTCCATGACGGCAGACCCACGCGTGAACCACTCACAGGGCCGATCGGTCCACTTCACCCCGCAGCGCATCCTGTTGCATCCCAGGGTCTACAGGAGCTTCACCGCAGCTTGCCATGCCATCGGCGGGTCCGAGTCATCAGCCTCGCAACCAAGCCATCAAGTGTCAACCCTCTGGACCACGCATAGGCTTGAGGTAGCGGCCAGTCCTATCGGCGGAAGAAGTATGCATATCGAGCGAATCACTCTGGTGAACTTCAGGTGCTTCGGTGAAGACCCAACGACGATCGAGCTAGATCACGAACTCACCGCGTTCGTCGGGGCGAACAGCACCGGAAAGACAGCGGCCTTCGCTGCGCTCGGACGCTTGTTCGGGGTCACACGTTCCGACCGACAGTTCCAAGCCACTGACTTCCACGTGCCTACGCAGGAAGCCACCCGACCTTCAGAACGAAGCCTCTCGATCGATGTCGTCGTGGCATTTCCAGAGCTGGCGACGGACGTACAGGCCTTGACCAGCGAAACGCGTTCAGTCCCGGAGTTCTTTCGACACATGGCCGCGACCGTAGATGGCCAACTGAAGTGCCGGTTTCGTCTCGAAGCGACTCGGGTAGACGACGGGTCGATCGAGGGTGCCATCGAAGACAGAGCGCTGGTTGTTCGGTCGTTTGAGGACGACTACGCCGAGGACGATTGCAGCCCCCTGAGACCGATGGATCGGAGTCGCATTCAGGTGATATACGTGCCGGCGTCGCGAGATGGCGCACGACACGTCACGACTTTCTTGAGATCGCGACTCTGGAAGGCAGGCCAGTGGTCTGACGCGCTTTACACCTCGGTTGATGAAGCGGCCATCCAGATCAGCGATCACTTTCGCGCCGAGCCTGTGGTCGACGTGATCGAGGGTGCCCTGGAGAGGAGGTGGAGGCACCTCCACCAAGGGAGGCTGGACGCCGAGCCCAGGCTTCGAGTGATCGACCGTGATCTGGGTGACCTCGTCGCGAAGGCTGACCTCGTCTTTGCTCCGACCGAGACAGGCCGCGAGCGTCCTGCTGAGCAGCTCAGCGACGGCCAGCGGTCCTTGCTGCAGATTGCATTGACCGCGGCAACGATCGACATCGAGGGTGCGATCGCGTCGGGGCGACTCGTTTCCCACTTCGATGCTGAGTCTGTCCTGCTCCCATCCCTCACCGTCCTCATTGTGGAGGAGCCCGAGAACAGTCTGTCTCCGCACTTCCTGGCGAGAGTCACGTCTCAATTGCAGGACGTCAGTTCGGGACCCCGAGCGCAATCGCTACTTTCCAGCCACTCAGCCAGCGTTCTCCGCCGCGTCGAGCCCCATTCCGTCCGTCACTTCCGACTCGACCAAGTATCACACCTCTCGGTGGTGAACGCGCTGCCCCTCCCCACCGATGAACATGAAGAGGCAACCTTCGTGCGCGCCGCCGTGCAAGCGTTTCCTGAGCTGTACTTCGCCCGCTTCGTCGTGCTCGGGGAGGGCAGCTCCGAGGAAGTCGTCCTCCCTAGGCTTGCAGAAGCGGCAGGCACAATGATCGACCAGTCCTTTGTCGCTGTCGTGCCGCTCGGCGGGCGACACGTCAGCCACTTTTGGCGGCTCTTGGCTGGGCTTGGGATCCCATTCGCGACGCTCCTCGATCTGGACCTCGGGCGCCATGGCGGCGGCGACGACCGGCTTCGCACTGCTTGTCGAGAACTCGAGGCCCTCGGGATCGACGCTCTCGAGGGGCTCGAGGAGTTCGAGTCGATCAACCAGATCCAAGACCTCGACGACAGCCAGCGCAAGCGAGTCCTCGAATCCCTCGAAGAGCATGGGGTGTTCTACTGCACCCCCCTCGATCTCGACATGATGATGCTGAAGGCTTTCCCTGAAGCATACAAATTCATCGAGGACGTCCAGTCAGGCCCCCGCGACTCCCCTGCACGCGAGGCCGTACTCGGGGTGGTAGGTGACCAGCAGCTCTATGACGGATGGGATGACGAGTTGCGGTGGTATCGCTACTTGTTCCTTGGCCGATCGAAGCCTTCGACACACATCCGGGCCCTGCAGCGCCTCGATCCAGCGACTCTCGCTGAGGGAACACCCCCACCAATCGATGCCGTCATATCCCGTGTCGCGGAGGCTCTCTCGAATTGATGCGCCGGACACCTACGTCTGCATGGGTACCAACGCGGATAGAAGGCCTCGAACCCAACGCCTGGGATGCCCTCCGACATGAGGGTTCCGCGGTCGTCGTGGCCGGACCAGGTGCCGGAAAGACAGAGTTTCTTGCCCAGCGCGCGGACTATCTCTTCGAAACAGGGACATGCCCGAGTCCCCAGAGCATCCTCGCCATCTCCTTCAAGCGCGACGCCGCTTACAACCTGGCACGACGGGTGGGGTCACGAACCCCGGGCTGTGCCCATCGATTCATCTCTCTGACATTCGATGCTTTCACAAAGGGCATCGTTGATCGTTTTCGCGCAGCCCTGCCTCCACCCTGGAAACTAGGCGAATACGAGGTCTGTTTCCCTCAACCGAACGAGGTGCAGGCGTACCTCAGCGACCTTGCCGTAACCCACCCTGATCACGCTGGCGAGATCACCGCCTTACCTCGCGACACTTTCACCACCGACGTCATCGGCGGGTACGAGCTTCCCGTGAATCCGGGAACCGCGCAGTCGGTCAGGGAGCTAGCGGTACTTGCGTGGTGGGACCGGAGTTTTCGATCGGCGTCCCCTCAACGTGTGGACTTCGTGATGCTCAATCGCCTGGCGGAACTGATCATCCGCCACAACTCCTCCATTCACCGGGCTCTCCTACTCACCTACCCGTTCGTGTTTGTCGATGAATTCCAGGACACCACGCTTGCGCAGTACTCCTTCCTGAAGTCTGTTTTCGGTGGCCACGGCACGGTGGTGACCGCGGTCGGCGACAACAAGCAGCGCATAATGGGATGGGCCGGAGCTCTCAAGGACGTCTTCACTGACTTTGAGCGAGAGTTCGACGCGACACGCTTTTCGCTCACGCGGAACTTCAGGTCATCGGAAGCGCTGACACGACTACACCACGTCGTTGCAGCTTCGATAAGCGATGATTCGGATCCAGCCATCTCACAGATCGATGATCAAGTAGACGGCAAATCGGCTGAGATCTGGCGGTTTGAAGACGCGCAAGCCGAGGCTCAGGAGGTTGCGAAGTTCATCCGTGACGACATCCAGAAATCTGGCAGGATGCCCGACTCCTACGCGCTCCTCGCACGCCAGCGAACCTCAGACCTGCAGAAACTCTTGGAACCCGCACTCGCTAGTCACGGGATCCCGCTCCGGAACGACGACTCGCTGGCCGGCGACCTCCGACTCCAGGATCTCTTTTCCGACGATCTGGTCCAACGCATCCTGGACATCCTTCGGCTTGCGGCAACGGATCGCGGCGGCGGTAGTGCGTGGATTCGGGTTTCGGACCTCGTTTCGGTGATACACGACGGCTCGGCATCTGAAGAAGCTGTAACCTCTGCCCATCGGGGCCTAGAGAAGTTCATCGCCACCTTGCGGGACTGGCTGGCCTCACACCCACCGACCCACGACGCAATCGACCGGGTGATCGGCGAAATCGTGAGTTACCTCGGAATCGCAGCCATTTGCGCCACGTTCCCGGTTCACCGCCGTCATTCCTATCTCGAGCAGACGACGGCCTCCCTCATCATCAGATTCAAAGAAGTACTGAACGAGACTTCTGACTGGTCCGAACTCTGCGACCGAGCCGAAGGTCGCGGCGCCGTCTCGCTCATGACCATCCACAAGAGCAAAGGGCTCGAGTACCACACAGTCGTGGTCCTGGGCGTCGACGATGACCAATGGTGGTCGTTCACAAGAGACCCCGACGAAGCTGTGCGGACCTTCTTTGTCGGCCTTTCCAGAGCTGAGCAACGGACCATCTTCACCTCCTGCAAGGAACGCGGCGCCCGCCACAGGGTCAAGCCGCTCTACATGCTCCTGCAGGCGGCTGATGTTGCCGAGGTCCATCCGCTCGCCCAGTTGCAATTGGCCAGGAGGTTGGTGACGGGCCCCTGAGTGTGTGAAGTCCTCCTGGCCGAGATCCCCGGCAACCGCAACAATGACACTCGGGAATTTTGTGTATCGGGCGTGGTCTGAGGGTCCGCGGCTTGGTGCCGCGGGTTGGTCAGGGGGGAGTGAGGGGGAGTTCGACGGTGTGGGTGGGGGTGGCGCTGGAGCGGGCGATCCAGAGGATGTAGGTGCCGGGGTCGACGTACCAGCCGGGCTCGGTGCGGTTGGCCGAGGCGCCGGCGGGGACGGGGCCGGCAAAGCCGGGGGGCTCCGGGGTCTGCAAACCGGGGTCGTAGTAGGCGAAGGCCCGGCGGTCGAGCACGATGCTCGCGGTGGTTCGCTCGCCAGGACCCAGGTGGACCTTGGCGAAGCCCTTCAGCTCCCTCAGCGGGCGATGCAACAGCGACGGGGGCGGCGCCACGTACACCTGCACCACGTCGCTGCCCGCCCGCTCCCCGGTGTTGAGCACGTCCACCTCCACCACCACCGGATCGGCCACCTCGGCGTCGCCGCCTCCCGACACCCGAGGCTCCGACCACTCGAAAGTGGTGTACGACAGGCCGTGGCCCATCGGCACCGCGGGCTGGATGGCCCGAGCGTCGAACCAGCGGTGGCCGATGTAGAGGCCCTCCCCGTAGCGCACCACCCCGTTCTCGCCGGGATAGTTCAAGTAGGCCGGGCTGTGCTCGTAGCGGGCGGGCACGGTCATGGGCATCCGCCCGCCGGGGTCGGCGTGGCCGAACAACACGTCGGCCACCGCATGGCCCATCTCCTGGCCCCCGAAGCCGGCTACCAACACGGCGGCCGCGTCGGGAGCCCAGTCCATGTTGCAGGCCCCGCCGGTGTTCACCACCACCACCGTGGCCGGATTGGCCGCAACCACCCTCCGGATCAGCTCGGCCTGGTCGCCGGGCAGATCGAACGAGTCCCGGTCGCGCCCCTCGGTCTCCCAGTCGGCGTTGGTCCCCACCACCACCACGGCGGCGTCGGCGGCCGCGGCCACATCCTCTGCTTCGGCCATCAGATCCCGTTCCACCAGGGACTTCAGGCCCACCCGAGCACCGCACAGCATGAAACTGTCGCGGCTGGTGTAGTTGATCTCGATGGCCACCTCGCGACCGGCGGTGAGCCGGACCGGCGCGGCGATGACCTCCGATCCCATACCGAAGAAGTCGTCGCCCTGGGCGTACTCCCCCTCGGTGGCGTCCAGCACCACCTCTCCGTCCAGCAGCACTTTGGCCCGCCCGAGCTGCACCATGCCCAGGCGGTGCTCCCCGGTGTCCTCGGCCACCACCGTGCCGGTGGCCCGAATCGAGAAGGCCTCGGGATCCACCCCCGGCGCGGGTGCCCCGAAGAACACCAGATCGGCCGTCCCCGAGGTGCGGGCTCCCACCACCGGCCCCTCCCAGTCGTGTCCGTTGAAGAACTGCAGGCGCAGGCCGTCCTTCAGCAGGGGGGCGGCCAGCGGCACCAGCGACCGGTCGATGTCGCAACCGGGGGCGTAACGCACGTCCAGACCGGCGTACTCCTCGGCCAGGGCATCCATCAGGCTCACGTTGCGGTACGACCGCACGGTGGCCGATCCCCCACCCATGATCTGAGCCTTGCGGGCGTTGGGGCCGATCACCGCCAGCGAACCCAGGGCGGTCGGGTCCAGCGGCAGCAAACCGTTGTTGGCCACCAAGACCGTGCCCGCGGCGGCGGCCCGCCGGATGAGGGCACGATCCTCGGGACGGTCCAGCTCCAATTCCCGGCCGGGCGTGAGATTGCCGGCGTCGGCCACGTTGTCGGCGGCCGGTTCGTCGGCTCCGTCCCCGGCATCGGCCAGGGCCCCGGTGCGCTCGGCCAAGCGGAGCACGTCGGCGGCGATCCGGTCCAGGTGGCCTTCGTCCATCTCACCGGAGGCCAACGCGTCGCCGATGGGCCCGCGGCCGTACCACTGACCGGGACCGGGCATCTCCAGGCTCAGGCCCGCTCGGGCCGAAGCCGCAGTGGAACGGGTGCCGAACCAATCGGAGATCACAAAGCCGTTGAATCCCCATTCCTCGCGCAGCACCTGCGTCAACAGCCACTCGTTCTCCGAGCAGAAGGTGCCGTTCAGCCGGTTGTAGGCGCTCATGAGCCCCCAGGTTCCGCCGTCGAGCACCGCATGCTCGAAGGGCACCAGGTACAGCTCCCGCAGGGTCCGCTCGTCCACCTGCGAGTCGATGGTGTTGCGCTCGAACTCCGAGTCGTTGGCCACGAAATGCTTGGGGGTGGTGGCCACGCCCTGCGACTGCACCCCCCGCACGAAGGCGGCCGCCAGCCGCCCCGACAGAATCGGGTCTTCGCTGTAGCACTCGAAGTTGCGCCCGCCCAGGGGGTTGCGGTGCAGGTTGATGGTGGGGGCCAACAGCACCCGACAACCCTTGGCCCGGGCCTCGGTCCCCAACAGCGCGCCCAGTTCCTCCACCAGGGCCGGATCCCAGGTGGCCCCCATCACCGCCCCGGCGGGAATGCACGCAGTGGGGGTGCCGGTGCCCAACAGGCCGCCGCCGCGGGCTCCGTTGGGACCATCCGTGACCCCCATGGCGGCCAACCCCACCGTGTCGACGGCCCTGGTGGTCCACATGCCGTCGCCCACCACCAGATCGGCCTTCTGCTCGGTGCTCAGGGCGGCCAACCGCTCCTGGATGGAGCGCCCTTCAACTGATCCTGTCATGGCTGGTCCTGTCATGGCTGCATCCGTCATGGCCCCATCGTTCCACAACCACACGGCCTGCCGGTCGTCTGCCGGGCGCGGCCATCTTGCGGACGCTTTGAGGGTCGTCCACGGCTCACAGAAGCCCAGTTGAGTTCCGCAAAGTCCTACCGGGTGCGACGAGCAGCGGTGCCGGAAGGGAAACCGATGGCGAACAACACCGCCGAGACGGCGAACGACGCGATGACCCAAATCCAGGCCCGCTGGAAGCCGCCCAACATGTCGCCGGCGGGGCCTGTGCTGAACAAGGCGATGACAACGGCGATGCCCAGGGCGAAGCACACCTGCTGCACGGTGCGGACGGTGGCGTTGGCAATGGCGAACCGGGGCGGGGGAATGTCGCTCATGGCCGCGCTGATGAAGGTGGCGATGGACAGGCCGACCCCGGTACCCAGGATCAGGTTGGCGGGCAGAAACACCGAGAAGTAGGCCGACGACTCACTGGCCCCCACCAACAACACCAGGTAGGCCAGCGCGCACAGCACCACTCCCGCGGTGACCAGCCAGCGGTGGCCCCATCGGTCGGCCAGACGCCCGGTGGGGACGGACAACAGGGTGGCCATGATCGGGCCCGGCGTGAGCCCGAGCCCGGCCTCCAGCACCGACAACCCCCACAAGTCCTGCAGCAGCAGGGAACTCATCAGGAAGCCGGGGACGAATCCCAAAGCGTAGAACCCGAATGAGGCCGTTCCCACCGAGAAGGAGCGAAAGCGGAACAACGTGAGGTCCAACAGGGGATTGGCGTGGGACCGGGACCGCCAGATGACAACCGGGAGCAACACCACGCCCACCACGGCGAACGCCACCACCCGGACGTCGCCGTAACCCCAGCCCTCGCCCTGCACGATGGCCACCATGATCAGGGCCAAGGCCAGGGTGCCGACGGGCACACCCACCACGTCCAGGCGACCCTGGGCGGTTTCGTCACGCGACTCCCGCACCAAGCGGTTGGAGGCCAACAGCACCAGCGCGGCGATGGGCAGGTTGATGTAGAAGATCCACCGCCAACCGAGCCCGTTGATCAACAGGGCGCCAATGGACGGGCCGAACGCCGCCCCCAGCGCCCCCATGGCCCCCCACATCCCGATGGCCGCCGACCGGCGGGACACCGGGAACTCGGGCAGGACCATGGCCAGCGACGATGGCATGATGAGCGACCCCCCGATGGCCTGCACCACCCGGGCGGCGATCAGCACCTCCACCTGGGGAGCCACCCCGCACAGCAGCGATCCGACGGCGAAGACGCCGAGGCCGACGTTGAACATCCGCCGTCGGCCCTGCCGGTCGGCCAGGCGACCGGACAGCAACAGGAACGATCCCACCGTGATCGAGTAGCCGCTCACGATCCACGACAGGGCGGCGTTGGACGCCTCCAACGATTGCTGGATCGACGGGAAGGCCACGTTGACCACCGAGACGTCCACCACCACCAGGAACGCCGCCGCGGTGGCGGCTCCCAGCGCCAGCCAGGAGCGACGCTCCACCGCCTCCAGGGTTATCCTGCTCTTGCCGGTCCCACCTCCCGGCACCGGGTTTGCCTCCCCGACCACCTGGCCAACCGGTCAGGTCAGGAAGCGGCTGGGGACGGCGACAGGGTGACGGCCTCGGCGGGGCAGTCCTTCCACAGCAGGTCGAAGGCGTAGTAGTCCCGGGCCGAGGCGGTGAAGATGTGGACCACGAAGTCGCCGTAGTCCATCAGCACCCATTCGCAGTCGGACAGACCCTCGATGGCGGCGGGCTTGGGACCCCCGCAGCAGTCCACCCCCTCCTCGATCCGCTCGGCCAAGGCCCGCACCGAACGAGCGTTGGCCCCGCTGGTGACCACGAACCGATCGGTGATCACCAATACCTGGCTCACGTCGATGATCACCGTGTTGTCGCCGGGACCGGCCTGGGCGGCGGTGGCCGCGGCCTGCACCCATTCGCCCACCACGGTTGCGTCTGTTGGATCGGATGCTTTAGCAGTGCCGACGCTCATCCGGCTACCACGCCTTCACCCTACACATCATCGGTGACCATTTGGGAGTAATCGGCGCCGAAGGTGACGGTGACGTCGGTGGCGTCACCGGTCGGTTCCTCGGCGATCACCGCCCCGGTGCCCAGGGCGATGCGGTAGGCCTCGGCGTCGTCGGCAAAGTCGTCGTGGTGGTAGGCGATCCTGGTGGTCTCCCAACCGAATTCGGCGGCGTTGCCGATGAGGGTGATGCGGGCCCCGGCACGGCTGAGGGCCCGGGCGGCCGTGTGGGTGAGGGCGGGGTCGCCGATGCCGTTGAGCAGTTTCACTCGGGGGCGACTGCCGTTGGTGGTCGAGATGGGGAACGGGACGACCTCGTTGACCAACCGTTCCGCCGCGGCCGCGTCCAGGATGACCCCACCATCGCTGTCCACTGTGCCCGGTACCGCCTGAATCCGGATCCCGCCCATGGCCAGGGATGGGGCGAAGCGGCCCATCCCCCGGTCGGTCTCGCCGGGAATGAGCGCGGGAGCCGTGGACAACGCCAGGTCGTCCATCCACCGTTCCCAGAACAACTCGTGGCGGACCAGGGAAGCAATCGGCGACTCCCCCGGATTGCGCCACCCCAGATAAGCGGCCACATCGGACGGGTTGAGGGCCAACTCCCCGGAACCGAACACCGTGTCACCGGCGGACGAAACCAGGGGATCGGGGTTGTCGACCACCACCGGGGCCACCGCCGACACCAGCGCCGCCCAGCCGTCGTCGTCCACCACCTGGGACTCACTGGCGCGAATCCCCAACAGCTCGGCCAGCGCGTCCACCACAGCCACGCGCCCCGATTCGGCCCAATGCGCACTGAGCGGCCCCGCCGGGGTGACGGTCTCGGGGGCGAGGAACAGCACCGCCCCCTCCACCCGTTCGTCGGTGAGGGCCAACAGGGTGACGCCCCGCAGGTGGGTGCCCTCGGCGTGGATGAGCACCAGCAGGGGGGTGGGCTCCACGTAGGCCTGGTAGCCGGGTGCCGCCGGATCGAGGGGGGCGCTCACCTCGGTGCCGTCGCTGCTGGCCACGATGGCCGACCACCCCAGCCACACCAATAGCGGCACGGCACCGGCCAGCCCCACCAGGACCAGGGGCCACCCCCACCGCCACCAGCGTGACGCCACCGGTCGAGGGCGCATGGGGCGCTCGCCCCCCGCCACCTCGCCCCCCGCAAGCTCATCCATACAGACCGGCCTTGCGGCCGTAGGCCAGGGCGGCCGGCGGTACCAGGCCGTCGAGGGGCCGTCCGGCCTCGGCCCACTCCCGGACCATGGTGCTCGACAGGTCGACCAGCGGACACTCCACCACCTGGTGGGCCACCGGGGGGCGCCCGCCCACCGCGCCGGGCCGGTCCACCACCACCACCTCGGCCAGCTCGGCAATCTCCGGGTAGCGGTGCCAGGTGTCCATGGTGGCCGCGGCGTCACTGCCCACGATGAGATACAGGGCGTCCTCGGCGTTGTCCGACCGGTAGGCCTCCAGGGTGGGCACGGTGTAGGTGAGGCCCCCTCGGTCGATCTCCACCGACGAAGCCACCACCCCGTCGATCCCGTCGACGGCGGCCTCCACCATGGCCAGGCGGTCCCGGGCGGGGCTGAGCACCGGCCGATCCAGCTTCTGCCACGGCTCGTGGGCCACCACCAGGTCCACCCGGTCGAGGTCCAGCGCATCCCGCACCCACACCGCAACCACGATGTGACCCACGTGAACGGGGTCGAACGTGCCCCCGAAGATCCCGATGCGCCTCACGGTCGACCTCACCAGGACTCCACTCGAATGACCGCGGCCGGACACAGCCCGAAGATCCCGATGCGCCTCATAGTCGGCCTCACCTAGAGCAGTGTACGAAACCAGGGAGGCGGGGCCGTGCCGCCCCGCCGGCGGGCCCGCTTCACGAAAAATCAAGCGACATCGGGCCGCCGCCTCGGTATGTTCCCACTACACCGGTAGGCGAGGAGGCCGGGAACCCAGCGACCGAGCCGCCGACCACCCGGCGTCCGGCAACAACCGGGAACAAAATCGCAGACGGGGTGGTTGCAGCCCACAAGGACGAGAAGAGCAGGAAAACATGGACGATTCCACCGGTCAGTATTTGAACGCCATCGGCTTGGTGCCGCTACTCAGCAAGGACGACGAACGAGAACTCTCCCAGGCCATCGAGCGGGGCCGCGAGGCCCAGGCCCGATTGGACGCCGGGGAATCCAACTCCCGGTTGCGGGCCCAGGTCCGGGAGGCGGCCAAAGCCAAGGACCGCTTCATTCGGGCCAACCTGCGCCTGGTGGTGAGCTTGGCCAAGAAGTACCCCTTGCCCACCGGTATGGAACTGCTCGATCTGATCCAGGAGGGCAACCTGGGGCTGGATCGAGCGGTGGAGAAGTTCGACTGGCGCAAGGGCTTCAAGTTCTCCACCTACGCCACCTTCTGGATTCGCCAGTCCATCGGCCGGGCCCTGGACCAAAAGGCCAACCTCATCCGACTGCCCGGCGAGCGGGCGGCCAGCTTGCGGGCTGCGGTCCGCCAGGCGTCCGGCGGTGGAGAGGAACTCGACCCCGAGCACGCTCTGCTCCAACGGCTGACCACGCTGACCTCGCTGAACGCCACGGTGGGCGACGACAACGGCAGCGAGTTGATGGACCTACAGCCCGATGCCGGCCCCGGCCCCGAAGACCTGACCCTGGCCGCCGACCAGTTGGCCACCCTGGGCAGCCTCTTGGACGTGCTGGACGAACGGTCGCGGTTCGCCCTGGAAATGCGCTACGGGCTGATCGACGGGCAAAAGCACAGCTACCGGGAGATCGGCGAGGTGCTGGGGCTCACCTCGGAGGCCATCCGCCGCATCATCGGACGATCCTTGGAGACGGTGCGGTCCCACGCGGAGCTGTTGGACATCGACGCCGCCTGATCGCAGCCGGTCGAACCGCCGGGCCACTCCCGGCCACCCGCGGCGTCGGGGGGCGGTCATGGGTTGGCCGCGGCGTCGAGAGGCGGTAATCGGTTTGCCCCGCACCCGGTGAACGGCGAGCATTTTCCCATGAGTTCGGTATCCGTAGAAGCGGTCGACACCTCTCGGGCCTCCTGGCAGGCCGCCTCCTGGCGTGACCGACCGGCGGCCCAGCAACCCCAGTGGCCCGATCAGGCCTCGCTGGACCAGGTGCGGTCCACCCTGGCCGGACTGCCCCCGCTGGTGTTCGCCGGGGAAACCCGCCAACTCCTGGACCAACTCGGCGAGGCCTGCGCCGGCCGGGCCTTCGTCCTTCAAGCCGGGGACTGCGCCGAGTCCTTCGACGGGGTCACCGCCGACAGCATCCGGGACAAGCTCAAGGTCATCCTGCAGATGGCGGTGGTGCTGGCCTTCTCGGCCGGCGTGCCCACGGTGAAGATCGGCCGCATCGCCGGTCAGTTCGCCAAGCCCCGCTCCTCGTCCACCGAGGTGGTGGACGACGTGGAGCTGCCCTCGTTCCGGGGCCACATGGTCAACGACATCAACTTCTCCGAGCACTCCCGCACCGCCGATGCCGACCGTCTGGTGCGCGCCTACCACCAGTCGGCCTCCACCCTCAACCTGCTGCGGGCGTTCACCAAGGGGGGCTTCGCCGATCTCCGCCAGGTCCACGTGTGGAATCAGGAGTTCATCGCCGCCAGCCCCGAGGGGCGACGCTACGAGCGGGTGGCCGACGGCATCGACGCCGCCCTGCGCTTCATGGCCGCCTGTGGGATCTCCACCGACGCCCCCGAACTCCACCAGGTGGACTTCTACACCAGCCACGAGGCCCTGGTGCTGGACTACGAGGAGGCCCTCACCCGGCAGGACTCCATCACCGGCCAGTGGTACGACTGCTCGGCCCACATGGTGTGGATCGGCGAGCGGACCCGCCAGCTCGACGGCGCCCACGTGGAGTTCATGCGGGGCATCAAGAACCCGCTGGGCTGCAAGCTGGGCCCGTCGGCCACGGCGGACGACGTGCTGGCGTTGTGCGAGACGCTCAATCCCGACCGCATCCCCGGCCGCCTCACCCTCATCAGTCGCATGGGCGCCAACCAGGTGGCCGAGGCGCTGCCCCCCCTGCTGCACGCGGTCCGCGACGCCGGCCACCCGGTGCTTTGGGAGTGCGACCCCATGCACGGCAACACCTACACCACCCCCGGGGGCCGCAAGACCCGCCACTTCGAGGACGTGATGGCCGAGATCGACCGCTACTTCACCGCCCACGAACAGGCGGGCACCTGGCCGGGCGGCATCCACGTGGAGATCACCGGCGACGACGTGACCGAGTGCGTGGGGGGGGCCGAGGCTCTCAGCGACGACGACCTGGAGCGGCGCTACGAGACCATGTGCGATCCCCGCCTCAACGGCACCCAGAGCCTGGAACTCGCCTTCCGGGTGGCCGAGCGGCTCCGCGCCTGATACTCCGCACCCGATACTCGAAGCCTGAAACTCCGCGTGTGAAACTCCGTGCCTGAAACACCCGGTGGCCGCGGTTGGATTGCGGGCGACCAGGTGGATCTTGGACCGTCGGGTTGATTTCGGAACGTCAGGCTGATAGACAAGTAATCGGATCAAAGTAGTCTGATTTAGTTCCCGACCGGACCCCCCGGCGTGGACGCACCAGCTTGAACCCCCGCTTGAACCCCACAGCCTCAAGCCCCTCACCCCTAGGAGGTGCGATGGTCACGGTCCAGATCGACAACACCGCAGTGATCGACCCCGCTCAGCTCGCCGACATCGAAAAGTTCGAGCGGATGCTGGTCCGCTACAAGGCCGGGGAGATCCCCGAGGACGTGATGCGGGTGTTCCGGCTCAACAACGGCGTCTACGGACAACGCCAGGGCGGCACCCGCCAGATGGTGCGGGTGAAGATTCCGGCGGGCATCATCCAACCGGAGCACTTCGAGGCCATGGGCCACATCGCCCGCACCTACTCCCGGGGCTGGGGCCACATCACCACCCGCCAGAACATCCAGTTCCACTACGTCGAACTCGACGACATTCCCGAGGTGATGCGGACGCTGGCCTCGGTGGGCCTGACCACCCGCGAGGCCTGCGGCGACACCGTGCGCAACGTGCAGGGCTGCCACCTGGCCGGGGCCTGTCCCCACGAGGTGCTGGACATCACCGCCTGGGCCCGGGCCACCGCCCTGCACTTCCTGCGCCACCCCTACGCCCAGCGTCTGCCCCGCAAGTTCAAGATCAACTTTTCGGGCTGCGCCACCGACTGCGGCCAGGCCATGTTCAACGACGTGGGCATCGTGGCCGCCACCCGGGAGGTGCCCGGTGGGACCGAAGCCGGCTTCCGGGTATACGTGGCCGGCGGTCTGGGGGCCAACCCCCATCCGGCCCTGGCCCTGGAGGAGTTCACCGCCCGTGAAGACCTCCTGCCCACCATCGAAGCCTGCCTGCGGGTGTTCGACCACGACGGCTACCGGGAGAACAAACTCCGGGCCCGCATGAAGTGGCTGGTGGAGAAGCTGGGCTTCGAGGAACTCCAGCGGCGCATCTTCCGGGAGCGCCGATTCCTGTTGGCCTCCTCGAGCTGGCCGGGCGGCATCCCCGAGCTGGTCACGCTCCACGGCGACGCCCCCGCCGGCCGCCACGCCGAGGTGGCCGCCACCCCGGTGGGCCAAGGGGTGAACCTGTCGCCGCTCGGTCATCAATCCAACGCACAGAGCAACGGCCAAACCAACTACCAATCCAACGGCCACGGCGACAGCCAGAGCAATGGCCAAGGCCACAGCAATCACCAAGCCAACGGCCACGGCAACAGTCAGGGCAACGGGACGGCCATGCCGGTGTCCATCGGCGGACGGGCCCCCTACGGCCGCTGGCAGCAGGCCAACGTGGTGCGGGGCGTGGCCAAGGGCACGGTGTCGGCCTACGCCTGGGCCCGATTGGGCGACATCACCGCCGACCAGTTCGACGCGCTGGCCGCCATCCAGCGGGAGCTGGGGGCGGAGTGCCGGGTGACCAACCGCCAGAACATCGTGTTCCGCGACCTGGAAGAGCACCAGCTTCCCCGGCTGTTCGAGGCCCTGTCGGCCATCGACATGGGCCAACCGGGGGCGGAATTGTTGCGCGACGTGGTGGCCTGCCCCGGCGCCGACACCTGCAACCTGGCGGTGACCCAGTCCCGGGGGCTGGCCGACGCCATCGGCGACCGCCTGGAGGAGGAAGGCCTGACCGAGGTGGGGGGCCTGCGCATCAACATCTCCGGATGCACCAACTCCTGCGGCCAGCACCATGCCGCCGACATCGGCTTCTTCGGCGCGGAGCGGAGGGCCCACGGCCGTTCGGCGCCGGGCTACCAGATGCTGCTGGGCGGCTACGTGGGCGACACCCAGATCCACTTCGGCACCAAGGCCCTGCGCCTGCCCGCCCGCAACGCCCCCGAGGCGGTGGTGCGGGTGGTACGCCGGTTCACCGCGGAACGCGCCCCCGGCGAGGAGTTCCGCCAGTGGCTGGAGCGGGCGGGCGGACCCCGGGCGGTGGGCAAGGGCCTGGCCGACCTGGACGAGTTCCCCACCCCCGAGGCCGGCCCCGAGTTCTACGTCGACTACGACGAGGCCGGGCCCTACGAAGCGGTGGTGGGCGACTCCGAGTGCGCCACCTGAGGGCACTCAATTGACCAGCCCTCGCTGAACGGAGCCCACCGGGCCCGCGCTCAGCAGACCGCTACACCAGGTTCTCGACGAAGGCCTCGAGCTGGCGGAGGTTGCGGACCTCGAACACCCCGTCGCAGTGGACCCCGTATTCCGACACGATGGAGTCGCCGGTGTCCCAGTAGGCACCCGGTTCGGGGTTGAGCCAGAACACCTTGCGGGCCCGGTGCTCGATCTCCTTGAGGATCCAGGCCTGGGAGGCGTGGTAGTTGTTGCGGGCGTCGCCCAGAATCATGACGGTGGTCTTGGGCCCCACGTCCCGCCCGTACCGTTCCCAGAACACCTCGAAGGCGTGGCCGTAGTCGGAGTGGCCGTCCACCCACACCACGTCGGCCTCGGCGTTCACCCGGTGGACGGCCTCGCCGATGTCGTCCACCCCCTCGAAGAAGCCGGTGACCTCGTCGAGACCGTCGATGAACACAAAGGAGCGCACCTTGGAGAACTGGTTGCTGATGGCGTACACCAGATGCAGGGTGAACCGGGCGAAGGCCGCCACCGACCCGCTCACGTCGGCCACCACCATGATCTCGGGCTTGGCCGGACGGGGATAGCGGAACTTGGGCTCGGCGGGCACCCCGCCGTAGGACAGCGAATGGCGCATGGTGTTGCGGAAGTCCAGGGGCCCCTTGCGGCCGTGGCGTCGCTTGCGGGCCAGCCGCACGGCCAGCTTGCGGGTGAGCGGGTAGATGGCCCGGCGCAACGCCATCATCTCCTCCCGGCTGGCGTGCATGAAGTCCACGTCCTCGGGCAGGGGCTTGCGCAGCGTCTTGGCCATGGCCTCCACCCCCCGGTCGGCCACCAACCGGCGGCGGATCTCCGCTTCCACCTCCTTGCGGAGCTGATCCACCCGGGCCTCGAACTCGTCGCGTTCCAGCCGCTCCTCCAGCGGGGTCAAGTCGCCGGGGGCATCCTGGCGGGCCTGGTCCATGAGCCGCTCCAGCACCCCCTCGAGGTCGAGATTGCGCAGCGTGCGGTACAGGTAATAGGTGCCGCCCACCGGTCGGCCCGGTTCCATCCCGGCGTAACGCTGCACGGCCTGGCGGGCAATGGCCCGCATGAGGGCGTCGTCGCCCCGCATGAGGGCCTGGAACAACATCTCGGCCAACTGCTCGGCCGACATGGCCTCCCCCCCACCGCCTCCCTGGCGGCGGTGCTCGCCGTCGACGCCGTCCATGAAATCGGCGAGGTCCATGCCTTCGGGCCACTCGCCGTCCACCAGGTTGTATTCGGCCCCCCGCATCGAGAAGTACACCTCGAACACCGTTTCGAACGCCCGCCAGTGGGCGTGGTTCTTCACCAGGGTGGCGGCCAGGGCGTACTTGAAGGCGTCCCGGTCCTCGATGGGGATGTGCTGGATGGCCTCCATGGCGTCCAGGTTCTCGGTGAGGCTCACCGGCAGCCCGGCGGCCCGAAGCTCGGAGATGAACCCCGCCAACAGGGCCAGAAGCGGCGAGGTGGCGGGCTCGACTTTCACGGCAGGCTCGGCCCGGCGGCGTTCACGCCGTGGGGGCGGGCACGGCGAAGCTGTCGTCGGAGGAGGCGAACTCCTTCAGTGCCTTGTCGATGTCGCTGCGGTACTTCAACAAGATGTTCACCGTCTCGGCCGCGGTGTCGGCGTCGATGTGCTCCACGCCCAACAGCACCAGGGTGCGGGCCCAGTCCAGGGTCTCCGACACCGAGGGCGCCTTCTTCAGCTCGATCTGGCGGACCGAGCGCACGATGCGGGCCACCTGATCGGCCAGGCTCTCCCCCACACCCGGCACCTTGGCCAGCACGATCTCCTTCTCTCGGTCGAGGTCGGGATAGTCGATGTGCAGGAACAGGCACCGGCGTTTGAGCGCCTCGGAGAGCTCACGGGTGTTGTTGGAAGTGAGGAACACCAGCGGGATTTGGCTGGCCGCCACCGTGCCCAACTCGGGGATGGACACCTGATAGTCGGACAGGATCTCCAACAGCAGGGCCTCGGTCTCGATCTCCACCCGGTCGACCTCGTCGATGAGCAACACCACCGGGTCCGACGAGCGGATGGCCTCCAGCAGCGGCCGGGTCAACAGGAACTCCTCGGAGAACAGGTCGTCCTCGATCTGGTTCCACATGCCCGAACCCTGGCCCTCCTCCCCCTGGCGCTCGGCCTGGATCCTCAGGAGCTGCTTCTTGTAGTTCCACTCGTACAGCGCCTTGGACTCGTCGAGCCCCTCGTAGCACTGGAGGCGGATCAGCCGGGCCCCGATGGCCTCGGCCACGCTCTTGGCCAACTGGGTCTTGCCGGTGCCCGCCGGCCCCTCCACCAGCACGGGCTTTTGCAGCCGCTCGGCCAGATACACCACCCCGGCAATGCCCTCATCGGCCAGATACTGCACATCGCTCAGGCCCTGGCGCACCGAGGCGATGTCAGCAAAGGAAAAACTCATGGTTCCAGGGTAGGGCCGACCCCAACGACGTGGCTACTAGCTGCGGCCTCGGCGAGCGGCGGGCTCGGCTGGCGGGGGTGCCGGTGAACAGCAGACTCGGCTAGCTGCGGTCCTGTCGAGCGGCGGGCTCGGCTGGCGGGGGTGCCGGTGAACAGCAGACTCGGCTAGCGGCGGATTTGGCCCTCGCCGCGCACCACGTACTTGGTGGTGGTGAGCTGGCGCAGTCCCATCGGCCCGCGAGCGTGCAACTTCTGGGTGCTGATGCCGATCTCGGCCCCGAATCCGAACTCCTCGCCGTCCACGAACCGGGTGGAGGCGTTGACCAGCACGGCGGCAGCGTCCACCTCGGCGCAGAACTGGTCGGCCGCCTCCAGATCAGCGGTGATGATGGCCTCGCTGTGGCCGCTGCCGGTGTCGTTGACGTGGGCGATGGCCTCATCCAGGGAATCCACCACCTTCACCGAGAGCTTCAGGTCCAAGAACTCGGTGCGGTAGTCGGCCTCGGTGGCGGCCCCGACGCGGTCCGGCCCCAGGATGGCTCGGGCGGCGTCGTCGCCCACCAGCTCCACCCCGACCAGATCGTCGGCCAGCGGGGGCAGGAGCCGGTCGGCCACCGACCGATGCACCACCAGGGATTCGGCGGCGTTGCACACCGAAGGCCGCTGGGTCTTGGCGTTGACCACGATGCGCCGGGCCATGTCCAGATCGGCAGTGGCGTCCACGTACACGTGGCAATTGCCGTCGCCGTCGATCACGTAGGGCACGGTGGCGTTCTCCAGGATGGAGGCGATCAGCCCGGGACCTCCCCGGGGGATGAGGCAGTCGATGCTGTCGCGGAGCTGCATGAACTCGGCGGCCGCCGCATGGCTGGTGTCGGTGACCAACACCAGGGCGTCGGCGGGGAGACCAGCCTTCTCGTAGGCGTCCCGAAGCACCCCGGCAATGGCCACGTTGGACCCGAGCGCGCTGGACGACCCCCGCAGAAAGGCGGCGTTGCCCGACTTGAGGCAGAGCCCGGCGGCGTCGCTGGTCACGTTGGGGCGGCTCTCGTACACGATGGCCACCACGCCGAGGGGCACCCGCACCTGGCTGATGCGCAGACCCGACGGCACCACCCAGCCACCCACGATCTCGCCCACCGGGTCGGCCAGAGCGGCCACCTTGCGCATACCCCCGGCCATGGACTCCAGCCGGGAGTCGGTCAGCCGGAGCCGATCCACCAGGGTGGGGCTCATGCCCGACCGGGTGGCGGCGTCCACGTCGGCCTGGTTGGCCTCCAACAGGTCGTCCCGGGCCAATTCCAATTGGTCGGCGGCCAACAACAGCGCATGGTTCTTGGTCTCGGTGTCGGCGGTGGCGAGAATCCGGGCCGCCGCCTTGGCCCGCCCGGCCAATTCAGCCATGGGGATCTCTGCTGAGGGGGCCTCTGCGAAAGAAGTTCCTTCAGGACAAGCCTCGACCGACGAAGATCCTGGCCTGGGAGTCGTATCAGCCACCTTGGGAGCGTACCCGATCGCCGGGGCCGCTCCGATAGCGTATTTCGCCATACCACCGGTTGACCAGCACCCCGACGGCTCCGCCGACGCCCCCCGTCCCAGCGGCCGAGCCGCCGTTCTGGTCGGGGCCGGGATCTTCTTTTCCCGGGTGGCCGGCATCGGCCGGGAGGTGGCGGTGGCCGCGTTCATCGGCGCGGGCCGCACCGGCGATGCCTACCGGGCGGCGTTGACCATTCCCCGCTTGCTGCAGAACCTGCTGGGCGAGGGGGCTCTGTCGGCGTCGTTCATCCCGCTGTACTCGCAACTGGTGGAACAGGGTCGCCGCCACGACGCCGGTCGGCTGGCCGGAGCGGTGTTCGGGCTGTTGGCCGTGGTCACCGGTCTGGTGGTGCTGGCCGGTTGGCTGCTGGCCGAGCCGCTGGTGTCGTTGCTGTTGTGGCGGCTGTCGGAACCGACTGCGGAGCTCACCGTGGAGCTGGTGCGGGTGATGTTCGCGGGCATCGGCTTCATCGTCCTGGCGGCCTGGGCGCTCGGGGTGCTGAACGCCCACCGCCGGTTCTTCTTGTCCTATGCCGCCCCGGTGATCTGGAACCTGGCCCAGATCGGCTTCATGGTGGGGGCCTGGCTGGCGTGGCAGCACGTGTTTCCCCCCGAACGGGCCTCCGACGTGGCCCGGATGGCCGCCTTGGGGGTGGTGGTGGGCGGGGCCCTGCAGTTCCTGGTGCAAGTGCCGTTGGTGCTGCGGCTGGTGCCGTCGCTGCGGCTCAGCCTGAACTGGCGGCGCCCGGACGTGCGGCTGGTGGCCGGCCGATTCGCCCCCGCGCTGGCGGGCCGGGGCGTGGTGCAGTTGTCGGCCTACGTGGACTTGGTGCTGGCCGGGATGTTGGCCACCGGGGCCATCGCCGCGTTGGGGTTCGCCCAGGTGATCTACTTCCTGCCCATCAGCCTGTTCGCCATGAGCGTGGCCGCCAGCGAGCTGCCCGAAATGGCCCGGGACCAGCACAACCGCGACGCTCTGGTGCAGCGGCTGCAAACCGGGCTGGATCGCATCGGGTTCTACGTGTTGTTCTGCGCGGTGGCCTTCATCACCCTGGGCGGCCTGATCGTCGGGGCGTTGCTGGAGCGGGGGCAGTTCGCCGCCGACCAGACCGTGCAGGTGTGGTTCATCCTGGCCGCCTACAGCCTGGGCCTGGTGGCCACCTCGTCGTCCCGATTGCTGCAGAACGCCTGCTTCGCCGCGGGTGACGCCAAGGGACCGGCCCGGGTGGCCACGGTGCGGGTGCTGTTGGCCGCCGGGGTGGGCGCGTCCCTCATGTTCGTCTTCGACTCCTACACGGTGATCGGCGGCCGCGTGGAGCGCTTCGAAGAGGTTCGGACAGCCGTACTGCGGGCCGGAGCGGAGAACGATGTGCGGCTGGGGGCGGTGGGCTTGGCCTTGGGCAGCACGGTGGCCGCGTGGGCCGAGTACGGCATCCTGCGCCGCCGGGTGGGGGTGCTGCTGCGACAGGCCCGACCGGTACGGGGACCGGTGGGACGCCTGGCCGTGGCCGGGGTGGCCGCGGGGGTGCTGGGCGGCGTGCTGGCCTGGGGTCTGGACCCCCTGCCCCTGCTGGTGGCCGCCCCCTTCGCCCTCTTGGTGACCGGCATGGTGTACGTGGTGCTGGGCCGGGGCACCGGGGTGGCCGCCGCCGAGGAGGCCGCCGCCATGATGGAACAGGCCCTGGCCCGCATCAAGGGGCGGCTGTCCCGTGGCCGTTCCCCCGGCGATGGACGGAGTTCCTGACCAGGCCGGCCCCCCATTGAGGCAGCAGAGTGATCAGGCCGGCACGGTGATGAGCACAGCCGGTGACCAGGCCGGAACAGCGATCAGGGCAGCACGGTGAGGGAGTCGCGGTGGATGACCTCATCGGGAGCACCGGGGGGCATGGCGTCGGAACGCAGGCCCACCACCGCGCCCAGCTCATGGGAGGCAATCTCCACCAACCCCCGGGCGAACACCTCGTCGTCGGGCCCTCGCAGATCGACGGCATCACCGGGCTGGAAGGTGCCGTCGAAACCGGTGATGCCGATGGCCAAGAGCGAGGCCCCCTGCTCCACCATGGCCCGCCGGGCGCCGGCATCCACCCTCAGGGTGCCCGAGGGCACCATGGCGAACCCGATCCACAGCTTGCGGGCGCTCAACCGCTGCGGCTGGGCGACCACCGTTGAGCCGACGCCGGGTCGTCGGGCCAGGGCGTCGGCCACCACCTGGGGGCGATCGGCGGCGGCGATGACCGTGCGGACCCCCGACCAGCTCGCGATGCGGGCGGCGGCCAGCTTGGAGGCCATGCCCCCGCTCCCCCGGTCGGTGCCCGCCCCACCGGCGGCGGCGGTCAGCTCCTCCAACTGCCCCAGGTCGGTGATCTCCTCCACCACCGGCGCCGCGGCGTCGATGCGGGGGTCGGCGGTGTGGACCCCGTCGGTGTCGGTCAACAGCACCAGCACGTCGGCCCCCACCATGTGGGCCACCAGGGCGGCGATGCGGTCGTTGTCGCCCCAGCGAATGGCGTCGTCGGCCACCGCGTCGTTCTCGTTCACGATGGGCACGACCCCCAGCTTCAGCAGGCGGTTGAGCGTTCGCTGGGCGTGCAGGTACTGGGTTCGTTCCAGGAAGTCCCGGGGGGCCAGCAACACCTGGCCGCACACCAGATCGTCGCCCTCCAGACACTCCTGGTAGAGGGCCATGAGCCTGCTCTGGCCCACCGCCGACAACGCCTGGAGGGTCACCGAATCGCGGGGCCGGCCCTGGTCGAAGCCGAGGACCGGCAGGCCGGCACCGATGGCCCCGGAACTGACCACCACCGCCTGATGGCCGTCGGCGATGGCGGCGGCCACCTCGCCGCTCAGCTTGGCCACCGCCTCGGCCTTGATGGTGCCGTCGGACTCGGTGATCGACGACGTGCCGATCTTCACCACCACGATCACCGGGGCGCCTCCGTGGGGAAGTCGTCCTCGTCGTCGTGGTACTCGAACTCGAACGCCCCGATCCGGGCGGTGTCGCCCGAAGTGATGCCGGCCCGGACCAGGGCCCGCTCCACTCCCATTCGTTGCAGCCGACGGCGAGCGAACTCCCACGCACCGGGAGCGGTCAGATCGGAGAGGGCCACCGTGCGCTCGGCGGCCCGCCCCACCACCACGTAGGCCCCGTCGTCGGCCCGCTCCACCCGGAATCCCTCGGGCACCGGTCGGTGGACCACCACGTCGCGAGCTCGGCCGGCGGCTTCCCCGTCGGCCCGGGCCTCTCGAACGGCGTCGGCCATGGCCCGGATCAACCCGGGCAGGCCGTCGCCGGTGACCGCCGAGATGCACATGGCCCCCGCCGGCGGTTCCCGGTGCCCGACGTCGGCCTTGGAGCCCACCACGATGCGGGGCCGTTCCAACAGCTCGGGCCGGTAGGCGCCCAACTCCTCGAGCAGCACCCGCTCTTGCTCCACCGGCGAGGTGTCGTCCACCGGGGCCAGATCCAGCAACACCACCAACACCCGGGCCCGCTCGGTGTGACGCAGGAAGCGGTGACCCAGGCCGCGACCGTCGCTGGCCCCGGCGATGAGGCCGGGAATGTCGGCCACCACCATCTCGAAGTCGTCGGCGGTGCGAACCACCCCCAGGTTGGGCTCCAGGGTGGTGAACGGATAATCGGCGATCTTGGGGCGGGCGGCCGAGATCCGGGAGATCAGGGTGCTCTTGCCCGCGTTGGGGAAGCCGATGAGGGCCACGTCGGCCAGCAGCTTCAGCTCCAGCCGGAGCCAGCGCTGTTCTCCCGGCTCTCCCTGCTCGGCGAAGGCGGGCGCCCGGTTGTGTCGGGTGGAGAAGCGGACGTTGCCCATGCCGCCCGCACCCCCGGCGGCGGCCAACCAGCGGTCGCCGTCGGCGGCCAGGTCGGCCAACAGGGCGCCGTCCTGATCCCTCACCGAGGTGCCCATCGGCACCCGCACGATGGTGTCGTCGCCCCCGGCCCCGTGGCGGCGCTTGCCCTGGCCGTGGCGACCGTTGCCCGCCCGGCGGTGGGGGTGGTCCTTGAAGGCCAACAGCGAGGCCACGTTGTGGTCGGCCTCCAACCACACGTTGCCGCCCCGGCCGCCGTCGCCGCCGTCGGGGCCTCCCTTGGCCACATGGGCTTCACGACGAAACGACACGCACCCGGCCGCGCCGTCGCCGCCGCGCACATTCAGGCCGCACTCGTCGACGAACTGGGTCATGGACTGCTCCGGGAAGCCAACGGCCCGGCCACCGCCAGGGCGCGTTGACCGGCCAATCGGGTCATGGCCTGCTCCTCGGCAACCGGGGGGAACCGAGCGGCCTTCGACCGCCCTCGGATGGTCAGCCGGGGATGACGTCGACCAGCTTGCGGCGCCGCCGGTGGCCGAACTTGACCCGCCCGTCGGCGGTGGCGAACAGGGTGTCGTCGCGGCCGCGACCCACGTTGTCGCCCGGATGGATTCGGGTTCCCCGCTGACGGACGATGATGGACCCGGCGGTGACCTGGGTGCCGTCGAAGGCCTTCACGCCCAGACGCTTGGGGTTGGAGTCGCGGCCGTTGCGAGTGGAACCGCCGCCTTTGGTCTTGGACATCGTTCGCTCCCCTCAGCGATCGGTCGCGGCCTCGATGGCCGTGATCCGAATGCGGGACTTGCGTTGACGGTGGCCCCACCGCCGACGCTGGTTGCTCTTGTTCTTGTAGGTGAACCCGTTGATCTTGCGGTCCTTCACCGAATCCACCACCGTGGCGGTGACCTTGGCCCGGCTGAGCACGTCGGCGCCGGTGGTCACCGCGTCGCCGTCCACCACCAGCAGGGGGGTCAGCTCCACTTCCACGCCGGGCTCACCCAACAGCTCCACATCCAGAACCTGGCCCTGTTCCACCTTGTACTGCTTTCCGCCGGTGCGGATCACGGCATACACCGGGCCAAGGCTACCGTTCTCGACCGGCACTTACTAGCCGTTGGTCCAGCTCGATGCCCCGCCCGTCACAAGCGGGGCACGCCGAGGAGCACGACTCCAGCAACCCCTCGCCGATCCGCTTTCGGGTCATCTCCACCAGGCCGAGATCGGAGATGTCCAGCACCTGGGTACGGGTCTTGTCGAAGGCCAGAGACTCCCGGAAGGCCTTCATGACCTCCTCGCGATTGCCCCGCTTGTCCATGTCCACGAAGTCGATCACGATGATGCCGCCGATGTCGCGCAGCCGGAGCTGGCGGGGAATCTCCCGGGCCGCCTCCAGATTGTTGCGGAACACCGTCTCCTCCAGGTTGGACTTGCCCACGTTCTTGCCGGTGTTCACGTCGATCACGGTGAGCGCCTCGGTGCTCTCGATGATGAGCGACCCGCCACCGGGCAGCCACACCTTCTTGTCCAGGGCTTTCACGAACTGCTCGTGGACGTGGTAGCGCTCCAGCAGGCTCAGATTCTCGCGGTCGGCGTCGTAGTACTCCAGCCGCTCGACCAGCTCCGGGGCCACGCTGGACACGTAGTCGTTCACCTCGTCGTACAGATTGGGGTCGTCGATGTACACGGAGCGGAAGTCCTGGTTGAACTCCTCTCGGATGACCTGGACGGCCATGGCCGGCTCCCGGTAGAGCAATCCGGGCACCCGGACCCGCTTGGACAGCGCCTCGATCTGCTCCCATTGCGACACCAGCCGCTTCACGTCGCGCTCGAGTTCCTCGGTGGTGATCTTCTCCGCCGCGGTGCGCACGATGATGCCGTGTTCCTCCGGCTTGCACCGGTCGAGCACCTTGCGCAGCCGCTTGCGCTCCTTGTCGGGGAGCCGCTTGGAGATGCCGTAGGTCTTGGAGTTGGGCACCAGCACCACGAACCGGCCGGGGAGCGACACTTCCTGGGTCAGTCGGGCCCCCTTGTGGGCGATGGGGTTCTTGGTGACCTGGCACATGATGTTCTGGCGGGCCTGCAACAGGTTTTCGATGCGGGGTGAGCCCGAGGAGGTCTCCACGTCGTCGGGGTCGAAGGACACGTCGCCCCGGTAGAGCACCGCGTTCTTGGGGGTGCCGATGTCCACGAAGGCGGCCTCCATGCCGGGCAGCACGCTTTGCACCCGGCCCATGTAGATGTTGCCGTGGATCTCCCCGGCGTCGTCGGCGGGCCGGGAGACGTAGTGCTCCACCAGGGCCCGGCCCTCCACCACGGCAATCTGGGTGGCTTCCGGACGGACCTGGACCAGCATCATGTAACGGCCCACGGGCCGACCCTTGCGGCGGCGACCCCGCCGGCGCTCCAGCGTCTCCTCGTCCAGTTCCACCGGGCCGTCGGACACGTGGTGCTCCACCGGCTGCAGGGGGCGACCACCGCCACCGCCGCCCCGGCCCCGTCCGCCTCGACGACGACGCCGGCGGCCCGATCCGGAACCGCCACCCCCCGACGGGGAGCCCCCCGGCTGGTTCCCTCCGTTGCTCTGCGGCGCAGGGCGGGAGTCGCCGATCTTCGGGCGATTGCCGGAAGACGGCGGCGCGGGACGGCTGTCGCCGATCTTGGGTCGGTCCGCTCCGGAAGGGATCGGGGCGGGACGGCTGTCGCCGATCTTGGGTCGGTTCGCTCCGGATCGGTTTGCGTCCCGGCTGGAGGAGTCAGCCTTCCTGTTGGAATCGGCCGATCGGTTGAAGGAGTCAGCCTTCCTGTTGGAATCGGCCGATCGGTCGACCGTCCGCTCTTTCGAGTCGGTCATCTGTGTGGTCCTTTCTCATTGCACACCAACCAGGGTGTGCTGAGCAGGGGCTGCGCCGACGTCAAGCGGCTCCAAGCGGGCGCCATCCTGCTCAATCCATTGACGAGTTCGCCGAACCAGTACCGGTCGGTACACCGGTTCGTGAGCGGCCAGTAGCTCCGTAGGGCGTACTGCCCGGGGCTGCGTGCTCAGTGCGGCCGAGAGGCGAACCCCCCGGTTGGTTGGCTCACCGACCTCCAAGGCATGCACCTGAGGAGCCAGGTCGTCGGTGGTCTGTCGGCCTTTGCGTTCTCGCGTGACCATCAGCGTAGCCGCTCCGCGCACCTGTTCCACCCATCGGGCGAGATCATCGGGGGTTACACCAAACAACTCGACATCCCATTCGCAGAGCGTGACCGCCTGCTGCAACGACATGACCTTCGGGCCCAACACCACCGCACCGGTCACCGACATGCCGTCGGGCAGCACGTCGACCAGCGCCGACCACACCTCGTCGGCGGCCACGTCATCGCCCTTGAAGTCGACGTCCAGATACTCGGCGTCCGACTCGTAGCCGGTGGCCAACGCCAACCCGAAGTGCAGCTTGGCCCGGGGCGAGAAGCCCTCGGTCATGGCCACCGGCAGGCCCGTTCGCCGCAACGAGCGCTCCCAGATGCGGGCCACGTCACGGTGGCTGGTGAACCGGATGGGTCCCACCTTGCGGTAGCGCAACCTCGTTCGGGTGCGGGGTTCTTGATTGGGATTCACCGGTGTCGGTCCCAGATCACCGAAGCGCCACCGGCACCGCGGTGGGGGCCTGCCAAGCGGTGGGCGTCTGGCCGGTGCCCTGGCTGCCTCCGGCGGGCGGGGTGGCCGAGGCCACGATGTGCTCGATGCTGTAGCCGGTGCAGGCCCCGCAGTCGTAGCACGGTGTCCAACGGCAGTCTTCCAGCCCCACCTCGTTGAGGGCGTCCCGCCAGTCCTGCCACAGGAAGTCCTTGTGCAGGCCCGCCGACAGGTGATCCCAGGGAAGCACCTCGTGTTCGGTGCGGTGTCGATGCACGTACCAGTCCACCGACAGTCCGTGTCGGTCCATGGCCTCGATCCAGCGGTCGTAGGCGAAGTGCTCCGACCACTCCTGGAAGGTGCCGCCCTGGCGCCAGACGTCCTCGATGACCCGCCCGATCCGACGGTCGCCCCGGCCGGCGATGCCCTCCACCAGGCTGGCCTTGGGATCGTGCCACTTCATCTGGACGCCCCGGTTTCGCTTGATGGCGTCGCGCAGCAAGAAGACCTTGCGCTGCAACTCGACCACGGTGTTCTGGCCGAACCACTGGAAGGGGGTGAAGGCCTTGGGCACGAACCCCCCCAACGACACGGTCACCGAGGGGTTCTTGGTGTGGGCCCGGCCCAACTCCACGCAGTTGCGGGCCAACTCGCCGATGGCCAGGGTGTCCTCGTCGGTCTCGGTGGGCAGCCCGGTGAGGAAGTAGAGCTTCATACGCCGCCACCCTTGGGAGAAGGCCGATTCCACCGCCCCGTAGAGGTCGCGCTCGTCGATGAGCTTGTTGATGACCTGGCGCATGCGCCACGACCCGGCCTCGGGGGCGAAGGTCAAGCCCGTTCGCCGTCCCCGCTGGATCTGGGCGGCCAGACCCACGGTGAAGGCGTCCACCCGCAGGCTGGGCAACGACACCGACACCTCGCCCGCTCCGCAGTCCATGGTGCCGGTCACCACCTCCTCGATACCGCTGAAGTCGGCGGTGGACAACGAGGTCAGGGCCACCTCGTCGTACCCGGAACGGGCCAAGCCGCCGGCCACCATGGTGCGGACCTGCTCGGCGGGCCGCTCCCGCACCGGGCGGGTGATCATCCCGGCCTGGCAGAATCGGCACCCCCGGGTGCAGCCGCGGAAGACCTCCACGTTCAGCCGATCGTGGACCACCTCGGTGAGCGGCACCAACTGCCGTTTCGGATACGGCCAGGCGGCCAGGTCGGCCACGGTGCGCTTTTCCACCACCGGGGGCACGTCGGGGTAGCGGGGGGCGACCGACACCAGGGCGGGGCCGTCGTAGGCCACGTCGTACAGCGAGGGCACGTATACCCCGGCCACGCCGGCCAGCTCGCGCAGCACCCCCAGCCGGGAGGCCTTGCCCGACCGCTTCCAGCGTGCGATCACCGCGTTGATCTCCGACACCACCTCCTCGCCGTCGCCCAGCACGAAGAAGTCCACGAAGTCGGCCAGCGGTTCGGGGTTGTAGGTGCAGTGCCCGCCCGCCCCGATGAGCATCTCGTGGTCGGCACGCTGCTCGGCCCGCACCGGCACCCCGGCCAGGTCGATGCAGTTGAGCAGGTTGGTGTAGACGAGTTCGGCCGACAGGTTGAAGGCCAACACGTCGAAGTCGCCGGCCCGGCGATGGGTGTCCACCGAGAACAGCGGAACGCCGGCGGCCCGCATCTCGGCCTCCATGTCCACCCACGGGGCGTAGGCCCGCTCGGCCACGGCGTCGTCCCGTTCGTTGAGGATCTCGTAGAGAATCTGCAAGCCCTGGTTGGGCAGGCCGATCTCATAGGTGTCGGGGTAGGTCAACAGCCACGCCACCTTGTCGGGGTGATGCTCGGGCCGCACCATGCCGCCTTCGCCCCCGATGTAGCGGGCCGGCTTCGACACCTCGGGCAGCAACAGCTCCAATTCCGGCCAAAGCGACATCGGCATCAATCTACCCCCCGACATCGACCGGGCCGAAGCAGTTGCGATTCGACGACAAACCGGATCAGGTGAACCGGCGCATGCGTACGTTCAGCACCAGGCCCAGGCCGATGAAAGTGGCGATGGCCGACGAACCCCCGTAGGAGACCAACGGCAGGGGAATGCCGGTGATGGGGGTGATACCCAGCGTCATGCCCACGGCCTCGAACATCTGGAACAGGATCATGCCGAAGACCCCCGAGCAGATCAGCGCGCCGAACCGGTCCTTGGCCAGCCGGGCCGCCTGGAGGATCCGCATCAGCAACAGGGCGTAGAGCCCCAGGGTGGTGGCCGATCCGACGAAGCCGAACTCCTCGCCGATCACGGTGAAGATGAAGTCGGTGTGCTGCTGGGGCACCAGCCCGCTCAGCGTCTGGGTTCCCTCCCCGTACCCCCGGCCCTGCACGCCGCCGTTGCCGATGGCGATTTGGGCCTGACGCTGCTGGAAGGCCGCCTCGGTGATGTCGCTGGAAGGATCGACGAAGCTGCGGAGCCGGTTGGTCTGATACTCCTGCAACATGTTGGAGTTGATCATCAGCACCACCACCGTGGTGGCGATGAGGGCAATGCCCACCACCTGGCGAAAGCGGATGCCCCCGATGAGCAGCAAGACGAATCCGATGAAGACGTAGATGAGCGCGGTGCCCACATCGGGCTGGAGCATCACCAACAGGCCGGGCCAGGCCACGATGCCGATGGCGAAGAAGACCCGGGGGACGGTCATGTGGTCTTCGTACCGCGACAAGAAGGCGGCCACGGCCAAGATGACGGCGATCTTTTGGAACTCCGACGGCTGAAGCTGGAAGTCGCCGAATCGGAACCATGATCGGGCGCCGTTGACCTCGGCGCCGACCGGGCTCAGCACCACGATCAGCGTCAGGATCCCCGCGCCGTAGATGGCCACCGCCAGCCGGGACAGCTCCTGGTAGGGGAACCAGGCGGCGAAGACCATGAACAGTCCCCCGGCCACCACGAACAGCGTCTGGCGCTCCATGAAGTAGGCGTCGAATTCCAGCGGATCGCGACCCCGGGTGGTGCTGTAGATGGCGGCGACCCCGATGGCGGTCAAACCGGCGGCGGCCAGCACCAGCAGCACGTCGATGTGCATCCACGGCGCGTACGACCGGCTCGGCTGATCCAGTTCCCGATCCCGAAGTCGGCGCTGCTCCAACGAGATCACCGCCATCAGGCTGCCCCTCCCGACGGGTCCGGGACGGCAGTGTCCGTGGCCTGGTCCGTGGCTTCGTCCGGAGCGTCGTTTGCGGCATCGTCTTGGCCGTCGTCCGCGGCCTCATCGTTCGCATCGTCGTCGGCTTGTTCCTCGGTCAATCCCCCTTCGAGGGGCTGGCCCAAGTCGGCCAGGTCGTCGATGGTGCGCACCGCGGGCACCGTGTCGGTGGCCAGCGGCTCCATCACCCGGCGCACCGCAGGGGCGGCCACCGAGGCCCCGAAGCCCGACTCCTCCATGATGGCCACCACCACGTACTCGGGATCGGGGTTGGGGCCGAAGGCGGCGAACAGGGAGTTGTCGGCCTGACCCACCACCTCGGCCGTACCGGTCTTGCCCGCCACCGGCCATTCTTCGAGCGGGAAGCCGAAGAAGGTGGAGTGGGCGGTGCCCTCCAGATCGGCGGTCACACCGAGCAGGCCCTCCAGAATCGGCTGTCGGATGGAGTCGGGCAGGTAGATCTGGTTGATCACCCGGTCGGCGAAGGCCCGGACCACCTCCCCGGTCACCGGATTCTCCACCCGATCCACGATCTTGGGGGCGTAGAGGGTGCCACCGTTGGCGAAGGCGGCGTACCCGTTGGCCAACTGCAACGGGGTGGCGCCGAGCAGGCCCTGGCCGATGGCCAACACGATGGAGTCGCCGGTTCGCCATACCTCCCCGGCGGCCTCGGTCTCCAAGGGAGAGGGCACCCGACCCACCCCTTCACCGTTCAGGGCGATGCCGGACGGGGCCCCGAAGCCGAAGAGCCGCGCCGCCCGCTGGACGGCCTCCCGGTCGAAGCGGTCGGCCCGGTCGATGGTGTCGCCCAGGTAGTAGAAGTACACGTCGGACGACACGGTGATGGCCCGGAGCAGGTCCACCGGCCCGTAGATGGCCTCCTCGGCGTTCTGGAACCGACACGAGGCAATCGATTCCTCTTCACAGGACGGCACCACGTAGAACCCGGCGTCCTCGTAGAGGGTGCGCACGTCCAACACGCCTCGGGGTCCGATCACGCCGCTGTTCATGGCGGCATAGGCGGTGAACAACTTGAAGGTGGATCCCGGGGGATAAATGCCGGCCAACGCCCGATTGTGCAGGGGCTGATGACTGTTGGGGTCTTGCAGTTCGGCCCACCGGTCGTCGGAGAAACCGTTCACGAACTCGCTGGGCGAGTACGTGGGCAACGAGGCCATGGCCAGGACCTCGGCGCCGTCGGGATCCAGCACCACCATGGCCCCGCCCGGGGCGTTGAACGGCGGTTCGTTGGGGTCGTCGGGAACCTGTTGGCGGGCCTCGGCCAGCCCGGCCAGGAGTTCCCGCTCGGTGAGGGACTGGATGTCGATGTCCAACGTCAGGTGGACGTCGGCGCCCGCCACCGGGTCGACCTGCTCCAGCACCTGCACCAGCTCGCCGAGGTTGTCCACCTCCAGCCGGGAGAATCCGGGGGTGCCCCGCAGCACCGACTCGAAGGTGGCCTCCACCCCGCTCTGGCCGATCTCGTCGTTGGGCCGGTAGGTCTTGGGGTCGTCGGCCACCAATTCGAACTGCTCCTCGCTGAGCAGGGAGACATAGCCCAGCACGTGGGCGGCCAGGTCGCCGTAGGGGTAGGTGCGGACGCTGCGCACCACCGTGCCCACACCGGGAAACTCGTCGGGCCGTTCCGCCAGCACGATCTCGAAGTTCTCGGTCACGTCGTCGGCCACCGGTACCGAATCCAGCGGTCCGTATCGGGGGTCTTCGAGAGCCTCGTTGATCTCGAACACCTTGGTGAGCCGGCCCGCCCGGCTGATCTCCCCGGCCAGGCGCAGCACCAACGCTTCCTGCTCCTCCTCGTCGAACTCGGTGTCGTAGGTGAAGCGGTCGACGGTCACCACCAGCGACTCCCGGTTGTCCACCAGCACGTTGCCGTTGCGGTCGAAGATACGGCCCCGCGGGGCGGGCTCGTAGATCACCCGGACGGTATTGGCCACCGCTTGGGCCTCGAACTCCTCCGAGCTCAACACCTGGAGGTACCACAGCCGGGCGACCAGCGCCCCGAAGGCGATCAGGCCCAATAGGGCCAGGAAGCCGAGCCGCAGACGCAGAGATTCGGGGCTCACGCCTCCTCCCCCAGCAACGTCGGCCACGACCAGCGCCACAGCCCCAACAGCGGCAGGCTCAGCACCAGGTTGTAGACCGCGGCCACGCCCATCACCAGGTACAGCCGGTCGGTGTAGAGGTTGGCCTGGCCCAGCAGCTCTCCGAGCACGGCGTACACCAGGAGACCGCCCGCGGTGGCCGCCCCGGTCACCGACACGTTGATCCACCAGGCCCGGCGAAACATGCGCTCCTGCAGCAGCCCCACCGTGTAGCCCCACACGGTGTAGATCAGCGCAGAGAGGCCGAACAGCGTCGGCAGGTACAGGTCGATGCCCAACCCGATGGCGAATCCGGCCACCGCGCCCCGTTCCGGACCGCCCACCAGCCCGGCGGTGACCGCGATGGCCAGGGGCACTTCCGGTGCCACCCCCCACACCCGCAGATCGGAGAACAGCGAGACGTGGAGCACCAGCGCGGTCAACAAGAAGAGCCCGCTTCGCAGGTAGGTGCTGGTGGTGTTCATCGCTCCTGGGCCAAGGGGTCGTAGAGCAGGACGGTCACGAAGCTCAGGTTGTCGGTGGTGGCCGAGAGGTCCACCGTGAGGACCTGCAACAACCGGGCCTCGTCGTAGTCGATGTCGATGACGGTGCCGATGGGAATGCCGGGGGGATAGCGGCTGCGGTCCACCCCACTGGTGACCACTTGTTGACCCACGGTCACCTCGGTGTCGATCTCCAACCCTCGGTCGACCCGGAGCGGGGCCCCGTGGCCCCCTCCCGAGGCCAGGGCCACGTCGTTGGTGCCGACGGCCAGCACCCCCACCTCGAACTCGGGGTCGGTGAGCAACGCCACCTGGGCGTACTCCCGGCCCGGCTCCCCGTCGATGCGGCCGATCAGGCCGCCCCGGGTGACCACCGGCATGCCGTTGCGGATGCCGTCGTTGGACCCCCGGTTGATCTGCACCGAATAACGGTCGAAGTTGCCCACGTTGGCCGTCACCACCTCGGCCACCACGTTGGGAATGTCCTGCACGTAGGGCAGTCCCAATTGACCGAGAAGCGACTCCAAGCGGACGGCGGCGTCGGACTCCAGGATTTGCTGGCCCGCCAGCTTCTGCAGTTCTTCCTGCAGCGCTTGGTTCTCGGCCTTCAGATCGTCGTAGCCGGTGATGCCCGCCCAGGCATCGCCCAGCGGCTCGAAGAGCCGATCGGCCCCCGACCGGAACGGCGAGATCAGTTCGGCGAGGGTCTCCTCCGTGCGCTGCAGGGGCTCGAAGTCACGGGCGTCCAGGGTGAGCAGGGTGGCGGAACTGAGCAGCAAGAAGATCAGCGTCAACCGCGACCGTGCGGTGCGGGTGCCCGTGGCCACGGGGCCCAACCGAACGATCAGCCGTGCGACGACGAGAAGAGGAGTCCCTCCAGCCGGTCGAACTCCTCCAGCGACAGGCCTGAGCCGATGGCCACCGCGTGGAGGGGATTGGGCGCCAGCCGCACGGGCATGCCCGTCTCCTCCTCGAGGCGAGGAGGCAAGCCGGTCAACAGCGCGCCGCCTCCGGCCAGAACGATGCCCGCCTCCATGATGTCGGCGGCCAGCTCGGGGGGAGTCTCATCCAGCGTCACCTTCACCGCGTCCACGATGGAGCGGATCACCTCGGAGACGGCCTCGCACACCTCGGAGGTGGATACCACCACGGTCTTGGGCAGACCGGTGACCATGTCCTGGCCGCGCACCTCGGCAAAACGCTCCTCGCTGCCCGACCAGGCCGACCCCAGCACCATCTTGACCTCTTCGGCGGTCCGGCTGCCGATGGTGAGGCTGTGCTCCTTCTTCAGGTAGGCGATGATGTCCTCGTCCATCCGGTCGCCGCCCATGCGGATCGACTGCCCGGTGACCACCCCGCCCAGCGAGATCATGGCCACCTCGGTGGTACCGCCGCCGATGTCCACGATCATGCTGCCCGACGCCTCCTGCACGGGCAGGCCCGCGCCGATGGCCGCGGCCATGGGCTCCTCGATGATGTACACCGGCTTCTTGGCCCCGGCGGACATGGCCGCCTCCTGCACCGCCCGCTGCTCCACCGGGGTGATGCCCGAGGGGACGCAGATGACCATGCGTGGCCGGATGAACCGGCCCGGTGACACCTTCTGGATGAAGTACCGGAGCATCTTCTCGCAGATGTCGAAGTTGGCGATGACCCCGTCCTTGAGAGGGCGAATGGCCTGGATGTGGGCCGGGGTGCGCCCCAGCATGCGCTTGGCCTCCGAGCCCACCGCCAAGGGCACGCCTTCGGTGGTCACCGCCACCACCGAGGGCTCGTTGATCAAGATGCCCTCGCCGCGCACGTACACCAGGGTGTTGGCGGTGCCCAGGTCGATGGCCACGTCGCGGCCCACCAAGCCGCTGCTGGAAGAGAACCGCCGCTTCACCATGGTGCAAGGTTAGAGCAGTGGTTCCCGAATCGCACAACGGCGCCCCCACCGGTGGGGACCGTCCGTCGGGCGCTCACGGTGGCCGCCGAGAAGGGGGGCGCCATCACAGTTCGGGAAAGAAGATCCCGATTTCCCGCTCGGCCGATTCCCGACTGTCGGAGCCGTGGACCAGGTTCTCAGTGACTTCCAGCCCGTAGTCGCCCCGGATCGTGCCCGGAGGCGACTCCAAGGGGTTGGTGGCGCCCATCATGGTTCGGACCACGGCAAAGACGTCCTCGGGCCCCTGCACCACCATGGCCACCGAGGGTGAGCGGCCGATGAAGGCCACCAGGTCGGGGTAGAACGGCCGGTCCACGTGTTCGGCGTAGTGGCGGGCGGCCAGGTCGGCGTCGATGGTGAGCATCCGCAGGGCGACGATCCGCAGGCCCCGGCCTTCGAAGCGGGAGACGATGGCGCCTACCAGGCCGCGTTCCACCGCGTCGGGTTTGCACAGTACGAGGGTCCGATTCACCGGGGGAACCCTAGCTATTGCCCGACAGCATGTGAAGGCGGGCGGCCCCCGCGGTGTACAGGGAACCGGCGATGACCACCGCATCCTCGTCGGCCGACAGGGCCAGGGCCCGGTCCACCGCCTCGCCGACCTGCCCGGCGATCTCGGCGTCGATCCCCCGGTTGGTGGCGGCCGCGGCCACCGCGGCGGCCGGAAGGGCCCGCGGCCAATCGGGGGCGCAGCCCACCACCCGGTCGCAACGAGCGTCGGAGGTATCGATGGCGGCCAGCATGGCGTCGGGGTCCTTGTCGCCCATCATGCCCACCACCCAGGTGACCGTGCCGAGCACGCTGAACTGCTCGGCCAACGTGGCGGCGGCGGCGGCCAGGCCGTCGGGGTTGTGGGCCCCGTCGATCACCACCAGAGGCTGTCGTCCCACCACCTCGAACCGGGCGGGAATGGCCACCCCGCCCATGCCCGCCAGCACTGATTCGTCGAGCTCCTGATCCACCAGGGCCTCGAAGGCGGTGAGGGCCAGGGCGGCGTTGTCACCCTGGTGGGCCCCGAACAGGCTGACGTAGACGTCCTCGTAGCGGGCACGGGGCGTGCGCACCGTGACCACCCGACCCCCGACGGCCGGGCGGTTCTCCTCCAGCTCGAAGTGCCGACCGGCCACCAGCAGCTCCCGGGGCGACTCCTGTTGGGCGATGGCCACCAACTCCGGGGCCATCGGGCCGAGCACGGCAACGGCCTGGTCATGGAGGATGCCGGCCTTCTCCTCCATCACGGCCCGCTCCCAGCCGGGGCGACCGTCGGTATGGTCGCGGCCGATGTTGGTGATCACCCCCACCCGGCTGTTCACCACGTTGGTGGCGTCGTAGCGACCCAGCTTGCCCACCTCCACCACGGCCAGGTCCACGGCCACGTCGGCAAACCAGCGGAAGGCCGCCGCGGTGACCAGCTCGAACCACGAGGGCACCGGGCCCTCACCGCCGGAAGTGACCCCGGTACCACCAGCCGTGACCCCGGTTCCACCGGCGATGACCCCGGTTCCACCGGCGATGACATAGCCCTCCACCAGGCGGAGGTGGTGCAGGACCTCGGCCAGGTCCTCGTCGCCGATCGGGGTGCCCCCCACCGACATGCGCTCGTTGATCCGCTCGACATGGGGGCTGGCGTAGGTTCCCACCGTCATCCCCCAGGCCTCGGCCAAGGCGGCGACCATGGTGGCCACCGACCCCTTGCCGTTGGTGCCGGTGATGTGTACCGCCGGGTAGTCGGCGTGGGGTTCGCCCAAAGCGGCCAGCAGCGAGCGCATCGGCTGAAGCGACAGGCCCTCGGTGTCGCCCGCGGTGGCCTCCAGGTTCACGTGGCCGTCCAGCCACGCCCGGGCCTCGGCGAGCGAGGAACCCGGCGGGGGGCTCACGGTGCTGCCCGGGCCGCTGGGCGAGGGGGAGGGCTCAGCTTGCTTGCTTGCGGGATCGGTCCCGGGGCGCGGCCTTGACGAGGCGCTGATCCAGCTCCGGCGCCTTCTCGCCGCGGACGGCCTCGGGGGTGACCACGCACTGGGACACGTCGTTGCGGCTGGGCAGTTCGTACATCACGTCGAGCAGGACTTCTTCCAGGATGGCCCGCAGGCCCCGGGCCCCGGTGTTTCGGCTCAGGGCCAACTCGGCGACCTCGGCCAAGGCCTCCTCGCCGATCACCAACTCCACGTTCTCGAAGTCGAAGAACTTGCAGTACTGCTTCACCAGGGCGTTCTTGGGCTCCACCAGGATCCGAACCAGCATGTCCCGTTCCAGGTGGGAGACCACCCCGACCACCGGCAAGCGGCCGATGAACTCGGGGATGAGCCCGAACTTGATGAGATCCTCGGGCTGCACCTGGTTGAACAGCTCACCGTGGTCCCGCTCGGCCTCGGAGCGGATGTCGGCGCCGAAGCCCACGCCCACGTTGCCCACCCGGTTCTCGATGATCTGCTCCAAGCCGGCGAAGGCCCCGCCCACGATGAACAACACGTTGGTGGTGTCAATCTGGATGAACTCCTGATGGGGGTGCTTGCGCCCGCCTTGGGGGGGCACCGACGCGGTGGTGCCCTCCAGGATCTTCAGCAGGGCCTGCTGCACGCCCTCGCCGGAGACGTCCCGGGTGATCGAGGGGTTCTCGCTCTTGCGGGAGATCTTGTCGATCTCGTCGATGTAAATGATGCCGGTCTCGGCCTTCTTGACGTCGTAGTCGGCGGCCTGGATGAGCTTGAGGAGGATGTTCTCCACGTCCTCGCCCACATAGCCGGCCTCGGTCAAGGCGGTGGCATCGGCGATGGCGAAGGGCACGTTGAGCATCCGGGCCAGGGTCTGGGCCATCAGCGTCTTGCCGCACCCGGTGGGGCCGAGCAGCAGGATGTTGGACTTGGCCAACTCCACCTCGGGGTCGGACGTTCCCATCTGGACCCGCTTGTAGTGGTTGTACACCGCCACCGACAGGATTCTCTTGGCGTGTTCCTGGCCGATGATGTAGTCGTTCAGGAAGGAGTAGATCTCCTGGGGCTTGGGCAGCTCCTTGAAACCGACGTCGGTGCCCTCGGCCAGCTCCTCCTCGATGATCTCGTTGCACAGGTCGATGCACTCGTCGCAGATGTACACGCCGGGACCGGCGATCATCTTCTTGACCTGCTTCTGGGTCTTCCCGCAGAAGCTGCACTTCAGCAGCTCGCCACCCTCACCGAACTTAGCCATGGACTCGGCCCCCCGAACTCACTGCCACTGGTCGATCCGATGTGACCACGGTGCCCGCCCCTACCGAATGGCCGTGATCGGGCCGGCGGTGTCGACGGTGTCACGCGAGGAGATGACCTCGTCGATGAGGCCGTAGTCCTTGGCGTCCTCGGCCGTCATCACGTAGTCGCGGTCGGTGTCCTGCTTGATCTTCTCAAGGTCCTGGCCGGTGTGGCGGGCCAGCAGCTCCTCCAACTGGTCCTTCAGCCGCTGGATTTCCCGAGAGGCGATCTCGATGTCGGACACCTGCCCGGAGGCCCCGGCGTAGGGCTGGTGGATCAGCATCCGGGAGTGGGGCAGGGCCAAGCGCTTGCCGGGGGCGCCGGCGGCCAGCAACACGGCGGCCGCCGATGCCGCCTGTCCGAAGCAGATGGTGGTGATGTCCGGCTTGAGGTACTGCATGGTGTCGTAGATGGCGAACATGGCGTTGATGTCGCCACCGGGACTGTTGATGTAGAGGTTGATGTCCTTGTCGGGGTTCTCCGACTCCAGGTGCAGCAACTGGGCGCAGATGAGGTTGGCCACCGTGTCGTCGATGGGGGTGCCCAGGAAGATGATGTTCTCCTTGAGCAGGCGGGAGTAGAGATCGAACGAGCGTTCACCCCGGTTGGTCTGCTCGACCACGACGGGCACCATGTAGTTCTGGGGGTTCATGCGGTTTGGCTCTCGGTGGAGGAGGGGGGAAGGTCGGACTCGTTGTCGGGGTTCAGGCTAGACCGTTCGACGGGGTTTCCGTCGGTATCGGTGATCTCAACCCGCTCCAAGACCCATTGGCGGGTCTTGCGCATCTGCGCATCCAATCGTACCCCCTTGAGCCGCTGTTCATCGTTGCCGAACACCGTCGACTTGAGTTCGGCCACGGTCTGGCCCACCTGGTCGGCCAGCACGGCCAGCTCTTCGTCCACGTCCTCATCGGTGGCCTCGATGGACTCGGCCGCGGCGATGGCCCGCAGGGCCAGGTCGGCCTTGGCGCCCCGCAGCGCCGGTTCCTGCAGGGAATCGACCAGTTCCTCGGGGCTCCGGCCGCCCGCCTGCAGGTAGTCGTCGATCTCGACGCCCATGCGGGCCAAGCTGCCCTGCAGGGACCGGATTCGGTGCTGCACCTCGGCCTCCACCAGGGCCTCGGGGATGTCGTCGGTGACCAACTCGGCGAGCTGCTCTTCCACTTGGCTGTCCAGCACCATCGAGGTCTGGCTCCGCTTGACCGCGGCGATGGTCTCGGTGATGTCGGCCCGCAGCTCCTCGGCGGTGTCGAACTCGGAGGCCTCCTGGGCAAACTCGTCGTCGAAGTCGGGCAGCAGGGTCTCCTGCACCTCCTTCACCAGGATGCGGAATCGCAACAGGCCGTCCTCGTCGGGGTCGGGATGCTGGGCGTTGAACTCCAGGATGTCGCCCGCCTTGGACCCCCGGAGCTGCTCGTCGATCTCCGGCACCACGGCCCCCTGGCCCACCTCGTAGGCGTAGTCGTCCACGGTCAGACCCTCGACCGCTTCTCCGTTGTAGGTGCCGTAGATGTCCATGGTCACGCGGTCGCCGTCGATGGCCGGTCGGCTCACCGGGGCCAACTCGCCGAACTGCTTGCGGAGCTGGTCCACCTCCTTGGTGATCTCCTCCTGCGTGGGCTCCGGACTGGGGACCTCGACGGTGAGCCGGTCGTAGCCGGCGATCGTGATCGAGGGACGAATCTCCACCACCGCGTCGAAGCTCACCGGGCCCTGCTCCATCCCGCTGGTGATGTCGATCTCCGGGGCGGCGATCACGTCCACGTCGTGGTCGGCCACCGCCCGGGCGTAGTACTCGGGCACCGCCTCGTTGAGGGCCTCTCCCCGAGCGGCTTGGGGGCCCAGTCGGGCCTCCAGCACCCGGCGGGGGGCCTTGCCGGGGCGGAATCCGGGCAGTCGAACCTGGCGGGCCAGTTGGCGGAACGCCTCATCGAGCTTTTCCTCGAATTCCTCGGCCTCGATGTCCACCGACACCTTGACCCGGTTGCCCTCCAGGGCCTCGACCGTGCTCCTCACAGAGCCCGCATTTTACCGGCGACCCTCTGCTTCCTTGTGTCGTAGCCGCTGGCCCCCGGCGGTGTGCCGCAGAAATAATCGCCGGTGGCCGCTGCGGACCAATAGCATGACGGATCTGCCCTGCGGGTGTAGTTCAGTGGTAGAACCCCAGCCTTCCAAGCTGATGACGCGAGTTCGATTCTCGTCACCCGCTCTCCCTGACGGACCCCGATACCGGACTCAGCCGAGTTCCGGGGCGAGGATGGAGACGAACGAGACCATCTCGCCGGGGTAGCCCCCGAGGTTGTGGACCAGCCCGTGGTTGCGGCGGGACGACAGCTCGATCTGGCGGTCGGGCCCGGCCTGTCCCCGGAGCTGCAGCCAGCACTCGTAGTGCATGCGCAGGCCCGACGCCCCCACCGGATGGCCGAACGCCTTGAGGCCTCCGTCGGGATTCACCGGCAGGTCGCCGGTGCGCTCGAAGGTGCCGGCCAGCACCTCCTTCCAGGCCGTCCCCCGCTCGCAGAAGCCCAGATCCTCCATGAGCACCAATTCGGTGGGGGTGAAGCAGTCGTGGACCTCGGCCATGGCCAGCGATGACCGGGGATCGTCGATCCCGGCTTGGCGGTAGGCGTCCTCGCCCGCCATTTGGCACTCGGGGAAGGTGGTGTAGTCGTAGTCGGGGTCGATCAGCCCGCCTCCGGTGCCCGACACGAACGACAGCGACTTGATGTACAGCGGGTTGTCGCAGTACCGGTGGGCGTCCTCGGCGGGCACCACGATGGCGGCGGCCGCCCCGTCGGCCACCCCGGCGCAGTCGAACACCGAGAGCCTCCCGGCCACCGCCGCCATCTCGCAGATCTTCTCAGCGGGCATCTCCCGGCGAAACTGGGCCAGGGGATTGAGCGCGCCGTTGCGGTGGTTCTTCTCGGCGATACGGGCCACCACCATGCGAAGTTCGTCCTCGTCCACCCCGTAGCGGGCGGCGTAGGCGGGCAGCACCAGGCTGTACATGGCGGCCGCGGTGAGGTTGCGTCGGGTGCCGTCGTGGGAGGCGGGGGCGGCGTTCAGGCCCTGATAGCCGGAGTCCTTCACTTTCTCCACCCCGATGGCCATGGCCCGGTCGTAGGCCCCGGAGGCCACCGCGTAGGCCGCCTGGCGCAACGCCTCGGAGCCGGTGGCGCAGTAGTTCTCCACTCGGGTGACCGGCTTTCCCGTCAACTTCAACGGCTGGCTGAGGGTCAGCCCGCTCATCCCGCTGGAGGCGGTGCCCAACCAGAAGGCGTCCACGTCGTCCTTGGCCATGCCCGCGGTGGCCAGCACCCCCTGGGCCGCGTCGATCAGCAGGTCATCCACTCCTTTGTCCCAGTGCTCCCGGAACGGGGTGCAGCTCATGGCCACGATGGCCACCTTGTCCTTGATGCCGTGACTGCTCATGGTGCGCCTCCTGTCTCTGGTCTCTCGTGCGGTCTCTCTGGTCTCTCGTGGTGCTTTTTCACCCGGCCTCGTCGGCGACCGACGGGGCGGCGGCCCGCAGCGGGCGGGCCTTCCAGAAGTAGTTGCTGATGCCGTCGGCCTCGTACAGCCGCCGGAAGGTCATCTCCACCCGTTGGCCGATGCGCACCGACTCGGGGTCCACGTCGGTGAGTTCCACCGGCAACCGCCCGCCGCCGTCGAAGTCCACCACGGCGAACACCACCGGGGGGCTCACCGAGTACACCAGCCGGTCGATGGTGAAGGTGACCACCGTGGCCTGTACGTCGGCCATCGGGGCGGCGTCCATGGCGTCCACCTCGTCTTCGGGCCGGATCGACACCCGGGCCGGGGGCAGGTGCAGCGTCCCGCTCTCGGTCCCCCGGCTGCCCACAAAACCGAACTTCCAGTCCTGGGTGCGAGCGGCCACCGACGACGAGGGGCGATCGGGCTCGGGGCGATTGGGGGGCTGAACGGTGATCATGTCGCGCCACTGCAAGAAGGTGGCGTAACCGAGCGGACCCCCCGCAGCGATCTGGTCGGCCACCCGGCGAGCCGGGCGGTAGCGCGCCAGCGCCTCGGTGGTCCGCAGCACCAGCACCTCCACCCCGTCGGCCAGCACCACCACAGCGATCACCTGACCGGGGGCGGCCCGCTCCAGTTCGGCGGCCAGCACCAGACCGGCGTGGGCGGTGCCGGTGTTGCCCACGCCGGCCGACAGATCGTCGGCCAAACGGTCGACGCCGAGCAGGCTCCCGGCCCGGCGGACCGCCCGGCCATGGGTGCCCACCACCACGGCCACGTCCACCTCGGAGGGTTCCAAACCGGCCTGGCCCAGGGCCTGCTTCCAGGCCTGGGTCACCAGCGGCCCGTAGCGGGTCTCCCCGAAGCGCTCCTCCCATTGGCGGGCGGCGGCTTCGCCGGGTCGACGCCACCGGTCGACGAACTCCTCGGTGGCCGAGGCCGCGGCCACCAGCTCGGCCACCACCGGCCCGTCCGGTTCGGATCCGACCACGAAGGCGGCCGCGCCGTCACCGCCGGCGGCCTCGTCGGCGCTGGTGGGCAGACCCACCCGGATGTCGGCGGCGGCCACCAGCGTGGGGCCGGCCCCCTGGAGGGCGGTCCGCAGCGACCCGATTCCCGACCGCACCGCCCCCCCGAAATCCAGGGCCGCCACCGTGGGGTCCAGCCGGAGGGCGGCGTGAATGGCGGTGGCGTTGGTCTTCTCCAGGTAGGCGGGATCGGCGGTGGCGAACCACAAGGCGTCGACCGCGGCGGGTCCACCGTCGCCCACCCCGGAGCGCAGGGCCAGCCGGCAGGCCTCCACGGCCATGGTGGTGGTGTCCTCATCGTAGGAGGCCACCGACCGGGTGCCCCGACCCCCACCGCGCCCCAGGAAGGCGGCGACGTCGGACCGGTCGAGGCGCCGATAGGGCACATAGGCCCCGAAGCTGATGATCCCTCGCGTGGCCTTCGCCATGTGAGGGGAGTGTACGCCCGAAGGCAATCGGGGCCGGGGTCGTAGTGTGTTCCCCCAGATGAACACCCCGAAGAGCGACCGGTCCGGACGAGCGGAGGGTACCCCGGAGTACGACTGGTCCGGACGGGTGGAGGGCACCCCGGAGTGCGACTGGTCCGGACGGGTGGAGGACGTCGACCTGCTCTGTGGACGGGTCCGCTACGCCGGGGATCTCGACGGCAGCGAACCGGATGGCGGCGGGGCCTGGTGGGTGGGCTTCGTGCGTTCGCCGGTGGCCTCCGCTGAGATAGCGGCCATCGACACCGCGGCGGCCGAAGCCCTCGACGGGGTCATCGGGGTGTACACCGCCACCGACGTGACGGTAGGCGCCCCGCCGGCGGTGGACGGGGTGACCCCGGCGGCCATCAGCCCACCGGCCTTGGCCGAGGACCGGGTGGCCTACGTGGGCCAAGCGGTGGCCGCGGTGGTGGCGGAGAGCGAGGCGGTGGCGGCCGATGCCGGTGCGCTGGTGGAGGTGACCTACCGGTCGCGGCTTCCCGTGGCCGACCTCCTGGCCGCCTCCGCGCCCGATGCCCCTCTGGTTCATCCCGCCCACAGCACCAACACCGTGCTGCGCGAAGTCATGGGCCCCAGCGATACCCCCCCGCAGGGGCCGGCGGGCCCCAGCGAAACCCCCCCGCAGGGGCCGGCGGGCCCCAGCGATACCCACCCGCAGGGGCCGGCGGGCCCCAGCGAAACCGCGATCGTCGTGAGTGTGGCCCAGCACATCGCCCGGGTGGCCTGCGCGCCCCTGGAGGGGGTGGCCGCCCTGGTGGTACCCGAGGGTGAACGGCTGACGGTCTGGCTGAACACCCAGATGCCGTCCGCCACCCACGACGGACTGGTCGCCGCCCTGGGCCTGCCCGACGATCATGTCCGGGTGGTGGTGCCCCCCATCGGGGGTGGGTTCGGGGGCAAGTGCAGCGGTGAGAACGGCCTGGTGGCGGTGGTCGCCCGCCTGGCCCTGCGCCTGGGGCGGCCGCTGCGGCTGTCCCAGACCCGCGCCGAGAACCTGCTGTCGATGCAGGCCCGCGACCAGGACCAACGCATCAGCCTGAAGGCCACCGTGGACGGTCGGGTGACCACCATGGACGCCGAGGTCAACGCCAACGTGGGGGGTTACGCCGGGCTGGGCGCGTTCGAGCCGCTCCAAACCCAGCGGCTCATTCCCGGCCCCTACCGGGTCGACCAGGTGGCGGTCACCGCGGCGGCCACCATAACCACCACCGCCCCCACCGGCCCTTATCGAGGGCCCGGTCGGGCCGAGGCCATCGCCCTGTTGGAGCGGGCCATGGACACCCTGGCCCGCACCCTCGACCTCGACCCCGCCGACGTCCGTCGACGCAACCTGCTGCGGCCCGAGGACTTCCCCCGCACCCTGCCCAGCGGCCTGGTGATGGACGAGGCCGACCACCTCGGCGCCCTGGAGCGGGCCCTCACCGAAGTCGGCTACCGGCAATTTCGTGCCCACCAAGCCGACCGGCGAGCGGCGGGTGATCACCGCCTGGTGGGCATCGGTCTGTGCTGTTGGGCCGACTTCACCGGTCGCCACGAACCCTGCCAGCCGGCCACGGTTCGGGTGCGGGCCGACGGGCGCATCGAGATCGACGCCGGGGTGGCCCCCCTCGGCCAGGGCATGGGCACCCCCCTCGGGGAGCTGGTGGCCCGCGAGCTGGGCATCCCTCGCTCCTTGGTGGCCTCGGCCACCCCCGACACCGGTCGCCACCGCCAAGCCCCCGGCAGCTTCGGCTCCCGCTCGGCGTCGCTGGCCGGCAGCTCGGCCGCCGAGGCCGCCACCCGCATCCGAGAGGAGCTGCAGCAACGGGCGGCCGAGCGGTTGGAGGCCGCCCCCCACGACATCGAGATCCGCGCCAACGGCACCCTGGGGGTGCGGGGAACACCCCATCCCTTCGTCGCCCTGGCCGAACTGGCCGGCACCGAGGCCACCGCCGCCTTCGACCAGGCCCAGCCCACCTTTCCCGGCGGTACCCACGTCGCGGTGGTGGAGGTGGACATCGAGACCGGCGGGGTGGAACTGATGCGCCACCTGGCCGTCACCGACTGCGGTCGGGTGCTGAGCCCGGTGCAGGCCGCCGGACAAGTACACGGCGGCGCAGTCCAGGGCATCGCCGCCGCCCTGTTCGAGGAGATGTCCTACGACGCCGACGCCAACCCGCTCACCACCACCCTGGCCGACTACCTGATGCCCGCGGCGTGCGAGCTGCCCGCCATCGAGACCGTGTTCCTGGAGACCCCCACCGACCGCAACCCCTTGGGGGCCAAGGGCGTGGCCGAGAGCGGCACCATCGGGGCTGCACCGGCGGTGCAGGGTGCGGTCATCGACGCCCTGGCCCACCTCGGGGTCACCCACATCGACATGCCCTGCACCCCCGAGCGGGTGTGGCTGGCGGTGCGAACCGCGATGGCCGGCAGACAAGGACACCGGACCCGGTAGTGGGTAACGTGGCCCCATGAGTAGCCAGCGATCCGCCGCCGACATCCGGGCCGAGTTGGGCCACCCCGTCATCGACGCCGACGGGCATGTGTTCGAGCACTACCCGGCCCTCAACCAGTACTGCCTCGACGAGGGGCTGGAGGGCGGGTTGTACGCCCACATGGCCAATTGCTCGTTCAGCGGGGAACCCAACTGGTCCAACCTGCCCGCCGACGAGCGGCTGGCCCGGCGCAGCTTCCGAGGGCCGTGGTGGGCCCTGCCGTTGGGCAACACCCGCGACTTCGCCACCGCGGTGTCACCGGCGCTGTTCCACGACCGCCTCGAGGAGCTGGGCATGGACTTCGCGGTGTGCTACCCCAGCATCGGGCTCAACTTCCCCAGCTACCAAGACGACGACGTGCGCAACAAGCTGTGTCGGGCGCTCAACCGGTACCTGGCCGACAGCTACCAGGGCCTGGGTGACCGACTGACGCCGGTGGCCGCCATTCCCACCCACACCCCCGGCGAGGCCGTCGAGCATCTCGACTTTGCGGTCACCGAACTGGGCTTCAAGGCGGTGATGATCGGGGGGTTCGTGTCCCGTCAGTTGCCCGCCGGGGGCGAGATGGCCACGTGGATCGACTCCCTGGGCCTCGACTCGGCGTACGACTACGACCCCCTGTGGCAGCGTCTGGTGGAGCTGAACACCCCCGCCAGCCTGCACTCGGGGTCGATGGGCTGGCACGGGCGGCGGTCCATCTCCAACTTCACCTACAACCACATGGGCAATTTCGGCGCCGCCAGCGAGACGGCGGCCAAGTCGCTGTTCTTCGGCGGGGTCACCCATCGCTTCCCCGACCTTCGCCTCGGCTTCCTGGAGGGCGGGGTGACCTGGGGGGCCCAGATGGTGTGCGACCTGCTCAGCCACTGGGAGAAGCGGGGCCCCGAAGGGCTCAAGGCCTACGACCCGGAGCGCTTCGAGCCCGACCGGTTCGAGATGCTGGTGGGCGAGGCCGGCGACCCCATCGATCTCCCCACCGGATTCGGCAAGGCCATGCAGAAGGGCTCCACCACCAAGCACGTGGTGAACGACTTCGAGGCCGCGGGCATCACCAGTCCCACTGACATCCTCGAGCAGATCGACCGCTCCTACTGGTTCGGCTGCGAGGCCGACGACCCCCTGGTGCGGCTGGCCTTCGACGGCGCCCTGCCCCACGGGGCCACCCTCAACGCCATCTTCTCCTCGGACGTCGGCCACTGGGACGTTCCCGACATGTCCGAGGTGCTGCCCGAGGTGTGGGAGCAGGTGGAGCACGGCTGGCTCGACGAGAAGCAATTCCGGGCCTTCACCTTCGACAACGCCCATCGCTTCTTCACCGAGGCCCGCCCCGATTTCTTCGCCGACACCGTGATCGAAGCCGCCGGCACCTGACGGTGGGACTCCCCTCCGGGGAAACCCACGGGGAGCCACCCACCGGTGGGTTGAGTAGGTTGAGGGCATGAACCGCCAGTGGATCTACGCCAACCGGCCGGTGGGACCGGTGAGCCCCGACAACTTCGAGTACCGGGAATCCCCGGTTCCCGAACCCGGTGACGGCCAGGCCCTGGTGCGGTTGTGCTGGCTGAGCTTCGAGCCCGCCATGCGCACGTGGATGGAGGACTTCATCACCTACATGCCGCCTGCTCCGCTCGGCCAGCCCATGATCGGGCCCGGCGTCTGCCAGGTGGTGGCCTCCGACACGCCGGACCTGCAGGTCGGCGACCTGGTCAGCGGCATGATGAGCTGGCAGGACTACCACGTGGTGGACGGCACCGCCCGGAAGGTGCCCCCCGAGACGCCCATCCCGGTCATGCTCGGCCCGCTGGGGGGCACCGGGCTGACCGCCTACATCGGACTGCTCGACATCGGCCGCCCCCAGCCGGGCGACACCGTGCTGGTGTCGGGAGCGGCCGGGGCCACCGGTTCGGTGACCGCGCAGATCGCCCGGATCAAGGGTTGTCGGGCGGTGGGCATCGCGGGCGGTGCCGACAAGTGCCGGTGGCTGCTGGACGAGGCCCGTCTGGACGAGGCCATCGACTACAAGAACGAGGACGTGGACGACCGGCTGGCCGAGGCCTGCGGTGACGGTGTGGACGTGTACTTCGACAACGTGGGCGGCGATCTGCTGGAGACGGTGCTCGGTCACATGAACCAAGGGGGCCGCATCGCCGCGTGCGGCGCCATCTCCACCTACAACCAAGGGTTGCGCCGACCGGGACCGGCCAACATGTTCCAGTTCATCGAGAAGCGCCTCACCCTGCAGGGCTTCGTGATGTTCGACCACATGGAGCGGGTACCCGCCGCCCAGGAAGACCTCGGCCGGTGGGTGGCCGACGGCGAGATCGCCTTTCAGACCGACATCCAATCCGGTTTCGAGAACATCCCGAGCACGTTCCTGCGGCTGTTCTCGGGGGCCAACCAGGGCAAGCAGCTCCTGAAGGTGCGAGACCCGGAGCCGTGCTGACCGGGGTCCAACCTCAGGAGCGGGAGCTCATGCTCACCGGGATCGGAGGCCAAGGAGTGCAACTGGCCGCCCAGGTCATCGCCCAGGGCGCCACCCTGGAGGGCAAGGAGGTGCTGGTGTTCGGCAGCTACGGCGGCATGATGCGGGGGGGCAATACCGACGCCACCGTGGTGATCAGCGACCAGCCCATCGAGGCCCCGCCGGTGCTGTCGGCCACCTGGTCGGCCATCCTGATGCACCACCAGTTCTGGGGTCCGCTGCGGGAACACATCCGCCCCGGCGGCCTGGTGCTGGTCAACACCTCGGTGTTCGAGGACGACCTGGACCGGGACCGTTACCGGGTGGTGGAGGTGCCCGCCACCGACGCGGCCACCGATCTGGGCAACCCCCTGCTGGCCGCCATGATCATGGCGGGAGCGTACGGTCGCACGTCGGGGTTGGTCAGCCTGGGCGGGCTCACCGAGGGCATGCGCCGCTCGGTGCCCCCCTACCGGCAACAGCTCGTCGAGGCCAACGAGCGGGCCCTGTCGGCGGGCTGGGAGATGGCGGCGTGAGCAGCCACGCACCGGCGGATTCGGCGGGCACGGTCACCGTGCGGGGCACCGTGGTCATCGACGTGGAGGCCTGCAAGGGATGCGACCTCTGCATCGACGCCTGCCCGCCCCGGGTGCTGGAAATGACCGACCACCAGGTGAACACCCGGGGCTACCGCTATCCCCGACTGCTGGCAGGCTGCACCGGCTGTCAGGCCTGCGCCCAGATCTGCCCCGATTTCGTGTTCCAGGTGTACAAGTACGCCACGCCGATCCAGATGGCAGCGCCATGAGCACGACAATCGCTCCTCCCTTTGCGCCGGCCCGAACGGAGCGGGCATTGCTGGCGGGGTCGGAGGCCATGGCCCGCGCCGCGGTGGCCGCGGGCTGCCGGTTCTTCGCCGGCTATCCCATGACCCCGTTCACCGAGCTGCTGGAGCACATGGCCGCCCTTTTGCCCACCGTGGGCGGGGTATGTGTGAACGCCGAGAGCGAGCTGGAGGCCGTAGGCATGGCTTGGGGGGCGGCCACCACCGGGCATCTGGCCGCCACCGGCTCCACCGGCCAGGGACTGTCGCTCATGCAGGAGTCGTTGTCGGAGATCACCAACGCCCGGCTGCCGTTGGTGGTGTTCAACATGGCCCGCGGGCAGGGCGATTACTTCCAGGCCACCCGAGGGGGCGGTCACGGCGACTACCGCCACATCGTGCTGGCCCCCATGGACGGGCCCGAGGCCGTGGCGTTGACCGGGCTGGCCTTCGAGTTGGCGGGCCGATGGCGCACCCCGGTGATGCTCTTGGGCGACTACTACCTGGCCCACACCTACCAGGCGGTATCGGTGCCGGCCCTCGATGAGCCCGCCCCCGAGGTGCCCGACTGGGCGCTGGACGGCTCCTCGGGCGGCACGGGCGCGGCCAAGATCATTTCCCCGCTGGGCGGCGGCATCGAGGGCGAGGAGGGCTTCGACCTGGGCGCCCACTACGCGGCCTGCGCGGCCCACGTCCGGGCCATGGCCGACGGGGTGGCCCCGCTGGTGGACACCGGGCATTGCCACGACGCCGAGTTGGTGGTGGCCGCCTACGGCTCGGTGGGCAAGTTCGTGCGATACGCCTGTCTGCGGCTGAGAGATGCCGGGCACCGCGTGGGCTACGTCCGCCCGATCACCCTGTGGCCCTTCCCCACCGAGGCCGTGCAAGCGGCGGTCGGCGGCTCGGCCAAGGTGGCGGTGTACGAGCAGAACATGGGCCAGATGGTCGATGACGTGCGCTTGGCCACGTCGGGAACGGTGCCGGTGGAGTTCATCGGCGGGCCGAGCTGGGACCACTCCGGGTTCGGCATCGGGCCCGACATCAACGTGCCCGCCATCACCGAGCGCATCCGGGAGGCCATGCCGTGAGCGACCAGAAGCTGTACCTCAACACCGACCAGGCCCCCTCCGAGGCGGCCGCGCTGGTGGACGACTTCACCCCGTCGCTCATCACCCAGGCCAACCACCACCTGTGCCCCGGCTGCGGCGAGCCCATCGCCCTGCGGGCCGCGGTGGAGGCCGTCGACGAGCTGGCCCTGGCCGATCGCACCATCGCGGTGTTCGGCATCGGGTGCTACACCGCCTTCGCCCACAACCTGGACGTGGAGGTGGTGCAGGCCCTCCACGGGCGAGCGCCGTCGGTGGCCACCGGCATCAAGCGCATGTTGCCCGAGGGGTTCGTGGTCACCGTGCAGGGCGACGGCGACATGGTGAACGAGGGCCTGCAAGAGGTGCTGCACACTGCCGCCCGGGGCGAGCCCGTCACCTGCCTGTTGCTCAACAACGGGGTGTTCGGCGAGACCGGCGGGCAGATGACGGCCACCACCACGCTGGGCCAGCGCACCAAGACCTCCATCGACGGCCGCGACCCCCACCAACACGGCCATCCCATCTTGTTGTCCGACCTGGTGGCCACCCTCGAGGGGGCCGCCTACGTGGCCCGGGGAGCGGTCAACAACGCGGGCAACGTGGCCCGCACCAAGCGCTACATCACCCGGGCCTACCAGTCACAGCTCGCCGGGGCTGGGTTCAGCCTGGTGGAGATCCTCACCATGTGCCCCACCGGCTGGTTCGTGGACACGCTGGACGGCCCCGACTACCTGCAGGACACCCTGGCGCCCGTCCACGGTATCGGGGAACTCAAGACTCCCGGCGAGCAAGCCTCAAAGCTTGCGGGCTGATCTTCCCCGGCGAGAAGGTTGGCTCTACGGGGCTTCCAGCAAGAGGGCGCGCACGGCTTGGCGGTGGCTGTCGTCCAGGCCCAGCGCGTCCACCCAGTACCGGTCGAAGCTGCCCCAGGTGTCGGCCAGCACCCGCATCTGCTCGACGAAGAAGTCCTCGTGGACGGTGGCGACCGGCATCAGCAGGTCGCCGTAGCGACCCGGCTCGACGTACCGGTTGGTCTCCAGGTAGTGATCCACCACCTGCTTCTCGGGTACGCCGAGCGACAGGAGCAACAGGCTGGCCGCCCAGCCGGTGCGGTCCTTGCCCGCGCTGCAATTGAACAAGGCGGGCACCGCCCCCGGCGCCAGCACCCCTCGGACGAAGGCGCCGAATTGCGCCGACCGCTCGGGGCTGCTCACCGACCGGGCCGACGCTTCCTTCATCCACTGGTGGGCCTTGCCGTTGCCGAAGCGTTCCTCCAACTCCTCGGGGCTGAGCGAACTCACGTCCAACCGGACCCCGGAGGGGTTGGCGGGATCGACCATGGGCAGGGAAACCAGTTGGGCATTGTCGGGCAATCGATTGGGGCCCTCGGCGGCCAGGTCGGCCGGGTTGCGGAAGTCGAACACGGTGCGGATGCCGAGCGCGGCCAGTGCTTCCAAATCGGCATCGCTGGCCCCGGCCAGGTGGGCCGACCGGAACACCACCCCGGACCGCACCCGGTGGCCGTCGACGGTGGTCTGGCCGCCGATCTGACGGAAGTTCCCGATGGATTCCACGCCCGGCACCATAGTGACCCGACCACGGTCCTGCCGGGGTCGGGGGGGCCATGAACGACAAGACGTGACAGTGGCTGGCCGAGGGGCTACAGTTCTCCGCAACATTCGGGTAGGGACCGCCGAGCGCGTGGTCCAAGGAGATACAACGATGACCAAGACCAAGTTGATTTTCATTGGGCTGGCGGTAGCACTTGTCGGCTTTTTGTTCGCGGGCTCGGCCAGCGCACAAGAGCAGACGGTGACGGTGGATCCGGCGGTTGTGCCGGAGGCAGGCACCTACACGCTGAGCGTGACCAGTTCCGGATTCACGGTGGGCTCGGCCAACCTGGCGGTCTGCAGTTCGGCTGATGAATCAATCGAGTGGGGTCAGGCCACCCTCATCCAGTACTGCGGTGGGTTCGGCTCGGCCCAGACTCCCAACAGCACCGTGACCCTTGAGGATGTCGAAATCACCGACGACGGTGTCACCCTCATCTGGTTCGAACTGGTGGCAGACGGTGAGAGTGGCGTGGCCAGAGTGACGGTCGGCGACGAGCTGCCCGCTACCGGTGTGAACACGTCGCTGCTGGTGGTGATCGGTACGGGCATCGCCCTCGCCGGTGCCATGGTGTTCGGCCTCAGCCGTCGGCTGCGCACCCTGTAACACCGCTTCCTGATCACTTTCTGATCGAAACACTCGGTGCCCCGGGCCTTCGGGTCCGGGGCACCGGTCGTTCTAAAGTCAATTCATGGCCTACCAGTTCATCCTCGTCGATGACCCTGCCCCGCACGTTCGCCGGGTCACGCTGAACCGCCCGGAGAAGCGCAACGCCATCAGCACCCCGATGCGCACCGAACTGCTGGGGGCGCTGCAGGCCGCCGACGGCGACGACGACGTGCGGGTGTCCGTCATCCGCGGCGCGGGGCCGTGCTTCTCCTCGGGCTACGACCTGAGCGACTCGCTCATGGCCGAACCGCCCCACTACACCGCGGGCGGCGACGGCCAGTGGTCCCGCCACGTGACCGAGTCGTGGCTGGCCATCTGGGAGTTGGCCAAGCCGGTGATCGCCCAGATCCACGGCTACGCCCTGGCCGGGGCCTCCGAGCTGGCCGCGGCCTGTGACCTGGTGTACGTGGCCGACAACGCCGAGATCGGCCACCCGGTGGTGCGGGTGCTGAGCCCGCCCGACTTCAACTACCACCCCTGGCTGGTGGGGTTTCGCAACGCCATGGAGATGATGCTCACCGGCGACTCCTACTCGGGCACCGAGGCGGCGACCATGGGTTTTGCCAACCGGGCCTACCCCGAGGCCGAACTGGAGGAGCGGGTGCTGGACATGGCCCGGCGGGTGGCCCGGGTTCCCTCCGACCTCCAACAGATCAACAAGCGCAGCGTGCACCGAGGAATGGAGGCCATGGGCACCCGCAACGCCATCCGCACCATGTCGGAGTACCAGGCCCTGGCGGGCCACGTGGACTCGGTGCAAGCGTTCAAGCAGCGGGCCCTGGACAGCATCAAGTCGGTGGTGGACCGACCGGCAGCCGCCGGGACCGACCGAGAGGAGCAGGAGTAATGCGCGTCTGGCGCCAGCACGAGTTGGGCGACCCGGCGGAGTTGCTCCGGCTCGAAGAAGTCGACCCACCGACGCCCGGCCCCGAGCAGGTGGTGGTGGACGTCGAAGCGGTCGGGCTCACGTTCGTGGACTGCCTAATGGCTCGGGGGCTCTACCAGATGGAGACGAAGCTGCCGTGGTCGCCCTGTACCGAGGTGGTGGGCCGGGTACGGGAGGTGGCCGACGACGTCGACCACGTGGCCGTCGGCGACCGGGTGGTGGGCATCGGCGGGGGGTCGCTGGCCGAGCAGACCGCCCTGCGGGCCGGCGGCACCCACCGGCTGTCCGAGAAGGTGTCGGCCGGAGCGGCGGCCGCCGCCCTGGTGAATTACGGAACCTCGTGGTTCGCCCTGTACGACCGAGGGCACTTGGCCGCGGGTGAGACCCTGCTGGTACACGCGGCCATGGGCGGCGTGGGCACGGCCGCCGTGCAGCTCGGCCTGAACACCGGCGCCAAGGTCATCGCCACCGCAGGCGGGCCGGAGAAAGTCGGGCACCTCCGGGAGATGGGGGTGGAGTTGGCCATCGACTACCGGGAGAACCCTGACTTCGTCGAGGAGATTCGCACCCACACCGGCGGACGGGGCGTGGACGTGTGCTTCGACCCGGTGGGAGGCGACGTGTTCGACCGATCCCGACGGTGCATGGCCTGGGACGGCCGCCTGCTGGTCATCGGCTTCACCAGCGGACGAATCGCCGATGCTCCCACCAACCACATCCTGCTGAAGAACTACTCGGTGGTGGGGGTGCACTGGGGTGCCTCGGTGGGTCGTGATCCCCGGCCCTCGGAGGAAGCCCGCCAGGCCATCTTCGCCCTGCTCGAGGAGGGCCGGCTCGATCCCCCGGTCTACCCCCCGTTCGCCTTCGAGGATGTGCCCGCCGCCCTCGACGCCATCTATCACCGCCGCACGTGGGGCAAGGTCATCGTCGAGGTGTGAGCGGCTGCCCACCGGCTGCGCCCGCCCGGGCCGACGAGTTGGGAATCCTGGGCTACGTGGGCAGATCGGGGCGCACGATCACTACCGGACAGCTTCCGTGCTGGGCGATCTGCTGGCTGACCGAACCGAGCAGCAACCCCCGGAAACCGCCCCGGCCCCGTGAGCCCACCACCAGCATGGCCGCGTTGTTGGATTCGGCGATCAGCGTGTCGGCGGCCCGGCCCCGCACCATGCGGCGCCGTATCTCCACCCCCTCGGCGTCCCCCTCAGCCAGCACCTCTTCGATGATGCCGTCCTGCAACCGCTTGACCTCGGCCTCCAGGTCGATGGGGTCGAGCGGCACGTAATTGAAGTCCGGTGAGGCCGGCACATAGGTGGCGGAATAGGCGGTCACCACGTCGACGAAGGCGTTGCGGTAACGGGCCTCCTTGATGGCCCACCGCAGGGCGGCTCGGGCTCCGCCCGATCCTTCCACCCCGACCACGATTCGGTTCTCGGGCTCGATGACCTCATCAGCCATGGGCACAGTGTAGTGGCGTGTCGCCGGACCGCTAGCTACATCGGGCTGTAGGGGAAGGTGGCGTCCACCCCTCCGTCCACCACCAGCGTCCGGCCCGACACGAAGCGGGACATGGGCGTGGAGAAATAGAGCACCGCCCCGGCGATGTCCGAAGGCGCCCCCATGTGGCCCAGCGGCACGGCCGCGGCGTTGGCCGCCGACCGCTCCTCGTCGAACAGCGCCTCCATGCGGGGGGTCAAGATGGTGCCCGGAGCCACACAATTGGCCCGAATGCCGAACGGGGCCAACTCGATGGCCACCGACTGCATCCAGGCCATCAGCCCGGCCTTGGCCGCCCCGTAGTGGGCGTGGTTGGGGGCGGCGGTGAGTCCGCTCACCGAGGCGATGAACACCATGGTGCCCCCTCCGGACTCCTTCATGGCCCGCCCGCCGATCTGGGAGATGAGGTAGGCGTGGCGCAGCACCACGTCGAACTGCCAGTCCCACTCGGCGTCGTCGATCTCCAGGACGCCGCCCCATCCGGCGATGCCCACGATGTCCACGATGCCGTCGATCGACCCCATGGCCCCCTCGGCCTCGTCCACCAGTTTCTGCACATCGTCTCGCTTGGTGATGTCGGCCACCCAGGGGATGCCGTCCACCTCGGCGGCCACCTGCTCGGCTCGCTCCTGCTCCAGGTCGACGCAGAACACCTTGGCCCCCATCTGGGCCAGGGCGTGGGAGGACTGGCGACCCATCCCCTGTCCGGCGCCCAGCACGATGTGGCTTTTGCCGTCGAGCCGCAAGAGCCCGGCGTAATCGGGCACGGGTGATGTGTCGGCCATGGTCATGTCTCCTGTTGTGTTGGTGGTTGTGTAGGTGATTGTGTTGGCGAATCCGCAAGCGGGCCGGTCGCCAGGGGCTTGCTCATGTCCAGCACGCCACGATGTCGTCCACGGTGACCATGGTGGTGAGAAAGGCCATGGTGTTGTTCATGACGGCGTCGCCGTATTCGGCCGGGATGCCGGCCACCGCGTCTCCGGCCAACACCACCTGGTAGCCCAGATCGACGGCGTTGATCACCAGCCCCATCACCCCGACGTTGAGCGACACCCCGGCGGCCACCACCGTGGTCACCCCCAGGTTGCGCAGCGTTTGGTCCAGCGGGGTCCCCATGAACGGCGACATCCCGTGCCAGCGGGCGACCTCGATGTCGGAGGGCTGCGGCTCGAACTCCGGGATCACCTGGGCGGCGTCGGAGCCGATGAGAAGCCCGCCGGTCTGCTCGCTCATCTTGGCCGCGGCGGCCAGCATCCGACAGTTGGTGGCGCTGCCCGCCCGGTCCGCCCGGAAATGGGCCAGACAGTGCACCACCGGTACTCCGACCGCCCGGGCGCCCCGGCACAGTCGGGCACCGGCATCAATGGTCCCCCGGTCCAGCATCACATCGCGCAGGGCCCCCATGGACGCCAGGTCGCCGATCACCCCTCGCTGGCACTCCATGGTGACCACCGCGGTGTGGGCGGGGGCGAGCAGTTGGTCGTGGTCCACCGGCATCGCCGCAGATTAGCCGCCGCTAGCGCGTCCGGCAGGGTGGGGTGGGCACCGGGGTGCGGTCCACCTCGGCCAAGAAGCGGGTGATCTCGGTGCTGTCGAGGGCGTAGCCCTCATCTCGCTGCCGCCGGGCCACGGCAAACACCATCCCCCACAGTTCACCGTCATCGCTCACCAGCGCAGCCCCGGAATCCCCCGGCACCAACAGGGAACGGATCTCGAGCACGAGGCGACCCTGCGCCTCCTCGCCGTAGAAGTCGGTGCCGGTGGCCAAGATCCGACGGATCACCGTGAAGGGTACGAACTCGACGCCGTGACCAGGGTTGACCGTGGCCACGTCACCGGTATCGGAGGCGTCGGCCACCACGGGGGCGGGCACCACCGGGATCAATGGGGGACCGGTGACGGCGATAGCGGCGATGTCGCGGCCAGGGTCGAATCCCACCAACACGCCGGGCACCGCCGTCCCGGTGGGGGTGGCCACGCGGATCTCCTCCACGCCCGCCACCACGTGGGCGTTGGTGAGCACCAAGTCGGGCGCCACGGCGAACCCGTCACCCTCGGAGAACTGGCCGCAGGCCGTACCGCTGACGTGTACGGCGGCCACCCGTATGGCGTCACGCTCGGCCAGCACCGGGCGCAGGGGGGCGTCGAACACCCACGTGAGAATCCAGCCGCCCAACAGCACCAGGGCCACCGTCCACGCCAGCCGCTTCCACCGCTTGCGAGCCCATCCCAGCAGGCTCGAAGTTGCGTCGGCGTCTCCGACATCGCCGGGACCGTGAAGGTCATCGGGCACTTGCGGATGCGGGGGAACTTGCGCCTGCCGGGGGTCTTGCGGGTGCGGGGGGTCGAGCATCGGCCCGCCTCTCAGTTGCGGGGGATGTCGCTCCAGGGGGTGTTCTTGTCCACCCCTGGTTCCTTGGGCAACCCCAGCACGCGCTCCCCCAGGATGTTGCGCATCACCTCGGCCGTACCCCCCTCGATGGTGTTGGCCCGCGACCGCAGGAACCCCTTGATGGGCGGGGTGAGCCGGTGGGAAGCGGCCTCGGCCGCTTCGGGCCTGCACATCGGATAGCCCTCGGGGAAGAGCATCGCCTCTGACCCCATGACGTCGATCAAGCACTCGTAGATGCGCTGATTCAGCTCCGCCGACACCGCCTTGCCCACCGACCCCTCCGGACCGGGCGTACCCGCCGACGCCAGCGTGCGGGCCCGCCAATTGGTGAGCCGCAACACCTCGGCCTCCGTCCACAGCTTGACCACCCGGTCTCGCAGTACCCGGCGACGGGCCGCCGCGGTGGCCTGAGCCCCTTCGGCGGCTCCGGGGCCCTCGGCGGCCGAGTCTCGGTGTCGGTGTTGCACCCAGGCGGACACCAGCACGGCGATGAGCCCGCTGCCCCGGTCGGGAACACCACCGCCCAACGCCACCCGCTCGTTCATCAGGGTGGTGATGGCCACGTTCCAGCCCTGGCCGGGCTGTCCCAGCCGCATGGTGTCGGGAATGCGCACGTCGTTGAAGAACACCTCGTTGAACTCGGCCTCGCCGGTGATCTGATACAGCGGGCGCACCTCCACCCCCGGAAGGGTCATGTCGGCCACGAAATAGGTGAGGCCCCGATGTTTGGGGGCATCGGGATCGCTGCGGGCCACCAGCATCCCCCAGCGAGCCCGGTGGGCCAGCGACGTCCACACCTTCTGGCCGTTCACCACCCACTCGTCGCCGTCGGCCTCGGCCCGGGTGGCCAAACCGGCCACGTCGGAACCGGCGCCCGGCTCGCTGAACATCTGGCACCAGATCTCCTCGCCGGTGAACAGCGGGCGCAGCAGCCGGTGGTGCATGTCCTCGGTGCCGTGGGCCAGCACCGTGGGGGCGCCCATGCCGATGCCGATGGGGTTGACGTGCAGATCGTGCCAGTAGCGGGGGGCCTTGCGCAGCTCCTCGTCCACCACGGTCTGGGCCTTGGGCGACAGGCCGAGGCCGCCCTTGCCCTCGGGAAAGTCCACCCGGCTCAGCCCCCGGTCGAATTGCGCCCCCCGGAACTCGAATTGGGAGGCGCTTTCGGGGTCGACCTCGGCCACCAGATCCCGAACTCGTTGCCGCAACTGGTCCTCGGAAATGGTGGCCACTCTCGATCCTCTCAGTTGTACCGGTCGCGCAGTTGCCGGGCGATCACCATCTTTTGGATCTCGCTGGTTCCCTCGCCGATGATCATAAGGGGCGTGTCCCGGAAGTACCGCTCCACCGGGTACTCCTCGGTGTAGCCGTTGCCCCCGTGGATGCGCAGGGCGTCGGAGGCGATCTCGAAGGCGGCTTCGGAGGCGAACAGCTTGGCCATCCCCGCTTCCAGGTCGATGCGCTCGCCCGAGTCGTAGCGCCGGGCGGCGTCGTAGGTCATGAGCCGGGCGGCGTGGAGCTTGGTGGCCATCTCGGCCAGCTTGAAGCCGATGGCCTGGTGGTCGTAGATCGGCCGGCCGAAGGTCTCCCGCTCCTGGGCGTAGCGCATGGCGGCCTCGAAGGCGGCCTGGGCCACCCCCACCGCCCGGGCGGCAATGTTGATGCGGCCCAGCTCCAGGGCGGACAGGGCGAAGGCCAGCCCGTGGCCCACCCCGTCGGCTCCGCCGAGCACGTTGGCGTCGGGCACCCGAAAGTCGGTGTAGGCCATCTCCACCGTCTCCAGGCCCTTGTAGCCCAGTTTGGGGATGGTGCGCGACACCGTCAGGCCGTCGGCGCCCGGTCCGGGCTCCTTTTCCACGATGAAGCAGGTGATGCGGTCGTCGGGGGTTCGGGCCAACAGCATCACCATCTGGGCCCGCATGCCGTTGGTCACCCACATCTTGGTGCCGTTGATCACCCATTCCTCGCCGTCGGGGACCGCCCGGCAGCGAATACTGCGGGTGTCGCTGCCCGCGTCGGGCTCCGACAGCGAAAAGGCCGACCGCACCGAGCCGTCGCACATGCGGGGGAGGAACCGCCCTCGCTGCTCGTTGGTGCCGTAGCGGGCGATCATGGTGGCGGCGATCTTGTGGGTGTTGAGAATGCCGGCCAGCGACATCCACCCGCGGGACAGCTCCTCGATGATGCGGGCGTAGGTGGTGGCGTCCAAACCGAGGCCACCGTAGGCCTCGGGGATGGTGGCCCCGAACAGGCCGAATTCGCACATCTGGGCGAACATGGCCTGGGGAAACTCGTCGGCGTGCTCCAGGTCGGAGGCGTTGGGCACGACCTCCCGGTCCACCCAGGAGCGGATGGCGCCGACCAGTTCGTCGGCCAATTCGGTGTCGGTGGCCGTCACTGCCCCTCGATGGGGGTTCCCGTACCCAACCCGCCCCCTGGACTCGGTTGAGTGTGTGCGGTCTCGGCCACGGCCCCACGTTAGAGCCTGGCCGGAGGCGACCTCCCCTCGTGGCGTCGAGTGTGGTGGGCATGAATCAGAAGCCGGAGGAAGCTGCTGAGTAGGGTGCAGTTTCGTGGACGTTCGTACTGAAGTGATCCAATCGCTGATCGGCCCCGGCGGACCGTTCGAGCTGACCACCGAGGAGGTGCTGGGCCAGCCCGCCACCGTGTTCTGCGACCGGATGCGGTCCCTGCGGGAAATGGTGGCCAACACCGCCGGTTTCGCCGAGCGGGAGTTCCTGGTGCTGGAGGATCAGCGGCTCACGTTCGACGACTTCACCACCCAGGTGGCCGAGGCGGCCACCGCCCTGCAGCGACGGGGAATCGGCCGCGGCGACCGGGTGGGCATCTTCGCGGCCAACTGCCCCGAGTGGGTGGTGGCGTTCTTTGCCGCCACCAGCATCGGCGCCATCGTGTCGGCCTACAACGGCTGGTGGACCGCCGATGAGGTGGATTTCGCCACCGCGCTGAGCGAACCGGCGCTGGTGATCGCCGACCGCCCTCGCCTGGACCGCTCCGGGGTGGGCGCCACCGACGCCCCGTGCCTGGTGATCGGCGAGGACTGGGACGACTTCGTGGCCACCGGCGCGGGGGCACGCTTGAGCGACATCGACGTCACCCTGGCCGAGGACGATCCGGCGGTGATCCTGTTCACCAGCGGCACCACCGGTCGTCCCAAGGGGGCGGTGGCGTCGCACCGGGGGCTGATCGGCTTCGTGCAGTCCACCATGCTGAACGGGGCGGTGCGGGTACTCACCGAGCAGCGCATCAACCCCCCCGAGGAGCCCTCCGCCTCGGCCGGCCCGCCATCCCAATCGGTCACCCTGGGCACCTCACCGCTGTTCCACGTGTCCGGTCTCTACGGCACCACCCTCATCAGCATGGTCACCGGGGGGAAGATCGTGTACCGGAGGGGCCGGTTCCATCCCGAGCACGTGCTCCGCCTCATACAGGACGAGGGCGTCACCTCGTTCGCCGCGCTGGGCGGCATCGGCACCCGAGTGGCCAATCATCCCCGCTTCGGGGACTACGACACCTCCAGCGTGGTCAACGTGGGCTTCGGGGGCGCCCCCGCCAGCCCGGCGGTGCAGGATCTGATGCGCCGGGCCTTCCCCAACGCGGCGGCCGCCGTGGGCATGGGCTACGGCTCGTCGGAGTCGGTGGCGGTCATCGCTGCCATCGGCGGGGCCGAGTTCCGGGAACGACCGACCTCGTGTGGGCCGGTGGCCATCGGGTTCGAGGTGGACATCCGCGGGCCCGACGGCCGGACGCTTCCCCCCGGCGTCGACGGCGAGATCTGGGCCCGCAGCGCCTACACCATGCTCCGGTACTGGAACAATCCCGAGGCCACTGGGGCCACCATCGACGCCAACCGGTGGCTGAACACCGGCGACATCGGGAAGCTGGACGAGGACGGCTACCTGTACATCAACTCTCGGGCCCGGGACATGATCCTGCGCAACGCCGAGAACATCTACCCCATCGAGATCGAGTACCGCCTCGACGCCCATCCGACGGTGGCCGAGTCGGCGGTGATCGGGGTGGACCACGAGGAGATGGGACAAGAAGTCAAGGCGGTGGTGGTGCCGGCCGAGGGGGCCTCGGTCGACCCCGACGACCTGGCCGGGTGGTGCGGGGAGGTGCTGGCCCCCTACAAGGTGCCCACCCTCTGGGAGGTTCGGGCCGATCCCCTGCCCCGCAACGCCGCGGGCAAGATCGTCAAGCGAGAACTCGACGGGTAGTCAGCGGCCCATCATCGGCGGCCTCAAGTAGCCGCTGCCGGGGTAGCCGATTCCTCGCCGTCGCTGCTGTCGCCGGGCTTGGCCCCGAGGTGCCGGGCGGCGGCCAGGATGCTCAAGACGCCCATGACGGCAATCACAAGCAGAACGATGAGGGCCCAGAGGACATCCCGGTTCACCGAATCGTTGGCGTCATCGGCCCGCTGGTTGATGTCGGCCACCACTTCGTCCAGTTCGAAGTACAGGTGTTCCAGAATGCGCTCCTTTTCGGCGATCTGGCGATTCTCCAGTGCAGCCATTTGCAGTCTGGCAGTCGTCCTGTCCCAGATGTTGTTATCACCCTCACCGTAGCTGACAACTTGCTGCAGCAGGGACACGGCATCAGGATGCAGGTTGGGAGCACCATTTTCGGCCAGATAATTTATGCTTCGTTCGAGACGCTGCACTTCTGACTCGAAGTCCTCCTGAATGTAGGGAATCATGTTGGCGTAGGGTAGGACAGCCGCTCCCCGCAACTTGATGATGGCCACTCCTTGGGTATTGGCGAGAGTAGCAATGTGATAGAGCCGGAGGACATCTTCGGGTAAGGGGCCCAGTTCCGATTGCAGCGGTTGTCCTGATTCATCGTAATTGGTCATCATGTGGTAAATCTGATCATCGATGCTGGTGACCATGGCCGCTTCCAATTCCTTGCTGAACCCGTAACGGAAGTCCCTCAGGTCGGCCTGACCCTCGGCCAGCAGGCGCACCAGTTCCGGTCTTTGGTTCTCGATCAATTCGGCGGTGGCCAGCAGGGCATCGGCATGCTCCCGGATGCGATCCGCCCGCCCTCCTCGATCATGGGCCTCGAGAACCTCCAGGTGATCGTTCATGGCCGCGCTGCTTTGGGCCACAGAATCCGAAATCTCGGCAAGGTGCTCGGGTGTCATGCGGAAGTTGGTGGGGACGGCGCTGGCCGACACCAGCAGGCCGGCGTGCCGGGCCACCCCGTAGGCGGCATCCAGGGATTCGGTGGTCTCACCGGAGGACGCCTTCTTGTCCAGTCGGTCAATGGCCAGCCAGCCGGTCACCGTTGCGGCGACAACAACGGCCAAGGCCACCCCGGTGGCCACCAGGTGGCGAGCTGAGAAGCGGAAACGATTCATTGCTGGTCACCTGTCCCTTTATCGGCTCATTCTCTCGACCGGGTGATACTCCCCATCCTCCCCGATCACGGTCAGCAGCACGGTGTCCGACCCCTGGTTGTCGTCCGGCCCGTACTGGAGTGGGAACCCTTCGATGTCCATGGCTCCGGCGTCGCGAACCGAATTGAGGAAGCACTCCCGGCTGACCTCGCTACCGCAGCCCTCCAGGGCGAGAATGGCCAATCGTCCGGCCAGGTAACCCTCCAGGGAGACGAAGCTCGGCGTCGCACCGTCGTCGTAGCTGGCCAAGGCCTCCTGGTAGGCGGCCACCACGGGCACGTCGGTGTCGCCAGGCAGGGGCACCACCTGGGTGACATAGACACCAGCCCCCTCGGGCCCCAGGGCTTCGGACAGAGCGTTGCTGCCCACGAAGGAGACCGTCGCGAACACCAGGTCGGCGTCGACCGATCGAGCCAGGGAGATCATCTCGGCCACCGGGGCGTAGGCCCCGATCATGACCACCGCTTCCGGCTCGCCGGCAGCGATGTCGAGCAGAGCGGACTTCACGGCGGTGGTGTTGCGCCGGTAGTAGCCGGTGGCCACCGGTTCCAGTCCGCGCCGCTCCAACGCCAACTCGGTGCCGGTCAGACCGGTCGCGCCATAGGAATCGTTCTGATGGAGCACCGCAACCCGCGTGATTCCCAGGTCCTCGGTCAGGCGCGCCACGATCTCCTCGGTTTCCTGGTAGTAGGACGCCCGGAGATTCAACACGTTGTCCAATTCCGGGCTGCGCAGGAATTCAGCACCGGTGAACGGGGCGACGAAGGGCACCCCAGCGGTGGCCGCCACCGGCACGCTGGCGCGGGACGTGGGTGTGCCCACCGCCCCGATGAGCGCGAACACCCCTTCAGAGTTGATCAGGCGTTGAGCGTTGTCGAATGCCGCCTCTGTCTCGTAGGCATCATCCAGCGTGGTCAACTCCAAGAGACGGCCGTTGACGCCGCCTGCCTCGTTGACCTCGTGGAAGGCGGCTTGCAGGCCGAGGCGCATATCGGTGCCGAGTTGCTGGGACGGGCCGCTGAACGCGGCGGACTGCCCGAACAGGATACGGTCGTCGGAAACGCCCGGTACTCCTCCCTCCGGCGCGGTTCCCATGCCGTCACTCGGCGCGGGAGGGGCAACACTGTCTTGCGAATCCTGGCATCCTGCTACCAAGGCGAACGCGGCCAAAATGGATGCCGCCACCAAAGTGCAGGAACGAAGTCTCCTCGCGCCGACTACTTTCATTGCCTCAGCTTGCCTCAATGTGTTTTGGCACGCAAGAAACGACAAGAGCATGGCCGACTCTCCCTACCCCGAACTGAAGAAGACCCACGTCCCCGAGCGGGTGGGGCGGCCCTGGACCGACCGCAAGCCGCCCCCCTCGGCCCCGGTGTGGACGGTGATCGGCGGGCAGGGCTCGTTTCATGTGCTGACCGCCTCCCTGGAGCTGGGGGTGTTCGACCAACTCGGAGAGATGGGAGCGGCTCCCGGCACCCGGCCCGGAGCCGAGGTTGTGGACTTGGCGGAGCGCCTGGGCGTGTCCGCACCCCATCTGGCGACCCTGCTCGATTCCCTGGTGGTGCTCGGGCTCCTGGATCGGGTGGGCACCGGCTACCGCCTGAACGACACCGCCGACCGGTACCTCACCACCGACGGCGCCGCCTCCATGGCCGAGCTGGTGCCGGTGGCCCCCGGCCCGGCGGAGAACTGGTCACGATTGGCCGACACCGTCCGGGCCGGCCGCCCGACCCATCCCATCGACGACGACCCGGTCGGGTTCTACCGGCCCCTGGTGGAGGGAACGTTCACCACCATGTTGCGAGCCGCGGTGCGCACCGATGCCCTGGTGCGCTACCGGGCCCTGGAAGCCCCCCGGGTGCTGGATCTGGGGGCCGGGGGGGCGCCCTGGTCGATAGCCGTGTTGACCGCTTGCACCGGGGCCACCGCGGTGGTCAACGACCTCCCCGGCGTGATCGACTACGCCCGCCACACCACGGCCGAGCACGACGTGGCCGACCGCTGTGAGTACCGACCGGGCGACTTCCACCACATTGCCGTCGAGCCCGACGGCTATGACCTGGTGGCCCTGGGCCATGTGTGCCGAACCGAGGGTGCTGCCGGTGCCCAGCGGCTCATTGCCAGGGCGTACGAGGCCCTACGACCCGAGGGCCTCTTGCTGCTGGCCGACTACTTCATCGCCCCCGAGCCCCAGTGGAGCCCCCACAGCGTGCTGATGGCCATGACCATGATGGCCAACACGGTGAACGGCTTTGCCATCACCGCCTCGGAAACCGCTGCCTGGCTGCGAGAGGCCGGCTTCGAGGGCCTGCGCCTCATCGAGCCCATCGGCGGCCAATACGTCTACACCGCCGCCAAGCCCCGCACGCCTGCTGCGCCAGGAAGCACTGCGGCCAGTCGGCCTGGGGCCGATGGCTGATCCTCGGTGCTGCTTGGGCGTATCATCGGCAGCCTGATGAGATCGGCTACCTGATGAGAGCAGTGCGGTATCACGAAACGGGCGGGCCGGAGGTGCTGCGCTACGAGGAGGTGCCCGATCCCCAACCGGGGCCGGTGGACGTGGTGGTGGACGTGGTCTCCGCCGCGCTGAATCGGCTGGATGTGGTTCACCGCAACGGGTGGTTCGCCATGCCCGGATTCACGCTGCCCCACATCGCGGGCATGGACGTGGCCGGGGTGGTGTCTGAGGTGGGCGCCGAGGTGGACGGCGTCGCCGTCGGCGAACGGGTGGTGGTCGATCCGTCGCTGGCCGGGGTGGATGACCGCTCCGAACTCGGGGGGCGGGGTGATCTGTACGGTGAGTTGGGCATCATCGGGGCCACCGTCGACGGGGGCTACGCCGAGCGCTGTTTGGTGCCCGCCTCCCACGTGTACCCGGTGCCCCACGCCCTGTCGCTGGACGCCGCCGCCGTGTTTCCCACCTGTTATCTCACCGCGGCGCACGCCCTGTTCACCGTCGGGGGGTTGCAGGCGGGCGAGACCGTGCTGATCCACGCGGCGGGGTCGGGGGTGTCGGTGGCCGCCATCCAGTTGGCGGTGGACGCCGGGGCCACCGTGTTGGCCACCGCCGGCACCGACGAGAAGTGCGAGCGAGCCGTCGTCCTCGGCGCGACCGGGGCCATGAACAACCGCACCGGCGACGTGGCCGCCTGGGCCCGGGAGCTGACCGACGGGGTTGGCGTCGAGATGGTGTTCGACCACGTGGGTACCGCCCTGTTCGGCCCGTCGCTGTTCGCCCTGGGCATCGGCGGGCGGCTGGTGAACTGCGGCAACTCCTCCGGGGACGAGGCGGTCATCCCCTCGTTGGGCTATGTCTTCCACTCGGGCATCAGGATCCTGGGCTCCGATCCCTACCGTCCCGAGGAGTTCGGACCGGTGTGGCACACCTACAGCACCGGCGACTTCGACCCGGTGATCGACTCGATGTTCGACTTGGCCGACGCCGCCGCAGCCCAGGCCAAGATGATGGCCAGCGACTTCTTCGGCAAGATCCTGCTGAAGCCCTGACGGGAAGCCCCGCCCACGCCCCGCCACCCCCCGAACCGACAAGGAGCAGACCGATGAGCGAGCCCATCGACACCCTCATCAAGGGCTGGTACGTGGTGACCATGAACCCGACTCGGGACATCATCCGCCACGGGGCGGTGGCACTGCGGGGCAACCGGATCATCGACGTGGGCAAGGCCTCCGACCTGGAGGCCCGCTACCAGCCGGCCGAGACGGTGGGAGGCGACCGGTTCGTGGTCACCCCCGGCCTGGTCAACACCCACATCCACATCACTGGGGAGCCCCTCACCCGAGGGTACGTGCCCGACGACACCCCCTTCGAGGAGAACGTGTTTCAGTGGCTGTGCCCGCTCTACTCGGTCTACACCCCCGAAGAGGAGCGGCTGTCGGCCCAGCTCGCGGCCGTGGAGATGCTCAAGTCGGGGACCACCTGCTTTCTGGAGGCGGGCACCATCCGCTTCGTGGACGAGGTGATCGACGGCCTCGCCGAGGTGGGCATCCGTGGCCGGGTGGGACGATGGATCTGGGACCTGCCCCCCGAGCCCGACGTCTACCGCCAGGACACCGACACTGCCATCGCCAACCTGCGCGACACCGTGGCCCGTCACCGGGTGGACCCCGACGGCACGCTGGGGGCGTGGTCGATCCTGGTGGGCCACACCACCGCCTCCGATCCGCTGTGGCAGGCGGCCCGGGCCACCGCCGACGAGTACGGGGTGGGGCTCAGCTTCCACATGTCACCCGCCAGGCTCGACCCCGAGGGCTTCATCGCCGCCTTCGGCCGGCGCCCCCTGATCCACCTGGGCGAACTCGGCGTGTTGGGCCCCGACACCGCCGTCACCCACTGCGTTCACGTGAACGACCAGGAGATCGCCCTGATGGCCGAGGTCGGTAGCTCGGTGGCCCACTGCCCCACCACCGCGCTGAAGGTGAGCTACGGCGTGACCCAGATCGGCCGCATCCCCGAGATGGTCATGGCCGGCACCAACGTGAGCCTGGGTACCGACGGCAACAACGCGTCCAACTACTCCGATCTGATGCGGGCCACCTACCTGGTGGCCGGGCTGTTCAAGGACGCCCGCATGGATCCCCAGATGTTCCCCGCCGAGAAGGCCTACGAGATGGCCACCTTGGGCGGGGCCCGCACCCTGCTGATGGACGACCACATCGGCTCGCTGGAGGTGGGAAAGCAGGCCGACGTGGTGCTGCACGACACCGACCGCCCCGAGTGGCGACCCCTGTTGAATGTGATGAACCAACTGGTGTGGTCGGCCGATGGCCGGGGGGTTCACACCGTGTTCGTGGACGGACACAAAGTGGTGGAGGCGGGCCGGGCCCTCACCGTGGACGAGGACACCTTCTACGACCGCTGCCAGCAAGCCGGGGAAGCGGTGGTGGCCCGCTCCGGCCTGCCCGACAAGGCCAAGTTCCCAGTGCGATAACCCTGCCCCAGCGTGGCGGCGGCCCCCCGCCGTCGGCTACTTGAGGCCGCGAATGAAGGGGCGGGCGAGGGCGGCGGGGGGGCGGACCCGGCGGGCGAAGATGGCCATGGCCCCGATGGTGACCAGGAAGGGCAGGGCTTGCAGCAACTCGGCGTTGAGTTCGTAGCCGAGGCCCTGGACCGACAACCGGAACGACAGGGCCCCGGCGAACAGGATGCAGCCGCCCATGGTGCCCCACAGCGTCCAGCCGCCGAAGATGACGGCGGCGATGGCGATGAAGCCCCGACCGCCGATGATGGTGTTCTCGAAGGAGGCCAGCCGGGCGAACACGAAGAACGCGCCCCCCAACCCCGAGGTCAGCCCGGCGTAGTAGATGGACTGGCGGCGGCGGCGGTTCACGTCGATGCCGCTCACGTCGGCCGACTGGGGGTTCTCCCCCGCGGCCCGCAACTCCAACCCCCACCGGGTGCGGTAGACCAGCCACCACGAGAACGGCACCAGCCCGTACAGCAGGTAGAACGGCCACGGCTCGCCGAACAGCGCCTCCCCGAACAGGGGGATGTCGACCAGCAAGGGGATCTCGACGGTGGAGGCGAAGGTGGCCTCGGGGTCGATCTCCCGGTCCAGGAACCCGGCCAACCCGAAGATCAAGATGTTGAGGGTGAGCCCGACCACGAACTGATCGGCGGTCAACCGGTGGCTCATCTCGGCCTGCACGGCGGCAATCACCATGCCCCCGACGGCACCGAAGACCAGCGCGGCGGCCACCGAGCCGGTGAGGTGGTAGCCCAGCGCCCCGGCGAACGCCCCGCTCAACAACATGGCCTCCACCGAGATGTTCAGCGTGCCCGACCGCTCCGCCACCCACTCCCCGGTGGCGGCAAAGGCCAGCAGGGCAGCGAACAGCGCCCCGTTGATGTAGGTGGACTCCGACGACAACACATCGCCCACCGCCGAGAAGAAGTCGATCACCATGGCGTCGTGCCCCAGAGGTCGGACGAGTCGATCACCATGGCGTCACACTCTGGCCGTGGCCGCGGCCCGGGCCCGGGCTCGATCGCGCAGGAACATCACCGCCGGCGGCACCAACAGGGCCAGCACCAACAGCCCCTGCACCACGTCGGTGATGCGGCTCTCCACCCCGGTGCTGTTGACGAACCCCGATCCGGTGCGCAGCCCGGCGAACACAAAGGCGGCCACCACCGCGGCCAGCGCCCGCTCGCGGGCCACCAACGCCACCAGCAGGCCGGTCCAGCCAATGTTGTCGGAGAAGCCGGGCACCAACCGGAAGTTGCCGAACGAGAACCCGCCCCCGGCGAACATGGCCGCCCCGGCCAGCCCGGCGAACGCCCCGCCGATGGCCAGGGCGCTGGCCCCGTACACCACCGACGACACCCCCGACCGTTGGGCGGCCCGGGCGTTCAATCCCAGCATCCGCAACCGGAACCCCCACACCGTGCGGGCCAGCACGAAGGCCACCACCACGGCCAGGATCAGCGCCACGTACACGGACACGGGAAACTCGTTGCCGAAGATGTTCGGGCGGGGAATGCGGTTGTCGGTGGGCAGTTGGCTGCTGACCTGGTTGCGGTTGCCCCGCTCCGCACCCGGCGCCAGCAGCAGCCAGTTCCAGCGCAGGCCGTAGGCCACCGCCTGGGTGGACACCGTGACCAGCAGCAGGGTGCTCAGCACCTCGGGCACGCCCCGCCAGAAGCGCAGCACCCCGGCCACGCCAGCCCATACCGCCCCGCCCACGGCGCCGAACACCATGATCACCACCACGTTCAGCGGTCCCGGTCCCCCGATCAGGAACCCGAAGTAGGTGGCGAACGCCGCCCCCATCAGCAACTGGCCCTCCTGGCCGATGTTGATGAGCCCGGCCTTGGCCGAGATCACCGTGCCCAACGCCACCAGCAGCAGCGGGGCGGCCACCCCCAGCGTCTCCCCCCAGCGTCCGGGGGCGCGGAGGCTGCCGTCGATCAGGGCTTGCACCACCGGCCACCAATCGCCTCCGGTGGACTCCACCACCACGCTGGCGATCACCAAGGCCGCCACGATGCTGAGGGCGTACATGGCGAGCCACTCCCCCGCTTTGGCCCCCCGAGCCGTGCCCTCGCCCCACCGGGTCACGTCTCGGCCCCGCCCATCAGCAAACCGAGGGTCTCCAGGTCGGCCTCGTGCCGATCCAATTGAGCGGCGATGCCGCCCCGGAACATCACCACGACGCGGTCGGCCAACTCCAGAATCTCCTCCAGTTCGCTGGAGATGAGGAGCACCGCCACCCCGGAGTCGGCGGTGCGGCGCAGCCGGTCGGTCATGTACTCGATGGCCCCCACGTCCAACCCCCGGGTGGGTTGGGCGGCCACCAGCACCCTGGGCTCGGCGGCCAGCTCCCGAGCCAGCACCACCCGCTGTTGGTTGCCGCCCGACAGAGACCACAGCGGCGCGTCCGGCCCGGTGCAGGCGATCTCGAAGTCGTCGATCAACTGTTGGGCCGTGCTCGTGGCGTTCCCCTTGTCGATCACGCCCCGCCGAGCGGCGCGGTGGGGGTCGACCATGAGCAGGTTCTCGGCCACCGACATGTCCAGCACCACTCCCGAATCGTGGCGGTCCTCGGGGATCACGGCTATCCCGGCCCGGGCCATGGCCCCGGGGGTGTTGGCGGGCACCTCCTCACCGCCGACCATCACCCGACCGCCGGTCAGCGGCTCCAGACTGGACAACAGGTCGCCCAGCGTGCGCTGCCCGTTGCCCTCCACCCCGGCCACCCCCACGATCTCGCCCGACCGCAACTCCAGGCTCACGTCGTCGAGCAACACCCTGCCACCCCGGCCCATCACGCGAACCTGTTCCAGGCACAGCGCCGCGGCCGGCGACTGGTCGAGGGGGCCGGTGGGCTCGACGGTGGTGCTCGTGCTCTCGGCCCCGTTGCCGGAGCCTGCCGCTGGGGTGGCCACGGATGCCGGGGGGTCGGGGGTGGGCCCGTCGTCGCCTCGGATCAAGCCGAACGCAGCCCGCTCGGAGCGCAGCGACACCTCACGGCCGACCATGGATCGGGCCAGGGTCCGGGCGTCGGCCGCCTCGGTGGCCAAGCGGTCGACCACTTGGCCCTGACGCATGATGGTGATCTCGTCGGTGGCGCTCAGCACCTCGTCCAGCTTGTGGCTCACCAACACCACCGCCCGCTCCTCCGACTCCACCACCGCCCGCAGTGTGGCGAACAGCTCGCCGGATTCCTCGGGGGTGAGCACCGAGGTGGGCTCGTCGAACACCACGATCCGGGGGTCACGCCGCAGGCACTTGATGATCTCCACCCGTTGGCGCAAGCCGGCGGTGAGGTCGGCCACCCGGGCATCGGGATCGATGTGGAGGCCGTACTGGCTGCTGATGGCCGCGATCCGGTGGCGGACGCCGTCCGGGTCGAGACGGCCGCTTTCCCCCAGGGCCACGTTCTCCCACACGGTGAGGGGCTCCACCAGGCTGAAGTGCTGGTGCACCATGGCGATGCCGTGGGCGGCGGCCGTCATGGGGTCGTGGATGGCCAAGGGCCGCCCGTCGATGCGAATGGCGCCGGCATCGGGCAGCACCAGCCCGATGAGCACCTTCATCAGCGTGGACTTTCCCGCCCCGTTCTCTCCGAGGATGCCGTGGATGCTGCCCCGGTGCAGGTTGAGATCAACCTGGTCGCAGGCGACGATGCCCCCGAACCGTTTGGTGATGCCGACGAGTTCGACCGCGGGTGATGGGGAGGATTCCCCCCCCTCACCCGTGCCGGTTGTGGCGTCGTGGATCACCCGCCGCCGTAGGCTGCGCCGGAGATGCCTCCGAGCACGCCCAACAGCTCACCGTTGGTGTTGGCGTCGACAAAGGCCTGGTCCAAAAGGGCCGTCGCCTCCGCAGACGGATCGCAGAGTTCGCCACCGTTCAGCCCTGGCTGCGTGGGGAACGTGTAGTTTTCTCCCTCGGTCAGATCACCGGAGATGATCAACGGCAAGACCTGCTCGGCGTAACGGCCGCCGTCGAACACGATGCTGCCCGTCCAGGCAATGCCGTCCGTGCGAGAGCAGATGTCGCCGGGGCCGGCGGCGAACACGGCGATGCCCTCCTCGGTGGCCAACTGGCCCACCGGGTTGAGCGCCCCGCCCAGATAGGCGTAGGCCAACGTGGCCCCTTCGGCGATGGCGTTGGTGAGGGCAGCGGTGGCGTTGCCCGCGTTGTCGAAGTCGAAGGGGAACGCTCCGGTGGAGACGTACTCCATGGTGAACGAGGGGTCCACCGTCTGCAGGCCGTACACCGTGGCGTCGTAGGCTTCCCGCTCAAAGTTGAGGTCGCAACAGCCCAGGAACACGGCGGTGTCGCCGCCCTGTTCGGCCAGCACCGCGCCCATGGCCACCCCGGCGGTGTAGTGGATGGGGGCGCCCCAGTCGGTGGCCTGGGCCAGGCCGGGCAGCAGATCGAAGCCCGCCCCGCAGTTGCAGTACCAGAACACGTCGGGGAACTGCTCGGTCAGGTCGGGCAGGGGCTCGGCGATCTCGCTGGCCCCCACCAGGATCACGTCCACTCCCTGGGCGGCCAGATCGGCCATGGCCTGGGCGGCCTCGGCCGCGCCGATGTTGTCGCTCACGATCGGGGGGGCGAACCCGTTGTCGGCGGAGAACTGTTCGGCGAAGTCCACCAGCGCCTGGTAGTAGCCCTGGTCGTCGCGGGGCCCGGCGGCGGCCACCCCGATGGTGATGGTGCCGTCGCCGTCGGCGTCAAAGGTGTCCAGCAAGTCCTGCATGGCGATGTCCTCGGGCGCCTCGGTGGGCTCGGGTTCCGGGGCCTCGGTCGGGTCGGGCGCCGGCGCAGGAGCATCATCCGTGGGTTCGGGGTCCGGGTCCCCGGAGTCATCGGGGTCGGAATCCGGCGGGTCGGTCGGGTCGGGCGCCGGCGCAGGAGCATCATCGGTGGGGGCGGGGGCCGGAGCGGACCCGGAGTCGGCCCCCGTACCACTGTCGTCGTCGTTGCCGCAGCCAGCGGCCACCAGGGCCAGTACGGCCAGCAGCACGGCGGCGGGCCACAGCCATCGGGTTCGGCGGTTGGATGGTGTGCTCATGGGTTCCCCCTCCTCAGTTGTCGGACGACGGTCGGACGCGGTGTCGACCCTTCATCATGCCCCGTTGGGCCAGTGCCGTCGATAGCGCTGGACCAGCCAGCGGTTGAACTGTACATGGGTCTCCTCCTGCCAGGAATATCTTCCCCGCACGGCGTAGCGTGACCGCAGCCCCCGCTGGACCTTGGTGGTGGCGTCCTGGTCCTGGGCCACGAACACCTGCACCCCGTCGTCGCTGGCCTGGAGCAGTTGCTCGAACATGGGGTGCTCCAGCGAGCCGGGATGCAGCAGGTAGCCGATCTCCACGTCGATGGTCTCGGCCGAGGTGGGGCGCACGATGAAGAAGAAGGCCATGTCGGGGGCGGTGCCGAAACACAGGGTGGGGGGGATCAGCGCGAAGGTGGAGCGCCACCGTTCTTCTTCGGTGAGTTTGGGGAACACCGGCAGCAGGGCCTTGCGGGTGGCGTTGAACCCGCCGTCGATGTGGGTGTAGCCGTTCTCCCGGAAGATCACGTTGGAGTCGTCCGACCACGGCACCGGGAAGCGGGCCATCTCCGAGGGGCAGAAGTCCTGGATCACCTCGTGGAGGCGGTTGGCGTGGTAGCCGTCGTTGAAGTTCTCGAACATGACCTTCCAGTTCCAGGGGAGGTCGGTCAGCGTGAAGGTGCCCGGACACACGCAGTTGTCCAACTCGTAGTTGGCCACGTACGGCTCGTACCGCTCCAGGGTGGGGGCCAAGGGGGGAGCGTCGGGGTCGAAGTTGACGAAGATGAAGCCGTGCCACAGCTCCACGGCCAGGTTGGGCAGCCCCCAGTCGGCCCGGTCGAAGCCCTCGGTGCGCTCCATGGCCGGGGCCCCCAACAGGCGGCCGTCGAGCCGGTAACTCCAGTGATGGTACGGGCACCGAAAGGCCCCGCTGTTACCCTCCCCCTCCACCACCTGCATGCCCCGGTGGCGGCAGATGGCCGAGAACGCCCGGATGCTGCCGTCCTTGTGGCGCGCCACGATGATGGGCTCGGTGCTCACCGTGGTGGTGAACCAGTCTCCCGGCTCGGGGATGCGGTTGGCCACCCCCACGCAGCACCAGTCACGCTCGAACAGCACCCGACGCTCGAAGGCCAGGAACTCCTCGGAGGTGTACAGCTCGGGGGGCAGCGTGCAGGCGGTGGCCACGTCGGTGACCGAGTCCTCGAAGGAGGCCAACAGCTCGTCGGTGAACATGCCCCTATCTTTACCTCTCCCGCTCCCCGACGGGAACGCCCTCCTGGGCGGAGTTGGCGGCCTGGTGGAGGAGGAACTTGCGGATCTTGCCGACGCTGGTGCGGGGCAACTCGTCCATGAGCGTGAACGTGCGGGGCTGCTTGGCCTTGGCCAGTCGTTCTCGGCACCACGAGGCCAATTCCTCGGTGGCGGGCGGGTCGGCCGGGTCGACGGGGACCACGAAGGCGGCGGGCACCTCGTCACGCACCGGATCGGGGGCGCCCACCACGGCGGCCTCCAGCACGGCGGGGTGGGCGGCCAACACCGACTCCACCTCCACCACCGACACGTTCTCGCCCGCCACCTTGAGCACGTCGGCGTGGCGACCGTCGAAGTAGTGGCGACCGTCGGGTTCCACTCGGGCCCGGTCGCCGGTGCGGAACCAGCCGTCGACGGTGAACGATGCCGCGGTGGTGGCGGGGTCGTCCAGATAGCCGGCGAACAGGGTCAGGCCGGGCTCGCCCCCCACCAGCACCTCCCCGTCGCGCACCTGAACCCGACAACCAGGGGTAACCCGGCCCATCGATGAGGGCACCGGATCGCCGGTGGGCTCGGTGAGCACGGCGGGGATGGTCTCGGTCATGCCGTAAAGCTGGCAGGGGCGGCATCCGAACCAGTCGGCCAGCGTCTCGTACTGGTCGCCGGTGATGTTCTGGGCGTACCAACAGTGTCGCAACCCCACGCCTTCGGTGGGTCCGCCCCGAGCCAGGATCATGCGCAGAGGAGCGGCGAACAGGCTGGCACACGTGGCCCGGTGGCGGGCGGCCTGGGGCAGGAATCCACTGGCCGAGAAGGCGGGCATCAACGCCACCGACGCGCCCACCGCGATGGCCGGGGCAATGGAGTAGTACTGGGCGTTGGCGTGGAACAGGGGCAGCACCACCAGTTGGCGGTCGTCGGGGACCAACTCGGCAGCCGAGGCCATCACCTGAGCAGTGAAGGCGTAGTTGGCCTGGGTGATCTCCACCCCCTTGGGCCGACCGGTGGTCCCCGACGTGAACATGACCGCGGCCCGGTCCCGCGCGCCCACCGCCGGCCAGTCCACCCGGGCGGCCCCGGCCAACGCCGACAGGTCGCCCAGCGCCTCGTCCACCGCGACCACCGGCAGCTCGGGCCGGGCGTCGGCCACCGCTCGACGGTACACCTCGCCCCGGTCGGCCCCGCAGAAGCCCGCTCGGGGGCGGGTGCGCTCGATGTGGTCGACCAACTCGGGCACCCGGCCCTGGGGATCGGACGGCACGATCCAGGCACCCAGCCGGTTGGCCGCCAGCCACACGGCCACGAAGGCCGGGCAATTGGTCAGGGCCAGGTGCACGGCGTCGCCCGGTGTCACCCCCCGTTCGACGAGTCCGGCGGCCACGGCGGTGACCGCGTGATCGAACTGCTCGTAGGTCCAGCGCACCACTTGGCCGTCGGGCTGTTCGAACACCAAGAACTCGGCATCGCCATGGTGTTCCACCGTCCGGGCCCAAAGGTGGGCAAAGGGAGGCGGCACCCGGTCGAGCGGGCCGTGGTCGGCGAAGTCAGCCACCGGTGTCGGCGGGTGGGCCGTAGCCACCTCCCCCCGGCAAATCGAGGCTCACCACGTCACCGGGGTCGAGGGTGATGCGGCTCTGGGTGGTGACCGGCTCGCCGTTCACCCGGAACGAACCGGCCTGGCCGGGACCGCCGCCGAAGATGCCCTGGGGCGGGTCGGACAGACGGCTGGTGACCGCGTTGAGCTGCCACGGGCGCGACGTGTCCACCTCGAATTCGATGCTCTGGCCTCGGCCACCTGGTTGGGCCCCGGAACCCTCGGAGCCGGGACGCAGGGCCTTGCGGACAAAGCGCACCGGCGCGGAGGCCTCCACCACCTCGATGGGCACCGCGCTCACCCCGGTGGGATACGAGCAGGCATCCAGGCCCGGCTTGGTGGCCCGGGCGCCCACCCCGCCGGCGTAGGTGAACATGGCGGTGATGAACGGGGTGCCGTCGTCGTGGTTGCCGCTCACCTGCATGGTCCACACCGCACCGGCTCCCTCGGCCATGGACTCCTCGGGCTTCACCTGGGCCAGGGCTTTCAGCAGGGCGTTGGGCAGGAACATTCCCACCACGTGGCGGGCCGTGCCCGGTTGGGGCCGCACCGCGTTCACGATGGACCCCTCGGGTGCGGTCATCTTGATCGGGGCCAGGCTGCCGTGGTTGTTGGGGATCTCGGGGTTCAGCACCGATCGCACCGTGAAGGTGGTGTAGGCGTGGGTGTAGTTGCGGACCACGTTGATGCCCCACGGGCTGGCTTCGGAGCTGCCGTCGTAATCCACGGTGATCTCCCCAGCGGCGGGATCGACGTGGAGCGAACACCGGATGTCGATCCGGCTGCCGTCGGCCAGGTCCAACACGGCGTCGGCGGGGTACTCCCCGGCGGCCAGCTCGGAGATGCTGGCCCGGGTGGCCGCTTCGGACCGGTCGATGATCTCGTCGGCCAGAGCCTCGATGTCGTCCAGGCCGTGGGCGTCGCACAGGGCCCCCAAGCGCTGGGCGCCCACCTCACCGGAGGCCATCTGGGCGTGCAGATCACCGGCCATGTGGTCGGGCTGGCGGACGTTGGACAGGATGAACTTCCACACGTCCGGATTGCGCTCGCCGCCCCGCATGAGCTTGCAGATGGGAATCCACAGCCCCTCCTCGAAGCAGTCCCGGCCGCCCGCGCCGATGCCGTACCCGCCCACATCGGTGTGGTGAATGGTGGAGCCGAAGTAGGCGATGGGCACGGGATCGCCCCCGGTGGCCGGGGCGCGCCACACCGGGACCAGCACGGTCACGTCCAGCAGTTGGCCCGCGGTGAGGTAGGGGTCGTTGGTGACCAGCACGTCGCCGGGGTCGAGGCTTTCGGGGGGGAACTCCTCCAACATGTTGGCCGCGCCAATGGCCAGCGAGTTGATGTGGCCCGGCGTGCCGGTCACCGCCTGGGCCACCATCCGGCCCCGCTGGTCGAACACCGCGTTGGCCAGATCGCCCGCTTCCCGCACAATGGGGCTGAACGCCGCCCGCTGCAGGGCCCGGGCCTGCTCGTTGACCACCGAGATCAGCGACTGCCACAGGATCTCGAGCTGGATGGGGTCGTACCTGGTGGTCGTCACGTCTCCTCCTCCGTGGTGTGTCGAGTGGCGATCAGACTGGCATCGTGGGCCACCGCCACCCGCCAGCCGGGGCGGATGACCGAGGTGGTCTCCCGCTCCTCCACCAGGGCGGGACCGTCGAAGGTGGCGCCCGGCCGGAGCTGGTCACGGCGGTACACCGGCACCTCCACCTCGGCCTGGGCCCGGCCGAACACCGCCGGGCGCGTGGAGGCCGGTCGGGGCGATTGGTCGGGAGCGGCCGGAGCCACGTCGGGGGCATCGGTGTCGATCTCCACCGGCTCGGCCCGGGCCGACAGCCGCCAAGTGACCACCTCGATGCCCACGTCGTCGATGGTCATCCCGTAGATGCGGCGGTACTCGGCCTCGAAGGCCGCCACCACCTCGTCGTCGGTGGCCGACCAGACGTCGCCCTCTCCCACCCAAATGGTGATCTCGTTGCCCTGGCCGGTGTAGCGGGCGTCGATGCCGTAGCGAAAGCCGATGTCCGCCTCCGGCACCCCCGCGCTGCGCAACACCCGGCGGCCCTCGTCCCGCAACTCCTGCAGGCGCGCGTCCCGCTCGGCGGCATCCACCTCGGCCAGCATCACCGGCCAGGAACGGGCCAGGTCGATGCGCACCGGCGACACCAGGGTGCCGAACGCCGACAACACGCTGGCGTTCACCGGGAACACCACCCGGTTCGAGTCCAAGAGTTCCGCCACCCGGCAGGCGTGGGGCGGTCCGGCCCCGCCGAAGGCCAACAGCGTGACCCCCCGGAGGTCCACCCCCCGCTCCACCGCGTGCATGCGGGCCGCGGCGGCCATGTTCTGGCTCACCACCTCGTAGACCCCGGCGGCGGTGTCCACCACCGGCAGGTCGAGCCCCTCGGCCACCGGCTGGAAGGCCGCCCGGGCCCGTTCGGCGTCCAAGGGCATGTCGCCACCGAGGAAGGCATCGGGGTCCAAGAGCCCGAGGACCACGTCGGCGTCGGTCACCGCGGGCCGGGTGCCGCCTCGGCCGTAGCAGGCCGGGCCGGGATCGGCCCCCGACGACTCGGGGCCCACCTTGAGCAGGCCGAACTGGTCGAGGTGGGCCAGGCTGCCGCCCCCGGCGCCGATCTCCACCAAGTCCACCGAGGGGACCGACACCGGAAAGCCGGACCCCTTCTTGAACCGGTAGCGCCGGGCCACCTCGAAGGTGGTGGTGAGCGCGGGCTCCCCGTCCTCCACCAGGGTGGCCTTGGCGGTGGTGCCCCCCATGTCGAAGGCCAACAGGCGGTCCTCCCCCAGTCGGCGGGCGAACCAGCGGGCGGCCAGCGCACCGGCGGCCGGGCCGGACTCCACCAGCCGGATGGGGGCGGCCGCCGCGTCGTCGGCCGACACCACCCCGCCGTTGGACAGCATCATCAGCACCGACCCGCCGAACCCCTCGGCCGACAGCCACTTCTGCAACTCGTCCAGATAGGGCCCGATGATGGGCATGGTGGCGGCGTTGCAGGCCGCGGTGATCATGCGGGGGTACTCCCGGATTTGTGGGGAGATGTCGGCGGAGGCGCACACCGGCACCCCCAGGGCCCGGTGCAGTTCCTCGACCAGCAGCCGCTCGTTGGCCGCATTGACGTAGGAGTTGATCAAACAGACCGCCACCGCCTCCACCTCGGCGTCGGACAGCTTGGTGACCAACTCGGCCACGGCCGCGTCCGACGGCCTCACCAGCACCTCGCCGGTGGCCGCGGTGCGCTCGTCGATCTCGAAGGTCAGCTCCCGGCTGATGGGGGGATCGGGGAACTCGATCTGCAGGTCGTACATGTCATAGCGGTGCTCATCGCGAATCAGCAGGGTGTCGCCGAAACCCTGGGTGGTGACCAACGCAGCCCGCCCGGTCTTGTCCTCGATCAGGGCGTTGGTGATGAGGGTGGTGGCGTGGACGATGGGGGCGGTGATCTCCCCGGAGGACACCCCGGCCCGGTGGAGCAACTGGCCGACGGCGGTCTGCACGCCCTCCAGGGGGGCCGCCGGGGTGGTGAGGGCCTTGTTCACCGTGACCGCACCGGTGGCGGCATCCAAGAGCACGGCGTCGGTGAACGTGCCGCCGATGTCCACCGCCAGTCGCCAATCGGTCACCGGGCTAGCTCCTTGCCGACGCGTCCGGGCCCACCGTCAGCCCGCCCGGAGATCGTCTCGGGGTGGGGAGAACACGTCCAGGATCCAGCACTCCCCGTACTCGTCGTCGCCGATGAACACCGAGTCGCCGTGCCACACCCCCTTGGGGGCCAGGTAGGCCTCGCCTTCGCCCAGCACCACCCGCTCGGTGGTGTCGGGGTCGTCGTCGATGCGAAAGTCGAGCCCGCCCCGCACCACGATCCCGAGCTGCTCGTGGTCCTCGTGGCGGTGCAGGAACGAGCCGGTGGCCCCACCGGCGATGCGCCAGAAGCAGAGCTGGAGCCCGTCGCCGGTGATGACCCGGCGGCGAAAGCCCTCCCGATCGGTGGCGGCAAACTCCCGGTCGTCGTAGAAGTAGCAGTACTGGTTGGCCAGGTTCACGGTCGGGCCCCGGTGGTGGCGTCGGCTGCGGCTGCTCCGGCAAAGCGGCGTCGTTCTCGCTCGATGTCCAAGGGGCGGATGATGGCCTCGTGCTCCTCGTCACCCCAGTGCTCGGCGGGCACCAACCACATCACCTCGAACTCCAGCCCGTCGGGATCCTTGGCGTAGAGGCTCTTGTTGGCCCCGTGGTCGCTCTGTCCGCACAGGGCGCCGGCCGCCTGCAACCGCTCACGCACGGCGGCCAGCTCCTCCAGGGTGGGCACCTCCCAGGCGATGTGGTACATGCCCACCGACCGGTGACCGGCGGTGGACGGCTCGGCCCGGTCCCCGATGGAGAAGAAGGCGATGTCGTGGTGGTTGGCCGAGGCCGGGGCCCGCATGAACACGAACCGACCGGGCTCGTCGATCACCGTCTCGAACCCCAGGATGTCGGCGTAGAAGCGCTGCTGGCGTCGGGCATCGCGCACGTACAGCACGGCATGGTTCATCCCGGTGATCACCCCCGCACCGCCCCTGGTGTGTCTCGGTTGTCGCTCGACCTCATCCCGCCAGGCTACCGAACCGCTGACCCGCCATTGCTTCTCGAAGTGGCGGAGCCGGGGACGGCGATGTGTCGGGCCGGTGCGATGTGAGATCCAAGGAATATTCGGACCGGTCGCGAAGTTCCATTGGATGGAGCACAATCCCATCCAACTGAAGATCGGAGCATCCGATGAGCGACGTGACCATTGACTCGACGATCGACTCCGAAAGGACGGATGCCAGGACCCCAGGGGTGTGGGCGTGGACGCTGCTCCGAATCCTGTTGGGGTGGTCGTTCCTGTGGGCCTTCCTGGACAAGATGTTCGGGTTGGGCTTTTCCACCTGCCGGGCCTCCGACTCATCGGCCATTGACTTCGGCTGCGATGCGGCCATGATCAACGGCGGGGCGCCCACCTACGGGTTCTTGGAGTTCGGCACCGCCGGCAGCCACACCGGGTTCCTGTTCGACTGGATGGCCCCGGCGGCCCCCGACGCCATCAACGCCGCCGACGTCGGGTTCATGGCCGCCCTGCTGCTCGGTGGTCTGGCCCTGATGCTGGGCATCGGCACCCGCACGGCCGCCATCGGCGGGACCCTCCTGCTGCTGTTCATGTTCCTGGCGGGCGACGTCTGGCCCGAGCACAATCCGGTGAAGGACAGTCACATCGTCGAGATCATTGCCCTGTTGGCCATCGCCGCCGTCCGCCCCGCGGGTCTCAGCTTGCAGGGTTGGGCCACGAAGAAGCTCCCGGTCCTGGGCCGGATCCCGTAGACAACACAGTCTCAGCGCAGGGTGATGACCAGCGAGCCGATGTGTTCCTTGCGCTCGAAGGCCGCTTGGGCGGCGTGGATTTCCTCCAGGGGGAAGGTGCCGGCCACCACCGGGGTCACCTCGGCTCGCTCGATGTAGCCGACCAGATCGGCGAACACCTCGGGGGCGAGGACCGTGGCCCCGTGCAGCTCCAGGTCTTTCAGGTAGAGGGTGCGCAGGTCGAGTTCGACCATCGGACCGGCGATCGCCCCCGAGGTGACGAACCGACCACCCCGGCGCAACACGTTCAGCCAGCCTTCGAAATCGGGACCGCCCACCACGTCGGCCACCACGTCGAAAGGGCCGCCGTTGGCTCGGGCCGCCGCCTCGGGCACGCGGTTGCCCCCGCGAGCAACCACCGCGTCAGGCCCCAGGGCCGCCACCCCGTCGAGCTTCGACCGCCCGGCCACGGCCACCACTCGGGCGTCTCGGCGCTTGGCCAACTGCACCAGGGCGGAGCCCACTCCCCCCGAGGCCCCCGTCACGGCAACGGACTGGCCGGCGCCCAGGCTCACTCGCTGCAGCATGTATTCGGCGGTCGACCACGAGCAGGCGAAAGTGGCCAACTCCACATCGCTGAGCGGGGTTTCGATCGGATACACGTTGCGCGCAGGCACCGCGCAGTACTCGGCGAAGCCACCGTCGCGTTCGCTGCCCAGATACCCGGTCAGCTCCCGTCGATCGGGGTCGTCGGGATGGCGGATCCAGGAGTCCACCAGCACTCGAAGCCCGCGCAGGGACTCGTCGGCCTCCGACCCCACGGTGACCACCCGCCCGCACACGTCGGCACCCTGGATGCGGGGGAACTCCAGCCCTCGACCTCCCCAGGTGGAATCGCCAGCCTGCGCCTGGTCGAATCCCGCCCCTGAGGTGGCTCCGGTCACCGTCTTGCTGTACCAGCCGACCCGGGTATTGATGTCGGTGTTGTTGATGCCGCAGGCGCTCACCTCGATCAGCACCTCGTCGGCTGCCGGAACCGGCACAGGCACGTCGTCGCGCACCTGCAGCATTTCCGGTCCCCCGTGGCCCATCAGCACCGCCGCCCGCATCCCTACCACCCTTTCATTCGGTGGGCGTACAGGTGGTCGTAGTGGGGGCGGGTGATCTCATAGGCCTCCCGCACCCGGCGGGGAGCGGCGGTGATGTCCACCGACCGCGGCGATTGGGGCTCGAGGCCCCGGGAGTGGCGGAGGTTCTCGTGGAAGGAGCCCCCGTCCCACCAGCTCACCTCATCACGGGCTCCCGGCGTCCACCGCAGCGCACCCTCGATGAACGGGATGCCCACCGCTTCACACCACGCCGCCACCACTCCGGCGGGGTCGGTCAGCAGATCGTCGCTGTCGATTACCGGAGGCACCCGCCCCGACTTGGCCGTCAGCTCGTCGAACAAGGCCCGCTGTTCGGGGTAGCCGGTCTCGTCGATGTGGAAGTCGGGCCAGTGCCGATACATCGACCAATGGGCCTTGGCCGGATCACGGATCAGAAAGCTGTGGGTGAAACAGTCGAAGAACGCGTCGCTCCACAGGGCACGGAGGTAGTGGGGGAAGTCCTTGACGAACACCGGCCCCTCGGCGGCCGCGGCCCGCACCGTGTTCCAGGCCGATTCGTAGGTGAGACCGGGGGTGCGCACGCTGTCGGGCTGCAGACGGGGCCAGTCGGGCGATTCCCCCTGGTACCACACCTCGCCGAAGGGCTCGTGGAAGCAGGTCATGTCGCCCCGCATCCGCATCATCCACTCGAAGGCGGTGGACGTGGACCGGGGCACAGCCCACAAGGCCACGATCTTGTTCATGGCCTTGTTCATGGCCGGTTCATGGCCGCCGCCTCGTCGTCGTGATCATCCCAGCATCCCCAACAGGGTGCCGTGGCCGGGGGCGGCGGGCAGGCCCAACTCGGCCAGCACGGCCCAGTACAAGGCCACATCGGAGGCCACCACCGGGGTGCCGGTGCGCTGCTCCACGGTGTCGGTCACGCCGAGCATCCGAAAGCCGGCCCCGGTCTGCACGATGGCGTCGGCCTGGGGGGCCCGGGCGTGGGCGTCGGTGGCCGCCGCAATCATGAGGTGGTCGGGGTAGTCCCACAGCGAGGTCGCCTCGATGGCCAGTTTCTCGTTGTGGTCGGCCACCAAGCCTTGGTCGATGAGGTCGCCCGCCCACAGGATGTCGAATCCGGCAGCCTCCAGGTAGCGGTTGATGCCGGCCGACCAGTCCGGGCGGTAGTAGCCGTTGGCCACCGTGATGGTGGTGGCTCCGAGGGCCCGCAGACCCTCCACCAGGCAGTGTCCGGCCATCAGGAAGCGGGCGCCCACGGCCTCCGACACCCGGTCGCAGAAGGCGACCACCTCGTCGGGGCCGGTGGTGCCTCGGCAGTGGACCCAGTTGGACCCCACCTGGCCGATCACCCGGCAGTGCGACTGGGCCAGGCAGTGGGCGGCTTCCTCCAACAGGGCAAAGTTGCGGGCCCGCTCGTCCAGGCCCCACTGGTAGTCGGGGATGTGCAGCACCCGCTGGATGACCCCGGTGCCCGCCGGGGCGACGTCCAGGAACTGCTGGGGGCTGTCGTCGAAGTAGCGGGGGGTGGTCACGAACCCCACGTGGGCCTGGTACCGGGGCCGGCCGGTGACCGTGGCCGGGGGTGTTGGCTTGGTGTGCTGCTCCGGCACCGGGCGTCACATCCTCAGGCGGGCGCCGGCGGGATCGTAGGCCGGTTCGCTCAACACCCGGGCAGGGCGCAGATCGCCGACCACCCGGACCTCCAGTTCGGTGCCGGGCGCACCGTGTGCCGGGGCCAGGTAGGCGAAACCCAGGCCCTGGTCCACGACGTGTCCGTGCGCGCCGGTGGTGATCACCCCGACGGGCTCGCCTCCGGCGTACACCGCGTCGCCCGCGTGGACGTCGGCCACGTCGGTGTCGACGGCCAGATAGGCCAGCCGCCAGCGATAGGGGCGCTCCCCCGACTCGGCCAGGGACCGACGGGCCACCAACGCGTCCCGGCCCACGAAGGGGCCCTTGTCCACCTTGACGAAGCGGTGCAGTCCGGCCTCGTCGGGGCCCACGTCGTGGGTGAGGTCGCGGCTGATCGGGTACTGCTTCTCCATGCGCAGCGAGTCGAGGGCGTGGTTGCCCACGTTGGCCACCCCCAGGTCGCCGCCCGCCTCCCACAGGGCGTCGTACAGGGTGCCCAGATCCTCGGTGGGCGCATGCAACTCCCAGCCCAGCTCCCCCACGAACCCCACCCGCAGCGCCCGCACCTCGACCCCGGCCACGGTGATGCGCTTGGCGCTCAGCCACCGGAAGGCCACGTTGCCCAGGTCGGCGTCGGTGCACCGGACCAGCAGATCCCGGGCCCGGGGACCGGCAACGGCCAGCACGCCAATCTCCCCGGAGCGCACTCGAAGCTCGGCGCGGGCGCCGGAGGGCCAGTGGGTCTCGAAGTACTCGCGGTCCTTCTGCTCCCCCACCGCAGCCGACACCAGATAGAAGTAGTCGTCGGCCAGGCGGGTGATGGTGGCCTCGCCCTCCAGCCGCCCGGTGGGGGTGAGCAGGTAGCTGAGGCTGATCCGCCCCACGCCGGGCACCGTGTTGGTGGTGAGCCGGTCGATCACCTCGGCGGCGTCGGGCCCCACCAGGTCGAACTTGGCGAAGGCGGTGCTGTCGAGGATGCCGACCCGCTCCCGCACGGCCCGACACTCCTCGGCCACCACCGGGAACCAGCCGGTGTGGCGAAAGGCCACCACGTCGGATTGGGGCAGACCGGCCACCGTGGGATACCACTTGGGCCGCTCCCACCCGTACACCTGGGTGAACACCGCCCCCCGGTCGGCCAGCCGCTCATGGAGCGGGTTGGTGCGGTAGGGCCGCAGCTCGGGGTGTTCGAGGCCGGGCACCGGCGTCTGGTGGCGGAACTCGTAGTCCTCGGCCCCCTTGATGCGTCCGTATCGCATGGTGTCGTCGGGCGGCACGAAGCCGAACCTGCGAGGGTCGTAGCTGCGCACGCTCAGCTCGGTTTCGCCGTGGACCATCCACCGGGCCAGCTCCCGGCCCAGCCCCGGTCCGTCGGCCAGGCCCACCTGCACGCCGGCCATCATCCAGAAATTGGGAATGCCCGAAGGTCCGAGGAGGGCCTCGCCGTCGGGGGTGTGGGTGATGGCCCCCCGGATGACTCTCTTGATGCCCACCGGTTCGAGCACGGGCACCCGCTCGAAGGCCCGGGCCAGCCAGAACCCGATGCGGTCGTAGTCGGCGGGAAACAGCGGGTTCTCCAGCGACCACTCGGGGCCGGCGGGCCACGCCGTCTCGGCGTTGTGCTGCTCGTAGATGCCGATCAGCCCCGCCTGCTGCTCTTGGCGCACGTAGCCGGAGACGTAGTCGTCGCGGACCACCGGCAGCTCGTGGTCGAGGTGGGCGAACTCGGGCACCACGTCGGTGAGCAGATAGCTGTGCAGGGCGTTGGCCAGGGGGATGCTCAGCCCCACCATGCGGGCCACCTGGTGGGCATAGCAGCCCGCGGCGTTCACCACGTGTTGGGCTCGAACGGTGCCGTGCTCGGTGACCACGTCGAACTCCCCGTCGCCTCGGCGGCTGATGGCCACCACTCGATTGCGGCGGCTGATGCGCGCCCCCCTTTCGCGGGCGACCGACACCAGGGCGTTGACCGCCCCGGTGGGGTCGACGTGGCCGTCGTCGGGAGTCCACACCGCGCCGATCACGTCGTCCACCACGTAAAACGGGTGCCACTTGGCGACCACGTCGCGCTCCACCCACTCCATGTGGTTGCCCACGTACTCGGCCACCCCCAACTGCCCCCGCAACCAGTCGACCTCGATGGGCTCGTAGGCCACCCGGAAGCTCCCGCTGCGGTGCCAGGAGGTGGCCACCCCGCTCTCCTCGGTCAGCGAGGCGTACAGCTCGCAGCCGTACTTGCGGAAGTTGGCCAGGGTATAGCTCGACACCGAGTGGGTGATCTGGCCGGCGGCGTGCCACGTGGACCCCGAGGTGAGTTCGGCTTTTTCCACCAGCACGGTGTCGGTCCACCCCTCATGGGCCAGGTGGTAGAGCAGGCTGGCCCCACAGATCCCCCCGCCGATGATCACGACCTGGGCGGAATCGGGCAGCTCCATGTGCCACATTTGTACCACATTGAAGATGACTGTGGTACATTTGTGCATTAGTGGCGAACGTGCCGGTCCTTCCCCCTCCCGACGTCGACCGGGATGCGCTGGTGTCCTACCGGCGCCGACGGATCATCGATCAGATGGAGGCCGCCGACGTGGACCTGCTGGTGCTGCTCAACCCGGTCAGCCTCCGCTACGCCTGCGACTGGCGGGAGTACCCGCTCTATCAGTCCCGCATCCAGGTGTACGACCTGTTCGTGCACGGCGACGGCACCATGGCCATGCACGGGGGCTACGGCTCGTCGCCACCCACGGTCGGCTCCGCTCAGCCGACGCACGCCATGAACAGCTTCGACGGCGGGCTCGACCTCACCAAGCGGGCTCGGCGGTTCGCCGCCGACGTGGAGGCGGCCGCCGGACCCGGCGCCCGGGTCGCCGTGGAGCCGATCAACCCCAGCACCCTGTGCGCGCTGGCCGAGCGGGGCCTGCGGGTGATCGACGGCGAGCCCCTGATGGAGGCCGCCCGGCACGTGAAGTCCCCCGAGGAGATCGGGTGCCTGCGCCACGCCATCGCGGTGGCCGAGGCAGCCATGGACGTCATGCGGGCCGCGCTGCGGCCGGGCGTCACCGAGAACCAGCTCTACGCCCTGTTGCACCAGGTGAACATCGCCAACGACGGGGATTGGATCGACTCCCGCATGCTGTGCAGCGGGCCCCGCACCAATCCCTGGTACCAAATGGCCACCGACCGGGTCATCGAGGCCGGTGATCTCGTGGCTTTTGACACCGACATGGTGGGTCCGTTCGGCTACTGCGCCGACATTTCCCGCACCTGGCTGACAGCCGCCGCCCCCACCGCCGTCCAGCGTGACCTCCACCGACGGGCCCTCGACGAGATCACCCACAATGCGTCGCTGTTGGTGCCAGGGCGATCATTCCGGGAGGTCGCCGAGCAGGCCTACGTCCACCACGACGACTTTGTGCCCCACCGCTACACCTGCCTGGCACACGGGGTGGGGATGACCGACGAGTATCCGAAGATCGCCCACCGCTGCGACTGGGACCACGCCGGGTACGACGGCGAGCTGGTGGCCGACACCGTGCTGGCGGTGGAGAGTTTCGTGGGCTCCTGTCGGGGCGGACCAGGCGTCAAGCTGGAGGACATGTATCTGGTGACCGCCAACGGCCCGGTCCGGCTCTCGTCCTACCCGTTCGAGGAGGAGCTGCTGTGACATCGGTCGCCGCCGGTGCCCTTCCGATCGGGCCGCCCGCCCCGGACGAGCCCGGTGGCGCCGACCCCCAGCCCATCCTGCAAGCCCTCACCAACGCGCTGGCCGACCTCTCGCCCCAGGTGCGACAGGCCGCCACCTACGTGCTGAATCATCCCGGCGAGGTGGCCGTCACCTCCATGCGGGGGCTGGCCCAGGCCGCCGGGGTGAAGCCCAACACCCTGGTGCGCATGGCCCGGGCGGTGGGCTTCGAGGGCTACGAGGACTTCCGGGCACCGTTCCAGCAGCAGGCGGCCGACGGAGCCCCGTCGTTCCCCGACCGGGCCCGGTTCCTGCGGTCCATCAACGAAGGGGGCCGCCACGGCGCCCTGTTGGCCGACATGGCCGCCGCCGGCCTCGGCAACGTCGAAGCGCTGTTCGCCGACGTGCAGACCGCCGAACTCAAAGCGGCCGCCGACCTCATCGACGCCGCCCGCCTCACCAACGTGCTCGGGGTGGGGACGGCCAAGCCGCTGGCCGAGAACTTCGCCTACGTGGCCACCATGGCGGTGGACAACGTGACCGCCATCCCCACCATCGGGCTGGCCATCGACGACGTGGCCCGGATGAGGCCCGACGACGTGCTGGTGGCCATGACCTTCAGCCCCTACCGGGTGGAGATCATCGACGCCGTCCGATTGGCCACCGAGCGGGGCATCCCGGTGATCTCGGTCTCCGACAGTTGGGCGTCGCCCATACTGGCCCCGGCCACTCACGCCTTCGTGGTGCCCACCGACTCCCCGCTGCCGTTCTCCTCCAGCATCGCGGCGGTGGCCCTGCTCGAGGTGCTGCTCGCTTTCGTGATGGCCGACGCCCCCGCCGACGTGGTCGGCGCCATCGACGCCTTCCACGCCAACCGCCGAGCCGCCGGGATCTACGCCCCTTGAGACGGGACGGAACGTGATGCCCCCTGCTCGAGTCGCCCATCCCGGCCTCAAGAGCCCCGAGTACTACGTACCGGGGCTGGCCGCCGACGACGTGGCCCGGCGCTACGGGATTTCGCCCGCCGACATCGCCAAGCTGGGGTCGGCCGAGAACCCCCACGGGGCCTCGCCCAAGGCCCGAGCCGCCATTGGCGATGCCCTGGAGCGCCTGCACCTGTATCCGTCGTGGACGGCGGAGCCCCTGCGGGAGAAGATCGCCGAGGTCTACGGCTACGAGCCGTCACAGGTGGTGTGCGGCGCCGGGGAGACCGAGATCATCTCGCTGGTCATCCGGGCCTTCTGCCCGCCCGGTGGCCGGATCCAGATGCCGGGCCCCTGCTTTCCCATCTACCACCTGTTTGCCGAGACCGAAGGGCGTGTCCCCGTGCTGGTGTTCGAGGCCACCGACCGCCCCTCCATGGCCCTCGACGTGGACGCTTACCTCGCCGCCGTCGACGACGACACCCGGATCGTGTTCGTCACCAACCCGCACAGTCCCTCGGGCACCTGGCTGAGCGAGTCCGACGTCCGCCGGATCATCGAGGCCGCCCCCCGTGCCCTGGTGGTGCTCGACGAGGCCTACGTCCACTATTCGGCCACCCCCGGCTACATCCACTTGGCCCGGGAGTACGACAACGCCGTGGTGCTGCGCACGTTCTCCAAGGCGTACGGGCTGGCCGGGCTGCGGGTGGGATTCGGGGTGGCGTCCCGGCCGATCATCGACGCCCTGTTGGCGGTCAAGCCCACGTGGAACATGGGCGGATTGCAGATCGCCGGGGGCATCGCCGCCCTCGATGATGATGACCACGTGGCCCGCACGGTGGCCACCATCGCCGAATCCCGCCACCATGTGGCCCGCCGCTTCGGGGAACTGGACCGGTTCCGGATGGTGCCCCACAGCCGGTCGAACTTCTTTCTGGTGGAGATCGTCGATCCCGACACCGATTCCAACGCGGTGTTCAACGGCCTGCTGGAGCGGGGCGTGATCGTGAAGGACGGCGCGGTGTCGTGGCGGGGCCTGGAGGACCGGTTCCTGCGCTGCGACGTGAACCTCCCGGAGAAGATGGATCACCTGGTGGACGCGCTGAGGGACCTGGACTGAGGAGGGCGTAGTTCGATGGGGGGCGATGACGATGGGAGCGAGCCACCAGCGGGGGCTTGACCCCCACTACTACACCGACCCCGCGGTCTTCGCCCGCGAGTTGGAGCGCATCTTCGCCCGCTCGTGGCTCCTGGTGGGCCACCGGTCGCAAGTGGCGTCGCCCGGCCGGCACGTCACCGCTCGGGTGGGCGACGAGCACGTGATCGTGGTCAACGACGGCGGGACGGTTCGGGGCCTGTACAACGTCTGCCGCCATCGGGGCCACGAGCTGGTGACCGCCGACGAGGGGACGGCGTCCAGCTTCACCTGCCCGTACCACGCCTGGACGTACGGCCTCGACGGGGTGTTGCTCAGCGCTCGGGGCGAGGACGTGGGCGAGGTGCAGATTCCCGGCGTGGCGGTGGAGTCGCTGGGCGGGTTCCTGTTCGTGAACCTCGACCCCGACGCCGCCTCGTTGGCCGACACCATCCCCGGCATCGAGGCCGAACTCCTGGCCATCGCCCCCGATGCCCCCGACCGGGTGCTGTCGCACCGCCGCACCCAGTTGATCGGGGCCAACTGGAAGGTGGCCGTCGAGAACTACAACGAGTGCTACCACTGCCCGAACGTCCACAAGACGTTCACCGCCGGGGTGGTCACGCCGGGCAGCTACCGCATCACCCCCCGGGGGGCCACCATCCACCACACCGCCGAGGGACCCACACCGGAACGGTCGGGGTACGTCCGCCCGAGCGACGCCAACGACTACGGGTCGTTCTTCACCTGGCCGGCTTCGTCCATCCAGTGCTACCCCGGACAGGTGCTCAACACGTTTCGGTGGGTGCCGCTGGAAGTGGACCGGACGCTGTTGATCCGGGAGTGGTGGCTCGACCGCCCCGAGCCGACGCCGCCCCAGCAAGAGGTGATCGACCTGGACTGGACCACCACGGTGGCCGAGGACTTCGACCTCATGGAGTCGGTACAACGGGGCATGGCCAGCCGGGGCTACCGTCCCGGCCCCCTGATCGTCGATCCCAGCGGGGTGGCCGACGTGCACGCCGAGAACGCGGTGCCCCATCTGCACGGCCTGCTGCTCGACGCCCTCGGCGACCGGTGATGGCACCCCCGGACCGGCACCGGTCGCCGTCTCGCCGGTTGGCCGATTTCTTGGCCGGACTTTCCGGTCGCATCGACCGTCGGCTGCTGGATCGGGCCGCCGACGCCGTGGTCGACACCGTGGGCTGCACGGTGTTCGGGGCCACCCAACCGTGGTCGCAGGCGGCCATCGTCCACGCCGGGTTGACCGGGGGCCAGGGGCCCTGCACGGTCATCGGGGCCGACCGTCCGACGACTCCGGCCATGGCCGCCTTTGCCAACGGCTCGTCGGCCCACGCCTTCGAGTTGGACGACGTGCACGAGGAAGCCATCAGCCATCCCGGCGCGGTGGTGGTGCCCGCCGCCCTGGCCCTGGCCGAGGCCGAGGGCGCATCCATCGGCGACCTGCTGGAGGCGGTCGTCATCGGCTACGAGGCCATGGGCCGAGCGGGCATCGCGGTGGGCCCGGCCGGGCACATGCTGGCCGGCTTCCACCCCACGTCGATGTCGGGGGTGTTCGGCTCGACGGCAGCGGCCGGGCGGTTGCTCGGCTTCGACGGTCAGATGCTCAACCACGCCTTCGGGATCGCGGTGTCGCTGGCGTCGGGCACCATGGAGTTCGCCTCCTCGGGGGGGATGGCCAAGCGGATCCACGCCGGGCGGGCCGCGGAGGCCGGGGTGCTGGCCGCGTCGCTGGCCGCCCGGGGCGTGGAAGGGGCCACCGACGGGTTGGCCGGCACCTACGGGTTCTGTGCCGTGTTCGGCCCCGATCCCCGCCCCGAATTGCTGGTCGATGCCCTCGGGGACCGCTGGATCATCGACGAGATCACCGTCAAGCCCTATGCCGCCTGCAGCGACATCCACCCCCTCATCCAGGCCGCCGCCGAGTTGGCCGCCGAGCACGGGCTGCAGCCCGACCGGATCGCCCGAATCGAGGCCGAGTGCCCCACCAAGGCGGCCACCCAGAACAGCCTGGACGGCACCGTGTCGGTGATGGCCGCCCAGTACTCCGCCGAGTTCAACATCGCCGCCGCCATCCTGGCCGACCCCGGCGATCCCGCCACCTACCGGCCCGAGCGCATCGCCGACCCGGCGCTGGCCGATCTCCAGGCCAAGGTGGTCTCGGTGCGAGCCGCCCCCGAGTTCGACCGTACCTACGCCTGGAAGATGGGGGGACGGGTGCGAATCCACCTGACCTCAGGCGAGGTGCGGGTGCGAACCGTCCACGGCCAGAAGGGCTCCATGCACGACCGGTTGAGCCCCGAGGAACTCGACGCCAAGTGCGACACCCTGGTGGCGGGCCTGGCCCCACCCGGCTTCGCCCGTACCCTCCGCCAGGCCGTGGCCCACCATTCCCACCCGATCACCGACCTCACCGCGTTCTTGGTCGCCTGAGACCCGCTCGGCGTCGGCCTGAGGCACGAGGCCCCCGTGTCCGTTACAAGTCACTCTTGTGATTACTACATATTGCCTTGTAGCCTGACCGCATGGCCACAGCCGTCTACCGGGTGTCAGAACGGGGCCAGATGGTGCTCCCCGCCGAAGCCCGACGCCGATGGAACATCGCCGAGGGAGGCGCAGTGGAGATCGCCGACCTCGGCAACGCCCTGGTCATCGTGCCCGCGGGCCAAGGAGGGCTCCGGACACTGCTCAAGGAGGCCATTCGCGAGGCCGGTGGGTACCCCTCGCTGGCCGCCAAGGTCGCGGCTGACGACCCCGACCTTGCATGACCAATGTTGTCGTGGTCGACGACCACATCCTCTTGCGCTTGCTGCTCGATGACGAGCCCGATGACCTGAGGCCGACGGGGGCCAGAATCGCCACCACCGGGTTGTGGTATCACCGACTGTGCCGAGCGTTGGCCGATCGGGAAGTGGTCGGGTCGATGTCCCGAATGCTCAACCGCCTCGATGACAACGCAGCGGCCGGCGTCATTGCCTCGGTCGTCCGACTTCCCCCTGCCGTCGAACTGGTGTCGCTGCGCACCCTGGGCTGGTCGATGGGGGCTCTCGCCGTTGGCGGTGCTCGGCTCAACCCCCTGTCGTTGGAGGCCGCGGCGGCCGCCCGCTACTTGGACGCGGAGATCTGCCTCGCGGCCGCCGACAACAACGTCCCTTTGCTGAACGCGGCGGAGCGCTTGGGGCTCGCGGTTCGGGTGGTGACGGCCTGACCCTGCTGTCGGGCCGGATCCGGTAGCCCCCGTCGGCTTTGGCCCGATCGACCCTGGCCCTAGGCGCCGGCTGGGTCAGGGTTCGAAGACTTGGAGGTCGGGGCGGTCGTCCAGGAGGTAGTCGTTGGCCAGGTCCTCGGTCAGGTGGCGACCGGAGAACTCGTCCAGGGCGTCGAGGGTGAGGCCGTCGTGCTGGTAAACGGCCACCTCACGTGCGGGTTCGCTGAGGCGGCTCACGATGTCGCCGGAGATGTGGAAGGTGCGTCCGGTCACGTGGCGGGCGGCGTCGGTGCACAGCCACACCACCAGTGGGGCGATCTTGCGAGGGGCGTAGCGATCTTCGCTGGGCTCGGGCACCGGTACGGCATCGGCCCCCCTTGGGGCCATGGTCAGGGCCATCACATCGGTCCACCGGGCGGTGCGCACGGCGTATTCGGCGGTGGAGGCGCCGTCGGCCCGAGGCCGAATGGCGTTGCACCGCACCCCGAAGCGGCCCAACTCACGGGCGGCCGTGCGGGTGAGGCCGATCACCCCCTCCTTGGCCGCCGAGTAGGCGCAGTGCGACGGGTGCCCGAAGCCAGAGCCCGAGCTGGTGTTGATGATGACGCTGGTCTCCTGTGCCACCAGGTGCGGCACGGCGTGCTTCATCATGGCGAAGTAGCCCTTGAGGTTGACGTCGACCGTGAGGTCCCACTCCTTTTCGGTGAAGCGCCAAATGTCGTTGTTGCGCCCGGCGGTGGCGTTGTTGATCACGATGTCGAGCCGTCCGAAGGCGTCCACCGCTTGGGCCACGATCTCGGCGGCCCCGTCCCAAGTGGCCGAGACGTCGCTGGCCACGGCCTGGCCGCCCGCGTCGGTGATCTCGCCGGCCACCCGCTCGGCGTTGGCCGCCACCCCATCGGGGGCCTTGCGGATCCCCAGATCGTTGACCAGCACCCGGGCCCCCTCGGAGGCCAGCAAATGGGCGTGCTCCCGCCCGATGCCACCACCCGCCCCGGTGACGATCGCAACCCTGCCCTCCAACCGACGTGTCATCGCGCCACCCTAACCTGAAGATGATGGAGACACTGCGGGGATCGATCACGGCAGTGGGGTTCGCCTCGGGCGACCGGTTCGTCGTCGGGAGTTGGCGCACCAGCCCGATCGGACCGTTCGCCGACGTCATGTGGGCCCAACCCGACGGCAGTCGGGTGCTGCTGGCCCCGGCCCACGCGGCGGACTACATCACGTCGGTGTACCCCTTCGAGCAGGTGCGACACGGTGTGGTCGAGGTGTCCGCCCTACGCCGACGGTGGGAGGTGCGCACCGCCGAGCTGGTCCTGTCGCTCCAGGTGGGGTGGGCGGGGGTGAACCTGCCCCCTCGGCCCCGGAGGGTCACCGCCACGGTGGAGAACTGGTGCGCCCGAGCCCTACTGGGCGTGCGCACCTACGGGGTCAGCCCGACGGGGGTGGCCGAGTGGTATCGCACGCAGCGTGTGGTGCGGGTGGTCCAGGCGTCGGCCCAACTCTCGGGCCGGGACCTCGGCCCCCTCACCCGGGTGACCCGCCCTCTCGGCTTCGGCTTCACCGACCCACCCCAACACCCAACCCACACCACCCTGCGCGTCGACCTCCGCAGGCCTGATTGACAGCCTGCAACCCCGACCAATGATTGGCCCCCGGTGCCCAGTTTCCAGGGACTGAGCCCCCGGTGCCGAGCCTCCCGGCTGCGAGCTACCCGGTGCTGAAGGCAGCGGTGGACTGGCCGGGGCGCAGCACATAGAACTCCATGCCGTCGGGCCCGCAGGTGAACGAGTACTCGTGGTTGGCGGCCAGTATCACCGAATCCTTGGGGCCGAGATCCATCGAGGGTCCGTCCGCACCATCGGGCCACACCCGACAGCCCCCCGACAACACGATCAACAGCTCGTTCTGATCATGGCTGTGGGGCGGCACGTGATACCCGGCGGGCATGGTGGTGTACTGACACCAAAACCCCCCGTCACCCTGGGCCAGGTACTTGCGGGCCGCCCCCCGCCGCCGGGCCTCGGCCACCATCTCCGCAGGCGCGTCGGAATTGGCCGCCTCATCCACCCACCCAACATCCTCAAACCGCAACACCTTCGGTTCCATCGACATCCCCTCCACTCCTCACAGCCACCTGGCGGGCCACGGACCTCCAATGTAGTCACCATAGCTGCCGATGGGCGGCAGTCATCGGTTGGAACACTCTATTGAGTGATTTTACTCAATAGAGTAACTAATCTTGCTATGCTGCCCTGCATGACCCGATTTGAACGCCCGCAGGTGGCGACCATCGTCGAGCGGCTGAACGAGCCGCCACAGCGGATCATCGCCATCTTCGGGCCTCGCCAGACGGGCAAGACTACGGCAGTGCTCCAAGCACTGGAGCGCATCCAGAGGCCCTGGCGTTACGAGGCCATGGATCAACCACCGAAGCAACCTGGGCTTGACCCGTCCGCCGAGGCAACCAGTGTCAGGACCGGCAGCCTCCCCGACCGGCAGGAGTTGGTCAGAATCTGGGAAGACAGCAGACATCGGGCCTTTTCGTCACCGGAGGGCTTCGTCCTCGTGTTGGACGAGATCCAGAAGATCGACGACTGGGCCAACACGGTCAAGGGCCTGTGGGACCAAGATCGGGCCATCGACTGTCCGCTCCACGTGGTGATCCTCGGGTCGGCCCCGCTCCTGCTGCAACAGGGCATCAACGAGACCCTGGCCGGCCGATTCGAGCCGATCCGCCATACCCACTGGTCGTACTCCGAAATGTCGGAAGCGTTCGGCTTCAGCGTGGATGAGTACGTCTACTTCGGGGGCTTTCCTGGTGCCGCTCCCCTCATCTCCGATCAGGCCAGGTGGGCCGCCTACGTTCGTGATGCACTCATTGAGCCGGCAGTGGAACGTGACCTGCTAGCCATGGTCCGGGTTGACAAGCCGGCGCTGTTGCGGCGTTTGCTGGAACTCAGCATGGCATATTCTGGGCAAATTCTCTCCTACAACAAGATGCTTGGTCAATTGCAGGAAGCAGGAAATACAACTACTTTGGCAGGCTACTTGAGACTCCTGGACAGAGTAGGACTTGTTTCTGGCCTGCAGAAACATAGAAGTCGTGCAGTGTCAGCAAAATCCGATACCCCAAAACTGATTGTTCTCAATACCGCCCTCATGGCTGTTCGCTCTGACCGTACGTTTGACGAAGCCCGAGCTGACCGCTCATTCTGGGGCCGGATGGTTGAAAGCACAGTGGGCGCACATCTCCTCAACTCATGCTCTACTGCTACGAGAGTCAAATACTGGCGGATGAGTAATCGTGAAGTGGACTTTGTATTGCAACGAGGGCCTCGTCTGGTTGCAATCGAAGTGAAGAGCGGTAGGACGCGCGAGACCCCGGCAGGCCTCCTTGAGTTTAAGGAGCAATTCAAGTTTTGTACGACCCTCGTGGTAGGTGATTCAGGGATTCCGCTGCAAGAGTTCCTGTCCTCGCCTGCAGATCACTGGCTTGAGAAACAATGACCACCTACGTCTCCCGAACCTGCACAGACCTTACTTCCAAGAAGGCTGGGCCGCTCCGTGACTTCCGGTCGGAGCCTGCCTATGTCCTCTTGGGTGATCCTGGCTCCGGCAAGACCACCGAATTCGAGCGTGAAGCAGAGTCATGCGATCAACCTGCCCAGTGGGTCCCGGCTCGAGACTTCATCACCTTTGATGTGGAGAAGCGCCCTGAATGGCGAGACAAGGTGCTGTTCATCGATGGCCTGGACGAAGTGCGAGCAGGCAGCCAGGACCGGAGAAGGCCGCTGGACCAGATCCGCCGACAACTCGACTTACTTGGCTGCCCCCACTTTCGCATCTGTTGTCGAGCCGTCGACTGGATGGGCACCAGTGACCAGCAAGCCCTGGAAGCAGTCTCGCCTGGTGGGCAGATCACGGTCCTGCAGCTCAACCCGCTCAGCGACACCTCAGCCGGCGAACTGGTGGCCGAGGTCATCCCCGACCTCGAACCTCGGCAATTCCTCCAGGAAGCTGAGCGTCATGGTGTCACCGCCATGCTGGGCAACCCTCTCATGCTGGAGATGCTGGCCAAGGCCGTCGCCAGCGGCGGGAGCTGGCCGAGTAGCCAGCGAGAAACCCTCGAACGGGCCTGCAGACGGCTCGCCACCGAATGGAATGAGGAACACCTCGCCGCGACCAGCTCAAGCCCCGCGAGCATCGATGAGGTCTTGGCCGCGGCCGGTCAGCTTTGTGCTACCTCACTGCTCTCCGGCCAGGAGGGTTGGGGCATGAGGCCTCAGCAGGGAGATGACCCCTACCCGTGCATCGACACTCTCCTCGGGGTGGCCGCAAACTGCCCGGGCACACCGGATGCCGACCGTGCCTGGAGGCAGACGCTGGCGACAGGGCTGTTCACCAGTGCAGGGGAAGGACGATTCCAGCCGGTTCACCGCCGAGTGGCTGAGTATCTCGGGGGCCGGTACCTGGCGAAGCTGATAGACGACGGCCTGCCCGCTTCTCGGTTGCTTGCCCTCATGACCAGCGATGTCGATGGAGGCATCGTGACGCCACTACGGGGCTTGGCGGCATGGCTGGCTACCCACTGCACCCAGGCCCGCGTTCGAATCATCAAGGCCGATCCCGTCGGCACTGGCCTCTATGGGGACGTAAGCGAATTCGACAGGGACGAGAAGAAATACCTTATTGAGTCGCTTCACGACTTTGCCACGCGCGGGCCGCTGTTCGGCCATCAGTTCCGCGACGACCCTGACAGCGGGTTGAGAGATGACACCGCCTGGGCTTTCCGCGCCCTGGCATCAGCCCCCATGAAGGACACGCTCGCAGACTTCCTTAAGGACAAGGGAGAGGAGACCGAGGACATCAGGATGTTCCTCTTGGAAGTGCTGGCCCAAGCCGACACCTCGAACCAGCCAGGCCTGGCCGGGCTGGCTCCGGTCCTTTCCGACATCCTTGAGACAAGGGACATATCACCCGACATGAGGCGTTGGACCGTGGATGCTTACCTTCACTTGGTGGCAGACCCCGACCGAGACCATGGACTGCTGTTCAAGCTCTTGGAAGACATCATTGCAGGCACCACAGAAGATCCCTTCGATGACACTTATGGAAGACTGTTGACGGCCCTATACCCGAGCCACATCTCTGATTCCAACATTTGGAAGTACATAGAGTACCGCAACAATGAATCGTTTCGTGGTTCCTATCAGCAGTTCTGGTGGGACTACTTTGTACCCCATGTAGAGATTGCCAGCCTACCTGACGTACTAGAGCTACTCAACGCCCTCGACCAAGAGCAAGTGCAGAGGATTCACGACAATGGCTCTTTCTTTGCTAATCGGCATGTGTTCCTTGCCCCACTCAGCAGGTACCTCGAACTTGTTGGGGATTCGCTAGACGTCAACAGCCTGACCACCTGGCTAACTAGTACTGCCAATCACAGCATTTCTCGGCAGGAAAGTCGCCAGCAGGATAGGATTCGCGAGTGGCTGCAGGAGCATCCCGACACCCAGAAGGCAATCTACCTAGCCTGGATCCGCAACGGGATTGAATCCAAAAATCTGCATGACCATGCACTCGGAGTTCTCCCCATGCGATTTGAATGGTCGAATGTGCTACATGGAAGCAAGCTTCCACCTGACTTTGGCCTTTGGTGTGCAGAGAGCGCAATTGAGTTCAGCAACTCAGAACCTGCACTTGCCTCGGTGCTACTGAATCACGCTGCCATCGCCTTGGAGCGGCCTGGAATCAGTGAGGAGTTGGACCATGACGTCGCTCTATCCCTGATGGAAGATCATCCTGAACTGAAACAGCAATGGCAAGCGTTCCTGCAAGCCAAAGGTGGTGCTGAAGGCGATCACATCTGGAAGGACAGGGAGCAAAGAGTTGCAGAATATAATCGGGAACAGCAAGAGAAGAGAACTCGAAGGATGGAAAGTCTGAGGGAACATGAAGATCATTTGAGGAACAACTCCCTGCCCGCACACATCCTGCATCAATTGGCCACTGTGTATCATGGAATCGCCGCTGGCACTGATTCCAATTTGAACCCACGAGACCGACTGCAAGAGTTTCTCGGCTATGATGAAGAATTGATTGACCAGGTTGAGGATGCACTTCGGCAAGCCGTGTTTCGAGAAGGCATTCCTGGCATTGGGGAAATCACCTCCGTCTTTCTTGAAGGAAGAATGCCATTCCTAGCATTTCCTGTGCTGGCATCCCTAGATTTGCTAGATCAGGATAGCGATCAGAGGTTAGACAGTCTCTCTGAGTTACAGATACAGCAGGCAATCACGATGTTCCTGTATTTCCCACTGGGCTATGAGTCCATGCCCTCGTGGTACACCCGCTGGAGTAAGGAACATCCTAAGCTGGTGTTGAGCACTATAGAGACTTGTGCCTCGGATGTATTGCGCGCTCGCAGGGATTTCTTGCCTGGTCTCAATGAACTTGACTCTGATGACCTTCCTCAGGATGCTGTTCACGGGTTGCGCCTGAAGCTGCTGAAGGTATTTGAGGACGATGCCCCGCAATGGCAAATGCCTATCCTCGATCGAATCCTGACCTCAGCGTTTCTGTACCGTAACCGGTCACTACTCTTGGACGTAGTGGAAGACAAGCTACAAACCAAGAGGATGTACGACGTTCAGCGCGTTCGCTGGCTCACCATGGAACATCTGCTGTCAGGTTCTGCTGGTCAGTCCAAATTGATTGACTTTGTGAACGGTAACAGTAAGCGGATCCAGCACTTAGCTGAATTGCTGACTTACGGATCCCGGTCGGGACTTTCTCGGTGGAAGCCCCTCACGCGTCATGCTGACCCTGACGCTATCAGCCCGCTGATCAAGGTCTTGGGTAGTTACTACCCCCCAGCCTCTTGGGTCGGTGACAAGACATTTTCTGTCGTGACCCTTGCCATGGAAACTTCCGACGTGATTGCTCGCATGATTCGGCAACTGGGTAGCTCACCTGTCCCTTGTGCAGCGTTGCTGACAGAACTGACTGAGAATCCTGAACTCAAGGAGTGGAGGGAGTGCCTCGTCCGAGCCCAGGAGGAGCAGCGCCGTCTCCACCGGGATGCCGTCTACCGCCACCCTTCGGTGGAGGAGGTCGTAAACACCCTGAGCAATGGCGCTCCAGCTAATGCCGGTGACCTGGCGGCCCTGCTCAAGGATCGACTCGATGAAATCGGCCTGCACATCCGAGGCGACAGCAGCAACCTGTGGAGTCCCTTCTGGAATCAGGATTCCAATGAGAAACCCAGCGAACCGAAGCCGGAAAATGCCTGTCGGGATGCCCTCCTGCCCATGTTGCAAAACAGCCTCCCCAGCGGTGTGCATTGCCGCCCAGAGGCACGCTATGCCGGGAACACTCGAGCGGACATCGAGGTGAGCTGTGGGAAGATCAGCATCCCCATCGAGATCAAGAGGGCTTTCAAAGAAGATCTTTGGACGGCGGCACGCGATCAACTGGTGAACCAGTACACCACCGACCCGGCCTCCTCCGGTTATGGCGTCTACCTGGTGCTGTGGTTCGGTGACCACCCCAAGCCAGTGAAGACCTCCCCTGACGGAGTGCGCTACGCCACCCCTGGAGAGCTGCAAGCGGCCCTGTCCGAGCATGTGCGGGCCGAGCTGGACGCAGGCCAGGCCGACAAGATCAAAGTGGCCGTGCTAGACGTGACCAAACCGGGGGACCACAGAACGCGAACCTAGCGATCAAGGCTGCTCGCGCATTGCTCAGGCCACAGGGTCGAACCAACCCAATCCCTCGAATCGGGAGAATCCGGAGTCGGCAGTAGCAACTCTTGCCCCAATCGATACGGCTATTGCCGCCAACCATGCGTCCGGCACCAGATTCCCGCGCAACATTCGATCAGCCTGGGCGAACGCCGCGAACTGCTCCCATGCCGCCGTTGTGCCACGGACCGATCTCGAAGGTCTAGCGCTTCGCAAGGCGGCCACAAATGCCAATCCTTCTCCCAGCGGGGTTGGCGCTGCGTAGATCCGGGGATTGGTGACAATGCGGAGAAAGCCCGTCAAGACGAGATCGACCAAGACAAGGGGCTCGCTGCCAGCGGCGACGTCGTTGAGCCAGTCCGCATAGCGGGCGTGATGTTCTTCCTCGCGCTTGTAGGCGTAGACGATGACATTGACGTCGGGAAGGATCATCGGAGCCTGTCGGCGTCCAAGACTGCCGCCAGAGCGTCGCGATCGGAAATGTCAACCAACGGCCTGGCTGCCGGATTGCCGTGAACAGGAAGCCGCTCAACCTCGCCCTGCACCGCGGTTTCCTTCAGCACGAGGTGCAAGCCGTCGATGACCAGGCTCGTAAACGTCCTGCCCGTTTCCTCGGCCCTTCGCTTCGCCTCCTCTGCCAAACCGCTAGGCAGATTGATGGTAGTTCTCATACATATGAGCATATCCTTGATTGCAGGTATCTGTCACTCCAGGTGATCTCGGCCCTCGAGACAACCAGCCCCGCAACCACCCCAACGCTCACATCTCTCAATGTGACGCTCCCGCTCCGTCAACCAGCGCAAGCGGGTTCGGCGGTGTGCAGCGGGGGGAGGGTGGATGGGTCATGATGGGGGGCATGGACTATCAGTACTTGACGTACGAGACGCTGGACGACGGGGTCATTGCCCGGATCATGTTGAATCGGCCCGAGGCACGCAACGCCCAGAACCGGGGGATGCTGGTGGAGCTGAACGAAGCCTTCCTGGTGGCCGAGGCCGACGACGACGTGCGGGTGGTGATCCTCGGCGGTCTCGGCCCGATGTTCTCGGCCGGCCACGACATGGGTACCAAGGTCAGCATCGACGAGCGCACGCCCGGCCCCGACCAGCACCCGAGCTTCCGGATCAACGGCGGCCACCGCCGAGGTTCGGAGAAGCTGATGCTGCAGGAGTGGCACTACTTCTTCGAGAACACCAAGCGGTGGCGCAACCTGCGCAAGATCACCATCGCCCAGGTGCAGGGGCCGGTGCTGGCCGCCGGGCTCATGTTGATGTGGTCGTGCGATCTCATCGTGGGGGCCGAGGACGCTTCCTTCGCCGATGTGGTGGGCACCCGACTGGGCATGATGGGGGTGGAGTACTTCGCCCACCCCTGGGAGTTCGGCCCCCGCAAGACCAAGGAGCTGCTGCTCACCGGCGACTCCATGGACGTCCACGAGGCCCACGCCCTGGGCATGGTGGCCAAGGTGTTCCCCAATGAGACGCTGAGCGAGCAGACCCTGGAGTTCGCCCGGCGCATCGCCTCGGTGCCCACCATGGCCGCCCTGTTGATCAAAGAGGCGGTCAACCAGTCGATGGACGCCCAGGGCTTCAACACCGCCCTGTCCGCCTGCTTCAGCCTGCACCAGCTCAACCACTCCCATTGGGCCGGCATCTCCGACGGCCAGTTCTGGGTGGCCCGACCCGAGGACGGCGTGCCCCACTGGAAGGACGCCCCCAAGGTGCGACCGGCGGCCAAGACGTCCCCCGGCGGCGAGTGACCGGGCCGCCCGAGCACAGAGCATCGCCGCCGAAAGGAGCACCCGTGATCGAGTCCCACCACATCGACACCGCCGGACTTCGGTTCCACTACCTGGTCGCCGGCGATCCCGACGCCCCGCCCGTGGTGCTGTTGCACGGCTTCCCCCAGACCTCGCACATGTGGCGCCATCAGATCCCGGCGCTGGCCGAGCACTACCGGGTGTACGCCCCCGACACCCGGGGCTACGGCGGCACCGACAAGCCCCGGGTGCGGGTCACCCGTGACCTGTTGGCCCGCGACATCGTCGATTTCCTCGACGCCCTGGGCGTGGGGCAATGCGCCCTGGTCGGCCACGACTGGGGTGGGATCATCGCCTTCAAGGCCGCCCTGGAACACCCCGACCGGTTCCATAAGCTGGCACTCGTCGACACCCTGTGCTCGGTGTGGATCCCCTGGGGCATCCACGGCTACTGGTTCAAGTGCGAGCCCGAGGCCGAGGAGTTCTGGCAGCAGTACGCCGCCGAGTTCATCAACTCGGTCTTCGGGGGCGTCGAGGGCAGCTACGGCCCCCCGCCCCTCTCACCGTGGAAGACACCTCGGGGCAGCCGCGACAACGACCCCGGCGGAGCCATGTCCGACTGGGACCCCACCCAGTACTGGACGGACGCCGACGTGGCCCACTACCGAGAGGCGTTCAGCGAACCCGGCGCCTGGTTCCACGCCGTCTCCTACTACCGCGACGCCCTGCCCTTCCACCTGCCCGACGCCGACGGCAGCCTGACCTACCGGTCATCGGCGCAGGTGGCCGAGATGTGGAGCCACCCCGACCTGCTGTTCTCCCACCCCGACTACGGCCCCTTCCCGGTGTTCGCCCCCGAGGACCGGGGCCGCACCTACCCCCACCCGGCCCTCTACCTCTACTCGGCGTTCCTGATGCCCCAGGCCTTCGCCGACGGCTTACCCGCCGACGACCACATCCCGAGCGGCAACCCCTATGCCGACTCGTTCATCGACCATTTCCCCGACTACCGGGCCCGCCCCGCCGCCTGCGGCCATTTCATCCCCGAAGAGGCCCCCGACCGCACCAACGAGGTACTGCTGGCCTTCCTCACCGGAGCCATCTGACCCTCACCCGACGCGCGACCGAGAGCCATGGTCGCCAAACATGAGCGGAGGTTGGGGGTCAGCGGGAGGGTTGGAAGGAGCGGAGGCGGAGGCTGTTGGTGACCACGAAGAGGGACGAGGCCACCATGGCGACGGCGGCCATCATGGGTTCCAGGACACCGGCGGCGGCCAAGGGGATGGCCGCGGTGTTGTAGGCGAACGCCCAGAAGAGGTTGCCCCGAATGGTGTTCATGGTGCGCCGCGACAGGGCGATGGCGTCGGCCACCGCGGCCAGGTCCGACGTCATGATGGTGAGATCGGCGGCTTCGGCGGCCACGTCGGTACCCGTGCCCATGGCGATGCCGATGTCGGCCTGGCTGAGGGCGGGGGCGTCGTTGATGCCGTCGCCCACCATGGCCACCCGCCGTCCCTCGGCTTGCAGGCGGGCCACTTCTGCAGCCTTGCCGCCGGGGTCGACCCCGGCCACCACTCGGTCAATGCCCAGCTCTTTGGCCGCGGCCTGGGCCCGACGGGGGTGATCGCCGGTCAACAACACGGTTTGGATGCCCAGGGACGCCAGGGCGGTCACCGCGGCGGGGGCGGATTCCCGCAGCCGGTCGTCCACCGCGATCACGCCCTCGGCCACCGAGTCTCGGCCCACCAACACCGCCACCCGACCCCCCGCCTCCACCTCAGTGGCCGCCTGCTCGACAGCTTCGGGCACCTGATCGAACAACCGCCGCCCGCCCACACGGACCTCGACACCGTCCACCGTGGCCACCGCTCCCCGGCCGGGGTGGTTCCGAAAGCCGGTGACGGCCCGATGGTCGAGACCTGTAGCGGCAATGGCCCGGGCGATGGGATGTTCCGACCGGGCCTCCACCGACGCGGCCAGCACCAACAGTTCGTCGGGGTCACCGTCGGGGGCCACGACGTCGACCACCTCCATGCGACCCTCGGTGACCGTGCCGGTCTTGTCGAAGACCACGGTGTCGAGCCGCCGGGTGTCCTCCAGCATCTCGCCGCCCTTGATGATGATGCCGAGCTGCGATCCCCGTCCGGTGCCCACCATCACCGCCAGCGGGGTGGCCAGTCCCAGCGCACACGGACAGGCCACGATCAGCACCGCTACCGCCGCCGAGAAGGCCTCCGAGGCAGGCTGGCCGAGCGCCAGCCAGCAGGTCAGCGTGACCAGGGCAACAGCCACCGCCCCGGGCACGAACACCGCCGAAATCCGGTCGGCCAGCCGCTGGATGCGGGTGCGGTTGGTCTGGGCCTCTTCCACCATTGCCACGATGCGGGCCAGCACGGTGTCGGCCCCCACCCCGGTGGCCTCCACCACCAGTGATCCGTTGGCGTTGACCGATCCCCCCACCACAGTGTCGCCCGGCCCGACCTCCACCGGCACCGGTTCGCCGGTCACCAGCGAGATGTCCACCGCGGAGAGACCCTCGCGCACCACCCCGTCGGTGGCGATCTTCTCTCCGGGCCGCACCACGAAGCGCATGCCCACCCGCACCTCCCCGATGGGCAGGTCGGTGCCGTCCTCCAATCGGGCGACCGGGGCGGCCACCTCGGCCAAGGCCCGCAGGGCGTCGCCCGAACGGCGCCGAGCCCGGGCCTCCAGCCAGCGGCCCAGCAGCACCAGCACCACGATGACCGTGCCGGTCTCGTAGTAGAGGTGGCCGTCGGCGATGTCGGCCACCAGCACCACGGTGGACCACGCCCACGCCGAGGCGGTGCCCATCGACACCAGGGTGTCCATGGTGGCCGAACGGTGGCGAAGCTGGGTCCAGGCCCGGCGGTGGAACTCCCGTCCCGCCCCGAACACCACCACGGTGGCCAGCGCGCCCACCACCCAGTCGGACCCGGCAAAGCTCAGCCGGTCCACCATCGACAACACCATCACCACGGCGCCCAGCGCGACGCCGACCAGCAGCGACGGCAACCCCACCGAACCGGTTGCGGGCTCTGGTCGAACGGTCGGAGTATCGCCGACGGTGTACCCGGCGGCCACCACGGCGGCCCGCAACGCATCACGGTCGACACCGGGATCGCAGGTCACCGTGGCCCGTTCGACGGCAAAGTTCACCCGGGCGTCCACCACCCCCGGCACCCCGCAGAGAGACCGCTGGATGCTGGCGGCGCAGGCCGCACAGGTCATCCCCTCCACCGCGAAGGTCACGTCCCGGACCGCTGCGTTGGGCCGCTCAGCCATCACGACCAGTCTACGAACCGCAACGCAAGGAGGGCCGGGTACCGGAGGGGCAATCGCAGCGCCCAGGGGGGCGAAAGGGCCCCGGTAGCGGATTACTCCTGGACCAGCTCGATGAGGGTGCCGTGGGCCCCCTTGGGGTGGATGAAGGCCACCGTGGTGCCCCGGGAGCCCGGGCGGGGTTCGGCGTCGATGGGGGTGGCACCGGCGGCCACCATCGCCTCGAGGGCGGCGGCGCAGTCGTCCACCCGATAGCCCACGTGGTGGATGCCCTCGCCCCGCTTGGCCAGGAACTTGGTGATGGCGGAGTCGTCACGGGTGCCGGTGGTGAGCTGAATGTAGGAGTCGGCCACCTTGAGCAGGGCCTCCTCCACCCCGTCGCGCTCCACCACCTCGCGATGGGCCACGGTGGCCCCGAACGCCGACCGGTAGAAGGCGACGGCCTGGTCCAAGTCGTGAACGGCGATAGCGACGTGATCGATCTCGGTCAGCAACATGAGCCGATCATAAGTCCGCCCCGGATCAGGGTTGCGGTCGGCCGGTCGGATCAGGCCGTTTCCCGCCGGGCCACCTCGCCCTCCAGGGCCTCCCAGAGCTGGTCGCGCACGACCTCGGCGTCGACGCCGTCAAGACCATTGGCCACCACCACGCCCTCGACCATGTCGGACAGCACCGCCAACCAGTTGCGGTTGTGCACCATCACCGCCACCGTGGTGGAGCCGTCGTCGTGGCGGGTCAGCGTGCGGCGACGACCCACCTGGCGGGGCGGGCTGCGGAAGCTGGGCATGGGGAGCCCGTGACCTCGGGCCGCCAATCCGAGGAGCCGGACGGCCTCGGCGAAGGCCAAGGCCCGGCCGGTGTTGCTCTCGGGCGGTTGCCCGTCGCCGTGAACGACCCGCATCCGGTGAGCCGGTTTCTCTCTTTGATCTTCTTTGTGTTCCCTCATGAGTCCAGTATCCCGACAGGTGTGACAACTTCTCTTGCCGTCCGTCGCCAACCGGGTCACTGGAGGTCGAGCACCTTGGTGCGACCGCTGGACACCCACGCCAGGGCGATGACCGCCAAGAGCACACCGGCCCCACCCACGGCGTAGCGGGGTCCGACCACGTCGGCCAGAGCCCCCTGGATCTGGGCCCCGATGGGCAATCCGGCCAACAGCGTCATGAGGTAGAGGGCCAACACCTTGGCCCGGAGCGCTTCGGTCACCTGGAGCTGGATCACCGTGTTGAGGGTGGAGGCGGTGATGATGTGGGCTGCGCCCACCACGGCCAGCGCCACCACCGCCAGCCAGTAGTAGGGGGACACCGCGAATCCCAACAGGGCGATGCCGTAGACCGGCCAGCCCAACCCCACCAACCGGCTGCGGGACGCCCGACTGCCCCAGGTGATCACGAACGGCGTGTTGAGCGCCGCTCCCGCCCCAGCGGCCGCAGCCAAGATGCCGTATCGCACCTCGTCCACGACAAAGACGTCGTCGGCGAAGATCACCACCAGGTGGATGATGGGCTGACCCAACAGGGCGATCACCCCGGCCGTCATGATGGCTCGCCGGATGCCGGCGTGGGTGGAGACGAAGCGGAGGGCGGCGATGGCATCGGTGAAGATGTTCGAGCGCTCCCCGCCGGTGGTGGGTTCTTTTCGAGGCACCTGTATGAGCGCCAGGACCATCACCGCGGGCACGTACGACAACGCGTTGACCAGAAACGACCACGCGGGTCCGCCGATGGCCAGCACCACCCCTCCCACCGCGGGACCGACCGCCCGGGCAGCGTTGAACTGCGCCGAGTTCAACGTGACCGCGTTCAACAGGGCCCCGCGGGGCACCAGCTCGCTGACGAACGCCTGCCAGGCGGGAAGCTGAATGCCGTTCACACACCCGGTCAGCGCGCCGAGGGCGATGTAGGCCACTGGTCGGTCCACCCCCCACGCCCACATGGCCGAGAACACCAGAGCGATGAGCGCTTGGGCCGAGTTGGTGAATATCAGCATGATCCGGCGGGGGAAGCGATCGCCCAGCCACCCCCCCACCATGCCGAACACCACCGCGGGCAGTGTCTGCATCACGGCACCCAACCCGACCCACGTCCCGCTGTCGGTCAGGTGCTCGATCACGTACGCCAGCGCGATCATCTGCACCCATACGCCCGAGTTGGACACGATGGCCCCGGACAGGAACAGCCGGTAGTTCCGGTACGACAGGGCCCGGTTGGCCCGCCGGGGATGCCAGGAATCGGTCACTGCGCCAACGTAACCGACACATCACTACGCTCAGGAACATGGCACTTGTGCTCACCGAGATCGAAGACGGCGTGGCCACCGTGACCCTCAACCACCCCGAGGTGCGCAACGCGGTCAGCCTGGAGATGAACCAGGAGCTCGAGTCCGTGTTCGACCAACTGGAGGACGACCGCTCCGTGGGGGCGGTGGTGCTCACCGGCGCCCCCCCGGCCTTCTCGGCGGGGGCCAACCTGGACGAGCTCCTGGCCGCCGACGACCCCAGCCGCCTGGGCGCCATCTACGCCGGGTTCCTCCGGGTGGCCCACACCCCGCTGCCCACGGTGGCCGCAGTGAACGGCCCGGCGGTGGGGGCGGGCATGAACTTCGCCCTGGCGTGCGACGTCATCCTGGCGGGGCGCCAGGCCATGTTCGAGAGCCGGTTCCTGCAGATCGCCATCCACCCCGGCGGGGGCCACACCTGGCGGCTGCGCAGCATCTGCGACCGCCAAACGGCCATGGCCATGGTGGTGTTCGGCGAGCGGCTGGACGGGCCGAGGGCCGCCGAGATCGGGCTGGCCTGGAAGTGCGTGGACGACGAGGAGCTGTTGGGGGAGGCCCGACGACTGGCCCGCCGACCGGCCCGCGCCCCGAGGGCACTCACCGCGGCCATGAAGCAGACGATCATCGACATGGGCGCCGTCACCGACAGCGAGGCCGCCGTGGCCCGGGAGGTGGACCCGCAGGCCTGGTCGATGGCCCAGCCCGAGTTCAAGGAGCGAGTGGCCGCCCTGAAGGAGGCCATCAGCACGTCGCGGACCTAGCTGACCGGACCCCCGCTCATCCATCCGGCCACCAATTCCGGGCCCCGAATCTGCCACTCCTCGGCGGTGATGGCGTACCGCACGTGATCCTCCCAGGAGCCGTTGATCTCCAGGTAGCGCAGGGCGATCCCCTCGGAACGGATCCCCAGCTTCTCCACCACCCGGCGGCTGGCCTGGTTGCGGGGGATGATGTTGATCTGCACCCGGTGCAGCCCCAAGGTCTCGAAGGCATAGTCCAACACCACCACCAGCGCCTCCGGGGTGAACTCCCGGCCGGCGAAACGGTGGTCGATCCAGTACCCCACGTGGCCGCTCTGGAAGGGGCCCCGCTGCACCCCCGACAGGTTCATCTCCCCGATGAGTCGGCCCTCGGCGAACACGCCGAACCCGTAGCCCGCGTCCATCTGCCGCTCCCGGTCACGGGCGCTGCACCGGGAGGCAAAGGCCACTCGGTCCTCCACCACGTCGGGCTGGGCATCGTGCTGGGCGGGCTCCCAAGGGGTGAGCCACTCCCGGTTGGCCCGTCGCACAGATCGCCACTCGTCGAAGTCGCCCTCGGTCAGGGGCCGCAGCTCCACCCGGGCACCCCGAAGCCCCTGCCCTTGTTGGGCACCACGAAACCGAGACCACGCCCGAACCATTTGCCAACCTACTCGCGCACTGCCTGATCGTCCCCGGGGTCCAACCTACTCGCGCCCTGCCGGTCGGTCCCGACGTCAGCCCCGTCGGTGGGCGCGCCGCCGCAGGGGCGCATCAGTCCAACAGGCTCAACACCAAGCCGTCGAGGATGTCGGACTCCGAGACCAGGCACGACTCGAACCCGAAGTGGCGCATGATCTTCACCAACACGGCCATCCCCCCCACGATCACGTCCACGCGCCCCGGCTCCAGGCCGGGATTGAACGCCCGATCGGCCCGAGACTCGGTGGCCAGGGTGCGAAACACGTCCTCGGCGGCCGCCTTGGTCAATTCGAAGTGGTGGATCTTGTCGCGGTCGTAGGTGGGCAGTCCTTGTTCGACGGCCGCCGCGGTGGACACCGTGCCCGCTAGACCGACGAACGTCCGGGCCGTTCGGGCTAGGGGCATCTCCCGGTCCACGTCATCGAGGTGGGCGCCGGTCACCGAGATGCAGGCGTGCAGTTCCTCGGGGAGGGGCGGATCGCTGTGCAGGTACTTCTCGGTCAGGCGCACACAACCCACGTCCAACGACATGGTGGCCTCGCACGCGGTGGTACCCACGCTCAGTTCCGTGGACCCCCCACCCAGATCCACCACCAGGAACGGACCCCTGGCCGGATGGAGTTCGGCGGTGGCCCCCCGAAACGACAGCTCCCCCTCGGCAGGCCCGCTGAGCAACTCGGGGCGGGCGCCGATCACCGCCTCGGCGGCGTCGAAGAACTGGTCACGGTTGGCGGCGTCCCGGGCCGCCGAGGTGGCGGTGATGCGCACCGCCTCGATGCCGTGGCCGTCCATCACCTCGCGGTACCGGCTCAGGCAGTCCACCGTTCGTTGGATGGCCTCCGGGGCCAGCCGACCGCTCCGGTCCACCCCTTGCCCGAGGCGGGTGATGGTCATCTGCCGGTCCAGCGTGGCCGCCCCGCCGCGGCTGACCAGCAACCGGGTGGAGTTGGTGCCACAGTCGATGGCGGCCACCACCCGGTCGCTCATGGTGCCGTGCAGCCCGGCGGGATCCGACCCGGCGGCGGCCCACTCACCGGGAATCGTCGCCGGCCAAAGCAGAGGCCACCCAGCGCCCCACCGGATCGTCGCCCCCGGCCAGGAACCAGGCGTAGTGGGCGTGGAGGCACTTGACCCCTCGACGGGTGCCGCCCACCCCGGCGGAGGGTCGGGGGCCGGTGTGGCCCGCAGGGATGGCGGCGTCCCGTTCGGCGGCGTAGCGGCGGTGGGCGTCGGCCAACTCCTCGGCGTCCACGGCCTCCTCGGACCGGCGCACGCCCCCGGCCGATTCCAACCGACTCACTTGGAGCACGTCCTCGGGACCGATCAACCAGTAGCGGGTGGGCATGGGGGTGCCGTCGTCGAGCAGCGGGGCGTTGCGCAGCACCCGCGGCGTGCCGTCGTCGGCTCGGACCACCACCTCATAGGGCCCTCGGGGGGCTCGACCCAGAAGGGATTCGACCTGCTCGTCGTCGCCCAACCCCGGTTCAGCCCTTCTTGCTCTTCTTCCTCTTGAACAGCTTGCGGATGATCCACAGCACGGCGATGACCCCGGCAATGGGGCCGAACTTCTTGGCCGCGGGCGGGGCGGCCACCTCCAACAGGTCCACCGCTTCGGCTTCGGGGGCATCCACCGCTCGCACCCCGGACTTCTGCTCATCGCCCTTGGCGGCATCACCCTCGCTGCCGGATGCGCCCGCCGCGGCGGCGGATTCGGAGGCGGGGGCCGACAGCAGGGCCTCCAGATTCTCGGCGAACTGACCCATGATCTTGGCGCTCACGTCGGGGATGAGGTTGCGGCCGATCTGGGCCACCTTCCCGGTGATCTTCAGGTCGGTGGTGACGGCCAGCTTGGTGCGATCATCGGCCAGCGACTCCACCACGGCGGTGATCTCCGCGCTGGCGTTGCCTTGACCCCGGGTCTCTCGGCCCTCCGCCAAGATGACCACCTTGAGGGCTTCGTCGTCACGCTCGGTGAACGTGGCTTTTCCCTTGTACTGGGCGTTGACCGGACCGACCTTCACCTTGACGACGCCCCGGTACTCCTCCCCCTCGATCTCGGTGAGCTGCGCGCCCGGCAGGCACGGGGCGATGCGCTCCACGTCGTTGAATGCGGCCCAGACCTCGCTGGCCGAGGCGTTTACTTCGATCTCGTTCGTCATTTCCATGGTTGCCAGTCCTCCAAGCTTGCCGTCAGCCGTCTCGTCACCGTGCTTGTCGGCTCCAGGCCTCCAGGCTCTCCGCGGTGTCGAAATCGACCGGGTCTCCCTCACAGGATACTGCGGTGACCAGTTCGGGCCGCATTTGCATCAGCAATCTGGCCCCGGCGTCCCCGCTGGTGGGCAGCAGGGGCCACAGGGATGCCCCGAGCTTGACCGGGGGGCTGCGGCGGCCGCGAAACACGGCGGTCACCAGGTCGCCCTCGGCGTCGGCCACCGCCCGCCACGGCGCCGACCCCACCAGGGGCTGGTCGCCCAGTCCGACCACCACGGCGTCGTGACCGTCGTTCTCGGCGATGTACACCCCGGCCCGCAGCGAGGTGGCCTGACCCAGCTCCCAGGAGTGGTTCTCCACCACCACCACACCGTCGGGAATCAGGTCGCGCAACTCCACCGCCCCGGTCACGACGTACACCTCGGCGAAGTCGGCCTCGATGACCGCCCCCAGCGCGTGCTGGACCACGGTGAGGCCCCGAAACGGAGCGCGCAGCTTGTGGGTGTCGCCCCGGAAACGGGTACCCGCCCCGGCCGCCAACACGATGGCCGCGGTGCTCACGACCGCTCCCGCCGGGGCAAGTGCTCAGCGACCCTCACGGGGAAAGCACCTCGCCGTCGGAGAGGAATGCCGCCGCGATGAGGGCGGCGGCCCGCCTCATCCGTCGACGGGTGGGCGGTGGATGGGGCCGTCGCCGTCGCGCAGGGAGGGGGCGTGGTGGCCGGTACGGTTGGCAATGATCTCGGCGCACACCGAGATGGCGGTCTCCTCGGGGGTTCGCGAACCGATGTCCAGCCCGATGGGGGCCATGAGGCGTTCGATCCCCTTGTCGTCCACCCCCACCTCGCGCAGCCGCTCTAGTCGGGTGGCGTGGGTGCGGCGGCTGCCCATCACGCCGATGTAGCCCACGTCGGTGGCCACCGCCCGCTGGACGGCGGGCACGTCGAACTTGGGGTCGTGGGTGAGGATGCACACCGCGTCGTGGGGGCCGAGGCGGTCGCCGTAGGCGTCGAACACCTCGTCGGGCCAGGCCACCATCACCCGGTCGGCCATGGGGAATCGCTTCACGGTGGCAAACACCGAGCGGGCGTCGGCCACGATCACGTTGAACCCCAGCAGCTTGGCGGTTCGCACCAGGGCGGCGGTGAAGTCCACCGCCCCGAAGACCAGCATGATGGGCGGGGGCGAGAACGACTCGATGAACACCGACAGGTCGGTCTCCCGGGCCTGGCCCTCGGCGCCGTAGTGACGAACCCCGGTGCGGCCCACCGCCAATTCGCCGACGGCATCCCGGCTCACGATCCGGTCCAACTCGGGATGGCCCAGGGTGCCGATGATGTCGCCGTCGGGTTCCACCACCAGCTTGGCCCCGATGTTGCCCCCCTCGATGACGGTGGCCAGGGCCACCGGTCGCTCGTCCACGATGGCGTCGCGCAGCCGCTGGTATTGCTCGCCCACCGTTACCAGTCCAGGGGCTCGATGAACAGGTGGATGGTGCCCCCGCAGGTGAGGCCCACGGCGAAGGCCTCGTCGTCGCTGTAGCCGAAGCTGACCATGCGTCGTTCACCGGTTTCGATGATCTCCAGGGCCTCGACCACCACCGCCCCTTCCACGCAACCCCCCGAGACCGATCCGATCACGTCGCCGTTGTCGCTGACCGCCATGGCCGCTCCGGGATCACGGGGGCCGGAGCCCTCCACGTTCACCACCCGGGCCAAAGCGACGCTACGGCCCTCGGCCCGCCAGGCGTCCAGGTCCGACAGGATCTCCTTCATGATGCCACCGCCGGGGGGGCGGGGGCGGCGGGGCTCGGCGCCCGGTGGTCGGCCAGCACCTCGGCCAGGCGCTCCAGGGACCGCAGCGAGTGGCCTTCGATGAAGTCGTCCACCCAGGGCAGGGCGGCGGCCATGCCCTGGGCCAAGGGCTGGTAGCCGGGGGTGGCCTTCAGGGGGTTCACCCACACGAGTTTATGGGTCACCCGGTGCAAACGGCCCATCTGCTCGGCCATCACCGCGGGGCTGCCCCGGTCCCAGCCGTCGCTCAGGATGACCACGGTGGCTCCCCGGGCCATCCCTCGGATGCCCCAGGTGTCGTTGAACTCGGCCAGGGTGTCTCCCAGCCGGGTGCCGCCCGACCAGTCGCTCACCGCGTCGGCGGTGGCCGTCAGGGCCCGATCGGGGTCACGCGACGACAGCTCCCGGGTGATGCGGGTCAAGCGGGTGCCGATGGTGAACACCTCCACCCGAAGGCGGCCCACCACCGCGGCGTGGACGAAGCGGATCAGCGCCCGGGCGTAGGACTCCATCGACCCGGAGATGTCCAGCAGCAGCACCACCCGGCGCAGGCGCTCTCCCGGTTCGGTGTACCAGCGGCGCACCGGCTCCCCCCCACTGCGGATGGCGGCCCGGACCGTGCGGCGCAACTCGGGAGGGCCGGCGGTGCGGCGGGTGTGGCGCCGGCGGCGGGAACGGCGGGTGCCCCCCACCCTGGTCATGGCGGCCATGAGCCGGTGGGCCTCGTCGAGTTCGTCGTCGCTGTAGTCGGCGAAGTCCTTGTCCCGCAGCACCTCGGTGCGGCTCCACCGCAAGGTGAGGGACGGGTCCTGCGGCTCTTCGTCCTCGTCGCTGCCGTCGTCGGCATCGTCGCCGTCCTCGTCCATCACCAGGGTGATGGGCTGGACCACCTCCACCACCGGGGTGGCCATCAGGTGCCGACCGTCGTAGTAGGCGGCAAAGATCTTGTCGTACAGCTCCACGTCTTCGGGGTCGGTGATCAGGGTGGCTCGTCCCGCCCAGTACACGGAACTGCGCTGCTCCATACCCACCGCGCCCAAGGCCTGGAAGTAGTTGACCGACGACCCGACGGCCACATCGATGCCTGCGCCCCGCAGTGCGTTGACGAACCCGACGGCCACGTGATCAGCCCGCACCCGCCACCCCGTCCCTTGTGATCGGCGACTCCATGGCCTCGCCGGGCGGTGCTCAGCCGGCCCGGGCGATGGCCTGGGTGATCAGCCCGTCGATTCCCTGGTCGAGCACCCGCTGCTGGTCTTCCCGGTACTTGAGCACCGAGCCCAAGCTGGCCTGGGTGATCTCGGGGGTCAGCTCAGCCGCCCCCAAGCGGCCCAGGGCCAGGCTCCAGTCGATGCTCTCGGCCACGCCCGGGGGCTTGTACAGGCCGAGATCCCGGAACTCGGCCACGGCGGCGGCCACCTGCCGGGCCAGGGGTTCGCCCACTCCCGGTGCCCGCCGGCCGATGATGGCCACCTCCCGCTCGAAGCCGGGGTGTTCCACCCAGTGGTACAGGCACCGCCGTTTGAGGGCGTCGTGGACGTCTCGGGTGCGGTTGGAGGTGATGATCACCCGGGGGGGTGTGTCGGCGGCGAAGCGACCGATTTCGGGCACGGTCACCGCGTAGTCGGACAGGATCTCCAACAGGAAGGCCTCGAACTCGTCGTCGGCCCGGTCCACCTCGTCGATCAACAACACCGGGGGTGGTCCCTCGGTGGTGTCGATGGCCCGAAGCAGGGGGCGCTTGATGAGGAAGCGCTCTGAGTAAAGGGCGTCCTCCAGGGCGTCGGCGGTGTCCTGGGTGGCTCCCCCGGTGGCCTCGGCCGTGCGCAGGTGCAGGAGCTGGCGGGAGTAGTCCCATTCGTACACCGCCTGGGCCACGTCGATGCCCTCGTAGCACTGCAGGCGGATCAACTCGGCCCCGGTCCATTGGGCCAACGCCTTGGCCACCTCGGTCTTGCCCACACCGGGCTCGCCCTCCAGCAAGAGGGGGCGAGCCAAGGTCATGGCCAGGAACACCGCAGTGGCCAAGCCTTCGTCGGCCAGATAGTCGCAGCCCTCCAGCCCCTCGACGACGTCGTCCGCCGTCGCCGGCCGGGGGCTCATTGTTGGGGGTTCAGCGCCCAGCGGCTTCGAGGGCCCGGCGGGTGAGAACCCGGGCGAGGTGCTCGCGGTACTCGGGGCCGGCGTTCAGGTCGGACGGAGGGTTGGTGCCTTCGGCCGCGGCCTCGGCTGCGTCGGTGGCCGAAGCCCCCCCGGCCAGGGCGGCCTCCACCCCGGCCGCTCGGATGGGGGTGCTGTCCATGTTCACCAGGCCCACGCCGGAAGCCCCGTTGGCCACCACGGCGGCCACCCCCACAATGGCCCAGTCCTGGGCCCGGCGGTTGAACTTCTGGAAGCCCCACGGCGCGTCGGGCATCTTGGGTACCCGAATCTCGGTGAGCAACTCGTCGGGGGCCAGGGCGGTCTCCAGGAAGCCGGTGAAGAAGTCGTCCACCGCGATCTCCCGCTCGCCCCCCGGTCCCCGAGCCACCAGCGTGGCCCGCATGGCCAACAGCACCGAGGGCAAATCGGAGGCGGGATCGCCGTGGGCCACCGAGCCGCCGATTGTGCCCCGGTGGCGCACCTGGGGGTCGCCGACGTGGCTGGTGGCCTCGGCCAACAGGCCCGCCTGCGACCGCACCAGCTCACTGATCTCCACGTCGCGGTGGCGGGTGAGCGCGCCGATGGCCAGGTGATCCCCGGCATCGTTGATGTAGCTGAGATCGTCGAGGCGACCGATGTCCACCAGCACCGCCGGGGTGGCCAGCCGCAGCTTCATCAGGGGCAACAGGGAGTGGCCCCCGGCCAGCAGCTTGGCCTCGTCGCCGTGTTCGGCCAGGGCGGCCAGCGCCTCGTCGGCCGAGGAGGCCCGAACGTAATCGAATGCCGCCGGGATCATGATGCCGCCTCCGCGCAGTGCAGGACCGCCTTGACGATGTTGTGGTACCCGGTGCAGCGGCACAGGTTGCCCTCGAGGCCGATGCGCACGTCTCGCTCGGAGGGGCTGGGATTCTCGTCCAGGAGCGACACCGCGGCCATCACCATGCCCGGGGTGCAGTAGCCGCACTGGAGGGCGTGGCACTGGCGGAACGACTCCTGCATGGGGTGAAGCACATCGCCGTCGGCCAGGCCCTCGATGGTGGTGAGATCCTGCCCGTCGGCCTGCACGGCCAGCATGGTGCAGGACTTCACCGACTCGCCGTTCACGTGGATGGTGCAGGCACCGCACGACGACGTGTCGCAGCCGATGTTGGTACCGGTGAGGCCGACCACGTCGCGGATGTAGTGGACCAGCAGCGTGCGCGGCTCCACGTCGTGCGAGTGGCTGTCCCCGTTGATGGTGACCGTTACTTCCACGGTTTCCCCCTCGTCTTTGTCCGGGTCCCCGAGAAATCTAGTACACCGGCCCCCCACAAGGTCACGCCGGACGACACACCACTAGCGGCAACCCCCGGTGGGCAGGCCTCAAGCGAGGTCCACTTCATGGAGGGCGTGACGGGGCGGAGCACCCGGCCCGGGTACAGTGCCGAGGTCGCCAAGTTGGCACCATCCCGGTCTTGAGCGAGGGGAGGCGGATCTCGGACATGTCCTTTGACCAAGTGGCCGCCCACCGCAACACGATGACGACCCTCATGGCGTCGGTGGTCCCGACCACCGCGGCCATGGCGGCCTCGTACGCGGCTGTGGCCGTACTGGCCGAGGAGATCACCGGCAGTGAAACGCTGGCCGGGTTGGCCGCCGCCTCCGTGCATGTGGGCAGCGTGGTCACCACCGTTCCCTTGGCTCGACGCATGACCCGGTTGGGCCGACGTCGGGGGCTGACCGCCGGGTGGTCGATCGGGACGGCGGGAGCGGCGCTGGCCTTCGTGGCCGCATTGGCCGATCTCTACCCCCTCCTGGTGGTGGGAATCGTGGGCATCGGCGCGGGCAACGCCACCAATCTGGCCGCCCGCTTCACCGCCGCCGACTTGGCCCCGGACGACCGCCGGGCCCGGGCCATCGGCACGCTGGTGTGGGCCGGTACGTTGGGGGCGGTCGCGGGCCCCACCATTGCCCTGGGCCCGGCCGCCTACGTGGCCCGGGCCATCGGGCTCCCGGAACTGGCCGGCCCCTACTTGTTGGGCGTGGCGCTCTTTGTGGTGGGACTGGGCGTCACCCAGACGAGGTTGCGGCCCGACCCGCTGGAGGTGCTGGGCACACTGGGGAAGTCTGCGGCCCAATCCGCCTCCCCCCTGGAGTTGGGACAGCGCATCTTTGCGGTACCCGCCGCCCGGCTGGCGGTGATCGCCATGCTGGTCGGTCAGGCGGTGATGGTGGGGGTCATGACCATGACCCCGGTGCACATGAAGAGCGGGGATCAGCGACTGGCGGTGATCGGCTGGGTGATCTCGTTGCACGTCATCGGGATGTATGCCTTCTCCCCCATCGTGGGCTGGCTCGTGGACCGGGTCGGGCCTCACTTGGCGATCGGCGCCGGTGGGGTGCTGCTGTGCATCGGGGCGGAAACGTCGGCCCATACCAGCGCCGAGGACAGCTTGGGCATGTTCGCCGGACTCCTGCTCGTCGGCTTGGGCTGGAGTTTCGGGCTGATCGCGGGCAGCACGCTGCTCACCGGGGCCTTCCCGGTGTCGGAGCGGGTGGAGGTGCAGGGAGAAGCCGACTTTCTGATGACCCTGGGCGGGGCGGCCGCCGGCTTGTCGGCAGGGGCGACCGTGGAGGTGGTCGGCTTCCATTCGTTGAGCCACTGGGCGGGGCTGGGCGCCCTGCTGCTGTTGGTGGCGGCCGCCGCCGCCTGGTACAACGAGCGCCTCCGCCGAGAAAAACCGGTCAGCTACGGCGGCGCCGGATGAGTGCCAGTTCTCGGCGAGTCGAGGGCTGGCCCTACTTACTGGCCCTACTTAACACTTAACGGTGGTCACCGCGCAGTATGAGCGCCGAGGAGTTGCCCGCCACATAGCCGGGCTGGCCGGTGGACAGGGCCACCTGGGCACCGGGAACCTGCAACGGCCCGGCGTCACCCCGGATCTGGCGGACGGCCTCGTGCAGGTTGTTGAGGCCGTGCACGTACCCTTCCGACAGGAACCCGCCGTGGGTGTTCACCGGCACTCGCCCACCCGGCGCGGTGTGGCCGTCGGCGATGAACCCGGCGGCCTCGCCCTTGGGAGCGAAGCCGTAGTCCTCGATCTGCACCAGCACCAGGTGGGTGAAGGCGTCATAGAGCGAGGCGTAGTCGATGTCGTCGGGGCCGACCCCGGCCATGGCGTACAGCCGGTTCGACATCGGGGCGGCCACCGAGGTGGTCCAGTCGGCCTGCACGCGGTTGCTGTGCAGCATGTGGCCCCCACCCCAGGTCATCCCCGAGATGAGCACCGGGGGTGGGCGCAGATCCCGGGCCCGCTCGGTGGTGGTGACCACCACGGCGGCCGCGGCGTCGGTCTCCAGGCAGCAGTCGAACAACCGGAACGGCTCCACGATCCATCGGGAGGCGAGGTAGTCGTCCATGGACATGGGAGCCCTCATCATGGCCCGCTCGTTGCCCGCGGCGTTGGCCCGCTGTTGGACGGCGATGCGACCCAAGTCCTCGGCGGTGGTACCCCAGCGGTTCATGTGGGACCGGGCGAACATGGCGTACCACTGCGGCGGGGTCACCCAGCCGACGGGATGCTGATACTGCGTCTCCACGATGGCCGGGGGCGGTCGCCCGGTGCCGCCCATGCGGTGCTCGGAGCGGGCGTTGATGGCCCGCCACACCACGATGTGGCGGGCGTGCCCCAGCACGGCGGCGCCCGCGGCGTGGCCCACCACCGAATGCGAGGTGGATCCGCCGCCGAACTGGTCGCAGTACCACGACAGGTCGTCCACGCCCAGGCACTGGGCCACCACCGATGCGGTGATCGAGTCCTGCACCTGGTGGCAGGCCACGCCGTCGATGTCCTCCCGGCGAAGCCCGGCGTCCTCCACCGCGGCCATGATGGCCCGCAGGGCCAGCGTGAGGGTGCTCACCCCGGAGTTCTTGGACAACTCGGTGATCCCGATGCCGGCGATGGCCGCCCGATCCCGGAACGGATGGTCCCCCACCCGGCTCACCCTATGGCATCGGCCGGGGCGGGGAGCCGGGGCATCGACCAGCACCGCGTCACCGGCGGCCGCTAGGGTCGGCGGCGTGAACGATTACCCCATCCACGTCGGCAGCATGCTTTTCACCCTGGTGGACCCCAATCCGGGCCACGAACGGGAGTACAACCGCTGGTACGAGCGGGATCACTTCTACTCCGGCTGCTTGGTCGGCCCGTGGCTGTTCGCCGGCTCCCGCTGGGTGGCCACCCGGGCGCTCAAGGACATGCGCATCACCGACGGCAGCGGCGAGGTCTCCCAGGCGGGCCAGGGGTCGTACCTGGCCGTGTACTGGGTGCTCGACGGTCGCGACGACGAGCACTGGACCTGGGCCGGCGAGCAGGTGCACTGGCTGTACAGCAACGGTCGGGGATTCGCCGAGCGCACCCACCGCCACACCATCCTGGCCGACGTTGGGTGGGCCGCCTACCGCGACGACGACCCGGTGCCGCTGGAGTTGGCCCTCGACCACGGGTACGCGGGCATCGGCGTGGTGGCCATGGACAGGGCCGACGGGACGAGCGAAGAGGAACTGCACGGTTTTCTCCGGGACACGGCCATGCCCGAGATGATGGCCGGCTCCCCGGTGGCCATCGGATCGACCTGGAAGCCCCGCCAGCGCGACGACATCACCTCCAACTCCCCCATGGATCTGGGCTCGGGCACCGGCAGCGAGGCCCGCACCCTGCAGATCTTCTTCTGCGAGGAAACCCCCGACGGCTTCTGGGACACGTTCGGTTCCTACGTGGACGCCGTCAACAACTCCGGTCTGGCCAACGTGTGCTGGGCCGGTCCCTTCTACAAGACGGTGGTGGGCACCGACACCTACGTGGACCAGTTGTAGCCGGGCGCTGCTGCAGCGGACGCTGTCCCCGCAAGCGCCGTCCCCGGAATCCGGGTCAGTCGGCCGTCCGGTCGGCCCACCACTCGTCGAGGCGGGCTTGCGTGGCCTCGAGGTCCAGGTCGGGCTCGGTTCTCTTCAGCTCCAGCAGGAACTTCAGGGCCGCGCCCACCCGGGGGCCCGGCCCCACGCCGTAACGCTCCATCACGGCGTTTCCGTCGATCAGCGGCCGCTCGGCCGCTCGGCGTTCGGCCTCGGCCAGATGGGCGATCCGGGCTTCCAGCTCGTCCACATGGTGCTGGAGATCGGCGGCCTTGCGGCGGTTGCGGGTGGTGCAGTCGGCCCGGACCAGCTCGTTGAGGTAGCCGAGCAGCGGGCCGGCCTCCCGGGCGTAGCGGCGCACGGCGGCGTCGCTCCAGCCGTCGGCGTACCCCTTGAACCGGCCCGACAGACGGACCAGCTCGGCTACGTCCTCGACCACCTCGTCCGGGTATCCCAACTGGGCCAGTCGCTTGCGGGTCATGCGGGCCCCCACCGCCTCGTGGTGGTAGAAGGTGACCGTGCCCCGCTCGAACGATCGGGTGCGGGGCTTGCCCACGTCGTGGAACAGGGTGGCCAGCCGGAGCCTCAGGTCGGGGCGGGTCTTGGCCACCACGGCAATGGTGTGGGCCAGCACGTCCTTGTGGCGATGGATGGGATCCTGCTCCAATCGGAGCGCGGGCAACTCGGGAACGATGTCGTCGGCGAGGCCGGAGTCAACCAGGTGCCACAGTGGCGGCGCAGGGTCGTCGGCCAGCAGGGCGGCGGACAGGATCTCCCGGCGCTCGTCGACGTCCGTGGCTACCGCTCCTCCTTGAACACGACGTGCTTGCGGGCCACCGGGTCGTACTTCTTCAGCTCGATCCGCTCCCGGTGGTTGATCCGGTTCTTGGTGGTCACGTAGGTGTAGCCGGTGCCGGCGGTGGACTTCAGCTTGACGATCGGGCGTTTGTCGCTTGCCATGATGATCAGACCTTCTCGCCGCGGCGGCGCATGTCGGCCACCACTTTGTCGATGCCGTGCTTGTTGATGGTCTTCAGGCCTTTGGCCGACACGTTGAGGGTGATCCAACGCTTCTCCGACGGGATCCAGAAGCGGTGCTTGTGGACGTTCGGGTTCCACCGGCGCCGGGTCTTGCGGTGGGAGTGGGACACGTTGTTGCCGAACGACGGGCGACGACCGGTCACCTGACAGACCTTGGACATAGGCGACCATGCTACCGGGCCGGGCCCCGCAGCCGACAAGCGGGATACGGCGACAAACCCACCGGACGCCGGTGGGCCGGTTAGGGTCGCCCCATGAAACTGGGATTGGTGTGGGGCTACTGGGGCCGGGGCATGCCGGAGAACTTCGTGCCCCTCACCCAGGAGGCGGAACGGCTCGGCTTCGATTCGGTGTGGAGCGCCGAATCGTGGGGTTCGGATGCGTTCTCGCCGTTGGTGTGGCTGGCCGCCCACACCGAACGCATTCGCCTGGGCACCGGCATCGTGCAGTTGGCCGCCCGCACGCCCACCGCCACCGCCATGCACGCCGTGACCCTCGATCACCTGTCGAACCAGCGCCTCATCCTGGGGCTGGGGGTGTCGGGGCCGCAGGTGGTGGAGGGATGGTACGGCCAACCCGGCAACCGCCCCCTGGCCCGCACCCGGGAGTACGTGGAGATCCTGCGGCGGGTGTTCGCCCGGGACGATTACCTGAGCTTCGAGGGCGACTACTACCACCACCCCTATCGGGGCGAGGGCGACACCGGCTTGGGCAAGCCGCTCAAGATCATGACCCATCCCCCCCGGTCCGACGTCCCCATCTTCATCGGCGCCGAGGGCCCCAAGAACATTGCCCAAACGGTGGAGATCGCCGACGGTTGGCTCCCGTTGTACTACTCCCCCTTCCGCCCCGAGGTGTACGCCGATTCGATCGCCGGTCGGTCGGACGACTTCGAGATCACTGTCCATACCACCGTGCAGGTCACCGGCGACTCCCCCGACGAGCTGGCCCGGGGGCTGTTTCCCGCCAAGGCCTCGCTGGGCTTCTACATCGGGGGCATGGGGGCCAAAGGGCAGAACTACCACACCAAGCTCATGGCCCGCATGGGGTTCGAGGAGGAGGCCTACCACATCCAGGACCTGTTCTTCGAGGGGCGCCGGGAGCAAGCCATCGCCGCGGTGCCCGACCAGTTCGCCGACGAGATCTCCCTGGTGGGATCGCCGGAGCGGATCCGCGACCGTCTGGCCGCCTGGGAGGAGAGCCCGGTGACCGGCATCAACGTGGGTGTTCGCAGCGCCGACGAGCTGCGCGCCGTGGCCGAGATCTTCCTCGGCTAGCCCGGTGGTGGGATACTGGAGGAAAGACCCCTGAGCCCGGCCACCACAACCCACACAAACCGCAACCCACGCAGACCGCAACGCTTGCAACCGCAAGGCTCCCAGAAAGGACCGCGAACATGAGTGAGCCCATCACCTTCTACTTCGACCCGCTTTGACCGTGGTGTTGGCAGACAGCCCGTTGGGTTCGTCAGATCGAAGACGCCGGTGAGGTGAGCGTCACCTGGGGCCTGTTCTCGTTGGCCATCGTCAACTGGGACAAGCCCATGGAGGACTTCGACCCCGACCGGGGAGTGGGGGTGCGCTCGCTGCGCACCGCGGTGAAGGCCCGTGAGGTGGGGGGCAACGACGGCATCGGCGCCTACTACCGGGCCATCGGCCACCGGGCGTTCGACCTGGTGCAGTCGGTGGACGACCTCGACACCATCCGGGCCGCCGCCACCGATGCCGGATTCGACGCCTCCCTGGTGGACGACGCCCTCGCCGACGAGGCCACCTGGGAGACGCTGAAGGCCGAGCACACCATCTTGTGCGATCAAACCCGCAGTTTCGGCGTGCCCACCATCCGCCTGGACGGGGGCCAGGGTCCGGCCCTGTTCGGACCGGTCATCAGCAACCCGCCCGCCACCACCGACGAGGCGGTGGAATTGTGGCGCCACGTGCGGTGGCTGACCGCCTACGACAACTTCGCCGAACTCAAGCGCGACCGCCTGCCTCCCGACTTGGAGGCCTACAAGCAGAGGTACGGCAACGACGGCTGACGCCGGCGCGGCGGCCTCGGCCCCGCGCCGATCCCGGTGGCGGCGACGGGCCGTCCGGTGGTTCGCCGCCGCGGTGGTGGTTGTGCAGTTGGGGCTGGTGGCCAACGGCTACCGGGATCCGCACAACTATTTCGCCTTCCAGCCGTTCAACGAGTCGAGCACGTATGCGGTGGAGCTGGTGCGGGTGCTGGACGACGGCCGGCGGGTGGCGGTGCCCGACGGCCGCTGGGAGGGCTACGACTGGAACGAGCTGGTGGGATGGCGGGCCCTGCAATCGCCTTGGCGTCAGCGACACGCCTTTTCGGGGGTGGACGCCGTGGTGGACTTCCTGGACCACGCTTTGGACTGGATGGCCGACAACACGCCCGGCGACACCGAAACCCGCTACCTGGAGGCCACCGTCACGTACTACCGCAACGCCCGAGGGCCCCACACGGTGGTGATCCGCAGCCACGACCGGGAGTTGTCCCGTTGACGGCGGCGACCACGGTCGGTCGGATACCGGCGGGATGGCGGGGCCGTTGCCGGCGGTGGCTGGACGAGGTGTTCGACGAGCCGGCGAGCGTGCGGGCCGTGGCCGTGGTTCGGATCGTGCTCGGCCCGTCGGTCCTTTGGCATCTGCGGCCGTTCCTGGCCGACGCCCTGGACGGCACCACCTACCACGACGTCTTCCAGCAGCAGTGGTGGCCGTGGGTCCCCAACGCACCCGCCGGGCTGTACGTGGCCCTGCTGTGGGTGGGGGTGGCCGCCGCGGTGTTCATGACGGTGGGGCGTTTCTCCCGCACCGCCACCTGGGTGACCCTGACCGTGGTGGCCTACAACTTCTTCTTGTCGGAGACCCACTTTCGGCACAACCGCGCCTTTCTGTTGATCCTTCTGGCCGGGGTGGCCCTGTGCGACAACGGTCGGGTGCTGTCGCTGGACGCCCGCCGCCGCCGACCGCCCGATGACCGGGCCATGGTGTGGCCGGTCTGGCTGCTGCGATTCGAGGCCGCGGCCATCTACTTCGCCTCGGGGTTCTCCAAACTGATCGACCCCGACTGGGTGGGGGGCCGGGTGCTGCACGACCGCACCCTGCGCTATCAGGACGACGTGCGCGACACCCTGGGGGACACCCTGGCCGACCCGGTGCTGGAGGTGGTGACCCACCGCTTGTTCCACTGGGTGCTGTCGCCGGTGGCGGTGGCCACCGAGTTGTTCATCGCCTTCGGGTTGTGGTTCCGCCGCACCCGGCTGTTGGCGGTGTGGGTGGCGGTGGCCTTCCACGTGGGGATCGAGGTGAGCGCCCAGGTGGAGGTGTTCAGCGTGATCGCCATCGGTGCCGTGGCCATCTGGGCGGTGCCCTCCACCCGGGACCGCACGCTGGTCACCCCCCACCGCTGGGTGGGGTGGTTGGACTGGATGGCCCGGTTCGACATCACGGTGGCGCCGGGGGCATCGTGGCGTATGGTCGATCGCGACGGCACGGTGTTGGAGGGCCTCGACGCCCGCCGATTCGTGCGCACCCGGCTACCGGCCACCTTCTTGTTCTCCCCGTTCTGGCGGTACCGGTGAAGGCCGTGAGGCTGCGATGACGCGGCGTTCCGGGACAGCCCGGCGGCGGCTCCTGGCCTGGGCGGCGGTGTGGGTGGTGACCGCGGGCCTGCTGCGGGTGACGCTGGCCGCGCCCGAAGTGTGCCCGGCCTACACCCCCGGCGACGGCCACGACGCCACCGCGGCGGCCGCCCAGTGGATCGTGGACACCCAGGAGCCCAGCGGACGGTACCTCTACCACTACGACCGTCGCACCCGATCGGCGGTGCCGGGCTACAACCTGGTGCGCCACGCCGGGGGCACCCTGTCGCTCTACCAACTGGCCATCGTGCAACAAGGCGCCGATCAGCAGGTGACCGAGGCCGCCGACCGGGGCATGGACTACCTGCTGGAACGGGCCCTCGACACCGGCGACGGGGGCATCGGCCCGGCCCTGTCGCCCCGAGGGCCGGCCAAGACCGGGACGGCCGCGCTGACGCTGGTGTCGCTGGCCCACCGCCGCCTGCTCACCGGCGACCCGCGTTACGACGGCGAGATGCGAGCCCTGGGCCGGTTCCTGGTGGGCCAGCAACTGCCCGACGGGGGGATGCTCAACTTCTGGGATCCCGCCACGGGCGCGCCGGTGCCCGAAGTGCGATCCCGGTTCGCCACCGGGGAGGCCGCCTGGGGGCTGGCCCTTTTGCACGAGACCTTTCCCGGTGAGGGTTGGGACACCCCGGTGTGGGCCACCATGGACTACCTGGCCACCGAGCGGGACGAACTCGAGGAGTTGTGGCCCCCGCCGTGGCCCGACCAGTGGGCGGCCTACGCCCTGGCCGAGATGGTGGAGTGGGGCCTGGCCGACCATCATCTGGACTACGCCCAGCGCCTGGCCGGCCGTTTCGGCCAGATGATCCGCTGGGATGCCCAGCGCGAGGGCATCGCCCGACTCACCCACCTGCCCATGCCCCGCGGGGGTGGCTACGGCACCATCCTGGAGGGGCTGGGGGCGCTGGAGTGGCTGTGGCGCCATGAGCCCCGACTAGCGGCGGGGACCACCGAACCCCCGGAGGCGCCGCTGCGGGACCGTCTGGAGTGCGGAGCGGCCCGCCTGGTGGAGGCCCAAGAGGCCGACGGGGCGTGGTACTACGACCACCAGACCCGGGTGGACGACCAACAGCACGCCATCTCCGGACTGCTGATGGCCGACCACCGATTCGATCTGGGAGGACACAAGCCGTGAAGGCAGGAATCTGTTGTGCGGCGGTCACCATCCCGAACCGGGAACACGAGAGGAGCGAACCGATGAAGGCAGGAAACCGATGAGCGGGCTCGGCCCGGTGATGTTGATGGTGCTGGTGGCGGCCAACCCGGCCGGCGGAGCCCTGAGCGTGGCCTGGCGGCCCTCCAACCGGGAGCAGTGGCGGCCTCGGGTGGTGCTGGCCCTGGCCGCCGCCCTGGGGGCGCTGTGGGCGCTGGCGGCGATGTCGGGGCCCATCCTGGACGGGTTGTCGGTGACCGTCGGCACGTGGCGGCTGGCCACCTCGGTGCCGTTGGCCGTGGCCGGTTTGCGGTGGATGCTGTGGCCCGCCCGCCCGATCCACGACGAGCCCCGGGCGGGCGTCCAGATGGCGCTCATCGCCCTCACCGTGCTGTTCACCCCCCAGCTCGTGGCCGTGGTGGTGGCCACCGCCGCCCACGACGGCACGGCCCGCACCATGGCCGGGGTGGTCGCCGCCGGGGTGGTCACCGCCGCTCTGCTCTGGTTCCGGGCCGTGCCCACCCCTCTGTTGTCGGTGGTCGCCCGGCTGCTCGGCGGCATCGCCGTGGTGCTGGCCATCGCCCTCGGCGTGGACGGCACCCAAACCATCTGACGGTCCCGATCGTTGGCGGGGGTGGGCTTCGCCGGGGTCCAGTAGGGTGGGGCACCAGCAAGGCGCAATGCCGGCACAGCACTAGACGCAGCCCAGCCGAGGAGGAAAGAAAGCCGTGAATGCCGACGAACTGACCCTGATCAGCGTGGACGACCATATCGCCGAGCCCGCGGACATGTTCGAAGCCCACGTGCCCGCCAAGTGGGCCGACCACGCCCCCAAGGTGGTGACCGACCAGAACGGCCGGGAGCAGTGGTACTACGGCAAGCTGCCCGGTCGGAACCTGGGGCTGAACGCAGTGGCGGGCAAGCCCCGGGAGCACTACAACCTCGACGCCAGCCGCTACGACGAGATGCGCCCCGGCTGCTACGACGTCCACGAGCGGGTGCGGGACATGAACGCGGGCGGGCAACTCGCCGGGCTGAACTTCCCCAACTGGACCGGGTTCTCCGGCCAGGTGCTCAACGAGGGCCCCGACCCCGACGTCAACGAGGTGATGATCAAGGCCTACAACGACTGGCACATCGACGAGTGGTGTGCGGCCTATCCGGGCCGGTTCATCCCGTGTGGCATCCTGCCGTTGTTCGATATCGACCGGGCGGTGGCCGAGGTCCATCGGTTGGCGAGCAAGGGCTGCCACGCGGTCACCTTCTCGGAGAACCCTGCTGCGCTGGGCATGCCGTCGATCCACTCCGGATTCTGGGATCCCCTGTTCGGGGCGTGCAGCGACTTGGGCACGGTGTTGTGCTGCCATCTGGGGTCGTCGTCCCGGGGTGTGCAGGCCTCCCCCGACGCCCCGGCCAGCGTGGCCATGACGGCCTCGTCGGCAGCCACCATCTCCACCCTGGTGGAGCTGGTCTGGGCCGAGTTCTGGGACCGGTTCCCCGACCTCAAGTTCTCCCTCACCGAGGGCGACATCGGCTGGATCCCCTACTTCCTGTGGCGGGCCGAGCACGTGCAAGACCGCCACTCGGGCTGGACCAAGCACCAATTCGGCGCCGACGGCGGCCCCACCGGGGTGTTCCGCAACCACATCCTGTGCTGCTTCATCAACGACCGCATCGGCATCAAGCTGCTCGACGAGTTCAACATCGACAACCTGAGCTGGGAGTCCGACTACCCCCATTCCGACGGCACCTGGCCCCAGTCACCCGAGTACGTGGCCAAGCTGTTCGACGGCCTCCCCCAGGAGGTGGTGGACAAGATCACCCATCAGAACGCCATGCGCCACTACCAGTTCGACCCGTTTGCCCACCGCCCACCGGAAAAGTGCACTGCGGCCGCCCTGCGGGCCGAGTCGCCCGACGTGGACGTGGTGACCCATGTGGGGCGCCCCGCCGACGAGCGGGACAAGGAGTTCTGGCGGACCCTCACCACCGGCGGCTGGAAGCGGGAGGATTAGACCCCGCGGGCTGAGGTGGCCCCCGGCGGGGCGGGGGGATCAGGCCGGAGCCAGGGTGACGGGGATGCCGTTGACCATGGCGTTGCCGGAGAGGGGTTCGATGGCGTCGGGCCCGGCCAGGATGTTGCTGTTGACCCCCGGCCGGGTGGCGGCCACCGACAGGCGGGTACCGGGCTGGTCGTGACCCCAGCCGTGGGGCAGGCTGACCGTGCCGGGCATCATCTCGTCGGACACCTGCGCCACGGCAACCAGCTCACCGGTGTCCGAAGCCACCCGCACCGGCTCGCCGTCGGCCACGCCGTGACGAGCCGCATCCTCGGGATGGATCAGCAGGCCGCACTGTTCCCGCCCGGAGATGAGCGTGGCCACGTTGTGCATCCACGAATTGTTGGTACGCAGGTTGCGCCGACCCACCAGCACCATGCCGGAACGGTCACGATCCAAGGACGCAGCCAACCGGGGCACATCGGCCGTCACGTAGTCGGGGGCCAGCTCGATCTTGCCCGACAGGGTGCGCAGCACCTCCGGCACTCGGGGCTCCAGAGGCCCCAGATCCACCCCATGGGGGTGCTGCTTCAGGCGGGCCAGGCTCCAGCCGTCGGGGTTGGTGCCGAAGGCATCCCCGTAGGGGCCGGTGCGGATCTGCCAGTCCACCACCCGCTCCGGACCCACCGCCGGGGCCAGCGCCTCGAACAATTCGGCGGGATCCCGCCCGTACACCGGGGACCACTCGTCGGCGGTTTCCTTGGCGATCCGAGCGGAGATGATGGCGTCGTCAGCAGCCACCGTGTCCACCTCGGTTCCCTGTCCGGCGAAGATCGACGACAGGATCAGCATGATCTCCCACTCCCGGGGCCGGTCGGGCTCGGGGGCGAACACCGGCTCGGACCACTTGGCCACGTGGCGCACGGCCAACTGGTAGAGGGTGGCCGAGAAGTGGGGCTGGCCCAGGTGGGACTCGCCGGGCAGGATCACGTCGGCCCACTGGGTGGTCTCGTTGATGTAGTTGTCCACCGAGATCATGCAGTCGAGCCCCGGCAGCGCCGCCTGGAGCCGCTCGCTGTCGGGGACCGACAGCGCCGGGTTGCCCGCGATGGTGACCAGCGCCCGGATGCGCCCCTCACCGGGCGTGTCGATTTCCTCGGCCAGGCAGGCGGCGGGGAGCTGCCCCATCACCTCGGGGGCGCCCCGCACGCGGGTGCGCCAGCGGCCCCACTCGATGGTGCGGGGCATATCGGGATTGCCCTTGGAGTTGGGCTGGCCGCACAACGCCCGGGGGAACAGGGCCCCGCCCGGTCGATCCAGGTTGCCGGTGAGCACGTTGAGCACGTCCACCAGCCAACTGGCCAAGGTGCCGAACTCCTGGGTGCAGGTGCCGATGCGGGCATAGACGGCCGCGCTGGGGGCACCGGCCAACTCCCGGGCCAGCCTTCGGATGTCCTCGGCCGCAATGCCGCACACCTCGGCCACCCGCTCGGGGGGCCAGTCGGCCACCAGTCGGCCCACCTCATCGACTCCGGTGGTGTGGCCCTCGAGACGCCCGAGATCGACCAGGCCCTCGGCGAACAACACCTGGGTCATGGCCATGAGCAGGTGGGCATCGGTGGCCGGACGGATGAAGAGGTGCTCGCTCGCCTGCTCGGCGGTACGGGTTCGCCGGGGGTCGACCACCACCACCTTGCCTCCCCGCTGTCGTATGCCGTCGAGGCGACCCAGCACGTCGGGAGCGGTCAGCAGCGACCCGTTGGACGCCGCCGGATTGGCCCCCAGCATGAGCAGGTAGTGGGTGCGGTCGAGGTCGGGAATGGGGATCGAAAGCGTTGTGCCGAACATCAGGGCGGTGGACACCTGCTTGGTGATCTGATCCACGGTGCCCGCCGAGTACGCATTGCGGGTGGCCAGCGACCGCCCCAGTTGTCGCCCGTAGTACAGCAGGGAGATGTTGTGGGCGTTGGGATTGCCCACGTACGTGGCCAGGGCCTCGCGACCGTGGCGGGCCAGCACCGGCATCATGCGCCGCTCGACGGTGGCAAACGCTTCCGGCCAGGACACCTCCTGCCACTGGCCGGTATCGCGGTCGCGCACCATGGGCGCCCGCAGCCGGTCGGGGTCGGCGTGCAGGGCGGCCAGCGACGAACCCTTGGGGCAGATGAAGCCCTGGGAGAAGACGTCGGCCCGGTCGCCCCGAACCCGAATCACCTCGCGGTCGGCGGTGGTGATCTCCAACCCGCAGATGGCCTCACAGAGCGGACACGTGCGGAAGCTGGTGCGGCGACCGGCTCGGTGACGACTGCCTGAGCTGGAGCCAGAGCTGGTGATGGGCTCGGTGCGCACGGACACGCCGGGATCATAATGGGGGTGGGCCGGCGTTCGGGGCTCGCCTACCGGCTTCGGCGGTGGTTGGCCACGGTGGCCGCGGCGGCGACGTGCCGTGAGCACCGGGTGGCGATGTCCTGAGCGGCGGCCGAGTGTGGGCATCGGGCCGCCCGGCGGGCCTTGCGGTCGAACATGCCCGCTTCGGCCCGAATGGCCTCGGCCGTGGGCGAGGTGCCGATCCGATCGGCCAGGCTGCGGAGCCGATCGGCCTGCAATCGGATCAACACTTTGGTGCAGGAACCGGTCTGGTGGGCCGTACGGATGGCCTCTTGAACCTGGTGGTAGGTGTGGGCAATGTCGTCCAGTGCAGCAGGATCCAGGCTCCCGGGAAAGGCCTGCAGACTGCGCTCCGGTGTGGCCTCGGCCCCCGCCGTCGGCGGCACCGGGATTCGACCGGGGGCCAACCGGCCCAGCGCCGTGAACATGCACGAGGAGGCAAACACCAGGGCCACCACCGTCACCGCCAGAAAGAAACCGACATGGGGTGGACCCGAAACGGTATGGCCCGCACAACGAAGGGGAAGGGCAGTGGCGCTGACCGCAACGGCGGCGGTCCCCATCAGCAGCGAGGGATGGGTTCGATCGGTCCACCTGGCGGAGAACAACGCCCAAATGGCCACGGTCAACAGCACCATGGCCAGCACCGTGAGGGCGACGAACAAGGTATGGAGTTGCGGCCCGAGATGGGCATGGCCGGCCCAGCACAACGGGACTGCCCCCATGGAGACGGTCACGCTGGCCAGGCCGAGAAGCACCGTCGGGTGCGGAATGTCCGTCATGAATGTCCGGGCGAACCTCACGTCGCCCGGCCCCCGTGAGCTACCTAACCCAGCTCGATGACCTCAAACTTCTGAAGGAACCCGGAGGCGCTAGCGGATTTCAGCGGCCTCGTATTCCAGCAAGCGGCCGAACAGGTCCCGCAACTCGGTCCGGCGGGAGCGGTCGTTGGCCAGGTTGACCAGCTCGTGGGGGTCGTCGGCCAACGAGTACCACTCGTGGTCGTGGTCGTCGAAGTCGGCGTCCACGTCGAACAACTTCGACTCGGGGGCGGGGTTGCCGGTGCGGTCGATACCGCCACCGACGCCGTAGTAGCGGGCGTACTTGGTCTCACCGTCGAAGAAGCCCCGCACGGCGTAGCGGCTGTGGCGCAACAACTCCGACTGAGCGCTGTCCTGGCTGAACAGCACGTAGTCGCGCACCGAGGCCGACGGGTCGGCCAACGCCGGGGTGAGGTCCCGGCCCGAAAGGGTGGGGGCCTGGTCGCGCTCCACCCCGCCCAACGCGGCGATGGTGGCCGCCAGGTCAACGTGGGTGGCCAGCGCCTCGGTGGTCGACCCCGGAGTGGTGAGTCCGGGCGCCTTGACGATGAGCGGCACCCCCATGACCTCCTCGTACACGCACGGCAGCTTGGCCCGCAGCCCGTGCGATCCACAGGCGTCGCCGTGGTCGGAGGTGTAGATGACCACGGTGTCGTCGTAGGCGCCGATGTCGTCGAGCGCGTCCAAAACCGAGGTGATGCTGTGGTCCAGCAGCTCGTGCAGCCAGGCGTAGTAGTCGAGCTGGCGCAGCCACGAGTCCACGTCGTCGGAGGCCATGTTGCCCACCATGTGCTCCCGATTGCGAACGTGGCGCCAGGCCCGCTGCACTTCGGGCTTGGTGTGCAGGTCGTCGTGGAAGTTGTCGGGCAGGCGGGTGAAGCGGTGGGGGTAGCCCTCCTCCAGGGGTTCGAGGTCGACCTGGCCCCCCAGCATGTGCTCGTGCATGAAGTTGAAGGCGGCCACCGAGTCGGGGTTGGCCTCCATGTACGACGGGTGATCCAGCGGGTACCACATCACGTCGTGGGGGTTCACCAGCGCCACCGTCAAGAACCACGGCCCCACCGAGGGGTCGGCGCCGTGGGTGCGCAACCACTGGGTGGCCTGGTCGGCGATCACCGGGTCGAAGTGCCGGCCGGTCCAAGGGCCGCCGATGTAGTGGCGATCATCACCCACCCACCCGCTGTAGCCGAACGACGCCATGTCGGGCATGGGTTCGTGGGTGAGGTGGAACTTCCCCAGGTAAGCCGATTCGTAGCTCGCCCCGCGCAGCAGGCTGCCCACGGTGGGGATGGTGGGATCCAGCGCGGTGTGGGCCGGGAAGCTCACGTTGTCGACCACACCGTGCTCGGCCAGGTAACTCCCGGTGTAGAGGCTGGCCCGCGACGGCGAACAGGGGGAGGCGTGGGTGTAGTAGCGGCTGAAGTCCATGCCGTCGCGGCGCAGGCGGTCGTGGGCGGGCAGATCCACCACCCCGTCGAGCCACGGGTTGCGCCGCTCCTCATCGGACACGATCAACAAGATGTTGGGCTGAGATGACGACATCGCCTTGAGTCCTCCTAGTGCTCCGATTGCTGGTACGTCTCCCGGAGCTGTTGTTTGAGTACCTTGCCCGCCGGATTGCGGGGCAGTTCGTCCACGATCTCGAGTTGCTCGGGAATCTTCTGGTTCATCAGCCCCACCTCCCGGCAGTGCTCCACCATCTCCCCGAAGCCGAAGCCCTGCCCGGCCTTGGGCGCCACCACCGCGCAGCACCGCTCGCCTGACGTGGGATCGGCCAGCCCGATCACGGCCACGTCGGCCACCTTGGGATGAGCGAACAGCACGTCCTCCACCTCCTTGGCCGAGATGTTCTCCCCCTTGCGGATGATCACGTCCTTCTTGCGTCCGACGATGGTCACGAACCCCTCGTCGTCCACCTCGGCCAGATCGCCGGTGAAGAAGAACCCCTCGTCGTCGAAGGCGGTCTCGTTCAGGGCTTCGTCGAGATAGCCCCGGCACAGGGTAGGCCCCTTCAACAGGAGTTCCCCGTCGATCAGCTTCCAGTCGGTGTCGCTGATGATCCGGCCCTCGGTGGTGGCCAGCTTGTCGTCGGGGTCGTCCAGGCGGCAGTAGGTGACGATGGGGCACTCGGTCAGCCCGTAGCTGGAGATGATCCCCACCCCGCCCATTTCCTCCTTCACTTCCAGGTGCAGGCCGGCGGGCTTGGGGGCACCCCCGCCGATGGCCGCCCGCATCTCGGGGAAGATGGGTTGGCCGGGGGTCTTGCGCTGTTCGGCCAAAAAGGCGATGAAGAAGGGGGTGCCCGAACCGGCCAGGGTCAGGCCGTGCTCCCGGAAGAAGCGGGTGTCCTCGGTGGGGTTGAAGCTCTCCACCATCAACATGGGGGTGCCGCACACCAAGGTGGCGATGAGCAGGCTGATGCCGCCGATGTGGGTGAAGGGGAAGGCCAGGGGCCACACGTCGTCGGCCCGCAGTTCCAGGTTCTCCCACACGTGGCGGGCCGCGGCGATCACCCCGTCGTCGCCGTGCATGGCCCCCTTCGGATCAGCGGTGGTTCCCGAGGTGTAGTAGATCCAGCGCACCGGGGGCCGTCCGTCGTGGCCGGCCGGCGACTCGAACGGGGCCAGGTCGGCCGGATCGCCCTCGGGGAGTTGGCCGTCGCACACCAGCACCTGACAGTCGTCGGTGGTGGCCGCCACCGATTCGGCCATGGCCTGGTAGTCGAAACCCCGCCACACCGAGGGCACCACCAGCAGCCGGGCCCCGGTCTGGCGGACCACGAAGCCCACCTCCCGCTCCCGGTAGATGGGGATGATGGGATTCTGGACCGCTCCCAGCCGGGCCAGGGCGGCCGACAGGATCAGCGAGGCCCTTCCGTTGGGCAATTGCCACGACACCCGGGTGTCGGCGGCCACCCCCATGGCGGCCAAGCCCGCGGCCGCCCGCTCGGCGGCGGCCCGGAAGCCCCCAAAAGTCATCACCGTGCCGTCGGGCTCGATGGTGAGCGGGGCGTCCGGGGTGGCGGCGGCCCGGGTTTCGATGGCCCCCCAGTAGGTGGCGGGGTTGTTGTACTTCATGCTCTGCTCGATCGTTGCTCGACTGTTGCTCGATTCTCGGAGTCACCATTCGGCTGTGACTCGATGACTGGGACTAGGCGGCCGGGACTCAGGGCTGGGACTCGGGGGGATCGTGGGTGGGCGGAGTGAAGCCCACCAGCAGTTCCACGAGCTGTTGGCCGGGGGTGCGGATCATCACCGCCACGTTTCCCAGGCGGGTGTCCACCAGCACCTCGCCGCCGTGGGTTTGCACCAGTTGGGCGGCGGCGTCCAGGTCGGCCACGTTCAACGAGAGGTGGGTGAGGCCGGGCTCGTTCATCACCCGGTTCGGGCGGTTGACCAACCCCGCACCCCGAAAGGACAACAGCTCCAGCACGAACTCCCCCCGGCGCAGGTACACGGCCCGCAGGCCGGGCCGTTTCAGCCCCAGGAGCCGGCCGGTGGGAGCGTCGTCGGCGTCCAACGATCCGATCTGCTCGAAGCCCAGCGCCCGGGTCCAAAACGACACCTCGGCGTCCAGATCGGCCACGGCCAGTCCGACATGGTTCACCTTCTCGCTCACCGGGCACTCCTTCCGAGTGCCCGGACAAGAGCCCCTGGATCCACCTTCTCGCTCACCGGGCATTGCCTCCGGGCGCCGAGCAACTCCTCCTGGTACTAGTCGCGGTCCAGGCCATAGGCGGCGGCCGACACCCGCTTGTACTGGTAGGGCTCCCAGCGGGAGGTGTCGAAGGCGGGCTCGGGATGGTCGCCCAGGATGGTCACCCGGCTGATGGCCCGGGCACCGTCGAAGTCGTTCACGGCAAAGTGCTGGGTGGCCCGGTTGTCCCAGATGCCGATGGTGCCCTCCGACCAGCTATAGCGGCAGGTGAAGTCGGTCTTGGAAGCGTGGGCGGTGAGCAATTCCAGCAGAGCCTCCGACTCGTCGCGGCTCAATTGGGGGATGCGCCGGGTGAACTGCTTGTTCACGTACAGCGAGGGGCGGCCGGTGCGGGGATGCCGCCGCACCACCGGGTGCTCGGCCTTGTGATCGGGCTGGCCGTAGTTGGCCGCCGAGTGGATGGCGGTGAGCCCGTGGAGCATCTCCTTCATGGGCTCGGCCAGGGTCTCGTAGGCCATGTACATGTTGGACCACATGGTGTCGCCCCCGGCCGGGGGCATCACCATGGCGTTCAGCACCGAGCAAATGGGCGGCGACTGCTTGAACGTGCAATCGGTGTGCCACACGTCGGCCACGTAACCCGACTCGCCCCGCAGCACCACGATCTCGGGGTGGTCGTCGTCGAGCTTGGGAATGTAGGGGTGGATTTCCGCCTCGCCGAAACGAATGGCGAAATCCCGGTGCTCATCGGGGGACAGGTGCTGATCGGGGAAGAAGAGCACCAGGTGTTCGTCCAGCAGGTCCTGGATGAGGGTGAACTCGGCCTCGGACACCGAAGCCAGCGACACTCCCCGCACCTCGGCGCCCAGCGCCCCGGCCACCCGTCGAACGTCCAGATCCACAGCATTGATGACAGCCATGAGGGCATGTTATCCACCAGGCCCGAACCAACGGGAAGAAGAAGCCTCCAAGTTTGCCTCCCGGCTTTTGGCACAGCCGCCAGGGAGTTCCCCACTGACGCCGCGTCGTGGCAAGGTAGGGAGGTGACTGATCGCCTGGAACTGGCCGACCTGGTGGCGACCTACGCCCGCTGTGTGGATCGCAAGGATCCCGCAGGGGTGGCCGCCTGCTTCGCCCCCGACGGGGTGCTGCGCCGCATCGATCTGCCCTCCGGGGGCAGCCTGCTGGGTGAACGAACGGGCCGCGACGAGATCACCCAGGCCATTTCCCGGATGCCCTACCACTCCACCTTTCATTTCCTGGGTCAGCAACAGATCGACATCACCGGCGACACCGCCAGCGGGGAGACCTACTGCATCGCCCATCACCTGACGGTGCCCGAAGACGGTTCACCGTCCACCGACTTCATCATGTTCATCCGCTACCAGGACGAGTTCGTGAGACTGGCCGAGGGGTGGCGCTTTGCCGGCCGGGAACTCCACATCGACTGGACCGAGACCCGCCCGGCCGAGTGCGTCCAGTCCTGACGGGCCGCCACCGCCCCTGATTCAGGCTCGGGTCGGGGCTCAGGACGCCGGACGAAATCCCAGCAAGGTGGCGTCGCCCACGTCCTCGTAGGCCGCCTCCACCGCCATGCCCACGGCAACGGCGTCGACGTCGCAGTCCACCACGTTGCCCACCAGGCGGGGCCCCTCGTCCAGGTCGACCAGGGCGACGACGTACGGGATGCGCCCGGCCAGCGCCGGGTCGTGGCCGGCCCGGTCCACCGTGAAGGAGTACACCGTGCCCCGCCCGCTCAGCTCTCCCCATTCCCAGTCGTCGCCCAGGCAGTGGGGGCAGCGTCCCCGGGGGTAGAAGAAGTAGCCGTGGCGGGGGCACCGCTGGAGCATCAGGCGCCGGTTGCGCAGGCCGTCGAAGTAAGGGGCGGTGATCGGGGTGGGGGTGGGCAGCGGCCGGCCGTCGGGGGAGAAGTACACCATCAGGCCCCCTCCAAGATGAGGGCCACCTGTTCGGCCAACATGCCCCCGGTACCGTTGGCATAGGCGATGTCGCAGCGGGGCAACTGGCGCTCCCCCGCTCGGCCCTGCACCTGGCGCACCGCCTCGGTGATGTGGCTCATGCCGCCGCCCAGTCCGGGCTGGCCCATGCCGAGCTGACCCCCATGGGTGTTGAGCGGCCAGTCGCCGTCGTAACGCAGGCTGTGCTCCTCGATGAACCGACCGCCCTGGCCCTTGGGGCAGAATCCGGCGTCCTCGATGGTCAACAGCACGGTGATGGTGTAGCAGTCGTACATGGAGGCCATGTCCACCGCCTGGCGGGACACCCCGGCCATGGCGAACGCCCGGTCGGCAGCCAGACGGATGGGGGTGTCGATGATGTCGGGGGCGTAGGTGATGCTCTTGTGGGTGAGGTGCTCGCCGTAACCGCTCACGTACACCGGGCGGTGGGGACCTCGGGCGGCTCGCTCGGCGGTCGTGATCAACAGCGCCGAACCCCCATAGCAGGGCATCACGATCTCCAGCAGCTTCAGCGGATCGGCCACCCGGCGGGAGTTCATCACGTCGTCGATGGTGATCGGCTTGCCGTGGAACACGGCCATGGGGTTGGCCTGGGCGTTGTAGCGGGAGTCCACCGCCACCTTGGCCAGGGTCTCCTCGCTCACCCCGTAGGTGGCCATGTAGCGGCTGGCGGCCAGGGCGAAGCTGGGGGTGGCGGCCACCAGCCCGGCGGGAATCTCGAATTGCCCCTGGGGCGACCCCCAGACGTCACCGCCCAGGTAGGCCCCCATCTGCATCTTGCGCGGCCCCCCGTTGGACCCCGCCTCGGGTGGGGCGGGCACCGACGGGGTGAAGGCCAGCACCGTCTCGCACACCCCCACTTCGATGGCGGCTGCCGCCCGCCACACCATGCCCGCCGGGGTGGCGCCCCCCAGGTCGACCACTTCGTTGAAGTTGCTGCGGACGCCCAGGAACTCGGCCAGCGCCGAGGGGGCGAACAACGGTGATTCCCGCAGACCGTTGATGATGAGACCGTCCACCTCGCCCTTGTCCACCTCGGCGTCGGCCAGTACCTCGGCGGCCAGCCGGGCGCACGCCTCCATGGTGAACATGGGCTCGTCCCACACCCGTTTGGGGGCCCACTCGGTGAGCCCCGCGATGGCTGCTGCTCTCTTGCCCATGGCTTCACTTTAGTGGTGGGTCGCGCGGCTCCCTTGTTCGGCTCGTTCGGGGTGCCCCGTGACCTCCTCCCGCGGTCAGCGACACTGGGATTCGAATCGGTAGCCCCGTTCGGAGAGGTGAACCAGGGCCACATCCAAGCCGAGCACGGTTTGGGAGCGGTCGGTACCGCCGTCGTGGAGCAGGATGATCGCCCCGTCGCGGGCGTGATCCACGATGTGCTGGGCAATGGTCAACGCCGGGGGGGCCCGCCAGTCCTCCGGGTCCACATTCCAGAGGGCAAGTCGTAGGCCGTGCTCGGCCGCCCAGTCCCGGGTGAGCTCGTCCATCGAGGCGTAGGGAGGGCGTAAGCAGGTGGTGGCCCGGTTGCCGAGGAGGGCCTGGGTTCGGCCCACGGTGTCGTCGAACTGCTCACGGGGCAGCCCCCCCAACCTCTCGTGGTTCCAGGTGTGGTTGCCGATGGTGTGGCCCTCATCCAGGATCCGCTGGATGATGACGGGAAACCGCTCGGCGTAGGAACCCAGCACGAAGAAAGTGGCCCGGGCGTCGTAGCGGGCCAACACGTCGAGCACTTCGCCGGTGTACACCGGGTGGGGGCCGTCGTCGAAGGTGAAGTACATGATCGGGGCCGGCCCGTCCGGCGGCACGGCCGGTGAGGTGTCCACCAGTTGGTCTCTGAGTTCGTCTCGCAGGCGGTGCTCCGACTGCTCGAAGTCGGGGACTGATGCCAAGAGCAGAGCCACGATGGCCTCGATGTCCTCCGGATCGACGTTGCCCATGATGTCGGCGCCCGCCGGGCCGGGAAGCGGCGGTTCCTCGCTCGGCTGAGGGTCGTCCGACAAGGCGAGGTTGTCGGGGTCGCCAGCAGCACCGCCCGGCGGCGGACCGTCGTCCGCGGCCCCCGGCGGGTTGCGCTCCAGGAGATCCGGCGTGGGGTTTGCGGGCTCGCCGACATCGGCGTCCGAGGTCGGCCGAGAGCTCTCTCGGCCGCCGGGGGTCTTGGTCGACGAAGGCGATGCATCCGGCTCATCCGAGCCATTTGAGCTCGGAGTTACCGGGGCCGCGTCGGCCCGCGGTGACGGATCGCCGCTGGAACACCCGGCGAGCAACAGTGCCGCGGTGATCCCCACCAGCACCCACCGGTACACCGGCCCGCCCCCGCCTCTTTCGCCCGGTGCAGCTAGTCGACGGCGGCGGTGGGCGGGATCTTGCGCTCCAGCAGGGCGTCGTAGCGGACTCGGAGTTGGTTGGCGTAGCTGGGCTTGGTGGGAATCAGGAAATCACCGGCCCGGATGCCCGCCATCACCGGGGCCGCCACCTCGGCAGGGGGGATGCCGGTGGCCGTCAACTTGGCCAGGGTGTCCACCACGAAGGCGTTGTCCTCGCTCTCGTCGGAGCCGTAGCGCTCGCCCCGGACCCGGGCGGTGTGAGCGATGGCCGTGTCGATGGCGCTGGGGGTCAGCACCGATGCGTTGATCTTGGCTCCCACCGCGGCCAGGTCCAGGGCCAGGCACTCGGTGAGCGAGAAGGCCGCGCACTTGGACACCACGTAGGGGCTGGAGAAACCTCCGGCCACATAGGCGGCCACCGACGCGGTGTTCACGATGTGGCCTTCGGTGTCCTGGGCGATCATTCGGGGCACGAAGGCGGTGACGCCGTTGATGATGCCGTGGACGTTCACCCCGAACACCCAGTCCCAATCGGCCTGGCTGCGCTCCCACATGAGGCCGGCCTGGAACACTCCGGCGTTGTTGAACAGCAGATCCACCTGGCCGAAGGCGTCCCAGGCGGCATCGGCCAGCGCGTCCACCGAGGACCGGTCGGCCACGTCCACCGCTATGGCCACGGCGTTGCCACCGATGGCGTCGGCGGTGGCCTTGGCCCCGGCGAGGTCGATGTCGGCGGCCACCACCTTGGCACCCTCCGCGCTGAATCCGGCGGCCAATCCCGCACCGATCCCGCTGGCTGCTCCGGTGATCACCGCCACCTTGTCGGAAAAGTCCTGCATGGGGAGATGTTGGCACGAGACGGCCCTCCAAAGGGAGCGGCAACGCCAGATTTGCCGGGCCAGACCGGCCCGGCTACCCGTCAGGGGTCGGCGAGGCCGAGGGCGGTGCCGCCCACAAGTCGGGGTTGTGGACACCGTCGTCGTCGCGCTCGCACACCAGGCCTGCGTCATCGGCCACCCGGGCGTAGATCCGACACGCCGCCAGCGCCGTCCATCGCAGCGACAGGTCGTAGTGCTCGCCGTGGGCCGTGGCCACGGCCAGGGCCATCCACCCGCCCTCGGGCAACGCCGCCAGCCCGGCGTCGATCACCTGCCGGTAGTCCTGTGCGCAGCAAAACGGCTGGAGCCACCCGGCCTTGTGCCAGGCGGAATCCGCCACCGCGGCGGGCAGGCGGTCCAAGAGGGCCCCATCGAGGTCGAGGGGAGAGATCAGCGCCCGAGACGTGTCCCGCAGCCACTCTTCGAGGATCTCCGCTTGGTCGGTTGCCAGCAGCTCGCCCTGGCGGAGCCGGGCGTAGAAGCGGGCCAGGTCGGTGGTGGTGGTGCGGTTGCCCAGCGGGGCCTGAGGCCGGAAATCCTCGGCCACCCGGCTGGGGTCCTCGAAACGCCATGCCTCCAGGCGGGTATCCGAGAGCCCCGCGGTCTCCCACGTCCAGGTGTTCACCGCGTCCACCCCCCCGGCCAGGTCGATCACCCGCCCGGCGGCGTTGTTGTCGGAGAGCACCAACGCGTCTCGGGCAAAGGGGGTCACCGCCCCCACCCCGGCGCGGTCCAGCGCGGCGGCCACCCACAGCGGCTTGACCGCGCTGGCCGAGATCATCGAGGCATCGGCCCGGTAGCCGTACTGCGACCCGTCGGGCAGCATCACGGCCATCGACACGTGGGCGTCGGGGTTCCAGGTTGCCGACACCTCGGCCAGGTGCTCGAACTCCTGGGCCAGCAGGTCGCCGATGTTCTCGGGCAGGTCCACCGTCACGGCATCGGGAGAGGCATCGGCTGGGGGTTGGGCAGTGGGGTCGGCCGGGGCATCCGAACCCACCGGGGTCGAGGGCGGACCGGTCGAAGCCGCTTCGACTGTGGGCTCCGACGAAGGGGTCGAGTCCTGAACGGAATCGGACGTTTCCGGGGTCGCCGGTACAGGCGCCGGCTGCACCACCAGCGTCACCTCGGTTCCTCCCCCGCAGGCCGTCGCCACCGCCACCAGACCGGCAACCACCACCAAAGCACCCCCCAAACGGCGGGCGAAACACGCCACGGCAGGGCATACCCAAGGCCATCGGCGTCGGTCGTTTGCGGTCGGCACTCCGGCCATCATGGCCGATCCGCGAACCCCTTCAGCGGCAGTCACCCACCATGGCCATGCCGGTGCTCTCGCCCGCCTCCAGCAGCGGTTCGTCGTAGGTGGGCGATGTCATCATCGATGCGTCTCGTCGGTAGTTGAGGAAACACATGCCCTCTTCCCCGCTCACCAACCGGTAACGGCGATCGGACGCCACCCAAAGGGTGTCGCCCACTCCCACCCTCCTGCGACCGATACGAATCTCACCCCGCAGCACGTGGATGAGTTCGTCTTGAGAATGACTGTGGGCCGACGACTCGAATCGCCCGAACCGCTCGGTGGCCAGCAGCCACAGGCGGTTGGTGGGATCGGAGGCGTCGGAGAAGAATCGGGTGCGCTGGTGGTCGTTGACCGTGGCCCACATCCCACCCGGCCCGACCACCCGTACGCTCCGGTCCCGGGCCCGGGCCGGACCCCGCAACCCGCCGGTCGGTGGGGTCGGATCGGTGGGCCCCACGTGCACGATGCTGGTGTTCGGCCCGGCCACGGCCACAGCATGCACACCGGCCTCCACCACGATGGCCCCGTCGGCCGGGCAGATTCTCGGGCCGGTGGTCCCACTCACCGCCAACTCGCCACGGCGCACGTACACCGCCTCATCGCCGTGGTGTTCATCCCAACCCAGCACGGTGCCTTGGCCGAGATCGGCGGCCACCAGCCACAGCGAGGCCCCCTGAGGGCTCACCAGCCGGGCGGAGTAGTCCCCGGTCACCTCCACGGTGGCAACCGGATACGTCGCAGAGGCCGCCAGGGCGGCACCCCGGACCACCTCAACTGCAGCCACCTCGACCACGCCGGTCATTGTCGCACACAGCGCCGGCTGCTCTCGGTGGAACCCCCGGTGCCGGGACCGGTCAGGGTCGCCCTGCCCGCCTCAAACGGAGGCGTTGCCGGCGGCGTTGGGCCAGTTCCACCGCCTGGTCCATGGCCTGTTGCATGGCCTGGTGCAGCTCGGCGGTGAATCGGCGCCGGGCATCCGACGACGCCCGACCCTGGGTGGCCGGGGGTGCCAGGGGCTCGCCGACCACGATGGTCACCGGTCCTGGTCGAATGAAGCGGGCGCCGGGGGCCATGGCCTCTTCGGTGCCGGCGATGCCCACCGGGACGATGGGTACACCGGCGTGGGCGGCCAGAAACGCCGTGCCCCCGAAGATCTCCCCCACCCGGTGACCCGATTGCCGGGTGCCCTCGGGAAACACCAGCATCGGCCGGCCGCGGCTGATCACGTCCACTGCGGCCTGCAGGGAACGGCGGTCGCTCATCCCCCGTTGAACCGGATAGCAACCCAGCATGGCGCTCACCCAGGTGCCGACCGATCCGGCGAACATCTCCCTTTTGGCCAGCGACCGCACCGGGCCGGGGCACAGGCCGTTGACCAACGGTGCATCCAGGTTCGACCGGTGGACCGGGGCGATGATGAACGCTCCCGGTTGCCGCAGCCGCGCCGCTCCCACCACCCGGGTCCGCAGATACGTGCGGCCCAGCAGCCGGACCAGCAGCCGCAACGCTCGATAGAGCACGCGGGCTCGCCGAGTGGCCCACACGGCCACCACCCGTTGTTCCAACTGGAACAGTGCGGTGTCGGCGTTGGCCCCCGCCGACTCCGGGGCGGTCTGGGTCGGCGGCTCAGCCATGGTCGCGTACCGCCCGCCAAATGCGTTCGGGGGTCAGCGGCATGTCCAGGTGGCGAATGCCGAACGGGGCCAAGGCGTCGATCACCGCGTTCTGCACGGCGGCCGTGGATCCGACGGCCCCGGCCTCGCCAACCCCCTTGGCACCGAGCAGGTTGCGGTCGGTGGGGGTCTCCGACCGCACCAACTCGAAGCTGGGCAGCTCTGCCGCGGTGATGGCGAGGTAGTCGGCAAGGGTGGTGGTGAGCGGAATGGCGTTGTCGTCGTAGCGGACCTCCTCCAGCAGGGCGTGGGCCACCCCACCGGCCAGACCGCCGTGGATCTGGCCCTCGAATATCAGAGGATGCAGCACCACCCCGGCGTCGTCCACCGCCACCAGCCGCAGCAACTCCACGCCACCGGTCTCGACGTCCACCTCCACCACGGCCACGTGGGTCCCGAAGGGAAATGTCTGTCCCCCCGACTCGTACTCCGAGACCACCGTCACCGACTCCCCCAGGGCCGCGGCCACCTCGTTCCAGGCGACGCTGACCGCCGGCGTGCCGGCCACGTGGAAGCGCCCGGTACCGGGCTCGGCACCGGGGTCGTGGACCACATCGGCCGAGGATGCCTCCAACAGCCCCGCCGCCACCGGGATGACCCGGTCGATGAGGCGCTGCGAGGCGTCCACCAGCATGGATCCCACGATCTGGGCCGACCGCGACCCGCCGGTCACCTGTCCTCGGGGGGTCAGATCAGTGTGGCCCCCCACCGCGTCCACCCGGTGCAGGTGGACACCCAGGGTGTCGGCCACCACCATGGGCCACACCGTCTCGTGGCCCTGACCGTGCGGGGTGGAGCTGGTGACCGCCCGCACCGTGCCGTCGGGCTGCAGCTCCACCGAGGCGAAGTCCCCGGCCCCGGTGGTGGCGGTCACCTCCACGTAGGAGGCCAACCCGATCCCCAACAGCCGGGGGTCCCCGGCGGCCCGCCGGGTGGCCTGTTCGGCCCGCAACCGGTCGTAGTCGGCCGCGGTCAAGGCCAAGTCCAGGGCCCGGTGGTAGTCGCCGGAGTCGTAGCACACCCCCGAGGGCGCCTCATGGGGAAAGGCGGTCGCCGGGATGAAGTTGCGGCGTCGGATCTCGGCGGGGTCCATGTCGATCTCGGCGGCCATCAGGTCCACCGCCCGCTCGATGGCGGCGGTGGCCTCGGGGCGCCCGGCGCCCCGGAACGCCCCGTTGGGGGTGGTGGAGGTGGGAACCGACACCCCAGTGAAGCCGGCCTCGGCGATGTCGTAGGTGCCGGTGAACATGGCCATGGTCATGCGGGGCAGGAACCCGGCGATGAGGGGATAAGCGCCGCTGTCCTGGATCACGTCGAGCTGGTAGGCGGTGATACGCCCGTCCCGGTTCCCGCCGATGGTCACGTCCTGGATCTGGCCCCGACCCGTGCCCAGGCCGGTCATCGACTCGGTGCGGGTCTCGGCCCAGGCGCACGGGCGCCCCAACCGTCGGGCCAACCAGGGCAGCAGCGATTCCTCGGGGTAGCAGCGGTACTTGGCCCCGAAGCTGCCCCCCACATCGGGGGTCACCACCAGCACCTCCTCGGGATCCAGGCCGTAGATGCGCATCAGCGCGGCCTTCACGTTGTGGCTGCCCTGACTGGCGGTGTGGTGGATGAGTCGGGGCCCCTCCCAGGCGGAGAATCCCACCCGGGGCTCCAGCGGGGCCGCCGCCAGGCGGGGGTTCAGAGTCCGGGCCCGCACCACCACCTCGCAGCGGTCGAAGTCGGGGGCCTGGCCGGTGGCGCACCGGAAGACGAGGTGATCGTCGATGTCGTCGAACAACGCCACCTCGCCCCGCAGCGACGCCTCCATGTCCACCAGCGGGGTCAGCAGCTCGGTCTCCACTTCGACCAGATCGGCGGCGTCTCGGGCCTGCACCGGGTGGTCGGCCACCACCGCGGCCACCGGCTCGCCCACGTAGCGGAGGCGATCCGACGCCAAAATGGTGCGGGTCATCTGCTCGTTCATGCCCGGAAACGGCGTCGGGTACACCAGCACGCCGGGATCGACATCGGCGGCGGTGAACACCCCCAGCACGCCGGGCGCAGCCGACGCCGCCTCGGTGCACACGGCCGTCAACCGGGCGTGGGGCTCGGTGGCGGTCACGAACACCACGTGGGCGGCGTCGGGCGGAATCAGGTTGCCCACAAAGGAGCCCTGGCCGGTGAGCAGCCGGGGATCCTCGCGGCGGGGCACCGAGTGGCCGAGAATCGAACTCACGAGGTGCCCCCCGGCCCGCGTGGCCCCGCTGCCCGCACCTTCAGCCCCCCACCCCTGTTCTCTCCGTGGACCCGTCCCGACGACGGGCCTAGTCGAACAAAGCCACGTCGGTGAACTCGATGACGTTCCCGTCGGGATCGCGGCAGAAGGCGGTTTGCACCCGAACCCCGAAGTCCACCCGCTCCGACGGCCCCATCAGGAACTCCACGCCTCGCTCGGCCAGCTCATCCATGGTCTCGGCAAATCGGTCGGGGGGAACGTACAGGGCCATGTGGGGCATGGCCCCGCCCATGTCGGGCATCTTGTCCACCTTGCTCAGATGAAGCTGCGAGGGCCCCAGCCGAAGCCAGGACCCCTGGAAGTCGCCGAAATCGGGACGGGGCAGCTTCTCCAGCCCCAGCTTTCCCATGTAGAAGTCGTCGGCCGCCTCCACGTCGGTCACCAGGATGTTCACGTGGGAGTAGGCCACCAGCCCCTCAACAGCAGTCGCGGTCGTGCTCATCCCCCCACTTTAGGTCGGCAGCACCCTCGTGCCCCCTGATCAGCCCCGCACCCTCTGATCTGCCCCCGAGCTTTGTGGTCTCCTGGGGTGGAGTGGGTCCGGCGGTTGTTCAGAGGGGGGCCACAGGCGTTGGATGGCGGCGGCAGCGCAGGCCGACCCAAGCGGTGATCGCCCCGCCCGCGGCCAGCATGATGAAGCTGGGCCCCAGGTTGCCCAGCCGGGCCAAGCCAATGGACGAGCCGATGATGGTGACCGCCATGGCCACCCCGAAGGCGTTCCCGATCCGCATCGTGGTCTGCGCCACGCTGGAGCCCGATGACAGGTGGTGGCTGGGGAGATCGGACACCATCACCGCGAACAACGATCCCCACACCAATCCCGACCCCACCCCGGCCATGGTCACGCTGGGCAGCCACATTCCCACATCCCGGCCCTCGCTCAGCGTGAGCCACTGCCACCCCATGCCCACCGTCCACAGCACACTCCCGGTGAACACGAACTTCGACGGGCCCCACCGGTCGGCCCACCGTCCCGACAGCGCCGACAGAACCCCGGTGAAGACGAACACCGGGGTCAGCAACATCCCCGCCTGGAAGACGGTCAGGTCCCACACCCGGGTGAGGTACTCCACCCCCACCAGTTGGTGACCGAAGAAGCTGATGGCGAACACCAGCATCCCGAGGTTCCCCAACCGGAAGCTCCGGTAACGGAACAGGTCGGGGTCGAGGATCGGGTACCGATGCCGCCGCGACCGCCGGGCCAGCAGCACCAGCACCCCCAATCCCGCGACCAGCGTGGCCAACACCCACGGGCTGGCCCATGTCCACTCCCGACTCTGCACCAGGGCGAACACCAACCCGCCAACACCGGCCAACAGCATGACCGCACCCAGCGGATCGGGCAGCTCCGCGGGCTGCTCGCTGCGGTGCTCATCGATCACCCTGCCGATGAACACCAGGGCGATCAACCCGAACGGCACGTTCAACCAGAACGCCCATCGCCAGTCGCCCGCATGCACCAAGAGGGCGCCCACCGACGGACCCATGGCCGCCGCTGCGGCCCCGAGGGCCGACCAGGTTCCCACCCCGGTTCCCCGTCGGGACAACGGAAAGGCGTCGATCACGATGGCCGCCCCCGCCGGGAGGCTGAGTGACGCCCCGATGCCCTGGAGGGCCCGAGCCCCGATGAGCACGCCGGGGTTGGGCGCCAACGCGGCCATGACCGACGCCGAGGTGAACACCACGATCCCGGCCAACAGCGTGCGGCGGCGCCCCCACCGTTCGCCCAACACCCCGCCCAGCACCAGGGTGGAGGCCCCCACGATGGAGAAGGAGTTGATCACCCACGACAGCTCGGCACTGCCGGCATCGGGGAAGGAGTCCTGCAGATCGGCGAAGACCACGAAGATGATCGAGAGCGCCATGGCGGTCTGAAAGCTGGCCAGGCTCACCACCACCAGCACCTGCCACGCCCGGCGCATCACCGCCGGGTCGGCAGGATCAAGGGTCCGGCCGGCGTCCTCGGTCCCCGCACCAGTCACCGCACGACTGTAACCCCCGCACCTTGCCCTGCTTGCGCCCCTCGCACCCGCACCCACTCGGCCACGCGTCGGGCCGGATTTGGGTGCCAAGCGGCCAGAAGCCCAGCACTAGCCTCGGCGTGTGGTCTCGTTGTACGACACCCGACGGCGCAAGGTGGTGCCGTTCGAGCCGTTGCACGACAGCCGGGTGTCGATGTACGTGTGCGGCCCCACGGTGTACGACGTGCCCCACGTGGGGCACGCCCGCACCGCCTTCACCTTCGACATGATCCGCCGCTACCTGCAATGGCGGGGCTTCGAGGTCACGTTCGTGTCCAACATCACCGACATCGACGACAAGATCATCGCCCGGGCGGCCGAAACCGGCAGCACCGAGCCCGAACTGGCCGCCCGCTACGAGCGGGCCTACGTCGAGCAGATGGACCGATTCGGCATCGCCCCCCCCGACCACCGCCCCCACGCCACCGCCTACATCGACCCCATGCTGGCCTTCATCGCCGACCTCATCGATCGGGAAGCCGCCTACGTGATCGACGGCAAGGGGGTCTATTTCTCGGTGGATGCCCACGATCGCTACGGCGACCTCATCGGACGCACCCCCGACGAGCTGCGGGAGGGCGCGGGCGCTCGGGTGGAGGTGGACGTCGAGAAGACCGACCCCCTCGACTTCGCGCTGTGGAAGGCGGCCAAGCCGGGCGAGCCGTTGTGGGAGTCCCCATGGGGACCGGGACGCCCCGGCTGGCACATCGAGTGCGTGGCCATGGCGGGCGACCTGCTGGGCGACCCCTTCGACATCCACGGGGGCGGCGACGACCTGGCTTTTCCCCACCACCAGAACGAGGTGGCCGAAGCCGAAGCGGCCGGGTTGGGCTTCGCCCGCTACTGGATCCACGGCGCCATGCTCAACGTGAACGGCGAGAAGATGGCCAAGTCGCTGGGCAACTTCACCACGCTGTCCGATCTGCTGGACGCCTGCGACCCCCAGGCCCTGCGCCTGCTCATGCTCCAAACCCACTACCGCACGGTGATGGAGTTGAGCGACGACGCCCTGGCCGGGGCCACCGCCGCGCTGGACCGGCTCCGGGCCTGGCAGCGCCGGGCCACCGCCGCCGGTGTGGATCCGGCCGCGGAACCCGACCCCGAGGCGGTGGTCAACTTCACCGAGGCCATGGACCACGACTTCGGCACCCCGGCGGCCCTGGCGGTGGTGTTCGATCTGGTCCGGGAGGCCAACGCCGCCCTCGACGCTGCCGATGCCGACCGGGCGGCCACCGCCCACGCGGCCGTAGGCGAGTTGACCGACGCGCTGGGCCTGGCCCTGCCCGTCGGCCCTGCGCCCGGCGACGACGCCCTGGCCGAATCGGTGGAAGCGCTGCTGGCCCAGCGGGACGAGGCCCGCAAGGCCCGGGACTTTGCCGCCGCCGACCGCATCCGCGACCAACTGGCCGACCAAGGGATCATCCTGGAGGACACCGCGGGCGGCACCGTTTGGAGGAGGGCCTGAGCCTGCCGCTTGACGCCGGTGCCCGCTCGAAGCCACGGGGCTCCCGCCGATGGTGTGGTCGAGCCCTGGACCCTCCGGCGCTCGGCGAGCTGCTCGGGCGACCGGTGTCATCGGTGGAGGTGATCGAGGACCGGTCGGGCACCACCCGCCGCACCCGGGCTCGGCTCGGGCTGGCCGACGGGAACACCCTGGCGGTGTTCATCAAGCGGCCGTCGCGCTCGTTCGCGGCCCGGGCGTTTGTGGCCGTGCCCCGACTGAGCCACGCCGAAGTGGCCTTCTACACCGAGCTGCAACCCCAGGTGCCGGTGGCCACCCCCACCTGCCGCGGCGCCCGACACCGCCGGTGGGGCTTCACGGTGGTGCTGGACGACCTGGTGGACACCGGCGCCACCCTGCGGTCGTCCACCGACGCCATCACCCCCGACGAGGCCCAGGCGCTGCTCGGGGAACTGGCCGACATGCACCGTCGGTGGTGGGGTCGCACCGGCTCCCACCGGTGGCTGGCCCGCAACCCCCGCCGGGAACTCCTGCTGGGGACGCTGCTCAGCCCAACCCTGTGCCGCCTGGGGTTGCGCCGGGCCGCCGATGCGGTGCCGCCCTCGCTGCGCCCCGCCATCGCCCGCTATGCCCGCCGACGACGGGCGGCCCACGCCGCCATGGGGGCCGGGCCGGCCACCCTCATCCACAACGACTGCCACCCCGGCAACCAGTTCGTGACCGCCGACGGCCGCCCCGGTCTCATCGACTGGCAGCTCTGCCGGGCCGGTCCGTGGGCCCGCGACGTGGCCTATCTGCTGGCCACCTCGCTGGCCCCCGAAGACCGCCGTTCCGCCGAACAGGACCTGCTGGCCGACTATCTGGTCCGGCTCGGCCCCGAAGGCCCGGCGTCGGAGGAGGCCTGGTTGGCCTATCGTCGCCACGTGGCCTACGCCGTCGAAGCCATGTTGGTGACCACCGCCGTGGGGGTGATGATGCCCGCAGCCACCTCGCAAGCGCTGTTGGCCCGCGCCTGCGTCGCCGCCGACGACCTCGACACCTTCGGTGCCCTGTGACCGGGGCCGCCCTCCACCCCCGCTCCGGCCCGTGACCGAGACCTATCCCCGCCACCACGCCCGCACCCGGGGCTTCACCCTGGGAACGCCCCGCAGCTTCGCCGTGTCCGCCGATGGCCGCCGGGTGGCCTTTCTGCGCAGCCTCGCCGGTGACGACCCGGTCAACCGGCTGTGGCTGCTCAACACCGACACCGGAGAGGAACGGCTGCTGGTCGATCCGGCGCAGCTTCTGGTTGATCCGGCCGAGGAGAACCTGCCCCCCGCCGAGCGGGCCCGTCGGGAGCGGGCCCGGGAGAGCGGCGGCGGCATCGTGAGCTACGCGGCCGACGCCAACCTGGATCACTTGGCCTTCACCCTGGACGGCCGGGTGTTCCTGGCCCGACCGGGCGACTCCCCGGATGGCACGAACGATCAGGTCCATGAACTGCCCGCCGTGCCGGGAGGCTTCGACCCCCGTCCCAGCCCGGACGGCACCGCGGTGGCCTACGTGGCGGGCGCTTCCCTCCGGGTGGTCCGCCACGCCAGGACCGAACGCCCTCGTGACCAGCTCGTAATCGAGGAGCCGGGCGCCAGCCAACCCGACGACGACCAACCCGACGACGACCAACCGGGCGGTTCGGTCAGTTGGGGCACCGCCGAGTTCGTCGCCGCCGAGGAAATGGGTCGCAGCCGGGGGTTCTGGTGGTCGCCCGACAGCTCGCGTCTGCTGGTGGCCCGGGTGGACACCGCAGCGGTGCCCACCTGGTACATCCCCTCTCCGGCTGATCCGTCCGCCCCGCCGACGCCGATGGCCTATCCGGCGGCCGGCGCGGCCAACGCCGAGGTGTCCCTGGCCGTGGTCGGCCTCGACGGTCGGCGGGTGGAGGTGGTGTGGGACCACCGGGGCTACGAGTATCTGGCTCGGGCCTCGTGGGCCCCCCGAGACCGACCGACCATCGTCGTGCAGAGCCGAGACCAGCGCACCGTGCTGGTGCTGGACGTCGACCCCGACACGGGAGCCACCACCGAGGTGGCCCGCCAGAGCGACGCCCACTGGGTGGAGTTGGTGGACGGCACACCGGCGTGGATGGGCGAACGCCTGGTGACCATCGAGGACCGGGGAACGGCCCGCCGGCTGGTGATCGACGGCCGGGCCGTCACCCCCGGGAGCCTCCAGGTTCGCAGCCTGGTGTCGGCCGACGACCAGGGCGGCCACGCGGTGGTCATCGCCACCGAGGATCCCACCGAGGCCCACGTGTGGCGGGTGACCGCCGACGGCGAGCGGGAGCGACTCACCACCGAGCCCGGCGTCCACCGAGCGGTGACCGGCGGCAACACCGTGGTCGTCGCCCGAGCCGCACTCGGCCATCCCGGCACGCAGGTCGACGTCATCACCTCCGACGCCCGTCGACCCATCACCAGCAACGCCGACCAACCCCCTCTTGCCCCGACCCCCACCCTGGCCGTGGTCGGCGAGCGACACCTGCGCACCGCGGTGCTGTATCCCTCGGGCGAGACCGCCGCCGACGGTCCCCCGCTGCCGGTGCTGCTCGACCCCTACGGCGGCCCCCACGCCCAGCGGGTGACCAAGGCCCAGGGCCAGTATCTGGTATCCCAGTGGTTCGCCGACCAGGGGTTTGCGGTGGTCATCACCGACGGCCGGGGCACCCCGGCCCGGGGTCCGACCTGGGAACGCGCCGTGGCGGGCGACCTGGCCACCCCGGTGCTGGAGGACCAGATCGACGCCTTGGCGGGGCTGGCCTCCCGGCATCCCCGCCTGGACCTCGGTCGGGTGGCCATCCGGGGTTGGTCGTTCGGCGGCTACCTGGCCGCCCTGGCCGTGCTGGAGCGTCCCGACGTGTTCCACGCCGCCATCGCGGGCGCCCCGGTGACCGACTGGCGGCTCTACGACACCCACTACACCGAGCGCTACCTGGGCCACCCCGACCGCTCACCCGAGACCTACGGACACACCAGCCTGCTGAACCGGGTCGGCCGGCAGCGGCCCAACGCCGAGAGACCCACCCCACCCCTGCTGCTCATCTGCGGATTGGCCGACGACAACGTGTTCGCCGCTCACACCCTGCAGCTCTCCCAGGCGCTGTTCGCCGCCGGCCGGCCCCACCAGGTGCTGCCACTGCCCGGCGTCACCCACATGACCCCTCAGGAGGAGGTGGCCGAGAACCTGCTGGTGCTCCAGCGGACTTTCCTCTTCGACTCGCTCGGGCTCAACGGGCAAGACTGACCCCATGGCACGCAGCACCCGCCCCGGATCAAAGGGGTAATCCGGTGGCACGAATCACCGAGCCCGGTCAGATCGTGTGCGGGATCCAGCTCCCGATCCAGACCCTCTCCCACACCTTGAGGCTGCAATGGGAACCCGACGCCACCGTGAGCGACCTGGTGAACATCGCCCAGACGGCCGAGGCCGCCGGGCTGGGGTTCATCGGGGTGTGCGACCACATTGCCATCCCCGACAACGACTACGCCGCCCACATGTCCACCACTTGGTACGACCCGGTGGCCACCCTGGGGTTCCTGGGCGCGGCCACCAACACCATCCGGCTGCTGTCGGTGGTGTACATCCTGCCATACCGTCACCCGCTGATGACGGCCAAGTCGTTCACTACGTTGGATCACCTGACCGGTGGGCGCACGGTGATGGGGGTGGGCGCCGGCCACGTGGAGGCCGAATTCGAGGCGCTGGGCCTCAACTTTGCCGACCGGGGACCCATGACCAACGAGGCCATCGACGCGGTCCGGGCGGCCATGGACGCCACCGGCGACTACTGCCGGTTCAGCGGGGAGTACTGGGACTTTCAGGAGATGGCCGTCGGCCCGGCCGCGGTACAGGACTCGATTCCCATCTGGATCGGCGGCAGCAGCCGTCCAGCCCTGCGTCGAGTGGCGGAACGGGGCGACGGCTGGATCCCCCAGGGGACCCAGCGAGCCGACATGGCCGGCCAGATCGACTACATGCGGGCTCACGCCGAGGCCGCCGGTCGCGACCTCGACGCCGTCGACTTGGGCTGGATGCCCGAGGGCATCTACGTGGGTGACCCCCCCGACGGCCTGATCCCCGACTGGTGGCCCCATCTCACCGGCTCGCCCGACGAGATCGCCGAGTCGCTGCGGTATACCCACGATTTGGGCACGTCGGTGCTGCACGTGCGGTTCCGTTCCCGCGACCTCCCCGAGTACCTCGACCAGATCGCCCGCTTCGGGGCCGACGTGCTGCCCCTGGTGGCGGACTGAGCCCGGCTGACGGCCGACGGGAGAGCACCGATGAGCGGCGTGCTGGCCGGGATGCGGGTCATCGAGGGGTCGGCGTTCGTGGCCTGCCCGTCCGGAGGCATGACCCTGGCCCAGCTCGGCGCCGACGTGATCCGCTTCGACGCCATCGGCGGGGGCATCGACTACCACCGGTGGCCCCTCACCCCGGACGGCCACTCGCTCTACTGGGAGGGTCTGAACAAGGCCAAGCGGTCGATCCAGGTCGACATCCGTTCCCCCGAGGGGCGGGAGCTGATCGCCGCGCTGGTGGCCGCCCCCGGTGCCGACGCGGGCATCTTCATGACCAATTTCCCGGCCACCGGGTGGCTGTCCTACGACGCCCTGCGCCAAGGCCGCGACGACCTCATCATGGTGGCCATCACCGGCAATCACGACGGCACCACCGCGCTGGACTACACCGTCAACTGCGCCGTGGGCTACCCCTTCGTCACCGGTGAGAGCGGCACCGTCAACCACGTGCTGCCCGCCTGGGACATCATTTGCGGCCAGACCGCCGCGCTGGGGGTGCTGGCCGCCGAGCGCCACCGGCTCCGCACCGGCCGAGGGCGGCTGGTGAACCTGGCCCTGTCGGACGTGGCCCTGGCCGCGGTGTCGATGCTGGGCCACGTGGGCGAGGCCGAGTTGCTGGGTACCCAGCGCCCCCGGATCGGCAACGACGTGTACGGGGCGTTCGGGCGGGATTTCGAGCTGGCCGACGGTGAGCGCATCCAACTGGTGGCCGTCAGCGTCCGCCAGTGGCAGGCCATCGTCGGGGCGTGTGGCATCGCCGACCAGGTGGCCGCCATCGAGGCCGAGTTGGGCCTGGACTTCACCCGGGTGGACGGCGACCGCTACCGGGCCCGGGACCGGCTCAACCCCTTGGTGGCCGAGTGGTGTGCCCGCCACACCCTGTCGGAGGCGGCCGCCGCCCTCGATGCCCAGGGGGCCTGTTGGGGCCGGTACCAGTCGATGCTCGAGTTGGTGGCCGACGACCCCCGCTGTTCCACCGCCAACCCTATGTTCACCGAGGTGGACCACCCCGAGACCGGTCGCTACCTCACCCCCGGCCCTCCCCTGCGCTTGGGGGCCGACGCCTCGGGCGACCCTGGCCCCGCTCCCCGGCTCGGTCAACACACCGACGAGGTGCTGGCCGACGTTCTGGGCCTCGGCGCCTCCGAGATCGCCCGCCTGCACGACCGCAACGTCGTCGCCTGAACACCCCCGCTACGCTGCCCCCAGCCCTCCCAACGGCCCTCCAGGAGCCCCCGTCATGGACATCACACCCGTAGGGGTATGGACCCGCACCGACGGGTTCTCGGCGCCCGAAGCCATCGAGTTCGCCCAACGCATCGAAGAGCTGGGGTACGGCGCCCTGTGGATTCCCGACGCCTTCGGGCGCGATCCCTTCGCCCACGCGTCGTTGCTGCTGGCCCACACCACCAACCTGGTTCTGGCCACCGGGGTGGTCAACATCCACCTGAGGGAGGCCCAGGCCACCGCCTGCGCCCAGCGGGAGCTGCACGACCAGTCGGGGGGGCGCTTCCTGCTCGGTCTCGGGGTGTCGCACCAGGCCCCGGTGGAGCGGATGCAGGCCCGGCCCTACCCCGCGCCCATCCCGTCCATGCGGGAGTATCTGCACAAGATGGAAAACGCCATGTGGTGGGGACCCGAACTGGACGGCGAACCCCCGATGGTGCTGGCCGCGTTGGGACCCCGGATGCTGGGGTTGGCCGCCGAGCGCACCCAGGGTGCTCATCCCTACTTCTCCCCGCCGATCCACACCGAACAGGCCCGCACCATCATGGGACCGGACGCCTGGCTGTGTCCTGAGCAGAAGGTCATTCTGGAGACCGATCCGCAGCGCGCCCGCGATCGGGCCCGGGCGGCCATGGCCGGGCCGCTGCAGATGCCCAACTACCGCAACAACCTGATGCGCTGCGGGTTCGAGGAGCAGGGGCTCGACGACGGCGGCGCCGACGAGGTGGTGGACGCGGTGGTGGCCTGGGGCGATGAACACGCCGTGGCCGAGCGGGTGCGCCAACACCACCGCGCCGGTGCCACCCACGTGTGCATTCAGCCGCTGGACGTCGACGATCCCTCCCGCCCCTGCCTCCCCACCCTGGAAGCCCTCGCCCCCCTCCTGGTGACGCCATGACCGCCGCGGGCTCCTACCCCCGACCAAGTCGGTGCTGTTAGCCCTAACCCGCACCCCGGCCATGTTCGGGAAGGCCCACGGCATGGACATCGCCATGACCACCACCGACTGGACACCGCAGGGCTCCACCGCCGAGAGCCTCACCCACCTCGGCATGCCCCCCGACCTCCAACAGCCCTAGCGGTACGTTGCGATTCCCCGGTGACTCGCAACGCCGTGGCTGACTCCGATCGCCTGACGAGCACTCGTGGCACTGGTCCGTAATGGGCCCCTCCCACTCACTTACAGCTATTCAGCTTGCCCAAATTGAGTAACGTGAGACCTCAATAGCGCGAAGTGGGCGTATACTGCTGTTCAAGAGCGCCAAGTGAGTGCATCGGGAGAACAATGGGCCAATTCGTGACGCAGTATTGGCCACCTGGGGAAGGTGGGCACGCATACGGGGCGTACGTGCCGCACATGCTCACAGGCTGGCGTCCGCAGCTCAGCAGGCGGGTGAGCGACCGAGTACGAGCAGCAGAAGCAGACATAACTGAAACATCTCACGGGATTCGCTCCCAACTCTCCTACCAGTGGGCGGCCGACAGCATCATGGCCCAGGGAGAGAGCCTGAGTTCGAGTGCCATTGAAGGCATCTACGCCAGCTTGGCAGGCATGTCGATGGCGCGAGAAGGGTCGGACGCAGCCAGTAAGGCCGCTCTGGGCAACTGGGAGATGTCCGAGCAGGCTCTGGCCATGGTGGAGGATGACCAACTCTTCACCCTGGACGATCTGCTCGAACTGCACTCGACGTTGATGTCCAGAACTGACAAACCGCATCTTGCCGGACAACTCAGATCGGGGCCTGTGTGGATCGGAGCACCTGCTGCAGCCGGTTTGGGACCCATCGGGGCCCAGTTTGTTCCTCCACCACCGGAAGCAGTGGAACCACTACTGGAGGACCTTGTCGACTACATCAATTTCAGCGAACATTCACCCGCATTGAGAGCTGCAATTGCCCATGCTCAGTTTGAGACCATTCACCCATTCCTGGATGGCAATGGCCGAACCGGACGGGCACTCATCCAGATTGCATTGTTCCGTGATGAGGTCGAGGGTGCCCTGCATCTCCCGGTCAGCCGAGGTCTGGTAGCAAATCGATCCGGATATTATGATTCTCTGCAACGTACAAGGTACGAAGGCCCACCCTACGATGAGCAGCGTTCCAGGAGCCTGGAGCCCTGGATCGAAATGCTGTCCGACTCGATACAACGGGCCACTGAACAGGTCCGAGTCGCTGCTCAACGTACCGAGCTGCTGATGAAGGACTGGCAAGAACGTCTTGGAACACTCCGATCTGACTCTGCTGTCTGGAAGATCAGCTCCAGACTCGCATACCAGCCAGTGTTCACCGTTGAGTCCATCAAGAACAGCATTGCGGGCGAGACCTCTCTTGCTGCCATACGGCGCGGTATCAGTCGCTTGAAGCATGCCGGGATCATTGAAGAATTTGTGACACCAAGAAGGACGCGCCTCTATCGGGCCAATGAAATCATCACTCTGGCTGAACAGGTTCTGGGGATACAAGAGGCAACCAGCAGGAGCATTGGAACCAGAACGGAGGACTGGCTGCCTTCGGAGTTCATTGAGGGCCCCAGTGCAGGATCAGGAAGCGAAGTTCCATTCTCGCCAATTCGTCAGTCCACGCTTCAGTCGGCGTGGCTGTGCAGCCACGAGGGCAAGCGCTCCATGAAGCCATGCATCCTTCGGGCAGGGCATTCAGGGCAACACCGTTACTGACCGCCAAGTTTCCCGCCGAGTGCCTTGGTTGCCGGTGCTCTATCCCACTGGTAACGAAGGAAGGATGCTTTCAGGGGGACTCCGAGCGAGTACCGCCGTAGGCTCAGCTCGTGGCTGATCTGCCGTATCTGTGTACGGGCACGCTCGGGCGGATCCCGTGGGACGACAAGGCGAGGGCCGCGTCGGCGGCCGGCTTCGGCCGTCTGTCCATCTATGGGCGAGAACACCGGAAGCTGCACGAGCGGGGATGGGACGACGACGCCATCGTGGATCTGCTGTCCGAGCTGAACCTTCGCGTGGCGGAGTACGACGGGGCGGTCATGACCATGCGGTCCCCCGACGGGGCGGAAGAAGTGGTGGCCGCGGCGGCCGCCCTGGGCGCCCGCTCCATCACCGTGCTCGAACACACGGTGGCGGGGCAACCTCCGTGGGTACCGGGCGAGCACATCGCCCAAGCGGCCACCACCCTGGCCGAGATCGCCGACCAAGCGGCCGACCACGAGATCCTGGCCCTGATCGAACCGTTCGCCTGGTCGCCGCTGGACGACCACCGGGTGGCCGCCGAGATCATCGACCGGGCCGACCGGCCCAACGCCGGCCTGCTCGTGGACACCTGGCACCTGGGGCGGGGGCCGGAACGTGGTCGCCTCGACCCCGCCATCGACCCCGCCCGGATCAACGCCCTCCAGGTCAGCGACCTCGCCCCCGCCCCTTCGACCGCCCAGACCAGCGAGGAAGTGGCCTACGAGAGCATCCACCACCGCCTGTTGCCCGGCCACGGCCACGGCCACATCGCCGAATTCCTCGCCGAACTGGCCCGCCGAGGCGTGGACGCCCCCATCGCCGTCGAAGTCTTCTCCGACGACCTCAACACCCTGCCCCCCGAACAAGCCGCCCGCCTGGCCCTCACCGCCCTCACCCAAGTCCTCCCCCAACCCCCATCCACTACCATCCCCTGAACACCACCGACGGCGCCCCCACCCCAGAGAGGAGAACCGCCTTGCCCTTCCTATTGAGGTTGGCGCTACTCGCTCCCGCACTTGTTGTGTTCGCAGCAGGAGCGGACAGTGCTTCCGCTCACGACCAGTGGCAGTGCCAACCGCTACCTGACAACATCAGCGAGTTCGAACCGAACTTCGATTCTGGTATCAGAATTGAAGACAGCCAACTATGCTTCAACCTGTACCACACCCACAGTTCTGAGAGCGATCGTGCCGTCCGATACTCACTCTGGGGCATCGTTGGAGCGGCAGCGAGTTTCATTTTGTGTTGTGCTCTCTTTGCTCACAGACGTTGGCGATCCTATTGGAATCGCAGGTGGTACCAACGAAATGAACAGTTGGGCACCAGTCCTCATCACCCCAATGGCTTCAGGAGCAAGAAGGAGACCACCGCAGCAGTGGCAACAGCAGTTCTTGTCATTGCCGCGGGATCGGCAGTACCTGGCCTCTTGGAAGGGGCTTGGAAGTATATGATTCTTGGTTTAGTTTTCTTGCTACTCTATAGCATATGGTTCTGTTGGTATCGATGGGGCCGAAAAGTGTTTCCGCTCAAGGAGGATGGCACCCCGGAAGAGCAAGAGACACACGAAGACAATCTGGCGGATTACCTGCAGCCCTGATTGCCTGCAAGAAAGGAGCAACCTGCAATATCTCTCCACCCCCTTTTCTTCTCCCCCCTACCCTGTGTGTCCAAAGGGTGTGACCTCTTGCCCACCAGAAATTCTCTGAAGAATTTGCCACTTCTTCTCAATTCTGGGGGGTTGTTGTCACCCATGCCGGTATACTTGCATGCATGGAGTTTGATTCTTCCACCAGCACATCTTCTGGCCCGCCGGGCGGGGTGCGGGATGCGGTGGCGGCTATGGTTGCTGAGTTCGAGTTGCAGGATTATTCGGAGTTGGATGCCCCGGGGGTGATCAAGAGGGTGTTGGAAGCCGACATGGTGCGCCGTCAGGTCGAGGCGCACCTGGCCGGGTTGTTGGTCCGGTTGGGTGAACTCGCCGGCGACGACACCGTGGAGGCGGTGTGCCAGCAGTTCGGTTTGCCTTCTCGCAAGGCCAAGCGTCAGGCGAAGACGGCCAAGGGGTTGCGGGCACTGCCGGATGTGTTGGATGCCGCCCGCGACGGGTTCATCACCATGGACCACGCCGAGTTGATCGCCGCCTCCCACGAACGCGCCCCCCTGCGTGATGGGGACGGGTACGAGTTGGTCAAGCTGGCCCTCACCCAGTCGTTCGACCAGTTCCGCCGGTCGTTGGCAACCATGGAGAACCAACGGTTGGCCGCCGGTGGGATGACCCGCACCGAACGCCAACACGCCCGGCGCACCGCCAAGGTGTTCGAGGGGGACAACGACATGGTCATCGTCCACGCCGAGTTGGACGCCATCGCAGGCCAACGCGTCAAGACCGCCCTGGGGGCCATGAGCACCCGGCTGCTCCACCACGACAGCCAAGTCGGCCAGGAACGGTCGTTCGAGCAACGCAACGCCGATGCCCTCGTCGCCCTCATCACCCAACAACCCGCAGACACCCGCCCCGACACCGACGGTGAGCGCGGAGGCGGAGCCGACTGCGGGCCGTTGCCGCAGAAGACGACGTTGGTGGTCACCGCCGAGTGGGATCCGATCTACGGGGTGCTCCAGGACGCCGAGTTGATCGACGGGACCCCCATCGACATAGAGGAACTCCGCCGCCTCGCCTGCGACGCCGACATCATCCCCACCATCTTCGGCACCGACGGCCAACCCCTCTACCTCGGCCGCACCCAACGAGCCCCCAACCAAGCCCAACGCCTCGCCCTGTACGCCAGGGACCAGGCCTGCGTCAACTGCGGCCTGGCCGCCCAAGCCTGCGACATCCACCACATCCAACCCTGGGAACACGGCGGACCCACCAACATCGACAACCTCGTCCTCCTCTGCCCCACCTGCCACCGCAAAACCCACCGCAACCACCACCCCACCCGGCACCGACGAAGAATCCGAGCCCCAGCCACGTACCAACAAGAACCCCCTGACCCAGCCAAGCGAGTATTGTCCCGGCACGAATGAACGAGCGGGGGGTTGCGTGACATGGGGTTGGTGAGCGAGCAGGAGGTCGAGACCTTCTGGCGGGACGGGGTGGTGGTGATTCGGGGCGTGCTGCCGGAGGAAACGCTGGCGGCCATGGCCGAACCGGTGCGGCGGGTGCTGGGCCTGGAGGGCACGCCCAACTTGACGGCGCTGGGGGCCGAAATCATGCCCGCCGTCGGGGGCACGCTGCTGAACGATCCGTCCGCCGCCCAGGCCGGGGCGCCCCGAGGCCAGTTCCGCGGAGGCACCGACCACTGGTGGGACGACCCCGATTTTGAGCGCTTCGCCACCCAGTCCCCGCTGCCCCAAATGACCGCGGAGCTGCTCCGCAGCGAAGAGCTGTGGTTCTACGAGGACAGCCTGTTGGTGAAGGAACCGCACACCGAAGAACCCACCGCCATCCACCAGGACATGGCCTACTTCCAACTGGAGGGCGACAGGGTGTGTACCACGTGGTGCCCACTCGATCCCATCAGCGAGGAGTCCGGCGCCACCTACTACGTGCGGGGATCGCATCGCTGGCACCAGGACTTCCGTCCCAACTGGTTCGTGAGCCAGCAGTCCATGCCCGACACCGACGGTGAACCTGCGCCCGCTTTGAGTCAACTCGACGCCGACGAGATGATCAGCTTCGACATGGAACCCGGTGACGTGGCCATCCACCACGCCATGACCCTCCACGGTGCCCACGCCAACCGTTCCGACCAATGGCGTCGGGCCATCTCGGTGCGCTACTGCGGCGACGGCACCGTTTATCGCCTCAAGCGGGGCACCCCCCGCAAACCCCACCACGCCGAAATCACCGAAGGCGCCCCCGTCGACCACCCCCGCTGCCCCAAAGTCTGGCCCCGCTGACTGATTCTCCTTGGGGCCTGGCTGCCCACAAAGACGGCGCGGGGAGGGCCGCTATTGGGCGGTGAAGCCGGCGTCGACCACCAGGGCGTGGCCGTTGATGTAGGAGGCGTCGTCGCTCACCAGAAACAGGGCGGCGGCGGCCACTTCCTCGGGGCGGCCCTGGCGCTGCATGGGGATGGCCGACCGAACGAGCGCCTCGTGCTCTTGCTTGTCGAGGATCAACGGATCGTTGAAGGGGGTGTCGATCCACCCCGGGCACAGGCAGTTGACCCGCACCCCCTCGGAGGCGTGATCCACGGCCAAGGCCTTGGCCAACATCAGGACCCCGCCCTTGGAGGCGATGTAGGCCACGTCACGGGGCTCGGCCACCATCGACGCACTCGACCCGGTGAGCAGCATCGAGCCGCCCCCCGATGCCCGGATGGCCGGGATGGCGAACTTGGCGGCCAGGAACCCGCCGGTCAAATTCACCGCCAGGTGCCGTTGCCACACCTCTACCGGCATCTCCTCCACGGTGCCGGGTACCAGCACCCCGGCGTTGGCGAACAAGATGTGGAGGCCCCCGTGGGACGCCACCGTCTCCTCCACCACCCGGCGCACATCGTCGACCACCGTCACATCCACCTCGGTGGCCGACGCCACACCTCCGGCCGCAACGATCTCCTGGGCCACCGCCGTGGCCCCTTCGATGTTGATGTCGGCCAACACCACCGACGCCCCCTCGGAAGCGAACAACCGAGCCGACGCCGCCCCGATCCCCGTGGCCGACCCGGTGATGATCGCCACCCTGCCCTCCAAAGTGCCCATGTCCCCTCCTCAACGTGGTGGCCCCCGCACTCCACTGGAGCGCCCCCGGCAGGATTCGAACCTGCGGCCTGATGATTAGAAGTCACCTGCTCTGTCCGGACTGAGCTACAGGGGCATGTCGGCCACATGGCTCGACGCTTGGCGCTGCTTGAGTGTATTCCCAGGGGGCCGGCGGCCTGCGGCGGTTTCGACCGACGGGCGCACCGGCCGGCGAGCCTGGCGCAAAACGCGGCGCGGCACGGGACCGACGAGAAACGGTTTCCCCGCCCGGGGGATTCGGTCGTAGACTGACCGGGCCATGCGGGCCGTAGCTCAGTTCGGTTAGAGCGCCGGGTTGTGGTCCCGGAGGTCGGGGGTTCAAATCCCCTCGGTCCGCCAAATGCCCCTCTAGCTCAACTGGCAGAGCAACGGACTCTTAATCCGCAGGTTCTGGGTTCGAATCCCAGGGGGGGTACGGCCCGGACGGCGCATCCCTAGTAGCCGTGGAGGGCGAAGGGGTTGAGGAATTGCCGGCGCCAGAAGTAGCGGCGGTCTGCCTCGGTCATCTGGGCTTCGTCCGCTACTTCGTCCCACCCGGTTTCGATGGCCTCGATTTGCCGGTCGATGATCTGTCGGGCCTCCGACTCGGAGAGCAGATACTCAGGCGCGGCCTCGACGCAGCCCGCGAGCCGGCTGAGCCGAAAGCCGTCTCGCCCGATGGCCATCGCCTGGGCGGTCTCGCCTCCGACCCGCGGCTGGGGACAGATGTCGTAGGCCGGGGTGAGGGCCAAGTCTCTCCCGTCCCAGAACGCCGAGTGGTTTCGGGCATGGTCGTCGGTGTTTCCGACCAGCACGTTGAAGACAATCCGGGAGAACAGTTCGCGAACGGCCACCTCGCCCTCCAGGAACCGGCTCCGCATCTGATCCGCCAGATCCGGGTAGGTGGCATACCTCGCGAACATCTCACCCAGCTCGAGGATCGTCAGGGCCGAGACGATGCTCTTCCGCTCGTCTCGGCCCACCACGCGATCGAATCGCTCGACCAGCAGGACGTCCTTGCCGAGGGCTTGAACGAATTCGACGTTGGCCACGTTCAGGCCCGTCCGACGGGCGAGCGCCATGGCCGCGTATTCGCCCTTCACGATCGGATAGGAGTCGGTCGATGACGAGAACTTGGCGATCAGTTGGCGATCGTCCTCCCGGAGCAATGCCTTCGGCCTTGCTCCCCCGACCGAACTGCCATGCAGAAGGGCACCGTCGACTTCCATGGAGAAGGGGACGCCCTTCTCCATGCGCTCGGCCGCCTGCAAAAACTCCTCGAGCGAAGCCCCGCCGCCGCGGGCGACGTAGTGAGTCGGGGACTCTTGGAAGTCGAGAGCCCCGATGCGATTCGAACCAGTTTCGAGCAGGTAGGTGAGCGGACTCAGTTGGGCAGGATCGGCCCCTCGCGAGCCCGTTCCCATCAGGCGGCGCATGATGACGCTCTTCCCCCAAGCATCGGGACCCGCATCGGCTATGCACCCGGCCATCTCGAGATTGGCCAGGGGTCGGATGCGACCGGGCTGGAGCGGTAGCTCGGGCTCGTAGAGAGGCACGGCACTCGGGTTCGAGAGATACGACCGGCCGTAGTTGAAGAAGAGGGTCGCGCCGTCCGCCTCGATCCTGCCGGCGACAACGGGCTCGTCGGCTCCGGGCAGCCAGATCCAGACGTAGGCTTCCGATGGGCCCTCAGAAGTCATCCTTCACCGGTCCCTTCGGCTCCCGCACCCGCCTGGGGAGAAGGGCAAGTCGCTCTTCGGAGCGCCGGGCCACCTCAGCCAAGCTGTTCGGCTCAGCGCCGAAAAGGGGCACTCCCACAAGCGCGGCCACCTCAAACGCCGTACCGAGTCCGACGGTCGGGTCGCCGCGCTCGACCTTGCTCAGCGTGGTGGGCGTGATGCCGGCGCGCGCCGCGAGATCCCTGAGGGTCCATCGTCGCTCCCGTCGGGCGCGTGCCACCTCAGTACCGAGGATTCGAGCGGCCTCGAGGGCGTAGGGTGAGTAGGTTCGAGTGGTCTTCACCGTCCACCTCTGGCTGCCATACTTCTGGGTGACTCCTGAGCGACGCTTGGGTACGCTGTGGGTACAATATAGTGAGTTTTAGAGGCTTAAGCCCTAATAAAATGCACCAGTGTCACAAACCGGGGTGTGTCGCGCCCGGTGGCATCGAAGGCTGAGGGATGGAGCCGGCGATCGAGGTCTTGCTGATCGAGTTCGGGGCGGTGGTGCTCGGCCTGGCGGTGGCCTCGCGCTTGGCCCGACGGCTGGGACTTCCCATCCTGCCGATCTACCTGGTGGCCGGTCTGGCCTTCGGTGAGGGTGGCGTCCTCGAACTGGGGGCGGCCAGCGACTTCATCGAGGTGGGGGCGGAGATCGGCGTCATCTTGATGCTGCTCATGCTGGGCCTGGAGTTCTCGGTACACGAACTGGTCGCCAACGTCCGCAAGTCGACGCTCGGCGGCTTCATCGACCTGGTGCTGAACTTCCCGCCCGGCTTCATCGCCGGACTCCTGCTGGGATTCGAACCCCTGGTGGCCGTGCTCCTCGGCGGGGTGACCTACATCTCCTCCTCCGGCATCGTGGCCAAGCTGCTGGCCGACCTCAACCGGGTGCAGAACCGGGAGACCCCGGTGGTGCTGAGCCTCCTCATCGTGGAGGACCTGGCCATGGTGGTCTATCTGCCCATCGTCACCGGCGTTCTGTTCGGAGGTTCGGCGCTGCAAACGCTCGTCACCGTGGCCATTTCGGCGGTGGCAGTGGTGGGCATCCTGGCGCTGGCCTACCGACACGGGGATCGCATCAGCGAACTGGTGCTCAGCAACTCGCGAGAAGCCCTGCTGCTCACCCTGTTGGGCGTCACGCTGGTCATCGCCGGGCTGGCCGAAAGGGTCCACGTCTCCGCCGCCGTGGGTGCCTTTCTGGTCGGCATTGCCCTCTCCGGCGACCTCGTGGAACACGCCCGGGAACTGTTGATTCCCATGCGCGACCTGTTCGCCGCCTCGTTCTTCGTCTTCTTCGGCCTGCGGGTGGACCCCGCCCTGATCCCCGGTGTGGCCCTGGCCGCCGCCGCCCTGGGCATCATCTGTGTGATCACCAAGCTGGGCACCGGCTGGTTGGCCGCCCGCTTCGAGGGGCTCAGCCCCCGGGCCCGCATGCGAACCGGGGCCGCCATGGTGGCCCACGGCGAGTTCTCCATTGTGATCGCCGAGCTGGGTGTCGGGCGCGAACCCGACCTGGGCGCGTTCGCCGCCGCCTACGTGGTGCTCATGGCGGTGGTCGGCGGGCTCTTGTATCACTTCGATGAGGCCCTGACGCCGCGCTTCCTCGTCCGGCGCTGACCCGCCCGGCCCGGATGGCCGCGCCCTGTGAGGCACGTTGTCGGACGAGCCACGCCGGGGCCACCGGCAGCCACGACACCGGGCTTTCCCCCGTGCTACAGTGACGCTGTTCCGCATTGCGGTACTGGTCCACAGTATGGAACCCAGCGTTGGGCTCCGGCACCACAGAACCGGCACCACCAAAGGAGTGTGTCCCATGACCGACACGCCCGAGTTGGATGACATCGATCTGTCGAGTCTGAACGACGAAGACCTGTGCGCGCAGATGCACGACGACCTCTACGACGGTCTCGCCGACGAGATCGCCGAGGGCACCAACATCTTGCTGGCCCGCGGGTGGGGGGCCGACCGGGTGCTGGACGAGGCCCTGGTGGAGGGCATGCGCATCGTGGGCATCGACTTTCGCGACGGCATCCTGTTCGTCCCCGAGGTGCTTTTGGCCGCCAACGCCATGAAGGCGGGCATGGCCATCTTGCGCCCGCTTCTGGCCGAGACCGGGGCCGAGCCCATCGGCAGCGTGGTCATCGGCACCGTCAAGGGCGACATCCACGACATCGGCAAGAACCTGGTGGCCATGATGCTGGAGGGCGCGGGCTTCGAGGTGACCGACCTCGGCATCAACACCGACGTGGAGGAGTTCATCGCCGCCCTCGACGAGCACAAGCCCGACATCTTGGGCATGTCGGCCCTGCTCACCACCACCATGCCCTACATGAAGGTGGTGATCGACACGCTGGTGGAAAAGAGCCTGCGGGAGGAGTACATCGTGCTGGTGGGCGGCGCGCCCCTCAATGAGGAGTTCGGCGAGGCCATCGGCGCCGACGCCTACTGCCGTGACGCCGCGGTGGCCGCCGAGACGGCCAAGGAACTGGTGGCCGCCCGCCGAGCGGCGGTGTGACCGTGGCAGGCCCCGACCGGGTCCTGGTGGTGGCCTGCGGGGCCCTGGCCAAGGAACTCCGCCACCTCATTGCCGCCATGGAGTACCAGCCCGCCGCCGACTACCGCGGCAAACACCGGGCGGCCATCGACTTGGAGTGCCTGCCGGCCAAGCTCCACAACCGCCCCGAGCTGATCCCGGAGGCAGTACGCCAACGGGTGCGGGCGGCCCGCCCCCGCTACCGCACCATCTTGGTGGGCTATGCCGACTGCGGAACCGGCGGCCTGCTCGACAAGGTGTGCGAGGAAGAAGGGGTGGAGCGACTGCCCGGACCCCACTGCTACCAGCTCTACGCCGGAGCCGAGCCCTTCGACCGGCTTCACCACCAGGAGTTGGGCACGCTGTATCTCACCGACTACCTGGTGCGGCACTTCGACCGCCTGATCATGGGCGGGCTCGGGCTCGACGCCCACCCCGAACTGCGGGATGCCTACTTCGGCAACTACACGCGGCTGGTGTATCTGTGCCAAGAGCACGACCCCGAGCTGGACCGGTTGGCCCGGCGGGCCGCCGACCGGCTGGGGCTGCGATTCGAGAAAGTGGTCACCGGCTACGGGGGCTTGGGCGACGCGTTGGTGGACATCCGAGAGCGGGCGGCGTGAGCCGACGGCGAGGAGGCGGCAACCTCGTGGTGATCTGTTGGCGGGACATTCCCGCTCAGGTCAACGCCGGCTCGGGGCCGACCAAGACCCAGCGCATCCTGCCCCGGCGCTTCCAGCGGGCCATCGACCGGGCGGCCATGGTGGCGGGCAAGACCCAGGCGTCGGAGTACGTGGGCGAGTGGCGCCGAGAGGTACGGCCCGGCGATCCCGCCGATCCCGAGGGCGCCGCCCTGCGGGCCGCGGCCGAACTGGAGACCGCCTTTCCGAAGGAACGCCTCGACGAATTCGTGGCCACCGGCGGCTGGGATCCCGAGACCGCAGCAAAGAGCCCTCAGGAGGCGACAACGTGACCGACACCGTGATCAGTTCGGCCACCAAGGAGGTGGTGATCGGATTCGACCGCCCGTTCGTGATGATCGGCGAGCGGATCAACCCCACGGGACGCAAGCTCCTCACCGAGGAGATGAAGGCGGGCGACTTCAGCCGGGTGGAAGCCGACGCCTTGGCCCAAGTGGCCGCCGGTGCCCACATGCTGGACGTGAACGCGGGCATCCCCCTGGCCGATGAGCCCGCGCTCCTGGCCCGGGCCGTCAAGCTGGTGCAGTCGGTGACTGACGTGCCTCTGTCCATCGACTCGTCCATCATCGAGGCGCTGGAATCCGGCATCGCCGCCTACGACGGCAAGCCGCTGATCAACTCGGTCACCGGTGAGGACGAGGTCATGGAGCGGGTGTTGCCGCTGGTGGCCCGCCATGGTGCCGCCGTGGTGGCCATCTCCAACGACGAGACCGGCATCAGCGAGGATCCCGACGTGCGGTTCGACGTGGCCCGCAAGATCGTGGAGCGGGCCGCCGACCACGGCATCCCCCGCTCCGACGTGGTGGTGGATCCCCTGGTGATGCCCATCGGGGCCATAGGCACTGCGGGCCAACAGGTGTTCCGCCTGGTGCGCCGCATCCGCACCGAGTTGGGGGTGAACACCACCTGCGGGGCCAGCAACGTGAGCTTCGGGCTGCCCAACCGCCACGCCATCACCGGCACGTTTCTGGCCATGGCCATCGGGGCGGGCATGACGTCGGCCATCATGAACCCGCTGCACCCCGAGGTGAAGCAGGCGGTGATGGCGGCCGACGTGCTGGCCGGCCACGACCAGGACTGCATGGCGTGGATCGCCGAGAACCGTGACCCGTCAGCCGCCGGGGAGGGAGCGGCCCGCCGTCGAGGAGGGCGTCGCCGGGCGGCGGTATGACCGGCCGGCCCCCACTCCCCGGAGAGCCCAGGGAGCCTGGCGAACCCAAGGAGCCCGGAGAGCCTACGGGCCACCGGGTGGTGTTCACGCCCAGCGGCATCGAAGCGGCCGCGGCTCCGGGCACAACCGTGTTGGACACGGCCCGGGCCGCCGGGGTGGACATCGACTCGGTGTGCGGCGGTCGGGGATTGTGCGGGCGCTGCCAGGTGGTTCCCGGTACCGGCCACTTCGCCAAGTGGGGATTGACCAGCACAGCCGACGCCCTGACGGCCCCCGGGACGACAGAACGGGAATATCGGGGCCGGCGCCCGCTCGGGATGGGCCACCGGCTGGGTTGCCAGGCCGGAGTGCTGGCCGACGTGGTGATCGACGTGCCCGCCCAGAGCCAGGTCCACCGCCCGGTGGTGCGCAAGGCCATCGATCTGGGCGCCATCACCGTGGATCCGGTGGTGAGCTTGCACTACGTGGTATTGCCGCCTGCGGCGTTGGGTGACGAGTCGTCCGACGCCGAGCGGCTGACCGACGCCCTGGCCGACCAATGGGGACTCGCTGCGGTGGAGGTCCCCGCCGGGGCGCTCCCCGGTTTGTCGGCGGCGGTGGCCGCGGGGAGCGGGGCGGTGACCGCCGTGGTCCACTCCCGCCGTCGTGACCACGGCCCCGGTGACGCTTCGCCACCGGTGGAACGCCGGGTGCTTACCGTGCGGCCCGGCTACGTCGACGAGGCCTACGGGGTGGCGGTGGACGTGGGCTCCACCACCGTGGCCGGCTACCTGTTGAATCTGGCCAGCGGTGAGGTGGTGGCCACCGCCGGTCGGATGAACCCGCAGATCCGCTTCGGCGAGGACCTGATGAGCCGGGTCTCCTACGCCATGTTGAACCCCGGCGGTACCGCCGAGCTGACCCAGGCGGTTCGGGAGGCCATCGACGAGCTGGTCGATGAGCTGAGCCACGCCGCCAAAGTCGACCGGGCGGCGGTGTGCGAGCTGGTGGTGGTGGGCAACCCCATCATGCACCACTTGGTGCTGGGCATCGACCCGACCCCGCTGGGGGCGGCCCCGTTCACCCTGGCGGTGCGCGACGGGGTGTGGGCCGACGCCCGCGACATCGGGCTGGACCTGCCCGGCGCCGCGCTCTACGTGGGGCCGTGCATCGCGGGCCACGTGGGCGCCGACGCGGTGGCCGCCCTGTTGGCCGAAGGGCCCCACCGGTCGTCTCGCCCCATGCTGGTGGTGGACGTGGGCACCAACGCCGAGATCCTGCTGGGAGACGGCACGCGGGTGTGGGCCGCGTCCAGCCCGACCGGACCGGCGTTCGAGGGGGCTCAGATCTCCGGTGGCCAGCGGGCCACCGCCGGGGCGATCGAGCGGGTGCGGATCGACCCCGACACCCTGGAGCCCCGGTACAAGGTGATCGGTTCCGAGCGGTGGTCCGACGACCCCGGATTCGCCGGGTCGCTGAGCTCGCTGGAGATTTCCGGGCTGTGCGGGTCGGGGATCATCGAGGTGATCGCCGAGATGTTCCTGGCCGGCATCATCGACCACCGGGGGGTCATCCGGGGCGAGTTGGCGGCCCGCAGCCCTCGGATCGTGGCCGACGGCAGGACATTCGCCTACGTCTTGCAGACCGAGCCGGTGCCGCTGTCGGTCACCCAGAACGACGTGCGGGCGGTGCAGTTGGCCAAGGCCGCCTTGCGGGCGGGCATCGATCTGCTCATGACCCACGCCGGCATCACCGAGCCCGCCGAGGTGCGACTGGCCGGGGCGTTCGGGGCGCACATCAGCCCGGTGCACGCCATGGTGCTGGGCCTGGTGCCCGACGGGCCGGTGGACGGGGTCACCGGCGTGGGCAACGCCTCGGGCGCCGGCGCCGCCCGGATGCTGGTGTCGGGGAGCCAGCGGGCCGAGGCCGAGCACGCCGCCCGCTCGGTGGTCAAGATCGAGACCGCCACCGAAGCCCGCTTCCAGGAACTGTTCGTGGCCGCCATGGCCCTGCCCCACGAAGCGGCCGCCACCACGCACCTGGAACGGGTGGTGGATTTGCCCCCGCGGCCACCAGCCGGTACCCACCAGGCCGGGACCAGGCGGACGCGGCCCCACCGAGATCGCCGAACCAGACAGGAGCAACCATGAACGAACGACGGGGACGGCGAGGGGGCGGTCGGGCCGGTCGCCAGGCGGCTCGGGCGGCTTCCCAAGTGGTGGCGGCCCCGGTGCTGGAGCGGCGCCTGGCCCCGGTGGAGGTCATCGACGAGGCCGGGTTGGCCCAGATCGAGGACAACGCCGAGACCATCCTGTCGGAGGTGGGCGTCGCCTTTCAGGACTTCCCCGAGGCCCTGGACATATGGCGGGAGGCGGGCGCCGAGGTGGACGGCGAACTGGTGCGGTTCCCCCGAGGGATGTGCCGCCGCATCGTGGCCGAGCACGCCCCGGCCGCCTACGTCCAGCACGCCCGCAACCCCGAGCGCAGCGTGAGCATCGGCGGACCCACCACGGTGTTCGCCCCCAACTACGGGTCGCCCTTCGTGACCGACCTGGACGAGGGCCGGCGCTACGCCACCCTGGCCGACTTCGAGAACGTGGTGAAGCTCACCTACCGCCTGCCCCACCTGCACCACAGCGGGGGCACGGTGTGCGAGCCGGTGGACGTGCCGGTGGAGGTCCGCCACCTCGACATGGTGTACGCCCACCTGCGGTGGAGCGACAAGCCGTTCATGGGCTCGGTGACCAGCGCCGAGCGGGCGGCCGACTCGGTGGAACTGGCCCGCATCGCCTTCGGCGGCGATCTGGCCGACCGCACCGTGATGACCTCGCTGATCAATGCCTCCTCGCCCATGCGGTGGGACGCCACCATGCTGGGCGCGGCCACGGTGTACGCCCGGGCCAACCAGGCCTGCGTTATCAGCCCCTTCATCCTGGCCGGGGCCATGTCGCCGGTGACCGTGGCCGGTCTGGCCGCCCAGGCCCTGGCCGAGGCCCTGTCGGGCATGGCCTACCTGCAGCTCGTTCGCCCCGGCGCCCCGGTGGTGTTCGGCACGTTCGCCTCGTCGATGTCGATGGCCACCGGCGCCCCCACTTTCGGCACCCCCGAGGCGGCCCAGGCCATCTACGTGATGGCCGCGCTGGCCCGACGATGCGGGGTGCCGTTTCGCTCCGGGGGTCAGCTCACCGCCTCCAAAGCGGCCGACGCCCAAGCGGCCTACGAGTCGGCCCACACGTTGTTGCCCACCGTCCAGGCCGGGGTCAATTTCGTGCTCCACGCCGCGGGCTGGCTGGAGGGGGGCCTGACGCTCGGTTACGAGAAACTCATCTTGGACGCCGACCAGCTCGGGGCCATGGAGGTCCACGCCCGGGGGGTGGACCTCAGCGACAACGGCCAGGCCATGGAGGCGTTTCGCACCAACACCCACGGGGATCACTTCCTGGGCAACGCCCACACCCTGGCCAACTTCGAGACCGCCTTTTGGCGCTCGGAAGCCGCCGACAACAACAGTTACGAGCAGTGGGCCGAGGAGGGTTCGCTGACCGCCGCCCAGCGGGCCAACACCCGCTGGAAGGAACTGCTGGCCGACTACCAGCCGCCCCCCATCGACGAGGCCGTGGACGCCGAGTTGCGCGACCACATCGCCCGCCGCAAAGCCGAGATCACCCGCGACCACGGGTGACCGGCCCTTCCACCGCTGTTCCGCATCGTGGAACAGCGGTGGGGTCCAGGTAGGATGCGGGCATGGCGGTGCAGTCGGTCAAGCGGGCGTTTCTGCTGTTGCGCACCTTGTCGCAGGGCCCGCTGGGGGTGACCGACCTGGCCGAGCGGGTGGACTTGCCCAAGAGCACCGTGGCCCGGCTGTTGGCCGCGCTGGAAGCCGAGAACGCCGTGGAACAAGTGGAGGTGGGCGGGGACTACCGCATCGGTGCCGGCCTGACCGAAATCGCGGGCACCGGTCCGGCGGGACGAAGCCTGGTGGCCGCCGCCCGACCCCACCTGCTGGAGCTGAGCGAAGCGGTGGGCGAGGTGGCTGGGCTGTCGATCATCGACGACAACCAGGTGTACTACCTGGACCACACCGAGTCGTCGTCGGATGTGCAGCTTCGGGACTGGACCGGCGAGTACGCCCCGCTCCATGCGGTGCCCTCGGGCATGGCCATGCTGGCGCATTTGCCCGCGGCTACCCGGAAGGCGCACTTGGCTCAACCGCTGGAGCAGTGCACCCCGTGGACCACCGTCGACCCTCAGGTGCTGGCCGAGCGACTGCAACAGATCCGCAGCCTGGGCTACGTCTGGGGCTACGAGGAGTTCGCCGAAGGCATCAGCTCGGTGGCCGCCCCGGTGCTCGACCCCGAGGGTCATCCCCTGGCCGCCCTCCACGTCCACGGCCCCGCCTACCGCTTTCCCGACCCCGACGAGGCCCACGACCACGGACTGGCGGTGGTCGCCGCCGCCCACCGCCTCGCCGCCCAACTCACCCCCTGATTGCGGGCATTCCGGTACCAAGACGAGACACTAACCGAGAGATCATTCTGCCTTCATCAATCCATCACATTGAGCAATAGAATGATCGACCAGGAGTAACCCATGATGCAAGATCGCTTTACCAGCCGAGCAATTTACAACAGGAAAAACGGAGTCATCGCCCTGTTGGCGGTGATGACGTTGATTCTCTCTGCCTGTGGAGGTGCCGCCGGTAGCCAAGCAAACGGAGGCCTGGCCACGCTGGCTACCGCCACGGCTACCGAGAACACAAGCCCGACTCCAGTCGCCACGGACACCTCACCTGCAACCGCGACACCGGGTGACGATGCATCGAGTTCCCCTGATACAACCACCGTGACACCGGCCAGTGCAGAGCAGGACAATCCGATCGACAGCGGCGAAAATGAAGAAGCAGCGGCTGCTGTTGATGCCGAAGCAGGTGACAGTGCGGAGACCGACGACCCGGAGGAAGCTCTGCTCAACTTCTCTCAATGTATGCGGGACAACGGAATACCGGAATTCCCCGATCCCACGTACGACTCAAGCGGAAATCTGAACATGAGGCAGGCCGTAGCTGCAGCCGGAATTCAGCCAAGGTCCGAGGAGTTTCGGGAAGCCATGGCCACCTGCAATCAGCTTCTCGCCGGCGTCGCTCTGCGGCCCGGTGGCGACGAACTCGATCAGGTCGAACTTCAAGACCAATTGTTGGAATTCGCCCAGTGTCTACGCGACCAAGGAATCGAAGTCGACGATCCCGACTTCTCCAACTTCGGACCCCCCAGCGGCGACGAGGAGGACAGCGGTCCGGGGAGAGGCCCGTTCGGGGACGCCTTCGACCTGCAGGATGCCGATGTCCAGGCCGCGGTGGAGGAATGCCGGGAGATCACCGGCGGCTTCGGCGCCCGGTTGGGTGGTCCCGGACCCCGTCCGAATGCCGACCGGGCGGGCGGATGACAACCGAGCAATCCACGAGTCCCGAACACTCTGGGGGCGCGGACCACACCTCCCGACGCCGGACCCTCCCGATCACCATTGCGGTACTGGCCCTGGTGGGCGCGGGCGTGGCCGCCTGGCTGATCGGCACCCAGGACGAGGACGGTGAGCCAGGATCAGCGCCCACGCTCGCCACCGCCACCATCGAGGTGCGCGACCTGTCGGAGACGACCACCATCTCCGGCACCCTGGCCTTTGACGATCCCATCGCCGTGACGGCTCCCGCCGGCGGCGTGGTGGCCGACATTCGGCCCGAGGGCACGGTGATCGACCGGGGCGCAATCCTGTACACCATCGACCGCATGGTCACCGACGACCAGCTTCGGGAGGCCGAGCAGCGGGTGACCTCCTCCGAGGCGTCGAAAATCGGCGCGGAGATCGCCATTGACCGCCTGCAGGCCAGCGTGGACACCGCCACCTTGGCCTCGGCCCAGGCGTCGGCGGCGCAGGCGCAACTGTCCCTCGACAGCCTGCTCACCCCGGCAACCCCAACCGAACTCAACGCCGCCCAGGCCGCCATCACCCGCGCCCAACAGACCATCGACGACCTCCTCACCCCGGCAACCCCAACCGAACTCAACGCCGCCCAAGCCGCCATCACCCGCGCCCAACAGACCCTCGACGACCTGCTCACCCCGGCAACCCCAACCGAACTCAACGCCGCCCAAGCCGCCATCACCCGCGCCCAACAACAGCTCACGTCCAGCCAGGCCGCCTTGGACCTCTCCCTCGGCGACCTTGAGGCCGCCTGGGACGTGTACTGCCGATGGCCCGACGTGGCCGTCGACGCCGCATGCGACACCTTCCCCCTGGACGACGCCGTGCTGACCGCCCTCTCCGAGGACATTGCCCGCCTCCAGAACGACTTCCGTGTCGGTCGGCTCTGGCTCCAGCAGTCCCAAGACCTGCTGGACGCCGGTCTGGCCCACATCGCCGACGAGGCCGCCGTCCAGTCGGCCCGAGCAGACCTCGACACCGCCGAACAACAACTCCAAGACCTCCAAGACGGACCCACCCAATCGGCCATCGACACCGCCCGAGCCGACCTCGACACCGCCGAACAACAACTCCAAGACCTCCAAGACGGACCCACCCAATCGGCCATCGACACCGCCCGAGCCGACCTCGACACCGCCGAACAACAACTCCAAGACCTCCAAGACGGACCCGACCCCCTCCAGGTGGAGCAGGCTCGGGCCAATCTGATGTCAGCGAATGCCCGACTGGACGACTTGTTGGCCGACCCGGACGTGGCTGAACTGGCCCAGGCTCAACTCAATTTGGAAGCGGCCCAGATCAGCCAGGACATGGCCCAGAACGATCTGCAAGAACTGCGCGCCGGGATCGAGCGGGCCGTCGCCCTCTACGGCGGCGGTTCGGCCTGGCGGACTCTGTCGGCCGGCGTCGAGCCCGGCCCCGATGTGGTGTGGCTGGAGACCAACCTGGCCGCCCTGGGGTACGGCGGTTTCGACATCGACGAGGAGTTCGACCAGCGCACCGCTCGGGCAGTGTCCGACTGGCAGGCCGACTCGGGACTGCCCGTCACCGGTGACGTGCCCCTGGGACAGGTGGTGTTCGTCCCGGGCCCGGCCCAGGTCGGCTCGCTGCAGGTGTCCCGGGGTGATCCGGTGAGCGCGGGCACGGTGCTGTACGAGCTGACCGCCCTGGAATTGATGACCAGCACCGTGGGCCCGGACGGTGTGCAGGACGAATCGGTGACCACCCAGCGGGTCACGACCCAGCTCGATCTCACCGATCGGGATTTGCTCGACCTCGGCACCCTGGTGGAGATCGAACTGCCCGACGGCACCACCGTGGCCGGTCGGGTCTCCGACGTCGGGGATGTGCCCGTGATCGTCTCCGCCACCAACCAAACGTCGGAGACGTCGTACCTGGACGTTGCCATCACCCCGCTCGAAGTGATCGACCCCAACTGGACGGGGGCGACCATCGACATCATCGTGGCCACCGAGGTGGCCCAGGGGGTGCTGACCACACCGGTCAGCGGCCTGCTGGCCCTCATGGAGGGGGGCTACGCGGTGGAGGTCATCCGGGCCGACGGCACGGTGCAACTGGTCGGGGTCAGCACGGGCATGTTCGCCGACGGCTTCGTGGAGATTGCCGGCGAGGGCCTGGCACCGGGCACCGTCATCGTCGTGCCGTGATCCCGGCCGAGGCCACCACCTCCCCGGACGCCCCCGCGCTGGAACTGCGGTCGGTGTCGAAGGTCTATCCCGGCACGCCACCGGTGGTGGCCCTGAACTCGGTGAGCCTGACCATCCAGCCCGGTGAGATGGTGGCGGTGGTCGGACCGTCCGGGTGCGGTAAGTCCACCATGCTCCACATGATGGGCACGCTGGATCGGCCCAGCAATGGCCAGGTGCTGGTGGACGGCATCCCCACCTCGGAGCTGTCGGAGCGTCGCCTGTCGGCCATTCGGGGACGCAAGCTCGGATTCGTGTTCCAGCGGTTCTTCCTGCTGTCGGGCACCACCGCGCTGGACAACGTGGCGGGCGGGCTGCTGTACCAAGGGGTGTCGGTGACCGAGCGCCGGGATCGGGCGGCCGACGCCCTGAATCGAGTGGGTCTCGGCCACCGCAAGTCGCACATCCCGTCCAAGATGTCGGGCGGTGAGCGCCAGCGGGTGGCCATCGCCCGGGCCCTGGTCCATGAACCCACCCTCATCCTGGCCGACGAGCCCACCGGCAACCTGGACTCCAAAGCGAGCGTGGCCATCACCGACCTGTTCGAGCGACTGCACGCCGAGGGAAGCACCATTGTGGTCGTCACCCACAACACCGAGATCGCCGCCCGGCTGCCCCGCACCGTGCGCCTGCTCGACGGTGAGATCCAAGCCGACGAGGCCCGATTCCACGGGGAACCGGTGGCGTGAGCGTGCCCGTGCCTCCCAGCCGCCTGCGACCGCGCGACGTGGTCCGGGTGGGGTTCTCGGGGCTGCAGACCCGCAAGCTGCGAGCGACCCTGTCGGTGCTCGGCATCGCCATCGGGATCGCCTCGCTGGTGGGAGTGCTCGGACTCTCGGAGTCCTCCAAGTCGGATCTGCTGGATCAGATCAGCGCCTTGGGCACCAACCTGTTGCAGGTGTCCCCGGGCACGGGCTTCGGCGCGGGCGACGCCACCTTGCCCGAGGAATCGGTGGAGATGATGGGCCGGGTCGCCACCGTGGAGGAGATCTCGTTCGTGAACCCGGTGGAGGCCAACGTCTACCGCAACGAGTTCATCCCGTCGGGCCAGACCGGCGGCATTTCGGTGGTGGGCAGCGACCAGTCGCTGTTGGACACCCTCAACGGCGAGGTGGCCCACGGCACGTTTCTCACGGCCGCTTCCCTCGAGTACCCGGCGGTGGTGTTGGGTTCGGTGGCGGCCGAGCGGATCGGCCTCACCGATCTGGACGGCAGCCCCCGGGTGCTCGTCGGCGACCGCTGGTTGGAGGTGATCGGCATCCTGGCGCCGTTCGCCTTGGCCCCCGACCTGGATCGGGCCGCCATCATCGGCCACCAAGCCTCGGTCGAGTACTACGACGCCGAGGGTTCCCCCACCACCGTCTACCTGCGGGTGGACGAGTCCTGGATCGACCCCACCCGCGACGTCCTGCCCGCCACCGCCGACCCGGAGAATCCCGAGGAAGTCGAGGTGAGCCGACCGTCGGACCTCCTGGAAGCCCAGGCCGCGGCCGAGAGCCAGTTCGCCAACCTCTTCCTCGGGCTCGGCGCGGTGGCCCTGCTCGTAGGGGGAATCGGCATAGCCAACGTGATGGTGATCGGGGTGCTGGAGCGTCGGGGCGAAATCGGGCTGCGACGGGCCATTGGGGCCACCCGGGGCCACATCCTCAGCCAGTTCCTCACCGAGGCGCTGATCCTGTCGTTGGCCGGCGGGGTGGCCGGGGTGCTGCTGGGCGTCGGGGTCACCGCCGGCTATTCGGCCACCCAGGACTGGCGGGTGATCATCCCCGGATTGGCCGTGTGGGGCGGCTTGGGGGCGGCGGTGGGCATCGGGGCCCTGGCGGGCATCTACCCGGCCCTGCGTGCCGCCCGGATGTCCCCCACCGAGGCCCTGCGCTACGAATAGCGCCGGCCTCGGGCCTTTCAGGCTCGGCGGCGGAGTTCGGCGGTGATGGCGGGGATCATCTCGTGGAGGTCGGCGATCACGGCCCAGTCGGCCTTGACCACCATGTTGGCCTCGGGGTCGGTGTTGATGGCCAAGATGTGCTTGCTGGCCTTGGCCCCCACCCAGTGCTGGATGGCCCCAGAGATGCCCGAGGCGATGTAGACCTCCGGGGTGATGCGGGTGCCGGTCTGGCCCACCTGATCGCTGTGGGGTCGCCAGCCGTTGTTGGTCACCGCCCGGCTGCAGCCCACCCGGCCCCCCAGTACCTTGGCCAGCTCCTCCAAGGGGGCAAAAGCCTCGGCCGAGCCCACCCCCCGGCCCCCGCCGATCACCACCGGCGCGGTCGACAAGGTCACCCCGGCCTCCAACACCACCCGGTCCTTGACCATGGTGCGGGCCAGCGACGCATCCAGATCCACGGCCACCGCTTCGGCCACCGGCTCCGACCCCGATTGGGCTCGCTCGGCGGTCACCGTGTGCAGGCCGGTGGTCAACAGGGGCCGTTCGGAGCGGAGCCGGGCGTCCTCGAGGAGCGATCCGCCCCACTGCTGGCGGGTCATGGTCCACTCCCCGGCGCCGGTACCGGGCCGGATGTCGAGGCAGTTGGCCACCAGAGGCAGATCCAGGCGGGCGGCGGCTTGCGCCATCACCTCGTTGCCCCGTTCGCTGCCCCCGGCCAGCACCGCGGCCGGTTCCAGCCGCCGCACCAACTCGGCCACCGCCTCGCCCCAGGCCTCGGGTCCGAAGTCGGCCAGCACCTCATGGACGACGGTGGACACCGTCTCGGCCCCGTAGGCCCCGGCTTCGGCCACCAGCCCGGCGTCGTCGTCGCCGATCAGCGCCCCACCGAGGGGCACCCCCATCTGCTCGGCCAAGCCCCGGCCCACCGTGAGGGCCTGCTGGGCCGCCTCACCCAGGGTTCCCCGCTCGTGCTCGAGCACCACCAGCAGCATCACGCCACCCCCAGCTCCTCGAGCACGTCGACCACCGCGGCGGCCGCCTCGGGGCCGTGCCCCAGGATCACGGTCTCCGAAACCGCCTCTCGGGGCCGGTGCAGCCGCTCCAACGACTGTCCGCCGGGCTCGGCGGCCGAGGTCACCTCGAGGATCTCCAGCTTCTTGGACGCCAACCGCCCGCGCATGGTGGGGTAGCGGGGCAGGTTGATGCCCTCCTTCACCCCCACCGCGGCGGGCAGGGGCAGCTCGTACACCTCGAAGCCGCCGTCTATCTCCCGGCGAGCCCGCACCACCCCGGAACCGTCGGTGCCAACGTCCACCTCGATGCCCTTGATGCCGTTGACGATGGGACGATCCAGGGCATAGGCCACCCGCACCCCCACCTGGAACCCCCCGGCGTCGGCCGACTCGTTGCCGAACACCAACAGATCGAACGGCCCGTCGGCGGCCTCCAGCCCAACAATGGCCTCGGTCAAAGCAGCCGCGGTGCGCTGGGGATCCCAGGCCGAACCGTCGGTGGTCACCAGCACGCCCCGGTGCGCACCCACCGAGGCGGCGTAACGGAGCTGCTCGGCGGCCTCGGGGGGCCCCAGGGTGAGCACCGTCACCTCGCCGCCGTGGCGCTCGGTGAGTTGCACCGCCTCCTCCACCCCGCATTCCTCGTGCGGGCTGGTGGCGAAGCCCAGGTGGGTGGCATCCACGGCCAGGCCGTCGTCGGTCACGTTGATCTTGGCGCCGGGCGCGGGCACCCGCTTCACGCAACACAGAATCCTCACGGGGCACCCCCCGGAAGTGCCACCACCACCTCAGCCCCTCATGCGGGCGTCGGTGGGGTCGAACACCGCCCCGGTGGAGGCCACCTGCACCGGGAACCGCTCGTTCATGTACATCACCTGGAGGTCGGTGCCGGGTTGGGCCAGCTCGGCGGGCAGGTAGGCCATCAGCAGGTGTTTGCCCACCGAGGGCCCCGGTCCGGCGGTGGTCACCCGCGACACCCGCCCGTGGGAGTCGGTGATGCGCCCGCCGTCGGGGGTCAGGATCGGCTCGTTGCCCCCCTGCATGTACCGCTTGCGTCCCCGGGCGTCGGTCTGGTCTTCCACGGTGAGCACGCACATCGACACTTCGGGGTCGCCTTGTTCCCGAGCGGCCACGTAGGCCTCCTTGCCGATGAACGGGGCCGCCTTCACCTTGGGTCGGGCCAGGCCCGCCTCCAACGGGTTGTACTCGCTCTCCAGTTCGGCCCCCATGAGCCGGTACCCCTTCTCCAACCGGCCCGACGTGCCGTACACCCCCCCGCCGGTGGGCCGCAGCCCGCAGTCGGACCCCACCCTCATCAGGGTGTCCCACAGCACCGGCCCGTCGTCCCAGTCGGCGTAGATCTCCCAGCCGGTGTCGCCCACATAGGAGATCCGAAACAGCGTGGCCGGCACCGAACGACCGCCGCAGTCCAACTCCACCTCCACGAGCGAGCCGTAGGGGGAGCCCGCCTGGGACAGGTCCTGGTCGGTCAGCGCCCCGATCACCTCAGGCGCCTGGGGCCCCCACACCCCGAGCGTGGTGATCCGGTCGGTGAGGTTGGCAAAGCGAACCGAACCGTCGGTGGGCAGGTGGCGGCGCACCCAGAACTCGTCGCGCCCCCCGTCGAACACCCCGGTGACGATGCGCACCCGCTCTTCGCCCATCCGCATCATGGTCAAATCGGAGTGGAAGCCACCGTCGGGGGTGAGCCACGGGGTGTAGACGGTGCGGCCCACCGGCACGTCCACCTTGTTGACCGCCAGGTAGTCGGCGTAGGCCACCGCTCCCGGACCGCTCAGCTCGAAGATCTGGAAGGCGCTGAGGTCGACCACCCCGCAGTTCTCCCGCAGGTTGAGGTGCTCGCCCACGGTGATGGGACTCCACCAACGGGCGTCCCATTCCACCTCGCGGCCCTCCACCTGGTAACGCTCCACCAAGTCGGCGTTGGACTCGTACCACTGGGGCCGCTCCCAGGTGCGGGCCTGGAAGAACTCGGCCCCCAACTCCTGCTGGCGGCTGAAGTAGGGGCTGACCCGGAGGTTGCGCCTGCTCTCCCACTGCTCCTGGGGGTGGACGATGCCGTAGGTCTTGTTGAAGTGCTCCGCCGATCGGGCCCAGATGTGCTCGTCACCCCGCTCCTCGGAGTAGAAGCGGGCCACGTCGGCGCCATGGACGTCGATCACCCGGGGATAGCCGTGGGTCATCCACTCGGCCACCACCTGGGCCATGCCCGGCCCCTCCTTCACCCAGATGGCCGCGGCCGACCACAGGTTGCGCACCTCGGGCAACTCCCCCAAACAGGGCATGGCGTCGGGGGTCAGCGACAAGAGACCGTTGATGGCGTACTTGATCTCGGCGTCGCCCAGCATGTCCATCAGGTCGATGGCCTGTTCCATCTGCTCGTCGAAGTCGTCGGGGGTGAACGGCATCTCGGTGGGCGACAGGGCGGCCTCGTCGTTGGAGGGGATCTCGTCGGGGTGGTGGAAGATGGGCCGGTGGGCGTACGACCCCACCTCCATGGAGCCGGACGACTGGCGCTCGTAACAGAAGGTGTCCATGTCCCGCACGATGGGATAGCCGATCTCGTTGTTGGTCTCGGCCAGGATGTCGAGAGGGCCGACGTCCACCATCTGGTGGACCGCAGGCACCAGGGGGATGTAGGCGTCGGCCATGTTGGCCACCCGGTTCGACCACACCCCGCAGGCGATCACCACGTAGTCGGTCTCGATGGTGCCCTTGTCGGTGACCACCGCCTGCACCGTGCGGTCGCCGGGGTTGGGCCCGTCGGTGGTGATGATGTCGAGCACCTCGGTGTTGGCCGCCACATGGCAGCCCGCCTCAACCGCCAGGTTGCGCATCCGGGTGCCGGTCTCCAGCGAATCCACCACCGACACCGTGGGGCAGTAGAAGCCGCCCAGAATGATGTCGGTGTTGACGAACGGCACCAGTTCCTTGACCTGCTCGGGGGTCAGCAGGTGGGCCTCGATGCCCCAGGCGGTGGCCGAGGTCATGCGCCGCTGCAGTTCGTCCATGCGCTCCTGGGTGCGGGCCACCTCGATGCCCCCCGAGTCCACCGACAACCCCAGGTCGCGATACTGGTTGGCGCTCTGCTCGCCCAGCAGGCACATCTCCTTGTTGTGGTCCACCGGGAAGATGAAGTTGGAGGCGTGACCGGTGGACCCGCCGGGATTGGGCAGCGGGCCCTTGTCGAGCAGCACCAGGTCGGTCCATCCCAGCTTGGTCAGGTGGCCCACCAGGCAGTTGCCCACGATGCCGGCGCCGATGACCACGCACTTGGCCTTCTCGGGAATCTCAGCCATGTCCTGCCTCCATGTCCTGCCTCCGTATCCTGCCTCTGGATCCTGCCGCCGCCATGATGCCGGTTTCGCCCCGCCAGGCTAGTGCCGCGTGGCGACAGCCCTTGCCCCTGCGGTCCGTATTATGGTACAGTTCCATAATGCGGAACGACTCGGCCAGTCTAACCCAGTGGGAGGGGCAGTGGGAAGGGTCGCAGCCGACCGGACCGAGTCCCGAGGTGCGCAGGGTCACCGGCAACGCCGCTTTTGAGATCATCCCCCTGAGCAACGTGGCCGCCGCCGTTGACGCCCTGCCCGTAGGCGCCCAGGTCTCGGTCACGGTCTCGGCGACCAAGGGCCAGGACGCCACCCTGAGGCTGGCCGAGCACCTCATCGGGCGGGGACACCCCACCATCCCCCACCTGTCGGCCCGACTGATGCGAGATCGCGCCCACGTCGAGGATGTGGCCGCCTGGACCAAGGCCAACGGCGTGACCACGGCCTTCGTGGTCGGCGGTGACGCCACCGAGCCGGGCCCCTACCCCGACGCCGTCGGCTTCCTGCGGGAGCTGTTCACCCACGACCACGGCCTGCACACCGTGGGGGTGGCGGCCTACCCCGACGGCCATCCCCTGATCGTGGAGGGCGCCCGCCGCCACGCCCTGTTCGCCAAACAAGACCTGCTGGCCGAGGCCGGGCTCCAGGGCTACTGCAGCACCCAGATGTGCTTCGATCCGGCCAAGATCGTCGCCTGGTTGACCACCGAGCGCCACGACGGGCTCACCCTGCCGGTGCATCTGGGCATCCCCGGCCCGGTGGATCGCACCAAGCTGCTCACCATCGGCACCCGCCTGGGCGTGGGCCAGTCGCTGCGCTACCTGCGCAAGAACCGCCGGTCGGTGGTCAAGTTGCTGCGGTCACCCACCCACGACCCCTCCGAGCTGTTGGACGCCCTCGCCCCGCACCTCACCCCGCTGGGCATCAGCGGCCTGCACCTCTTCACCTTCAACCAGGTGGCCGACACCGCCGCCTGGCGCGACGCTGCCCTAGGTTCCTGAGGGGGACTCGCCTGGGGCGGCGCCGTCGAGGAGAGCGGCGAGGCTTCGGCGCCATTCCACGGAGGGGCGGTCGGACTGGACGCTGACGGTGGCGGCCAGATCCATGGGTAGCACCCCTTCCAGTTGCTCCAGCATGGCTTGGTCCTCGGCGCCGATGGCCAGATCGAAGGCCATGATCTCCTCGGCGGGCACGGAGAAGTCGTCGTTGCGCCACACCACGAAGTTGAACAGCGAGTTCACGTCGTCCACCGGGGTGGCCAACAGCAACAGGATGTGCTCCAGGCCGGACTCGTAGGCGATGGTGCTGCGCACCGAGAAGGGCAGGACGTACCCGGTGGTCATCCGCCGGTGGAGCACGTCGGCGTCCTGGCCGGTGGTGGTCTGGCCCTTGTCCGTGGTGTTGTCGGCCATCACGTCGTAGGCGTAGCCCCGGTAGCCGTCGGGCAAATCGCCCATGTGCAGCGGGGGCACCACCGTCTCCTGGGCCCCGCCGAAGGTGGCGGTGTGGACAAACGGGAAGTGGGAGAAGTCCATGAAGTTGTCGGTGATCCGGGTGGCCGACACCGCCCACCGCTGGAAGGGGGTGTTGAGGCGGCGGAACGAGGCGTCGTGCTCTTGGGGGATGACGGGGATCAAGCCCTGGGGCGTCCCCGGACACAGCCAGATCAGCCCGTAGCGTTCCTCCACCCACAGGGCGTCGAGATGGGCCTTGGGCGGTATCCGTGTACCCGCCGGTGACGACGGCACCAGCTCGCAGCGGCCCCCCGGCCCGAACCGCCAGCCGTGATAGGGGCACTCCACGCAGCCGTCCACCATGCGCCCGGCCGACAGCGGCGCCTCCCGGTGCGGACACCGGTCGATGGCCGCGGTGAGCGAACCGCCGTCGGACCGCCACACCACAAAACGCCGACCGATCACCTGGAACCCCACCGGACCAGGGGCCACGTCCTCACTGAGGGCGATGGGATACCACTGGTGGTCCAACGCAGGCTGCCCGACGAGGTGAGTGGATGCGCCGTTGGCGGTCATGGCCCGATGTTATCGCCGGCGCCGGACCCCGGATTCGCTGTCCGAGCCGGCGCGCTGGCTCTGCCGGAACCGCGCCGTCCCGGAGAGGGCGCGGGGCAGCCTCCCGCCGATTTCGGGGCGTGAATTCGGGTGTAGGGTCACCAGCCGTGGGCCAGGCCGACTGGGTGATCACCGGCGACATCGTGACCATGGACGCCGACCGCACCATCATCGGCGACGGGGCGGTGGCGGTGACCGGCGGTGAGATCACCGCGGTGGGCAAGGCCGCCGACATCCGCCGGCAACACCCCGGAGCCCCCGAGCGGGGCTCAGCCGACTCGCTGGTGGTCCCCGGATTCGTCAACGCCCACCAGCATCTCACCGCCGACCGGCTGGTGGCCTCGGCCATCCCCGACCACCTGTCCTCCGGCGAGGCCATCTTCGAATGGATCGTGCCCGTGCATTCCCACGTGACCGGCGATGACGACGAGCTGGCCGCCACCCTGGGGCTGGTGGACGCGGTGACCAACGGCATCACCACCACCGTCGACGCCGGCACCGTGGCCCATCCCGACCGGGTGGCCACGGCCATGACGGCGGTGGGGGTGCGGGGGGCCATCGGCCGCTGGGGTTCCGACGCCGACGGCCTGCCCCAGTCGGCCCCGGCCGACGAGGTGATCGGCGCCCAACGGGACCTCGTCGAGTGCTACCCCCCCGGCGGCTTGGTGGAGGCCTCGGTCACCCTGGTGGGCCACGACCTGATGACCGACGAGCTGGCCACCGCAGCCGCCGATCTGGCCCGATCCACCGGGCGGCGGCTGACCTTCCACCTCTCCCCCACGCCCGACGACGTCGCCCGCTACCAAGAGCGCACCGGTCGGCGACCGCTCGTCCATCTGGAGCAGCTCGGCGTGCTCGGCCCCCACGCCCTGGTGGCCCACGCCGTCCACATCGACGAGGCCGAGGTGGACGTGTTGGTGCGCACCCGATCCGCGGTGGCCTCGTGCCCGTGGGCCTATCTGCGACTGGGCCAGGGGATCACCGAGCGTTTCGCCCACCTGGAGCTGTGGCAGCGGGGCGGTCGGCTGGCGCTGGGATGCGACACCGAGAACGCGGGCGACGCCGTGGACGGCCTGCGGGCCGCGGCCCTGTTCGCCGGACTGGCCAAGGACGTGACCGGCCCGGCCACCTTCGGCGCCCACCAGGCCTTCGAGCTGTTGACCATCGCCGGGGCCGAGGCCGTCGGCATGGACGACCGGATCGGCTCGCTGGAGGTGGGCAAGGCCGCCGACATCGTGATCATCGACCGCTCCGGGCCCGGCTGGCAGCCCCCCAGCCCCGACCCCGTCCTGCAACTGGTGTGGGCCGGGGGCGGGCGATCGGTCACCGATGTGCTGGTGGACGGCGAGCTGGTGGTGGCCGATGGCCGCTGCACCACGGTGGACGCCGACGCCCTGGCAACCGAGGCCCGCCGGGCCGCCCCCCGCCTGGCCCGACGGGCCGGGATTCAACCCCGGTCCCTTTGGCCCCGCCGCTGACACCAAGCCCCGGTCCCTTTGGCCGAGGCACGAGCACCAAGGCCCGCTCCCGCAGGCCGCGGCACTGCGGGCAATCATGAAGTAGAAATAGGGCTGATGACTTATCCCAACACCCTCATCTTCGTTGACTTCCCCTCCGACGACCCTGAGGCGTCGGCCACCTTCTACCACGAGGTGTTCGGCTGGGAGGTGGAACCCCGCCCCGCGGGGGTCTTCCACCGGATCGTCCCCGGCCAGAACTTCCTGCAGGACGACGGCACCCAGAGTCCGATCGGCAACCTGCACATGGGCATCCACAACGCGGCCAACGCCCGGCCCCACCCCGACCCCGACGGGGTCGATCCCCGGCACCTGGCCTCCGACGGGCGCACCGTGCGGATCTGGATCCTGGTGAGCGACGACGACTCCTCCGACGCCATCATGGACCGGGCCCTGGCCCGAGGGGCCACCGAGCTGTGGCGCGACCACTACTGGGCCGAGTTCAACGGCTTCAACGCCGCCTTCAGGGACCCGTGGGGCAACACCCTGATCCTGTGGACCAAGGGCGGCGACGACCCCCAGATCCCCGAGGGCTGGACCGATGAGTGACGCGGCCGGGGCCGATCCCGCCCCCACCTACGACGTCCACCCGCCCGGCCCGCGCTGGACCCACGTGGCCCTGCGGGTGGCCGACATCGACGCCACCATCGACTGGTACACCACCCACACCCCGATGCGCCTGCTGGACCGACGCCAGGACGACATGGGCCACGGGGCCTGGCTCGGCCACGGCGATTCCCCCGACTCGCCGTTCATCCTGGTGCTGGCCCAGTTCTTCCCCGAGACCGACCCGTTCAAGGACGCGCCCCGGGCGGTGTTGGCCCCGTTCGCCCACCTGGGGATCGAGCTGACCAGCAGGGAGGCGGTGGACGAGACCGCCGCCCGAGGCGAGGCCGGGGGCTGCCTGGCCATGCCGCCCACCGAGATGCCGCCCCCCATCGGCTACATCTGCATGCTGACCGACCCCGACGGCAACATGGTGGAGTTCTCCTACGACCAGGGCGTCTACGCCCTGGCCCGCCAACTCTCCCTGGAAGAGGGCTGACCAGCCCCCTGAGCTGCCGGCCCCCCGACCCCCCCCGACATGACCAGGAGGCTCCCATGGCCGACGTGATGAGCGGCGTCCGCATCCTCGAGGTGGCCGAGCACACCTTCGTACCGGCCGCCTCGGCCCTCCTGGCCGAGTGGGGGGCCGAGGTGGTCAAGATCGAGCACGTGGAACGGGGCGACGCCATGCGGGGCCTGGCCGCCAGCGGCACCGTGTCGCTCGGCGGTGGCGCCCACGTGCTGCTGGAGCACTCCAACCGGGGCAAGCAGAGCCTGGGCCTCGACCTGTCGACCGAGGCGGGGCTCGACATCCTGTACCGGCTGGCCGAAGCCAGCGACGTGTTCCTCACCAACAAGCTGCCCCGAGTGCGCCGGAAGCTGAGCATCGACCTGGAGCACATCCGGGCCCACAACCCCGACATCATCTACGTATGCGGCAGCGGTCAGGGCGAGCGTGGGCCCGACCGGGACAAGGGCTCCTACGACTCGCTGGCCTACTGGTCGCGCTCCAGCGTGGCCGCCGCCCTCACTCCGGCCGACGACGACGGGGTGATCGGCCCGCCCGGACCGGCATTCGGCGACTCCATCGGGGCCATGACCATCGCCGGGGGCATCATGGGCGCCCTGTTCCACCGGGAGCGCACGGGGGAGGCCACCACCGTGGACGTGTCCCTGTTGGGAACGGGCATGTGGTCGATGGGGGCCACCATCGCCATGTCGCTGCAACACCAAACCCCCTGGCGGGGCCGCCCCAAGGACACCCCGGTTCGCAACCCGCTGAGCCACGCCTACCAGACCGGCGACGGCCGGTACATCTTCTTGACCTGCCTCCAAGCGGGCAAGTACTGGGCCGAGACGTGTGCGGTGGTGGGCCGACCCGAGTTGGCCACCGACGAGCGCTTCGCCGACGCCGCCGCCATCGCCGAGAACGCGGCAGCCGGGGTCGAATTGCTGACCGAGGCGTTCGCCGAGCGCCCCTTGGCCGAGTGGCGGCAGGCCTTGGCGGACTTCTCCGGTCAATGGGCCGTGGTGCAGGACACCCTGGAGGTGGCCGACGACCAGCAGACGGTGGCCAACGGCTATGTGCAGCCCTACGAGTCGGCCGCGGGCGAGCCGTTCAGGTTGGTCTCGGCCCCGGTGCAGTTCGGCGGCCAACCCGCCCCACCCCTCCGGGCTCCCGACTTCAACGAGCACGGCGACGAGATCCTCCAACGGATCCTCGGGCTCGACTACGACCAGATCATCGAGTTGAAGCTCCAGAACGTCATCCCCTGACCGTCGAGCCCGAGAATGCAAGGGAGCCACATGGACCACGACCGGATGGCCGACATCATCGAGATCGAACAGCTCCTGGCCCGCTACGCGGTGGCCATGACCCGAGACGACATCGACGCGGTGATGGAGGTGTTCACCCCCGACGGGTGCTACCGCGCCTTCGGCGACACCTACACCCTGGCCGACTTCCCCCGGTTGGTGGCCGCCGCCCCCAAGGGGCTCTTCCTGGTGGGGCCACCCGCCATCGAACTCGACGGTGAACAGGCCACCGGCACCCAGCCGTTGTGCTTCGTGGATCAGACCGACCATCAAAAGCGGATCGGCTACTACGAGGACACCTATCGCCGCACCGAGCACGGCTGGCGACTGGCCACCCGCGCGATGACCTTCCTGCGGCGCAGCGGCGCCCGCGACAGCGGCCGCCCCCACGACCCCACCCGCCCCGAGCCCACGGGAAACCCCGAGCCCACGGGCACTCCCGAACCCACGGGCAACCGAGGACACCCGCAGTGACCGATCCCGCCCAAGTGACCATCCTGTATCGGGGCAAGCAGGTCACCATGGGCTACGTCGAGGGCGACACCGTGCTCGAAACCGCCCGCCGGGCGGGGTTTCGACCGCCGTTTTCCTGCGAGGCGGGCAACTGCGCCACCTGCATGGCCTTCCTGAAGGAGGGCAGCGTCACCATGCGGGCCAACGACGCGCTGGAGCCCGACGAGGTGGAAGAGGGCTGGATTCTCACCTGCCAGTCGGTCCCCGACACCGACGTGGTGGTGGACTACGACAATCTGTGACCCTCAGCGCACCTTCTGGGCGCCGGTTCCCGCTCCGCCTTGGCCCATGTTCTGCCAGCGGGCCTGGATCTGCTCGGGGGTCAGCTTCTCCCGTCGACTCATCGAGCGGATGGAGATGTCATGGCCGGCGGCCTGCTCCCGCAGCGCCCCCACCGTGGCCTGCTCCGGAGCCACGTGGGCGAAGGGGTCGAACGAGTACCACGCCATGGCGTTCTGGTGCGTGATTTTGGCCGCCTCGGTCTGGCTCACCCCCGCTTCGGTCATCAACCGGGCCAGCTCCTCGGGGGCGTCGGGCCAGGCCGAGTCGCTGTGGGGGTAGTCGCACTCCCAGCTCATGTTGTCGACGCCGATCTGGTCGCGCAGGTACACCCCGGTGTGGTCGGAGATGAAGCAGGTCAGGAAGTGTTGGCGGAACACGTCGCTGGGCATCCGCCCGCCGAAGTCCTGGCCGGTCCAGCGGTGATGCATGTCGTAGGTGCGATCGACCCGCTCCAAGAAATAGGGCACCCACCCGGTGCTCCCCTCCGACAGGGCGATGCGAATGGCGGGGAACTCCTTCAGCACCCGTGACCACAACAGGTCAGCGGCGGCCGACTGAATGTTCATGGGCTGGAGCGTGATCATCACATCCGGCGGCGAGTCGGGAGCGGGAAAGCTGAGCTGGCCCGACGACCCCAGGTGAATGGACAACACCGTCTCGGTGTCGCACACCGCCGTCCACAGCGGATCCCAGTAGGGATCGTGAAAGCTGGGATAGCCCAGCGCCGCCGGATTCTCGGTGAACGACAGGGAGTGGCAGCCCTTGTCGGCCACCCGGCGGACCTCATCGGCGCACTCTTGGGCATCCCAGATCACCGGCAGCGCCATGGGAATGAAGCGACCGGGATGGGCGCCGCACCACTCGTCGATGTGCCAGTCGTTGTAGGCCCGCACCAGGGCCAGGCCGAACTCCTCGTCGTCCACGGCGAACAGACGGGCGGCGAAACCGGGAAACGACGGGAAGTTCATCGAGGCCAACACCCCGCCCGCGTTCATGTCCTTGACCCGCTCGTCCACCCGGTAGCACCCCGGCCGGATCTCGTCCAGCGACTGGGGCTCCACCCCGTACTCCTCCTTGGGTCGCCCGGCCACCGCATTGAGGGCCACGTTGGGCACCTCCACCTCGCCGAAGCGCCACACGTCGGCCCCGTCCTCGCGGCGAACGATGCGGGGGGCGTCGGCCTTGAACCGTTGGGGCAGATGGGCGTCGAACAAATCGGGCGGCTCGATGATGTGGTCGTCCACGCTGATGAGCGTCAGGCCCTCCGGGTCGAATGCCATGGACGCCTCCTTGAGGATGGGACTCTCGACGGATTGAGAATGTGATTTGCCCTCTATGGTAAGCATATTCCCACCGGAGTGTCATCGCCCGATAAGGTTCGATCATGTCCGACGATCCGCTTTCGGGCATCGGGCGGGCGCAGTTCATGATGGAGGACGGCCGGGTCCACCGGCGCTGAGGAGAATTCATGCCCCACTTTCCCAAGCCCCCCGAGGGCTCCTGGACCGAGCACTACCCCGGTCTGGGCACCGGGCCGGTGTCCTACCGCGACTCCTACGACCCCGACTACTGGCAACAGGAGATCGACACCATCTTCAAGAAGGAGTGGCTGTGCGTGGGCCGCGTGGAGCGCCTGGGCCGAACGGGCAGCTATTTCACCAAGGAGTTCCCCTGGGCCAAGCGCAGCATCGTGGTGGTGAAGGATCGCCAGGGGACGGTGCGGGCCTTCTACAACGTGTGCCGCCACCGGGGCAACAAGCTGGTGTGGGACGACTACCCCAACGAGGAGACGTCCGGGGTGTGCCGCCAGTTCGCCTGCAAGTACCACGGGTGGCGCTACGACCTCGACGGTTCGCTCACCTTCGTCCAGCAGGAGTCGGAGTTCTTCGACGTCGACAAGGACGCCTACGGGCTGGTGCCGGTGGCCTGCGACGTGTGGGAGGGCTTCATCTTCGTCAACCTCGACCCTGAGCCCCGCCAGACGCTCACCGAGGCCCTGGCCCCGCTGGCCGACGGCCTGGCCGGCTATCCGTTCGGCGAGATGACCCAGACCTACGAGGTGCGCTCGGAGATCAACGCCAACTGGAAGCTGTTCATCGACGCCTTCGTGGAGTTCTATCACGCGCCGGTGCTGCACCAGCGCCAGGCCTCCGCCGATGAGGCCCAGAAACTGGCCGGCTTCGGCTTCGAGGGCCTGCACTACGAGCTGTTCAGCCCGCACTCCATGGTGTCGTCGTGGGGGGGCATGTCGCCGCCCAAGGATCCGGGCATGGTCAAGCCCATCGAGAACCTGCTGCGCAGCGGGCTGTTCGGCCCCTGGGACAAGCCCGCGGTGATCAACGACAACCAGGATCTCCCGCCCCTGTTGAACCCGTCGAAGCACCGGGCGTGGGGCATCGACTCGTTCGTGGTGTGGCCCAACTTCATGATCCTGTTCTGGGAAACCGGCTGGTACCTCACCTACACCTACTGGCCGCTCGGGCCCAGCAAGCACCTGTTCGAGTCCACCCTCAACTTCGTGCCGCCCGAGAACGCCAGCCAGCGGGCCGCACAGGAGTTCGCCTTCTCCACGTTCAAGGAGTACGCCTTCCAGGACGCCAACACCCTGGAAGCCACCCAGACCATGATCGAGAGCGAGGTGGTGGGCGAATTCCTGCTCAACGACCAGGAAATCCTGTGCCGCCACCATCACGCCGCCGCGCGGGAGCAGGTGCGGGCGGGGGGTCGACCCGACGCCTACCCGTGGATGCCCGCCTCGGCGGGTGCGTGAGGACATGGCCGTGAGCAACGCCACCCCGGAACTGCCCGCCGACTTCGCCGATCTGGCCCCGTTCGCCGACTGGGCCCTCAACACCTGGCGGGAGCGCTACGACAAACGCCTGGCCTCCTCGATGGACGACATGCAGGCCTTCTACGACGCCATGATGCCCCGGTTGCCCGACATCTTGGCCCATTGCGACTCGTTCGACCTCGGTGAACTCCCCGACGACGCCCACAACCTGTTGCTGCTGGTGTTCGCGTTGGGTGAGGCGTCGTTCCCGGTGGAGGCCTGGCGTCAACCCCGGGTGCCCGACAGCGGGTCGGCCGACCTGGAGATGGTGCGCGAGCCCCGTCGGTAATCTGTGACTCCGTGAGCCCGATGGATCCGGAGACCTTTCGCCGCGACCTCACCTCGTGGCTCGAGGCCAACGCCGACCGGCTCACCCCGCCCTATCAGGGTCACGGCTCGATGGACGAGCAGATGGCCCACTACGCCATGGTGAAGGGCGCCCTGCACGACGCCGGTTTCGGTCGCTACGGGTGGCCGGAGGTGGTCGGGGGCCTCGGGGGCTCACCCCTGTTGCGGGCCATCGTGGGCGAGGAGATCAACCTCCGTGGCCTGGCCGATCCCAACGCTTGGACGATGATCGAGGTGCTGGCCCCCACCGTGATCGACTTCGCTCCGCCCGAAGTGGCCGCCGAGTTTGTGCCCGGGTTCCTGCGGGGCGACGAGATGTGGTGCCAGGGGTTTTCCGAGCCGGATGCGGGCAGCGACCTGGCTTCCCTGTCGTGTCGGGCCACCCCGACCGACGGCGGTTGGACGGTGACCGGCCAGAAGATCTGGACCAGCTTCGTCCAGTACTCCCGGCGCTGCGTGCTGCTCACCCGCACCGGTGAGCCCGGCAGCGGGCACCGGGGCATCACCGCCCTGTTGGTGGACGTCGACTCGCCGGGCGTGACTTATCGCCCCATCGAGACCCTGCACGGTCGTGAGGACTTCGCCGAGGTGTTCTTCGACGACGTGTTCGTGCCCGCCGACCGGCTCCTCGGCGAGGAGAACGGGGGCTGGCAGGTGGCCATGGACATCCTCCCCTACGAGCGGTCCACCACTTTTTGGCACCGGGGGGCCCTGCTGCACCGACGCTGTGGCGATCTGATTGCCCAGGTGGCGGCCACCGGGGCCTGTGACGACGCCACCGCCGCGGCCCTGGGCCGGGCCTTCCAGGGGATCGTCGCCTTTCGCAGCCGGTCCCGCGACACCCAGCACCGACTGGCCGCGGGCGAGTCCCTGGGGGTGGAGACCTCGGTGGACAAGATCCTCATCGCCTCGGCCGAACAGCGGCTCTTCGAGACCGCCCGCGACCTGCTGGGCGGGGTCATCGAGTTCGACGGCGACCCGGTGGCGGAGATGTGGCGGCAGGACTACCTGTACGCCAAGGCCGCCACCATCTACGGCGGCACCGCCGAAATCCAGCGCAACATCGTCGCCCGCCGCCTTCTCGACCTGGGACCGGAATCATGAGCACGCCCGAGGGCCCGATGCATGCCCGCCGACTTCTCGACCTGGGACCGGAATCATGAGCACGCCCGAGGGCCCGATGCATGCCCGCCGTCTTCTCCACCTGGGACCGGAATCATGAGCGCCACTGAGGGCCTGATCGACGCCGACGATCTGGCCCTGTTGGCCACCGGGTTCGAAGCGGCCATGGCCGAGGCTCCCGGTCCGGCCGAGGCCGATGTTGCGCTGTACGAGTTGGGCTGGGGTGAGCTGCTGGCTGCGGCACCCGCCCAGGGGGCGGCCGTTGCGTTCTCAGCCCTGGGCGAAGCCGGTTCCGCGGCCGGCCTGATCGATGACGTGGTCGTCCACGCCTTGGGGCTCGAGGTTTCCGTTCGGACCGCGGCGGTGTTACCCGCCCCGCACAGGGCCGCCGCTCCCGCCCGCCGCCAGGGGGACACGGTGGTGATCGACGGACTGGTTTCGGCCCGAGCACAGATGGCGTCCATCGCCGTGGTGGCGGTGGACGACGGCGGCGACATCGCCATCGGCGTTGTTGACACTTCGGCGCTCGGCCCGCTGCCAACGACTGGCGGCCTCGACCCGGGCGACGCCTACCGCCGCCTGTGGGCAGAGATCCCGGCCGCCGAGGTGACGCCCGCCGCGTCGACCGGCACCTGGGAAGCAGCCGTTGCCGCCGCTCGCATCGCCCTGGCCCACCAACTGGTCGGCGGGGCCCGCTGGATGCTGGCTGAGGCCCGCCAACACGCCGTCGACCGACGGCAATTCGGCCGCCCGGTGGCATCCTTTCAGGCCATTCGCCACAAGCTGGCCGAGTCGCTGGTGGAGATCGAGGGGGCGGCCTCGGTGGCCGCGGCCTGTGTCCAGGATCAGAACCCCCTCCTGGCGGCCCTGGCCAAGTCGCTGGCCGGACAGGCCGCCCACACCACCGCCACCCACGCCCAGCAAGTACTGGCCGGGATCGGCTTCACCGCCGAACACCAATTCCACCGCCGGCTCAAGCGGATGCTGGTGGTGGACACCCTCTTCGGCTCCACCCACTCCCTCCCCACCGAAATCGGCCACACCCTCCTCACCCAAGCCACCGCCCCCCACCTCCTCCCCCTCTAACCCCCACATTCCCACTGCCAATGCGTCCCCTCTGCTTCAGGGCCGACAAGAAATCAGGGTGGGTGTCGAGGGTTGGGCATCTACGGTCGGGGTCATGCAGTACATCGTCGTCGACCTCGAAGCCACGTGCTGGGTGGACCGTTCGGCGCGCCGTCGCAACCAGATGGAGATCATCGAGATCGGAGCCGTGCGCCTCGACGCCGACCTCGAAGTGGTGGACGAATTCGACTCCTTCGTGCGCCCGGTGGTCAACCCACAGCTCAGCGACTTCTGCACCGAACTGACCTCCATCACCCAGGCCGACGTCGACCGGGCAGACCGTTTCGGCGTGGTGTTCGAGCGCTTCCTCACCTGGATCGGCGAGGAACCACACCGGGTGTGCTCCTGGGGCGCCTACGACCTGGACCAGTTCCGCCTCGACTGTCGCCGCTTCGGGGTGCTGCTGCCCCCTTGGTTCGAGGACACCCACATCAACCTGAAGGAAGAGTTCGCCCTGTGGCGAGGGGTGAAGCGCTGCGGCATGGCCAAGGCCCTCAAGCAGCTCAACCTGCCCCTGGAAGGGGTGCACCACCGCGGCATCGACGACGCCCGCAACATCGCCCGCATCGCCCAACAACTCCTCCCCCACATCGGCGCCAACACCACCACCCCAAACACCGAGACCGCAGACCTGCCCGCCACGTAGAAGTTCCCCGCCCAACCCACCAAACGCGAGCCAAGGCGCAGCCAAGCCACCGCAACTTTGCCCGGACTTGCCCTCCCAGAGACCAGATCCGGGCACAGACTGACATCAGAAATGCCTCCCGCTGCCACGGCTCCCTCTAGGTCACGGGCCGAGGGTGGCTAGGGGGACGATGGCTACTCCGTCTTCCTCGCGGGCGATGCGGAGGCCGGTGTGCTCGTCGGGGGCGTTCACGCCGAACAGCGCGACCAGCTTGGCCGGTGGCTGCTTGCGCGCCTCCTGGGCGCGTTGGGCGAGCTTGTTCAGCGCCCTCTTGGACTTGGCCAGGGTGGCGTCGTTGCAGGTCAACTTGATCTCGAAGGCCACCCAATCCCCGTCTCGGTTCTCCACCACCGCGTCCACCTCAAACCCGCTTTCGGCGTAGTAGTAGACCTCGGCATCATTCGCATCGGCATAGGCCTTCAGGTCGCGTATGGCCAGTGACTCGAAGGCACTGCCCATGTAGACGGTTTCCTCTAGCAAGCGGCGAGGCCCCACCCGCAAAGCTGCGGTAGCCACCGACGGATCGGCCAAGTAGCGCTTCGGCCTGACTCGCATGACCTGCTTGGCGGCCGGCTGAAAGCCCCACGGCCGGCAGTCCTCACGCAGGAAGACCCTCTCAAAGGCCTCCAAGTAGGCGGGCAGCGTCCTACGGCTCACATGGGGAGTCGTTTCGCCTTCGGCCGTGTCGAGGGCCAATGCACTCACCGATGCGGTCGTGCCGATGTTGCGGGCCAAGGATCGCAACACTCGCCGAGCCGTCTCGGTGCTCCGGAACGGGGGGGTGTCGGTACTGCGTCGGATGTCGATGCCACACATCGCGTTCACGTACGACTCCACGAACTGCAACGACTGCTCCAGCGGCATACTTCTCGAAGCGGGCCAGCCTCCTCGACAGATGATCTCGGAGAGATCCTGCCTCGACAGGGACGCTTCTGCGGCGGCATCCACCGCTTCCCCGCGTAGCAGGGCACCCAACGAGACCGCACCGTTGGAGGGTCCACTCTCGTACAAGGAGAACGTTCGCAAACGCAGCGGCGTGAGGCGACCAGCCCCCGAATGACGGATGGGATTGTCGGGCAGGGTGGAGGAGCCGGTGAGAATGAACTGGCCAGGAGCGCCACCACGGCGATCACACTCCCTGCGAACTGCGTTCCACAGGGACGGGGCAACCTGCCACTCATCGATCAACAACGGTGGCTCCCGGTCCAACAAGCCCCGCAGCGCGCCCGCCGCCGCGTCGGCCACCTCAACCTCGTCCATCGCCAAGAGCGACGACGCGGCCTGACCCCCCGTTGTGGTCTTTCCGCACCCCCGCGGACCCTCAATGACGATCGCCGGCGAGTACGCCAGTGCCGCTTGCAGCTTTGTGTCGAGCAGCCGCGGCACGTACTCGCGGCCATGCCCCAGATTCACGCGCACCTCCATGTGCCAATATATTGGCTAATGATGTGCCAATATATTGGCATATCGAGGTGCTGGAGGGTCGCAGCGGCGGGGGCTGAACCCCCTCTAGGAGTTCATGAGTTCGTGTTCGATGCGTTCGGCCATGACTTGGCGGGCCCATTCGATGCGGGAAGGCAGGTGCTCGGAGGGGAACAGGCCCTCTGAGGGGCGGTAGTCCTTCAGCACCTGCTTGGCGATGGTGTCCTTGTGGACTTCGGTGGGGCCGTCGGCCACCCCGAAGCTGGGGGCCATCATCCACATGTTGGCCAACGGCGTCTCGTTGGACATGCCGAGGGACCCGTGAATCTGCATCGACCGGAAGATCACGTCCATCAGCACCCGGGGGGTTGCCACCTTCACCCCGGCAATGTAGAGCCGGGCCTTGGAGGTGTCGGACTGGTCGATCTGCCAGGCGGCGTGCAGCACCTGCAGCCGGAACTGCTCGATCTGGATCCACGAGTCGGCGATCATGTGCTGCACCGCCTGCTTCTCGGCCAGCAGCGTGCCCTTGGTCTCCCGGCTGAGGGCCCGCTCGCACATCATGTCGAACGCCTTGCGGGCCGTGCCCACCGAGCGCATGGCGTGATGCACCCGTCCCCCGCCGAGGCGGGTCTGGGCGATCTTGAACCCGGCCCCCTCCTCGCCCATCAGGTTCTCGGCCGGAATCCGGCACTCGTTGAACCGCAGATAACTGTGGGACCCGTGGTTGATCCGCTCGCCTCCCATGCCCACGTTGCGCACCAGTTCCAAGCCGGGGGCGTCGTGGGGCACCAACATCATCGACGATCCCCGGTACACCGACACGTCGGGATTGGTGATCACCATCACGATGAGGAACTCGGCGCGGGGATAGTTGGAGGCGAACCACTTCTCACCGTTGATCACCCACTCGTCCCCGTCGCGATGGGCCGTGCAGGTGAAGTGGTTGGGGTCGGACCCCCCTTGGGGCTCCGTCATGGAGTAGCAGGTGGAGATCTCCCCGGCGAGCAGCGGCTTGAGGTACCGCTCCTTCTGCTCGTCGTTGCCGTAGTGGGCAAGAATCTCGGCGTTGCCCGAATCGGGGGCTTGGCTGCCGAACACCGAGGGGCCGAAGGTGGAGCGGCCCAGGATCTCGTTCATGAGGGCCAGCTTCACCTGGCCGAATCCCATGCCCCCCATCTCGGGCTTCAGGTGACAGGCCCACAGCCCCCGGTCCTTGACCTTGTCCTGGAGGCGGCGCAGGTGAGTCTGCACCTCCTCATCGGTCTTGTCGAACGGGGACCGGCCCCGGAAGTAGTGGTCGAGCGGCTCCACCTCGGTGCGCATCAGCTCGCTCAGCCAGTCGAGGTGGTCTTGAAACTCAGGGTCGGTCGAAAAATCCCAGGCCATCCTCCGACCCTACCGGCCAGATCCAAGTGTGTCGAATGCCCTTTCATGCTATGTTGCAGCATTTGTATAACCAGCCGCTCACAATATTTTCCTAATGTAGATTGACCCTGCAACCCTTTTTCTGTAATATGTCGGATGACATTAGCGAGCTAGTTGGCCTAGCTAACCAGTCTTTGGAGCACAATGTAATGGCCACAGAGCAAAAGCAAGAGGAGCAATATTGACATGATACCAATGAAAGCTATCAAGAGTATATGTATGATCACAGTTGTATTGACTGCACTGTTGGTGGCCAACACTGCAGTAGCAAATGCACTTCAGGTCTACCAACTACCTGCTGAAGCCCTGGCAGCACATCAACTTCTTCAAGAGTCTTCAGTAACTGGAAGACCAGGAGATCCCTTGGAAGTTGCTAGGACTCAAAAGGGTTCGCTAAGTGTAATGCCAGGGGAGAATCTTTCGCATCAGTTTGCTCCTGGAATAGCACCAATGAATGGACAGCAATGGGAGCCCCCACCCGCAGCAACTAAGAAATGCGGTCAGTGGAGATGGTCCTCGGGAGGCACTCCTCACTCGTACTCAGCGACCAGACACTGTGTGATAGAAAATTACCCCCGCTTCTGTATTCCACTCGGTGGTTGGTCAGGAGGCTATGACCTGCACACCTACAGTGATAGCTGGACCGTTACATCTGGAAACTATGTGTTCTATTACACAGAAAATATCAATTATCAGTGGGATCACTATTGCCTCGGTGAGAACTTCTACCGGCGAGAGTCAACACACATAGGCCGCTGATATTGAGAGTGGTTTTTCTCGCTGTTGTTGCAGTAACTTCAGTACTGACCGCTGGGGTGTCCGGTACTGCACAGGAAGACCGGCCAGGCAATCCTGAGCATGTGACCCGATTCGAACATGGTGACTTACGGTACTCTCCCTCCGAAGGAGAGATGGAGGTCGACCCTGGCCGACCTGGCAGCCCTGACAATGTAGCTCGGTTTGATCTGGGTCATGTTCGAGTGACGAGACCTGAATCAGCCAAGACAGTCCCACCTTCTCCTGGCAAATACTGCAACAGATGGAAGTGGTCGCCAAGCGGATCTCCTCATCTCTACTCATCAACCAGAGTCTGCCTCATCTCTAACTTGCCAGAATGGTGCTCATCAGCGGGTGGCCATGACTGGTATTACTACAGTGACAACTGGGTGGTTCTTTCCGAAGGAGCAGCGTTCTTGTACACCGAATATGTGTACCAATGGGACCACTACTGCTCGGGTACATTCCTTTACCGGCCGGGGCCCAACCACCTGGGACGCTGAGGTCGCACTATTGCGGTCGCCGCATAGCGCAGCCGCGGGTGATCAGTGCAAGGGATGCAGGTGGATGGGGAAGGCTTGGCGGATGCGGGCGTCGGCTTCGGGGGGCAGGTGTTGGGGCCGGGGGCGAGCGAGCACCTCGGTCACGTAGTCGTGGGCCACGTCTTCCATGGCTCGGGCCCCGGCGTCCACCCAGTCGTCGGGGCTGAGGCGGTTGCCGATCAGCGGATAGACGTACTCGGTCTGCATCAGCGACAGGGTCTGCGGGTGGCCGAGAAAGTGGCCCTCGCCCTGCACCACCTCGGCGATGGCCTGCGTCGACAGCGACTCCGGGGTGATCTCGATGCCCCGCACCGTGCGGTTGATGGCGCCCAGCATGTCGTTGTCGATCACCAGGGCCTCCAGCGAACAGGCCATGATGCTGGCCAGCATCCCCGCCGACTCGTTGATCATGTTGGCCCCGGCGTTGGCGGCCAGCGTGATGGCGTTGGCCTTCTCGTGGCCCGCCTGGTTGTCGGGCAGCTTGGCATCGGCCATGCCGGCGGCCACCCCGGACGGCAACCCCAGGTGGTTCACCACCTGGGCGGCGGCCGCGTTGATCACCGCCTCCTCGCCGCTGCCCCCGCTCATGGCCCCGGTGCGCAAATCGGACACGAACGGCCACATGCCCAGCACGCAGGGATGGCCGGGCACCACCAGGTTCACGGCCACCAGCCCGGCCAGGCATTCGGCCAGGGCCTGCACCAACGAGCCCGCCAGCGCCGCCGGTGAGGTGGCCCCGGCCTGCCCGGCCGACAGCAGGTTGATGGGCATGCCCCGGCGGGCCTGCTCGATCAGGCTGAGCGCCGACTCCTCGGCGAAGCGCAGGGGGGGCACCACGAAGGTGTTGTTGGCGATGCAGAACGGGCGACGGGCAAACTCCCCCTCGCCGCCCAACGCCATGTCGAACAGGTCCACCACCTCGTGGACGTGATCGGGGTGGAACATGGAGGTGCCCAGCGGTTTGGTGGTGCCCACCAGGCTGGCGAAGGCGGTGTTGACGTCCACCTCCCGGGCGGTGTCCATGTCGCGGGCCACCACCGTGCGCACGAACACGTGGATGTTGTCGAGGGTGTCCACCACCCGGGCCACGTCGTAGAGGTCGGCCAGCGTGCTGGGGCGGAACTGCTTGGTCCGGTGGTCGAGCATCATCACCGCGGCCCCGCTGGTGCAGAAGTGCACCCGGTTGCCCCCGATCTCCACCCCCCGGTCGGGGTCGAAGCCGTGGAGGGTGAAGTCCCGGCAGGCCCCGTCCACCACCCGCCGGACGAGGTCGGCCGGGAACCGCAGGCGATCGTCGTCGCCCATGTGGCCCCCGTGGGCGGTGACCGCCTCGATGATCTCGGGGGTGGCCTGGCCCATGCCCAGCTCGGCCAACAGTCCCAACGCCGCCTCGAACACGTCGTCGCACTGCCCGTCGGACAGGGGCCGATAGGCCCCGCCGACCATGCCCGGCCACACCGCCCGGGCCTCCGCGGTGGGTGGCGCCTCCCGCATCGCCACTCGGGCCGCCCGTCCCCCCGCTCGCCTCGCCATGTCATGCCCTCGATTCGCTAGCGGAACCCAAGGCCCTCACCTAGGCCCTCGGCTTCTCGTTGTCAGGGTCGTACGCCGGGCCGCTCAGCACCACCGCCGGGCGGCGGTCGCCGAGAAGCTGCACGTCGAAGCGGGTGCCCGGCTGCCGATGCGTCGGTTTGACGTAGGCAAAGGCCAGGCTGCGTCCGGTGGTGTGACCCCACGTTCCCGACGTGGTCAGCCCGATCAGATCGTCGCCGTCGTACACCGGCTCGTTGCCCCGGCAGTCGTTGTCGTCGGCGTCCACCTCGCAGTACACGAGGATCATCTCGAGGTCGTCTCCCTGCGCCCTGCGGGCCTCGGCGGCCGCCTTGCCCTGGAAGGTACCCGACCAGTCCACGAATCGGCCCAGGTCGGCCTCCACCGGGGTGATCTCGGTGGTCAGCTCGAAGCCCATGGCCTTGTAGGCCTTCTCGATGCGCATGGTGTTCATGGCGTAGGCGCCATAGTGGACCATGCCCTCGGGTTCGCCTGCGGCCACCAGGGCGTCGTACAGCGCGGCGGTGTGCTCCATGAGGTGGTGCAGTTCCCAGCCCAACTCCCCCACGTACGACACCCGCAGGGCCAGACACGGCACCCCGGCCACCTCGATGTGACGACCGGTGAGCCACCGGAATGCCGGGCTGTGCAGATCGGCGTCGGTGAGCGAGGCCAGGATCCGGCGGGACCGGGGGCCCGACACGGCCAGGATGCCCATGTCGTCGGTGCGGTCCACCACGGTCACCTCCTCGCCGGGGGCCACGTGATGGGCCAGCCAGTCGCGGTCGTGGAACTGCGCGGTGATGGCCGAGTTGAGATAGAAGCGGTCGGGGGCCAGCCGGGTGATGGTCATCTCGGCCTCGATGCCGCCGAGGGTGGTCAGGAAGTGGGTGAGCCGCATCCCCCCGTCGGCGGTGGGCATCTTGTTGGCGGTCAGGCGGTCGAGCAGGGCCCCGGCGTCGGCGCCGGTCACCTCGAACTTGGAGAAGGCGGTGAGATCGGCGATGCCCGCCCGCTCCCGGGTGCCCCGGCACTCGGCGCCCACGATGTCGAAAGCGTTGGAACGCCGGAAGGTGTGGTCCTCGGGCTCGCCGTAGTACTGCGGCCGCTCCCACCCGAAAATCTCCATCCACTGGGCGCCCTGGGCGTCGAGCCGGTCGTAGACGGGATCGGTCTTCTGGGGGCGTCCGGCGAAACGCTGCTCGCCGGGCAGGCGGGTGGCGTACATCTCGTGGAACTCGTCGATGGCCTTCTCGATGGCGTAGCGGCCCGTCGGACCGCAGTGGTCGCCGAATCGGCGGGGGTCCATCTCGGCCACGTTGATCTCCGTTTGGCCGTGCACCATCCACTGGGCCAGGTACTTGCCCGCGCCCGGTCCCTGGGTTATGCCGATGGACGCCCCGGCACACAACCAGTAGTTGCGGAGCCCTGGGGCCGGGCCCATGAGGTAGCCGGAGTCGGGGGTGTGGGTGATGGGCCCGCTCACCACCGTCTTGATGCCCGCATCGGCGAAGGCGGGGATCCGATCGCCCGCCTCGATCAGCCAGGGCATCAGGCGGTCGAGGTCGGGCGGGGTCAAGTAGAAGTGCTTGTCCCAGTCGATGCCGTCCACGCCGTAGGTCTGGGCGTCGGCCCGCTCGTAGGGGCCGACCAGCAGCGAGTCGATCTCCCGCCGGTAGTAGGCCGAGGCCCGGGGGTCGCGGATCACCGGCGGGTCAAAGTCGCCCAGGGCCTTCATCTCCTCCATCGGCTCGGTGATGAGGTACTGGTGGATGACCGACACGATGGGCACGTCCAGCCCCACCATGGCACCGAGCTGGGGGGCGTAGCAGCCCGCGGCGTTCACCACGTGCTCGGCGACGATGCGATGGGTCTGGCCACCGGTGTCGCAGATCACCTCCCAACGGTGGTCGGGGAGTTGGCTCATGGCGGTGACCAGCGTGTTGCGGTGGACCTCGCCGCCCAGTTGCCGGGCGCCCTTGACCATGGCCTGGGTGACGCTGGACGGGTCGGTCCAGCCGTCGTTGGGGGTCCAGCAGCCCAGCACCACGTCGGACACGTCCATGAACGGCCAATGGTCGAGAATCTCCTCGGGGGCGATCAGGTGGTTCTCGACGCCGACGAGATCGAGCATCCCGCTGACGTAGCGGAACCAGTCGGCCTGGTGACGGTCGAGGGCAAGCCGGATGGCCCCGGTGGGGTGCCAGCCGCTGGCCAGCCCGGTTTCGGCCTCGATGCGGGCGTAGAGATCGGGGGCCACCGCGTGGCACTTGGCCATGTTGAGGCTGCCGATGAAGTGGGGCACCAGCCCCGCCGCATGCCAGGTAGAGCCCGAACACAGCTCCCCCTTCTCCACCAGCACGGTGTCGGTCCAACCCTCGTGGGCCAGGTGGTAGAACAGCCCGGCCCCCATGGCCCCCCCGCCGATGATCACCACCCGGGCTTCGTCGCGCACTGCCGGTAGTCCGTTTACCTAGAGCCGGACCCGCTCTTTGCGGGGGTCGTAGAACGAGCGCAACGACGAGGTGGCGGCCATCGGGCGGCCCGCCACCTCGATCTCGAATCGGCCCGATTCCAGCCAGTCCTTGGTCACCCCCTCGGTGCCGTTCACATAGCCCATGGCCAACGCCCGCTCCTCGGTGTAGCTCCACATGCCGCTGCTGGTGCGGCCCACCATCTCGCCGTCGCGGTAGATGGGCTCGTCGTGGTACAGCAGCCATTCGGGGTCGTCCAGACGGAACTTCACCAGGCGCTTGGTGCGGGGGGCTTCCCGCTGAGCGGCCAACGCCGACTGGCCCCGAAAGCCGCCCGCCTTGTCCCAGGCCACCGCGAAGCCCAGCCCGGCCTCCAGGGGGGTGTCCTCGTCGGTGATGTCGTGGCCCCAATGGCAGTAGCCCGCCTCCATGCGCAGCGAGTTCATGGCGTGGTAGCCCGCGGGGCGCAGCCCGTGGGGGGCGCCCGCCTCCACCAGGGCGTCGTACAGGGCCCCTGCGTGGTCGGCGGGCACGTAGAGTTCCCAGCCCAGTTCGCCCACGTAGGTCATGCGCAGGGCCAGCACGTCCACACCCGCCACCGACAGATCCTGGGCGGTGCCGAAGGGGAAGCCGTCGTTGCCCAAATCGGCGTCGCAGCGCTCGCCGAGCACCAACCGGGCGTTGGGCCCCATCAGCCCCAGCACGGCGTAGCGGTCGGTGACGTCACACATGGCCACGTCGTGGCCACGGGCGGCCCGCCGCAACCAGGCCCAGTCGCGCACCGCCGAACCGGCCGAGGTGACCACCCAATAGGAGTGCTCGCCACGACGGGTGACGGTGAGGTCGGCCTCGATGCCGCCGTGGTCGTTGAGCCACTGGGTGTACACCGCCCGGCCCACCGGCACGTCCACCTCGTTGGCGCACACCCGGTTGAGCACCGCGGGGGCGTCGGGGCCCTCGACGGTGAACTTGGCGAACGAGGTCTGGTCGAACAGCCCCACCGCGTTGCGCACCGCCTCGCACTCCAACCGGGCGGCCTTGAACCAGTTCTGCGGGCCCCAGCTATAGCGGTACTCCCGCTCCTGTCCGGGCTCGGCGAACCAGTTGGGGCGTTCCCATCCGCCTACCTCCCCGAACACGGCCCCGGCGGCGTCGATGCGGCTGTGCAGCGGCGACAAGCGGAAGTCGCGGGCCGTCTCGTACTGGCGAAACGGCCAGTGCATGGCGTAGAGCAGCCCCAGACTCTCGGGGATGCGGGCGTCCAGATAGGCGGCTTCGCTCTGAAAGGGGAAGGCGCGGCGGATGTCCACCGCCGAGAGGTCCATGGGGGGGTGGTCGTCGACAATCCAGTCGGCCAGGGCCCAGCCCACCCCGCCCGCCGACTGGATGCCCACGGAGTTGAACCCGGCGGCCACAAAGCAGCGGTCCACCTCGGGGGACTCGCCCAGGTAGTACACCCCGTCGGGGGTGAAGGCCTCGGGGCCGTTGAAGAAGAGTTGCAGCCCGGCCTCACCCAGCACCGGCATGCGGTGGACGGCCCGCTCGAAGACGGGGCCCACGTGGTCCCAGTCCTCGGGGAGGGTCTTGAACTGGAGGTCACGGGGCACGCCGTCCAGGTTCCACACCTTGCCGCGGGGCTCGAAGAATCCGGCCATGACCTTGCCGGTCTCCTCCTTGAAGTAGGTGTAGTTGGAGGGGTCGCGCACGGTGGGCATGTCGGGCCGCACCCCCTCGATGGCCTCGGTGACGATGTAGAAGTGCTCGCAAGCCTGCACCGGCACGCTGATCCCGGCGGTGGCGGCCAGGTGCCGGGTCCACATGCCCGCGGCCAGCACCACCGTCTCGGCCTCGATCCGGCCGGCTTCGGTGTCCACGCCCACGGCCCGACCGTCGCGCACCACCACTCCCGTCACCGCCGTCCCCTGGACGATGCGGGCTCCCCGGGCCCGGGCGCCCTTGGCCAGGGCCATGGTGGTGTCCACCGGGGAGGTCACGCCGTCCTGGGGGATGAACAGCGCCCCCACCAAGTCGTCGATGTTGAGCAGCGGGCATCGCTCGAGGGCTTCGTCGAGTTCCATCTCGCGGATGTCCACCCCCACGGTTCGGGCCATGGACATGCCCCGCAACAACTCCTCCCAACGCTCGGGGTCGGCGGCCACCGAGATGGAGCCGGGGGTGCGGTAGCCGGTGGCCTGGCCGGTTTCGGCCTCCAACTCCTCGAAGAGTCGGGCCGAGTAGGTGGCCAATCGGGTGAGGCTGTGGTTGGACTTGAGCTGGCTGACCAGCCCGGCGGCGTGCCAGGTGGTGCCGCTGGTGAGCTGGCCCTGCTCGAGCAGCAGCACGTCGGTCACGCCCCGGCGGGTGAGGTGGTAGGCGATGGAACAGCCGACGATGCCGCCCCCCACGATCACCACTTGGGCCCGGTCGCTGAACTCAGCCATCCCGCCTCATAAGGCCGCTCCCGTGCTGCAATTTGACGAGTGCCCTGGTCGCTGTGCTCCAGGGCACGGGATGATCCGACGCTGCCATCTGGCCAGCGGATTGACCGGTGGGCCAGCGCCGAAGATTAGCACGGGTGACGGACACACGCACCCCACTTCACGCCCACCCGATTGCCGCCGGTGTGTGGCAATCTGGGGCCGGAATCCATCATGAATGCTGCCGACCACCGGGCCCAGCCGCCCCCCAAGCCCCGGCCCTACCCGGAGCGGGACTCGGCCCCTTGGTGGGAACGCGTCAACCGCCACCAGTTCGAACTGCAACGCTGCCGACGGTGCGGAACCTGGCGGTGGCCGCCCCGGGCCATGTGCGGGCGCTGCGCCTCATTCGAGTTCGACTGGACCCCGCTGTCCGGCCGGGCCACGGTGGAGAGTTGGGTGGTCAACCACCACGCGTTCCTCCCCGGCTTCACCTCGCCCTACACGGTGGTGCTGGGTCGCCTCGACGAGCAGGACGACCTGTGCCTGCCCGCGGCCTGGCTGGGCCGCGACGAGCCCACCGCCGGACAGCCCATCGCGGTGGCCTTCGAGGATCACCTCGACGACGAAGGCCCCTTCGCGCTCCTGGCCTGGCGCCCGGCATAGGCCCGGCGTGGGCAACGCTCACCGCGGGCTGTGGACACGGCCGAAGGTGAAGGCGTCGGGCCAGCCTCGTGCGGCCATGTTGGCCTCTTGTCGGGCGATGACCGGGGGAATGTCCGCCGGCTGCCAGCCTTCCACGAGCTCCTCACCCATCAGGTCCCGCACCGGGCGGTCCAGTTCCACCAGGAGCTGCAGACTGAAGGCGATCCGACCGGTGAGCACGCCGGGGTCGCCGGTGACGAGGGCCAAGGCGGCCTCGGCCATGGTCTCCAGCGGCTCGAACATCTCCTCGTCGATCCATCCCCCTGCCACCAGCGCCGGGGTGGCGATGGCCGCCTGGGGGGTGAGGGCGTTCACCGCCACCCCCTGGCCCTCGCACTCGCTGGCCGCCGACACGGTGAGCTTGTTCAGCGCGGCTTTGGGCGCCCCGTAGACGAAACCGGCCTTGGAGGGCCTGCTGGTGGGAAACGGCGGGCCGGGTGGCAGCTCGGCGGAGAAAGTGGTGAGGTTCAAGATGGCGCCGCGGCCCCGCTCTCGCATCGGTCCGACCACCGCCTTCATCAGCTCCCAGGGTGCCCAGAGGTTCACCTGCAGGCTCCGCTCGAGCTGCTTGGGGGTGACCTCCTCGAACGGGTGGTAGCCGTTCATCGCCGCGTTGTTGACCAGGATGTCGATGGGGCCGAACGCCTCCACCGTCTTGGGCACCAACTCGGAGCGGGCCCCGGCCGGATCGCTCAGGTCGGAAGGCAGCACCAGACACTCCCCTCCGAACGACTCGATGCGCTCCTTGGTGGTGGCCAGGCCCTGCTCGTCACGAGCGGTGATGGCCACCCGGGCACCCTCGGCGGCCAAACGCAGCGCGATGGCCGTGCCCGTGCCCCCCTTGCTGGCCCCGGTGACCAGCGCCACCTTGCCTTCACACGCCCGATCGGCCATCACGTCCTCCTCGGTTCTGCTCGATTGTCCACGGTCCCCCCCCGGGCGACCGCTCGAACCCACAGGGTGTTTCGATCCCCGGTCGACGCCCAGGGTATGGGATGATGGGCGATCCTACGTCCGCTGAGGTGCGAGGGACCGACCTGGTGACCGCCACAACCCACCCCCCACGCCGAGCCCTGTCGCTGCTGCACACCTCCGACTGCCATCTGGGCACCTCGCCCGCCCGCCGCCAGGAGGCCGCTTTCTCGGCCGCGATGGATCTGGCCATCGCCGAGGATGTGGACCTGGTGGTGATCCCGGGCGATCTGTTCGACCACAACCGGGTGGGCGACGACGTGCTGGACTGGGCCGCCGCCCAACTGGGGCGGCTCCCGTGCCCGGCGGTGATGATCGGCGGCAACCACGACGCCCACCCGGAGTCGTCGGTGCTCCACCGATTTCGACCTCGCATCGAGCATCTGCCCGTGAGCGTTCTCGACACCCTGGAGGGCACATCCATTCACCTGGAGGATCTGGACCTCACCTTGTGGGGAAAGTCCATGGACGACCACCACCCCGGTTTCCTACCCCTCGAAGGACTCCCCGAGCGACCCCGACGCGGCTGGTGCGTGGCCCTGGGCCACGGACTGGTCATGGACGACGACACGCCCACGTCCCGGTCGTCGCCCATCTATCCCCGCCACCTCGACGCCGTGGACTGGGACTACGTGGCCCTCGGCCACATCCACCGCCACATGGTCGTCCGCGCCGCGCCGTCGATGGTGGCCTACTCCGGGGCCACCGCCGAGTCGCTGGAAGGTGAGCCCGCCGTGGTGCTGGTCAACCTCGACCCGGACCGCGGCGTCTCGGTCACCCTGCGCGAACTCCCGAGGTTCGTGGGCAACGGTCGCTGATCGACCGGCCGGAGTGGCGTCGTCGGCGAGCGTCACACTTCAGGGGCAACCCGACCGATGGGTGGGGCCGCCGGCGATCGCCCGCTTCGGGGGCTACCCGGCCGAGGGGTGGTCGGTCAGGGTTTGCCTGCGCCGGCCACAGCGGCCTCGGTGGCGTAGATGGCGCCGCTGGCCGAGGCGGTCACCACCTCTCGCTTCCAGTCGTCGGCGGCACAGATGAGCAGCGTGCGCCGATCCTCGCCCCCCAGCACGCAGGCCACCGGCATCTTGGGGGCCATGTCGTAGGAGTCGGTCACCTCACCGCCGGGCAGCACCCGAAACACCCGTCGCCCCACGGGGTCGGCCACCCAGACCGCGCCCTGCGCATCCAGGCAGATGCCGTCGGGCGGGGCCACCGCCACGGCATCCGATTCCGGCACCAACTCGGCGTAGGTCCGCCGGTTGGACAGGGAACCATCGGCGGCCACGTCGAAGGCGGTCAGGCGGTAGGCCGAACTCTCGGCCACGATCAGCGTGGACTCGTCCGGGGTGAGGATGTGGCCGTTGGGGGCCTCCAGCCCGCCCGCACCCACGCTCGCCACGCCGTCGGGGGACACCATCAGCGTCTGGGCGGTGCGCCGCTCGCCCCCGTTGTGAATGCGGAATCCCATGTCGCCGATGTAGGCGGTGCCGTCGGACCGCACGATCATGTCGTTGATGTCGCCGATGGCCAACGGCGACAAGTCGGCGTGCTCGACCATCGAACCGTCCGGCTCTTGCCGCAGCAGCTTCTGCGTGGACATGGCCACCACCAGCAGGCGACCGTCGGGCAGCCAACCCAGACCCGACGGATCATCCCAGTCCACCACCGCGACGGTCTCGGCGTTGCCGTGGAGGTCGGTGCGGACCACCCGGTGGGCGTGCATGTCGGAGAACCACAGCGCGCCGTCGTGCCACCGGGGTCCCTCGGAGAAGTTGAGCCCCTCCAGAATGGTCTGCATTTTCGGCCTCCTGATACCCGAGGTGCGATCGGGATGGCACAATAGCCCCATGAGCCTGACCCTTGCCCCCAGCCTCGACGCCGAGGAGTCCTACGAGACCATCGAGGTGACCCGCATCGGCGGGGCCCTGGGCGCGGTGATCACCGGAGTGGATCCCCGCGGCGAACTGAGCGACCGGGAGTTTGCCGAGGTCCACCAGGCCCTCCTGCGTCACGAGGTGATCTTCTTTCGCAACGTGCCGATGAGCGCCGACGCCCAACTGGAGCTGGCCTCCCGCTGGGGTCAGCCCAGCATCTACCCGCTGTCGGCGGTGTTGGGGGCCACCGAGCCGAGCACCTCGGTGATCCGTGATGACGCCGACAGTTTCCCGGCCACCGACAACTGGCATACCGATGTGACCTGGATCGAGGTGCCCCCCAAGGTGGCCCTGCTGCAGTCGGTGGTGGCGCCCCCCTACGGGGGGGACACCATGTGGTGCAGCATCACCTCGGCCTACGACGCCCTGTCGGCCTCCATGCGGGCCATGATCGACGGGCTGGAGGTGCATCATTCCAACTATCCCCAGTTCTGCAGGGGCATGGCCGAGAAATCCGGGAGTTGGGACCTGGTGCCCTTGTTGCGAGAGGCGTACCCCGGCGTGAATCACCCGTTGGTGCGCACCCACCCCGAAACCGGGCGGCGGGCGTTGTATCTGGCCACCAACTTCCAGCAGTACGTGGTGGGGATGACCGAAGCGGAGAGCGCGGCCCTGCTGGGCTTCCTGACCGACCACATCGACCAACCCCGCTTTGCCTGCCGCTGGTCGTGGTCGGAAGGAGACTTGGCCATCTGGGACGAGCGATCCACCAACCACCGGGGCGTGTCCGACCACTTCCCGCAGGTCCGGGAGGTGCGCCGCTGCACGGTTGACGGCGACCGTCCCTTCTTCGACCCCTCCGTGCCCTACCGACCCAAGAACGCCGCCGCCATCCCGTAGGGGGCTGTGTTGGCCATCGGCATCGGCTATTGGGGGGCGCGCGCCTCGCGGTCGACGTCCCGCACGTAGGCCAGGATCTGATCCTCGAAGCTGAAGTCCAAGTCCAGGCTGCGGTCCAGCCCCTCGGCCACCATCCACCGGTACACGTGGTCCACCATGGCGGCCAGGGTGTACTCCGGCGCCCAGCCGATGTCGGCGCGGAGCTTGTCGATGGAGAACACCACGCTGCGGTTCCAGCGGTGCAGGTTGGGGCCGAGCCGCTGCACGAGCTGGGCCAGCATGAACTTGCGTCGGGCAGCCTGGGCGTCGTCCCGGGCGGCGCCGCTGCTGCGGATGTCGATCTTGACGGGTGTGGCCCGGCCCGGCTCGAGCACCACCGCCCCGTCCCACAGGTCGTCCATCACCGGGGCGGGGATGAACACCTTGTCGGGCTCCACCCCCAACACCTGGGCAAAGGTGTCCACGTAGCCCTCATCGGAGTAGTAGCTGCCTCCGGTGAGGTTGTAGCGCTTCCCGAAAGTCTGGGGCTGGAGCATCATCATGCGCAGCGCTCGGGCCTGATCGTCCACGTGACCCACCTGGCCCAGGGTGGTGCCGTCGCCGGGAACCAACACGGGTCGGCCCCGCAGCAGCCGCAGGATCATCCGCTGCTCCCGGTCGGCCAGGATGTTGCGGGGGCCGAACACCATGGAGAAGGGGACGATGGTGGCCGGGAAACCCCGGCGTCGCCAGGCGTCGATGAGGACGTCCTCGCACAGCAGCTTGTGCAGCCCGTACTCGTTCTGGTGGGGGCCGCGGTCGGTGGGATGGTCCTCGGTGATGGGCAGGATGTCGCTGGGGGCGTAGATCACGGTGGACGAGGCGAAGATGTAGTGTCCGATGCGCCCTTCGAACAGCTCGACCATCAACTCCACGTCGGCGGGGTGGTAGGCGCTCATGTCCTGGACCACGTCGAAGGCCTCGTCGGCGAGCACGGCCCGCACCTGGTCGTGGTCGGTGCGGTCGGCCACCAGTCGGCGTACCGACCGGGGAAAGTCCACCTCGGTGCGGCCCCGGTTCAACACCGCGACCTCGTGACCGCCCCTGACCAACTCGTGCACCAGCGCGTAGCCGTTGAACTGGCTGCCACCCATCACCAACACCCTCACCGCGGTTCCTCCTGCTGTCTCGTTCTGCTCAGCGTTGTTCTGCTCAGCGGCACACCCCGGCCTCGGCCAGGGCCTCCACCTCGTCGGGGGCCAAGCCGAAGACCTCGCCCAGCACCGCCACGGTATCGGCCCCCAGACACGGGGACGGGCCCGCGGTGCGCTTGGCGGTGCGGCTGAACCGGATGGCGTTGGCCACGTGGGTCTCGGTGCCCGCCACCGGGTGCTCCAGCACGTCGAGGGCGCCCCGGGCGGCCAGGTGCTCGTCGTCCAGATGATCGCGGGGTCCCATCACCGCCATGGCCGACACCCCGGCGGCCTGCAGCCGCTCGGCCCGGTCGCCGGCGGGACCGTCGGCCACCCAGGCCGCCACTACGGCATCCACCCCGGCCACGTCGGCCAGTCGGTCGGCGGTGGAGGGCCAGCGGTTGTCCACCCCGATGAGTTCGCAGCACCGCTGCCACGACTGGTCGTCGCCGCACACCACCGCCACCCACTCGTCGTCGCCGTCGGCCCGGTACACGTCGTGGGGGGCAATGGTGTCCGAACGGTTGCCGGTGGGCAGGGGATCGGCACCGGCGTCGGCGGCCGCCAGGTAGACCTCGCCGATCAGGTAGGCGGCGGCCTCGGTTTGGGCCATGTCGATGAGCTGGCCCTCCCCGGTGCGCTGCTTGTGGTCGAGGGCGGCCAACACGGCCACGGCCAGCAACTTGCCGGCGATGTGATCGGGATGGTTCAACGACGTGCTGCACGGGTAGGGCACATCCGGGTGGTTCCACAGCCAATGGGCCCCGGCGAAGCCGGCGTTCAGCGGCCCGTAGGCGGGCATCTTGCCCATCGGTCCCCCGCGTCCGTAGCCCTGGGAGCACACGTACACCAGGTCGGACCGCATGGCCGACATGTCGTCCCATCCCAGGCCGAGCTTGTCCAGGGATCCGCCCCGCATGTTCTCGGCCACCACGTCGGCGGCCATGAACAGCCCGAGAGCCAGCTCGCGGCCCCGCTCGGTGGTCAGATCCAGCGCCACCGACCGCCGCCCCCGGCTCTCGGCGTTGAACGGGAAGGCCTTGTTCAGGTCTCCCCGACCGGCCAGGCGCAACGAGTCGGGGTGGACGGTGGACTCGATCTTGATCACGTCGGCCCCCAGCTCCGACAGCATCCAGGTGGCTTCGGGCACCACCGCAGCCATGCCGAACTCCACCACCCGCACACCGGCCAACAGGAGGCCCTCGTCGTCCGGGCTGCCGTTCACCGCCCCGGATCCGGTGGCCGAGACGTCGGCGCCCGATGAGGCGGGGGCCGCGGCGTTGAGGGCGGCGGCCCCCCACCGGTGATCGTCGGGCCGGGGGCGGAACCGGGCCGGATCGTCTGGGGCCGCCGGGGCTCGCCGGCGCACCCCGGCCGGGGTCCCCGACAGCTTCCACGGGGCGTCGGGCATCGGCAGCCCCTCGGACCCGGCCACGTCGTGGCGGAAGAACCCCCGACCGACCACCTGCGGATGGGCGGCGAACTCCCGGGGCGACTGGATCACCCCGATGGTGGTGCCCGCCGCCAAGCCGAGCTCGAACCACTCGGCCCGATCCCGCTGCGACAGGATCTCGTCGGCCACCATGTGGATCACGTCGCGGTTGCGGCCCCGGAACACGCCGTCGTCCCACTCCGGTCCGGTGAGGGTCTCCGGGCTGCCCAGCACCCTCACGAATCCGTGCCACTGGTAGGTGGTGCCGATCACCGTGCGGACCCAGCCGTCACGAGCCGGGAAGACCCAGTAGTTGCCATCGGCGTTGCGCCGCCCCTCGGCGGGCAGTTCGGGAAAGTGGCGCTGGTAGCCGGGGATGAGCACCGACCACGGGTTCAGCCCGCCCAGGGCGGCCTCTTGCGCGCTGATCTCCACGACCTGGCCATGACCGTGGCGGCGCCGGTCCATCACCGCGGCCAACCCGCCGACGGCACCGAGCACCGACGCGCAGTCATGGGCCAGGTAACCGGGGTGCCAGCAGGGGGACTTGTCGCGAAACCCCGACAGGTACTGCGCCCCGGAGGAGGCGAAGGCCGCCAGCGGCTCCAGCCGCCACCCCGAGCGGGGACCGGTGAGGCCCATGTCGGTCAGGGCCACCACCACCAACGTCGGATGACGACCGGTAAGCTCGGCCAGGTTCAGTCCCGTGTTGTCGATGAGCAGGTCGGTGTCGGCCACCAGCGACTCCCACGTACCGGGGTCGCCCGCCAGCTTGTTGGCGTTGCGGTGGGCGTGGGCGAAGCCGTCGGCGTCGGGCACCGGCGGCACCCGGATCACCTCGGCCCCCAGGTCGCCCAGCAGCCGGCCGCACAGGGCTCCCCGCATGTCGGTGTGGTCCACCACCCGCAATCCGGCCAGCGCCCCGGCGGCCTCGGCGTCGTCGGCGCTCATCGGATGCGGGGCGCCGGCGGCCCCCACGTCGGCGCTCATCGGATGCGGGGCTCGATGCGGGTTTGTTCCTTGATGCCCCGGGCCTTCTCGGTGATCTCCTCCACGGCCCCGGCCAAGCTGAGGAAGGCCACCCCGCTGTTCATGGCGTTGGCCAGCGTGGTGGATTGGGCGGTCCACAACCCTCTCATGGTGGCCTCCACGGCCAGCCGCTCGGGGGCCGAGGCGATGGCCTCGGCGCTCCAGCGGGCCGCGTCCATCAGCTCGGCGGCGGGCACCACCTCCTGCACCAGCCCGATCTGGAAGGCCCGCTGGGCCGACATGCGCTCGTGGCGGCCCAGCAGCGACATGCGCATGACCTCGCCCAACGGCATGCGCTGGAGCATGAACATGGGCTCGTTGACCGCGGGCATGCCGTGGCTCACATGGGGGTCGAAGAAGGTGGCGTGGTCGGCGGCGATGATGAACTCCACCTCGCCCAGCAGGTAGAAGGCGCCTGCAGCGGCCATGCCGTTGACCGCGGCAATCACCGGTCGCCAGTAGTCGTTGGACTTGGGGCCGACCGCGGAGATGGGGTCGTCCACCATGAACGGCGAGGCCGGCTGCTTCCACGACCCGCCGATGTCCACGCCGGTGCTGAACGCCCGCTCCCCTGCGGCGGTGAGGATCACGCAGCGCACGTCGTCGTGGTAGCGGAGGTGGGCCCACAGCGCTCGCAGCTCCTCACAGGAGGTGTTGTCCATGGCGTTGAGCCGCTCGGGCCGGTTCAGCGTGACCACCGCCACCCCGTCGGCCTCCTCGTACAGCAAGTTCTGATAGCTGGGCACGGCTCGCATCGTAGTGCCGCGCCACCCCGGCCCACTTGCCTTCCCGCCGGGCCGCGTGTCGCCGGATGCGACCCCCTTGCGGGGCGGGGTTACCATCCGGCCCGGAGCACGGTGCTCACGACGTTGAGGAAAGCGGGGCAGGCCATGGACATCGGCAGGATCGGATTGTGGCAGGGGGTGCTCGACCAGCAGCCGTCGGGTCGGGTGCGGGAGGTCGTCGCCGAACTGGAGGAGATGGGCTGGCCCACGGTGTGGATTCCCGAGGCGGTGGGCCGCGACCCCTTCGTGTCGGCCTCGGTCATGCTGGGGGCCACCACCACGCTGAAGATCGCCACCGGCATCGCCCAGATCCACGCCCGCCACCCCATGACCACCGCAGCCGCCCAGAAGACGCTGGCCGAGGCGTACGACAATCGGTTCCTCTTGGGGATCGGCGTCAGCCACGGCCCCCTGGTGGAGGGCATCCGCAAACTCGACTACTCCAAGCCCTACTCCTACATGATGGAGTATCTCGACGCCATGGACGGGGCCATGTACATGGCCGCCGGCCCCGACGAGGACCCGCCCACGGTGTTGGCCGCGCTGGGACCCAGGATGCTGGCGTTGGCCGCGGAGCGCACCGCCGGGGCCCACCCCTACTTCGTGCCCCCCGAGCACACCGCCACCGCCCGTGAGATCATGGGGCCCGACGCCCTGTTGGCCCCCGAACAGAAGGTCTGCCTGGAGACCGATCCCGCGGCGGCCCGGGCGCTGGCCCGGGAGAACATGGCGTTCTACCTGGACCTGCCCAACTACGTGAACAACCTCCTCCGGCTGGGCTTCACCGAGGAGGATGTTGCCCAGCAGTCCGACCGCCTGGTGGACGCCATCGTGGCCTGGGGAGACCTGGATGCGGTGACCTCCCGCATCGCCGCCCACCACGATGCCGGGGCCGACCATGTGGCGGTGCAGGTGCTGGCCCCTCGCGGCGAGCTGCCCCTGGCCCAATGGCGAACCCTGGCCGAGGCGCTCCTATAGTTCGGCGGCAGGACAGGAACGACGGCACGAGGGGTCTGGCGATATGAGCAAGCTGTGTGAAGGAAGGGTGGCGGTGGTCACCGGTGCCGGACGGGGCATCGGTCGGGAATACGCCCTGATGCTGGCCGAACACGGGGCCAAGGTCGTGGTGAACGACTTGGGGGCCGACCCGGACGGTCGCGGCGGTGACGCCGGGCCCGCCGGCGAGGTGGTCGAGGAGATTCGGGCCATGGGGGGCGAGGCGGTGGTGAACGGCGCCGACGTCAGCGACTTCGACGCCGCCAAGGCCATGGTCCACCAGGCCATCGACACCTTCGGCACCCTGGACATCCTCATCAACAACGCCGGCATCCTGCGCGACCGGATGGTGTTCTCCATGAGCGAGGACGACTGGGATGCGGTGGTGCAGGTCCACCTCAAGGGCACCTTCGCCCCCGTCCACCACGCCGCCGCCTGGTGGCGGGAACAGACCAAGGCCGGGCAGACCTTCGATGCCCGGATCATCAACACCGCTTCGCCGTCGGGCATCTTCGGCAACGTGGGCCAGACCAACTACGGAGCGGCCAAGGCGGGTATCGCCGCCTTCACGGTGATCTCGGCCATGGAGTTGGTCCGCTACGGGATCACGGTGAACTGCATCGCCCCCAGCGCCTACACCCGGCTGACCGCCCCCCTGATGGGCGGCGGCGACATCACCGAGGACGCCAAGGAGGCCATGTCTCCCCGGTGGATCGCCCCCATCGTCACGTGGTTGTGCAGCCCGGCCGCCGCCAAGGTGACCGGACGGGTGTGGCAGGTGGGCTACGGCTCGCTGGCCATCGCCGAGGGCTGGCGTCAAGGGCCGGTGGTGCCGTTGGAGTCGCAGGACCCCACCACCCTCGGACCGGTAGTGGCCGACCTCATGTCCCGAGCCGAACTGAACGCCGACATGAGCGGCAAACCCGCCGGCGGCCCCGGCCGCCCCGAAAGGGAGATCTGAGGAGAACCAATCCCCTCCCCCCCGCCGACCCGCCGGAGGCAACAGGGTTAGGGGATTACCTCCAGGCGGCAGGAGACGGCGGGGTCGGTCTCGGCGCCGACCCAGCGCAGGGCCAGGCCGCCGCGGGTGTGGCCCGCGGTGTCCAGCCAGTTGGGATGGCCCGGGTCGCGGTGCGCCACCACCACTCGAATGGTGCCGTCGTCCTCCACGACGGCGGTGTGGTGGTTGATGCTGGTCCGGTAGTGCTCGAAATCCAGGGACTCCAGCCAGTGGTTGCCCAACTGGATGTTCCAGTACTCGCACTCGGGGGGCTCGAACTCGATGATCCAGGCCTCGTCGGCCGCCAGGTCGAAGTAGCCGTAGTTGTACGAGGTGTCGGGGTCTCCCTGGGCGAAGGCCAACAGCTCCGGGTCGATGGGCCGAATCCGGTGGGGGTGCGCGGCGAAGGCGGCCGTCCACCCCAGGAACTGGTCCACCACCGCGGCCACGGTGAAGCCGGCCCGTCCGAGCGCACCGGCCAGCCGCTCGGGGTCCACCGGCTGGGGAGGGCTGCCGCCGTCGGTCCGCTCCAGGGTGAGGGCGGCCGGGGTCTGGCGGGGCCGGTCCAACAGGGTTTGGCGGATGGTCAGCGAGTTGGTGCCCTCGCTCATGGCCAGCCACGCGCCGGGCCGGGGCTCGGCGCTGATGGCTACCTCGAACCCGCCGTCCTCGTCCATCTCGATGTCGTCGGTGGTCAGGTAGCTGTCCCTCACCAGGCCCCCCGGCGTGCCCAGTCCTCCGCTGAAGGCGCCCATGCGGATGGAATGGGCGTCGTTCAGGCGGCCCCGCAACCGGTAGTCGAAGCGGGGCGACAGCCGGGCGCCGCCGTACACGTAGTCGGGGTTGTCGAGGCCGATCTTGACCCCCGACTGGTTGAGGACGGCCCGGGCCGGGTCGGCCTCCTCCAGGTTGGCCCGCAGGAAATTGGCGGCTACGCGGGTCACGTAACGCAGCCCTTCGGCCCGGTCGAAGTCGTCGTCGGGAGCGGCCTCCAGCACCTTGTGACCGGCGTCGCGCAGGGCATCGCAAAGTTGGTTCCAGGTTCCGGCCCAGTCGATCTGGCTCATGGCCGCCCACCCTTGGCCCGTCCGGCCCCCAATGTCATGTCACCGCCACCTCGCAGGCCTCGATGTAGCGGGCGTACCGCTCGTAGACCGCCTCCGCCCGCAGCCCGTAGTGCTCGGGGTGGTAATCGTGTACCCCGTGCTCGCCCTTGGGGTGGTCGGCGGCCCAGCGGGCCACCGCTCGCTCGGCGTCGGTGTCGAACCGGTAGCCGAAGTGGTCGCAGATGGCGGCCACGCTACCGAGGGGGTCGGCCTGGAAGTCGGCGAAGTGCAGGTCGTAGAACCGATCCTCCCGGCCGGTGCGGGCGTCCAGCATCCGCTCGATACCCCGGGCCCACAATTCGGTTTGCTCGGCACCGTGGGCCAGGTTGTCGGGGTGCTGCTCGAAGCCCTGGCGACTCACGGCAGTCAGGCTGCACACCGAGGCCACCGCCTTCAGCGGGTCGCGGTGGGTCATCACCACGTTGGCGTCGGGGTAGGTGGCGAACAGCGCCTCGGGAGCGAACAGGTGGCTGGGATCCTTCAGCACCCAGCCGGTGTCGGGCTCGTCGACGCCGATGAGTCCGATGCTGCGGCGGTGCTGCTCATAGGCCGGATCCATGTCGCAGCCCGCCCACCAGGCCGCGTAGGTGGGGATGCGGAACAGGCACTCGAAGGTCACGCTGGCAAACGACTGGCGGAACAGGTTCCAGCATTCGTCCACCAACTCGGCCGACTGGAGATGAATGGCGGCCCGGTCGGGATCCATCTCGGCGACGGCGTCGGTCCTGGCCTTGCTGGCGGTGAAATCCGGACGTTGATCCCACTGGGTGCGGGGTGGACGGGGCTGAGGTGCCTCGGCCAGCCACAGCTCCAAGCCCTGAAAGTGGGGGGAGGCCGCCATGAGCTGGTGCAGGGCGGTGGTGCCGGTGCGGGGCAGCCCGATGATGACCAACGGTCGCTCGATGGGGGTGTGGGCCGCTTCCGGTCGGGCCTTGAGCCCGGCTTCGGCGTGCAGGCGGCCCACCAACGCCCCGATCATGATTTCGGTGATGGCGAAGCGGCCCATGTCGGTCATGGCGGCCTCGGCTTCCAGTGATTCCACCAGCACGCCGAGACCCTCGCGGTAGTGGCCGTCGCCGAAGTCGTGAAGGCCCGAGCGTTCCACGGCGGCGGCGTGGAGCTGGTCGATGTCGATCACGGCGCCGTCCTCGGTATCCCGGTCGGATCCTGGTGGAGCGGTGCTACCGGGCTGCGGCCTGGAGCTGGGCGCCGAAGGCGGCCATCGACTCGGCGGTGTCGGCCAAGAACAAGAACGAGGGCACGATCAAGCGGTGGGCCCCCAAGTCTTCCACCTCTTGCACCAGCCCGGCCGGGTCGTCCATGGGGGTGTTGGGCAATCCCACGGTGATCTCGATGCTCTCGGGATCCCGGTCGGCGGCGGCCGCCTCCTGGCGCATCACGTCGATCAGATCGGCGATGGAGACTCCCTCCCGGGGGCCGGGCCAAAAGCCGTCGCCCAGCCGCCCGGCCCGGCGGGCCGCGGCCAGGGAGTGGCCGCCGATCACGATGGGCACCCGGCCGTTGACCGGCTTGGGGTTCAAACTCACCCCGGAGAAGGAGGCGTGCTCACTGGTGTACGAGGCACTGTCGCCGTCCCACAGCGCCCGCATGGCCCCGATGTAGTCGTCGGTGCGCCGGCCCCGCCCTTCCCAGGGGATGCCCAGCGCGTTGAACTCCTCCTTCAGCCACCCCACGCCCACGCCCAGGCTGACCCGTCCCCCCGACAGGGAGTCCAGCGTGCCGAGGGCCTTGGCCAACACCACCGGGTTGCGCTGGGGCAAGATCAAGATGCCGGTACCCAGTCGCAAAGTGCTGGTGGCAGCCGCCACCCACGTGAGCCAGATCAGCGGATCGGGTAGCGGCGTGTCGGGGGTCATCGGCATCCGACCGGTGGGGTCGTAGGGGTACACCGAGGCGTACGCATCGGGATACACCACGTGCTCCACCGTCCAGATGGAGTCGAACCCGGCGGCCTCGGCTCCCTGGGCGAACTCCACGGCGCCGTCGGGGCCGGTCCAGTGGAGAATGTTGGCAAAACCGATTCCGAACTTCATGGCCGGCCAGCGTAGGGCAAGAATCGCTCGCCGACTTCATGGCCAACCCCACCCGCTCAGGTGTTGGTGGATAGGGCGTCTCGCCATGGTTGGGCGTCGCGGCCCATGGGGGTGGTGGGGGCGCGGTCGGTGAAGGGCCAGAGTTCCTCGGCGATGCTGCGCCAGTTGGCGGTGGCACCGAGCTGGGCGAACAGCGAGATCAGTCCGAGGTTGATGCGCTGGAGCACCACGAGCGAGGGGGGCACGTTCAGCGTCTTCTTCAGCTCGCGGTGCTCCCCCGAGGAATCGAAGATGGCCCGTACCCCGTCGGCCGCGTACTCCGGGGTGAAGGTGCGGGGCTCGTCGGTGAGCACGAACTCGTAGAAGTGGGTGAAGTAGCGCTCGATCGCTTGGTCGTCGAACGGGGCGTCGGCGGGCAGCAAACCGGCGGCGACCACCTCGGCCCGGAACCGGGGGATGTCCCGATCCACGACCATGGCCGTCAACATCCGCTGAAACTGGTCGGTCTCATCGGTGGTGAACCGCTTGACCAGGCCGAAATCCAGGAAGGTCACCCCGCCGTCGGGGTGGAACAGGTAGTTGCCCGGATGCGGATCGCCGTTGAACGCGCTCAGCCGGTAGATCGAGCCGAAGGAGAATCGGTAGAGGGTCTCCGCCACCCGGTTGCGCTGGTCCTGGGACCATCCCAGCACCTCGTCGAACGCCGCTCCCGTGGCCAATCGGGTGGTCAGCACCCGGGCAGAACTCAAGTCGTCGTACACCTCCGGGACGCAGATGTAGGGATGGCCTCGGTAGTGGTCGGCGAACAGCCGTTGGTTGGCCGCCTCGTGCTCGTAGTCCAGTTCCTCGGTCAGCCGTTGGCGAAGCTCCTCCACCACCGGGGCAGGATCCAGGCCGGGAAACAGCACCGACAGGGCTCGAAACACCATTCGGGCCGATCCCAGGTCGGCGGCGATGGCTTCGGCCACTCCGGGGTACTGCACCTTGACCGCGCAGGCCCGGCCGTCGGCGGTGACGGCCCGGTGCACCTGGCCGATGGAGGCGGCGGCAATGGGCGCCGGGTCCCATTGCTCGAACAGCTCTTCGGGGGCCGCCCCCAGCTCCTCCAGTACTACCGCTTCGGCCAGCTCCCGACTCATGGGCGGGGCGTTGGTCTGGAGCTGGGCCAACGACGCCCGGGTGGACTCGGGCAGGCCCACGTCCAGGTAGCCGGCCATCTGGCCGACCTTCATCAGCGCCCCCTTCATGTTGCCCAGCACGTCGAGCACGTCAGCGGCGGTGCGCAACTCCCGTTCGGAGTCGAGGGCTTCGGACCGCTTGGCGCCGGCGAACGCCTTGCGGGCCTCGGTCATGGCCCACCGACCGCTGCTGCGGGCACCCAACCCGGCCACCTTGGCCGTTCGTCCCAGCCGCCCTCGCCGGGGCACCGCGGCCCGGCTGCGCCCGTCGGTCACACCGTCAACGTACCGGCCCGCTCAGCCCTTCCTCCCCCCGTAGGGCAATCACCGGCAGCATCTGGCGGGGCCGAATCGGCCATTCCGCGCGGCACCGGCGGGGGGTGGCGGGTATCATTCGTGGAACTGTTCCACAATGCGGCACGGCTCGCTGGCCGGCTGCGTGGCCGGTCGCCACTGCACCGCAAGACCAGGTGGACGGTAGCGTTCGAGAACGAGTCAGTTGGTCCACCACGGAGACATGGCCATGCGAATCCTGTTTGCCGACAGCCTGGCCGAGAGTGTCATCGATCGACTGCGGGCCGGCGGCGACGAATGTGTGGTGGAACCCAGTCTGACCGAGTCGATGCTCCCGGCACATGTTGCCGGATTCGACGTGCTGGTGGTGCGCAGCACCCGGGTGACCGCGGCGACCCTGGAGGCGGCCGACCGACTCGGCCTGGTGTTGAGAGCCGGAGCGGGCACCAACACCATCGACACCCAGCGAGCCGCCGAACTGGGCATCTTCGTGTGCAACGTGCCCGGCCGCAACGCCGTTGCGGTGGCCGAGCTGACCATCGGTCTGATGTTCGCCATTGATCGCCACATTGCCGGCGCCACTGCCGATCTGAAGTCGGGCCAATGGAACAAGCAGGTCTACAGCCAGGCCCGGGGGCTGTTCGGCGCCACCCTGGGCATCATCGGCATGGGGGCCATCGGCCTCGAGGTGGCCCAGCGGGCCGCCGCCTGCGGCTTGCGGGTGATCACGGTGGCCCGCCCCGACCGCCCCCGCGACATCAGCCGCCGCCTGGCCGACATCGGGGTACAAGAGGCGCCCGACCGAACGGCCCTGCTGGCGGCCAGCGACATCGTGTCGTTGCACGTTCCCGGGGGGCCCGACACCGTGGGGATGGTGAATGCCGAATTCTTGGCGGCGATGAAGCCCGACGCCGTGCTCATCAACACCTGTCGGGGCGAAGTGGTGGACGAAGCCGCCCTGTTGGCTGCCCTGGACTCCACCGACCTGCGGGCCGGCCTCGACGTGTTCGCCGACGAGCCCGCGGGAGGGGCCGGACCGATCAGCTCGGCGCTGGCCCGTCACCCCAAGGTGACTGCCACCCATCACATCGGCGCATCCACCCGACAAGCCCAGCTCGCGGTGGCCGAAGGCACCGCCGAGGTGATCGAGGCCTATCACCACGGCATCGTCAAGGACTGCGTGAACCTGGCGCGAGTGCCCCATCGAACGGCCACGCTGAGTGTGCGCCACCACGACCGGGTGGGGGTCCTGGCCGGTGTGCTGCAAGAACTCAGCCGCCGCCATCTCAACGTGGCCAACATGCAGAACCGGATCTTCTCGGGGTCGGGGGCCGCGGTGGCCATCATCGAGGTGGCCGGCACCATCGACCAAGAACTGCCGGAAGTCCTCGGCAGCATCGAGCACGTGATCTGCGCCTCGGTGCTCGACACCAACCCGGCGGCGGCCGAATGACCGTCGGCGTGCCCTCCCCCGACGACGGCTCACGACCAGAGCCCCTGGTGGCACCCTTCGCGGGCTGGATGGTGCGTCCCGACTGGGCCGAACGGGTGATCAGCCGGGCCTACGACAACCTGACCCCCCAACAGCGGCGGGAGCTAGTGGCGGCCAATCCCTACAGCTACATGAACGTGACCCGATCTCAAGAGGATCTGTTCGACGACGCCGACGTGTCCCACGACGAATTGGTGTCCGAGGGGGCAGCCGCCCTCCAACGGCTGCTGCAGGTGCAGGCCTTCACCCCGACCGGCCGACCGGCCCTGTACCTGTACCGCCTCACCCACGCCCGGGGAACCCAAACCGGGGTGGTGGGGACCGTGCCGGTTCGGGGGTTCGACGACGGCCGGATTCGCATCCACGAACGGGTCCACGCCGAACGGGTGAACCTGCTGTCGGCCCACCTCCAGGGGGTGGGAGCCACCTCGAGTCCGGTGGCCATGGCCGTGCGGTCGTCAGGGGAACTCCACCGCTTGCTCGGGGAGGTCACCGCGGCGGTACCCCCCGACCTGGAATTCGGCTCCCCGGAGGTGCGCCATCAGGTGTGGACGGTGCCCGACCGTCACACCACCCCGTTGGCCGCGACCCTGGGCAACGAGGTGCTGTACGTCACCGACGGTCACCATCGCTCGGCCGCCGCGGTGCAGGCCCTGGCGTCCGAGCCCGACAACCCCGGTCTGGCTCGAACCATGGCGGTAATCTTTCCCGAAGACCAGCTCCACGTTCAGGCCTTTCACCGATTGGCCGCCGATCGGTTCGACCGCCCGCCCGAGGAGTGCCTGGGCGCGCTCACCGAGGCGCTGGAGGTGAGCCCCAGCGTTTCCCCCGACGACCCGGGACCCCTCGGCAAGGGAACCGCCGGCCTCTACGTGGGGGGTTCCTGGCACCGGTTGGCGTTGCCCCCGGCGACCGGCAACGGTGCGGTGAGCCGCTTGGACGTGGAGCGGCTGCGCCGATCCGTCCTCGCCCCGATGCTCGGGGCCGATGAGCTGACCCGACCCGACGCCGTGCACTACCTGCCGGCCTCGGCCGGACTCGGTGAGATGGCCCGGCGGTGCGACGATGAGCACCGGGTCGGTTTCGCGCTGCACCCGTTGTCGGTGGGCGAGTTGATGGCCGTGGCCGACGAAGGCGGGCTCATGCCGCCCAAGTCGAGTTTTTTCGCCCCCAAACCCCGGTCCGGCGTTTTCCTCCGGGTACTGGGCCGGGGGGCCACCGCCGATCTGCCGCCCTCCTGAGAACGGGCCGGTGGCCGAGCCGGTACTGTGGGACTGTGTTGATCTCAGCCGATTCCCACGTGGTGGAGCCGGGCGATCTCTGGGTGGGGCGACTGCCGGCCCGCCTGCGGGATCGGGCCCCACAGGCGGTGCAGGACCCCACCAACCACTACTGGTACTTCGAGGCCCCCGGCATGGGGCGGGGGGTCAATCTGACCCTGTCCCGCAACGCCGGCCTGTCCCAGCACGAGGTTGACGCCCGCCTCGCCGAGGACCCCGATGCCTGGATCGGGGCCACCGGCGGCCACGACCCGGTGACCCGCTTGGCCGACATGTGGGCCGACGACACCGTGGCCGACGTGGTGTATCCGACGGCCGGCTTGTCGCTGTTGCAGTACGACGACCGGGAACTCCAACTGGCCTGCATCCGGGTGTACAACGACTGGCTGGCCGAGTTCTGTGCCACCGACCCCCAGCGGCTCATCGGGATCTCCATGGTCCCCACCTGGGACATCCAGGTGGGCGTCGACGAACTCAATCGCTGCGCCGACATGGGGCTGCGGGGCGCCATCATCTGGAGTTCGCCGCCCGCCACCCGGGAGTACAGCTTCTTCTCCGACCGTTACGAAACCCTGTGGGCCACCGCCGCCGAGCGCTCCCTGCCCATCTCCATCCACATCCTCGCCGGTCACCGGTCCAAGGGCATCAGCCGCTACGGCGTCAGTGTGGAGGACACCTACTACTTCGGGATCACCTCCCGTGACGAGCTGGCCCACACCGTGGCCGAGATGATCGCCGCCGGGGTGTTCGAGCGTCACCCCGACCTGCGGATCGTGGCCGCCGAGGGGGGAATCGACTACGCCGCCCGGCTGGAGCAACGGCTCGACGCCACCTACGGCGGGGCGTGGGGACGAATCGACGACCGGCTGAGCATGAAGCCGTCGGAGTACTTCCGGCGCAACGTCTACCTCACCTACATCGAAGACGCCATCGGCCTGAACAACCTTCGGTTCACCGGCAGCGACCACTTCATGTGGTCCAGCGACTATCCCCACGGGGCGGCCACCTGGCCCCGCTCCCGGGAGTTCACCGCCGAGCAGTTCGACGAGGCTCAGGTGAGCGAGGTCGACCGAGCCAAGCTGACCCTCACCAACGTGGCCGAGCTGTACGGCATCGACGTGGATGCCGTGAGCCGGCCGTCACCGCTCATTGCCGAGCAGTTGGCGGCGGCGGTTGGCTGACCGGTACCCGATGGGAGTTGGTCGGCGGGGCCGGTGGTTGTTTGTTGATGAGGTGGGTGGCGGCCGACTCGAAGTAGCCCAGCATGGCCGACCGGATCTCGTCGGACAGTTCGGCGGCGGCCAGCGCCGCCCGCATGTGAGCCATCCAGGCATCCCGCTCGGCCACCCCGATCACAAAGGGAGCATGGCGCATCCGCAATCGGGGATGCCCCCGCTCGGCGCTGTAGTGCGGTGGGCCGCCCCAGTACTGGGCCAAGAACGACGCCAACCGGTCCCGGGCCGGGCCCAGGTCGTCGGGATACAGGGGGCGCAGCACCGGATCGGTGGCCACCCCTTCGTAGAACCGGTCCACCAACCGGTCGAAGAACGGTTGTCCCCCCACCTGCTCGAACACCGACACCTCGTCCACCGACCGACTCACAGATGCTCATCGTAGAGCTTCGAAGTGCTCAGGCGTACGGGCGATGACGCGCATCGCCCTCCGGGAACTCGAGCACTTCGTGGCCGTGGCCGAACACGGCTCGATGACCAAGGCCGCGGCCACCGTCGGCATCTCCCAACCCGGACTGTCCACCTCCATTCGCAACCTGGAACGAGGCCTGGGGGTCAGCCTGCTCATTCGCCATCGAGGCCAAGGGGTGAGCCTGACCCCGGAGGGAGAAATCCTGGTGGCCGAGGCCCGGGCGGCCCTGTTGCGGGTCGCCGAGTTGGAAAGCGCCATGTCGGCGGCGGTGTCGAGCAACGCAGGGCGGGTGGTGGTGGGCTCGCTGGTCACCGTGGCCCCCATCGCCGTGCCCTCGTTGGTGCGGAATTGCCACCGGCTTCACCCCGGCATCACCGTCGACATTCGGACCGGCACCCAGGACGAACTCCTCCGCTGGCTCCGTGCCGGGAACATCCACGCCGCCTTGACCTACGACATCGAGCTCGGCCGCAACGTTCGCTTCGAGCGGATCATCGACGTCGAGCCCCACGCGGTGATCAGCGCGTCGCACCGGCTGGCCCACCTGAGCGAGATCGGTCTGGAGGAATTGGCCGAAGAGCCCTACATCCTGCTCGACCTGCCCTTGAGCCGGGAGTACTTCATGTCGCTCTTTCTGGCCACCGGCATCGACTACCACCCCGCCGCCCGCCACGGCGACATCTCCTTGGTCCGTACCCTGGTGGGGAACGGGTTCGGCTACTCGCTGGTCAACCTGTTGCCGGCCAGCGACACCACCCAGGACGGCACGCGGGTGGCCTATGTGCGTCTGCACAGCGAGGTCAAGCCCCTGGGTCTCGGTTTGGCCCTGCGCGACGACCACGTGCTGCCCCGGGTGGTCGACACCTTCATCGAGATGGCCCGACACGAACTGGTGCTTCCCCGTCAACGCTGATCACCCCGGCCCTTGCTTCATGGGGATTCTGCATGGATCACATTCATCAGCAATTACTATCGGTTCAATAACAAATATCTCTTTGATTTATCTGCGGACCCCGCTTACCGTGCCATCATTCCGATAGATCGCCAGCCCCGGTGGGCTCGCCGTCCGGCGCCGGAACGTTCCCGCGATGCCCCGGCCAACCCCCATCGGGGCGCGGTTTCGCTGCGGGAGATCACCAAGCGTTTCGGCAGCACGGTCGCGGTCGACGACATAGATCTGGAGATCCAGCCGGGGGAGTTCATGTCGCTGCTCGGACCCTCGGGCTGCGGCAAGACCACCACCTTGCGCCTGATCTCCGGATTCGAGTACCCCACCCGGGGCCGGGTGTTCATCAGCAACCAGGACGCCACCGACACGCCGGCGCACCGGCGCACCGTCAACTCCGTGTTTCAGAGCTACGCCCTGTTCGGACACATGACGGTGGCCGAGAACGTGGCCTTCGGACTTCGGGTGAAACGGGCGGCGAAGGCGGACATCGCCGGGCGGGTGGCCGACGCCTTGGAGCTGGTGCAGATGACGGCCCTGGCATCGCGCCATCCGGCCCAGCTCTCCGGTGGGCAACAGCAGCGGACGGCCCTGGCGAGGGCGTTCATCAACCAACCCGATGTGCTCTTGTTGGACGAACCGCTCAGCGCGCTCGACCTGAAGTTGCGCCAAGCCATGCGTTCCGAGCTGTCCCGCCTCCATCGTGATCTGGCCATCACGTTCGTGCTGGTCACCCACGATCAGACCGAGGCCATTGCCCTCAGCGATCGCATCGCCGTGATGGACGCCGGCCGCATCCACCAGGTGGGCACGCCCACGGAAATCTACGAACAGCCGGCTTCCCGGTTCGTGGCCGACTTCATCGGCGAAGCCAACCTGCTGGAGGTCACCGTCACGGGGGGTGAGGGCCACCGGACCGAGGTGGCCCTGGCCTCAGGAGACCGCCTGATGTGCCCATCGGTGGACGGCCAACGGCCGGCGGCGGGAACCAGCGCGGCCATCGCCATTCGCCCTCAGCGGGTGGTGGTGGCGCCCGTCGGCGAGGTGGACGGAACCGAGCACGCCCTGGTGCGGGGCGAACTGCGGGAACTGAAGTTCCTGGGCGACAGCACCCAGGGCACGGTCCGTTTGGCCGACGGGTCGGAGCTGATCGCCGTTCGTCCCAACGATGCCGGGCACCACCCCTTCGGTTCGCTCCGCCCCGGTGATCAGGTGGATGCCGGATGGAGGCACGGGGCCGCCTGCCTGATCGACCGATGACCGCCATCGACCCATCGGGGCCCGAAGTGCGGGGCCGTCGCCGCCGGGTGGGGCCGCTGCTGGTGCCCGGACTGGCGTGGATTTCGCTGGCCTATGTGGTTCCGGCCGTGCTCATCATCGTCTACTCGTTCCTCACACCGCAGTTGGGGGGCGGCGTGATCTGGAACGCCACCCTGGACGCCTGGTCGGAGATCATCGGCCGGGGTCGACGCTCGGACGCAAGCTGGGGAACGATCGGGGGAGCCCTGTGGCGAGGGGCGGCCGGGGGTGCCATCTGTGCCGCGGTGTTCGGCGTGGTCAGTTCCCACTTGGGGTTGCGGATGGCCCGCAGTCTGATCGCCGCCGCCACCCTGGGGGGGTTGGTGGCGGTCAACCACCTGGCCGGTGCCTACAACAACTACTCCGCGGTGTTCGCCCGTTCGGTGGTCTGGTCGCTGGGGGCAACCGTCATCTGCATCGCCCTGGCCCTGCCGTTGACGGTGTTCATCGCCTCCCGGCGCAGCACCGTGACCAAGAACGCCCTGCTGGTGGCGGTGATGATCCCGTTCTGGACGTCGATGCTGGTGCGCACCTACGCCATCCGCTTCCTGTTGTCGAACACCGGGCCGGTGAACAATCTGATCGAGAGCCTGGGCGGGGATCGGGTGGTGTTCTTGAACACCCGCTTCGCGGTGATGCTCGGCCTGGTCTACACCGCGTTGCCGTTCATGATCCTGCCCCTGTACGCGGCCACCGAGCGGGCTGACCGGTCCCAGATCGAAGCCGCTCGAGACTTGGGGGCCCGCCCGACCCAGGTCTTCGCCCACGTCTACGCCCCGCTGATCCGACCGGGCCTCACCGTGGGTGCAGTGATGGTGTTCGTGCTGTCGGTGTCGCAGTACCTGGTTCCCACCCTGTTGGGCGGCGGCAAGACCAACATGATCGCCAACCTGTTGGAGTTCCAGTTCGGCGAGGCCTTCAACTGGCCCCTGGGTGCCGCCCTGGCCGCGCTCTTCAGCATCATCACCATCGCCGCCCTGTACGTGACCGTCGGACGGCGTGATCAGGTGGACCTGCTGTGAGGGGCTCGTCGTTGCGTTCCGCCGCCCCCGGTGCCCGGTTGTCGAAGCCGACCATCGCGGCGATGTCGGCGCTGGTCTACCTCTTCTTCTACGTGCCGGTGATCGTGCTGGTGCTCTTTTCGTTCAACCAAGCCCGCACCGGCGGGCGCTGGACGGGCTTCACCACCCAGTGGTATTCCGCCCTGGCCGACAACGACCAGCTCAAGTCGGCCACCTGGAACTCCATCTACATCGCGGTGATCGCCACCGCCGTCGCCGTCGTGCTGGGCACCATGCTGTCGCTGGCCCTGGACCGACGGAGGTTTCGGGGCCGGGCCGCCGCGCAACAGGTGGTGTACCTGCCGGTGATCGCCCCCGAAATCGTCACCGGGGTGGCGCTTCTGGCCTTCTTCTCGCTCAGCCTCGGACGGCTCAACGACTGGTTGGGACGGGACGCCGCCGATGCCATTCGCTTGGGGCGGCCGACGGTGATCATCGCCCACGTGGCCTTTTGCACCGCCTTCGTGGCCCTGGTGGTGCGGGCCAGCCTGCGCAACCTCGACCCGGCCCTGGAAGAGGCCGCCCAGGATCTGGGGGCCCGGCCCTGGACCACCTTCTGGCGGGTCACCTTGCCGTCGATCCTGCCCGGTGTTCTCGGCGGGGCGCTGCTGGCGTTCACTTTGTCGCTGGACAACTTCGTCATCACCTTCTTCGTCACCGGACCGGGGGCCACCACTTTGCCCATCGAGGTCTTCGGGCAGCTCCGCCGCACCATCAGCCCCGAGGTCAACGCGGTGTCAACCCTCATCTTCGGCGCGTCCACCTTGCTGTTGGGCGGCGCTTTGACCATCCAGGGCACCCTCGCCCGTCGCCGAAAGCGGCGCTTCGGGCCCCGCACGGCCACCGACTCGGACGCCACCGCGCCCCCCGTACCCACGACCGTCCCATCCATCCAATCCTGAACAGAGGAGAACCACCATGAAGACCCCATCAACCCGAACGGCCCGCCCGTCGTTTTGGCTGTGGCTGATGACGCTGCTGCTGGCGCTCGGCCTCGTGGCCGTTGCCTGCGGCAACGACGACGACTCGCCGGATCAGAGTGCCCCCGCACCGGCGGCCGACGAGGACGAACCGGCACCGGCGCCTGAACCGGCCGCCGACGAGGACGAACCCGCGCCCGCCCCCGCGGAGCCCGAACCGTCGGGACGCTGTGGCGACCCCGACCGACTGGGCGGCTCGATCAACTTCTTGAACTGGGCCGACTACATCGACGAGGCGATCCTGGAGATGTTCGAACAGGAGTGCGGCGTGAGCATCACCATGGACACCCATGTGGCCAATGAGGAGGCCATCGCCAAGGTGGACGCCGGAAACTCGGGGTACAGCCTGGTGATCGTCACCGACTACGCGGTGGAGATCATGTCGTCGCAAGACCTGCTGCAACCGCTGGACCTCAGCGAGATCCCCAACACGGCCAACATCGACCCCGCGCAGATGGACGCCTACTACGACCCGGGCAACGTGTATTCGCTGCCCTACCAGTATTCGACCACCGGTTTCGCCTTTGACGTGACCGCCTTCGACACCCCACCCACCAGCTACAACGTGATCTTCGACGAGAACCCGCTGTGCGGTCAGTCGTCGCTGCTGGAGGACCAACGCGAGGTGATCGGGGCGGCCCTGGTCTATCTGGGCTACGACTGGAACGAGACCGACCAGGCCGCGCACGACCAGGCCCTGGATCTCCTGCTGGACGCCCGTGACTGCGTCACCGGTTTCGACTCGGCCAACTACATCGGCAACCTGGCCAGCGGTGAGGTCCTGGCCGCCCAGTCGTGGGGGTTCGCCGCGGGCATCGCCTACCTGGACAACCCCAATATCCGCTACATCATCCCCGACGAGGGCGGCACCATCTGGCAGGACAATTTCGTGATCCCGGCCGACGCCCCCGACCCCTACACCGCCCACGTGCTCATCAACTACATGCTCGAGGCGGACATCGGTGCGCTGATCACCGAGTTCACCATCGGCTACACCCCCAACGTGCTGGTGCCCCCGCTGCTCTCCGACGGCTACTTCGACGTGATCGAGGGTGCCGGCCTGGAGCTCACCGACGACATCCGCGATCGGCTGGTGTGGCAGGTGCGCAGCGAGGAGCACGGCATATTCGCCGAGACCTGGTCGGACGTGATCGCCGCCGGCTGACGCCGCGGATCCGACCGGCCGAAGGCAAGCGCAGGGAATGGCTCCCTTGACGGTCCCCCAGGGTTCCCGGCCGGGCGACGAGGTTGTCGACCTCCTCGCCCGGCTGGTGACCTTCGAGACCGAGAGCCGCACCCCCAACGCAGCCCTGGTGGAGTTCTGCGCCGACTACGCCACCCGAGCCGGGGCCACGGCCCGGGTGGTGCCGGGGGCCCCCGGACGTTCCAATCTGCACCTGCGATTCGGCCCGGACACCCCCGGTGGGGTGCTTCTGGCCGGCCACACCGATGTGGTTCCGGCCGGTTCGGGATGGTCCTCCGACCCGTACCGGCTCACCGAGGCCGAAGGGAAGCTGTACGGCCGGGGTACCGCCGACATGAAGGGTTTCATCGCGGTGGCCCTGGCCTTGGGGGCCGGCGGTGACCACCGTCGGTTGCAGGCCCCGCTGCACGTGGCCCTGAGCTACGACGAGGAAATCGGCTGTGTCGGCGTGGCCGGCCTGCTCGACGATCTAAGCGGCCAACCAGCGTGCCGGCCCGAGGCCGTGGTGGTGGGTGAGCCGACGATGATGCGACTGTGTGTGGCCCACACCGGCAAGGTGGCCTACCGGGTGCTGGTCACCGCTTCGGCGGCCCATTCCAGCGAAGCCCGACACCGGCCCAGCGCCATTTCCGCCGCCACCCGCCTGTGTACCGAAATCCACGCGCTGAACACCCCGGATGACCCCAGCCGGGGGTTTGCCTCGGCCAATGTCGGCACCATCGAGGGAGGCACCGCGCTGAACGTTCTGTCCTCGCGGTGCGAACTGACCTTCGAGACCCGCTTCGACGCATCGGTGGACTCCGCCGAGTTGCTGGCCCCCGTACGGGCCACCATGGATCAGCTCGACCGTGACCTGGCCGCGGTGGGCGGTTCGATGGCGGGCGAGCAGATCGTGGGCTATCCCGCGCTGGCCACCCCTCCGTCGTCGCCTGCGGTGGAACTCCTGTCGGCCGTCGTCGACGGCAGCCCGCCGGGGGCCATCGACTTCGGGTGTGAGGGCGGGCTGTACGCCCAGCACCTCGGCGTGCCCACCGTGATCCTCGGGCCGGGGAGCATCGGCCACGCCCACCGTCCCGACGAGTTCGTGACGCGCGATCAGCTCCAACGGTGCCAACGGGTGTTGGCCGACACGGTTCGCACTTTCTGTTGTTCGGAGGAGCCTGCCACCACCCCATCCCCTGCCCGCAGCCCCAACCCCAACGTCCACGCGACGGATTGACCATCGGACAGATTGATCGGACAGATTGAGGAGTATCCCCCCATGACCACCGCCACCTTGGCGACACCCCCATCGCCGGCAACCTCGGAAACGGTGGCTCGCATCGACGAGCTGGGGCCGCAGTTTCGGGCCCGCATGCGAAGCCTCGACGCCCAGCCGGCCTTTCCGTTCGAGAACTTCGCCGAAGCGGCCGACGCCGGTCTCCATCGGCTCTGTGCCCCGGTGGAGTTCGGCGGGTCGGGCTATTGGCTCCCGGGGAACTACAGCGGCTGGTACGAGATCCTCGAGAGGCTGGCCTATTGGGACACCAACACCGCCCAGTTGCTCCAGGTCCACAACCACGCCACCGGCATCATCGCCTGGCACGGTACCGAAGAACAGCGCAACCACTTCCTGCCCAAGATCGTGGACGGCGCGTTCTGCGCCTCGCTCGGCTCGGAGGCCCACCTGTACGAGAACGGGGCCGAGCGGCTGACCTCGGAGCTGACCAGGGTGGCCGGGGGTTATCGACTGACCGCCCGCAAGGGATTCGCCTCGGTAGCGGCCATCGCCACCTATCTGGTGGTGTGGGCCGCAGTGGAGGGTGAGGACCCGTACGCCAAGCGGATGGTGTTCGCCGTGGTCGAGAAGGACTCCCCCGGCGTCGAGCTGCTCGACGACTGGCAGATGCTGGGTATGCGCTCCACCATCTCCTGCGGTGTGAAGTTCACCGATGTGTTCATTCCCGACACCCACATCGTCGGGGCGCCGGGCGGCTGGGTGGACCACGATCCCCGGACCTTCTCGTGCGCCTACGCCGCCAATCACATCGGTGCGGCCCAAGCGGCCTTCGACTTCATCGCCGACTACATCTCCGAGCGGGATGACCTGAGCGGATCGGAGGTGGTCCGGGTGCGCCTCGGGCGGATGGACGCCAAATTGTTCGCCGCCCGAGCCTGCCTGCAGGCCACCGCGGCCCGCCTCGACCGGGGCGACGATCCCGACAGCGTGGAGGCCGACGCCGTGCGCACCATGCACCTGGCCAAGGACGCGGTATTGTCCATCCCCTACGAGGGGTTCGACCTGCTGGGCGCCCGAGCCTGTCACGAGCGCTACCCCCTGGGGCAGATGATGCGCGACGCCCGCACGTTCACGCTGCATTTCCGAGACGACCTGTACGTGGAGCGGCTGGCCCACCTGGCCCTCGGTCACGGATTCTCGGCCAAGGGGGGACGGGGCGGTTCCACCCCCTTCGAGGGCACCACCGCCGAGTTGGGACAAGCCCACGCCGGGGCCTGAGATGCGGCGGATTCGGCGGTTCAACACCCGCGACACCTATCCCGATCAAGCCCTCGACAACGACCTGTGTCAGGCCGTGGTGGCCAACGACACGGTGTATCTCCGTGGCCAGGTCGGGACCGACTTCGACGGCAACCTCGTCGGGCCCGGCGACCCGGCCGCCCAAGCCGATCAGGCCATGGTCAACGTGGCCCAGTTGCTCTCCGAGGCGGGCACCGACCTGGACCACATCGTGAAGATCACCGTGTACATCACCGATCCCCGCTACCGGGAACCGGTGTACCGGGTGATCGGCCGGTGGCTGAAGGGGGTGTACCCGGTGTCCACCGGTCTGGTGGTCTCGGGCCTGGCCCGGGCCGAGTGGCTCATGGAGATCGACGTGATTGCGGTGTTGCCCACCGGGGATGCCGGCGAGGCCCCTGGTGCCGGGGGGAAGCCATGAGCGACCTGAACGTGGTGGGCGCCACCCACCTGGCCACGGTACGCGACCGGGGGGGACCCCGCCGGGGGGCCGAGCAGAACCAGCTCGACCTGGTGGCCGACGGGGCGGTGGCCATTCGCCACGGTCGGATCGCGGCGGTGGGCCGCACCCACGAGGTGATGGCCGAGTGGGGCGATCCGGCGGTTCCGGTGCTGGACGCCGCGGGCAAGACGGTGCTGCCCGGCTTGGTGGAGTGCCACTCTCATGCCCTGTTCGGCGGGGAGCGTCACCACGAGTACGCCGAACGATTGGCCGGGGCCAGTCTGGCGGAAGTGGCGGCTCGGGGAGGCGGCATCTGGGCCAGCGTGGAGGCCAGCCGGTCGACCGGCGACTCCGAGCTTCGGCGTCGACTCGCCCGCTCCTACGCCCACATTCTGTGGGGGGGCGTCACCACCTTGGAGGTCAAGTCGGGGTACGGGCTGACCGTGGCCGAGGAGCTGCGACAACTCACCCTGCTGGAGGCGTCACGCCAGGACACCCCGATGCAGTTGGTGATCACCTTCCTGGGCGCCCACGTGGTGCCCCGCGACCTCACGACCCCCGGACCCGACGTGGAACCCTCGCAGGTTTACACCGAACTCATCGCCGACGACATGCTCCCGGCGGTGGCCCGTCAGGGCATCGCCCAGTTTCACGATGTCACCGTGGAGGACGGCTACTTCACCCCCGCCCAGGCCCGGCGTCTCATGGACGACGGCCGAGCGGCAGGGTTCACCCCCCGAGTACACGCCGATGCCTGGAAGCCGTCGCAGGGCTGGGCCACCGCGGCGGGAGCCGGGGCCATCAGCGCCGACCACCTGACCTACACACCCGACCACGAGATTCACGATGTGGGCACCACCGAGACGGTGGCGGGCCTGCTGCCCATGGCCGAGCTCATCTACATGACCGAGCGCCGGGCCAACGCCCGGGCCTTCATCGACCGGGACGTTCCGGTGGCCATCTCCACCGACTACTGCTCCTCCATTCACGCCACCTCCCTGTTGGTGACCATGACCATGGCCGCCCCCTGGTTCCGGATGACCCCGGCCGAGGCGGTCGTGGGCACCACCCTGAACGCGGCCTACAGTCTCGGTCTGGGGGCCGAATGCGGTTCGTTGGACGTGGGCAAGCGGGGTGACCTGATCGTGGTCGATTGCCCCCATCCCCACGAGCTGTTCCTGGCTCCCGGCACCCCGCTGCTTGAAGCGGTGGTCATCGAGGGGGCCGTCGTCCATGCGCCTCTAGTGGCGGCCACCGCCGGGGAGCCGACCAACCATGGGTGATTCCCCCTACGACGTGTTGTTGGCGCCGATGGCCATCGGCCCGGTGACGGCCCGCAACCGGTTCTTCCAGGTGCCCCACTGCAACGGCATGGGCTATCGGGACATACGGGCTCACGCCGAGATGCGAGCGGTGAAGGCGCAGGGCGGATGGGCGGTGATCTGCACCGAGCAGGCCGAGATCCACTACACCTCCGAAATCACCCCGTTCATCGAGGTGCGCCTGTGGGACGACGCCGACATCCCGGCGTTGGCCCTCATCACCGAGGCCGTCCACGCCCACGGCGCCCTGGCGGGCATCGAGCTGGCCTACAACGGCATGAACGGTCCCAACCTGATGTCCAGGGTGGCGCCGATGGGCCCCGCCCACCTGCCGGTGGCGGGCTTTCTGGAAGACCCGGTGCAGGCCCGGGCCATGACCCGACGCGACATCGCCAACCTGCGGCGCTGGCACCGCCAAGCGGTGCGCCGGTCGCTGCGGGCCGGCTTCGACTTGGTGTACGTGTACGGCGGCCACGCCCTGGGCACCGTGCATCATTTCTTGTCCCGTCGCTACAACCAGCGCACCGACGAGTACGGCGGCAGCATCCGGAATCGGATGCGGCTGTTGCGCGAGCTGCTGGAGGACTCGGTGGAGGAGGCTGACGGGGCCGCCGCGGTGGGCTGTCGGGTCACGGTGGAGGAGTTGCTGGGCGATTCGGGCATCGACCGGGGAGAAATCGAGGCCGTGCTCGGAGAGCTGGGGGAGATTCCCGATCTGTGGGATTTCGTGATGGGAAGCTGGGAAGACGACAGCATCACCTCCCGGTTCGGCCCCGAGGGTGGACAAGAGCAGTACGTCGCGGGTCTGAAGGCGTTGACCTCCAAACCGGTGGTGGGGGTGGGCCGCTTCACCTCCCCCGACACCATGGCCCGCATGGTGCGCCAGGGCGTGCTCGACTTCATCGGCGCCGCTCGCCCCTCCATCGCCGATCCCTACCTGCCGGCCAAGATCGCCGAGGGCCGGGCCGACGAGATCCGGGAGTGCATCGGCTGCAACATCTGCGTGTCGGGCGACTTCACCATGTCCCCCATTCGCTGCACGCAGAACCCGTCCATGGGCGAGGAATGGCGACGGGGGTGGCACCCCGAGCGCTACCGGCCCCGCCACGCCAACGAGCCCGTGCTAGTGGTGGGGGCTGGTCCGACCGGTTTGGAGGCGGCCATGTCGCTGGGCAAGCGGGGCTACCCGGTGGTGCTGGTGGAGCAGTCCCGCCGCCTCGGGGGTCGGGTGGCAGACGAAGCCCGCCTCCCCGGCCTGGCCTCGTGGATTCGGGTGCTCGACTACCGACAGGACCAGATCGACCGTCTCGACGAGGTGGAGTACTACCTGGAGAGCGAGATGACCCCCCAGGAGGTGCTGGAGTCGGCCCCCGAGTTCGGGTTCAACCACGTGGCGGTGGCCACCGGCTCGCGGTGGCGGTCCGACGGTGTGGGGCGGTGGCACACCCGTCCCGTCCCCTTGGAGGGGTTGCCGGTGCTCACCCCCGACGATCTGATGGCCGGCCGACGCCCCGACATCCCAGCCGGGTCCACCGTGGTGGTGTTCGATGACGACCACTACTACCTGGGTGGGGTGCTGGCCGAACTCCTGCAAGCCGAAGGCTTCCAGGTGGTATTGGTGACCCCCTCGGCCAGGGTGTCGTCGTGGACGGTCAACACCATGGAGCAGCATCGGATTGCCGCCCGGCTCCTCGACATCGGGGTGGAGCTGCGGTGTTCGACCACCGTGGTGGGCGCCACCAATGGTGAGGTGCGTACCGCTTGTGCCTACACCGGGCAACCGGGGACCTTGGCGGCTGCGGCCTTGGTGGTGGTAACCGCCCGACTGCCCGTGGATTCGCTGGCCCAGGAATTGGCCAACCGACGTCACCAGTGGGCCGATGCGGGGCTGAAGAGCGTGACCGCCATCGGCGACGCCTGGGCCCCGGGCACCATCGCCGCGGCCGTGTGGGCCGGACGCTGCTACGCCGAGGAGATCGAACACCCCACCGGCGACGCCGACGCCACCCCCTTCCGACGAGAACTCACTGCTATGAGCTGAATAGGGTGCTTCTGTGAGTTGCCCGTTTCCTGCACCCACCCTGTAGGGCGACCATGGCATCGGCGATGTTTCTGCGTCACGCGAAGTCCGATTGGGACGTTCCGGTCACCGGCGATTTCGAGCGGCCTCTGAACGACCGTGGCCTTCGGGCGGCAGCCGCCGTCGGGAAGTTCCTGACCGAAATCAACCATGTGCCCGACTTCATCTTGTGCTCTCCGGCCATCCGGGCCCGACAGACCGTGGAGGTGGCCATCCACGCCGGAAAGTGGCCCTGCCCGTTGGAGATGGTCGACGAACTCTACGACGGAACCGTCCACGACATGGTGGGTCTGGCCACCAGGCGGCAGGTGCCGGTTGTCATGGTCGTGGGCCACGAGCCGACGCTGTCGACCGCCGTTGGGCAGTTGACCGGTGCCGAAGTGCGCATGCCCACCGCGGCCCTGGCCCGGGTGAAGTTGCAGGTCGACAAGACCGGGGAGCTGGAGTGGCTCATACCTCCCCGGCTCCTCACCGACCGGTAACCGGCCGACCCCGACCGCTCAGTCCACCTCGGCGTCCACCGTATCCGGCAGTTCCGCCACCGCGGGCCGGGCCTCGACGGCGGCGACCCCTCGGGCGGCAATCTCGACCTGCTCCACATCGCCGATCTTCTTGGCTCCGCCGACCGGTCCCAGGTTCTCGAACTTCCGGGCCCGGGGCAACACCCGGCTCTCCAGGGAACCGACGCTCTTGTTGTAGGCCTGCACCGCCCGGTGCAGTCCCTTCCCGACGTCGTCGACATGGTCGACGTAAACACGCAGGCTGTCGTACAGCGCAGCCGCTCCCCGGGCGATCTCCTGGGCGTTGGCCTGCAGATCCTGCTGTTGCCAGGCGAGGGCCACCGTCCGCAGGAAGGCCAACAGCAAACCGGGTGTGGCAATGAGAACCCGGTGCTTTTGCCAGGCCTCCTCCCATAGTCCAGGAGCCACGTCCACCGCGGCATCCAGGATGGGATCAGCGGGCACGAACATGACTGTGAAGTCGGGGGAACCCTCCACCGCCGCGGTATAGCCCCGGTCGCCCAGGATCTTGGCGTGGCCGATCAGCGAGTTGGCGTGGCTTTGGAGCAGTTCACTCTGGCGTTGCTCGTCCCGCTCTCGGTGCGCCTCCAGGTAGGACTCCAGCGGGGTCTTGGCGTCGATCACCACCTGCACACCACCGGGGACCCGAACCACCGCATCGGGGCGCCCGGTGCCGTTGTCGGAGGCCACGCTGTGCTGCTCCACAAAGTCGATGTGCTCCCGCATTCCCGATACTTCGAGGATGTTGCGCAGGGTCTGCTCCCCCCACAGTCCCCGAACCTGCGGTGACCGCAGCGCCTCCCGCAGACCGCCGGCCGCCTCTCGGAGCTGCCCGATCTGGGTGGTCAACCCCGCGTAGGCCCCCTCCCGCTTCTCCTCGATCTCGTTGACCCGCTTGGCGAACTTGTCCAGGTTCTCCTTGACCGGCTTCACCAACTCGTCGATGGCCTGCTGGCGGCGGGCCAAGTCGGTGTCGCTCAGCTTGCGCTGGTTCTCGAACTGCGCCTTGGCCTGGTCCAAGAACGCCTTGCTGTTGGCCTCGGCCACCTGGGCGGCGATCCCCTTGAACTGGGTCTCGACCTGCTCCCGGGCCTTGGCCAACTCCTCGGTACGGGCCTCGTGCTCGGCGGTGACCGCGGCCAGCTTGGCCCGAGCCTCCTCCCGCTGGCTCCGCACCTCGGCCAACTCGGCCCGGGCACCGTCCCGCTCCCGCCGGACCTCCTCCAATTGCCGGTCGCGCTCTTGCACCTGCACCTGCAACCGGGCTTTCTCCTCGGCCACGAGGTGCCGATCGTCGCCCGACGGGGCCCGGCCACCCCCGTTCCTCCACCAAACCACGCCGGCCGCCACGGCCACGACCGCCACCACGGCCACCACGACAAGCAGAATCACCAAGATCACTGTTTCCATGGACCGCCATCATAAGAACGGGTGGTGACACTTTCCGCCAACCCCACCCCGTGGGCCGCCTATCCTGCCCACAGCCCTGCCCAGCACCCACCCCGATGAGGCCCGACCATGACCGAACCCACCCCCATGAACGAACTCGCCTTCTACACCCTCGCCGGTGCGCCCGAGTCCACCCGAGAGCTGGTCGACGAGGTGCAACACGCCGAAGCCATGGGCCTGGGCACGGTGTTCATCAGCGAGCGGCTCAACATCAAGGAGATCGCCACCCAGTCCGGTGCGGTGGGCGCGTTGACGCAGCGCATGGGCATCGCCACCGCGGCCACCAATCACCACACCCGGCACCCGGCGGTGACCGCCGCCTTCGCCATGACCATGCACTCCCTGACCGGGGGTCGGTTCTGCCTGGGACTCGGCCGGGGCATTGCCCGGTTGTCGCAGGCGTTCGGCCTGAAGCCGATCACCACCGCCCAGATGGAGGACTTCGTGGGGATCATGCGCCGCCTCTGGAACGGCGAGACCATCGTCGGCCATGACGGCCCCGCCGGGTCGTACCCCGTGCTCACCTTGATGGGCGCCGAGCCCGAGCACATCCCCATGGCCCTCACCGCCTTCGGCCCCAACTCGTTGGCCCTGGCCGGTCGCTGCTTCGACGCGGTGGTGCTCCACACTTTCTTCACCGACGAGACCACGGCCAACGCGGTGCGCACGGTGAAGCAGGCGGCCGAGCAGGCCGGTCGAGACCCCGCCGAGGTACGGGTGTGGTCGTGCTTTGCCACCATCGGCGATCACCTGCCCGAAGACGTGCGCCTCAAGAAGACGGTGGGTCGCATGGCCTCCTACCTCCAGGGTTACGGCGACCTGTTGGTGCGCACCAACGGCTGGGATCACGAGGTGCTGGAGCGGTTCAGCGCCGACCCGGTGGTCAATGGTGTCAACGGGGCCATCGACCAAGCCGCCACCACCCAACAGCTCGAGCACATCGCCCAACTGATTCCCGACCACTGGCTGGCCCCGGCGGCCACCGGCAGCCCCGCCCAGTGCGTGGCCAAGATCCGGGGCCAGTTCGACCTGGGCTGCGACGGGGTGATCCTCCACGGGGCATCACCCGCCCAACTGCAGCCCATCGTGGACGAGTACGCCCGCACCCGCCCCTCGGGCCGCTTCGACCACCTCCCCGCCAACCCCGCCGCCTCGTCCTGACCCAGCGCCCTGGCGGCGGTACTGCTGGGCACAGCTAGCCCAAAGGGGACCCGAGACCCCAACAGGGGGCGTGGTGCTATAGCGTCGTCGGGCGATGGAAGAAGTCACCACCACCGTCGCCGGGCTCACCGTGGCGTCGCTGACCGGGGGGTCGGGCGAACCGCTGGTGATGCTGCACCACTCGTTCGGCAACCCGGGTTGGATGCCCGTTCACGAGTCGCTGGCCCAAAACCACCGGGTGCATGCCTTGGACGTGCCCGGCTACGGGAAGTCGCAACGACCCGACTGGGCCCGCCACCCCCGGGATTTGGCCATCCTGGTGGGGCAGTGGCTGCGAGCCTCCGACCTCGGCCCCGCTCACCTGGTGGGCTGCGGGTTCGGGGGCTGGCTGGCCGCTGAGCTGGCCACCATGGCCCCGGAGCGCTTGGCCACCTTGACCCTGGTGGGCGCCGCCGGGCTGGTGCCCGCCCAGGGCCGCATCTACGACCAGTTCCTGGTGTCGCACTCCGACTACGTGCGGGCCGCCTTCGCCGACGCCGAGGCCTACCGGGCCGTCTTCGGCGCCCCCGACGACGGCGAAGCCGACGCCCTGGTGACGCCCGAAGGCACCGCGCTCACCCACGACACCCTGGTGAGCTGGGACATCCACCGGGAGATGACCACCCGGGTGGGGTGGAAGCCTTACATGCACAACCGCCGACTGCGCCCGTTGCTGGCCGGGGTACCCACCCCGACACTGGTGGTGTGGGGGGAAGCCGACCGGGTGGTACCCATGGAGTGCGGCCGGGCCTACGCCGAGGCCCTGCCCGACGCCCGGCTGGAGATCGTGGCCGACTGCGGCCACGCCGTGGACCTGGAGGCCCCCGAGGCCCTGACCGAGCTGATCGCTGGCCATACCCAATCGAGAAAGGCGGGCTGATGTTCCTGTCGTACTTCACCGAACAACCCATGAGCGCCTACCCGGCCGACGAGGGCCTCAAGGAGGGCTTCACCTCGGTGATGTTCTCCAACAAGCACTTCGATCCCGCCGAGGGCAGCCGGCTCTACAACGAGCGCATCGAGGAGTACAAGCTGGCCGAGCAGGTTGGCTTCGACGGCATCATGGTGAACGAGCACCACAACGCCCCGTTCTGCATGCAGCCCCGCATCACGGTGATGTCGAGCATCCTGGCCGCCATCACCGAGCGGGTGAAGATCGTGCAGCTCGGGAACCCGCTGCCCACCTACGACAGTCCCCTCATGTTCGCCGAGGAGATCGCCATGATCGACATGATCTCCCGAGGCCGGCTGGTGTCGGGGATCGTGCGGGGCGCCGGCCAGGAGTCGGTGTGCCTCAACGCCAACCCGGCCTACAACCGGGAGCGGTTCAACGAAGCTCACGACCTGTTGGTCAAGACCATGACCGACGACGGCCCGTTCTCCTGGGAGGGCGAGCACTTCCAGTACCGGGTGGTGAACCCGTGGGCCCGGGTGCTGCAGAAGCCCCACCCCCGCATCTGGGTGCCCGGCGTGTTCAGCGCCGAGACCATCCGGTGGGCGGCCCAGCACCGCTACCCCTACATCTCGCTCAACACCCCGCTGCACCTCACCGGCGAGCTGTGGCGGATCTACGACCAGGCGGCCCGGGCGGTGGGGTACGAGGCGGGGCCGGAGAACCGGGGCTACCTCCTGCGGGTCCACGTGCAAGACGACGGTGACAAGGCCCGCCGAAACGCACGGGAGTTCATGTGGATGCAGGGCGAGTTCACCGGCATCGGCCACCCCTACTGGGTCAGCCCCTCGGGGTACGGGTCGGCGGCCCGACGGCTGGATTACGCCAAGATGGCCAACGCCCCGGTCACCGGATCACGGGCGGCTCCGTTCGAGGATCAGCTCGCCAAGCGGGAGATCGTGGCCGGCACCCCCGACGAGGTGATCGCCGAGCTGCGGGTGGTGCTGGAGACGTGCCGCCCGTCCATCCTCATGCTGTGGGGCAACGACGGCGGCATCGACCACGCCGACTCCCTGCGGTGCATCGAGCTGATGGGCACCCGGGTGCTGCCCGCCCTGCGCGACATCGGCGCCGAGCTGGGCTTGGCCGACCCCTTCGAGTTGGACAGCCCGATCAGCCTGGCCCTCACCCCGCCCGACGACCTGCTGCCCACCGACGAGGCCGAAGACGAGGCCACCCGCCCCGAGGACGCCCCCGACAGCGGCGTGTTGGCGGCGTTCCGATGAGCGCGGAGCAGCCCCGGGTTTCCTACATCCACGCCGAGGACATGGAGTTCGCCGAGGTCAAGTCGCAGCGCCACGCCGACGGACGCCGGGTGTCGGTATGGCTGAGGATGCTGGAACTCACGGAGGAGCGGGCGGTGTATCACACGCGCTACGACCCCGGCTTGATCCTGGAGCGCCACGGCCACAACAGCGACCACTTCGTGTTCGTGATCAACGGCGAGGTCACCTTCGACCAGGAAGTGTGCCGGGCGGGCAGCCTGATCAAGCTCCCCCACCCGGCCACCTTCGGCCCCATCCGGGCGGGCGACGAGGGCGCGGAACTCATCGAGATCTACTTCGGCGACTCCCGCCCGGCCCCCGCCGACAAGGCCGAGTACACCACCATCCTGGCCGACGCCGGCATCACCGACCTCCCCCACCCCCCCGTCGACCTCCCCGACTGGTTCGGCCCCCGCACCGACTAACCCCGCCCGCCCACGATCGGTACCAGCGAATTCCACTCCGGTGCCACGCGACGACGCCGGCGGGGGTGTCGCCCTCATCAACATTCGACGGCCACCTCAAGAGCGCGGCAAATCTGTTGCAAATGCGGCGGGGATCGGGGTTCCTGGTGGTTGGGGCGGCCGGGGGTGGGGGGTCGCCCCCAAGGGTCTGCGAACGCATGAGCCACCAGTCACCAGATCGTGAACAGCCAGACAGTAGTACGCTATTCTCACTAACGTCTATTGGGGTCGCAATGAGCCTGGTTCTTCAGCATTGAATAGCATTTGATGAGAATAGAAGGGGGGTTGGGACATCGTGGGTAGGTACGTCACGGAGTATTGGCCGCCGGGTTCGGGGTCGGAAGAGGCTGACCGGGAGCCTTACGAGGCCTACGTGCCCCATCCGCTGGCTGGCTGGAGGCCGACGATGAGCCGCCAGGCGGACTACCGCATCGAGGCAGCCGAAAGAGACATTGAGGACGCCGTCAGTCGTGCGGACGCGGCAGCAGGTTTCCGCTGGGCAACCGACAGTCTCATGTTGCAGAGCGAGAGCCTCAGCTCCAGCGCCATCGAGGGTGTGTACTCCAGTTTGGCCGGCATGTCCGCGCCTCCCAACGAGCAGGACCTCGCCGATGAGATGGCATTGGCCAATTGGGAGATGCTCGACGCGGCCATGGAGTTGGCCATGGGGTACGAGCCCCTCACCATCGACGACCTGCTAGAGCTTCACCAAGCGTTGATGATCCGCGGCGACAATCCGGCGATCGCCGGAAGGCTGCGACAGGGCCCCGGCTGGGTGGGCGAGGCCCGCCGCTTTGGACACGGCCCGATAGGGGCGAGGTTCATCCCCCCTCCCCACTACGCGATCCCGGAGCTTCTGGACGATCTGGTGGATGCCGTCAACCGGCCCGCGGATGTGTCTCCATTGCTTCACACCGCCCTTGTCCACGCCCAGTTTGAGACCATCCACCCCTTTCACGACGGGAACGGGCGGGTCGGGCGGGCTTTGGTGCAGATCTGCCTGGGAAGGAGCGGTCTCACCCGAGGAGTCCCCTTGCCCATCAGCCATGCCCTCCTGGCCGCCCGACAGACCTACTACGACGAATTGCTCAAGTACCAGCGATACGAGGGACCCCCCAACGACAACCACCGGTCACGCTGTGTGGAGCCGTTGGCAATGCTCTTCGCCGATTGTGCGCATGACGCAGCCCAGCAGGCGCGAGACGCAGCTACCCGCATCGATCGGATGTTGGAATCGTGGCAGGCCAAGCTGCTCGATTCTCGATCTACTTCATCCATCTGGTTGATCGCCGAGGAACTGGTGCGGACCCCCGTCTTCACCGTCGAGACAATGCGAGAGCAGACGGCCTTGCCCGACAAGACGGTCTACCGGTGTGTGAATCAACTGGCGTCGCTCGGGATCATCATTCCCAACGACAGCCGACGAAACACCGTCTACACCGCAAGCGAGGTGCTCTCGATTGCCGAGGAGGTGTTGAGGGTCAGGTCGCGCCACGCCGACCGGACCCGGCCGTCCAGCACCCCAGGCGGCAGGCCCGCCAGAGACCGCAAGCGCGGTTCTCGCTCCACCGCGTCTCCTCGCGACAGTGGCAACTCCGGTGGCTCGTCATCGGTCAACAGGTTCTTGGGGCAATGCCCTTACGTCGGCCCCCGGTCACGCATGCAGTGCATCAGGCCGCAGGGGCACAACGGCCAACACCGCTATGAGAAGAGAGCCTGAAGCCGTCACCTGAGCCTGAGATCGCAGGCCTGCCCAGGTTCGGCGGGGTGGCGGCCCACTGGGGTGACGGGGCTTGGGGCTAATGGTTGGGGCGGCCGGGGGTGGGGGTGTCGACGGTTCGGAAGTCGCCGGTCACGTCGGGCACCCGGGCGTAGCTCTGGTCGCCGGGGGACTGGCCGTCGTCCCAGTCGACCCAATCGACCGGGGTGCCGTCGGCCAGCCAGATGCCCAGTTGCTCGTCGCTGCCCAGGGCAAAGCCGGGCCAGCCGTCCTTGTCCATGCTGAATTGGCGATACGCCCCCGGCTCGATCGTGGTACCCGCCGGGAAGGCCACCCGCTTGCCGACGTCGGTGAGAGAGTCGGCCACCACGTAGTCGTCCAGGAGGATCGGCTCGGGGCCTGCGTTGTGCAGCTCGAACCAGTCCAGCGGGTCACCCTTGGCGGCCACCTCGTTGATGACCAGGTCGGGCTGGGCTGACGACGAGCCTTGGCCGGCACCTGGCTCTTGGCCAGCGGCGGGATCGTCACCATCGCCGGGTGGCCCCTCGGAGCCGAACACGCCGGAGAAGGTGCCGGCAATGGCCGCGCCCGACGTGGTGCCCGCCGCTGACAACTCCAGCGTGCCTTCGGTGAACGGGGAAAACGCATCGGGAGACGGCGACCCCGGTGGTATCGACCACGCACCCCCGGCGAAGGCGTCACGGCCGATGACCAGGGTGGCGCCCGCAACCAGGCGATCCTCGTCCAGGACCAGAGTCATGCCGGACACCGTGCCATCCTCGTCCACCGTCAGCACAGCGATCGACGCCAACCGTTCCCTGCCCGGCAACAGGGCCTGCTCCTCGGCGCCGGCGGGGCCGGCCACCACCCCGATGCCGGCAACCGCCTGCTCTTCTCCGTTCAGCACGGCACGGAGCACTGCCCCCTCTTCCAGGGGGTTGGGGTTGCCGTTGGATCCCCAGGTCGTCTCAAAAGCGACATCCACGGTTCCCGAACCGAGCGACGGCGTCACGTCCACCACCGACCCCGGCCATTCGGGGGGCTCCGGGGTGAGATCGGCCAGGATGTCCCCCCGACGCTGGTAGATGAACTTCCGCACCCGCTCGGTGTCCTCGGCGGCATCGGCTCGGGCATCCTCCAGGGAGTGCTCCTGCACGACGGCGGCCATGTCGTCGACCACCGTCAGCAGTTCCTCCTCGTCCCAAACCGTGTCCAGCAGTTCCCGGAGGCGGGCCACGTACTTGTCCCGCCAATCCGGGTGGTTGTAGAGGCGGTTGGGGATGGCGGTGAGGGCCAGCACCGACGGCGGCGGATTGTCGATGCCGTCGAAGGGGTTGGGGTCGTCCTCCAGGTGGAAGGTGCCGTCGGTGCCCCAGGGAATGAACACGAAGGGACCGTCGGGCTCCCGATAGAAGTGGTGGTTGTTGCGGTTGCCGGCGTACCCGTCCCAGTGGCCCACCAACACCTCGGTGGCCCAGAAGGACAGGAATCGGTCCAGGTCCACAATCTCGCCCAGGGCTTCCAGGCCGCGGTCCGACTCATCGGCCAAAGCGGCCACCACCGCATCGATGTCGCCCCAGTCGGGGTCGCCCTCGTTGGTCTTCCTCTCGATGGTGCCCCGATACGTGGGGGTGAAGTCGCTGACCGTCCCCTCGTACAGGTTGCCCTCGGCGCTGTCGAAGAACCGCAACAGGAACGGTGCCTTGATCTCCTCCACGTGGACGAACAGGCCCAGGTTCTTCCCGTTCACCGACACGGTGGCGAAGTTGCAGCGCGGCGCCGGGTTCCCGGCCGCCGCGAACACCCGGTACGACAGGCAGGTGTTGATCATGGAGGGGTCCTGGACGCTGTTGTTCAGCGTCATCCGTTGCATGACCCCGCCGAGCGACTGGTCGTCCACGTACTTGTCGAAGCGGAGCTTGAGGGCGGGCTTGGTGTCGCTCTGGGAGCCGACGAACCCCTTCTTGCGCACACCGACGTCGGTGTGGGTCTCCCCGTCCACCGTCACCGTGGCGTGAAACCAGGTGTAGATGTCGGCAAAGGGTCGGGAGAGGTTGTACTCCTGGATTTCCGCGAACACGTCCTCCAGCGTCCGGGTCTGGTGGCGCAGGGTGTCCCAGTCCTCGGGGGCGATCTCGATGCTGATGTCCAGCACCCGGTCCAAAGCAAAGTACCCCGCCCGGGGGTCCTCTTCCTGGCGTCCCCCGGCATCCTCAGCCGCGCCGGCCGCCTCCTCATCCTCGGAATCCGAAGCGGCGCCGGCCGCCTGCCCGTCGCGGGAATCCCCAGCGGCCTCGGCGGTATCGGGGACTGCCCCCGACGGGGTGCCCGTCGCCACCGGCGTACCACTGTCTCCCGACCCGTCGCCTCCACCCCCGCATCCGGCGAGCACCACCACCCCCGCCACCAGCACCACAACCACCCGTCTGAGCATGCCCTGAACCTACGATCACCCCACCCCCCAAACAAACCACCCTTGCCTCCTGAGTGACCCTGCGCGGGTCGCTCTTGTCCAAGGAGTCCCGGCCAGGGGAGCTAGGGGGTGGGGATGTTGAAGAGGCGGGAGGGGTTGTGGGTGAGGAGCCGGTGCTTGCGGTGGTCGGAGAGGTCGTCTCGCTCCACCAGCAGCTTCACGGAATGGGGAAAGTCGCAGTCCCAGTGGCAGTAGTCCGATGAGTAGCACAACACCTCGTCACCCACTTGGTCCATGACATAGGGCAGGGCCGACTCGGTGGACTCCACGCCGACGAAGCCACGGCCCGACAAGAAGTACTCCGAGGGCTTGGCGTCGAGCAGCGGGGCCTGGTCGGGCATCAGCTCGTACTCCTCGTCGAGGCGGTCCAGCCAGAACGGCAACCAGCCGCAGCCCGCCTCCATCACTCCCACCCGCAGGTTGGGGAACTTGGCCAGGATGCCGCCCACCGTGAAGTTCATGATGGCCAGCATGGCCCCGAAGGGGTGGGTGAAGGCGTGCTTCTCCAGCCGGGTGTCGTAGCGGTCGATGGCGATGGGCACCTGGTCGGGGGCTTGGCCGCCACCGTGGATGCACACCGCCACCCGGTGTTGGTCGGCCACGGCCCACACGTCGTCGAACACCGGGTCGCTCAGGTTGCGATCCAGAATGTGCTGGGCCGTCACCATGCCCACGAACACGTCGGGATGTCGGGTGAGGCACCGCTCCAGTTCGGCGGCCGCCCGCACGGGGTCGATCATGGGCAGCTTGGCCACCAGTTTCAGCCGCGACGGGTCGTGGGCGGCGTACTCGGCCCGGGCATCGTTGAGGGTCTCGCACAGGGCGGCGGCGAAACCGGGGTCGCCCAGGGCCCACTCCTCCCCGGAACCGGGCGGGAACATGACGGTCACGTCGATGCCCTCGAGGTCCATGTCGGTGATGCGGGGACCGGGGACGGCCATGCCGTCGCGCTGCAACGGCGTCTCGAAGTCGAGTTCGCCCGGGGCGTACTCGCCGTAGCGTTGATCGTCCTCGGTGTGTATCGGCGAACCCGCTCCCGGCAAATCGCCGTAGATCTCCTTCATGCGGGCCACGTAGTCCCGCATCTGCGGATACCACTCGGGGTCGATCCGGTGCCGCCAGTGCGGCGGCTCGCCCCCATGCCCGTCGGCGTCAATCACGAAATAGCCGTACTTGCCCATCCCACCATCGTCGCGCCACCACGCCCCGCCCGCCAGCACGCGGTGGGGAGACCGGCCAAACGCCGCCAGGCAGCCACCTAGGAAAGGCCCAGCACCACCGCCAGGGCGGAGTCCACCCCCCACTGCTCTTCCGGGGTCAACGCGCCCACCAAGTCTCCCAGCCGATTGGCGTCCACCGCGCCTACCTGTTCCACCAACACCTTGGTGGCGGTGCCGCCCACCTGTATTTCCGGTCGAAACGACGCCGAGCGAGCCCCGATCGACGTGGGCGCAACCAGCACCACCGACCGGGGCAACATGGCGTCCGACTGCACGACGACCCCGTATCGCGCCCCTTGCTGTTCGTGGCCAACCCCCTTGGGAAGTCGAAGGCGGAAGACGTCACCTCGTCGCACGTCGGTTCTCCCTCAGCGCAGGCGCTCCATCAACTCCGCGACAGCCAGCATCTCCGCCTTGTCCATTTCATCGGCTTCCAGGGCCCGTACCTCCGCAGCCAGCGAATCCATGGCGTACCGACGGTCGGCTGCTTCGATCACCGCCCGACGAATGGCCTCCGATTGGCTCAAGCCGGTGGACATGAGTCGATGCAGCGCACCCTCGGCTTCATCGTCGAGCCGAACCGACACAGGATGAGTCACCGGACCAGGGTATCACAATTCAGGATACATACGGGCAGAGACGTGTTCCTGTGCTGCGGGGTGGGGAACTTTGCTCGGTAGCATCGGCCTTATGAGAGCAGTGGTGATCTTTGAGAGCCGTACGGGAAACACCCAGCGGGCGGCGGAGATGATCGGCGGGGAGATGCACCGGGCCGGAGTCGACGCCGTGGTGCGCCCGGTGCAGGGTCTCAACCTCAAGGAAATCGCCGAGGCCGACCTGTTGGCGGTGGGCACCTGGGTGGACGGCCTGGTGCTGTTCGGCCACCGCCCCGGCGGAACCGCCCGACTGATGAGGCTGCCGTCGCTGCACCACAAGCCCGTGGCCGCCTTCGCCACCTACAAGTGGCATCCGGGCAACTGCATCGATCAGATCGCCGACCTTCTGGCCTACAAGGGCGCCGATGTCGTCCACCGGCGGGCGTTCAACAAGCAGCAGCTCGAAGCCGAGGTGCCCGCCTTCACCGCCGCCGCCCTCGATGCCGTGGGCGTGACGGTATGAGCCCCTCCGATACCTTGGCCGCAGCATCCGCGGCCGGCACCACCCCAGGGGCCACCACGGTGCCCCGGATCGTGAGCGTGGACGACCACGTGGTGGAGCCCCCCGACTTGTGGAGCAGCCGCCTGCCCTCCCGCTACCGCGACATCGGCCCCCGCATCGAGTACCACCCCCAAGGGGAGGTAACGCTCGACGGCGGCACCTACCGGGAGCGGCCCGGCACCGAGGGCCGCAACGTGGCGTGGTGGATGTACGAGGACCACACCTACTCGGTGAAGCGCCTCATCGCCGCCGCCGGCTACCGCCCCGAGGAGATCACCACCGACGGCATCACCTACGACGAGATGCGCCCGGGCTGCTGGCAACCCCAGGCCCGCATCGCCGACATGGAGATGAACCACACCGACGCCTCGCTGTGCTTCCCCAACTATCCCCGGTTCTGCGGCCAGCTCTTCGCCGAGCGCAACGACAAGGAACTCTCCCTGCTGTGCGTGCAGGCCTACAACGACTGGATGGTGGACGAGTGGTGCGGCGACAGCGGCGGGCGCCTGATCCCGCTCTGCCTGGTGCCGTTGTGGGACGCCGAGATGGCCGCCGCCGAGGTGCGCCGCAACGCCGAGCGAGGGGTGCGGGCGGTGGCCTTCAGCGAGCTGCCCACCTGGCTGGGCCTGCCCAGTATCCACTCCGGCCACTGGGATCCGTTCTTCGCCGCCTGCGCCGAGACCGGCACCGTGGTGTGCATGCACATCGGCTCGGGCACCCGCACGGTGTCGCCCGCCCCCGATGCCCCCGACGCGGTGACGGCCTCGCTGATCTTCTGCAACAGCGCCGCCTCCCTGATCGACTTCCTGTTCTCCGGGGTGCTCCACCGTTGGCCCGACCTGAAGCTCATGTACGCCGAGGCCCAGATCGGCTGGATCCCCTACGCCCTGGAACGCGCCGACGACGTGTGGGAAACCCACCAGGGTTGGAGCGAGGCCCGGCGCAACACCCCCGAGCCCCCCTCGCACTACTACTACCGACAGGTGTACGGCTGCTTCTTCAAGGACAGCGTGGGCATCGACCTGCTCGACCGGGTGGGGGTGGACAACATCACCTTCGAGACCGACTACCCCCACGCCGACGGCACCTGGCCCGACACCGAAGCGGTGGCCACCCGCCTGTTCGGCCACCTCGACCCCGAGGCGGTCTACAAGATCGCCCGAGGCAACGCCATCAAACTCCTGGGCTTGGACTTCGACCAGTAGTGCCACCCGAGATTGCCGTTGACGGCATCGACGGCAACCAAAGGGAGTTCTGCTTCGTACGCCAGGGGATGCTGGGCACCGTGGTGGACCTGCGGATCCGGGCGTCCCAAGAGGCGGAGGCCGCGGCCGCCGACCGATTCGTGGCCGGCCAGATCACCCGCCTGGAGGCGGTGTTCAGTGCCTTCGACCCCAAAAGCGAGCTGTGCCGCTGGCGCAGGGGGGAGTGCCGGCAGCCCAGCGGCGAGTTCTGCCGGCTCATGGGCCATGCCCTGGCGTGGCATCGGCGCACGGGGGGCGCCTTCAACCCTCTCACCGGCGAGTTGACCGCCATGTGGCACGAGGCCGAGCGGTCGGGCAGACCGCCGGATTCCCGTGATCTCGAACGGGTGGCCACCGCCATCGCCGCGCCCCGCTTCGAGATGGTCGACGGCGTGCCGGTGCCGACGGGGGACTGCGCCCGGTTGAATGTGAACGCGATCGCCAAGGGCTTCATCGTGGACCAAGTGGTCTCCGCGGCCGGGATGGAGTTCGACGTCGAGGGCATGTGCCTGAACGCGGGCGGCGACGTCTTGCACCAGGGCGGCCGGGGCCAGGCGGTGGGCATCGAGAACCCGCTCCGCCCCTACGACAACGTGCCGCCACTCACCGTGATCCACCTCCAGAACGAAGCGGTGGCCACCAGTGGCCCGTCTCGGCGGGGCTTCGAGATCGCCGGCCAACGCTTCAGCCACGTCATCGACCCACGAACCGGCCTTCCCGCGTCCGGCCCCGCCGGCGTCTCTGTGGTGGCCGACACCGCCATGACTGCCGACGTTGCCGCCACCGTCGCCTGCGTTCTCGGGACCGAGGAGGCCCTCGATTGGCTGGCGGCAACGGACGAGTTGGCCGGGCTGGTCATCGACGGTGACGCCAACGCGGTGGCCGACCCCACCTGGGAACGACGATTCGGGCCGGTCAACTCAACGTGACCATGATGAGAATGCCGGTGATCAGGCAGCCGACGGCCGCGGTGGCGAAGGCGGCAAAGCGGCGCCTGCGCAAGAAGAACTGCATCATCAGACCGGTGATCGAGATGGCCACGAGGAAGCCCGCCGAGATGTCGATCACCCACTTCCACAGGGAACCGGAGTCTCGACCCTTGTGGAGGTCGTTCATGACCGCCACAAACCCCTGTTGGGTGATTGTGAGTTCATAGGTGTTGTTGCCGGGATCAAAGAACAGGTCGGCGGAATAGCCCGGATTCTTGAAGGCGATGGAGCCTTGACCGTCGACCACGTCGTAGCTGTCCACGCTGCCGACCACGCCGTGATCGTTCCTCACGTATTCGGCGATGGCCAGAAACTGCACGACGCGATCCTCGGAAGTGGCCGGGAAGGGAAACTCGCCGCCATGGGTGGTCACGGAGACATCGTCGCCGAACGTCCACTCAGGATGGTTCAGGGTGATGCCGGTGATCCCGAAGAACAGCACCAACAGGAGAGCGATCATGCTGGTGTAGACGTGGAGCCGACGAGCCCACACGTCGGTCAGTCGCCTGACCCGACCGGCGGGTGGTCGCCCGTTGCGCCTCTGGAGTGTCCCGGGATGAGGCGGACCTTGAGGCGTCTTGACCGATGCGGGGATCGGCCGCTGGGCCGTGATGGTCATGGCGTTTGCCCTCGGCGCCGGCCACCCATCAGACGATGAGTTCGACCGAGGCATCGGTGATCTCCACGTTGTCGCTCAACCTCGCGGTGAAGGGAGTGGGACCGAGGGTGATGGGGGTGCTGGTGATGCTGTACGGGCCGTGCTCCCGGGCGGCTTCGATGTAGACGACGTAATCGCCCTGCGCGACCGGATTGCCCGACAAGTCGGTGCCGTTCCACACCACCGAGTAGGTCCCCGGTGGCCGAGTGGCGCCCGACATGGTGGTGTCGGTGGCTTGGTCGCTGGCCTGGTACCAACGGCGCAGGTCGTTTAGCCACCGAGTGCCCTTGGCCTCCTGCAAGAACCAAAGCCCTATGGTGTCGACCAGATTTCCGGCGGTGTCCTCGACCCACACCGCCACATAGGGGTTGAGGATCCGACCCCGACTGGTAGCGCCCGCCACGTAGGTGAAGGCGACGGCCAACTCGGCGCCGGCCGGAACCGGGGCCTCCCCCTGCTCACTCGGGACCGGTTCCGGTTCGACTGCCTCCCCCTGGTCGGTGGCGACATCCCCGGAATCGGATACCCCGGAGTCGGCCGCCTCGGACCCGGCCGGGGAAGTCGCTCCCGCCGACTCGCCAGGGGGACTGGTGGCGGTCGGAGCGGCGGTGGCCACATCCGGGGCGGTGGGCGGAACAGCCGTGGGAGCAACAGTGGCGGGCGCAACGGTGGCGGTGGCCCCGGCGAAGACCTCGGAGTCGCTTCGCCGGCAGGCCAGTCCGGGCAGGACGATGAACGCCCCGGCCGCTGCGCTTCGACGCAGAAAGGCTCGGCGCGACACTCGCACCAGTCGGGGTTCGGCGATTTTGGGTTCCTCGGAATCCGGTGGCATCGACATGGCGGAGTGTCTATGACCCCAAACTGAGAGTCAGCCGAGAACGGGCATCGAGTTTCCCGGCAACCCGCCAGAATCTCCCTGAGATTCTCAAGGCAGTATCGGCCAATCCACAGGTTCTTGCCAGGATGAGGTGAAACCATGAAGCCCGTGACCGGCCCTCACCTCCTGGTCGTCGACGACGAGGCCAACCTCCGTTCGATGCTGGGAGCCGCGCTGAGCTTCCACGGCTTCAATGTCATCGAAGCCGAGAACGGACGGGAGGCGCTCACCGCCGCCCGCAACAAGCATCCCGACCTGATCATCTTGGACGTCATGATGCCCGACCTCGACGGCTTCGAGGTCTGCCGACGGCTCCGTGCCGACGGCAACCAAACGCCGGTCCTGTTCCTCACCGCCAAGGACGACACGGCCGACAAGGTGCGAGGCCTGACCCTCGGGGGCGACGACTACCTGCAAAAGCCCTTCAGCCTGGAGGAACTCGTCGCCCGGGTCGAAGCGGTCCTTCGCCGCACGGGCGGTGCAGGGGCCTCCGGCGTGCTCAAGCTGGCCGACTTGTGCCTGGACGACGACACCTACCGCGTCACCCGGGCCGGTGTCGAGGTGTCGCTGTCCCCCACGGAATACAGCCTGTTGCGCTACCTGTTGATCAACCAGGGCCGAGTGCTGTCGAAGGCCCAGATACTCGACCACGTTTGGCAATACGACTTCGGCGGAAGCGGCGGAGTGGTCGAGACCTACATCGGCTACCTGCGCAAGAAGATCGACACGTCGGAACCCAAGCTCATCCACACCATTCGTGGTGTGGGCTACACCCTTCGGCTCAAATGAAGCCGCTCCGGCCAGATCGAGCGCAGGATTGGCGACCATGAGGGTGTCCCTGTCGCTGCGAACGCGATTGATCGCCGGGATTGCCCTGGTAGCGGTCATCTTGGCCCTGGCGGGGTGGGCCATCGTGGCCACCACCCGAAGTCACCTCGTCGGCCAAGTGGACGGACATCTTTCGGACGCCGCCGATCCCGATCGCGACGGGCGACTGGGCGACCACATCCACGACGACCGGGGCGAGAGCCCCTCGAGAAGCAGGGGTGGTGGATCGCACGACCACGAACCGACCCCGCGGGAGGAGCCGGGACGACTCAGCAACATGTTCGAGGGTGCGGTCCGTCGTGATCACGGCCTCGAGGTGGTCTATGAATCGAACTTCCCGGAGCAGGCGTGGAGCCCACCCGATCTCGACTGGAACACCGCGGTCAATAGTGGGTCCGAGCCGTTCTCGGTCTCGGGCGTGGACGACGACGTTCGCTACCGGGTTCTGGCCGTCAGGCTGGACGACACCGTCTTCGTTCGAGCCCTTCCCCTGGTCGACGTCGAAGAGACCGTGGATCGCTTGATTCTGTATGTGACCCTCGGAGCCGTCGCGGTGTTCGTGGTGCTCGCCGCCGTGGCCTGGTGGGTGATCCGACTGGGCATCCAACCCATCAAGGCCATGACCCAGGCGGCCACCCAGATCGCCGAGGGTGACCTCTCGGTTCGCGTGCCCGAGTCCGGGGCGGTGGGCACGGAGGCAGGCGCTTTGAGCCGTGGACTCAACACCATGTTGAGCCGGATCAAGGAAGCGGTGGACGCCCAGGCCCAGTCCGAACAGCAGCTCCGCCGATTCGTCGCCGACGCCTCGCATGAACTGCGGACCCCGGTTACCACCATCCGCGGCTACGCCGAGCTCTACCGCCACGGGGGACTGTCCGACCAAGCTGCCCTGGACGACGCCATGCGCCGCACCGAGCAAGAGGCGCAGCGCCTCGACCGCCTGGTGGAGGACATGTTGACCTTGACCAAGTACGACCAGCAGCGCCCGATGGACCACCGCGAGATCAACCTCGCCACGTTGGTGGCCGACACCGGCGCCGATGCCCGGGTCACCGCTCCCGATCACGACATCATCGTGACCACCGCAACCGAACTCACCGTGGTCGGCGACGAGGACCGACTGCGGCAGCTTCTGGCCAACGTGGTGGGAAACGCCTCCGTCCACACCCCTCCCGGTACCGCCATCACCATCGACGCCCGCCGGGCCGACGACGACGTGGTTGTCGAAATCGGAGACGACGGGCCGGGCATCGAGCCGGAGCATCTGGATCGGGTCACGGAGCGGTTCTATCGCGCCGATCCGTCTCGGTCTCGGGAACAGGGGAGCTTCGGACTCGGCCTGGCGATCGCCGACGCCGTGGCGCAAGCCCACGGGGGATTTCTCCGCGTGACCAGCGAGCCTGGTCGGGGAACCACGGTCACCATCACCCTTCCCACCCACGCTGCTCAGGCTTCGACCCCGGAGGGAGAACCGGACAAGGAGGAACCATGACGGAACCCAAGAGCCACGACGACTTCGGGGGACTCACCCGGGATCTGCCCCACCTCATCGACCGGAGGCGAGCCCTCCTGTTGATCGGTGGTGCCGGGCTGGCCGGCGTGGCGGCCGCCTGCGGCTCAAGCAGCCGGCCGGCCGCTTCGCCCACTGCCGGGCCACCAGCGGCATCGCCCTTTGCCTCCCCGACGGCGACTGGCACCGCCGGGTCACCCTCCGCAACCCCCACGTTCGTAACCCCCACAACCACCCCAACCGCACTTGCGGCATCGCCCACCGCCACGGCCATGGCTTCGCCCACCGCCACGGCATCCACGGCACCCACCGCCGAAGCCACCCCGGCTGCTACCCCCACCACCCCGGAGGCCACAACGGCACCCACCGCCGAACCAACCGCCACCGTCGCCAGTCCGGGGGCGGAGATACCGAGCGAAACGGCCGGCCCCTTCCCGGCGAACGGCTCCAACGGTCCGAACGTCCTGGCCACCGAAGGAGTCGTCAGGACCGACCTAACCAGAAGCATCGGAACCCTCAGCGGCACCGCCCAGGGCATCCCCACTGCCGTTCACCTCACCGTGGTGGATGCCGCCGGCGGGAATCCCCTGCCCGGCGCATCGGTCTACCTCTGGCATTGCACCGCCGACGGTCGCTACTCGATCTACGAGATTTCCGACCAGAACTTCCTGCGGGGTGTTCAGGCCGCCGACGCGGCCGGTCGAGTCGTCTTCAAAACGGTGTTCCCCGGTTGCTACCGGGGCCGCTGGCCTCATTGCCACTTCGAGGTGCATGACAACCTCGACAACGCGATCGCCGGACGCCGTCCGATGAAGACCAGCCAGCTCGCCATTCCCCGAGCAAACTGCGAAACCGTCTATGCGGACAGCAGGTACGGGAGCAGCGCCGGCAACCTGGCCCGGTTGACCCTGGCCTCCGACAACGTCTTTCGCGACGGCTGGCAGGACCAACTTGCCACCGTCTCAGGGTCGAACGCCGACGGCTACGCGATATCGCTGTTGGTACGGGTGTGAGCTGGGGACAGAAATAGGCCTGGTCGATGCCGTACGGCTGCTTCGCCCACCCCGGAACAATGCGTTGGGCGGAGGTGCCGGTCCCTAGGAGGCCTCGGCCAGAGCCCGCCAGATGCGCTCGGGGGTGGTGGGCATGTCCACGTGGCTCACGCCCAGATGCGACAGGGCATCGACCACCGCGTTGTGGATGGCCGGGGTGGAGCCGATGGTGCCCGACTCACCGATGCCCTTGGCGCCCAGCGGGTTCAGCGGGCTGGCCGTCTCCACGTTGCTCACCTCGAAGCTGGGCAACTCGGCCGCACTGGGAATGAGGTAATCGGCGAGGTTGGCCGTGCGGGGGTTGGCGTCCTCGTCGTACTGCACCCACTCGAACAACGCCTGGGCCGCACCCTGGGCCACGCCCCCGTGCTGTTGGCCGGCCACCAACAGCGGGTTGAGCACGGTGCCGCAGTCGTCCACCGCCACGTGGCGCAGAAGCTCCACTCCGCCGGTCTCGGCGTCCACTTCCACCACGGCCACGTGGGCCCCGAACGGGAAGCTGGCCCCGCCCTGGTCGAAGTCCAACTCGTGGGTGATGACCCCGCCGTCGGCGGCCGAGGCCAACTCGGCCCACGACGCGCTCTGGGCAGGCACCCCGGCCACGTGCAGGCCGCCGTCGCCCACCACGATGTCGTCCACGCTGGCCTCCAATTGCTTGGCGGCCAGCTCCTTGGCCTGGGCCAGCACCTCCTCGCTGGCCTGATACACCGCGCTGCCCGCGATCTGCAGCGACCGTGAGCCCATGGTGCCGGTGCCCCGGGGGATCTCGGCGGTATCGGACTGGATGAGCCGCACCCGTTCGAGGGGCACGCCCAACAGCTCCTGCACGATCATGGCGAACGAGGTCTCGTGGCCCTGGCCGTGGGCGCTGGTCCCCACCCGCACCTCGGCGGAGCCGTCGCTCAACACGTCCACCCGGCCGTACTCGGTGTGCAGGCCCAAGGGAGCGGTGATCTCCACGTAGGCCGACACGCCGACGCCCAAGAGCTTGGTGTCGCCCGACTTCTGACGGGCGGCCTGTTCGGCCCGCAGGTCCTCGTAACCCGAGGCGGCCAGGGCCGCGTCCAGCGCCTTGGCGTAATCGCCCGAGTCGTAGTTCGCCCCGGTGATGGTGGCGTAGGGGAACTCGTCGGGACCGATGAAGTTGCGTCGGCGGAGTTCGGCCGGGTCGATGCCCAAGTCGTCGGCGCCCACGTCCAGCACCCGTTCCAGGATCTGGGTGGCCTCGGGACGGCCCGCGCCCCGATAGGCGGCCACCTGGGTGGTGTTGGTGACCACCGAGTCGGCGGTGAACCTGATCTTGGGGATCCTGTACACCCCCTGCGACATGGTCTGAGTGAGCACGGTCAAGAAGCTCCCGATGGCCGGGTAGGCCCCGGAGTCGGCCACCACGTGGACGTTCAACCCGGTGATGTGACCGTCGCCGTCGAAGCCCATGCGAGCGGTGAGGATGTGGCCCCGGCCGTGCACCAACGACACCATGTCCTCCGAGCGCGACTCGGTCCACTTCACCGGACGATCCAGCTCCAGGGCCGCCTTGCCCGCCACCAGGTACTCGGGATAGATGCCTGTCTTGGCCCCGAAGCCGCCCCCCACCGCGGGGGCCACGATGCGCACGTTGTCGGCGTCGACGCCCAACAGACCGGCGAACCCGTCCTTGAGGCCGAGTGGCGCCTGGCTGGGCAGGGTCACGGTGAACCCGCCGTCGGGGGTGCCGGGCTCCACCAGCACGCCGTTGGGCTCCATGGGCACCGCGGCCAACCGCTGGCTGTCCATGGTGACCTCGGCCACGTGCGCGGCCTCGGCGAGCCCGTCGTCCTCGCCCAACTCGGTGTGGAAGGCCAGGTTGCCCCCCTCGTTCTGCGGCCAGATCACCTCGGCGCCGTCGTCCAGGGCCTTGGTCGGGTCGGCATTGGCGGGCAACGGGTCGTAGTCCACGAACACGGCCTCCGCGGCGTCGGTACCCTGCTCGCGGGTCTCGGTCACCACCGCGGCCACGATGTCGCCCACGAACAGCACTCGTTCGGCGGCGATCTGTGGGCGCTCGAACACCGGCAGCATGGGGAACCCGGCCACCGCCGGCAGCCCGACGTTCTCCCCGGTGTAGACGGCCAGCACGCCGTCCATGGCTTCGGCCTCGCTCACGTCCACCGACTGGATCACGGCGTGGGCCATCGGCGAGCGCACGAACGTCACGTAGGCGGTGTTGTCGGGGGCGATGTCGTCGTAGTAGCGCTCCGCGCCGGTCAACAACCCCGGATCTTCGCGGCGGACAACAGCGTTTCCCAAAATCGAACCAGAACTCGACACAATGCTCCCCTTGGTCGTCGCCCGAAAATGCTGGTGGGATGGTAGAGCTTGACCGCCAATGCGGGCTAGCTAAAGCCCGGCGCGGCCACGGGCCCGGAGCGAGTAGTCCGTCGAGGCGGCGCAGATCCGGCGAGAGCCCAGCCCACGCAGAGACCTACGGCCGCGTTGCAATAGGGTGGGGCATGGCACCCAAAGCCGAGTTGGCCCATCTCAAGAGTGACGAGCCCTTCGAACAGGTACGAGAGGTGCTCGACGCCGACGGGGCGGTCATCGTGGAGGACTGCTTCGGCGCCGAGGTGATCGACCAGATCCTCTCCGAGCTGGCGCCCTACGCCGATGCCCCGGGGGCCAACCAGACCCACATCAATCCCTCCATCGCCGCCTTCTTCGGCGAACACACCCGCCATGTGTCCGGGCTGGCCTCCAAATCGCCCACATTTGTGGCCGAGGTGCTGCTCCACCCGCTGATGCTCGACCTGGCGGCCGCGGTGCTCGGCCCCAACTGCGCCGACTTTCAGGTCAATGTGGCCCACATGCTGGTGGTGGGACCGGGCGCCCAGGCCCAGTTCCCCCACCGCGACGAGGACGTGTGGGTACACATGCCCCGACCCCGGCCGGAAATGGAGCTGTCGTCGGTGACCGCCCTGTGCGATTTCACCCAGGAGATCGGCGCCACCCGAGTGGTCCCCGGCAGCCACCGCTGGGAGTCCGACCGCCGGCCCGAACCCCACGAGTTCGCCGACGCCGAGATGCCCGCCGGGTCAAGGGTGATCTACCTGGGGTCCACCATCCACGGGGCCGGGGCCAACACAACCGAAGACCGCCACCGGCCGGGCTTTCACCTCAGCTACATGCTGGGCTGGCTCCGTTCCGAGGAGAACAACTGCCTGGCCACTCCCCCCGATATCGCCCGCACCCTGCCCCGCCGGGCCCAAGAACTGTTGGGCTACGACGTCCACGACGCCATCGAGGACGGCGGCGGCTACCTCGGCGCCCTGGACCTCAAGATCCCCGCCGACATGCTGGCCTCCGGCCAACTCTGACGCCGCCCAATCGGCACCGGAGCCGCCCCGCAGGATTGCCCCGACGGACGAAGGAGCGCCCCCGCTTGTCCAGTCGTCTTGATGGGGAGGTAGCCGCCAATTGCCTATGACCAAGGGCAACTGGAGGAGGAGCCGTTGTCCTATACCCCTGGCCAAACCAAGTCGCTGGTGAGGATCTGGGCGGCCCAGTTGGCCACTTTTTCGCCGGGGATGGGGCGGCGGGTGGGCCAGGGGCGGGTCACGTCCACGGGGAGGCCCCGGCTGATCACGTGTCGCAGGTTGGTGCGGTCGCCCAGAACGGTGACATCGGTCGACGGATCGCCGTCCACCACCAACACGTCGGCGGCCATACCCGGCATCAGGGTGCCCACCTCCCCCTCCATCCGCAGGGCGGTGGCACCGTTGGCCGTGGCACAGGAGATGGCCTCGATCGGGGACAGGCCGACCGACTCCACCAGCACCTCCATTTCCCGGGCGTGCCAATGGCCGTACGGGGTGAGCGCGAACCCCGACTCCGAGCCGCACAACAACTTCACCCCGGCCTCGTGAGCCTTGGCCATCATCTTGGCGGTGGCCTCGATCTCGCCCCGGAACACGTCCTGCATACCGGCCCCGGCCCCCACCAGGTGGCCGTAGTCGGCCAGATTGGCCAGGAAGGTGAACGTGGGCATGAGGGCGGCCCCGGCGTCGATCACCGCCTCAAGAGCGGCGTCGTCCATGAACGAAGCGTGCAAGACAAGGTCCACGCCCGCCTCGGCACAGGCCTGGGTGCTCCCCGCCGACCGGGCGTGGGCCATGACCGGGGTCTCCAACTCGTGAGCCGTCTCGCACACCGCCCGCAGTTCTTCCGGCTTCCAGGCCAGCAGCTCGCCCTGGTGGCGGGGAATGGAGCCGGTGGCGTGAATCTTGATCCAGTCGGCGCCGTGCTTGATGTGGCGGCGGGTCGTCTGGATCATCTCGTCCACGGTGGACACCACCTGGGCGTAACCCACCACCCCGGTGTCGGGAATGAGCCGACCCGCCGTGCCCCCCACGGCGGTGACCAGCGCCTGCACCCCGGTGGCCATGCGGGGCCCCTCCACCACCCCGGCGTCCACCGCGTCTCTCAGTGATGGTCCCATCGAGAATAAAGTGTCGGGGTCGCAGAATCCGGTCACCCCGGCCAACAGCAGCTTCTGCAGATTCCGGGCGGCGATGAGCGCGGCCAGGGTGTGGTCGCGATGGAAGAACAGCTCGTCGTTGGACTGCACGTCGTCGAAGGTGCAGTGCACGTGGGCGTCGATGAGGCCGGGCATCACCGTGTACCCGGTGGCGTCGATCACGGTGGCTTCGACCCCTTCGGCCAAGGCGGCGGCTTCGGGGCCGACGGCAACGATGCGGTCGCCCTCCAACCGCACGGCGGTGTCGGGCCGGGGCGGAGCCCCGGTGCCGTCGATCACGGTGCCCCCGGTGATCAGGATGGGTGTGGGCTCAGGCATCAGTATCGGTTCCCTTGCTCTCGCCCCTCAGGCTTCCGTTCAGTCTCGCAGGAGGGCAGCCGCGGCGTCGCGCACCGGCATGCCCTCGGTAACTCCCCGGTCGCGAGCCGGTTGGTTGCAGGCGCTGATGGTCCCCTCATCGTAGGCCTTGAACGCATCGCCCACCGGCGCACTCCACGCATCGCAGCACGCCCCGGCCAAGCCGTGGGCCTCGGTGATGGCCAACCCGGCAATGCCGGCGTCGTTCTTGCTACGGCCCCCGTCGGAACAAATGAACCCGTGCGGGCTGACCTCCAACAAGAAGGCCGCCCCGCTGCGCCCGGTGTGGCCGGCGGTGACCAGCACGTTGCGGGAGTCCTCGGGCAAGGCGAACACGATGGAATCGGTGACCACGATCTCCCGTCCGCTCGCCGAGGTGGCCTTGACCTCCCGGCGGATCTTGGTGCCCTCGTCCACCTCGCCGGGATCCTGGGTCAGCAAGAGCCGGGCGGCCTCGGCCACCGTCATTCCCTCGGCCACCCCGCACCGCTCGGCGTAGATGTTGAGCCGGGAGATCACGCCCGTGTCGTAGAGATCGAGGCCGTTGCCGAGTTCGGCGCTCATGCCGTCGGCGGCCGCCGCCGGGATGCCCAGGGCCTCCAGGAACCACAGCCCGGCGATGCCCGCGCCGTCCTTGCCGATGCAACCGTCGTGGCCGATGATTCCCCGCGGCCGGTGGGGGGCCATCAGACGGGCGGGCAGCACCCCCAAGTACGACGATGGCACCACCACGTCGGTGCCCCGGTTGCGGGCGTCCACGTACCGGGCCGAGTCCATGGCCACGATCCGCCCCCCGTCACCGTCGTACACCACCTCTTGGGGATGATCCTCTTCGTTGGCCAGCAACGGCGCTTCTTCAGCCACACCCCGACGATACTGCGGTCGCGTCTTGTGTCGCAGAACGAGCTGGTCACCGACGACCGAGCCGCCATCACAGTCCGGTGCGGCCCGCCTCACGGATCATGGGGGCGTAGTCGGCGAAGCCGGGGGCATCGGGGCGCGACCCGGTGGTGAAACCGGCATCGGTGGCCAGGCAGTGGCCGCTGGTGTAGCCGGAATCGTCAGAGGCCAGCCACAGGGCGGCGTGGGCCACGTCGGTGGCCAGGCCGGGGCGGCCCGCCAAGGGGGACGACTCGGACAGCTCGGCGAGGGCGCCGTCAATGTTGGTGTGATCCCCGGTGTGGGCGTAAGCCACCATCGGGGTGACCATCGACGCCGGGGCGATGCAGTTCACCCGGATGCCGAACCGGCACAGCTCGGCCGCCGCGTTCTTGGTCAACCCCACCACCGCGTGCTTGGCGGAGGCGTAGGCGTGGGGGCCGAGGCCACCCATCACCCCGGCGGTGCTGGACATGGAGATGATCGACCCCGATCGGTTGGGCTTCATCACCCGGGCGGCGTGCTTGACCCCGTAGAACACCCCGTGGAGCAACACGTCGAGGGAGGCGTGCCATTCTGCGGCGGGGGTGCTGTCGATCGGACCCACCGCCCCCACGATGCCGGCGTTGTTGTACATCACATCCAGTTGTCCGAATTCGGCTACCGCCGCGTCCACCAATCCGGCCACGTCATCCTCGGAGGTCACATCGCAGGCCACGAAGCGGGCGGCATCGCCCAGAGCGTCGGCCACGGCCCGGCCGGCATCGTCCTGAATGTCGCCGAGGGCCACCTGCGCTCCCTCGGCCACGAACAGCTCGGCCGCGGCCCGGCCGATGCCGCTGGATGCACCGGTGATGGCCGCCACTTTTCCTGCCAGTCGTGAGCCCATGCCAACCTCCCGGTGAAACGCCTCTGGCGGGCACCGTAACCTGGCCTGCCCATGGACACCAGATCGGAACATGCCCCAGACCTCGACGTCGACCGGTTGCAGGATCTGCTCGACCGAGACGCCATCCGCCACATCCAGGTTCGCTACGCCTGGTCGCTGGACAACCACCGGTGGGATGCGCTGGCCGAAATCTTCCTGCCCGACGCGGTGGCCGACTACCGGGGCGAGCGGTTCGAGGGTTTGGAGGCCATCGTGGCCAAGTGCGCCGCCTCGCTGGAGCCCGCCGACGCCAGCCAGCACCTGAACGGCAGCCATTGGGCCAAGGTGGACGGCGACCGGGCCATCGCGGGCTGCTACTTCATCGCCACCAAGTACATCGCCGACACGCCGGGCGGCGACACCTTCATCGTGGGGGGCAAGTACATCGACCAGATGGTCCGCACCCCCGACGGCTGGCGCATCGCCCACCGCCAACTCGTGCAGTCCTTCCTGGACGGCAACCCCGAGGTCGAGGCCGTCGCCCGAGCCCGCCACGCCACCCGCGCCGGTAGGGGCTCAGAGGCGGAGTAGGCGGGCGGCGTTGGCGTTGAGGGTGGGGGCCAACTCGGCCACCTGGGGGCCGGTACCCCGGTCCCAGCCGCCGAAGTTGGTGCCGTACACCAGTCGCTCGGTGCCGAATTGGCGCCGGGTCAGGGCCAACTCGGCTTCCCCGGCAATGTGGCAGTCGAACCACAATCGGCCCAGCGCCCGGTCGAAGGCCCCCGGCTCCTTGATCCACTCCGGGGAAGCCGGGCGACGCTCGGCCAGCGTGCGGAGTTTGGACAACACCATCGGGGCGGTGCCACCGCCGTGCGACAAGCAGATGTCCAATGCCGGGTGGCGCTCGGTCACCCCGCCGAACACCAGCGTGGCCACCGCCACCGTCTCCTCGTAGGAGTACTCCAACACCAGGTCCAGGTCCCAACGGCGCAGCCGAGGATCAAGGAGGGGACCGTCGATGCCCGACTGGGTGGGGTGCAAGAAGTGGGGCACATCCAGCTCCACGCAACGGGCCCAGAGCTGGTCCATCGCCGGGTCGTCCAGCGGGGTGCCGAAGTCGGTGCCGGTGTAGCCCCCCCGAAGGCCCAGCTCCCGCACCGCCCGGTCGAGTTCAGCGCAGGCGGCGTCGGGGTCCTGCATGGGCAGGGCGGCCAGGCCCACGAACCGGTCGGAGTGGCGGGCCACCGCGGCGGCCAGCTCGTCGTTGTGACGACGACAGAAGTCCACCGCCGACTTCGGCTCGATGAAGTGAAGGTAGGTCAGCGGGTTGGGCGACAGGGCCTGCACGGCAATGCCCTGGGCGTCCATGGCTTCGAGACGCATGTCCAACTCGATGAACAACGACCCCCGATAGGCCACGCCGTCGAGCTGGTACCCCCCTACCCGGAACCAGGGGGTGCCGTCGGGATGGGCCCCGATCTCGGGACCACAGGGTCCGGCCGCCCCCATGGTGCCCTCCAGCACGATGTGGGCGTGGACATCGATGAGGCCGCTCACCGGCGACCTGCTACCCGGACGGCTGCGGTCGGCTCGGGGCCCGAAGGCGGGGGCGTCAACGGCCTTCCATGATGCCGTCGGCGCCGGGCAGCCAGGAGGCCACACCGGACACGGGAATGGCGCACACCACGGCCTCGGTGATCTCGGCCTCGGTGGCCCCGGCGTTGCGGGCCCCGTTGGCGTGGACGTTCACGAACCGGCTGGAGAACTCGGCGGCGTTGATGGTACACAGCAGCAACTCCACGTGTTTGGCCGCCAGGGTGTTCTCGGCCAGCGACCACTGCCGCATGAGCACGTAGCCCTCCAGGGCCCGGGGGGCATCGTTGGCCATCACCTCGATGTAGTCGGGCACGAACCCGAAGTAGCTCTCGAAGTAGGCCAGCGCCGCCTGCCGGTCCAAGGAGAATTCGGGAATGGGGTCACCGGACCGGGCGGCCTCCGTCTCGAACACCTGATCCACCGTTCGGGCAAAGGCGTCGTAGACCGCCTCGCCCCGTGAGATGAGCACGGCCAGCGACGCTCCCCGGGCATCGCTCAACCGCAATCCCAATTGGTGGGACCGGGTGAGTTCCCGCAGGGCCAGCTCCCGATGGCCCCGGACCGTGGCCGCCGCCGCCATGTACAGCGCCTTGGCCCACGCCGGACAGGCGCCGTCACGGTCGGTCACGTCACGTACCCGGGCATAACCCTCGGCGAACTTCGGGGAGATGGCGGCCAACTCGCCGCCGGCCAAGGCGGGACTGCCCAGCTCCTGGTGGACGGCGTTGACGGACGTGGCGGGCATGGTCATGGTGTGCCTCTCTTGGTCGGATCCATCATGTCAGCTCGGTGCATGTTCCCATGTTGACACCAGGGGGGTCATCAGAGCTTGGACACCTCGCCGCCGTCGATCACGAAGCACGCGCCGGTGACGAAGGCGGAGGCCTCCGAGGCCAGGTAGCACACCAGCGGCCCGATCTCGTCGGGCCGGCCCATGCGGCGCACGGGAATCTTGCGCAGCCGGGCGGCCAGGGTTTCGGGGTCGCCCAGCACCGCGGCCTGGGCGTCGGTCTCGAACGCCCCCGGAGCGATGGCGTTCACCCGGATGCCATGCCGGGCCCACTCGCCGGCCAGCGACTCGGTGAGCCGCAGCATCCCACCCTTGGAGGCCGAGTAGGCGGCCAACAGCGGCTTGCCCTTGAGCCCTGAGGTGGAAGCGATGTTGATCACCGAGCCGGCTCGACCGGTGTCGATCCAGTGGGAGGCGGCCCGTCGGGCCAGGGCGGCCGGGGCCCCCAGGTTCACGGCCAGCACCTCGTCGAACACCTCGTCGGGCTGGTCGACGAACGAGGACGCAGGGGCGATGCCCGCGTTGTTGACCACCGAGTCGAGGGTGCCGAATCGACCCACCGCTTCGTCCACCAGGCGGGTGGTTGCGTGGCGGTCGCGCAAGTCGCAGGGCAACGGGGCCACGGCGTCGCCCAGCTCGTCGGCCAGGGCACCCAGGGCGTCCACCGAACGGGCGGCGGCCAGCACCCGGGCGCCCTCGGCCACCAGAGCCCGCACCACGGCCTCCCCCAACCCCCGACTGGCCCCCGTCACCACGCTCACATGGCCGTGGAGCTTCAGATCCACGCCAACTGCTCCTCCACGGTGCTCGATCCCATCCCGGCTACCACTCCTCGGAGCCCTTACTGCCCGCGCCGATCGGCCATCTCGGCGCACAACCGGGCGGCGATGCCCAAACGGAGCACCTCGGAGGCCCCCTCGTAGATGCGCATGGGGCGGGCTTGGCGGTAGTACCGCTCGATGGCGCTGCCCCGAATGAGCCCCCAACGGCCCATGACCTGCACACAACGGTCCACCACCCGACAGGCCGCCTCGGTGGCGGCCAGCTTGGCCAAAGACGACCGGTCCAGGTGGGCCGACGGGTCGTCCCGAGCGGCCTCGGCGGTGGCGTAGGCCAACAGCCGGGTGGCCTCCAGCTCGGCCCAGGAGTCGGCCAGCAGCCCGGCCACCGGACCCAACCGCACCAGAGGACGGCCGAACTGCTCCCGGGCGGCGGCGTGGTCGGCGGCGCAGGCCAGCGCCCCGTCCATGAGCCCGACGGCGGCCCCGGCCACCGAGATGCGAAACACCGACAGGGTGGCCAGCACATGGCGAAGGCCCGTTCCGGCGTCGCCCAGACGAGCCGAGGAGGGCAGTCGCACCCGGTCGAAGGTCACCTCCCCCAGCACGTGGGGGGCGATGATCTCCGGCGAGGGCGCCACGGTCACCCCGGACGCGTCGGCGGGCACCAGCACCAGCGAATGTCGGTCGCCCTCCCGGGCCAGCGTGGTGTAGAAGCCGGCCGCGCCCCCGTTGGAGATGAACGACTTGACCCCGTTCAACTCCAGCTCGTTCCCGTCGGCCGTCAACGTGGTTTGGATTCCCCGGAGGTCGGAGCCAGCCACCGGCTCGGTGAGGGCCAGCGCGGCCAGCACCTCGGCGGTGGCCACCCGGGGCAGCCACTCCTCCCGCTGCTCGTCGGTGCCGGCCACGGCGATGGCGTAACTGCCGATGCCCTGGAGGGCGAACAGCGAGTCCAGATGGGCCGAGGCCGCCATCAGCGCCTCCCGAACCACGCAAACGGCCAAGGGATCCACCCGCTCGTGACGACCGCCGTAGGCCGCCGGCACCATCAGCGAGCACAGGTCGCCGGCCCGCAAGATCTCCAAGGTGGGCTCGTGTACGTGGCTGCACTCGTCGGCCTCGGCGGCCAACGGCGCCACCTGGGCCGCCACCGCCCGAGCCTCCTGCTGGATGGCTCGGGTGTCGGAGTCGAGCTCGAACGCCATACCATGCCGGACAGTACGCGCTGAAGGACGGGGGAACCACCGTGAGCGACATCATCGTTGAGCGAAACGACCGGATCGTCTGGCTGCGGCTGAACCGGCCCGAGCGATTGAACTCCTATGACCGGACCACCGTCGACGAGATCATTGCCGCCTTCCGGGAGCACACCGATGCCGGAGTGGTGGTGATCACCGGGCAGGGACGGGCCTTCTGCGCCGGGGGCTACCTGGCCAATTTGGCCGAGGCCGACTTCTATGCGCTGCGGTCGATGTTCTACGGCTCGCTGGAGCTGTTCGACGCCATACGTAACGCCCCCATGCCGGTGATCGCCGCGGTGAACGGCCCCGCGTTCGGGGGCGGCAACGAGCTGGTGGTGGCCTGCGACTTCGCCGTTGCCGCGGCGTCGGCCGAGTTGGGCCAGACCGGAGTGAAGGTGGGCAGCGCCCCGGTGCTGGGCGGCACCAACCTGTTGGCCATGACCATCGGGGAGAAGCGGGCCAAGGAGGTGGCCTTTCTGTGTCGTCGCTATACCGCCGAACAGGCGTGTGAGATGGGGTGGATCAACGCGGTGGTGCCCGACGATGAGCTGGAGGACGAGGTGCATCGGTGGTGCGAGGAGCTGCTCGCCATGAGCCCCCGCTATCTGGAGGCGGCCAAGATCAGCTCCAACGTGTACTGGAACCAACTGCGCGACAACATGGCCTCGGGGCTGGGCATGTTGGCCCAGGCCATCGGATCGCCCGACATGGTGGAAGGGGCCACCGCCTTCATGGAAAAGCGACGGCCGCAGTTCCCCCCCAGGGGCACCCGATGAACGCCACCGGCGAGGGGGAGGCGGCTCCCCGCCAAATCGAGGTGCTGGCTTCGGTCCGGGGCCGGGTGATGTGCATGGACTCGGCCTACGACGTGGACGAGGCCAACCGGGGTCGGGACGTGTGCGTGAACTCCTCGTACTGCGGCGTGCTGCCCGCCCGGTTCATTGCCGAGCACCGGCCCCGGGCAGCCATCGGCATGGACTGCGGAGTGGGGCCGGAGGGTTCGGCCATTGCCGGGCTGTGGTATCTGGAGGCGCTGGGCATCCCGGCGGCGGTGGCCGACGTGATGACCGCCCACCTGGGCGACGGAGTACACCTGTACCACCACGGCATCGTCAGCTTCGCCAATCAGCCCGCTCTGGACTGCGGGGTGACGGCGGGCATGGCGGTGCGGGAAGCGGCCGCCCTGTTGCTGGAGCACGATCCGGTGGCCGCAGCCGCGTCGGAGATCACCAACCGCACGGTGATGGAAACCACCCCCGACGGGCGCAGTGTGGTGGCCGCTGATTCCATCGCCTTCGGCACCAGTGAGGACACCGACCGCAACGTGCTCGTCACCGCGGGCCACACCGGGCGCTCGGCGGTGCCCTACCTGCGCCGATGCCGCCCCTTCGGGTTCATCTGCTCCGACGGAGGGCGGGGGCTCAACGACTCCGGTATGGCCGGGCTCTACCTGGTGGAGGCTGATGGCCTAGCCGGGGCCACCGTGGACGCCCGTCGAGCCCGCATGGGCAGTGGCCTGTCGCACTACCACGACGGCATCATCTCCGCGGTCAACGCCCTGGCGGCCGCCGCCGGCGTGGAGATCGGCATGGCCTGCCCCCAAGCCGCCCACCACCTGTTGCATCGCCGGCCGCCGACGGCATCGCCGGTACCTTGAGGGTTCGTGACCCCCGACGGGCCGCGCCGCGATCGTGATGATGCCGGCCTCTGCTGAGATGTTCGCCCAGTCGTCCGGCAGCGGCATTCTCGAGGACGCCTTGACGCCGACCGACTGGCTGCAGGCGGGCATCATCATGTGTGCCTCCATCGTGTTGGCCATTGTGGTGGCCAACGTGGCCCGGAGGGTACTGACCCACTGGGTGGGGCCGGGCTTCGCCGCGGTGGGCGTCTCCCGACTGGCCGCCTATCTCGTGTTCCTGGTGGGGTTGTTCTATGCCCTGACCAGCCTGGACGTGCAGGTCGGGCCCCTCATCGGTGCCATCGGGCTGGGCGGCTTGGTGCTGGCGCTGGCGCTTCAGAAGCTGGTGGAGAACTTCTTGTCGGGGCTCATCCTGCAGGCTCGCCGACCCTTCAAGGTGGGCGACACCGCGCTGTTGGGCGACCACCTGGGCATCGTCACCGATATCGACTCCCGCACCACCGTGCTGCGGGGCCTGGACAACACCATCGTACGTCTGCCCAACAGCGACGTGGCCGCCGGCCCGATCGTCAACCTCACCTACGAGCCGCTGCGCCGCAGCGAGTTGGAAGTGGGGGTCGCCTACGACACCAACTTGCAGACCGCCGCCCAGTGCCTCACCGAGGCGCTCGGCCGGGTGCAGCGGGTCAAGGCCGAGCCCGCGGCGCAGGCGCTGCTGACCCGCTTCGGGGCATCCAGCATCGACTTCACCCTGTACTACTGGCACGACAGCGACGTGCCCACCGAGCTGGCCACCCGCCACGATGTGATCCTGTCGGTCCACCAGGGCTTGGCCGCCACAGGTATTACCATCGCCTTCCCGCAGATGGTGGTGTGGTCGGGCCACAACGAGGACGCCCAGCCCTACCGCGGCCGCTCCGACATCTTGACCGCTGCCTCGCCTCCGGACGCTGCCCTCGGTCCGGAACCGGCACTGGCCCGCCAACTCTCCCGCTGGCGAGTCCGCATCAACTCCCTCCGCCGCTTCCCCCCCCGACAAGTAGCCACTGCCCCCGCAACCCACCGGCACCCGTTGATCACGGGTCGATCGGTTGGCCGAGGAGGTGGGTGAGGGTTTGGACGTGGTGGTGCCAGTCGTGGGGGGTGGGGGCCAGGGGGACGAGGAGGACGTGCTCCAGTCCGGCGTCGATGTAGGGGACCAGGGTGCGGGCGATGTGGTCGACGTCGCCCACCACCATCTCTCGGTCGCCGTAGCCGTCGCCCACCACCGACCACCGGCCGGCGTCGGCCAGAGGATCGCCCAGCCGCAGCTCCATGTGAATGGAGATGGTGGTGTCACCGGGGGCGCGACCCAGGCGATCCTGCTCGGCTCGCAGGAGGGCCAGCCGCTCGGCGAACACCTCCGGGGGGGCCCAGGTTCCCATCCACCCGTCGCATCGGGCGGCCCGGCGGAGGGCGCCGGGTGACGATCCGCCGACCCAAACGGGGATGGGGGTCGCCGGTCGGGGGTTGACCCGCACGCCGGTGAAGCTGAAGTGCTCGCTCTGGTACTCGGTGGCCCCCGACCAGGCGGCCTGCCACCCGCCGAGATAGTCGTCCAGCCGTTGGGCCCGGCGCACCATGGGCACGCCGCAAGCCTCGAACTCCGGCTCCAGCCACCCGGCCCCCACCCCCAGGATGGTGCGTCCGGGGGCCAGCCAGTCGAGGGTGGCCCATTGCTTGGCGAACTGCATGGGGTTTCGGTAGGCGGGGATCAGCACCGACGTGCCCAGCCCCACCCTGTCGGTGTGGGCCGCCACCGCCGACAACAGCGGCACCGGCTCGGGGAAGAACGACGGCATCCCCTCCAGGTCGGTGGGCACGGCCACGTGGTCGGCGGTCCACACGTCGTCAAAGCCGGCCTCCTCGGCCATCCGGGCCACCTCGATCAGCAACCCCGGCGATGCGGCCCGGCCCAGTTGCGGCAATTGCAGACCCCACTTCACGAGATGTACTCCGGGGGGAACCAAGATCGGCCGGAGTCCAACAAGGCCAGCCTCTTGACCATTAGTACCGGTAGCGGGGCCAGGGCGGATGGATGGAGTACTCCACGACGCCGTAGCCCCGCTCGCCGGTCTCCAGCACCTCGAAATCGAAGAACGGCTCGTGACAGTCCAGCCGCACCTCGGCGTCGTTCTCGTCGCGCATGAGCCCGTTGCGGGTGTGGGCGTGCTTGCGCCCGGTGCGCACGGTCAACACCTCGCCCCCGGTGGTCTCGAAGGTCATGTCGAAGGCCATGGCCGTGCGCTGGTCCTCCTCCAAGCGGGGCACGCAGGTGGCCGACCGCAACGGACGGGTACCGTCGGCGTCGCCGATCCATCCCCCGACGGCGGGCGTGTCACCGGGTAGGGGCTGGCTGGGGCTCATCCAACCGAAGGCGTTGAGGTGTCGGTCGGCGAGCTGCACCGACGGCCAGAAATGCCCCCATGACTCGGCCTGGGTGCGGCGGTGGCGCACATCCCAGGGGCCGGGCCGTTCGAACCGATGGGTCCAGGAGTGATCCCGGTGCGACCAGCACCGAATCTCCCGGCGCTCACCGGCCCGGGGACCGCCACGGGCCTCCAGTTCGCCCGAGCAAGAGAGCGCCTGCTCGTAGTGGCCGCCGTACCCCTCATAGGCCCCCAGCGGGTTGCCGCCGAAGCAGTCGGCGTAGTCGAACACCCCGAAGCGGTCCTCGAAGGTCAGATCGAATCCGAATCGGGGAGCGTCGAGCTGCCAGCGATAGCGGGCGAACGGCGCTTCCACGGCGTAGGAGAGCTTCCCGTCGCCCAACGACTCGAACGGGGTGGCCGGCCCGATGTCGGCAAGCAAGGGCCGGCGGGAGGCCCACTGCACGGGCACCCCGTCGATCACGTAGAACGCGCTGGCCCGGAGGTAGCCGTGGGACAAGCTGGCGTGGATGTGATTGATGCCGTACACGTCGGCGTCCCGATCGCACACCGAGAACCAGAAGTTGTCGCTCCACAGGGCATCGGTGCCCGGCGGCGGGCGGTGGAGGTACTCGTCGGCGGGGCTGAGCGGCATCGAAACCCGACAATACGCTAGGGCTGAGCGGCCTGGCTGGCCGGGCCGATCAGGTGAACCTGGCCCCGACCCTTCTCCACCCGGCCGATGGCCACCGCCCGGTGGCCACCGGTGCGCAACAGGTCGATGGCCTTGGTGGCGTCGGCCTCCCGCACCACCACCACCATGCCCACGCCGAGGTTGAACACCCGGGCCATCTCCTTATCGGCCACCTCGCCGATGCGCTGCAGTTCCGCGAACACCCGAGGCTGCTCCCAGCAACTCCGGTCGACCACGGCGTCCACCTTGTCGGGCAAGACCCGTTGCAGGTTGCCGGGGATGCCCCCACCGGTGATGTGGGCGATGGCCTGCGCTTCCACTTTGGCCAGCATTGCTCGCACGGCCGGGGCATAGATCACCGAGGGCAACAGCAGTTCGTCGGCCACCGAGTGGGGGCTGCCTTCCCAGGCGGGGTCGTCCAGTGTTCGCTCGGCCACCTCGAAATAGAGCCGACGGGCCAAGGAGTAGCCGTTGCACCGAAGTCCGGGGGACGGCAGGCCGATCAGCGTGTCACCCGGACGGACCTTGGCCCCCGTGACCAGGCGATCCCGCTCCACCACCCCCACGGCGAACCCCACCAGCTCGAACTGATCCTGCGACGCGGTGGGCGACGAGGACACCACCCCGAAACCGGCCACCGGATGCTCGGCCATTTCGCCGCCGATCAGGGCGCAGCCTGCCTGGCGACACCCCTCGGCCACGCCGAGCACCAGTTGCTCCACCCGATGCGGATCCAGCCGGCTCACCGACAGGTAGTCCAAGAAGAACAGCGGCTCGGCCCCCTGGCACACCAGATCGTCCACGCACATGGCCACCAGGTCGATGCCGATAGTGGTGAACCGCCCGGCGGTCGACGCCACGTAGGCCTTGGTGCCCACGCCGTCGGTGGCCGACACCAGCACCGGCCTCTTGTAGCCGTGGCGGGTGAAGTCGAACAGCCCCCCGAAGCCGCCCAGGTCGCCGATGGCCTCTGGGCGAAACGTGGAGCGAACGGCGTCCTTGATGCGCTCCACCGCCTGCTCGCCGGCGGCGATGTCCACCCCCGAGGAGGCGTAGGTTTCACCCACCGGCTGCCCCATCGGGTGCCGGCCCCAATGACAACACCGGCTGGTTGGCGGGCGCCGGCGGACCCTCCGGCTTCGGCAGAACGGCGGCGCTCTCCGGCCCCAGGGCCACCGGCACCTCCACCGGATACTCGCCGGTGAGACAGGCGTTGCAGAATCCGGCCCCCACCGCGCCGGTGGCTGCGGTCAAGCCCTCCAGGTCGATGAACGCCAGGGTGTCGGCCCCCACGTAGTCGGCCATCTCGGCCACGGTGAGGTGGGCGGCCAGCAGCTCGGAGCGGTCCCCGGTGTCCATGCCGAAGTAGCAGGGCCAGCGGTAGGGCGGGGAGCTGATGCGCAGGTGGACCTCGGCGGCGCCCGCCTCCCGCAGCATGGCCACCAGGGCCCGGGTGGTGGTGCCCCGTACGATGGAGTCGTCGACCACCACCAGCCGGTTGCCCGCGATGCTGTCCCGCAGGGGATTGAGCTTCATCCGCACCCCCATGGATCGCATCTGCTGGCTGGGAGCGATGAACGTGCGCCCGATGTAGCGGTTCTTCACCAGCCCCTGGCCGTAGGGTATGCCGCTGGCCCGGGAGAACCCTTCCGCTGCGGGCAGTCCCGATTCGGGCACGCCCATCACCAGATCGGCCGGAACCGGGGATTGTCGGGCCAGCATCTCACCCATACGCACCCGGGCGTGGTGCACGCTCTGGCCGTAGATCACCGAGTCGGGCCGGGAGAAGTAAACGAACTCGAAGATGCACATTCGGGGATCCACCCGCTCCTCGGGGAACGGGCGCACGGATCGCACCCCGCTGCCGTTGATCACCACCATCTCCCCCGGCGCCAGCTCCCGCAGGAAATGGGCCCCCACGATGTCGAGCGCTGGGGTCTCCGACGCCAACACCCACCCCCGGTCCAACCGCCCCAGGCACAGGGGGCGAAAGCCGTTGGGGTCCCGTACCCCGATCACCCGCTCCTCGTCGGCCAGCACCAACGAGAACGCCCCCTGCAGTCGGGGCAGCACGCCCTCCAGCGCCCGCTCCAGCACCCGGCCCCGGGCCCTGATCGACGGCGACATGGCCGTGATCTCGGCCGCCAGCAGCTCCCCGATCAGGTCGCTGTCGGAGCCGACCATGCCCGGCAGCAGTGCGGTGGTTTCGGCCAGCGCCACGGTGTTGGTGAGGTTGCCGTTGTGGCCCAGCACGAACTGGTGGTCGCCGGTGCTGCGGTACACCGGCTGGGCGTTGCTCCACGAACTGGTGCCGGTGGTGGAGTATCGGGTGTGGCCGATGCCCAATCGGCCGTCCAGGGTGGCCAGGGTCCGGTCGTCGAACACGGTGGCCACCAAGCCCATGTCCTTGACCACGGTGAGGTTCTCGCCGTCGCTCACCGCGATGCCCGCCGATTCCTGGCCCCGGTGCTGCAGGGCGTGCAGGGCCAGGTAGTTCAGATGGGCCACCGGATCGTGGGGGGCGTAGATGCCGACGACGCCACAGGCCTCCCCGGCGATCTCATCGATGGACTCCCCCATGGGCACCCCGATGGGCCCCCCTGTCGGCTCCCGCAGGGAATCAGCCACGGTCTCAGTCTGGCATGGCCGAGCGCTCACGGGATCACCTCTCCGGTGGGCCGGGCATGGCCGAGTTCCAGCGGCGGGTGATGTCGGCCATGTCCACATCCACCAGGCCCCGAATGGTGAACCGGTCACCTCCGGCCAGCCCGATGCGGGCCACGGCCACCCCGGCCGCCTCGGCCGCCGACTCCACCGCCGACAGCAACTCGGGGTTCACCGCGGCCACCACCCGGGAGGGGGCCTCACCGAACAGCTCGGCGTGGCCGTGAATGCGGGCCCCGCGAAAGCCGATGCCGGACACGGCGGCCATCTCGGCCAACGCCACCCCCACCCCACCGCTGGACACGTCGTGGACGGCCGAGACCATGTCGCCCGCCACCAGGGCCCTCACCAGATCCGCCACCCGCCGATGTTGCCCGTAGTCCAGCTCGGCCAGTCGGCCCCGTTTGTGCCCGGCGGTGGCCGCGGCCCACTGCGAACCCGACAGCTCGGCGTCGCCCGCCCCGATCATGATCGCCCGGTCGCCTTCGTTCCAGGCCAGGCCGGGGGGAACGCGGATCAAGCGGTCGATCACCCCGAGCAAACCGATCACCGGGGTGGGGTCGATGTTGTGGCCGTTCGACTCGTTGTAGAGGCTCACGTTGCCGCCCACCACCGGAATGCCGAAGGCCTCGCAGGCCTCGGCCATGCCGTCGATCGCCTCCGAGAGCTGCCACATCACCTCGGGATGCTCGGGATTGCCGAAGTTCAAACAGTTGACCAGGGCCAACGGTCGGGCCCCCACGCAGGCCAGGTTGAGCACCGACTCGGCCACCGTCCGGGCCGTGCCCCCCCGAGGGTCGACCGCACACCACCGGTGGTTGCCGTCGACGGTCAGGGCGAGGCCTCGACCGGTGTCGGCGCCGGTGGTCGGGTGCTTGAGCCGCAACACGGTGGCGTCGGCGCCGGGGCCGACCACGGTATTGCAGAACAGCATGTGGTCGTATTGGCGATAGACCCACGACGGGTCGGACAACAGGGCCAACAAGTCGGCTCCGACGTTGGCAGGCGGCGGCAATTGCCCGGCCGTGTCGGCTCTGGCCTCTTCCCAGTCGGACGGCGGGCGGCGGGGGCGGTCGTACAGCGGGGCGTCCTCGTGCAACGAGGCCGCAGGCACCTCGGCCAGCACGGGCCCGTCCAAACCGTCGCGCACCCGCAGCAGGCCACCGGTGGTGACCCGGCCGACCACGGAAGCCTGGACATCCCAACGGTCACAGATGGCCAACACCTCGGGCAGGTGGTCGGGTTCCACGATGGCCAGCATCCGCTCCTGCGATTCGCTGGTGAGCACCTCGAAGGGCTCCATGCCCGGCTCCCGACGGGGCACGGCAGCCACGTCCACATCCATGCCCACCCCGCCCCGGGAGGCGGTCTCGCTGGTGGCGCAGGTGAGCCCGGCACCCCCGAGGTCTTGGATCCCCACCACCAGCCCGGCGTCCAAAAGGCCCAGGCAGGCCTCGATGAGCCGCTTCTCCTCGAAGGGGTCTCCCACCTGCACGCTGGGCCGCTTGTCGGCCTGGGCCTCCTCGTCGTCGAAGGAGGCCGAGGCCAGCACGCTCACCCCGCCGATGCCGTCGCGCCCGGTGGACGCGCCCAACAGCACCGCCAGGTTGCCCGCACCGCTGGCCCGGCCCAGCACCAGCCGTTCGGCGGGCATCACCCCCAGGCAGAGGACGTTCACCAACGGGTTGCCCGAATAAGTTCCATCGAACACCGTTTCGCCGCCCACGGTCGGCACACCCACCGCGTTGCCGTACCCGGAAATGCCCGACACCACTCCTTCGGCAATCCAGCGACTGTGGGGGTCGTCAGTACGGCCGAATCGCAGCGAATCCATGACCGCCACCGGCCGGGCCCCCATGGTGAAGACATCCCGAAGAATGCCGCCCACCCCGGTGGCCGCCCCCTGATAGGGCTCGATGGCCGACGGGTGGTTGTGGCTCTCGATGCGGATGGCAACGGCGATACCGTCCCCCACGTCCACCACCCCGGCATTTTCGCCCGGACCGACCAACACCCAGGGGGCCTCGGTGGGCAGCCGACTCAGGTGCCGTCGGGAGGACTTGTAGGAGCAGTGCTCCGACCACATCACCGCGAACATGGCCAATTCAAGGTGATTGGGGGCGCGGTTCAACAGCTTTTGGATGCCCCCGGCCTCCTCGTCGGTCAACCCCAAGGTTCGATGAAGGGGCTCGCTCACCGGAAACCACCCGAACTTTCGGAGGCCGAAGGTTTGGGGGGGCCGGTTGGCCCGAAAGTCGATGGAATTGAATGGTGAGTTTGAACAGCGTGACCGGGTATAGTTGAATACGGGCGGTCAGCTTGCTGATCACACCTGTTCAACCTCGAATACAACCTGAAATGAGGAACCCGATGGTATCTGAAGAAGCCAAGTCGGCGCGGGCTCACGGACAAGCACAGGGGCGCACGGTCAGCCGTTACCTGAACGCTCTCGACTCCACCAAGCCGAAGCGGGGCCGGCAGCGCTCGACCGAGAGAATGCAGGCCCGCGTTGCCGAACTTCCCGGTGAGATCGCCCAGGCCAAGCCGCTGAAGCGCGTTCATCTGATCCAAGAACTCATGGACTTGGAAGCCGAGTTGACCAAAGAAGTCGAAAAAGTGGACATCAGCGAATCCGAGGGTGAGTTCATCGCCATCGCTGCCGAGTACAGCAACCGCAAGGGCATTTCCTATGCGGCATGGCGCGAGGTTGGCGTTCCGGCCAGCGTTCTGAAGGCTGCCGGCATCGCCCGCACCCGCTCCACGGACTAATCACCGCTGATCAGACCCTTCAGCAAGGCAGCACCGTCGGTGCTGCCCAGCAACGGATGAGCCGCTCGCTCAGGGTGGGGCATGAGCCCCACCACGTTGCCGTTCTCGTTGCACACGCCCGCGATGTCGGCCGTTGATCCATTGGGATTGTCCCGGTAGGTGAGCACAATTCTCCCTTCGGCGCGCAACTCGTCCAGCGTGTCCGGTGAACACACGTAGTTGCCCTCAAAGTGATTGATGGGAATGCTGAGTTCTCGGCCTACCGCCAAATGGCGGGTCAACGCTGAATCATTGGACTCGACCCGCACGACCGCAGGCTGGCACAGGAACCTCAGTCCCTGATTCTTGTAGAGGGCACCGGGCAACATCCGGGCCTCGGTGAGTATCTGGAAGCCGTTGCAGATGCCCACCACCGGTCCGCCGGCACGGGCAAAGTCGGCCACCGCCCCCATGATCGGTGAGAAACGGGCCATCGCCCCGGTTCGCAGATAATCGCCGTGGGCGAAGCCTCCGGGTAGTACCACCGCGTTTACGTCTCCGAGCGTGGTGTCCTTGTGCCAGACCAGCTCTCCGGCTCCCCCGACCGCGTCCACCGCCTCCACAACGTCGTGTTCACAGTTGGAACCGGGAAAGACCACCACGCCCACTTTGGTCGTCACCGCCCCCTCCCCTTCACGGCAGCCTGCCAACGGTGATGTCCACGTCCTCGATCACCGGGTTGGCCAGGAAGCGCTCGCACATGGCTTCGACCAGTTGACGGGCCTCGGATTCCCGGTTGGCCCGCACCGTGAACCGGATGCTCTTGCCCACCCGCACCCCGTGAACCCCGGTGAATCCGAGGGCGGGAAGGGCCCGTTCGATGGTCAAGCCCTCGGGGTCGGCAATGCCCGGGCGAAGGCTCACCTCCACCAACACCGAGAAGTCCTGATTCCCGGCCCCTTGGTGTGCCGAGTCTTCGCCCGGCGACCCCTTGTTGATGGACTCCTCGCCCATGGACCCTGGTGTCATGACCGCCCGGTCATCCGGGCCAGTCGGCGAAGCGGCGGCCGGTGATGATCTCGTAGGCGCTGATGTAACGGTCCGAACTGGCGGCCACCACGTCGGCGGGTAACGGGGGCGGGGGGTACTGCTTGTTCCAGTCCAGCGTGCTCAGGTAGTCGCGCACCGGCTGTTTGTCGTACGACGGCGGCGTCGTCCCGGCCACCCAGCCGTCGGCCGGCCAGAACCGGGAGGAGTCGGGGGTCAACACCTCGTCGGCCACCACCAGGGTGCCGTCCACCAAGCCCATCTCGAACTTGGTATCGGCGATGATGATCCCCCGGTCGGCGGCCGCCTGCGAGGCCCGGCGGTACAACTCCAGCGAGGCCGACCGGGCCTGCTCGGCCAAATCCGGGCCCACCAGGGCCACCGCCTGGTCGTAGGAGATGTTCTCGTCGTGGCCGGACTCCGCCTTGGTCGACGGGGTGAACACCGGTTCGGGCAGTTGGTCCGATTCCTGCAGCCCGGTCGGGAGGTCCTGGCCGTGCATGGTGCCGTGTTCCCGGTACTCCCGCCAGGCCGATCCGGTGATGTAGCCCCGGACGATGCACTCGATGGGCAGCATCTCGGCTCGTCGGCACAACATGGCCCGTCCGGCCACGCCGTCCACCTGGGCCTCGTGGGGCAGGTCGGCCACGTCGGTGGAGATGAGGTGGCTGGGCAGCACGTCGGCCAGCGTCTCGAACCAGTAGGCCGACATGGCGGTGAGCACCCGGCCCTTGTCGGGTACGGGTTCGTCCATCACCACGTCGAACGCCGAAATCCGGTCCGACGCGATCATCAACAGGCGGCCGTCGCCCGCGTCGAAGATGTCGCGGACCTTGCCGGAATGCACCGGGGGCAAGCCGATGTTCTGCTTGGCGTACTGGCTCATGGGCTGACTCTGCTCCGAGTGGTGGGTTGGTCGGTGTTGGGGGGGATCACAAGATGGGCTCCGGTTGGTAGGCGGCGGCGTCGGGGAACTCCTGGGCCAGTTCTCCGGCCTTGGCGGCGAAGTCCTGCGCCTGTTGGACCGCGGCCCCGGTCAGCGACAGCGGCTGGGCTCGGATGGCGGCCACCGCGTCTCCCACGGGGGGCAGACGGTCGTCGGTGGTCACCGCCGAGAAGAAGTCCTCCCCCTTGGGCACGTGTTCGGCGATGACCCGATGGGCCTGTTCCCGGCCGGCCCCGGCGGCCACCGCGGCGGTCAGCACCCGGGTGGCGGCCAGCGCGGGCAGGTTGGCGGCCACCTCGGCGGCAATGGCGTCGGGAAACACCGACAGCTCATTGAGCACCACCAGCACCGACTCCAGTTGCCCGTCGAGGGCCAAGAAGGCCCCCGGCAGGGCCACCCGGCGAACCACCGAACAGCTCACATCGCCCTCATTCCACTGGTCCCCCACCAACGCGCCCACCATGTCGCCGTAGCCCCGCACCACCACCGAGAGCCCGCCGATGCGCTCCGCGGTGCGGGCGTTGCGCTTACCGGGCATGGCCGAGGATCCCACCTGTCCGGCCTGGTAGCCCTCGGAGACCAGCCCGAGGCCAGCCATGAGCCGAACGGAACGAGCCAGGTTGGCCGGGGCCGACGAGGCCTGCACCAGAGCCGACACCACGTCGTAGTCCAGTGACCGGGGATACACCTGCCCCACGCTTCCCATCACCTCGTCGAAGCCGAGCCCAGCCGCCACCTCCTGCTCGAGGGACCACACCAAGTCGGAGGACCCGCCGAACAGGTCGAGCTGGTCCTGCTGGGTCCCGACCGGGCCCTTGAGCCCCCGCAGCCGGTAGCGACCCAGCAGATCCTGGATCCGACGCAACGCCGCCAGCCCCTCCTCGCCGTAGCTCGCCAACCGTTTGCCCAGGGTGGTGACCTGCGCGGGCACGTTGTGGGTGCGCCCGACCATCACCAGTTCGGCGTGTTCGCCGGCCAGCTCGCCCAGCGAACACACCACGGCGGCCAACTTGTCCCGCACCAACAGCAGCGAGTTGCGGATCTGAAGCTGCTCGATGTTCTCGGTGAGATCGCGCGACGTCATTCCCTTGTGGATGAGCTCGTGGCCGGCCAGGGCGCAGAACTCCTCGATGCGGGCCTTCACATCGTGGCGGGTGACGCGCTCCCGGGCCCGGATGGAATCCAGATCCACCTGGTCGATGACGGCCCGGTAGGCCTCCACCGCGCCGTCGGGCACCGCGATGCCCTGCCGTTGCTGGGCCTCCAGCACCGCCACCCAGAAGCGACGCTCCGCTTTGACCTTGCCCTCCGGCGACCACAGGGCGACCATGGCCGCACTGGCGTACCGGTCGGCCACCACGTCGGGGAGGTGATCCTTGCCCGTCGGTCGATCGCGGCTTTCAGGCCCGCGGCCATCGTGGCCGTCGAGACCGTCGGGAACGGGCTCCCGGTCAGCCACCGGCCATCTCCGCGCGGTGGGCGGCCAGGCGATCGGCCAAATCGGCGTCGGAAACGGCCAGGATCTGGATGGCCAGCAGGGCGGCGTTCATGGCCCCATTGATCGCCACCGTGGCCACCGGGATCCCCTTGGGCATCTGCACAGTGGCGTAGAGGGCGTCGACCCCGTTGAGGGCGCCGCCCGCCAGCGGCACCCCGATCACCGGCAGGGTGGTCTGGGCGGCCGTCGCCCCGGCCAAGTGGGCGGCCATGCCCGCCCCGCAGATGATGGCCCCGAACCCGTTGTCGCGGGCTTCGGACACGAACCGGCGCACCTTCTCGGGCGTGCGATGGGCCGACATGACCTCCCAGTGGCAGTCCACCTCGAACTGCTCCAGGGTGGTGCGGGCCGGAGCCATGGTGTCCTCATCGCTGGCCGATCCCATCAACACGGCGACCCTCTTGCTCACGGTCTGGCTCATGGTGCGACCCTCCCCAAAGTGCCCTGTACGGCGTCGGCGGCGATATCCGTGCGAACGTAGCGGCCCGGCCAATCGATGTGGGTGACCCCGGCGTAGGCCCGGTCTCGGGCGGTGGTCAGGTCGGGTCCCTGCCCGGTCACCGCCAGCACCCGACCCCCGGCGGTGTTGAGCCTCCGGCCATCCTGGTGGTCACCGGCGGGGGCCACCCCGGCGCAGAACACGGTGACCCCCTCTTCGGCGTTGGCCTCGTCGATCCCGACAATGGGGTCGCCCACTCTCGGGGCAGCGGGGTAACCCGCAGCGGCGCACACCACGGTGACCGCGGCGTCCGGTCCGTACTCCGGCACGGTCGTCAACGATCCCGCGGCCGCCCCGGCCAGCAACTCGGCCAGGTCCGACCGCAACCGGGGGAGCACCACCTGGGCTTCGGGATCGCCGAAGCGCACGTTGTACTCGAGCACCTTGATGCCGTGGGGGGTGAGCATCAAGCCGGCGTACAGCACCCCGCGGTAGTCGATGCCCCGCTGCCGCAGGGCCGCCAACGTGGGCCCGACCGCCCGATCCATCACCTCGGCCACCACGTCGTCGCCCGCCACCGGCACCGGGGAGTACGCCCCCATCCCCCCGGTGTTGGGGCCCACATCGCCGTTGCCGATGCGCTTGAAGTCCTGGGCCGGGGCCAGCGGCACGGCCCGGTGGCCGTCGCACACGGCCAGCACCGACAGTTCCGGGCCGGTGAGGCCCTCCTCGATCACCACCCGGCGCCCGGCCTCGCCGAAGGCCTCCCCCGACAAGTAGGAGCGCACGGCGTCGGCCGCCTCCCCCCGGCTTTCGGTGACCAGCACACCCTTGCCCGCGGCCAAGCCGTCGGTCTTGATCACGAAGAGGTCGCCCATGGTGTCGAGATAGCCGAGGGCGGCCTCCGCTTCGGTGAACGAGCCGTGGGCGGCGGTGGGCACTCCGGCGGCCACCAACAGCTCCTTCATCCACGCCTTCGACCCCTCCAGCCGGGCACCATCGGCACCGGGGCCGAAGACCAGGCCACCGGCGGCTCGCAGCTCGTCGGCCAGGCCGTCCACCAGCGGGGCTTCCGGGCCGATCACGTAGAGGTCGGCGTCGATCTCAGTGGCGGGCGTCGAGGTGGAGCCGGGGATGCCGGGGTTTCCGGGGGTGACCACCACGTCGCAGGATCGACCGAGCACATGGGCCAAGGCGTGTTCCCGGCCGCCATGGCCGACCACACACACCTTCACGGGGCCGGGCGGTAGGTCAAGAACTGATCGCGGCCGGGGCCGACCCCCACCAACGAGGCGGGGACGCCCGCCTGTTCCTCGATGAAGCGCAGGTAGTCGTCGGCCTGCCGGGGCAATTCCGACCGGTCGCTCACCCCGGTCAGATCGGTGCGCCAGCCCGGCAAGTCCTCGTAGACGGGAACCGCCCGATGGATGTCCGACTGGTGGTAGGGCAGGGAGTGGTGCCGCTCACCGTCGATGTCGTAGGCCACGCAAACCCTGATGGGGTCGAGGTCGTCGAGCACGTCCAGCTTGGTGATGGCCAGATCGGACAGGGAGTTGACCCGCACCGCGTGCCGCAGCATCACCGTGTCGAGCCAGCCGCAGCGCCGGCGACGCTTGGTATTGGTGCCGTATTCGTGACCCACGTCCACCAGGTGGTCGCCGATCTCGTCGGTGAGCTCACAGGGGAACGGCCCCGAGCCCACCCGGGTGACGTACGCCTTGGTCACGCCGATCACCCGGTCGATGTGGCGAGGGCCGATGCCCGCCCCCACACAGGCCCCCCCGGCCACCGGATTGGACGAGGTGACAAACGGATAGGTGCCGTGGTCGAGGTCCAAGAAAGTGGCCTGGGCCCCCTCCAGCAGCACGTTGCCGCCGGTGTCCAGGGCATCGTGTATCAGCCCCACCGTGTCGGCGATGTGGGGGGCCAGCCGGGGGCCGCATTCCTCCAGATACTGCTGGGCCATGGCCTCGGGGTCGAAGGGCAGCCGGTTGTAGACCTTGGCCAACAGCGGGTTCTTCTCGTGCAGCACCACGCCGAGCTTCTCCCGGAAGATCTTGGGATCGAGCAGGTCCTGCACCCGCAATCCGACGCGGGCCGCCTTGTCGGCGTAGGCCGGGCCGATGCCCCGCTTGGTGGTGCCCAGCTTGTTGCGCCCCAGGTGCCGCTCGGTCACCACGTCCAACGCCTGGTGATAGGGAAGGATGAGGTGGGCGTTGCCGCTCACCCGGAGCCGTCCGCAGTCGATGCCCCCGGCGGCCAGTTGGTCCATCTCGGCGATGAGCACCAAGGGGTCGACCACCACGCCGTTGCCGATGATCGGGGTGACGTGGGGGGAGAGCACGCCGCTGGGCACGAGCTGGAGTTTGAAGGTCCGACCCTCCACCACCAGCGTGTGGCCGGCGTTGTGGCCCCCCTGGTAGCGCACCACCATGTCCATGTCGCGGGCAAGGAGGTCGGTGAACTTGCCCTTGCCCTCGTCGCCCCATTGGGTGCCTACGACCACCGTTGCCGGCAAAGACCTACTCCATCAGCGTGGCTTACGACTGGACCTTACCCGGCCCACCGTCGTCAACCCGTCATTCGGGACAGGGTGAGGGCGTAGTCGCCCTGGGCGTCGGTCCACAGGTGCTCCATGGCCAGGCCCACGGCGGCCAATTCGGGGCCGATGTTCTCGGGCCGGAACTTGGCGCTGATCTCCGTGCGGATCGGCTCGCCGGCGGCAAAGTCCACCGACATCCCCAGTCCCTCAATGGTCACTCGCTGGGCTCGGCGGGACCGGAGCCACATCTCGATCCATTCCTCGTCGGCGTCGAAGCGGGCTTCGTGGGCAAACTGCTCCGGATCGAAGTCGGCCTCCAGTCGGCGGTTGATCACCGACAACACGTTGCGGTTGAACGCGGCGGTGACCCCGTCGGGATCGTCGTAGGCGGCGACCAGCCGGTGGTGGTCCTTCACCAGGTCGAAGCCGAGCAGGAAGCAGTCGCCGGGCGCCATGGTGTCGGCCACGGTGGCGAGGAAGTCCTTGCGGGATTCGGTGGGAAAATTGCCGATGGTTCCCCCGAGGAGCATCAGCAACCGGCAGCCGCCCGCGGGGATGGCGCTCAAGTGGTGCTCGAAGTCGCCGACCACACCGTGGACCGCCAAGCCCGGGTAGGCGGCGGCCAACTCCACGGCGGCGGCCTGGAGGGTGGCCTCGCTGCTGTCGAAGGGAACGTAGCGGCGCAGGCGCCCGGTGGCGGTGCAGGCGTCCAGCACGATCCGTGTCTTCTCCGAGGTTCCCGAGCCCAACTCGACGATGGTGTCGGCCCCCGACAACTCGGCGATCACCGCCACCTCGCGGGCCAGAATCTCCCGCTCCCGACGGGTGGGGTAGTAGTCGGGCAGCCGGGTGATTTGGTCGAACAAATCGCTGCCCCGATCGTCGTAGAACCACTTGGGCGGCAGCTCCCGCGGCCGGGCGGCCAGCCCCTCGGCCACGTCGGCGCGAAGCTGCTGGTCCAGCCACTCAGGGTGTAGATGGACGTCGATGACCGGTTCGATCACGGTGCGTCCCGGGCCAGCCGCACCCCAGAGAAGTGCCAGCGAGTGTGGGGATGGAAGAAGTTCCGGTAGGTGGCCCGGATGTGGCCCGGCGGGGTGACGCAGGCTCCACCCCGGAGCACGAACTGGTTGACCATGAACTTGCCGTTGTACTCGCCCACCGCTCCCGGCGCCGGGCGAAAGCCGGGATAGGGGGTGTAGGGGCTGGCCGTCCACTCCCACACGTCGCCGAAGAGTTGGTACCAGCCGGGGTCGTTGGGGGCGGGGGCCGCCCCAGGGGCGTTCGGAGGGGTCGGGTGGTAGCGCCCGGTGTGGCCCAGGTTGCCCACCGGCGGTTGCCCGGCGGCAACGTGCTCCCACTCCCCTTCGATGGGCAGGCGGGCACCCGCCCAGCGGGCGAAGGCATCGGCCTCGTAGAACGACACATGGCACACGGGCTCGTCGGGATCCACTGGTCGGCGGCCGTGAAGGGTGAACACCTGCGGGCCGTCGTCGGGGTGGAGGTCCCAGTAGGCGGGGGCCCGCCAGCCTTGATCCTGTCGCGTGTACCAGCCGTCCGACAGCCACAACGTGGGGGTGTCGTAGCCGCCGTCGGCCATGAACTCCAGCCACTGGCCGCAGGTCACCAAGCGGTCGGCCAACCGGTACGGGGCCAGGATCGAGCGGTGGCGGGGCCCTTCGTTGTCGAAGACGAAGCTCTCGAAGGCACCGCCGGCCCCGGCGGCCCCGTCTACGTCGGCCCCGGCCTTGTCAGCGTCGCAACCCAACCACACCTCGCCGCCGTCCACGTCGATCCACCGGCCGGGCGAGGGTCGCGAGCCGGCCGGGCCGATGTCAGCCGGCGGCGGATCGTGGTACGCGGGCCACAGGGCGTGGTTGGTGGACAGCACGTGCTTGATGTCCATGAGCAACAACTCCTGGTGCTGTTGCTCGTGGTGGAGGCCCAACGCCACCAGTTGGACGACGGCGTCGTCGAGCGGGCCGGCCAGCAGCACCGCCATGGCCTGGTCCACGTGGGCTCGGTACTCGGCGACCTCGGCACACGACGGCCGCGACAGATTGCCCCGCTCGGGTCGGGGGTGACGTAGCCCCACCGCTTCGTAGTACGAGTTGAACAGGTAGGCGAACGCCGGGTGGAAGGGGCGGTAGCCGGCCAGATGGGGCGCGAGCAGGAAGGTCTCGAAGAACCAGGTCACGTGGGCCCGGTGCCATTTGGTGGGGCTCACGTCGGGCATCGACTGGATGCACTGGTCCTCGCTGCTCAGCGGGGCACAGAGGGCGTCGGTGGTGGACCGGACCGTCTGGTAGGCCGTCAACAGGTCGCGGCATTGGGGAGCGAGGGCGGACGTCACGGGAACTTGGGCTTCAGCTCTTGCGATAGAGAACGATATCGGCCCGCTTCGACTCCAGTTCCTTGGTGAGGCGTTCCACCTGGGCGGTCAGCCGGGCCACTTCGGCCTCCAGGGCCAGTACCCGCTCGGCGCCATCCAGGTTCATCCCCTCACTGGTGAGTTCGTGAATCCGGCGGAGCTTGTCGATGTCGGCTTCGCTGTAGCGTCGGCTTCCCCCGCCGGTGCGGGCGGGCTGGACGAGACCCCGGCGATCGTAGATGCGCAGGGTTTGGGGATGGACTCCGGCCAGCTCGGCCGCCACCGAGATGACGTACACGGCCCGATCACGGCCCCGGGGGTCGATCATCGTGGGGCCTCCATCACCAGGGGCAAGGCTCGCAGGACAGGCAAGACGACAAGGAAGATAAGGAGAGACCGTATCCCAGATGGGAGATGCGTCACGGCGTGTCCTCCATGGTCTTGTCGAAGGCTTCGAGGGCTTGGCGCTGTTCTTCGGTCAACTGGGTGGGTACCTCCAAGGAGAGTTTCACGAGCAGGTCGCCGGTTCCCTTGCCGGTCTGCACGCCCCGATCCCGAACCCGAAGGACCTGGCCGGGCTGGCTCCCGGGGGGCAGGCGAAGGGTCACCGGATCGCCCTCGAAGGTGGGCACCGAGATCTCCGAACCCAGGGCGGCCTGGGCAAACGTGACCGGCGCGGTCACGGTGAGGTTCTTGCCCTGGCGCCCGAACACCGGGTGGGCCCTCACCTTGACCGTGACGTAGAGGTCGCCGGGGGGCCCGCCGTTGACCCCGGGCTCGCCCTTGCCGGCCAACTTGATCTTCTGGCCGCTGTCCACCCCGGCCGGTATCCGCACGGCGATGGCTTGGCCCACCTGGGCGGTGTCGCCGCTCAGCACCACGTCGGTGGTCACCCCGCGTACCGCCTCGGCAAAGTCCAGGGTCAGGTGAGCTTGCAGGTCGCTGCCCCGCATGGGGGGAGTGCGCCCGGTGAACGGACGGCCGCCGCGTTCGAAGCGGCCACCGCCCATGAAGTTGGACATGAAGTCGGCCAGGTCGCCCTCCATGGTGAAGCCGCCGGGGCCCGCCTGGAAGTTCATCGGCCCCATGTGGCGCACCTGGTCGTACTGGGCCCGACGCTCGCCGTCGCCCAGCACGTCGTAGGCCGCCGAGACCTCCTTGAACCGCTCCTCCGCCCCGGCGTCCCCGGGGTTGGCATCGGGGTGCAGTTTGCGAGCCAAACGACGATAGGCCTTGGTGATGTCCTTGTCCGACGCCGACGGAGAAACGCCGAGCACCTTGTAGTAGTCGGTCTCCAGCCATTCCCGCTTGACTTCCACCACGGGCGGCCTACCCCCGGACCTTGACCATGGCGGGACGCAAGACCCGGTTGTTCCACTGGTAGCCGGCCCGCAACACCTCGGCGATCACCGCCTCTCCCTCTCCCGGCTCGTGAACCACGGCTTCGTGGCAGTTGGGGTCGAAGAGGGCGCCGGGGGTGTCCAGCCGGGCCAGTCCCTCCTTCTCCAAAGCGGCGAACAGGGCGTCACGGATGGGCGCCACGTCGTGGGCTCCTTGGCCCACGGCGGCGTCGGCGGCGTCGAGCACCGGCAGCACCTTCTCGACGATGCCGGCGGCCGCCATGGCCACCGTCTCCTGTTGGCGTTCGGCCGCCTTGCGGCGGTAGTTGGCAAACTCGGCCGTCACTCGCTGGAGATCGCTGAGGTAGCCGTCCCGTTGGGTCAAGAGCTCCTCGATGGAGGGCACCGGCTCTTCCTCGTGGTCCGCGGTTGTGGCGTCGGGGTCGCCCTGAGCGGCGTGGTCCACCGTTGCCGTGTCGGGGTCGGCGGCGTGCTGCGGCGGTTCGTGAGCCTCGGCGTGCGCCTCGGCCGAAGCCGCCGAATCAACCTCCACCTCGGGCACCCCGCTCACTGCTTGGTCCCATCGCCGTCATCTTCGACGATTTCGGCGTCCACGATGTTGTCGTCGGCGTCGTCGCCGAGGTTGCCGTCGCCCGCGGCGTCCCCGGCGGCGGCATCTCCGGCGAAGCCTCCGGCGGCATCCCCGGCGGCCTGCTCGTACATCGCCGCCCCGATCTGCTGGCTGACGACCGACAGGGCCTCGGTGGCGGAGCGAATGCGGTCCACGTCCTTTTCCTCGATGGCCGCCTTCAGGTCACCCAACAGGGCCTCCGCCTCGGAACGGCGGTCCGGATCCACCGAGTCACCGGCGTCGGCCAGCAACTTCTCCACCTGGTACACGAGGCTGTCGGCGTTGTTGAGCGCTTCGGCCTCCTCCCGTCGACGGGCATCCTCGGCGGCGTGGGCCTCGGCGTCGGCAACCATCTGATCGATGGTGCTCTTGTCCAACGAACTCTGCCCGGTGATGGTGATGGACTGCTCCTTGCCAGTGGCCCGATCCTTGGCCGAGACGTGCACGATGCCGTTGGCGTCGATGTCGAAGGTGACTTCGATCTGGGGCACGCCCCGGGGGGCGGGGGGCAGGTCCACCAACTGGAACTTGCCCAGCGTCTTGTTGTAACCGGCCATCTCCCGCTCCCCCTGGAGCACGTGGATCTCCACGGTGGGCTGGTTGTCGTCGGCGGTGGTGAACACCTCGGTGCGCCGCGTGGGGATGGTGGTATTGCGCTCGATGAGCCGGGTCATCACCCCGCCCTTGGTCTCTATGCCCAGCGACAGCGGGGTCACGTCCAACAGGAGCACGTCTTTGACCTCGCCCTTGAGCACACCGGCTTGGACGGCGGCCCCCACGGCCACCACCTCATCGGGGTTCACGCCCTGGTGGGGCTGCGTACCGGTCATCCCGGTCACCAAGTCGACCACCGCGGGCATTCGGGTGGAACCACCCACCAGGATCACGTGATCCACGTCCCCGGCGGACAGCCCGGCATCGGAAAGGGCCTGCTCGAACGGCTTGCGGCACCGGTCCAACAGGTCGCTGGTGAGGTCCTGGAACTTGGCTCGGCTGAGCTCGTAGTCCATGTGGAGCGGGCCGGCGTCGGTGGCGGTGATGAACGGCAGATTCACGTTGGTGCTCTGGGTCTGCGACAACTCGATCTTGGCCCGCTCCGCGCCCTCCTTGAGGCGTTGCATGGCCATGTTGTCCTTGCTGAGATCCACGCCGTGGTCGTTGCGGAACGAGTCCACCAACCAGCCGATCACCCGGTCGTCCCAGTCGTCGCCGCCCAGGGCGGTGTCGCCGCTGGTGGACTTCACCTCGAACACCCCGTCGCCGATCTCCAGAATGGAGACGTCGAAGGTGCCCCCACCCAGGTCGAAGACCAAGATGGTCTGGTCGGTGTCGCCCTTGTCGAGGCCATAGGCCAACGCGGCCGCCGTCGGCTCGTTGATGATCCGGAGCACCTCGAGGCCGGCGATGGTGCCCGCCTCCTTGGTGGCGGTGCGCTGGGCGTCGTCGAAGTAGGCCGGGACGGTGATGACCGCTTCGGTGACGTCGGTGCCCAGATAGGTCTCGGCATCTCGCTTGAGCTTCTGGAGCACCCGGGCAGAGATCTCCTGGCTGCTGTAGGCCTTGCCGTCGATGTCCACCGACCAGTCGGTACCCACGTGGCGCTTGACCGATCGGATGGTGCGGTCGGGGTTGGTGATGGCTTGGCGCTTGGCCACCTCTCCCACCAGCACCTCGCCCTCCTTGGAGAAGGCCACCACCGACGGGGTGGTGCGAGAGCCCTCGGCGTTGGCAATGACGGCGGGCTCACCGCCTTCGAGAACCGCGACCACACTGTTGGTGGTGCCCAAATCGATGCCGACAACCTTTCCCATGCTGCTTTGACTCCTTGTCCGGTCTGGCCCTTGGGGTTCCGCCCCAGGGCGGGATTCGCCACTCAGGATACCGTCGGTCCTGCCCATAGCAAACTCCCGTACAGCAAACTTGAGTGATATCCACGAAGGGTTGACCGGGCAGGCCGGCGACGAGAACGTTGGACGGCAGGCGGCCTGCGGTAGGTTGACCACCGTGCAACCGACAATGCTCATCCTGCTGCGTCACGGCCAGAGCCAATGGAACGCCACCAACCAGTTCACCGGTTGGTACGACTGCGACCTGACCCCGAGGGGTGAGGCTGAGGCCCGAGCGGGCGGTAGGGCACTGGCCGACGCCGGGCTGTTGCCCGACGTGGTCCACACCTCGCTGCAGACCCGGGCCATCCGCACCGCGGAGTTGGCCCTGGCCGAGATGGGACGGGCCTGGGTACCGGTGCGGCGGCACTGGCGGCTGAACGAACGCCACTACGGCGACCTCACCGGATCGGACAAGGGGGAGACCCGCCGGCGCTACGGCCAGGAGCAGCTCAACGCCTGGCGTCGGGGCTACCGCACCCCGCCCCCGCCCATTTCCGACGACAACCCGTGGAACCCCAACGGCGACCCCCGCTACCGGCTCTTGCCCCCGGAGTTGATCCCCAAGAGCGAGTGCCTGGCCGACGTGGTCCAGCGGCTCTTGCCCTATTGGTTCGATGCGGTGGTCCCCGACCTGCGAGCCGGACGGGTGGTGTTGATCGCCGCCCACGGCAACAGCCTGCGGGCGTTGGCCAAGCACCTCGACAGGATCGACGACCAGGCCATCACCGAACTCAACATCCCCACCGGCATGCCGCTGGTGTACGACATCGGGCCCGACATGATGCCCGCAGAGGCCAAGACGACGCTCGCCCGCTCACTCGACCCGACCGCCGCCGTCGAAGCGGCGGCCGCCGTGGCCGAGCAAGCGGGCTGAGCGCCTACCGGGGGCTGCAGGAGGTCAGCCCAGGGAAGTGGGCATCAGCCTTGCGAGCCCACCGTCACGTCCGGGCCGTAGCCGGGCACCCCGTGCTCGTGGAGATCGAGACCGCCGATCTCCTCCTCGCGGGACACCCGAAGCCCCATGGTCTTGGACATGACGGCGAACAGGATGCCCGTGGTCACCGTCACCCAGGCGAACACCAACACCACGCCGATGAGCTGCACCAGCAACTGGTCGCCACCGCCGCCGTAGAACAGGCCGGCGTTGTCGGTGGCCACGAAGCCGTCGGCGTAGCGGGAGAACAGCCCCACGGCCAGCGTGCCCCACACGCCGCACACCCCGTGGACCGAGATGGCGCCCACCGGATCGTCCACCCCTCGGCGGTCGAAGAACAGCACCGAGTACACCACGATGGCCCCGGCGATCCCACCGGTGACCACCGCGCCCATGGGGTTCATGGTGGCGGTGCCCGCGGTGATGCCCACCAGGCCGGCCAGCACCCCGTTGCCGGTCATGGCCACGTCCAACGAACCGCTCTTGCGCCAGATCACCGCGCCGGCAACCAGGCCGCCGGCCGCCGCGGCCAGCAGGGTGGTCAGCGCGGCGTGCATCACCACGTTGTCGGCGGCCAGCTCGGAGCCGGGGTTGAAGCCGAACCAGCCGAACCACAGGATGAACACGCCCAGCACCACAAAGGCGATGTTGTGGCCGGGCAGGGCCCGGGGGTTGCCGTCCTCGTCGTACTTGCCGATCCGGGGACCCAGGAAGATCGCCCCCATCAACGCCGCCCAGCCGCCGGTGCTGTGCACGATGGTGGATCCGGCAAAGTCCCCGAACTTGGCGTCGCCGATGGCCAGGTCGGCGATGAGCCCGTCGCCCCCCCAGAAGGAGTGGACCACCACCGGGTAGATCAGGGCGGTCATGAAGAAGCTGAACACCAGGTAGGCGGTGAACTTCGTCCGCTCGGCCATGGCCCCGGAGGCGATGGTCACCGCGGTGGCCGCGAACACCACCTGGAAGAAGAAGTCGGTCGGCCCACTGAGACCGCCGTCGATGGCGTTGGACATGCCGCTCAGGAAGAAGCCGTCGGTACCGAACAGTGATACGGCGTCGGTGCCGTAGGCGATGCCGTACCCGAAGGCAAAGAAGGCCAGCGCACCGATGCACATGTCGGCCAGGTTCTTGGCCATGATGTTGCCCACGTTCTTGGCCCGGGTCATCCCCGCCTCGACCATGCCGAATCCGGCCTGCATCAAGAAGACCAAGATGCCCGCGATGAACACCCACAGGTTGTCCATCACGGCCTGCACCGCCTCGGCACCGCCGTCTTGGGCCATGGCCGGAACCGACCCGATGAGCACCGTTCCGGCGGCAATCAGCGCTCCGACCCCAAATTTCCTCTTCATCTGCTTGCGGCCTCCCTTGCCGTGTACTTCGCCCGCGCCACTGCGGCCCGGCACAATCGGCGACACGGTAAGTGGGTCGCGTTTCACGATTGTTTCTGCGCTGTGAACTCCCGAGGATCGACCGACCACGCACCAATGCCTCGCCGGCCTGCGGACCGACGACGCAACAACGGCCCCCTGGAGCGCAGACCACCCACTCACCAACGGCTCCCTGGAGTGCGGACCGGCAGTTGTCGGCTACTAGGTTGTGGTCGCCATGGACTCGAAGCGCCTGCGTCCCTTTCACATAGTCCTCGGGCTCGGACTGGGCTTCGCCGCCTTCACCGTCGCCTCGGGCATCGCCTCGGCTATCACCGAGTTCAAGAACCCGGCGGAGATCACCCGCCACCCGTGGGAGAACATTCCCAACGGGTGGAAGGCCGCCTTCTACACCGTCATCCCCATCTTCTTGGTCTGGGCCTCCTGGGAGTTCGCCAAGCGGGTGAAGAACTGGGAGCGGGGCGGTCCCGACAACCGACGGACCACCGTGGCCAACGTGAAGACCCGCCTGGAAGACCTCCGTCGAGGTGTCTACATGCGCACCCTGTTGCGGGAGCCGGGTGCCGGGGTCATGCACACCATGATCTACGTGGGCTTCATCGTGTTGCTGGGGGTCACCACCACCCTGGAGATCGACGAGCAGCTCCCGGACGGGGCCAAGTTCCTGCACGGTCGGGTCTACCAGGTGTACTCCGCGGTAGGCGACGTCGCCGGGGCCGTGTTCCTGGTGGGGGTGGTGTGGGCCATCGTGCGCCGCTACGGCCCCCGACGGCTGCGGCCCTACCGCATTCGCATCAAGTCGCGACCGGAGCACGCGGTCATCTTGGGCACCTTCCTGGCCATCGGCATCACCGGATTCGGGGCCGAGGTGTTTCGCATCGCCCACCAAGGCGTGCCCGCATTCGAGAAGTGGTCGGTGATCGGCTACCCGTTGGCCACCCAGATGAGGGGCCTGGAGGGCCTCGACCACTGGCACCAGTTCTGGTGGGCCGGACACGTGGTGACTTTCGTGGCCTTCCTGGTGCTGTTGCCCATCACCATGCTGCGCCACATGGTCACCTCCCCGCTGAACATGTACCTGCGGGACAAGGACCGGCCCAAGGGGGCCATGAAGCCCATGCCCAACCTGATGGAGACCGACCTGGAGACCTTCGGGGCGGCCACGGTGGAGGACTTCACCTGGAAGCAGCTCCTGGACACCGACGCCTGCACGATGTGCGGCCGCTGCACGTCGGTGTGCCCGGCCCACGCCACCGGCAAGCCCCTCGACCCCCGGGAGATCGTGCTCAAGACGGGGGAGGTCATGGCGGCCACCGGTGACCCGGCCACCACCCCGCCACTGGGCACGGTGCCGGAGATCACCGTGGAGGCCAACTCGGTGTTCGAGCGGATCACCGGCGAGGAGGTTTGGGCCTGCACCTCCTGCAAGGCCTGCGACGAGATTTGCCCGGTGAACATCGAGATCCTGGACAAGATTCTCGACATGCGCCGCTACCTGTCGCTCATGGAGTCGGACTTCCCCTCGGAGCTGGGCCAGGCCTACCGATCCATGGAGAACTCGGGGAACCCCTGGGGCATGTCCCAAGGCGACCGGGGGGCCTGGGCCACCGAGTTCGAGGGCATCACCGTGCTCGACGGGGGGGACCCGCTGAGTTCGGAGTACCTCTACTGGGTGGGCTGCGCGGGCTCGTTCGACGACAAGAACCGCAAGGTCACCCGAGCGGTGGCCAAGCTGCTGCAACGGGCCGGGGTGAGCTTCTCCATCCTGGGTCCGGCGGAGAACTGCACCGGCGACCCCGCTCGACGTTCCGGCAACGAGTACATCTTCCAGATGCTGGCCATGCAGAACATCGAGACCCTCAACGAGATGGGGGTCAAGAAGATCGTCACCCAGTGCCCCCACTGCTTCAACACGCTGGCCAATGAGTACCCCCAACTCGGTGGGCACTACGAGGTGGTCCATCACACCCAGTTCCTGGAGGCGCTGATCGAGGACGGTCGCCTGGACATGACCGGCGCCCGCCTGGACGAGCGGGTGGTGTACCACGATTCGTGCTACCTGGGACGCCACAACGATGTCTACCTGGCCCCTCGCCGGGTGGTGGGGTCGTTGGGCGGCGTGGAGGTGGTGGAGGCCCAGCGCAACGGCACCAAGGGGATGTGTTGCGGGGCAGGCGGGGCTCGCATGTGGATGGAGGAGACCATCGGCAAGCAGGTCAACGTCGAGCGGTCCCAGGAGTTGCTGGCCACCGGGGCCGACCGGATCGCCACCGCCTGTCCGTTCTGCTACATCATGATCGACGACGGGATCAAGGCCGAGGGGGCCGACGACGACGTGGTGGTGGGCGACATCTCCATGCACCTGCTGGAGGCGTTGGAGAACCGGGATGCGGCTCTCGAACAGGCCCGCCAGTCCGAGCTGCTCACCATCCGCACCAAGGCGCCCGTGGCCGCAACTGCGGTGGCGGTGGCGGCGACCATCCCTGACGTGGTGGCCACCCCGGCACCCGAACCCGAAGTGCCCCAGGCCGAACCGGTGAGCGAAGCGGCTGAGCCCGCCCCGGCACCTGAAACCGAGGCGGCCGCGGCTGAACCGGAGCCCGAGGTGGCCGAGCCCGCTCGGACCCCGGACGACTTCACCCGCATCAAGGGCACCGACCCGGCCCTGGCCCGGGCGCTACCCGAGCACGGGATCGTCACCTACGAGGATCTGGCCGCCCTCGACGACGCCGCCGCCCGTGATCTGGAAGCCGCTTTGGAGATCCCCGGACGGATCAGCAAGTGGAAGTGGCCCGCCCAGGCTGCCGCCCTCATCGCCGAGCGCGACGAAACCGACTGAGAGGAAAACGGCTCAGCCGGTGTTTCGGAGGCCGGCGGCGATTCCGTTCACGGTGAGCAAGAGGGCCCGCTGGATACCGCCGACAGGGCCAGATCCAGATTCCGCTGAGCCAGGCGGGGCAGGCCGCATTTGTCGGCGATGACTTCCCCCTGTTCAGTGGTGTTGGCCAGGTGGAAGTACACCGTGAAGGCGCGTACGAAGTGGATGGCCTCCTCCATGTCGACGCCGTCGAGGAGCTCGGAAAGGGCCGCTCCCGACGCCTCATCACGACGGAGCCCCCGTGCCATGGCCCGGACCTGCTCGACCCGTTCGAACAGGTCGGGTCCGTGCTGGCGCACCAACGCATGTCCGAGCTGGGTGCCCAACCGTCGGATGTCATTTCGAAGGGCGGCGTCGGTCGCTTCCAGGTGGTCAGGAGAATCCATGGCCTCCAAAGTGTGGCCAGGATTGGCAAGGGGCATCAACCACCTTCGGGCAGGCTGTTGTCCAGGGCCCCCGCCAGCCGGACCAAGCCCTGCTACCCGAGGTCGGTGCGGTACGCGTAGCGGATGTCGGTCAGCCCGTAGAGGGTGGGCGTCACGTTGCCGAACACGTTGCGCAGGGCGCTGAGCCGCTCGCTGAGCGTGGTGTAGATCAGCGGCACCTGCTCGGCGGCGATCTCCTGGGCCCGGTGGTAGTAGCCCACTCGGGTCTCATGATCGAGTTCCCGGCTGGCCTTGACGTACAGATCGTCGATTTCCGCCTCCCACGCGGTGGCGGGCGATTCCTGGTTGGGGTACCACAGGTGCAACGGCTCGGAGCTGTGCCACAGGGTGATGCCGGCGTAGGGGTCGGGACCACCGGTGAAACCGATCATCACCGACTCCCAGTCATACGAATTGGACAGCCGGTTCACGAGATCGCCGAACTCGATGAACTCCACCGATGCATCCAGGCCGATATCGACCATCCCCTCCACCACGATATGGGCGATGCGGTCGAGCGTGACGCCCGACGAGGTGGTGATCAGGGTGAACTCGATGGGGTTGCCGTCGGTGTCCTCGCGGACCCCGTCCCCGTCGCTGTCACGCCACCCCAGGCCGTCGAGCAGTCGGTTGGCCCCGGCCAGGTCGTAGGGGTACTGCCGGACGTCGGGATTGTGGAAGTCCCCGGTGGCGGGGCTGATCGACGACCACTGGGGATACCCCAGGCCAAATTGGACATCTTGGATGATCCGCGCCCGGTCGATGGCATGGGACACCGCCCGCCGGAAGTCCACCTCCCCGAACCACGTCCGGGCGGTGGGAGAGACAAAGGGCTCGCCGGAGTCGGGGTTGACGCCGGGGTTCAGATTGAAGCCGACGAATCTGGTACCGAAGCCGGGGCCACGGCGATGGATGGTGAAGTTCCCCGCTTCCTGGAGCGGCTCGAGCAAGGTGTAGTCCTCACCGGTCAGCCCACGGGAGTCGACCTGGCCCGCCTGGAACAGGGCCAGCCCGGCCTCCGAATCCTCGACGACGACTTGGACGACCTCATCGAGGTACGGCAATCGGTTGCCCGCCTGATCGGTCAGCCAGTAGTCGGGATTGCGCTGGAACACCAGCCGGACGCCCGGGGTGTACTCGGCAATGGAAAACGGGCCGGTGCCGATGATCTCGGCTGGGTCGGTCTCGATGTCCCATACCGAGGGGAAGGTGCCATCGTCCACGTGCGGTTCCAGGATGTGCTTGGGGTAGATGGAGGTCCCCAGGGCCCGGAGAAAAGGCGCGTACGGGGTGGGCAGCACGAACTCCACCGTGTGGTCATCCAGCGCGGCGACCTCCATGGGCGAGTCCAACCATTGGCCGGTTTCGGGATCCAGGTAGTGGAACTCGAAGGTGGATCGACTCGCAGCCCGGAAGTCGTCGTTGTAGATGATGCGATTGAAGGTGAAGTCCACGTCGGCTGCGGTGAAGGGGGTGCCGTCGTGCCAACGAACGTCGTCGCGCAGGGTGAACACCCACCGGAGGAGGTCGTCGGAGACCTCCCAGGCGCTCGCCAGGCGGGGCTCGATGGTGTCGTCCAGCCACGAAGTCTGGGTCAGCCCCTCGAACACGTAACTCAGCGCATCCACCGAGCCGGCGTCGGAGGCCACCTCACGATTGAAAGTCAACGGCTCGGAGATGGTGGCAAACGTCCAGGAGCCGCCCGGGGTGCCCACCGTGTACTCGAAGTTCTCGGCATTGGCGCGCAGCGCGGCCACCGTGGCCGAGGCGTCGAGACCCGATCCGCCGTCATCGGTTGACGTGGTGCGGGGGATCTCGCCGGTGACGATGGGGTCGGTGGGATCGTCGGCACACCCGGCGACGAACAGTCCCAGGGCGATGGCCAACACCACCGGGCATCGCCGCCACCACGTCGAATTGGATTGCGTCAACACACCACAACCCTAATCCTCTCCCCCGCAAGAGCCTGGTGCCGGACGATCCTGCCATGGGAGGGCCCGACGATGGCTCCGGCGTCCCAGCCGGAGAGGTTCCCCGGATCAACCGAGAGACCGACCACTAGGCTGCGCCCATGACCGACGTGCCGCGCTCGATTGAGTTGGAAGTGGAGGTACCGGGAACGGCGCAGGAGGTGTGGCGGGCGGTGGCCACCGGGCCCGGCATCTCCTCGTGGTACGTGCCCCACACTGTGGAGGAGCGCTCCGGAGGGGCCGCCATGGCGTCGTTCGGACCGGAACCGGAGATGCAGATACCCGGGCGGGTGACGGCATGGGAGCCACCCCGGCGGGTGTGCTTCGACGGCGGCGAAGGAGTCGAAGGCCTGGCCTTCGAGTGGACGGTGACTCCCCGAGGCGACGACCGCTGCGTGGTCCGGCTGGTCAACTCCGGCTTCGGCCACGGTGGCGAGTGGGACGCCCAGTACGACGCCATGGTGGAGGGCTGGGGCTTGTTCCTGTGCAACCTCCGCCTGCACCTCGAGCATTTCGCCGGGCAGACCGCGGTCTCGGTGCTGCCCACCGCCATGACGGACCGCCCGCGTCATGGGGCCTGGGCCGCGCTCACCGCCGCGTTGGGCATCCCGTCGACGCCCACGGTGGGCGACCGCCTCGAGGCCGGTGGCTCGGGCGTCCCCCCGCTGGCCGGTACCGTGGTCGACGCCGCTCCCCAGCGAATCGCCCTCCTGCTCGATCAGCCTGCCCCCGGCACGGCCTTCCTGGTGGTGGAGTCGTTCGGCGAGCATTCCGGAGGCTCGGTTTGGCTGTATCTCTACGGATCCGGTGCCGCCGGGACCGCCGACCGGGACGGCCCTCGCTGGCAGCAGTTCCTCACCGACGTCATCGGCGGCGGGGGCTGATCCGTACGTGCCATAATGTAGTCACATCGGTATGATAATGTGACCACATGGATGTCGGGATACGTGAACTGAAGGCCAAACTCTCCGAGTACGTGGGGCGGGCCGCCGGGGGCGAGACGCTGGTCGTGACCGACCGGGGCCAACCGGTGGCTCAACTCGGTCCGCACCCCGGCCAGTCGGTGCTCCAGCGGGGAATCGAAGAGGGCTGGATTGAACCGCCAAAGTCGGTGAAGCTGGCTCCCGTTCACCGATTTGTGGCCAAGCACTCGATACTCGAGGTTCTCGACGAGGATCGAGGGTGACCCTCTATGTCGATTCCAGTGCGCTGTTGAAGCGGTACGTTGCCGAGCACGACTCGGAGACAGCCGCTCACTTGATGGCCGTCGATCCCGTGCTGGTCACGTCGAGGCTGACCGAGGTGGAGGTGCGCCGCAACCTCGCCCGGTTGCTGGACGCCGACGTCGCCCGGCAGGCCAAACAGCAATTCCTGATCGACCTCGACGCCTTTGCTCTGGTCAGCCTGGACGCGGTGACCTGCAACGAGGCAGCTCGCATTGCCGAGCAGACCCACTGCCGCTCGTTGGACTCCCTGCACCTGGCGGCCGCCCGTCGTGCCGGTCCGGCCACCACGCTGCTCACGTTCGACCAACGGCAAGCTCACGCCGCCCGGACCCTCGGCATGGCGGTTCTCGGAGCGTGATCGGGGCTGACAACATGGAGGCTGGCAACATGGAGACTAGGTGAGGAGGTTTTCGTGGAAGCGCTGAAGGAGCGTCGGATGCTGGTGGTGGGGGCATCGTCGGGGCTGGGCCGGGCCACGGCCATCGCCCTGCACCGCCAAGGGGCCCACGTGGTTTTTGCCGCCCGCCGTCGGGCGGCCCTCGAGGAAGCCACCGCCGAGGCCGGGGGCGGCCATGTGGTGGAGCTGGATGTACTCGACGTCGCCGACATCCAACGGGCCGTGGCCGAAACGGTGGATCATCTGGGCGGGCTGGACGGCATCGTCTACACCTCGGGCATGTCGCCCATGGCCCCGATGGCCGACACAACTCCGGACGAGTGGCAGTCGGTGTTCGGGGTCAACACGTTCGGGCCGAACCTGCTGATCAGCGCCGCCCTCCCCCATCTCAGTGAGGATGCGGTGGTGGCCGCCGTCTCGTCCGATTCTTCGGCCCAGCCCCGGCACTCGCTGGTCCCCTACGCCGCCTCCAAGCGGGCGCTGGAGGCCACCATGGAAGGGTGGCGCACCGAGTTGCTGGGCAACCGCCGGTTCGTCACCGTCATCCTCGGGCCGACCATGCCCACCGAGTTCGCCAATTCCTTTGACCCCGAAGCCTTCGGAGTGGCCATCCCTCATTGGCAACGCCAAGGGTTCCGCACCGGCATCATGGAGGCCGACGACGTGGCCCGAGGGCTGGTCGCCTGCTTCGCCGCCCTGTTTGCCGCTCCCGGCTTCGGCATGGAGTCGCTCCTGTTGCGGTCACCCGAGCCCGAAGCGCCCAACGAGTACAGCGATCCCGAGAGCGGGAACGAGTAGCGGCCGGTGGGCGACACCCCACAGCCCCTGGGAGGCAACCAGATGCCCCGATTCGGGGGCATCGCCACGTTCATGCGGCTTCCCGGTCGGTCGACACCGGCTGACCTCGACGTCGCCGTGGTGGGCGTGCCCATCGACATCGGCACCTCCAACCGACCGGGGGCGCGCTTTGGGCCTCGGGGCATACGAGACGAGTCGGTGCTGATCCGCCCCTACAACATGGCCACCCGGGCGGCCCCGTTCGACTGCCTGCGCATCGACGACATCGGCGACGTGGCCACCAACCCCTACAACCTGGCCGACGCGGTGACACGCATCGAGGCCTTCTTCGATGAACTGCTCCTCCACGACGTGATCACGGTGTCCATGGGGGGTGACCACACCATCGCCCTGCCGATCATGCGGGCCATGCGACGCAAGCACGGCCCGCTCGGGGTGATCCACGTGGACGCCCACACCGACGTCAACGACCACATGTTCGGCGAGGCCATCGCCCACGGCACGCCGTTCCGCCGGGCCGTGGAGGAGGGATTGCTGGATCCCCACCGAGTGGCCCAGATCGGCGTTCGGGGAACGGGCTACGCCGCGGAGGACTTCGACTGGTCCCGGGATCAGGGCTTCCGGGTGGTGCAGGCAGAGGAGTGCTGGCACCGCTCTTTGACCCCGCTGATGGCCGAGTTGCGCTCCACCATGGGGGATGGCCCGGTCTACCTCAGCTTCGACATCGACGGCCTCGACCCGTCCTTCGCCCCCGGAACCGGTACCCCCGAGATCGGTGGGCTCACCGTGCCCCAAGCCCTGGAGATCATTCGCGGCTGTCGGGGTCTGAACCTGGTGGGCTGCGACCTGGTGGAGGTGGCTCCCATCTACGACCCCACCGGAGCCACCGCCCTCACCGCCGCCAATCTGTTGTTCGAGATGCTGTGCGTGATGCCCGGAGTGGACTGACGCGCCTGGTGGTTTGTCGCCGGCTCACCGGCCCCGATGAGCCGGTGCTCGAGGGTCAGGAGGCCGGCGTCAACCGGTTCGGGGCGGGCGAGGCACGAACGCGCTGGTGCGCTCCACGTACTCCTGGTAGCCCGGCCGGTGCTTGTTCAGTCGGTGCTCCAGCAGCGGCACCCCGGACACCCGCATCAAAAGCCACGTGATCAGAACCGGGGCGACCAAGCCGATGAGCCCCACCGGCGTGGAGGCGGCCACCAACCCGATGCCCCACCAGGCGGTGGCATCGCCGAAGTAATTGGGGTGGCGGCTGTAGCGCCACAGGCCCCGGTCCATGAGTTTCCCGGCGTTGGCGGGATCGGCCTTGAATCGGGTGAGCTGCCAGTCCCCCACCGCCTCGAAGCCGAAGCCGACGAGGAACACCGCCGCCCCGACGAACCACAGGACGACCCATCCCCGATCCGACTGACTGATGCCGATGAGCAACGGAAGCGACATGACCCACATGGCCGCTCCCTGCAGGGCGAACACCCTCACCAAACTGGTGATCCAGAAGCGGTCGCCACCCCGTCGGCGCATGGCCTGGTAGCGGAAGTCCTCCTCGGCGCCGATGTTGCGCACCGCCAGGTGGACGGCCAGGCGCAGTCCCCAGATGGTGGCCATGGCCACCAGGAATGCGGCTCGAACGCCGTGTCCGTCGCTCACCAGCAGGCTGACCCAGGCCACCACCACAAACCCGAACCCCCACAGGATGTCGATGATGCCGGCGTTTCGAATGGCCACGCTGATGACCCACACCACCAGCATCATCCCGGCGATAACCACGGCTGCGACCCAAAAGACCATGGCTACAGCCTACGCCACTTGGCCGCCGGTGCTTCGACCCCTCAGGCGATGCCGGTGGACACCGAGAACACGCCGTCATCGGGAAGCGCGTGTTGGCCCACCGTCTCGCCCCGGCCTTCGATGATGGCCTCCATGACCGGCCCCCCGTCGGCGTTCTTCTCGAACGGATCCATGTTGCGCAACATGTGCTCGGCGCACTCGAGCAACCGCTCGCCGACGGCGGTGAGGGTCTCGGCGCGAATGGTCTCCTTGTAGCTGACGATGTAGTAGGTGCGCTCCACTGCGCCCGCCCGCGGCAGCCTCCCGATGAGCGAGCCCTCGCCGTCGGCCTGGTAAACCACGCTCCCGTCCTGGACTTCCGGCGTGGCCTCGATCACCAGCGTGGGCAACATGTTGTAGCCCTCCGACGTCACGGCGATCACCGGTAGCCGTGTGCCCTTGGCTTCGATTGAGCCCTCTTCTTTGAGGGAGAGCACCGGGCGGGTGGTGAGCCCGGTCCCCCAGTACTTGCCGGCCACCGACTCGGCCCACGATCTCAATTGATCGACATCGCCGTCCTTGATTTTGCCGACTTTCATACCGGCATCCCTCCCATCCCCCGACCCATCGGGGGGACGAACGCACACCCGAGACTACTCGCCCGGCTCCTGACTTGAGCGGGACGCCCGCTCCACCAGCCAGCCGAACAGGGGGTCGGTGGCCCGGGTGGTCATCATCTCGGGGTGCCACTGCACCGCCACCACCCAGTCGCCCATCTCCACCCCTTCGATGCAGCCGTCGTCGGCCCATGCGGTGGCGGTGAGGTCGTGGCCCAACTCGTCCAGCGTCTGATGGTGGAGGCTGTTCACTTCCACCGAGCAGCCGTAGAGCCCGTGCAGCGCCGAACCCTCGGCGAACCTCACCGGGTGAACCAGCGTGTCGGTGGGCCGATCGAAGTGGCTGTGCTCGGGGACGTGCTGAGCCAGGGTTCCACCCTGATGCACGTTGACCATCTGGATGCCCCGACAGATGCCGAGCACGGGAAGCTCCACGGGGATCGCGGCGGCCAGCAACCCCAGTTCGAGTTCATCCCGCTCCGGTTCGGGGACCAGCAGCTCGGGGTCGGGCTGGGCCCGATAGAGCCGGGGATCGATGTCGGTGCCGCCGGGCAACAACAAGCCGTCGAGGTGCTCGCAGGCCGCCGCCGGATCGACGTCCATGGGCAGATGCACCGGGATCCCCCCGGCCTCGATCACCCCTCGGGCGTAGTCGGCAAAGTACAGATCCAGGTCGCAGCGGCCCAGGGTCTCGGGAAAGCCGTCCACCTGGGCGGCCCGGACACGGCGACCCGGCAACCCGATCAGCGGCAATCTGCCGGGCACCGCCTGCCCCAAAATCGTTTGCTTCCGAACATTCTCGCCAAACGTTAGTCTGACCGACCGTGGGGGTTCCGATGCGCGACGTGGACGGCACCATCTCCCGACGGGAGGCCGGTGCCGGCGATGTCGTGCTGTTTCTTCACGGCCTGGGCGGATCCCGGGGGTCCTGGGACGCCCAGATCGAGGCGCTCAGCCACCGGTGGCGGTGCGTGGCCTGGGACATGCCCGGCTACGGGGCGTCGGCCCCGCGGCACCCCCTCACCTTCGAGGTCATCGCCGACGCCGTGGTCGAACTGCTCGACCACCTGGAGTGCGAGAGCGCCCACCTGTGTGGACTGTCGTTCGGGGGTCATCACGGGCTGCACACCGCGCTCCGCCACCCCAACCGGGTTCGGTCGTTGGTGCTGGCCGACACCAGCGCAGCCTTCGGCGGTGACGGGACCGATCCCGACCAGTGGCGGCAATCCCGGCTGGCCCCGCTCGACGCGGGCTTGACGCCCGCCGACCTGGCGGCCGACGTCATCGACGGGGTCACCGCGGGCGGCTTCACCGGGATCGAGCGCGATCGGGCGCTGGCTGCCTTCTCTCGCATCTCGGCCGACGCCTTGCGGGCGGCGTGCGAGCTGCTCCCCACCCACGACGTGCGCCACCGGCTGGCCGACATCGCCGCCCCGACGCTCGTCGTGGTCGGCGAACTCGACGAGGAGACCCCACCGGCCTACGCCGCCGAGTTGGCCCAGGGCATCGACAACAGCAGGCTGGAGACCATCGCCGGGGCCGGTCACCTCACACCGGCCGAAGCCCCCGGTGCCTTCAACCGGCTGGTTCACGATTTCCTGGAGTCGCTCCCGAAGGCTCCGCCATCATGAGGCAACACCGGTCGCGCCGGCCCCTTCAACCCGCTCGACCCCACCGGAGAGGAACCACGCCATGACCAACCACGACCGGATCCGGGTGCTGTGGCCCGATCACCTGGGCCTGGCCCGGGGCAAGTACTTGCCGCTCCACCTGGCCGACCGGGGCACCGGGCACTGCATCTCCACATTTGCCCTGGGCTATGACCGGAGCCTCATCCCGGCCCCCGGCGCCTATCTGCTGGAGGGACTTCCCGACGTGGTGGCCACCTTCGATCCCGATGACGTCCGCCCCTCCTGGGAGGACGACGCCACCGGCGTGGTGGTGGGGCATCTCGACTTCCGGGGACAGCCCTACCCGGTGTCGGCCCGCGGCGCCCTCCAGCGGGCCATCGCCGCATGGGCCGAACTCGGCTACGCCCCCAAGGTGGGCATCGAGTTCGAGGCCTACGTCCTCCAGCCCGACGGCCAGGGCGGGTGGGAGCGCTGGCACACCCCCCGGTCGTTCGTCTACGGCACCGGGCGCCTGGCCGACCCGACCGGGCTGATCGACGACATCACCCGCACCGCGTGGGGCTGCGGCTTGCCCTTGGAGAGCATCAACGCCGAGTACGACGAATCACAGTTCGAGCTGACGCTGGAATACGACGAGGCGCTCAAAGCGGCCGACGAGGCCTTCTTGTTCCGCGTGCTGGCCCGGGAGGTGGCGCTCGGCCACGGATTGGATATCACCTTCCTGGGCAAGCCGTTCGCCGGGGTGGCGGGCAGCGGGGTCCACGTGAACTTCTCCCTGGTCGACGCCGAGGGGGGCAACGCCTTCCATGACGAATCCGCCGCCGACGGCCTGTCGGCGCTGACCAAGGGGTGCTTGGCCGGCGTGGTCGCCCATCACCAGGGCCTCACCGCCTTGTGCGCCCCCACGGTGAACGCCTACCGGCGCCTCCAACCCGGCGAACTCAACGGCTACTGGGCCAACTGGGGCCACGACCACCGCTGTGCCGCCAACCGGGTGCCCGAAGCCCGGGGGTCGGCCACCCGTATCGAGAACCGGCTGAGCGACGGGGCGGTCAACATCCACCTCGGGGTGGCTGCTCTCCTGCAGGCCGCCCGGCTCGGGGTGGTGGACGGCCTGGCCTGCCCCGAGCCGCTCACCGCCGACGGTTTCGAGGAGGTCAACACCGAGGTGGCCTCGGCCCCGAGCCTGGCGGTGGCCCTGGAGCATCTGCAGGCCGACGCCGCCTTGGTGGCCGCAGTGGGCGACGACCTGTGCCAGAACTTCATCGCCAACAAGCAGGCCGAATGGGAGCGCTACCTGGCCGCGGTGGGCGAGGACACCCCCGGCGGCGAGGTGACCCAGTGGGAACTCGAGGAGTACCTCATGTATCACTGAGGAGCGTCGCCGGGCGATCTCCGGTTTCGGGCGAGCGCTCACCGGCCACCACCTCATCCAGGTACCAGTCCACGAAGGCGTGGCAGCGGGTGATGTTGTCGGCCTCGTGGCGACGGGTCTGCTCCATGAGGTGATCGAAGTCCACCCCGCACTCCTCCAGATAGTCCGGGGGGGCGAGCCGGAGGAACGACTCCACATGGGCCACGTCGACTTCGGGGTGGAACTGGGTGCCCACCGTGCGGCCGATCCTGATGAGCTGCACGGAGCTCTCGTTGCGGGCCAACACCTCGGCGCCGGGGGGCGGGGTGAACCGGTCGTGGTGCCACTGCATCCACGGTCCCGGTCCGGCGGGGTTGGGGCCGTCCTCACCGTCGGCGATCTCGAACCAACCGATCTCGGTCACCGGGGACACCTCCACGGTGCCGCCCAGCGCCTCGGCAATGAGTTGGCCGCCGAAGCAGATCCCCAGGATGGGGGTGCCCGCCTCATGAGCGGCGGCAATGATGTCCAACTCCTCGTGAACCCAGGAGTCGATTTCGTCCTTGGCGGTGAGGGAACGCACCGACCCCATGGGCAACAGGAGGTCGTAGTCGTGGATGGCCGGGAAGGGCTCGGCGTCGTTGGGGCGGTCGTAGTCGGGGGTCACCACGTGGACGTCCACCTCATAGCCCCGTTGCCGCAATCGGGTGGCCACCTGGCCAGGGAGGCCGTCCAACTCATGGGCGATGGCCAGGGCGCGCTTCACCGTCAGGACCCCAGGCCGGTACGACCGGCGTCGTCGACAAGAGGCCGGACACCCATCAGAGGCTGAACCATAGATGGGCCTGGCCGGTTCCGGCGACCGATTCGTACTCGCCGAACTGCTCGCCGGGGGCGGTACACGCGGCTCCGCCCAAGGCCCCCACCATGGCCAGGTAGTGCCCGAAGTACCCCTCGGGGGCATGGGTGGAGAACTCGGGGAGGTAGGCCAGCACCCCGGCGTGGTCACCCCGCCGCAGGCAGTCGAGTACGTGCTCGTCGGCCTCTCGTGCCTGCGGGGTGCGCAGGTGCCGGACCGGATCGGCCGCTTCGTGGTCCCGGAACTGACGCAGCGGCCAGAATCGGTGGCTCAGCCCGCCGCTGGCCAGCACCACCACCCGACGGTCCACCTCGGCCACCGCCCGGGCCAGCAGCGCGCCGAACAGCAGAAAGTCCTCCGGTTCGGCGGTCTGGCATATGCCCGCCGACACCCAGGCCTCGTCGCCTTGCAGGAAGGGCAGCAGGTTGACGGTGGGATAGTGAATGGGCAGGCAGGGGTCGTCGATGGGGGTGATCCAGGTGTCGTCGCGCCCCGCCGCCTGCGCAGCCCAGCGATCGGCCAGTTCCCGGTCGCCGGGGACGTCATAGGGCATCTGCGACATGCCCCGGGGCAGCTCCTCGGAGGTGTAGTGCCCGTGTCGGCGGTCGTGGGACGTGACGATGTGCTCCACGGTGGTGAACCAGTGGGTGTCGAACACCACCACCGTGTCGGGGTTCAGGGGCCGCAAACGGCGGGCGGCCAAGTCGTGCAGCCCGGCGTACAGGGTGGTGTCCCGGCCGTCGTTCAGCTCCCGGCGGACGGCCTCGGGCATGACCAGAGGGGGGACGTGGGACACCAGGGCGGCGCCGACGATGGCGCCCATCACGCCACCCGCACGGGGAGCTGCTTGATCCCCGAGATGAAATTGGACCGCAACCGGCTGATGGGACCGGCCGATTCCACCCGTTCGACCCGCTTGATGAGTTCCTCGAACACCAGCCGGATCTCCATGCGGGCCAGCCACGCGCCGAGGCACAGATGCGGACCGTTGCGGCCGAACGCCATGTGGTCGTTGCTCGCCCGGGCCAGGTCGAAGCGGAAGGGCTGCTCGAAGGCCTCAGGGTCGTGGTCGGCGGCCACGTACCAGATGACCACCTTGTCGCCCGCTCGAATCCTGGACCCGCGCATTTCGAGATCCTTGGTGGCGGTGCGGCGAAAGTGCATGGTGACCGAGCCGGTCCTCAGGATCTCCTCGACCGCGGTGGAGGTGAGCGAGGGATCGGCCCGCCACGCCTGCCAGAGCTGCGGGTGGTTCAGCAGCACCCACATGCCGTGGGTCATGGTGTAGCGGGTGGTGTCGTTGCCCGCGGCCACCAGCAGCGTGAAGAAGTTGTTGAACTCCAGGTCGGACAGAGGATCGCCGTCGATGGTGGGGGCCAGCAACTTGGTGATGATGTCGTCGCGGGGGCAGCGTCGCCGGTCGGCGGCCTGATGCTGGGCGTACTGGAAGATCTCGAGGGCCGCGGGGCTGCGAAACGGCACCATCCGGAACTGCTCGGTGTCGGTGAGGTCCACCGGAAAGTCGGTGAAGTCGGGATCGGTGTTGCCCAACAGGGCGTCGCCCCAGGCCACCAGCCTGCGGCCGTCCTCGTCGTCGGTGCCGAGCAGGCGGCCCAGCATCCTCATGGGCAATTCCTCGGCGATCTCGTGGACGAAGTCGAACTCGTCGGCCACCAGAGCGGCGTCGAGCACCTCTCCCACCAGTTCCCGGATGGAGGCCTCGAAGGTCTCCACCGTCCGTCGGGTGAAGCCCTTGTTCACCAGTCGCCGAAGACGGGTGTGCTCGGGCGGGTCCATCTCCATCATGGTCCGCCGGGCCTCGGTCTGTTCGGCGTCCATTTCCTCCAGCCGAATCCCCCGCGACGACGTGAACGTCTCCACGTCGCGGCTCACCGCCAGGGCGTCGTCGTAGCGCAGGATCGACCAGAAGCCGGCGCCGTCGGCCTCCTCGGTCCAATGCACCGGATCCTCGGCCCGCAACCGGGCGAAGGTGGCGTGGGGCACCCCCTGCACGTAAGTGTCGTGGTTGGTGATGTCGGCATCCTCGGGGCCGAGATCGGCCGGGTAGTGGTCGACAAAGGTCGATGGCGTCGTCGATGGCGTCCTCGATGGCGTCATGGCCCGGTCTGCATCGGGTTGGCGGCGGCCCACAGCGTGGTGCCCCCCGCCATGGAGTTGCCCACCTGCCGGTAGTACCCCCCGATGATCTCGAAGGGTTCCAGACGGGTCAGTTCCTCGGTGGGGCACTCGTGCAACGTCAACTCGGCGTCGCCGCCGTAGGTGGGGCCGAGATCGGCGTCGTAGCCCCGCATGGTCACCAACTCGTCCAGGGAATCGCGGCCGTCCATTTCGATGGCCGGCATCTGGCGACTGTGGATCATGGGGTGGCTGTTGACGAAACCGGGAGCGCCGGCAGTGCCCGTGATGGTGAATCGGACGTCGGCGATCCGTCGTCCCCAGGTGCTCAAGGTGGCCCCGAATCGCCCTCCCGGTTCAAGTCGGGGCCCGGCCTTGCCGTGCGTGACCGGTCGGGTCATCCAGATCTCGCTCATCTTCTTGGGATAGCCCTGGATGTGGCCTCGGGCCATGGCGAAGTCCTTGTCCACCCAGATGTAGGCCGCCCGGCTGTAGGTCTGGCCCCGAAAGGAGCAGCGCACCACCAGGAACACCTCCTTGTACTGGGCCCGGGCGGGATCGAGAATCTCCTCGAAGCTGTCACTGCAGCTCTGCCAGTCGGCCCAGATGAGCGCCACCGCTCCGGGGTCATCCGCCGCCGGCTCCAGTGGATCAGGCAGAAGTTCGGCCACGTTGGCCGGGTCGGTGCGAAATTCCACGGTCATCATGTCGCCCGAGTAATGCCATGGTGGCCCGGGCAGGATGCCGGCCGCCCCCGTGGGGGTGCGGGGATACAGAAAACCCTTCAGCTCGGCCACCCGCCCAGCCTATTCGTTTGGTACCTAACGATTCAACCGACCGTCGGCCCTCCGGGCAGGGCTCGTTGGGCAGGCGGCGCGGAACAGGCAATAGAGTCGGGGGAGCACACTCTGGTGATTGGTGGGGGCAATGCTTGGGGATTGGTTGGGGGGAGGATTGGCATGACGCTGGCCGATGCGGCGGTCCGGGACGGAGTACTGACGCCGACTCGCGCGGAGCTGGTGGAGCGCATGCGAGCACTCGGGCCGACGCTGGCGTCGCGTTCGTCGGACCACGACCGCCAGGCCTCGTTCCCCTACCAAAACTGGCACGACATGGCGGCGGCCGGGCTGTTGGGCGTCTGCATCCCCGAATCGGCCGGTGGCCTGGGCGGCGACTTCGTGGGCTACGCCCTGGTTTCGGAGGAGTTGGGACGCCACTGCGCGGCCACCGGCCTGACCTTCAACATGCACGTGGCCACCACCTTGCTGGTGGGCCAGATCGCCAACGACATGGAACTCGACCCGACCGAGCGCGCCCTGGTGCACCAACGGCGCAAGACCCTCTGGCAGGGCGTGGTGGAGCACGGCGTCATCCACAGCCAACCGTTCTCCGAGGGTACGGCCGCCGGGGCCACCGAGGGCTACGCCACCACCGCAGTACCGGTGGTCGGGGGGTACCGGGTGAGCGGACGCAAGATCTTCGCCTCGCTCAGCGGGGCGGCCCACATCCACAATGTCGTCGGCAAGGTGGCGGGCGATCCTCGGGTGCGCCTGCTGGGGGTGGACGCCACCGCCGACGGGGTGAGCATCGAGGGCGAATGGGACCCCTTGGGCATGCGGGCCACCGATTCCCGCAACCTGGTGCTGAACGACGTGTTCGTTCCCGAGGAACACGAGTGGATCCCGCCGGGGATGTTCGACCAGGCCGCCCGTCGCTGGCCTTACTTCTACATGACCCTGTCGTTCACCTACCTGGGGTTGATGCGGGCGATCATGGACGCCACGGCCGACTACCTCATCGGCGACCGGGGACCAACCGCCCGGCGCTCCCACCCCATCAAGCAACAGGGATGGGCCGAGATGAACCTGCTCTACGACCGGGCGCAGGCGCTGTGCTACCGGGTACTGGCCGAATCAGGGCCCGATCCCGCCCCGGCAGCGGTGCGGCGGGCCTGGAGTTCGATGGTGACCACCATGGAAGGGGCGCCCCAGTTGGCCTCGCTGGCCCTGCGGGTGTGCGGGGGCCGCTCGCTGTTGCGGCCATCCCCCCTGGAGCAGTACTACCGGGACGCCCGCTGCGGGGCCACCATGCTGCCCTGGAGCGTTGAGGTGTGTCTGGACCGCTTGGGGACCACCGGCCTGTTCCCCGAAGCCGAGACACCCCCGGCGTAGTGGTGTACCGCAAGAGGAGCGAGAGGGCCGGATGACCGAGAGCGCCTGGGTGAGCCGGTACGCCGAACAGTTTCGGGCGTGTGGGCTGACCGCCACCGAGACCGTGGTGGTGCTGTCGGAGACCCGCAGCCGCCCAGCCATCGTGCACACCGCTCGCCTCGCATTGGGCCAGTGCGGGGTGTCGCCGGTGGATGTGGTGGTGACCACACCCCCCAATCCCGGTCCGGTGCCCATCCGCTCCACGGGTGCCTCGGTGGCCTTGGCCGCCAACCGGGCGGCCCTGGGTGCGCTGACCAACGCCGATTTCATCGTGGACTGCACGGTCGAGGGGCTGCTCCACGCCCCGGAGTTGGGCCGGATTCTGGCCGGCGGGGCTCGCGTGCTGATGATCTCCAACGAGCACCCCGAGAACACCGAGCGGTGGCCGCACGACCCGGCCCTGGCCGATCGGGTGGCCACCGGGGTGGCCATGTTGGAGCAGGCTGCGGTCATGCATGTCTCCTCGGCGGCCGGCACCGATCTGACGGTGGACCTCACCGGCGCGGTCCGGGCCGGATCGCACGGGTGGTGTACCGAACCGGGGACCGTCGCCCATTGGCCCGGTGGGCTGGTTCTGGCCTTCCCGGCCGCAGCCTCGGTGAACGGCACCGTGGTGCTGGCACCCGGTGACGCCAACCTCACTTTCAAGGAGTACGTCCGCGATCAGGTCGCGCTCACCGTGGTCGACGACTACATCACCGACATCGGGGGCGACGGGGTGGACGCCGAGTTGTTCCGTGCCTACCTGGCCGCCTTCGAGGAGACCGAAGCCTACGCGGTGAGCCACGTCGGGTGGGGTATGAACACCTCGGCGCGGTGGGAGGCGATGGCCCTGTGGGACAAGGCCGACCACAACGGCACCGAGCTACGGGCCTTCGCCGGCAACTTCTTGTTTTCCACCGGCGCCAATGAGGTGGCCGGGCGATTCTGCCGGGGCCATTTCGACCTGCCGATGCGGGGTTGCACGGTGACGCTGGACGGCTCCCCGGTGGTGGAGGTGGGTGAGCTGGTGGCCGAACTCCGACCCTCCTGAGGGCCGGTTGACGGCACGAGCGCCAGTATGTATTTTTGATTTTGTATGCAAAGATCGTTTGTTCCCGAACGATCTTTGCCCTAAGGTTCGCGAAACCTGAAGCAGGAGGGGACTCGATGAGACTCACGTTCAAGACCGTGGTGGTGCTGCTGGCCGCATTTGCGTTGATCGTGGCGGCGTGTGGCAACGACGACGACGGGGGCGAGGTGGCTCCGGAACCGGCGGCCACCGACGCACCCGCTCCCGAGCCCACCGAGGCACCGGCGGCCACCGAGGCCCCCGCACCGGAGCCGGCCCCCATGGTCACCAGCGTCGACATCGACGCCTACTTGGCTGCCGACTTGGACAATTGCGAGGCCGCACCCACCGGCGATCCCATTCGGGTGGGCATGGCCATGGACTTCAGCGACGTGGTGGGGTTCGTGGACATCCCCGGCTCCAAGCTGGTGCCGTTCGTGGCCGACAAGATCAACTGCGCCGGCGGCATCAACGGCGCACCGGTGGAGGTTCGGGTGGCCGAGGTCGGCGAGGACGCCGTGCTGGCCGCCCAGGAACTGCTCGACTGGGGTGCCCATTTCCTCATCGGCCCCCCGTTCGCCGACTTCGCCCTGCCGATCCTGCAGACCACCGAGGGCCAAGTTCCGCTGTTCGTGGCCGCCTCCACCGAGCCGACCCTGGCCGACGCCTCGATCAACTCCTTCCTGGTCACGTTTGACGACTACGGCCAGTCGGAGGCGGCGGCCCAGTGGGCCTGGGACCAGGGCATCACCCGGGCGGTGGTGTTCACCGAGGGCGAGGGCATCCCGTACACCGGCGTGAACCCCGACGCCTTCAAGGCCAAGTTCGCCGAACTCGGCGGCGAGATCGTGGGCGAGCAGACGTACGTGTGGTTCGAGACCACCGACTTCTCGGCCCAGGTCAACGAAATTGCGGGCGACCTGGAGAACAACGAGGCCGTCTTCTCGGCCGCCCTCGCCTACCAGGTGACCGCCCTGCGGGGCCAGCTCGAGGGCCAGGGCCTCGACGGGCTCACCTACATCGGCACCGATGCCCTGGACGCCACCGGCATCCAGTTCGAGGACAACAACGAGGGCATCGCCCATACCCCCCACACCAGCATCACCCCCGGTGATCCCATCGACACCCTGCTGGCCGAGTACGAAGCGGTGAACGGCGAAGCGCTGGAGAGCCGGGGATTCATGGCCCTCTACGTGGACTCCCTGTTCTTGGGCATCCAGGGGATCTTGGATTGTGGCTGTGCCGACCCGGCCCAGATCGGGGCGGCTGTGGCCGAACTGGAGGGCTTCGAGGGCCTTTCCGGCGTGATCAGCTACGCCGGCACCAACGGGATCCCACCCAAGGCGGTGCCCATCAACCGCATCGTCGACGGCGAGGACACCCTGGTCGCCACCATCGGCGGCTAGCCCCGGTGGACGAAGTCTCGGGAGTGGGCTCGCCCCCCGACCAGGTGACGGGCCGGGGCGGTTGATCCCGTGCTCGAGGTCTCGGGGCTGACCACCCGCTACGGGGCCATCACCGCGCTGCGCGACGCCAACCTGCAGGTTGGGTCCGGGGAAGTCGTCGGCCTCATCGGACCCAACGGGGCGGGCAAGACCACCCTGCTGGGAACCATCGCCGGGCTGCTCGCTCCGGCGGCGGGCTCGGTGACCTTCGACGGCGAGGACATCACCGGGAGCACTCCCGAGAAGCTGCTGCGCTCGGGCCTGGCCCTGGTGCCCGAGCACCGACGGATCTTCGCCGACCTCACCGTCGAGGAGAACCTCAGGATCGGCGCCGTCACCGTGCCCGCCCCGCAACGCACCGCTCTTCTGGGTGAGATGTTCGAGCAGTTCCCCGTTCTCCGGAACAAGCGGGCCGTCTCGGCCGGCTACCTCTCGGGGGGCGAGTCGCAACAATTGGCCATCGCCCGGGCCCTGATGTCGCGACCCCGGCTGTTGATGATGGATGAACCGTCACTCGGCCTGGCCCCGGTTCTGGTGGATGTGGTGTTCGAGTTGATCCAAACACTGCGGCGGCGGGGCTGGACCCTGCTGGTGGTGGAGCAAAACGCCACCCGCATGTTGGAGGTGGCCGATCGGGCCTACGTGCTGCGAAGCGGCGAGGTGGTCGCCACCGGCACCGGCGCCGAACTGCGGCAGCGCACCGACCTGTTCGACACCTTCGTCGGAGGCGACCGGTGATCGAAGTCCTGCAGAACATCATCGACGGCCTGGGCCGGGGCAGCATCTACGCGCTGTTGGCTCTGGGAGTGGCGCTGGTGTTCGGGGTCATGCACCTGCTCAATTTCGCTCACGGAGAGATGATCACCGTGTCGGGCTTCGTGGCCTATTGGACGCTCAACCACGGCTGGTCCTGGTACCTGGTGGCCCCGCTCATCGTGGTGACCGCCATCGTCACCTCACTGGTCATCGAGCGGGTGGCGTTCAGCCGGGTGAGGGGCAGCTCCGACTTCACCTTGCTTCTGACCTCGTTCGGCGTCCACTTCGTGGTGTCGGCGGCGTTCATCCTCTACGTGTCGGCGTCGGTGAAGACGTTCTCCCGACCCGGTTGGGTGACCAACACCTACAGCATCGGGTCGCTGCACATCGAGGTGTACGACACGGTGGTGATCGGGGTGACGCTGGTGACCCTGCTGGGGACCACGTGGATTGTCCAGCGAACCATGTTCGGTCTGGCCCTGCGGGCCGCGGCGGCCGACTTCGACACCGCCCGGCTCATGGGGGTGCGCTCCGATTCGGTGATCCGAGGAGCGTTCGGGTTGGCCGGTTTGCTGGCCGGCATCGCCGGGGTGTTCTGGCTCATGCAGCGGGGCAGCACCACCCCGAGCGCGGGGATCACCCCCATGCTCAAAGGGGTGCTGGCCGCCCTCATCGGTGGCCTGGGCAGCCTCCGGGGAGCGGTGCTGGGGGGACTGGTGCTGGGCCTGGCCGAGGTGCTGCTGCGCACCCGGCTGCCCGATTCGGTGGCCGGCCTCACCGAGGGCGCGGTCTTCGTGCTGATCGCGCTGCTGTTCATCTTCCGGCCCGGCGGCTTGATCTCCGTGGCCCACGCCGAGCGGGTGTGATGACGGCGCCACCATCGACCACCAACGGGCCGGGCCGGCCGTTCCGGACTGGGGTATTCCCCAAGCCCGGTCGGGATATCGGGGGCCCGGTGCTGGGTGCAGGGCTCCTCTTCGGGGTGTTCGTGGCGGTGGGATTGCTCTACCAGAGCGGGTTCAGCGGCGCGGCCGAACGGCTGGTGACCGTAGCCCTGATCGACGCCATCATCGTGATCGGCATCCAGATCTACGTGGGCAACACCGGCGTGCTCTCGTTCGGACACATCGGCTTCGGGGCCATCGCGGGCTACACCTTCGCCGTGTTCGCCATCTCGCCCGCCGAGAAATTCAAACGCATCCCCGACGCCCCGCTCGGGCTCACCGACGTGGACGTGAGCACCTGGGCGGCGCTGGGGGTGGCCATCGGCGTCACGGGGGTGGTGGCGTTCATCGTCGGCATCGGCTTGGCCCGCTCCGGGGCGGAGTCGGGAGCGGTGGCGGCCACCGTCATCACCCTGGCGCTGCTGTTCGTCACCCACGAGGTGGCCCGCAACTGGCCCGAGATGACCGGAGGCGAGCGAGCCGGCCTGTTCTTCGGGGTCGGCGGCAAGCTGGACACCCGCGCCCCCATCTACCTGGCCCTGTTCGGGGCGCTGGTGCTCGCTCGCCTCTTCTCCCAAAGCCGCCGCGGCCGACTGGCCATCGCCGGGCGGGAGGACAATCTGGCCGCTCGGGCCATGGGCATCAATCCCATGGTGCAACAGATGATCGCGCTGTTGCTCTCGGTGGTCGTGGTGTCGGTGGGAGCCAGTCTTCGGGTGTACGAAACCGGCTCGATCCTGCCCGAGGACTTCTTCTTCAACTACACCCTGCTGGTGCTGGCCATGCTCATCGTGGGCGGACGCAACAGCGTGACCGGGGCGCTGGTCGGCGTGGCCATCATGACCGCGGGGCGGGAGCTCGCCCGAAGGCTGGGCCAGGAGGGCTTCGAGGTGTTCGGGCTGGGGCTGGACTCGGCCCCGCTGGACTGGGTCTTCCGGGAGAATCTCCAGACCATCTTCTTCGGGGTGTCGATGCTGGGATTCATGATCTGGCGTCCCAAGGGCCTCCTGGACGACTGGGAACTCGACCGGTGGCTCCTCCGGCGGTGCTCGCGGACCAAGGCCGCTCCTCCCGCCCCACAATCCGCCGAGCCGACAGCGAGTGAGTCGGTGCTGGAGGTCGAACACATCAGGGTGGCCTTCGGAGGATTCCAGGCCCTGACCGACGCCGGCTTCGAGGCCCGCAGCGGTGAGGTGGTGGGCATCATCGGCCCCAACGGCGCGGGCAAGACCACGCTGATCAACGTGATCACCGGCCTGGTGTCGGCCTCCACCGGTCAGGTACGGCTGAACGGGAAGGACCTGACGGGAGCGCCGTCGCACGAGATCGCCCGAGCCGGATTGGTCCGCACCTTCCAGAACCTGCGGCTCTTCGGGGCGCTGACCGTGGAGGAAAACGTGGAGGTCACCCGATTGGCCACCCAAGGACAACCCTCCCGCGGGCCCATCCCGGAAGTGGACACCCTCATTGCCGCCGCCGGCCTGTGGGAGCATCGTGAACGCCGGGCCTCCGAACTGGACTACGGCAACTCCCGGCGCCTCGAACTGGCCCGGGCAGCGGCGGCCCGCCCGGCATTCCTCCTGCTGGACGAACCCACGTCGGGGATGAGCGACACCGAGTCGCTGGCCATGGTCGAGCAAGTGCAGACCATGGCCAACCTGGTCGGCGCCGGGGTGGTGGTGATCGACCATGACCTGGACTTCATCATCGGCATCTGCGACCGCATCTACTGCCTCGACCGGGGCTCGGTGATCGCCACAGGCACCCCGGAGGAAATCCAGGCCCACCCCGCCGTGCAGGCCGCCTACCTGGGATCGTCGGCGTCATGACCGACCTGGCCGTAATTCCCGGCCCCGAGCCGGGCGCCACCCCGCTTCCTCGCCGCCGGGGCGCCTTGGCCGACGAGGTGGTGTCCTACATCCGCGGGCAAATCCTGGCCGGTGCATGGAAGCCGGGCACCAAGATCGATCAGGAGGCGGTGGCGGAGGCCTTGCAGGTCAGCCGGAGTCCGATCCGAGAGGCCCTGGTCATCCTCGGCCAGGAGGGCCTGCTCGAGGTGATTCCCCGGCGGGGCGCGGTGGTGGCCGATCTGACCCCGGAGGACATCGTCGACCACTACGAGCTCTTCGGGGTGGTGGCCGGACGGGCAGCCGCCATGGCCGCCACCACGTTGGACGAGGAGGAAATCGAACAACTCCGTGCCATCCACGACCGGTTCGTGGACGGAACCGACGATGACCTCTCGGCGCTGAACTGGGCCTTCCACCGCATCATCAACCGGTCCGCCCCCCGTCGCACGCGCTGGCTGCTGAGGCTGTTGGAGCGTTCCGTGCCGGCCGACTACTACGAGTTCACCGACGGCTGGAACGCCCAGGCAGTGGGCCATCATGCGGCCATCCTGGAAGCCATTGTCAGCCGCGACGCCGACCAGGCCCGGCGCCGCATGGAGCATCACCTGCATGAATCGGGCATGGCCGCGGTGGCCCACCTGCAACGTCAGGGATTCTGGGCGTCATGAACGGTCGGCGGCTTTCGCGCCGTTCGGGGACCTGGGTGAGCGTTTCCGTCGACCTGGCCGACCTGGGAAGGAGGGGTGAGTGAGCACCGGACCGGACGATTTCGAGGTGATCCGCGCCGAGGTCCGCCGACTGTGCGACAAGTTCGGCGCGGAGTACTGGCGGGGCCTGGAGCCCAGCGGGTACCCCGAGGAATTCGTGGACGAACTGACCGCCCACGGGTGGCTGGGTGCGCTGATCCCCGAGGAGTACGGAGGCGGAGGGCTGAGCCTGGCCGGGGCATCGGTCATCGTGGAGGAGATCTCGGCCGCGGGGGGTAACCCCAGTGCCTGCCACGCGCAGATGTACGTGATGGGCACGCTGTTGCGCCACGGCTCGGACCGGCAAAAGCAGCGGTATCTGCCCCAGGTGGCCGACGGGCGCAAGCGGCTGCAGGCCTTCGGGGTCACCGAACCCGCCGCCGGGTCGGAGACCACCGCCATTCGCACCCGGGCCGAGCGCGACGGCAACACCTGGCGGATCAACGGCCAGAAGATCTGGACCTCACGAGCCCTGTATTCCGACCTGATGATCCTGTTGGCCCGCACCGCTCCGGTGACCGAAACCGACCGGCGCACCGATGGGCTGTCGGTGTTTCTGATCGAGCTGCGCGACGACAACGGCGAACTGGTGCCGGGGCTCACCATCAAGCCCATTCCCACGATGATGAACCACAACACCACCGAGGTGTTCTTCGACGACGTGGTGGTGCCCGCCGATGCCCTGGTGGGCACCGATGGCCAAGGCTTTCGCCACATCCTCGACGGCATGAACGCCGAGCGGATCCTCATCGCCGCCGAGTGCATCGGCGACGGTCGGTTCTTCCTGGAGCGGGCCAGCAACTACGCCCGCCAACGGGAGGTGTTCGGACGACCCATCGGCATGAACCAGGGGGTGGCCTTCCCGTTGGCCCGGGCCTACGCCAACCTGGAGGCCGCCGATCTGATGCGGTGGAAGGCGGCCAACTTGTTCGACAACGGGGAACCGTGCGGACCCGAGGCCAACATGGCCAAGCTGTTGGCCTCGGAAGCGTCCTGGGAAGCCGCCAACGCGGCGATGGACACCCACGGCGGGTTCGGCTTTGCCGTGGAGTACGACATCGAGCGCAAGTTCCGGGAGACCCGGCTGTACCAAGTGGCCCCGGTCAACAACAATCTGGTGCTGGCCTTTGTCGCCCAGAAGTGCCTCGGCCTCCCCAAGAGCTACTGACATGGGTGCCGTGGTCCGCCGAGCCCCAAACGTCCCCGGTAGCGCCGGGTGCACAATCGCCGGCGCCTCCGCCCAAGTCCCCGCAACCATTCCGCCATCGCCAAGGAGTACCCATCATGGCTGACACCCCGAGCTTCGACGACTTCCACGCCGCCTGCCGCAAGGCCGAGGTCCACACCGTGGAGGTGGCCACTCCCGACACCCAGGGCCACCTGCGGGGCAAGCGGGTGCCGGTGGACCGCTTCTTCCGCACGACGGCCACCGACGGCCTCAACATCGCCGACGCCATCTTCACCTTCGACATGCAAAACGACCTGCCCGACCACCCCTTCATCAACATGGAATCGGGCTTCCTGGATTGCCGACTGGTACCCGACCCCTCCACCGCCCGCATCTTCTCCCACCGCCCCGGGTACGCCCTGGTGTTCTCCGACGCCTTCGATCCCCACGACCGGCCCCACCCCGCTGCCCCCCGGCACGTGCTGGCCGACCAGATCCAGCGGTGCCGCCAAGCCGGTCTGGATCCGGTGGTGGCCACCGAGCTGGAGTTCTACCTCTGCACCCCGGACTGGAAACCCGTTCAGGACCACATCCAGTACTCCTCGCTCACCGACGCCATGGGGGTGGAGGACTGCGTGGCCGAGATGCGCCACGCCCTCGGTGCGGCCGGCCTGGAGGTGGAGTCGTCCAACCCCGAATACGGCCCCGGCCAGATCGAGATCAACGTCGCCCACGCCGATGCCATGACCTGTGCCGACAACACCGTGTTGCTGAAGAGCATCGTGAAACAGGTGGCTGTGCGACACGGGATGCGAGCCACCTTCATGCCCAAGCTGTGGACCGAGCCGTCGGGGTCGGGCATGCACATTCACACCAGCCTCTCCGAGGACGGAAACAACGCCTTCGCCGACTCCGAGGGCGGTCCCAACCAGCTCATGGGGCATTGGGTCGCCGGGTTGACCGAGCATGCCGAAGCCATGACCCTGCTCGCCGCCCCCACCATCAACGGCCCCAAGCGCATCCGCCCCTACACCTTCGTGCCCACCCACGTGCATTGGGGCCTCGACAACCGCAGCATGATGTGCCGTTGCCTCTGCGAGGCCGGTTCGCCGGCCAACCGGGTGGAGCACCGTCTGGCCGGGGCCGACGCCAACCCCTACCTCATGATTGCCGCCATCTTGGCCGCGGGCCTCGACGGCATCGAACGCGCCCTGCCCCTTCCGCCCATGAGCGAAGGCGACATGTACGCCGACGCCGGTGACGCCCGGCCTTTGCCCACCGACCTGGCCGGGGCCATCGCTGCCTACCGGAACAGTCCGCTGGCCGAGATGCTGGGGGAGATGTTCTCCGCCGGGTTCCTCACGTTGGCCGACCACGAGCTGTCGCTGGCCGCCGAAAACGCACCCCACCCCGACGAGGTCAACGACTGGGAACGAGCCCGCTATGCCGACCACTGCTGATCTGAACGTCACCGAGCCCGGCCTCTACCTCCAGGGGATTCCCCATGACCGCTTTGCCGACCTGCGGGCCGCCGACGGTCTGAGGTGGCACCCCTACGAGGACGGGGGGTTCTGGGCCGTCACCCGCTACGCCGACGTCCGGGCCGTGTCCCGGAACCCGGAGGTGTACTCATCGGCCATCGGCCACACCAACCTGTGGGACTTGGAGGCCGACGCCCTGGAGGCCCGACGATCCCTGATCGACACCGACGCGCCCGACCACACCCGGCTGCGAAGGCTGGTGGCCGGGGCGTTCACTCCCAAGAACATCCGCCGATGGACCGACACCGTGCGGGACATCACCGGCGAATTGCTGGATCGGTTCGTGGCCGAGGGCGGGGGCGACTGGGTGGACATGGTGGCCGCTCCCCTGCCCATCCGGGTGATCTTGACCATGCTCGGTGTGCCGGTGGAGGACGCCGATTACCTGGTGGAGCTGTCCAACTACCTGGTGGAGGGTACCGGGGACACCCAGTCCATTCCCCCCGACGCCTTCGGCAACACCACCGAACTGCGCCTTCTGCCGTTCAACAGCCCGGCCAGCCACGCCCTGTTCGAGTACGGCGAGCAGATGAAGCGACTCCGGCGCGAGGACCCTCACGACGATCTGGTCACCCACCTGGTGCAGGCCGAGTTCGGGGGCGAGCGGCTCTCCCTGAGCGAATACCGCAACATGTTCCACCTGCTGGTGTTCGCAGGCAACGAGACCACCCGCACGGCCATCAGCCACGGCGCGATGGCCCTGGCCGCCCATCCCGACGAGTGGCAGCGGGTGCAGGACAACCCCTCGCTGGTCGAGCCCGCCACCGAGGAAATCCTGCGGTGGGCCACCCCGATCCTGCACATGCGGCGCACGGCCGCCACCGACACCGAGCTGGCCGGAACCCCGATCGCCGCGGGCGACAAAGTGGTCATGTGGTACGCCTCGGCCAACCGGGACGACGCCGTGTTCGACGAGCCGTTCCGCTTCGACGTGGGCCGGGCCAACCCCGACCACCTGGCCTTCGGCGGCGGCGGCCCCCACCTGTGCCTGGGCGCCTTCCTGGCCCGGCTGGAGGTGTCCGTATTGCTGGAGGAGATGGCCAAACGGTCGCTGTACCTGCAACAGACCTCGGAACCGGTGCGGGCCCGATCCAACTTCGTCCACGGGGTGCTCTCGGTGGGCATGCAACCGGCACCCCCCCGCTGATGGCCGGCCAAGCCGCGAAGCTCGGCGATGAGACGGTGCGGATGGCGGTGGACCAGGATCGATGCATCGGCGGCGGGCAATGCGAGATGCTCGAGCCCGAGGCCTTCGCCCTGGACGACGAGACGGTGGTTTCCTCGGTGATCGGCAACGGCCTGCTCCCCCGCCACCGGGCCGAGGTGGTGGTGGACCGCTGTCCCGGTCGGGCCATCACCATCATCGAAGACGAGGTGGTCAAGTGACCCCGAAGAAGACCGACGCCCACACGACCAACGGGAGGCTCTGATGGAGACCTACGACAACTGGATTGACGGGGGTTTCGCGCCCCCACCCGGCGGCCGACGCATGGCCACCGCCAACCCCTACACCGGCAAGCCCTGGGCCGAGGTGGCCGACGACCCCGCCGCGGTGGACGATGCCGTCCGGGCCGCCCGGCGAGCTTTTGCCGACGGCCCGTGGGCCACCATGGGCGGGGCCGAGCGCGCTCGGCTGATGCGCAGGCTGGGGGAGTTGCTCTCCCGGGAGGCCGAGCGGCTGGCCGGAGTGGAAACCACCGACAACGGCAAGATCATCCGCGAGACCTCGGCACAGGCCAGGGGCTTGCAGAGCTACTACGACTTCTTTGCCGGCATGGCCGACAAGATCGGGGGCGAGCAGCTTCCCAGCCCGTCACCCAACTTCCTGGTGTACACCGAACGGGAGCCGGTGGGGGTGGTGGGGGCCATCATCCCGTGGAACTCGCCGCTGGCCCTGTTGACCTGGAAGCTGGCCCCCCTGCTGGCCGCAGGCTGCACCGCAGTGGTCAAGCCCTCGGACATCACCCCGGTGACCGCGCTGTTGTTGGCCGAGCTGACCGCCGAGGCCGGATTCCCTCCGGGGGTGGTCAACGTGGTCACCGGCGGCGCAGAGGTGGGGGCCGCCATCAGCACCCACCCCGGCATCGACAAGATCACCTTCACCGGCGGAGGGGTCACCGCCAAGCACGTGGCTCGAGCGGCGGCCGACAACCTCACCCCCACGGTGATGGAGCTGGGGGGCAAGTCACCCCAGATCATCTTTCCCGACGCCGACCCCGAGGCCGCGGTCAACGGGCTGTTGGCGGGCATCTTCGCGGCCAGCGGTCAGACGTGCGTGGCCGGGTCCCGGGCGTACGTCCATCGAGACGTGGTCGAGGAGATCACCGCCCGGGTGGTGGAGCGAGCGGGCCACTTGGTGCTGGGCGATCCCTCCGACCCGGCCACCGAAATGGGTCCGGCGGCGTCGGACGCCCAGCGCGACCGCATCCTGGCCATGGTCGACCAGGCCCGCGCCGAAGGGGCGGTGGTGGCCGCCGGCGGCGTGGTCGACGAGCGGCTCGGCGGGCGGTTCGTGCGGCCCACGGTGATCACCGGGGTGACCAACCAGACCACCATCGTGCGCGAGGAGGTGTTCGGCCCGGTGCTGGCCGTGATGGCCTTCGAAAGCGAGGACGAGGCGGTCAAGCTGGCCAACGACAGCGACTACGGGCTGGCCGCCGGCATCTGGACCAGCGACATCCGCCGAGCCCACCGCATGGCCAAGGCGCTCCAGGTGGGCACGGTGTGGATCAACACCTACCGCAACGTGAGTTGGATGGCACCGTTCGGGGGCTTCAAGCAGTCGGGCTACGGGAAGGACAACGGTCTCGAGGCGCTCGACGGATTCCTCCAGACCAAGACGGTGTGGGTCGAACTCTCGGGGGCCACCCGGGACCCCTTCGTCATCGGCTGACCGATCGGCCTCACCGGCCCGAGGCGTTGGTGGTGACCACCCGCAGGAGCCGGGCCAGTTCCCCCTTCTCGGCGTCGCTCAGCCCCTCGCTCATCTCTCCCTCGAACCCGTTGAACGCCGGAAAGAGCCGCTCGATGGTGTCGAGCCCGGCGGGGGTCAAGCCCACCCGCACCCTCCGACGATCCGACGCCAGCCGGGTGCGCTGCACCAGATCCTGCTTCTCCAGGGTGGTCACCATGCCGGTCAACGTTCCCTTGGCCAGATCGCACTCCGACGCCAGCCGGGCCGTCTCCATCTCGCCCCACACCCACAGCACCCACAAGATGGTGAACCCACCCCACGACAGGTCGGCCTGGGCCAGCACTCCCCGTTCGGCCCGTCGGCGTACCGCCGTGGCCGCCCGATAGATATTGGAGATGGCCAGCAGCGAGGCGAAATCGAGGGGGTACTCGCCCAGCCGCTCCCGAATGTCGACCTCGGCGTCGAGCAGTCGTTCATCAGGCGTCGGGGCGGGGGGCATGGTCATCAGTGGGGTGGGTGGGCCGGTTCGGCGGTGCGGGCCAGCCTAGGTCATTTGGTACCGAACGAACACGGGCGGGCTAGATTTTGCCCATGGTCGAATACCGACGAATCCTGCTCAACGGCTACCCGTGCCGGGTGCGGCGCGACGGCAATGAGTTGGTGGCCGACGACGGGCGACGAGTGACCATCGACGAGGCGGCGCATCTGGCCCCGGTCAACCCCACCAAGATCATCTGCATCCATTTGAACTACCGAAGCCGGGTGGAAGAGTTCATGACCAAGCTGCCCCCGGCCCCCACCTACTTCCACAAGCCGATCACCGCCCTGTGCGGCCACCGCAGCGACGTGGTTCGCCCGGCGGGCTGTCAGTGGCTGAACTACGAAGGGGAAATCGCCATCGTCATCGGCAGGACCTGTCGAAACGTGTCTCCCGCCGAAGCAGGGGCCTTCATCGCCGGATATTCGGTGGCCAACGACTACGGCCTGCACGACTTTCGCGACACCGACGCCGGTTCCATGTTGCGGGTGAAGGGCAGCGACACGTTGTGCCCGGTCGGCCCCGGACTGGTGACCGACTGGGACTTCCGCCACAAGCGCATCCGGACCATCGTCAACGGTGAGGTGCGACAGGACGCCTCCACCGAGGAGATGGAATGGGACATGCATTACATCGTGGCCGACATCGCCCGGACCATCACCCTGGTACCCGGCGACATCTTGTTGTCGGGCACCCCGGCCAATTCCCGCCCGGTCCAACCGGGCGACGTGGTGACGGTGGCGGTTGAGGGCCTGGGCGAGCTGACCAACACCATCGTGGCCGGGCCCACCGCCATCCGCACCGACGTGGGTGCCCAACCGTCGGGCTCCGAGGAGGTGCGGTCCACCGCGTTGGGCGGGGACTGGGAGTTTCGGGGCATCCGGGCACCGAAGGGACCCGGCGCCCAGCACTACGAGTCCACTCTGGAAGAAGACTGAGGAAGGCTGAGGCCATGACCCGTCAGGTGGTCGAAGGCGTCTCGGTGCCCACCGACCACTTCATCGGTGGCCGGTGGGTGTCGTCGCCCCGACGGTTCGAGACCCGCTCGCCGATCGGCTGGGAGTTGCTGGCCGAGGTCGCCCGGGGAGACGCCGACACGGCGGCCGCAGCGGTGGGGGCGGCGGTCGAAAGTTTCGCCGCGTGGAGCGCCATGAGCATCGGGGACCGGGCCGGCGTGCTGCACCGATTGGCCGACCTCATCGAGGCCCACACCGACGAGATCGCCCGGGTGGAGACCCGGGACATGGGGTTCCTCTTCGAGTCCATGAAGCAACGGCTGGTGGCCCGGGGGGCTCTCAACTTCCGGACCTACGCCGACCTGATGGTCGGCCACCGGAACCGCACCTGGGACGCCAAGAACATGTGGAACCAAGTGCAGCGTCAACCGGCGGGGCCGGCCGTGGTGATCACCCCCTGGAACGCGCCCTTCATGCTCAGCACCTGGAAGCTGGCTCCGGCGCTGGCCGCGGGCAACAGCGTCATCCACAAGCCGGCGGAGTGGTCACCGCTCACCGCCGGGTTGCTGGCCGAGCTCACCGTGGAGGCCGGCTTTCCCCCCGGGGCCTACAACGTGGTGCAGGGCGTGGGCAGCGAGGTGGGCGCCGCCCTGGTGGCCGACCCCCGGGTGCGGCGCATCTCGTTCACCGGGTCACCGGACACCGCCCGCACCATCGGCCAGGCGGCGGCCACCAACATCGTGCCGTTCACCGCCGAGTTGGGGGGCAAGGGGGCCTTCCTGGTCTTCGCCGACGCCGATCTGGACGCGGCCGCTCACCGGGCCGCGTGGCAGTACGACGACTCCGGACAGGTGTGCTTGGCCGGTACCCGCCTGCTGGTGGCCGCCGAGGTTCGTGACGAGTTCCTGACGCGATTCCATCAACACGCCGACGCCCTGGTGTTGGGCGACCCCCGCGATCCCACCACCGACATTGCCCCCCTGGTTCATCCCGATCACCGTGACCGGGTTCACGGATTCGTTGAGCGGGCCCGGGCGGCGGGCGACGTCATCGTCCGGGGGGGCCGGCCGGTGACGGGCAGCCTTCACTACGAGCCGACCCTCATCGAGCCGGCGTCCAACCTGAGCGAGGTGGTCCAACGGGAGATCTTCGGGCCGGTGCTCACACTCCAGTCCTTCGCCGATGAGGCCGAGGCCATCGCCCTGGCCAACAGCACGCCCTACGGCCTGTCGGCCCAGATCTGGACGTCGTCGCGCCTGCGGGCCGAGCGGGTGGGCGCGGCCGTTCGAGCTGGGCTGGTGTGGGTCAACACGTTCCTGGTCCGTGACCTCACCGCCCCCTTCGGCGGCTGCGGCATATCGGGCATCGGGCGGGAGGGGGGCGACTACGCCCTCGACTTCCACAGCGACCTCAAGACGCTGATGATCCTGGACGACTCGACGGAGTGACGGCCTGTCGGCCGCCTATCAAGGGGTTCTCAGGGTCGGGTCACATGGATCGGGCAGGGTCCAGAAGACCAGGAGCCGCCTTGGCCATGGAATCCTGGTGGAAGGTTGCCACCAACCGACCGTCGGCGGTGAACACCTGGCCCTGCCCGTACACCCGACCGTTGGCCGCCTTGGTGGCGCACAATTCGATCAACAGCCACTGGGACACATCCACTTCATCCAAGAAGTGCATCGTGTGGGCGATCACCCCGGTGCTGAGGGTGCGGTGGGCGTCCTCGATGCGAGCCACCTCGGGGTGGGGGCGCATGGCCAATCCGATGATGCTGCCGCAGGTGGCCCAGCCCGCAATCCCCTGGTTGGCGGCCGAGGTTGCCGCCCCCGGCTCGTAGCGGTGCCACGCCCGTTCCACCGGAGCCCCACCCGTGTCGGCTTCGCCGGGAACCGGACGCCACTCGGCGCTCGGGAAGACGAAGGCGAAGCCGGCGTCCAGCCCGTCGGGGCCGGGAACCTCGGGCATGGTGGGCTCGTGGCGCATGAGATCGTCGTCCATCGTGTTCAACAGGATCATGGCCCGGCTGAGCAGCTTGCCCCCCTGGGTGGCGGTCACCGTGTCGCTCGCCCAGGTTCGCCCCGCCTGCATGGACTCGACGTCCACCTCGATGGGCAGGGTGTAGGTGCCGGGGCGGGAGAAGATGGCATGCACCGAGCGAATGGCCTTGGCCGGGTCGGCCTCCTGCGCCGACGCCATCATCATCTGGGCCATGAACTGCCCGCTGAACACCACATCTCGGCCCTCGGCCGACTCTGCCGGTTGGGACACCCGGTAACGCCGCGGACCCACCGGCGTCAAGGCCAACAGGTCCGGGTCGCGGTCGGTCATCGCTCCGAGTGGGATGTCGCGACGGGCATCGGGCTGGGATGGCTCATTCGTCCATGCCGAACATCGAAGGGTCAAACTCCATCATCCCGGCCATGACCTTCACGAAGGGGTCGTCCCAGGCGTCCACCAACGAGGCGTTGGTGTGGCCCTGATCCACCAGCAAGCAGATCCCGTTGATGCCGCTGGCCGCGTCGCTGCTCAAGAACAGCAGGGTGTCGCCCATCTGCTCGGGAACCATGGTGGGCACGTCGGCAGCCTCCCGATAGGCGGCCCCGAATCCCAACCACAGATCGGCGTTGGCCCGGGCCAAGGGAGTGTCGGTCGGGCCGGGCATGATGGAGTTGATGCGGAGCCCCTTCTGCAAGAAGGGAAACGCCTGGGCGGCCACGTAGCCGTTGATGGCCTGCTTGCTGAACGTGTAGGTGTCGGTACCCTCGTGCTCGTCAATCCAGGCCGCGGCGGTGTCCCAGTCGGGGGTGGCCAGGAAGTCCTTCACCGCATCCAGATTGGACATCCAGCCCATGCCAGCCGCCGAGGAGATGAACGACACCGAGCCGCCCCGCCCCAGCTTGCCCGACTTGATCAGCGCCTCAATGAGATGGCGCTGGGACGTGAAGTTGATCAGCATGAGGTTGGGGGTGCCGTCGGCCACCCCGGCGCAGGCCAGCACCGCGTGCACAGGACCATCGATGGCCTCCACGGCCTGGTCCACGCTGGCTTGATCGCTCAGATTCACGTGGACGGACTGGTCGCACCCGTAGGCCACATCGGCGATGTCCAACACGATGGTGTGAGCCCCCAGCGCGGCGGCCTTCTGGGCGGCAGCCGCCCCCATACCGGTGGCGCCCCCCACCACCACCACGCGCTTGCCCTCGTAATTCACCAGATCTGCCATGGCTTGCTCCCTTGTGTGATCGCCCTGACGAAGCCGTCAAAACCGTAGCCCGAAGCTCCCCGGCTCATGCAGCGGGGCCAACCGGGAATGGCCCACCGCCGGTGGCCTTGCCAGACTTCATGGGGTGAGCAGGAAGGCGCCCGCCATCGCCATCGCCCACTGGCCGGAACTGGAGGTGTTCGGCCCGACCGAACGCGACCGACTGGCGGAGCTGGGTTCGCTGCTGAACGCCGAGCCCATCGGCGCGTGGGACAAGGAGGCCGAGGCGGTGTTGTCCGAAGCCGAGGTGATCGTCGGGCATTGGGGGTGTCCACCGCTGGAGGCCTCCGTGCTCGACCGAGCCCCCCGGCTGGGCCTGTTCGCCTATGCGGCCGGCTCGGTCAAGGCCACCGTGACCGACGCCGTGTGGGGCCGCGGCATCCGGGTGACCAGCGGGGCCAACGCCAACGCCGAACCGGTGGCCGAGTTCACCCTGGCCACCATCTTTTTCGCCAACAAGGGCGTCCTGTGGCGACGAGGCCCGGTGGACTTCGCGGAACTGGGGGCGATGAACGACCGCCGATGGGGCAACTACGGCCGCACCGTGGGCATCGTGGGGGCCTCGCTCGTGGGACGGCGGGTGATGGAGTTGCTTCGGCCCTTCCCCCACCTGAGCGTCACGCTGTACGACCCCTACGTGAGCGCCGAGGAGGCGGCCGCACTGGGTGCCACAAAGGTCGACCTGGAGGTGCTGTGCGCCACCGCCCACGTCGTGTCCGTGCATGCGCCGGCCCTACCCGAAACGGTCCACATGATCGGTGCGGCCGAGCTGGCCGCCATGGCGGACGGGGCCACGGTGATCAACACCGCCCGAGGATCCTTGATCGACCACGAGGCCCTGCTCCCCCACGTGACCTCGGGTCGGCTCCATGCTGTGCTGGACGTGACCGAACCCGAGCCGTTGCCCGCAGACAGCCCGCTGCTCGAACTGCCCAACGTGTGGATCAGCCCCCACCTCGCCGGGAGCCAGGGAACCGAGTTGGATCGCATGATCGACTGCGTGGTGGAGGAGATCCGCCGGTGGTCGGCGGGCGAGGCGGCCCTCAACGAGGTCACCCGCGACCGGCTGGCCACCATGGCATGAGCGCTCCCGTCGACCACAGGGCGGTGAACGGCTGTCCGACGGCGGCCCCGGCGGTGCCATGAGCCTCGACTTTGCCATGCCCGCGCCCCCGCTGAAGGGACCGGTCACCGCCGGTGCCCTGGCCGACCGCTTGGTGGCCGCGGTGGTGGACAAGCTGGCCGAGTTCGAGCAGACAACCGCCCCCGAACTGGAACTTCCCCGCTTCCACGCCGGTCACCCAGTGCTCGACGACACCACCGCCGACCTGCTGTACGTGCTGGGCCTGCTCATCGACTGCGGCGTCGACCACGTGGCCGACTGCGATCTTCGCGCCCGCATCCCGTCGCTGATCGACACCCTTGACCCGGCGACCGTGGAGGCGTTTGCCAGCTATCGGGTGGGCGAGACGGTCCTGCGCATCGGCGGCCTGGCCGCGGTGCCGCCGGAATTGCGCGACACCGTGCTCCAGGCCGTCCACTCGCCGGGCATCATCGACCGCCTCGCCGAGCCCGATGCCATTCCCCCCAATTTCGCGGTGGTGGCCGCTCGGTGCCTGCGGGCCCTGGCCCGCCTACGGGACGACCGGGAGGCTCCCGAATTGGCCGGGTTGCTGGGCCAGGTGACCGAACTGTTCTCCAGCCCCACCGGCTGGCTGAACGACGGCATGGGCACCTTCGTCCACTACGACATCTACACCCCGGACATGTACCTGTTCGCCGAGCCGCTGGTGGATGACATCGGCCCGGCGTGGGCCGACGGGCTGACTCGGGTGCTGGACGACCTCGACGGGGCGGCCCACCCCGGAGGGGCCGTCACCTGGGGTCGATCCATCGGCTCGCTGGGCATGGCCATGACCGTCGAGTTGGCCGCTGTGGTGGTGGGACGCGATCTCGACACCGCCCAGGACCGCTGGCTGACCCGAGCCGACAGCACCCTCAATGATCTGCTGGGGTGGTTCCCCAACGGGGTGATCGCCGCCCACCAGCGTCGGGCCCCGATGTTCTACCGGGGGCCGGCCCGTCGCCTGCAGTTGACCCTGGACATCTACGGCAAGCTCCTGCTGTCGGCCTTGGAGCTGCGCCGGCGACCGGACACCACCGGCGGTCCGCCCACCGGGGCCTACGGGCCCGCCGACCGGTTCATCCGTTTCGAGTCGACTCAGCCGGCCACCCTGTGGGCGTACCGTTCCCCGTCGCTCGCCTTCGCCCTACCCACCGTGTTCGGCTTCTCTTCCGACTACGCCCCGTCGCCCCGGGGGCCAGGCCTGTTCGAGCAACCCACCTCGGGACACCCGGTGATGCTGCCGGTGATCAACCCACGGGGCGCGGGCAACTTGGCGGGAGCCGGCGAGAAGCCACTGGTTCCCGCCGGTCTGCCGGCTTCGGTGGAGCACAGCCCAGGGGAGGTCACCATCGCCCACCACGGGTGGGCCCCGGTGGGCAGTGGCGAGCCCTCGGTCGCCGGGAGCAGAACCGCCACCTACCGGGTGGTGGGCCGTTCGCTGGAGGTGACCGAGCACCTCCGCTTCGACGATCCCGGCCACCTGCCTGGGCCGCTCACCCTCACCGTGGCCGAGACCGCCACCCGACCGCTCGACGTCAACTGCGACGCCGGCCCGGTGGTGACCGTCGACACCGACGGCATCAGCGAGTGGCGCAGTTTCTGGGGTGAGTTGCCCCGGGTACACCACGTCGAACTCGAACCGGCCGCCGCGGTGAACTTCACCTGGACGGTCACCCCCCGGTTGCGGGTGGCCAGCACCATCCACGGCCATCCCTACGACCGTTCCCTGTACGAGCCCCTGGCCGACCGGGTGGTGGCCACCGCCATGGGCTTCCCCGACGACAGCCTGGTGCGGAGGCTGCAGGACGTGGACGTGCTGCACATGGCCTGGCCCGAGTGGTGGAGCGGCGTCGACCCGAAGCGTACCGCCGAGGTGCTGGAACAGATCCGGGCTTCGGGCACGGCCATCGTGTGGACCCAGCACAACCTGCTGCCCCACTTCTTCAAGTCCGGCGAGGCGGCAGCCTGCTATCAGCAGTGGGCCGAGGCCGCCGATGCCGTCGTCCACCACAGCCGATCCGGGCAGGCCGTGGCCCTGAGCACCTACGACTACGGCGCCGACACCCGGCACCACGTCATCCCCCACGGGCATTGGGGGCGCGACTACGAAGCGGTGGCCTCCACCACCCGGGAGGACGTGGAAGCGGCCGAGGGCTGGCCCTCGTGCGGGCTCCGACTGGCCGTGATCGGCAGCCCCCGCCAGGAAAAGGATCTCCAAGGCGTGGTGGACGCGGTGGCCGCCTGCCGCCGTGATGACGTCCAACTCGTCATCCGGGTGGACCTGTCGGTGGCCGTGCCCGATGATCCCCGGATCATCGCCGAGCACGGCCATGTCGATACCCATCGGTACCTCCGGCGCATGATGGCTTACGACGCCGTCGTCCTGCCGTTCGCCCCCTCGGGCATGCTCACGACCGGTACGGCGTTCGACTGCCTGGGGGCCGCCGTGCCGGCCATTACCAGCAACTGGGAGTTCTTCGACGAGACTTTTGCGGGGGCCGACATTCGCTACGGCGAGAGTGCCGAGGACCTCACCCGGTGCCTCGACGCCCTTACTCCCGAGGCCCTGGAACGGTCCCGTCAGGCCACGGCCGATCGGCGCCCTGTCTTTGACTGGGACCCCATCGCCGAACAGACCCTCGAGGTGCTGGAAGCGGCCGCCTTGCTCAAAGCGTGACCGACCTCCCCGACATCAGAGGATGGCGGGCACCAGCAGCGTGACCCAGATGGTGAGCATGAAACCCACCATGGTGGTCATAATGAGCCGGGTCTGTCGGGCCAGGGCAGAATCCGTGTGCCCCCGCAACTCGGCGAACTCGCCCCGCAACTCGGCCATCTCCGCCCGCAACTCGACTCCGAGGACGCGTACGTCTTCCTTGGTGGCCAGTTGGCTTCGCCCTTCCGGGATGATGCACTTCATGAGCGTCTCGGTGGACTCCTTGCCGATGGCCTCCACAAGCCGGTTGGCCAACTCCGTGCGCTCCATCTCGCTCACTGCCATGGGGTTCCCTTCGTCGTCTCTTGGATTCTGAGGGGAACCCTTTATGCTCGGGGGCGGTGCCGGTTCCGACTGCTGGTTCCACGCTACCCACCACCTCGGCGGCAAGCAACCACTTCCATCTCTGTCGTGGTGAGTCGCAGAAGGAAGGATCCCCATGGATGAGCTGAAATACGTCGAGTACGAGACCGCCGACGCGGTGGCCACCATCACCCTGGCCCGCCCGGAGAAGGCCAACGCCCAAAACGAGCGAATGCTCGACGAACTGCACTACTGCTTCTCAGCGGCCGAGTACGACGACGAGGTGACGGTCATCGTCCTGCGGGGCCAGGGCAAGCACTTCTCGGCCGGCCACGACCTGGGCGGCTCGGCCCCCGACCCCGACGCCGTCTCGCTGGCGGAGCCCGACGGCGCCTGGCACCTGAACAAGATCTACCGGTGGGAGGCCCGCAAGTACCTGGGCTACTCCTGGCACTGGCGCAACATCCCCAAGCCCACCATCGGAGCCATCCAGGGCAAGGCCATTGCCGGGGCCCTCAACCTCATTTGGCCGTTGGACCTGCTGGTGGTGGCCGACGACGTGGAGTTCTCCGACCCGGTGGTGCTGATGGCCATCGGCGGGGTGGAGTACCACGGTCACACCTGGGAGCTGGGCGCCCGCCGGGCCAAGGACCTGCTGTTCACCCAGCGCACGCTGGGGGCCGAGGAGGCCGTACAGATCGGACTGGCCCGAGAGGCCGTGGCTCGTGACCGGCTCTGGGACCGCACCCACGAGCTGGCCGTGCAGATCGCCCGGAACAACCCCTTCGGGCTGGCCCAGGCCAAGCGGGCCGTCAACCAGACCCTCGACGTCCAGGGTTACTACACCGCCCTGCAGTCGGTGTTCGACGTCCACAGCGTGGGCCACGGCAACGCCATCAGCGTCAGCGGCTACCCCATCTTGATGCAACTCGACGAGATGAAGCAGAACCTCAAGCAGTCCTAGTCATGCAACCCACCACGAGCCCCTCCGTGGTGCGGAACCACTAGCGCAGCCGCCGTGACCACCGACTACGACGCCATCTTCAAGGCCTACGACGTGCGGGGCACGGTGGGCGACCAGCTCGACGCCGACGGGGCCAAGGCCATCGGTGGGGCCTTCGCCCGGTTCGTGGCCGCTTCGGAGGCCAGCGCGGTGCTGGTGGGTCGGGACATGAGGCCGGAGGGAGAGGAGTTCGCGGCCGCCTTCGGCCAAGGTGCGCTCGACCACGGGGTCGACGTGGTGGACGTGGGGCTGTGCGCCACCGACATGCTCTACTACGGCTCGGGCAGCCTGGGCCTGCCCGGCGCGGTGTTCACCGCCTCGCACAATCCGGCGGGTTACAACGGCATCAAGATGTGCGGCGCCGGGGCCGCTCCCATCAGCGCCGACACGGGCCTGGAGGCCATCAAGGCCATGGCCGTCGCCGGGGCCGACCCCGCGGCGACGAGGGGCACCCGGACGATTCGGGATCTGCTCCCCGGCTATGTGGAACACGTGCGCTCGTTCGTGGACTGCGACGGGCTGGCCCCGCTGTTGGTGGTGGCCGACACGGCCAACGGCATGGGGGGCCTGGTCCTGCCCGCCGTGTTCGACGGGCTGGCCCCCGTGCTCGACCACCTGTATCCCGAACTCGACGGCACGTTCCCCAACCACCCCGCCGACCCCCTCCAGCCCGAAAACCAGCGGGACCTGCAAGAGCGGGTGCAGGCCGTCGGGGCCGACGTGGGACTGGCCTTCGACGGTGACGCCGACCGGGTGTTCCTGGTGGACGAGAACTCCCGGCCGATCTCCGGGTCGCTGACCACGGCCATCATCGCCCGGTCGCTGCTGGACCAGCACCCCGGTGCGGTGGTGCTCCACAACCTGATCTGTTCCAAGTCGGTGCCCGAGGTAATCGCCGAGGGCGGGGGGACGGCGGTGCGCACCCGGGTGGGCCACTCCTACATCAAGCAGGCCATGGCCGAGACCGGAGCGGTGTTCGGTGGCGAGCACTCCGGCCACTACTACTTCCGGGACAACTACCGGGCCGACAGCGGGCTGATTGCCGCCCTGGTGGTGCTGGAGGCCCTCAGTCGCCATCCCGCCGGACTGTCCGACCTGGTGGCCGGTGTGGATCGTTACGCCGCGTCCGGGGAACTCAATCGGGCCGTCGCCGACCCGGCGGCAGTCATCGAACGGGTGGCCCGTGCCTATTCGTACGCCCGTCAGGATCGCCTGGACGGGCTCACCGTCGAGCTGGACGACTGGTGGTTCAACCTGCGCCCCTCCAACACCGAGCCCCTGCTGCGGCTGAATCTGGAAGCGCCCACCGTGGCCGATGTCCAACAGCGGGTGGCCGAGGTTCAGGCCCTCATCGGCTGATCCACGAAAAGGGTCAGAGCACGGCCCGCAAGGCCTCGAGATCTCGGCCAGCGGTTTGGAGGATGTAGGCCGGATGGTCGTTCTCACCGTGGTCGACGCCGAAGCCCCACATGCCGTGGGAGAACTCGATGGTCCACGTGACCGAGGGGGACGCGGCCCGGATAGCCTCCACGTCGGGCCGCAACGTCTCGGCCAATTCCGCAACGCTGGTGGAGGCGGGAACCTCGGCCAGTTGCACGTGCACGTGGCCCACCCGCTCGCCGAGCACGGCGAGAGGGGCCGACCATTCGTCGCGGGCCATGGGGTGCAGGTGGACGATGGCGCTCAGCCGTTCGGGGTTCGCCACGGCGTCGAACATGTCCCGAGCCACCACCGGGTCTTCGGCCACCGTTCCGAAATGGCATTCGCACAGCAGCCGGGCCCCCTCGGGCACTGCCGCCTCGAATGTTCGCAACCGCTCGGTGTAGTCGCCGACGGCTTCCGGGTCGCTGCCAACGTTGAACTTGACGCCGTCCGCCCCCACCCGCTCGACCCACGCCGCGGCTTCCGCTCGGATCGCGTCATCAGGATCGTCCCAACTGGTGTAGGAGCTGAGGATTCTGATGGGCACGGCCGATGCCACCACGGCGTCCCGCTCCTCATCGGATACCGACCGGGCGTGACGCTCCCACAGCTCCAACCCGTCGAACCCCGCCGCCTCGATGTCCGCCAACCACTCCGACACCCGCGTCAAGGGCTCCCCACCGGCTTCCACCAACCCCCAGCGATTCGGCTCAATCGCCACCGTCCCCAGATAAACCTCCCCCGCCATCACCAACCCGCCACGCACCAACGACTTCGCCCGCTCACCCCGCCACCCTACTGCCCAGCCCCAGCCCCCCGGCCAAGGAGGCCACCACCCCGGTCCACTGCATAGGCCGTCCTGAGGAGGCCCGTCAGGCCCACCAGCCACGGCGGTGGCCCCTCGATTCCAGGGGAAGCTGTGCCAAACATCGACGGATCCCCTAGAGTTGGATTGCCCGAGTGGCGACCCCGGAGGCTTGGGCAACGGCCTCAACGTCACAGCAAAGGAGGGGTGTGCATGAACAAGGCTGAGACCAGGAACGTGGACAGATCGGAGCAAGAGCGAACGTTTGGAGTCGTGAGAGATCACAGCCTCGACGAGCAGTTGCGCAGACAACTCCAGGATCTACGCGAAGCTGAACGCCTCGTAATCAAAGGCACCGCGAACATTCGGGTGAGCTGAACTATCCCTCCGATGGTCCTGTTCGGCGGCTGGACGCCAGCCGATGAGCCTCCGGCCGTCCTGCACGACGCCACAGAATTGTCATTCTGGGATCATTTCATCGCGTTCTACAGTAGAGGCAGAGGGAACCAGCCCCTGGAACGCATCGCCGAGCTTGCCCGTGAACACTCGGTGAGGAGCGTAGTCATAGAGCCGCGCTATATCGACGTCGACTGGCGAAGCGAACACTCCGAGTTCTACTCAACGACGTTTCGGCGCTATGCATCCGTGTGCCACCGGGCCCACTTCTTCACTGGACCAGTTGATCCCGAGTTCCACTCGTTCAGTCAAGATGAATACATCGGTTACACAATCCTTCGGCCGCTTCCATCGATGCCGGTTAGCAGGACAATGATCAAGCCACCTCCTCCCCTCTCGGCCTCAACTGCATGCGCGGGAGCCGAGACTGTCGACCTCCTGGGGCACCCGTTAGCCATCGAGGCGATGCCCTTCATCAGCCAAGATGGGCAGTACTTGCGATGTGCTCATGCTGCGATTTGGATGGCGCTGCAACTGAGCCACCTCAGAGGAGCCACCCCTAGGCGTATTCCTGAAGAGATTCATGAATGCTCCACTGGTGGTGTGGTCATAAATCGACAAATCCCTTCAGAGGGCCTGACGGTGCACCAAATGCTGGCAGGAATGAACAAGCTTGGGCTGTCTCCCGCTCAGTTGCCGCTTCCCCTTGACCGGTCTGCCAGCGAGCAGGCTGATTACTTGGGCCTGTACGACATCATGTGTCGACACATCAACAGCAATTTGCCACCGATTGTCATCTCCAACAACCACGCCTGGTTGGTCGTCGCCTATCAGTGGTCAAAGTCGTCCGGTCACGACAGGCTGACGCTTTTTCGACACGATGATGCCAAGGGCCCCTACATCCGAGTTGACAATCCTTGGCAAGAACAGAGCCCATCCCACCAGCCCTGGAAGGCTGCTCTGCTCCCTTTGCCACCCAAGATCTACATGACCGCGGAGCGGGCCGAACTCATAGGGCGGTGGTGGTTCCAACAGCACATTGCCAGCGACCCCAGTAGTCCACTCGCAGAGGCCGAGAGCCGGAACGAACTTCGGTACCGCGTCTATGGACTCAGAGGCCGCGATTACAAGCAAGGACTCAAGTTGCGCCCAAATCTCGACCCGCTCCTTGCCCACCAATACCGGCTTGCGGTCTGGCCCCGGAACATCTGGGTCGTAGAAGCACTGGATCGCAGCCGCAGGGAGAATGGCGAGCCACCGGTACTTGGAGAGGTGATACTTGACCCGACAGCCAACCACGAGCCAACAGCCGATGATCCAGGAATTCTGTCGACTCACGCAAACGGGCACCTCGAGTGGGTCACGCCTGACTGTGCTCTGGCTCGATCGGCGACAGTCGGCAGCGCCCCCTACGAGAGTGGATGCGCTGCATTGAACGGAGAGCTTTAGCCCCAAGAGTTGAGCAACCGCGAAGTCCGGCAAGTGGCTGGCCAATTCTGGTGGAGGAGTTCAATGGTCTCGTCATCGTTCCCGTGGCGGCGATCCGTCGGTGTTGGCGTGCGTTTCGTAGAGTTGGGCCGTGGCGTCGGGTCGCACCGAGAGTGAAACCTGCCGGGAGCTGATTCTCCCGGCTTTGCTTGCCGCCGGGTGGGCCGACGACCAGATCATCGAGGAGTTCCGCATCACCGACGGACGAATCCTCCCGCTCGGCGATCGGCACCGCCGGGACAGGCCACTCCGAGCCGACTACGTCCTTGAGGTCAAAGGGGTGCCCGTCGCCATCGTCGAGGCCAAGCGGACCACGGGCAAGGCGTCCGACGGCATCGGCCAGGCCAGGGTCTACGCGCAGCTCCTCGACATCCCTTTGGCCTACGCCTCAGACGGCACCATCACGGTCCGAATCGACATGGCCACCGGCCAAGAGGACTTCAACGCACGCTTCCCGACGCCGGCGGAGGCCTGGAGCCACTTCCAGTCGTCCAAGGGGCTGACCCAGAAGACTGCCGGTGCCTACACCGAACCCTTCAACCGCGAGCTTCGTCTCTCCGACGGCCGGGTCAAGGAGCCGCGCTACTACCAGCGGATTGCCATCAACCGAACCGTGCAGCGGGTGCTGGCCGGGGACAAGCGCCTCCTGGTCGTGATGGCGACGGGGACGGGCAAGTCGTTTCTCGCCATGCAGATCGCCTGGAAGCTGCAGAGGACAGGCTGGATTGAGAGCCGCAAACCGAGGATTCTGTACCTCGCCGACCGCAACGTGTTGATCGACCAGCCCCGGCAGCGGGAGTTTGTCCCGGTCTTCGGTGAGAACGCGATTCACAAGTTCGCCGGTGAGATGAAGACGGGCCGCGACATCTACTTCGGGCTGTACCAGAACCTCGGAGCAGGTCAGGACAGTTGGTACCGCGGGTACCCGCCCGACTACTTCGACGCCATCATTGTCGATGAGTGCCACCGCGGGAGCTCCAGGGATGATTCGGCCTGGCGACTGATTCTCGAGTACTTCGGGCCTGCGACCCAGATCGGGCTGACGGCAACTCCGATCGTCAACGAAGACGCCGACACCTACCGGCACTTCGGAAGACCTATCTTCGAGTATTCCCTCGCCCAAGGAATCAATGACGGGTTTCTGGCACCCTACGCCGTACGTCGCGTGGTACTCAGCGCCGATGCCTTCGGGTTCGCACCAGAGGAGGGACAACTCGACCTGTTCGGCAACGAGATCCCCGAAGGACTGTATGAAACCGCTCATTTCGAGCGAGTGGTGTCGCTCCTGACCCGCACGGACACCGCCGCCGCCCATCTCACTGACTACCTCAAGCGCCACGGTCGGGACGCCAAGACGATCATCTTCTGTGTCAACAGCGAACATGCCGACGCCATGCGCCGTGCACTGCACAACGCCAATTCCGACATCACCGCCGGCGACCCTGACTATGTAGTGCGGATCGTGTCCGCCGAATACGAGAGAGACCGCCTCTTCAGCCAATTTTCCGACCCTGAGCGCCAGTCACCGACGATCGCGACCACCTCTCAACTTCTCTCCACGGGGGTCGATATCCCTGCCGTGCGCAATATCGTCCTCTTTCGTCCTGTCGGGTCGATGGCCCTGTTCAAGCAGATTATCGGGCGCGGCACCAGGCTCGACCCCGATACCAACAAGTGGCAGTTCGAGATCATCGACTACTGCGGGGCGACGCGGCTGTTCGAAGACCCAGAGTTCGACGGTCCGCCACTGGTGGAGACCGACGAAGAGATCGATGACACCGGCCAGGTTGTCGACGACTCAGGTGAAGTCAACGAGCCTGACCTCGACTTTCCCGGCGATGCAGAACCCGATGAGCCCGATGAGCAAGACCTCGACGACGACGAAAGGGCCAGGAAGTTCTACGTTGATGATGAACCTGTCTGGATCGTCGCCCAGGGTGTCTACTGCCTCGACCCGAACACCAGGCGGCTGCGGCTGGTTCAGTACCAGAGTTTTGTCGCCGACTCCGTGCGCAGGCTGGTGTCCAGCGCGGCCGAACTCCGCGAACGCTGGGGCCAAGCAGGGACTCGCGAGGAAGTCATCGACGCCCTTACTGCTCGGGGCATCGATCTGGATGATGCTCTTGACCACACCGGCCTGCACGACGCCGACCCGCTCGACCTCCTCGTGCATCTGGCTTGGAACGAGCCTCTGGCCTCGCGATTCGACCGCGTGCGCCGAGTTCGGGCGGAGAGCAAGGCGTTCTTCGAGAACTACAGTCCCGAGGCACGACTCGTCCTTGACGAGCTGCTGAACAAATACGGCGCCTTCGGACCTGGGGAACTTGCTTCGGCATCCCTGAGGGTGCCACCCCTGTCAGAGATGGGCTCACCCGTGGAGCTTGCCGATCGGTTCGGGGGCGCAGAGGAACTACGGTCCGCAATTGCGGCCCTGCACGACGAGCTGTACGCCGCTTGATGCCAGAGACCAACCCTCACGACCATTTGGAAGACCACCGGCGCGGTACCCGATCCCACGACCAACCCACCCTAGGCAACTACCGCCCAGCCACCACCTGAGACGAGGAGGCCCGTGGCCCCAAAGAAGAAGTCCCAAGCACCGGCCACACCGCAGGCGCGGTTGAAGGCGGTCATCAATTCGGCCCGCCAGATCATGCGGAAGGACGCCGGCCTCAATGGCGACCTGGACCGCATTCCTCAATTGGCGTGGCTTCTGTTCCTCAAGGCCTTCGACGGTCTGGAGATGGAGCGCGAAATCACCGAGGACGATTTCAGCAAGGCCATCGAGGAGCCATACCGGTGGCGTGACTGGGCTGCCGACCGAATCAACGGCCTGACCGGCAACGAGCTGCTGCAGTTCGTGAACGACGACTTGTTTCCGTATCTGCGTGACTTGAAGGGGAACGCCGAGCGAGACCCTCGGGACGTCCTCGCTGCCGTCTTCAAGGAGACGCACAACAGGATGGACTCCGGCTATCTGCTCTCCGACGTGATCGAACAGGTCAACAAGGTCGATTTCACCTCATCCGAGGACATTCACACGATGGCATTTTTGTACGAGTCGATGCTGCGGGAAATGCGGGATGCCGCGGGCGACTCAGGGGAGTTCTATACCCCTCGTCCCGTGATCCGGTTCATGGTTCAAATGATCGACCCACGCCTCGGCGAGATCGTGCTCGATCCCGCCTGTGGCACCGGCGGGTTCCTTGTCGAGGCCCTTGAACATCTCCATCCCCAGGTCAACACGGTCGCTGAGCGCAACGACCTTGCATTCGATCTGCGCGGGATCGAGAAGAAGCCGCTCCCCTACCTGCTCGGCACGATGAACCTGCTGCTGCACGGACTGGCACGCCCGAATCTCATGAAGAGCAATGCGCTCTCCCAACCCCTCACTGAAATCAAGCGGGCCGACAGGGTGGATGTCATCCTCACGAACCCTCCCTTCGGCGGCGAGGAGGAGAGAGCAATCTTGGCGAACTTCCCAGCGGGCGCGCAGACCGCCGAGACGGCTTGGCTCTTTATGCAGCTCGTCCAGCGGATGCTGGACCAAGGCGGTCGCTGCGGCATCGTCGTGCCGAACGGTGTCCTCTTCGCCGACGGCGCAGGAGCGCGCATCAAGAAGGACCTGCTAACGAACTGTGATCTCCACACCGTGGTGCGTCTCGGATCGGGTGTCTTTGCCCCGTACACCGACATCCCGTCCAATCTGCTGTTCTTCGAGAAGACAGGGCCGACCAAGGAAGTCTGGTTCTACGAGATACCTACGCCGGACGACCGGAAGAAGTACTCAAAGACCCGGCCGATGAAGTTCGGCGAGTTTGCCGACTGTATCGAGTGGTGGGGCGGGGCAGATCGACGCGGCCGTGTCGAGACTGAGCGGGCCTGGCAGGTCGACGCATCTGCAATCGCTGAGTCCGGGTGGAATCTCGACCTCAAGAACCCGAACCGCCCCGACGACCTTACCCACCGACCACCTGCAGAGCTGGTCGCCGAACTCATCGACACCGAACGTGAGATCATTGGCCTCCTGGAGGAGCTGGAATCTGAGGTCGGGAGCGTCCAATGAGGAAGCCTTTGGGAACAATTGTACGGCCTAGCCAGAATCTAGTCGCCGTGTTACCAAATGAGAGTTATCCGATGGCAGGGATGCTCAACCGCGGGCGAGGCCTCTTCCGCAAGAGTGACTTGCTTGGACTTGACACCTCTTACAAGCAGCTAACCAAGCTGAAAGCTGGTCAGCTCGTGTACAGCCGCCTCTTCGCGTGGGAAGGTGCCATCTCAATTGTCCCCGATGAATTTGACGGTGTACATGTCTCACCTGAGTTTCCCGCGTTCGATCTAGACAATACCGAAGTATTGTCGGATTACCTTGCCCACATCGCAAGATGGTCAGACTTTCATGAAAAGGTCGCAGATAGTCGCAAGGGACTTGGACTCCGTCGGCAAAGAGTCGCCCCAGAGGCCCTGCTGAAGGTTGAGATCCCTCTCCCAGACATCACTGAGCAGCGACGAATCGCCACCCACCTCGACAAGATGAATGAATTGGTTGAGGGGCTACCTAGAAAACAGGATTACCGCAATGAAACTCTACTCTCGCTTGAACAGTCAGCATTTCATGAGGAATTCAATGAGTACAGGACGTATGAATATATCTCTAGTATAGCTACTGTGCACAGAGGTATTGGACCACAATATGACCCAGACTCCAACTCGCTCTGTGTAAATCAGGGTTGTGTTCAGAGAGATGGTATGACCCTAAGCAGAGCACGAACAGTAGACTCGCTCTGGGCTGAACTAGTCAAGACTGAAAAGCGGGTGGGGGAATTTGATGTACTCGTGAATTCTACGGGAGAGGGCACGATTGGCCGATCGTGCCTACCCGGCAACGCGGTCGGACTTCCCTTCGACTCACACGTACTCTCGGTACGTCCCAATTTAGACAGGCTTCAGCCAGCATTCCTAAACTTCTTCCTCCGTAGCCCACAGGGACAATTGGCGATTGAAGAAGTCAAGAGTGCAAAGACCACTAAGCAAACTGAACTGGGTAAGAGGAAACTAGAATCGATTGCCGTCCCAGTACCTACAATGAGGAGACAGGACGAAACTGTCCTCCGGCTGAGTTCCATTCTCAATCATGTTGGGAGGACCAGATTTCTGTGTCAACAGAGCGGCAAATTGCAAAGAGGCATCCTTGGCTCTGCGCTCAACCAAGCCTTCGCTGGCTTGGCCTGATCTTCACTTCTGCCCACTCGTCACCAGCGATGACGATGTGACCGAGGAACCGCAGACCCACGGTCTTGGCGGCGCTCGCCACGTCTTGAGTGAGTTCCACGTCGGCCTGGCTGGGCCGAGGATCTCCTGACGGGTGATTGTGTGCGAGTCCAAACGCCGCGCCGTCGTGGCGCAGCACGGCGTTGAGGACCTCACGCACCTCGATGAGGGAGCGGGCGGCCGTTCCCTGAGAGAGTTGCACCTCATGGAGCAGCCGAGCGCGGCGGTCGCACACGAATACGATGGCCCGCTCACGACGCAGCCCAGCGAGAGAGTGTCGAGCACGTTGAGCAACGTCAGAAGCGCGGGCCAAGCTCACCTCTGGCTGATCATCGAGTGGTAGCCGACGTCCCAGTTCGAACGCGGCGACCACGCTGCAGGCCTTTGCGTTCCCGACCCCGGGAAGGCGAGCCAACTCCTCAACAGTCGCCTCGCCCAACCGCCGAAGGCTTCCAAACTCTGCCAGGAGTGCCGTCGCAAGGTCGCTCGCGCTCGCCCCGGTCGTGCCACTCCGCAGTTGCAGAGCAAGAAGCTCAGTGTCGCTGAGCGCCTCCCGACCCTCGGACAGCAACCGTTCCCGTGGCCGGGCACGGGAGGGCAGTGCGGAAAACGGACTACCCACGTGTGTCCGACTCCGCTGTCATGGTTGCCTGCCCGGACATTCCGCCACCGATGGTTGCTTCCATGCTGGGAGGCTACAACCGCCCTGTGACAGCCAACCCGGGTCACCTTGAGTCCATGGCCGACTTCCGCTGCGACTCAAACGCCACCCCGGCGAGCGGTTCCTCACAAGGCGTAGCTTCCTCATCAACCCGGCGACAGTTGAAAGGCAGGAGCTGGTGGCCGACAATGAAGAGGCCGAGGGCACTAGCCCGAAGAAGTAGGCTCGGCTCCTCTTCGGACGGTGAGCGGCCGGGTTTTGCGCGTCAGGATGTCCTCACGACGGTCACGTCTTCCAACAGGCCAAGAGTGCAGATCAGTCGGCGCCAATGGCCACCCCACCCGTAGGCCTAGGCGGTCGCATCAGGAACCCAAAGAAGCGGCTCATCTGAAGACGGCAAGGGCGTGTAGCCGAAGGCTGGCTGAGGATCGCTGCCCACCAATCTGTGGATCGTTGTTCGGTCCCGCTTGTCTTGACCCTCCCTAGAGTCCGGGACCAGGCGGTTCACACCCTGCTCTCTGAGAATCGGGACCATGTGTTGGAGAGTCAAGTCTCGCGAGTTGGTCTGATCTTTGCCCTTGGCGGCGAACACTTGGGTGCGAGAGGCGAGTCTTGCCATAGCTGACAGCAGGCTCTTGCGCCTTGTGTCACTCTCGTCCACGAAGTGGATCCGGCATCGTCAACGGAGTCTCCGACCGTGGAGTTACTGCGCCACTCTCGTTAATTCGGTCACACCGGCAGTAGCTGCAGAGATGAGGCATTTGCCACCTGGATGTGGCACTGTACTGCCCTCACTAATGCTGGCCCTACCCTGGGGCCGTGGCACGGCGCGCCACACGCATCAAGTGATTTGCAAGACCAAGGAGCTCCAAGGCGGAAGCAGGGTCATCCTCGTAGCCGTGCTCATGGGCGCGAGGGTTGCGAATGCCCGTCATCGCTCCCGCGAAGATCTGCATGTAGCCGGTTTGCTCATCCCGCTCAGAGCGGGAACTCAGCTCATTTACCGCTAGGACTGGGTCCTTCGCTGAGAAGACGTGGTTCATCAACTTCGCGCCATCCTTGTCGGCCACGGCCGATTTGCCCTTGACGAAGTTGTTCAAGCACTTGTAGGCCTCAAGGACAGCCGAGGAATAGTGGCCATGAAGGAACAGGTCCCGGGATATGGCGATGAGGTCGTCGTCATCGACGACCTCATCGAAAGTGGATTCCTGGTTGCCAGAGCTGTCCTGGCCAGCGTCCCGACCGAGCCCCAGCCATCGGAGTTCGGCCTCGAGGGCCCTGGCCCATTGGAGTGCCCGAACGCCTGTCGAGTTGCTCTCAGCCCCCGCCATAAAGGTGCTTCGCCATGCTCTTGAAGATCTGATTGATCTGCTCCGCTGAAGCGCTGGAGTCGATGTGGATCTGGAGATTGATGTTCACCTCAGGGTCCGTTCTCTGGACTCGGCTGCCCGCGTCGTTCTTGCTTGCTGCGTTGCCCCTGGTTGCAGGGCCCTTTGTCCTGGCCGAGTCGGCCTTCTTTCCTTGCTTCTTGGTCGCTCCGTTGGAGTTCGCAGTGCGACCCTCGGGGTCTGCGTCCGCCAACAAGGCATAAAAGGCCGCCATGGCCGTCGAAGCGCTTCGGCCAGCGCCAGTGTTTCGTGAGAACCAGCCGCTGACGCCCTGTGCATCGGTGGCCGGATTCGGAAACGCTGAGGGAAGGGTGTCGGGGTACACATCTGCGATGATTGCTTCGCAGACCGACGGGTACGTGGAATCGTCCCGCCATTCCAGTGCTCTTGCTGTGGGGGCACCCTCATCATCAATCAGCCCAATGGCCCGCAGCGGACCGATCAGATTTGCAGCAGATGCCGGCGTCGAAAGGCCGAGGACCGATTGCAGGTAGTCGGCGTCGACCTTATTCGGCATTGAGTTGATGAAGCGCTCACGGAGCGTCCACCAGTTCTTGGCGGGTAGCTTCGGATACGTATTCCTTGCCTTTGCTTCTGCCATGGAGGGTCTCCCTTGACGAGGACTTGCTTGACGGACCCAGGATACGGTGAGGTGGAGCGAACTACAACTGCAAAATTCCAACAACGTAGTTCCTGCGAAGCCATCGCCGCAGGTGACACAGCTCGATGGGCACGCGGAAGCCTCGGTGCCATGGTTTCGCGAGACCGTGGCAATCGGGCGGGAACGCACGCACAAGAAGGGCAGATGCTGGGGTGGGTTCGTGGCAAGGGTGGTGTCAGCGGGACCGCTCTGATCTGGGCTCTTCGGTGTTTGGGGCTCCATTGGATGTAACGAGCGGTAGGATGACGCCGCTCGCTGAATTTCCCCAGGGTTGCTCATCGAAATTCCCCACCCTGGTGGTGTGTGGATTGTAGGTGGCGGTTGTTGCGTCGGCGAGTTTTCGGGCTCGTGCCCGGTGGGTGCGCATGCGGTAGCTGTCGCCGGTGATGTTGAACACGACGGAGCGGTGCAGGAGTCGGTCCAGCATGGCTGCGGCGATGGTGGTGTCGTCGAAGATCTCTCCCCAGGAGGCGACGCCTCGGTTGGTGGTCAAGATGATTGAGCCGTTGAGGTAGCGCTGGGAGATGACTTGGAACAAGGCGTTGGCGTCTTCGGCGGGCATGGGCAGGTAGCCGAGTTCGTCGACGATGAGCACTGATGGGCCTTTGAAGAACCGCATGGTGTTGGCCCAGCGTCCTTCGACGGCGGCTTTGCGGCAGCGGGCGGAGAGATCGGCTGCGGTGGTGTAGTAGGTGCGGAGTCCGGCGTCGACGGCTGCGTGTCCGAGGGCGATGGCGAGCATGGTCTTGCCGACGCCGGGCGGGCCGATGAACAACACGTTGGTGGCGTCTTCTGTGTAGCGGCACGTGGCGAGGTCCCGGATCAATGCCTGGTCGATGCAGGGTTGGGCGTCGAAGTCGAAGTCGGCGAGTCGCCATGGTGCGGGGAAGTTCGCGAACCGCATCCGGCCGGCGTGGCGGCGGGCTTCGGTGGCGTCCACCTCTATCGACAAGAGGCGTTCCAAGAACTCGGTGTGGGTCAGCTTCTGGTTGGCTGCTTCGTCGAGTTCGCCGGGCAGGGCCTCGGCGATGGCCCCGAGCTTCAGGTAGGTGAGATGGGTCCGGACCTGTTGATAGATGGTCTCGCTTCTGGTCATCGGAGATCCCCTTCGACCAGGCGCCGGTAAACGTCGAGGTCGATCACCGGATCGGCTGCGGCCGCTTCGCCGATCAGCTCCGCAGCCAACGCCAACGCAGCGTCGGTTGGTGGCCGGTTCAGTTTGCGGCGACAGGGCTTGTCGGTGTTGAACGCCCCGAGCACCACGTTCTCCAACGCCTCGGTGTGCTCGGGCAACCGGACGGTCTGTTGGGCGCCACGCGGCGCCAGCCGATGCAAACAGACCTGCCGGCGGTTCGCGTGCACACCGATGGTGGGTTCGCCGACACGCCAGTGGATCTGCACCTGCGCGCCGACGAGGCCGGGTGGGACCGAATAGCGGTTGCCCCACAACGACACCAGCGCGTTCGCGGCCACGGTGCGGACCTCGATGACCTCGGCGGGGAACGGAACCGGCGGCAACGCCAACAACGGCTCGGTTTCGGCGATTTCAGCAACGGTCGAGCCGTCACGGCGGCGGGCATCGGCCATGGCCGCGCACCACGCGTCCAGGCCCGCCTGAGCCTCGGCCGGTGTGGTGACACGAGCAGTTCTCCACCACGACTGGGTCAGGTAGTCGATGGCCTTCTCCACCACCCCCTTGCGGTTCCCGTGACGGGGCGGACACGGGTCCACACCCACCCCGTAATGCTTCGCGACCGGAGCGAAACTCCGTTGGACTTGGCCGCTCTGCGGGTTGATGACCGTGGCCATCCGATCCACCCGCCAACGCTTCGCAGTGCCACCCAGCCGCCGCAGCACCTCGTCAAGACCAACAATGAGATGAGGCTGGTCATCGGAGTCGGAGAACCAGCCCCGGAACTTCCCCGAACACGACAGAGCCCCGACCAACACGAACGCCTTGACACCCCACGGCGTGTCATCCAGCTCCAACCAGTCCCACTGAATCTCCTCCCCAGGCGGGTGCTCGATATCCACGTGCGCTCGCCCATTGCTCGACGCGCACCGCTCGCAATGCGGACGCAGCCCCCGGTTCCGAACCTGGCGGGTGAACGTCTGATACGAACGCTCGAACCCCAGCCCGACGACCTCGGCGAACAACACCGTGGCCCGCACATGCGGATCATCCCTCAACCGCTGGGCCACGTACGGCTCGAACCGGTCGAACACATCCGACTCGGCCCGGCCGCGCACACCCGGTACCCGCTCCCCACTCAAATAGGCCCGCACCGTCTTGCGATCCCGACCAACATGACGGGCAATGGCCGAGATCGACCAACCCTGCTTCCTCAACGATGTGATCTCCACGTCTTCCTCCGGTAACAACATTGCGGCAGGACCCCTTCTCGTCGCTGACTCGGTGTCGCAACCGCCAGCATGAAAGGGGGCTCCACCCCAACAGGTGGACCCTCAGAAGTGGGGAAAATCAATGAGCAGAACTGGGGAGATCCCCGTGAGCGTGGTCAAGGACTTGTGACAGCGGCTGAAGGGGGTGTCAACGGTCTTTGGGATTCGCGCAGTGGCGGTCAGTGGAACCGCGCGGCGGCCAGTGTCGGAGAGGATCTCCGACCGATTCGTGTAGCCCCCTTTGCTGCCGCAGTCCCCGAGAAGACTCACCCGCCGACCACCCCAGCACGCCATGCGAGCCGAAATGGCGGGCCGCAGGCTGCATGTGCTGCGACACTTGAGGCGTGTCGAGAGCTCGCAGACTCCTCACCGCGGAGGATCGGGCTCTGGTGCTTCGTGCGCTCCGATACCCCCGCGGCCGATACGACGCCGAGCGCGCCCACCAGTTGTCTGCCGTGCCGAAGGGGACCCTTCACGATTGGGCAACCACCGGGGTGCTGAAGCCGGACTGGTTCGCGGCCAAGCCTCGAGGCTGGTCATACCGCGACATCGTCTACGCCCGTCTGTTGGTATGGCTGCGCAGCAAGCAGATGGAACGTTCGGCCGCGGCCGAGCGCGTTGTCTACTTGCGCGAGCTGCTGACGACTTCGGACATTGATCCGCACGTCCACAGCGATGGCACCATCTTCCTGATTGGCGAGGAGGACGTTGACCGATTCACCGGGCAGCAGACTTTCGACGGCCTCATCGAGGTTCTCGACGTCTTCGAACTCGACGAACCCGTCGAGGGCGTGTCCCGTGGCGAACTCTGGGGACCGAGCCTGGTTCGTCCGTCGGACCACACCTACATCTCGCCGTGGGTTCTCGCCGGTGAGCCCTGCATCGAGAAATCACGAGTACCGAGCGCGAGCATCCATGCATTGCACGTGGACCGGGGTCTCGATGCCCTTGCGATCCACCAGCTCTACCAGGCGTTGCCCATCGAAGCCGTCGAGGAAGCGCTCCAACTGGAAACCCGCCTCAGAGCAGCGTAGGAGTGGGGGGCCAACGACCAGAGCATCCAAGAGTCCCTCACGAGGATCAGCTTCCTGTTGGCCCGGCGACAGCTGCAATGCAGGAGCTGATGGGAAGGGACTGAAGCGCCAAGGGCGGTCGTCCGAGGAAGTAGGCCCGGAATCGAAAATGGGGCCTAGGCTACGTGGCCGACTGCGGCGGCGAGGTGTGCCAGCCTGCTTCTCGGAGAGCCCTTGCCGCGTCCTCTTGGTAGCGACGCGTCGCCGCCTTCACTTGAATTCTTGTCCACCGATCGCGATGCTCATCGAGCACACGTCTCCACTGCGGGCGAGGGACGACCATTTCCTCTGTAACCATGAACTCGATGAGATCCTCGAGGGTAGGACGGAACCGCTTGCCACCAACAGGCAGGTGAAGGTCGCGAAGCTGGCGCGTCTTGCGTTCATCTCCCAGGTAGATCGCGTCGAGGTCTTCTCGGTGTCCGGCGACGTGCAAATGAGACCCGGGGTACTGGTTACCTGGAGTCCGGACGTAGTCGATGCCAACGACGAGTTGATCGTTCTCCATTTCCGGCGACGTGTAGAGACTCATCGTGCTTGTGCTCATCGTGAGGTAGACCCCTTCCGGGTCAAGCTCGTAGGAGTGCATGAGGTAGAGGTACACGAGCGCCTTGCTACCCGATGGCGCGATGGGGATGGGATCTGGGCTTGCCTGGGTCTTCTTGACCCCAGCACCCATGATCGTGCGACCTCTCGTAGTGCTGAGAGCCGACATCCGGATTCCGTCGGTGACCGTCCCGTTCAGTAGCTCGGACGTTTCGGCTGCGAAACGGCGCGCCTGGGTGTCGAGATCGTCCGCCACGCGTCCAGGGCTGCCGTTCAGCCGCGGCCCAAGCCTTCGATGACGAACCAAGCTCGACGGAGCTTCTCCGAGTCGAACCGGCCCTCGTGAGCCTGTCGGCGGAGTTCAGCAAGCTCAGTGCCTGCGTCGCGAAGCGTCAGTTCGACGAGCTGGTCGAGTTCCTCGTCGCTCGTCACCTCAAAGAGGTCAGTGTTCGTAGACATGCTCCATTCTCCTCTAGGGCTGCAAACTGCTTCCTCAAGAATACCCACGGGGTGTGACGATTCGCTTCACCCCTATCGAGGTCAGCATGCGAGTCAGGGAATCCAGAGGTCTTCGGCGAAACGGTCGGGGTCGAAGGCGTTGGGGTCGAAATCGTCGCGTCCGATCCAGTCCAGCCACTCGAGTCACTCGGCGTGCTCGGGGTGGCTCGTGTCGGAGAGGATCTCCAGCAGGTCCGCATGGCCCCCGTAGCCGACGGAGTCCTCGGGGGGACACGCCCACCGACCGTCGATGCAGTCCGGCACCGCTCCGACCTCCTCGGCCAGCAGCGTCTTCTCGAAGACGACATCGTGCTCCCACCAGTCGCCGAAGTCGTAGGTATAGGGGATCTTCTCGGCACCGGCGACCTGGTTGATGCTGATTCGCCGCTCGTCCCGAATCGGTGTCCAGTCGTCCTCGTACGGAATCCCGTAGCGCTCGCTGTCAATGTCGAAACTATGCAGATGCGAGTCGAACCAGCCGAACGACACCTGGATCACGTCGTGGAGGTGGTGCAACGTCTTATTGACACGGTGAGCATCTCGCTTTGGGTGCGAAGTGAGAATCGCTCGGCCTGGAACGCAAACTCGTTCATCACTCCGACCAACTGGCGATCGTTCGTCGGCCCCACCCGCACGTCCACCATCGCCGCCGCCTCAGCGTCAACCAGGTCCCCCGGCAGGCCGTGCGCCCGCAGCACCACAGCGATCGCGGCTGGCGCTCGTTCGAGCAACGTTGCTGCGGGCGCCAACGGTACGTACACCGGCAGCATCGTCCGAGCGTTCACGAACAGCGCCACCTGGGGCTTCCAGAACAGCGCATTGGCAAACCAGTCACCGAGCATGGTGGTCGATTCATTCACATCGGTTGCCTTCGGGGCAGCACGCAACCGGTTCCGCAGCCTCTTGGTCCCACGGATGACTAGAACGCACCCACTCTGCCCCGTCTGACAATCCATCGCAGCCACATCCAGTATTCGTCACCTATGGCGACGCCCCAGATGGCCAACGCCCCGCAACAACCAGCAACATGATCTGCCCCAACACCGGACGGTGGGCGGCCGGGTATTGCGCGGCGGGAGGGTTGCACGACGGTCACGTCATGCAGCAGGCCGAAGATGCAGATCAGTCGGCGCTCCTTTGCGCCTGACCGGCTGCGGCGGCAGAGGCCTCTCGGCGAATGCGAGATCGTGACTGTGGCTCGCTCAAGAGGGCTTGTCTGGACACACCACCAACTTCGCCACGCAACCAATTGTGGCATTCCTGCGCCGCCTCCTCGACCGTGAGGCCGCGGCCAGCAGCGGTCATGATCCAGTCCTCGATGATGTCAACCTCTTCGAAGACCGGGAGCGTCGCCTCGGCCATGTCAGCAGTCGGCACGACGACGCGCGTGAGTTGGTGGACGAATCGCTGCAGCAAGAGGTTGAGGCCGAAGAGTTCGAGGGTTGCAATTCGGTTCCTCACTTCCAAGTGTTTGGATTCGACCACCGTCACGTCCAAGAAATTCGTTACCTCGTTTGAACCGGGACTGGTCAGGTCCGGAAGCGGCATGAGGTCGTAGTAGCCGTCTGAAGGCCATTCACCAGTGGCGATCGCCCGGTCCTGAACCAAGGCAACAAGGAGACGCTTCTGCAGGCGCACACCATCGCTCCGCATGGAGCACGGATGTGTCAGCAGGATCAGTCTGCGGGGCTTCGTCTTGGCGCCAGGAAGAACGACCTCGACATCGGTGAATACGTCACCGGTGAAAATTGGGCGCTGTGGTGTGACATCGTCCCCGGTCGCCCGGTAGAGCTGTCGGTGCCAGTGTTCTCTAGAGCCTTGTGGCGCCTCAAGGGAGCCTGCCATGCCCCGCTACCTGTCGGCCCTCGGCCTGAGGGAGGGCATTCCGTCCGCCGCGACAAAGACCTCGAACTCGCTTCGATAACGGTCACGCCACCCGTCGTCGAAACGGTCCAGGATCTCCTCCGCCGACACGTGTTCACTTGCGTGCTCAAGAACGAGGTCGTCTCTACCCGCTGTCAAGAGGTCGAGCGGGGTCAGCGGCGCCGCGGACGAGATGGGCACCTCGAACCAACCTGCGACATCGATGACCAAGTGGTCTTCTGCCACCATGTCACAAATTGCGACCAACTGGGCGAGCCTGAACCGATTCTCGCCGGATGCAGACTCGCCTCTTCGCCACTTCTGAACGGCGGGGACGCTGACGCCGACCATGCGAGCGACATCTCGCCACGCAAAGCCAAGCCCGGAGAGTCGATTGAGAAGTTCTTCTACGTTGAGCTTCACCCGGTTCCGAGCCCTCTCCTCCAACTCCTCGAGCTGAGCGTCCTGATGCAACTCGGTGACATCGTCGGTGAGCATCTTCGAACGTGTGCGCAGGAAACCGGCCTCGTCGGCCAACGCCAGGAACGACGTTTGCGTCTCGGACACCCTCGGTGCAGGGGCCACCTCGTCGGCGACTGTTCCGTCGCTCGACAGCAGGGACAAGTCACGGTCGGTGGCCATGGCATGTCCGGGCTTGGAAATCACTCTATGCATGTTGGCGCAATACCTCGCGGCGTAGGTCCTCGGTGATCACCGACTCGAAGAGTTCGCGCACCGGTGCGTGTAGCTCGTCAACCGTGTTGAGAAGCTCCGCCACTTCGTACGCCGGAACCTCGTCGGTGGCCTCGGAGAAGCTGTCAATGTCGAGAAGGAAGTAGGGCGAAGGCTCAGGGACACCACCCGCTCGGCGCAGAGGGCCACTTGGATCGACTGCGTACCCCTCACGCGGTCCGTACCGGAGCACGACCATATTGCTGCTTCCTGAGGTGAAGCGCATCAAGCCCTGCCAGTCGAGCGCCAAGAGCCCTAGCGGCGCCCCATTTTCTGCTGGTCCGACAAGAGAGGGGTTCACCCAGTTGCACCAATCGGACCATTCGCTGACCGGCCTCGGGACACGGATTTCGTCGATGTAACGCAAACCAACGCGCTCGACGCCATCAGGTGGGTTGAGGTCCGCCAGCGTTTGGAGCGCCGTCTCAAGTGACTCACGAAACACCTCGTACCGTTCGTATTCGGTCGTCTCGACGACCAAGGCGTCGGGTCCTGGAGTCACGGCCGAGGTTCGATCTCTGGTCTCGAACCTCGGGACCGTCTCCTGAGTCACCTCTGGCGGCCCACCGTTGACGACGGTGACCCTCTCCCTTGTTACAGACCTCATCAGTGGAAACCGGTGTGCCAGCGCGGCCTTGAAGTCGCGTTGCTGCGCACGCGTCAATGGGTCCGCCGTCGGATACCGGATCTCGCAAGCCACGAGAACAAGGGGAGCGTTCGGGTAGATCTCGCGGTCGCCCATGGCCGTACGATACTGATCCAGAAACTGAAAGTGAAACTTAAACGACAATCAAAGCCTCTAGGCCAAGGGGTGTAGACCGCTGGAGTGTCGGTCACCTCTCGGATGGCAGCGGACGCAGCGATGTGGGGGGCCGGCGTGTCGGCTGACAAGGGGCGGCAGGCAGGACTGTGTGGAGCGGGTGACGAGAATCGAACTCGCGTCATCAGCTTGGGAAGCTGGGGTTCTACCACTGAACTACACCCGCGGGTAGCTGCCACTCTAGCCCCGTGTGGCGTCGGGTGCCTGTTGATTCTCGGCGGGATGAGGAGTGCCGGTGGGGATTACTCGGCGGGGTTGGTGACGCGGCCGAGGAATATGAGGGCGCCGGTGTCTTGGTGGGTGATGGCCCAGAGGAAGGGGCGGTCGGCCACCACTTCCAGGTCGGGTGGCGGGGGCATGGACTCGGCGAAGGCCATGGCGGTGGCGGCTGCTGCTTCGGTGCCCTTCTCATCCACGATCACCTTGGCGCTGTGCAGGGCCGAGGTGATGAAGATGCCAGGGGCGATGTCGGCGAACCCGGCACCGGGGCAAAATCCCAGCGGGCAGAGCCATGCGAACAGATCAGCCGGAGGCAGGGTGTGTTCCCACTTGGGCATGGTCACCTGCACCGTTCCCTGTTGGGCACGACCGGCCAGCCCGACCAACGCCTCGGCGTCCAAGGCCTCCTCCACGGCAGCCAACCCGTCCACGTCGTGGGGCACCACCATCCACATCGAGAGTTCCCCACCCTGGTAGGGCAACTCCACGGCGTTCGCCCCGTCCAACCGCACGAACCGGCGCAGCTCCGGCACCCGATCGCGCATGAACGGCACCGTCACCGACTGGCCGTCTCCGGTGGTGAACTCCCGGTCACCGGTCAGCTCGGGCAGGAACGGAGTCTGCCAATCGGCCTTCAGATACACGGTGTTCACCAAGACCAGCTTCTGGTCCTGGACTGTGGAGTCGCGCACGATGGTGGGAATCAGGCCGCGAGTGCGCTCCGACACCCAACGATTGACCACATCAGCAGCCGCAACCCCATCAGCAGTGTCGATCGGCTCGATGGCCGCCCCATAGTAGGCCGAGGCGGTGTCCAAGAACGCCTGGCGGGGCGAGAACTCGTCATCGGGAAACAGCCGATTGGCCACCTCCAAAGTGGTGGGCTCCACCGACGCTCCCGCCCACGCCAAACCAGCGGCATTCGCCGCCCGGTGAGTGTCCGCCCCGGGAAAACCGAAGATCCCGTCCAGAACAGCCCCCGAATCCGGCGACGCCCCCGCCCGACTCAAGCTGAAAGCAACCCCGATACTGGTCGGGCTCGAAACCGCATTCCCCTCCAAGGTCCGATGAAACTCCCACCCCGCCGCATTGATGCCCCCCACCCACCTGCTGACCGGGGCACCCGGATCAGCCGGCAACCGGGCAGCCGTCGATCCAGCCGCGGTCGGCTCGGGACTCGCTGTTGGCTCCCCAGACGCGGTCGGCTCGGGACTCGGTGACGAATCGACCTGCTCGACCGTCGGCTCGGGAGATGCCGTCGGCTCCCCGGAGGCTGACGGCTCGACGGGCACCGCCGTCGGCACGGGAGATTGCGTCGGCTCCCCGGAGGCTGGCGGCTCAGCGGGCCCGGCGGTCGCCGCTGGAGACGAAGTCGGCTCGGGAACTTGCGTCGGCTCGACCGGAGCGCGCGTCGGCTCCCCCGACGGTGCCGAGTCCCCGGGCACAGCCGTCGAATCGGCCGTCGGTGCCCCCGGTGTCGGCGACGGTGGCGCCTCGACCGGGGTGGGCGTCTCGGTGGACACCACGGTCTGCGTGTCGTCGGAGGCACCACAGGCCACCGCCACCACACTCAAGAGAAGCAGCATTCCGAACAGCTTGGCCATGCTGGTTGGACGACGCCGGAACACCTCAAGTTCCCGCAAACGCCAACGGCCCCTTCCCCATCCGAAATGAGCACTCACGCCAGCAGCACCACCTTGCCGAGTTTTCCGGGAACCGCGAAGTACTCGTAGGCCGCGGCCGCTTCGGCCAGGGGAAAAGTACGGGCCACCGGCACCTGGATCCGACCGGCGTCCACCAGCGGGAGCACGTGGCGCTCCACCAACCGGGCAACCGTGGCCCGTTGCTCCAGGGAACGAGGCCGCAACGTGGAGGCAAACAGCCGAACCCGCTTCACCATGAGCCGGGCCAGGTTCACCGACACTTCCGAACCCCCGCCCACCCCGATGATCACCATGCGGCCCTCCACGGCCAGCGCCTTGAGGTTGGCCGACCAATTGGGAGCGCCCACCAGCTCGAGGATCACGTCGAACGGCCCGGCGTCGGCCACCTCCCCAGGGTCGATGACGGTGGCCCCCAACTCGGCCACCGCAGCCCGGACCGCAGGGGTGCGCACGGTGGCGGTCACCCGGGCCCCGATGGCCGAAGCCAGTTGCACCGCAGCGGTGCCCACCCCACCGGCCGCGCCGTGGACGCACACCCGCTCGCCCATGGACAAACCGGCCTGGGTGAACAGGGCATCGTGCGCGGTGGCGAACACCTCGGGAAAGCCCCCGGCGCACTCCCAACTCATCGATTCGGGCACCGCCATGGCCAGTGGCTCGTCCACCACGCACCGCTGCGCCTGCCCGCCTCCCTGGACCACGGCCATCACCCGATCCCCGACCGAGAACCGCTGGCAGCCCTCGCCGACCTCCACCACCTCACCGGCCATCTCCAACCCGCCGGTGGTCGGTGCCCCCGGTGGCGGCGGGTAACCGCCCGCGGCCTGGGTGAGGTCGGCGCCGTTCAGGCCCGCCGCCCGCACCGCCACCAGCAATTGCCGATGCCCCGGCACCGGGTCGGCCACCTCGTCGATGACCGCCCTCCCCTCTCGGAAGACAACCGCTTGCATCCCCCGGAAATGTAGCGGTCGAAGGGAACCGACGAGAGTGTCGCCAAGGCGAGCTTGGCGTAGGATCAGGCCATGGCCACACTGACGCAAGCCGCGTTCACCCGGATGGACGAGTCCACCGCCGAGGACTGGGCGGCAACCGGCCCGGCCCACCAATACCTGGAGGAGGGTCTGGCCGACAGGGTGCTGCGAGAGCTGCGAGAACTGGCCTGCGGGCCGCAGGGATTTGCCGTGGACCGCCTCACCCACAGCGTCCAGACCGCCCACCGGGCCGAGAAGGCCGGACGCGACGACGAGTACCTGGTGTGCGCACTGGTCCACGACATCGGCGACCTGCTCACCCCCCACAACCACCCGGACCTGGCCGCAGCCATCCTCAAGCCCTTCGTCTCCGAGGCCAACCTGTGGATGGTGCAGATGCACGGCGTCTTCCAGGGCTACTACTTCTGGCACCACGTGGGCCGGGACCGCAACAGCCGCGACGCCTACGAGGGCCACCCCCACTACGACCGCTGCGCCGAGTTCTGCGCCGAGTACGACATGCCCGCCTTCGACCCGGCCTATCCCACTCCGTCCCTGGAGCACTATGAGCCGCTGGTCCGAAGCTTCTTCGCCTCTCCTGCGTGATCCCGGCGTGCCCCGGACGGGGCCCAGACCCTGCGCCGCCACAGCATCGCCGGCCCGGCACGACGCAAGCCCACAGCACCCCGACAGGGCGACCACGCTGACGTGATCCTCTCCGACCGGACCCTGCGGGAGGAGTTGGCCGCCGGCCGCATCGAGATCGACCCCTTGGCCGAGGGCGCGGTGCAACCGTCATCGGTCGACCTGCGCATCGACCGGCGCTTCCGGGTGTTTCGCAACCACACCGAGGGGTACATCGACGTCAAGAAGAACATGGACGCCCTCACCGAACCGGTGGAGATAGAACCCGACGGCGTGTTCATCCTCCACCCCGGCGAGTTCGTGCTGGGGGCCACGCTGGAGCGGGTGCGGGTGCCCGACGACCTGGTGGCCCGCCTGGAGGGCAAGTCGTCGCTGGGCCGCCTCGGGCTGTTGATCCACTCCACCGCCGGCTTCGTGGACGCCGGGTGGAACGGTCATCTCACCCTGGAATTGTCCAATGTGGCCACTTTGCCCATCACCCTCTACGCGGGCATGAAGATCGGCCAGATCTCCTTCATCCGCATGACCACGCCCGCCGAGAACCCCTACGGCTCCGCCAAGACCGGCTCCAAGTACCAGGGCCAGTCCGGCCCCCTGCCCTCCCGCTACTGGGAGAACTGGTAGCGCAATGGCGACACCCGCCCATGCCTGAGCCCCGAACCACGCCCTCGCTCACCCCTTCCTCCCGCTCGAGCCTGCGGGCCGCCCTGGCGGGTGAGCGGTTCGACGTGGTGGTTGTCGGCGGAGGCATCACCGGCGCGGGCATCGCCCGGGACGCGTCCCGGCGGGGGCTGACGGTGGCCCTGGTCGAAGCCGAGGACTTCGCCGCGGGCACCTCGTCACGCTCCTCCAAGCTGATCCACGGCGGGCTGCGCTACCTGGCCCAGGGCGAAGTCGGCATGGTGCGGGAGACGGCGCGGGAGCGTCAGGCCGTCCACCTCATGGCCCCCCATCTGGCCGAGCCGAGCTGGATGGTGGTGCCCGCCCGCAACCGGGCCAACCTCATGAAGTTCCGCGCGGGCTTGAGCACCTACGAGAAGCTCGGCGCGGTGGACGGGGCCGACCGCCACCTGACCTGGAACCGGGACGACCTGGCCAACCAAGAGCCCTGCCTACGGCGTGCCGTGTTCCCGTGGGCGTGCGCCTACCGGGAGTACATGACCGACGATGCCCGGTTGGTGCTGGCCGTGCTGCGCGACGCGGTGGCCCACGGCGCCCTGACGGCCAGTCGAATGCCGGTGGTGGACGTGATCTGGGAAGGCGACCAGATCGACGGCGTGGTGGCCGCTTGTGGCGTGGACGATGAGCAGGTGGAGATCCGGGCCGACGCGGTGGTCAACGCCACCGGGCCGTGGGTGGAGCGCCTGGCCCGCATGGAAGAGGCCGACGTCGCCCACCGTCTGCACCCCTCCAAGGGGGTCCACGTGGTGGTGGAGGCGGCTCGGCTGCCGGTGCGCAACCTCGTGATCGTGGAGACGCCCGACAAGCGCAGCATCTTCGTGCTGCCCCGAGGTGAGGCCGTGGCCATCGGCACCACCGACACCAGCTACCACGGCGACCGGCTCCTGTGGCCCGAGATCGAACGGGCCGACATCGAGTACCTCCTGGATCCCCTCGGGGCCTATTTCGATGTGGACCCGCTGGGATGCGACGACGTGGTGGCCGCCTGGTCGGGGGTGCGCCCCCTGGTGGCCCAGACGGGCAAGGACGCCAAGGAGATGTCCCGCAAGGACGAGGTTTGGGTGGGCCCCGGTCGGATGATCACCATCGCCGGGGGCAAGCTCACCGGCTTTCGCACCATGGCCATGACGGTGCTCGACCACGTGGGCGAACGCCTCGGCCGCACGCTGGGCCCGAGCCCGGAACCCCTGCCGGTTCCCGGTGGTGACGTGCCCTCGACCCTCGATGACCTGGCCGCGTCGGTGGCCGCAGATACCGGCGTCGAGCGCCCGGTGGTTGACCGACTGGTGCGGCTCTACGGGGACGAAACCGGCCAGGTACTGGCCAAGGGACGGGAACCCATTGTCCCCCAGGGCAGGGTGGTGGCCGGGGAGTTGCGCTGGGCCGTGGAGGTGGACGGGGCGCTCACCCTGGAGGACGTGATTTATCGGCGGACCCGGGCGGCCTGGTACACCCCGGCGGAGCGCGAGGCCCTGTTGGCACCGTCGGCGGCGATGATGGCCGAACTGCTGGGTTGGGACGAGACCCGCACTCACCAGGAGATCAAGGAGGTCAAGGCCCGCTTCGCCAGTGAACTCCACTGCATCACGCCGGGCCAATGAGCCTCATCGACGAACTCGCCGACCTGTTGGGCGACGACCTCCTGGTCGACGACGACGCCCGCCGTCACCGAGCCCGGGACACGTGGCCCCGCTCCGAGTTCGACCAATGGCAGGGACGGCTCACGCTGCCGATGGCGGTGGCGGCCCCGTCGACCACCGAACGCCTGGCGGAGACCGTGCGGTTGTGTGGCACCCACCGGGCGCCCATGATTCCCCGAGGCGGCGGGTCCGGCTGTGTGGGCGGGGTGCTGTCCTCTCCCGACTCGGTGGTGGTCAGCACCGAACGGCTGAGCGGGTTGCGATCCATCGACCCGGTGGACGCCTTGGCCACCTTCGGGGCCGGGACCATCGGGATGGACGCCGAGAGCCGGGTACAACACGGCGGCTTTACCATCGGGCACTGGCCCCAGTCCATCGAGGTGTCGTCGGTGGGCGGGTGGGTGGCCACCCGGGCGTCGGGCCAGTACTCCACCGCCTACGGGAACATCGAGGACGTCGTCCACGCCATCGAAGCCGTGCTGGCCGACGGCACCGTCTACCGGTCACGCCCCACCCCGCGGGCCTCGGCCGGACCCGACCTGCGACACCTGCTGTTGGGCAGCGAGGGCACCCTCGGGATCATCACCGAGGTGACCTTCGGGCTTCGGCCCCTGCCCGAACCCGGTGTGCGCCAGGCCTTCCATTTCGAGGACATGGACGCCGGCCTCGACACCCTCCGCCGGGTCATCACCCCCGGATGGCGTCCGCCGGTGGTGCGCCTCTACGACGCCGCCGAGTCACGCCGCCACTTTCGCGACCACGTTCCTCGGGGCCGCTGCATGGCCATCTTCCTGCACGAGGGACCACCGGGCCACGCCGCCCTGGAGGCCGCCGCGGTGGCCGAACTGAGCCGGACCGGCGGGGGTGTGCCCGCGGACCCCGCCGCGGTCGACCACTGGTTCGAGCACCGCAACACCGTGCCGACGTGGACCGAGGTCTTCGAGCAGGGCCTGGTGGCCGACACCATCGAAGTGGCCACCGGCTGGCGCACGCTCCCCCGGCTCTACGACGCCGTCACCGAGGCCATCAGCCGGATCCCCACCGTGATATCCGCCACGGCCCACACCTCCCACGCCTACCGGACCGGGGCCAACCTCTACTTCACCTTCGTGGCCCGCCCGACCGACACCGGGGAGTATCAGGCCACCTACGACGCCTGCTGGGCCGCGGCCATGGACGCGGCCATCGACTGCGGCGCGGGCATATCCCACCACCACGGCATCGGCCGCATCCGCCGCCAGTGGCTGGCCGACGAGCTGGGCGAGGCCGGCCTCACCCTGCTGCGCTCGGTGAAGCAAGCCCTCGACCCCCACAACCTCATGAACCCGGGCGTTCTGTTGCCCGACTGACTCAGCCCGCCCCCACGCCCAGCTCAGTCCGCACCCAGTCCAGCTCCCGGATCACGTACTCCACGATGCCCCCCGTCCTCAGGTGGTCGGGCAGGACGTCGAAGGTATACGTCTCGATTTCGAGGTGGTCGGACACGGGCCGGCGCCGGTGGACAGCCAACGCGTCCCGGATGGCGAACTGGGTGGTGCGGAAGGGTCCGAGATCGTCCAGGAAGACGGGGACGTGGAAATGGGTCCGCCACTCACACGGGCCGGGGTCCTGTCTCCACGCAGCGATGGCGTCTTCGATGTTGAGGAACCGACGAAGGACCCCGTTGCGAAGCTCGGTCGTCTGGGTGAGATAGATCGTGTCGGCATACTTCTCGAGCTCGTCGACCGACTCCCGGTCCACCTCGGGTATCCAGAGGGCGGCGGCTTCTTGCAGCTTGAACACCGGGATTCCGGCGTCGGCCAGCAGTTCCAGCGACTCCGCGATGTCCTCGAACTCCACGGCCTGATGACAGATGTCGAACACCACCCCGACGTGGCGACGAAGGGCACCATGGGCCGACGACAAAGCCAGGTCGGCCAACTCGGCGAGGGTGCGGGCCGCTTCCGCGCTGTAGAGGCGGGTCCGGAAGTACTCGACGGTCTGGGGCGTGGTGGCCAGGTAGCAGTACGGCTCGGGTTCGATGGCCAACCGGACGGTTCGACCGGTCCGGCGCTCGATGTCCACCAGGGCGGCGACCACCGCCAGGACGTTCCGGGTGAATGCCTCCACGTACCCCGGGCCCTCAACCCGGGGAGCAAAGGCCAAAGGGGCCGTTTGAATGCTGGGGGCCACGCCGGGGGGCGCGAGTTCCGCCAGGATCTCCGCTACTTGGGTCGTGTAGTGCCGTCTCTGATCGGTCGACCAGTCGGGCTCATAGACCCGTTCCTTGACCGGACCGCCCTTGAACGCCCCGTAGGGGAAGGCGTTGGCGGTGATGAGGTAGAGCCCTTCGTTGCGGAGCCAGTCGGTCAGCTCGGCCCGCCGCTCGGCGTCGGCGGCCAGCTCGGCGGCCGAGGCGGCCGAGAGCCGCAGGGAAAAGGCAAACGGGGCGTCGGGGCTGTGGGCCGCCTTCACCGCGGGCAGGAACCGCCGAATGCTGTCGTTCATCTCCGCCCAGGTGTCGCCCGGGTGGACGAGGGTGGAGTACGTGAGGTGGCCGAGACCCCCGCCGAGATCCATGGGGCTGCTTCGCTGAGCGCCGGGCGCCGGGCGGATCAGCCCAAGCGGGCCTCGACCTCCGACAGGGACGGCCGCGACGTCAGGTACTCGGCGGCCGCTTGGTTGCGCCGCTCACGCATGTAGTAAGCGATCTCCACCAGCTCCAGGGCAAGCCCGTCGGGATCACTGAAATACACCCAGCGCCAACCCTCCAGGGGACCCTCGTCCACCACGTTGACATCGGAGTAGAACTCCACACCCTTGGCCTCCAGTTCGGCCTTCTTGGCGAACACGTCGTCGACCCGGAAGCACACGTGGGCTGCGCCCATGTGGTTGTTGGGCACCGGGCGCACGCTCTCGGGCGGTCGATTCCGGTACTCGATCAACTCCAGGGTGGAGACCTCGTCCACCCAGAGCGACACCTGGCGCAGCACGGCGCCGGGCACGCCCACGCCCCGTTCGAGTTCGGGCCCCTCGAACCACTCTGTCGGTTCGTTGGCGAACGGGAGACCGAGCAGGTCGTGGTAGAAGTAGATGGACCGGTCGAGGTCGCGCACGACCAGCCCCACGTGATGGATGGATCTGAGCGTCATGGGCTCTTTCCTTTCTGTCGCCGTTTCACGCAGCCAACGGCTGCACGAGAATCTTGATCTGGTCGCCCGCCGGATCCACCAGGACGTCAAAGCCCTTGGTGACCACCTCGGCCAGGCCGATGGTGGAGGTGACGGCCCTGTCGACGGGGAGCTTGCCCGAGGCGATCAGCCGGATGATGCGGGGCCAGTCGGTGAGCAGGTAGCACCATGAGCCGACGAGGGTCACGTCTCGTTCGGCCAGGCCCATGGCGTCGATTGTGGCGGGGGCGGTGTGGAGGCCCGTCTGGACCACCGTGCCCCGGGGGCGGGCGTTGTCCAGGCACGCGTTGAGCCCGGGGGAGGTGCCCGAGCATTCGACGCCCACGTCGATGCCGAGACCGTTGGTGAGGTCGGCCAGGTAGTCGCTCAGCCCGCCGTCGCTGGGGTCGACCGCCGGTCCGATGTCGAGGGCGCGGGCCATCGCCAACCGCTGCGGGTTGGGCTCACTGATCACCACGACCGACGCGCCGACCGCGTTGGCGTACATCGCCGACAGAATCCCGATGGGTCCGGCCCCGGTCACCAACACCACGTCGCCGCCCCGCACCCCAGCCCGATCCACACCGTAGGCGGCCACGGCGGCGGGCTCGACCACCGCTCCCTCGAGGTCGGACACCTCATCGGGGAGTCGGGCGACCTGATACTCCTTGAGCACCGCGAACTGCGCCAACCCCCCGGTCTCCGCGCTCAGACCGGTGCAGGCGAAGCGCACGCAGAGGTGGCCGTGCCCCTGGCGGCACTGCACACACCGACCGCACACGATGGCGGGCATGATGGCAACCCGGTCACCGATCTTGACGTCGGCCACCTCAGAGCCCACGTCCACCACCCGCGCCGAGAACTCGTGACCCAACGTTTGCGGATTGGTCACCCCGGTGAGGGGATGGGGCTCCGTCGGCGTAACGATCGGACCGACGAGGTACTCGTGCAGGTCGGTGCCGCAGATGCCGCAATAGGCCACCTCGACGAGCACGTCGTCGGCCGCCCCGACCTCGGGCACCGGGACGTCTTCGATGCGGATGTCGTGATGGTCGTGGAAGCGCGCGGCGAGCAAACCGGCCCCCTCGTCAGGTGGTCCTGGCCGAAAGACGGCCCCGCACTTGGCTGTAGATCACCGCGGCGGCCACGATGAGCGCCCCCTCGAAGAAGTAAACCCAGGCCTGGCTGAGCCCGAGGAAAACGGTGGCGTTGAGCACCTGAATGCTGAGGCCCGCACCGAGAAAAGTACCGACAAAGGTGCCGCGACCACCCAGCAGGCTGGTGCCCCCGAGCACCACGGCGGCGATGCTGGTCAGCGTGTACCCCTCTCCTTGGAGCGGATCGCCGATACCCAACTGGGCCAGCAGGATGACGGACCCCAAGAACACGAACACCGACGTGAGCACATAGGCCCCGAGCATCGTCCTGGTGACGCGGATCCCCACCTTTCGGGCGGCATCCTGATCGGAGCCGACCGCTCGTAGGCGCAATCCCCACCTCGTCCGTCGCAGCGCGACCTCCATCAACACCGCCACCACCACCAGGAGGATGAAGACCAGGGGGAAGCGCCCGAACTTGTGGGCAATGGCGTCGGTCACGGAGCGGCTGATGTAGCCCCCGGGAACGTCCCGCAACACCAGGGCCATTCCTTGGAGCGCGACGAACATGGCCAGCGTGGCGGCCACGGCGGTGAAGCCGGCGAATCTGACCAGTCCCCCGTTGACCAGCCCGACGAAGGCGGCCACCGCCAGCATCACCAAGAGCCCCACGACGACGATGGCCCCCGATTTGTCGATGGTCATGAAGAACGACCCCACCACGACCAAGAACCCCGCCAGTGGTCCCACCGAGAGATCGATGCCCCCGATCAGCAGGCAGATGGTCTGGCCCAGTGCGATGAAGCCCAGAGCGGCAACCAGCATCTGCACCGAGGTGGTATTGAACGCGCTGAGGTATCGATCGTTGTCCTGGTAGACGTAGGCACCCAAGCCGACCATCACCATGGCCAGCACGGCGACCGGGGCGTAGTCGCCTCGGAGAAATCTCTGGCGCCGAGTCGAACCCCCCCGCCGGCGGGTCGTCTCCTGGCGGGTACGGGCGTGCGCCCGGATGGCCGAGCCCACGATGGCGTCCTCGGTGATGTCGTCACCGGTCAATTCGGCCACGCTCTCCCCGCTGGACATCACGATGACCCGGTCGCACAGCCCCTCGAGCTCCTTAGCGTCGGAGGAAGCCACCACCACCGGCACGCCCGACAAGGACACCTCACGCAGGATTCGGTAGATCTCGGCCCGAGCGCCGACATCCACCCCCTGGGTGGGCTCATCGGCCACCAGCATCAACGGTTGGGCGAGCAGGGCGCGGCTCATCACCACCTTCTGCTGATTGCCGCCGGACAGCGAGTTGATCGACGAATCCACCGAGGGGGTCTTGACCCGGAGATCGTCGAATTCCTTGCGCACCGCCTCGAGCTCCTTGGTGCGGCTCAGCAAGAAGCGCCCTCGCAAACCGGGGAGCGCGCTCACCGACGCGTTCTCCCGCACGGAGAGCGCCCCGAACAGGCCCTCGGCCTTGCGGTCGGCCGGCATGTACGCCGCCCCCGATCGCAATTCCGATGCGCTCACACTGCGGCCCTTGATTTCGACCCGGCCGTCGAAAGTGTCGAGACCGGCCAGGGCCCGCAAAAGATCGCTCTGACCGTTGCCCACGATGCCGGCTATCCCCACGATCTCGCCGCTGCGGGCCTGCAGGGAGAAGTCGTGGAACCCATCCCCCGACAGGCTGTCGACCAGCAAATCCAAGTTGTCGGACTCGGACACCTGGTGTTTGGGGGGCAGGGCGTACTCCAACTGACGACCGACGATGAGGGCCAGCAAGTCGTCGTCGGTCACCTCGGTCACCGGGTGTTCGCCGCGGAATATGCCGTCCCGAAGCACGGTCACGCGATCGGCGATCTCGCGTACCTCGGCCAGGCGATGGGTGATGTAGACCACCGACACCCCGTCGGCCGCCAGGGACCGGACGGCGCTGAACAACATGTCCACCGATTCACGGCCCAGCGGCGCGGTCGGTTCATCGAGGATGAGTAAACGGGGCTTCACGGCCAGGGCCTTGGCCAGTTCGAGCAGATGCTTCTCGGCGACGCCCAGGTTCTCGACACGATCCTCGAGGTGGGCGGTGAAACCCACGTCGTCGAGCATCGCCCGCATGGTGGCCTCCCGGCCACCGGGGCCGTCGAGGAACTGTTTCGGGACGGCGACGCGAAGATTCTCGGCCACCGTGAGGTCGGCCATGACGGCCGGGTGCTGGTGGACGACGGCGATGCCGAGGTCGGCGGCCAACCTCGGGGTGAGATGGTCGACCACCACGCCGTCGAAGGTGATCGTGCCCCGGTCGGGCTCGGTGGTGCCCGACGCCACGTTGATCAACGTGGACTTGCCGGCGCCGTTTTCTCCGAGTAGGGCATGGACTTCGCCGGGGCGAACCGTCAGGTGAACGTCGTTGAGGGCAACTATGCCCCCGTAGCGCTTGGAAACACCGGTGAGTTCGATCCGATTCGGGGTGACGTCCGGCGCGGTGGGACCAGGATCGTTCGTCGCGTTGCGGTTCTCGTCTGCGCTGCTACCTGTGGCAACCATGGCATGGTCCTCAATGAGGGGGTGGGGCGGGCCGGCTCAACCGGCCCGCCCCACCTCTGGGAATTGGGCTCAGCCGTCCAGGAGCGCGGCCTGTTCGGCCCCGGACATCTCGGCGGACAGGTAGATGTCGCCGGGCAGGTCCGGCTCACAGGTCACGGGATTGGGTTCGCCCGTGACGGAGTTCTCGAAGGCGGTTGGCGGGAAGATCTCATCCTCGGGGGGCGTGCCGCCCGAGGCCAGAGCAACCGCCCACTGGATGGCCAGCCGGGCGTGGTCGTTCTGGGTGGAGAGCGTGTGGAGCTTGAAGTCGGGGTTGGAGTCCTTCTTCTCCTCCCAGAAACACGCCAGCAGATTGCCGTCGGAGGTGGCGATGGCCGGAATCGACCGACCGCTGTTCTCGAACTCGGGCAGGGCACCGACCAACGACGGGCCGAAGTCGGAGACGATCACGTCGATCTGATCATTGGCGGCGATCTCGGCGGTCAGCACCTGCTGCGTGACGGCCGGATCCCAGCCGGTCGGTGCGAAGGGCTGCTCACCTACGAAGGTGTAGTTGCCGGTCGGATCAAGCACCGAGTGGAGCCCCTCGGCCTCGAGGACACCCTGGCTGTTGCCCGGAGGCCCGCTCACCATCAAGATGTTGGCCCCCTCGGGGAAGTTCTCGATGATCCACTCGGCCTGCATGACCCCCCACTGGAAGTGATCGGCGTCAATGAAGGCGTGGTAGTCGACGCCGGCCTCACCACCGGGGGTCACCCGGTAGGGAACGGTCACGACGCCGGCCTCATAGGCGGACCGGAGAGCGGGAAGAATGGCCTCGCCCGCGTCGGGGAACACCACCAGGGCGTCCACCCCGGTGCTCACCATGCCCTGGATGTCGGAGATGGCCTTTTGGGTGTCCCCCTGGCCATCGGCGTAGTCCACGGCGGTCACGCTCGGGCACTTCGAGGCTTCGTCGCGAGCCGCGGCGGTGGTCACCAGGCGCCAGCTATTGCCACCGAAGCCATCGGTGAAGCCGAGCCTGATCTCGTCGGGCCCGCACCAGGACGGACCCCCGGAGCCGGCACCACCGGTGGACGACGAGTCATCGTCGTTGCCGCACGCAGTCGCGACAAGAGTGATTGCCAGCAACACGGCCAGCAGTCTCCAGATCATTCGCATAGTTGACATTCTTGTTTTTCCTCCATATTTGGGCGGTTTTGGGACGAAGCGATCGGCATCAACCCGGGGAGAGTTCGGGAAGGGCGGTCGGGTTGTCGGACGGTTCGCCGAACACCCGGTGGCGGAGCCAGGTCCAGTCGATCGTGTAGAGCGCCACACCCACCACGAGCGCAGCCGCCTCCACCAGCGTGCGGATCGCAGCGGTGACACCCAGGGCCAACACGAACTGATCGAGCTGGCTCAAGAACAGGGCGGCCAAAGCGGTGGCCACCAGGTTTCCTCGTCCGCCGAGCAGAGAGGTGCCCCCGAGCACGACCGCGGCCACCGATGCCAGCAGATAGTCCTCGCCCTGGAAGGCGGTCGGCTGCGCCACGATGCCGGCCAGGACCACGCCACCGATCCAGTAGAACACCTGGGCATAGATGTAGGCACCGACGCGATGGCGTTCTATGAACAGCCCCGAAGTGATGGCCGCGGTCTGGTTGGCCCCCACCGCCTCGAAGCGACGCCCCGCCACCGTCTTCTTCATCAGGAGGGTCGTGACGATGGTGGCGGCCACCGCGAAATAGACGGCGTTGGGGATCTCGAAGGTGATGCCGTCGACGATGTTGGACAGTCGCCGGGTGGTCGAACGGGGAATGCCCCCGGACACCCAGAACACCGCAGCGAACAACAGGGAATTGGTACCGAGGGTGGCCACGATCGGATTCAGCCGAAGGATGCCGATGAGGAAGCCGTTCAAGATCCCGGCCAGCAACAGGGCACCGAGGGCAATCAGGAGAGCCCGGAGCAATCGGTCGTCCTGACCCGCGGCCTGGTGCGTGCTGATGACCACCGCCAGGGACACCGAGCCGGCGACGGAGAGGTCGATGCCACCCTGCTGCACAACGAGGGTTTGCCCGAGGGCCACGATGGCCAGTGCCGAGGCGAAGGGCAGCATGCCCAGAAGCGGTCCCCGGGACACACTCGAGGACGCGAACAATGCACTGGCCGCAAACAGCAACCCACACGCCACCACCATGGTGGACAGGCCGCGGGAAGGACGGGGCAGACGCTGCAGGACGCCACCAAGCGGTGCTTCGCTCATTCCCCTCCTCCTCGACGACCTGATCGGGCTGTCGAGACCATAGACAATAATTCAATCGATTGCAAGAGTACTACCGGCGCAGCCGGGTTGGCGACCATTCTGCGCGTGGGCGGACGCCTCACACCAAGACCATCCCGCCGTCGATCATGATCACCTGGCCGGTCAGGTAGTCGGAATCCGCGGAGGCCAGGTACAGCGCAGTGCCGACGATGTCGGACGGTTCCGCCGGGCGGCCCCGCAGGATGTCGGCCGCGAAATCGGCCATCGCCTGACCAGGGGCATCGGCGTCGCCGATGTCGACCAGGTCGAGGTCGAGTTGGGTCCACAACGGCGTGTCCACCACCCCGGGGGCGAAGGCGTTCACGGTGATGCCGTCCTCGGCCAGGGCTCGGGCCGCCGCCTGGGTGAGGGCGTTGACGGCGAACTTGCTGGCGCAGTACGGGGCAAAACTCGGAAAACCCTGGCGGCCGGCGATGGACGACGTGTTGACGATCTTGCCCTTCCCGTTCGGGATCATCCGCTTGGCGGACTCCTGGATGCCCACCAGGGTGCCCCAGGCGTTCACGTCCATGATCGAGCGCCAGTTGTCCTCGTCGATATCCAGGAAGCGCTTGGGCTGGTTGAAGCCGGCGTTGTTGAACATCACGTCGAGACCGCCGGCGGACGCCACGAAGGAGTCCAAGGCATGAGCCATCTCCGAACGGACGCTCACGTCGGCGGTGAGGGCATGGGCCCCGGCCCCGATCTCCTCGCTCACCGCCGCCGCGGCCAGAGAGTCACGGTCGAGCACGCCGACGGTGGCCCCCTCGGCCACGAACGCGGCGGCAAAGGCACGGCCCATGCCGCTGCCCGCCCCCGTGACGACGATCCTTGAGCCTGCAAGGCGACCGGTCATGGTGTTGCTCCTTCAAAGTGGGGTATTACTTTCGTGGCGAACAGCTCCAACGAGGAAGTGCTCATTTCGATGGGTATCCCAGGTGGGCGGGCCCAGAAGATCAGTCGCTCAAAAGGGTGGGTGGTGCGGCGACGCTCGATCGCCTCGATGACCATCTCCGGGGTCCCCACCAAGTGGGTATCGCGCGACAACTGGTCGGGATCGGTCAGCGGGTCGGCCACCTGGGCGAGGTCGCCCGCCTCGGCAAACCACTGCTGGTACGTCTGGTACACGTAGAAGTAGTGGTCCTTCACCTGGTGCCAGCCTTGTTCGGGGTCCTCGCAGACGAACACCACCATGTTGGTGGCGATCTCACCGGGCTCGTGGCCGGCGGCCCGGGACTCCGAGGCGTAGACGTCGTACACCTCGGTAGCCGAACCGGAATCGGGCATGAAGTTGCAGCCGAATCGGGCGGCTCGGCGGGCGGCGGCCGGCGTCGACCCTCCGACCCAGATCGGCGGGTGTGGGTCTTGTGCCGGATGGGGCTTGACCGGCACGTCGGTGAAGTCGAAATGGCGACCGGAGAACGTCACGGCTTCCTGTGTCCAGGCCTGGATCAACAGCTCGATCGTCTCGTCGGTGCGGGCACCGCGCTCTGACTTGGCGACACCGAGGTTGGCGAATTCGGAGACCCGGTAACCGGGGGCCACGCCGAGTTCCAAACGCCCCCCCGAGAGGAGGTCCACCACAGCGGCCTCCTCGGCCAGTTTCAGGGGGTGATGCATCGGAGCCAGGAGCACGGCGGTACCCAGTCTCATCTTCTCCGTGCGCATCGCCATGGCCGCCAGCATCGGCATCATCGCCGGCAGATAGCCCTCGTCGGTGAAGTGGTGCTCGGAGAGCCACACGCCGCTGAAGCCCAGATTGTCGGCCCAGGAGATCTGGTCCAGGGTTTCCGAATACAGAGACTGCGGGTCGCGGTGCCAGGCCTCCGGGTTGCGGAAGTCGTACCAGATGTCGAATTTCAAGAGGTGCTCTCCTCCTGGTGCCAGGCAATGAGCATGTTCAGCCCATCGAGCGACGGATCTCCTCGAAGATGCGGTCCGGCGAGGGCAACGCCAAGTCCTCGAGGTTGTCGGCGGCGGGCAGGGGCACGTGTGGGGTGGTGATGCGCCGGATCGGGGCGTCGAGATCCCAGAACGCCTCGTCGGCCACGATGGACGCCACTTCGGCCCCCCACCCGAGCACTCGGGGATTCTCCTCCACCGTGAACAGTCGACTGGTCTCGGCCACCGAATCGAGCACGGTGCGGGTGTCGAGGGGCATGAGAGCGCGCAGGTCGATCACCGTGGCCTCGATCCCCTCCCCCGCCAGCCGGTGCGCGGCCTCCAGCGCTCGGGGCACCATCAGCGCCAGGGCGACGATGGTGCAGTCTCCCCCCTTGCGGACCACCTTGGCCATACCGAGTTCGTCGACCAGCTCGCCGTCAGGAACGTCCGCAGATGTCGCCATGAGCCCCTTGTGCTCGAAGAAGAGGACGGGGTCGGGGCTGCGCACGGCGGCCGCCATCAGGCCGATCACGTCCTGGGGCGTGGCCGGGGCCACGATCTTCAGGCCCGGCACGGCCATGGCCCAGTTCTCCACGCTCTGGGAGTGCTGGGCCCCGAAACGAACGGCACCGCCATTGCCCGACCGAATGACCACGGGACAGTCGACCTGGCCGTCGGTCATGTAGCGGGCCTTGGCGATCTCGTTGACCACAATGTCCCAGCACACGGCGAAGAAGTCGGCAAACATGATCTCGGCGATCGGACGCATCCCGGTCATGGCCGCACCCATGGCGGCCCCGAGGATGGCCTGCTCCGAGATCGGCGTGTCCACCACCCGCACGGGCCCGAACTCCTCCAGCAACCCCGCGGTCGTCTTGAACACCCCGCCGGCACCGGCCACATCCTCACCCAGGAAGATCACGGACGGGTCGTGCCGCATTTCCTGGGCAATGCCCCGGGCCACTGCGGCGCGATAGGTCAGTTCCGCCATTGCCAACCCCCGTCCGCCCAAACGTTCGTGTACAGCGCACCGGGATCCGGCACCGGCGCCTCCTTGGCCGCTTCGGTGGCGGCATCGATCTCGGCGGCCACCGACAGCTCGATCTGGGTGAGTTCCTCCTCGGGAACCCCGGTGCGCAGCAGACGCTGGTGGTACATCGGAATCGGGTCGTGCTCCAACCAGGCCTCGAGCTCTTCGGCCGGACGGTACTTTCCCTGGTCGGCCCGGCTGTGCCCGCCGTGACGATAGGTCTTGGCTTCGATGATGGAGGGACCGTCCCCGCCCCGCGCCTTGGCGATGGCGTCGGTGGCCGCCAGGTACACGGCGTCGGCGTCATTGCCGTCCACCACCACCGCGTCGAGGCCGTAGGCGGGGGCCCGGTCGGCAGCAGGATGGCGCACCGGGGTGACCTGGCCGATCGAGGTGTACTCCATGTAGAGGTTGTTCTCACACACGAAGATGGTGGGCAGGTCGTAGACCGATGCGAAGTTGATCGCCTCGTGAAAGGCGCCGATGTTGGTGGCGCCGTCACCGAAGAAAGCGACCGACACCTGATCGGTACCCCGCAGCTTGGCCGACCAGGCCGTGCCGTTGGCGATGCAGAGGTGAGCGCCGATGATGGCGTAACTGCCCATCATTCCGTGGGGGACGCTGGTGAGGTGCATGGACCCTCCCTTGCCCCCGCACAACCCCGTTGACCGTCCCAGCATCTCGGCGATGATCGGGCCGGCCGGGACGCCGCGGGCAATGGTGTGACCGTGCCCCCGGTAGGTGGCAAAGGAGTAGTCGTCGGAGCGCAGGGCCACGCCGAAGGCGGCCCCGACGGCCTCCATGCCCGTGGAGAGGTGGCTGGTTCCCTTCACCAGGTTCTGCAGGAAGAGATCGTGCAGGCGTTTTTCGAGCTGGCGGATTTCCTGCTGCTTGCGATACAGGGCCAGTCGGACCTCGGTGCTGATCGGCGCCTCATCGAGGGCGGGATCGAACGCCTCGGGGAGAATCGGGGGGTGGTCGCCGTAGGAGGCCTCGGCGTCGACGCGTGGCACCGTCAGCCCTCCCGGCCCGTGCCCGCCGCGGTGTTGCGATGGGACTCGGCTTCTCGCAGCGTGGACAAGGGGCCGTCGAAGGTCCAGTATCTCGTGCCGCACACCAGCAGCTCCTCGGCGGGGAATCGGGTGATCACCTCGCAGCCGTCGGCGGTGACCACCACCTCCTCCTCGATGCGGGCGGCGGACCAACCGTCGGCGGCCGGCCAATAGGTCTCGAGGGCGAAGACCATGTCCTTCTCCAAGACCTCGGGGTGGTCGAAGGAGATGAGGCGGCTGAAGATGGGGCGCTCCCAGATCGACAGCCCCACGCCGTGCCCGTACTGGAGGGCGAAGGCGGCCATCTCGTCGGCAAATCCGAACTCCTGGGCGGCCGGCCACACCGCGCAGATGTCGGCGGTGGTGGTCCCCGGCTTGACCAGCGCGATGGCCCGATCGATGTACTCCCGGCAGATCTTGTAGGCGTCTCGCTGCGCGGGCGAGGCGCTCCCGACCTGGAACGTGCGGTAGTAGCAGGTGCGGTAGCCGTTGAAGCTGTGGAGGATGTCGAAGAAGGCCGGATCGCCGGGCCGAATGATGCGGTCGCTGTAGACGTGCGGGTGCGGCGCACACCGCTCGCCCGAGATGGCGTTCACCCCTTCCACGTATTCGGAACCGAGGTCGAGCAGGGTCTTGTTGACCAGTCCGACGCATTCGTTCTCCCGCACCCCGGGCTTGAGGAACCGATACAGATCCTCGTAGGCGGCGTCCACCATCGAGCAGGCGTGGGTGAGCAACGTGATCTCGTCCTCGGTCTTGATCCGACGAGCCTCGAGAAAGAGCTGTTGGCCGTCCACCACGTTGATGCCCTTGGCGGCCAAGGCGGCCAGGACCGGCAGCTCGGCAATGTCGATGCCGAGGGGCTCGTCCTGCACTTCGTGCTCGGCCAGGACCTCGAAGACTTTGGCCGCCACGTCCTCGGCCATGCCGGCACCGGGGGGAATCGCTCCGCGGAGGGTCGAGAGGCCAGGGCGCGAGCCATGGGTCTGGTGGCACGACTCACCGGGCGTTCCGGCATGGGCGTGTCCGTGATCCAGCCAGGGGTTGTAGAGCTGGTGGTGGCGAGCGGCCGAGCCGAAGTCCCAGATGATCGGCTCACCGCCACGGGGCAACAAGGAGAAGCGGATCATCTTGTCGATGCCCCACGTGCCGATGTGGGTGGCGGTCATGTAGCGAATGTTGGCGAAGTCGAAGGCGAGGACCGCTCCGAGTTCCGACTGCTCGAGTTGCTGCTTCAGGCGGGCCAGACGGGACGTCCGGAGACGTTGCATGTCGACTCGTTGTTCCCAGTCGACGTTGTTGGGGCCGAAGGTTCGAATTGCCACGATCTTGCATCCGTTCTGTGGTGTCGGACAGGGCTCTGCGCCGTACGACGCTGGGGCGTCAGCCGGCGGTCATCTGCACTTTGACGTTGTTAGTGCGGTCCTCGGCCGCCTGCAGCGCCTCCGGACCGTCGGTCAAGTCGAAGACCGAGGTGATCATCGAATCCAGGTCGATGCCGGTCGCCGACATGAACCGGATCGTCTCGGGCCAGATGTCGGGGGAGCCGATCGTCCCGGTGATGGTCAGCACCTTGGCCTGGATCAGCCCCATGGCGGTGGGAGCGAGACCGCCGACGTTGATCCCAATGAAGCCGAGGCGGCCACGGTACCCGGCGATCTCCAAGGCCGATGCCATCGCCTCGGGATTGCCCGACGCCTCGATGACCACATCGGCCCCGCGACCTTCCGTGAGCCCGAGGACCTGCTCCTCGATGGGTCCGGCCGACGGATCGACCACATCGTGGGCCCCCATGCGGAGCCCGAAAGCGCGGCGCGACTCGGTCGGCTCCACGAGGATGACCCGCCCTCCCATGGTGACGGCGGCGGCCACCGCGCTGAGACCGATCGGCCCGCCGCCGACCACAGCCACGTCGTCGCCGCCCCGCACACCCCCGAGGCGGTCGATCGAGTGAAAGGCGCAACTGAACGGCTCGACCGTCGCGCCCTGCTGCCACGACAGCTCGTCGGGGAGCCGATGGGCCCAGTCGGCTCGGATCTTGAAGAGCTCGGCCGCCGCGCCGCTTATGGAGAATCCGAAGTGGTCGGCACCGCCGTTGACGGTGCATTCCCCGACGATGCGATCACCCTGCGAGAATCCTCGAACACCCCGTCCGACATCTACGATCTCGCCCGACCACTCGTGACCGGGGATGATGGGGAACTGGACGGGGATGATGTAGTTGTCGGCCAGCAGGTCGAAATCCGAGTGGCAGACGCCGACCTGACGCAACGACACCAATAGTTCGTCGTCACCGATCTCGGGTTCATCCACGTCCTCGACGCCGGCCACGCCGGCCTGGCTGAAGACCAATGCCTTCAACTGAATCCCCCTTCCATCCGCAGCAGGAATCGGATCGCCGAGATCGCCAACGGCGGATCCGACCTGGTGCCATCGCCTTTCCGGCGAACGGCAAGGGAATGGTACAATCGATTGCAATCACTGGCAAGCGAGCACGTTTCCCGACGGCGACCGCCACGACTCTAGGTTGAGGCACCATGAAAGCGGCCGTATACCACGCCCGACATGACATCAGGATCGAGGAACGGCCGATACCCTCGCCTGACTCGGGCGAGTTGCTCCTCCAAGTGGTGGGCGTCGGGATTTGCGGTACCGACGCCTCGGAGTTCACCAACGGACCGTCGATGTTCCCCATTGCCCAGGCGCACCCCGTCACCGGCCACTGCGGACCCATGGTGCCCGGCCACGAATTCGCCGGTGTGGTCGCCACCGTGGGTAGCGGCGTAACCGGCTTCTCCGAAGGAGATCTGGTGGCGGCGGGCGCGGGCATCTGGTGTGGCGAGTGCCCCCGCTGCCGTGCCGGGCGCACCAACCTCTGCGACCGGTACGCAACGGTCGGCCTTCAGCGCGACGGCGGGCTGGCCGAGTTCGTGGCCGTACCGTCGAGCTGCGTGCTCAACGTGGAGGGTCGGACCCTGAGCGGCGACACGGCTGCCCTGTCCCAGCCCATGTCCATCGCCGTCCACGCCATGCGACGCGGCCGACCCGAGGCCGGGCCCATGGTCACGGTCATCGGCGTCGGCGGAATCGGCGCCTTCCTGGTGCATGCGCTCGTCCAAGAGGGGTGCCACGTGACGGCCATCGACCTGGATGAAGCCCGCCTGGCGGTGGCGTCCGGGCTCGGCGCCCACCGGACCATCGCCGCCACCCGCGACCTGCCCCTCATTAGCCAGGTTGCCGACGCGGGCGTCCGAGCCGAGATCGCCTACGAATGCACCGGGGTGGCCGCCGGGGTGGAAGCCGCAGTGGGCACCGTCGAACAGGGTGGACGGGTGGTGGTGGTCGGCCTCCACAAGGCGCCGGTCGCCGTGGACCTCACCTCGGTCGCCCTGCAGGAAAAGGAACTGGTGGGGACGCTGGCCCACGTGTTCGACGCCGACTTCCGCCACGCGGTCGATCTCATCGAGGAGGGTATCGACCACTGGCCATCGGTGGCGCCCACCGTGCTGCCGCTCGACGATCTCGTCGCTGGGGGCATCCGGCCCATGGTGGAAGGCGGCGACCCCCCGATCAAGGCGCTGCTCGATCCCCGGATCGACGCCGAACGGGCCATCGACGTACTTACCGGCCCCGCGGCGAGCTGAGGAGGCACCCATGACCAATCCCAAGATCGGATTCATCGGCCTGGGGCGGATGGGGGTCATCATGGCCCGCCACCTGGTGGAGGCCGGCCACGACCTGATCGTCCACAACCGAACCCGCTTGGTAGCCGAGACCTTCACCGCCGAGGTCGGTGGCCGCCTGGCCCACTCGCCGGCCGAGGTGGCAGGCGAATCCGACATCGTCATTTTGATGCTGGCGGACGGTCCGGCGGTACTCGAGGTCATCGACGGCGACCAGGGCCTGACCGCGGCGCTGCAACCGGGTGCCACGGTGGTGGACATGGGTACCACCGGCCAGGCCCACACCGACGAGGCCCGACGACTCCTCGAAACCCGCGGCGGCACCCTGGTCGAGGCACCGGTCTCCGGATCCACGGCGGCCGCCGAGGCGAAAACGCTGCTCATCATGGCGGCCGGTTGCGACGAGGACGTCGAGCGGGCGACCCCCATCCTGGAGGCCCTGTCCCCCAGCGTCGTTCGGGTCGGCGGCGGCGGGGCCGGCGCGGCCATGAAGTTGGCCGTCAACTCGGTGCTGTACGCCATCAACGGGGCCATCGCCGAGTCGTTGGTCCTGGCCGAACGGGCCGGCGTGCCGCGGGCCACCGCCTACGACGTCTTCGCCCGCTCGGCGGTGGCCGCTCCGGTGGTGCACTATCGCCGACCCGTCTTCGAGGCCCCGGAGACAACCCCGGTCACCTTCGCCATCGACCTGGCCAACAAGGATCTCGGCCTGATTCTCGACCTCGCCGCCGCGGTGGGCGCCGACATGCCCCAGGCCGAGGCCAACCGGGAGATCATGCAACAGGCGGCCACGACCGGAATGGGTGCCGCCGACATGGGGGAGATTGCGACCTTCCTGCGCAAGGGCCGTCCGACGCAGGACTGATGAGCCGACAATGCGTGACGTGACCATGAAGGACATTGCCGCCGTTGTCGGCGTCGATCCCTCAACGGTGTCGCGTGCGCTCGACCCGACCAAGGCCCACCTGGTGCGGGCCGAAACCCTCGAGCGGATCCATGCCACCGCCAAGAACATGGGCTACCGCGGCGACCGAATGGCCGGTGCGCTGCGCCGCGGCTCGACGGGCACCGCCGGGGTGGTGGTGCCGGATCTGGCCAATCCCTTCATCGCTCCGGCGATCCACGGCATCGCCCGCGCCCTGATGCCCTGGCAGCTCGTACCGATCGTGGTGGACACCAATGACGATCATGATGAACTGGTGGCCAACCTGGAGCACCTCATGAGTCGGCGGGTCGACGTGGTCATCGTGGCGGCGGCGCGCTACGGCGACGGCGACTACCTCGAGGAGGCCGCCCGCCACACGCCCTTGGTCCTGGCCATACGCGGCATCCCGAGTTCGAGCCTCCCGCAGGTGCTCCACGACGACCACGCCGGAGGCCGACTGGCGGCCGAGCATCTCATCGAACTCGGACACCGCCGGATGGTCCAGTTGGCCGGCCCCCTCGACGTGGGCAATTTCGACGCCCGCCACGAAGGCTTTGCCACCGCGTGCGAAGCCGCCGGCGTCGAAGTCGTTTCCCTGACGGACACCGTGGATCGGCCCACCCGAGAGAACGGCGAGCGGCTGGCCCGTTTGCTCTTGGCGACCCACGGCGACGACATGCCCAGCGGGCTATTCGCCCACAACGACCTCATGGCCATTGGTGCCCTCAGCGCCCTGCGCGACGCGGGGCTGCGGTGCCCCCAGGACTTCTCACTGGTCGGCTACAACAACACGCTGGAGATGGACTTGGTGGACCCGGCCATGACCACGGTGCGCTATCCCAGCGCAGAGATCGGCCGCGCCGTGGGATCGCTCGTCGTCAACATGATCCGGGGGGTCGAGACCGAAGCACCCCCCCTTGATCTGGAGCCGCGACTCTACGTCCGCCACTCCACCACCACCCCACGCCGAACCCCCGTCCACTCCCGGTAGGCCACAGGCCGCCGCTACGGTGGGGCGCTGATGGCCGGTGACCTGCGCTCGGTTTGGGCCCACGGGGTGGGGTCTCGGGGTGATCTGCCCTTGCCGTTCACCTTGTTTGCCGTCGGCGCGGCCATCGCCTTGATGGCCACTTTCGTGAGCCTGAGCTTCTTCTGGCGCCGGTCGTGGCTGCCGGCGGCCGCTTCGGGTCGGCGCCTGGGTACCACGCAGGGCCAGGTACTGGACTTTTTGGCGGTGCCCGCCCGCCTGGCGTCGCTGGCCCTGTTCGTCTTGGCCCTGGCCAGCAGCTTGAGCGACGCCGCGACGGGGAGCCAGCGATTCGGCCCGCTCACCGTGTACGTGGCGCTGTGGGTGGGGATGGCCCTGGTGTCGGCGGTGGTGGGCGACGTGTGGCGGGTGCTCAGCCCCTTCGAGACCATCGCCGGGGCCATCGAGTGGGCCGCGGCCAAGCTGGGCCTGCCTCCCATGGAAGACTCCGGGGAGATTCGCGGCGGTTACTGGCCCGCGGTGATCGCCCTGGGGTGCTTCTTGTTCCTCGAGCTGGCCTACCACGACGGCACCACCAATCAGGCGGTGGGGGTGGCCATGATCGTCTACACCGTGGTGATGGTGGGCGGGTTGGCCCTATTCGGCAGGCGGTGGCTGAGCCAGGCCGACGGCTTCGGAGTGCTGTTCTCCCTGCTGGCGGCCATGGCGCCGTTGTACCGGGACGATACCGGAGCGATACGGCTGCGGGCGCCCCTGTCCGGGCTGACCACCATCGCTCCCCGGGTCGACCTGCTGGCGGTGGTGTTGGTGGTGTTGGGCGGGACCACCTACGACTCCCTGGCAGGCAGCACCCTGTGGCCCGACCTGGTGGGCTACCACCGAGGCTGGAGCGCCACCGCGGTGAACACCGCGGGGTTGGTCATCGTCATCGCCGTGATGGCCCTGCTCTACTACCTGGGGTCGCAGGCGGTGGGGTGGTACACCAACCAGACGGCCACCGAGGTTGCCCGGCGCTACGCCCACTCCCTGGTCCCCATCGTTTTGGGCTACACCGTCGCCCACTACTTCTCGCTACTGGTCATCGACGGCGGCCAGCAGTTCCTGCGCCTGTTGTCGAATCCCTTCGACCGGGGCTCCAACTGGTTCGGAACCGCCGACTGGTCGGTGAACTTCTTCCTGGTGTCCACCGACGCCATCGCCTGGGTGCAGTTCCTGGCCATCGTCGTCGGCCACATCGCCGCGGTGCTGGTGGCCCACGACCGGGCCACCGAGACCAGCCCCGCCGACAAGGCGGCCTGGGCGCAGCGCCCCATGCTCATCGTCATGGTCATCTACAGCGTCATCGGCCTCTGGCTCCTCCAAGAGGCCTGACCCCACTCCGCCCCCGACCGGGCCGACGTCGAAGCGGCGGGAGCGTCACGGGCGGCGCCCACGGCAGGATTCGAACCTGCGGCCTTGGACTTAGGAGGTCCCTGCTCTGTCCTGACTGAGCTACGTGGGCGGGAGGGCTCCGGGAGCCACTCGTACGGTAGCGGGCAGCCTCAGACGTAATCCCGGTATTTGTCCAGGTGGCGGACCGGGCGGCTGAGGGCGTCCTTGCGGAAGGGGTCGCCCAGTTCCATGGTACACATGGCCTCGATGATGGTGGTGCGACCACCGTTCATCTGGGCATCGATGGCCGCGGTCAGCGCCGGTCCCACCTCTTCGAGCTGGTTGACCCGCACGCCCTCGGCCCCCATGGCCCGAGCCACCTCCGACCAGTCCTCGCCGCCGTCGAGCTCGCCGGCCACGAACCGGCGACCGTAGAAGTCCACCTGGTTCTTCTTCTCCGCACCCCATTGGCGGTTGTGGAACACCACCGCCGTCACCGGGATGTTGTGGCGCACCGCGGTCATGGTCTCCACCATGCTCATGGCCCAGGCTCCGTCACCGGCGTAGGCCACCGCCGGCCGGTCGGGCGCTGCCTTCTTGGCCCCGATGATGGTGGGCAGGGCATATCCGCAGTTGCCCCAGCTCATGGCGGCGAAGAATGACCGGGGCTCCTCGAACCGCAGGTAGCTGTTGGCCACCGAGTTGATGTTGCCGATGTCGGTGGACACCATCACCCGCTCGGGCATGGCCCGCTCCAGCTCCCGCAGTACCTGGCGGGGATGCATCCAATCCACGCTCTCGGCGGCGGCTTGCTTGATCATGTCGATGCTGAAGTCGTCGGTCTCGTGGATCCAGTCGTCCAGCTCGGCTTCCCAGTCGTGCTTGTCGGCCGCGATCTCGGCGGCCCGCTGGGCCCGGGTGGCGTCGCACACCAGCTCCCGGTCGGCCAAACGCCGGGTGAGGGCGGTGGCCGCCGCTCCGGCGTCGCCGCAGATGCCCACGTCGATGCGCTTGACCAGCCCCAGCATCTTGGCGTCGGCGTCCACCTGGATGATCTTGGCGTCGTCGGGCCAGTACTCCATGCCGTGCTGGGGCAGGGTGCCGAACGGACCCAGCCGGGTGCCCAGGGCCAGCACCACGTCGGCCCGGGAGATCAGGCGCATGGCCGCCTTGGACCCCTGGTAGCCCAGAGGCCCGCACCACTGGGGATGCGACGCCGGGAACGAATCGTTGTGCAGGTAACTGTTCACCACCGGGCATCCCAACCGCTCGGCCAACGCCACCGTCTCGGCCATGGCGTCGCCCATCACCACCCCGCCGCCGGCGATCATCACCGGGAAGGAGGCCCCGGCCAGGAGTTCGGCCGCCTCGTTCAGGGTGCGGTCGCCCCCCGGTCCCCGATCCAGGATCTGCGGCGCGGGGATGTCCACGTCGATGTCGCCGTAGAAGCGGTCGCGGGGAATGTTGAGCTGCGTGGGTCCCATCTCCGAGAGGGCCCGATCGAAACACCGAGACGTCAGCTCGGCCATGCGGTGCTCGTTGTTCACGTGACCCTGGTACTTGGTGAACTCCTCGAACATCGGGAGTTGGTTGGCCTCCTGGAATCCCCCCAAGCCAATGCCCATGGTCCCGGTCTCGGGGGTGACGATCACCACCGGACTGTGCGCCCAGTAGGCGGCGGCGATGGCGGTCACGCAGTTGGAGATGCCCGGCCCGTTCTGGCCGATCACCACGCCGTGGCGTCCGCTCACCCGGCTGAAGCCGTCGGCCATGTGGGCCGCGCCCTGCTCGTGGACCACCGGCACCAGCTCGATGCCCGCCGGCTCGAAGATGTCCATGGCATCCATGAAAGCGCTGCCCATGATGCCGAAGATGGTGTCCACGCCGTGGGCCACCATCGTTTCCACAAACGCTTCGCTGGGGGTCATGCGGGTCATGTCTTCCTCCTCCGGGGATCGAGTGTTCGAGCGGGTGATGCCGTGGCGCCGTTGCCGTGGCGCGCCGAGGGGCGCAAGTTTATGGCACCCTGGGCAGGCCGTTCAGAGGGCATAGGCGGCCGGGGCGGGCTTGAGCGGGCGGGAGTACCACAGGGGTCGGCGCAGGCCTCCGGGGCCGGGGGCCGGGCGGGTCATGGCCAACCACTCCTGGTAGGCCTTGCGGGCCTCGGCGGTGTCCACCACCACGTCGCCGTAGGCGTCATCGGGCTGCGCGGGCCCCACCCGCACCCGTTGATGCCAGCACTGCATGCCCGACACCGGGTCGGGCTGCACGCAAAACGTGAGGTTCTGGTGAACCCCGGTGTCGTTCCACCAGATGCGATCGGTGTCGTCGTCGGCGCTGGCATGACGCTGCGGGCGGCCCTGGCGGCGCAGTCGCCACACCGTGCCGTCGTTGCTGATGTCGGCGTCGCCCCCGGTCCACGACCCTCCCCCGTCGGGGTCGAGGCGCCAGCGACCCATGTGGTGGGACGCGGCCACCACCCCCGGTCGGATGCCCTCGGTGCGCCAGGCACCGATGACGAAGTGGCCGATTCGGGTGGTGATCCGCACCAGGCCGCCCTCTTCGATGCCCAGGGCCTCGGCGTCGGAAGGGTGAATCCACAGCGGGTGGCGGTGGCTGAGTTCCGACAGCCACTTGCTGTTGGCCGATCGGGTGTGGATCAGCGTGGGGATGCGGAAGGTGGGCAGCAGGATGCGCTCGTCGCCCGCCAGATCGAGGTGCTCCCAGTGAACGTGCGACGGGATCCAGGTGGGGGTGGCGTACTCGGGCCAGCCCCAGTCGGCCAGTGTCCGGGAGAACAGCTCCAGCTTGCGCGACGGCGTGGGAAAGCCCTCCCGGGCGGTGCCGTCCACCTCCACCGCGGGTGAGCCGTCCCCGAGGGCGGGCAGCGTCAAACCGGCCAGATCGTCGGTGGTGCCCGACCAGGCCCCCGGGGTGCCGGCACGGCGGTAGACCCCGGAGTCGTCGCGCCGGCAGTCCTGCAGGTCGTCGGGGTCGACCTCCCGCTCGTAGGGCAGGTAGGTGTCGCCGTCGATGGCGTAGGCCCCCCGGTCGCGCATGTAGTCCAGCGGGGACTGCCCGGCTGCCTCGGCGTCGGCGGCCAACCCGGGCACCGCGGTGAACATGGCCTCGTAGTACTCGTCCACGCTCATGGGGGTCCCCGGCCGGTTCGGACTCTCGAACCACCGACGGACGCCCAGGCTGCCGTCGGCGTCGATGCGCCACGACAGGTCCATCCAGAACTCGTTTTCCTCCCACACCTCACCGGGATTGAACTCGTGGGTGCGCGACTGCGAGTTCACGGATTCGCCCCGAATCTCGGCGTAGCGGCGCAGCACCGGTTGGCGAAAGCCGATCCAGCGGCCGGCGTGGGTCTCGAAACTGGCCACATCGTGGCGCTCCGCGCCCACGCCCATGGGCAGCACGTAGTCGGCAAAAGTGGCCGTTTCCGACCAGGTGGGGGTGAGGGCCACATGGCAGGCCACCTTGTCGGGGTCGAGCAGCGCCTCCAGCCAACTGAACCCGTCGGGATTGGTCCACACCGGGTTGTAGACCCGGCTGAAGTACACCTCGAGACGGCCCCGACCCTCGGCCAGGAAGTGGGGCAACAGGATGGACATCTCGTGGTGGGCCAGCGGATACTCCCGCGGCCAGCTCAGCTCGTTCCACCGCTCGAAGGCGGGCGCGCCCGGCGGGTGGGGTGCCTTGTACTTGTTCCAGCCGTTGCCGGTGGTGCCACCCACGGTGCCCACCGACCCGGTGAGCACGTTGAGGAAGAACAGGCAGCGGGCCGTCTGCCATCCGCCCAGGTTGCCCGCCCCCGCCGCCCGCCAGTTGTGGGAGGCGAACTTGGTGGGGTGGGCGCCGATGATCCGGGCGATCTCGATGATCTGGGTGGCGGGCACCCCGCACACCCGTTCGGCCTCCTCAGGGGTGTAGGCGGCGTAGTCGTGGAGCAGGGCGGGGCCCACCGAGTCGATCGACATCGGTCGGCCGGGGTGGCGCTCGCGCAGATATTCCTCCCAGTTGGTCCACCGGCGAACGAAGTCTTGCTCCCAGGTGTCGTTGAGCAGCAGGAGTCGGGCGATGGCCAACAACAAGAAGGGCTCGGTGCCCGGCCAGGCGGGCACCCAGTGGTCGGCTTTGGAGCCGGTGTTGGACAGTCGGGGGTCGACGCAGATGACGGTGGCCCCCTGGCTCTGGGCCTCGATGATCCGCTGGGCGTGGGGATTGAAATAGTGGCCCGATTCCAGGTGCGACGAGATGAGGAAGATCACCTCGGCATTGGCGAAATCCGAGGACGGGCGGTCGTGGCCCATCCAGCTCTGGTAACCCACCCGGGCGTTGGAGCTGCAGATGTTGGTGTGGCTGTTGTGGCCGTCCACGCCCCAGCACTTGAGCACCCGCTCGGCGAAGCCGTCCTCGCCTGGGCGGCCCACGTGGTACATGACCTCGTCGTGGCGACCCTCGGTGATGGCCGTTCGGATGCGCCCGGCGATGTCGGTGAGGGCGTCCTCCCAGCTCACCCGCTCCCACTGTCCGCCCCCCCGTTGCCCGGCTCGCTTCAGCGGGTACAGGATGCGCTCGTGGTCGTCGATCTGGTTGAGGGTGGCGGGACCCTTGGCGCAGTTGCGGCCCCGGCTGGCCGGGTGCAACGGATTGCCCTCGATACGGTCGATGCGGCCGGTGTCGTGGTTCACATGACACACCAACCCACACGCGGCCTCACAGTTGAAACAGGTGGTGGGGACCAGGGTGTGATGCTGCTCCACCCGCCGGGGCCACGCCTTGGCGTCCAACGACACGGCGTCGTGCCAGGTTTCGTGCGGGGGGTAGCTGCGCAGTTCTTCCATGGTGACGCTTCCTAGGAAAGCGGGACGGATTGGCCCGCCCGCACAAAGCAATCCTCGTAGAACCACATGCCCACCACCGCGCTGATGCCGGCCACCGCGGCCGGTCCGGCCCCCCAATCGGCGGCCAGCCCAGCGCCGACCACCACGGCGGGAACCACCAGTCCGAGTCCCACCCCGCCGGCCCAGAAGCGGCGGGCGTATCGTCCCCGGGTCATGACGGCCACCGCCACCTCCACGTGGGCCGTTCCCCGCGACATGATCTCCGAGACCACCAACACGGCGGTTCCCAGCACGCCGGCCAACAGCACCCACTGCACGGCCACCGGGTCGGGGCCGTCCATGGCCAGTCCGGCCACCGCGTAGGCGGCACCCCCGGCGGTTGACGCCTGGGCCAAGAGCGTGGGCAGCAACAAGGGCGTCTGCCACAGGTCGCGGCCCTCGCATTGGCCGAACAGGAAGGCGGTGTAGCCGGCGGTGGCCGCCGCCAGCACCGCCGCAGGAGCGGCCAACACCGCCAGCGCCCCCGAGGAGCCGACCACGCCGGCCACGAACCAGGCCGCACACACGGCGGCAAACGCCCCCAACACCGCGGCGCCCTTGACCAACCACGACCGGGGGTTGGCCCGGGTGATCAAGTAGAGGAAGCGCCTGGGTTGGCGCAGATCGGCCACCAGCAAGATGCCGGTGACCGCCAGGAACACCCCGGCCACCACCGGAGGCACCACCCCCACCGCAGCCTGGGCCCCGCCGTGGCCGAGCAACACCATCAGGGCGGCCACCGCCATCACCCCGGCCGCCACCGCCTTGGTCACCAGGTAGCTCGACACCTTGGCCTTCCAGGTCATCTCGTGGGCGGTGGTGTAGGTGGTGCGGGCCACCACGCCGTGGCTGTCGGGGGCCACCGTGGGATGGCGGTCGGTGGTGTCGGCCCAGATCATGCCGTCGCCGGCGATAGCGGTGCGGAGCGGATCCAGCGAGGCCTGGTCCACCCCCCGGTAGTACACCTTGGGCAGCGTGTTCTGTTGGGGTGCCCGCACGGCGGTGTCGCTGCGGGCGATGATCCTGGTGGCGGCATCGTCGGGATCGTCCAGGTCGGCCACCTTGATGGCGTGAGTGGGGCACACCACCACGCAGCTCGGCTCGAGACCCTGGTCGATGCGGTGGTTGCAGAAGTTGCACTTGTTGGCCGTGTTGGTGGCCGGATTGATGTAGATGGCGTCGTAAGGGCAGGCGTTCATGCAGCCCTTGCAGCCGATGCAGTTGCCGTCGTCGAAGTCGACCACGCCGTTGTCGGCCCGAAACAGGGCGTTGGTGGGACAGATGGTGATGCAGGGGGCGTCGTCGCAGTGGTTGCACCGCATCACCGAGAAGTGCCGGCTGACGTTGGGGAACTCGCCGGTCTCGATGTACTTCACCCAGGTTCGATTCACCCCCAGCGGCACGTCGTGCTCGCTCTTGCACGCCACCGTGCAGGCGTGGCAGCCGATGCAACTGTCGCTGTCGAGCAGGAAGCCGAGCCGGGTCATGCCACGACCCGGGTGCTCAACTCGGACTTGTTGGCCAGTCGGCGAATCCCCGCGCACAGCAACTCCACCAGGTGCTCGAAGGTGTCCTCGGGGTCGTGGGGCAGGGGATGGCCGTCGCCGGACTCCAGATGGCTGAAGCCGTGGAAGGCGCTGCGCAGCGCCCGGGCGGCGTGGACCCGGTCTTCATCGGTGAGGTCGTAGCCCCGCAGGGTCTGGCCCAACACGCCGAGCACCCCTTCCACCGCGGCTTCCAGCGTGGCGTCTCCCGCACAGGGGTAGCGGTCGGTGGCGGCGTAGATGCCGGGGTGCTCCCGGACCATCTTCCGCCAGGCGTGGCCCACCGCAGCCACGGAGTCGTCGCCCGACAGGCCGATGGCTGCGTCGGCCAGCCGCCGGGCCAGCACCTGTCGGCCCTGCAGGCTGAGGCTCCGGAGCAGATCGTCGTAACCGCCGATGTGGCGATACAGGGCCGGTTGGCGCACCCCGAGCACGTCGGCCACCCGGGTCAGCGTCAGGCGGTCGAGACCTTCGGTGTCGGCAATGCGGGCGGCTGCTTCGATCACCCGCTCGGTGTCCAGCGGTACCCGCACCGATGTTGAACCGTCCTCTCCAGGGATCATGTTGCCTTTCCCGGGTTCTCCGCTCCGCCATCCGGACGCTGGATGGCCTGCAAGTTAGCAGGTATACCGAAACCGTTAGAATCAATTGACATCAGCGGGTCCGTCGGGCGGCCTGACAGGCAGCGATGACCGCCACGGTGGCGATGTCATGGGCGTCACAGCCCCGAGAGAGGTCGTGAATCACCCGGGCGGTGCCTTGCAGCAGGGGGCCGTAGGCCCGGGCGCCGGCCAGTTGCTGGGTGATCTTGTAGGCGATGTTGCCCGAGTCGAGGTCGGGGAAGACGAACACGTTGGCCCGCCCGGCCACGTCGGAGTCGGGGGCCTTGATGGCGGCCACCTGCTGGTCCCAGGCGGCGTCGAACTGCAGCTCCCCGTCGACGGCCAGCGACGGCACCCGGCAACGGACCTTCTCGGTGGCCGACCGGACGCGCTCCACCCGGGCCCCGTGGGCGCTGCCCAGGGTGGAGTACGACAGCATGGCCACCCGGGGCGTCCCTCCTGCCAGCTCCTGGTGGGTGGCCGCGGTGGACAGGGCGATCGAGGCGAGCTGGTCGGCATCGGGCTCGGGCACCACCCCGCAGTCCCCGTAGGTGATGGGGGTGCCGTCGGCCAGCACCAACAGGAAGGAACTGCTGATGATGTCGACACCGGGAGCCGTACCGATGCAGTACAGGGCGGCCCGAACCACATCGGCGGTCGGGCGGGAAGCTCCTCCCACGCAGGCGTCGGCCTCGCCGGCGGCCACCATGAGGGCGGCCACGTGGAGGGGATCGTCCCGGTCGATGCGCTCGGCCCACGGCGAGGCCGAGGCCGCGGCCTCCACGGCAGGCGAGCGCAGGCCCTCGGGATCGTCGACCAGGACGGGCACGGCCAACCCCTCCTGATCCAGATGCCGAGCCGCGGCCTGGGCCCGCTCGTCACCGCCGTCGGCCAGCGCCACCCGCATGGGGGTGGCGCGTGCCTGTTGTCGCCACGATTCGGCTACGGACACCTGGTCCGCAGCCGGATCGGGATCGGTCAACCCTTACCCCGCCAGGGGATCAGGCGCTTTTCGGCCATACGCATGGCCACGTCCATGGTCACCCCGAGAATGCTGATCAGGATCACCGCCGACAGCATCAAGTCGAGGAGGAAGAACTGCCGGGCCTTGAAGATGGTGAAACCGAGCCCGGAACTGGCCCCGAGCAGCTCGGCCGCCACCAGCGTGCCCCAGCACACCCCGATGGCCACCCGCAGACCGGTGAAGATCTCGGGCAGCGCGTTGGGCAGGATCACGTGGCGCAGCACTTGGGCCTTGTTGGCTCCCAGGGAGTAGGCGGCGTGCACCTTGGTGGTGTTCACCGCCAGCACACCGGAGCGAGCGGCGATGACCATGATCCAGATCGAGGCGAACAGCAGCAAGTTGACCTTGCCCTCTTCACCGATGCCGAACCACACGATGAACAGGGGGATCAGCGCCAGGGGCGGGATGGGCCGGAGCAACTCCACCACAGGGTCGAAGATGCCCCGCCAGCGGCTGGACAGGCCCATGGACAAGCCGATGGGTACGCCGATGGCCACCCCCCAGAACAGCCCCTTGGCCAATCGGCTGAAGCTCAGCCACAGGTGCTGCCACAGGGTGAAACCGCTGTAGCCGTTGCGGGCAAAGTCCCAAGCTGCGTCCCACACCTGACCGGGGCTCGGCAGTGTCGACTCGCTGAGCCACTGGGTGTAGGAGCACGGGGGCAGGCCGGGAAACTCCGAAGGATTGTCGGCCGCCCGGTCGCAGTCCCGCAGTAGATCCCGCTGACCGTAGCTCTCGTCTGCGGAGAGCTTGGCCCGCTCCTCGTCGGCGTAGTCATACCACTCTTGGGGAAGTCCCCACACCGTGGTGGACAGGAACCACAACAAGATGACCACGATCAAGCTGATGGCCGTCCACACCAGGGCGCCGCTCACTTCGGCGGCGTCGCCGAAGGTGACGGTCTTGCGGGCGCTGGGGCCGGATTTGCGGAACAGCCAGTTGAACGGCCAGTTCACCAGCCGGTTCTGCTGTTCGATGTTGTCCTTGATGGCGTGTCCGCCGGGGCCTTCTACCATCAGCTTGCTCCTGCCGTTCCCATGATCTGCTCTTCCATCTCCCAAATCATCGTGAGGATCTCCTCACGGGTTTGGATGAACTCCGGTGAGGTCTTCAGTTCCCGAGCATCGGCGGTGAGCGCCTGCTCAGCGAACGGAAGGTTGTAGACCCGTTCGATGCGGCCGGGACGAGGGGCCATCACGAAGAGTTGGTCACCCAGATAGAGCGCCTCTTCCACGCTGTGGGTCACCAACACGATGGTCTTGCCTGTCTCGTTCCACAGGTTGAGCACCAGGGCCTGCATCTTCTCTCGGGTGAGGGCATCCAGGGCGCCCAAGGGCTCGTCCATGAGGATGAGCTTGGGATCGTTGGCCAGGCAGCGGGCCAAGGCCACCCGCTGCTGCATGCCGCCGGAGAGTTCGTACACGGCCTTGTCGCCGAAGTCCTGCAGGCCGACGATGCGCAGCAAGTCCTGGACCGCCTCGCGCGAGGCCGGCCGGGAGCGACCGTTCATGCGGGCTCCGAACCCCACGTTGTCGTTCACGGTCAACCACTCGAACAGGGCACCCCGCTGGAACACCATTCCCCGGTCCTGTCCCGGCCCGGTGATGGGCTCGCTACCCAGCCTCACCTCCCCGGAGGTGGGGGCCAAGAAACCGGCCACAATGTTCAGCAGGGTGGTCTTGCCGCATCCCGACGGGCCCAAAAGGGTGAGCAGGCGACCGGGTTCCAGCGTGAAGGTGACGTCCTTGAGCGCCTCCACCGAACCGCCGTCGGGCAGCTCGTACACCATCCCCAGGCTCTCCACCACCAATGGGCTCTCGGTCCGGGACTCCCGGGCGACCTCAACCTTGGAGGGATCGAAACGCACCTCGGGCCGGGCCAGCATGAACCAGGCCCGAGTCAGGATGAACACGGTGACCAGCAGACCCATGTAGGGGATCGACGAGTCCTCCCGCTGCATCCACGCCAGCAGCACCGCGATCACACAGGTGGCCGCCAGGGTCAGCCACACCCCGTGGACCATGGCGTCCTGGCTGGCTTCGCCGGCTCGACGGTACAGCACCATGATGGCCATCAGCACGGCACCACCTACGAGGGCCAACACCGGCTGCCACCACGACGCCGTGTCGCGGAAGGCCAACACGATCCCCCCGAGCAGGGAGACGCTGGCCATGATCTGGCCGATCAAGATGATCCCGTCACGGGGGTGCGCAGCCCGGTCGGCGTCCTTGAACCTCCGCGACGGCGTCGTCAGCAGGTCCAGGGTCATAAGCACCGCGCCGACGGCGGTAAGGGCCAACAGCGCTACCGACAGCCAGTAGGCACCTCGCGCCACGACGTAGGTGAAGCCGTCGTAAACGTCAGCTAGGCCTTGGACAAATGAATCCATGCGAGCCCCCCTTTGGTCTCCATGTCCTCGGTATGTAAATCAGTCCCAGAGTGATGGGAACTATTTGGCGAGTGTGACCCTAGCCGCTGGAAGCCGGCCGGGTCCGCGTTGGGTGGGACCCGTACGGGGCCCCACCCAACGCGTCTCGATCAGTTGACCGCTTCGAGGAAGCTGGTGTCGACGAAGGGTTCGTAGCTGGCCAGGGCGGAGGGGATTTCGCCTTGGGCGACGAAGAAGTCCATTTGGTCCTTCATCACCTGCTGCACGGTGCCGCCGAGCCAATCCTCGGAGAGCTGCACGTCCCTCTCGGGGAACGAGAACGCATCCAGCAAGGCGATGGTGGACTCCCGGTCCATGCCCGCCGCCTCAGCGATGGTGTCGATGAACGGCCCCCGGTCAGCGTTGTACGCCCGATTCGCGTCCTCGGTCACCTGCAAGAAGCCGGTCACGATGCTGGGATGGTCCTGGGCGAAGTCGCCGGTGGTGGAGATGATGTCGAACACCCGGATGCCGATGGCCTCCTGCTCCGAACCGGTCATCACCAGATTCCCACCGTTGGCGATCATCTGGTTCACCGCCCCGCCGAACGCACACGCCATGGCCACCTGACCCGAATCCAACGCCGCCACCGCAGCAGGGCCACCCTCGGACTGGATCAACTCCACCGTGGAGGTGTCCACCCCCAGATGCTCCAACATCTTCAACAACTTGAAGTGCGTCACATTGCCCAACGGCGTGTAAATGCTCTGACCCGCCAACGTCTCCGCCGCGTTCTCCGCTGTAATCCCCATATCAGGATTGGCCACACAGTTGTCCGCATCGGCATAGCTCACCGCCACCCCGACCAACAACAAATCAGAACCACTGTTCACGAAATTGGCGAACGGCGTCAACCCCTGCGAGTACGAGATGTCGATGTCACCCGACTCCATCGCCTGGGCCATGTCACCGCCCGACGCGAACGGAATCCAATTCACCGTCAAACCCAACGCCTCGTCATAGGTCTGCTCCGCCTGAGCCACCTGATTCGCCGTCGGCCACTCCAAGAAATACGCCACATTCAACTCATCCAACGCCATTTCGTCACCACCAGCAGAACCGCCGGTGCGCCCCTGCACGGCTTCGAGGAAGCTGGTGTCGACGAAGGGTTCGTAGCTGGCCAGGGCGGAGGGGATTTCGCCTTGGGCGACGAAGAAGTCCATTTGGTCCTTCATCACCTGCTGCACGGTGCCGCCGAGCCAATCCTCGGAGAGCTGCACGTCCCTCTCGGGGAACGAGAACGCATCCAGCAAGGCGATGGTGGACTCCCGGTCCATGCCCGCCGCCTCAGCGATGGTGTCGATGAACGGCCCCCGGTTGTCGTTGTAGGCCGCGTTGGCGTCCTCGGTCACCTGCAGGAAGCCCGTGACCACGTCAGGGTGCTCAGCGGCAAACGTACCGGTGGTGGAGATGATGTCGAACACCCGGATGCCGATGGCCTCCTGCTCCGAACCGGTCATCACCAGATTCCCACCGTTGGCGATCATCTGGTTCACCGCCCCGCCGAACGCACACGCCATGGCCACCTGACCCGAATCCAACGCCGCCACCGCAGCAGGGCCACCCTCGGACTGGATCAACTCCACCGTGGAGGTGTCCACCCCCAGATGCTCCAACATCTTCAACAACTTGAAGTGCGTCACATTGCCCAACGGCGTGTAAATGCTCTGACCCGCCAACGTCTCCGCCGCGTTCTCCGCTGTAATCCCCATATCAGGATTGGCCACACAGTTGTCCGCATCGGCATAGCTCACCGCCACCCCGACCAACAACAAATCAGAACCACTGTTCACGAAATTGGCGAACGGCGTCAACCCCTGCGAGTACGAGATGTCGATGTCACCCGACTCCATCGCCTGGGCCATGTCACCGCCCGACGCGAACGGAATCCAATTCACCGTCAAACCCAACGCCTCGTCATAGGTCTGCTCCGCCTGAGCCACCTGATTCGCCGTCGGCCACTCCAAGAAATACGCCACATTCAACTCATCCAACGCCGCGCTGCCTCCGCCGTCACCAGCAGCCCCGTCGCCGGCGTCGCCGCCGTCATCGGGTTCGGTGGTGGTCGGGGTATCGTCGTCCGGCGGAGCGTCGGCGCCTCCGGAGTCGTCGTCGTTGCCGCACGCCGCGGCAACGAGCCCCAGCACCATCAGCAAAGCCAGTAGTCGCTTCATGTTGGTCCCTCCATGTCCATGGATGTCGTTCGCCTCATGTCGAGGCCTTTAGCCAACCGCCCAGGCGGTCGAGTACTTGGTCGATCCGGCTCAGCAGATCGTCGATCACAGTAGCGTCTGCCACCAGGGGTGGTGAGATGGTGAGCATGGCGGCACCCCGGGAGTCCGGCCGCACCAGCACCCGGGCCTCTCGGATGAACTGTTCTAGCACACCGCCGGGCAGAAGTTGGGCAAACTCGGCCTCGGTGAGGTCGACGCCCGAGGTTCGATCCCGCATCAGCTCCACCGCGTAGAAGTAGCCCGTGCCCCGCACGTCCTTGACGCAGGCGTGGGAGGCCATCAGCTCGTGCAGCCCGTCCGAGAGGTGGGCTTCGAGACGCAGCACGTTGTCCAGGACGCCCTCGTCGCGCATGGCGGTCATGTTGGCCACCGCCACCGCGGTGGCCACCGGGTGGCCGCCGAAGGTGGCACCGTGGCTGAACATGGCCAGCGGGGAGTCCCACACCCGCTCCACCAGCGAAGGCCGGGTGACGAAGCCGCCCAAGGGCACGTAGGCACTGGTGACGCCCTTGGCGAAGGTGATCAGGTCGGGGGCCGCGCCGAAGCGCTCGCTGCCGAACCAGTGGCCGAGACGCCCGAAGGAGTTGATCACCTCATCGGCGCAGAGCAGCACCCCGTAGGTGTCGCAGATGCGTCGCAGTTCCTCCCAATAGCCCTTGGGGGGCACCAGAGCGCCGCGGCCGTTCTGCACCGGTTCGGCGACCACCATGGACACCGTTTCGGGCCCCTCGGCAACGATGGCCTCCTCGACGGCGGTCACGCAGGGCAGTTCGGCGGCTTCCTGTCCGGGCTCCAGTTGGCAACCCAAGGTGTTGGGCACGTGTCGCACGGAGTCGGAGAGCAACGGCAGGAAAGGGTCGCGCATGTAGGGGATGCCGGTGAGCGACAGGGCGCCGAGCGTGGTGCCGTGGTAGGCCCACTGACGAGCGATGACTTTCTGACGCTGTTCGTCGCCGTTGGCCAGGTGATAGCTGCGGGCGAACTTGAGGACCGACTCCACCGCCTCGGAGCCCGAGTTGACGAAGAACACCCGGTCCAGACCCTCCGGTGCCACCCCGGCAATCATCGACGCCGCCTCCACCGAGGACGGGTGGGCGTACCCCCAGTTGGGGTAGAAGGCCAGCTTGTCCATCTGCTTGGACGCCGCCGCCGTCAGGTCGCTGCGGCCGTGACCGAGGTTGGTGCAGAACAACCCGGCGAGGCCGTCCAGGTACTGGTTGCCGTCAACATCCCAGACATAGCAACCCTCGCCGCGGTCGATCACCAGCAGCTCATCCGACCTCCAGGCGTCGCCCCGGGTGAAGTGAGGCAACAGGTGGCGGCGAGCCCGCTCCCGGACATCCAGCATGCGCTCCTCCCCCCCGACACCAGCGGTTCCCGATCCAGCGTTAGACAGTATCAATGAAGAGTTAGCTTCTGTCAAGAATCTGCAAGTCCGCCTAATCCAGGAAATCTGCCGGTAGGCTGGGGGCAGTGGCCGAGCATGCCGTCGGGTTGCTGAACGAGGACGACGGCGGGGTGGTGGGCGGCCCGTGGATCGACGCCGAGCCCACCGGACGCTCCCTGGGAGCGGCTCGAGCGCTGCTGGCCGGCATGGCGCTCATCATGATGGGCAACGGCCTGCAGGCCGCGGTGCTGGGCGTGCGGGCCGAGAACGAGGGGTTCGGGCCGGCCATCAGCGGCGCGGTCATGGCCGGGTTCTTCCTCGGGTTCCTGTTCGGGGCCAAAATGGCCGAACACTTCCTGGGCGCGGTCGGCCACATCCGGGTGTTTGCCGCGCTGGCCTCATTGGCCTCGGCGGTGTCCATCCTTCACCCGCTGTGGGTCAACCCGCCCGCCTGGGTGGTGCTCCGGGTGCTGTTCGGCTTGGCCATGGCCGGCATCTACGTGACGGTGGAGTCGTGGCTCAACGACATGGGCACCAACGCCAACCGGGGGCGGCTGCTGGGCACCTACTTGGTGGTGTCCATGGGGGGTCTGGCGGGCGGCCAGTTGCTGTTGAACGGCGGCGATCCGGTTGACTTCGACCTGTTCATCTTCTCCTCGGTGCTGATCTCGGTGGCGTTGTTGCCCATCGCGCTCTCGGCCTCCAGCGCTCCCCCGTTGGTGGCGCCCGAGCCATTGCCGTTGCGTCACCTCATCGCGCTGGTGCCCACCGGGGTGCTCACCGCCTTCTGCGCGGGCACCAGCCACGGCGCCCTGTTGGGGGTGGGGGCGGTGTACGCCGCCCGCGAGGGGCTGTCCGCCGCCCGGATCTCTCTGTTTCTGTCGGTGGCCACCCTCGGGGCCATCGTGTTCACCTGGCCCACCGGGGCCCTCTCCGACCGCATCTCCCGGCGGGTGGTGATCTTGGCGGTGGCCGCGGTGGCCGCCGGGGTCGCCGGGGTCATGGTCTGGATCGAACCCGGATCACCGCTGTCGCTGGCTTTCATGTTCCTGTTCGGCGGCACCACCTTCCCCCTCTACTCGCTGGCCATCACCCACACTGCCGACTGGGTACCGTCCAACCAGCTCAACGGGGCCAGCGCTGGTCTGGTGCGGATGACGGGGGTGGGGGCGGTGCTCGGCCCGGTGGCGGCCGGCCTGGCCATGGCGCTGATTGCTCCGTGGGCCTTCTTCGTTGTGCTGGTGGCCCCCCACGCCCTGATTGCGTTGTTCATCGGCGGCAGAATCGCCGCCCGCAAGGGCATCCTGGTGAATGAGCAGAGCGAGTTCTCGCCGTGGCCGGTGCGGGCGTCGGCCATGGCGGTCAACCTGTTGCGCCGACCGCCGCGACCCCGGAGAACCGAAGCCGGTTCGGTGCCCAGCAGCCGTCCCCGCTGACCCCGCCGACCTCTGGATGGCGACCTTCTAGTAATTTCTATTTCTTGTCGATATATTTCCAGCATGTCCATTGTGGCCATGGATGCGGACGCGGCCTTTGACCTGGCCATCGAGTACCAGGCGGTCGCCGATGAGATCGACCGACGGCGGCAACGGTGGGTCACGGTGCTGGAAGAGGTGGACTACTGGCTGGGTCAAGGGCAGTACCCGGTGGGGGCCACGCTCGGGGGGATCAGCCGAGACCTGCGGATCGACGCCGAGGACATCTCGCAGCGAGCCCAGACGATCCTTCTCGGCCCCGAGGGACTGAATCTGGCCCTGTGGGCCATCGACATCCTGCGCACCACCCCCGAGGCCTGGGGCGGGGACGACATCGTGTCACGACGTGACCTGGAGGCCTTCGCCACCCGCACCGACGACCTGGGCGAGGCCGCCCGCATCCTGCTCACCAACCGCAGTGTGTTCACCATGTTGGACACGGCCCAGAACAACCGCGACTACCTGTCGGATCCCATGGAAGGCTTCCAGGCGAGCGGGGGCGACGGCCGCATCAGCCTCGATGATCTGGATGCCTTCGAGGCCAAGATGTCGGCCTACACCACCTTGTTGCCCTACTTGGCCACCATCGACACCGCCGCCCAGGGCGATCCGTCCAAGGCGGACCGCTTCTTGTCCAAGGCCGACTTCGAGACCATCGCCGCCGATGTCCGTCTTCCCCCGGAGGTGCGGGAGGCGGCCGCCGCGGTCATCGCCCACGGGGCCTACCACCGCAAGGACGGCTTCGGTTGGGACGACGTGGGCTTTTGGGCCATGGAGGCCGCCGGGGTGCTGCCGGTGGTGGGCGAGATCGTGGACACCACCCGAGCCCTGTACGCCCTGTCCCAGGGCGATTGGAAATCGGCCCTGATGTTCGCGGCTCGGGTGGCCATGCCCCTGGGGTCGGGCAAGACGCTGCTGGCGGCCCGGGCCCTGGTGGAGATGGGCCGCCGCCGGGCCCACAAGGAGATGCTGGACTTCACGCTGCAGCAATCGGCGAGGAAAGCCAGGACGAGGGTCGCCATGACGGCGCGCCGCGAGACCACCAGCAAAGTCAAGGAGACGTACAACAAGTGGCGGGACGACCGACCCGCCGGATACGAGTACCTTCCGCCACGCTCCCCCTCCTAGTGTCTGCCCATGGTCTCGGAGCTGTTCGACCCTGACCGATGGAGGCCGGTGGAGGGATTCGACCTGACCGACGTCACCTACCACCGGGCCGTGGACCAGGCGACGGTGCGGATCGCCTTCAACCGACCGGAGGTCCGCAACGCCTTTCGGCCCCACACGGTGGACGAGCTGTACCGGACGCTGGACCACGCCCGCATGACCCCCGACGTGGGCACGGTGCTGCTCACCGGCAACGGTCCATCGCCCTCCGACGGGGGCTGGGCGTTCTGCTCGGGCGGCGACCAGCGCATCCGGGGGGCCGACGGCTACCGGTACGCCGAGGGTGACACCGCCGACACGGTGGACCCCGCCCGCACCGGGCGGCTGCACATCCTGGAAGTGCAGCGGCTCATCCGATTCATGCCCAAGGTGGTGATCGCGGTGGTGCCGGGGTGGGCCGCGGGCGGGGGTCACAGCCTGCACGTGGTGAGCGACATGACCCTGGCGTCGGCCGAACACGCCCGCTTCAAGCAGACCGATGCCGACGTGGCCAGCTTCGACGGCGGCTTCGGCTCCGCCTACCTGGCCCGCCAGGTGGGCCAGAAGCGGGCCCGCGAGGTGTTCTTCGTGGGCCGGGCCTACTCCGCGGTCGAGGCCTACGAGATGGGCATGGTCAACGCGGTGGTGCCCCACGACGAGCTGGAGCAGACCGCGCTGGAGTGGGCGGCAGCGGTGAACGCCAAGAGCCCCACCGCCCAGCGCATGCTGAAGTTCGCCTTCAACCTGATCGACGACGGGCTGGTGGGCCAACAGGTGTTCGCCGGGGAGGCCACCCGCCTGGCCTACGGCACCGACGAGGCCGCCGAGGGACGTGATTCGTTCCTGGAGAAGCGCCCGGCCGACTTCTCCCGCTTCCCCTACCAGTTCTAGGCCAGGTTCTCGAACAGTCTTCGACCGAATTGCGACCAGTCCTTGGCCGGCACCAGACGGGTTCTCGGCCAGAAACCGGCTCGCAGCCACCGATCGGTTTAGGGTGCAGCCATGGCCGACACGTCTTCCCCTGATCCGGCAACCGACCCCCGGCTGGCCCCCCGGCCCGAACCGGCTTCGCTGGATGCCGCCCGCATGTTCGACCTGTCGGGTCGGGTGGCCATCGTCACCGGTGGCAGCCGGGGCATCGGCCTGTCCATCGCCCAGGGCTTTGCCGCCCAGGGAGCCAAAGTGGTGGTGGCCAGCCGCAAGGCCGACGCCTGCGACCGGGCGGTGACCGAGATCTCCGAGGCCGGGGGCGAGGCCCTTGCCGTGCCCACCCACATGGGCGACCTCGACAGCGTGAACCACCTGGTCGACGCCACCGTGGACCGCTACGGGGCGGTCGACATCCTGGTCAACAACGCCGCCAACCCCCTGGGTCTGCCCATGGAGCACATCACCCCCGATGCCTGGGAGAAGTCGTTCACCGTCAATCTGCGGGGGCCGTTCTTCTTGTTCCAGCGCTGTCTGCCCTCGTTGTTGGCGTCCGACCACGCCTCGGTCATCAACGTGATCTCGGTGGGGGCCTACATTCCGGCCGCCCACACCGCCATGTACGCGGCCGCCAAGGCGGGGCTGTTGTCGTTCACCCGGTCGATGGCCGGGGTGTACTCCCCCGAGGGCATCCGGGTGAACGCCATCGCACCGGGCACGGTGGACACCACCATGACCCGCAACACCGGCCCGGAGGCCATGGACCGCATGGCCAACCTCAGCTTCATCGGCCGCATCGGTCACCCCGACGAGCTGGTGGGTACCGCCCTGTTGCTGGCCTCCGACGCCGGCAGCTACATCACCGGCCAGTGCATCATCGTGGACGGCGGTTTCGTCCCCGCCCGCTAGCCGCCGGGGTCAGTTCAACTCGAACAGGGCCAGGGCGTTGTCGCGCATGATCTGTTGTTGCTCGTGTTCGGAGCGGTTGGCGATCAGCTCGACGAAGGAGTTGGGGTCGGCCAGGCCCTCGGGATGGGGATGGTCGGAGCCGAACAGCACGCCGGTGGCGCCGATGCGCTCCACCAAGGCCTCCACGTCGTCCTCCGGGTAGGGGGAAACGAAACAGCACTGCTTGAAGATCTCACTGATGCGACCGGCCGGGCGGCCGGCGGGCCAGGGGCCGTAGCGGGCCATGCCCTTCTTCTTGTCCAGCAGGGTCAGCAGATAGTGCACCCAGTCGGAGCCGTTCTCGATGCTGAGGAAGTTGAGGTTGGGGAATCGGGCGTGCATGTTGCCGTACAGCAGGGCCCCGAAGGTCTCCATGATGGGCCGATCCCCGTGGTGAAACGCCCACTGGAAGGCCGACATCTCCCGAACGTTGGCCACCGGGTCGTCGCCCATGCGAACGGCCAGGTCGCCGTAGCGCAAGTCCGAGATGTGGAACGCCACCGGGATCCGGGCCTCGTTCAGGCGAGCCCAGAACGGGTCGTAGTAGGGGTCGGCAATGGATCGGCCCTCGCCGCCCCACGGACAGGGGCGCAGGTGCACGATGCGGGCCCCGGCGGCCAACACCCGATCCAGCTCGGCGATGGCCTGCTCCCGGTGGAGCAGCGACAACAGGGGCGGGGCGAACAGCCGGTCCCGGTGGGCAAACCCCCAATCGTCCTCCAGCCAGCGGTTGAAGGCCCGCAGGTTGGCGTAGGTCTGGTCCACGTCGTCCACCATGTACTCCTCCACCGACACCCCGAACGTGGGCAGCAGGATGGCCCAGTCGACGCCCTGGCGGTCGAGGAGTTCGAGGCGGGCATCGGGCTGCTGGTAGGCCGCCAGCATGTTCTCGGCGGTGTAGGAGTCGCCCCAACCCAGCTCGGGGTTGTCCCGCTTGGCCTTCAACATCTCGTACAGGGAGCCGGGGGCGTTGGTCTTGTCGAACTTCACGTGCATGAAGTTGTAGGGCCGATCGCCCACCGTCACCTGCCACTCGCCGTCGGCGGACCGCCGGGCGGAAATGGCCTGTTCCCGGTAGCGGGACTCGATGTGGCGACTGAAGCAGTCCGGGGCCTCGTAATAGTGGTTGTCGGCGTCAAACGTGCGGTAGCCCAGATCGGCCATGAGCTGCAGCTTATGCCGGTGGTGGTGGAGGCAGGCCCGCAGCATACGCCGGTGGCCGAAACGGTTGGCCCAAAGCCGGATCGATGACGGTGCAGCCGGGCTGGCTACGAGGCGACCGTGAGCACCAGGACGTCGATGGTGAGGGCCACCGCGAAGTGCAGGGCGGCCCCGAGGTAGACCGAGCCGGTGCGCAGGCTCAGAAAGCCGAGGACGGTGCCGGCCACGATCGAACCCAGGGCCTCGGCCAGCGGCTTGGTGAGATGGATCATCACGTAGGGGATCAGCGCCACGAACACCGCCATGGCCCCGAACCGGCGGGCCAGGCCGTGCACCAGCACGCCTCGGAAGAAGAACTCCAGGGCCAGGAACTGACCGGCGTACACCGCCTGCCACCCGTAGAAGCGGGGCCAGTAGCCCACCCCCGGAGGCGGCTCGTAGAACGGGTACGTGTTCTGGAATTCGCCGTTGAAGGCGGCCGCCACCACGAAGGGCAACAGCACCAGATACAGGCCGAGGTAGATGGGGGCGTGGCGACGCAGCCCGGAGCCGGCCCGCAAACCCAGATCCCGCAGGGGGGTCCGCAGCAGGAACCGGGCCACCAGCACGGCGGGCACCACGTAGACCACCCAGCGGAACAGCCCCCAGTACAGGCGCCGGTTGAACACGGCGTGCTCGGATTGGTGCAGGGCCCGATCGAACCGGTCGGACAACCCGTCGAGCGCCAGCCCGTCCATCGTGGCGGTGAGCCAATGGGTGGTGGTGGACAGCCCGCCATACCGAATGGCGATCACCACGCCGATGGCCAACAGGATCAGGGCCACGGCGTGGCGGTCCAGCTCCCCCGGTGCCGGGCCGACCGCCCGCACCCGCTCGGAGATGGCCTTCACGCCGCCGAGCTTGCCGGACCGAGCCTCACGGGGTGAGATACCAGCCGCCGGAGACGTTGATCACCTGGCCGGTGATGTGAGCCGACTCGTCGCTGCACAGAAAGGCAATGGTGTTGGCCACGTCCTCGGGTTCGCCGTGGCGGCGCAGGGGCGTCTCGTCCTTGAAGTGCTCGTAGTAGTCGGCCTGGGCATCCACCCACTTGGATCGCACCAGGCCGGGGGCCACCGCGTTGGCGCGAATGTTGTGGGGGCCCCCTTCAATGGCCACCCCGCGGGTCACCTCCTGCAGGCCGGCCTTGGCGGCGGCGTACGGACCCTCTCGACCGTTGCCCCCCAAGTAGGCGGCCACCGAGGTCACGTTCACAATGCGACCCCAGCGCCGATCCCGCATTCCGCCGATCGTCCGCCAGATGAGCCACCAGCTCGCGGTGAGATCGACGGCGATCACCCGGTCCCAGTCGTCGGGGTCGAAGTCGAAGATGCTGCCCTGAACGTTGACCGCCGCGCTGTTCACCAGGATGTCCACCGAACCCATCTCCTGCTCGATCCGGTCGATGGCGGCGTCCATGGCCGGTCGGTCGGCGATGTCGGCCACGGCGGGCATCACCGGCACGTCGAAGGCGCCCTCCAAGGCTTCGGCGGTCTCGTGGGTTCGGCGACGGTGATGGTCCAGCACCACGATGCCCGCCCCCAAGGCGGCCAGCGTACGGCAGGTGGTGGAGCCGATGGCCGCCCCCGCCGCTCCCGTGACCAGCGCCACTCGTCCGGCAAACTCATCCGCCCTCGGCATGGCGACATGGTACCCAGCCAACCCGGTTGCTCGACCTCGTCGGCGTCCTGATCGGGGCGTGTGTTTGAATTGCCCTATGGACAACCTTGATTTCGCCGAGCTGAACTACTGGGCCATCCTCGTGGCGGTGGCGTTCAACCAGGTGCTGGGCGCCCTCTGGTACGGCACCCTGGCCAAGCCGTGGATGGCCGACACCGGGATCACCCAACAGGACATCGAAGCCATGAAGGGCACGCCCCGCCAGTGGTATCCCTACGTGATCGCCATCGTGCTGGCCTTCATGTTCACCCTCGGACTGGCCCTGCTGGTCCAAGGCACAGAAGCCGACGGCGCGGTCGAGGGGCTCGGGCTCGGCGTGCTGGCCGCCGTGGGATTCGTGTTCACCTCCCAGGCGGTGAACTTCACTTTCGAAGCGCGGCCCCCACGCCTCTTGGCCATCAACGTCGGCTACCCGCTGATCTCCTACGCCGTCATCGGCATCCTCCTAGCTGTCTGGACCTGACGGTTGCGGGCGTGGCGCTTGGCGGCGGCGACGGCAACCATGGCCTCGTCGAAGGCGGTGAACACGGGCAGGTCGACGCGGCGGCCGGTCCGGCGGATGCGATCGACCGACTCGGGTAGGGCGCAATCCAGGTTTCGGGTCACGATGCCCAGGCGGGACCCGGTCCAGGCCTCGGCAGCACGGGCGGCGGTGGCCTCCAGAATGGCATGGAGCCGGTCGATGCCCCCGCCGCCGTAGCTGAAGAAGGCCTGAACGTTGGCGTGGATCACCACGTCGGGGTAGGGCTGGTCGGCCAGGATGGGGTCGATGGCGTTGACCAGCACGTCGGGTTCTGAAATCGGCCCGAATCCGATCTCGATCGGATTGGCCACACTGGTGCCCACACCGTGGCCCAGTTGGCGCAGGGCCCGTTGGGCGGGCTCGCTGACCGGGGCCACTACCAGCCCGGCCCGGTCGGCGGCGTCGGTTCCCAGCACCGAGGCGCCGCCGCCCACGCCCAGCACCAACGTGTCCCGCCCGCCCCCAACGGGAGCGTCGACCCACCGCTGGAGGTAGGCCACCGCGGCCAGCAATTCCTCCAGGGTGTCGACCAGGGTGGCCCCGGTGGCCTCGGCGACGGCATCCCACACCCGGTGGTCGGCGGCCAACGCGCCGGTGTGCGAGGCCGCGGCACCCCCGCCCTGGGCGGTCCGACCCCCCACCAGCATCACCACCGGCGTTCGGCCCTGGGCCTGCTGCAACGCCTCGTACAGTCGGCGACCGTCGCGGGGGTCTTCCAGGTACATACCCAACACCGCGGTGTCGGGATCTTCCACCAGCCACTGGGCCAGCTCGCCCGGGGTGACGTCGATGCAGTTGCCCACCGTGCAGAGCTTGGAGTAGCGGATGCCCCGCACCGCCCCGGCCTTCACCATGTCGCCCGCCAGCCCCCCACTCTGGGAGATCATGGCCACCCGGCCCGCCTCGGTGGGGGCATTGAGCTGAAAGGCCTGGCGGCCGGCCGGGCTGTAGGTCCCCAGGCAATTGGGTCCGATCACCCGAACCCCTGACTGCCGGGCCGCGGCCAGCAGTTCGGCCTCGAGTTCGGCCCCGGCTTCCCCCGCTTCGCTGAAGCCGCCGCTGATGATGTGGACGAATTCCGCCTTTCCGGCTGCGCCCCGGACCACCTCGGCGCACGCCGCCGCGGGCACCGCACCCACCACGTAGTCCACGTCACCGTCGATGTCGGCCACCGAGGCCACCGCAGGCACCCCGTCCATCTCGGTGGCGGTGGGGTGCACGGCCCACAGGTTGCCCGGTCCCCACCCCAGTTCCCGGTACACGGCCAGTTGCGTGCTGCCGAATCCGGTGCCCCGGGTGGACGCCCCGGCCACCGCCACGCCCCGGGGGGCGAACACCCGGGAGAAGTCGGTGTCGGGAGGCGGCTCGGGCCGCCCGGGCGGCGCGCCCGGTGCCGAGATGAGCCGGGCGTCCGCGGCCACCACGCCGTTGGCCGTGCAGATCACCGGGTTGCACTCCAGTTGCACCGACTCTCCGGCCATCGAGGCCGCCACGCCGTCGGGCCCGGCCACCGCCAGCAGCACCTCGATCAACGCCCCGGTGTCGGTCGGGGGCCCGCCCCGGTACCCGCCCAACAGTTCGGCCCCCTTGAACCCGGCCACCATGGCCTCGGCATCGGCTCGGCTGATGGGGGCCAACCGCAACACCACGTCGTCGAGCACCTCGGCCAGAGTGCCTCCCATTCCCAGGGCGGCCACCGGCCCGAAGGGGGGCCGATCCACCACCCCCACCAACAGCTCCACCCCGGCGGGCACCTGCTCCTCGATGAGGAACCCCTCCAGGGTGATACCGGCCGCAGCGGCCGCAGCCGCCATCTCGGCCGCCTCGAAATCCAGTTCGTAGCCGGCCACCCCCAGCCGAACCGCCCCGATCTCGCTCTTGTGGATGAGCCCACCGCCCCACCCCTTGAGCACCAGCGGCTCCCGCAAACCGGCAGACCGGGCGGCGGCGGCCAGCCGGGAAGGATCGGCCAGCGCGTCGGTAAACGAAACGCTGACTCCGGCGGGTACCGCCACCCCGGCGGCGGCCAGGCGGGCCTTCACCTCCGGCTCGGGAACCACCACCTGGTCGGGCCGGGTGGTCACCGGAGGCGGGAGAACACCCGTCGGGCGGTGCCGCCGAGGAGGTTGGCCCGGGCCTCGTCGCCCAGACCCACGTCGGTGAGCTGGCCCAAGGCGTGCCGGTGGCCCACAGTGGGAAAGCCGGTGCCCCACAGACACTTGGTTCGGCCCGCCCGATTGATGAACGACACCAACTCGGGCGACCAGTGGCGGGGCGGGTACACCGAGGTCCCCAGGTACACGTTGGGGAACTTGATGGCCATGGCAATGGCCTCGGCCACCCACGGCCACCCGGTGTGGGACAGCACGAAGCGGACCTCGGGAAAGTAGAGGGCGGGACGGTCCACGCCCACCGGCGCGCCGCACTCGCTGGCCATGAGCCCGCCGGAGGAACCGGCCTGCATCACAAAGGGCACGTCCTGCTCGGCGCACACCGCGTAGTAGGGGTAGTAGTCGGCGTGGTCGAAACGACGGTCGAAGCTGTGGGTGTGGGTGTGCAGGGCCACGCACCAGGGTCGCTCCAGCATGGCGGCGGCGGTGCGCACCCCGGCCGTCCCGGTGCGGGGGTCGACGGACCACTGGCCCCAGAAGCGTCCGGGGTGTGCGACCCAGAGGTCGTCGAGGTCGTCGGGGGTGGCGGCCACCAGTTCGAAATCGGTGGGCTCCAGGTGGGGCGGACGATGGGTGGTCGGGAGGATGAGCGCGGCGACGCCCAACTCGTCCATGCGGGCCACCATGGCACCGGCATCACAGTAGGAATCCTCCGGGTCGGTGCGAACCTGGACGTTGGTCCCGGTGGCCGCCAGGGCGCCAGCCCACACGGTGGCCTGTTCGGGGAAGAACAGGTTGCACCAGTAGTCAACCGCCCCGTCGGTCGGCATTGGGGTGTTCGCGGGCCCGGGGGTGCCCTTCGGCACTGGCTTCCCCGCGGACTCGGAAGGGCTCATGGCCGCTCGTCCTTGAAGCGCACCAGTTTGGCCGCGGTGCCCATACCGGTGAGTTCGTCCAGGGCGCCGGGGCGGACCACCTCCACCGTCATGCGCACCCCCATGGTCTCCTTGAGGTGGCCCTCCACCCGCCGGGCCACCTCGCCGAACTGCTCGGGCGGCGCACCACTGGCCACCATCACCACCATCTCATCCCGCTCGCCGTTGCGAACCGCCCGGCAGAAGTAGTCCTCGGTGGCGCCGGGCACCTGGCCCAGCACCTCGCCGACGGCCTCGGGCCAGATGTTGACGCCCCGCAGCTTCACCATGTTGTCCCCCCGTCCGGCGAAGGGCCCCATGCGCCGCAGCCACGAGCCGCACTCGCATTGCCCCGGCGGGTGCAGGAACGACAGGTCCATGATGTTGTAGCGAAACTGGGGGGAGCCGGTCTTGTAGATCTCGGTGATGACCAGCGCTCCCTGGGTGCCGTCGGGCACCGGCTCGCCGGTCTCCACGTCCACCACCTGCACCACGAAACAATCCTCGAAGATGTGGAGTTCACCGGGCCGCCTCGGACACTCGATGGCCACGTTCTGCACCTCGTGGAACCCGTAGTGGTTGGCCGGCGTCACCCCCCACACCTCCTCGACCCGCTCCGAGTCGCCGATGTGGCCGCCGGGCAGAGCCCGGATGTTGAAGTCGGCCTTGGGGTCGAGGCCCATCTCGACGGCGGTCTCGGCCATCTTGAGCATGTAGTCGCCGGTGGTCAAGATGGCGGCCGCCTGGTACTCGTGGGCCAGTTCCACCTGCTTGCGGGTGGAGGTCACGTTGCCGGTGCCGGTGGTGATGACCACGCAGTTGAGCCAGCGGTACAGGGCCTCGTCAAAGGCGTGGGCGCCGTTGTGGGTGGAGTAGGCCCAGGCGTTGATCACCACGTCTCCCGGACGCACCCCCTCGGCGTACAGGGCCCGGGCCATGGTGATGGCCCCTACCTCCCGGTCCCAGGCGGTGTACAGGGTGGGCCGGGATCGCCCCGTGGTGCCGCCCGACACGTACAGGCGCATGGGCTCGTTGCGGGCGTCGTCGGGGTGGACCCCCTGGTAGTCGCCCAACGGAGGGTGCTCGGCTATGGAGGCCCGGATGTCGTCCACGGTGTAGGCGGGCACCCGCCCCAGGTCGTGGAGGGTGCGCAGGTCGTCGGGATGAAAGCCGGCGGCCTCCCACCGGCGGCGGAAGAACGGCACCCGCCACGCCCGCTGTGCCCGATCCTGGAGTCGCACCAGTTGCTTGCGGGCAATGGTGTCGGGGTCCTCCCAAAAGGTGGTCTCGAAGTACTCGGGCGGCGGGGGGTACAGGCGCGCCATGGCCGCATAGTCGAGTTCGTGCGGGCGGCGCATCCCCGTGCTCATTGCCCAGCACGGTAGCCGCGCCGCCGGCGGGCGCACCGGCCTCGGCGGCAATAGCATCGACGGGGTGAAGATCATCTCGGCCGATTGCCACATCAACGAGCCGCCCCACGTGTTCGAGCGGGTGCCCGAGGAATACCGTGATCGGGCTCCCCGGATGATGCCCGCCCCCGACGGAGGCGACGGGTGGTCGTTCGACGGCGGACCGCCCAAGCGCAGCTTCGGGATCGAGGCCCTGGCCGGGGTGGCCAAGGAGGACTACAAGCTCTCGGGCATGAAGTTCGAGGAGATCCTGCCCGGCAACTACGACGGGGCCGCCCACTGCGCCGACATGGACATCGACGGGGTGTGGGGGTCGGTGGTGTACCCGGCCAACGCCATCTTCACCTACCTGGAGCCCGACCGGGGCCTGGCCGTGGCCTGCATGCGGTCGTACAACGACTGGGTGCTGGAGGAGTTCCAGGGAGCCGCCCCCGACCGGTTGCGGGGCCTACCCCTGCTCCCGGTGGACGACGGCATGGACACAACCCTGGCCGAGGTCGACCGGGTGGTGGCGAAAGGGGCCCGCGGCTTGTTCATCCCGGGCATGCCCGCCCGGCCCTACAACGATCCCTACTATGAGCCGTTGTGGAAGGCGTGCTCGGAAATGGACGTGCCGGTGACGTTTCACCGCACCTTCGGCGGGCGGCCCCCCGATGCCGATTGGGACGAGCTGGTGGAACAGAATGTCTCCGTGCCCGGCATCGTGAACCGGTTCTTCAGCGCGGTGCGCCCACTCACCTACATGATCTTCGCCGGTATCTTCGACCGGCACCCCAAGCTGAAGCTGGTGGCAGGCGAGGTCAACTACGGCTGGGTGCCGTTTTGGTACCAGACCATGGACGACGAGTACCGCACCCAGGCCGCCTGGTCCGATTCCCTGGTGGAGCGCCCTCCCAGCAGCTACCTGGGCACCAACGTGTTCGTCACCGGCCTTGACGATGTGAACGGCCACATGCAGATGGCCGCGGGCAACCAGACCCTGGTGAACATGAGCATGTGGTCGTCCGACTACCCCCACTCGGTGACCCTGTGGCCCAACAGCCAGGACATCATCGCCCAACTCACCCGGGACATGACCCCCGCCAACACCCAACGCGTCCTCCACGACAACGCCGCCCACGTCTACAAGTTCAACTGACCCCGGAGGGCAGGGTAGTGGGGGTGGGCTATTGGTGGCGGCGGTCTTCGAGGTTGTCGGGGAGTTCGATGGGGGGGTCGGGAAGTTTGGTGATGTTGCGGGCGGCGAGCAGGGCGTCAAAGCCGTCGGGGTCGGCGGCCCATGAGGCGGGGTCGCCCAGCATCACCTCGAACAGCTCGACGCCTTCGGGGCCCGCGGTGAGCGGGCCGAGGGCGGCGCCGTGGGGCAGCTCGATGTGCGTGCCCGCCGGGCAGTGGACATCCCCGCACATGAGGTCGCCACTGAGCACGAACATCACCTGGGGGGAGTGGTGGCCGTGCCGGTGGACCACCATGCCCGGATCCCAGCGGGCCCACATCGACAGGTACTGGCTGTCGCCCGACCCGAAGGTAAACCACTTCTCCCACACCGACTTCTGACCGTCGGGATGCATCTGGGTGCGCACCTGCTGGACCTTCAGGTCCTCATCGTCGAGGTGACGAAACTGGGGCTCGGCCCCCGGCTTCTCATGGGGTGAGTGGGCCATGGCTCAGCCTGTCCCGGCGGGCACCTTGGGCACGTACGACGACGGGTCGTACTGGTAGGTGGTGGCCTCGATGAACTCGTCGGGCAGATAACCCTCGGGGAACCGGTACAGGTCGAGGGAGTTGTCCCAGAGAATCTTACGCTTGGAGTCGTCCGACACCTTGGGCAGATCCAGGAACGACTGCACGGCCAGCGGATACTTGGAGTCGGGGTGGGGGTAGTCGCTCTCCCACACGATCTTGTCGTCGCCCAGCTCCTCGATCACGTGGTACACCAGGTACTCGTCGGGCTCCACCGAGATGAAGCAGTTGTCCTGGAAGTACTGCTGGGGTGACTTGGTGAGCCCGGGCTTCTCGTAGTCGCCGGACAACTCGATGTGCTCCTCCATGCGCCAGAGCCACCAGGGCAGCCAGGCGCAATTGGCCTCCATGTAGGCCACCCGCAACCGGGGGAACCGCTCGAACACCCCGTTGGCCATCATCGACAGCATGGCCATCTGCGCCTCATGGGGATGGCACACGGTGTGCCACTCGGTGAAGGTCTCGAACCGGTCGGCGCCGGCCGACGAGCCGTTGTGGCCCATGAAGTCGTGGGTGGCGAAGGCACAGTCCAGATCCTGGAGCAGTTCGTACATGGGGTCGTAGTAGCGGTCGCCCAGCATCCGTCGGTTGAACATGTTGGGCCGGGCGAAGAAGCAGCGGATGCCCAGATGGTCGTAGGCGTACTGGATCTCCTCCACCGCCCGGCGCACGTCGTTGAGCACCACCGGCCCCGAGGCGATCACCCGGCCGCCGGAGGTCTCCCGCATCTCCTGGCCCCACCGGTTGTAGGCCCGACACATGGCCGCCTGCAGCTCAGGGTCGATGCCCTCGGACCACAGGTCGTAGCCGGGGCCGTAGATCACCATGAAGTCCATGCCGTCCAGAGGCATGGCCTCGGCCACGGCGTCGCCGGGGAAGCCGTGGTCCACCACCGCCTGGCCGTACTTGGATCGCATGTTGTCGTAAGTCCAGTTCACCGCCTCCATGAAGTCGCCGTAGATGGTGACCCGACTCTGGGTGTAGCGACCGTCCACGGTGGCCGGTCGGAACGCCTCCCGACCGGGGACCTCCTTCCAACCAACCCGGTGCTGAAACTTCTTGTCCAGGAACCGCTCCCACAGGTTCCTGGGCTCCACCACGTGCCCGTCGGCGTCGAAGACCTTGTACCCGTGCCGCATACCCGACATCCCTCCACTTGCGTTCGTCGCTGGACCGAATCCCCAGCATAGTGGGGGATCAACCGGAGACCGGTCGGTAGCAGACGCCGCGCTGGACGGCCCGGACCCAGTGGAATTGGGTGCCGGGAGCACACAGGGGTGCGCCCAGCGACACCCAGTCCACCAACTGGCCGTCATGGGGATGGTCGCACCCCACCCAGATCAAAGTGGTGGTGCCGAACAAGAAGCAGTCACCGGGCTCGGGGAGCGATCGCGACACCGGGGCCGACGCCGGGGCCGAGCCCGCGGGGCCCGGGTTCTCGGTGGCCGACGTGGCCCAGAAGATGAGCACGATGGCCATGGCCACCAGGGCGACGGCGGCCAGGCTGATCCATCGCCAGCGAAACCCCACCATCTCCAGGGGCGGGGCGGCGGGGTCCGACGAGTGCTCGCCGGCCGGGGTGCGGCCCGGTGGACGAGGGCCACTGCCCGCCGGAAAGGGGCCGGTGGGGCGGACAGGGCTGGTGCGAACGGGAGCCCGGCGGGCCCTGGACTGGTCGTAGGCCGACCGGGACCGGGGGTTGCCCAGGATCTGCCAGGCCTCGTTTATCGCTCGCATCTTCTCGGCGTCGCCCGAGGGCCGGTCGGGGTGCCACAAACGGGCTTGGCGGAGGTAGGCCCGGCGAATGGCCTCAGGAGCGGCACCAGGGGCGATGCCCAGCGTGTGGTAGTGCGAGCGATCCGGCGACGGTGACACTGGCCCCGACGCTACCGGCCTAGCCGCTCAGGGAACTCACCAGCGCGTTGAGCGGCCACAGGTCCGGGATCTCGACCGCCTCGGGCGCCGCGGGCAACACGGCGTACGCCTCCTCGCCGGGGTACACCAGGTTGTACTCCGATCGGGCCAAACGCTCGATCTCGGCCGGCTGGGACAGTTCGTGGATTCGAGAGCGGAGGGCGTCGTTCTCGTCGAGGAGGGCGTCGAGTTCGGCCCGGGATTCGGCAATGGCCGCCCGCTGGTCCAGGAACGTCCGCGTGGGGAAGACCGCGTAGAAGAGGGTGATCAACACCACGCCCACGATCACCAGCAACACCACCGACCGGCGCAGGGCGATCACGAACCCGCCCCTCCTCGGAGTGCTGCGGCCAGGGCGGCCCCGCCTCGGTAGGCGGCGGCCTCGCCCAAATGGTCCTCGATGCGCAGGAGCTGGTTGTACTTGGCCACCCGGTCGCTGCGGGCCGGAGCGCCGGTCTTGATCTGGCCGCAGTTGGTGGCCACCGCCAAATCGGCAATGGTGGCGTCCTCGGTCTCCCCCGAGCGGTGGGACATCACCGAGGTGTAGCCGGAGGCCGTGGCCAACTCGACCGCTTCCAGGGTTTGGGTGAGGGTGCCCACCTGGTTGACCTTCACCAACAGGGAATTGGCCACTCCGGCTGCGATGCCCCGGCTCAGGCGCTCGGTGTTGGTCACGAACAGGTCGTCGCCCACCAACTGAACCCGGTCGCCCACCGCGGCAGTCAGGATGGCCCAGCCCTCCCAGTCGTCCTCGGCCATGCCGTCCTCGACGGACACGATGGGATAGGCCTCGCACAGCTCGACCAGGTAGGCGGCCATGGCCTCGGAACGCAACGTCCGGTTCTCCCCGGCCAGCCGGTACTCGCCCTCGTGGTGGAACTCGGTGGACGCCACGTCCAGGGCCAAGGCCACGTCGTCGCCCGGGCGCAGTCCGGCGGCCTCGATGGCGTCCACCAGCACGGCGACGGCCGCTTCATTGGTATCCAGGTCGGGGGCGAAGCCGCCCTCGTCACCCACGCCGGTGGACAACCCCCGCTCCTGCAGCAAGCGGTGCAGGAAGTGGTAGATCTCCGCCCCCCAACGCAGCGCCTCTCGGAACGAGGCCGCCCCCACCGGGACCACCATGAACTCCTGCAGGTCGATGTTGTTGGCCGCGTGGGCCCCGCCGTTGAGCACGTTCATCATGGGCACGGGCAGCACATGGGCGTTGGCCCCGCCCACGTAGCGATAAAGGGGCAGACCGAGATCGGCCGCCGCCGCCCGGGCGGCGGCCAGCGAAACACCCAAGACGGCGTTGGCCCCCAACCGGCCGAGGCCGTCGGTACCGTCCAGATCGATCATGATGTGGTCGATCAGCCGTTGTTCGGTGGCGTCCACGCCGATCACCGCCGCCGCGATCTCCCCGTTGACCGAGGCCACCGCGTCGGACACGCCCCGCCCCAGATAGCGGGTGCCGCCGTCGCGGCGTTCCTTGGCCTCGTAGCGACCGGTGGACGCCCCGGAGGGAACCATGGCCCGCCCGTGCGCACCGGAGGCAACCGTCAGCTCAACCTCAACGGTAGGGTTACCCCTGGAATCGAGAATCTCTCGACCGGAGACTCGAGTTATTTCGCTCACCCTGGGAACTCTTTCTCACCCTCAACCTGTTGTTGATGTTGCTGGAGTTGCCAAAATAGACGATGGAAGAGTCCTTGACCAGAGGGTGGCGCAAATTACGTTCAGGGTATTTGAGTTGAGTTCAACCCTGTTCCCGGGCACGAATCTGGTCACCGATGGCGTTGACCAGCACCCGGAGTTCTGATTCCGCGTCCAGCCCGTCGGCCTGGGCGGTCACCACGGCATCGTAGAGACGACCGGCCACCGTGGTGGTGTCCACGTCGGGCACCACCCCCACCGAGCGGGCCTTGTGCATCACCTTGTCGGCCAGCAACAGCGCAGGCAGGCCCGTCGGGATGCCGTCCATCACCGATGTCCGCCCCTTTTGTTCCCGCTTGATGGCCTCCCAATTGACCAACACCGAGTCCGCATCTGCGGGTGCCCCATCAGGTGCTCCCTCGTCAGCAGAGCCCGAAACGAAGGACGAAGTCCCGTCCGCCGAGGGGCCGAACACGTGGGGGTGGCGGGCCTTGAGCTTGTCGTGGATGCCCTGGGCCACATCGGCCAAGGTGAACTGCCCGGCTTCGGCGGCCAGCACCGAGTGGAACACGATTTGGTACAGCAAATCGCCCAGTTCCTCTTCCAATTGCTCGTAGCCCACCGCCGTGTCGGGATCCACCCCGTCGAGGGCTTCCAGCACCTCGTAGGTCTCCTCCAGCAGGTGGCCCCGTAACGACTGGTGGGTTTGCTCCTGGTCCCACGGACAGCGGCGACGTAGCTCGAGGGCCAGGTCGGCGAAGCGGGCCACCTCCCGGGCGATGGGAGCACCCAACTCGGGAACGAACAGCGTGGTGAGATGATCGGGGGTCACCGCCTGGTCGAGATCGGCCCAGGCCACCTCGAACACCTTCTCGTCGGGCAGGCCCAGACGCTGCAGCACCGTCACTGGCGGGTTGGTGGCACCGGCCGGGGCGCGATCCAGGGCCGCCAGTGCGGCCAGCTTGATGTCGCTCAGCACGGGGGTGGTGTCGCACTGGGCCACCAGCAACGGACCTCGCTCCCCGGCGGCCTCCACACCGAAGCGGCGACCATCCACCAGGCGCACTCCGGCGGCCACGGGGTCCACCCCCAACCGGGTCCAGGCCAGATCGGCGAAGGACATCCCGGCCAGCACCTCGAGAGCCAAGCCGGACACGGCACGCAGCAACTCCACGGTGCGCTCGGCCACCAGGGGCGAGCCGGGGACGGCGTAGAGCACGTCGCCGGGGCCGGTGGCCACCTCGGCGACCAGCCGGTCGACGATGGCCGGGTAGACCTCCTCCAGCGAGTCCGCCCGCTGGTAGATCGAGTCGAACGACTCCGCTGGAGCCACCGCAGCAGCCACCGGATGGCGGCGGGTGCGCACAAAGCGCCTGCTGGTGCGGTCGATGGCCTCCCGCACCGCCGCGGTGATCAGCTCGGGTCCACCCGGACCCAGCCCGGCGACGATCAGCGTGCCCATGGCCACCAGTCCATCACGCCGACTTCCTGGTCGCCGCCGCGGCCGATTCATCGTCGGGCACCAGGTCGCACAAGGCGGCCACCACCGTTTCCGCCGCGGCCCCGGCGGAGGCCAGCGGCAGGGTGAGCAGTCCCGGACCCTCCTGGTAGGTGGCCTGGGGGTAGAGCCGTTCGAGGCGCACCCGGCGGCTGGGCCGCAGCCGCACCGGGTGGATCCGGGCCACCCATTTGGGCCCGCCGAAGCCGGGACCCTTGGCCACCGACACCTCTCGCACCCCGGTCCGCAGGCACTCGCACCGCAGCCCGGCCACCTCCAGCAGCGTCCGGGCCACCTCGGGAATCGGCCCGTAGCGATCCACCCATTCCGTGGCCACATCGTCCACCTGTTCCTGGGTTTGGCAGGCCGCCACCCGGCGGTAGGCCTCCAGCCGCAACTCCTCTTTGGCCATGTAGTCCTCGGGAATGCTCGCGGCCTGGGGCAGGTCGATGGTGACCTCCACCGGTTCGGGCGCCTGTTCCCCCTTCAGCTCGGCCACTGCCTCGGTGACCAACTGGCAGTAGAGGTCGTAGCCCACCGCGGCGATGTGGCCCGACTGGCCGGTGCCCAACATGTTGCCCGCACCCCGGATCTCCAGGTCGCGCATGGCGATCTTGAATCCCGAGCCCAGCTCAGTGGCCTCGCCGATCGTCTTGAGCCGCTCGTAGGCCTCCTCGGTGATCACCCGCCCTTCCGGGGTGAACAGGTAGGCGTAGGCCCGGGAACCGGCCCGTCCCACCCGGCCCCGGAGCTGGTGGAGCTGGCCCAGGCCCAACAGGTCGGCCCGGTCCACCACCAGGGTGTTGACGGTGGGCATGTCGATGCCCGACTCGATGATGGTGGTACACACCAGCACGTCGTAGGCCCGTTCCCAGAAGTCGATCACCACCTGTTCCAGGGTGCCTTCGTCCATCTGCCCGTGGGCCACGGCGATGCGGGCCTCGGGAACCAGCTCGGCCAGGTCGACGGCCACGTGGTCGATGTCGGCCACCCGGTTGTGGACGAAGAACACCTGACCGTCGCGCAACAGTTCCCGGCGAATGGCCTCGGCCACCGGGCGCTCGTCGTAGGCCCCCACGTAGGTCAATATGGGTTGGCGATCGGCGGGGGGCGTGTGCAACAGGGTGAGGTCGCGGATGCCGGTCAGGCTCATCTCCAGGGTCCGGGGAATGGGGGTGGCGGTGAGGGTCATCACGTCCACGTCCGCCTTGATCGACTTGATGGCCTCCTTGTGGCTCACCCCGAATCGTTGTTCCTCATCCACCACCAACAGGCCCAGATCCCGAAACGTCACGTCGTCGGAGAGCAGGCGGTGGGTGCCGATCACCACGTCCACCGACCCGTCGGCCACCCCGGCCACCACGGCTCGGGCCTGGCTCGGGGACAGGAACCGGCTCAAGGCCTCCACCCGGATGGGATAGCCGGCGAAGCGCTCGCTGAAAGTCTGGTAGTGCTGCTGGGCCAGCAGGGTGGTGGGCACCAGCACCGCGGCCTGGGTGCCGTCCTGCACGGCCTTGAACACCGCCCGAATGGCCACCTCGGTCTTGCCGAATCCCACGTCGCCGCATATCAACCGGTCCATGGGCACGGCCTGCTCCATGTCGGCCTTGACCTCCACGATGGCCTTGTGCTGATCGGGGGTGAGCTGGTAGCCGAAGGCCGATTCCATCTCCGCCTGCCACGGGGTATCGGGGGTGAACGACCGGCCGGGCGTGGTGATCCGGCGCTGATACAGCACCACCAGCTCCTTGGCGATCTCGCTGACCGCCGAGCGCACCCCGCTCTTGGTCCGCTGCCAGTCGGCGCCTCCCATCTTGCTCAGGGTGGGGGATTCACCCCCGGAGTACCGGCGCACGGCGTCCACCTGGTCGGTGGGCACGTACAGCTTGTCGCCCCCCCGGTACTCCACCAGCAGGTAGTCGCGGCTAACCCCGCCGATGGCCCGGTTCACCATGCCCCGGTAGCGGCCCACCCCGTGGTGGCGGTGGACCACGTAGTCGTCCGCGGCCAGGTCGTCCAGCTCCCGGGCCGACGAACGGCGGGACCGGCTTCGACGATGGGAACGTCGGCGGCCGGTGAGTTCGGCTTCGCCCAGGACGGCCAGCCGAGCGTCGGGCAGCACGAATCCCCGCTGGAGCGGGGCCACCACCACGCACCCGCCCCCGCCACTACCCTCTTCGGGGCGGCCTTCGGTGCGAACCGGGAGGTCCACCCCGTGCTCGCGCAAGAGGGCCGCGGTCCGCCCGGCCGACCCCGGACCATCAGCGGCCACCCGCACCTGGTAGCCCTCGGCCAGTAGCCGGGACACCTGGGACACCGGGGCCGACGGATCGCCGATGGCCGAGGCCCACCCCCCCACCGCCACCGTCGGGGTGCCCGGACCGGCGGGCACTGAGGTCATGGTCCACACCGGCGACCGGCATTCGGCCAGCAGCCGGTCGTAGGCCACGTGCAGACGGGGGAACCGCTCACCGGCGGCTCCCCAGGTTTGGGCCAGCGCCCGGGCCAGATCGGCCTCTTCGGCGGCGATGTCGTGGGCCCGGGCCACCAGGCGACTGGGCTCCAGGAGAACCACCAGGGCGTCGGGACCGAGGCGATCGGTGAGGATGTGCTCGGCGTCCACCAACCAGGGCAGCCAGGATTCCATGCCGTCGAAGAACTGGCCCTCGGCCAGCCGCTCCCACTGATCCCGACCCCAAGGACTGGTGGCCACCAACTTCTGGGCGGCGGCGATGACCCCGGGCCCCGGTCGCACTTCCCGGGCGGGGAACACCATGACCTGTTCGACGGGTTCGGTGGCCCGCTGATCGGCCACGGAGAACTCGGTCAGCCGGTCCACCTCATCGCCCCACAGGTCGATGCGCACCGGGCTGTCGGCGGTTGAGGGAAACACGTCCACGATGGAGCCCCGCACGGCGAACACCCCCCGGTGCTCCACCTGGATGTCCCGCCGGTAACCCCGGTCGGCCAACGCGGCGGTCAGTTGGCTCAGGTCCAGCCGATCCCCGGCGGCCACCGTCACCGGGTCGGCGCCGTCCCCGTCGACCACCAGGCGCTGGAGCAGGGCCCGGACGGGGCCCACCACCACCGGCGGGCACCGGTTGGGATCGCCGAGCCGCCACAGGACCTGGCTGCGCCGACCCATGGTCTCCACACCGGGACTGACCCGCTCGAACGGCAGGGTCTCCCACGCCGGGAACAAACAGGCACCCCCGTCTACCATGACCGACAGGTCCCCGGCCAGGCGCTCGGCGTCGGCCGAGGTGGGGGTGGCCACCACCACGGGGCGACGGCCGTTCAGCTCGGCGATGGCGGCCAGCGCGGCGGCCTGGCCGGCTTCGGCCACCGCCAGCGAGGCGTCGCGGCGCCCCAGCACGTCGATCACCGCCGGTTCGGTGGCCAACAGCCGTCCCAGGCCGGACAATCCCGGTGTAACCCCAGCCACTCGTGACGCCCCTGTCAGTTGAACCGGTTCATGACCGCGTCCACCGGATGATCCAGCAGGGCCAGGGCGGCGTCGGCGGCCCGCTCCACCGCATCGTCGAGGGCCTGCCGGTCGACTCGACCGGGCCGCTTCAGCACATAGTTGACGCCCGCTTGGGCGTGGGGTGGCTTGCCCACGCCGATTCGGACTCGGGTGAAGTCGGCGGTGTGCAGGTGGGACCTGATCGAGGACAGGCCGTTGTGGCCGGCCAGCCCTCCGCCGTGTTTCACCTTGATGCGTCCGGGGGGCAGGTCCAGCTCGTCGTGTACCACCACCAGGCGGTCCAGCCGCTCGGCCATGCTCCAGCGGCGCACCAATGACCGGACGGCCTCACCCGATTTGTTCATGTAGGTCTGGGGAAAGGCCAACACCACGCGACGGCCGTTCACCTTGACCTCGGCCACCAGCGAGGCCTCCCGGCTCTTGCGCAACGGCTCCCGGTAGCGGTCGGCCAGCAACTCCACCACCTCGGCTCCCACGTTGTGCCGTGATCCGACGAATTCGGTGCCGGGATTGCCGAGCCCGACCACCACCAAATCAGCAGGGGTGTCGCGGTGCTTGGTGCGGGATCGCCAGCGGGGCGGCACGGCGACCTCGGCCGGACTCAGCCTGCAGCGTCGGAAGCGGCGTCGTCGGCCTGCTCGGTGGCGTCGTCGGCGCCGTCGGCCTCGCCGTCGACGTCCAGCTCACCTTCGAGCTCTTCGTCGACCTCGGGCTCTTCGACCTCGATGACCGCCATCGACGTGCTGGCCACCAACTCCTCGGGATCGCCGGCCAGTTGCGCCCCGGTGGGCAGTTGGATGTCACCGGTCCGCAGGGTGTCGCCCATCACCATGTCGCTGATGTCGATGGTCAGTTCGTTGGGGATGGCTTGGGGCTTGGCCAGCACCCGCACGGTGAAGGCGGCTTGGTCGACCACCCCGCCCTCGTTGGTCACGCCGGGGGCATCACCCACCAGCACCATGCGCACGTCGACCTCGACCTCCACGTCGGCGTCGACCCGAATGAAGTCCACGTGGATGATCTCGTTCCGCACCGGGTGGTGCTGCAGTTCCTTGACCAGGCCGAGCTGGCGGTCGTCGCCCACCTCCAGGGTGAGCAGGGCGTTGAGACCGGCCTCGGTGTTCAGGGCCGAGCGAAGCTCACGGGCGTTCACGGCCACGGCCACCGACTCTCCGCCGAGGCCGTACACCACGCCGGGAACGGCACCCTCCCGGCGCAGGCGGCGGGACGGGCGGGTACCCCGTTGGCGCGTAGTGTCGGTCTTGAGGATCAGTTCGGCCATAGCGCAGTCGGCGATTTTACCGGGCCGACGTCCAAACGGCTAGCGGTCAGGAGAGGTTCTTGCCCCCGAAGATCTCCGAAACCGAGGTGTCCTCGAACACGGCGTCGATGGCGTCGGCGATGATCTCGGCCACCGACAACACCTCGATCTTGTCGATCTGCTTCTCGGGAGCCAACGGCAGCGTGTTGGTGATCACCACCTTGGAGATCACCGAGTTCTTCAGCCGATCGATGGCCGGCCCGGAGAACACACCGTGGGTGGTAGCCGCGTAGATGGTGGCCGCCCCCCGGGCAGCCAAGGCGTCGGCCGCGGCCACGATGGTGCCTCCGGTGTCGATCATGTCGTCGATCAACACGCAGGTGCGACCGGCCACATCCCCCACCACCTCCATGACCTCCACCGCGTGCATCACATCCTTGGACCGGCGCTTGTGGACGATGGCCAGGTCGGCCCCCAGATCGTTGGTGTAGCGCTCGGCCACCTTCACCCGGCCGGCGTCGGGCGACACAATGACCAGATCGCCGTCGATGTCCTTCAGGTAGTCGGTGAGGACCGGCATGGCGGTGAGGTGATCCCAGGGTCCGTCGAAGAACCCCTGGATCTGCCCCGAGTGCAGGTCCACGCTCAGCATGCGATCGGCGCCTGCGGCCCGAAACGAGTTGGCCATCAGCTTGGCGGTGATGGGCTCGCGGCCCGCGGCTTTGCGGTCCTGGCGGGCGTAACCGAAAAAGGGGCACACCGCGGTGATCCGTTTGGCCGAGGCCCGCCGGGCGGCATCCACCATGATGAGGTGTTCCATGACGGCATCATTGATGGTGAACTCGTCGTGGGCGGTGTGGCTCTGCACGATGAACACGTCGGTGCCCCGCACCGACTCCTCGAAGCGGCAGTGGATCTCCCCGTTGGCGAAGTCACCGAGGTTGGGCTCCACCATCTCCTCGCCGAGTGCCACCGCGATCTCGGCGGCCAAGCCGTGGTTGGCCCGGCCCGAGATGATGACCAACTTCTTCTTGGTGACCAATTCCATGAGTCTCAGCTTCCTTCGACCGTGGGGGACGGAATGTGCGTACCGGGCGCCAGCGTGATGTAGGGGCCGACTTGGGCATCGGCCCCGATTTCGACATCGGTGGCCGACACCGCCTCCACCACCGCCCGGGGTCCGACCACGCAGTCGGCCAGGATGGTGTGCGGTCCGATCACCGCGCCCTCGCCGATGACCGTATGGCCCCGCAGCATCACGCCGGGGTGGATGACCACATCGGGGGCCAGCTTCACGCTGACGTCGATGTAGGCGCTGTGGGGAGCGGTGATGCGCACCCCGGAGATCATCCAGTTGCGGTTGACCCGCTGGCGCATCTCGGCTTCGGCGAACGCCAATTGCTCCCGGTCGTCCACCCCCTGCGCCTCGCTCCGATCGATGGCAAAAGTCTCCGCTTCGTGGCCGGCGGCGGTCAGCACCGATACCGCGTCGGCCAGCCCGTACTCCAGCCCGGAGGTACGGTCCGACACCCGGCGCAACGCGGGCGACAGCAGGCTCCGGCGAAAGCAGAAAATGTCGGCGTTCTCTCCATCGGCGGTGGCCACCGTGGCCGCCGCCTGGCGAACCCGGTGGTGGGCCACCAAGGCCTGCAACGTCCGGCCCTGTAGTAGCGGCATGTCGGCCGGGACCACCAGCACGTCCTCGTCGTCGGGGGCGCCGTCCAGCCCGGCCAGGGCCACCGCGGTGGCATCCGCGGTGCCCGCGGGGATGGGCTGGTCCACGTAGTCGATGGCCAGGTCGTAGGCCTCATTGGTGATGTGCTTGGCCACCTCTTCCGCACCGTGGCCCACCACCACGGCCATGTGGAGAGGCCGGGCCTCGGCCAGGGCGTCGATCACGTGCAGGACCATGGCCCGGCCGCACACGTCGTGCAGGGGTTTGGGCCGGCCCGACCGCATCCGAGCGCCCCGACCCGCGGCCAGGACGATGGCGGACAGGGGCAGGTGGTCCGACGTCATGGGCGCTCAGTCTCGGCGGGGCCAGACCACGGTGAGCCGGTCCGAAAGTCGCACGCCCACTTTCTAGCGCGAACTGGGGGGCAACCACGTGCAGGCGGCACCAATTCGCCCGACGGTCGGCTGGCGAGGCAGGGCTCGAACCTGCAACCTCCTGGTCCAAAGCCAGGCGTTCTACCGATTGAACTACTCGCCACAGAACTCCTTGCGTGGCCGCCGCAAGGCGTTACCGGCAGGCTACCCCATGGCCTCGGGGTGAATCCCCGAGTTATTGCCGGCGCGACTGGCCGGGCTAGCGTGGTCGCACCATGGGATCGTTGATCAAAAAGCGCCGCAAGCGCATGCGCAAGAAGAAGCACAAGAAGATGTTGAAGCGCACCCGTTTCCAGCGGCGAGCCCGCGGCAAGTAGCCCGAGCGCACCCGCTTCGGGCGGCGAGCCCGCGGCACAGAACCTCAGCGGGCCGGGACGGTGTGGACCACCCGGCGGTCGGCACCGGGGTGGGCCCCCTCCACAAACCAGGTGGAGCCGCTGCCCGCCAGCCGGGGTAGCCGGCCACTGGCCTCCTCCAGCGCCCGGCGGTACTGCTCGAGGCGGGGTTCCACCTGAAGCGCGGCAGGCTCCAGGTCATTGCCGTTCTCCCCCTGCGGTCCGCCCAGTTCGTCCCAGCGGCGGTACACCGCGGGCGTGGAGCAGCCGAACGGGGGGGTGAGCAGCGTCAGGGTCCGGGGAAGATGGTCCAGCGGTTCCACCTGCTCGCCGATGCCTCGCACCCGGGCCCGCCCGCCGACCAGACAGAACGGGACGTCGGCCCCCAGTCGGGCCGATCCCGCCACGTCGGCGTACCCGGCCCAGCGGAGGACGGCCGCCGCGTCGGCCGAGCCGCCCCCCAGTCCCGCCCCCGGCGGGATCCGTTTGGTCACCGTCACCCGGGCGGTGCGCCCCACCAGGTCGAGGGCCCGAGTGATGAGGTTGTCGTCCGCATCGATGTCATGCCCGCCCTCGAGGATCACCCCGCGCCCCGGCTCGATCACCAGGGTGTCGGCCAGATCCAGCGTGACCATCTCGGCGTCGATCTCGTGATAGCCGTCCGGTCGCACCCCGGTGATCCGCAACGACAACGTGAGCTTGGCATAGGCCGCAACCGTGGTCACCGAATCTGCTTCTTTCGGGGCTCTCGCCGGTTTTCGGCGGCCATCATGAGGCTGCCTCGGCCAAGGCGGCCCATTGGGCGAGGGTGAGCTGTTCGGGGCGGTCGGTGGGGTCCACGGCGGCCGCCGCGAAGTGGTCGGGGGTGACGTGAGCGGCCAGGGAGCGACGGAGCATCTGGCGGCGCCGGCCGAAAGCGGTGCGAATGAGGGCGAACAGGCGGTCGGAGTCGGCGTCGGTGGCCGGGTGGGGACGCCGCACCAAGCGCACCACGGCCGAGGACACCCGGGGGCGGGGCCAGAACACCGACGGGGATACGGTGCGGACCAGGCGGGCCTCGCACCAGTAGGCCACCTTGAGGGTGGGAATGCCGTAGGCCTTGGTGCCCACCGGAGCCACCAGGCGCTCGGCCACCTCCCGTTGGACCATCACGGTGAACGAGTCGATCCGGGGCTCGTGGTCCAGCAGGTCGAGCAGGAGCGGAACGGCGACGTTGTAGGGCAGGTTGGCCACCAATGCCCACCGACGGCCAGGGTCGCCCAGCCTGTGGCGCCACCCTGGGGCGGTGGCGTCGGCGTGAACGATCTCCACGTTGGGGGCGTCGGCGGTTTCGGCCAGCGGCGCCAGCACGTGGCGGTCGGCCTCCACCGCCAGCACATGGGCCACCTCGTCGGCCAACGCCCGGGTGAGCGACCCCAGGCCGGGGCCGATCTCCACCACCGATTGGTCGGAGTTCAGGTCGGCCGCTCGGACCATGGCGGCAATGGTGTTGGGATCGACCACGAAGTGCTGGCCCAACGCCCGGCTGGGCACCAACCCATGGCGGTCGAGCAGGTCCTGCACCTGGGTACGGGTGAGGGTCACCGCGGGCCCACCATCAGCGGGGCAACGGTCCCTGCCGGGGTAGCCGCGGCCGCAGCCTCGAGCTGCACCACCAGCACCACCAGCACGGCCACCACCACCAGCCACAAGGCCAGTCGGGCCAGATCCGGGGGCTGATCGGAGCGGGCCATGCGTGCCGGGTCAGGGGTCGAGCCGGTAGAACTCGGCGGCGTTCACCCAGGTGCGCTCGGCCACCACTTCGGGGGCCAGGTTCTTGGCGAGGGCCAGCGCCTCCCCCACCAGGGGCAGGTTGGCCGGGGAATTGGGGCGACCCCGCCGGGGGACCGGCGCCAGATAGGGCGAGTCGGTTTCCACCAGGAGGCGGTCGAGGGGGCACAGCGCGGCCGCCTCTCGCACATCGTCGGCCGAGGGGAAGCTCACGATCCCGCTGAACGACAGCATCGCCCCCCGGTCCAGCGCGGACCGGGCCTCGTCGACCCCGCCGGTGAAGCAGTGAAACACGGTGCGGTCGGGGGCCCGATGTTCGTCCAGGACGGCGAACGTGTCGTCCCACGCCTCTCGGGAGTGAATCACCAGGGGCATCTCGTGGCGGTGGGCCATCTCGATTTGGGCGGCGAAGACCGCCTGCTGGTCGGCGGGGGACGAATGGTTGTAGTGGTAATCCAACCCGCACTCACCTACCGCCACGACCCGGTCCGACCCCAGCAAATCCTCGATGCCTTCGATGCCGTGGCGGGCTTCATGGGGGTGAACCCCCACCGTGGCCCACACCCGGTCGTCGGCGTTGGCCTTGGCCACGGCAGCCCGCGAGGTGGCGAGGTCGGTCCCCACGTCGATCATGCGCTCCACCCCGGCCGCGGCGGCCCGGGCCACCACGTCGGACAGGGTGTCGGGTTCCAGGTGGCAGTGGTTGTCGGTCCAGCGCACCGTCAATCACGCAGCCGGGGGAACAGGGGCTCGCCCTGGGCCACCGGCAGGCCGCCGGGATACTGCCCCCAAACGGCCGCCGCGGGCAGTCGCTGGTCGAGAGGTGAGCCGTCCAGGCCCAGCCGGGTCCAGGCCGCCTCGCAGGAGTCGGGGATGGCCGGGGCGGCCAGCACGCAGACGATCCGCAGGGCCTCTAGGGCGTTGCCCAGCACCGGGTTGACCTGGGGGCCGGGATCCATCTTCCACGGCTCGGTGGCCTGCAGGTACTCATTGGTGTCGCGGATGAGGCGCCACGTGGCCTCCAGGGCCACCGACGGTTGGAACCGGTCCCAGGCGGCGGCCGCGTCGGCGTACACCTGAGCGGCCACGTCGGCCAGCGGGTGGTCCACGTCGGGGGCGGGACCGATCCCATCGCACTTCTGGTGGACCAGTGTGGCGGACCGCTGCAAAAGGTTGCCGAAGTTGTTGGCCAGATCGGTGTTGTAACGGTGCTGGAGGGCCTCGTGGCTGACCTCGCTGTCGGGGCCGAACGGGGTGTCCCGCAGCAGGGCGTAGCGGAAGCCGTCCACCCCGAAGTCACCGATGAGATCGGAGGGGGAGATCTGGTTGAACGCCGACTTGGACATCTTCTTCCCGCCCACCAGGAGCCAGCCGTGGACGTGGTACCGGGGCAGATCGGTCACCCCGGCGGCCAGCAGCATGGCCGGCCAGTACACGCAGTGGAAGCGGATGATGTCCTTGCCCAGCAGGTGGCGCACCGACGGCCACCATGCCCCGAACCGGTCCTCGTCGTGGCCGTACCCGGCGGCGGTGGCGTAGTTGGTGAGGGCGTCGTACCACACGTAGAACACATGGTCCGGCGCCCAGGGCACCGGAATGCCCCAGTTGATGGAGGTCCGGGTGATGGAAATGTCCCGCAGGCCGCCCCGAATGATGCCCAAGGCCTCGTTGCGGTAGCCCTCCGGAGTGATGTTGGTGGGATTGGCCTCGAACCACTCCAACAGCGGCTCCTCGAAGGCGGAGAGCTTGAAGAAGTAGTTCTCCTCGGTCATCCGCTCCACCCGGCCCGACTCGACGTCGGCGGGCGTCACCTCTTCCTCGGTGATGTAGGCCTCGTCGGCCACCGAGTACCAGCCGTCGTAGACCGCCGAATAGATGTGGCCGTTGTCGTAAGCCCGCTGCATGAGCGTCTGGACGGCATGGTGGTGGCGGGGCTCGGTGGTCCGGATGAACTCGTCGTTGGCCACCCCCAGCTCCGCCCACGCTTCCCGGAAGCGGGTACTGGTGCTGTCGGCCTGTTCCAGCGGCGACAGACCGTTGGCCTCGGCCGCCCGCTGCACCTTGAGGCCGTGCTCGTCGGTGCCGGTCAGGTAGAAGACGTCTTCGCCCAAGAGGCGGTGCCAGCGGGTGACGGCGTCACCGTTGAGCACCGTGTAGGCGTGGCCGATATGAGGAGCGTCGTTGACGTAGAAGATCGGGGTCGTCAGGAAATAGCGCGACACCACTTCACACTACTGCCCCCCGGCCTGTCGGCCCCGATTGGGTTTACTCGCCGAACATCTCGGCGGAGCGCCGAAGCACCTCCTCGGTGGACACGTCCTCCACGTGGGTGGACACGTTCCAGCGGTGGCCGAACGGGTCGATGAACATGCCGCCACGGTCCCCGTAGAAGTGCGTCTCCACCGGTCGCTCGGCGGTGGCCCCGGCAGCGACCGCCTTGGCAAAAGTGGCATCGGCGTCTTCCACGAACACGCTGATGGTCACGGCCGTACCCCCGAAGGTCTTGGGGCCCACCACTCCCATCTCGGGGAACTCGTCGGACAACATGAGCAGCCCGTCGCCGATGGCCACCTCGGCATGGGCGACCTTGCCACCGGGGGTGGGCATCCGCAGGCGCTCGGTGGCCCCGAACACCTCAGCCAGGAAGTCGATGGCCGCTACCCCGTCGTCCACACAAAGATACGGGGTGATCCGGGGATAGTCGTCGGGAATGGGTTGGACCTCGCTCATGAGACCTCCTCAGTAATTTCGGCCCCGGCCTGATGGGTCAAGGCCAGTTCGGCATCGTTTTGGGATGGCGTACCCGTTCAGTCTGCCAGGGCCAACTGGTAGACCGCTCGCCGGGAAATGCCGAGGTCGGCAGCCACGGCAGCGGCGGCGTCCCGGCGGGAGAGGCCATCGGCCAGCCGCTCGTCGAGGGCGGCTCTGATCTGGGGCTCCGTAGGGGGAGCCGAAGCGGGGCAGCCGGCCACCACCAGCACGTGCTCGCCCTTGGGCGGGGCGCCGGCAGCCCGGTCGGCGGCATCGGCCAGGGTGCCCCGCCACACCTCCTCGTGGAGCTTGGTCTGTTCCCGCACGACGGCCACCGACCGGTCCCCGCCCAGCACCGAGGCCAAATCGGCCAAGGTACGGGCCAGTCGGTGGGGGGCCTCGAACAACACCATGGTGCGGGGTTCCCGGGACAAGGCCTGCAGGCGATCGTCACGGTGTCGGCCCTTGCGGGGCAAGAACCCCTCGAAGCAGAAGCGCCCGGTGGGCAGTCCGCTCACCACCAGGGCGGCCAACGCGGCCGAGGGGCCGGGTACGGCCTCCACCTGGCCTCCGGCGTCGAGCGTGGCCCGGACCACCCGGGCGCCGGGGTCGGACACCGCCGGGGTGCCGGCGTCGGTGACCAGACACACGGTGCGGCCGCCGGCCACCAATTCGGCGATCTCGGCCGCCCCGGCGGCCTCGGTGTGCTCGTTCACCACCACCAGGCGGGGGGCTTGCACCCCGGCGTGGGACAGCAAGCGCCCGGTGCGGCGGGTGTCCTCGCAGGCCACCACGTCGGCGTCGGCCAACACGGAAACGGCGCGGGGGGAGAGGTCGCCCAAGTTGCCGATCGGGGTGGCCACCACCAGCAGCCTTCCAGCCATGATTCCTCCCAAGCTTCCTCTGCGGGTGCCGGTGCCCGACTATCCCCGCTCCCCCGCAGTCTGTCTCACCTCCAGGCGGTCTCCCGGCCTTATTCCCCATCGGGAGAACGAGCCAGCTTCGGCCTCGAGCACCGCCCGGGCCCGCCACACCGGCAATCCCACCCGGTGGCGACCCATGGTGGTGGTCTTCAGCACCACCAGGTTGCGATCCAGGTACGCCACGTCGATGGGAAAGCGCATGCCCAGGGTGTGGACCGAGAACGCCGGTCGCAGCAGCAGGACCCGGTCGTATCGGTCGCGGCCCAACAACCCCCGAGCCCGCTGTCGCCAACCGACGGCCATGTCCACGGTGGCCAGCACCTGATCGTCGCAGACGAGCCACGCCATGGCTTGATTCTCCAACTCCGGCGGCCCTCATTCAAGAGGGACTTTGCCCCTCACACGTTGAATCGGATCTCCATGACGTCACCGTCGGCCACGAGGTAGTCGCGACCCTCGGTGCGCATCCGACCCTGGTCCTTGGCCTGCGTCCAGCCACCGGCGTCGAGCAACTCCTGCCAGCCGATGACCTCGGCTCGGATGAACCCCCGTTGGAAGTCGGTGTGGATCCGTCCGGCCGCCTCCGGGGCGGTGGCCCCCTGGCGGTAGGTCCAGGCTCGGGTTTCCTTGTCGCCGGTGGTGAAGAAGGTCCGCAAGCCCAACAGGTCGTAGGCCCGATGGGTGAAGCGGCCCAGGGCGCCCTCACCCAGGCCCAGGCCCTCCAGCAGCTCGGTCCGCTCGCCGGCGGATAGCTGGGCGGCTTCGGCTTCGAGCTGCACGCACACCGCCAGGACCTCGGCCCTCCCCTCCAGCTCGATGGCCACCGGCTCGGTCACCGCGTCGGCGTCATCGAGCTGATCGTCGCCGATGTTGACCACGGCCAGGACCGGTCGGTTGGTGAGCAGGAAGCTCTCCCGCAGATCGGCCCGTTGATCACCGGACAAGTCGCTGCGATACAGGGGGATGCCCTCGCCCAGCACCTCGACGGCCGCTTCCAGGGCGGCCACCTCACCGGCCAACGTGCGGTCTTGAACCGCCGATTTGCGCCGTTTGACCAGTCGACTCTCCACCGACTCCAGATCGGCCAGCGTCAGCTCGATCTCCAGCACCCGCAAGTGCTCCAGGGGGTCGGTGGGACCGGGCACGTCGTCATCGACAAAGGCCCGAAGCACGAACACCACCGCGTCCACCTCTCGGATGCCGGCCAGGAAGCGGTTGCCCAGCCCCTCCCCTCGGCTGGCTCCCTCCACCAGGCCCCCGATGTCGGTGAACTGCACGCTGGCGGGGGTCACCGTTCGGGAGCCGCTGAGTTGGGCAATGGCGTCGAGGCGAGGGTCGGCCACCTTGGCCACCCCGATGTTGGGGCTGGTGGTGGCGAAGGCGTAGGGGGCGGCCAGCACGTCCGACCCGATCAAGGCGTTGTAGAGAGAGGACTTGCCCGAGTTGGGCAGGCCGACGAACCCGAAGCGCTCCACGGATCGCTCAGGCTAACCCCGCCCGGTAGCATTGCCTCATTGGTGTGTCGCAGAAATCGCGACGCGCCGGCATCACCCCACACGCGGAGGCGGCAATGTCGAAGCGCACCCAAAAGCGCAAGGCCCGAGCACGACGCAAGAAGGCCAACCATGGGCGCAAGCCCAACGCGGGACGAAACAGCTAGGGACCACGCCGCCAACCTCGGGGACGACCCGGCCCCGTTTTCCGATTTCGGGGCCACGCCCCCGGCGCACCCCGATCTGACGACCACCAGGGGGTGGCTGATCTACGACGGTGACTGCGGTTTCTGCTCGGCTGCGGCCCGCTGGGTGGACCGCAGGCTGGGTGACGGCTACCGGGTCGTTCCGTCGCAGCAGGCCGATCTCCACGTGCTGGGCCTGACCGATGACGACGTGGCCCGCTCCGTGTGGTGGATCGACCCCGACGGTCGCCCTTGGGACGAGCACCGCGGCATCGCCCAGGCCCTCGGGGCCCTGGGTGGCCCCTGGCCTTGGCTGGGGCGGCTGCTCACCCTGCGGCCGATGGGACCACCGGCTCGCTGGATTTATCGCCGGGTGGCCCACAACCGCCACCGACTCCGCCGCCCCGGCGCCAGCCCGACCTGCCGACGCTGAGGCGGGGGTGAGCGACAGCCTCCGGTGGTGGCCCCCACGGGCTCAGACGGCGGCGGCCTCCTCCACTTGGAAGTCCTCGTACTCCTCCCCGGTGTCCACCCAGTCTTCGAACTGGATCACGTGGATGTCCTCGAACCGGCGACGCAGCCAGCCGTCTCCGGCGTCGAGCAGGCCCAGCTTCTTGCAGTTGGGCACGATCTTGGAGAACAAGATGTTCTGGAACGGCTTGTGTTCGGGGGGCAACGACAGGAAGTTCTCCACCATGGGGCGCACGGGCACACCCATGCGCTCCCACACCTCTTGCGACAAGAACCGGTCGCGCATCCGCACGGCGGCCTCGAAGGCGAACTCCTGGCGCTCCCGCAACTCGGCTTGGGAGAGGTCGGCGTAGAACTCCTGGAGGCTGAGCACGCCGAAGGCCACGTGGCGGGCCTCGTCGGCCATCACGTAGCGCAGCAGCTTCTTGAGCAGGGGCTCGGGAGTGAGCTGGTGCATGAAACCGAAGGCGGCCAAGGCCAAGCCCTCCACCATGATCTGCATGCCGAGATAGGTCATGTCCCAGCGGCTGTCGTTGATGATGTCGTCCAGCAGCATCTTGAGGTGGGCGTTGATGGGATAGGAGTCGCCCAGCTTGGTGTCGATGTACTGGGCGAACACCTCCACGTGCCGGGCCTCGTCCACCACCTGGGTGGCGGCGTAGTACTTGGCGTCGATCCAGGGAACGGTCTCCACGATCTTGGCCGTACACAACAGGGCGCCCTGCTCGCCGTGGAGGAACTGGCTCATGCGCCATTTGAACGACTCCAGGGAGAACTCCCGCCACTCCGCCTCACCCCACTTGGCGGTGGGCAGATCAGGGTTGCTCTCGTACTCCTCGTCGGCACCCGACTCGCTGAAGATCGAGAACGCCTCGTAGGGATCCACCTCGATGGACCAGTCCAGGTCGGTCTGGGCGTTCCACTGGGAAGTCTTGGCCTTCTCGTAGAGGCGCTCCAGTTGGGGACGGGCGCCCTTGGCGTAGTCCCAGGTGAACAGGGCGTCGCTGTTGTCCTCCACGGTGTGGATCACCGAGGTGACGTCGGGGTTGGTGGTGCAAATGTCCAAGATGGTGTCGATGTCGTTGACACCGCCGCGACCGAGGATCTCCTCGTCGGAGCGAGCGGTAACGGTCATGGCGATCCTCCTCGGCTGGGCTCCCCCGCGCCGGTCCATGCTAACCCTTGCCGGCCTGCCAAGCCGTTGCGGCCCGACGTACCGCCGGCGGCATTGCTGGGGTAACCTTCAGACTTCACCAACGGCATCAGACGAAGGGACCCGTGATGCTCAAGAAGCTGTCCTCCACGATTGCAGTGCTGCTCCTGTTGGCCCTGGTGGCTGCAGGGTGCGGCAACGACGACGACTCGGACTCGGCACCGCCTCCGGATGACGCAGGCACCGGGTCTGCTGCACTCCTTACCCTGGAGGAGGAGTGCGCGGCGTGGGGTGGCCTGCAGGCGCCCGACGGCTTCCGGGTCAACATGGTCACCGACATCGGCAAGGTGGACGACGGTACCTTCAACCAGTTCGCCTACGAGGGCATGACCGGGGCCCTCGCCTGCTTCGGCATCGAGGACTCCAGCGTCATCGAGACCGCCTCAGAAGCCGACTACGACGCCAACTTGAACACGTCGGCCAGTGAGAACCCCGACGTGCTCATCACCGTGGGCTTCCTTCTCGGGACCGACACGCTCGAGGCTGCCGAAGCGAACCCGGCCATCAACTACATCGGCATCGACCAGTTCCACCTCGAGTATCCCGACAACTACGTGGGCGTGTTGTTCAACGAGCACGAAGGTGGTTTCATCGCCGGGGCCCTGGCCGCCTCGCTCAGCGAGTCGGGCGTGGTCGGCGTGGTCGGAGGACGCGAGGACGTGCCCCCGGTGGTGAAGTTCGTCAACGGCTACGAGGCGGGTGCCAAGTACATCGACCCCGACATCCAGGTGCTGTCGGTGTACAACGAGAGCTTCACCGATCCGGCCAAGGGTGCCTCCGATGCCCAGCAGTTCATCGGCGACGGTGCCGACGTGATCTTCGGAGCGGGCGGCCCCACCGGATCGGGCGGGATCAAGGCCGCCACCGAGACCGGAGCCTGGGGCATCGGCGTCGACCAGGACGAGTACTACACCACCTTCAACGGAGGCGCGGCCCCCGGCTCGGAGTACCTGGCCAGCTCGGCCATCAAGCGGGTGGACCTGTCGGTGTTCCGCAACATCGCCACCACGATCCAAGACACGTTCGCTGGCGGAGCCTACGTTCTGACCGCCGAGAATCTGGGCATCACCTACGCCCCGTTCCACGACGCCGCCGTGAGCGCCGAGGCGGCCGCCACCGTCGAGCGGGTGCGGGCCGGCTTGGCCGACGGCAGCATCACCACCGGCGTCTGCGGCATCGACGGCCTCTTCCTCAGCGAAGAATCCGCCTGCGGCTAGTCCCCAGCAGTCTCATCGAAAGGCTGTGGCTGACGCTCCATCAGCCACAGCCTTTCGCCATGGCTCTACACCCCTTGGCCTCGCCTGGGTTGCGGATGGCTGAAGCAAGCAACGACTTACCTCAGCGGCCGGTCACCCTTGCCTTGTCAGACTCAGGACAAATCGGCGACGGAGCTGGTCGGCCACCATTGATCTTCCGGCATTGCGTGTTAGGGTGACTCTGGGCATCCGAAGGAGAGCTATGGCTGACAAGCGCGAGTTTCGTGGACAACGCCACATTGGCCGACCAAGCGATGGGGTCCGCAAGCTTCGGCCTTCAACGCCACACCTGCGGCCCCAGGGGTCAAAGGATCGAGATCAAACCAAGCGGCCTGAGCAGAAGTAGTTGACCGGAGCATTCACCGGCCTTTTCGCCCTGGGGCTGGTCGTCCTTCCCGGCATCAGCTACCGGATCGCTAGAGAATTTAGGCATCAAGAACACAGATATGCCGTTAAGCGATATCGCGGACTTCGCGAAACAGCCCTTTTGCTGATCCCGGGTCTGGTATTTTCCTTTGTCGGTGTTGCTGTCTTCGGTGCTATCAGAGGCATCTTTCCGTCACATACTCCCGATGTCGGTCTCTTCCTGTTGGCACCAGGGGATTATTTCCGCATTCACCTCCCCTACATGCTGGGATGGATTGCTGGGCTTGTAGCGATCTCATGCGCGCTGGCTTATCGCGTGGGCAAGACAATCACTTGGAGGCAAGAGAGGCGGGGCGGCACTGCACAATCGTCGTGGGCTGACTGGCTCGATCCAAAGAGTGCCAAGCGGAGTATTGCTGCCCTTGGCGGGAGTTCTGTGGGCTCAAGTGATGAGAATCCTGGTGCGTACCCATATGTTGAGTGCCTCTTGACTGACGGAACTTTGGTCACTGGATTTGTCATGAGTTTCAATGAAGACTACGAGGAGTCACAAGACCGCGATCTCTGCTTCGTAGATCCTCAGGTGCGACAGGCAGGTACTGCAGAAGAGCCCTTGATCCAGTACGATGACGAGACCGTTTTGATCGTCAGTGCCTCTCGCATCCAATTCCTCACCGTCGCTCATCTCTATCTCCCTGGTGACGGCGAACTCGGCGCCGATGTTACCGGGCCTGGGTGACAGTCTGCCGCAGCTATGGCCGAACCCGAAGCTACGGGATCCGGCCTCGGGCCGAGGGGTGGTGGGTAGGGTCGGGGCATGGACAGGTCGAAGCCGAAGCAGCCTGAATCAGTGGTCGCTCTGATGGCTACTGATCGGTTAGCCAGGTGGGGAGTTGGCGGATGTCGGGGAGTTCGACCCAACCGTTGTGGGGGATGGCGGTGGGGGCTTCGAGGTCCCAGGTGAGGTGGTAGGGGATGTGGACGGCCCGAGCCCCGAGGGCCACCACCGGTTCGATGTCGGAGCGCACGGAGTTGCCCACCATCACGAAGTGCTCCGGGGCGATGTCGTGGCGCTCGAACAGGCGGGCGTAGGTGGCCTCGTCCTTTTCGGCCACGATCTCCACCGCGTCGAAGTGGTCGGCCAAACCCGAGGCGGCGATCTTGGCTTCTTGGTTCCACAGGTCGCCCTTGGTGATGAGCACCAGCCGGTAGTGGTGCTCCAGCTCATGGACGGTCTCGGCTACGCCGTCGAGCAGCTCCACCGGGTGGGCGTGCATCTCTTTGGCCCACCCCACGATGGTGTGGATTTCCTCGGCGGTGATGCGCCCCTCGGTGGCTTCGATGGCGGTCTCGATCATCGACAGCACGAATCCCTTGATGCCGTATCCGAAGATGGCCACGTTGTGACGCTCCAGCTCGATGAGCCGTTGGTGGAAGTCCACGTCGGGCAGGTAGCGAGCCACCAAGCGGGCCATGCGGTCTTCGTAGTCGGCGAAGATCGTCTCGTTGTGCCAGAGGGTGTCGTCGGCGTCCAGCCCCACGGTGTCGATCACGACACGAGGGGTGCGTAAGCCGGTTTGATGACCTGGTTGATGATGTCCAGCCGTTCGTCGAAGGGGATGAACGCACTCTTCATGGCGTTGATGGTAAGCCACCGGATGTCGGCCCATCCGAAATCGAACTCCTCCACCAACTGCATCACCTCTTTGGTCATGGAGGTGGCGCTCATCAGGCGGTTGTCGGTGTTGACCGTCACCCGGAACCGAAGGTCGTTCAGCACTTTGATGGGGTGTTCGGCGATGGACGGCGCCGCCCCGGTGTGCACGTTGGAGGTGGGGCACAGCTCCAGGGGGATGCGGCGGTCTCGTACGTAGGCGGCCAGGCGACCCAGGCGGGGGGCTTCGCCGGTGTCGAATTCGATGTCGTCCACGATGCGGACCCCGTGACCCAGCCGCTCGGTGCCGCAGTACTGAACGGCTTCCCATATGGACGGCGGCCCGTAGGCCTCGCCGGCATGGATGGTAAAGTGGAAGTTGGCCCGTTGGATCAGGTGGAAGGCATCCAGGTGCCGGGTGGGCGGGTTGCCGGCCTCGGCGCCCGCGATGTCGAACCCCACCACGCCGCGATCCCGGTGGCGCACGGCCAACTCGGCGATCTCCAAGGAGCGGGCCGCGGTGCGCATGGCGGTGACCAGGGTGCCGATGCGGATTGGCCGACCCTCGCTGCCGGCCGCGAATCCGGCCACCACCGCTTTCACCACCTCGTCCAGGCTCAGCCCGCCCTCAGTGTGCAGCTCGGGAGCGAACCGGACCTCGGCGTACGCCACGCCGTCCGCGTCGAGGTCCTCGGCGCACTCGGCGGCCACCCGCTCCAGGGCGTCGCGGGTTTGCATCACCCCCACGGTGTGGGCGAACGTCTCCAGGTACAGGGTGAGGTCGAGTCGGCTGGCCCCCCGCACCATCCACCGGGCCAGGTCCTCGGCATCGGTGGTGGGCAACCCCCCGTACCCGGTCTCCTTCGCCAGCTCCACCACCGTCTTGGGCCGCAACCCCCCATCCAGATGGTCATGCAACAGCACCTTCGGCGCCGCCCGCACCGCCTCGGTCGTGGGTCTCGTCATGAGCCCAAGCGTACGTAGCGGGGCTGGCTTCGTGCGTCGTTCGTGGCGGCGCGTACGACGATTCAGCCCTCCGCGATCCGGGTTCGGATCAGGGGCTGCGATGGTGGAGGGGTCGGGGTGAGGGTCAGGGCGTCGGCGAGGGCTTCGTGGGCGGCGGGGAGGAGATCGGGGTTGTCGGTGTGGAGTTCGGCCAGGGGGGTGCCGGCGGTCACATGGTCGCCGGCGGTCCGCAGGAGGCGGACGCCGGCCACGGGAGAGACGGGGTCTTCCTTGCGGGCTCGGCCGGCGCCCAGTCGCCAGGCGGCGGTGCCCACGGCCAGGGCGTCGATCCGGTTGACGTAGCCGTCGGCGGGGGCCCGCCACTGGTCGACCTCGCGGGCGACCGGGAGCGGGGCGTCAGGGTCGCCTCCTTGGGCGCCCACCATGGCCCGCCAGGTGTCCATGGCTCGGCCCGAGGCCAGCACCGTGGCCGGATCGGCGTCGAGGTGGGCCATGGCGACCATCTCTCGGGCCAGGGCCAGGGTCACCTCGACCAGGTCGGCGGGGCCACCACCGGCCAGGGCATCCACCGCTTCGGCCACTTCTAGGGCGTTGCCCGCCGCCCAGCCCAGGGGCTGGTCCATAGCGGTGAGCAGCGCCACCGTTTCCACGCCGTGAGCTTGACCCAACCCCACCATGGTCCGGGCCAGAATCTCACCGTCGGCGGGATCGGGCAGAAACGCCCCGGAGCCGAACTTCACGTCCAGCACCAGCCCGGCGGTGCCCTCGGCGATCTTCTTGGACATGATCGAGCTGGCGATCAGCGGAACCGACGCCACCGTGCCGGTCACATCCCGCAGGGCATACAGCACCCGGTCGGCCGGGGCCAGATCGTCGCCCGCCGCGGCGATGACCGCGCCCACTTGTCCTAGCTGTTCCAGGAATCGATCAAAGCCCACCTCGGCCCGCCAACCGGTTATGGCCTCCATCTTGTCGAGGGTGCCCCCGGAATGACCCAGCCCCCGTCCCGAGAGCTGGGGCACGGCCGCCCCGCACGCGGCCACCAGCGGACACAGCACGAGCGACACCTTGTCACCCACCCCGCCGGTGGAGTGCTTGTCCACCGTGGGCCGATCCAAGGCGGACAGGTCCAAACGCCGACCGCTGTGGATCATGGCCGCGGTCCAGGTGGCCAACTCCCGGTCGGACAAGCCCCGCCACACGATGGCCATGAGCAGGGCGGCGGCCTGCTCGGGGGGAATCCGCCCGGCGGTGACCCCGCTGATGAACCAGTTGATTTCCTGGTCGCTCAACTCCCCGCCGTCCCGCTTGGCCACGATCAGGTCCACGGCGTTCACGAGCGGTGCTCCATTGGATGCCGACGGGGTCGACCGGCCACCAACAGTGTCATGGCAGATCGTCCGGGCCGAACGCTCCGGGCAACAGATCACCTACGGTGAGGGTCTCGTTCACCTCGCAGGTTGCGCCTCCCGCCTCGTAGAGGAGCTGGCGGCATCGGCCGCACGGGGTGAGCGGGTTGCCGTCGCCGTCGGTCACCGCCACCGCCACCAAGCGGCCTCCCCCGGTGCGGTGCAGGTCGCCAACCAGGCCGCACTCGGCACACAGCGTGAGCCCGTAGGAGGCGTTCTCCACGTTGCAGCCGGTCACCACCCGACCATCGCCGGTCAGCGCGGCCGCGCCCACCGACAATTTGGAATAGGGGGCGTAGGCCGCGGCGGCCGCCCGCCGAGCGGCGGCCCACAGCTCGCTCCACGAAACCGCCTGTTGGGAACCCGCAGGATCCGACACGCCGCTAGCCGCTTCGGCGATAGGGCTGCCCGGAGGCCGCCGGGGGTATCGACCGGCCCACCGCGCCCGCCACCACCACCAGGGTGACCACGAAGGGGAGGGCCTGGAAGAACTCGCTGGGGATCTCGAAGCCGCTCACCTCCACGCCGAGGAACTGGAGACGGGTGCCCAGCGCCCGGGAGAAGCCGAACAAGACCGCGCCGCCGAAGGCCCCCCACGGTGTCCACTTGCCGAAGATCAGGGCGGCCAGGGCGATGAACCCGGCGGCGTTGGTCATGTTGTCCTCGAATCGGGCCTGCGACTCCATGGAGAACCAGGCCCCGGCCAGCCCGGCGATCAACCCGCCCAGGATCACCGACTGGTAGCGGATTCGCACCACGTCCACCCCCAGGGTTTCGGCGGCGTGGGGGTTCTCCCCGCACGAACGCACCCGCAATCCCCACGGGGTTCGGAACATCACCACCCAGGTGGCGATCACCACCAGGTACATCATCCAATAGATGGGCTTGCCCCAAAAGAGCTGGTCACCCACCACCGGGATGTTCTTCAACCAGGGCAGACCGAACTCCGCGGTGCCCACCCCGGTGGTGATGCCGCTCTTGACGATCACCTCCGAGCGCAGAAATCCGGTGAGCCCGAGGGCAAACAGGTTGATCACCACCCCCGCCACGATCTGATTCACCCCGTAACGGATGGTCAGCACGGCCAACAGGGCGGCCACCAGGCCACCGGCCACCACCGAGATGAGGATCGAGAACCAGAGCCACCCAGTGGACTGGGCGTCGCCGATGGTGGCGTAGGTCATGTAACCGATGCCCGCGCTGGCCAACATGGTGCCCTCGATGCCGATGTTGATGATCCCCGAGCGTTCACTCCACAGGCCGGTCATGGCCCCCAGGGCCAGGGGGGTGGCCAGCACCAGGGACTCGTGGAGCAGGTTGACCACGTTGGTGCCGGCGTTGTCGGACAGGGCCAGGCTCAGAACCAGTAGAAGCGGCACGAACGCCAACGCGCTCAGGAGCCGGGCCGGACCGGCCCACCGGCGAAGTCCGGCAGGGGCGAAACCCAGGGCGGCCGTCACCAGATACAGGACGCCGATGGCCAGCACCCACATGGGGGGGTCGAATCCGATGCCCGCCGGATCGGGCGGGGGCTCGAAATTGAAGCGCCGGCCGGTGTCGTTGATGCTCGGCATCACCCCGACGATGAGGGCCACGCCCACCAGGCCGAACAACAGCCCGGCCACCGAATGGCGGTCCAAGCGGGCCCGAGTGGGCGTTCGGGCCAGGCCCACGGTGTGTTGGACGGAGGTCACGTGGCCCCCCCGGCCGCGGTGGCCTTGAACGGGCTGTGGTCGTGGGCCCGCACCCGGAAGAGGTAGCGGACGATGGCGTCGGCGGCCACGAACAACAGCACCAAGGCCTGGATGATCCGCACCACATCGATGGACACGTCGGCTTCCTGTTGCATCAGGGGGGCACCCGACAGCATCGAGCCCCACAACAGGGCGGCGGCGAGGATAGCCACCGGGTTGGTGCGGGCCAACAGGGCGATGGCGATGCCGTCGAAGCCCATCAGAAAGAACGTGCCCGGTTGGAAGAACTCGTTGGTGCCGGAAATCTCCGAAGCGGCGGCCAAGCCCGCGAACGCGCCCGACGCGGCCATGGAGGCCACGATCACCCGGTTCACGTTGATGCCCGCGTAGTGGGAGGCGTGGGGGTTGAGCCCCACCGTTCCCACCTCGAACCCGAAAGTGGTGCGGCTCAGCACGAAGGCCACCACCAGGCTCACCCCCACCAGGGCGATCAGCCCGACGTGGAGCGTCGGCTGGCTGTCCACCAGCTCGGGAAGCACGGCGGTGTCGGAGATGGTCTTGGTGCGGGGAACGGTGCTCTCGGTGTCCCGTAGGACCACCGGATCGCGGGAGTTCACCATCCAGCGCACGCCGAACAGCACCAGGGAGTTGAGCATGATGGTGCTGATCACCTCGTGGGCCCCGGTTTTGGCCCGCAGCACGCCGGGAATCCCGCCCCAAATGGCCCCGCCGAGGGTGCCGGCCACCAGCACCAACGGGATGGCCACGATGCCGGGCAGATCCGACATCCACGACAGCGCGCCCACCCAGGCGGCGGTGATCCCCCCGGCCAGAAGCTGCCCCTCGGCACCGATGTTGAACAACCCGGCCCGGAAAGCGAAGGCCAGCGCCAGCGCCGAGCCGATGAACGGCACCGAGCGGGCCACCGAACCGGCCAGGGCGTCACCCCCGCCCACCATGCCCCGCAGCAGGGCCCAATAGGCGGTGAAGGGGTTGACCCCGATGATGGAGATCAGCACACCACCCACGATGAACGAAAGCAGAATGGCGTAGAACGACACGTACAACGGCTGCAGTCGCCAGGCCTCGGTCAACAGGCGGTGGGCCTGGCCGGTGGCCTTGATGAGGCTGTTGTTCACCCCGTTCACAATTGGTCCCCGTCACTCCCGGTGGCCATGAGCAAGCCCAGGTGCTCCCTGGTGGCGTCGGCCGCGTCCACCGTGCCCACCAGGGCGCCCCGGTAGAGCACGCCGATGCGGTCGGACAGTGACATGATCTCGTCCAGTTCAGCAGACACCAAGAGCACCCCAATTCCCCGGTCACGCAGTTCGATGATCTTGCGGTGGATGAACTCGATGGAGCCCACGTCCAATCCTCGAGTGGGCTGGGCCACCACCAGGGCGCGCAGTTCGCCGCTCAGTTCCCGAGCCACGATCACCTTTTGCTGGTTGCCGCCCGAAAGGGTGTTCATGGCGGCCTCCACCCCGGGGGTGCGCACGTCGAATTGCCGTACAAGGTGAGCGGCCTCTGCACTGATGGCGGCAGCATTGCGGACCCCTCGACGGGAGAAGGGGCGATGGTGGTAGCGGTTCAGCACCAGATTGTCGGCCACCGAGTACTGGGCCACCAGCCCGTGCTTGTTGCGATTCTCGGGAACGTGGGCCACCCCCAACTCGGTGATTTGGCGGGGAGCCCAGCCCGTGGTGTCGTGGCCCAGCATCTTCACCTGACCCCCGCCGGCCGGACGCATGCCGCAGATGGCCTCGACCAGCTCTCGCTGGCCGTTGCCCTCCACACCGGCGATGCCGAAGATCTCGCCGGCGTGGACCTCCACGTCCAAGCCGGTGACCGTCTCTACGCCCCGGTCGTCGGCCGCGCGCAGCCCCTGCACCTGGATCACCGGTTCCCCCGGTCTGGCCGTGACCTTGTCCACCCGGAAGACCACATCCCGGCCGACCATGAGGTTGGCCAGTGACTGCTGGGTGGCACCGTCGGCGGTGGCCGAGCCCACCACCCGGCCCCCCCGCAGCACGGTGATGCGGTCGGCCACGGCCAGTACCTCGCGCAGCTTGTGGGTGATGAAGATGATGGACTTGCCCTGGTTGGTGAGGCTCTCCACCACGGTGAAGAAGTCGTCCACCTCGCCGGGAGTGAGCACCGCGGTGGGCTCGTCGAGGATCAGAATGTCGGCGTCACGGAACAGGGCCTTCACCAGCTCCACCCGCTGTTGCTCGCCCACCGAAAGGTCGCCCACGATGGAGTCGGGGTCCACGGCCAGGCCGTACCGCTCTGCCAATGCGTCGATCTGGCGGCGGGCGGAGTCCAGATCGAGAAAGCCCCCTCGGGTGACCTCGTTGCCCAGGATGATGTTCTCGGCCACCGTGAAAACGGGGATGAGCTGGAAGTGCTGATGCACCATGCCGATGCCCCGGGCGATGGCGTCCCCCGAGTCGGCGAAGCTCACCGCCTCCCCTCGCACCCGAATGGTGCCCCGGTCGGGCCGATACAGCCCGAACACCATGTTGACCAGCGTGCTCTTCCCCGCGCCGTTCTCCCCCAGCAGGCAATGGATCTCACCCTGCTCCAGGGTCAGGCTCACGTTGTCGTTGGCCACCACCCCCGGAAAAGTCTTGGTGATTCCCTCCACCTCCAGCACCGGGCCGGTGGCGGCCTTGCCTGCTTCAGCCATCCGCAGCCCAGGCTACGCCATGAAGAGCCCGGCCATGGCCAACCACCGCGGTTGATGGTGTGGTGGAGGTGCAGCCATTGGGGACCCGGCCCCGGAGGCGGGGTGTTCAGCGGCGGTCGAGGCGGTCGGTGCTGGGGTCGAAGCCGGGGAGTTGATGTTGCACGGCGCCGGTGTGGGCGGCCAGCGCCTCGAACACCAGGGTCTCGGCCTCCTCCCAACTCGTGGCTCGGGGGGAATCCAGCTCCCGGTTGTAGGGCTGGTCGAACACGATGACGGTTCGTCCTTCGGCCCGCAACGCCTCCACGTTGTGGGGGGCGTCCTCGATGTACAGGTGGGCGTCCACCGCCGTCTTGCCGCCCACGAAGCACAAGTCCCGGTAGGGGATCTTGGCCTTGTCCAACCATTCGGCGGTGTCACCGGCGGCGATGGCGTGGTCCCAGTTGGTGTAGAGCCGGTGGGTGATGATGCGAATCCACACCCCGGCCTCCGACAGCCGCCACAGCGCCTTGGCCGCGCCGGGCATGGCCGCCATTTCGGCCAACATGCGGTGCTTGGTCACTGCCAGACGGTGGTACTCCTCGAAGTCACCGTCGGCGAATCCCCACTCCTCGAATCCCCAACTGCAGTCCAAGGGGAGCGACTCCACCGGCACACGCTTCTCGGCCGCAACCACGTTGCGAAACGCCAGGGTGTGCTGGGCGCACACCCCGTCGAGGTCCACCCCCAAAACGAACCCCTGCTCGCTCATGTCCTCACCGGTGGTAGACCACGGTGGGCGTCAACGACCCTTGGGATGCCAGACCGTCTTGGTCTCGCAGAAGGCGTCGATGAGATAAGGGCTCTGGGCGTCGGCCGAGAACCACCGCCGTTCGGCTTCGGTGGCCACCGCCACCCGGGTGATGGTGGCCGCCGCCCGACGCTGGGCGTCGGCGGCCAACTCGGCATCGCACCCGGTGAGGTCCAACCCGTTGACATCGGCGTGATCGGCCAGGGGCAGCACCATCTCGAGCCGGTGCCCGGTACAAATGTTCACCACCCCAGCGGGCACGTCGCTGAGCGCCAGGGTCTCCGCCAATGTGACGGCCACCAGCGGGCGGTGCTCGGAGGCCACCACCACCGCGGTGTTGCCCGCCACGATGACCGGGGCCAGTCGCGACACCAACCCCAGCAGCGGATGATCGTCGGGGCCCACCACCCCCACCACGCCGGTGGGTTCGGGCACGCTCAAATTGAAATAGGGGCCGGCCACCGGGTTGGCCCCACCGAGCACCGAGACGTACTTGTCCGCCCACCCGGCGTACCACACCCAGCGGTCGATGGCCGCCGCCGTCTCGGCCTCCGCATCCTGCGCAGTGGCCCCGTTGCCCGAGCGGCTGAGTTCGGCGCAGAACTCGGCCCGGCGCGACTCCATCACCTCGGCGATCCGGTAGAGAATCTGCCCCCGGTTGTAGGCGGTACGCCCGGCCCAGCCCGGCTGGGCGGCACGGGCCGAACCCACCGCAGCCCGGATGTCCTTGCGGGAACCCTGGACGGCGTGGGCCAACAGCGCGCCGTCGGCCCCGTACACCGGGTACGACCGGCCCGACTCCGACCGCTCGAAGGCCCCACCGATGTACTGCTTGAAGGTCTTGTTGACCCCCAGCCGCCCGGCCTCGACCCCGCTCACGGCACCAACTCCGCGTAGGGCGCCAAACCCGCCCGACCGCCCTCCCGGCCGTAGCCGCTGTCCTGATAGCCGCCGAACGGGCTGGACGGGTCGAACCGGTTGAACGTGTTGGCCCACACCACCCCGGCCCGCATCTGCTCGGCCATCCACAAGATCCGCGATCCCTTCTCGGTCCAGATGCCGGCCGACAACCCGTAGGCGGTGTTGTTGGCCTTGGCCACCGCCTCTTCGGCCGTGCGAAAGGTGAGCACCGACAGCACCGGGCCGAAGATCTCCTCTCGGGCGATGCGATGGGCGGTGGACACGTTGGTGAACAGCGTGGGTGGGTGGAAGAACCCTTGTTCGGGCAGCGAGCACTCGGGAGAGAACCGCGTGGCCCCTTCCTGTTCCCCGGCGGCCACCAACTCCCGGATCCGCTGGAGCTGGTCCTTCGAGTTGACCGCCCCGATGTCGGTGTTCTTGTCCAGGGGATCGCCCACCCGCAGGGTGTCCATTCGCCGCTGCAACCGGGTCACCACCTCGTCGGCCACCGTCTCCTGCACCAACAGACGGGACCCCGCGCAGCACACCTGGCCGCCGTTGAAGTAGATGCCGTTCACGATGCCTTCGGTCACCTGGTCGAGGGCGGCGTCGTCGAACACGATGTTGGCCGCCTTGCCCCCCAACTCCAGGGTGAGCCGCTTGCCGCTGCCCGCCAGGGCCGCCCCGATCTCCCGGCCCACGGCTGTCGAACCGGTGAAGGCGATCTTGTCCACCCCGGGATGGGCCACCAGGGCGGCGCCCGCTTGGTCGCCCCCGGGAACGATGTTGACCACCCCCGGCGGCAGCTCCGCGTCCTGCAACACCTCCGCCAGCAACAACGCGCTCAGCGGAGTGGTAGGCGCCGGCTTGAGCACCACCGTGTTGCCACAGGCCAGAGCCGGGGCCAACTTCCATGCGGCCATGAGCAAGGGGAAGTTCCAGGGAATCACCTGCCCGGCCACGCCCAACGGAACCGCCCGCCGACCGTTGAAGGCGTACTCCAGCTTGTCGGCCCATCCGGCGTAGTAGAAGAAGTGAGCGGCGGCCATGGGAATGTCGAAGTCCCGCGATTCCCGGATGGGCTTGCCGTTGTCCATGGTCTCGAGCACGGCGAACTCCCGAGCCCGCTCCTGGAGCAGTCGGGCGATGCGGTACAGATACTTGGCCCGATTGGCGCCGGAGAGATCCCGCCACCCCCCCTCCCAGGCCGACCGGGCGGCGGTCACCGCTCGATCGATGTCGGCCTTCGATCCCATGGCTACCTCGGCCAGGGGCCGGTTGGTGGCGGGGTTGATGGTGGGGACCACCTCCCCTCCCGTCGACTCGACCATCTCGCCGCCGATGAACGCCCCGTACTGCGGAGCCAAGCGAACCGGGGCCGCCGACTCGGGGGCGGGGGCGTAGTCCAGCCGAAAATCGGGAGCGGCTTCCACCGTCCCCGTGGGTGGCGTCGGCACCGGACTCCGGTCGGTCGTGTCAGTCAACGCTGAAGTCCTCCCGCCGCTGGTACCGACCGTCGCGGAGTTTGGCCCGCTGCATGAGCACGTCGTTGAGCAGGCTGGACGCGCCCAGGCGGAACCGCTCCGGCGACAGCCACCCGGCTCCCAGGGTCTCACCCACGATCACCAGGTAGTGCCAGGCCTGCTTGGCCGTACGGATGCCCCCGGCCAACTTCAGGCCGACCAGGGTGCCGGTTTGGTCGGCCATGTCCCGGATGGCCTCGGCCATGCACAGGGCCACCGCGGGGGTGGCCGCCGTACCGATCTTGCCGGTGGAGGTCTTGATGAAGTCGGCCCCGGCCACCATGGCCAGCATGGAGGCCCGCCGCACCTGGTCGTAGGAACCCAGTTCCCCGGTCTCCAGGATCACCTTCAGATGGGCGGAACCGCAGGCTTGTTTGGCCGCGGCGATTTCTTCATAAGCCTGCTGATAGCGGCCGGCGAGAAACGCCGAACGGTTCAACACGATGTCGATTTCGTGGGCCCCGGCGGCCACCGCCCAGGCGATTTCCGCCAAGCGGGCCTCCAGGGGGGCCAACCCCGCGGGAAAGCCGCCGGCCACGCTGGCCACCACCACCGGACTCGCCGCCAACGCCTCCACGGCCACGGGCACCAACTCGGGGTAGACGCACACGGCGGCCACCGGCGGCACCGTGGGATCGACGGCATCGGGGCGCTGCGCCCGGGCACACAGGGCCGCCACCCGGCCGGGACTGTCCGCCCCCTCCAGGGTGGTCAAGTCCATGCACCGCACCGCCAGCTCCAGCGCGGCGGCCTTGGATGTGGTCTTGATCGACCGGGTACACAGCAGGGCCGCCCGCTGTTCCAAACCCACCGCGTCCACCGGGGTGATCCGCACTCCGGCCACGGCATCGGCGGCCCCGGTGGGGGCTTCCACCGCCAGCAGATCGCTCACCCGGACCAGGATAGGGCTGGCAACCCCACAGGAGAACACCGAGCCGGGTGCCTAGCCCCCCGAGTGGCCGTCCAACCCACGATCCTCAGAGCGCTCAACCTATGGTGGGGCGATGGAGGTATCCGTCGTCGATCACCCGCTGGTGCAAGCCCGCCTGTCCGTGTTGCGGAGCGCCGAGACCGGCTCGGCAGCGTTCCGCACGGCACTCGGGGAACTCAGCGGTTTGATGATCTACGAGGCCCTCCGGGACGTGCCCGTCACCACCGTGGGCATCGACACCCCCCTGGCCCCGACCTCCGGGGTACGCATCGACCATCCCCCACTGCTGGTGCCGGTGCTGCGGGCCGGCCTGGGCATGCTGGCCGCCGCCCAGGAGCTGTTGCCCGATGCCGCCGTGGGCTTTCTCGGGGTCCGCCGCAACGAGGAGACGTTCCTGCCCGAGCCCTATCTCAACACCGTGCCCGACGATCTGGGCGGTCGGTCGGTGCTGGTGCTCGAGCCCATGCTGGCCACCGGGGGATCGCTGGCCTACGTGTGCGGTCGGATGGCCGCCGCCGGGGCCGGACGGATCACCGCAGTGTGTGTGCTGGCCGCCCCCGAGGGGGTGGCGGCCCTCGGCGAGGCGGCCCCCGGTGCCCGCCTGTTCACCGCGGCCATCGACGAGGGACTGAACGAACGGGCCTACATCGTCCCCGGACTGGGCGACGCCGGCGACCGCCAGTTCGGCGAACTCTGAGCGGATTCCTCAGACGGCGAAACTCATCGGCGCAGGCTCCTCAGCCGGCGGGAGCGTTCGGCGAACCCTGAGGCAGGCTCCGGGAACGATCAGCCCGGTCCCCCCAGGTCGGTGTCGTAGGCGCTGTAGACCACGTCGACGGCGTGGTGGTTGAGCTGATCCACCCGGTGGACGAGGTCGACCACCGACCGGCGCAGACCGGGGGTGGGCTCTTGGCTGTGCAGTCGCTCGATCTGCTGTTGCACCGAGGCCTGGAGCTGCACCTGCTCGGCCCGAATCTTGTTGACCTGGGGTACCAGGCGGGGGGCCAGTTCGATGCAATCGTCGTACAGCCCCAGGTCGCAATCGGAGCAGAACCCGGTGAGGGCTCGGCTGAGTTGGGCCAGGCTGTGTTCGAGGCGGGGCACCCAGTCGTCGGGATTGTCGGCGGGCATGCCCTCGGAAAGCAACGCCTGCAGGTCGGCCCCCGCCTTGTTCAACTCGGTGCGCCAGTCTGTCTTCTCCCCCATGGCGATCTCCTCGTCTTCATGTGGGAGCGACCACGCTGTCGCCCATGCGTTCAACCGCAGCTTAGGCCTACGGAACCCACGTGCGCCAGAGAACTTTGGGCAAATTCTTCGACAACCGCGGGACCGCCCCCGCCCCCGCCTACCGGGCCGAGGGTCGCAGGATGTCACCGGGGTGGCGGTCCACCCCGGCTTGGTCCATCTCGCCGTCGCGGCGGATGGGGGTTCCGTTCACCAGCACGTGGGTGATGCCCACCGAGGCGTCGGCGGTCAGCCGCTCGGCGTTGGCCGGGAAGTCCCGAACGCGGCGAAGCGGCCCGGGGGCCACGGTGTCGGGGTCGAACACCACCACGTCGGCAAACGCCCCTTCCCGGAGGTAGCCCCGGTCCACCAGGTTGAACAGGTCGGCCTGCACGCCCGAGAGCTTCCTCACCGCCTTCTCCACCGGCATGAGTTGGCGGTCGCGCACCCAGTTGCCCAGGAAATCGGTGGCCTGGGGGGCGTCGCAGAGCTGGCCCACGTGGGCTCCGGCATCGGACAGCCCCAGCGTGCAGCCGTCCTGCTGCAACAACATGGCCACCCCTTCGGGGTCGTCGTTGGCGATGACACAACTGATCCGGGTGGTGAGGTTGTCGGCCACCGCGGTGTCCAACAGCACGTCGAAGGGTCGAACCCCCAGCTCGGCGGCCACCTCGGTCAGCCGTCGCCCGATCAGCTCCGGCCGGGAGGACGTCTCGGCGATCTGGAAGGTCTCCCACCGGGGCCGCATGGCCCGCTGGTGCTCGAAGGCTTCCAGGGTCCGGTTGCGCCAGTCCTCGTCGTCGTAGGCCTTGAGCCGGGCGTCGTGATCCTCACTCATCAGGGCGGCGAACTCCGGGTTCACGTTGAGGGTGAACGGATCGGACATCACCATCTGGAAGGTGAGCGGCCGGGGAGTCACCTGGGGCCACACCTGGACACCGTCGGCCCAGGCGTCACGGTTGCGGGCCGCACTCTTCTCATGGAGGCCGTTGGGGAAGGTCAACAGAGCCCCGTAGGTGAACGGCACGCCCACTTGGGGCTGCAGGGTGTAGAGGTCGTCGATGCCCACCGGCTCGCCGGGGGCCACCGACACCACGCCCTGTCGCTTGTGGCCGAGCACGCCGATGAGCACCTCGAACTCCTCCCGGGTGGCCAAACGGCTGGGTATCGGCAGGCCGTCGGCCCCCCGATGGGTCATGGCAAAGCTGGTGGCCAACCCGGCCGCTCCGGCGTCGAGGGCCTCGTCCACCACCTCGGCCATGCGGGCCACCTCTTGCTCGGTGGATGCCCGCTCGTAGGCTTCGTCGCCGATCACGAACAGCCGCAGGGCGGTATGGCCGATGTAGGCCCCGAAGTTGAGGGCGATCCCCCGGCGGTCGATGGAGTTCAGGTACTGGGGAAACGTCTCGAAGTCCCAGGGGATGCCCTCGGCCAGACTGTCCACGTTCATGTCCTCGACGTTCTCCAACGTGCGGGCGATGAGGTCCTGGTGGCTCGCCCGGGTGGGGGCGATGGAGAACCCGCAGTTGCCGGCGATGACCGAGGTCACCCCGTGGTAGCACGACGGGCTGAGCGCCGGATCCCAGAACACCTGGGCGTCGTAGTGGGTGTGGATGTCGATGAAGCCGGGGGCCACCACCTGCCCGGTGGCGTCCAACTCCACCTTGCCCGTCAGCCCCGAACCGATCCCGCTGATGCGGTCCCCGGTGACGGCGACATCGGCCTCCCGTCCCGGCTCGCCCGAGCCGTCCACCACGGTTCCCCCACGGATGACAATGTCAGCACTCATGGCCCACAGTCTCCCACGCGGAGTTCGAACGCGCCCGCCCTGGTGCCAAAATGCACCACCGAGCCCACATCGATCACCCGAGGACCGTGGCGCACCACCCGCAGGGCCGCCACCTGACCGGGATGCAGGCGCCGGCTGCGCTCCCCGTCGAAGGCCAGCAGGCAGGGGCCCGCCACCTCCACGGGCGCACCCAGGTCCACGTAGTCGCTTCCCGCCAGGCCCACCGAGGTGAACCACCCCGGTGCCAGCGGCGCCCGCACCAGGCGGGCGGGATTCCCGCTGGGGGGTGAGAACTGCAGCACCACTCCCCGATCCTCCTCGGGAGTGCAGGGCAGGACGGCACCGGCCAAACCACTGAAGCCGATGGCGGCCGGATCGGCGCGGGTGAACACGCCGACCAGGAGCGTCTCGGGGTCGAACAATTCGAGGGAGCCCACGTAGGGGTCGTCCACGGCCACCGCGTCCACCAGGGCCAGGTCGGAGGATTCTTCGGCCCCATCCGGCGCCGGGCCGTGGACCTCCACCGCCACCACCTTGGCCCGGGCCGAATGGGCCGACCGGTCGACCGCCCCGGTGGCGATGAGGCCCGCGGCCATACCGGCCACGGTGGGTTCCACGTGGACGGGGAAGGCGTTGTTGGTACCGGTGGACAGCGGGATCAGCGGGGCATCGGGCCATCCCAGAGTCAGCGCCCGGTTGGTGCCGTCGCCCCCCAGGCTCACCACCGCCCCGCAGCCGAAGCTGCGCATCGCTCGGGCGGCCTCCACCGAGTCACGCTCGTCGTGATACAGCGGCAGGTCGAGAAAGACGACCTCCAGTGGCAATTGCAGATTCTCGGTGGCCCGCCGGGTGATGGAGAAGGGATCCCGGGTGAGCACCACCTGTTCCACGCCGGCCTCGAACGCTCCGTGGATCACCCTCCGCAGGATGCTGATCTTGTTCTCGATGGTGGAGGAGGCCGCGCTGGTGAGCAGTCGCCGAACGTCGCTCCCGGATCGAGGATTGGACAATATGGCCACCGCGGACACCGGCCCATGTTGCCGGCAGACGACCCGCCGGCCCTGCTTCAAGCGCGGCCCGCAGGTTGGGCCCCTTTTCCGGTCCCGGGGGCGCGTTGCGTAATGTGGAGGCCCACTGGCAAGAGGAGGTGTCGCCATGCGCCGGGCCCCAGTGTTGTTGATGGTGGTGTTGTTGGCCGTGTTGATCGCAGCCTGCGGCGGTGGCGGGGGAACCGCCACCGAGGAGCGCCCGCTGGGCTTCGACCCCGACGAGTTGCCCACCGCCACCGTGGAGGCCATCGTCCCCACCCCGGCACCCACTCCCACCCCCACCTCCACCCCGGAAGCCTTCATCTACGTGGTTCGAGAGGGCGACACCCTGGGCAGCATCGCCGACGAGTTCGGCATCGGTCTGGCGGCCATCATTGCGGTGAACGAATTCGAGAATCCGAACCTGCTGAGCATCGGCCAGGAGGTCGAGATTCCCCAGGATGCCCCGGTGGTTCTCAACAGCGACGGCACCGTTCGTCCCGGAGACCGCACCCACATCGTGGTGGAGGGCGACACCCTCTTGGGCATCGCCCTGCAGTACGGCAAGACACTCGACGAGGTGCTTCAGGCCAACAACATCACCGCGGCCAACCTGATTCAGATCGGCCAAGCGCTCATCATCCCCGCCGAGGACGAAGAGTCCGCGCCCTAACCCGCTTCGGCCCCGACAGCCACCTCGACCCCGACAACCGCGCGGATATCCACGTTTCGCGCCGATCCCGCTCCTAGTGTGAGCCCCATGGCCGTACCGGCACGCACTTGGTCGTTCGCGCTTCGGGCGCGTCGCAAGGCCACCATGTGGTGTCCCCGTTGCGACGTCACGTGGTGGGGAACGGCCCGCGATCACTGCTGGTCCTGCCGTGGTCACACCGCCACCACCCCGGCACCGGCCGCCAAGGTGCGCGCGCTCGCCGCGGGCACGGTCGGCGAGCCGTGAACGCGGCGATTGCCATTCCCGCCGTCATCATCCTGGGCTGCGCGTTGATCGCCGGCTTCATCGCTTTTTCCACCCGCAAGAAGCGGGCCCTGTGGGATATCTTCCCCGGTCCGGTACCCGAAGAAGGAGACAGGCACTTGAGAAACCGACCCCAGTTGTTCGACGGTGGGGAGGACTACGCCGACGGGCCCGGTGAGACCGGCGACCACCAGGCAGACGAGGCCCGACCCAAGCTCGAGTTGGTTGGAGGCCCGCCCAGGGACCGCCCCGCGGAGGCGGACCACCCCCGGCTGCACCACGAGAGCCTGGCCGAGTGGCATCGGCGCTACGAGCAGACGGTGTCGGCGTGGATCGAGAATCACCACAAGGTGCTGGGCGATATCAACGCCGCCGGACTCCAGATCGACCTGGCCAACCGCGACGACCTGTTGGCCGGCCACGAGGAACTTGCCCCGAAAATGCAAGAGGCGATCGCCGGCCATCCGTCACCGGTCATGCGGGCCGAGTTGAGCGCCATGCACGTTGCCGGGGAGGCGGCCGTCTTCGCCGTCCTCAAGAGCGACTACAACACCGCCCGCCGCCAACACCTCGTCTATGTGCAGTACCGGGACGAGTGGATCGAGCGTCTGCGCCAGTTCTCGGAGAGTCCGATGAGCAACCTGCGCGCCGTGATGACCACCACGGAATTCGACCTCGAGGAAATCCGGGCCGCACTGGAGACCGCGCTGATCGAGAACGAGGAAACCGAGGATGCTCAGGACGACTTCGACACCCCGCTCCTGGTGAAGGAGGAATCCACGGCCATCCCCGACGGCGCCGAACCGCCCGACGACACGCTGGACCGGGCGGTGGGCGCGCCCGAGGACTTCACCGCCGACCTCGACGGCGGCCGGCTCCGCCGCCTCTTGCGCCTTCCCAAGCGCCTTTTGGGGGAATCGGCGGGATCGCCACAGGACTGACCCATGACGGCAATTGCCCAGCCGATGGTTGGGCCGGGCCCGGTAGGCTGAGCAAGACTGTGAGCCCGAGTTTGCGGGCTCACACCTCGAAGACTCACCCGCAGAATCACCGGCAGCCTCCGCGGAGTGCCCCCGAGCACGTTTGCAAAGGAGACGAACATGGCCATCCGCTTGGGCGACACCGCCCCGGACTTCACCGCTGACACCACCGAGGGGCCGATCTCCTTCCACCAGTGGAAGGGAGACTCCTGGGCGGTGCTGTTTTCCCACCCCAAGGACTTCACCCCGGTGTGTACCACCGAGTTGGGCTACACGGCCACGCTGGCCGAGGAATTCGCCCGCCGCAACGTCAAGGTCATCGGCCTTTCGTGCGACTCGGTGGACGACCATGTGGCCTGGTCGCAGGACATCGAGGACACCCAGGGCATCCGCCCCAACTTCCCCATGATCGGCGACGCCGACCGCACCGTGGCCGACCTCTACGACATGATCCACCCCAACGCCAGCGACACCATGACCGTGCGCTCGGTGTTCGTGATCGGCCCCGACAACGCAGTCAAACTCACCATCACCTACCCGGCCAGCACCGGTAGGAACTTCGACGAGGTGCTGCGGGTGATCGACTCCTTGCAGCTCACCGCCACCAAGAAGGTGGCCACCCCGGTGAACTGGCAGCAGGGCGACGACGTGATCATCGTGCCCGCCTTGTCCAACGAAGAGGCCGCCGAGTTGTTCCCCGACGGGTGGGACGAGCAGAAGCCCTATCTCCGGGTCGTGGCCCAACCCTGAACCGGAACACGCACCATCATGACCACCACTGAACAGCAATCCATCGTTGCCGCCCGCGCCGTCAACGCCACCAAGATCTACGGCACCGGTGACACCGAGGTCCGCGCCCTCGACGGTGTGGACATCAGGTTCCAACAACGCCAGTTCACCACCATCATGGGCCCGTCGGGCTCGGGAAAGTCCACCCTCATGCACTGCATGGCGGCCCTCGACTCCCTCACCACCGGACAGGTGTTCATCGGCGACACCGACTTGGGCACCCTGGGTGACCGGGGCTTGACCCTGCTGCGACGAGGACGGGTGGGATTTGTATTCCAGGCCTACAACTTGGTGCCCACCCTGACCGCCATGGAGAACATCACCCTGCCCATGGACCTGGCCGGTCGAGACTTCGACCGCCAGTGGGTGGATCACGTGGTCTCCACAGTCGGCCTCGGCGACCGACTGACCCACCGGCCCAGCGAGTTGTCCGGCGGCCAGCAACAACGGGTGGCCGTGTCTCGGGCACTGGCGACCAAGCCGGAGATCATCTTCGCCGACGAACCCACCGGCAACCTGGATTCCCAGACCAGCTCCGAGATATTGGCGTTCATGCGCCAAGCCGTCGACGAGCTCAACCAGACCATTGTGATGGTCACGCACGATCCGATGGCGGCGGCCTTCGCCGATCGAGCCGTGTTCCTGGTGGACGGCGGCATCCACGGCGAAATGCCCAATCCCACCGCCGATCAGGTTCTCGACTACATGAAGAACATCGGCGGCTGACCGACCTCCATGGCCCTGCTGCGCTACACCCTCAAGAGCATCGCCGGCGCCCGGATCCGGTTCTTCCTCACCACGCTGGCGGTGGTCGTCGGCGTGGCCTTCACAGTGGGCGTCTTCGTGACCACCGACGGGCTGCGGTCCACCTTTGACGACCTCTCCGAGGACATCTTCCGTGGGGTCGACCTGTCGGTCCGCTCCGAGGTGGAGTTCGGCGACCGCGACTTCGGCGCCCCTCTGGTCGACCCGAGCATTGAGGACGCGGTGCGAGCCATCGACGGGGTGGCCGCCGCCGAAGGCGGGATCTTCGAATTCAACGTGATCGCCATCAAGTCCGACGGCGAGCCGCTGTCCAGTTTCGGCCCGCCACAGATGGGGGTGAGTTGGCCCCAAGACCAGGAACTCAGCCAGGTCAGCGTGTGGCCCGACGGCATCAGCCGGCCCCCCCGAGGGCCCGACGAGTTCGCCATGGACGCCACCACCGCCCAGGAGAATGGTTTCCTCGTGGGGGAGCGTTACCGGGTGTCCACCCCTTCGGGCACCCAGGAGTTCACCCTGGTGGGGCACTTCCGATTCGGCACCGGCGAAGATGCCACCGTCGGGGCCCAAATCGTGGCCTGGGATCCCGAAACGGCGCGGGAGGTGCTGCACGACGGCGGCGGTTACGACAGCATCGACATTCGCTTGACCCCCGATGCCTCCAAGGAGGAGGTGGCCGCGGCCATAAGCGCCGTGATTCCTGCAGGCACCGAGGTGGTGGCCAACGAGCAGTTGGTGGAAGAGCAGACCGACGCGTTCAACGAGGTGATCGGCTTCTTCCAGAACTTCCTGCTGGGATTCGCCATCGTCATCCTGGTGGTGTCGGCCTTCATCATCTACAACACCTTCACCATCATTGTGGGCCAGCGGATACGAGAGCTGGGGCTGCTTCGTGCGCTGGGCGCCAGCGGGCGGCAGATCACCCAGTCGGTGGTGTGCGAAGCGGTGGTGGTCGGTCTGGTCTCCACCTTGGTGGGGCTCGGACTGGGAGTGCTGGTGGCCTTGGGCCTGCAAGCCATGTTCTCCGCCCTGGGCGCCGACTTGCCCGATTCGCCCGTCATCATCGGTGCCAACACCGTGGTATCGGCCGTCGCCATCGGGGTGGGGGTCACCTTGGCGTCGGCCATCTGGCCGGCACTGCGAGCCCGACGAGTGACGCCCATTGCTGCATTGGCCGAGGATGCCCGACTGGGTACTTCCGACACGGTGCGGTCCGCAGCATGGGGAGTGCCGCTGACCGTTCTGGGCATCGCCGTCGTGGCCGCCGGAATCGCTTCGCAGTCGGTGGCTCTGATCGTGATCACCGCCCTGCTCGGGGCCATTCTCATCTACACCGGAGGAACCCGGTTGCATCCCCTGGCCGGTCGAGTGGCCGTGTTGGTGTTGGGCGCGGTGATTCTGGGCGTGGCCGTGGTGGCCGACATGTCCACCACCGACATTCTGGCCCTGTTGGGCATGGGCGCCCTGTTGGTGTTCGTGGGCATGAACCTGGTCAGCCCGGTCTTTGCCGATCCGGTGGCCCGATTCCTGGGTTGGCTCCCGGCCCGCCTGTTCGGAGTGAGCGGAAGACTCTCCCGCCAGAACGCCGCTCGTAGCCCCCGACGCACGGCCAGCACGGCTTCGGCGCTCATGATCGGGCTGGCCCTGGTGTCGATGGTGACCGTGCTCGGTCAGTCGTTCAAGCAAACCCTCTCGGACACCCTGGAAGACTCAGTGGAAGCCGACTGGCTGATCTGCATCGGCAGTTGCGGCGACCCCACCGCCGCGTTCAGTCCCTTGGCCGCCCAAGCCATGGCCCAACAGCCTGAGCTGTCCTCGGTGATCTCCTATCGATTCCGCTTTGAATCCACCCGCACCACCGCCAACGGCGAAATCCAGGACATTGGATCAACCGACCTCTCCGAGGTCAGCCGCCACATCGACGTGGACGTCCTCAGCGGCAGCACGGTGGGAGCAGGGGCCGGCCAGATACTGCTGTACGAGGACGAGGCCGAGGAGCTGGGCGTAGGAGTCGGCGATGGCGTGGAGCTGGAGTTCCTGGGCGGGCAGTCGGCCACCTTCGAGGTGGTCGCGGTGTACGCCGACAACACCATCCTGGGGGACTGGCTGATCGACAACGAGGATTGGGACCGCTACCTCACCGGCACGCAGGACCAGTTCATCTCTGCGGTCACGGCGCCCGGATCGTCGGCCGAGCAAGCACGAGCCGCCCTGGAATCGGTGACCGTGGACTATCCGCAGTTGGAGGTGCGGGACCAGGCCGAGTTCCGAGAGAACCAAGAGAGCCAGATCGACACCTTCTTGGTGGTGGTCAACGTGTTCTTGGGCATCTCCCTGGTGATCGCCCTCATGGGCATCGCCAACACCCTGGCCCTGTCGGTGTTCGAGCGCACCCGCGAACTCGGGATGTTGCGTGCAGTGGGCACCACTCGAGGGCAAACACGATGGATGGTCCTCTGGGAGGGGGCCATCGTGGCCACCTTCGGTGGCTTGATGGGAACGGTGATCGGCGTGTTGTTCGGCTGGGCTGCGGTAGTGGTGATCCCCGACAGCTTCATCTCCTCGTTCGCCGTGCCGTGGCCGACGCTGGTGGTCTACGTGGTCATCTCCGCCATCGCCGGGCTGATCGCCGCGCTGTTCCCCGCCATCCGTGCCGGGAGACTCAACGTGCTCCAGGCCATCTACCACCAGTAGTCCTCCGGCACGTTTGCCTGGCCGATTTCTCTCCGATTTGCCGGGGCAGCCGAACGGGTCTGCGCCACGGTTACGCTCCGGGGATGCACGACACCGGCGAATGGCGGGCGCTGGCCGACCACCGGCAGTCGTTGGCCACCGTGCATCTGGGGGACCTGTTCGGCGGTGACCCTGAACGGGGCCCGCGGTTCACCGCAGCCGCAGAGGGGTTGGTGGTGGACTACTCCAAGAACCGGCTCACCACCGAGACGGTGGCAATGCTGGGCGCCCTGGCCGACCGGGCCGGGCTGCGCCGCCACATCCACGCCCTATTGAACGGCGAACCGGTGAACACCACCGAACAGCGCCCCGCGTGGCACACCGCCCTGCGACGGCCCGACCCCCCGCCCGAGGTCGCCCAGGAAAGGGAACGCCTGACCGCTTACGCCCGCCAAGCCCGGGACGGGCGGTGGCGGGCGGTGGTGAACATCGGCATCGGTGGCTCCGACCTGGGCCCGGCCATGGCCACCGCCGCCCTCGGGGCCTACGCCACCGACGACGTGGACGTGCGCTTCCTGTCCAATGTGGACGGGGCCCACTTCCGGGCCGTCACCCGAGGGCTGGACCCGGCCGCCACCCTGTTCGTCGTCTCGTCCAAGACCTTCAGCACCATCGAGACCCTGACCAACGCCCGCACCGCCCGAGCGTGGGTGGCCGAGGCGGTGGGGCCCAAAACGGCCCGCGCTCACTTCGCGGCGGTCACCGCCGACCCCGAACGGGCACGGGAATGGGGCATCGACCCCGAATCGGTGTTCCGGCTGTGGGACTGGGTGGGAGGACGCTATTCGCTGGCCTCAGCCGTGGGACTCAGCCTCATGATCTCCATCGGCCCTGACGCCTTCACCGAGCTACTCGCCGGGATGCACGCCATGGACGAGCATTTCCGATCGGCCCCGTGGGCCGAGAACCTTCCCGCCCTGCTCGGCCTCATCGGCGTCTGGAACCGCAACTTCTGGGGGTGGCCGACCCACGCCGTGCTGCCCTACGCCCAGGAGCTGGCCCTGTTCCCGGCCTACCTCCAGCAACTCGACATGGAGAGCAACGGCAAATCGGTGCGGGCCGACGGCACACCGGTGACCACTGCGACCGGCCCGGTGGTGTGGGGCGGACCCGGAACCAACGGACAGCACGCCTTCCACCAACTCCTGCACCAGGGCGCCGACGTCGTGCCGGTGGACTTCATCGGCTTCTGCCGGCCCAACCACGCCTACGCCGAACACCACGATCTGCTCATGGCCAACCTCTTGGCCCAGGCCGAGGCCTTGGCCTTCGGCGCTCCCGATGCCGACAACCCCCACCGGCGCTTTACCGGCAACCGGCCCAGCACCGTCATACTCGGCGACCGGCTCGCCCCACGGACACTGGGTCAACTGGTCGCCCTGTACGAGCACAAGGTGTTCACCCAGGCCACCGTGTGGGGCATCAACCCCTTCGACCAATGGGGGGTGGAGCTGGGCAAGTCCCTGGCCGCCGACATTGCCGGGGAGTTTGCCGACCCGGCCGTCCCTCCTGGGACCCGCCGCGACTCCTCCACCCGGTCTCTCATCGATCACTACCTCGCCCACCGCGACCATGTGGCAAGATAAGCGCAACAACCACGCGGGAGCTCGAGGATCGTCGGGCTGAGAGGGTGTCCGCCGGCACCGACCGCTGAACCTGATCCGGATAACGCCGGCGAAGGGAGATGAAGATGAGCCTCACCGGCCAAGACGCAACGCCGACCAACGGCCACAACGGGGCCGAGCCCCAAGGCACCACTGCCCGGCCCGCCCGGGAGAAGATCTACGTGGCCGGCACCCGGCCCGACGTGCGGGTGCCGTTCACCCAGGTCAACCTCACCGCCCCCGAACCCCCCTTCCTGCTCTACGACACCAGCGGCCCCGGGTCCGATCCCGACGTCGGGCTGCCGCCGCTGCGGCTGGGGTGGATCACCGAGCGGAACGACACCGAGGAAATCGACGGGCGGGCCGCCGAGTTGCGCGACGACGGCCGCCGGGCGGTGCGCCAGGGCCAAGCCTCTGACCCCTTCCGGGGCGAGCGCCGACCGGTGCGACGGGCCACCGGTGGGGCGGTGACCCAAATGGCCTACGCCCGCCGAGGAGAGATCACCCCGGAAATGGAGTTCATCGCCACCCGAGAGCGGCTGGACGCCGAACTGGTGCGGTCCGAGGTGGCCCGGGGTCGGGCCATCATTCCGGCCAACGTGAACCACCCCGAATCCGAGCCGATGATCATCGGTCGCACCTTTCTCACCAAGGTCAACGCCAACATAGGGAACTCGGCGGTCACCTCGTCGATCGCCGAGGAGGTGGAGAAGCTCACCTGGGCCACCCGGTGGGGGGCCGACACGGTGATGGACCTGTCCACCGGCCCCGACATCCACACCACCCGGGAGTGGATCATCCGCAACTCGCCGGTGCCCATCGGCACCGTGCCCATCTACCAGGCCCTGGAGAAGACCAACGGACAACCCGAGGAACTCACCTGGGAGATCTACCGCGACACGGTCATCGAGCAGGCCCAACAGGGGGTGGACTACATGACCGTCCACGCCGGGGTGCTACTGCGCTACGTGCCCCTCACCGCCGAGCGCACCACCGGGATCGTCAGCCGGGGGGGCTCGATTTTGGCCGCTTGGTGCCTGGCCCACCATCAGGAGAACTTCCTCTATACCCACTTCGACGAGCTGTGCGAGATCTTCGCCGCCTACGACGTGGCCTTCTCGCTGGGCGACGGGCTACGGCCCGGTTCGATTGCCGACGCCAACGACACCGCCCAGATGGCCGAGCTGGAGACCCTGGGTGAACTCACCGGACGGGCCTGGGCCCACGACGTGCAGGTGATGATCGAGGGACCGGGCCACGTGCCCCTCAACAAGATCAAGGAGAACGTGACCCTGGAGAGGGAGTGGTGCCAGGACGCCCCCTTCTACACGCTGGGGCCGCTCACCACCGACGTGGCCCCCGGCTACGACCACATCACCTCGGCCATCGGGGCGGCCAACATCGGCTGGTACGGCACCGCCATGCTGTGTTACGTGACCCCCAAGGAGCACCTGGGCCTGCCCAATCGGGCCGACGTGAAGGACGGGGTGATCGCCTACAAGATCGCCGCCCACGCCGCCGACGTGGCCAAGGGCCATCCCGGAGCCCAGGCGTGGGACGACGCCTTGTCCAAGGCCCGCTTCGAGTTCCGCTGGGCCGACCAGTTCAACCTCTCGCTCGATCCCGAGACGGCCCTGAAGTACCACGACGAGACCCTGCCCGCAGAGCCGGCCAAGACCGCCCACTTCTGCTCCATGTGCGGCCCCAAGTTCTGCTCCATGAAGATCACCCAGGACGTGCGGGACTACGCCGCCCGCCACGGGGTGGACGAATCGGTGGCCATCGAGCTGGGCCTGAAGTCCAAGGCCGACGAGTTCCGCACTCAGGGTGCGGAGATTTACTCGGCCGGGTCGTGAGCCAACCGGTTCCCCGGCTCCATGTCATCGCCGACCGTGCCGACCTGGCGGCCGCCGCCTATCGGGGGGGCGCGCCGGCGGTCCAGGTGCGGATCAAAGGCGACGGCGACGCCACCGTGCTGGCCGAATGCCGCCGGATCGTGGCTGAGGCGCAACCGAGCCGGGGGGTGGTGATCGTGAACGACCGGGCCGACATCGCCTTGGCCGCGGGGGCCGACGGGGTCCACGGAGGGGCCGACGACTTGCCGGTGGCGGAGCTACGGCGTCTGCTCGGGCCCGACCGCCTGGTGGGGGGCACCGCCCGTGACCCCGACACCGCCCGCCGTCACCAAGACGACGGTGCCTCGTACGTGGGGGTCGGTCCGGTGTACGCCACCACCACCAAGACCGGGCTGCCCGATCCCCTCGGGCCCGCCGGGGTGGAACGGGTGGCCACCGCGCTGGACATTCCGGTGATCGCCATCGCCGGGATCAACGTCCACCGGATCCCGGAGCTGCTGGAGGCCGGCGCCCACGGTGTGGCGGTGATCGGGGCGGTGGCCCACGCCGCCGACCCGACGGCGGCCACCGCCGAGATGTTGGAGGCCCTCGGTGGCTGAGGAGCTTGTGCGGACCGAGAATCCGTCGAGGCCCGAACCGCCGGCCAACCCCGACATCGTGGTGGTGGGGGGCGGCATCATCGGCTTGGCGGTCGCCTGGCAGTTGCAACGAGACGGCGCCGAGGTGGTGGTGCTCGACCCCGCACCGGGCTCGGGGGCCAGCCACGCGGCGGCCGGCATGCTCGCCCCCATTCACGAGGCCTATTGGGGCGAGGACCACATCTTGACGCTGAACCTGGCCGCCAGCCGGGCGTGGCCCGCCTTCGCCGACGCCCTGGGCACCGAGGCGGTGGACTATCGCCGCGACGGCATGCTGATGGCCGCCTTCGACGCCGACGACAAGGCCCTGCTCGACAACACCGGGGATCTGCACGATCAGAAGGGGCTGCCGGTGGAGCGGCTGCGCAGCCGGGAGTGCCGGGCCCGGGAACCGCTGCTGGCCCCCGCGGTGCGGGGCGGGGTCTACTCCCCGCTCGACCACCACGTGAACCCCCGCCTGGTGGTGGCCGAGCTGTTGCACCGGGTGCCGACCCTGGCCGTGGCCGCCACCGAGGTGGCCCCCCGGCGGGTGGTGACCGACGACGGCCGGGTCTTGGGCTGTCAACAGGTGGTGGTGGCCGCCGGGGCATGGACCGGACGACTGCTGGAGGTGCCCATTCGACCCATCAAGGGGCAGATCATCCGATTGATCGGCCCGCCGGAGTTGCTGCGGCTCCCGGTTCGGGGGGTGGTGCGGGGGTCCAGCGTGTACGCGGTGCCCCGAAGCAACGGGGAGATCGTGGTGGGGGCCACCCAGGAGGAGCAGGGGTTCGACACCCGGGTGACGGCGGGCGGTATCCACCAGTTGCTGTGGGACGTGCTCACGCTGCTGCCCGGACTGAGCGAACTGGAGATGGTGGAGACCTGGGCCGGTCTGCGGCCGGGCGCACCCGACAACGCCCCGATCATCGGCATCGGCAACGACGGCATCGCCTATGCCGCCGGCCACTACCGCAACGGCATCCTCACCGCGCCGATCACCGCCGCCGCGGTGGCCGCGGTGGTCCAGCGCCGGGAATCACCGGTGGACCTGTCGGCGTTTCGCCCCGACCGGTTCCGCGCCCCGCGGGCGGCGCCATCGCCCACCACGGCCGCTGCCGAGCCCCCGCGTCAGGTGTCGGCATGATCGTGGTGGTCAACGGGGAGCCACGGGAGGTGGCCTCGGAGACCACGGTGGGCCACCTCGCCCCCCACCAGCGAGGGGTGGCGGTGGCCGTCAACCGGGAGATCGTGCCCCGCAGCTTGTGGGGCCACGCCCGGCTGGCCGAGGGCGACCGCGTCGAGATTCTGGAAGCGGCCCAGGGAGGGTAGATGAGCATCGGGATCACCCCGGCGCCCGCGGCGCCCGCCCACGACCCCTGGAGCGTGGCCCAGCGCAGCTTCACCAGCCGGCTGATCACCGGCACCGGGGGGATGACCAACCTGGCCGTGCTGGAGCGGGCGTTGGCCGCATCGGGGTGCGAGTTGGTCACCGTGGCCCTGCGGCGGGTGTCGCCCGAGGCCTCCGGTTCGATCCTGGACGTGATCGACCGTCTGGGCCTGGCCGTGCTGCCCAACACCGCCGGCTGCCACACCGCGGCCGACGCGGTGCTCACCGCCCGAATGGCCCGGGAGGCCTTCGAGACCGACCTGGTCAAGCTGGAGGTGATCGCCGACGACATCACCCTGTTGCCCGAGAGCATCGAGCTGGTGGAGGCCGCCGAAGCGCTGGTGGACGACGGCTTTGCCGTGTTGGCCTACACCAACGACGACCCGGTGCTGGCCCGCCGCCTGGAGGATCTGGGCTGCGCGTCGGTGATGCCGCTGGGGGCCCCCATCGGGTCGGGGTTGGGCATTCGCAATCCCCACAACATCGAGATGATCGTGGAGCAGGCGTCGGTGCCGGTGGTACTGGACGCGGGCATCGGCACTGCCTCCGACGCCGCGCTGGCCATGGAGCTGGGGTGCGACGCGGTGATGGTGGCCTCGGCCATCACCCGGGCCCGCGACCCCGAGCTGATGGCGGTGGCCATGCGCCTGGCCACCGAGGCCGGCCGCCAGGCCCGGTTGGCCGGGCGAATTCCCAAGCGCTTCCTGGCCGAGGCCTCGACCTCCCTGCAAGGCCGTGCCCAGTTCTGATCACCGGCGGCCGTTCAGCGACCAGCCCTCGCTGACCTCGGAGCTGTTGGTGCTGACCGACGTCGCCGTTCGGGCCCCCGCGGTGATCCTGCGGGCCAAGGACCGGCCACCGCAGCAGCGCAGGGAGCTGGCCCGCCAGATGCGGGACCGCACCGACTACCTCATCCTGGCCTCGATGATCGACCCATCGGCCGACGGCGTCCACCTGGCCGGATTCGACCGCTACCCCAAGGGCTACCCGGGCATCGTCGGGCGGTCGTGCCACCGCCTGGAGGAGGTGCGCCAAGCCGAACTCGAAGGGGTGGACTACGTGACCATTTCCCCGGTTTTCGCAACCGCCTCCAAGCCGGGCTACGGGCCGCCGCTGGGGCTCCGGGGGCTGGGCCGCATCGCCCGCCAGGCCCATGTCCCGGTGTACGCCTTGGGGGGAATAGACGTGGGCCGGGTGGCCGCCTGCCGAGACGCCGGGGCCTCGGGGGTGGCAGTCCAGGGGGCGGTGGCCCGCAGTCCCTCTCCGGAGGACACCATCGCCGCCATCCTGGAAGAGTGGCGCTCGGGATGACCGACCCGCACACCCCTTGGCCTTGGGCGGGCCGGGCCCGCCGGGGGGTGGCCGGGCGGCGTCGCTGCCCCCTGGGCCGTTGCGGTGCGCGATGAATCCGGCGGTGGCCCTCAGCGTGGCCGGATCGGACTCCTCGGGCGGGGCCGGGGTGGCCGCCGATCTGGCCACCTTCGCCGCCTGGGGGGTACACGGCTCCGTGGCCATCACCGCGGTGACCGCCCAGAACACGGTGGGCGTCCAGGGCGTGTACCCGCTCCCCGCCGATTTCGTCGCCCAACAGCTCGACTCGGTGCTCGACGACCTGCCGGTGGCCGGGGTGAAGACCGGGATGTTGGCCAACCGGGAGATCATCGCCGTGGTCGGCGACTACGCCGCCTCCGGACGCCTGCCCAACCTGGTGGTGGACCCGGTGATGGTGTCGTCCACCGGCGCCCGCCTCCTGGATGCGGGATCAGAGACCCTCTATCTGGAGCTGATGGCCCACGCGGTGGTAGCCGCCCCCAACGCCCGCGAGGCCGCCGTGCTCCGAGAAGTCGGCGGGCTGGAAAGCCCCGATGCGCTCGGCGAGCGTTGCGGGGGGCGGCTGGTGGTGACCGGAGAGGCCACCGCCGTCGACCGGGTGTACCACGACGGCCACTGGACCGAACTGACCGCCGAGGTGGTGCCCACCGCCAACGACCACGGCACCGGCTGCACCTTCTCGGCCTCGGTGGCCGCCGGCCTGGCCATCGGTATGGAGCCACCCGAGGCCATCGAGGCGGCCAAACGCTACGTACACACCTGCATCGCGCGCTCGGCTTCCTGGCAACTGGGCCGGGGCCGGGGTCCGGTGGCACACCTGGCGAACGAACCGGTGGTCCGAACGCCCGCCCCCTGAATGGAGCCCTTGGCCCAACCTCAGTCGGGTGCTCGGGTGATCAGTGTGAGGCCGTCGGCCACCGGGAGCATCACCTGGGCGGTGCGGGGATCGGCCACCACGGCGTCATTGAACGCCCGGATGGCGGCCAGGCTGGAGTCCTGATCGGAATCGGCATCCGGATCGACCACCCGGCCACCCCACAGCACGTTGTCCACCAGGATGACGCCCCGAGGGCTGAGCCGACGCAGGATCTCCTCGTAGTAGATGAGGTACGACTCCTTGTCGGCGTCGATGAAGGCCAGATCGATGGTCGGATCGTCGGGCAGGGCCGCCAAGGTCTCGGTCGCCGGGGCGATGATCACCTCGATCTTGTCGGCCACCCCGGCCCGCTCCCAGAACGGCCGGCCGATGCTCACCCACTCCTCGCTGACGTCGCAGCACAACAGACGCCCGCCGGGGGCCAGGCCCCGGGCGATGGACAGGGCCGATAGGCCGGTGAAGGTGCCCACCTCGACGGCGAACCGCACGTCCAGCAGACCGGTGAGCATGGTCATGAAGGCCGCCTGTTCCGGGGCGATCTGCATCCCGGACACTCCGCCCAACTCCACGGTGACGTCGATCAGCTCCTGGGTGACCGGATCGATGCCCGCCCCGTGGGCCACCAGGTACTCGTGGGTGACCGCGTTCAGGCCGAATCCCTTGGGGGTCATCGGGCCACCCGACCCAGCACGGCATCCACGTCAATGAGGATCACCCGCCGGTCGGCGCCCCGATCCTTGGGTGGACGATAGCGCCGTCCGTAGCGGGCCACGGCGTCGGCACACTCCTCGGCATCGGCCGACACCCTGGCGGTCCCCTCCAGGGTGACCCACCGTCCGCCGTCCACCTGACACAGGGCGGCCCGCCCACCTCCGGCCTCCGCCAACAACCGCACCTTCTTGGCCCCGCTCCAGGTGATGATCCGTGCGGTGGTGCCGGCGGCGTCCCAGGTGAATCCCACCGGCGTGACATGGGGCGTGCCGTCGGGACGCAGCACGGTGAGCGACGCCAGATGGCGCTCCTCCAGGAAGGCGGTCATCTCCTCGCTCAGGTTTTGGGGATCGTGGGCCATGGTTTCAGTCTTTCTGGTCGAGCAACGGCGGGGGCAGCGGGCGGGCGTGGACGACGACGAGATGCTGGGTGGCCCGGGTCATGGCCACGTAGAGGGCCCGCATTCCCTGGGGGAGCCTCTCGGAAATGTCCGCCGGCTCCACCACTACGGCGACATCCACCTCCAACCCCTTGACCAACTCCACCGGCACGATGGTGACCCGGGACTCCAACCCCCGCTCGTAGACCAGGCCGTGGTCGACCCCGGCGTCGGTGAGCGCCTCGGAGATGGCGTCGGCCTCCGACGACAGACCGATCACCGCCAGGTTGCCCTTGGCCAGCTTGTTCAACTCGGCTTCCACCTCTCGGACCACGGCGGCGACGAGATGGTTCGGGCCACTGCGGCCTTCGCCGGAGCCGTTGGGGCCGGTGGTGCGGCGGGTGCGGCCACCCGATGCCCCCGGCGGGGCCACGGCCACGAACCGGGGCGGGCGACCCTCCAGACGAATGGACTGCGGGGGGCGCAGGCCGGGGACGGCGGCGTCGAGCACCCGTCCGGCCACCTCCATGATGGGTTGCGGCAGGCGATAGCCGATGGTCAGCTCGGCGAAACGGGGCTCGGCCCGCCCGGGAAGGTGTTCGATCACCGTGTCCCAGGTGTCGTGCCCCCAGGCCGACGTGGCCTGGGCAATGTCGCCCACCACCGTCATGGAGCCGTTGAGCGAGCGGCGCCGGATCATCCTGAGCTGCATGGGCGACAGATCCTGGGCCTCGTCCACCACGATGTGGCCGTAGGCCCGCACCGAATCGGCCTGACGATGGCCCGGCCGGGGCCCGAGCAAGGCCAGGGCTTCATCCAACAGCGGGGCGTCATCGGCGGTCCAGACCACCTCCGAGGCGTGGGCCGCCCGCGGGCGGTGCAACATGTCGATCTCCCTGGCGTTCAGCACCGACGTGGCCGCCGAGCGAAGCAGCGCCGGGGAGCCGAACAGGTCGTGGAGCAGGTGGGCCGGTGTGAGCACGGGCCACATCCATTCCAGGGCCTCCCGCAAATCCCGGCTGCCGTGCAGTTGCTCACGCACCACGGCGGCGTCGATCTCGGGTGCCGTGGAACGCGATCCGCTGTCGGCCAGTTGCCGATAGAGGGCGTCCTCCACGAAGCGGCGGGCCCGATTGTGGGTGCGGAACCGCGTGCGGGCCTGGGCGACGATGCGTTCGCTCTGGGCCACGGTGAGCCTCAGTCGGCGCAGGCCGAAACCCACGGTCACGTCGGCGCGCAGCGGACGCTGTCGATCCCGACAGGCCCGGCGGAGCACCGAGATCATGCGCAGGTCACCCTTGAGCCGGGCCGGGCCGGGGGCGTCCAATCCCTTGACCCGTATGCCCGGCAAGAGATCGGCCAGCATCGACACCTCCACCCCGGCCTCCCCCAACGACGGCAGCACCTGCTCGATGTAGGTCAGGAAGAGGCGGTTGGGCCCGAGCACCAACAGGCCCTGGCCCTCCAGGGGGAACCGGTGGGTGTAGAGCAGGTAGGCGGCCCGGTGCAGCGCGGCCACCGTCTTGCCGGTTCCGGGACCGCCCTGCACCACCAGCACGCCGGGCAGGGGTGAGCGGATGATGGCGTCCTGTTCGGACTGGATGGTGGCCGCGGCGTCGGCCAGGCGCCCGGAGCGTCCGGCCTCCAGGCCGGCCCGCAGGGTGGCCTCCCCCACCAGGGGCAGGCGACCCCGGCCGTTGATGCCTCCGAAGTACTCGTCTTCCACCCCCAGCAGCTCCCGCCCCCGGGTCACGAAGTGGCGGCGCCGCTCCAGGCCCATGGGGTCGCTGCCGGTGGCCCGGTAGAAGGCCTCGGCCGCCGGGGCCCGCCAGTCGATGGTCACCGGCTCCTGGTGGTCGTCCCACACCGCCACCCGACCCACGTAGAGTCGGTCCCCATCTCGACCGTCGGGGTCCTCGCTCCAGTCGAGTCGGCCGAACACCAACGAGGCGTCGCCGATGTCGAGGGCGCCGAGGCGGGTGCTGATGGAATCCCAGATGATCTCCCGCTCGAAGCGGGCCTGGTGGGTGCCCCCGGCGCCCACCTCCACCATCCCCTTCAGGGACAAGGCGCGCTCCCTGGCGGTTTCCAGGGCTTCGTGGGCTCGATGTATGTAGGTCTGCTCCGCGAGGTGATCGGGATGGATCGGAGGCTCCTCGGACTCAATGCGATGTCGGCAAACAGTTGATTCTAGTCCGCCCGGATTCAACCGGGGCGACCAGGGCTTTTCCCGGTGGATGTGGTTGCGCCTCGGTGATGGCACCAGTCGCCGGGATGATCGGTACGGTTTGGGCGTGGTTGTCGGGTGCGACGTTGCCGACCTTCCCTTTGTGCGGGCGTGTCGGGGGCTGCCCTCCGAACGGGTACCGGTGTGGTTCATGCGCCAGGCCGGGCGGTCGCTGCCCGAGTACCGGGCGCTGCGGGGCGAGGGGTCGATGCTGGACACCATTGCCCGCCCCGATGTGGCCACCGAGATCACCCTGCAGCCGGTGCGCCGCTACGGGGTGGACGCCGCCATCTTGTACTCCGACATCGTGGTGCCCACCCACGCCATCGGGTTCGGGGTGGACATCGTGCCCGGCGTGGGACCGGTGGTGGAGCACCCGTTCCGCGAGGCCCGTGACCTGGCTCGCCTGCGCCCCCTCGACCCGGAGGCCGACACCCCCTACGTGCTGGAGACCGTCCGGAACCTGGTCGCCGAACTCCAGGTGCCGCTGATCGCCTTCGCCGGGGCCCCGTTCACCATGGCCTCTTACCTGGTGGAGGGGGGGCCGTCTCGCACGCACGCCCTCACCAAATCGCTGATGTACGGCGACCCCGTGCTGTGGGCCGCCCTGCTCGAGCGGCTGGCCGACCTGGCCATCGCCTCCATCACCTCCCAGCTCGACGCCGGGGCATCCGCCTTCCAACTGTTCGATTCCTGGGCCGGGGCTCTGGCCCCCCACGACTACGAGCGGTTCGTGCTGCCCGCCAGCCGGCGGGTGTTCGCGGAGGTGGCCGACCACCGGGCCGACGCGCCGGGCATCCATTTCGGGGTGGGCACCGGCGAGCTGTTGGAACTGTTGGCCCAAGCCGGGGCCGACGTGGTGGGGGTGGACTGGCGGGTGCATCTGGACGACGCCCGCGCCCGTTTGGGGCCCGGCGTGGCCGTGCAGGGCAATTTGGATCCCGCCGCGGTGTTGGCCCCCCCACCGGTGGTGGCCGAGCGGGTGGCCGACGTGCTGGACCGCAACGCCGGGCGACCGGGGCACATTTTCAACTTGGGCCATGGCGTGCTGCCCGAGACCGATCCCGAGGTGTTGGCGCAGGTGGTCGAGCAGGTACACGGGTATCGGCCCATTCCATGAGAATTGCGGTAGTAGGGGCCGGGATCACGGGGCTGGCCGCGGGGTACGAGGCGGCCCGGTCCGGCGCCGAGGTGGTGGTGTACGAGGCCTCGCCCCGGGCCGGAGGTCGGATGCTCACCTCCGAGCTGGCCGGGCAGGCGGTGGACGAGGGTCCCGACGCGTTTCTGGCCCGGGTGCCGTGGGCGGTGGAGCTGTGCCGGGAGTTGGGCTTGGGCCCCGAGTTGGTGTCGCCCGCCCAGCGGTCGGCCTTCGTCTACTCCCGGGGGGCGCTACGGACGTTGCCCCTGCCCAACGTGCTCGGGGTTCCGCTGGACTTCGACGCCCTGGCCGCCTCGGGGATCGTCTCGCCGGACGGGGTGGACCGGGCCCGCCGAGAGCCGGATCTGGCCGGTTCCCCGCTGACCGGCGACCAAGCGGTGGGGGCGCTGGTTCGCCGACGGCTGGGCGACGAGGTGGCCGACCGCCTGGTCGACCCATTGATCGGGGGCATCAACGCCTCGTCCATCGACCACCTGAGCGTGCGGGCCGCCGTGCCCCAACTGGCCGAGGCCGCAGCCCGTGGCCCCAGCCTGGTTCGGGAGCTGACTCACCTGGCCGCCTCGGCGACAACCGATCCCGAAGCCCCGGTGTTTCACACCCTGCCCGGCGGCATGGCGCGGTTGTCCGACGAGCTGGCCGACCGGCTGGGCGACCGGCTCCGGCTGTCGTCGGCGGTGCCCGACGTGGGCCACGTGGACGCCGACCGGGTGATAGTCACGGCCCCCGCCGCCGAGGCCGCCGCCATGGTGGCCCGGGTGTCGCCCACCGCGGCCGGGTTGCTGGGCGGCATCGAGTACGCCTCGGTGGTGTTGGTGTCGTTGGCCTACGCCGCCGATGATGTCCACCACCCCGTGGCCGGGTCGGGCTACCTGGTGCCCGCGGTGGAGGGGCGGACCATCACCGCCTGCTCGTGGGCGTCGAGCAAGTGGGCCCACGTGGGTTCGGACGGCACGGTGGTGTTGCGAGTGTCGGTCGGTCGCCACGGCGACAACCGGGCGATGACCCTGAGTGACGACGGGTTGGTCGACGCGGTGCGCGACGACCTGGGGGTGACCATGGGGCTGAGCGCCGAGCCCCACGCCGTGCGCATCAGCCGGTGGGAACGGTCGCTGCCGCAGTTCCGACCTGGCCACCTGGAACTGGTGGCCGACATCGAGTCGGCTGTGGCCCGCGACGCACCGTGGCTGACGGTGACCGGGGCGTGGGCGCGGGGCCTGGGGGTGGCGGCCTGCATCCACCAGGGCCGAACCGCCGCCCAGACGGCCTTGGACGCAGCCGAGGCAGCCGGGTGAGCCGACCGTCGCCCGGTCTGCGGCTCGCCGGGGCATGGGCATCCCCGGCCTGGTGAGCCGGCCATGACCTCCCGTGCGGTGCGGTGGCTCCGAACCAGTGGCTGGGCCGCGGCGGGCGCCCTGGGAGCGGGTGGGCTGGTGGCCCTGTCAATGCCCCCCTGGGGCTGGTGGCCGCTGGCGGTGGTCGGTTTGGTGGCGTTGGAACGCCTCCTGGCCGACCAGCCGGTGGGAGCGCGATTCTGGCGCGGGTTCGGATTCGGGGTGGGATGGCTGTTTCCGGCCACCTTCTGGATGGTCGACTTCAGCCCGCCCGGCTACCTGGCGGTGGTGGTGGTGTTCTCGGCGCTGTACGGCCTGGTGGGAGCCGCCTGTCCACCGGGACGGCATCGTTGGGCCGCTCTCCCCGGCCTGTTCGTGCTGGCCGGGGCCATCCGCTGGCGGTGGCCGTTCGGCGGGGTGCCGCTGGCCACCCTGCCCATGAGCCAGGTGGACAGCCCGTGGGCCACCACGGTGCGGCTATTGGGCCCATTGCTGTTGGTGGGGGTGGTCGTGGGGGTGGCCATGGTGGGCGCCGCGGCCGTCGAGCGCCGATGGCGGGCCGGCTTGGTGCTGGCGGTGGTGGTCGGGGGGTTCTGGGGGGCAGCCACCGCGGCGCCCGCCGGAACGGCGGTCGGAACCATCGACGTGGCCGTGGTCCAGGGGGGTGGACCGCAGCGCACCCGGGCGGTGAACACCGACCCCCGGGTGGTGTTCGAGCGGCACCTGGAGGCCAGCCGGCAGGTGAGGCCTCCGGTGGATCTGGTGGTGTGGCCCGAAGACGTGGTGGACGTGCCCGGTCTGTTCGCGGGCAGCGAGCAGCAGCGCCGGCTTGCCCAACTGGCCCGAGTCCTCGACGCCACCTTGGTGGCCGGTGTGGTGGAGGACGTGTCGGCCACCGCGGCGGCCAACTTCGCCGCAGTGTTCGCCCCCGATGGCACCCAGGTCGGCCGCTACGACAAGGTCCGGCTGGTGCCGTTCGGGGAGTACGTGCCGCTGCGTTCGCTGATCGAGCCGCTGGCTCCCGAGGAGTTGCCGGTCCGGGACATGCGCCCCGGCACCGGCCCGGCGGTGGTGGACTCCCCGGCCGGGCGCCTCGGAGTGTCCATAAGCTGGGAGATCTTCTTCGAGAATCGGGCCCGCGACGCCATCGGCAACGGCGGCCAGGTGCTGTTGAACCCCACCAACGGGTCCAGCTACTGGCTCACCATCGTGCAGACCCAGCAGATTGCCAGTTCCCGGCTGCGGGCGATGGAGACCGGTCGGTGGGTGGCCCAAGCCGCCCCTACCGGGTTCAGTGCCTTCATCGACCCCGACGGCAACGTGCACCAACGGACCGGGGTCTCCGAGCAGAAGGTGATTCAGGCCCCCGTCGAACTGCGCACCGGCCACACCCTGGCCACCCACCTGGGTCCCTGGCCCATGATCGCCTTGGCGTTGGCCTTGGTGGCCACGGCCTGGGGCTTCCACGCCCGGTCCACCGGCCGGCCAATCAGACTTCGAGCATGAGGGTCACCGGGCCGTCGTTGACCAACTCCACGGCCATCATGGCCCCGAAGGAGCCGGTGGCCACCGTGGCCCCCAGATGGCGCAGTTCGGCAATCAACTCCTCGATCAGCCCGGAAGCCTGATCAGGGGCGGCCGCTCCCAGAAACGAGGGTCGGCGACCCCGGCTGGTGTCCCCGTAGAGGGTGAACTGGCTGATCACCAGCACCTCACCGCTGGTGTCGGCCACCGAGCGGTTCATGTGCCCGTTCTCGTCGGTGAAGATGCGCAGGTTCCACAGCTTGGCGGCCAGCTTGGTGGCGGTGGCGCCGTCGTCGTCATGGGTCACCCCCACCAAGCAGCACAGACCCGGCCCGATCTCCCCGATGACCTCGCCGTCCACCCGGACCCGGGCCTCCGCCGCCCGCTGCACCAGCGCTCGCATCCGCTCAACCTACCGGTGGGCTACGGGAGTGTCGAAGGGTCGGCCGCCCGATGGAAGCGTCGGGTCCCGCCCCGCACCAGGGGCATGGCCCGGGCGACGAAGTCCTTCCAGTTCGGGTCGGCGATGGTCGTGGCCCGGAGGTCGCTGTACGCAGCCAGGGAGTCGATCCGCCAGGTGGAATGGACCTCGATCTCCAGGTACCCCTGGTCGACGGTGCGCCCGCGATGCACGAGGGGGCAGCCGCCTGCTTCCATGAACCGGTCGTAGTGCCGTTCGAGCAGGTCCACGTAGGTGTCGGCGTCGGCGGGGTCGATACGGGCGGTGATGGAGTACTGCACCGGCGTGGTGTCCGGTGGCGTCGGGGGTGACGCTTGCTGCTCTTCGGATGACAGTCCGAACGGGCACGTGAAGATCTGCAGCGAACCCACGTTGATGCCCAGACCGGCCAGACCCTCCACACTTGAGCAGGCCCTACCGTCCGAGCCGGCCAGGTAGCCCTCCAATTGGGCCGTATCGGTGAAGGCCTGCTCCCACACATGGGTCCAGGCCCGGCCCTTGGCCGACACCCACCCCACATCGTCGGCACCGAACGCCGAGCCCGCCATGCCCTGGGGTTGGGCGGCGAGGGCCTGGACGGCCGACGCGTCGGCGTCGCTGCCTGCGTTCAGCAGCAGCACCCTGCGGATGCCGCCTCGGACTTGTTGGGCGGCGTCGGCCGTGGTGTAGCGGGTGGCGTAGGTGTTCTCGGTGATGCACTCGGGGCTGTCGGGCATGACGTAGTTGTCGATGGCCCCGATGTGGTAGGGGTGCACCATGTAGGGGCCGGAGTAGCTGGCCTCGTCCACAAAGGTGTTTTCCCAGACCACGGTGCCCGCATCGTGATCCCAGCCGGCGGAGGAATCCGACAAGCCGGGGATGAAGCGATCGGCCGCGCTCAGCACGTCGATCATCTCCTGCACTCTTGCCTCGGGCACACCGGGCATCAACGGAAGCACGTAGAACCGACGGATCATGCTGGCCACGGCCCCAACGGTAGTCGAACCCGATCCGCCACCGGGAAGGGCGCCATGGCCTTGCGGCGGCGGATTTGGGATACTCGGGGTGTGTTTCGTGTCACCCAGTTTTCGGACATGCACTTCTGTACCGATCCGCAGGCCGAGTCCCGCAATACCGACGACACCTGGGATGCGGTGTTCGCCGATGCGTTCGGTTCGGATCGGCCAACCTCCGACCTGGTGGTGATCACCGGGGACATCGCGGACAACGGGACCGAGGCCGAGTACCGGAAGATCGCCGAGAAGCTGGAACGCCTCCCGGTGCCCGCCGTGATCGTGCCCGGCAACCACGATCGTCAGGTGCCGTTTCACGCCATCCTGCCCCGACCGGGAGTGAGCAACCGGCGCACGTTGCGGGTCGGGACGTGGCTGTTCCTGTTCGCCGACTCCAATGCCGACGGAAAGGAGCGGCAACCCGACGGCTCGCTGGTGGACCGTGAGGATCGCACCCATGCCCACGGCTCCTTCGGGGATGCGGAGGTGGCGTGGATGGCCGCCACCATCGAACACAGCGATGCCGACCATGCCTTCGTGTGGACCCATCATCCGCCGGGTGCTTTCGGCTTCTTTCACAAGCCGGACCACGACGCAGAATTTGCCCGCCTGGTGGACATGGCCCCCACCATCGCCGGGGTGGGTGCCGGCCATACCCACACCAACACGATCCATGAGTGCGGGGGGCGTCCCATCCACCAGTGCCCGTCGCTTTCGGTCAACCTGAACCTGCAGGAGTTCGCCACCCTTCCTCCGGGCTACCGCACCTACGAGTTCTTCGACGACGGCACCGTCAACAGCGAGGCCCACCTGGTGGCCGAGGACCGTTGGCCGAGCGCCCCGCTTCCCGAGATCGGCCGGCGCGTGCTCACGGGCGAGATCAGCTACGAGGACATGAAGGCCCAGATGGCCGCCGAACAGGGCCCCTCGGGGTGACAAGGGGTGCTCCACTTGACCGGCGGGGCCCAGTCTTGGAATCTTGCACGTGATGGCTGAGGACGCTCGACCGCTTCGGATCGCCCTGTTGACGTATCGGGGCAAACCCCACTGCGGCGGCCAAGGGGTGTACGTCCATCAACTCAGCAAGGCGCTGGTGGACCTCGGCCACCACGTGGAGGTGCTGAGCGGGCAGCCCTACCCGGTGCTGGACGAGCGGGTCCCGCTGCATCGTCTCCCCAGTCTGGACATCTTCAACGACGCCTTTCCCGGACGGTTTCCCGGATTCTGGGAGATCAAGTCGTGGGCCGACGCCACCGAGGTGGCCTCGTTCACCACCGGTGCGTTTTCCGAACCGCTGGCCTTCTCCATCCGGGCGTGGCAGTTGCTGCGCTCCCGCCTGGGGGATTTCGATCTTGTCCACGACAACCAGTCGCTGGGCTACGGCTTGCTGGCCATCGAGCGGGCCGGGTTGCCCGTGCTGGGCACCATCCACCACCCCATCACCGTGGACCGCCAGCTCGAACTCCAGCACGCCCAAGGGGCGCTGGAGCGGCTGGGCAAGCGGCGCTGGTACTCCTTCACCCGGATGCAGGCCCGGGTGGCCCGCCGACTGCAGCGCATCATCACCGTGTCGGAGTCATCCCGGGACGACATCGCCCGCGACCAGAAAGTGCCCAAGGACCGCATGCACGTGGTGCCGGTGGGGGTGGATCCCGAGTTGTTCCGCCCCCTGCCCAGCGTGGACCGGCACCCGCAGCAGATCATCACCACCGCCAGCGCCGACGTACCCATGAAGGGCCTGCGCCATTTGCTGGAGGCGGTGGCCAAGCTGCGCACCGAACGGGACGTGCGGCTGGTGGTCATCGGCACCCCCCGTCTGGGGGGCGGGTCGGCCAAGGCCATCGACAGCCTCGGCCTGGGCCACGTGGTGGAGTTCATTTCCGGGGTGCCCGACCAGCGCATCGTGGAGTTGTACGCCACCAGTTCGGCGGCGGTGGTGCCGTCGCTCTACGAGGGATTTTCGCTGCCGGCCATCGAGGCCATGAGCGCCGGCACCCCGCTGGTGGCCACCACCGGCGGGGCGCTCCCCGAGGTGGCCGGTACCGACGGCGAGACCTGCCTGCTGGTGCCCCCCGGCGACAGCGAGGCGCTGGCCGGGGCATTGGGCCGGGTGCTGGACGACCCGGCCATGGCGGCCCGCATCGGCGCCGCCGGGCGGGAGCGGGTCATCAGCCGCTGGAGTTGGCGCCACACCGCCGAGCAGACGGTGCAGCACTATCGGGCGCTGCTGGCCGACCAGCCGCCCAGCCCGAGCCCCTAGCCCCGGCCGCCCCTGGACGATTCCGAGGCATTCGACGCACCGTGTTGACCGTTGACTATCGCCGTTTGGGCGTGCAACCGGGAGAGCGGTTGCTGGACCTGGGGTGCGGGTTCGGACGTCACGCCTACGAGGCCGCCCGGCAGGGGGCCCACGTCGTGGCCTGCGACCTGGCGGCGGTCGAATTGGCTCAGGTTCGGGCCACGCTGGCGGCCATGGACGAGGCCGGTGAGGAGTACCACGGTTCCTGCCAGGCGGTCCGGGGCGACGCCACCCGATTACCCTTCCCGGACGAATCGTTCGACCGCGTCATCGCCTCCGAGGTGCTGGAACACGTGGACTCCGACCAGGCCGCGCTGGGTGAGTTGACCAGGGTCCTGCGGCCCGGCGGGGTGCTGGCCGTGACCGTGCCCACCTGGTTTCCCGAGAAGGTGTGCTGGGCGCTGTCCGACGAGTACCACGCCCCCAAGGCGGTGGGAGGCCACGTGCGCATCTACCGCCGGGGCGATCTCCGCCGCCGCCTGCGCCGGGCCGGGCTGGCCCCCTTCTTCGGCCATCACGCCCACGCTCTGCACAGCCCCTATTGGTGGCTGCGGTGCGCGGTCGGTCCCAACCGGGACGACCACCGCCTGGTCGCGGCTTACCGGCGGCTTTTGGAATGGGATATTGTTCGCCAACCGAAAATCACCCGAATTGCCGAACGGGTCCTGAGTCCGGTGCTGGGCAAGAGCCTGGTTCTCTACAGCCGAAAGCCAGGATCGACACGTCCAGGGGAGACCGAGCATGTCGCCGCCTGAATCCCAAGACCACCAGGAGACCGAACTCGTCGGGCCTTGTGTGGCCGGCGTGTTGTCGGCATCCGAGCTGGAGGAAACAGCCGACAGCATCGCCGCCTGGCAGTTGCCCAACGGCATGATCCCCTGGTTCCCCGGCGGCCACGCCGACCCGTGGAACCACGTGGAAGCGGCCATGGCCCTCGCCGTCATGGGTCGCCGGGCCGAGGCCGAGCGGGCCTACCAGTGGCTGGTCGATCGCCAGCGCCCCGACGGCGCCTGGCACCAGTACTACCTGGCCGACAGCGTGGAGCAGGACAAGCTGGACGCTAACTGCGTGGCCTACGTGGCCACGGGGGTGTGGCACCACTTCCTGTGTACCGGCGACCGGAGTTTCCTGGAGGCGATGTGGCCGGTGGTGGAGCAGGCGGTGGACTTCGTGCTCGACCTGCAGCTCCCCCGAGGAGAGATTCGGTGGGCCCGCCACATCGACGGCACCCCCTGGTCGTTCGCCCTGTTGACCGGATCGTCCAGCATCAGCCACAGCCTGCGGGCGGCCATCGCCATCGGCGAGGAACTGGAACGTGAGCGGCCCGATTGGGAGTTGAGCGCGGCCCGTCTGGTCGACGTGATCCGCCACCAGCCCGACGCCTTTGCCCCCAAGCACCGCTGGGCCATGGACTGGTACTACCCCGTACTGGCCGGGGTGGTGACCGGAGAGGCAGGCCGGGCCGTGCTGGCCTCCCGTTACGACAGATTCGTGATGGACGGTCTCGGCGTGCGCTGCGTGTCCGACAAGCCGTGGGTCACCGCGGCGGAGACCTGCGAGTGTCTGATGGCCTACCTGAGCGTGGGCCGAAGGGACATCGCCGCCGAGATGTTCGAGTGGATTCAGGATCTGCGCGCCCCGGACGGCGCCTACTTCACCGGCATGGTCCACCCCGAGCGGACCCACTTCCCGGCGAAAGAACGCACGACCTACACCGCGGCGGCCGTGATACTGGCCGCCGACGCCCTTGCCGGCACCTCCCCCACCGCGAGCCTGTTCGCCGACCACCAAGCCCTCCCCGAACTCATCTCCATCACCTGACCCCCCGTCGAGCACGGCCGGCAGGCGATTTCCGTTGGGTGCGCGGCGACGTCGAAGCCCAATCCGTCAGTGCACAGGCCGCGCCGATCGCCTCGCGGTCGGCGACCGCCTTGCCGAAATCGCTAGTACCCTGAGCCAGTTAGGCACAGAGAACAGGATGGTGATTCGCATGCGTGGACATCGACGCCTTGCGTTCGTCGCCGCATTGGCCACGGTGGTCCTTCTGCTCGGCGGACTGACCGCGTGCGGCAACGACGATGACGGGGGGAGCACCCAACCGCCCCCCAAGACCGAGCGGGACGCGTACACCAAGTGGTTCGTGCAGCAGGCGGTTGACCGGTTTGAGCAGACCGGGCGACAGGCCTCCATTGACCACTTCAACAACGAGGCCGGTTCCGACGGTCAGTGGTACACATTCGTTCTCGATCTCAATGGCGTGGTGCTGGCCCATCCCACCGTTCCCGAGAACGTGGGCATGACCACCGGCGAAATACTCGGTGGCACCGCCGAAGCGCTGGCAACAGAAGAGGAGATGGTGACCGCCACCGAGACAGGCAAGTGGGTGGACTACCACTATCTCAACCCCCAGAGCGGGGGGTGGGAGACCAAACACACCTGGATCGTCAGACGAGACGACATCCTCATAGCCTCCGGCTGGTACGAATCCAACTAGCTCCCCCATCCACTCCTCACAGCTCCTAAACCCCAAACCACCTCAGCCCCTCCCAGGCGACGTTCTCCGTTTGGCCGGTCACGCAGATGGAGCGCGAACTAGCTGAATGAGCGATCCAGCCAAAAGCAACCCATCACAAAGATCCGAACTCGGCATCACAGAATCAATGTGTAGAGCCGCTTATCACTCGCAGATGACCCAACTATCGTCATAGTCAATTAGTGCCAGGAGATCTTCAACGCTGACTTCCTCTATCTCGTGTTCAATCCGAAAGCGACGTGCAGACTCTGGAACAGTTTCCACAATGGTGAATTGGGATCCATGTGGTTGCCAAACAAATCTCTTGGTGCCATGATGGTTATCTATCCCCTCCAGGTTATCTGACTGATTGGTGGTCCAGTAAACTCCATCCAAATCAAAGGCCGATAATTCTGTTTCAAATGCAAGGAAGGTCAGTGCATCAAAGTTCCGAACAAGCACAAACGACCTAAGTTGCGAGAACTCATTGCGAGATTGCTCGACACGTTCATTCCAAATGCGGAGCACAGCCCTCCCTGTCTGCATAATATCGGCTCTGGGGTCAGATATGCTAAATGAGTAGTCGGGGGAGTTCCTTCCAGATATGAGCCGAACACTTGTAACCGTGTATGGGTTTGGCCTCTTCACAGTCTTGATAGACCACCCGATAGACTCTTTGGCTACGTCTACGATTCCTATTGGGCTCGAGTAGTGTATCCCCTCAACAGCTTCCGCAAAAATATCGCCAAATTCATCTCCACTAATGTCTCTAGCCTTGGCCACTTTCTTGTGGACAAGCAGTCGAGCCATGGCAGTTAGTAGGCTATCTGGAATCTCTCCAATCTGGTAGGGCTCAGCATGAGCGTACCGCGCTTTGCGCAGTCTTGGCTTGTCCATGACTAGCTTACCCTACATTCATGTGCATTGTAATCAATTTAGAGCCTCCTTAACTGCGCGGATCACAGCCTGAACCATTGGAATTGGAACTGCATTCCCAGCTTGCTTGCGCACCTGGCTATCGTTGCAAATGATCTCAAAGCTATCTGGAAACCCTTGCAATCTCAATTGTTCACGAGGTGTCAACCGTCGCTCGCCATTGACCAAGAGGTAGTTGTATGAGGCTCCTGCCCTAAGTGCACAAGAATACGGGTGGCTACTAATGTTGCCTGACTTGTTCTCATGCCATATTGAGGGATAAAACTCGGCAGTATGTTTTCTATGACGACTGTCTCGGATGCGCTTACTTGCAAAATATTTGGGGTGGGGGTCTGCTTCTAGAATTTCAGACAGTGATTTCATCGCTGCTGTACCAGTTGGCCACATAAAGTCTTGATATAGTGTGTCTTTGAATCCCACAATTATGACTCTCTCACGCCTTTGGGGAAGTCCGAAGTCCAGAGCGTTGAGCACTCTCCAATCACAGACATACCCTGCATGCTCAAGTTCTAGAATTACCTTGTTTAGGGTAGCACCCTGCTCTATTGTAACAAGTTGTCTCACATTCTCTAAAACAAATGCGCTCGGTTGCTTGGCATGTAGGATTCGAATCACCTCATATATGAGAGTGCCTCGACTATCAGACATGCCTGCACGGCTTCCAATGATTGAGAAGGGCTGACATGGAAAACCGGCGAACAGTAGGTCATGGTCAGGAATCTGACTCACTTCTAATTCTGTTATGTCGCCAGCAGGCTTGACTCCAAAATTGTGTTCATACTGTCGCGCCGCATGCTTGTCAATATCACAAGCAAAGACACATGCAAGGCCCAATGAACTGGCCGCATAGTGGAATCCCCCAATACCACAGAAAAGATCAGCAAAGGTTGCGATTCTCTGCGTGTTGACCAAGGCATCCGAGGGTAGGGGTGCCGTGCTCTGAAGGGGAGCGGTAGAAGTGATCGTCATGAGTTGAAGCTGCTCACCGCTGGTGGGCTGTTGGGCATGATTGGTGACCATAACATGACTTCGTAATGATGTGGTGGACCATGGGTGCAGCACCTCCCCACTGGGGGTGCCACTGGCCGATAGTGGAGCCAGCGAGAAGCTAGCCGCCATGGGCAATAGTACCGCCGGGGGTGACAGTGGCCCCAGACTGGTACTTGCCGCTGGCTTGCTGCATGCCTCCTTAGAGACCTCCAGTCAGAGATGGGCTTGCGGGTTGCCACTGTGTTCGTTGGTAGTAGCAGCCATCGAGGCCGTCGCAAGGACTGGAGGTAGCATCACAGCGTGGGCCAGAGGAGCAGTGGTTCGTGGGCGTCGTCGGAGGCGACGCGGCGGTCGATGCAGGGGAACCGCAGCCGGGACACGAAGCCGGAACTCGCCGTTCGCTCGGCAGTGCATCGCCGAGGCCTGCGCTACCGGGTGTCCACACGCCCGCTGCCCGACTTGCGGCGGACTGCCGACCTGGTGTTTCGCAAGGCCAAGATCGCAGTGTTCGTTGACGGCTGCTACTGGCACGGTTGTCCTGAACACCACACCCAGCCATCCACGAATTCCGAGTACTGGTCGGCAAAGATCGCCGGCAACATCGCTCGCGACCGGGACACCGACGCTTGCCTCCAACAGTCAGGCTGGACTGTTCTTCGATTTTGGGAGCATGAGAATCCCGAGAAGGCGGCCAAGGCCATTGAACAGACTGTTCGCGACGCACTTGGGCAGGACTCAGCGGGTTAGCTGCGGAAGCGGTGGGATCGGGATTGGCGGCGGACGGCGATCTGTTGGGCTCGTTGGGTGGGGGTGAGGCGGACGGTGGACTCGGGGAGGTGGCGGTCGACGTCGGCCAGGGGCACGACCTGGGCCTCGGGGGTGGGCATGGTGGTGCTGAGCACCCATCGGTAGGAGATGAGGGCTTCGGAGCGGCCCTCGGTTTCGAGCCAGTTCTGGATCCCGGGATCGGCGTGGGCCACCACGATGCGGAAGCGACCGTCGGGGTCGGTGGCGATCTGGGCATTGTTCAGGCTCACCGTGCGGTTGGCGAAGTCCAGCGACTCGAACCAGGCGTAGCTGTAGACCATGAACGACCAGTAGCGGGCCTCGGGCACGTCGCAGGTGACAACCAGGGCTTCGTCGGGGCCGAGCTGGTAGGAGCAGCCCCCGTAGCCGATGGCCGCGGCCCCGCCGGGCACCGCATGGGGGCCGAAGAACACGTTGGGCGGGGCCGCCACCCGGCTCCGCTCCATCCACTGATTCCAGAACACCAGGGCGTCCTCGGCCCAGTCCAGCGCCCGTTCCAGGTTGGCCGCCAACCCGGCCGCACTCAGGGGCGCGGGACACTGCCCCTCGCTCCCCACCCGTTCGATGTGGAACCGCCCCGGTGCGTCGGCGGCCCAGTCCACGTTGTACTCCCGAATGGAGATGTGGTCGGTGTGCTCGTCGATGGGCAGCCAGTTGCCTTCGTGGGGGGTGGCACTGGCCACGAACGAGAAACTGCCGTCGGCTTCGACGGCGAAGTCCTGGTCGGATCGTTCGGCGCACATGCCCAGTTGGTTCTGGTGCATTTCCCCGTGGGGGCTCTGGATCACGAAGAGTGCCCCCGGCGGTAGCCATCCGGTGATTCGGTAGGTGTGCTCGGCGGAGACCTTGGCTCGCCAGTAGGTGTTGTCCACGTTGGGGCCACCCCAGCGCATGACATCGTCGTTGTGGCGGTACATGACCGGGAAGTCCCGGTCGGACATCTCCACTTGCTCCAGCAAGCCCTGCATGAGTAGCCGGGTCAGGTGGCGGTAGCCCTCGGCCCGATCCCCCGCCCCGGCGGGAAAGTCGTCGCCCAGCAAGCGGTCGCCGGCCGCCTCCAGACGACGGCAGAAATCCCGCCAAGCCTCGCCCGATATCAGCCGCTGCTCATGGTCCATGGGGCCACGCTAGTGGTGTGTCGCAGAGAGGCCGGGGGCGACTCAGATGCCGGGGGCCGTGCGGGTCAGCACCCGCAGGGATCCGGTGGCGGGCTGTTCGGCAAAAGCCCCCGTGCCCATGGCCCGGCAGTAGATCTCATAGGGCGGGCGGCCGCCGTCGGCCGGATCGGGAAACACGTCGTGGATGGCCAGCCGGCCCCCCACGGCCAGGTGCGGCACCCAGTGTTCGTAGTCGGCGTGGGCCGGCTCGGTGCCGTGTCCTCCGTCGATGAACAAGAAGGCCAGCGGGGTGGACCAGTTCCGGGCAATGGCCACCGAGTCGCCCACCAGGGCCACCACCCACGGCTCCAGTCCGGCCTGATGAACAGTGCGACGGAAATGGGGCAGGGTGTCGATCAAGCCCACCTCGGGGTCCACCAGGTCGGGCTCGTGCCACTCCCAGCCGGGCTGGTTCTCCTCCGAGCCCCGGTGATGATCCACGGCGAACAGCAGCCGCCCCTGGGCCCGGGCGGCGTCGCCCAGATACACCGACGACTTGCCGCAGTAGCTGCCCACCTCCAACAGCGGCCCGTCCACGTTCAACTCACACGCCGCCGCGTGCAGAGCCAACCCCTCGTCGGGGGGCATGAACCCCCGGGCGGCCTCAGCGAACGCCCGCCGACCGGGGTCCATCATCTGCCGTCTCTCGCGTGTGCTCGGCGGGGTGATCGCTCTCCTGGGGCGGTCCGAACAGGAATCGGTCGCATACCGCATACTTCACCAGCCACACCGTGCCGAACGCCCCCACCGAGGCCGCGGTGATGAACCAACCGTTGTCGGTGCGGTAGTCCACCAGGCCCACGGTGAGCGACGAAAGCGCCAGTCCGGCCACCGACACCAGCCAGAAGGGCAGCACCTCTCGCCCCCACCGGCTTCGGCCGTAGCGATCCCAGACCCACGAGCGGTTCAGGTGGTACACGGGGATGTTGGCGATCAAGAAGGCCACCAGGTTGGACACCAACCCCGACCAGCCGAACAGGTCGTAACCCACCCGCAGAATGGTCTGCCCCAACAGCACCCCCACCGCCGACGTACCGCAATAGCGCAGCAGGCGGGGCCAGTTGTCCACCACGTGGGCGCGGACCGTGACAAGAAGCGGCATGGGGAGAGATCATCGTAGCCGAGGTAGGTGCGAAATGGCCGACAGGCAAGGCCGAATCGCCCAGTGGCGGGGGTAGTATCAGTCGGTCATGCAGTCGGAAGTAGACGGTCTCATCGAGCTGTTGGATCTGGAGCCCATCGAGAAGGACATCTTCCGCGGGGTCAGCCCCCAAGAGGACCGCCAGCGGGTGTTCGGCGGCCAGGTGGCCGGCCAGGCCCTGGTGGCCGCCGCCCGCACGGTGGAGGGCCGCTCGGTCCACAGCCTCCAGGCCTACTTCCTGCGCCCCGGCGACCCGTCGGCTCCCCTGGTGTACCTGGTGGAGCGGGTGCGCGACGGCCGGTCGTTCACCACCCGTCGGGTGACCACCATTCAGCACGGCCACCCCATCTTCGCCATGTCCGCCTCCTTCCAGCGCCCGGAAGCCGGCTTCGAACACCAAACGGACATCCCCGCCGGCGTTCCCGACCCCGAGGAGATCGAACCCTTCGTGTGGCCCGGATTCCCGGTGGACGACGAAGGCCGCATGAAGCGGCCCATCGAACTGCGCTACGTGACCACGCCGCCGACCCAGCGTGGCCAACGGCGTGAGCCCCGGTTGCAGGTGTGGCTGCGGGCCACGGGAACCCTGCCCGACGATCCCGTGCTCCACACCTGCATGTTCACCTACGCCAGTGACCTCACCGTGCTCGACACCGCCACCCAGCCCCACCCGATCCGGGGCAGCGAGGTGGACATCCAGATGGCCAGCCTGGACCACGCCATGTGGTTCCACCGGCCCCTGCGCATGGACGAGTGGATCTTTCTCGACCAGGTGTCCAACTCGGCCTCCAACGCGCGGGGCCTGGCCTGGGGTACCGCGTGGAGCCGCTCCGGCGACTTGGTGGCCTCGGTGGTGCAGGAAGGCCTCATGCGACCGCTGCGGTCCGGTCCATGACGGAGCAACGATGAAGTTCTCGGTGCGAGCACTAGCCGTGCTGGTCGGCTGCTGCCTCATCGCCGTTGCCTGCGGCGGCGGGGATGACGACCGGGACGACGAGTTCGAACAAGGCACGGCCTACGCCACGGGAACAGTGGCTGCCACCGGAACCGCGACCGTCACCCCGGGGTCCACCGAGTCGGCCACCCCGTCTGCGACCGGAACGTCGAGCACGCCCGGCCCGTTGCCCGAGGACGGTACGAACGACTCCCTTTCCCTACCACCACCCACCGCGGGAACCCCACCAGACGCCGACACCCCCACCAACACAGACGGCAACGGCCAAACCGGCGAAAACACCGACCCAAGCGCCGGGCCACCGGCCATGGTGTTGACCCCGGTGATCTCTCGGCCCGACCCCATAGACCTGGTGGCCCGACCGGGAACCGGCAGCAGCCGGGGCGACCTCTACGTGGCCACCCGAGCGGGCGAGGTGTGGCTGTTGACCGCCGACCAGGACGAACCGCCCGAGTTGGTGCTGGACCTCGGCAACGCCACCAACACGGGGTGCGAAAACGGATTGCTGGACATCGCCTTCTCCGCGGACGGCTCGACGTTCTACGCCCACTACACCGATCGCTCCGGCGACACCCGCATCGTGGCCTACCCAATGAGCGGGCAGGGGATCCAGCAGGACCAGGTGCGGACCGTGCTCAGCGCTCGGCAACCGGCCTGCAACCACAACGGCGGCCAGATCACCTTCGGCCCCGACGGCTACCTCTGGGTGGGCTTGGGCGACGGCGGCGGATCCAACGACATGTTCAGCCACGGCCAGGACCGCGACAGCATTCTGGGCGCCATCCTGCGGGTTGACGTCGACACCGATGACGGTACGAATTACGTCATTCCTCCCGACAACCCCTTTGCGGACGGTGGCGGAAGGGCGGAGATCTGGGCCTACGGGGCCCGCAACCCGTGGCGATTCTCCTTCGACCGGGCCACCGACGACCTGTGGATCGCCGACGTGGGGCAGAACCGGTGGGAAGAAGTCCACGTGCTGGCCGCCGACCAAGGATGGACGCCGGGCGCCAACCTGGGCTGGCCGCTGTTCGAGGGGGAAGAGCGGTTCTCGGGCATCGCCACCCCTGACGACCTGGCCTTTCCGGTCTACGTGTACGGCCGAGACGACGGCTGTTCGATCACCGGCGGCCACGTGTACCGCGGTTCGGCCATCCCCGCCCTGGCGGGCACCTACGTATTCGGGGACTTCTGTGCGGGCCGCTTGTGGGGTCTGAACCTCGACGACGCGGGCCTGGTCACCCGAATCGAACTGGGGGTGTCGGTGCCCCAGGCCACGCTGGTCTCTTTCGCCGAGGACAACGCGGGCGAACTCTACGTGCTCAGCTTCGACGACACCGTCTACCGCCTCGACCCGAGCCCCTGACCAACCCCACCAGCCGTGGTTGCCGGATGGGGGGCGGAAGCAATCAGGGGGAGACCAGCACCGGGAGGGGTCGAGGGCGATCAGGGATCAGGGGAGGGTCAGGGCGGGGAGGGCGTCGTTGGCCAGGTTGGCGAGGGGTTCGGGGTAGACGCCGAAAGCCAGGGTGAACAGCACCACGATGGAGATGGCCACCGCCGGGCCGCGGGGGACACGCAAGCGGGGGGCGGCGGAATCGGGGGCCTCCAGGTACATGGTCACCACCAGCCGCAGGTACAAGTAGGCGGCCACCACCGCCCCCAGCATGGCGATGACCGCCAGCCAGAACGAGCGGGCGTCCACCGCGGCGGCGATCACCTCGAACTTGGCCCAAAATCCGGCGGTGAACGGGATGCCGGCCTGCGACAGCAACAGCACGGTGAACGCACCGGCCAGTGCGGGTCGGCGGGCGGCCAAGCCTCGCAGGCTGTCGATGGCGGTACCCTCGTCGCCCGGTCCGCTGACCACGGTCACCACGGCGAAGCTGCCGATGGCCATGGCCGCATAGGCGGCCAGATAGAACAGCACGCCCGCGGTGCCCTCGTCGGTGGCCGCCTGCACCCCCACCAGGATGAACCCGGCGTGGCTGATGGACGAATAGGCCAGGATGCGCTTCACGTCGGTCTGCACGATGGCCAGCACCCCGCCCACGGCCACGCTGGCCGCGGCCAGACCGAACACCACCGGCTGCCAGTCGTCGGCCCGCACCCCGAACGCCACCACGAACACCCGGGTGAGGGCCGCGAACCCGGCTGCCTTCACCCCGGCGGCCATGTAGGACACCACCGGCGACGGCGCCCCCTGGTACACGTCGGGCGTCCAGGCGTGGAACGGCACCGCCGCCACCTTGAAGCCGAAGCCCACCAGCAGCATGGCCAGACCGGCCAGCAGCAGGCCGTCGTCTCCCAACCGGTTGTCCTCCAGGAACACCGCGATGTCGGCCAAGTTGATCGACCCGGTGGCCCCGTACACCAGGGCGATGCCGTAGAGCAGGAACGCCGACGCGAACGCCCCCAACACGAAGTACTTGATGCCCGCCTCCAGCGATTCCTCCCGGCGCAGGTGCATGGCCACCAGCACGTAGACGGCCAGCGACAGAATCTCCAGGCCCAGGAACAGCACGATCAGGTTGTTGGCCGAGGCCATGGTCATGCCCCCGGCCGCCGACAGCATCAACAGCACGTAGAAGGCCGGTCCGTCCAGGCCCTCCCGCACCAGAAAGCCGTCGGCCACCAACGCCGCCAGCACCACCGTGGCGGCCAGCACAACGATCACGAACACCGAGAAGCCGTCCACCCCGATGGCACCGGCCACCGCGGAGGACGGACCATCGTCCTGTACTCGGAGCCACACCGGCACCGCGGTGGCCACCACCGCCACGCCGGTGGCCACCGTCCACGCCGAGGCGAACCACGACGGCAGTCGCCCACCGGCCAACGACACGATGGTCAACAGCACCACCGCGGCCCCGGCCATGACCACATGGGGGGTCAGACCCAACCACTCGATGTCGGGGGTCTCCACCTGAGCGAGCACCACGGCCATCAGTGGCCCTCCTCCTCGTGGTCACCGTGGTCGGCGATAAGCGAACGGAGTTCGGCGAAGCTGCCCTCGGGTCGGTCGTCCACGGTGGGCGACTCGAAGTCCTCGACCGCCTCCATGTGCTCGATCAGGGCGTTCACCGCCGGTTCCATGCGCTCGATGACCGGCTTGGGGTACACCCCGAGGAACACGATCAACCCCACCAGCGGGGCCATCACCAGCTTCTCCCGCCAGTTGAGATCGGGCGTGTCGGCGTTGGCGGCGTCGGGGGTGCCGTGGAACACCCGCTGATAGGCCCACAACAGGTACAGCGCGGCCACGATGACCCCGGCGGCGGCCACCACCGCCCACCACCGGTGGGCCACGAAGGCACCGGCCAGGATCAAGAACTCGCCCACGAAGCCGTTGAGTCCGGGCAACCCCACCGACGACAACATGACCACGGTGAACACCGCGGCCAACACCGGGGCGGCCTTCTGCAGGCCGATCAACTCGGAAATCTGCCGGGTGTGGCGGCGCTCGTAAATGAATCCCACCAACAGGAACAGCGCCCCGGTGGACAGTCCGTGGTTCACCATTTGCAGCAGGCCGCCTTCGATGCCCTCGGTGTTGATCGAGAAGACGCCGAGCACGATGAACCCCAGGTGGGCCACCGAGGAGTAGGCCACCAGCCGTTTGAGGTCGCGCTGCATGGTGGCCACCACTGCCCCGTACAGGATGCCGATCACCCCCAGGGTGAACAGCAGCGGGGCGAAGTAGCGGGAGGCCTCGGGAAACAGATACAAGCCGAAGCGGACCAGCCCGTAGGTGCCCAACTTCAACATGACCCCGGCCAGGATCACCGAACCGGCCGTGGGGGCCTCGGTGTGGGCGTCGGGCAGCCAGGTGTGTACCGGGAACATGGGTACCTTCACCGCGAAGGCCAGGAGGAACGACAAGAAGATCCAGCGGGCGGTGATGGTCGGCAACGCGCCGACGTCCTCGGCCAGCTCCAGCAGGTTGAAGGTGACGGCCTCGCCGGTGTGGCGGGCGGTGAGCAGCGCCAGGGTCAGCATTCCCACCAGCATGAGGGCCGAGCCCAGCATGGTGAACAGGAAGAACTTGGTGGCCGCGTACTTGCGGTTGTCGTGGCCCCACGACCCGATGAGGAAGTACATGGGGATGAGCACGACCTCGAAGAACAGGAAGAACAGCACCAGATCCAGCGACAGGAACACCCCGAGGCACCCGGTCTGCAGCACCAGCAGCCACACGTAGTAGGCCTTGGCGTCGTGGGGCGGGTCGCAGGCCACGATGGCCAAGGGGAACAACACGCCGGTGAGCACCACCAGGAACAGCGAGATGCCGTCCACCCCGACGTGCCAGGAGATGCCCGCCGAGTCGATCCACCCGGTGAGCTGGGTGAACTGGTAGCCGCTGTCGCCCGCGTCGAAAGCGGCCATGAGCCACAAGGTGAGCGCCCCGGTGGCCGATGAAGCAGCCACCGCAACCGGCTTGAACACCTCGGCCCGACGGTCCGACACCAAAGCGATGGCCAGCGCCCCCACCAGGGGCAAGAAGATGATGACCGGCAATACCGTCGACCCGCCCATCAGAACCCCGCCCTCGAGATGAACCAGGCCAACAGCCCCACCGCGCCGATCCCGATGCCCAGGGCATAGCTGCGCACCAGCCCGGACTGCGCCACCCGCAATCGGCTGCCCGCCCGGCGAATCACGGTGCCGGTGGCGTTGACCGCCCCGTCCACCACCCGCTCATCGAACCGGGTGATGCGCTCGAAGGCCCGGCGACCCGGTCCCCCCATGAAGTTGGTGACCGCATCGTCGATGCGCCAGGCCCGAGCCAGGAAGGGACGTTCGATCCGGGCCGGGTCCACCCGACGGCGGGCATAGACCGCGGCCCCCGCCGAAATGCCCAGGGCACTGACCACGATGGCCACCCCGGCCAGCACCCACTTGGTGCCCCCGGCGAACGCCAGGTGGGCGGCGTTGCCGAACAGGGCCGGATCCAGCCACTTCTCCAGGAAGTGCACGTCGTAAGTGAACGGCAGGTTCACCACCCCGGCCACCAGGGCCAACCCGGCCAGCACCACCAGCGGCAGGGTCATGGTCCACGGCGACTCATGGGGGTGGCGCACCGGCGCGTGTTCCTCAGCATCGGCCCCGGCGTCTCCCTGGTCCTCGGCCCCCGCCTCGACGTCGGCCTCGGCATGATCCGCGGCGTCGACCCAGCGGGGCGGACCGAAGAACGACAGCAGCACCAGGCGGGTCATGTAGAAGGCGGTGAGCACCGCCGCGATCAACAGCAGCACCCACAACAGCCGGTTCTCGTTGTAGGCGTAGGCCAGGATCTCGTCCTTCGACCAGAAGCCGGAGAACGGGGGCACCCCGGCGATGGCCAGCCAGCCCACCACGAACGTCATCGAGGTCACGGGCAGCAAGCGGAGCAGACCGCCGTAACGGCGGATGTCCTGGTCGCCGTCCATGCCGTGGATCACCGAACCGGCCCCCAGGAACAAGAGCGCCTTGAAGAAGGCGTGGGTGACCATGTGGAAGATGGCCGCGGTGTAGGCCCCGGCCCCCACGGCCACGAACATGAACCCCAGTTGGCTGACGGTGGAGTAGGCCAACACCTTCTTGATGTCGTTTTGGGCCACGGCGATGGTGGCGGCCATCAACGCGGTGCCCAGGCCCACCCACATGATGAGATCGGGCACCCAGCCGTGGGCCGCCGCGATCACCGGGTTCATGCGGATGAGCAGGTACACCCCGGCGGTGACCATGGTGGCGGCGTGGATGAGGGCCGACACCGGGGTGGGTCCGGCCATGGCGTCGGGCAACCAGATGTGCAGCGGGAACTGCGCCGACTTGCCCGCCGCCCCCACCAACAGCAGCACCACGATGGCCGACGCCGTCCCGGCGGCCACCCCGTTGGCCTCCAGGTCGAAGAAGATCTCCCCGTACTGCAGCGACCCGAAGGTCAAGAAGGCCAGGAACATGGCCACCAGGAATCCCCAGTCGCCCACCCGGTTGGTGACGAACGCCTTCTTGCCCGCCGAGGCGTTGGCCTCGTCGCCGAACCAGAAGGAGATCAGCAGGTAGGAGCACGCCCCCACGCCCTCCCAGCCCAGGAAGGTGAGGAGCAGGTTGTCGCCCAGCACCAGCATGAGCATGGAGAAGGCGAACAGGTTGAGGTAGACGAAGAACCGGGAGAAGCCCTCGTCGCCGTGCATGTAGCCGATGGAGTACAGGTGGATGAGGGCGCCCACCCCGGTCACGAACAGGGCCATGGTGATCGACAGCGGATCGGCCAGAAAGCCCACGTCCACCGCCAGCTTGCCCGCGGGCACCCACTCGAACAGGGTGACCACCGCTTGCCGCTCGTCGCCCTCGTGGCCCAACAGCCCGACGAACACCAGCACGGTGGCCGCGAACGATCCGCCCATCATGGCGGTGGCCAACCACCCCGCCCGAGGCTCGCCCAAGCGACGACCCAGCACCATCAGGCTGAGCACCCCGACCAAGGGGAAGGCGGGGATCAGCCAGACCAGATCGACCAAGGCACTCATCGGCTCTGCCCTCGGCTCTTCGGCGACGCGCTCATCTCGTCATCTCCGCATCAGCCCTTGAGCACCGAGAGATCATCGGCGGTGGCTCGGGGACGGTAGCGGTTGATGGCCACCACGATGGCCAGGCCCACCACCACCTCGGCGGCGGCCACCACCAGCACGAAGAACACCGACACCTGCCCGCCGATGTCGTCCAGTTCCCGCCCGAAGGTGATGAAGGTGAGGTTGACGGCGTTGAGCATCAGCTCCACGCACATGAACATGATCAGCGGGTTGCGCCGCACCAACAGGCCCACCGCACCGATGGTGAACAACCCGGCGGCCAGCACCAGATACCACGAGGCGGTGACCATCACCGATCCCCCGACGGGTCGCCGGCTTCGCCGTTGCGGGCCATGCGACGGGACATCACCACCGCCCCCACCACCGAGATGGTGAGCAGCGCGGCGGTGGCCTCGAAGGCGTACACGTAGTCGGTGAACAGCACGTCGGCGATCTGGCGCAGGTTGGACACTCCCGCCGCCGTCTTGTCGCCGATGGACTGCAGCACGCTCTGGTCGCCGGTGGCCCCGCTGACCGAGACGGTGAGAAAGGCCACCGCCAATCCGAAGGTGCCCAGGCCCACCAGGGCGGCCAGGGTCCGCTGCCCGGTGATGGGCTCCACCGACAGGTCCTCCAAGCGGTCGACCCCCAGCAGCATGATCACAAACAGGAACAGCACCACGATCGCCCCGGCGTACACGATGACCTGCACCGCGGCCAGGAAGTGGGCCTCCAGGTTGAGAAACAGCACGGCCATGCCGAACAGGGTCCCCACCAGGCTCAAGGCGGCATGTACCGGGTTGCGGGCCAGCACCACACCCAGCGCCCCGGCCAACACGATGACCGCGCACACGATGAAAACGGCGGTCTCCATCAGCCGTGGCCCCCGTGGTCGTCGACGGCGGGTTGACCGTGGCCGTCGCCGGGGCCCGCCGGCTCGTCGTCCGACTGTCCCCGCTCGGGGGCCCGAATGCCGTAGCCCAGCTCGGCCGACCAGGCCACCCGGCCCTCGTAGTCGGCCTGCCCCGAAGGTGCGGTGGCCCGTACCCACGCCGAGGTGTGCTCGTCGTCACCGGGGTGCCAGTCCTCCCACGGAAGCTGCTGGGGACGCCCGTCGTCGGCCACCACCAGCTCGTCCTTGGTGTAGATGGCGTCGTGGCGATTGGTGAACGAGAACTCGAACAACTTCGACTCGGTGATGGCCTCGGTGGGGCAGGCCTCCACGCACAGGTCACAGTGGATGCACCGCAGGTAGTTGATCTCGTACACGTAGCCGTAGCGCTCACCGGGCGACACCGGATCGTCGGGCGGGTTGTCGGCTCCCCGCACGTAGATGCAGCGGGCCGGACAGACCCCGGCGCACAACTCGCATCCGATGCACTTCTCCATGCCGTCCTCGTAGCGGTTCAACACATGGCGACCGTGGAAGCGCACCGGCTTGGGGCGCTTCTCGTCGGGATACTGGGTGGTGACCACCCGGCCGGATTCGGTGCCCTTCAACAGCTTGCGCAGCGTGACGGCGAAGCCTCGGAGATAGCCCATCAGGAAAATCCTCCCTGGGGGTCGAGAGCGCGCCGCTGTTGGGCACCCCGCAGGGCAAGGGCCAACAGAGCGGCCATGACCCCCATGACGGCCAGCGCCACGATGACGGTCACGCCCCGGTTCCAACCCCGGTCTCCGGCCACGTCGTAGGAGGCCAACACCAGCAGCCATCCCAGCGACAAGGGGATGAGCAGCTTCCAACCCAGGTCCATGAGTTGGTCGTAGCGGAAACGGGGCAGGGTGGCCCGCAACCACACGTAGCCGAACAGGAACAGCATCAGCTTGGCGAAGAACCACAGCACGCCCGACAACCAGCCCACCGAGGTGAAGTCAGGGCCGTTGGGGCCACCCAGAAAGAGGGTGACCACGATGGCCGACATGGTGATGGTGTTCATGAACTCGGCCAGGAAGAACAAGGCGAACCGGAGGGAGCTGTACTCGGTGTGAAAGCCCCCCACCAGCTCCTGCTCGGCCTCCACCAGGTCGAAGGGGGGCCGGTTCAGCTCGGCGGTGGCGGCAATCAGGAAGACCACCATGGGCACCACCCAGGTCACCCACAGGTTCCAGTTCCACACCGATTGGGTAGCCACGATCTCGTGGGTGGACAAGCTGCCCGTCTTCAACAGCACGGCCACCAGCGACAAACCCAGCGCCGCCTCGTAGGAGATCATCTGGGCCGAGGCCCGCACCGAGGCCAGCAGGGGATATTTGGATCCCGACGACCAGCCGGCCAACATCACCCCGTACACGGCCACCGACGACATGGCCAGCACCAACAGGATGCCCACCGGCGGGTCGGACACCTGCAGAAAGGTCTCGTGGCCGAACAGGGTGACCTGGCCGTTGCCGCCGCTGAAGTCGCCCCCCACGGGCACCACGGCGAACACCAGGAAGGCGGGCACCAGCGACAGGTAGGGGGCCAGCTTGAAGATGAGCCGGTCCGACTGGGTGGGGATCAGGTCTTCCTTGAAGAACAGCTTCACCCCGTCGGCCAACGTCTGGAAGATGCCGAACGGTCCGGCCAGGTTGGGGCCGATGCGGTTCTGCATGTCGCTGATGAGCTTGCGCTCGAACCAGATCATCAACATGACGGCCACCAGCAGCAGGGCGAAGGCCACCCCCACCTTGAGCAGGGTGATGAGCACCTCGGCCAGTCCCACCCCGCCGATGTACAGCGGGTCGAGGCCGAACACGCTCGGACCGGGAAGTATCCCACCCGCCGTCATCGGGTTTGGATCCTCACGTCGGTCACCACCCCGTCGGCAACGATGACGTCCCGCACGTCCCGGTCGGGGGCGTTGTAGGTCACCGCCGCCGTACCCCGATGCACCCCGGCGTCGGGCACCACCGGCAGGGTCAGCTCACCCGCCGGCGACACCACCTGTACCTCGGTGCCGGGCTCCACCCCGACCCGCTGGAAGTCGTAGGGGTTCACCGCGATGGACGCCCGGGGCGCCAGCACGGCCAGAGAGGGGGCGTGCTGGACCAGCGTGCCCCGGTCGAACAGGCGGCGGGCGGCCACCAATCGCAGGCTGTAGGAATCGATGGGCGGTACCGGGGTGGCGTCCGGCGGGGGGGAGAAGGCCACCGAACTGTCGGACACCACGGCGCCGTCGTCGGCCTCCACGTCGTCCACCGTCAGGTTGCGGTGCGACGGCGCCACCCGGACGATCTCGGACCACACGTCTTCGGGAGTGTCGAAGCCGAAGTCGGATCCCAACCGCCGGGCCAATTCCCCGGCGATGACCCAGTCGGGCCGGGCGGTGCCCGGCGGGGTGACGATCTGGGGCTGACAGGTGACCCGGCCCTCCAGATTGGTGTGGGTGCCCCGGCGTTCGGTGAAGCCCGCCACCGGGAACACGATGTGGGCTCGGGCCGCCGAGGGGTTGAGGAACAGGTCGGTGGCCACCACCGTGCCCACCCGGTCGAGGGCGGCCTCCGCCAGTGGCCGGTCGGGAAAGTCGCCCAGCGGGTCGGCCCCCAAGAGGATCAACACCTCGATGTTGCCGTCGGCGGCGGCCTGCAAAATGCCGCGGGCGTCGGCGCCGGGGGCGGGGGGCACCGCACCCCAGTGCTCGGCCACCGCGGGACCGCCGTCGGCCAGGGTGACCCGACCGGGCAACAGGCCGGGGGCCAGGCCCATGTCCAAGGCGCCGAACACGTTTCCCCGGTGCAGCGTGGGCAGGTAGGCCAGGCCCGGTCGTCCCCCCACGGCCAGCACCTTGGCGAATCGGGCCAACTCGGCCACCGCGTCCACGGTGGGGCCGGTGGCCTCGGCCAGCGAGGGTCGGCCCAGAATCACGGTGATGGGCCGGTCGGAGCGGTCGGCCAGGGCGGCCGCGGCGGCCACCACGTCGTCGGCGGCCACACCGCCGATGTCCCGGCCGGGAGCGGCGTCCAGGTCGCCCCCCACCAGGGCGGCGGCCACCGCGGCGGCCTCGCCCGGTCGGTGGTGCAGCCGGTGGGCGGCCAGATGACTGAGGCCCGAAGCCCGGGGCGTCACCTCGATGAGCTGTACCCCGTCGTTGACCACCGCGTGGCGCAGCCGCAGGTACAGGGTGCCCTGCTCCTCCTTGGGGTCGGGGGCCATCAGGATCACGGTGCCGCCGGGCGTACAGGCCCGATCGATGGTGGCCCGGGCCAGGCCGAGCACCACGTGCGGGGGAAGGCCGTCGTCGAGTTGGGCGTCCACGTTGTCGGTGCCGACGACCCCCTTGGCCAGTCGGGCCCAGGCGTACTGGTCCTCGTTGGTCAGGCGGGCACCCCCCAGCACGGCCACCGACGAGGGGCCCGAACCGCTCATGGCCCCGCGGATGGCGTCGGCCGCCCGGTCCAGGGCCAGGTGCCACGAGGCTTCCACCAACTCGTCGCCCTCGGGATCCGGCCGACCCAGCGATGTGCCCCGCACCAACGGGGTGCCGAGCCGAAGGTCGCCGGTCAGGGTCTCGAAGGAGAAGCGGTCCTTGTCGGTCAGCCACCCCCAGTTGACCGGGTCGCTGTCCCAACCCTGGTAGCGCAGCACCTGGTCCCGGGAGGCCTGCACCACCACCCGGTCCCCCATCGGGTTGGGGAAGGTGGAGGTCACCTCGGTGAGGTCCCAGGGACGAGCCTTGAACCGGTAGGGCACCGCGGTCAGGGCACCCACCGGGCAGATCTGCACCGTGTTGCCGCTGAAGTAGGAGGAGAAGGGCAACTCGGGGAAGGTGTTCACCTGGGTTTGGTCGCCCCGGTCTTGGAAGGTGATGAGGGGATCGCCCGCCACCTCGTCGGCAAACCGGGTGCAGCGGTCGCACAGGATGCAGCGCTCCCGGTCCAGGTACACCAGGTCGTTCACCGGGATGGGCTTCTCGAAGTGGCGCTTCTCCTCCACGAAGCGGCTCTCGCCCGGTCCGTAGGCCATGGTTTGGTCCTGGAGGGGGCACTCGCCGCCCTTGTCGCACACGGGGCAGTCCAGCGGGTGGTTGAGCAGCAGAAACTCCAACACCCCGTCCTGGGCCTTGCGGGTCTGCTCGCTGGTGGTGTCCACCACCATGCCCTCGCTCACCGCCACCATGCAGGAGGGTTGCAGGGCCGGGCCCCGCCCGGTGTCGATGTCCACGATGCACATGCGACACATGCCCACCGAGTTCATGCGGGGGTGGTAGCAGAAGTGGGGGATGTACACCCCGGCCCGCTCGGCGGCGGCGATCACCCACTCGCCGGGGGCGGCCTGCACCGGTTGACCGTTGACGGTGATGTTCACCGGGCTCTCCGACGGGCTCACGACGCCACCCCCGATCGGGGGGAGACGGTCACCGCGGTGGCCGGGAGATAGGCCTCGAACTCGTCACGGAAGCGGTGCAACGCCGAGGCGATGGGGGAAACGGCCGACGGTCCCAACGGGCAGATGGTGGTCTGACGGGGGGGCCAGCTCATGCCGGGGCTGATGTTGTCGCACACGTCGAGCAGCAGTTCCAGGTCTTGGGCCCGGCCGTGGCCGTCCAGGATGCGGCCGAGGATCTTTTCCAGCCACGAGGTGCCCTCCCGGCACGGGGTGCACTTGCCGCACGACTCCCGGGCGAAGAACCGCACCACGTTGTGACAGGCCTTGACCACGTCGGTGGTGTCGTCCATCACCACGATGGCCCCCGAGCCCAGCATGGAACCGGCCTTGTCCACCGTGGCCTTCTCCAGGGGAATGTCGAGGTGCTCCTCGAAGAACCAGGGGGCCGACGCCCCGCCCGGTATGAACGTCTTGAGGGTACGGCCTTGGTGCAGGCCACCGGCGTAGCGGTCGTCGAAGATGATGTCCCGGAAAGTGGTGGTGCCGAAGGGCACCTCGAACACGCCGGGGGAAACCACGTGCCCCGACACGGCGAACACCCGGGTGCCGGTCGAGCTCTCGGCCCCCATGGCCGCGAACGCCGCCCCGCCGTTGGTCACGATCCACGGCAGGTTGGCCAGGGTCTCCACATTGTTCACGATGGTGGGCTTGCCGTACAGGCCGATGGACGCCGGGAAGTAGGGCGGCTTCAGCCGGGGCATCCCCCGGTTGCCCTCCAGACTCTCGATGAGGGCCGTTTCCTCGCCCACGATGTAGGCCCCGGCCCCCCAGTGCAGGGTGATGTCCACCGAGAAGTCTGCGGCGCCCAGCACGTTGCGGCCCACGTAGCCGGCCTCGTAGGCCTCGTTGAGGGCGGCAGCCAGCCGCTCCTGGGCGTGGGCCATCTCGCCCCGCACGTACAAGAAGCACTGGGACAAGCCGAGGGCGTAACAGGCGATCAGGCAGCCCTCGATGAGCTGGTGGGGGTCGCGCTCCATGAGCAGCCGGTCCTTGTAGGTACCGGGCTCGGACTCGTCGCCGTTCACCACCAAATAGCGGGGCCACACGCCCGGAGGGCAGAACCCCCACTTGACCCCCGCCGGGAAGCCGGCGCCGCCCCGGCCCAACAGGCTGGCGGTGCGCACCTCCCCGTGGACCTCCGCGGGCGCCATCTCCAGCGCACGCCGCAGCCCCTGGTAGCCCCCGGTGCGCTCGTAGCCGGCCAGGGTGTGACCGTCGGCCACGTCGAAGCGGGTGGTGATGATCCGCGTCTCGGAGGTGGCGGTGGTCACCGGCACCCCCCTCGGCCCGGTCGGCAGGCCCGACGCCCCCGTCTCGCTCGTGGTCCGGCGATCACGATCCTGCCCCGTCGTCGGCGGGGTTGCGGGCCATCCAGGCCGGTTCGCCCTGCCCATCGGGGGGCGACACCCCGGCCCACCGGTGTTCGTCCACCCGCTGGCGCACCTTGGCCAGGCGACCATGAGGGGCCACCTCGGCGGTCCCGGCCCGGAGCCCGCCGACCAACTGGTCGAAGTCCTCGGGGGTGACCCGGTTGCGATAGCGGTAGTTCACCTGCAGACACGGGGCCTCGGTGCAGGCGGCGATGCACTCCACCGCTTCCAGGGTGATCTTGCCGTCGTCGGTGGTCCCGCCCGGCTTCACCCCCAGGGTGGCCTCGGCGTGGCGGATCAGTTCGGAGGCCCCCAGCAGGTGGCAGGAGATGCCGTGGCAGATGTTGACCATGTAGTCGCCCACCGGCTCCCGCTTGAGCATCTCGTAGAAACTGCAGGTGCCCATCACCTCGGCCGGGGTGATCCCCACCAACTCGGCGATGTGCGCCATGGCCTCCTCGGTGACGTAGCCGTCCTGTTCCTGGGCCAGGTGCAACAGCGGGATGAGCGCCGATCGGGCCACCGGGTACCGGTCGATGATCTGTTGGGCCACCGCCAGGTTGGCGGCGTTGAGCCGGGCCATCGCTAGCGATCCACCTCCCCCATGATGGGGTCCACCGAGGAGATGATGGCCACCGCGTCGGCCACCAGGCCCCCGCGCATGAGGTGGGGGAGCGTTTGCAGGTTCACGAAGCTGGGGCCTCGTATGTGCATCCGGTAGGGCACCGCCGAGCCGTCCGACACCATGTAGCACCCCAGCTCGCCCCGGGGTGACTCGACGGCCACGTACACCTCGCCGGCGGGCACCTTGAAGCCCTCGGTGAAGATCTTGAAGTGGTGGATGAGCGCCTCCATCGACTCGTCGATGCGGGCTCGGGGCGGCGGGGTCACCTTCTTGTCCTGCACCCGATAGTCGCCGGCGGGCATCTGCTCGAGGATCTGGCCCAGGATGCGAATGGACTCCCGGATCTCGTTCAACCGGATGGCGTAGCGGTCGAAGCAATCCCCGTAGGTGCCCACCACCACGTCGAAGTCCACCTGGTCGTAGGCCAGATAGGGCATGTCCCGGCGCAGATCCCAGGCGTAGCCGGTGGATCGCAGGATGGGACCGGTCACCCCCAGGGCCAGGCACTCCGCCGCGTTGATGACCCCCACGCCCTGCAGTCGCTCCCGGCAGATGGGTTGGCCGGTCAACAGGGTGTCGAACTCGTTGAGCCGGGCGGGCAGGGCGTCGATCAGGCTGAGCACGTCGTCACGCCAGCCGTCGGGCAGATCGGCGGCCACCCCGCCGGGGCGGATGTAGTTGTGGTTCATCCGCAGCCCGGTGATCGTCTCCAGCAGCCGTAAGGCCTCTTCTCGTTCCCGCCAGCCGTAGATCATCATGGACACCGCCCCGATGTCCATGCCGTTGGTGGCCTGGAACAGCAGATGGGAGCTGATGCGGTTCAGCTCGCACATGAGCATCCTGATCCACACCGCTCGGGGCGGCACCTCCAGCCCCAGCAGGGCTTCGGTGGCCAGCGAGAAGGCCAGCTCGCTGAACAAGGGGGAGGAGTAATCCATGCGGGTGACGTTGGTGGGACCCTGCAGGTAGGTGAGGGTCTCGGCGGTCTTCTCCATGCCGGTGTGGAGGTAGCCCACCACCGGCTTGGACCGCAGCACGGTCTCCCCTTCCATCTCCAGCATCAGCCGCAGCACCCCGTGGGTGCTGGGGTGCTGGGGACCCATGTTGAGAATCATCCGGGTGTCGTCGGCACCGGCTTCCGCTTCCAGTCGCTCGCCCTCGTCCTCGCCGATCCGCAGCACCGCGCTGTCCTCCCGGCGGCGAACGGCCTGATCCGATGCCTCTTCCACCTCCACCAACACTTCGGTGGCACTCATCGGGTGGCCTTGAACTGCACCGGGATGCGCCCCACGGAGAAGTCCTTCCGCAACGGATGGCCTTCCCAGTCGGGGGGCATGAGGATGCGGGTGGGGTCGGGGTGGCCCACGAACACCAAGCCGTACATGTCGGCCACCTCCCGTTCCAGGGCCTCGGTGCCGGGGAACAGGTCGAACAGGGTGGGCACCTCGGGATCGTCGGCGGGCACCTGCACTCGCAGCCGGATGCGCCCCGGTGCCGAGTGGGAGATCAGGGTCACCACCAGCTCGAATCGCTCCGGGACCACCTCGGCCGGGAGATCGTTGCGACCGGGGTGTTCCAGGTAGTCCACCGCGGTCACGTCCAGCACCGACACGTAGCCCTGGTCGCGCAGATCGGCCACCGTCGGGCAGAGCTGGTCGCGGGGCACGAACCACACCGGTTGACCCGACGGGTCAACGGCCTCGATGGCGCTTGTGTGATCCGCCGAGCCCGACTCGGCCGCGGCGTCGGCCGGTTCCCGGCCCTCGGACACCTCGGAATCGGCCACGTCGTTCATGCGCGAACGGACACGCCGGTAACGCTCTGCCCGTCGCGCTGGTCGATGGCCAGGTTGGCCCCGGCCCCGGACTGATCCCGCCGGCGGGTGATCTCCCCGCTGGTGATGTTGTCGTGCAGGGTCAAAATGGCGTGCATCAGGGTTTCCGGGCCGGGGGGGCAACCGGGGGCGTACACGTCCACCGGCACGATCTGGTCCACCCCCTGCACGATGGCGTAGTTGTTGAACATGCCGCCGCTGGAGGCGCACACCCCCATGGAGATCACCCACTTGGGCTCCATCATCTGGTCGTAGATGCGGCGCAGGATGGGGGCCATCTTCTGGGACACCCGTCCGGCCACGATCATCAGGTCGGCCTGGCGGGGGGACGCCCGGAAAACCTCCATCCCGTAGCGGGCCAGGTCGTAGTGGGCCCCGCCGGTGGCCATCATCTCGATGGCACAACAGGCCAGCCCGAAGGTGGCCGGCCAGCAGCTCCGGGCTCGTGACCATTTCACCAGGTCCTCGAGCTTGCCGGTGACGAAGTTGTGATCGACCCCTTCCAGCCCCCGATCCAAGATGGCCTCGGAATCACCCAGCACCGGCAGCTTCATGCCGCCACCTCCGGGGTCCCTCGACCGTCCAGGCCCACCCGCCGGACGGTGGTCTCACTGGTGCGGCGGGCCGACACCTGAGCACTGGGCCGCCACCGGCGCCGGGACGGACCCCAGTCGAGCGCACCGTTACCGATGAGATAGACGAACGACTCGAACACCGCCACCGCGAACACGCCCATGGCCACCAAGCCGAACAGCCCCAACTCCCGGAACGACACCGCCCAGGGGTACAAGAAGATGATCTCGATGTCGAAGACGATGAAGATCATGGCGATGAGGAAGAACCGGACGCTGAACCGCTCGGGGGCGTCGGTGCTCCCTTCCACCCCGCACTCGTAGGGCGACAGTTTGGCCGTGGTCTGGCGTCGGGGGGCGAGCAGTCTCGAAGCACCGAAGCTCAGAGCGGCAAACAACACGGCCAAGACCCCGAGGGCGAAGATCGGCAGGTACTGGCCGGTCATGGCGTCCTACCCGGTGGCGGTCATGGGGCTGCGCCCTCGCCCTCCAGGCGACGGCGAACCTCCAGGTCACGGGTGTGGAGCATCAACAACGACGCCAGGAACAACAGACCGGAGCCTATGGTCACCAGGATACCGGGCAGCCGGAAACGACCCAGATTGCGCTCCAACAGCACCGACATCACCGGTTCGGCGGGGTCCACTTCCTCGGGCGGGGGCGCTTGTCCGGCCACCGGCTCCTTGTAGATCGACCGCTGGACCTGGACCACGGTGTAGTTGGTGGGGTGGCGGGGCATGGCGCTGGTCACCACCTTGTTGCTGACCCGTTCCCACACCCCGTTGTTGAGCCGCTCCGGTTTGCCCCCCTGCTGGAAGGCATCCAACACCACGAAGGAATTGCTCTGCTCGTCGGTCTCGCCGAAGCCCAGGTCGGCCTGGGCCAGGTAGTCGCCGGCCGCGGTGATCGCCTCCCCGGCGGCCTGGGTGGACTCCAACTTCCAATCGCCCAGGACCAGCCAGCCCCGACGCTGGGCGTCGTCAATGAGTTCGGGGGCCACACCCTCCAGCTCGCTCAGGGTGAGGTCTTCGTTGCGGATGCGCTGCTCGTCCACCAGGCGCTGCACCTCGGCCTCCAACCCGTCCCCGGTGAGCTTGCGGGGGTCGCCGTCGGTCAGGGCGCTGTGAAAGGCGTTCACCTCGGCCTCGATGGCCTCGGCGTCGATGGTGTCCAGCTCAGCCTGCAGGACGCCGTCGCCCAGGGTGCGAACGATCTCGATGGCCTTGGGGAGGCAGTCGGGTTGCCCCAAGGTGGAGCAGGTCACCGGGTTGGGGAGGTCGTCAAGAATGGCGGGGGGCGGGTTGGCCTCGTTGGCCGACACCGAGGGGTTGCCGATGTGGATGGCCTGCACCTCCCACACGGGTCGGGCTCCCTGCAGCCCGATGCCGTACAGGGCCCAGAAGAACGCCATGATGGCCGTCCAACCGAAAATGGCCGAGATGGCGATGAGGGAGCCCAATCGGAAGCCGGTGTTGGTGGACACGATGAGCCACACCGACCCCATCAACACGGCACACCCCAGCAACACCACCAAGAGGCCCCGGACCTCATTGTCGAAGGAGATGGCGGCCAAACCGGCTCCGGCGGACAGTATCGAGCCCATGCTCACAATCCCCGCTCGTAGGCCACGATGTCGAAAATCTGCTCGTTGGTCAGCGTGCCCGGCCGGGGGGTGCCGTCCTCCATCGTGCAGAAGCCGTAGATCGGGCTGCGTTCTCCCGAGTCCCGATCACCCACGCACGCGCCGAACGCCGGCATCTGGCCGCCACCGTCACCCTGGCCGAAGTTGCCGAAGCCCACGCCCTCCACGGAGCCGACGGTGATGAACGCCGCGTGACCCTCGGCGGTGTCGAACTGCCGCAGGGTGGCCCCATTGGTGAGGTTGGGCCCGAAGGCCCCGCCACCGGAAACGGGAGCGGGAATCAAACCACCCAGGGCGGCCACCACCTCGGCCTCCTCCTCAGAACCCCGGGCCAGCACCACCGGGCCCTCGCCGGGCTCCACCTCGGGACCGGTGAACCGCCACGAATCCCGGGGGGAGTGGCAGCGGGCGCAGCCGTAGACCCCGTTGTTGAACAGCAACTCACCCCGATCGGGCGAGTTCAGGTTCCGCAGGTACTGCTCGCTGATCTCGCGGATCTCCTGCTCGGTGGCGGCCACCTGACGAGCCGCGGCTTCGGCGGCGGCCTCGTCGGCCCCGGCGGCGGCCACCGCGGCTTGGGCCGATTTCAAGCGTTCGTCCACCTCAACATTGGCGGCCAACACGTCGTCGCGCACCTGGGTGATGAGGCCGTCCCACACCTCTTCTTCCATCTCCTCGGGGGAGAGCTGGATGCTCTGGATGTACTGGATCAGCTCGTCCACCTGCTGGGTGGTCAGCGGGCCGCCGCCCGGCGCGCCCCAGGCCGCCATGGGGGTGGGGGGTCGGCCGTAGTTGAGAATGTGGCGCACCTCTTCCTCGGAAAAGCGGTACAGCGTGGTGGTGAGGGCGGGCACCTCCCACTCGATGGCGGCGATGAAGTTGCCCGCGTCGTCCACCACCGAAGTGGCCGTGGCGCCACCCAGCCCACCACCGCCGTGGCAACTGGCGCAGCGCTCCTCGAACTGCTCGCCTCCCCGGCTGGTGAACTGGCGCCGGGAGTCGTCCACGTAGCCCTGCTGGCGCCCGGGCTCACCCAGCCAGTACAAGGGCAGGGCCACACCGATGATCACCAAGGTGACCAGACCGCTCACCAAGGCCAGGTCGAGCCTCTTGGTCTCCAACTGCTCGTCGTCCAGGTAGGGCTTGCGGTTGGGAGCCAGCTCCAGCTCGGAGCCCCGTTCCTTGCGGCCCGCCCACATCACGTTGTAGATGAGGTAGACGGCGAAGCCCACGATGGCCACGACCGCGATGGCCATGCCCAGATTGCGCTGGGTCGAAGAGGCAAGCAGGGTCATCAGTGCGATGCCCCCCCGAGGCAGCTCGGGCCCTCAGGCTCCTGACCGGTGGAGTTCACGCCGATGGGCGGTCCCTGGATGACGGTACCGGTGCGGATGATGAACTCTCCCTTGGCGTTCACCGACATGGCGAAACGGTCCATGCCCCGGGGTGCCGGTCCGCCCCGCTTCTCCCCGACCTGGTTGTAGCGCGACCCGTGACAGGGGCACTCGAACCACTGTGAGGTCAGACACGACGGCACCCGGCATCCCAGGTGCGGGCACTTCTGGAACAAGGCCACCAGCCCGGCTTCCATGCCCGCCAGTTCGGGGGCGCTGTAGGTGGCCTGGGCCTTGGTCAGGGCCGCCGCCGGGTACTCGGTCACCCAGGCCCGTCCCTCGGGCAGGTACAAGAAGCCGTTCTCGTCCTTGATCTTGGACTTCACCTCGTCCACCAGGCCCGCGTTCACGTCGGCGCCGAAGCCGGTGACGAACGGCGGCCACAGGAAGGCCACGCAGGCGGCTCCGAATCCGCTCAGGCCGAAGCCCATCATGGCCACCGTGCTGCGGTTGAGGAACTGCCGCCGGCTCACGCCCACGGCCTCGGGATCGGGCGGGGTCCACTCCTCCACCGAGGCATCGGCGGCCTCCACCAAATCGGTGCCCGCGCTTTGGCGGGCCAGCACCGCAGCCCGCTCCACCTCCCGACCGGTGGGGGCATCGGCCGCTCCGGCGTGTTGTTCCACCGACACCCGGCCCCGGTCCCGTCGTCGGGTTTCCCGGCCCAGACGACCCTCGGCCGCCATCGTCTCCCGGCGGCGAGCCGCGCCCACCAACACGATCACGGCGGCGACCACGATGATCGGAATGGCGATGGAAAGTGCAACACCCATGGTCAATCCTCAGAGATCGAAGAACAGTCCGACTTCCCAGGGGAAGACGAAGTTGAAGCCGGGGCCCCGGAAGAACGAGCCGATGAGCACCAGTATCGCCCAGAACATCAGGTGGATGGTCATGAGCGAGATGGCGAACTTGCGATCCTCCGGTTTCTTGCTGGGGTTGCGGTCGATGTACGGGGCCAGGATCAGGAGGAACAGGCCGATGCCGGGGATGGTCACCCCGGCCACCATCGGGTGGAACATGGTGAGCAGTTCCTGGAGCCCGAGGAAGTACCAGGGCGCCTTGGAGGGGTTGGGTGTTTCGTTAAAGTTGGCCAGCTCCAGCAGCGGGGCGTTCACGAAGATCGAGAAGATCAGGGTGAACGCGGTGAAGATCAGGGCGGCCACGAACTCCCCCACCAGCAGGTGGGGCCACACGTGGACCCGGTCCACCGGGGTGGCCTTCACGTCCTGAATGGACCCCGACTTGACCACGGTGAGCAGCCGCTGCGTGCTCCCGCCCGGACCGGTGGGTTCGGGTTGGGCCGGACCGGCGGGCGCCACGGCGGTGGCCACGGCTCCCGCCGCCGCGGGGGCGGCTTCACCGGCGCCGGCCTGCTCACGGGCCGACTTGGACCGGTCCAGCAGGTGGTCGGGAATCTTGGGCCCCCCGGACGCGTCGGCCGGGGTGGCGTCGCCCGCTTGGCCGGCGGCCTCGGACGCGGCGGCGTCGCCGCCGCCCGCCTGGGCCTGGGCGCGTTCGCGGGCTTCTTGGGCTCGCTTCAGGAGATGTTCGGGGATTTCCGCCATGGGCTTTCGGATCGGGCCAGGAGGGTTGCTCCTACAGCGGCCCGGAAATACCTCCGTCCTTTCGTACTCGCCAGAAGTGGATCGCCATGAAGATGACGATCACAAAGGGCAGCATCAACACGTGCAGCACGTACCATCGCAGCAGGGTGTCGGTGCCGATCTCCACCCCGCCGAGCAGCACGAAGCGCACTTGGTCGCCGAAGACCGGGGTGAAGCCCATCATGTTGGTGCCCACCGTGACCGCCCACAGGGCCAACTGGTCCCAGGGCAGCAAGTAGCCGGTGAACGACAGCAACAGGGTGAGGGTCAACAGGATCACGCCGACCACCCAGTTGAATTCTCGGGGAGGCTTGTAGGCCCCGTGGTAGAAGACCCGGGCCATGTGCAAGAACACGGTGATGACCATGAGGTGGGCGGCCCATCGGTGCATGTTGCGCACCAGCAGCCCGAAGGTCACCGACGTCTGCAGCACGTAGATGTCGTCCCAGGCCTGGGCGGCGGTGGGCCGGTAGAAGAACATCAAGAAGATGCCGGTCACCGTGAGCAGGATGAACAGGAAGAAGCTGAGCCCGCCCAGGCACAGGGTGTAGCTGACCTTCACCGCGTGGCGCTTCACCTTCACCGGGTGCAGGTGGTACAGCACGCTGTTCATGATCACGTAGCTGCGGTTCCGGGGGCTGTCGCTGTAGCCCTTGCGGAAAATGGAGCCGGGGCGGAAGATGGACGACCAGGCCTGCGAGCCCTGCAGGTCGCTCATCATGGTACCGGCGGCCTGCTTGGCCCGCTCGCTGGCCGGTGGTCTGGGCTGCTTTGCCACTGTTCTCCCTGTGTCCTCGTGTCCGTTCCGGGTCTTGGTGCTAGCTCAACCGCATGCCGTAGCCATAGCCGTAGCTGGGCATTCTCTGATGCGGGTCGCCGTCGCCCCCCGGATCACCCAACCGCCCCAGGGTGATGACCCCGGTGGGACAACGGTCCACGCACAGGGCACAGCGGGTACACGCATCCTCGTCGATGGTGAAGATCACGTGGTCGCTGGGGTCGACGCCGGGCTGATCGGTGCCCACCGCCAAGTCCACCGCTTCGGGGGCCACCATGTGGATGCACTTCCAGGGGCAGATGTCCACACAGCCCTCGCACATGATGCACTCGGACTGATCGATGTGGATGAACTGCTTGGGCTTGACTTTGCTCTGGAGGTAGTCGTTGTCCACCTCCACCAGCACGTAGTCGTCCCGGAACTCGGGCATGGGAGGATTGGCATCGGCGCTGGCCATCAGACGGTCGCCCCCTCTCTGACGATCGGTCGCCCGTACTCGGACTTCTCCACCTCGACCGGTGCGGTCTTGCCCCGGTTCTGCCACACCATCCAGCCGGCCACGTTCCCGGCCAGGCCCAATGCGTAGATCAGCACCGCCACCACGTCCCGCAGCACCAGGTAGGGAAGGTCGAAGGGCAGGGCCCAGGCGATGATGCCCTGGTTGCCCACGTAGTAGCCCTCGACCAGGCGATCCTTGCGCCAACCGAGTTCGCTGTCGGCGTACACCAGCCACTGGTGGGGCACCACCCCGTAGATCCAGAACAGCAGGGCGAACACCAGCGCGGCGGCGAACATGGCCTCGCCCCAGGTGTGGTAGGTGCCCACGGGCCGACGACGGGCGTACTCCAGGAAGGCCACGATGCCCAACACGCTCACCACCAACGAGGCGGTCAGAGCCACGTTGAAGTACGGCACCCCCAAGCCCTCGTCGTACTGATGGACGGCAATGAACGCCCACAGTGCCAGGTAGAGGACGAAGGTCGCTCCGAGGGCCTTGTAGAACCGGGTGACGGCGATGTCTATGGGCCTCTGAGCGGCCACGTTCCTCCCTTCGTGGGTGCTGACGCGACCGATAGTAGTAGCCCCACCCCGCGTTCCTACACATCAAGCCGCCCGCTCCTCGTGCTTCACCGGGCGCTCCGCCGGCCGGCCGGAACGGTTGGGCCGCGGGCTCGTGGCGGGCCTATTGTGGCGGTGGCCGGCCGGGCCGCACCGGCGGGGATCGACACCGGAGGAGCGTTGACCGAAGTACCTGAGCATCTGCTGCAACGATCACGGGATCGTCGCCAGGCTCTCGGCGCAGCCACCGGCGAGGAACCGGCGGCCGAGGTTCCCCCGTCCCAGACGTCGGCGGCCCCGGCGGTGGCGCAAACGGCCGCACCGGCGGCCACCGCGGCCCCCTCGTTGCCCGAACTTCCCGAGTTGGAGCCGGAACCCGAGCCCCAGCCGGAGCCGATCAAGCCGTGGGTGCAGGCGGCGCTGACCCGCAAGAAGATCCCGATCTGGGCCGTGCCCGTGCTGATCTTCCTGCCGTTCTGGGCCATCATCTTCGCGGGCACGCTGGAGGCACCCGAACGCGACAGTGAGATCATCGCCCTGGGCCGGGAGATCTACGAGGGCGACGGCGGCTGTGCCGGCTGTCACGGGGCCGAGGGCGGCGGCGGGGTCGGCCCGGGCCTCAGCGACGGCCAGGTGATGGAGACCTTCAACGACTGGGAAGACCACGTGATCTGGATCATCAACGGCTCTCCCGCCGAGCCGGGCACCCTCTACGGCGACAACGACAGCGTGTCGTTGGGCTCCGCTGCGGGCATGCCCGCCTTCGGTGCCGACTTGAGCGCCCGGGAGATTCTGGCCGTCACCTACTTCGAGCGGGTCAACCTCGGCGGGGCGTCGGAGGCCGATCTCCACGACCTCGAGGAGCTGTTCGAGGCCGAGGAAGTGGTGCCCGCGGAGTTCGAGACCGGTCTGGTCTTCCCCAGCACGCTGCGGGGCCTGGTCGCCGCCGCAGGAAGCGAATAGACCTGACCATCCCTCGCCGCGACCTCTTGGTGGTGGGCGGCGGTCCGGCCGGATCAGCGACCGCCTACTGGGCTGCCCGTCACGGCTTGGACGTGGTGGTGGTGGAGCGCAAGCAGTTCCCCCGCGACAAGACCTGCGGCGACGGGCTGACGCCCCGGGCGGTCAAGGCCCTGGACGACATGGGCTTGGGGGATGAGCTGACCCGCTACCACCGCTACGGGGGCCTGCGGGCGGTTGCCCACAACCGCACCATGGAACTGGCGTGGCCCCGGCATCCGGAGTTTCCCGACTACGGCTACGTGGTGCGACGGCGGGAACTCGACCAGTTGGTGGCCGACCACGCGGCGGCCGCCGGGGCGGAGATCCTGTTGGGCACCGAGGCCACCCGACCCATCCTGGTCAACGGATTGCTCAACGGGGCCGAAGTGGTGGACAAGGCCGACGGCCGCTCCCGCCCGATCCGGGCCCGCTACGTGGCGGTGGCCGACGGGGCCAACTCCCGGTTCGGCCGAGCCCTGGGAACCGCCCGTGACCGGTCCTATCCCCAGGGCATGGCCATCCGCACCTACTTCGAGAGCCCGCTGCACGACACCCCGTGGATCGAGAGCGCGCTGGACGTGCGGGACCGCAACGGCAACTCGCTGCCCGGCTACGGCTGGATCTTCCCGTTGGGGGACGGCACCGTGAACGTGGGGGTCGGACTGCTGTCCACGTTTCGCGACTACACCTCGGTCAACACGTCGTACCTCATGCAGGAGTTCGCGGCCACCCTGCCCGACTACTGGGAGATCGACCCCGACCGACCGTTGATGGACCCGGTGGGCGGTCGACTGCCCATGGCCGGGTCGGTACACCCCAAGGTGGGGCCCAACCATCTGGTGGTGGGCGACGCCGCCGGGTCGGTCAACCCGTTCAACGGCGAGGGCATCGACTACGCCTACGAAACCGGCAAGATGGCCGCCGATTTGATCGCCGAAGCGATCGCCACCGGTCGCGGCGAGGTCATCTGGCGCTACACCTCGTTGCTGGACGAGCACTACGGCGACTATTTCCGGGTGGCCCGGTTGTTCGCCCGGCTGATCGGCAATCCGGCGCTTCTGCGGGAACTCACCCGGATCGGCATGCAGTCCCGTCCGGCCATGGATTGGGCCCTGCGCATCATGGCCAACCTCATGGACCCCGACCACCCCGGCGCCGCCGAGTACATCTACAAGGCCGCCGCCAAAGCCGCCGCTCTGGCCCCGGCCTGAGCAGGCTGAGGACGCCGCTCCCGGCTACTCCGCCAGGGCGGCGGCAAAGGCCTCCACGGTGGTGTCGATGTGCTCGGGGGTGTGGGCCAGGCTGGGGAACAGGGCCTCGTAGGGGCCGGGCGCCCACGCCACCCCCGCCTCCAGCAGCTTGTGAAACACCCGGGGGTATACGCCGTTGTCGGCGGCCGCCTTGGCCTGGTCGAAGTCGGTGGGCGGTTCGGCGCAGAAGAACACGCCCACGATGGGGCCCACCCGGGGGGCACAAAACGGCACCCCGGCGGCCCCGGCCGCGGCCTCCAGGCCATCGGCCAGTCGGGTGGCGGTGTCGGTCAGGGTGCGGTAGGCGTCGGGGGTGAGTTGTTGCAGGGTGGCGAGACCGGCGGCGGTGGCCAGGGGGTTCCCCGACAGGGTTCCGGCCTGGTACACACCGCCCAACGGGGCCAGGTGATCCATCGTGGCCGCCCGACCGCCGAACACCCCGATGGGCAGTCCCCCGCCCACCACTTTGCCGAAGCACCACAGATCGGGGGTCACCCCGAACCACTCGGTGGCCCCGCCGGGGGCCAGGCGAAAACCGGTGATCACCTCGTCGAACAACAAGAGCGCCCCCACCCGATCACACGCCGCCCGCAGTCCCTCCAGAAAGCCGGGGGCCGGGGCCACCACCCCCATGTTGGCCGCCACCGGTTCCACCACCACCGCGGCCACCTCCTCGTCCACCTCCGGGATCCGGTTGTAGGGGGCCACCACGGTGTCGGCCACCGCGCCCGGCGTCACCCCGGCGGAGTCGGCCAGCCCCTGGTTGGCCACGCCGCTGCCCCCGGCGGCCAACAGGGCGTCGCTGTGGCCGTGGTAGCAGCCCGCGAACTTGATGATCTTGTGGCGGCCGGTGGCCCCCCGGGCCAACCGCACCGCGGCCATGGCCGCCTCGGTGCCGCTGGAGGTGAGCCGGGCCCAATCCATGGCGGGCACCCGTTCGCAGAGCGTCTCGGCCAGGATCACCTCGCGCTCGGTGGGCGCGCCGTAGCTGGTGCCGTGGGCGGCGGCGTCGACCACCGCTCGGGTGACCGCCGGGTGGGCGTGTCCCAAGATGCCCGGCCCGTAACTCTGTACGTAGTCGATGTAGCTGCGGCCCTCCACGTCCCACACCATCGCACCGTGGGCCCGGGCCACGAAGTAAGGGGTTCCTCCCACCGACCGGAAGGACCGAACCGGCGAGTTGACCCCGCCGGGGATCACCCGCTGTGCCCGCTCGAACAACTCCCGGTTGGTGGCCATGGCTGCGACTCTAGGGGGTGCATCCCGCGGGCCAATCAGCGAACACTTGCGGTGGCGCCCCGGCGGGGCCCAAGCGTCAGCGGGCGAAGTGGTGCTCCAGGGCGGCGACCAAGCCCTCGATGGTGTGCTCTTCGGCCTCCACCGTCACCGTCAGGCCGTGCTTGCGGGCGGTGGCCGAGGTGATCGGTCCGATGCTGGCCACCACCTGGGGCACAGCGGCCACCCCGTGGGCGGCGACGAAGTTGTCCACCGTGGACGACGACGTGAAGGTCACCACCCCGGCTTCGGCCAGCCGAGACTCGGCTTCGGGATCGGGAGGGGGGGCCACCGTGCGGTAGGCGGCCACCACGTCCACGTGCCAGCCCGCCGCCGCCAGGCCGTCGGGCAGCACATCCCGAGCGGTCTCGGCCCGGGGGATGAGCACCCGCCCCGGCCCCGGCGGCATGGCCGCCAGCAGGGACTCGGCCACGAACCGCTCGGGCACCAGATCGGCGACCACGTTGCGTTCGGCCAACGCCGCCGCCGTGCCCGGCCCGATGGCGGCCACCTGCACACCCCCCAGGCTGCGGGCGTCGCGAAGCTGCTCGAAGAACCGGGCCACGCCGGTGGGTGAGGTGAACACCACCCAGTCGTAGCTCCCCAACTGCTCGGCGGCCCGGACCAGCGGCGCGGCGTCGGTGGGATCCCGAAAAGCGATCACCGGGAGCACCCGCGCCTCGGCCCCCCGACGGCGCAGGGCATCGGCCAGAGCGGAGGCCTGGGGTTGGGCCCGGGTGACGACGATCTTCCGGCCGAACAGGGGGCGCGTCTCGAACCAGCCCAGATCGGCGGCGGCCACCTCGCCGATCACGATGGTGACCGGGGGCTGGGGGTCCAACTCGGCCAGGGTGCCCAGGGTGGCTCGCAGCGTCCGCTGGGCGGGTCGGGTGCCCCACCGCACGGCGGCCGCCGGGGTGTCGGCGGGCAGGCCCGCGGCCATCAATCGGGTGCTGATGGCGCGCCAGCGGGCCGCACCCATGAGCACCACCACCGTGCCCCCCAGGGCGGCCACCGCCTCCCAGTTCACCGAACCCTCCCCTTTGGCCACGTCCTCGTGGCCGGTGACCACGGTGAACGAGGTGGAGGAATACCGCATGGTCACGGGAATGCCCGCGTAGGCGGGCACGGCCACCGCGGCGGAGATGCCGGGCACGATCTCGAAGGGAACCCCGGCGGCAGCCAGCGCCCCGGCCTCCTCCCCGCCCCGGGCGAACACGAAGGGGTCACCCCCCTTGAGGCGCACCACCTCGTGGCCCGCCCGACCCCGCTCCACCAACAGGGCGTTCACGTCTTCCTGGGCGGTGCGGGGCCCGCCGGGCTGCTTGCCCACCGAGATGCGCTCGGCGCCGGCGGGGGCCAACTCCAACAGCGAGGGGGCCGACAGCCGGTCGTACACCACCACCTCGGCCCGGCCCAACACCTCGGCACCCCGCAGGGTCAACAGCCCGGGATCGCCCGGCCCCGCCCCCACCAGATACACCGTCATCGGGAACCGCCCCGGAACCGCAGAGCGGGCAAGGCCCCCGCCCCCACCAGATAGACCGTCATCGGGAAACCTCGGCCAAGAGCCGTTCGGCCAAACCCCGGCCCAGGGCCACCCCGTCCTCGCCGACGCCCTCTGCGGTGCGGCACCGTCCGTCGGGGTGGTCGGCCAGCACGGCCCGCATGGTCACCGTGGTGCCCTCCACCGTTGCATGGGCTCCGGCGGGCAACAGGCAGTCGCCGCCCAGGGTGGCCAGGAACGATCGCTCGGCGTCCACCGCCCGGCGGGTGGTCGGTTCCTCGATGGCGGCCAAAAGGGAGCGCGCCCGGTCGTCGTCCCGGCGGCATTCCACGGCCAGGGCCCCCTGGCCCACTTGGGGCACCATCACCTCGCAGTCCAACACATCCACCACCGGCGGACGCTCACCCAGTCGGTCCAAGGCCGCCTTGGCCATGACCACCGCGTCGTAAGAGGCCGCCTTGGCCAAACGGGTGCCGATGTTGCCCCGCAACTCGGCAAAGGCGAGATCGGGGCGAAGCGCCCGCAACTGGATTCGACGGCGGGCCGAACCGGTGGCCACCACCGCGCCCTCGCCCAGATCGGCCAGACGACCACCCACCAGCACGTCCCGGGGATCAGCCCGGACGGGCACCGCGGCCAACACCAGGCCATCGGGAGTGACCGCGGGCAGGTCCTTGGCCGAGTGGACGGCGATGTCGGCCCGCCCCTCCAGCACGGCGGCCTGCACCTCCTTGACGAACACCCCCTTGCCGCCGATGGCCGATATGGGTTCGTCCGCCTGCCGGTCGCCCGTCGTGGTGACCAGGACCGGGGTCACCGCCACCGCGGCCCCCAGCAGTTCGGCCACGTGGTCGGTCTGCCAGCGGGCCAAGGCGCTGCCCCGAGTGGCGGCCCGCAGCATGGAACGAGAACTCCCCTAGAGGTCGAACAGATCCCGCAGTGCCTCGGCCAGACGGTCGCCCCGCGGCGAACCGGCGGCGTCCTTCAGCCTCACCGTGGGTTCGTGCAGCAGCTTGCCCACCAATCCCCAGGTGGCCGCTTCCACCGCGGCCCGTTCGGCCGGGGACAGCCCGGCGGTGTGGCGTACCAACTCTTCCTGGCGAAGTACCTCCGCCCGGGTCCGCAGGGCGGTGATCAACGGGGCGGCCTCCCGGGCCGAGGTGTCGTCCCGGTAGCGGCCCAGCTCGTGGTCGATGATGCCCCGCACCCGGTCGACTTCGGCCCGCCGCTCGCGCAATCCTGCGTCGGCGAACGCCCGTATGTCGTCCATGTCCAAAAGGGTCACCCCGGCCAACTCCCCGGCCGTCGGGTCGACGTCGCGGGGTACGGCCACGTCCACGATCAGCAACGGTCGGTGGTCCCGCCGTTCCATGATCTCGGCCACGTCACCGTGCTCCAGCAACAGCGACGACGCCCCGGTGGAGGTCAACAGCACATCCACCCTCGAGAGCTCGCCGGCCAGCTCGCCCAAGGGCACCGCTCGCCCGCCGATGCGACGGGCCAACTCCGTGGCCCGGGCCGGGGTGCGGTTGGCCACCACCACCTCAGCAGCACCGCTCTTGGCCAGGCCGGTGGCCATGCCCTCCCCCACGTCGCCCGCACCGAGCACCATCAGGCGCCGGCCGGCCAAACCACCCGTCCGCTCGGCGGCCAAGGCCACCGCAGCGTGGGAAATGGAGGTGATGTGGTGGGAGATCTCCGTCTCGGAGCGGGCTCGCTTGCCCACCTCCACCGCCCGGCGGAACAGGGCGTTGAGCGCGGTCCCGCAGGTGCCCTCCAGCCGGGCGCGCTCCCACGCCGCCTTGACCTGCCCCTGAATCTCGTGCTCGCCGAGCACCGCCGAGTCCATGCCGCAGGCCACCGAGAACAGGTGCGAGGCCGCGTCGGCGTCGTAGTGGGCGTACAGCGGGTCGCTGAACTGTTCGGGGGGCACATGGGAGGCTTCCGACAAGAAGTCCCGCACGTTCTGGAAGGCCCCGTGGAAGGTCTCGGCGAAGACGTAGACCTCGATGCGGTTGCAGGTGGACAGCACCACCGCCTCGGACAGGTGCTCGCGACCGATCAGATCGGCCAACGCCTTGGGCAGCCGGGTGTCGTCAATGGTCATCCGCTCCAGGAGCCCGAGCGGTGCCGTTCGGTGATTGAGGCCTATCGCAAGAACTGACACGACTTCGCCAGAGAATTCCTACCTCAGGGGCGTTCGACCAAGCGGTCGACCATGGCTTCGGCCGCTGCGATGTCACCGGAGCGAACCATCTCCAGCATTCCTGAATCCAGGGCTTCTTGCCAAGCCAGGTCTTCGGTGGAGATGCCTGCTTGGCGAAACCGTTCCCGGGCCTCGCTGAGCAGGCCCAACAGCGTTTCGTACTCCGGTCCGATGTCGTGTTCCAGGCGACGACGGAGCCATCGGGACAGAGCCGGACTGTGCCCCCCGGTGGAGCAGGTCACCATCAGCGGCCCTCGGCGCATCCGGCTGGGAAGGGTGAACGCGCAACGCTCCGGGTCGTCGGCGCTGTTGACCCACACCCCGGCGGCCTCGCCGTCGCGGTAGACCTCGCCGTTGACCTCCGGGCAACCGGTGGCCGCCACCACCAGCCAGTAGTTCCCGGCGTCCCCGGTGCGATACCGGCGGCGATGCACGGTGATGTCGGGGCGGGCGTCCAGTTCGGCCACCACGTCCGGGGCGATCACCTCCACCACCGCTCCGGCCTCGGTCAGCCCGTCGACTTTGGCCAGCGCCACCCGTCCCCCACCCACCACCAGGCAGCGGCGGCCACCCACCCGCAGGTTCACCGGATAGAGGACCTCATCGAGGGGCATGGCGCAATCGAGGGGCCGGGCCCGCTATCGGGCCAGCACGAACAACTGGATGACGGCGGCGATGAGGATGGCCGACAACAAGATGGCGATGGCGATGGTGGTTCCTGGTCTCATGCCCGTTCATCCGATCGTCTGGGCTGCAATTGCACGGGAGTATGGAAGGGAGTGGCCGGCGCCGAATCGGCGGGCTCAAAGGTGACGGCGTCTCCCTCGACACCGCTCAACTCCAGAGCCGCCGACCCTCGGTTGACGCTGACGGCCACCAAGCCGTAGGAGTCTACCAGCACCCCCATTTCCCCCCGCTCCAGATCGCCGTAGGTGCTCACCCGACGCACGTTGCGACCGACGTCGCCCACGGTGAGCCGCACGCCGTCGCCCAGCGACTCGATCTCGGCCGGGTCCAGGTTCACCTGCAGGTTCCCGAACCGGTCGATCCACAGCACCTCGGCGTGGATCCGCTCACCCTCGGTCCGGCTGACCGGGACCACGCCGGGAGTGAGGCTGTGGACCGGGATGTCGGTGCCCACCTCGTCGAGTCGGGTGCCCGCGCACAGATGGGCGGCAACCGGGGCGAACACGTCCCGGCCCGCAAACGTGGGGCCCGGCGACGCCACGTGCAGGTGATCGGCCGTGAGTTCAACGGCCCGGGTGGCCCCGCCCACCATGGCCACCGCCGGGGCCAGCAGGCCGTTGTCGGGGCCGACCAGCACCGAGGCGCCGTCGCCCACTTCCACCGCCACTGCCCGGCGATTACCGCCCACGCCGGGATCGACCACGGCCAGCACCACGCCGGGCACCAGATACTGGGCGCTGCGGGCCAACGCCAAGCCCCCGGCGCGCACGTCGTGGGGAGCAATGTCGTGGGTGATGTCCACCACGGTCACCTCGGGGGCGATGGAGCGGATGACCGACTTCACCACCCCCACGAACTCGTCCCCCAATCCGTAGTCGGAGAGGAACGAAACCGTGTCGTAACGCAGGCTCACCAGGTCCATCCCACCATGGCCCTGCCCGTTTGCGCCAACACGCCGCGGGGCCGCATCTCTGTGTGGCCCAGCGGGGTGGGGCGCCGACGGCGCCGGTTCAGCCCGCCTGGGTGTATCGACTGGCCAAGTAGGTGTCGATGTCTCCCTCACGCAATCGGTAGGACTTCCCGATGCGCACTGCCGGTAGATCTCGCGCCTTGATGAGGCGATAGACCGTCATCGTTGAGACCCTCATGAGCGCAGCCACTTCGGCCACGGTCATGAGTCTTTCCCGCCCTTCTGGCTTTACCATGCCATCTCACCCCTCACTCCGCGGTGCGCCGCTCACTCTAGGCAATACCCCCACCGTCGTGCCAGCCCGCTCCCCCCGGTCCCCGGCGGGCCACGGTGCCCGCGGCCCCGGCAGCCGGGCCACCGCCGGGGTCAGGAGCCGCCCAACTCCCGGCTGCGCTCGGTGGCCGCCACCACGGCGGCCACGACAGCCGCCGCCGTGCCACGCGATTCCAGTTCGGCGATCCCCCGGGCGGTCGTCCCCCCCGGCGAGGTGACCGCGGCCCGCAGATCGGCGGGGGATTCGCCCGATTCCACCAACAGGCGGGCCGCGCCCAACAGGGTTTGGCGGGTCAGGGCGTCGGCCATGGCCGGGGTCAGCCCCACCTCCACCCCGGCGGCCATCAGGGCCTCGGCCAGCCAGAACACGTAGGCCGGCCCCGAGCCGGAGAGCCCGGTCACGGCGTCCAGCAGCGATTCGTCGCACGCCACCACCGTGCCCACTGCTTCCAGGATGCCGGTGGCCCACGCCAGATCGTCGTCGTCGGCGTGGCGACCGGCGGCGATGGCCGCCGCGCCCGCCCCCACCAACGCGGGCGTGTTGGGCATGGCCCGAACCACCCGGGCGCCCTCGTCCAAGGCCGCTTGGAGCCTCGCGGTGGTGACCCCGGCGGCGATGCTGAGCACCCGGCCGACCCCCGCCTCCCGCAACAGGGCGGCCGCCTCGGCGGCCACATCGGGTTTCACGGCCAACACGGCGTCGACCCCCTCCAGTGGGGTGTCGGTCACCGTCACCTCCGCGAAGTGGTCGGCCAACTCGGCTCGGCGGTCGGGGATCTTCTCCACCACCGCCAGGTCGCCGGGTCGGGCCCAGCCGCCGGCCAGCAGACCGCCGAGCAGGGCCTCGCCCATGCGGCCCCCACCGATGAGTTGCAGTCGATGCGCCACCCCCCTGCTATAGCAGGCCGGGCGTCACCGAATCGGGCAAATCCTCTGGCCGGTGGGGCGACTTCCCCGATCTTTCCCACCGGCCAGGAGGATCACTACCAAGGTCTACCAACGGGAAGGAATGGAAAGCAACTCAAATTACTGAAAAGGGCCAAGATGGGAATTACCCCCGGAACCGGGTGGCGAACCCGATGCGCATGCAGGGGCGGAACCATCGCTCGGCGGCGGCGTAGAACGATCCCAGGAGCCGGTCGATGTCGGTCTCGGTCAGCGTCCGCCCCGGCACTTCGGCCACCAGGAACACGGCATCCTCCACGCCGATGGCAAATCGCAACCCGGCCATCTCCCGGTTGCGGCGCAGCAGGTACTCGTAGAGCCTGGCGTCGTTCTCCTCGGGGGCGGGCATGAAGTAGCACTCGCAGTGGAGCAGGCGCTGGCCCAGCGTGAACCACACGGTGGACACCGCCTTCTCCTCCCCCACCATCCGCACGTACCAGCGTCGCTCGGCGGGCTCACCCCGGTCCACGGTCAACACCGTCGGGTTGGTGGCGAGCTGATCGTCCAGCCAGGCGTCGATGTCGGACGCCAAGGCGGCCAACTCGTCGGCGGCCAGGGGTCGGTCGTCGCCCGCCCGGCCCGCGCCTTCGGTCATCGGGGGGCCTGGTCCCCGGTGCCGGGATGGGTCATGAGCAATAGACGGGCACTCGGGACTGGATCTTGCGGTAGATGGCTCGCAACGAGCGGGCCATGGCGGTCCAGGAGAACGATCGAGCCCGCGTGGCGGCATCCATGGCCATCTCGGCGGCCATCAGCGGGTTGTCCAGCAACGTGGCCACCTGGGCGGCGAAGGCATCCGGGGTGGCGTCGTCCACCAGCAGGCCGGTGCGGCCGTGTTCCACCACCGACCGGAGCCCTCCCACCGGAGCCGCCACCACCGGGGTACCGCTGGCGGCCGCTTCCAGGGCCACCAGCCCGAAGGACTCGCTGCGGCTGGGCACCAACACCACGTCGGCGGCCCGGTAGTAGGTGGACAGCCAGTGGTGCGGCTGGGGCGGCGCCAACCGCACCCGATCTTCCAATCCGAGCGTGCGGATGCGATCGGTCAGGCGCCGGTACTCGGCGTCGCCCTCGGTACCGCTGGGACCGCCGACCACCAGCAGCCGGGCGTCGGACCGGGCCAGGCGGGCGAGGGTCTCCACCACCACCACCGGGCGCTTGAGGGGTTGGATGCGGCCCACGAACAACAACACCGGCTCGGGTCCCAGGCCCAGCGCCGCCCGGGCCCCCTCCCGGTCGCCGGGGGAGAACAGCGCATGCTCCACTCCGGGAGGGGCCAGCTCGATCCGCTCCGGCGGGGCGTCGTAGTACCGGCGGAGCTGCTGGGCTTCCGGATCACAGGAGGCGATCACCGCGTCGGCGCAGCCGATCACCTCGGTTTCGGCCAGGGCCCGCTGGTCGGACTCGGGGTCGCCGGTGGCCGCCTTCACCCGGGCCAGCGTGTGGAAGGTCACCGCCAACGGCACCTCCAGCGCGTGCTTCACCCGGTGGCCGGCCACGCCCGAGAGCCAGTAGTTGGCGTGGATCACGTCGGGGCGGCCGTGGCGGCCCATGTCGGCCAGCACCCCGTCGGCAAACCGGTCCACCACGCCGACCAGTTCCTCCTTGCCCAATGCGGGGGGACCGGCGTCGACGTGGACCACGGTGACCCCCGGCTCGACGTCCACCTCGTCGGCCAGGGCAGGGTGCGCACGACGCACGTACACCCGAACGTCGCTGCCGCCGTGGGCCAAGGCGGCGGCCATCTCCCGCACGTACACGTTCATGCCCCCGCTGTCGCCCACCCCCGGCTGGGCCAGCGGCGAGGTGTGCAACGACAGTATGGCCACGCTCTGGGTCATGGCCGGGCCCTCCGAGGCCCGCAGCCGTGGCGCGGCACGTGGGAACTTGGCATGGCCGAATCAGGCTATCCCCCCGACACGGGGGGGAGCACGGCCACCTCGTCGCCGTCGGACACCGGCTCGGGGCCGGTAACCGGTTCGCCGTTCAGCCACACCCGGCACATCTGAAGCTGCTCGGCAAAGGCGGCTCCGTAGCGATCAACGGCGGCTGCCAGCACCTGCTCGACGGTGGCACCGGGCACGTCGTCACGGCCGACTCCGGCCACCTCCCTGACGTGGGCGAACAGGCGCAACGTGGCCATGACCGAAGTGTACGGGAATCCCCCGGCCCGGCCATGTCCGGGTGACGGGGGCAGCCGCCCCGGCCCGGCGGCCCTGAATCCCCGTCCTCGGCCACGACCCGGGATCAGGGGACGGGTACCGTGCCGGGCGTGGCCCGCTTGTTGCTGTTGCGTCACGCGCAGTCGGAATGGAACGCAGCCCGACGCTGGCAGGGCCAGGCCGACCCCCCGCTGTCGGAGTTGGGGCGCCGCCAGGCCGCCGAGGCCGGTGCCCGGCTGGACCCGGTCGACGTGGTGGCCTCCTCCACCCTGCGGCGGGCCCAAGCCAGCGCGGAGATCATCGCCGAGATCATGGGCTGCGACCCGCCGATACCGGTGCCCGAGCTGATCGAACGAGACGTGAGGGAGTTCTCCGGGTTGACCCGCCGGCAGATCGAAGAGCGATACCCCGGCTACCTCCGCGACGGTCGACGGCCGCCGGGCTGGGAGGACGACGAGGTCCTGTTGCATCGCATCTTGGTGGGCTGCCACCGGTTGGCCGACGTGGTGGGCGACCGAACCGCGCTGGTGGTCACCCACGGCGGGGTCATCTACACCCTGGAAGACCACCTGGGGTGCGCGCCCACCCGGGTCACCAACATGACGGGGCGGTGGGTGACGGTGGCCGACGGCCGGTTGACCGCGGGCCCACGGGTCCACCCCCTCGACGGCGTGGACTTACCGACCCCGGCTCCGCCGGCTGCTCCGCCTTCTGGCGACCCCCGACGGCGAGAGGTAGAAATGAGCGGCGAATGATCCGACTCAGCCTGAAGGACAGCTCGCCGGAGCCGACGACGGACCCGTACCGGCGCGGTGCGCCCAATGTGGTGGTGTTCGTGCTGGACGATCTGGGGTTCGCGCAGCTCGGTTGCTACGGGTCCGATCTGGAGACGCCGAGCATCGACGGTCTGGCCGCCCGGGGGGTCCGGTTCACCAACTTCCACACCACCGCGGTGTGTTCGCCGACCCGGGCGTGTCTTCTGACCGGTCGCAGCCACCACCGGGTCGGGATGGGAATGCTCCCGGACATGCCGATGAACTACCCGGCCTACACCGGCCGCTTTCCCGACGGGGCGGGCACGCTCGCCCAGGTCCTCGGAGCCGAGGGCTACGCCACCACGGCCATCGGCAAGTGGCATCTGGTGCCCCGGGATCAGCGGGCCATCGGGCCCTACGACATGTGGCCCACCGGGGTCGGCTTCGACCGCTACTACGGCTTCCTCAACGGCACCACCGACATGTGGGCCCCGAACTTGGTGCGCGACCAACAGCACGTGGAGCCGCCGCGCCCCCCCGAGGAGGGGTACCACCTGGAGGCGGACCTGGCCGACGAGGCCATCGCCCAACTCCGGGAGCTGCACCTGCACGACCCCGACAGGCCCTTCTTCCTCTGGTACGCCACCGCCGCGCCCCACGCCCCGCACCAGGCCCCACCGGAGTGGATCGACCGGTACCGGGGGCAATTCGACGCCGGGTGGGACGTGTGGCGCGAGGCCACTCTCGCCCGCCAAAAGGAGATGGGCATCGTCCCCGCCGATGCCGTGCTCTCCGAGCGCCCCGAGTGGGTGGAACCCTGGGCCGACGTCGACCCCGACCGACGCCGGCTCTACGCCCGGATGATGGAGGTCTACGCCGGGTTCCTGTCGTTCTGCGATCATCAGCTCGGTCGGGTGCTCGACGCCATCCGGGAGATGGGCCGGGCCGACGACACCATCGTCGTGTTGGTGTCCGACAACGGGGCGTCGGCCGAGGGCGGCCCTCACGGTGCGTGGAATCAACTGCGCCACGTCACCAGCGATGTGCCCGACGAGATCGGCCGGGAGCTGTCCCACTACGACGACCTGGGCGGGTTCGTGTCCAACGGCCACTACCCGTGGGGGTGGGCTCTGGCGGGCAACACGCCGTTTCGGCGGTGGAAGCGCTACACGTTCGAGGGCGGCGTGCGGGATCCGATGATCGTGTCCTGGCCGGCGGGGATCGGCGCCCCCGGTTCGGTGCGCCACCACTACACCCACGCCACCGATGTGCCGGTCACGATTCTCGACCTGGCGGGCGTCGACGCCCCGAGCCATCTGGGCGGGATCCCGCAGCTCTCCCACGACGGTGTCTCTTTTGCCGGTCCCCTCGCCGACCCGGAAGCGGGCGAGGTGCGCACCACCCAGTACTACGAGTGCTGGGGCAGCCGGGCGATGTACGCCGACGGTTGGAAGGCGGTGACCAACCACGTCAACCAGCTCACGACCAACGACCGGGAGCGGATCAGCGGCTCGTCCGACTTCGCCGCCGACGAGTGGCTGCTGTTCCACGTGGACGAGGACTTCTCGGAGACAACCGACCTCGCCGGGCAGCGGCCCGACAAGCTGGCCGAGCTGACCGCTTTGTGGGACGCCGAGGCCGAGCGCAACCAGGTACTCCCGCTCGACGACGGGCGCATCAACCGAATCGCCCAGATGCACACCCCCTGGATCAACTACCGGTCCCGCTACCACCTTCGACCGGGCGACAAGGTCCACGAGATACACGGGCCGATGCTGTTCGGCGGGTTCCGGATGACCGCCGCCTTCTCCCCGCCGATCGGCGGCCACGAGCGAGGCGTGATCTGCGAGCAGGGCAACCGGGTGACGGGGTGGGCCTGGTTCCTCGACGGCGGGGTGGCCACGTGGGTGCTGGTGGTGGACGGCTCGCAACACCGGCTGACGGCCCCCATCCCGGCGGGAACGCGGTTCATCACGGTCGACGGCACACCGGTCGACGGCGGCTTCGAGACCGCCTTCCACACCGACACGGCCGGGGAGGCGGCCACCGCAAAGTGGCCCGTCGGTCTGCCGATGGTCTTGGCCGCCGACGGGGCCTTCCTCACCGTCGGCTACGGGCGGCCCTTCTCGGTGTGCGAGGACTACCAGCCCCCGGCTGAAGCTCCGTCGTCGTTCACCGGCGTGCTCGTCAAGACGGGGACACCGCCCCCGTTCGATGCGGACGCCGTGCTGGCCGACGTCATGAGGCACCAGTGACCGCGGGCGAACCGACGGCCGGGTAGGGGCCGTGGCGGCCACTTTGGAAACCAACCGACACCGATGAGAGGACAGCCATGACCGGGAACATCGCCCTGTCGATCGCCGACTCCACCTCGACCGGGCCGGGGCCCCCCTTCCCCGCCGACGCCCCCAACGTGTTGATGATCGTGTTGGACGACCTCGGGTTCGCCCAGGCGGGCTGCTACGGCTCCGACATCGACACCCCGAACCTGGACCGCCTCGCCCAAAGGGGCGTGCGGTTCACCAACTTCCACACCACCGCCATCTGCTCGCCGACGCGGGCCTGCCTGCTCACCGGGCGCAACCACCACCGCGTCGGCATGGGCCTGGTGCCCGACCTGCCCCTGAACTTCCCCGGCTACACCGGCGAGTTCCCCCGGGCGGCCGGCACCCTCGCCCACGTCCTGCGGGATCAGGGCTGGGCCACCCGAGCGGTGGGCAAGTGGCACCTCGTGCCCTGGGACCAGCGCGACTCGGGCCCGTTCCACATGTGGCCGAGCGGGCTCGGGTTCGAGCGCTACTACGGATTCCTCAACGCCGAGACCAACCAGTGGACGCCGAACCTGGTCCGCGACCACGACCACATCGAACCGCCGGCCTCCCCCGACGAGGGCTACCACCTCGACGCCGACCTGGCCGACCAGGCCATCGCCCAACTGCGCCAACTCCGCCAGAACCGCCCCCACCAGCCGTTCTTCCTCTACTACGCCACCGGCGCCCCCCACGCGCCCCATCACGCCCCCACCGAATGGGTGGACCGGTATCGCGGCCGCTTCGACGCCGGGTGGGACGCGTGGCGCGAGCAGACCCTGGCCCGAGCCCAGGACCTCGGAGTCGTCCCGGCCGACGTGGAGCTGTCCGAGCGACCACCCTGGGTGGAGGCCTGGGACGACATCGACGACGAGCGGCGCCGCCTCTACGCCCGCATAATGGAGGTGTACGCCGGATTCGTCTCCCACACCGATCACCACATCGGACGAGTGCTGGACCACCTCGAATCCACCGGCGAACTCGACGAGACGATCGTCATGGTGATCTCCGACAACGGGGCGTCGCCTGAGGGCGGCCCCCACGGCACGTGGAATGTGATGCGCCAGTACGTCAAGACCCAGGACCGCGAGCCGATCGCCGACGAGTTCGCCCACATCCACGAACTCGGCGGCCACCGGGCTTACAACCACTACCCCTGGGGATGGGCGTGGGCCGGCAACACCCCCTTTCGACGGTGGAAGCGCTACACGTTCGAGGGCGGCGTCCGCGATCCCCTGATCGTCTCGTGGCCGGGCTGCCCCGACCCCGGCGCGACCCGCGACCAGTACTGCCACGTCACCGATCTGATGCCGACCGTGCTGGATCTGCTGGGCATCACCCCACCGGCAACCCTCGACGGCACCGAACAGATGACCCTCGACGGGGTGTCCCTGGGCGAGGTGCTCGCCGACCCCGACGCCGCCGAAACCCGGACCACCCAGTACTACGAGTGCTGGGGCAGCCGGGCGATGTACGCCGACGGTTGGAAGGCGGTGACCAACCACGTGAGCCAGTTCCACCCCGACGAGATGGAACTCATCGTCGGAAGCCACGACTTCGCCACCGACGAATGGGAGCTGTTCGACACCCGGAGCGACTTCACCGAGTCTTCGAACCTGGCCGAGCAGCGGCCCGACAAGCTGGCCGAGCTGGTCGCCCTGTGGGAGGCCGAAGCCGAACGCAACCAGGTCCTGCCGCTGAACGACCGGGCGCCGCGGGCCAACGCCGAGCACATGCGCATGCCCTGGCTGAGTTTTCGCACCGTGCACCACCTGCGCCCCGGCGACAAGGTCCACGAGCTGTCGGGGCCGATGATCTTCGGGCGGTGCCGCATCACCGCGGGCTTCGACGGGGGCGTGGCGGCCAACGCCTCCGGGGTGCTCTTCGAGCAGGGGGACTGGGTCAACGGTTGGGCACTGTTCCTCCACGATGGCCACCTGCACCTGGCCGTCAACCTGCACGGCAGCGAGCACCGATTGGCGGCGCCCATTACCGCGGGCCGCGACCTGGTCGCCGTGGACCTCTCACTCGACGATGACCGGCTCCTCGTGGAGCTGCGCGACGGCGGCGAGCCCCTCACCACTGGCACGTTCACCATCGGCGGACCCATGGGCCCGTGGGCGTCCGACGGGGCGTTCCTCACGGTGGGCTACGCCCGCCACTTCCCGGTCAGCGACCTCTACCAGCCACCCGCGCCGGCGCCGAGCAACTTCACCGGCCTGGTGTTCGACACCGCCCCCGCCCCCGAGTTCGACTTCGAGGCCGAACTCCGGCGGGCCATGCGCCACCAGTGAGCGCTCAGGCCAGGGTTGCTCCGTCGGCCACGATGGTGGCGCCCTCCACGTAGCTCGCGTCGTCGGAGAGCAGAAAAGCGATCACCCCGGCCATCTCCGAGGCGTCACCGCCCCGCTGGGGAGGGATGACCCGCCGGCCGTACTCCTCGAAGAACTTCTCTGAAACTCAAATTCCCGCGGCACACTGCGACCCTACCGTCCCGCCAACTGGACACGCGACAGAACACAAACAGCGCTCAACCACGCAAACAAGCCCACGACACACCACTAGCTGCATGGCAGAAGTCAGCGCTTATGGGAAGACCAATAGGAAAACCGGATGCACGACAGGATCTATCGATCGCCAAATCCTCACCATTTACCCAGTCTGTGCCGCATAACTGTCCCCCGTAGATGGTTGCACCTCCTGACGCCCTGGCATGCTGAAAGATCTCAGAATACCCATTAACCTGTGATGAGCCCCAGACCAACGCATTGTCATGCACCCTTGCATAGTCATGAACCCTTGTAGGGTCAGAGACTACCAGCTCAGATTCGATGCTCCCCCAGTTGTCCTCCCAGTCTGGACTTTCTTTGGAGATACTCTCTGTGATTGGGATACCAGACTCGAAAAAGCCTTCTACTGTGGCGATCGATGTGACCCATGCATGCGGCTCATACTGGGAGTCTGTCCACCATTGTCTGGCTACGTAGTCTTCTTCAAAAGCAGACGACAGAGTGGGTTCTCCATTGGAGTTGAATCCAGAGACATATTTGGATGCGGAGTAAGTGAAAACTTTGGCATTGCCAAAGACATGGGCGTTGTCGTAGACGTGTACGTCGTCGAACACCTGAGCGTGCTCATAGACCCTTGCTTGGTCCGAAATCTCCGCCTCGCCGAACACTTTGGCATGTTCGAACACCCAGGCCCCGTCGGAGATGACTGCATCGCCGAAGACGTGCACCCCGGTACTGCCGAACCCCGCTCGATGCCAAACTGGCTCCAGACCCAACTCGCCCCACCCTTGCACCCAGGCGAGCATGCCTGCCACATTTGCTTTGCTCCCAGCAGCATCCTTGCCGGACTGTGCGAATGGCCTGAAGGCCCTTCCGCACACCACCGCTTCGTCCTCGACCACAGCGTTCCCATACACCCCTGCCGCAGAGCACACCACGGCCGCGTCCACCACCTGGGCCTGATCGGAGACCTGTGCCCTGCGGAAGACCTTGGCCTGCCCCGACACCTGCGCCCGGTCTTTCACCACCGCTCCACCGGACACCTCCGCGAAACCCGTGACCAGCGCATCGTCCTCCACCCGGGCATCGCCGAACACCTTGGCGTCACCAGCTATCCAGGCCGAGCCTCCCGCACTGAGGTTCCCTTCGCCCTCGACCCAACCCCCAAGATCGCCTCGCCGTGCCACCAACACCGGCTGGCCGTCCACTACAACGGTGATGTCCCGTAAGGCCCGGACCCGCTTCAGGCCGCCATCACCTGCTGGATCTGCTACCAAGCAGAACTTGTCGTTCCCCGGCGGCGAAACGCACGACGCCACCTCATCACCGCCACCCGACCCTCCACACCCCGCGGCCACCATCACCAACGCGGTCAACACCCCCAGCCCCCACCGCCTCAATGCCTTCACGTGGCCACATTACATCCGGGCCTCAAACCCCTCGTAGCCTCCATTCACCTACCGGGGTCTGTTGGGGTTTTTGGGAGGTCCCCCACGAGGACACCTTCACCGTCGGCGTCGTCGACTGCTGCGGGGTTGAGACCTGCTGCGAGGCCTTCTCGAACACCAGGGCCGGTTATGGCGGGGCGATCGATTTGCTCGCCGGTCACGGTGTCGAACAGGTCGGCGTGGAGGGATCGGCCAAGTGGGGGGCCCATGTCGCGATCGCTTTGTCGGCGGCCGGGTTCGACACCCGCGAAGTCCCGACGTCGCGGTCCGCCGCCCAGCGCCGCTCGCGGCGCCTGGACAAGACCGACGCGGTCGACGCCATCGCCTCGGCGCGGGCGCTGTTGGCGGAACCGACGCTCGGGCCTGTGCAGGCGCTGGAGGTTTACGACCCCCTGGTTGGCGAGATCGAAGAGGTGCTCGAGCACCGTCGAGCCCACAAACGCCACCTCACCAACCGAGTCATACGCCGAACGCGGGGCGACGAAAACACCCGAAAACAACCCCTCAAACACGCCGCTCGACAAAGGGCCATCTGACAGACCCGTCGCTGACATGACAACCAGCCATAATGGCTGATCCGACGCGACCACCGGTGGAGCCCGCCTCCCCTTGCCAAGTGCGGTAGTTCGCAACCACCACACTGGCACCGCAGGCTCACCCAAAAGCGGAACTACCCACCCGAGCTAACAACCTCCATGGACAGGACACCTAGATACGGCAACTACTGCTCGCTGCCTGCACTAGTTGAAACACTCAACTGTCCCCCCGTGCTTGGTAGAATTTATCCACATCGATCCACATAGTCGCCCCCCATCTTTTTTGGAAGCACCAGACACCCTGACCTCCTCAGCAATAACTGCATTACCAAATATATGTGACCCTCCCCATACTCGGGTGTTCCCAAACACACGCGACCGGCCGAACACTTCTGTGGGCCTTGGATGTCCTAGTACATCGGTGTCTGAGGGCAACCATTTGCCATATGGAATCAAGCTACCTCCATCTAGGAAGGTGAATTGGGCAACCACAGAGCGAGGATATGACCACTGGTGAGGGTCATAATCTGAATTTGTCCACACCCGTCTTGCAACATCATCTTTGTCGAATACATCGGCAAATACATTACCCTCCGTCTCCGTCCAGTTCACCCTATATTGTGCATCAGAGTGTCCAAAAATCATAGCGTTTCCATATACCTGTGACTGGTCATAGATCCTCGTGTCGCCAAAGACCTGTGCATTACCGTAGACGAGTGCATCATCCGAAACCCGGGCAGTGCCAAATATACTAGGAGAGTCCAATATGGTTGCAGAGCCAACAACTTCAGCTCGATCAAATACATGTGGCCCCATCTTTATGCTTCGAAACTTGTCCAAGACTACCTCATGAACTGTTTCTGTCCAACCGCGCACCCAACGCTCTAACCTCATCACATCAGGATAGACCATCAACTGACTTCGAGCACCTAAGACAAATTGCCTTGCTGGCGTGCCACAAACAATTGAATTGCCGGTAACCCTGGAGTGGCCATATGTGTGTGCATTTTGACAAACAATAGCATTTCCGCCTACCACCGCCTCCCCGTACACCTTGGCCCCTCCAAATACCCTGGCCTGTCCCGACACGGCCGCCCGGTCCCGAACCGCCGCCCCGTCGGACACCTCCGCCAGCCCAGTGACCAAAGCATCCCCCTCCACTCGGGCACCGCCAAACACCTTGGCGTCACCAGCCACCCAGGCCGAGCCCTCCACACTCAGATTCTCTTCACCCTCCACCCAACCCCCCAGATCACCCCGTTGCGCCACCAGCACCGGCTGGCCGTTCTCCAGCGCAGTGATGTCCCGCAAGGCCCGCACCCGCTTCAGACCGCCCCCACCCCCTGCCGGGTCCTCAACCAAGCAGTACTTGTCGTTCCCCGGCGACGAAACGCACAACGCCACCTCATCACCGCCACCCGACCCCCCACACCCTGCGGCCACCAGCACCAACGTAGTTAACACCCCCAGCCCCCACCGCCTCAATGCCTTCACGTGGCCACATTACATCCGGGCCTCAAACCCCCGAGGCCACTGCCCATCTCCCACCCACCAGTCCCGGCGGGACTGTCCGAGAGGCTGTTGATCAATGGCGAGGGACTCGTCGTTCCCACCCGCCGAGACCTCGGGTTCCAACCATGGCAGCAGGCCCCTATTTCGCCCCCACCGCCTGCTTCAACGCCATGAGCCTACCGGCCCCTATTTCCGCCAAGCCCTGATCTCGATACTCACCTCACTCCGACTACTGCCCAAGCCCTTCCTCCACTTTCCCAACTCAAGAATGACAGCCTACCTAAGAGGCCCCATGACTCCTCGAGCGTCGCGCTTCCTTCTCTTCCCAATAGCAGATTTGCCCAGTGCCAGAGTGATACCATCTCTCCCAGTATCCTCCCGCAGTCCTTGCACTCCCAAGTTCCCTGCACCTTCACCTATGAACCTGCCCAATCACATTGCCCTCTAGTAGCAACATTCCTTGAGGAGTTCAGCCATATATCAGCACATAATATGCCACCATCTACCGTTGATCCTCCCGAAACTCTGGCAGATTCAAATACACGCACATCGCCAGATAGCTGGGAACCACTCCACACCCTTGCCGACCCCGTTACATTCACAAAGCCAGACACCATGGTGGGGGCAGGTTCCTCAATCCCAAACTTATTGGGATTCCAGTAGCTCCTCGTCCTTGCATCAAAATGTGGGTTCACAAACGGATCTAGGTCTTGAACTCCATCAAACTCTGCAAAGACACTTGTGCGTACCAGCCACGTATTCGGTGGATAATAGGAATCTGTCCACAGTCGCACGGCGTAGTCATCTGGTTCGAATATTGGAACGAACGATTCACTGTGATGACTCGATCTGTCAACAAAGTACTTTGACGACGAAAGTCCAAACACCAATGCTCTTCCAGAAACCCGGGCTTTGTCATACACCCTGCTGTCATCCAGAACCTGGGCATACTCGTACACCCTCGCCTGGCCTGAGATCTCCGCCTCGCCGAACACCTTGGCCTGCTCGAACACCCACGCCCCGTCGGAGACGGCCGCATCACCGAAGACATGCGCCCCGGTACCGCCCAACCCCGCTCGCTGCCGGACCGGCTCCATCCCCATTTCGCTCCACCCCTGAACCCAACCGAACATTCTTGCCGTCTTCGCTCCTTTCCCGGCACCCGCCCAGGCGGCAGGTGAAAACGCCCTGGGAACCCTGCCACACACCACCGCTTCGTCCCCGACCACAGCGTTCCCAAACACTTCCGCTCCCCAGCACGCCACGGCAGCGTCCACGACCTGGGCCTGATCGGACACTTGTGCAGCGCCGAAAACCTTGGCATGCCCCGACACGAGCCCCCGATCCCGAACCACCGCCCCGTCGGACACCTCCGCGAGGTCGGTGACCAGGGCATCGTCCTCCACCCGGGCATCGCCGAACACCTTGGCGTCACCAGCCACCCAGGCCGAGCCTCCCGCACTGAGGTTCTCTTCGCCCTCGATCCAACCCCCAAGATCGCCTCGCTGTGCCACCAACACCGGCTGGCCGTCCACTACAACGGTGATGTCCCGTAAGGCCCGGACCCGCTTCAGGCCGCCCCCGCCCCCTGCAGGGTCCGCCACGAGACAGAACTTGTCGTTCCCTAGCGAGGAGACACACGAAACCGCATCACCGCCACCAGAGGTCCCACACCCCGCGGCCACCATCATCGCCGCGGTCAACACCCCCAGCCCCCGGCATCTCAACGCCCCCACAATCCCACGATGCATCCAGGTTTCCCACTCCCTGCAGCCTCCGCTCACCTCCCATCAACAACTTATGCCAACTCGACCCAGAGCGGGGTGCGGGGCAAAGCGAAGAACACATGGTCGCAACCCAGTGAAGTCTTGGGTCTTCCCACGTAGCAGAACCCAAAATCACCTCGCTCCCAACTGCAACGCACGGAACACTCACAAGCACGCCCCCATACCGGCGTTGTCGATGTCAAGAAGTCCATCGACACTTGGTGCGCCAACTGGAGCCTCAAGCCCAAACCCCTCATATGGGCCAAAACCATCCAACCCCTGATCATTGAAACCCGCCGAGCATGAACAGCACTCAACCAGGCAAACACACCCCCGGCACACCAATGGCCTTCCATTCTGTACAGCTTCCGCTGGCTTCACACCAATGCCATATGTAACGGAGGCCTCCATTCATCCCTAGAACCCTTAAGCAAGAACCGAACCTGTTCCTGCTGCCACCTGTTGGTCCTAATCAGGTGAGTTTCTGTCCAATAGCACCGGTGTCTGAATGACATTTACGACAGTCGTTACCACCCCCTACAGGCCGCATTTGAACTGTTGATAAGCCTATTTGTCCAAAAGTCATGGCAAACACGACTGACTACAATAGACCCCCCTGAAACCCATCCTTCAACCCTTGCATTGCCAAGTACGCTGGATCCCCCCCACACCCTCCCTTGACCAAACACACTAGCCCTGTCAGAAACATGTGTTACTTGCTGAGTCACGTCAACGTGACTTTGGCTTCGAACATCGGGGAGATTCTTCCTGTCCTTAGCCGGAATCTCAAAGTCCTTCAATAGGTGCCGAATTCCCTCAATAGGAAGCGTCCAGAAGCGTCCAGCAGCACGAGAGTCGGTCTCCCATTCTCGCGCTACATCGCTTGCAGAGAAAGCCGGGCTGAAGAGTTTCTCTCCTCCTTCAGACATTCCTGAGACATATTCTGAATCTGCACTCGAGAACACGAGTGCAGATCCGTAAACAGAGGCGTCGTCGGATACTCTGCTGTAGCCGAACACCTGTGCGTGCTCGTACACCCTTGCTTGATCCAAGATCTCAGCCTCGCCGAACACCCTGGCCTGATCAAGCACCCATGCCCTGCCGGAAACGACAGCTTCGCCGAAGAGGTGTGCCCCGGTACCGCCCTGCCCTGCTCGATACTGGACCAACTCCATCACCATTTCGCTCCACCCATCAACCCAAGCGACCATTCCTGCGGCATTCGGGCCATCCCCTGCAGCATCCCCTCCCCACAAAGCGAACGCCCTGGGCACCCACCCGCATACCACCGCTTCATCCTCGACCACAGCTTGACCGTATACCTCAGCGTCTGAGCACACCACAGCAGCGTCCATCACCCGGGCCTGATCGGACACCTGTGCATCCCCGAAGACTTGGACCCGCCCCGAAACCTGTGCCCGGTCCCGAACCACCGCCCCTCCGGACACCTCCGCGAGGCCGGTGACCAGTGCATCACCCTCCACTCGGGCATCGTCGAGTACTTTGGCGTCACCAGCTACCCACGCCGAGCCTTCCGCACTGAGGTTCTCTTCGCCCTCCACCCAACCCCCCAGATCACCCCGTTGCGCTACCAGCACCGGCTGGCCGTTCTCCAGCGTGGTGATGTCCCGCAAGGCCCGCAACCGCTTCAGACCGCCCCCACCCCCTGCCGGGTCCTCAACCAGGCAGTACTTGTCATTCCCCGGCGACAAGACGCACGAAACCTCATCGCCGCCACCGGACCCCCCACACCCCGCGGCCACCATCACCGCCGCGGTCAACACCCCCAGCCCCCGCCTCCTCAACGCGTTCACAAACCCACGATACATCCAGGTTTCACACTCTCCGTGGCCTCCATTCACCTGCCATCAACGATTCGTGCCAAGAAAAGGCCCAGCGGAGTGCTGGGGGAAGGCGAAGAAGCCATGGCGGGCTCTATTGGTGGTCGCGACAGAGTTGAGTGTAGATGGTTTGGGCTGAGTGCCAGTGGTGGAGTTTGCGGGGCATGGTGTTGAGGCGGTCTTAGATGGCCGATAGGTTTGGCCAGGCCCACGACCAGGGTGTGGCGGCTGGTGGGTTCCACCAGAGTGGCGATGGCGGTGCGGTTGTTCTTGCCGATCACCAGATCCCCTTCCCAGTGGCCCGGTACCCTACGGTCCTCCACAGCCGCAGGCCGCTCGGCGATGGGCTTGTAGTCGCCCAGAACCGGGCGTTTCGCCTGCTCGGCCCGACCCCGGGGCTTGCGACGCCGCCGGGCGCAACCCAACTTGGCCCACGTACCGGGCTTCAAACCGCCGGCCGGCGAATCCCGGTAACATGCCCGGTAGATCGTCTCCGCGCACACCCGGAACCCCTCGGAGCGCAACTCCGCGGAAACAGCGTGCGGCGACAACCGCTCATCGAGCCGCTGTTGCACCCGACCACAAAGCGCCCCGTCACCGGCCAGCTTCGAAACCCGAGGCCTCGCCGCCCTCGCCCGGGCGTCGGCCTCCGCCCGCAGAGCACGATACGTCCCCGAACCGCACCGCCTGCGCTCCCTCCACACCGTCGACCGGTCCCTGCCCAACCGGCCCGCGATCTCCCCATCACCCAACCCCTGCCCCGACAACACCTCAATCCGAACACGCTCGGCCACACACAAACGCCGTGCCATACTGAACACCTCCACCGGTCGGTCGCTGACATGACAACCAGCCACCATGGCTGACCCGTCGCGACCACCGGTGGATCCCGCCGTCCATGCTCTCAGCGGCGCAGGCCGCCCACGGACCAGTCCCAGGCCGCATTCAGTTCCTGACGCAACTGCCCGTTGACCGTGTTCAGTACCTCCGGCCCGTTGTAGGTGATGGTGGCCACATGGTCAGGCCGCTCATGCAACACCGTCTCACCCACCACGAGCACTCTCCCATCGCAGCCTGCACACCCAAGCCGATTCCGACCAGCTCCACCCAGGCTACAGTTAAGTGACAGATTCACGGTGCCACTAGTGCTCTCATACTGCTTTGGCAACGGATGGATCCAGCTGGAGTTCTCCTGGTGTCCAGTTCCAGTTTAGCAGGGTGAGTCAAGGGAATTGCTCGTGTGCTTGTTCAACCATATTCCCTGGCAGAGATCACCACTAGTACGGGATCCTCCTGACAGCCAACCCTCGATCTCTGCGCCATTAAGGACAACAGACTCTCCCCACACTCTTGCCTCACCGAACACTGCCGCACTGTCAAGTACCTGCGTTGGTTGCCCTGCCACTTCAAGGCGATCCTCATCGCCACTTGCCGACAGGCCCTCCTGCTCTTCAGCATTGAGTAATCCTCTGAACTCCAACCACAATCTGACTTCATCAATTCCATGCTCCCAAGGACTTCCATGAGCAGAGGAATCGGTCCACCACACCCTTGCCACGTCATCCAGGGAAAATACCAGCGTGTAAAGATGCTCTCCATTCTTAGACATTCCCGAGACATATTCTGAATCTGCACTCGAGAACACGAGTGCAGATCCATACACCGAAGCCTGATCGGCAACTCTGCTGTTGTCGAAGACCTGGGCGTACTCGAACACCCTCGCTTGGCCCGAGATCTCCGCCTCGCCGAACACCTTGGCCTGCTCGAACACCCACGCACCGTCGGAGACGGCAGCATCACCGAAGACATGCGCCCCGGTACCGCCCAACCCCGCTCGCTGCCGGACCGGCTCCACCCCCACTTCGCTCCACCCCTGAACCCAAGCGACCATCCTTGCCGCCTTCGCTCCCCTCCCGGCACCCGCCCAGGCGGCAGGCGAAAACGCCCTGGGAACCCTTCCGCACACCACCGCTTCGTCCCCGACCTCCGCCCGCTCGTAGACCTCGGCGTCTGAGCACACCACAGCCGCGTCCACCACCCGGGCCTGATCGGACACCTGCGCAGCGCCGAAGACCTTGGCATGCCCCGACACTTGCGCCCGATCCCGAACCACCGCCCCGTCGGACACCTCCGCGAAACCCGTGACCAGGGCATCCCCCTCCACCCGGGCCCCGCCAAACACTTTGGCGTCACCACCCACCCAGGCCGAGCCTTCCACGCTGAGGTCCTCTTCACCCTCCACCCAACCTCCCAGATCACCACGTTGCGCTACCAGCACCGGCTGCCCGTCCACTACAACGGCGACATCCCGCAAGGCCCGGACCCGCTTCAGACCGCCCCCACCCCCTGCAGGGTCCTCAACCAAGCAGTACTTGTCGTTCCCCGGCGACAAGACACACGAAACCTCATCGCCGCCACCCGACCCCCCACACCCCGCAGCCACCATCACCAACGCGGTCAACACCCCCAGCCCCCGCCACCACAATGCCTTCACCTGGCCACAATACCTCCGGGCCTCAAACCCCTCGTCGCCTCCATTCACCTGCCATCAACGATTCGTGCCAAGAAAGAGCCCAGCGGAGTGCTGGGGGAAGGCGAAGAAGCCATGGTCGCAACCCAGCAAGGCCCGGACAGAAATCCATCAATGCCGTCAACAGGCGACGTCATTCGAGCTGTTCGTGACACCATTCAACCAGAAGTCCTGGCATAAGTCAGCAACAATACGAGAACCTCCTGAAACCCAGCCTTCAATTGTTGCGATACCAAGAATAGTAGACTCCCCCCACACTCTCCCACCACCAAACACTTCTGCACGGTCTACAATACTGGTTGGCTGTCCACTCGATTTTCTGTTGCCTATACCATGAGAGCTTGAGGGAGCATCCCTCTCTTCAATGGTAGGCGTCCCATAACGCTCCAGCTCGTAACGTACTTCTTCAATGGGGTAGATCCACCACTGCCCAGATAGATGAGAATCCGTCCACCACACTCTTGCGACGTCTTCTGGATCGTATACAGGGTGAAATGGGCGCTCTCCGCCCTCGAGCACAGCCGACACAAACTCTGAGGCAGCACTCGAGAACACGAGTGCTGATCCGTACACGGAAGCCTGGTCGGCAACTCTGCTGTTGTCGAACACCTGAGCGTGCTCATAGACCCTCGCCCGGCCCGAGATCTCCGCCTCGCCGAACACCTTGGCCTGCTCGAACACCCAGGAGCCGTCGGAAACGATCGCATCACCGAAGACATGCGCACCAGTACCGCCCAACCCCGCTCGCCGCCGGACCGGCTCCATCCCCACTTCGCTCCACCCCTGAACCCAACCGACCATCCTTGCCGTCTTCGCTCCTTTCCCGGCACCACCCCAGGCGGCAGGCGAAAACGCCCTGGGAACCCTGCCACACACCACCGCTTCGTCCCCGACCAAAGCGTTCCCAAACACTTCCGCTCCCACACACACCACGGCCGCGTCCACGACCTGGGCATCATCGGACACCTGTGCACCGCCGAAAACCTTCGCCTCCCCCGACACGAACGCCCGATCCCGAACCACCGCCCCGTCGGACACCTCCGCGAAACCCGTGACCAACGCATCGTCCTCCACCCGGGCATCGTCGAATACCTTGGCGTCACCAGCTATCCAGGCCGAGCCTCCCGCACTGAGGTTCCCTTCGCCCTCGACCCAACCCCCAAGATCGCCTCGCCGTGCCACCAACACCGGCTGGCCGTCCACTACAACGGTGATGTCCCGTAAGGCCCGGACCCGCTTCAGGCCGCCATCACCTGCTGGATCTGCTACCAAGCAGAACTTGTCGTTCCCTAGCGAGGAGACACACGACGCCGCTTCACCGGCACCCGACCCTCCACACCCCGCGGCCACCATCACCAACGCGGTCAACACCCCCAGCCCCCACCGCCTCAATGCCTTCACGTGGCCACATTACATCCGGGCCTCACACTCTCCGCAGCCTCCGCTCACCTCCCATCAACAACTTATGCCAACTGAACCTCCCCGGGTAATGCGCTGGTTCTGATCGTTGGGGGGATGGAGCCTTGTCTGTGCGAAGGGGGCCGGGGAGGTACCCGGCGGTGTTCCGTGAGCGTGCGGTGCGGATGGTCTTTGAGGCCGAGCGGCGGGGCTGTTCTCAGTGGGAGGCGATTTCGTCGGTCGCGGAGAAGCTGGGGCCGTCGGCGGAGACGGTGCGCCGTTGGGTGCGCCGGTTCGAGGTTGACGAGGGCCGCCGTCCGGGGTTGAGCACCGATGAGCGTGAGCGGCTCAAGGAGCTGGAGCGGGAGAACTGGGAGCTGCGCAGGGCGAACGAGATCTTGAAGTCGGCGTCGGCTTTCTTCGCGGCGGAGCTCGACCGCCCGCAAAGGTGATGGTGGAGTTCATCGACTCCCATCGGGAGCGGTTCGGGGTCGAGCCGATCTGCAGGGCCTTGCAGTTCGCCCCGTCGACGTATTGGTCCGCCAAGCGCCGGGCGCCGTCGGCGCGGGCCCGCCGCGACGAGGAGCTCAAGGGCGAGATCGCCCGGGTGCATGCGGACGACTTCGGGGTCTACGGGGCGCCGAAGGTGTGGGCCCAGCTCAACCGGGAGGGCCATCGGGTGGCCCGCTGCACCGTCGAGCGGCTGATGCGCGACCTGGGCCCTCGCGGCGCCGTTCGGGGCAGGCCCAAGCGCACCACCGTCGCCGACACAGCAGCCCAGAGGCCCCGAGACCTCGTCGGGCGCCGGTTCAGCGCCCCGGCCCCGAACCGGCTGTGGGTGGCGGACCTGACCTATGTGCGGACCTGGTCGGGATTCGTCTACGCGTCGTTCGTCACCGACGCCTACAGCCGGCGAATCGTCGGCTGGCACGCGTCGCGGTCGCTGCGCTCAGACCTGGCCATCAACGCCCTCGAACAAGCCGTCTGGGAGCGGAACCGCAACGGCGCCGACCTCGACGGGCTCGTCCACCACTCCGACCGCCACACCCAATACCTGTCCATCCGCTACACAGAGCGCCTCGCCGCCAACGACATCGCCGCCTCCGTCGGCTCCAGGGCAGACAGCTACGACAACGCCCTGGCCGAGACCATCATCGGCCTCTACAAAACCGAACTCGTCCGCAACAAAGGCCCCTGGAAAAGCCTCGACGACCTCGAGCTCACCACCCTGGAATGGGTCGACTGGTTCAACCACCGCCGCCTCTTCCACGACATCGGCCGCATCCCACCAGCCGAAACCGAAGAACTCCACTACCGTCAACAACACCACAGCCGCCAGGCCGACACACAAACAAAACAGCCTGCGTGAAACCCGGGGAGGTTCATCGGCAGCCTCCACCACCGACACAACCGGCACACTCTCATCAGACACAGACATGATCCTCCCCGGCCCGCAACACCAAGCCGCAAACCCCCAAACCACACCCGAAATACAAAAATCCTGACAGACCCGCCCGTGGGGATACCAAAGACGCTATGCCTGCAACCCAGCGAATAACTGGACATCTCGCAAGTGGTGGTGCCCCAAAGTCATATCGCTCTCAGCATCAACGTGCAGAACTCTCAAAGACAGCCCCGCACTAGCGTCGCCAGCCTCGAGAACACCATCGACACCTAGCAGGCCAACTAGAACCACAACTCCAAAACTCTCACAAGGCCCAAAACTATCCAACTCTTCATCCACAACATCTGCCAACAATAAAGCACTTAACCACGTAAACATACACACGACACACCACTAGCATCCGATATCGGTTGAAATATGTGTAATATCATTTAACCAGTAGTCCTGGCATAGATCACCAACAATGCGAGAACCCCCCGAAACCCAACCTTCAATTCTTGCGGTGCCAAGTATGGAAGATTCCCCCCACACCTTTGCACTGCCAAACACCTGTCCATGGTTGACGATACTGGTAGGCATCACCGCCATTTTACTGCCAGTCAAATGACTGTATTCTGGGTGGTCCTTCCATTCCTCGAATGTGGGCAGCCCATATTGCTCTAACCAGTCACGTACATAATCCTTGGGGTGTGCCCAATGGTGTCTGTGTGCATTTGATTCTGTCCACCACACCCTTGCCACATCACCTGGTGAGAATACTGCAGTGTACTCATTCTCTCGATCGTTCGAGGTTCCCGAAACAAATTCTGAGGCAGCTTCCGAGAACACGAGAGCTCTTCCGAACACAGATGCATTGTCGCTAACTCTGCTATTGTCAAAAACCTGTGCATGCTCATACACCCTTGCTTGATCCGAGATCTCGCCCTGGCCGAACACCTTGGCCTGCTCGAACACCCAGGCTTGGCCCGAAACGGCTGCGTCGCCGAATACGTGCGCTCCGGTGCTGCTCAGTCCTCGTCGTTGCCGGATCGGCTCCATACCTACCTCGCTCCAACCCTGCACCCACGCGACCATCCTTTCTGCCTTGACCCCCTTCCCGGCGCCGCTCCAGGCAGAAAGCGAAAAAACCCTGGGCACCTTGCCGCATACCACGGATTGGTCACTGACCACAGCTTTCCCGTATACCTCAGCCTCTGAACACACAACAGCAGCGCCAAGGACCCGGGAACCACCGGACACCTGTGCCCCGTCGAAGACCCTGGCCCTCCCTGACACCTGGGCTTCGTCCCGGATCACTGCCCCACCGGACACCTCGGCGGAGCCGGTGACAAGGGCATCCCCCTCCACCCGGGCACCGCCGAACACCCTGGCGTCACCACCCACCCAGGCCGAGCCCTCCACACTGAGGTTCGTGCCGTCTTCCACCCAACCCCCGAGATCGCCTCGCTGGGCCACCAACACCTCTTGCCCGTTCTCCAGCATGGTGATGTGCCGCAAGGCCCGGACCCGCTTCAGACCGCCCCCACCCCCTACAGGGTCCTCAACCAGACAGAACTTGTCTTTCCCCGGCGACGATACGCACGACGCCACCTCATCACCGCCACCCGACCCCCCACACCCTGCGGCCACCAGCACCAACGTAGTTAACACCCCCAGCCCCCGCCGCCTCAACACGTTCACAGACCCACGATACATCCAGATTTCACACTCTCCGCAGCCTCCGCTCACCTGCCATCAACGATTCTTGCCAACACGAACCCCAGCGGAGTGCTGGGGGAGCATGAACTAGCCATTGTTGCAACCCGGGAAGATTCGCCAACCTATGAACGCGCTCAGCAGTCGACATCATCATCAGCAAAAGTGATGTCATTTAGCCAATAGCCCTGGCATATGTCAGCAAAAATGTAAGAACCCCCCGAAACCCACCCTTCAATTCTTGCAGTGCCGAGAATCGTAGATTCCCCCCATACTCTTGCTCCACTAAACACTTCTGCACCATCGATTATGCTGGTAGGACGACCGCTCACCCCGGTGTCACCCATACCACTAGATCGTGGGTCATTCTCCCATTCCTCAATAGCAGGAACCCTTTCTTGACCTAGCCAGGAACGAACAGAGTCGATGGGGAACCTCCAGTGATGCCTGGTAGCATTTGATTCGGTCCACCAGACTCTTGCGACGTCATGTGGGGCGAATACTGGGGTGTAAAGATTCTCTTCTCTTTCCGTCATTCCCAAAACATATTCTGAATCTGAACTCGAGAACACGAGTGCAGATCCGTACACCGAAGCCTGATCGGCAACTCTGCTGTTGTCGAACACCTGAGCCTGCTCGTACACCCTCGCCTGGCCCGAAATCTCCGCCTCGCCGAACACCTTGGCCTGCTCGAACACCCACGCCCCGTCGGAGACGGCCGCATCACCGAAAACATGCGCACCGGTACCGCCCAACCCCGCTCGTCGCTGGACCGGCTCCACCCCCATTTCGCTCCACCCCTGAACCCAGGCAACCATTCTTGCCGCATTCGCACCCTTCCCGGCACCCGCCCAGGCGGCAGGCGAAAAAGCCCTGGGAACCCTTCCGCACACCACCGCTTCGTCACCAACCACAGCGTTCCCATACACCTCGGCTCCTGAGCACACCACGGCCGCGTCCATCACCTGGGCCTCATCGGACACCTGTGCCCTACGGAAGACCTTGGCATGCCCCGACACGAGCGCCCGGTCCCGAACCACCGCTCCTCCGGACACCTCCGCGAAGCCGGTGACTAGGGCATCCCCCTCCACCCGGGCCCCGCCGAACACCCTGGCGCCACCACCCACCCAGGCCGATCCCTCGGCGCTGAGGTTCTCTTTGCCCTCTACCCAACCCCCGAGATCGCCTCGCTGGGCCACCACGACCGGCTGCCCGTCCACTACAACGGTGATGTCCCACAAGGCCCGGACCCGCTTCAGGCCGCCCCCGCCCCCTGCAGGGTCCGCCACGAGACAGAACTTGACGTTCCCTAGCGAGGAGACACACGACGCCGCTTCACCGGCACCCGACCCTCCACACCCCGCGGCCACCATCACCAACGCGGTCAACACCCCCAGCCCCCACCGCCTCAATGCCTTCACGTGGCCACATTACATCCGGGCCTCAAACCCCCGAGGCCACTGCCCATCTCCCACCCACCAGTCCCGGCGGGACTGTCCTAGAGGCTGTTGATCAATGGCGAGGGACTCGTCGTTCCCACCCGCCGAGACCTCGGGTTCCAACCATGGCGGTAGGCCCCTATTTTGCCCCCACCGCCTGCTTCAACGCCATGAGCCTACCGGCCCCTATTTCCGCCAAGCCCTGATCTCGATACTCACCTCACTCCGATGACTGCCCAAGCCCATCCTCCATTTTCCTAACTCAAGAACGACAGCCTACCTGAGAGGCCCCAATGACTCCTCATGCTTCACCCCTTTCTCTCCTCCCCATCGCGAGTTTGCCCAGTGCTACAGTGGTACTCTCTCTCCCAGCATCCTCCCGCAGTCTTTGCACTCCCAAGTTCCCTGGCCCTTCACCTACGCACCTGCCCAATCACAGTCCACACGAATGCCAACATTCCTTGAAGAGTTCAGCCAGACATCACCACAAAGGATCCCACCAAAAACTGTTGACCCCCCAGATATCCTCGCGGAGTCAGAAACTTCCAAAGGGCCAGTTAGCTGCGAACCTCCCCATACCCTTGCCGATCCCATTACATCCACATAGCCAGACACTCTTGTAGGCATGGGTTCTTGGATCTCAAACTCATGGCGTTCCCAGAACTCCCGCTGTCTTGCCTCCGCACCTGGAGCCACAAATGGATCGAGATCTTGAACCTCATCAAATTCCGTGAACTCACCTGCGAGTATTGTCCACCCATTCGGGGGGTGATAGGAGTCAGTCCACAGTCGCACGGCGTAGTCATCTGGTTCGAATATTGGAACGAAAGATTCACTGTGATGGCTCGATCTGTCAACAAAGTACTTTGACGATGAAAGTCCAAACACCAGCGCTTTTCCAGAAACCTGGGCTTTGTCATGCACCCTGCTGTCATCCAGAACCTGGGCATACTCGAACACCCTCGCCCGGCCCGAGATCTCCGCCTCGCCGAACACCTTGGCCTGCTCGAACACCCAGGAGCCGTCGGAAACGATCGCATCACCGAAGACATGCGCACCAGTACCGCCCAACCCCGCTCGCCGCCGGACCGGCTCCATCCCCACTTCGCTCCACCCCTGAACCCAACCGACCATCCTTGCCACCTTCGCTCCTCTCCCGGCACCACCCCAGGCGGCAGGCGAAAACGCCCTGGGAACCCTGCCACACACCACCGCCTCATCCTCGACCACAGCGTTCCCATACACCTCCGCTCCCACACACACCACGGCCGCGTCCACGACCTGGGCATCATCGGACACCTGTGCACCGCCGAAAACCTTCGCCTCCCCCGACACGAACGCCCGATCCCGAACCACCGCCCCGTCGGACACCTCCGCGAAACCCGTGACCAACGCATCGTCCTCCACCCGGGCATCGTCGAATACCTTGGCGTCACCAGCTATCCAGGCCGAGCCTCCCGCACTGAGGTTCCCTTCGCCCTCGACCCAACCCCCAAGATCGCCTCGCCGTGCCACCAACACCGGCTGGCCGTCCACTACAACGGTGATGTCCCGTAAGGCCCGGACCCGCTTCAGGCCGCCATCACCTGCTGGATCTGCTACCAAGCAGAACTTGTCGTTCCCTAGCGAGGAGACACACGACGCCGCTTCACCGGCACCCGACCCTCCACACCCCGCGGCCACCATCACCAACGCGGTCAACACGCCCAGCCCCCACCGCCTCAATGCCTTCACGTGGCCACATTACATCCGGGCCTCAAACCCCCGAGGCCACTGCCCATCTCCCACCCACCAGGGTCTGTGGGACTGTCAGTTTTTCTGTGTATGCGGGCGTGGTGGTTTTCATTTGATGTGGTCGGCGATTCGGTCGCCGTAGTGGGTGGTCAGGGTGTTCAGTATGGTTTTCCGACCGTTGGTTTTTCCTGTGAGGTTGCTCCGGTTCTTGTGTTTGGCGGTGGCGACAAGGTAGAGGACCTTGAGGGCGGCTTGCTCGTTGGGGAAGTGGCCTCGGTGCCGCACGGCTCGTCGGAATCGGGCCTTGAGCCCTTGACGATTTCATCCGTGGTGTAGGCGACCCGGCGCAGCTCGGCGGGGAACTCGAGGAACGGTGTGAACTCGTCCCAGCTGGTGCGCCAGGCCCGGATCATGGCCGACCAGGTGTGTTCCCAGTCTTGGGCGAACGCCTCGAAGTGGGTTTCGGCGGCCTCGACGGTGGGGGCGGTGTAGATGGCCCGCATGGAGCCGGTGATGGCCCCCAGTGTTTCTTTGCGGCGTAGCGCAAGCTGTTGGGGACCATGTGCACCACGCAGGTCGACACGGTGGAGTCGGGCCAGGTCATGCGGATCGACTCGGGCAGGCCCTTGAGCCCGTCGCAGCACACGATCAAGGCGTCGGCCAGGCCCCGGTTGGCGAGCTCGCCCAGCATAGTCGCCCACTGTTTGGCGCCTTCGCCGCCCGTTGGTCCCAGCCACAGGCCCAAAACGTCACGCTCTCCGCCCAGATCGACGCCGATGGCCACATAGACGGGCCGGTTGGCGACCTGGGAGTCACAGGCCTTGACGGTGATCGCGTCGATCAGCAGCACCGCATAGACGGGCTCGAGGGGCCGGTTCTACCACACGGCCATGTCGGAGACGATCACCTCGGTGATCTTCGAGATCGTCTCCCGGCTCACCGAGGTATCGCAGATCTCGGCCAAATGCGCCCGGAACTCCCCGGTGGTCAGCCCCTTGGCACACAGCGAGATCACATTGCCCGACAACCCGTCCAAACAGCGCCGGTGCTCGGGCACCGTCACCGGGTCGAACGTGCCCGCCCGGTCGCGGGGCACCGCCAAGTCGATCTCGCCGATCTCGGTTCTGACCCGCTTGGGCGACGAGCCGTTGCGCGAGTTCCCCGACCCGCCACCGGAGGGATCGTGGCGCACACAACCAAAATGGTCGGCCATCCCAACCTCCAACCCGGTCTGGAGCACCTGGCGCACCAGCCCGGTCAACAAACCGCCGTCGCCGGTCAGCTCCACGCCCTCGGCGCGGGCCCGCTCGACCAACAGCTCAGCCCAGTCCCCCATCGCCGCCTCACCGGCAGCCTCTTCCGCCGGCGCAGCCGCCACATTCTGATCAGTCACAGACATGATCCTTCCCGGCCCGCAACACCAAACCGCAAACCCTCAGACCACGCCCGATACACAAAATTCCTGACAGACCCAGGTCCCCCATTTGGCCGGTCACTTCGATTAGGAGGTAACCATGTCAGGGATGGAGAGACCGGGGCCTGTGAGGCTTCGGCGGAGCTTCACCGGTGAGTTCAAGCGTGATGCTGTGGCGATGGTGCTCGACGATGGCAACAAGATCGTCGACGTGGCTCGCCGGCTCGGGGTTGGTGAGGGGACGCTGGGGAACTGGGTCCGACAAGAACGCACCGATCGTGGTGAACGGGCGGGGTTGACGACTGCGGAGAAGGCCGAGTTGGGTTAGGAGAACGCCCGGTTGGGGATGGAGCGTGATCTGCTCTAACGAGCGACGGCGTTGGGGGTGAAGGAGTCGGGACAGTGACCCGCTATGAGTGGGTCGCTGCCCGGAGGGCCGAGGGATTCCCGACGGTGGCCGCCGCCAGGGCGGCCCAGGTGTCGACGTCGGCGTTTGTCGACTGGTGTCGCCGCAGAGCCGCAGGTCCCACGCCGGGGGAGGTGGAACAGGCCCGGCTGGTCGCCGTGATGCGTGGGATTCACGATGATTCCGACGGCACCTACGGTTCGCCGAGGATGACCGTGTGTTGGGGCTGAGTTCGTGTCGTTGTTTGTGGTTGGTATCAGCCCGCATGGGAGGGTTCTCGGTCGAGCTCTTTGGGAGGCCTGTTGAGTGCCCGGCCTGGCAGGAAGAAGAAGCGGTTTCTGGCACCGCAGGAGAAGTTCGAGATCTGGATGCAGCTCGTTCGTGGGGAGACCACGGTGGCCGAGGCGGCCGAGCGTTTCCGGGTGGATCGGTCGACGATTTCGAAGTTGAAGACAGTGGCCCGTCAGGGCTGTGTTGGATGCGTTGGCGCAGTCGCGGCCGGGTCGGCGCGACAAGCAGCGCGACGTCGAGCTGGAGGCGGCTCGGGCCGAGGCCGAGCGGCTTCGGGCGGCGTTGGCGGAGATGGCGGCGCGGTTGACGTTGGCGGAGGGAAACCAGCGTTGGGGCTGAGTGGCCGGGTCCCACCTCGGGTTCTGGCGGTCACCAAGACGGCGCTGATGGATGTTGAACCTCCCCGGGTAATGCGCAGGTTCCGATCGTTGGGGGGATGGAGCCTTGTCTGTGCGGAGAGGGCCGGGGAGGTACCCGGCGGAGTTCCGTGAGCGTGCGGTGCGGATGGTCTTTGAGGCCGAGCGGCGGGGCTGTTCTCAGTGGGAGGCGATTTCGTCGGTCGCGGAGAAGCTGGGGTCGTCGGCGGAGACGGTGCGCCGTTGGGTGCGCCGGTTCGAGGTTGACGAGGGCCGCCGTGCGGGGTTGAGCACCGATGAGCGTGAGCGGCTCAAGGAGCTGGAGCGGGAGAACTGGGAACTGCGCAGGGCGAACGAGATCTTGAAGTCGGCGTCGGCTTTCTTCGCGGCGGAGCTCGACCGCCCGCAAAGGTGATGGTGGAGTTCATCGACTCCCATCGGGAGCGGTTCGGGGTCGAGCCGATCTGCAGGGCCTTGCAGTTCGCCCCGTCGACGTATTGGTCCGCCAAGCGCCGGGCGCCGTCGGCGCGGGCCCGCCGCGACGAGGAGCTCAAGGGCGAGATCGCCCGGGTGCATGCGGACAACTTCGGGGTCTACGGGGCGCCGAAGGTGTGGGCCCAGCTCAACCGGGAGGGCCATCGGGTGGCCCGCTGCACCGTCGAGCGGCTGATGCGCGACCTGGGCCTTCGCGGCGCCGTTCGGGGCAGGCCCAAGCGCACCACCGTCGCCGACACAGCAGCCCAGAGGCCCCGAGACCTCGTCGGGCGCCGGTTCAGCGCCCCGGCCCCGAACCGGCTGTGGGTGGCGGACCTGACCTATGTGCGGACCTGGTCGGGATTCGTCTACGCGTCGTTCGTCACCGACGCCTACAGCCGGCGAATCGTCGGCTGGCACGCGTCGCGGTCGCTGCGCTCAGACCTGGCCATCAACGCCCTCGAACAAGCCGTCTGGGAGCGGAACCGCAACGGCGCCGACCTCGACGGGCTCGTCCACCACTCCGACCGCCACACCCAATACCTGTCCATCCGCTACACAGAGCGCCTCGCCGCCAACGACATCGCCGCCTCCGTCGGCTCCAGGGCAGACAGCTACGACAACGCCCTGGCCGAGACCATCATCGGCCTCTACAAAACCGAACTCGTCCGCAACAAAGGCCCCTGGAAAAGCCTCGACGACCTCGAGCTCGCCACCCTGGAATGGGTCGACTGGTTCAACCACCGCCGCCTCTTCGACGACATCGGCCGCATCCCACCAGCCGAAACCGAAGAACTCCACTACCGTCAACAACACCACAGCCGCCAGGCCGACACACAAACAAAACAGCCTGCGTGAAACCCGGGGAGGTTCATCGGCAGCCTCCACCACCGACACAACCGGCACACTCTCATCAGACACAGACATGATCCTCCCCGGCCCGCAACACCAAGCCGCAAACCCCCAAACCACACCCGAAATACAAAAATCCTGACAGACCCGCCCGTGGGGATACCAAAGACGCTATGCCTGCAACCCAGCGAATAACTGGACATCTCGCAAGTGGTGGTGCCCCAAAGTCATATCGCTCTCAGCATCAACGTGCAGAACTCTCAAAGACAGCCCCGCACTAGCGTCTGTGTTGGGGCTGACTTCGTGTCGTTGTTTGTGGTTGGTATCAGCCCGCATGGGTGGGTTCTCGGTCGAGCCTTGAGGAGGCCTGTTGAGTACCCAGCCTGGCAGGAAGAAGAAGCGGTTTCTGGCACCGCAGGAGAAGTTCGAGATCTGGATGCAGCTTGTTCGTGGGGAGACCACGGTGGCCGAGGCGGCCGAGCGTTTCCGGGTGGATCGGTCGACGATCGCGAAGTTGAAGACAGTAGCCCGTCAGGGCTGTGTTGGATGCGTTGGCGCAGTCGCGGCCGGGTCGGCGCGACAAGCAGCGCGACGTCGAGCTGGAGGCGGCTCGGGCCGAGGCCGAGCGGCTTCGGGCGGCGTTGGCGGAGATGGCGGTGCGGTTGGCGTTGGCGGAGGGAAACCAGCGTTGGGGCTGAGTGGCCGGATCCCACCTCGGGTTCTGGCGGTCACCAAGACGGCGCTGATGGATCTCGTGGATACGGCGGAGGCCTGCGGGTGGACGACCCGGGCCGCGTGTGGCTATCTCGAGTTGTCCCAGCGGCGGCTGCAACGGTGGCGTCGCCGAGTCGCCGAAGGCGAGTCGCTCGATGACGCAGCGCCGGGCGGGAACCCGTCCCATGGGCTCACCCCGGACGAGGAAGACGAGATCGTCGCCGTGTTCAACGAGTGGGGCGACATTGATCGGTCGCATCGCAAACTCGCTCACCGTGGTTCGTGGCTGGGCCGGTTCTGGGCCGATCCTTCCACCGTGCGGCGGGTGCTGGAACGCCGTGACCTGCGTTTTAGGGCCCCGAAGCGCCAAGTCCGGTCACAACGGCGGCCGTGGCCGCACTGGGTCGAGGAGGTCCCCAACCGGATCTGGATCTATGACACGACGCACTGGAGCGCCGCCACGGCGGCAACCACGGTGATCTCCGACGTCGTTTCCAGGAAATGGATCGCCGACGTCACCTCGAAAGATGAGACCTCCGTCGAGGTCCAGGCCGTGTTCAGCCGGGCCCTTCGGGCCGAAGGCCTCGACGAGGTGATCGATGAACGCAACCCCGACGCCGTCGCGTGGAACCCCGACACAGATCAAGTGCCGGTCTTGTCGGTCATGTCCGACAACGGCCCCCAGACGGGCTCCGGGTCAACCCGGGAACCCATGGCGCTGTGCCGGCTCGCCACCCACTACGGCCGGCCCGCCACCCCCACCGACCAGGCCTGGATCGAGTCCCTCTTCGGACACCTCAAGACCCAACAACCCCACCTCAAGTTGATCGCCGACATCGACGTGCTGCGCACCGAACTCGACATCCAACGCACCCACTACAACACCGTCCGACTCCACGCCGGCATCGGATACGTCACCCCCGACCAAGAACACCGAGGCGAAGGCCCCACCGTTCGAGCCGCCCGCCGCAACGGCCTCACCCGAACCCGCCAACAACGAATCACCTACCATCCCAACCACCAAACCCGAAAACCCGACCATGCCGGCTGAAACCCCCGACAAACACGACACCAACTCAGACACACCTCACCGCTCACCTCCCGTCAACGAGGCCGGGCCACTTCAACCCGAGCAGGCTGCCGGGGGAAGATCAAGAGTCCGTGGTTCCAGTTGACCCAAGACCTGCGCTACTCATCCTAGTAGCGGTCCACCAACTTACCCCAGTTCTAGTCTTGAAGTGAAGAGGCTTCAACAGTTGCCCAGCCTTCCTCCATCCACTAGTGATGCCACCATTGATGACGAATACAAGGTACAAATGACTGAAGTCATGGGCACAATCACAAGATAGCTTTCGAACCACAGTATACAGGAATAGCATAAGGATTGGCATTAACCCATAGATCATAACATATGCTACCTGCACGCATTACAGCACCACCTGAAACTCTTGCATTATGCAATACATGGGAATGGCCATACACTCTTGACCCCCCCCATACTCTAGCGTTGCCATAGACTCTAGCATTGTCATATACCTCGGTCTCTATTAGGTCGGCATTATCGACGGTACAAGCCTCAACGTCTACACTCCATTCGTATCCTCCATCAACATAGCTGGCATATCCATTGACTATACTCAAAGCCAGCCCCTCCACAGATTCCCGAGGTTCAATCCAGTCACTATCAAGACAAAAGGAATTAGTCCAAAGGATTCTAGCTGAGTCATCAGCTGGGAACACTGGAGCAAACTCTTCCGTATCGAAATCCACCAAGCTCACAGCATATCGATCTCCAGATTCCAAAAACACCATTGCATGGCCAAACAATCGTGCATGGCCATGAATTATGCTCCTACCAAACACCTGAGCATTCTCAAAGACTACTGCTTTTCCAAGCACTTGGGCTTGACCAAATACACGCGCGTTCTCCATCACTACACTATCTTCAGCAACAGTTGCGCTGCCAAAAATCCTTGCCCCAGGTGCAACCAATCCTGCATTCTTCACAACGGGCAACATCCCAATATGGGACCAGCCTGAAATCCACTGAGACATGGAAGCAACTGTGTCTTGGCCACTCCGACTGTGGCCAGTGTACTGGTAACCAAATGCAAATTCCCTGGGCAACCAGCCACAGACTAGTGCATCATCAATGACTTTCGCGTTGCCCTCCACAATGGCACTCAAACAAACGGTGGCACTGCCCGAAATCTGGGCCTTGCCTCCCACCCGTACGCTGCCAAAAACCACAGCTTCTTCCGCTACTACTGCCTCATCCTTAATCACAGACTTACCGGATACCTGAGCACTATCTGACACACGAGCGTCACCCTCCACACGAGCCCCACCATAGACTTTCGCTCCAGGTCCAATCCATGCCTCTCCCTCATAGCTTAGATTCTCTGGCCCCTCAATCCAACCACCAAGATCTCCCCTATGAGCAACGGTGATCCACTCACCATTCTCAACCATCTGTATGTCCCGCAGGGCACGGATTGTCAGCAATGCTGGATCATGTGGATCACCCAGCTCCCCAGGAACCAGGATACAATACTTACCATTGCTTTCCACCAATCTGCAGTCGTCAAAGCCCAATTCGGAAGATGCTTTCTCCGTCGTAGACGCACACCCCAGCAAGGCAGTTAGGGCAACATATGAGGCAAGAAGAGTAGTCCTACTGACTTTAGCCGCCTTAGTCCTTCTTCCATTAGGCATAGCATTTCTTCACAACTTATAGCTCTCTAAGAAAACAAACAGTGGCAATGGACCCCGACAACACCGGCATCTTAAGCGTAAGGATACTACCGGTAAAACATATTGCTGAAGAAATGATGCCTTCAAATAATCCCTGCTCCTCTGTACATGGTCTTGGCGTGTTTGGCTTTTCTGAATTGTGCCACTCTGTCCCACAAACCCAGCCCCCCTTCACCAGAGAGCCTCCAGAGATCCAGCTATCTTGCAACACTCTACCGGCATTGATTACTTGAGAGCTTCCCCACACCATTGCATTATCAGCCACCACAGCATTTGACAGAATTCTAGTACCTGTTATTGGTTCAATAGTAGCGTCAACCGCATCCCAGCGCAGCTCCCACCCCTCTACTTCTTCTGATATCAGCTCAGTCGGGAGGGTATCTATATTGAGAGTATCTTCTACTTCTGCTCGAGGACCATTCCATTCATGGATTCTTCGGAAGGAGTTGGTCCAAAAGGTTCTAGCTACATAGTCTTCCTCAAAGACCGGCGCAAAGATTGGTTCTTTGGTTGATGTCATTCCTGAGACATACTCAGAGGAAGAGTAAGTGAAGATCCTTGCATGACCATAAACTTGAGCGTTTCCATAGACGTAGCTGTCATCGAAGACTTGGGCATGGCCATAGACTTTGGCATTATCATAGACCTTAGCGTTGCCGAACACCTTGGCGTGGCCGAACACTTGTGGCACTAGAGTGATGGGGTCTCCCTCAGGTGAGGTCCCTGTGGTGGACTCGATGACGGCATCCCCAAAGACTTCTGCAACTTCGTAGACGCGAGCATCACCCAAGACTTTGGCATTGCCGTAGACCCGCGCCCCCCCGGTGGGTACAACAACTTGAACACTGGTGGGATCACCACTCACTTTCCCAGTGACATGGGCAAAACCAAATACCTCGGCAGCGGAGAAAACTCTTGCACTTCCATTAATTACGGCATTTCCGTAAATCTTGGCCTGTTCATAGACGCTGGCCTCTCCCTCTATTGTCGCTTCATCAGATACTTCTACAACGAGGGAGGCTGGTGTCAAGTCCGACCAAGTGGGCAGGATCCCACAAACGGTAGCTCCGTCGAAAATGTAGACGCCTCTCTTCGGTCCGTGGGCCGTCGAGCCAGAGACCCTTGCACCTCTGCACACTGTAGCTTGATCATACACCCAGACATTGCCATCTATGTAGACATGTCTGTCGACTGTTCCACTAGTGCCAAAAACTGTCGCCTCGCCATATATGTTAGCATTGCCATCAACGGTGGCAGGTCCGCCCACGAAGGCATCGCCGTAGACATGCGCTTGTCCCCTTATGGTTGCATGGGTAGATACTTCTGCGTTGCCGTAGACACGGGCGTCGCCGGTGATGTGGGCACCACTGTGGACATGGGTATAGTCTTCAACCCGGGCATTCCCGTCAACTGTGGCGCCGTCAACGGTTGCATAGTCTCGAATGAAGGTCTCGCCGGATATGTCGGCGTTGCCCTTTACGGTGACACCGTCGTAGGTGGTCTTCTGGCCTTCTTCATCTTCTACTACTTTCTTGGGCTTTCCATGGATTGTGGTATTTCCATGGATCTTCGCGTTGCCAGCAACTGTGGTGTTGCCATAGATGCTCCTGCGGGCGGTATCCTCTTGAAGGATTTCTCTGAGCACAGGTCCGTAGAATTTTGCATTTCCAGAGATGTCTGCGTCACCGTAGACGAAGGTTCCTGTTCCGGATACTTCTGCGTTCCCGTGGATGCGGGCATTATCGTAGACCCTGGCGTAGCTTACGTCTGCCTTTCCCCTGATTCGGGCGTCGCCAGATATGTGGGCGTTACCGTGAACTTGCACGCTGTCCAGGGCATCCTTGCCGGTTATCCCTTGGCCCAGGTCGCCGATGACCCATGCCCTCCATCTGATGGTGGCATTGCCGTAGACGCTGCTGCCTCCTGCCACCTGTGCCTCTTGGTAGACTTTGGCATTGCCGTAGACACGGGCCCACCCGCCGACCCTGGCGTTGCCGTGGACCTCGGCGTTCCCGGCGACGATGGCGTTCCCGTACACCACAGCGTTGCCCGACACCTCAGCGTTCCCGGCGATGACTGCGTTGCCGTAGACCCTTGAGTTACCGGTCACCACGGCGTCGCAAACCACCTGCGCGGCCCCGTTGATCCAGGCCCCACCGGTTTGGTCCAGATTCTCCTTTTTTTGGACCCACCCTCCCTCTTCACCCTTCTCGGCCACTGTGAATCGATACCCACCGAAATATGCATAGATGTCTCTGGCTGCCCTCACCTGCCACAGGTGAAGCAATTCGGGAACGCTGATGCAGCCCAGCAGGTCTCCGGAACCCTGTGAAGTACTTCCCATGGTTCCGGTGCTACCCGCACCGGCCGCTGCGCTCGCCCCGTCTGGTAACGTTCCCTGCCCGCCAACGGCTCCGTTGGTGCTGGTGGTGTCGGGGGGCATGAGGCAGAACTTGTCATTGCCGGGGAAGAACACGCATTCGTCGGGTAGTTCGACGTCTTGTTGTGTGGTGCATTTGGTGTGGGGGGTGACTTGGGTCCACGGGTCGCCGGTGGTTTTGCGCCACCAGAAGAAGAACGTGTGCTCGCTGCCAGCTTCCAATTCCCCCATGACGGCTTCGAGCCGGTCGGATTCCAGGATTGTTTCGTCTTCAGGGTTTCCGTTGGTGTCGCGGGCGACTTTCCATTGGGCGACCATGGGGTGGGCGTCCCAGGCGAGGACCACGGTTTGGCTGGTGGTTTCTTTGCATTCGGGGGGTGCGATGTCCATGGACACCGTGTCACATGATGCAGTGGGCGTGGCGGTGTTCCATAGCTGGTCGGGGCCGGTGCGCCACCGCAACTGGAACTCGTGGGTTTCCCCGGATGCCAGGTTGTTGTAGGTGATCTGGGTGGCGTTGGAGTCGGTCACGGTGACGGGTTGGGACCATTGCCCGCCGGGGGCTTTCTTCCACACCTGCCACTCCATGGGGGCCGGTCCGGGCCGGTGGGCGAACACCAGGGTGATCCCGGTGTCGGTGGCGGCCCCGCATTCCGGCCCGACCGGGGCTACCAGGGTGGCACACGTTTCGGTGGCGGCGTCGGACCAGGTCCCGTCGTAGTCGGACCGCACCGCCACCACATAACTGGTGGCGTGGGTGAGCCCGTCGAAGCGGTGCGACACACCGGTTGCGTCGATCCAGTCCCCACCGTCGAGGGACACCTGGTGGTTGTCGGTGCCCGGCGCCGGTACCCAGGTGGCGTGCAACCGGGTGAACCCCGCTGTACACGCCAAACCGGTGGGGGTCGCCTCCAGGGTGGTGCAGTTCACCCCCGACCAGTCCTGGGCCACCCCGCCTTTGAGGGGCAACACCCCCACGAAGTACTCCGTGGCCGCCAACAGGTCGTCGAACACGACCCCCTCGGCGTCGACGGTGGTCTCGGTGTAGGCGCTCGCCGGGGTGGCCTGTTGCAGCCTCGCCGCGTACCCCTCGGCACCGGCCACCTGATCCCAGGTCACCCACAACTGCGTCGCCGACGCCGCACACCCCAGCCCCGCAGGCGCCGCCAACACCGATACCGCGGTTTTGGCGTTCAGGTACCCGGCACCCCGCCAGGCCACGTCGTCACCGGCTTGCACCCACAGGGTGTAGGCGGTGTCGGGCTTCAGGTACCGGAACACGAAACTGTTGGCACCGGCGGGCAACTCCACCCACTCGTCGCCCCGGCTCACCCGGTACCTCGTCGCCCCCGGAAGCGAGTCCCACGTCAACTCCAACTCGGTCGGCAACGGGGCATCCACCGCCAACCCCTGGGGTTTCCTCATCGACGACGGTGAGCAACGAATACCGGTCCAGTCCTGGGTGTCGCCGTCCTTGACGCCGTACACCGCGATGAAGTACTCGTCGGACCACAGATGCTCGGCCTTGAACGACGCGGCCTGCGTTTCCTCCAGGGGGACATACGCATAGTTGTACTCCGAGTAACCGGTCTCCACCATCCGCACCCCGTACCCGTCGGCGCCTTCGACCGGGTCCCAGGAGATCGTCAACTCGTTCAGCGACACCCGGCACGCCAACCCGGTCGGCGCGGCCAATTCCGACCGTGTCGTGGTGCACGCCAACGCGGCTTCCTCACCCCAGTGGTAGTCGCTTCCCCCGGGCGTGGTCGGCTTGCCCGCCTGCACCCGCACGACGTACGTGTCCCCCGGCGTCAAGAAACCGAACACCCGCGGACCCCGCCAAATGGTCACCCACCCGTTGCCCCGGCTCACCCGGTAACGGCGCGCCCCGTCCACCTTGTCCCAGTCCACGGTCAACTCCGACACCCCCGCAACACACGTCAAACCGGCCGGCGCCGCGATGGTGGTCAGCGTGGTGCAGTAGACACCGGCCCAGTGCTGGGCCTTGTCGTCCTTGAGGGCGAGCACCCCGATGAAGTACTCGGTGCCCGACAACAAATCGGTGTACAACGTGGAGGTGGTCGTGGTGATCTGCTCGTACTGGGTGCTGCCCGCCTCCGCGACCTGCAGTTTCGCCGCGTACCCGTCGGCGCCGGTCACCGGATCCCAGGTGACCTGGATGGAATCCGCGGTCGCGGCACACGACAGGCCGGTGGGGGCGGGCAACCACACCTGCCCGGTGGAACACACCCGTATCGCGGACGCCCCCCACCCCATGTCGTTGCCTGCTTGTGCCCGCACGGTGTAATCCGTGTCGGCGGTCAGATGGGTGAACGTGTGCGTCGTGGTGGTGGTGTCGGCCCACCCGTTGCCCCGACTCACCCGATACCCGGTGGCCCCGTCCACTTCGTCCCAGGTCACGGTGATCTCGGTTCCCGCTGCGGTGCAGTCCAGGCCGGTGGGGGCGTCGGGGGTGTCACCGAGGGTGGTGCAGGTGACCCCCGACCAATGCCCGATCACCCCGTTCTGGATGCCCAACACCCCGATGAAGTACCTGGTGGCCGACTCCAACCCGGTGAACGTCACCTCGGTGGTGGTGGTCTTCTTTTTGGTCTGGGTGCTGCCCACCACCGCCAACTGCAGTTTCGCCTCGTACTCGTCGGCGCCGACCACCGGATCCCACGACACCCGCATCTGCTCTGAGGTCGCCTCACACGCAAACCCGGTCGGCTTCGCCAACGGGGCCGTCGTCGTCGCACACGTCACGGACCCGGTCTGGCCCCAAGCGGTCCCGTTGCTCGCCTGCACCCTGACGGTGTAGCCGGTCTCCGGTTCCAAAAGGGAGAACACATGCGACTCCGCGGTGGTGGTCACCCACCCGTCGCCCAACGTCACCCGGTACTCCGCGGCGTCGACCACCTCGTCCCACGACACCGTCAACCGGGTGGCCTCCGCCACACACCCCAACCCGGTCGGCGCCGAATGCAACGTGGTGCAGTTCACCCCGGACCACCAGCCGATCACCCCGTCCTCGATGCCCAACACGCCGATGAAGTACTTGGTGCCCGACTCCAACCCGGTGTAGGTCACCTGGGTGGTGGTCGTCTTCTTCTTGTTCTGGGTGCTGCCCACCACCGCGAGCTGGAGTTTGGCCTCGTACTCGTCGGCACCCTCAACGGCGTTCCACGACACCACCAACACCGACGCCGACGCCTGACACGCCAACCCCGTCGGCGCCGGCAACGGCGCCTTGGTCGTCGCACACGTCAACGTCCCCGACGGACCCCACACCGACTCCCCCCACGTGTCGTCGTCGCCCGCCTGCACCTCCACCGCATAGGTCGTCTCCGGCTCCAACAAGCTGAACACGTGCGAGGTGCCCGACACCGTCACCCAACCATTGCCCCGACTCACCCGGTAACGCGACGCCCCGTCCACCTCGTCCCACGACACCGTCAACCGGGTCGACTCCGCCGCACACGACACACCCGTCGGCACCCCCGGCGACGCCCCCAACGTGGTGCACACCTTCGGGGGCAACACCATGTGCTTGCCCGGGTTGTGCCACAACAAAAACCGGTGACCCGTCCCCGGTGACAACCCCGTGAACGTCGCCGTCGTCTGACCACCCCGCAACGTCTCGTACTCGACGTATTCGAGGCCGGTTGGCTTCAACCGGTCCACCCAGTAGGAGTAGTTCACGCCGGGCGGGTCGACCAGCGACAACGTCACCGACGACGTCGTCACACTGGTGCACTGCAACGGGCGGGGCTCGGCCCGGGTCGTACAATCCTCCTGCGCGGCAGCCGACCAATCAGACCCCGAGCCGGACTGCACCTGCACCGTGTAGCTGGTGTCACGGCTCAGATCACCCAACCTCACCGACGTTCCCGCAGCCGCGGTCCAGGGTTCCCCGCTAACCCGGGCCCGGTACGACGCCGCCTGCGGCACCGTGTCCCACGACACGTCCAAATGGGAGAACCCGGCGCCACACACCAACCCGGTCGGCGCCGTCGGCGGCAACGACGTGAAACAGAACTTGCTGGCGAACGCCTGAGACACGCTCCCCGACCACGCATGCACCCCCAAGAAATACCCGGTGTAATGGTCCAAACCGGTGAACAAAGCCTCGGTGCCGGTCACCGTCTTCAACACCGGACTCCCCGAGAAAACCACCGCCGCCTGATACCCCGTCGCCCCCGCCACCGGATCCCAACGCAACCGCAACGACGACGGCGACGCCTCACACACCAGATTCGACGGGGCCGCCAACGACGACGCCGACGTCGAACACGTCGTCGACGCCGACTCGCCCCAACCCGACCCGTTCCCCGCCTGCACCCGCACCGTGTACGCCGTCGCCGAGTCCAAATACCAGAAATCCGCGGTGGTCCCCGACACGGTCACCCACCCCGCGCCCCGGCTCACCCGGTACTCCGACGCCCCGGCCACCTGATTCCAACTCACCCTCAAAGACGACGCCCCCGCCACACACCCCAACCCCGACGGCGCCACCGTCAACGTCGAACACGTGATCCCCGCATGCCAACCATTCACCCCGTCCTTGATCCCCAACACCCCGATGTAATACGCCGTGCCCGACAACAACCCCGTGAAATGGTACGACGTGTTCTGTGTGTAGAACCGCGTCTGGGTACTGCCCGGGGTCGCGAACTGGATCGCCCCCGCATAACTGTCCGCCCCCACCACCGGATCCCACGACACCCACAACTCCGACGCCCCCGCCGAACACGCAAAACCCGTCGGCGCCGGCAAAGGCGCCGCCGTCGTCGAACACGACAACGACGCCGACGGACCCCAACCCGAAGCGTTGCCCGCCTGCACCCGCACCGTATACGCCGTCTCCGCCGCCAAATTCGTGAACAAATGCGACGTGCCCGTCGTCGTCACCCACCCGTAACCCCGACTCACCCGGTACTTCGACGCCCCCGACACCTGACCCCAACTCACCGACAACGTCGACGACCCCCCAACACACCCCAACCCCGACGGCACCCCGGGCACCGGCACCAACGTCGAGCACGTGATCCCCGCATGCCAACCATTCACCCCGTCCTTGATCCCCAACACCCCGATGTAATACGCCGTGCCCGACAACAACCCCGAGAAATGCTTCGACGTGCCCGCCGCAGTGAAACGGGTCTGCGTGCTGCCATGAACCGCCAACTGGATCGCCCCCGCGTAACTGTCCGCCCCCGCAACCGCGTTCCACGACACCCACAACTGCGTCGTCGCCGCCGTACACGAAAAACCCGTCGGAGCCGGCAACGGCGTCCCCGAAGCCGCACACGCAACACCAACCCCGCACGACGACCCCAAATCAAAACCCATCCCCAACAACTCGCTATCAGACAACTCCCTGATCAACGCGTCCTCCACCACGAACTCCTCACCCGCGTCCGACACCTCCAACAACGGCCCATCCGCAGGCCCAGGACCAGGCACCGCAACCACCGGCACCAAACCCAAACCGGCCGCACCTTTGCCAACCGGCCCTGAACCCTGATACTTCGGTCCGATCTTCACACCCACCGAACCGCCCGGGGAACCAAGACCCAACTTCGGCCTCTCAATCACCACCACTTCGGACCCGTCATCGGCATCCCAGAACCCGCCCCCATCCTCCGGCCCATCCGCAGGCCTCACCCCGACCTGTTCCCTTGCGGGCACCAAACCCGCATCCCAAACATCCTCGACCGCCGCACCGGCCACCCCGAACCCCTCATCAACCACAGGAACCACCAACTCCACCCGCTCACGCCCACCAACAGCCCCGCTCACCCCGTATTCGGGTTCGTCAAACGGGCCATCAGCAGGCGGCAACGCCGGGACCGCCTCCACCGGGACCAAACCCGATCCGCCACCCGCACCCGCACCAAATCCCAACACACCCGCAGCCGCCCCAAAACCCCCGCCCCAAGCGACTGCCTCCAAAGGACCATCCGCCGGCCGCGCCGCCGGATCAGCCTTCACCGGCACAAAACCCGAACCCCGCTCGCCCATCTCAGCCGACGCCGCACCCGCCCCCACAAACCCACCAGCAAACCCGCCGCCATCACCATCGTCGGACACACCATCAGCCGGCGGCACACCCACACGGGCCTCCACCGGCACCAGCCCCCAACCCGACCCGGCTCCGGACCCACGCACCGACAACACACCCGCACCCACACCCTCTGCCGCCCCCGCAACCGGCCCCGGCTTCTCCACGGACGGACCATCCGCAGGAGGAACACCCGCACCCACACCCGAACCGGACACACCAACCCCAACCGCCCCCTCACCGGCCCACCAACCCGACTCGCCCCCCGATACCGGACCCTGCGCGGGAGGCTCAGCCCGACGGGCCTCCACCGGCACCAAATCCGACAACCCACCCTCATCTTCCTGGGGCACAGTCACGTCGCCGAAGTCTTCCAGCATGAGGTTCTCAACCGGCGGGGCGTACCCCGTCGAACCTTTACTAGCGCCTACACCCTCTTCCCCTGTTCCCGTCTCCTCCGGCTCCGAGGGCACCTCGACAGCCGCCGCCGACACACCGGGAGCGGTCACCAAAATCCCGGCCAACAAGCCCGCCACCGTCACGAACACAACGCCACGTCTCAACGCCGCTACCCCCGGAGCCTTCCGCCTCACGAAGAACTTCCTACCACACACCACCCACAGCAACAACCGGAAGCGCCCCCAACCCTTGCCCCAAAGGACCTCAAGCCGTGCGGATGGAGCGCATCATCAACACGCCGCCGGCCAGCGCGACCGGAGGTCCGGGAACAACAACGCTGGTGGTGGACACCGTGGGCACCACCACCGTCGCGGTGATCACCACGATCGTGACCGCCGCCATCTGCGCCAACAACAGCGACCCGTGTACCGCCCTCGGTGAAGCGTCAATTCTGGCCGCCCACCCCAGACACAACAATCCCAACACCGCAGCGCCCATCACCGGGATGCCGATCATCACGTCGGTGTGCAACCCATTCGACCCATCAGCCGCGAACCCCAACGGTGGAGCCGTCCACAACAACAACCCGCACGACACCACCACCACCAACGCACCCGACACCGCCGGCCCGACACTCGCCTCCAACGCCACCCGACGCACCGCCCTAGCGTCCGGGGCCAACAATCTGACGGCGACGATCACCAACCCCGCCACAACAAACCCCGGGCCCGCACCCATCGTCCCCAGCGAATACACATTCGCCGCCAAGTCCAACATCGGATCGGTGCTGTTCGACCACTTCGCGAACAACGCGATCCACACCGACACCCCCCCAGCAGCCCCGAACAACAACCCCCACGTCACCCCCAACGACCACCGGCGCCCCAACAAACACAACGCCACCACCATCACCATCAAATCCACCCCGGCCACCACCACCGCGCCCCCGGTGGCCTGAGGGAACGAACCGAACACCCCGTCCCCCCGCACCCAAGAGAACAACGAACCCACGAACATCACCACCGCACCAACCACCAACCACGGCTCCCACGGCCCACCACCCTCACCCAACCAAACAACCCTCGACACCACCGCCCCCTCCGACGACGCGCCCTCACCAGACGCCGAACCAACCCCAGAACCGCTGTTCACAACATCGTCACCCATCACAACCTCCCCAAAGGAACAGGCCCGAAGCATCCCACACCCACCCAACCCCCCACAAACACCACGACCTCATACACAAGAAAACGGACAGTCCCGGCAGTCCCGTCCCGGCTAGTTGGGGAGGTGTGGGGCGCAGCGTTGGAGGACGGGGCGGTGGGTGAGGGTGTGGTCGGCTCGAGCGGCGGCGATGCGGCTTCGGACGGCATCGAGGTCGTCCAGTTCGCCGAGCACCGCTTCCACGTCGATGAGTTCGCTCTCGACGTCGCTCAGCAGCGATTCCCACGCTTCCACCGGGGCATATTACCAACCATCTCGGCCCGGCTTGGGGATACAGTGACGGTGGGCCGCTAGCTCATCAGGTAGAGCAGGAGACTTTTAATCTCAAGGTGCTGGGTTCGAGTCCCAGGCGGCCTACCAGGCCTACCCTAAAGTTGTCGCTCGGGCCACTACGCTGAGGGTATGCGACGCTTGATTGCACTGCTCGCCGCTCTGGCGCTGTTGTTCTCCGCTTGCGGGGGCGACGACGATTCCGCCGAGGAAGCCACCCCGGAGCCGACCGTGGCCGTCGTGGAGCCCACCGCGGCCCCGCCCACGCCGCCACCGGTGGACGAGCCCACCGTGGAGGAGCCGGAGCCGGAGGAGACCCCGGACGACCCCGTCGCCGAACCGGAGGAGACCCCCACCCAAGAACCGCCGCCCATCACCGACGACACCACGGAACCCGTCGACGTCCCCGAGCCGGTGGACTTGAGCCAGCCGGCGTTGAGCAGCGCCGACAAACTCAGCACCGTGGGTATCGGTTCCCTGTTCTTCGGCATGAGTCCCGACGAGGCGGCCGCGGCGATCTCCACGCAGTGGACCGGGGGTGAAGAGGGGGGCACGGGCCGCTGCTACCTGCTCGCCCCCGCCAACGGTCCGTCGGGGGTGGTGTTCACGGTGTTCAACAGCGCCGTCGAGCGGGTGGACATCACCAACAACATCTTGTCCACCCGGTCGGGGGCCAGCGTGGGCAGCACCGAGGCGCAGCTCTACGAGCTGTTCGGCGCCCGCTTGCTGGCCACCCCCTACGCCGACGGCAGCGGCAATTCCATCCAGTTCATCCCGGTCGACGAATCCGACGCCGACTACCGGGTGATCTTCGAGACCAACGGCACCACGGTGACCTCCATGCGGGCCGGCCGGTTGCCGGTGGTGGCACCCAGCGAGCCCTGCGGCTGATCCCGGCTAACCATCAGCCCCCTCCGGGGTGCCGAGGGCCACAACCGACGATTGAGGTGGACGTTCAGAGAAACGACACGGCCGGGGGGCGCAGGTCGGTGAGGGCCCGCAACACCGAGTAAGCGGTGACCGCGCTGGTCCGGGGATTGTCGGGCGAAGCGGCGTTCTCGAACGACAATTCGTAGGTGCCCGCCGTGCCCGACGCGCTCACCACGTGACGAACCCGGGTGGCCTCCGGATCGCCCACCATGCGCACCCGCACCCGGTCGAATCCGATGGTGGCCAACGACAAGGTGGCGGTCACGTTGGCCGACTCGGGAAACCGCTCACAGGCCATACGGGCCACACCGTCGAACACCGTCACCGGGGCCGACCCAGCGGCCAACCCGTCTCGCATGGTCTCATCCATCCACGGGCGAACCAACGCCGCCGCGGGCTTGGTGCTGGTGATGGACACGTCGTCCAGCGGGCCGAACATCATGGCCGCTCGCAGGATGTCGAACCCGCCGATGGCCCCGGTACACAGCAGCAGCCGCCCACCCTCCGCCTGGCGTAGTTGCGACTCCAGCGCCTCGTCGGCCAAGGCACCCACGCTCACCACCAACAGGTCGGTGCCCGCCTCCCGCACCGCCACCCCGCAATCCCGCAACGCCCCGTGACCGGCCGCCTCCACCACCACGTCGGCTTCCGACAACAGTGAGTCCAAGTCGGCGACCCCCAGCCGATGGTCGACCTCCGGGTCCAGCACCCCGGTGAGTACCGCCCCGTCGACCGTTCCCGCCTCCAGCTCCCGGGCCACCACCGAGCCCATGGCCCCGCAGCCGATGAGGCCGACTCGCAACATCACCTCACGCTACCGCCGGATGGAGCCAATCCCGGCCCCGTCCACCGGCTGGTACTGTCAAGACATGCATTCGGCGATGGCAATCGGCTGAGAACCGTGCCCGGCGACGTCACCGTCAAGTTGCCCGCGGCTCAGAAGTACGACCGCATGGCCGAGGTCGCCGCCGCCCATGCCGCCACCCATCAGGGCTTCCCGCCCACCGCCGTGACCGAACTGAAGCAGGCCGTGAAGGAAGCCATGCTGTTGCTGCTCGATCCCGCCCACCCCGACGGCACCGTGGCGATCGACCTGCAGAGCAAGGCCGGCATCGTCACCGTGGAAGCCCACCTGGACGACTCGGCGATCCCGCCCATCCCCGAGGACCGGATCAGCCGATTCGCCTCGGTCGCCGAGTCGCTGGTGGACTCGTGGAAGCTCGACCCCGACGACCACCGCCTCCTGCTTCAAAAGGCCGCCCCCGGAGGCGGAGGCCCCTGAGTCAGACGCCGGTGGAGCCGAATCCTCCTGATCCTCGGGTGGTGGGGGGCAGCTCCTCCACCTCCACGAAGTCGGCCTGCTCCACCTTCTGCAGCACCAACTGGGCGATCCGGTCACCCCGCCGCACGGTGAACGGTTCGGCCGGATCGGTGTTCACCAACAGCACCTTCAGCTCCCCCCGGTAGCCGGAGTCGATCAGCCCCGGCGTGTTCAAGCAGGTGACCCCGTGGCGCAGGGCCAACCCGCTCCGGGGCTGCACGAACCCGGCGTAACCGTCGGGGATGGCGATGTAGGTGCCGGTGGGCACCAGGCCCCGGCCACCACCGGGGGCCAGCTCGACGTCCTCGCTGGCCACCAGGTCGGCGCCGGCGTCGCCCTCGGTGGCGTAGCGGGGAAACGGCAGGTCCGGGCGGCTGCGAACGATGGGAATCTCCAACACGGCGGTGACACTACCCAACCAAGCCCGGACGATGACGGCAGGCCGGGATGAAGCAACGAACGGTTGGCCGACTCAGGCTCGCCCCAAATCAGGTTGTAGGTTCCACTGCAGATGTTGGCCTGGATGGACCTGGAGATGACCGGCCTCGACCCGGCCGTCGACGTCATCGTGGAAATCGCCACCCTCATCACCGACGACGACCTGGAGCTGGTGGCCGAGGGCCCCGACCTGGTGGTGGCCGCCCCGCCCGAGGCGCTGGCCTCGATGGAGGACGTGGTGGTGGAGATGCACACCGCCAGCGGGCTGTTGGATCAGATCAAGGCCGCCACGCTCAGCCTGGAGAAGGCGGGCCGGGCCACCCTGGAGTTCCTGCAAGAGCACATCCACGAGCCCCGCACCGTGCCGCTGTGCGGCAACTCCATCGGGGTGGACCGCCGCTTCTTGGCCGCTCAACTGCCCGAGGTGGAGCAGTACCTGCACTACCGCTCCATCGACGTCTCCACCATCAAGGAGCTGGCCCGGCGATGGCACCCCACCGCCTTCGAGGCGGCGCCCGCCAAGGCCAAGGGCCATCGGGCCCTGGACGACATCCGCGAGAGCCTCATCGAATTGCGCCACTACCGTGAGAGCTTCTTCCGCCTCCCCACCAGGGCGGGCCCGTGACGAAGCGACCCCGAAAGCAGGAGCAGGAGGAAGCCACCACCGAGATCACCGAGGTGGTGCCCGGTGTGTTGCGCTCCATGTTGCCGGTGAACCTGCCGGGGCTGGGCCACGTGAACTGCTACATCCTGGAGGACGAGCGGGGGGTGGCGGTGGTGGACCCCGGTCTACCCGGCCCCGAGTCGTGGGAGGCGTTGGTCCACCGCCTGGGCCTGGCCGGCTACCGGGTGGCCGACGTCCACACCGCCATCATCACCCACTCCCACTTCGACCACTTCGGCGGCGCCGAGCGATTGCGGGAAGAGTCGGGGGCCGACATCTTGACCCACCAGAGCTTCCGGCCGATCTGGGACCGCCGGGAAACCGAGGAGTCCCACGACCCCGAGGACAACGCCTCCGAAGAGGAGATCCTGGAGCGGATCGAGGAGAGTTTTCGCCAGACCACCCCGTGGGGCACCCAGCGCAAACCCCCCGGTCGAGAACAGATCCAGCGGTTTCGGGCCAGGGACAACTTCCACGCCCGCTGGTTCCAAACCCCCCGCCCCACGGTGACGGTGGTCGACAGCGACATCGTCCCGCTGGCCCGCCGGGAGTGGGTGGCCCTGCACACCCCCGGCCACACCGGCGACCACCTGTGCCTGTTCGATCCCGAACACGGGGCGGTCTTCTCGGGCGACCACGTACTGCCCACCATCACCCCGCACATCGCCGGCCGCAGCGACTCCCAGGACTCGCTGGCCGAGTTCTTCGCTTCCCTGCAGCGGATGAAGACCCTGCAGGGGGCCACCGTGGCCCTACCGGCCCACGGCCACCCGTTCTCCGACATCGGCACCCGGGCCGACCACATCTGTGACCACCATTACGAGCGCCTCGACGTGCTGCGCCAAGCCGGCCAAACCCTGGGTCGGGCCACGGTGGAGGAGTACATGCGGGTGCTGTTCAGCGAGCGGGCCTGGGGCGACATGGCCGCCAGCGAGACGTTCGCCCATCTCGTTCACCTGAAGGTGATCGGCCAGGCCACCCAGGGCGCCACCCCCGAAGGCTTGGTGACCTTCGAGCTGTCGGAATCGCCCTGAGCGCCCCCTCATCGGGAATTGAATTGACATCGGCGTCGGTAGGCTGTTGAGTAGTGCCCATGTTCGCCATCAGCAATTCGCCAAACGGCCTCTTTGGCCGTGTCGGGCGCGTAGCCATGGCTGACATGCCCAGAATTCGGCCCGGCTATTGGCTGTCCCATCACACACCGTGCTTGTTCGGCCAGAAGACCGCCGGTAGCAGGCCTCGGGGAGGGTCCACGTAGAAGTTCTACAAGGATCACATAACTCCCGAGGCCGCCGGAAAAATCCGGCGGCCTTTTCAGTTTCCGCCCACCCATCGATTCACCGTCCGCCACCCCCAACCGAAGAACCCCGAAAGGAGCCACTCATGGAAGCACTGCTCTTTGAAAATGCACCGTGGCGCTCGGACGCGGCCTGCCGCACCGACGACGCCTCGCTCGGGGAGATCTTCTTCTCCGACGAGCTGCAGCACATCTCCCAGGCCAAGACCATCTGCGCCCAGTGCCCGGTCATGGCCCCGTGCCTCGAAGGGGCCATCGCCCGCCGGGAGCCGTGGGGAGTGTGGGGCGGCCAGTTGTTCCGCAACGGCAAGGTGCTGACCAGCAAGCGCCGTCGGGGTCGTCCGTCCAAGGTGCCCCGTCCCGAGGACGAGTTCCTGCAGGTGCCGGTGCCCGAGCACCTGCGCGAGCGGCTCCGCTCCGCGTGACGACCCACGCGGCGTGACGGCCCGGCAGCTTGATCACCCGGCGGCCTGACGGCCCACGTGGCGTGAGGGCTCCGGCCAAATGCATGGCGGCCTTGGCCGCCGCGGCGCTCATCTTTGTCGTCGCCGGCTCCTGTTCCTCGGGGGCCGGCGACGATGTCGCGCTCGGCGACATCGAGTTCGAGCTGTTCGACGGGGGAACGGCCACCATCGGGGACCACCTCGACCGGCCCCTGGTGCTCAACTTCTTCGCCTCCTGGTGTACACCGTGCATTACCGAGATGCCCGCTTTGGAATCGGCCCACCAACAGCGGCCCGACATCGCCTTCGTGGGCCTCGCCGCCAACGACACCCCGACGCGAGCCCGCGAGATCGTGGCCGAGACCGGGGTGACCTACGTCACCGGCCTGGACCGGGACGCGGCCATCGGCAACGCCCTGGGCATCCTGGGCATGCCCACCACCGTGTTCATCTCCGCCGACGGCCAGGTGCGCTACCAGCACACCGGCGCCCTCACCCTCGACCAGATCACCACCCACATCAACACCCACCTGCATCCCTGACCGGGCCGGCGGATCAGCCGGCTCTCGGCCTGCCCTCGACGGCGTGGGTAGGTCGGGTACGGGCGGGGCCGGGAGGAGTCAATAGGCTGGGGGGAGATGTTCGACATTGATCTGGCGGTGCCGTTCGGGGCCGGGCTGGTGGCCGCGGTCAACCCGTGCGGGTTCGCCATGCTCCCGGCCTACCTGGCCTACTTCCTGGGGATCGGCAGCGGGGAGCAGGCCACGGAAACGGGGCGCAACGTGCTGCGGGGGCTGCTCGTCGGCCTGACCCTCACCGCCGGGTTCGTGGCGTTCTTCGGCACCATCGGGGCGCTGACCTCGTCGCTGGTGGCCACCTCCACCATCGCCGACCGAGGTCCATGGATCACGCTGGTGGTCAGCGGGCTCATGGTGGTGCTGGGTATCGCCATGCTGGCCGGTTTCGAGCCCAAGATCTCCATTCCCCGCCTGAACAAGGGGGGCGACAGCCGGGGGCTGCTCTCCATATTCCTGTTCGGGGTGTCCTACGCGGTGGTGTCGTTGGGGTGCGCCAGCCCGGTGTTCTTCGGCAGCGTGAGCGGCTCGTTCAGCACCGACGGGTGGTGGGAGGGCACCATGCGGTTCCTGGCCTACTCCCTGGGCATGGGCCTGGTGATCACCTTCTTGACGGTGACGGTGGCCATGGGTCGCTCCGGGGTCACCACCCACATGCGCCGCCTGCTGCCCCACATCAACCGCATCTCCGGGGGCTTCCTGGTGGTGGCCGGGGTGGTCCTGGGTTTCTACGGCTGGTGGGAAGTGCAGGTGCTGTTGCGCGACGACATCGACGCCAACAATCCGTTCGTGGAGGCCTCCCTGCGGGTGTCCACCCGCCTGGAGAGCTGGATCGTGGACGTGGGGGGCAGCCGCTTTGGCCTGGCCACCGCCTTCGTGCTGGTGGCCGTGCTGCTCTGGCTTCTGCGCCGCAACATCCCCTGGCCGTACCTTTGGGGGGCCTCTGCGGTAGTGGCGGTGGGCTACGCCGTGTCCGAGGCCGTTCAGTACCGGGGCGATTTGCTGATCCTCCCGGTGGTGCGGACCATCGCCGACATCCCCGAGCGAATGGGGCACTGGTTCACCGATCCGGTCCGCTGGCCGGTGCTGTGGGAGGTGCTGGCCGCCCTCCTGGTGGCGACCGTGCTGTGGGTGCGGCTGCGACTCCACGGGCCCAAGCCCCAGCCGAGCTGAACCCAACCGGCTGAGCCCAACCGAGTTGAGCCGACGGGCGGGCTAGAGCACGTCGCGGCCCAGGTAGGGACGCAACCCCGCGGGCACGGCCACCGAACCGTCGGGTTGGCGGTGGGTCTCCACCACCGCGGCCCACACCCGGGGCACGGCCAGGGCCGATCCGTTGAGGGTGTGCAGGATGCGGGTGCCCTTCTCCTCGGCGGGCCGGTAGCGCAGGTTGGCCCGGCGGGCCTGGTAGTCGGAGTACCAGGACACCGACGACACCTCCAGCCACTGGTCGGCTCCCGGCGCGTACACCTCCACGTCCCACGACCGGTGATGGGCCTGGCCCAGGTCGCCGGCGCAGATGTCCACGATGCGATGGGCCAAGCCCAACTCGGCCACGGCAGCCTCGGCCCGCTCCAGGATCTCGGCGTGGATGGCGGGCGCCTGCTCCGGGGTGGCGTAGGCCAGAATCTCCACCTTGTCGAACTCGTGGACCCGCAACAGGCCCCGGGTGTCGCGGCCCGCGGCCCCGGCCTCCCTGCGGTAGCAGGCGGTGTGGGCCATCATCCTCATGGGCAGGTCGGCCTCATTCAGAATCTCCCCGGAGGCCAGCGAGGTCAGGGGCACCTCGGCGGTGGGAATGGCCCACAGGTCGTCACGCTCCATGAGGTAGGCGTCGTCGGCGAACTTGGGGAGCTGCCCGGTGCTCACCATCACGTGACTGTGGACCAGCGTGGGGGGCCGGATCTCCTCGTAGAGGTCGGCGTTGCGGTCGAGTCCGAACTGGACCATCGCCCGGGCCAGCGACGCCCCCGGTCCCCGCAGCATGGCGAACATGGAACCCGACAGCTTGGTGGCCCGCTCCATGTCCAGCCAGCCGGCTTCCACGGCGAACTCCCAGTGGGGCACCCGCTGGTGCTCCCCGTAGGCGTCGGGATCGAAGTTCTCCACGCGCAGCACCGGGTTGTCGGAGTCATCGGCCCCGTCGGGAACATCGGGCGAGGGCAGGTTGGGGATGCGCAGCAAGAGGTCGTGAATCTCGGCGGCCAGCCCGTCGGCCTCCGCCGCCAGGGCCTTCTCCTGTTCCCCCAACCGTCGGCTCTCGGCGGCGGCTTGGTCGGCCTCGTCGTGGCGACCGTCGCGCTTGTGGCGACCCACCTGCTGGGACAGCTCCTTCACCTGGTGGCGAACCGCATCCCGTTGGCCGGTGAGGGTGCGGTGTCGCTCATCGAGTTCCGCCACCTGTTCCAGCTCCGTCAGGTCGATCCCCCGACGCAGCAACGCCGCTCGCACGCCGTCGAAATCGGTGCGCACCAGGCGCAGATCGATCATGAGGAGCCGTTGGAGGAATGGCCGCCCGACGCCCCCGACAGCGCCGGGGCCCGGCTGTCGGCGGCCGGCGGCTGGAGGGACTGCGACGTCACCACCCGCATCCGGGTGTTGGCCCGCTGCTGCTCCCCGGCCCAGCGGAAGAACAGCACGCCGATCCAGGTCCACAGGTACATGCCGCCCACCAGCTTCATGATGAGCCCGGCCGCCTGCTGATCGGCCTGCAGCCCGATGCCCCACAGCCGCACCGGGTGGTCATAAGCGCTGTACACCGCGCCCTGGGCGAAGGTCAAGAACCCCCCGGGCACGGTGGGCAGCACCGACATCAAGAACAGGTAGACCATCTTGCCGGGCGCGCCCATGCGCAACTCGGGAATCGGGCCGCACACCGGCAGCCACATGGCCATGGCGGTGCCCATCAACAGCAGATGCACGAAGTAGTGCAGGGCGCCGTTGTCCACCGAGGAATTGACCACCCAGGGAATGTGGCTCACCGCCACCATGAAATTGAACATCACCCCGGCCACCACCGGACGGGCCAGCCGCCGCACCCACACCCCGGCTCGCCCGTCGCCGCTCACCACCAGCCGGGCCAGCCATTCCGGGATCGCCGCCCACAGCAAAGGGGGCACCACCAGGGTGAGGAGCAGGTGCTGGATCATGTGGACCGAGTAGAGGTACTCCTCGGAGACGTCGTGCATCGGCCAATCGCTCGCCACCCACAACAGGACCATGGCCCCGGCGAAGGCCAAGGCATTCAACCGGCTGAACGCCGGCTCCCCGGCGGGGGCGGCCTTGGGGGCGATGATCCGGGCGGCGTACCAGGCCATGGCCAACCCGGCCAGCACGATGAACCACACCTCGGGATGGGGCTGGAAGCGCCAGATGTCGGTGTCGGCCGCCACGACCACGAGGACTCCCGCCTCGACTAGGAGCCGCAGAACGCGATGAGCCCCCGCCAGCAAGCCTCAGCGCGTCGACCGGACAACACGACCTACCAGAAGCGGAACGCGGTGAGCATGACCATGTACACCGCCATGGCCAGTATCAGCCCGAACACGAAGAGCCGCCAGAAGATCGGCGAGTCGAACTTGAGGTGCATGAAGAAGGCCACCACCAAGAAGAACTTCAACACCATCATGGCCACCAGCATCAAGATGATGGCGGTGTCCCCCCAGCCGTGGACCGACTCGAAGTAGGTGAACACCTCGAACGCGGTGAGCAGCGCCAAGGCGATGGCCACCTTGACGTAGAGCCAATCGGTGGGGTGGGAATGGCCGGCGGTACCGTGGTCGGCGTCGGCGGACCCGGACGCGTGCTGGTCCACCTCGGTGCCGCGGTCGGCGGTATCGGGGGTCGGGGTGACGGTGGCCATGGCGGTTCCTACTGCGGGAAGAGATAGACGATCGTGAAGATCACGATCCAGACGATGTCGACGAAGTGCCAGTACAGGCCGATGATCTCCACCGTTTCGGCCCGCTCCTGCGGGAGGCTGCCCCGCAGCGACATCACGTACAGCGACATCAACATGATGATGCCGATGGTCACGTGGGCTCCGTGGAAGCCGGTGAGGGCGTAGAAGGCGGAGCCGAACAGGTTGGTGGTGAACCCCAGGCCCTCGCTGTAGAAGGCGGTGAACTCGTACACCTGTCCGGCCACGAAGGTGGCCCCCAGCGCGGCGGTGGTGGCCAGCCAGATGCGGTTGGCCCGCAGGTCGCCGCGGGTGATGGCCGACACCGCGAACACCATGGTCAGCGAACTCATCAACAGCACAAACGAGCTGACCGAGGTGAACGGGATGTCGAACACGTCGTCGGGTCCGACGTCGCCGGGCCCGATGCGGCCCTTGTTGAACATGTAGGTGGAGATGAGCCCGCCGAACAGCAGGCACTCCGAACCCAGGAACACCCACATGGCCAGCTTCTCGTTGGAGAGGCCGGTGCTGGTGTGGTGGCCGTCGGTGTGCTCGCTAGCCGGTACCGCACCGGCCACGCCGGTGGTGGCCACCTCGCTGGGCAGATTCTCGGCGGAAGATGTCTCGGCAGTCATGGTGTCAGCCAACGGTCGCTGCCTCCTCCTCGGTGGCGGCCTCGATGGCCGCCGGATCGCCGGCGGCGGCCGACGCGCCGTTGCCGCCCGGGCCCCCGTTGCTGTCGGGATCGCCGTGGTCGTCGTCGCCGTGGTCATCGTGGTGGCCGGCGGCGTCGGGGTCGTCGGCCGGTTCCAGGATCCACCCGTAGATGGCCCCCACCAACAGCACCAGGCCCGCGGCGGCCAGCCACAGGTTGTAGATCAGGCCGTAGCCCACCAGCAGGATGCCCCCGCCCAGCACGATGGGCCAGTACGACGGCGACGGCAGGTGCACCTTGGTGTTGCTGCCGTCGTGGGCGACGTCGACGGCGTCAGCCGTCTTCACCACCCGGTGGTTCTCGTCCAAGGCGTACTTGCGGTGCCAGAACTCGTCGAGGTTCTCCACCTCGATCTCCCGGTCGAAGTTGTGTTCGGGCACCGGCGAGGCGGTCATCCACTCCAGGCCGCGGGCATCCCAGGGGTCGGGGCCGACGTCGGGGCGCCCGGCCCGCCGCCAGTCCCGGGTGCTCACGTACACGTTCCAGAAGAACATGAGCACCCCGATGGCGATCACGAACGAGGACACGGTGGCCACCGCGTTCCACAGGGCGAACCCCTCATCGGCCCGGTAGGTGGCGATGCGCCGGGACATGCCCTGCAGCCCGAGGATGTGCATGGGCCCGAACGTGAAGTTGAACCCCACGAGCATCACCCAGAAGCTGGCCTTGCCCCACCCCTCGTTGAGCTTGTAGCCGAAGGCCTTGGGCCACCAGTAGTAGAAGCCCGCGAACAGCCCGAGCAGGGCGCCGCCGAAGATCACGTAGTGGAAGTGGGCCACGATGTAGTACGTGTCGGTCTGCTGGGTGTCGGACGGCGCGATGGAGTGGGTCACCCCGGAAAGGCCGCCGATGGTGAACATCGACACCACTCCCACGGCGTACAGCATCGGGGTGGTGAACCGCAGCCGCCCCCGGTACATGGTGGCCAGCCAGTTGAGGATCTTCACCCCCGTGGGCACGGCGATGAACATGGTGGACACCGAGAAGGCCGCCACCGACAGCGGGCCCACGCCGGAGGTGAACATGTGGTGGGCCCACACCCCCCAGCCCATGAACCCGATGGCGATCCCCGAGGCGACCATGAAGTGGTAGCCGAACAGGGGCTTGCGGGAGAACGTGGGAATGATCTCCGACACGATCCCGAAGGCGGGCAGGATCAGGATGTACACCTCGGGGTGGCCGAAAATCCAGAACAGGTGCTGCCACAGCAGCGGATCGGCCCCGGCGGCCACGTTGAAGAAGTTGGCGTCCCACAGCCGGTCGAACATCAACAAGAACAGGGCCACGGTGATCACCGGCAGGGCGAACAGCAGCAGGAACTGCGTGATGAGCAGCATCCAGGTGAGCACCGGCATTCTGAAGAAGCTCATGCCCTTGGTCCTCATGTTCAACACGGTGACAATGAGGTTGATGGAACTCACCAATGAGGCGATGCCGGTTATCTGCAGGCCGACGGCGTAGAAGTCGATGCCCTTGGAGGGCGAGAACAACAGGCCGGTGTTGGGGGCGTAGCCGAACCAGCCGCCGTCGGGGGCGTTCTGGAACCAGCCGCCGATCAGGATGGAGGAGGTGAGCAGCACGCCGCCGGCCAGGAAGCACCAGAAGCTGAAGGCGTTGAGCCGGGGAAAGGCCACGTCGCGGGCCCCCACCTGCAGGGGCAACAGGTAGTTGGCGAAGGCGGCGGCCATGGGCATGATCACCAGGAACACCATGGTCACGCCGTGCATGGTGAACACGCCGTTGTAGGTGCCGGCCCCGATGACCGAGCCGTTGGGGGTGGCCAACTGCAGGCGGATGAACAGGGCCTCGGCCCCGCCGACCAAGAAGAAGAACAGGGCGGCGGCACCGTACATGATGCCGATGCGCTTGTGGTCGACGGTGAACAGCCAGCTCGTCCAGCCCTCGCTGCCCTGGGGCCGGGTGAACACGCCCAGGGGCCGGTGGGCCGTGGCCGGGCCGGCGGGCAGGGCCAGGGTTTCGGCAGGGGCCGTGATCGTGCGTTCGGTGACGGTCATCGGCTCATCCGTTCGGCGCGGGGCGTGCGGTGGGCGTCGGTCATCGGCTCAATCACCATCACTTGAGGGTGGACAGGAAGGCAACAACATTGTCGATGTCCTCGGGGCTCAGACCGGCGCGGGCGGGCATTCCCCGCAGGCCGTTGGCGTCGGCCGGTTTGCGCTCGGGGGCGTTGGCGATCCAGGCCTCCAGGTCGCCGCGGTTGAGGGTGGCCGCTTCCGCCAACTCCAGGTACTCCACGTGCTCGCCGGCGCCGAGGTACAGGTCGTAAATCGATCCGGCGAAGGTGCTGCGGGTCATCAGGTGGGTCAGGTTGGGGGCGGCCCCGGCCACCAGCGTATCGACCGCCAGGTAGGTTCCGGCGTTGGCGCCGTTGAACTCGCCGTAGATGTCCCAGCCGTCGGGGGTGTCGCTTTCGCCGCCCCGGTTCACCGGCGTGGTCAACCCGTTCACCACGTGGCAGCTTGCGCACTGCTGGCTGAACACCTCCCAACCGGCGGCCGCCGCGGTGCCTTCAGCGGGAGCCGACGCCGCGGTGATCTGGTTGTCCCGCCACTGGGTGAACTCCCCCGGCGGCAGGGCGATGGCCACCATCTTCATGTAGCCGTGCGACAGGCCGCAGAATTCGGTGCACTGACCCCGGAAGCGGCCGGGCTCTTCGGCCTGGATCACCCAGTCGTGGGACCGTCCGGGCACGGCGTCCTTCTTGCCGTTCAGCTTGGGAATCCAAAACGAGTGGATCACGTCACGCGACTTGATGTCCAAGGGCACGTCGACGCCGACGGGGATGACCAGCTCGTTGGCGGTCACGAAATCGGGCGGGGTGGTGGTGTCGCCGTCCAGGTGGTACTGGTACTCCCACCACCACTGCTGGCCGATCACGGTGACCACCATGTCGTCGTCGGAGGCCTCCACGTCGTCGAGGGCGAACAGCACCACCAAGGTGAACACCGAGATCACGGCCAACAGCGCCGTGGGTATCAGGGTCCAGGCGATCTCCAGGCGGTTGTTGCCGTGGACCTGCTCGGGGAACTCGTCGTCTTCGTAGTAGCCGTGCTCGCCGCCACCGGTGTCGGAGCCCGCCACCCGGTAGCGCCACCACAGGGCCAGCACCGCGCCCTGCACCAAGAAGAACACCACGCCCGCCACGATGAAGATGGGGTTGATGAGGTCGGCGATCTCTCGGCCATGGCGACCGACCGGCGAAAGCGTGGACAGCGGATGCTCGTCGGTCACCACGATGCTGATGACGATCAGCACCGCGGCACCGGCAATCACCAGCAAGCTCGACAACCACACCAGCCCCTTGAGCCGCTTGCTCACCGAACACCACCCGTCGTCGCTGTCGTCACCGTCACTCGAGTTCTCCGTGGTCTTCGGCCTGCTCCCCGTGCTCGGCGTCGTGCCCCTTGTGGTGGAAGTCGCGAGACCCCATGGCCGCGGTGATCACCCCGGCGACCAGCACGCCGACGCAGGCCAGCGCCACCGTGCCCGCGATCACCGAGCGGCTGATCCGGGGGGCGACGGCAAACACCACCGCTACCAGGAAGATGACCGTGGCCACGGCCCCGGCCACCATCACCGCGCTGAACTTGGAGACGGTCAGGAACACCCGGGACATGGCCAGCACCAGCACGGCCACGCCCAGCGCGGCGGTCACCGGGTACTCCACCGGGCGCATGATGCGGTTGCGCAGGTTGCGGTTGACCTCCGGATCGGCGGTGGCCCGATCGGCCCAGGCCGCCATCATCCACTCGAAGACCGACGCCACCACGATCACCAGGCCGATCACGAACACGGTGGCGTGGGTCACCAGACCCACGATCATGGCCCCCAGCCCGAAGGCGGCCAGCGCCGGCCAGTAGTTGGCCTCCAAATCGGTTTGGGTGGCCGGAACCCGACCGTCGGCGGTCAGCTCGCCCACCGATTCGGCATCGGCGTCGCGGAAGGCCACGAGGAATACGGCCACCAACGCCGACAACAGGGCGAAGCCCATCAACACCACATACCCGACGTGGTCGCCGATCCCGCCCTTGTAGCCCAGGCTGAGGACCCCCACCCAGGTCTCCACGTTGAGCACGGCGAAGTACTCCGTCTCCCCGGCGCTGCCGCTGGCCACGCCGTACACCGCGGCGGTGGCCACCGCCACCGCGGTGAAGCCGAAGAAGAGGCGGAAGCCGGGGGTCAACACGACGGGCCGGCCGAGCGCCGAGGGGCAAGACGAGAACGGGCGACGAACATCAAAGACCTATTTCAGCACGAAGATCGCCGTCCAGATGACGACGTAGACGAAGACAACGGCGTACCAGAAGATGGACGCGGCCACGAAACCGTCGGTTTGGCGGCTGCTGTACTGGCCGCCCAGCGCCCGAAAGGCCATGAGGAGCAGGAACACCAGGCCGACGACGATCATGGCCACGTGGGATCCCGAGATGGTGTAGATCAACGTGGCGGCCACCGACTCGTCGGCCACCAGACCCATCTGGGTGTACTGGAACGAGGTGGTGACGATCACGGACAGGCCGAAGATGGCGGTCAACGCGGTGGCCATGATGGCGTGGGGACGGTCGTCGCGGGCGATGGAGTACACCGCCCACTGCATGGTGACCACCGACAGCAACATGGTCCAGGCCGCCACCGTGGGCTGGGCCAACTGGATATCGGCGCCGCCGGGAATCCAACTGCCACCGTCGGACAGCGCCTCGGATCGCTCCCGCAGGTACACCCCCAAAAGGGCCGCGAAGTACATCAGGGTGGCGGCGGTGCCGAACACGGTGCCCACCAACAGGGTGCGGGCCCGGTGCGGCGGTGCGGCCAGGGGGGTACCCACGGGGATGTCAGCCATCAGTCGGCCCCCGCCTGGTTCGAGCCGGTGAGGCTGCGGGCCACGTTCAGGGCCACCAACACCAGGCCGCCCAAAACGGCGATGGCGCCGATCAACCCGATCACATTCAGCGCCTCCACGAAGCCCAGGGCGTCGATCCGGTCGAAGTGTCCGGGTGCGTACGGGGCGTCGCCGGCCTCGTAGGGTCGGTCGGGCTGATCGAAGAAGCCACCCAGCGCACTGGTGAGGCCCACCAGGATGGCCCCGCCCGCCAGGGCCAGCCCCGACAGGTACCCCAGGGGGGCGCCGAGCGGGGCGCCGAACAACCGGGGGGCCCAGTGGAAGAGCGCGGCCACTCCGGCCAGCAACCCCCCGAGCACCGCGAAGTTCATCATGCCGGTAACCAGGCTGGAGCCTTCCAGGTCGTCCATGGCGTCGAAGAAGCCCCGCCACACGTCGCCGTCGAACTCCCGCAACACCCCCAGTGCCGGCTCGGCCACCCGCACCACGCCGGCCACCACCGCAGCGGTCAAGAGCACCCCGGCAAACAGCACCAGCCCGAATTGGGGGCTGATCTGGGGGCGCTGCCCGGCGGCGGCCGCGTTGTACGCCAACCAACCGCTGTAGGCCAGCACCGCCACCGCAATGGCCAGCGCAAAGGCCACGAAGGGCACCTCGTTGGTCACGATGTGGGCGTCGGGGGCCGTCGGGTCGGCGCTGTCGAAGAACCGTTGGGCCCACGCGCCGAACGACAGGAGCCCGAACAAGCCCACCACCACGGCCATGGGCTCGAACATGAGGGGCCGGCTGCGGTGGGCCGACACGAACACCTCGGCGGCGATGCCGAGCATGGGGATCGTCCAGGCGTAGACCTGGGGGGCGTCGAACGCCCAGGCAATCTGCTCGAACGGGGCGTCACCCCCGCCGAAACGCAGGGCGCTGGCCCCCCGCATGTCCACCCAGGAAATCATCAGGTTGGCCAACAACACGGGCAGCGAGAACAGCCACACGCCGGTGGCCACCAACATCGACCAACTGAACGCCGGCACCGCGAGCAGGTCCATCCCCGGGGGACGCTGGGTGACCAACGTGGCGAACACCACCCCGGTGGCGGTCAACAACCCCACGGCGATCATGCCCAGGGACAGCACGGTGAGTTCCACGGACTGGCCCCGAGCGGCGTCGGCTTGGAGCGACCCCAGGCCCCCGTAGGAGAAGGTGGCCACAACGTGGGTGATCGACCCCACCAGCCACGTCCAGAAGGCGGCGGCCAACGCCCGGGGAAACGCCACCGAGGACGACCCCAATTGGCCGGGAACCACCACCGCGGCCACGCCCAGGAAAAGCGGCACCAACCCGCACAGAATCAGGGTGGTCCGGTACAGGGCGAACACCTGGAACACCTCGTTGGCGTTGCCGAACACCCCGAATCCGCCGTCGATGTCGGCCTGCTCGATGCCGAGCAAGACCCCCAGCGCCAGGGCCAAGCCGGACAGGACCAGCGCAAAGGCAATGAACAGCTTGCCGATCACCTGGTGGTCGCCGGTGCTGAGAATGCCGGCCAACCCGGTGGGCGGGGTCCACCGATCGGGCGACGACGGGGCGGGGAGCCCGGTGTCGCCGCCCGCCGCGACTGCTTCTGGTTCTGGCCTCGTCTCAGTGAGGGTCATCGTGCTCCACGAAGGCAGGTGTGGATCGAAACCCTACACAGTGCCCTGGCCGTCTTACGCATCAAACGACTTTGCCGAGGCGACGGCCACCTGGCCGATTCGCCTCCCGATTCCGGGTCGGTCCCCGTCGCCCAGGCGTGCTCATACACCGGTGCGAACCACCTGGTCGACGGCCATCGCGGTGAACAGCACCGTGATGTAGGTGATGGAGTAGGAGAACAACCGCATGGCCGATGCGGTGGTCTGGGTGCGCAGGAGTTGGACGGCGAAACCCAGGAACACCGCCCCCAGCACCACCGCGCCGGCGAAGTACACGACACCCATGTCGCCCACCGTGCCGAACAGCACCGACAGCCCCCACAGCACCACGGTGTAGACGATGATCCGCACCGCCGTGGTGCGGATGCCGACCACCGCCGGGAGCATGGGCACGTCGGCCGCCTGGTAGTCGTCCCGATAGCGGATGGCCAGGGCCCAGAAGTGGGGGGGCGTCCAGTAGAAGATGAGGGCGAAGAGCACCAACGGGGCCCAATCCAGGCGGTTGGTCACCGCCGACCATCCCACCAGCACCGGCACGGCCCCGGCGGCGCCGCCGATGATGATGTTGCGGGTGGAGGTGCGCTTCAGCCACAGCGTGTAGACGAACACGTAGAAGGCGGTGGCCGACACCGCCAACACCGCGCTGAGCAGGTTCACGAACCCCCACAGCCAGACGAAGGCCACGGCCTCCAGGGCGAGGGCAAACACCAGGGCTTTGGGGGAAGCGATCTCTCCGGTGACCAGGGGGCGGTTCTTGGTGCGCTCCATCAGGCGGTCGATGTCGCGGTCGACGTACATGTTGATGGCGTTGGCCCCGCCGGCGGCCAGCGTTCCGCCCACCACGGTGGCCACCATCAGCCACACCGAGGGGATGCCCCGGTCGGCCACCACCATCGTGGGCACGGTGGTCACCAGCAGCAGTTCGATGATGCGGGGCTTGGTGAGCGAGACGTAGGCCCGGATCGTTCCCATGCGTCCCTGGGGGCCGGAGACGGGCGAGTTGGTCGCCGAGCCGGGGATGGTGCCGACACCGCTGCGGCGGCTGCGGGGAGACAGGCGGGCAATACCCATGACCAGCCCAGAGTACGGTTTCCGGGCTGAGCAGGCCAAGGTATCGGCGCCCGCTCGGGGGGTCGACCGGAGCCTGGTGGGTCATCGCGTCGGGGATTGGCGGGCAGGCGGCTGAAACCGGCTCGTGCCCGGCGAAAACGGGGGGTGGGGGTGACCGCGTGTCACCGACGACCCGTACAATTCAGGCGTGATCCAACCCCGGGTCTCCCCCGCCGCGTACCGCACCGTCACCGTGGGCGCGCTCATGCTGTTGACCCTGATCATCGTGAGCGGGGGCGCGGTCCGGCTCACCGGGTCGGGGTTGGGCTGCCCCGACTGGCCGGCGTGCGACAACGATCAATTGGTGGCCCCGCTGGAGGTCCACGCCATGATCGAGTTCATCAACCGGCTGATCACCGGGCTGGTGTCGCTCATCGTCATCGCCGCCGTGTTGGGCTCCCACTGGCGCCGGCCGCGGCGGGCCGATTTGGTGTGGCTGTCGTGGGGTTTGGTGGCCGGGGTGTTGGCCCAGATCGTGCTGGGGGGGCTGGTGGTGCTCTACGAGTTGCCCCCGGTGCTGGTGATCGGCCATTTCCTGCTGTCCATGGTGCTGTTGTGGAACGCCGTGCTGTTGTTGTGGCGAGCCTCCGACCACGGTGGGCCCGCCGACCGGGTTGCGTTCGCTGGTCACGATGAGCCCGGCGTCCGCGGCAAGTTCCGGGCCGGGTCGTGGCTCCGAGCGTCGTGGATGGCCAACGCGGTGGTGGCGGTGACCTCGGTGGTGATCGTGACCGGCACCATCGTCACCGGCGCGGGGCCCCACGGCGGCGACGAGGATGCCGAGCGCATCGACGTGGCGGTGCGGGACGTGGCTCAAATCCACGGCAGCACGGTGGTGGCCCTGCTGGTGCTGCTGGGGGCGCAGGTGTGGTGGTTGCGGCACCAACAGGCGCCCGACCACGTGCAGCGGTGGGGGCGGATCGTGCTGGGCGTGGCCCTGCTGCAGGGGCTCATCGGCTACGTGCAGTATTTCACCGGCGTGCCGGTGCTGCTGGTGGGTGCCCACATCGCGGGCGCCGCCCTACTGTGGATCGTCACGGTGTACTTCTGGCTCAACGTGCGGGGTCCGCAAGTGCGGGCTACCGCCGAGACCACCCTGGCGGTGTCGGCATGAGTCCGGCTGCCCCGGTGGAGATCGCCCCGTCCGAGGTCAAAGAGCCCACCGACGACACGGTGGTGCAGTCAGACCGGCCCTGGAAAGTGATCGTGTGGAACGACCCCATCAACTTGATGTCGTACGTGACGTTCGTGTTCCAGAAGCTGTTCGGCTACAGCAAGGAGAAGGCCACCAAGCTCATGCTGGATGTCCACCACAAGGGGCGGGCGGTGGTGTCGGACGGACCCCGTGAGAAGGCCGAGTTGGACGTCTTTCGCCTGCACGAGCACGGCCTGTGGGCCACCATGGAACAAGACGACTGAGCCATCGTGCGACACCGGCAGTGGGAAAGAGGATGGGTGGGCGAAGTGGTTACCCGCGTGGGTGAGGCCGGTCGGTGATGGCCCCGAGGCAGCCGATCACGGCCAACGGCGACGGCACGTTCACCCTGCACCTGCAGGAAGAGGAACGGGCCCTGATGGCCACCATTGTGGCCGACCTGCGAGCGATGCTGGTCGAGAACCCCGACGAGGAGATGCTGGCCCGGCTGTTCCCCGTCGCCCGGCCCGACGACCCCGACGCCGAGGCCGAGTACCGAGAACTCGTGGGCGGTGAGCTGCTGTCGCTGCGGAAGGCCCGCTTGGAAACCGTGGCCGAACTCGCGGAGGCGACCACCCTGAATCCCGAGCAACTGGCCGCGTGGCTGGGAGCGGTGAACGACATCCGCCTGGTGCTGGGAACCCGCCTTCAGGTCAGCGAGGACGACGACTTCAGCGAACTCGACGAGGACGACCTGGAATCGGTGGCCCGGTCGGCCTACTGGTATTTGGGCTGGCTGCTGGAGCACCTGGTGGAGGCGTCGGCCTCCGAGCTGTAGCCCCCCGGTCCGGGGCCGGGGCCGAACCCGGGCCGGTTGGCGTTGGTTGAGCAGCTACCCCTGATCGGTCGGGCGGGAGGCGGGCTCGCCTTGGCCCGCTCGGGCGATCTCGGAGAGGGAGGCCACCGCGTTGGTGAGGCCGCTGGTGTCGAGCGGCAGGAAGATCTTGGTGGCCTGACCGTCGGCCACGGTCTGCAGGGCCTCGAGGTAGCGGATGGCGATGAGGTCGGGGGTGGGGTCGCCCGCGTGGATGGCGTTGAATACCCGCTCGATGGCGGTGGCCTCGCCCTCGGCCACGGTCTCGAGCTGGTAGCGCTCGCCGTCGGCCACCCGCTTCAGGGCCTCGGCTTGGCCCTCGGCTTCCAGAATCTGGCTCTCCTTCAGACCCTCCGACCGCAAGATGGCCGACCGCTTGTCGCCCTCGGCCTCGGTGACGATGGCCCGCCGGTCGCGCTCCGCCTTCATCTGGCGGTGCATGGCCTCGGTGACATCGGGCGGTGGCTCGATGCGCTGGATCTCGACCCGCACCACTCGGGTGCCCCACTTGTCGGTGGCGTCATCGAGAATCTGGCGGAGCTTGCCGTTGATGAGTTCCCGGGAGGTCAGGGCGGCGTCGAGGTCGAGGTCGCCGACCACGTTACGCAGGTTGGTCTGGGCCAATTTGGTGACCGCGAGCTGGAAGTTGCCCACGTTGTACTTGAGCTTCACCGGGTCGGTGGCCTCGAAGAAGATCACCGCGTCCACCGTCACCACCACGTTGTCCTTGGTGATCACCTCTTGGGGGGGGACGTCGATCACCCGCTCGCGCATGTCCACCTTGCTCATCGTCTGGATGAACGGGAGGATCCATCGGAGCCCCGATTCGACCGTGCGTTCGTACCGGCCCAGCTTCTCGATCAGCCCCTTTTCGAAGGGACGAACGATACGAATGCCGAGCGCGGCAATGATGATGAAGGCAAGGGCGACGATGATGAAGAGGGCAATGACGGCTTCCATGGTTCTACTTCCTAGCTGGCCGGATCGGGACTTGTGGCATCGGATGACGCCGGAATGGGGGCGACCACCAGGCGGGTGCCCTGCACCTCGGTGACCACCACTCTGGTGTCGGGCTCAATGGGGGCCTCGGCCACGGCCCGCCACTGCTCTCCCCCGATGCGAACCATGCCGGTGTCCTCGTCGCCGTCGATGCGCTCGAGCACCTTCCCCTGGGCGTCGATCAGGCGGTTGGCCCCCACCCGGGGCTGCTCGACCTTGTTCTGGCGGCGGATGAACCGGCGCAGGTACACGAAGCTGACCAAGGAGACGACAAAGAAGACCAGCCACTGGGCCAGCACGTGGGCGCCCAGCCAGGCCAGCACGGCGGCGACCGCCGCCCCCATGGCGAAGGGCAGCAGGAAGAACCCGGCGGTGAAGATCTCGGCCATGCCGAACGTCAAGGCGCTGATGGTCCACAGCCACCGCCATACTTCGTTCTCCACGCCGTCGCCTCCCTTCGAGGTCGGGGTCCATTGAGTTGGGACCATACTATCGGGAATTCGATGCGGATTCCCCGCGGCGGGCTGCTAACGTGAGTCGGCCCTCAAGGGTGAAGAGCCCCCATCGTCCAGCGGCCTAGGACGCCGCCCTTTCAAGGCGGTAACACGGGTTCGAATCCCGTTGGGGGTACACAGGATCGGTGATCCACCGGACGGCGAGCGCGGTCCGGTGGGGCAGCGGCACTGAAGTACCAGCCAGAACCAACCAAACACATGGTCCCGTGGTGCAGTTTGGAGTGCACGCCGGCCTGTCAAGCCGGAGGTCGCGGGTTCAAATCCCGTCGGGACCGCACAACTCAACACGGTCGGGTAGCTCAGTCGGAAGAGCGTCCGCCTGAAAAGCGGAAGGTCACCGGATCGACGCCGGTCCCGACCACCACCCCCACCCCCCGACGGCCCGGAGCGACCCCCAACCCCGCTCCGGGCCGTCCCTTTCTCCTCAGCCAGCAGGGGCCCTTGCCGGATGGTCGGGGGGTTTGGGTCGGTGGCGGTGGCGGTGCCCCCTTAGGTGGCCGTGGTGGTGGTCGTGGCGGTGGGTTTTGCGGTGGCAGGTGGGGCAGAGGAGGACGAGGTTGTCGATGTTGGTGGGTCCGCCGTGTTCCCAGGGTTGGATGTGGTGGATGTCGCAGGCTTGGGCGGCGAGGCCGCAGTCGACGCAGGCCTGGTCCCTCGCGTACAGGGCGAGGCGTTGGGCTTGGTTGGGGGCTCGTTGGGTGCGACCCAGGTAGAGGGGTTGGCCGTCGGAGCCGAAGATGGCCGGGATGATGTCGGCGTCACAGGCCAATCGGCGGAGTTCTTCGATCTCGATGGGGGTCCCGTCGATGAGTTCGGCGTCCTGGAGCACCCCGTAGATGGGATCCCATTCGGCGGTGACCACCAGCGTCGTCTTCTGCGGGGTAGGCCCGCAATCGGCCCCACCCTCAGCATCAGCCGGGCGTCCGGGTTGTTGGAAGATGAGGGCGACGAGGGCATCTGCGTTGCGTTGCTCGAACGACCGTTCCTGGCCGGTCTTGCTGTCGTGGTGGAGCAGCCGGGTGTTCATGGCGGATAGGGCGGTCTTGACGCGTTGGCCTGCGATGGTGTCGAGTTCGGCGTGGAGGATGACCATGTCGTTGTCCCCGTTGAACACTTTGGCGGTGCGTCGGGCGTGTTGGCGTTCGGTGCGGGTCATCCCGTCGGCGGCCATCCGTTGGTTCTCCATGGTTGCCAACGACCGGCGGAACTGGTCGAACGACTGGGTCAGGGCCAACTTGACCAGTTCGTACCCGTCACCGTCGCGCAGCGGGGCGCGTTCGTGGGAGGCGGCGATCAACTCGGCGTGGTCCATGGTGATGAACCCGTCACGGGCGGCATCCAACACATCCGGCAGTGCCCGCAACCCCTTGGCCGTCTTCGCCTGACGCTTGGCCTTGCGGGAAGGCAAACCGAACTGTTGGCACACCGCCTCCACGGTTTCGTCGCCGGCGAGTTCACCCAACCGGACCAACAACCCGGCCAGGTGCGCTTCGATCTGGCGGCGCACCGTGTCGGTTTCCAACACCCTCTTGATCACCCCAGGGGCGTCCAACTCCGAGTAATCCTGCAATTCGAACTCAGCCACCATCGCCGCCACCGCATCCCGCACCCCGCCCGGCAGATCAGAAGTTGTGCCGTTGGAAGAGGCAATCTCCATGCCAACTAGTCTACCGACCAGGGTGACAACATCCCCCCTGACTTTCAATGAAATCTCAAAACATGAAAGAAAGTGTCCCTGCCAATAGCACAGCTTATGGATCACCAATTACCAGATGAAAGCGCGGACCAGCCAGACCATTCACAAGTGGTTCTTCCGCCTTACAGGCATAACACAGGCAGCCACGTTTACGGTAACAATGGACAGACATCGAACTCCTGGCGCGCTATGTCGAGCCAGAGCGACCAGGTCGTCTTGACCGTCGCGTAGTGGGTGCTCATGTCCCGCCGGGAGAGCCAAACAGCGCAGAGCGACATCGGCGTTGCGCCTGGGGTGAGAGTGTTGGATCATGGGCAGTGTGAGCGATGAAACCCGTGGGGCCTTCCTGGCGGCGTCGGAGTTCTTCGTCGGTTTGGTGGCTGCCACACCCCAGGGGTGCTACGACCATCCTGGTCTCGGCCACTGGTCCGTCCTCGAGCTCATCGCCCACGGCAACCGCGCCCACACCACAATCGTCGACTACGTAGAGCGGCCCATCGACCCCGGCGATGTGCCGGCCGACTACTTCAGCGACCACTCGATTCGAGAGCGAGCCCGGCTCTCGATGGCAGCCCTCCAGCCCGACCCCGTTGCCGCGGTTGCGACTGCCGCCTCCCTCGCCCGGGAACTGGTCACCACCTCCGATCTCTCCACCCCCGTCGGTTCGCCCGTGGGCACCATGACCCTGGGCCAGTACCTGCCCAGCCGCACCGCCGAACTCGTGATCCACGCCCTGGACCTCGCCCGAGCGGCTGAAGTGGAAGCCTCGGCGCCCGACCAGTCGGTCATCGCAACGCTCGAGTTCCTGGTCGGACTCGCAGCAAAGGGAGGCCACGCCGAGACCCTGATCGCCGCGGTCACCGGACGCGGCCGGTTGCCCAACGACTTCAACCTCTTCTAGTGGTGTGCCCTCGCGTGTGAGTGGCGACCTCCGGGTCGTCCCTTGCCCACAGGCAGACTCAGTGGACCCGTGGTACGAGCGGCCGGATCGTCAGTTGACGTTGATGGTCAGTTTGTCCCAGCCTCGTACCGACGAGGTGTGGGCCCGCTCCGACGCCTCGAAATCGACCGACCACTCCGGGAACCGGCTGAGGATTTCGTCGAGGGCGACCCGGCCTTCGAGGCGGGCGAGGGCGGCACCCAGGCAGAAGTGCAGGCCGTAGCCGAAACTCAGGTGATGACCGATCTCTCGGTGGATGTCGAGTCGATCGGCGGTCGGACCCCACTTCCTTTCGTCCCTGTTGGCCGAGCCGTCCACGAACAGCATGGCGCTGCCTTCGGGCACGACCTGACCGTGTACCTCCACGTCGGTCGCCACATAGCGAGCCTGCGTGGGTGACGGCGCCTCGTAGCGCAGCATCTCCTCAATGGCGTTGGGAATGAGCGACCGGTCGTCCACCAGCTCGCGCCGCTGATCGGGGTACTCCGCCAGCGTCTTCACGGTCCACCCGATCAGCCGAGTGGTGGTCTCGTTCCCCGCCCCGGCGAGCAACATGACGTAACCCAGGATCTCGTCGCGCGTGAGGTTGCGCCTCTCCCCGGTGTGGTCGGTGAACTCCGCGTGGACCAACTGGGTCATCACGTCGTCGGACGGGTTGTCCTTGCGCCAGTCCAGATACTCACCGAAGTCGCCCTCGGCGGCTGAGTTGGACATGTTGTGGACCGCGGCATCCATGTCGCCTCGGTCCAGTCGCAGCCCTGCATCGGACTTGTCCCGGAGCGCCTGCTGATCCTCTTCGGGGATCCCGAGCAGCATTCCGATCACCCGCATGGGCATCTTGGCGCCGAGTTCCTCGATGATGTCGAAGCGGGTCCGCCCGGCGAGCGAGTCGAGCATCTCGGCGCAGTAGCGGCGAACCTGCGGCTCGATGGCGTTCATCCGCTTCGGCGTGAACACCCGTGACAGCAGCCCCCGGTACACCGTGTGACTCGGCGGGTCGTCGAAGATGACCATGCCCGGCGGCATCTCCATGTCGGCCTTGATCATCTCCAGGAGCGTGCCGTGGCTGGACAGGTAGACCTCGTGGTTCTTCAGACCGGCCTCCACGTCGTCCCAGCGGGTCACGGCGTAGAAGTCGTGCCGGTCGTTGTAGTAGAGCGGATGGTGGTCGCGGAGTTGCTTCCAGACCGGGTAGGGGTCGGCGTCGATGTCGAAGTCGTAGGGGTCGTAGTACGGCGGGTTCAAGACGCTGGACATGGGCGAAGCTCCTCCCAGGTGGCCGAAACGATAGCATCCTTTCCGAAATCGAGAACACCATTCCCGCCGGCGGTACAGCGGGCAGGAGGAGGAGTCATGTCCGACCGATGAACGTCGTCATCGGGGGCGCATCCGGCATCGGAGCGGCCACCGTCCCGCTGCTCGATGGTCCCACCCTGGTGGCCGACCTGCGGGGCGGCGACACCGTGTGCGACATCACGGATCAGGCCTCGGTGGCGGCGCTGGCCGCCCGCGTGGACACGCTCGACGCCCTGGTGGTCACCGCCGGCGTCTCCCCCGTGCAGGCCGATGCCCCCCGTATCCTTGAGGTCGATCTGCGGGGAGTGGCTCGCGTGCTCCATGCGTTCGAGCCCCGGGTTCGCCCCGGATCGGTAGCGGTGTGCGTTTCCTCGATGGCCGCCCATCTGGCGGCGCCGTACCTCGACGAGGACACGCTCGCGCTCCTCTCCGATCCGCTGGGCGACGCCGTCATCGGCGCGAGCGACGATCCGGGCATGGCCTATGCCATGGCCAAGGCCGGGGTTCAGCAGCTCGTGCGCCGGACCGCCGCAGTGTGGGGGCCGAGAGGGGGGCGGTGTGTGTCGGTGTCGCCCGGCGTGATCGAAACCCCTATGGGACGGGCCGAGATGGAGGGCGGGACGGGCGCCGCCGACCTCGTGGGGATGGGAGCGTTCGGTCGCCCGGGACAACCTGAGGAGGTGGCCTCGGTCATCGCCTTCTTGTGCTCGGCGGGCGCCTCGTTCATCACCGGGACCGACATCCTCGTGGACGGCGGCGTGGTCGCCGCGGTACGGGGTGGCTAGGGGTGACGAGGGTATATTCCGAGAACTGCGACACCTCCGGGGGGGAGAACCCATGGCCGATCCGACCGTCACCGTCCTCCACGGCAAGGGGGTGCTCGACGTCGACATCGGAGAGGTGATCGACGACGCCCGGGTTGTCGTCGAGGGCAACCGCATACTGGAGGTCACCACGGACGCCACCGTGGACAAGAACGCCGACGACGTGGTCTCCCTGCCCGAACTGACCTTGATGCCCGGCCTCATGGACATGGAGGTCGACCTGGTCTTGGGTGGCCCCGGCGCCCGGCTGACCGACCCTGTCCAAGTGGATCCCGTCAAGATGACGTTGCGGGCGGTAGCCAACGGCATGCGTACGATGCGCGCCGGGTTCACCACCGTTCGCAACCTCGGGCTGTTCGTGAAGACCGGTGGCTACGTCCTCGACGTCGCTCTGCGTGACGCCATCGCGGCGGGTTGGATCGACGGCCCGCGGGTCTTCGCGGCGGGTCATGCGATCTGCCCCACCGGTGGTCATCTCGACCCTGCGGCGCAGAGCAACCTGGCCCCCGGGGTGATGCCGATGACGGTGGAAGAGGGCATCGCCGACGGGGTGGACGCGGTTCGCTCCGCCGTCCGCTACCAAATCCGCCACGGCGTGGACCTCATCAAGTGTTGCGCGTCGGGGGGCGTGGTGACCTACTCCGGCCCCTCGGGGGCCCAGCAGTACTCCGACGAGGAGCTGCACGCCATTGCCGACGAGGCCCACCGCCGCGGCCTGAAGGTCGCCGCCCACAGTCACGGCGACGTGGCCGTGAACGCAGCCCTCGATGCCGGTATCGACTGCATCGAACACGGCTTCATGATCACCGAGGACACCATCCAGCGGCTGGTGGACACCGACACGTTCCTCGTCTCCACCAATGCCCTGACGGAGAACTGGGACGTGTCGGCGCATCCCGAACACATCCGCGAGCGGGTGGCCGACGTATTCCCGAAGGCCAAGGAGTCGCTGTCGAAGTGCATCGACGCGGGTGTGAAAATCGCCACCGGCAGCGACGCCCCGGCGATCTTCCACGGTCGAAACGCCGAGGAACTCGTCGTCCTGGTGCAGCGGGGCGCCACCCCACTGCAGGCGATCCGAGCCGCGACCACCGTGAGCGCCGAGTTGATCGATCAACCCGACCTGGGCCGCGTGGCCCCCGGAATGCTGGCCGACGTGATCGGAGTACGGGGCGACCCGCTCGCCGACATCACCGCCACCCAGCGGGTCGGTTTCGTGATGAAAGACGGCAAGGTCTACAAGCAATAGGTGCCGGCGCGCCTTGGTGGGAGCACCGCGAGAAGGCGCCTTGGTCTGAACTCCCGGTGCCACCGAATCCACAGGGGTGGCGAAGCCAACTCGGTGGATCAGCTTGTCCGCTTGTCGGCGACGTGATCCGGGCAAATGGCGTGGAGGCAGAACTCCCATACCTCGTCGCCGGTGATCGGCCGGCGATTGCCTGCTTGGCGACCGGCCACGAAGGTCGCCGTCTGCATCACGATCGCCGCCATCCGACGGGGGCTCCCGGGTCGAAGCAGGCCTGCGTCCGCCGCTGATTCGGCCAGTTCGGTCAGGTATCGCATGAGCGGTACGTAGGCCGCCGCCACTTCCTCGGGGTGGTCGATGAGCAGTCGCAGGGCGAAGTCGCTGAACAACGGCTGCTCCGAAACTCGGCCGGGCGCGCACAACTCATACAGCTCGCGCACGACCCGCTCGAGCTGATCCAAAGGATCACCCTGCGCCGAGACCTCGACGAGGTGATCCACCGCGGTGGCCATTTCTTCCTCGAACAGGGTGAGGAGCAGCTCGTGCTTTCCGTCGAAGTACTGGTAGAAGCTCCGCAGCGACTGTTGGGACCGGTCGGCCACCTGCTGCACGGTGAACTCCGTCGACCCGCTGTCGGCGATGATGCCCCGGGCGGCGTCCAGGAACTGCTGCACTCGTTCGGCCGCCCGCTCCCGCGCCGCCTTGGTGGACCGCTCGATGGCCCGGTTCCGCCAGGCGAACTCCGCACCCCCATTGACGGCGTCGTTGCCGACGGTTGCTGCTCTCGCCATGGCCGACCAGGCTAGCGGAGGCAGGGAAAACCTCGCTGTCCTCGACCGCGAGGGACATTTCCGATCCTGGAGCAGGCCTCGCTAGCCTCGGTGCTCATGGCCCCCGACACGGCACCACTGCGCGTCGTGCAGTGGGCGACGGGCAATATCGGCGCACGCTCCTTGCGGGGGATCATGGAGCATCCCCACCTCGAGCTGGTGGGGGTGTGGGTACACGACCAGGCCAAGGTGGGGGTGGATGCCGGAGAGCTGGCCGGTGTCGAGCCGTGCGGCCCGGTGGCCACCAACTCCGTCGACGCCGTGCTCGCACTCGGTGCCGATTGCGTCCTCTACATGCCCCGCGCCCTCGACGCGGACGTCCTCTGCCGGATTCTCGCGTCCGGTGCCAACGTCGTCACCACGAGAGGCGAGTTCCACCACCCGCCGACGATGGACCCAGAGTTGCGCACGCCCGTCGAGGCAGCGTGCTCGCAGGGCGGTACGTCGATCCACAGCACCGGGGTGAGTCCGGGATTCATCACCGAGGCCGTTCCCCTCGTCTTCAGCTCGATCCAGCGGCGGCTGGGTGGCATCCGGATCGAGGAGTACGCCGATCTTTCGCCGCGGAACTCTCCCGAGTTGCTCTTCGAGGTGATGGGGTTCGGACGACCACCCACGGCCATCGGCCCGGAACGGCTCGAGCACGGGCGCACGAGCTTCGGCCCGTCGCTTTGTGTGGTGGCCGACGCACTGGGCACCCCCCTCGATGGCCTGGAAGCGGGAGGGGCGATGGCGGTTGCGCGGCGTGACGTCGAGATCGCCGCCGGCCCCATAGCGGCCGGCACGGTCGGCGCGCAGCGGATCTCCGTGACCGGCCTGCGCTCCGGGCAACCGTTCCTTCAGTTCACGGCCACCTGGTACTGCACCACCGACATCGAGGCCGACTGGCACCTGGGAGCGACAGGCTGGCGGGTCGTGGTGGACGGCGATGCCCCCCTCGACGTGGCCATGCCGTTCCCCGTCACACTCGACGAGATGGCTGCGACCACTCCCAGCTACACCGCCAACCGGGCGGTCAACGCCGTGGCCCCCGTGTGCGCGGCCCCGCCGGGTATTCGCCCATCCACCGATCTGCCGCCGCTGGTGGCCCGTGGTGTGGTGGTGACCCCGCCTACGCCGCGTACGCGGGCATGACCTGGGTGGCGAAACGCTCGATCTGCGCTCGACCCTCGGCCGGCCATCCGCAGACCAGGTAGCCATAGCCGGCGTCGTGCCACTTGGCGGCGTGCTTGCTTGCGGTGTCGAGGTCGTCCAACGAGAGTGAACTCGCCCGCGTGATGGCCGCGGGGTCGCGCCCGGCATCGGTGGCCAGACGGTCGACGAGCTCATTGGCCTCGACGAGCGAGGAAGGGGAACCCCAGGCGTGCCAGACGTCGGCGAATCTCGCCACCAGAGGCAGCGTCCGCCGGGGGCCGGATCCGCCGATCCAGATCGGGGGGTGGGGCCGCTGGACGGGGCAGGGCAGGACCTGGGCATCTCGCAGCGAGACCGACTTGCCTTCGTAGGTGACGACCTCGCCGGTGGCCAGACGGGTGACGATTTCGAGGGTGTCCTCCAGCAGGTCGAATCGGTTGCCGGTCGCCGGGAACGGGAATCCCAGCTCGTCGTGTTCTTCCTGGAACCAGGCCGCCCCGAAGGACAGCTCCAGTCGCCCACCGGAGGCATGGTCGATGGTCATGGCCTGGGTGGCGTAGAGCGACGGATGGCGGTAGGTGACCCCGGCCACGAGCAGGCCGAGCCTGATTCGGGAAGTGAGGCCGGACAGGGCGGCCAGGGTCGTCATCCCCTCGAACGTCTCGCCCGGACCTTCGCCGTACATCGGGCGAAAGTGGTCGAAGCCCCAGGCGCCGTCAAAGCCGAGCTCCTCAGCGAACCGCACGCGACTCACCAGCTCGTCCCAGCTCACCCGCTGCTGGGCCACGTCCAAACCGAATCTCATCACGAGTCTCCTTCGAATCGGGTCGCTCGGCGGGCGATCAGCCATTGGTCGCCGACCCGGCGGAAGGTGTCGTGGTACCGGCCCACCATCACGATCGACCAGGCGCCCTTGTCGAGGACCGTGAACACCAGGTCGCTCACCGCATCCACTTCGTCGACGGAACGGGCTGCCAACGCGGTGTTGGCGACCAGGTGCCGCTGCGGCTTGACGGGGCGCCACCGGGCGAACGCCTCGGCGATCTCGGCGTGGCCGGTGAACGTTCCGAAGCCGGGCAGCTCGCACACACCGTCCGGGCAGAACGTCGCCACCAGGTCGTCGGTGCGCCCGTCGTCGAGGGCTTGGGCGTAGCGGGCGATCGTGGACCGCACGCCCTCGGCAGTAGCAGCATCGACGCTCATGGCAGCTCCTTTATCGACATCTCCAGCGGGTTCACATTGACCTTGGCCAGCTTGGGGAGCAAGGCCCGGTGTGGGTCACCGGCCAGGTAGCGGTCGATCACCCGGTGGAAGTTGGAGATGTGCCCTTCCATCTGCTCCGACAAGCGCAGCACGTCGAACGCCCGAGCGTGGAGCCCCAACTGCTGGCGCGGCAGGTTGGAGAAGTCCTGGCGGGGGATCGGGGGGAACCGGGGGTCGTCGTGTGGCCAAATCTCGGGCCGCTCCGGGGGGTCGTAATCGTCGTCGTCGTGCCTTCGGGTGAGCGACCAGATCTCCATGAGCGTCTCCTCCGGCCCGAGCGGCCGAAAGCGATAGGACGACGCGCTGCTGTACATGGGCAACACGAAGAAGTGGGGAAAGGCGTACCCCATGGGCTCGTTGCGACCCTCGGCTTCGAGTTGGTTGAGATCCGGCATGCGCGCGCCGCGGGCACGATGGGCATGAACGACCTCGTCGTTGAAGGTCCGGTGCCAGGTGCTCATGACCTCGTCGGCGTCCCCGCTGAGTTGGATGCGCTCGCCCAGTCGTTCGGCGATGGCAACGTCGTCGGCGTGTACCATACCCGCCATGCCGGTGCTCATGGCCCGCAGGTAGCGAAGCTCGCCGGCGAGGAACACCTCCGGCGCAAGGGAGCCGTCACGGGCGGGAAACCGTTCGGGAATGCCGAGTTGGGGATGGGTCTGGAGCACGTGGTACTGCTCGACGAAGGCTTCCTCGGCCAGCTTCCAGTTGACCGGCAGCCGACAGGCGTACCACCACTCGGCCCGCATCGCCTCCACTTCCCAAGCATCCAGAATCGTGGCGACAGGCTCCAATGACGCCCGCAACCCCGGTGCTTCGGGATCGAGGTTGATCCACGCGCAACCCCCCCAGGTATCGGCCTGCACCGGGACGAGGTCGATGCCGTCGGTCACGTTGTGATCGGAAAAGGCCCGGCGGCGAGGGATCCCCAGGTTGCGCCCGTCGGGACCGTAGGACCATCCGTGGAACGGGCAGACGAAACGCCCCGGGCAGTTTCCGGATCCCTCGGCCACCCGGACGCCCCGGTGGCGACAGGTGTTGTGAAAGGCGGCCACCCCGCCATCGGCTCGGCGTACCACCACGACCGACTGGTCGAGGATGTCGTACACGGCGAAGTCGTTCTCTTCGGGAATCTCCTCGAGTCGGCAGGCCATCTGCCACACCCGCGGCCACAGCCGCTCGGCCTCAAGAGCGAAGAACTCCGCGTCGTAGTACCGCTCGGGACGCAATTGATCAGGCACCTCCACGGCGAACGGAACGTGCGCTGCGGAGGTCATCTCGTCACCATAGCCCGCCGGGTTTGGCAGGGAGAATGGGACTCCCGGCCTGCGAGAAGGGAATTGACGGACCCACCAGAGGGCAGGGCATCATGGATGCCGATGAGCGATCGGGCACGCCATTTCAGGGGACGGACGGTGGTGGTCACCGGAGCAGGACGCGGCCTCGGACGGGCCTACGCTCTGCTCCTGGCCGAGTTGGGGGCCACGGTGGTGGTCAACGACCGAGGCACTGGCGTCGGCGGCCACGGGGCCGACGGGGCCCCGGCCGCCCGGGTGGTGGAGGCCATCACCACCGCGGGCGGCAGCGCGGTGGCCGACGCCAGCGACGTGGCGGACCCGGACGGGGCCGCAGCCATGATCCACACCGCCATCGAGGTGGGGGGTCGGTTGGACGCCGTGATCAACAACGCCGGGATCATGCGTTGGGGAGGTCCCGACAAGACCGATCCCGCCGACCTCGACGACCATGTGGCCGTACACCTGAGCGGCGCCTTCAACACCACTCGGGCGGCCTGGCCGCACTTCGTGGAACGCGGCTACGGCCGGGTGGTCAACACCGCGTCCACGGGGATGCTCGGGCTGGCCACCAACCTGGCCTACGCCGCAGCCAAGGGCGGTGTGGTCGGCCTCAGTCGCAGCCTGGCCGTGGCCGGACGCCGCCACGGCATCCGGGTCAACGTGCTGGCTCCGGCGGCCATGACCCGAATGGCCGGCCCCGGCGCCGCCCTCCCGAACGACGCCGCCACCAACCACCCCTTGGATCCGGCCCTCGCCGCCCCGATGGCTGCCCTGCTCGCCCACGAGGACTGCCCGGTTTCCGGCGAGATCCTGGTGGCGGGCGGCGGGCGGTTCTCCCGACTGTTCTTCGCCTCGACTCCGGGATGGCTCACGGGCGGCGCACCCCCTTCGCTGGACGACCTCCTCGATCATTGGGATGTGATCACCTCCGAGGCGAACTACACCGTGCCCGCCGATCTCGGTGCCTGGTCGGCCCAATTCCTGGACCATGTCGAGGAGCTCGAGTGACGCTTCGGTTGCCGGAGCCGGTACATGGGCACCGGCCGGCCGCTCACGACGTTCCCTTCGTCTCCTTCGCCGTTCGGAGTTCTCGCTTGAGCACCTTGCCCGACGGGTTTCGGGGCAAGGCGTCGGGAAAGTGGACGGCCACGGGGACCTTGAACTTGGCCAGTCGACCCCGGCACCACTCGATCAGCTCATCACCGGACACCCCGGTGCCGGAGCGACGCACGACGTAGGCCACCGGCACCTCTCCCCATCGGTCGTCGGGGCGACCGACCACCGCGGCCTCGAGCACGGCAGGATGCTCGTAGAGCACCCGCTCCACCTCCGAGCTTGCGATGTTCTCGCCCCCCGAGACGATCATGTCCTTCAGTCGGTCGACGATGAACAGGTAGCCGTCCTCATCGAGCACGCCCACGTCGCCGGTGTGGAACCATCCCCCGGCAAAGGCCCGGTCGGTGGCCTCCGGGTCACGCCAGTACCCGGGAAACACCTTCGGTCCGCGCAGCACCACCTCCCCGGCAACGCCGGCGGGCACTGACGAGCAGGCCTCGTCCCAGATCTGAATCTCGAGGTAGAGGCAGGCGCGCCCGCAACTGCCGAGTTTGGTGATGGTGCTGTCGCGGTCGAGAAACGTGTCGCCCGAGACCGTCTCGGTCAGGCCGTAGGCATCAGCGAACCAGGCATTGGGGAACACCCGCCGCAATCGCTCGATGAGGGGGATCGGCATCTTCTCGCCACCGCCGATCACCAGTCGGATCGACGACAGATCGCGCTCTTCAATGCCGTCCAGGTCCAGGATTGCGTTGACCATGGCGGGCGCCAGCCACACCACCGTGACCCCTGACCGCTCGATCTCGTCGACCACCGCGGTCGCGTCGAAAGTTCGATGCACCACCGTGGAGGCGCCGGCGGCAACCAGGGTGGTGGTGGTCAGGTCGAGGGCGCCGACGTGGTAGAGCGGCCCGCAAGCCAGGCCGATGTCGGTCGAGGTGAAGGCGAACTCCACGAGGTGGGCCAGGTTCTTCCACGCCAGGTTGGCGTGAGTGATCATCACGCCCTTGGGCCGTCCGGTGGTGCCCGACGTGTACATCAGGCGGTGCAGGTCATCGGCACCCGCGGCCTCCCGTCCGATGGCCTGGGTGCCGCGGACGTCGTCCAAAGCGGTCCAGTTCCCGTTTTCCACCGTGCCTATCGACCACCGCTCGGGGGCCGAGTCGAGCACGGCGATCGCGGCGTCGGCCACCCCGACCAGCCCGGCGTCGGCCACCACCGCCACCGCCTCGCTGTGGCCGAGGATGTAAGCGACCTCGGGGGCCGCCAGCCGCCAGTTGATCGGCATGAGGGCGGCACCGACGTGATTCACCGCGAACATCACCTCGAGGAACTCGATGCTGTTGTAGGCCAGCAGGCCGACCACCGAGCCGTCTTCGACACCGCGGTTCCGCAAGCCTGCCGCGAGCCGGGCCGACCGATCGAGCATCTCCCCGTACGTGATCGTCTCGGCACCCATCGACGCCAGCAGGGCGTCGGGGGAACGGTGAGCATGATGCTCGAGGACGGCGCAGAAATTCACGTCCGGGGTCATCGGGCCATGCTCGGGCACCTGGGCAGGCCGGGAGCGAGCCATCACGGCGCGGCGTAACCGCCGTCCACCACCAAGGCGGTTCCCGTGGTCCACCCGGCGGCCTCGCCCGCCAGGTATTCGTAGGCCCCGGCCACGTCCACAGCCTGGCCGAGCCCCAGGGGGTGGCGGGAGGCAATGGGATCGAGCGCGCCGTCGGGAAGGTCGTCGTGAATGGCGGATCGAAACGTCCCCGGGCACACACAGTTGACCCGAATCCCGTCGCGGGCGTATTCCACCGCCGCGACCTTCACGAGCTGGATGACCGCGGCCTTGGTGGCACAGTAGGGCGCGCTGTGGCTCCATGCGGTCATGCCCGCCACCGACGCGGTGAGCACGATCGAGCCGAACCCCTGCCGCCGCATCGGCCCGACGGCGGCCGCAATCCCGTTGGCCGCCCCCATCACGTTGACCGCGAACGACCGGTGCCAGTCGGCTTCGGTCTGGTTGTGAATCCGGCCGTTGGGGGCCAGCACCCCGGCGTTTCCGATGTAGGCGTCGAGTCGACCGAAGCGACCGACGGCATGGTCGACGACGGACTGCACGGCAGCGGCGTCGCTCACGTCGGCGAGCACCGAGTCCACCGAACCTCCACCCCCGACGGCGGCGACCGTGGCGTCAAGGCCGGAGGGGCTGACGTCGCTCAGCACGAGGGCGATGCCGGGATGGGCGGCGAACCGGGTGGCGATGGCCGTGCCGAGGGCGCCACCGGCGCCGGTGATGACTACCACGCGGGTCCCATGGTCGGACGTTTCAGACAAGGAGATACCCCCCATCGACGGTGAGGACCGAACCGGTCACGAACGACGACGCCTCCGACGCCAAGAAGAGGTAGGCGCCGGTCAACTCGGCGGGGTCCCCCCAACGCCTAAGGGCGGTGTGACCGGTGATGCGCTCGGACAGCGCCGGATTGCGCATCCAACCCTCCGTGAGCGGGGTGTCGAACCACCCGGGCGCCACGACATTGACCGTGACCCCGGCAGCGGCCAGATCCAGGGCCAGCGCCTTGGCCGTGGCGACCATGCCCGCCTTCGAGGCCGAATAGGCGGCCAGCCCGGCGCGGGGCCGCTCGCCAAGCACCGACCCCGTGAAGATCAATCGCCCACCGGGCCCAAGGTGAGCGGCAGCAGCCCGGGCCCCGAGAAAGGCACCGGTGAGATTGACGTCGAGCACCTGCCGCCACTGCTCGGGGGTGGTCTCCAGCGGCCCCCCGACGGTCGGCGCCACCCCCGCGTTGGCGATCCAGACGTCGAGCCCACCCCAGGCCGCCACCACCTCGCCCGCCACTCGGTGGTTGAAGTCGGCATCGGTGACATCGCCCGCCAGTGCGAGCGCGTCGCCGGGCAACGCGGCGCTCACCCGCTCAAGGTCGGGCGCCGACCGGGCGACGAGGGCGACCTGGGCGCCGGCCCGACTGAAGGCGTGGGCGAGCGCTTCACCCAGACCACGACTGGCACCGGTGAGGACGACCCGGCGTCCGGAGAGGTTCGCCCCTTCGGATCGGTGATCGGAGACGACCATCGGCTCAGCAGCCCAGCGCCCGGGCGATCACCATGTGCTGGATCTCGTTGGTACCCTCACCGATCTCCAGCACCTTGGCGTCGCAGTAGAACCGGGCGACATCGCTGTCGAGCATGTATCCCGAGCCACCGTGAATCTGCACCGCCTCCGACGCCGCACGAACGGCCACCCGACTGGCCTGGAGCTTGGCCATCGCCGCTTCCTTCATGAAGGGCCGACCCGCATCCCTGAGGTAGGCGGCCCGATAAGTGAGCCATCGGGCCGCCTCCAGTTCCGTGGCGATGTCGGCCAGCTTGAAGGCAATGGCCTGATGCTGGGCGATCGGCCGGCCGAACTGCACCCGGCTGCCGGCGTGGTCCAGGGCCAGATCGAGCACCGCCTGGGTGAGGCTGAGCGAGAGGGCGGCAATGGAAATCCGGCCCACCTCCAGGGTGCCGAGGAACTGCCCGAGGCCCATGGCCGGGTCACCCACCAGGTGGTCGTCGCTCACCCACACATCGTCGAAGTACAACTCCCGGGTGTCGAGCCCCCGCCACCCGATGCCCGCCATCTTCGGCCCCATCGTGAATCCCGGGGCATCCCTTTCGACCACGAATGTCCCGTACCGGGGCCGAGCCTCCTCGCCGTCTCCGGTTCGGGCCAAGAGCGTCACGCCGAACGACATGTCGGTCCCGGCATTGGAGATGAAGGTCTTGCGGCCGTTGATCAGCCAACCCCCGTCGCGGGGCTCGGCCCGGGTGCGGATGCCGCGGGCGTCGGAGCCGGCATCCGGCTCGGTGAGCCCGAACGCCCCGAGCGCGGTGCCTTCGGCCAGCGGGCGCAACCAACGGTCGCGCTGGGTGTCGGAGCCGAACATCAGCAAGGGCAGCGATCCGATGGTGGCGTGCGCTTGCCACGCCGCCGCGCAGGACTGATCGGCAAGGCCGATCTGCTCCATGGCGGCCACGAAACCGACGGTGGTCATGCCGATGCCACCCCACTCGGGGGGCACGAGCATGCCGAGCAGGCCCATCGATCCCATCTCGCGCAGCAGGCCGGTGTCACACCGACCCTCGTGCCACGCAGTGGGTGCTCGGGTGGCGATTTCCCGCTGGGCGAACACTCGGCACAGATCCGCCAGCTCCTGTTCATCGGAACTGAGCGAAAAATCCATCGGCTCGATTCTATTTCTCTCGTCGCCCCGCACTGCTCGGCCCGACCGAAAGCCGGTGCCGATCCAGGCGACGCGCCAACGGCGGCGAGTTGGCCGTGGCCCGCTCACGGGAGACCATTGTCGAAACCTGTTGGGCTTTCCCAGGGAAAGGGATCACCACATGAGCGAGCGATGGGCCAACCGGCCCCAGGGTTCCACCTGGGGCGACTGGGGCGACGACGACGAGCTGGGCCGGATCAACCTCCTCACCCCGGCCAAGGTGCTGGAGGGGGTGAACGAGGTGGTCGAAGGCCTCAGTTTCTGTCTGAGCCTGCCCCTCGACTTCCCCGGCGGCACGGTGCTCAACCAACGTCGCCACCCTCCCAGGATCGCCCCCACCGAGGACATGGACGGCACCCGGGACACCTTCTACAACGTACACATGAGCGAGATGGCCGACTACGGCGATCCGAAGTACGTGGACGTCTGGGCCGACGACGTCGTCACCCTGTCGCTGCAGTACTCCACCCAGTGGGACTCGTTGGCCCACGTGGGGGCCGAGTTCGACGTCGACGGCGACGGGGTGGACGAGGCCGTCTACTACAACGGTTACCGTGCCGGGGTCGACCTGGTCGGACCCAGCACCGACGCCCGCGGCGACGGCTCGGGCCACGCCTGCTTCGCCCACCACCTCGGCCTCGAGCACATGGCCTTCCACGGCGTCCAGGGCCGGGGGGTGCTGATCGACCTTCGCCACCACCTCGGCCTGGACTGGCGTCCGGTCAACTTGGCGATGCTGCGGGAGATCATGGACGCCGACGGGGTGGTCGTCGAGCCCGGCGACATGGTCTTGTTCCACACCGGCTTCGCCACTCAAGTCCTGGAGTGGGACAAGAACCCCGATCCCCGCACCATCTTCACCACCGCCGGCTACCTCGACGCCCACGACGACGCCCTGCTCGAGTGGATCGCCGAGTCCGGTCTCAGCGCGCTGGTGGCCGACAACTACGCGGTGGAAGGCCTGCTCGGCAAGGACCGTGACCCGAGCCGCCACTCCTTCCTCCCCATCCACCACCTGTGCTTGTTCAAGCTCGGGGTGCCGCTGGGCGAGATGTGGTACCTGGCCGAGCTGGCCGCCTGGCTGCGACAACACGGCCGCAGCAGATTCCTGCTCACCGCGCCCCCGCTGCGCCTGCCCGGCATCGTCGGATCGCCGGTGACCCCGATCGCCACCGTCTGACGGCTCCGGTCGGAGCAGTTCGGCTCAGCCGGCGCGATCGAACACGAAAGCCGCGTAGTCGGTGGCCCGCACCCGCTCGAACTCCTTGAACAGCTTGGGGCGTCCGCCCGAGTTGAGGAGGTACTTCCGGGGCTTGCCGGGGATGTTGGCCCCGAAGTAGTAGCTGCCCTCGCCGAAGGGGGAATGCTCGGCCCCCCGGTCGACCATGTCGGTCCAACGCTCCTCGGCGTCGGCGGTGACCGCGACCACGGCTTCGCCCCGCGCCCGCATGCGCTCCAGCAGCTCGTGGACGAACTCGACCTGGTCGCCGTTGTAGCGCGGGTTGTTGCCCGCGGCGGCGTGCGGCCCACCGGGAAAGAACAGATTGGGGAACCCGTGCGTCATCAGGCCGAGGAAGGTCCTGGGCCCGTCGGCCCACCGATCGGTGAGCGGTCCGTCGGGACCGACGATGCCCAGGCGGTGCAGGGCCCCGGTGCCGAAGTCCCACCCGGTGGCCCACACGATCACGTCGAACTCCTCGTGGCCGGCGGTGGTCTCCACCCCGGTGGCGGTGATGCGCGTGATCGGCGTCTCGGCCAGGCTCACCAGCCGCACCTTGGGATTGTTGAACGCCTCGTAGTAGCCGGTGACGAACGGTGGCCGCTTCTCGGAGTAGCCGTGATCGGTGGGGATGAGCTTCTCCGCGGTGGCGGGATCCGACACGATGGCCCGGATCTTGTCGGCGATGAAGGCACACCATTCGGCGTTTGCGGCCGGGTCGAGCGTCAGGTCGAGGTAGTTGCTGGTGAGTTTGGTGAAGCCCGGACTGGCCCACATCCGCTCGTAGAACGCCCGCCGGGCTTCGGCGTCGTCGTCAAAAGTGGACCGATCGTGGGCTTCGTGGAGGAACCCGTGAAGCGAGGTGTCCAACTTCTCCTTCAGCTCGGGAAAGTTCACCCGCAACTCCGCCTGTTGGGCCGGGGTGACGGGCGAGTTGTTCAGCGGGGTACACCAGTTGGCGGACCGCTGGTAGACGGTCAGCGAGGCCACCTCGTCGACCATGGCCGGTACCACCTGCACCCCGCTGGAACCGGTGCCGATGACCGCCACGCGCTTGTCGGTGACATCCACCCCGGTGGCCGGCCAACGGCCGGTGTGATGGGACTCTCCGCCAAAGTCCGCCCGGCCCTCGATGGCAGGAAAATACGGCACCGACAGCACCCCGGTGGCGGCCACCACGTGGCGCGCCCAGTGGGCCGACCCGTCGGAGGTCTCGACGTGCCAGCGAGCGGCTTCACCGTCCCAGTGTGCGCCCACCACCGTGGCGCCGAATCGCATGTGCCGCCGCAGGTCGAATCGGTCGACCACGTGGTTGAAGTAGCGTTCCGTCTCGGGCTGCCCGGCGTAGTGCTCGCTCCACTCCCACTCCTCGTAGAGTTCGCGCGAGAACAGGAACCCGTAGCTGTAGCTCTCGGAATCGAAACGGGCGCCCGGGTAGCGATTCCAGAACCAGGTTCCGCCCGGCCCGTCCCCGGCGTCAACCAGCCGAACCGACCACCCGGCCTGCACCGCCAGGTAGAGCTGGTGAATACCGGTCACGCCACCGCCGATGATGAGCAGGTCGAGTTCGGTGGTCTCCTGCCTGTCCGTGGGGGACCGGGGGTCAAGTGGGGCGTCAGGCTCGGCGAGGTCGCTCACGAGTGCTCTTGAACCGATATGGCCCGGGACGGACACCTCATCTCGGCCTCGCGCACCGCACCGCGGTCCTCGTCGGCAACGGCGTCGACCAGGACGTGGGCGAATCCCTCGGCGTCATCGATGGCGAACACCGCAGGGCACAACGCCACGCAGACCCCGTGCCCGCCGCACACATCGTCGTCGACGGTGACCCTCATCGAGCCGGAGCCCCGACCGGCTCGAAGCGCAGCCCGAGATGGGTGAGGCCCCGCAGGATGAAGGTGGGCACGTACGTGAAGGCCCGGGCTTCGGGAGGGCCGTGGATTTCTTCGTCGATGCGGATGTCGATGGTCCGGTCGAGGATCCGCTCGAGGCTGATGCGGGCTTCCGAGCGGGCCAGGGGCGCCCCGGGACACGTGTGGGCGCCTCGCCCGAAGGCCAGGTGATGGCGGGCGTTGTCCCGCTCGATGTCGAGGGTGTGGGGGTCGGGAAAGCGACCGGGGTCGCGATTGGCCGCCGAGTTCAGGACCATCACCGTCGTGCCCGCCCCGATGTCGACGCCGCCGATGGTGCTCGGCCGTCTCGACAGTCGGAAGTCGCCTTTGACCGGGCTCTCGATGCGGAGCGTCTCCTCCACGAAGTTGGGGATCAACGATGGGTCGTCGCGCACCCGTCGCTGCAGATCGGGGTCCTCGGCCAGGTAGCGCAGCATGGTCGACAGCAAGCGCACGGTCGTCTCGGTGCCGGCGGCGAACACGTTGGCGGCAATGCGGACCACGTCCAGCACCTCCGGTGTGGAACCGTCCGGGAAGGTGGCGGTGGCCAGGCCGGTGATCACGTCGTCGGCCGGGTTGGCCCGCCGGTCCTCGACGTAGGCGGAAAACTGCTCGTAGAGGAACTCCAGCGGGTTCTTGGCCATGGCCTCCTCGTCGGTGCCCCCGATGCTGTGGTCGTCGGGCCGGTGCAGCATCTCCCGGCGGAACCGCTCCCGGTCCTCGTCGGGCACGCCCATGAGGTCGGCCACCACCAACAAGGCGAACGGCTGGGCGAACTGGCTGATGAACTCGCATTTCCCCGAACCGAGGAAGGTGTCGAGCTGCCGGTCGGCGAGGCGCACCATGTACTCCTCGTTCTCCTTGAGGCGCTTCGGGGTGATCAGCCGCATGAGGAGCGAGCGATGAGCGGTGTGCTTCGGAGGATCGAAGGTGATGATCTGATCGGCCATCGGCAGGTCGTCGCGATGGGCCTCGATGACCGCGCTCACGTCGTCGCCCTCCATGGGCGCCGAGATGCCGGGGAACGGGCCCGAGACCGAATTGCACGCCGAGAACAGCTCCGAGTCGTTGTAGATCTCGACGGCCTCGTCGTACCCGGTGACCATCATCACCCCGTGGTGCGGCTCCCGGTGAACGGGGCAGGCCGAGCGCAGGTCGTCGAAGTACCCGTACGGGTCCACGACCAGGTCCGGGTCGGTGAAGAAGTTGGCGTCGATGTCGGCCATCGTCGGTCCTTTCGGGGAAGGCGTTCTCGTCAGGTCTTGGCCACGGTGTCGGATCGGGCGATGGCCCGCTGGTCGGTCCCGAGATAGCTGGCGATCACCGCGGGGTCGTTGCGCACGGCGTCGGGGGTGCCTTCGGCGATGACCTGCCCGGCCTCCAGGCAGTACACCCGGTCGCTGATGCCCATGATGAAGGGCATGTCGTGCTCGATGACCAACAGCGACGCCCCCAACTCTTCGCGAATGCGCAGGATCAGCGGGGCGAACGCCTCGGTCTCCCGCTGGGCGATGCCCGCGGTGGGCTCGTCGAGGCACAATATCTTCGCCTCCAGGGCCACCAGGCACGCGAGTTCCACGATGCGACGGGTACCCGTGGACAGCTCGCTGATGAACGATGACCCATAGCGGCCGAGGCCGAAGAAGGCGATCAGGTCGTCGGCCTCACCGCTCTTGGTGCGCTCGCGTCGGCGAGCCGACGGAAGGCCGAGCACCGTCGGGATCACCTGCGACCGCCCCCGAGCCTCGAGCGCGACCAGGATCGTCTCGCGAACTGTGAGGTCGGGGAAGAGGTCGGCCTGTTGGAAGGTGCGCCCCAGCCCGAGGCCCGCCCGCCGGCTCGGCGAGAAGCCCTTGACATTCCTGCCGAAGATGGCCACCGAACCGGTCGAGGGCACGAAGCCACCCACGGCGTTCATCAGGGTCGACTTGCCCGCCCCGTTCGTGCCGATCAAGCCGACCACCTCACCGGGACGAACCTCCAGATCGACGCCCGACACCGCCCGCACACCGCCGAACGACACGCTCACCTGTCGCGTTTCCAGGGCGGCGGCGGCGCCGTCGGCGGCCGCGTGAGTGGCCACCCGCGCCGGAATGGGGGCGTCCACCCGATCCACCGGACGTTCGGGGAGCCTGCGGGCCGCCGCGGCGAAGATGGCGTCCCGCAGCGAGTAGGCCACCTGGATGAGGCCGCCGGGGAGATACATCAACAAGATGAGCAGCCCCACGCCCGAGGTCAGCAGCCGGATCTGGTCGGTGTCCCCGAACAACGCGGGCAGGCCGACCACCCACAGCGCACCCAGCACCGCGCCCCAGATCGAGGAAAGACCGCCGATCACGGCGATGGCCACCACCCGGAGAGACTCGTCGGGCCCGAACGCCTCGCCCCCGAATTGGACTCGCAGCCCGGCCAAGAGGCCACCCGCCAGCCCGGCGAGCATCCCGGCCATGGCGAACGCCAACAGCTTCATGCGCGCCGGGGACACCGTGTAGGCGGCGGCGTTCTGCTCGTTGTCGCGCACCGCGATGAGGGAGCGACCCACCCCGCTGGCGCGAACCTTGCTCAGCAGCAATGCGCATGCGCACAGCACGCCGAGGCACACGAAGTAGTAGGTGCGCTGCGACACCAGATCGAAGCTGTCCCCCCAGCGGGCCCGGGGCAGCCGAACGATGGAATCGCCCCCGGTGAGGGCGTCGCGCCTGAAGAGCCAGTTCTCGGCCATCACGGCGAAGGCCAGCGTGGTGATGGCCAGGAACAGTCCGCGCACGCGCAGCGCCGGCAATCCGACGATGACGGCTACCACCAAGCACACCACCGCGGCCAGCACCAGGGCCCACTCGAACGAGACCACGGGAATCTCGACGTCGAATACCCACCATTGGAACTCCAGACCCCGCACGAGCGCCGTGGTGACGAACGCTCCGACCCCGGCGAACGCGAACTGGCCGAGCGAGAGCTGGCCGGCCCAGCCGGTCAACAGCGTCAAGGACATGCCCACGATGGCCAACAGCAGCATCGTGGAGTACAAGAAGTGCCGCGACGGCCGGGTCACGACAAAGGGCAGCACGACGGCAACCAGCAGCGCCACGGTGACCACGATCTGCGGGAGGCGCCGAACCCACCAGAAGGCCTGCAGTTGGGGGGGCACGGGCCGCGTCCGCGGGGCGAACGACATCGACTGGGCCCGATCGTCACCGGCCTCGCGACGAACGAACGAGAGGACGGCCACGAGCACGACCACGAACAAGGCGGCGTCGATGAGGCCCGGCTGGTCGAAGTAGTTCCACAGCGTCACCGCTTCGGCCACACCGATCACAGCACCGGCGCCGAGCGCCACCGGGAGCGACCGCATACGGGCCACCAGCGCGGCCGCCAGGGCCCGCAGCAACAGCCCCGGACCGAGCGCCGCCGCCTCTATGGCCGTGCCCCCACCCTTGAGCGGCGCCACGAGCACGGCGGTGATGGCCGACAACAGGCCCGCCAGTGTCCACACGATGGCCGACATCTTCTTGGTGCTGATGGCCGACATCCGCGCCGCGTCGGCATTGTCCGCCGAGGCCCGGATGGCCGTGCCGTACTTCGTGCGCTCGAGGAACCAGGCCAACGCTATGGTCACAATCGGCACGACGATCAACACCAGCAGGTGGTCGGCTCGTATCCGTATGCCGAGCAGTTCCCACCGATTCTCGAACGGGGCCGGGAAGTCGGCCACCGTGGCCACGCGCGGCAACGACACGCTGATCAGGAACACCACCTGGGCCGCACCCATGGTGGCCACGAACAGGATGACTCGGGCCGACGCGGCCAAGCGGCGGACGACCGTGAATTCGATGACAGCTCCCAGCAGCGCCCCCGCGGCGAGGCCGGCCAAGAGGGCCACCACGTAGGGCACGTCCCATTTGATGGCCAGGAGGGCGAGCAGGGCCGCTCCGAAGGCACCGATCTCGGCGTGGGCAATGTTCACCACCCGGCTGGACCGGAAGATGAGCACCAGTCCGACGGCCATCACCCCGTAGGTGAGGCCGGTTACCGCGCCCGTGAAGACGATTTGCCGGGTGATCTCCACGTCGGGCCTCAGCCTCCGCTCTCGGTCTGTCCGAGGAACACGGCCCGGGCCAGATCGTCGCGCTCGGCCAGTTCTCGGGCCGCGCCCTCGAAGCGGACTTGACCCTTCTCCAGGAAGACGGCCCGGTCGGCCACCGTCAGCGCCACGTTCAAGGACTGCTCGACGATGATCATGGTCTGGCCTTCGGCCCGCAGACGCTCGATCACCTCGAGGAGCTGCTGGACGACCACCGGGGCCAACCCGAGCGACAGCTCGTCGATGATGAGCAGCTCCGGATCGTGCATGAGCGTCATGGCCAGGGCCAGCATTTGCTGCTGGCCACCCGAGAGCTGCCCGGCGGTCTTCCGCCGTCGCTCGGCGAGATCGGGGAACACGTCGTACACCCGCTCGATCCGGCGGTCGCAGTCCGCCCGCTCGTAGCGGAAGCCCGCCATCCGGAGATTCTCCTCGCACGACAAGGTGGGAAACACGGCTTTGCCCCCGGCGAGCTGCACGACCCCGATGCGGGCCCGGACCTCGGGATCGGCGTAGGTGATGGTCCGGCCGTTGAGTCGCACCACGCCCCGCTGGGGCACTCCCAATCCCGAGATAACCCGGAGCACGGTGGACTTGCCCGCTCCGTTGGTGCCGAGCAGGGCGAGCGACTCTCCCTTGCGGACCTCGAAGGCGATGTCGAACAGCACCTGAACCTTGCCGTAGGAGAAGTCCAGATTCCGGACCTGCAGCGTCGGGATGTCCTCGGCGGCGGCCGCCGCCATTCGCTCCGCCTCGTCGCGCTCCTCGTGCAGCTCCTCGATGACCATAGCGATGTCACCCTCGATAAACCGAGAGCCGTACACCATCAGGGATCCGCCGATGAGCGTGGCCGGAAGGATCACGATGGTGAGCGCAGCCCGCTCCCCCAGGGCATCGCTGAGCATGCCGGTGATCACCGCTCCCAGAAAGGCCCCGAACAAGAACATGTAGATGCCGACCAGCGCCGTGCCCCGGGACCGGAGGCGATAGGGGATCACCGCGGCGATCACGCCGGGCAGGATGGCGAACGCCGCCCGCGAGAAGCCGAAGGAGATGGCCAGGAACACACCGAACAGCAAGACCGTCGGCATCCACAGCCCGATCACCTGGAACACGCCCAGGGTGACCACGAGCCCGCCGATGAACACCATGGACCGGGAGGGATGCTCCTTGAACAGGGCGTCGGCGCGCTTGCCGGACACGGCGGCCCCGACGAACCCCGGCAGGATGGTGAGCGAGCCGAAGACGCCACGCTCGAACGGCGTGAGCCCGAAGTGTTCCTCGAGGTGCAGATTGATGAAGATCACGGTGCTGAACAGGGCGAACCCGATGGCCGCCATGCCCGTCAGGTAGTAGTAGAAGGACTGGATCTTGCGCAGACGGGCGAAGGCCACCGACAGCGAGATCGGCAGTTCGTCGTCCTCCTCGGCCAGCTCCTCCCCCAGCACCGCCTGCATCTCGTGGCGGCCCCGGCGGGGCTCGCGCATGGAGAAGGCGGCGAACACCAGCGGAATGCCCGCCAGGCCCATGACGACGAACACCCAGCGCCACGCGTCGTCACCCCCGGCGATGGCCACCGTCACCCCCGCCACCAGCGGGCCCAGCGCCTGGCCGGCCATCTGGAACCAGCCGTTGGTCGCGAAGATCTTCGCCCGCGCCCCGATGGGATACCCGTCCATCAGCATCGGACCGGCCACCGGTATGTAGTACGACTGGCCGAGGCCGGCCCCCACCCGGGCCATGAACAACAAGAAGGCGTTGCTGATGGCCGAAGTGGCCAGGATCACCGCCGACCACAACGACATGGCCACGCCCACCACGAGCTTGCGGGGCACCCGGTCGGCCAGCGAGCTGACCGGGATGGAGCCCAGGAGGAACAGAATGCCGAATGCCCCGCCGATCGCTCCGATGGTGGCGTCGGACACATCGAGCGACTCCTGGATGTCGGGCGCGATGACCGCGAAGGCCGAGGTTTCGAGTACCTCCACGAAACCGAGAAGCCCGATGACCCCGACGAGCCCGAACCCCCCTTGGCGCAGGCCCTGGCGCAGGGTCAACTGCTCGGCATCGAAGGAACCCGTTGTTTCACGCCGACTCGCAGTGGCGGCCCGCTGCTGCGCCTGGCGGCGTTCTTCCTCGTCCAGGACGCCGGCGACCAGCGACGCCGGCGTCCCCGTTTCCGAAGCCTCAGGCATGACCCGAGTTCGGTCCGTAGGCCTCAGGCGCTACTCGAGTTCGGTCCGCGCCCCTTCGATCTCGGTCCAGCAGACGCACTCGGCGCTGAACGTCTTCAGCGTCACGATGTCGGGGGCGTTGTGCTTGTCGTCGCTCCACGAACCGACGATGTCCCCGAGCCGGTAGTCGGTCAAGGTCTCGAACCCCTCGACCAAGGTGGTCTGGTTGAGGGTGCCGTAGGTGTCCTGCGACCAGTTGGCCGCCGCCACCAGGTTGGTCATGAACTCACAGGCACTGGCCACCGCGCTCCACGCATCGCTGTCGCTCTCGTACGACGCCCCGGTCACGGCGCTGAAGCGGTCGTAGCAGTCTTCCCCCTCGAGGTCGGGGCTCAGGCGGTCGAGACCGTAGGTGAGGCCGATGGTGCCGTCGAACGGTTCGGCCACCCGGGAGAACACCGCCTGGGTGGGAGCGGTGAAGACCTGGTTCTCGATGTCGCTGGAGAGCCACTGCGGGTCCCAACCCGCGGCGTCGGCGATGCCGACCGCGGCCGCGTACGCCGAGACCGGCATGAGCGAGAAGACGGTGTCGACCCCGGCGCTTTGCATCCGCTCCACCGCCAGTTCGACCTGACCGCAGGCGGTGCCCTGGCAGGGCAGGGCCAGTTGTTCGGCCAATTCGTAGCCGAGATCGCCGAGCGCGGCTTCGAGAACCTCGGCGGCCACCTCGTGCTCACCGATGTCGCCCCGGATCAGACCGAGGGTTGCCCCTTGCAACGTGCCGTTGGCGTCCAGCATCGAGGGCCAGGCGGCCATCAGCCGCTCGGTGGTCACCGAGTGGGAGAACAGCAGGTCGTTGGAACGGTCGAAGATCGACTGGGGCAGCACGCCCGACAACATGTAGGTGATCCGGTCGTGGCCCTCGGTGGCGCACAGCACCGCTTCCGCCGACACGCCGCCGACGAAGTGGACCACGGCGGCCTCGTCGTCCTCGGTGGCCGCGATGCACGCCGCTTGTTGGTCGGAGGGGGCCGCACCGGGTGGGAACGAATGGAACACCACCTCGATGTCGCGCCCGCCGGCACCCCCGTTCTCGTTGGCGAGTTGCGCGAAGACCCGGTAGTTCTGCTGAAGGTCGCCCAGGAAGGGCAGGATGCCTGCTTCCTCCAGGGCGGTGGTGTCACTGCGCAACACCGCCACGGTGATGGAGTCGTCGGTGATTCCCACCGTCGAGCCCTCGGGCACCACCGGGGGCGGCTCCTCGGTGGGCGCTGGCGCGGGCTCGTCCTCCGACCCGGCCCCACTGGATCCTTCCTCACCGGACGTGTCCTCGGCCGGTTCGGGCTGCGACGGGGCCTCCTCCGGCTCGGGGTCCGCCGGTTCGGCCTGCGGCGGGGCCTCCTCCGGCTCGGCGGCCGTGGGCTCGGGCTGCGACGGGGCCTCCTCCGGCCCCTCGTCGGTCGCTGCCGGATCGTCCGAACTGCTGCAGGCGGCCGCCAGCAACACCGCGGCGAGCAGTGCGCCGAGCACCGTCAGTCGAGAACGCTTCATGGTCCCCCTCCATCTTGCGGGTGCGGAACCACGTCGTGGCCCCGTGTTCAGACACTACGCCCAGCGGGAGTGGCATTTCCACCCCCTGGTAACTGTGTTCTCAGCCCGGCCCGCGGTCCGGCGCGCCGGCCAGGCTCAGGCGCGCACCGGGTCGAGACCGAGGACGCCGGCCAGGGTGCCGCCCAGCATTGCCTGGCGTTCGTCGGTAGGAACCCCGGCGAACTGGCGGCGGTTCAGCTCACCGCTGGAGCGGAAGGTGCCCTCGGCGTGGGGGTAGTCGTTGCCCCATACCAGCGTGGACAGCCCGGTGATGTGCCTGCAGGCGATGGCCACCGGGTCGTCCTGGAACTGCACGTGAAACTGGCGCTGCACGTACTCGCTGGGCATGAGCGGATAGGGCCACTTCTCGTTGAGCCGGAAGAGCTGGGCCATGTCGGGTTGATCGTCCGCCGGTCGCGAGTCGTCCCACTTGCCGAGCCACCAGTCGGCGTCCTGGCCGACGCCGGTCACCCAGCACTTGTCCATTCCGCCGACGAGCGACGCCAGCCAGTGGGCGTTGAATTCGATGAGCGAGAAGTGCAGGTCGGGATGGCGCTCGGGCACGCCCGCCCCGACCAGGTGGCAGATCAACTGGCTCGGCACGAAGATGCTGTGTACCGCCTGGGTGACCATTCTCTTGGCCGCCGCCCTCTCGGTCATCGGCTGGTTGACCTGCGCCGCGTTCTCCAGCACCACCTTGAGGGTGATGGCCTCGGCGTCGTCCACGCGGACCCCGCCGGTCTGGGTGTGGAAGAAAACCTGAACCCCGGTGGCGCTCAGAGCATCCCAGACGGGGTCGAGGTCGCGGGTGTAGTAGTTGCGGGGCGGCGTCGCCGGCAAGAGCGCGGCCCGCAAACCCATGTCGGCAATTCGCTCGATCTCGGCGACGGCGTCGTCCAAATCGGTGATCGGGACGGGGGCGGTGAACACCAGACGATCGAAGTGCTCCGAGAAACGCTCCACCACGTAGTCGTTGTACACCCGGGCGTGGGCCATGGACAGCTCGTGATCGTCCGAGTAGAGGCCGAACAGCGACAGGTTCGGATGCATGACCTGGACATCCACGCCGTCGAGGTCCATGTCCTCGAGAATGCACTGGGGGTCGCCTTCGGGCATGCGCCCCCCGGTCTGGCGATAGCGCGACACGGTCCAGCCCTCGTAACCGGCGGTGTGGAGGCGCCGGAACACCCGGGCCCCGCCTTCCACCCACGGCTCGTCCAACTCGAACTCCTCCTCCCACACCGCCCGGTCGCGCAAGTGAGAAGGCAGCCGGGTCTTGAACAGATCGGTGGGCTCGAGCAGGTGGCCGTCGCCCGAGACTACGAAATCGTCGTCAAACGAGTCGGCTGCGCCGTTGGTGTCCTGGATGACCATGAGATGCCTCCCGAAACATGATTCTCACCGAGCGAGAACGATCGTCCCCGATCCTAGGTCATCGGCCACCGGTGCGAAACGGCGGTGGCCTCGCCACCACGGCCATCGAGGGCAATACCCTCACCGAGGACCAGGTCGCAGGAATCCTACACGGCACGTTCCGTGCCCCGCCGTCAAGGGCCTACCAGGAGCGGGAGGTCAAGAACGTCCTGGACGCCTTGATGGCGATCGACCGACAAGTCATGAGCGGCGACCTGCCTGCCATCACGGCCGAGCTGTTCAGCGACTACAACCGCCAGGTGCTCGACGGCACTCAGTACGAGCACCATGTGGTTCCGGGGAAGGTCCGGGACTACTCCGTCGGTGTTGGCGGCTACCGGGGGGCACCACCTGAGGACTGTGAGCACCTCGTCGAACGACTCGCCCACTGGCTGGAAGGCGACACGTTCCGGTCCGACGATCCCCAAGAGCGACCTGCCGGGACTCACCCCCAAGCTCGCCGCCCTCTACGCCAGGACCGGGCCTCGCACGCTCAGCCAAGACCTCAACCGGCTCAGAGACGTTGGGCTCGTCGTCAAGAAACCCCACGGCTGGCAATCCAACGACACCGTCATCAGAGCCTTCCTCCCACCGACGGCCTCGGACGAGGAAACGCAATAGACCCCCACGCCGTGTTGCCTGCTGCCGGGGGCGAAGCGGGGCTGCTATAGACAAGTCGATATAGTAGAGTGTTGTCGTGGAACCGGGAGAGCTCCTTCGGGTGGCCCGGCAGCGCTCCGGCCTGAGCCAGGCGGCCTTGGCTGCCCGGGCGGGCACGAGCCAGCCGGTGATCTCCGCTTACGAGAACGGGCGCCGCGACCCCACCACCGGCACGCTGCGCCGCCTGATCGCCGCCACCGGCAACCGCCTGGAGCTGCGCCTGGCCCCCACACCGCCCGACATCCCCCCACCGGCGAGCCCCCGAGAACACGCCGACCGCCTCATGGACGTGCTCCTGTTGGCCGACGCCGTCGGGCACCGCCCCCGCGCTCCGCTCACCTTCCCCCGAATCTCCTCGCAATGACCCGACTGTCGCTGCCCGAGAAGATCTTGGCCGTCGACCGTGCCCTGGAACCCATCCCCCACGCCTTCGGGGGTGCCATCACCCTCGCCTATCACGCCGAACCCCGGGCCACCATTGACATCGACATCAACGTCTTCGTGCCTTCAGACCGGGCCGCCGAAGTACTCGAACCCCTCGACCGGCTCGGTGCCGAAACAAGTGGCGCTGCCGAAACTGCCGCCGCTCACGGCCAAGTCCGCATCACCTGGGACGGCACACCCATCGACCTGTTCTTCTCCTACGACCCCTTCCACACCGCCGCCCACCGTGCGGCCATTACCGTGCCCTTCGGGGACCGCAACATCCGGGTGCTCTCCGCCACCCACCTCACCGTCTGCAAGGCCGTGTTCGACCGGCCCAAGGACTGGATCGACATCGAAGCCATGCTCGGGCTCGGAGCCCACATTGACGCCGCTGAAGCCCTCCGCTGGGTCAGCCGAATCACCGGCGACGACGACCCCAGATACAACCGCCTCGCCACCCTCCTCACCACCCAGCCATGACCTACCCCCAAAACCCTGACACGCCTCTGCACAAACGACGTCGGTGATCCAGGCAATTCTCTTATGGGCGGCTACTGGAGCACTCGTCCAAGGTCGGCGACGAGGATGACCGGGTCACCAGGCACGGACGATCCCGTCGGGATGCCACTGGTCGAGAACTTCGAGGCCGCGGGCGCGGTCTTGGGCGATATCGAGGGCGACGATGATGTGGTTGGCCACCGGCCACCCCTCACCTGTCGTCTTGGAGTGATCGACACGCCGCAGACAGGTGAGCCGGACCGGCGCCAAAGCGATGGTGCAGGCGCGGCGGTTCGCGTCGTCCGCATCGCCGAGAACGGAGCGGGCCGCCCGGAACTCCGACTCCGAGGGCACGTAGAAGTCGGGGGGATGGTCGCCCCGTGCCACGATCGGCATGCCCCACGACACGGCAGCGAGGGTGTCGGTGAGCGCCCACCCCATCGTGTCCGCGGGTTGGTCGAGGCCGAGCCCGAGGCGTTCTGCGCTCCGAGTACTGGGGTCGGGCAGCGCAGCCAGAGGGATGGCTCGTCTTCGCCACACCGCCAGAAGTTCCTGAAAGAGGTCCGGAACCATCGCCTCACCGTCGGAGGTCAGCAGACCGTCTTCGCGCAGCCCGGCCATCCCGTTCGAGACTGCACTTGGGGCCCGGTCGAGGTAGCGGGCGATCTCGCGGACACCGTGCGGCCGGTCCGGCGTCAGGAGGCACGCGATCGCCACCTCCTTGGCAACCTGGCTGTCGAGCGAGCCTCGCGCCCCCATCCCGATCGGCTGCGCCGACTCCACTACCGTGTCGATGACGAGCGGCGGGTCGACGATCCGCAACTCACCCCGCCGGTCGAAGTAGTTGATGCCCGTGTTGCGGAACGTCTGCTTGGCATCAGAGGAGATCCGATCTGCGACCATGAGGCTCGGAACACGATCGCGCTCCCGATCACGAGCAAGTTCCTGCCCGAGCGCGGAGGTGATCACCGATTTCACCTCGACTCCGAAGCGCCGCCCTGCGGCCTTCACCACGAAGTCCAACTCCGGCACATTCACCGCCGTCACTGACGCGTCCACGCCAAGACTCTCGAGAGCGCCAATCAGCGCGTCGACGGCACCGCTCTCAATCTCAGCAGCGGTCCTCCTGACCATGCCCCCACTCTAGCAGTGTTCTGTGTACTTGTATACGAGAACACAGAACACTGCCCCAAATCAGCTCCACCAGCATCGCCATCAACATGACCCTTGACCGCAGGTGCTGGCCGACCCGGACTCCTAGTTTGGTACCGGCCCCTTCGGCAGGTGGAACGCCTCAAATCGCCATTCAGTAGTCATAGACTTCGGCCCGCCCCACGACACTGGGGCCGTGCTGAGCAGCAGCAGAGCGGATGACCGCAGCAATCCTCCGCACGCTCGGTACAGAAAGATCGATCGTCTGGCCAGTTGTGGTTCCGATCGTTTCCAGCGTCCTAAGCCCAGAACGGGGTAGGTAGTGGGGTGGTGGGAGAGCTGAACCCAGCCCTTGCTCTTCAAGCAGAACTGTGCGCTTTCGTACAGAGAGGAAGAGCTTGTCGAGGATCCAAGTGTCCAGATCTGCGAGTTCCTCACAATCATCGATGAGCGGGTATGCGGACATCACTCCACGGAATCGCCGCAGTGGAGCTTCTCGCCGCTGGTACCGCCGGACGGCCTTCTCAGATAAGTCTCCGTAAAGATACCTTCGAATTCTCCAGATGACGGACACGTAGTCTCTATCTACATTGCCGGCGAATCGACAAGGGTTCTGTTTCTTGTGAATCGGCTCATGTAGAAGGCCCCAATATGTCAGCTGATCAATTCGCTTCTTGACTCTGGCAATCGCAGCATCTTTTAGAGTTGTGCTTCCGAGACCAAGCCGGTAACCAAGATAGTCAACGCTGTCTGTCGACTGTATCTCAGTCTCAGCTCCAGGTGGGACAAGAAGCCGCACTCCAGGGGACTTCTCAAGGTTCACATTGACACCAATTTTCTCGGCATGCTCATGAAGAAGCCTAACGGCCTCGCAAATGCGCCCATAGTCTGCAGACCAGAGCAGGGTGTCATCGGCATACCTGACAAACCCAACTCCAATCTGTTCAAGTCCACGATCAAGCTCCCATGCTGCAACATTAGCCAAGAACAATGAGATCGATGTGCCTTGGGGAATCCCACTCTCTCTGGGGTTACCACCGAGAGATGTGTAAGATGAGCTGTCGCTCGGAGCGACACGCAGGAATCCTTCAATGGCTCGCTTTTCTATTTCAGTCAACAAGAAGTGGTTGAAGAGGATCCGTCGAATGTGGTCATGGTCAATTGTGTCAAAATACTTGGTGAAGTCATACTCAGCGACAAAGAGTCGGCTGTGACGTGTGAACTCGGAACGCACATACTGGATTGCGTCCTGTGCTGACACGTCCTTTCGATATGCGTATGCCCTGGCACTCAGGATCGGCAAGTTCTTCCTCAGGATCCCTTCGAATAACATTTTGGACACCGCGCTGTCAGCTACCTGGTAGATGCAGACCTCGCGGGAAGTAGCGTCCGGCTTTTCGACCGAGAATCTAACGGGATTCCGAGGCTGGTACGTGCGGTCCCGGAGCCGTGCGCGAATGCTATGGGCTATGCGTGAAGCTCGTGCCCGAGCGAGATAAGGGTTGAAACCATCGTCAAGCTCCCAACTGCTCGGCCTCTTGGTCCTCAGGCTTGGCTGAGGATCGGTCGTCCGAAGAGCACGGCGGACGCTTCCCTCGGCAAGGAGGCGTGCCTGTGTTTCGTGCCGCACGATGAGCCGCCTTGCCTCCCGGCGAATCTCTGCTTCGACTCCCATGGCCACGCCTCCCGCTGGTGAGGTCCGGCCCCAAGGGGCCGGACCCGGCCTCCTGAGATTCCGGAAGGGAAAAGTCGCAATCAAGCGGATGCTATGTCTGACGACGCAGCACCCGGTTCGAGCCACAGGGTGATGAACCCCGGTGTGACTCAGCAGGTCTCCGGTGGCCTACCCCCCTAGGGGGCTAAAGACAGGATACCGATCCAAGAGGGGCCCATGCCCAAGCCCTAGCAGCAGAATCGCGCGGCACAAGGGTCTTTGACCATTGCGCATCGTTGCTCACCCATGGCTGCCTTGAGACCATTTGGCAGATCTCCCAAGCGAGATCGGCATAGCGGCCACTCCCCTGCGGTGAGTTCCACTCGGCGGTCCCCCCAGTCGTCGGACAGAACGACGACACCGCACATCTCTGAGGGGGGATGGCCTTCGTGTAATGGCCCGGAGACGTCTGACCCACCCGATCGGCGCGCTGACCGTCTACTGCCGCCTTCGAACTTCGTCTGCGAACTGGGGCACTCCCGCTCGCGCGAGGGCGTCGAGGAGCGCAGGGACCGATTTCGGCTTTCTCCGGTTCGCGACTGCCTGTCTTCCAAGCTCATCGATGACCGTTCGAGGGGAGAGGTCGAGAAGATCGAGAAGAAAGGGGTCGGGATGAATGACTTCGACCTCGAACGGGTCAACGCTCTCATCAGGGAAGTCATTGGTGTTGAAAGTGACGATGGCTGCAGCCTCAGATCGGACCGCTGCGGCCAGCACGTGACGATCCTTGTCGTCGCACGTCATTGCTGGGATGAGCGGCAGGTACCCCTTGATATTGGCGTTTGGGAATGCCAGCCGCATCTGATCAAGCAGGTGATCGATTGCGGGCTTGGTCACTCCGGCCTTGACGAGGTTTCGTTCGAGTTCGATGAGGATGGCCTCTGACCACTGCGCGCGGTACAGCCCGCGCTCGGCGAAGCGGAGGAGGCTGTCCCGCAGGTGCGCGGGATAGAGCACACACGTGTCGAGGACGACGGTGAACGCCACGAGAGTGGGTCAGCGGGTGCGCTTCGATGTTGCCGTCTGCTCGTACATGCCGCTTTGGTCGGCGATCTCGACCATGCGGTCGAGCGCCTCGCGAGCCTGCAGGGAACGTCGATCGCGGTAGGAGAGGACATCGGAGAGCAAGACACGGCGATGGCGTCCGGGCCGTTCGTAGGGAATCTCACCGTCTTCGAGCAGCTTCACAAACGTCGGCCGGCTGACGCCGAGCAACTCCGCCCCCTCCTGGGTCGTGAGCCGCTGATGCACCGGGGCGATGGTGACCGCCTGACCCCTTGCCATTGCCGCCACCACTTCTCGAAGCACCTCGAAGACCTCCGGGGGCAACAGGAGCTGCTCTCCGTCGGGGCCTGTTAGCGTCGCCGACGGCGCATCAGCCCCAGTCAAGAGCGCGAGCAGGCCGTCAAGTGGCTGCTCGGGTGGAAGAACCGTGTGATCGAGGGTCGATGACGTCATGGCGACAACTCCTTGCGTCAGCCTCTATCGTAGAGCAATTCGAAAGAAACGCAACTCTCCGGACCTTCGTTGAAGCAGGCCCACAAGGAACGGGGGGCGGTGCGGGGCCGACACAAGCCAGCGGCAAGGGTGAGACATGAGCCCGCCACCTTGTTGTCCTTTGACCGCTACGGTGTCCATGCTCGCGAGGTGCTCTGGGGCGCCGATCCATAGAACTCACCCCTGCGCATGACCGCCGGGGGTAGGTCCGGCATTCGAGGAGAGGTGAGGGGGGGCCGCTGAACATGCTGGCTTGGCTAGGGTGCCTTGTGTGACCACCCGTACACGCCCAACCAAGGAGCCCCTCTACCTCCGGGCGGCAATTGTCTGGGGTGGCCAGGGACGCCCGCCCGTACGACGGGGAGTTCCACGCGACGACGCCGAGGTCGAACAGGATCTGTCCAAGGCCGTAGCGGTGTCGGCGCCTGGCGAGCGACCCCGACGACGGAACATCTAGATGGCAAGGGACTTTGAATTTCACGCAGTGGCGGGGTCGGGACTTGAAGCCGCGATCTTCGGGCGATGAAGACGCTGCGTTAACCCCTCTGACCTGGGGAGATACGAGAAATCGCTGGTCAGCGGCTCCGCCGGGCGACCGGTCTGCCCTGCTGCTCCCCGCTGCGTCCCCGCAGTTTCGTGAGAATTCCGTGAGCAATCTTGGGCCTCTACTCGGGGCCCGCGGCGGCGCCAATGAGATCACCGATGCCGACTTCGACCTCGTCGTCGTCGTACACCGCAGTGATACGCAGCCGACCACCAGTCGCCTCGATGAATCGTGCGAGCGTCGCCAGGTGCAGGTTCTCTCTGCGTTCCAGGCGTGAGATCTCCCCTTGGGTCATTCCCAGGTCATGGGTCAACTGTGCCTGGGTCAGGCCCCTTGCCTTCCGCAACGCTGCGAGTGTGGCGATTCGTCGGTTGATCGCCGAGCGCTTCGTTTCCACGGCGGCTGCGAACTTCGGGTCCTGCATCGCCTCGTCCCGAGCCCGTAGGACCCGGTCGGTGGAACCGGCGAAGTCGTCATCGCTGTGAGTGTCGGCACCGTCGGGGATGACGGCTCGCTTCGTGTTGGTCATCGTGTCCTCCTGGCTTGGGCGTTCTGCGTCGGATGGGTTCGTTCCCAGTCGCCGACCATGGTGCTTTCGATCTGGTTGACGACGCCGGGATACCACTCGCTACCCAACGTGGTCTTGTCGCCGGCGAGCATCACGACCGCCACTTCTTCGTCGGTCTCGGTATCGGTGAACCAGACATCTGGGATCCGAAAAACCGGTGGACCATCGGCGTATGGAGTCGTATTGGCCGGCCATGATCGACGCGTGGGACGAGATCACCTGAACCGTCTCGCGGCGCTGCTACGGAACCTCAGGACCGAGAGGTCGTACGCCACTCGGCAGACAGCACCGACTGGCAACCCGGTCATCAATGTCCGTGGAGTTGAACCGATCGGACTCCCCGTGAGCGCCGCACAGGCCAGCGAGTTCCGACTCATCGCTCGCCCGGCGAAGGACCACGGCGAATGCACGGTGTTCGACCGACGGGTTCGGGACACCAGCGAATGCCCGGAAACTGTTGGGTCTCCGGGCCTTCTGGTTGGTGGCAGGGGAACTCGGTGGATCCCGCCCTGGAGCTCCAAGATTCGTTGATCTCGACCAGATCTAAGTTCCAGTTATTAGATAACTGATACTTAGAGCAGTCATGGCTTCACACTTGCGGAGGCGCTGGGACGGGAACTTCCGGGGGATGAGTCGACGAGGTCGGCGCAGCTGCGACTACGACGCGTACCTCGCCGACTGGGACCTGTCGATCCCCGCCGAAGCTGTGGTTCGCGCGCTGAACAACGCGGGCACAACTCACGGGAGCCCCGAAGGTCTGGCACGGTTCCTGCTGCGGGCCGAATCGGTCGGGTCCTCCAAGATCGAAGGCCTCGAGGCCGCGGCCCGTAGCCTCGCCCAAGCCGAGGCCGCGATCGCGCTCGGCGGTGACGCCAACGATCGCGTCTCGATCGAAGTGATAGGCAACATCGCCGCGATGGAATCGGCCGTCGAGTTCGCCACCGGAGTCGACCCAATCGAACTCGACGATCTGCTCTCGTTCCACTGCACGTTGATGGACAGCTCCCCCACACCCGAGATCGGTGGTGTCGTCCGAAAGGGGCAGAACTGGATCGGCGGAAACTCATTCAACCCGTGCAACGCCACCTTCGTCCCTCCGCCACACGAGTACCTCGACGACCTGCTGACCGACCTGCTCGACTACGTCAACGGCGACGAGCACTCCCCCCTCGTCCAGGCCGCCGTCGCCCACGCACAGTTCGAAAGGCTGCACCCCTTCGCCGACAGCAACGGACGCGCCGGCCGAGCCCTGATCCATGTCGTGCTGCGACGCCGGGGCCTCGCTCCCACTTTCGTGCCGCCAATCAGTCTCGTGCTGGCCATGTGGTCCGACGACTACGTCAACGGGTTGATGACCTTCCGCCACCTCAGCGAACCCGACAGCGCCGAACGGTCCGCTGCCGCGGGCGAGTGGCTACGAATGTTCGCCACCGCCACCAGCCGAGCCTGTCGAGACGCCGAGGCCTACAGCCAAGACATCAAGCGCATCACGGCCTTGTGGCGCTCGAAAGTTGGCCGCGCCCGAGCAAACTGCAGCACCGACCTGCTGTTGCGCGTCCTACCCGGCGCGCCGATCGTCACCGTGGAGTCGGCCAGCAAGCTGATCGGCCGGTCCAAGGCGCGAACAACTGAAGCAGTCAACGCCTTGGCCGAAGCGGGCGTGCTGCGTCAGCGCAACGTCGGCCGACAGCGGTACCGGGTCTTCGAGGCCACCGAGGTTCTCGACCTGTTCACCAGTCTCGAGCGAGCGCTCGCCAGCCCAACGGGAAACACGAGAAGCGATCGACCCGTCCGGCACGTGCACCAACGACCCGAGAAGAGCTGAGGCCCGCCGGCCCCTCAACCCCAGAAGATGCAAGAGCGGTCGGCATCGATTTCGTCGAGAAGTTCACCGACGTGCGGCGTCGGCTCGGCGTCCCAGTAGCGCTGGAACTTGGAGTTGCGGTCTGCCCAATAGAGGGTCCACTCATTGCGCGACTTCACGTATCCGAGCCGGGCGATCGGCGTGCGAGTCCAATCCGGTCCGATCATGTCGCTCCAAGGCGGCCGACAGTCGAAGATCGTCAACCCCCGGGGCGTCTCGTCCACCTCAACCCGCATCTCGTCGCGGTACTCCGGCGGCGTCTTCTAGTGTGCCCTCTTCCGCACCCGATTCGCGTCGAACTCAGGGGCCATCGGGAGCCTCAGACGAGGGCGTCCACATGTAGTCCAGGCATTCCTCGAAGTACTCCCCCGCTCGTCGCGTCAACTTCGTCATGTCGAGAGCTTCCAGTGCCGATCGCTTCAGCTGCTCCATCGAAGTGAGCGGACCAACGGTCTCCAGGAGTAACTTGATCTCTGAGCGTGGGATCTCGTAGAGCCGTCGTGATCCACGCTCTCGAAGGACGACCGGAGGAGCATCCGGCAAGTGGAGAGTCTTCTCGATCTGTCCAACCAGCGAATCTGAGATCTGCGCAAGCTGACCCGACCGCAAGGCCCGGAAAACAGCCCGGTTGAAGACCCGCCTCATCTCCTTCCCGACACGGTTGCCGCCGGCCGCCTTGGCGTATAGCTGGTAAGCACGGAGAGCATGCATGGGCCCTTCAGCGGAGACGATCTCGACGAGCCCGGCGACAACTTCTTCCTGTGTGGCGAACGCCAGCTCCGGGAGCGCGTGCGGCTGCCACTCCCGAAACTGGTTTAGGTCCAGGGGCTGTCGGTCGTGGCTCGTCGAGGGCGCGTCAGTTCGGGCTTCTGTTCCCTCCGCGGCGGCTGTCGGCCAGGCCGGGAATATCTCGGTCTCCACGGGGCTGGCCATTGGGCGAGCTTCCCCAATTCCGCGGTCGGTCGCCGGGCCGTTCTCGTGCCCGCTCGGCTCGCCCGTGATGGGCCGCCAGGCGGCCCTGCTCTGGACGGGGATCTCCGCACTTCGGCCGCCGCCAAGAGATTCCTCAGCCGTGTCTTCGTCGTCCGCCGCTGAGGCTCCGGCATCTCGAACCGAGCGGACCGTCGAAGCGGTCGGCTGGGAGATCCATTCGTCACCGGTGGGGATACCCAGTTCCTCAAGTCGTCTCCAGAGCGGTTCGAGCGCGGTAGCCCGGTCGAGATAGAACGACGAGCCCCGAATGCGCTCGAAGGTCCAGCCAGCGCGTTCGAGCACCATCTCTCTGGCGCGGTCTCGATGCCAGGCGTCTTCGCCGTGCCAGTGGTCACCGTCGACCTCGATCGCCAGCCTTGCGTCGGGGCCTTCGACGACGATGTCGATTCGGAACCGGCCGACGGGGTACTGGACCTTGACCATCCGGTAGCCGCGACTGAGGATCTCTCGGACGACTGCTCTCTCGAATTCCGATTCACACTTCTCCTCGAGGCGATCGAGGTCAACGGCAAGTGCTCCGGGGTTTCGACAGTAGCGGATCAGTTCGCCACGCAGATCTCCGTTGGGAAATCGATCCGGCTCCACGGAATGTACAACCCACATCTGGTCACGGGCGCGCGATGCGGCGACGTTGATGCGCCTGGCTGCAGGAAGTCCAGCCATGGCTGCGATGCGACCCTGTGGCTTCAGAGGGTCGGTGGCCACGACCGTTGAGATGATCATCACGTCGCGTTCATCGCCTTGGAAGTTCGCTGGTTCACCGCATCTGATCTCACGCTCCAGAATCACGTCAGGGCCGAGCCGCTCATAGAGAAGGTCCCAGATCCGCTTGGATTGCGCCGTGGCCAACAGCGAGATGACACCAAACGTCATTCCGTCGTAGTCCGGGTCATCGCACAGCTCAGCGAGCAAGTCAACGACTGCGTGAGCTTCTGGTTCGTTCACATGGCCTTCGCGATATCCGTCCTCTACCTTGATCGCTCCGACACAGGGCCAAGCGGGTCTTGGCAGCTGATCTCGGAGTGGGACGATTGAGTTGTCGTAGGCGTGGAGGTTCGAGAATTGGATGATCTGGGGCAGCGACCGAAAGTGTTCGGTGAGCATCACTACGTCAGGGAACTTCTGAAAAGCGAGATCGTAGAGGCTGCTGTCAGGATCGAAGAGGGTCTGATAATTGGGGATCCCGGCGAGGTACTGCTCCAGAAGATCGAAGACCGGCTGACGGTTGAGACCGACGTTCTCGGGACTGGTCTGCTTGTTGTCGCCGACCACGATGGTCGACTTGGCCAAGCTGAGAAGCGGGAGTGCCTCCAGCCCCAGCTGCGACGACTCGTCGATAACGAGGACGTCGAATCGCGGGGTTGCGTCCGGCCGAAAGCTGGTGAGCGCACGATGGGTTGGCATTATCCATACAGGCACGGCGTCCTTGGACTCATTGAGCGCCGTTCGAATCTGGGCGAGCCATCGGGCCGCGAACTTCCCGCCGGTCCTTCCATAGCGCCTCACTGCCTGGAGGTAGCTATTGAGCGCTTGTCGCTCGGCGTCGCCGACGTTGTCGGCGAGCCGGAGCCATGCCATCTCTGACACTAGGGACGTAACGGTCCGGCGGCGATTGTTCGCCAGCTCCTCGAGTTCGCGCTGCAGTTTGGCGGGGTCGCCAGTTCCCTCGATTTCGTCAATCCAGGTGCGGAGTTGCCGCCATTGCCAGGCCAAGTCGAACTCGGCGGGGAACCCCGCCGCATCAGGATTCGTAGCAATTCGTTCAGCCCAGATTGGAGCTACACCGCGGAGCGCCTGGTGCAGCTCACGGAGGCGCATGGCTTGCGGTGCGATCGACGTGAGTTCTTCTACGTCCGAGCGAAATTGATCCCATGCGAGCGTGTCTTGCCGCTCCGCAGCATCAGCCAACAGCGACCAGAGAGGCGAGGCGTCATCTTCCTCCGCTCCTTGGGCGAGACGACAAGTAAGTTCCTGCACATAGGACCGAGCAGATAGTTGTTCGCCCCTATGTGGCAGCAACTCAAGGACCTGTCGAAGGAGCTCGAGATCTGGGATCGCAGGTTTAGGAGGAGAGGTGATTCCGAGATCGGTCAGAGCGCGGGCGATCTCGGACTGCCGAACACCCTCGTTGAGCGTGTCCTCCAGCCGTTCAAGAAGACTTCCGATCAGGTCCTCAGGCACCGCGCCCTCGAGCGCGGGCCCGTCGATCCGGGCAACTCGATTGGACCACAGCGTCTGAAGCCTCCGCCTCGATTGATCCAGCCAGACCTTGCGGAGGCAGAGTCTGACTTCTTCACCGGTCGCGGGCACACGCCCGTCGACCGAGCATTGCTCCAGCGTCTTCTTCCGGTCGCCGGCGAAGATCCCGAGTCTTCCTTTCTCTCGTAGACGAGCCTCAGCTTCGCCGAGAGCCTTCTCGAACTCGTGGCTGACATCCCCAGGAACAACGATCTCGTGCGCTTCGAGCGACTGTCCCGCTTTGAGCAGGGCCTCTCGTTCGCTCCGACATCTAGCGGCGAAGTCCTGCCAGCCTGTGACGAGCGCAGGATCCACCAACTGCTCACGGAGGCGCTGCTCCCACCCGTCGGCAGGTCCGGTCAGCCGGTCGAGTTCGTTCTTCACGCCGGCGAGGAGCTGGCCAAGCAGCGATGGATCCGCTGCATCGATTCGTTCCCAACTCATGATGTGGGGAAGGACCTGTTGGACACCTTCGGTTGCCACCCGCAATGATTCGAAGCGGGCAGAGAGTTCGGAACCAGTGGGAAGCTCGCTCAGAGTGGGAAGGGTGAAGGCACAGGATGTTGCGCGCTCGACACCGACTCGTCTCAGGAGCTCGACGTATTCGGCCAGATCGGACGCTCCGAACGGTGCTGACGTCGAAACTTCCAGCGCGTCGGGTATGTACCCCAACCGCTGAGTGTTCTCAGCGAGCCACTTCGCAGCTGTCGCAGGGGTGATCCCGGCGCCGGCAGCCCAGGTACCCGGTAGCTGATTCACTTCGGATGAGCGGACGGACAAGAGCCGGTCGGTCGCAATGGCGATCCCGCGGTCGATCAAGTCCAATTCTTCTTCTAGGCGCCGAATCTGCTCACCCGCATAGACGCGATCAATCGCAGAGACCCGCGTTTGGATCTGTCGAATCGATGATTCCAGACGCCGGCGCCCTTCCTCGTCCGTCCCAAGGACCGACACCGTCAGATCGCGAATCTCTGGAGGGACCTTGTCAGCGAGCACTCTGAGGGCCTGTTCCTTCTCGGCGACAACGAGGACTCGACGCCCGTAGGCCACGTAGTGGCTTATGATGTTAGCGATCGTGTGCGACTTGCCAGTTCCTGGTGGCCCCTGGACGGTTACTCCTGGCCTGTGCTGAGCCAACTGCAGAATTCGTTGCTGTTCCTCGTTGGATGCCAGCGGCAGAAGGAGAGGCTCGCTGTTTGAGTTTCTGGGCTCCCAGTCCTCAACCAGCGTCGAAGGAGAGTCGATCACCACCGCCTGCAGAGAGTCGGGCGGGATGGCACCCGAGTTGTACAGCTCACGAAGATCGTCCAGAAAGCCCTGGTAGTTGGGGCGACGGCGCCGGAGGAAGAGCGTCCAGGACTCGTCGGCCAAGGCCACGCCAGGCCGGGAGTCGACTTCGCCAGCAAGGCCGCCTTCGTGGTCGATCGCTCGAGTCAGCCTCCGGAGAAGCTCCCGTGTCTCGTCCTCGTCCCACAGATCGATCGCCGACTCATCGTCGGCAATGGCGCGCCGAATCGCATTGAAGGCTTCCCGGTCGTCGATCTCGACGTCGGCTAGGAAGAGAGACTCCGCCTCAACCGCTCCAGCAGGACGCACCGAGAGTTGCCGGGTATTCTCATCTTTCTCGATCTCAACCGGAATGGTCAGCAGAGGATGATCGATGCGTTCGCCGGGCCGAGCCTCCTGTTGAAGCCGTCCGAAGCCCCATACAAGTTCGAGCGAATCTCGATCAGCAAGGAGCCGCTCCCGCTGTTCGAACAAGTCACGGTAGAGGTCCTTCGCAGCCCGAGCATCCTTGTAGACACCAGCCCACGGCTCCCACGTGGTGGTGACCCAGGACTCGGCTTCTTCGGCGAGAGCGAAGTCATCTTCGGTTGGGTTCTCGGGAAGCTCGACGGCCGGTCGATTGTGCGCGTTCAACTCAGCTGCGGGCCCGAGGAGCCAGTCGAGATGTTCGGGCACGGCCGGACGGGTCGGAAGTTCGACGAAGTCCACCGTTAACCAGAGCGAGTCCGCAGGCGTAAGCCTCACGCCAGAGACGTCGGGCAGTCCGTCACCATCGAGTTTGAAGAGCCCGTAGCTCGAGATGTCATGGACCGGCGGATTCTTCTGTGCGTCGAACGCCGCCAGAAAATCGACCAAACTGAGGACCCTCTGCGTCGATTCATTACTCATCGCGCACACCTTCATCCCTCGACCATCTCCGCGCCTGATTCGATCCGGGCGCCCTGTTCGGGTGCGAGGTAGTCAGAGGCTGATCTGCCATAAGTCTCTCCATTCTGCGCCAGATCAGCGGAGTGGGCCGGTTCTTGGGGTCAAGGGATCGCCGGCAGGCGAAGGCGAGGACACGGAGCTTAGCGGAGTCCCGTGGCCGACCCTTGACGCCGCATCGGTTGATCACCATTGGTCTGGCCCTGCCCCTCGGGGCGGGGCTTGGCCGCTGGGTCATCTGAATCGGAGTGCCCGTCCCTCAATGCGTCGGGCTTGCAGCCGTTCCCGGGTGACGGCTTGTTCGATCCTGCGCAGGCCGCCTGCTGCGAGCGCCCGGCTGAACAGGAAGCCCGTCGGGAGCTTCCGACCGTTCGTCGGTGTCAATGGTCATTGGGTTCTGCGCGGTGGCGGTCAGTGGGACCGCGCGGTGGTGGGCACGCGAGGCCCATATCAGCGGCTTGCTGGTCTTGTCCGATACAAGTCGATCCTCGCTACTCCGATCGCGAGAAGGTAGGGATGCGGCGCGCGGACTTCACGCTGTGCGTGACCCCAGGGACAGACGGAGGCCGAGTTCGGCGTCTGCGGCGGCGAGTTGCTCCCGACATCTGGCCCGGAAGCCATCTTCGAGGAGCCTCCTATCTATCGCCTTCGTGTCGTCGATCGGCCACATCGGGCTATCTCCTGTCGCCAGCACGATCCGCGTGACGATCGACCGGCGGACGAGATCACGCAGACTCCCGATCGCTCGCCACTCGTCAACGCCGTCGCTGCGTTCACCTGCCGCGCCGGCGACGGAGCGAATCCGTCCCAAGAGCTTGGCGGCCTTAACATCCGCGGCGTGCTCGACTTCTGACCTCATATCGTAGAGGTGACCGATATCGTCGAAGAGCAAGTCGCTTGACTCCGAATCAACCTGCAGCAGGAGGCAGAGGCGCTGTCTAAGGCGGTGCTTGACCGCTTCCCTAGCTCCCTCAGGCAAGAGCGCTCCCTCCATTGCTCGAATCAGACGCGGTACCTGCTCAGTCCAGCCATCGAATCCAAACGAGTCCTGGAACGACCGCAGGGCCGAGAACCAGCCAACGGCACCGAGCTTCCGCTTGATCGCCAGCGCATCTGCCTGAGCGATCGTCTCATCCAGCCTGTCGGAGAACTGCTGAAAGGCTCTGACGTCGCTCACGCTAAGGGTTGCGACATCCTCCGCATCCGCAAGCGCCGATGCAGTTAGGGGTCGTAGGGCCACGACCTTGACAACGGCCGGGTGAAGGCACCTGCTTCGACGAAGCCGGACCACTCTCGGATGTTCCGGGCCGACGTTCTCCTGAAGAGTCGGATTGCCATCACTGCCCTGTCCAGACGTCTGGCTGGCTCTTCGAGCTGCTCCGCCCACTCGAGGGCTGGGCGATACTCGCCGGTGGCGCTAATGATCACGTGAGGGTGTTGCGAGAAGAGGATTTGCTCCCCTCGCTCCAGCCCAGGGAGACCTGTCTGACCCCGGATGTCCAACCTCCCGGGATCCCCCAGTGGTCTTATCTCCACGCTCTCGTCCCGGACTGATATTGGGTCGCTCAACTTCAGATGCGACACGATGCGATGGGTCGCAATCTGATTCGTGTCTGAGCCGACGAAGGCGAGTAGGTCCTCGATAGCCCGCGAGAAGGCTTCGCTTCTCGGCATCCTCGCCTCGTACGCGCACGCCCGCTCAAGCATCGAGAAGATGTAGGTGCTGGCGACTTCTCGTGCTCGATCCACACTGATTCCCGATCCATCGGTCTTCATGCTGTGAGCGAGCCGCTGCGGGAACGCCTCCACGAGCGCGTCCTCCAGGTCAGCCATAGCATCTGACGAAAGGTCGGGCCCGAAGTAGTCGGTCCCGAAGCTCAAGAAAGGCCTGTGCCGTGGACGTGGGAGCACGCGGAGCTGCTCCAACTGCGCCCAAGACTCCTCTAAGAAGGTCGCCGCGGCCGAATGAAGCGAATCAGCAACCACGATCGACACAGCAGTTCAGTCGCACGAGCGCTTGCACCAGTCCGCCTCGCGGTCCCCGGCGGACGACGCGGTTACGTCTCGCGGCGGACGCCCTTGAAGGAGCCCCCTGACTGCTTGGTCGCAATGAACCGACCTGAGGAGGTGTCGCGCTTGGTCCACAGGCCCGTGCGCGTGTTCTTGACCTGAGAGCGTCCGGTCACTGCACCCACGCGCCCTTTGCCCTTAGCTCCGTTCTTTGCCACACGGCCTCCCAAGTGTCCTGTCTACCAAGTCTAGAGCCGCTCGAGGGCGTCTCGCCCTTGTTCCAGGGTCTCGCCAAGCCACCCGAGATCAACATCGGAGGCCACTAGGCGGAGGGCCGCCACAAACCACAGGAGCGCGATCATGATCGCCAGGCCGACCCGGCTCCTCTCCTGAAGCCGATGAGAGACAGCCGATGTGTCCCGGGTGAGCACGATGGCTCCCGCAAGCGTAAGGGGGAAAGTGAGCAACGCAAGGTTGGCTGCGAGTTGGTCCCCCTCGGGGAGGAGTATGGCGACTCCGATGGCGAACACGACCATGACCCAGATCGAGGAAATGAGCACTCGAATCGGCCGCCTCGGGCGCAGCTCAACTGCCACGTCTACGAAGTAGGGCGTGTCCTCACCGTTCGAGACGTAGATGGCTGCCGTGTCGGCTGTGTAGCGAAGCGAGTCGACAACTGGCACACTTACGCCACCTTCCAGATTGCCGAGGGCGCCCTCCCCGGGGCGTTCACGGAGCGCATGGGCCACTCAACGATCAACGTCACCCTCGGGACTCATGACCACCTCTTCCCCGCCATCGACGCTCAACTCGACGAAGCCCTCGCTCAGCGCTTCGATGCCTCAGCAAGGCGCACTCGAAACTCCGAGGACGCAGGGGTGTTCCTGCGAACCGAGGGCCACCTAGGCTAGACGCATGGGGTCGCGAATCACTGGCAAACTCGTGTCCGTTGGCTACGAGCGCCGAACGATTGACGAGTTGGTCTCCGTCTTGCGAGACGCACAGGTGCAGGTCCTAGTCGACGTTCGTCTCAACGCGATCTCTCGAAAGCGTGGCTTCTCAAAGACCGCCCTCGCTAGGGCCTTAGCGAACGCCGGCATCGAATACCGCCATGAGCGTGCCCTTGGGAACCCGAAGGACAACCGCGATGGCTTTCGACGGGGCCTTCGCGAGGCGCGCCGACGATACGAGAGACACCTGGCCATTGGCGCCAGCCCGACCAAAGACGAAATCGTGGAGCTTGCGCGATCTAGGCGAATCGCTCTCTTCTGCTACGAGCGCGACCACGCCGACTGCCACCGCTCCTGCATCACCGAGTCCGCTTTGCGCGATGCACCTGAACTCCAGCTTGTAGAGCTCTAGGAGGATTGGGCGGTGCGAGAGCAAGCCACCGTGATGATCACAGTCAAGGCGTCCCCCGAGATCGGCCGGACCCATGGCGAGACAGTTTGTGTCGCCGGCGTCCGGCTCGATGGCGAGACGTCAGAGTGGATCCGCCTTTTCCCAGTCCAGTGGCAGTGGTTCTGGCACGGCAGCCATCCCAAGTATCAAGTCGTCGAAGTCGGGATCAGCAAGCATCAAGCCGACCAACGGCCCGAATCGTACCGACCCGAGCTGGACTCTGTGCGCGTCGTTCGGGAAGCTTCTACATCTGAGGAACGTAGAACTGCCATCAACGCCCTGCCGCAGTACACGATGTGTGACCTGCTGAAGGCGAAGGGATGGAACAGGCCATCCCTTGGGCTGGTCGTTCCGCGAACGATCCGTGGGTTCGTCGTCGAGGACCACGGAGACGACCCGGCACACGCCAGGAGGATGAACCTCGCAGCACAAGCGAGTCTGCTGTCGCCAAGCGCGCCCCCTCTCGAACTCTGTCCGTTCGCCTTCAAATTCCAGTACGACTGCATCGCGGCCGAGTGCAACGGCCACACGCAATCAATCGTCGACTGGGAGATCTCGGAAGCTTGGCGCAGGTGGCGGCGTACCTATCCGGACGACTACCTCCAGCGCATCGAGGACAAGTGGATGAGCCTCGTGCGGCCCACTCGGGAGCCAGCCTTCTTCGTCGGCAATCAACATCAGGCACCGCAAGGATTCCTCGTATTGGGCATCGCTCGAGACGTCACGCCAAGAACACCTACGCCCACAGCTCCCGACGTCCCTCGAACCCCCCCAGCTCCGAACACCGCCACGTCAGAACCGACGCTCTTCAACTGAGCTGGCGCCACAAGTGTCTCTTCCAAGCGGCACACCGGTAGGGCGACGCGAGAATTCTGTTGGATAGTTGTCCCCGACTGCAGACCCGCCGAGAATGACGAAGGCCCGGGAACTTTGGAGTCCCCGGGCCTTCTCGTTGGTGGCGGGGGCAGGATTTGAACCTGCGACCTTCGGGTTATGAGCCCGACGAGCTACCAGACTGCTCCACCCCGCGTCGAGTGGAGTGATCACTATATCCCCGTGCCGCCGGACTGTCATCTGGTTTTTCGTGATTTGGCGATGACAGCCCGGCGGTCGCCCGGGGACAGGGCGAAATTGCGGCACCGCTAGCCGGGGCGGGCAAGGGCCTGGATCTCGGCCACGGCCAGGGAGTGTGGCGCGGCGGTGAGCACCTGGGTGGGCACGGCGGGGGGCGGGTTCGGGCACGGTCCGCCGTCGTATTCGCAGGTCACGGCCACGTCCCAGTAGGCGGTGACCACCAACGAATAGCGGAGTTCGGGGCTGTTCAGCGACGAGCGCCGGTAGTGGTGCAAGCACCGAGACGGCTGGTCCAGCGGATCCCGAGCGTGGTCGAAGGCCAACACGTTGGCGGCGTCGCACCACCGGGTGGTTCCGTCGCCAAAGTCCACCCGCAGAAAGCCCAGTCGCCGGGGGGAGGCGGTGGCGGTGAGCCTCAGCTCCTGGCCGTTGAGCGTGGTGCGCACCGTTTCGGTCACCGGCACCCGCTCCGCGGCGGGCACCCATACGTAGGTGGGCACGTGTACCACCGTCACCTCCGCCGGGGCCGTGCGGGTGGTCGGGCGGGGAATGTCCAGGCGACCCCACGCCTCGTTACGCAGCCGGGTGGTGTCGACCACCGTGGGCGGCGCAGGCTCGGCCGGGGCCGGAGGCCGATACACCCAGAACGTGGCCAACTCCAGGGCACCGTCGGCCCGACACAGCTTGAACACGTACTCCTCGGCCGGGTCGGGGACCAGGAGGTAGTCGTTGTTCAACCAGGCGTTCAGCTCGGCGAAGCCGCCCCGGCGGTACCGGCACGGCGGAGGCGAACCCCCCGCACCGCCCCCGTTGCCGGGGGACTCGTGACCGGGCACCACCACCTCCAACCAGGCCCCGAACTCCACGTGGCCGTCCCCCACCTCCACCGACGTACCGCTCTGGCTTTGGGCTCGTACCGCCGATGCTCCCACCACGGCCGACACCACCAGCGCGGTGACCACCCAGGCCAACAGCGTGACGCCTCGCATTGCCGTCCCCTTCGGGTCAACTGGGTCGTGCCCAGGTCAATCAGGGGGGAAGCGCCGGGGGAAGACGACCACTCTCCTACGCCGAGCGGCCCCTGTCAATGGGCAATTTCGATGGCCAGAGCCCTCAGTGGGCCGGCGCGATTTGGGGGCGCACCACGGTTCGGCTCAGCACCAGGGCCACCAGCGACACAATCCCGCCCACGAAGAAGGCCGTCGTAAAAGACGACAACGCCACCACCGCGCCCGTCAACAGCCCGCCCAGCCCGACGGCCAGATCGAAGGCGATGCTGAAGGTGCCGATGGCCTGGCTGCGCCTGTTGGCCGGGGCCGACTGGACGGCCAGCACGAACAGGGCCGGAAACAGAAACGTCTGGCCGATGGCCAACACCACCGTGCCGAGGAACACACCGGGGACCTGCGGCCACAGCGCCACGATCCACAATCCGATGACCGAGAACGTGTACGACATGGTGCTGGTGCGCTGGGGGCCCAACCGGTCGGGAAGGCGGGCCAGCACGATGCGCATGCTGATCACGATCACGGCGAAGGTGGCGAACACCGCACCCGAGCGGGCGAACCCGATGTCCTCCACGTGCAGCTCGATGAAGGACAAGAATCCGGCGTAGCCGATCAGGCCCAGGAACAACAGCACCGCGGGCCGGGCGGCCGGCCGGTGGAAGAACGACGTGGGCCATCCGGTGGGGGCGTCGTCGGGGCGACCGTGAATGGAGTACGCCCCCAACACCGCGCTGATCGCACACAGCCCTCCCCCCAGTGCCCACACCGCGTCGGCGCTGAGGGACTCGGCCAACTGTTCGCCGATGACCGGTCCGCCCGCCAAACCGGAGTACACCGTGACCGAGAAGTACGACACGGCCTCCCCCCGTCGATGCTCCGGGGCCATGTCCTGGGCGGCGGCGGCAATACCCACGAAGAAGGCGGCCTCCCCCAGCCCGGTGAGCAAACGGAACAGCACCGCCGTCGCCACCGTGGTGGCAAACAGGTTGCCGAGGATGCCCAGGCCCACCAGCACGCACCCCCACACCACCACGAACCGCCGCCCCTTGGAGTCCCCCAGCGGACCCACCAACGGGCGGGCCACCGCGGCCGACAGGCCGAACCCCCCGACGGCCAGCCCCACCGCCACCGGGCCCCCGCCCAGGTCGTTCTCCACGAAGCCGGGCAACACCGGGTACACCATCCCGAGCGACACGAAGTAGAACACGGCGCACAGACACAGCACCGCGAATCGGGCGGTGAACAGCCGCTGGGGCCCGGTTGTCCCCGGCCCGTCCGCGCCGGTCATGCCGGGACCGCCGGCTGCGGGGCGCCGGTCATCAAGGCGCCGCCCGATCAGCGTCGGTCATGCAGGAACGGGTAGCGGGATCGAACGCGCTCCACCTCCGCGGGATCCACCTCGGCACAGAGCACCGCCTCCTGCCCGGCGGGGGCGTCGGCCACCACGTTGCCCAGCGGGTCGACGATCACCGAGTCGCCCGCGTAGTCGAGGCCGCCGCCCGAGCCCACCCGGTTCACCCCGATCACGTAGGCCTGGTTCTCGATGGCCCGGGCCACCAACAGCGCCGACCAGTGGGCCCGGCGGGCCACCGGCCAGTTGGCCACCACCACGTAGCAATCGGTGTCGTGGGCCACGGCCCAGAACTCGTCGGAGAACCGCAGGTCGTAGCACACAAAGGGGGTGACCCTCACCCCATCGGCCACCACGGTCAGCCAGTCGGCCCCGGCGGCGTAGTGCTCGTGTTCGCCCCCGTAGGAGAACGGGTGGATCTTGTCGTAGGTGCCCGCCACCCCGTCGGGGCCGGCCAGCACGAATCGGTTGACGGGCAACTCGGCCGCCGACCGGTCCCGCACCGGCACCGAGGCGCCCACCCACACCCCGTGCGCGGCGGCCAACTCCACCAGGAAGCCGACGCTGGGCCCGTCCGGCGGTTCCGCCACCCGGTCGGAGTCCATGGAGAACCCGGTGGAGTACATCTCGGCCATCACCACCAGCCGGGCCCCGTCGGCCACCGCAGCGGCCACCTTGGGGGCCAGCCGCTCGAAGTTGGCCTCGGGGTCCTCCCACACGATGTCGTGCTGGACGGCGGCCACCCTCATCGCCGGTCCCCCAGCTTGGACAGGCGGGCCACCGCCTCCTCCAGCACCTCGGGGCGCTTGCAGAAGGCGAAGCGCACCAGGTGTCGCCCCTCGTGCTCGTTGTCGTAGAACACCACGTTGGGCACGGCCACCACTCCGCACAGCTCCGGCAACCGACGGCAAAGGGCCATGCCGTCGTCGAACCCCAGCGGGCGCACGTCGGCGGTCACGAAGTAGGTGCCTGCCGGCCGGTAGGGCTCAAACCCGGCGGCGGCCAGCCCGTCGGTGAGCTGGTCGCGCCGGGCCCGCAGACCGGCCCGCAACCCGTCGAAGTAGTCGTCGCCCAGCCGCAACCCCACGGCCACCGCGTGCTGGAAGGGCGCCCCGTTGACGTAGGTGAGGAACTGCTTGGCCGCGGTCACCGCCGCCCGCAGCTCGGCGGGGGCACACACCCAGCCCACCTTCCATCCGGTGAACGAGAACGTCTTGCCCGCCGACGACACCGTGATGGTGCGCTCCCGCATCCCCGGCAGGGTGGCCAGGGGAATGTGGGTGCCGTCGTAGGCCAAGTGCTCGTACACCTCGTCGGTCACCACCAGCAGGTCGTGTCGCCGGCACAGCTCGGCGATGAACTCCAGCTCCTGCCGGTCGAACACCTTGCCGGTGGGGTTGTGGGGCGAGTTCACCACCATCATCCGGGTGCGGGGGCCGATGGCGGCGGCCAACTCGTCGGGGTCGAACCGGTAGTGCGGGGGGCGCAGGGTCACCAGCCTGCGCTCCGCCCGGGCCATGGCGATGCCCGCCACGTGGGAGTCGTAGTAGGGCTCGAACAGCACCACCTCGTCGCCCGGCACCAACAGCGACAACATGGCCCCGGCAATGGCCTCGGTGGCCCCGGCGGTGATGAGCACCTCGGTGTCGGGGTCGAACTCCAGGCCGTAGAACCGTTCCTGGTGCTCGGCCACTGCCAAGCGCAGATCGGCGATGCCCAGGCCGGGGGGATACTGGTTGTGCCCGGCCCGAATGGCGGCCACCGCGGCGTCGGCCACCTCGGCGGGACCGTCGGTGTCGGGAAATCCCTGGCCCAGGTTGATGGCCCCGGTGGCGGTGGCCAACGCCGACATCTCGGCGAAGATGGTGGTGCCGAACTCCACCAGCCAGGGATTCAACAGTCGTTCCGGCACCGGGGAACCCCGCCTTCGGCGCTAGAAGCGGCGACGGGTCGACGGAAGGGCCACGGCCCGCAGCCTACCGCCCGACCGAGAATCCCCGGTGCCCGACGGCCCGGTGTGCTAGCAACCAAGCATGGCTTCTCATGCACAGACCTACGGCGGTGTCGTCGGCGACACCGTGGCCGAATCCACCCCGTGGTGGCCCGACCCGGTGACCCCCCCGCCCGGTGCCCCCAACGTGGTGATGGTGGTGCTCGACGACGTGGGCTTCGCCGACCTGGGCTGTTTCGGGTCGGAGATCGACACCCCGACCATGGACGCCCTGGCCGCCGACGGGCTGCGCTACAACAACTTCCACACTACCTCCATCTGCTCGCCCACCCGGGCGTGCCTGCTCACCGGGCGCAACCACCATTCGGTGGGCATGGCGGTGGTGAGCAACTGGGACACCGGCTTTCCCGGCTGCACCGGTCGCATCAGCAACCGGGCGGCCACCCTGGCCGAGATGCTGCGGGGGGCGGGATATTCCACCTTCGCGGTGGGCAAGTGGCACCTAGCCCCCATCGAGGACACCACCCCGGCCGGGCCCTTCGACCAGTGGCCCCTGCAGCGGGGGTTCGACCGGTTCTACGGCTTCCTCGACGGGGCCACCAACCACTGGGACCCCGACCTGGTGGCCGACAACCACCACATCGACGCCCCCGACCGGCCCGGCTACCACCTCACCGAGGATCTGGTGGACCAGGCCGCCGCCATGATCACCACCCAGACCTCGGCGTGGCCCGAGCGACCCTTCTTCCTCTACCTGTGTTTCGGCACCGGCCACTACCCGCTGCACGCCCCCAAGTCCGCCGTCGACCACTACAACGGACGCTACGACGACGGCTGGGGGGCCCTCCGCCAGGAGCGGTTCGCCCGGCAAAAGCACCTCGGGATCATCCCCGACGACACCGAACTGCCCCCCGTCAACCCCGGTGTGCCCGACTGGTCGGAGTTGAGTGCCGACGAGCAGCAGGTGGCCGCCCGGATGCAGCAGGCCTACGCCGGGATGCTCACCCACACCGACGAGCACCTGGGCCGGCTCATGGCCACCCTCGACCGGATCGGCCAGGCCGACAACACCGTGGTGGTGCTGTTGTCCGACAACGGGGCCACCGCCGAGGGCGGCCCGTCGGGCCACGAGAACGCCATGCGCTACATCAACGGCCTCGGCCCCCGGCCAATCGACCGGCAGCTCGCCGACATCGACGAGATCGGCGGCCCCAACTCCTGGCTGGTGTATCCGGTGGGCTGGGCCATGGCGGGCAACACCCCGCTCAAGTGGTACAAGCAGAACACGCACGCCGGCGGGGTGCGCGACCCCCTCATCATCTCGTGGCCCGCGGGCATCACCGACGGCGGGGCCGTGCGCACCCAGTACCACCACGTGAGCGACCTCGCCCCCACCCTGCTGGAGGTCATCGGGTTGGAGGCCCCCGCCGAGCTGGCCGGGGTGGCCCAGCTCCCGTTGGAGGGCACCAGCATGGCCTACACCTTCGCCGACCCCGCCGCCCCCACGGCCAAGGCCGAGCAGTACTACGAGATGGTGGGCCACCGGGCGATGTGGGTCGACGGCTGGAAGGCGGTCACCCGCCACATCCAGGGGGAGAGCTTCGACGACGACCGCTGGGAGCTGTACCACCTCGACCGGGATTTCTCCGAGGCCCGTGACCTGGCCGAAGCCGAACCCGAACGGCTGGGCGACCTCATCGGCCGCTGGTGGGAGGCCGCCCGGGCCCACCAGGTGCTGCCCCTGGACGACCGCATCCTGGAGCGGTTCCACGTGCCCAAGCCCCGGCCCATCACCAACCGGTCACGGTTCGTGTACTACCCCGGCGCCTACATCCCGAGCGACGGCTGCCCCGACCTCAAGAACGTGTCCTACGAGATCGCCGTGGACCTCGAACGGTCCGACGGCGACCAGGGCACGCTGGTGGCCTGCGGCGACGTGTCGTCGGGCTTCTCGCTGTTCGTCCACGACGACCACCTGGTGTGGGACTACAACATGGCCTGGGAGCACTACGTGGCCGAGTCCGACGGACCGCTTCCCACCGGCCCGCTCACGGCCACCGTGGCCTTCGAGCGCACCGCGAGCTACGCGGGCATCGCCCGGTTGCTGGTCGACGGCCACCCGGTGGCCGAGGTGGCCATGCCCGTCACCCACCCCACCCACCTGCACGCGGTGGGCATCAGCGTGGGCCACACCCGGACCCCTTCGCCCAGCCCCCGCTACACCGGTCGCTTCCCCTTCACCGGCCGACTCCTCCAGGCGGTGATCACGGTGGGCGACGACCGGGAGCGTCCCGGCCAGGCCCTCCTCCTGGATTGAGCCCACCGGGCCCCGCCCCCGGAGAACAGACGGGTCGCCCACAGGAAAAGACCGCCCGGAAGTGGCCCGGCAATCCCCTGAGGGCGCGCCCCCTGCGATAGCTTGACCGGGTGGTCGACGGGGACCGGACATGGAGCTTCGTGGTCGCGGCCAACCGACTCCCGGTGCGGCGGGTGTGGGAGGAAGGCACCGCCCGGTGGGTACCCAGTCCGGGGGGGTTGGTGTCGGCCCTGCGCCCGGTCATGGCCGACAACCCCGACGCCGTGTGGGTGGGCTGGTCGGGCGTGCCCGGACCGGGCACCGACCCGTTCGAGATGGACGGCTTCCGGTGCCATCCGGTGGAGGTCAGCCAGGGGGAACTCCAGCTCTTCTACGAGGGGTTCTCCAACGCCACCCTGTGGCCACTGTTCCACGACGCCCTGGTGCCCCCCGAGTATCACCGCACCTGGTGGGATGCCTACCGCACCGTCAACCACCGCTACGCCGCCACCGTGGCCCAACTGGCCGCCCCCGGCGCCACGGTGTGGATCCACGACTACCACCTGCTCCTGGTGCCCGGCCTGTTGCGCCGAGCCCGCCCCGATCTGAAGATCGGGTTCTTCCTCCACATCCCCTTCCCCGCCCGGGAGCTGTACATCCGGCTGCCGTGGCGCACCGAGATCATCGACGGCCTGCTGGGCGCCGACCTGATCGGACTCCAAACCCCGTTGAGCGCCGACAACTTCTGCCGGGCCGCCGCCAGGGTGACCGGCGCCCCCACCACCAACAAGACCATCCACCACGACGACCGAACCACCCGGGTGGGGGCCTTTCCCATCGGGATCGACGCCCAGCGCATCGCCGGCCTGGCCGCCGACCCGGCGGTGCAGGCCCGATCCACCGAGATCCGCCGTTCCCTGGGCTCGCCCAGAACGGTGCTGTTGGGGGTGGACCGGCTGGACTACACCAAGGGCATCGAGGTGCGGCTGCGGGCCTTCCGGGAGCTGTTGGCCGAAGGCCGGCTGTCGGCCGACCATTGCGTGTTCGTGCAGATCGCCGAACCCAGCCGCTCGCAGGTCACCGGGTACGGGGAGGTCCGCCGGGCGGTGGAGCAACTGGTGGGCGACGTCAACGGCAACTTCGGGGTGATGGGCCACCCGGTGGTGCACTACCTGCACCAGAGCCAGCCCATCGAGGAGTTGGTGGCCATGTACCAGATGGCCGACGTGATGCTGGTGACCCCCCTGCGGGACGGCATGAACCTGGTGGCCAAGGAGTACGTGGCCAGCCGCCCCGACAATTCCGGGGTGCTGGTGTTGTCGGAGTTCACCGGGGCGGCCCAGGAGCTGAAGGCGGCCGAACTCATCAACCCCCACGACATCGAGGGCCTGAAGGCGGCCATGGAGTCGGCTGCCCTGCGCAACCCGGCCGACGCCCGATCGGCCATGCGGGCCATGCGCCGGGTGGTGCGCGCCAACACCGCCCAGCGCTGGGCCGAGCGCTTTCTCGACCGCCTGGCTCTCGGCGAATGAGCCCTCGGTTCCCGGCCCGCACGGCACCCGGCGCATGAACGCACGATCAGCCCCGGAAGCTGGGCCGAGCGCCGGGCCCGACGAGGTGGCGGCCCGCATGGCCGAGCTGGCCCGAGTGCCGGTGCTGTTGGTGGCCTGCGACTACGACGGCACGCTGGCCCCCATTGTCGACAACCCCGACGAGGCCCGTCCCACCCGCGAGTCGGTGGCCGCCCTGCGCCAGCTCGCCGCCCTGCCCCACACCCACGTGGCCGTCATCTCCGGCCGCTCGCTGCGGGATCTGGCCGCCCTCAGTCGATTGCCCGAGGAGATCCGCCTGGTGGGCAGCCACGGCACCGAGTTCGACGTAGGGTTCGCCGGCGACCTCTCGCCCACCCAGCGCGCCCGGCGCGACCGGGTGCTGGCCGAACTCAACGACATCGCCCGGCCCGACCAGGGCTTCATCGTCGAACCCAAGCCGGCCGGGGTGGCCTTCCACTACCGCCGGGCCGACCCCGACATCGCCGCCGACGCCGTGGACCAGGTGCTCAACGGACCGGGACGGGCCGAGGGCGTGCGGATCAAGACCGGGAAGATGGTGGTGGAGCTGTCGGTGCTCGACCTCGACAAGGGCCACGCCCTCGACCGGCTGAGAACCGACGTGTCGGCCGAAGCGGTCATCTTCGCGGGCGACGACGTGACCGACGAGGACGCCTTCGCCCGCCTGCGGGGCCCCGATCTGGGGATCAAGGTGGGTCCGGGGCCGAGCGTGGCCCATACCCGCCTGGACGACCCCCAACAGGTGGCCCAGGCCCTGGCCCGGTTGGCCGAGCGACGGCGGGCCTGGCTGATGGGCGAACACGCCCTGCCCATCGAGCGCCACAGCCTGCTCAGCGACCAGCGGACGGTGGCGTTGGTCACCGCCGACGCCTCGGTCAACTGGATGTGCCACCCCCGGGCCGACTCCCCGGCGGTGTTCGCCGGGCTGTTGGGCGGGGCCCGGGCCGGGCACTTCTCCATCCACCGCCACGACCGCAGCCCGCCCATCTCCCACCGCTACCTCAACGGCACCATGATCGTGGAGACCCGGTGGCCCGACGTAACCGTCACCGACTACCTGGACTGCACCGACCGACGCCCGTACCAGCCCGCGGGACGCACCAACCTCATCCGGGCCGTCGAGGGCACCGGCCGCATCCGGGTGGAGTTCGCCCCTCGCCTGGACTTCGGCCGGGCCCCCACCGGTCTGCACGCCATCGACGGCGGCCTGGAAGTGTCGGGCGCGGCCGAGACCATGATGTTGCTGTCGCCCGGCGTGCGCTGGGACATCATCGACGACGGCCCCCACCAGACCGCCGTCGCCGACGTCCAACTCGACGGCACCGCCCGGGTGCTGGTGCTTCGCCTGGGGGTCCACGCCCGGCCCTACCGGTCGGAGTTGACCGAGGCCGATCGTCGGAAAGTCACCGCCGGCCATTGGCAAAACTGGGTGGACGGTCTGGCCCTGCCGTCGGTGGCCCCCGAGGAGGTGAAGCGTTCGGCACTGGTACTGAAGGCCCTGTGCCATCAACCCTCGGGGGCCATCCTGGCCGCGGCCACCACCAGCCTGCCCGAAGTGCTGGGCGGGGTCCGCAACTGGGACTACCGCTACTGCTGGCCTCGGGACGCGGCCATGAGCGCGGCCGCCCTGTTGGCCCTGGGCAGCACCCGGGAGGCGGGCGACCTGCTCGACTGGATCCTGGAGCGCATGGAGCATCTCCCCAGCCCCGAGCAACTCCGACCGGTCTACCCGCTGGTGGGCGACGAGGCCCTGCCCGAGGCGGTGCTGCCCGAGCTGGCGGGCTACGCCGGGAGCCGGCCGGTGCGGATCGGCAACGCGGCGGAGCATCAGGTGCAGCTCGACGTGTTCGGCCCGGTGGTGGACCTGGCCTGGCGGTTGCACGAGGCCGGGGTGAGCGTGGGGGAGCGGCACTGGCCGGTGGTGAAGGCGGTGGTGGGGGCGGTGGCCGCCCGCTGGCAGGAGCCCGACCACGGCATCTGGGAGGAGCGCCGCCCGCCTCGTCACCACGTCCACTCCAAGGTGATGTGCTGGATGGCGGTGGACCGGGCCATCAAGATCGCCGAGCACCTCGACGGGAGGCTGGCCGCTCTGTGGCGCCCGCTGCGCCACCGGATCGCGGCCGACGTGGTGGACAACGGCTGGAGCGACGAGCGACGCACCTACACCACCGCCTACGGCTCCACCGACGTGGACGCCGCCCTGTTGTGGATCGGCCTGAGCGGCCTGGTGCCCCCCACCGACACCCGGTTCGTGTCCACCCTCAAGGCGGTGGAGCGCGAGCTGCGCGACGCCCAAACGGTGTACCGCTACCGCCGCGACGACGGGATGCCCGGCACCGAGGGGGGGTTCCTCATCTGTGCGGCCTGGCTGATCGAGGCCTACGTACTCATCGGCCAGCTCGACGACGCCGCCGCCCTGTTCGACCGCTACCTCGACCTGTGCGGACCCACCGGGCTGCTCCCCGAACAGTACGACCCGGCCACCGAGCGCCTGTTGGGCAACCATCCCCAGGCCTACTCGCACCTCGGGCTCATCAACGCCGCCCGGGCCCTGTCGGCGGCCAACGGCGCCTGAGTCGGGAGCGACGCCCAGCCGGCTGCGCGGCCCGGCCGGTTGCGCGGCCCGGCCACCGGCCAGGGGTGGGCCCGAGGGGGCTCGGGCGCTACCGCCCGGAGACGAGCCCCCAGATGCGCTCGGGGGTGGCGGGCATCGCCACGTCGGTGACGCCCAGCGGGGCCAAGGCGTCGGCAATGGCGTTGATCACCGCGGGGGTGGAGGCAATGGTGCCCGCCTCACCGATGCCCTTCACCCCCATGGGGTTGGTGGGGCTGGGGGTCACCGTGGAATCGGTGCGGAACCCCGGCGTCTCCGCGGGCGAGGGCACCAGGTAGTCCAAGAAGCTCACGTTGCGGGGCTGGCCGTCGGCGTCGAAGGCGGCCTCCTCCCACAGGGCCTGGGCCACCCCCTGCAGGATGCCGCCGTGGATCTGGCCTTCCACCACCATCGGGTTGATCTGGTTGCCGCAGTCGTCCACGGCCACGTAGTCCACCAACTCCACCGCGCCGGTTTCGGTGTCCACCTCCACCACGGCCACGTGCGTGCCGAAGGGGAAGGTGAAGTTGGGCGGATCCCAGGTGACGTGGCCCTCCAGGTTGGGCTCGACGCCGTCGGGCAGGTTGTGGGCGGTGAAGGCCTCGAAGGCCACCGCGGCCAGGGGCATCTCGGCGTCGGGCTGGCCCCGCACCCGGAATGTCCCGTCGGCGAACTCCAGGTCCTCGGCGTTGGCCTCCATCTGGTGGGCGGCGATCAACCGGGCCTTGTCGATCACCTTCTCGGCGGCCAGATGCACCGCGGTGCCCCCCACCGACAGCGACCGGGAACCGTAGGAGTCGAGCCCCAGCGGGGAGATGGCGGTGTCGGAGTGCAGCACCTCCACGTCGTCGGGGTCCACCCCCAACCGGTCGGCCACGATCATCGACCAGCAGGTCTCGTGGCCCTGGCCGTGGGGCGAGGTGCCGGTGACCACCTGCACCTTGGCGGTGGGCAGCACCCGCACGGTGGCCGACTCCCAGCCGCCCGCGGCGTAGTTCAGCGAGGCCAGCACCCGGCTGGGGGCCAGCCCGCACATCTCCACGTAGCTCGACAGTCCCACCCCCAGGTGGCGGGCATCCCCCGCCGCCCGGCGCTCCGCCTGGCGTCGGCGCAGCCCCTCGTAGTCCACCAGCTCCAGGGCCCGGGCCAGGGCCTGCGGGTAGTCGCCGCTGTCGAACAACAGCCCGGCCCCCGACTCGTAGGGGAACTGCTCGGGGGCGATGAAGTTGCGCCGCCGGATCTCGGCCGGGTCCACCCCGACGGCGGCGGCCAGCGAGTCCATGGCCCGCTCGATGGCGTAGGTGGCCTCGGGCCGGCCCGCCCCCCGGTAGGCGTCGGTGGGGGTCATGTTGGTGAACACCCCGGTACACACGAAGGAGTAGTGCGGGATGTCGTAGCAGCCGTGGTACAAGAACGCCCCCAGCAGGGGCACGCCGGGGGTGACCAACTGCAGGTAGGCCCCCATGTCGGCCACCAGCTTCACCCGCACCGCGCTGATGCGGCCCTCGGCGTCGGCGGCCAGCTCGATGTCCTGAATCTGGCCCCGACCCTGAATGGTGGACCCGGCGGCCTCGGAACGACCCTCGGTCCAGCGCACGGGCACCCCGTGGCGCAAGGACAGCGCCGTACACATGATCTCCTCGGCGTACACGTTGAGCTTGGAGCCGAAGCCCCCGCCCACGGCGGGCGCCACCACCCGCACCTTCTGTTCGGGCAGGCCCAGGGTGAGGGCCACCATCACCTTGAGGATGTGGGGGATCTGGGTGGCCGAATAGATGGTCACGTCGCCACCGAAGGGTGCCGGTACGGCCATCACCCCCCGGGGTTCCATGGCCGCGGGAATGAGCCGCTGCTGGGTGTAGCGCTCGGTCACCACGTGGGCGGCCCCGGCGAAGGCCGCCTCCACCGCGTCGCCGTCGGGGGTCAGCTCCCAGGTGTAGGAGGCGTTGGTACCCAGGTCCTCGTGGATGACGGTGTGGTCGGCGAGGGCGTCCTCCAGGTCGACCACCGCATCCAGGGGCTCGTAGTCCACCTCCACCAATTGGGCGGCGTCGGCGGCCCCGTAGCGGTCGGTGGCCAAAACCACGGCCACCACGTCGCCCACGAAGTTGGCCTTGTCCACCGCGATGGGCAAGTGAGCCGGGTTCTTCATGTCGTCGGTCACCGGCCAGGCACAGGGCAGCGGGCCCCAGGCGTCGGCCAGGTCGGCCCCCGAATAGGCGGCCACCACCCCGTCGGCGGCCAGCGCGCCGCTCACGTCGACCGAGCGGATGCGGGCATGGGCGTGGGGGCTGCGCACGCAGGCCACCCACAGCGCCCCGGTCAGGTCCAGATCGTCCACGAACCGGGCTTCCCCGGTCAACAGCTCGGGATCCTCCTTGCGAAGCAATCGGCTGCCGATCACGCCCGTCGTCGAGGAATCAGTCACGGTCATGGGACACCTCCCGTTCCTCCCCCGAGCGTAGTCCTCCTACTCGTAGGGTGCAGCCGGAGTCCGCTCAGCGGGGCCGGCGGCGGAGGGTCAGTTGGATGCCGCGGAGCGAACGTCGGCCAGCGTCTCCATCCACCACCGGTTGGCCACCGTGGTGTTGCCCGGCAGCGTGGCCAGGCACTCGTCCACGTGGGCGACCACCTCGGGGAGATCAGCGGCGGCCAGGCGCAGGTCCAGGAGTCCGTCCACGACCCGAGACCGACTGGTCAGTTCCCCGTCGATGGCATCCAGCAGCCGGTCCACCAACTCGGTGATCTCGATGAGGGCCGCTGGATTGCGGACGGTTTCCAATGTCACTGATCTGCCTCCTCGGCGGACGGTTGGAGGTTACAACCGCCGAGCATCCCGTTGTGTTCCCCCAATGCTATCGGCCCCGGTGACCAACGGCGACCAGCAAGCAGTAGCCGGGACGGCCCCAGCGGGCAGTGGCCGGAACGGACCCAGGTACCCGGAGCCGGGACGGCCCCCGGCAGCCGGTAGCCTGGCAGCAGTGTCCGATGTCGTGATTGCTGCTCGGGGGGTGCAGAAGAGCTACGGCGCCAACCACGTGCTGCGAGGGTTGGACTGCGACATCGGGCGGGGCGTCACCGGGCTGCTCGGACCCAACGGCTCGGGGAAGAGCACCTTCATGGGGCTGATCCTGGGCCTGCGGCCCCGCCACGCCGGCGATCTGGCCGTGTTGGGGATCGACCCCAGCCAGAGCGGCCCGGAATTGCGCCGGCGGGTGGGCTATGCCCCGGAGCATCACGATCTTCCCGGCGACGTGCAGGCCGCCGACTTGGTGCGTCACATCGCCCAGCTTCACGGCCTGCCCCGCAAGGCGGCCACCGCGCGGGCCAGCGACGCCCTGTGGCAGGTCGGACTGGGCGAGGAGCGGTTCCGGCCCATCGGCACCATGTCCACCGGCCAGCGCCAGCGAGTCAAAATGGCGCAGGCCCTGGCCCACGACCCCGACCTGCTGCTGCTCGACGAGCCCACCGACGGTCTCGACCCGGTGCAGCGTGACGACATGTTGGCGCTCATCCGCCGGGTGGGTTCCGACTTCGGGATCGACATCCTGTTGTCGTCGCACCTGCTGGAGGAAGTGGAGCGGGTGTGCGACGCGGTGGTCATCCTGTCCGACGGAATCGTGGGCCACAGCGGCGCCCTGGGCGACGAGGACTCGTCCGAGGCCGGGGTGAAGGTGGAACTCGACAGCGACCCCCAGCCGTTGGTGGCCGCCCTGGTCGCCCGGGGGGTGACGGCCACCGCCGACGGGCCGGTCGTCACCGTGACCGGTCTCGACCCCGCCGGCACCCTGGTGCGCGACCTGATCGCCGACTTGGGCCTCGGGCTGCGCCGCCTGGAGCCCCTCCGTACCAGCCTGGAAGACGTGTTCATGGCAGCGTCCCGATGACAGAAGCCCGCTTCCACAACCGGGGCATCTCCCGATGACCGAGGCCCGCATTCACAACCGGGGCTACGTGGCCTACGGCGGGGTCCGCCTCGGTCCCGGGCGGGCCATGGTGGACTTGGCCTACCACACCGTGCAGCGGGTGCTGGGCCTGAAGCGGTCCAACTGGCAAAAGGTGATGCCCGCCGTGGCCCTGGCGGTGGCCTTCGTGCCCGCCATCGTCTTCATCGGCATGGCCGCTGCGGTCCCCCGCGGTGAGGAACTGGGCTTCGACTCCCCCACCAACTACTACGAGGTCATCAACTTTGGCATCTTGCTGTTCACCGCCTTCGTAGCCCCGGAGGCCGTTTGCACCGACCGTCGCAGCGGCCTGTTGGGGCTGTATCTGGCGTCGCCCCTGCATCGCAGCACCTACCTGGTGGCCAAGTTCGGGGCGGTGGCCGCCGTACTCGCCATGATGACCCTGGGACCCACGCTGTTGATGCTGATCGCCTTTACCTTGGCCGACGCCGGGCCAGACGGGGCAAGCGACTGGCTGACCGAGTTCGGTCGGGTGCTGGCTTCGGGCCTGGCCTTGGCCGTCTTCTGGACGGCGTTGTCGCTGGCCGTCTCCAGCCTTTCCTCCCGCCGCTCCCTGGCCGGCGTGGCCATCTTCTTCGGCATCCTGGTCAGTGCCGCCTTGGGTGACGGCCTGGCCGCCGGGGCCGACTTGGGTGATTCCTTCGCTCTGGTGAACATGTTCGACCTGCCCCTGGAAGCCGTGGTCCGCATCTACGGGGAGGTCAACGACGGCGATTCACCTCTCGGCCGGGTGGACACCTGGGCGGTGTACACCACTCTGATCGGGCTCACTGCGGCCTTCGGTGGGTTCGCCCAGTGGCGGTACCAACGCATCGAGGTGACCAGATGAACACGACGCCTCCTCCACCTCCGCCCTCGACTCTCGCCACCCCTCCGCCCATGGTGCAGACCACGGGGGTATCCAAGTGGTTCGGCGACCTGGTGGCCGTTTCCGACGTGAGCTTCTCCATCGGCGCCGGGGTGACGGCGCTGTTGGGACCAAACGGCGCGGGCAAGTCCACCCTGTTGCGGATGATGTGCGGGTTGGCCCAACCGTCCAACGGATCGGTGTCGGTGCTGGGCCGTGATCCTCGGCGTGACGTGGCCGTGCTGGGGCGCATCGGGTTAGCCCCTCAGCAGGAGTCGCTGCTCGACCACCTGACCGGCGGCGAGTTCGTGGAACTGGCCGCCGGCCTGCACCAGGTGAGGAACCCCGCCGAAGCCGCCCGGCAGGCCATTGCCACCGTGGAACTCGACCCCGACGACCCCCGGCCGCTGTCCACCTACTCCAAGGGCATGCGCCAGCGCATCAAGCTGGCCCAGGCCATCGTCCACGATCCGGCGGTGATCGCCCTCGACGAGCCGCTCACCGGCCTCGACCCCCGCCAACGACGCAGCATGATCGACCTCTTCCACCGGCTGGGGGCCGCCGGCAAGTGCGTGGTGGTGTCCAGCCATGTGCTGGACGAGGTGGAGCGCTTCGGCTCTCGGGTGCTGGTCATCGTGCAGGGCCGCCTGGCCGCCGAGGGCGACTTCCGGGAAATCCGCGCTCAGATGGACGACCGACCGCTGCGTATCCGCATCCGCACCGATCGACCCCGACCGCTGGCCATTGCCCTGTTAGACCGCGACGTGATCTCCGGGTGTCGCCTCGAGGGCGCCGACGGTTTGGTGGTGGACACCACCGACCCGGCGGCTTTTCGACGGGCGTTGGCTCCGGCCGCCCGCGCTCAGGACGCCTCGCTGGGGGAGCTGCGCCCCCTGGACGACGATCTCGAGAGCGTGTTCCGCTACTTGGTGGAACGATGATCGGCGAGGGTCCGGCGTGAACGGCCACGTCTACCGAGTGGTGCTGCGCAGCCAGATCAGCATCGGCCGGGTGGTGGCCCTGGCCGTGCTGTGCGCAGTGGCCATCTTGGCCGGGTTCCTGTCGCGCCTCGCCGACGACCCCGTTGTGGTGTCCACCCAGACCATGGCCTACTTCGGCATCCTGATCTTCGCCCCGCTGTTGGCCCTGACGGTGGGGTCGGCGGCGTTGGGCAACCTGGTGGAGGACCGCACCCTGGTGTATCTCTGGTTGCGCCCGGTTTCCCGGGCCTCCATGGCCACCGCCACCATGGCCGCCGTGCTCACCGTGACCCTGCCGCTGGTGGTGGTGATGATGTCGGCGTCGGCCACCATCACCGGGGTGGACGGCTTGGTGGTGGCCACGGCGGCGACCACCGCCCTGGCCGCTTTCGCCTACTCGGGGTTGTTCGTGGCCCTGGGACTGAGGTTCAAGCAGTCACTGTTCGTCGGTTTGGGCTATGTGGCCACTTGGGAGTGGCTGCTGTCCAACCTGGGAGACTCGTTCGCCCGCTTGTCGGTGCGCAGCTACCCCATGAGCCTCCTGGCCGACGCCACCGGCGTCAGCCTGCACCTGGCCGACCGATCCACCGTGGCGGCCTATGTGGTGCCGCTGGCCGTCGGCCTGGCCGGGGTGGCCTACACCGCCTGGCGGCTCCAGCACACCGAAATCGACTAGCGGCGCGCCATTGACCCGGGTCTACGGCGAGCCCAGATGCCTGGACGGGGCTAGCCGCCGGCTGAGTTCAGGATGTTCTCCGACTCCTGGATGAGGCCGTCGATCCGGCGGTCCACTTCGTCGAGAGCGTCCCGGGCGCTGCGCAACTCGGAGATGAGTTCGCTGATGGCTTGGCGGGTGCTGTCATCGAGGGACGTGTCGCCGGGTGCCGGCGGCACGGGCACCGGAGTCGGTGCCGGGGCGGGGTCGGCTGGCTCGTCGACGGGATCGGGGGTCGGCGCGGGCTCAGGCAAGACCGCAGGGCCCTCGACGTCGGTCAACGCGGCCAGGGCCTCCTCCAGCGTCGGTCGGATGCGGAGCACGAAGTCGTCGTCGTTGCCCAGCCCGGCGATCACCTGCTTGACCTGGGGCAGCTCGGTGTCGCCGGTGGCCTGCACGTACACCGGACGCACGAACAGCAGCGAATCCCCCACCGGGATCATCAGCAGGTTCCCCTGCAACACGGTGGAGCCCTGCTGGTTGAGCTGGGTGAACGCGTCGGCGATCTCAGTGTCGGCCTGAATCTTGGCGTCGACGATGCTGGGCCCGGGGATGCTGGTACCGGGCACGGTGTAGACCACCAACTCGCCGTACTCGTCGATGTCGCTCTTGGCGGCGATGAAGGCGGTCAGCTCCTTGCGCTCGTCCTCCTCGTCCCCGGCCCCGGACACGGGCACGAAGGTGCGGAAGATCACAAAGTCCAGATCGTCCTCGCCGGGCAATTGGAGCAACTGGTAGAACGGCCGGATCCTCCGCTCAAGCTGGCGGGTGGCGGTGGCAGTGGCCGTTTCCTCGGCGGTGATGGCGTCGGCCACCTCGTCGAGCAGGGTGCGGGCGGTGATGCGGGTGCCGGGATCCTGAGCCACCGCCCAGGTCACCGAGTTGGCGTAGAAGGGCGCCGCCTCGTCGATGAAGTACCGAGCCCAGATGGTGGTCTGAATCTTGAACAGGTCCTCGGGATAGCGCAAGTGGTTCTGCAGGTCGGCGGGCATCTGGTCGAAGTCCTCGAACAGACCGGGGAAGATCTTGCGCCACGCCTGGATGATGGGGTCGTCGGGATCGAGCACGTAGAAGGTGGTGGTGCCGTCGTAGGCGTCCACCACCACCTTCACCGAGTTGCGGACGTAGTTGAACTTCTTGCGCAGCCCGCTCTCGAGCGCCAGGTCGCTCACGTCCGGGCTCTGGCTGTAGGGATACCGGTCGCTGGTGGTGTAGGCGTCCTGGATGTACACCACCCGGCCGTTGGAGATCACCGGATAGGGGTCGGCGTCGTACTCCAGGAACGGGGCCAGGGTCTCCACCCGCAAGCGCAGATCCCGGTTGAAGATGATGCGGGAATCCGAGACCACGAAATTGGAGATGAGGGGGTTGATGTCGCCGAAGCGCAGGGCGAAGGCGGCCTGGCGGAAGAAGCTCCCCACCTCCACCCCGTCGTCGCCGTCGTAGGTGAAGGGGATGGTCTCCTCGTCCTCGGTGTAGCCCACCTCGGAAATGGAGGCCCCCACGATGGCGTAGCCGGTGAGGTTCTCCCCGATGTAGAGCTGGGGTTGGCCCAACTCGAAGTCGTCGCTCGCCGTCACCGGCACATCACCGACGACGAAGTCGGGCGATCCCTGGGTGGTCACCGAGTTCACCGGGGCCACGGCCACGCCGTACCCGTGGGTGTAGGCGATGTGGCGGCCCTCCCAGGACTGCTGGGGGATGTCGGCCACGTTGAGCTGACGGGCGCCCACCACCACCTCGGTGGTCTCGCCATCGATGACGTAGCGGTCCACGTCCACCTCGCCGTTGAAGGTGTAGAACGTGCGCTCCGACTGCTCCACCTGGAAGGCGTTGGGCACAATGTCGGGGTCCAACAGCCGGATGTTGCGCACGCTGGGGTTGCCCGCCAACTCCTGAATGGTGATCTCGGTGTCGGGGTCGAACTCGCGTTCGATCACGTTGTCCAGACCGAGGGCATGACGGGTGGCCTCGATGTTGCGCTCGATGTAGACCGCTTCGTTCTGGGATTCCTGGGGCTCGGCCCGGAACCGCTGGATGATGGCCGGGTAGATGGCCCCCATCACAATGGCCACCACCACCCACAGCCCCACGGCGGTCACCGGCAGCACCCATCCCCGCTGCCAGATGTTGATGATCAGCAAGACCGCCGACAGCACCGAGATCAACAGCAACAGGCTGAGCGCCGGCAGTTGGGCGTTGACGTCGGTGTAGGTGGCCCCGTCCACCGGCCCCCGGGTGGAGAAGTTGAGGCTGAACCGGTCGAACCAGTAGCCCACCGCCCGAGTGAGGGCGATCAGGGCCAGCAGCACCGACAGGTGGACCTTCACCTGGGGGGTGACCCGCTGCCCGGTGGTTTGCACCCGGATGCCGCCGTTCACGTAGTGGGCGATGGCGGTGAGAACGGCGGTGATGATGAGCGCCCGGAACACCCAACTGATGAGGAACTGGATGAAGGGCAGTCGGAACACGTAGAAGCCGATGTCGTAGCCGAACTGCGCGTCCTCGATGCCGAACTCCACGCTGTTGAAGAACAGGATGGCCTTCTGCCACTCCCCGCCGGTACCGCCCCCCACGATGAGGGCGAACAGGCCGGCCACCACCAGGGCCACCAAGCGACGGCGATGGCCCACCGCCTCGTGGTAGTGGCGGATCAGCTCCTCTTCGGGCCCGTCCGGCCGGGTGGCCGGGGCCAACCGGTCGGCGATGACCAGGTTGGAGTAGAGCAGGGCGAAGAAGAGGACGATGAAGATCGTGGTGAGCACGATCTTGTAGATGATGATCTCGCTCCAGACGTCCCCGTGGCCCAGCGAGTCGAACCACAGGTAGTCGGTCCACAGGCGAGCCGTTCCCCGCAGGGACAAGATGGCGGCCAGCAGGACCACCAGCACCAGCCCGGCGATGATCTTGGCTCGACGGGAGAACCGGGGGCGAGACGGCGGCCGCGGCCGGAACACATCTCGGGGATTGCGCATACCGACTGGAGACTAGCCTTTGCCCGTCGGCACTTTGGCAGCGCCGGGGGCAGTTTCGCGATCTTCCGGCGTCGGATCGTCCTGCGAGCGGAGGCGGGCGAAGATGGCGTCAACGGCCCCGCTGTCCTCGGCCCCGGCCAACACGGGATGGTCCACCGGAGCCTCCGGGGCCACGATGCCCAGCTCCTGGGCGTCGTCCAGTTCCGACAGCAGGGCCACATCGGGGGTGTCGGGCTCCTCCTCCACCCGGCGGGCGGCGGCGTCGGCCATCACCTTGGCCTCGGCGAGGGAGAGCTTGGCCGATTCCATCGACTGGTCGATGGAGTTGCGGACCTCGCCCAAGGTGGCCAGCAGCTTGTCGCGCCCGGCGCGCAGTCGCTCCACCTGGGCCCGAGCGGCCTGCCGGCGCTTGGCCATGTCCCGCAGCACCGTGAGCCGCAGCGCCTTGGCCTGCTCCACGATCTCCCGGCCCTGGGCCCGGCCGTGCTCCACCTCGGCTTCGGCCTGGGTGCGAGCATCCTGGAACAGCTCCGCCATTTCGTCGGCCTGACGGCAAGCCTTCTCCAACAGCTCGGCCACCGCGCCGGTTTCGTCCGCGGAGGGGGGCGAGCCCAGCGCGTCCACCGTCTCCCGCAGTTCCTCGGCCAGGCGGCGGGCCCGGACGGCCAGATCGCCGGCCTGGGTCTGGGTCTGCCGGCGCGACACCTCCACGGTGTGGTCCAGCAGCTTCACCCCCTCGGTGCTGAACTCAGCCTCCGGCTGGTCGTCCATGGCCGAAATCGTAGTCCTGTCAGGCCGTGGCCAACGCGTCCAGGGCGTCCTGCAGGGTGGCCACCCCCACCACCCGCAGGTCGTCGCCAGCGTGGTCCACGGCGTCGGCCACGTTGGACACCGGCACCAACAGGAGGTCGACCCCGGCGCGCTGGGCGGCGATGGCCTTCTGGTCCACCTCGCCGATGGCCCCGACCGTTCCGTCCAACGCGATGGTGCCGGTGGCGGCCACCCGCCGATCGCCGGTCAACTCGCCGGGGGTCAACAGGTCGATCACCCCCAACGTGAGGGCCAAGCCCGCCGACGGTCCCCCGATGGACCCGCTGTCGATCTCGACGTCCACGGGCAACTCGCCGATGTCCACCCGTTCCCGGGCGGCCACGCCGATCAGCGCCCGGTCGGAACCGTCCTCGGCGTCGACCAACTCCACCACCGCCGCCTCGGTGTCGCCGCCCTCGGCCGGCTCCACCCGCAACTCCACCGATTGACCCGCCACCCGCTCGGCCAGCACGCCGGCCAAGTCCCCGAGATCGGCCACCGCGACTCCTTCGATGCCCACGATCACGTCGCCGCGCTCCAACACCTGGGCCGCCGGGGTTCCGTCCATGGCCTCGGCCACGATGACCCCCGAGGCGATGCGGGGTATCTCGTATTCCAGGTGTTCGAGCGCCACTACGATGGCCACGTGCTGGGAGTTCTCCATGCGCAGCTCGTTGAGCCGGCGCAGTTCGCTGCGGGTGCCGTCGCCGGTGAAGGTGCGTTCGGCCTCGATGTCAACCCCCGACTCGAACTCGGCCACGATGCGCTGCAGGATCGACAGACGCTGGCTCACCCGCACGGTGACCAGGCCGATCTCGCCGGCGGGCTGGTAGACCTCGGCCCCTGTCACCGACACCCGCGAGGGCACGCCCTCCACCGAGCCCGGACGCACCGCCACCTGATCGGTGCGCCAAAGGCCCAAGACCGCAGTGACGACCAGGAGCAGGGACACCACCACCGCCACCGGCACCAGCCAGGCCCGGTTGCGCCGCCACCACCGCGGTCGACGGTGCGGTGGGGGTGGCGGAGGGGGCGGGATGTCGGGGAGTTCGGTCGTGTTGTGGTCGCGCATTCGTAGTTCCCTCCCCGACGATACTTTGGCCACCCTCAAGAACTGGTGGTCGTCGCGGCTGCAGCCGCGGTGGGCCACCTGGCGGGAGGCCCGACAGGAGCGGGACGTGCTGATCGCCTATCGGGCCGACTACGGGGAAGGTGCCCGCTTTCGCTGGTGGCACCGATTGCGGGCCGGGGTGGGGCTGGTGTTCGTGGTAGTGCTGATGGGGGCAGGCCTGACCATGCTGGTGGGCCTGTTCTTCGTCGGGCTCACCATCGTGTTGGAAACGCTGGTGTGAACGGCCCCCCCGAACCGGGGCCGGGGCCCGAACCACCGGACGGGCAGACCATCAGCCGACGATCAGCGGTGATCGCCGGGCACACTGGCGACGTGGCCACCGCCCGGGCCGCCTGGGACGCCGACGATCCCAAGGTGCGGGCCTCGGCGGTGGCCGCCCTGGACCGGATGGGGGCGCTCACCGACGCCGACTTGCGGGCCGCCCAACGCGACCCCTCTCCCACGGTGCGGATGCGGGCGGCCGCCCTGTCGGCCCGGCACCCGTCGGTGTCACCGGCCGCCCTGCTGGACGATCCCAGCGACGCCGTGGTGGAGGTGGCCGCCTGGGCGTGTGGCGAGGGGGAAGCCCCCGAGCCCACCACCGTGGCCCGGTTGGCCGCGGTGGCCACCGACCACGCGAACCCGTTGGTTCGGGAGGCGGCGGTGGCCGCCCTGGGGGCCATCGGCCACCCCGCCGGCTTGGAGGCCATCTTGGCGGCCACCACCGACCGGGCGGTGGTGCGCCGTCGGGCCGTGCTGGCGTTGGCCCCCTTCGACGGGCCCGAGGTGGACGCCGCCCTGCGCCGGGCCGCCCAGGACAAGGATTGGCAGACCCGTGACGCCGCCGAACTGCTCCTGGAGCCCGACTGACGCCGTTACTCCATGAACCCCGTTACTCCATGAACCCCGTTACTCCATGAACCCCGTTACTCCATGAACATCGTCTGGACGTCGTCGAAGGACTCCAGACAGCGACCCGCCCCCATCACCACCGCTTCCAGCGGGGCGTCCACCAGGCCCACCGGCACCTCGGCCGCCTGCGACAGCCGCTCGCACAGCCCCCGCAGCAGCGACCCGCCCCCCACCATGTGGATGCCGTGGGTGATGATGTCCTGGGACAGCTCCGGGGGGGCCTCCATCAGGCACGACAGCACCGAGTCCACAATGGAGGAGATGGCCTCCCCGATGGCCGTGCGCACCTCATAGGGCGAGAGCACGATGGTCTCGGGCAAGCCGTTCATCAGGTTGCGGCCCCGCACCTCGGCGCTGCACTCGCCGGGGGTGAAGGCCGCCGAACCCACGGTGATCTTCACCTCCTCGGCGGTGCGCTCCCCGATGGCGATGCCGAACTCCCGGCGCACAAAGGTCTGGATGGCGGCGTCGATGTCGAACGACCCCACCCGAATGGCCTTAAGCGAGATCACCCCGCCCATGGAGATCAGCGCGGTCTCGCTGGTACCGCCCCCGATGTCCACCACCATGTTGCCCATCGGCTCGTGGATGGGCAGCTCTGCGCCGATGGCGGCGGCCAGGGGCTGCTCGATCAGCCTGGTCTCGGCCGCACCGGCCCTCCGGGCGGCCTCCACCACCGCTCGACGCTCCACTGCGGTGATGGCCGAGGGCACGCAGATGACCACCTTCGGGCGGCTGAACCGATTGACCCCGGCGTTCATCAGCAGCAGGCGGATCATGCGCTGGGTGACCTCGAAGTCGGTGATCGCCCCCTTGCGCAACGGGCGGGCCGCCACGATGTGGGCCGGGGTGCGTCCGATCATGTTCCACGCTTCCCGCCCCATGGCCAACACCTCGTTGGTTTCCTTGTTGAGGGCGATCACCGTGGGTTCGTTGAGGATGATCCCCTGGCCGCGGGCATAGACCAGGGTGTTGGCGGTACCGAGGTCGATGGCCAGGTCCCGAGCCATGGGTCAACCGGCGGACCCGCCGGGAGGAGTAGGGGCCACCGCCTCGGCGGCAGCGGGTGTCGGGGACGACGTGACCGACGGAGCTTCGGCGATGTGCTGGGCCTCCAGTCCCCAGCTCTGTCCGCCCTCCCATATCTCCCGCTTCCAGATGGGGACGGTGGCCTTCAGTCCGTCGATGAGGAACCGGCCGGCGGCAAAGGCCTCCTGGCGGTGGGGGGCTGACACCGCGGTCACCACCGCCGACTCACCGATCTCCACCCGACCCACCCGGTGCAGCACCGCCACCCGGCCGATGTCGGTCCAGCGGGCCCGGGCTTCGTCCACCAGGGCCTCCAACCGGGGAATCACCTGCTCCTCGTAGGCCTCGTATTCCAGGACGGTCACCCCCGGTCGGCCCTCGGAATGGTCGCGGGCGGTGCCGCTGAACAGGACGATGCCACCGCAATCCGGTCGGGCAACCCACCCCAACACCCGGTCCAGGGGCAGCGATTCATGGCTCAGCCCTACCCAAACGTCGTCGGCTTCAGCCGGGGTCACAGTGAGAGTGTAAACGCTGGGCCGGCGACGGGTTCACAACCGCTCCCGCCGGCCCCGCCGGAGACGACGAATCAGGGCCACCACGGCCCAAATCACGCCCAGGCCCCCCAGCACGGCCCCGCCGAGGGCAATCTGTTGTCGGCGACGGGAATCCAGCATCCCCCACGGGGGAACCTCTCGGCCCGACACCAGAGCCTGCTCGCTGGTGAATTCGGGGTTCCAACCGGCCTCCCGCAACCGATCGGCGGCCACCACCCAGGGATGGCGGACGTAGGCGAGCACACCGGGGTCGGCGGATGCCCGGCGGTACCGCCGCCACCATCGGCTCAGGCGCTCCTGGAGGGGTTCGGGCAGCTTGACGCCGGGCGTGCGGCCCAACAGCTCCAGGGCGGTCCCGGTGGTGATCCATCCCGGCGGGGCCACGTTGTAGACGCCGGACAGATCGCCCACCACGCTCAGCTCCACGGCGTCGGCGAGGTCATCCAGGTGGAGGAACTGCATGGGGACCTCGCGGTCGGCGCTGAGGTTGGCCGTGGACCGCAGCGAGCGGAACACCCACCCCTCATGGTCCTCGGCCAGCCCGACCACCGGCCGCAGCGTGATCACCGCCACGTGGGGATGGGCTTCGGCCCACTCGGCGGCCAGCCGCTCCTGTTCGGCCTTGACGACGGCAAAGCCGAACTCGGGATTCGGTCGCAGCAGCGAGGCCTCGGTGAGCGGCACCGGGTTGTCGGGCCACGCCCCGTACACCATGGCCGACGACATCAGCACCAGCCGTCCGACCCCGGCCCCGGCGGCGGCGTCCAACAACCGGCGGGTGGCGAGGGCGCCGCCCGCCCCCGGCGAAGCCTCACCGGGCGCGGGAGCCACCGACACCAGGTGGACCAGAACGTCCACCTCGTCCAGCAGGGGCGCCAGGTCCAACTCGCCCACGTCGTCGCCCACGTACCGCAAGCCGGCCAAGCCGGGATCGGGACGCAGATCCACGCCGATGACCGAGCCCACCCGGGGGTTGTCCAGCAGCCTGGCGCAGACCCGGCGTCCCAGCGGCCCACCGGCACCGGCCACCGCCACCGCCAGGGAGTGGGAATCGCTCACCCGTTGAGGCTACGCCTGTGCTGGTCGTTTCCGCTACCAACCGACCATCGGCAACCGGGCCCCAAGCCAGTAGCATCAATGCGTGAGCGATCCCGACTCACCGGAAGAGTTCAACCCGTTCCAGGGCATGCCCATTTTCGGCGATCTGGGGCGGCTCTTTTCCCAGCAAGCCGCCTCCACCTGGGAAACCGCCCGCCAATTTGCCGTGGCGGTGGCCACCGACGGGCAGTCCGAGCCCAACGTGGACCCGGCCGACCGGATGGCCCTGGAAGAACTGGCTCGGGTGGCCGAACTGCAGGTGGCCAACACCACCGGGCTGCCCACCACCCGCCAGGGCCAGGCGGCCTCGGTGGTGGCGGTGACCCGCACGCAGTGGGCCACCTCCACGCTGGAGGACTACCGGCACCTGCTCGAACCCATCGGCGACGTGTCCGGTCGAACCACCGAGGAGGAGTCGTCGGTGGACCCGGCCCAGGCCATGCTCGACCGACTCATGCAGATGATCGGTCCGATGATGCTGAGCATGACGGCGGGCAGCATGGTGGGGAACCTGGCCCGCCGGAGCCTGGGCCAATACGACCTGCCCATTCCCCGGTCCGGTTCGCAGCTCATGGTGATCCCGGCCAACATCGACGCCCTGGCCGACGAGTGGAGCCTGGATCCCTCCGATCTGCGGCTGTGGGTGTGTCTGAGCGAGCTGACCCATCACACCGTGCTGTCGATTCCCCACGTGAGCCGACGGGTCGACGAGCTGTTGTCGGAGTACGTGCGCAGCTTCGAGGCCAACCCTCGCGCCCTGGAAGGCCGTCTGGGGGAGTTGGATCTGTCCGGTGACGATCCCCTGCGCAGCCTCCAGTCGGTGCTGGGCGACCCCGAGGTGATTCTCGGCGCCGTGCAATCGCCGACCCAACGGGCCCTGCTGCCGCAGATCACCGCCCTGGTCTCGGTGCTGGCGGGCTACGTGGACTGGACCATGGACAGCATCGGCCACGGTCTGATCGGTTCGTACCCCCGTCTCAGCGAGGCCGTCCGCCGCCGACGGGTGACGGCCCACGCCACCGATCGGTTCGTCGGGCAGATGTTCGGCCTGGATCTCACCCAGGACCAATACGACCGGGGGGCGGCGTTTGCCCGCGGGGTGGTGGAGCGGGCGGGCACCGACGGGCTCGCCCGACTGTGGCACTCGGAACGGGAGCTGCCTACCCCCGCTGAGGTTGATGCTCCGGGTCTGTGGCTGGCCCGGATCGATCTACCGGACTAGCCGTTCGCCGGACCCAGAAGTACACCGCGGCCACCCCGGCGGCCAGGCCGATGAGCAGAAAGCCGACGCGGGCCGGGATGGGAATGATCACCGGGATCAACGCGCCCAGGACCCAGAAGATCTGAAAGCGGGTCTCGAAGGCGGCAAACGCCCGACCGTGGTTGGCCCCTTCGGCGTCGCGTTGCACGATGGAATCGAACGAGAGCTTGCCCGCGCTGGCGGTCACCCCCACGCCCAGAGCGAGCAGCAGGGTGGAGCCGAAGCCACCCCCCCAGGCGGCCAGCACACCCACCAACGCCAGGGCCACCAGCGCCGCGGTGATGATGAACTCCTCCCGGAGCCGGTCCCGCAGCTTGGGGGCCAACAAGGAGCCCACCAAGAAGCCGGCCACGGTGGCCGCGGCCACCAGGCCCAGTTTCCACGCCGGGCTGGCGTCGGAGGCCACGTCGCCCTGCAGGGCGTGGCGAACCCCGGCGCCGAAGGCCTTGCCCACCCCGGAGAGGTTCACGTCGTCGGCCCCGCCCCGCAGCGCAAAGGCGGCCAGGAACGTCATGAACCCGACGATGCCCCGCAGCGTGCCGGTGGCCGACGCCGCCCGTCGGATGCCGAAGGTGCGCAGGGCGCTCTCGTCCTCGTCGCCCGCCGGTTGGGGCACCATGCGTCCGGGCGGCAGCGACAGCGAGGCCACCGCGCACAACAGGAACACCACCATGGCCAGGGCGACCGCCCAGGAGGCACCCCCCAGCACGTTGGCCAACAGCGCCGGTCCGGCCCCGAGGAAGCCGCACACTCCGCCCACCAGGGCCAAGCGGGCGTTGCCTCCCACGAACTGCTCCTCGTTGTGCAGGATGATGGGCACCATGGAGGCCTTGGCCACCCCGTAGCTCTTCTGCAGCACCAACATCATGAAGGCCAAGGGGAAGAGCAACAGCGAGTCCATGTTGGAGATCATCAGCAGAGCGACGAAGGCCCGCCCGGCGTTGATGGCAAAGATCATGGGACGCCTCCCACCCCGGAATCGATCCAGGGCCGGCCCGATGAACGGACCCACCACCGCGAACGGGGCCATGGTCAGCACCAGGTAGAGGGTGACCCGGAGCCGGGCCGCGCTGGGGTCGATGGAGAAGAAGAGCGACCCCGCCAGGGCGATGGTGATCATGGCGTCGCCCGCGGCCCCCAGGGCGTGAACCCGCACCAGGCGCAGAAACGACGTGTTGATCATGTCAGGGGGGTGCCGCCTCGGCGGTCACGCCGGTGGCGTACTTGTAGCCCAGACCGCGAATGGTCACGATGCGGCGGGGATTGGCGGGATCATCTTCGATCTTGGAGCGTAGACGCTTCACGTGGACGTCGAGGGTCTTGGTGCCGCCCACGTAGTCGCTTCCCCACACCTGATCGATCAGGGCGTCGCGGGTCAGCACCCGTCCGGCGTTGGCCAACAGCAGCTCCAACAGGTCGAACTCCTTCAGGGGCAGCTCGATGGGCTCGCCCCGCACCGACACCTCGTGGCGTTCGGGGTTGATGCTCACGTCCCCCACCTCGATGACCTCGCGGAGGAACGTCTCGCTCTCGGCCGTCCATCGGGAACGCCGCAACAGCGACCGCATCCGAGAGACCAGCTCCCGCAGGCGATAGGGCTTGGTCACGTAGTCGTCGGCCCCCACCTCCAGGCCGACCACGGCGTCGATCTCCTCCCCCTTGGCCGTCACCATGATGATGGGCACCTGGGAACGGGCCCGGATTTGGCGGCAGACGTCGATGCCCGACACCAAGGGCAGCATCACGTCGAGCAGCACGATGTCGGGGGCCATGGCGTCGAAGTAGTCCAGGGCCTCCTTGCCGTCGCGGGCCACCCGCACGGTGAAGCCCTCGCGGGTGAGCCCCACGGTGAGCGCCTCCACGAAGGACTCCTCGTCCTCCACGATCAGCACGCGGCCCGAGCCGCTCATCGCGGCGCTCCCACCGGCTCCGGGGCGGCGAGGGCACCCGGTTCCTCATCGGGGGACTCCTCCACCCGGTCTTTCTCGGACACGGGCACGGCCAAGGTGAATCGCGAGCCCTGCCCCTGGGTGGACTCCACCCGCACCTCGCCGCCGTGGTTGGTGGCCACGTGGCGGACGATGGCCAACCCCAGCCCCACGCCGCCGCCGGTGTGTTCCCGGGCGCGGTCCACCTGGTAGAAGCGTTCGAAGATGCGGTCCTGGTGGCGGGGAGGGATGCCGTAGCCGTGGTCTCGCACCTCCACCTCCACGCGATCATCCGCCAACCGGGCCAGAACCCGCACCGGTCGGTGGGCCTCGGAGTACTTGACCGCGTTGTCCAGCAGGTTGAACACCGCCGAGGTGAGCTGGCGGCGGTCGGCCCGCACCACCAGGTCCAACGCGGGCAGCACGGTTTCGACAGGGATCTGCCTGTCCTCGGCAGCCGGCTTGACCCGGGAGAGGGCGTCGGCGATCACGTGCTGGATGGCCACCGGGGTCCGCTCGGCGGCCTGGTTGCTCTCGATGCGGCTCAGCTCCAACAGGTCGTCCATGGTGCTGGACAGCCGGATGGCCTCGGCCTGCACCCGTCCCGCCAGCCGGGAGGACACCTCGGGATCGGTCTCCCCGGCCAGGGTCTCGGCCAGCAGGCTGAGGGCGCCCATCGGGGTTCGCAGTTCATGGCTGATGTTGGCCACGAAGTCCCGCCGCATGGCGTCCAGCCGCTGGGGTTCGGTGATGTCGTCGATCAGGGCCACCGAGCCGTGGTCTCGACCCTCGGAGCGCAACGGCAGGGCGCTGATGAACAGGCACCGGCGGGGAGGACCGAACAACTCCACCTCCCGCTCCACCGCCTTGCCCTGGGCGGCTTCGGCCAACAGCTCGGCCACCGCGGCCTCCACCAGGGCCTCGCCGTGACGGGCCTCGGTGAACGGGCGGGCGTAGGGGTTGCGGTAGAGCACGGTGCCGTCGGGGTCGGCAACGACCACCCCTTGGGTGATGGCGTCCAACGACAGTCGCAGACGGGCCTCGCTCTCGGCCACCTCGTCCCCGTGGCGCCGGTCCAATTCGTGGACGCGACGGCGGTTCTCCTCGGCGTCCACACGCCGGCGGTGTTCGCGCCAGGCCACGATGCCCGCCAGAACCATCCCGGCCACGGCAATGGCCAACGCGACGGCCAAGATCACGCCCCCACCCCTCCCCGGACCGGGGCGACACCGTGGTCAGCCCCGTGGGGTCTGCTCGGGCGCAGCGCGGTCACCCCTCGCCGGTCTCTTCAGACTGGTCGGAGACTTCAGCGTGACCGCGGTCTCGGATCCGCTGGCGGGCCGACCCGGTGTGCTCGGGCAACCATCCCGTCACCATGTACACCACCCGCTCACCGATGTTCACCGCATGGTCGCCGATGCGCTCGTAGTAGCGGCAGATCAAGCAGAGCTGCACGGCGGCCTGCAGGTCGATGGCCCCGTCGTTGTGGGCCTGGAACACCGCTTGCACGCAGTCGCGGTTGAGGTTGTCGAGCTGATCGTCGATGTCGTGCAGGGCGGCGGCGAGCCCGGCGTTGCCGTCCACGTAGGAGTCGATGGCCAGCCGGAGCAGCCGGCAGGCTTCCTCGCTCATCCGCACCAAGAGGCCCCGCAGGGTGGCGTCGTAGCGGGTGCCGTAGATCCGGCGGGTGGCCTTGGCGATGTTGACGGCCAGGTCGCCCGAACGCTCCAGTTCGGCGTTCAACCGCAGGGCCGTGCTGAGGGCCCGAAGGTCGCCGGCCATGGGGGCCTGCAGGGCCAGGACGTGGTGGCACCGCTCCTCCAGGTGTACCGACAGATCGTCGAGCTCGTCGTCGGCGGTGATGAGCTGTTGGGCCAATTCCAGGTCGGATTCCAGCAGCGACTCGGTGGCCCGGGGAACGGCCTCGGTGACCAGCGCGGCCATCCTCACGATGCCCGCCTGGATCTCGTCCAGCTCTTCATGGAAGGACTTGCGCAGCTCTTCCATCAGTGCCTCCTGTTACGGCCGGTTGTTGTGTGGCGTTACGACGCAACCACCGGCTCAGCCGAATCGACCGGTGACATAGTTCTCCGTGCGCTCGTCCGACGGGTTCGAGAAGATGGTCTCGGTCCGGTCGTACTCCACCAGAAGACCACACCGCTGGTCGTTGGAGGAATCCAGTTGGGCGGTGAAGAACGCGGTGCGGTTGCTGATGCGGGCGGCCTGCTGCATGTTGTGGGTGACGATCACGATGGTGTAGTCGTTCTTGATCTCCTGCATCAGGTCTTCGATGCGGGCGGTGGCGATGGGATCGAGCGCCGAGCACGGCTCGTCCATCAGCAGCACGTCGGGGTCCACCGCCACGGCCCGAGCGATGCAGAGTCGCTGCTGCTGCCCGCCGGAGAGTCCCAGGGCCGAGTCCTTCAGCCGGTCCTTCACCTCGTCCCACAGCGCCGACCGGTGCAGCGACTGTTCCACGATGTCATCCAGGTCGGCCTTCTTCTTGGCCATGCCGGTCACCCGGGGGCCAAAGGCGATGTTGTCGTAGATGGACTTGGGGAACGGGTTGGGCTTCTGGAAGACCATGCCGATGCGCCGGCGCACCTCCACCGGGTCGACCCGGGGGTCGTAGATGGGCACCCGGTTGAAGTCCAGCCGTCCCTCCACCCGGGCGGTGGGGATGAGGTCGTTCATCCGGTTGAAGCAGCGCAACACCGTGGTCTTGCCGCAGCCGGAGGGGCCGATCATGGCGGTGATCTCGTGCTGGTAGACGGTGAAGGTGGCCCCCTGCACGGCCCGGAAGCTGCCGTAGTACACGTTGAGGTCCTCCACCTCGAACACGGCCTCGCCGGGGGCGTCCGGCGGGGTGGTGGGCACCACCCGGTCGAGGTCGAGGCGGGGAGGGGAATCGGGTTCGGTTTGCTCCATGTGCTCTGACCTGACGCTCGCTGAGACGGTCTCCACTGATCAACCTCTCTTCTTCTCGAAGTAGTTGCGCATGAGGATGGCCGTCGCGTTCATCAGAATAACGAAGACCAGCAACACCACGATGGCCGCGGCGGCGGCCTCGGCGAATCCGGCATCCCGACCCGAGTTCTGCACCCACTCCACGATGATCACCGGCATGGCCATGAAGTGCTCGGCGTTGATGGCGCTGAGATCGAAGAAGCCGGAGTTGGTACCCAGGCGGCCGCTGACCGCGCCCACCAACAGCAGGGGGGCGGCCTCGCCGATGCCTCTCGACATGGACAGCAGGGTGCCGGTGAGAATGCCGGGAGCGGCGTAGGGCAGCACCTGGCTGCGGATCATGGTCCATTTGGTGGCCCCCACGCCGTAGGCCCCCTCCTTGAGACCCTGGGGTACGGCCCGGATGGCCTCCTGGGCGGTGATGATCACAATGGGCAACACCAAGATGGCCAGGGTGATGCCCGCAGAGGCGATGGACTTGCCCCCGGTGACCCCTTCGAGGTGATTCACGAACAGGAACAGCCCGAGCAGCCCGTAGACCACCGACGGCACCCCGGCCAGGTTGCGGATGTTCAGGTCGATGAACCGGGTGAACCAGTTCCGGGGGGCGTATTCCTCCAACCAGATGGCGGCGCCGATGCCGACGGGAAAGGCGAGCACGGCCACGAACACCGCGATCCAGAAGGTGCCCACCAACGCCTGGTGGACGCCCAGCTTGGGGTCGTCGGACAGCGACCGCATGGTGCCGCCCAGAAACCCGCCGGGCCGGCCGGTGAGGATGCCCCAACCGTCGGTCACCACGTCCACCACCAGCACGCCGAGGATGAACATGGAGACCAGCAGGGTGACGAACAGGCTGACCTGGAAGACCCGCCCCTTCACGTCGAAGGCTCGGCGTTCCATGGCCGCCACCATGTGATTGCGGGTTCGCTTCCCCACCACCCGACCGACGGCCATCAGTACTGCTCCCGCACCCGTTGGACGAAGCGATCGGCCACCAGATTGAGGGCGAACGTCATCACGAAGAGCACCAGGCCCACGAAGAACAGACTCTGGAAGGTGAGCCCCTCACCCACCACGTTGTCGGTGCCCCGGGCCAGCGACGCCATCCCCGCGGTCATGGTCAGGCTGGAATCGGTGACGCCGTGGGTGTAGGTGGCCGTCTGGGCCGCGCCCGCGGCCATGAACACCACCATGGTCTCCCCCAAGGCTCGGGAAACGGCCACGATGAGCGAGGCCACCAGCCCGGAGATGGCCGCGGGCAGCACCACCCGGACCGTGGTGGACACCTTGCGGGCCCCCAGCCCGGAGGACGCTTCCCGCAGGGCCATGGGCACCGCCTTCATGGCGTCCTCGGAGATGGACGCCACCAGGGGGATGATGAGCACCCCCACCCCGATGCCCGCGGCCAACAGCGACCCGGCCGATGGTCCACCGAAGAGCTTGGCCACCACGTTGGGGGCGATCCAGTTGAGGGCGAAGAAGCCGAGGACCACGCTGGGAATCCCGGCCAGGATCTCCAGGATGGGCTTGAGCGTTCGCCGGACGCCGGGGCGGGCGTACTCCGACAGGTACACGGCGGCCCCCAACCCCAGGGGGGTGGCCACCGCCATGGCCACGCCGGTGACCAGGAAGCTGGCCACGATCAGGGTCTTGATGTCGTAGATGCCCCGGCGGGGGAACCAGCCGATGTCCCACACCGAGCCCCAGTCCACCTCGACGATGAACGTCCAGGCCTCCCAGAACAGCGACCACACGATCAGCCCGGAGATGAGCACCGACACCAAGGCGGTGGCCCCCAGGGAGTTGCGGATCATGCGCTCCCTGGTGGCCTGCCGGGGGTTCTCCATCAGGGACTCGACGGAGAACTCCCCGGCAGGATCGACTCGGGTGTCGGTCACGGCCTCACGCTAGCGGTTGACTCTGGGCCTCGGTGCCACCCGAAGGACGGCGGCCTAGCGCCCCGCCCAGGTGGCCCGGGTGGCGCCCTTGGCGTCGTCGGTGAGGTTCACGTAGCCGACGTCGCTGACGGCGGTGCCCAGCCCGTCGTCGCTCATGTAGTAGTCCACGTAGGCGGTCACCGCCGGGTTGGCCTCGGCCCTGGCCTTGTTCACGTAGATGTACAACGCCCGCGACACCGGGTACTCGCCCGAGGCGATGGTCTCGGGGGTGGCCGATACGCAGCCGTCACCACCGTCCACGTCGAGCAGCTTCACTCCTGAGGCGTTGGTCGTGAACGCGAATCCCACCCAGCCGAAGCTGGTGTCGCTCGACTGGATCCCCTGGATGATCACGTTGTCATCGGCATTGGCGCTGTAATCAGGGCGGGTCGTCACGTCCTGGCCCCGCTGATCGGCGATGTCCTCCAACACGATCTCGATGAAGCTGTCGAAGGTGCCCGACTCCTCGCCGGGACCGAAAATGTCCAGCGACGCATCGGGCAGGTCGGACGTTTCCAACCCGGCCAGCGACCCCGCATCGGCCCACGAGCCGAACCCGGTCGACTCCGGGCCCACCAAACCGTAGATGTCGGCGAACGTCACGCACTCCACCGGGTTGCTCTCACTGGTCATCACTGCGATGCCGTCGATGCCGACCCGCAACTCGACCCACTCGACGCCCGACTCGGCACACGCCTCGGCCTCCAAGGCCTTGATCGGACGAGAAGCATTCGAGATATCGGTCTCCCCCTCACAGAACAACTTGAATCCGTCACCGGTACCGGGACCGTCCACCGTCACCGACACGTCCGGCTGCACATCCTCGAACAACTCCGCCACCCGAACCGAGATCGGCTCCACCGTCGACGAACCCGAAATCGTCACCGAACCGGAGACCCTGCCGTCGGGGTCCGGCTCCGCCGGGGCCGGCGTACTGCCGGAAGAATCGCCGCCGCTGCTGCCGGCGTCGTCGGATGCCTGGGGGTCGGGGGCAACTCCCCCGTCGTCGTCGTTGCCACAGGCGGTGGCGGCCAGGGCCAGCACCGACAAGAGCCCGATGGCCAACACGAGCAGTTTCCTTGGTTTCACATGTCCTCCTTGACTGCACGCCGAACACCGCGTTCGGCGCATGGGAACAGCCGTCAAGGTACCGATGCCGGGTTTCCGTCTCGCCGCGCCCGTCTGAACGCCAGGTGAACGGAGACGGAAGCCTTGGAGAGCGTGCGATCAGCCCGACGCGGCCAGTCGCTCAAAGGCGGTGTGGGCCTCGACGCCTGCGCCCTTGGCCACGCGCTGCCAGGTACCGTCGGCCCGCAGTTCCCAGGCCAAGGCGTCGTCCTGGAGGTTGATCTCCAGCATATGGTCGAGCTGGCGGCGCAGGTCGGGGTCCACCACCGCCACCAGGGCCTCGATACGACGGTTGAGGTTGCGGGGCATGAGGTCGGCCGAGCCGATGTAGTAGGCCGGGGCGCCGATGCCCTCGCCGTTGGCGAAGTAGTAGATGCGGCTGTGCTCCAGGTACCGCCCGATGAGCGACCGGACCTTGATGGTGTCGGACATGCCCGCCACTCCGGGGCGCAGACAGCAGATGGCCCGCACGATCAGTTCGATGTCCACGCCCGCCTGCGAGGCCTCGTAGAGGGCCTCCACCATCTCGGGGTCGGCCAGGCTGTTCATCTTCATGACGATGCGGCCCTCGGCGCCCCGGTCGGCCTCGTTGCGGATCAGTCGCAGCAGCGTGGGGCGCAGATTCTGGGGGGCGGGCACCAGGTGGCGGTACTCGATGTTGCGGCCGTACCCGGTGAGCGAGTTGAACAACTGGGTCAGGTCCACCCCCACCTCGGGGTCGGCGGTCAGCAGCCCCAGGTCGGTGTAGACCCGAGCGGTGAGGGAGTTGTAGTTGCCGGTGCCGATGTGGCAGTAACGGCGCACGCCGTCGGCTTCCTCCCGGACCACGAGGCACGTCTTGGCGTGGACCTTGAGCCCCACCAGCCCGTAGGCCACGTGAACGCCGGCCTGCTCCAGGCGACGGGCCCACTCGATGTTGGCCTCCTCGTCGAAGCGGGCCTTCAGCTCCACCACCACCGCCACCTGTTTGCCGCTCTCGGCCGCCCGGATGAGCGACCGGACGATGGGGCTGTCCCCCGACGTCCGGTACAAGGTGAGCTTGATGGCCAGGACCCTGGGGTCGTTGGCCGCCTGCCAGATGAACTCCTGCACGGTGGCGGTGAAGGAGTCGTACGGATGGTGCAACAAGATGTCGCCCTCGCGGATGCGGGCGAACAGGTCCAGGGGCTGGTCGCCCGCCGCGGGGCGCGGGAGAGGGTTGACCGACTGCCACGCCGGGTTCTTGAGGTCGGGCCGATCCACCTCGAACAACTCCCACAGGCTGGACAGCTCCAACAGGGTGTCCACCTCGTAGACGTCGTCTCGCCCGATGTCGAGTTCGTCGATGAGCAGGTTGCGGATCTCCGAGGACACCTGGTGCTCCACCTCCAGGCGGACCACGCTGCGGAACCGCCGGCGGCGCAACTCCACCTCCACCGCGGCCAAGAGGTCCTGGGCCTCACCCTCGTCCACCGCCAGGTCGGCGTTGCGGGTCACCCGGAAGGCCACCGTCTCGCTGATCTCCATGCCCGGGAACAGGGTGGGGAGTTGGGCGGCCACCACCTGCTCGACGGGCACGAACCGGTGCTCGTCGGGGAGTTGGAGGAATCGCCCGAACGTGGCCGGGACCTTGAGGCGGGCAAAGCGCTGATGGCCGTCGGCCGGGTCGATCATGAGCACGCCCAGGCTGAGCGACAGGTTGGAGATGTAGGGGAACGGGTGGCCGAGGTCGACCGCCAAGGGGGTCAACACCGGGTAGATGCGGTTGTCGAACTCGCCGGAGAGGAACTTGCGGTCCTCGTCGCCCAGGTCGTCCCAGTGGAGGATTTCGATGCCGGTCTCGGCCATCCGGTCGGTCAGGCCGCCGAGGCAGGCGGCCACCCGGTCGTGCTGGGCGTCCACCTCGGCGCGAATGTCGTGGAGCTGTTGGGCGGCGGTGCGCCCGTCGGGGGTGGTGCCGGTGAACTGGCCGGCCACTTGGTCCTTCAGGCCGGCCACCCGCACCTGGAAGAACTCGTCCAGGTTGGAGTACCAAATGGCGCAGAACTTGACCCGCTCCAACAGGGGCACCGTCGGATCCTCGGCTTGGGCCAGCACCCGGCTGTTGAACTCCAGCCAGGAGAGTTCCCGGTTGATGAAGCGACCGGGTTCGGCCGCGGTGTCGATCGGTGCCGGCGTCACCGTCGACCGGGGAGGCGACTACCCCTGGTGGATCTCACTCTCCTCGTCCTCCTCGTCATACCCCAGGTCCCAGTCGATGAGCAGGTTCTCCCGTTCGGCGTCGCGGTTGATCCGCTCCCGGTTCCGGCGGAATTGCGGATCGTGGGGGGGGAGCAGCAGGAGGCGGGCCTCGGCCCGGACCTTGAACTGGTCGATGACTCCCGATTCGCCGAAGTCGGACATGAAGTCCCAGTGGGGCGCCACCGGACCCAGGTAAACCACCTTGACGTGCCCAACCGGCGGCTCGGGCAGGGCGTCCATGGTGTCAGTCATCTCGTTGCTCCTGTGGGGGATGGGGCCGCAGCAGTTTAGCGGCTTCGGTGTGATATCCCGAATGCGCTCGTAGGCTGGCCACGCGGACGGCCGATGAACCAGAAATTTCGGTGACTGGGGAACTCGTGGTCGAAGTGGGGCGTCATACATGCGGGGGGCATGTACCCAACGGAGGTCCTATGAACGAGAGCTGGATGGATCACGGCAAGTGCGTCGGGCTGTCGCCCGACATCTTCTTTCCCAGCGACGGCACCGGGGTGGAGGTCGCCCGCCGGATTTGCCGCCAGTGCCTGGTGCAGGAGGCCTGCTTGGCCTACGCCCTGTGCCACCGCATCCGACACGGGGTGTGGGGCGGGAGGTCCGAGCGTCAGCGGCGGCGGATGCTGCGGCGAGCGGCCGCCTGACCGTTCAGGGGAGGGCGGCGGCCGGCGGGATCGGGCTGGCGGGGTCGGCCGGGCGGGTCAGGCCAGGACCGAGCGGGTGGCGGCCATCACCCGGGTGGCCATGGCCTGTGGTCCGGTGGCCGCCAGCGGGGCGCTGAACACCTCGGGGAACCAGATCGGCGCGGCCCCCACGTGGCCGAGAATGCCCATCACCTCGGCGAAGTCCACCGCGCCGTCACCGGGTGCCAGCCGGGAGGTCATCGTCTCGGTGGCCAAATCCACCGCGTCCGGAGGCTCGGCGGTGGCGTCGCAGAGCTGCACGACCCGCAGCCTGTCGCCGGGAATCCGGCGCAACAGGTCGGGGTTGGGGCCGCCGGGCTGGCGGTACCAGTGCCAGGTGTCCACCATGATGCCGCTGTTGTCGGCGTCGGCGCGCTGCAGCAGCTCCCAGGCGGTGGCCAGGTCGGGGATGCCGGTCCAGGGCAGGAACTCGATGCTCACCTGCAGGCCGGCGTCGGCCGCGGCCCGGCACATGGTGGCGAAGCAGGCGGCTGCTTCATCCATGGCCGGTAGCGAGGGTTCCATGGTGACGGCCACCAGCTCCCGGCTCCCCATGGCAGTGGCGAACTCGCACAGGTTGGCCATCTCGGCGGCGGCCGCGTCACGGTCGGGGTTCAACCAGCCGAAGGCCGCTTCCGTCACCGGATGGGTGAGGCCCAGCCCGGCCAGTCGGTCGACCAACCACGGGGTGTCCACCCCGGCACCGCCCAGCACGAACGGCCACACGCTGATGCCGGTGTAGCCCGCCGATGCGGTGGCCTCCAACGAGGCGTCCAGCTCGTCGAGGGTCAGCTCGAAGGGGTTGACGCTCAGCGTGGCCAGCGACATCACCAGCTCCTGCGGGGGGGAGGCCTCGGCCATCACGTTGTCCTGCTAGGTGGTGGAGGAATTGCCGCCGCTGCCCTCTTCGGACTTCGACTCCTCGGTGACCCCTTGCTTGAACTCCTTTTGGGCCTGACCCAGCGATCGGGCCAACTTGGGGAGCTTGGCCCCACCAAACAGCACCAGCAGGATGATCAGCACGATGATCAACTCCGTTGCTCCAAGATTCATGGCCTCAGGCTACCCCGAATGGGGCGCGGCGTACCTCACGCCCCCTTCGGACGGTGTCACGCCCCGGAGCCGTCGGCCACTGCGGTCAGCGGGGCCCGTACTCGGGTGAGCCCCCGAGCCCGGCGCACCCGGCGCCGTTCCCGCTCGCTCATGCCCCCCCAGATGCCGAACTTCTCGCCGTTCACGATGGCGTACTCCAGGCACTCCTCCCGGACCACGCAGGCCCGACAGACCTCCTTGGCCTCCCGGGTGGATGCCCCCCGCTCGGGGAAGAACAAGTCGGGATCCACCCCCAGACAATTGGCCAGAGCCTGCCACGCCCGGCCGTCATCGCCGGCCGGAGATGACTGAGCTTCCGTCTCCACCAGTCTCATCGCACTCTCCTTGCTTGTTCTGCTTGTCCTGCCACGGAACTGCTGACCCTCGACCCGCCGCCCACCACCCGCCAGTGGAGGATCGGCGAGGCGAACAACATCATGAACAACGTTCTTGTAATTTCAACAACGTAACCATGCCAGGTCGTGGTCACAAAGGCAAGAGGGAATTTGTCGCCGGCCCCGGACGCGGCGGTTGCCCCCGGTGGAGCCGGCCCTCAGACGCGGCGGTTGCCCAACAGCTTGCGCTTGTGCTCCACGAAGTCCACCAGCACGTAGTCGCCCAGGGTCTCGGGGGTGGTGAAGAAGGCCCGTCCGCCGTTCATCTTGGAGATCTGCTCGATGAAGTTGGTGAGATACGAGGTGGCGTCCAGCATGAAGGTGTTGATGCGGATGCCCTCCCGGGTGGCCCGCATGACCTGCTCGAGGGTCTTGTCCACCGTGGCCCGGGCCGGGGGGTAGGAGAAGAAGGGCCGGCCGTGCTCGTCCACGTGGGCGGTCGGCTCGCCGTCGGTCACCATGATGATCTGCTTGGTGCCGCTGTGGCGGGCCAGCATCTGGCGAGCCAGCATGAAGCCGTGCTGCATGTTGGTGCCGTACACGAAGTCCCATGACACCTCGGGGAGCTGCTCGGGCTTCACCTCCCGGGCGATCTCGCTGAATCCCACGATGCCGAGGAAGTCCCTCGGATACTGGGTGCTGATGAGGGAGTGCAGCGCCATGGCCACCTTCTTGGCCGGGAGGAAGTTGTCCCGCATGGGCATCGACAGCGACAGGTCGAGCATCAACACGGTGGACGACCGCACGATGTTCTCGGTGCGCTCCACCTCGAAGTCCTCCGGCGACAGCTCCACGGGGGTGCCACCGCCGGTGCGCCGGATGGCGTTGCGGATGGTCCGCTGGATGTCCAGGTTGAAGGGGTCGCCGAATTCGTAGGGCTTGGTGTGGTAGTCGCGCTCGTGGCCCCCGCCGAGCATCTCCATGGCGTGTTGGCCCACCCGGTCCTGCTGGAGTTTCTTGAACAGATCGGCCAGGGCGTTCTGGCCGATCCGGCGGATGGCCCGGGGGGTGAGCTCCAGACGACCCTCCCGGTTCTCGATCAACCCCGCCTCCTCCAGCCGCCGGGCCAGATCGGCCATCTGCTCCAGGCTCTGGGCGGCCTCGTCGCCGAGCAGCTCCCGGGCCCGGTCGAAGTCCACCTCGGCCAGCGCACCGGGGTTGTTGGCCTGCCGTAGCAGATTCTCGAGCTGGTCCAGGTCGCCCAGTTCCTGCATCATCTCGGCGGCCGAGGCGAAGTCCAGGGGATCGACGCCCTGGAAGTCGTAGGAGCGCTCCCATCCCGCGTCGGGGAACATGGATTGCAGGTTCTGGGACAGTTGATCCACCTGCCAGCGCAGGTCCATGTCCTGGAGAAGCTGTTCGGCCAACCCCTGGAGCTGCGCCCGCTGCTCGGGGGTCATCGACGCCATCATCGCCGACATGGCGGCCATGCGCCGGGCCATCACCTCCAGCAGCTCGCTCAGCGTCCGGGGGTTCTCGGGGAAGAAGTCTCCGTAGCGTTCCATGAAGTCGTCGAAGTCGGCCTGCAGGTGCTCGTCCAGCATCCGGTTGCGCTCGCCCGGGTCGAGGTCGTCGCCGGGAAGCTGCTCCTCGGCCATGCGCCGCTTCTCCAGCAGGGAGTTCAACTCCGCCATCATGTCCTTGGCCCGAGCCAGATCTTCGGGGGACAGGTTGTTCATGCCCTCGGTCATCTGGTTCACGTAGTTGGCCATGAGCTGTTGGCGGAGCTTCTCCACCAGCTCGTCGAAGCGCTGCTGCGCCTCGGCCGAGGTGAACTGGTAGTTGTCCAGCTCCTTGATCTGCCCGGCCAGATCGGGCGGGAGCATGTCGAGCTGGAAGCGGCGCTCGGTGGCGGTCTGCTCGGTGATGTCGGCACGACGCTGGTCGCCCGACTCGGCGGCGGAGGCCACCATGTCGTCCAGGGCGTCACGCTCCATGTCCACCACGTCTCGCAGCTCCTGGGCGATGTCGTCGTACACCCCGCCCAGATCGTGCTGCTCCAGGCGCTCCTGGCGGCGCCGGCGCAGCTCCTCCAGCATCTCCCGCAGCCCCTGCACGTGCTGACCGTCGGCGTCGAAACCCTGCTGCAGGAGTCGCCGCAGGGCGGCGTTGACGTCCCCGTGGTAGAGGAGGTCGTCGTTCAGTTGGGAGAACAGGTCGGAGGTGGTGAACTCGAACCCGGTCTGGGTCCCGTCCCACCGGGAGTAGGCCACCCGGTGAGCCGCATTGCGACGGGACCGCCGCCATCTCCTGAGCATCCCGCCAACCTACTCGCAACCGCGGGGACAACCGCCGCGAGAACCGGTCCGCCGAGTTGGTGGCCCCACGTCCACGCCGTCGGTCAGGTTCTCCCCCGGTACACGGCGGCGCCCGACAGGGACTCCTTGTTGAGGCGTTTGGACAGGTGGAGGCCCTCGAGCACGAACTCGATCCCGCTGGCCACCAGGCCGGGATGCTCCAGGTCGCCCGACTCGTAGCCCAACGCGGCCAGGGCCCCGGCGAAAGCCGGAATCTCGCCGACCAGTTCGGCGTAGTCGGCCGAGGAGATGTCGTCGCCGGCGTTGACCACCCTCCCGTCCTCGAAGGCCTCGATCACCTGCTGTTGGACCTCCAGGTCCACCGCGTCCTTGAACGCCTGGCGGACGGCCTCCTTGCGGAGGTTGCCCACGATCTCGGCGTCGCGGTCGTCGTCGATGGTCTCGATCTCGATCTTGCCCATGGTGGAGGGGGCCAGTGCGTCCAGGTCGGTGACCCGGGGTACGGCGGCCGCCTCCCCGCTGCGCAGGCAACGGCGTATGGCGGCGGCGGCCAGCGTCTCGTAGTTGGACACGGTGAGGCGCACCGACACCCCCGAGCGCTGGTTGACGTGGGGGCTCTGGCGGGCCAGTTGGCTCAGGTACACCAGCACCTCGCCCATGAAGTCGGGCATGATCACGGGCACGTCGGCCTCGGGCAGGGTGGCCTCCTGCTCGGTGATGTCCAGCTCCACGTCCACGTCGGAGGGGTAGTGGGTGCGGATCTGGGCACCGAAGCGGTCCTTGAGCGGGGTGATGATGCGGCCCCGGTTGGTGTAGTCCTCGGGATTGGCCGAGGCGAACAACAAGATGTCCAGGGGCAGGCGGATCTTGTGGCCCCGGATCTGCACGTCCCGCTCCTCCAGCACGTTGAGCAACCCCACCTGGATGCGCTCGGCCAGATCGGGCAGCTCGTTGATGGCGAACACGCCCCGGTTGGTGCGGGGCACCAGGCCGTAGTGGATGGTGAGCTCGTCGGAGAGGTAGCGGCCCTCGGCCACCTTGATGGGGTCCACCTCGCCGATCAGGTCGGCGATCGAGGTGTCGGGGGTGGCCAACTTCTCCCCGTAGCGATGGCTGCGATGGACCCAGGCCAGCGGGGTGTGGTCACCCTCGGCGGCGATCAGTTCCTGGGCGTGCTTGGACACCGGGTGGTAGGGGTCGTCGTTCACCTCGGAACCGGCCACGACGGGCAGCCACTCGTCGAGCAGGTCGAGCACCAGGCGGATCATCCGGGTCTTGGCCTGGCCCCGTTCGCCCAGGAAGATCACGTCGTGGCTGGCGAGCAGGGCCGTCTCCAACTGGGGGATCACCGTCTCCTCGTAGCCCCAGATGCCGGGGAACAGGTCCTCCCCGGCGCGGATTCGGGCGATGGCGTTGCGGCGGATCTCTTCTTTGACCGGCACCGACTGCCAGCCGGCGGCCTTCAGTTCACCCAAGGTGGCGGGTTGCGACATAGGGGGAAAACCTACCCCACCGTCCGCTCCGGTGGACATCGGCAAACCGCCGGACCGGGCCCGCCGCCGTGGTTGTCGACCGCCGCCCTCCGGTGGCGAGGCCAGTAGGGTCGATTCCAGTGGGGTCGACGTGGAGCTGAGCGGGGCCTGGACGGCGGCACCGGTGGAGGGCGGATTGTCGGTGGGGTTCGCCGACGCCGATTTCGACGACCGCCAGTGGCTCACGGTGGACGTGCCCGGTCATTGGGGCCGGGTGCCGGAGCTGGCCCAGGCCGGCGCCGTGCGCTACCGGCATTGGTTCGACCAGCAACCCCCGGCGGCCGGAGAGCGGCGGTGGCTGGTGTTCGAGGGGCTGTTGTACCAGGCCGACGTCTGGTTGAACGGCGCCTACCTGGGCGACGCCGAGGGCTACTTCATGGCCCACCAGTTCGACGTCACCGAGGCCATGGCCGGACGGCGGGAACATGTGTTGGCCGTGGAGGTGTCGTGCCCGGCCCGCTCGTCGGACATTTCCGGCAGCCACATGTTGGGGTCGCTGGGCCTGGCCCCCGAGCTGTTGCCCCCGGGCAACCCCGGGGGTTTGTGGGCGCCGGTGACCGTGGAGAGCACCGGGGAGGTCCGCATCCTGGATCTGCGGGTGGCCACCCTGGGGGCGTCGGAGCGGCGGGCGGTGGTGGCCCTGCAGGCCGATCTGATGGCGGACCGGGCCGGTCTGGTGCGGCTACACACCACGGTGGGCGAGGTGGAGCACACGGCCGATCACGTGCTGGCCTCCGGCCTGAACCAGGTGGAGTGGCGGGTGACCGTGCCCCAGCCCCGCCGCTGGTGGCCCCATCAACTCGGGGACCAGCCCCTCTACGACGTGACCGTCGAGGCGGGCACCACCCAAGGGGGGCTGAGCCACCGGCGACGGGTGCGCACCGGGTTGCGCACCGTGCAGTCCGACCGGTGGCAGTTCTCCGTCAACGGCGAGCGGCTGTTCCTGCAGGGGTCGACGTTCGGGCCCGCCTCGCCGTGGTGGGCCGAGGTGGACGGGGCCGAGGTTCGCCGGGAGGTGGCGTTGGCCAAGGAGGCCGGGCTGAACCTCATCCGGGCGTACGGCCACGTGGCCCCGCCTGCGCTGTACGAGGCCGCCGACGAGGCGGGCATGATGATCTGGCAGGACCTACCCCTGCTCGGGCCCTTTCCCCACCGCAGCCGCAGCGCGGTCAGCGACTGCGCCCGGGCCGCCGTGGGGGCGGTGGGTGCCCACCCCAGCGTGATCCTGTGGTGCGGCCATGTGGACCCGTTGGGTGACAGCGCCGAGCGGCGGGCTGAGAGCTTCCCCAGCCTGGCTCGACGCCTGGCTGCTCATCAGCGTCCCAGTTGGAACCTCTCGGTGCTGGATCGCACCGTCAAACGGGAGATCGAGCGCCGTGACCCCAGCCGACCGGTGGTGGCCTATTCCGGGGTTTTGCCCCACTTCCCCCGTCTCGACGGTACCGATACCCACCTGTGGTTGGGATGGAAGCAGGGTCGCGAGCGGGATTTGGAACCGCTGGCCGCCCGGTGGCCTCGGGCCGTGCGGTTCGTGTCGCAGTTCGGCGCCCAGTCCCCGGCCCGGGATCTCCCGCTGCTCGACCAGGAGTCCTGGCCCGACGTGGACTGGGCCCGGTTGGCCGAGGACCACGGCCTGGATGCGTCGGCCATGAACCGCTACGTGCCCCCGCGTGACCACGTCACCGTGGCCGAGTGGCAGGAGGCGGCCTGGGCCTACCAGGCCATGGTGGTGCAGCGACACGTCGAGACGTTGCGCAAGCTCAAGTACCGGCCGGTGGGTGGGTTCTGCCACCATTTCTTCGCCGATTCCCACCCGGCGGTGTCCACCGCGTTGGTGGACTGGCAAGGCCGGACCAAACCGGCCTACGAAGCCCTGGCCAAAGCCTGCCAACCGGTGATCGTGGTGGCCGACCGCCTCCCCGAGGCATTGACCGCGGGCGAGGAACTGGAGATCGGGGTGTACGTGGTGAACGACCACCGCCACCCCCTGGTGGGCCTGCGAGCCGACGCCACCCTGCAATGGCCCGACGGAAACCACACCTGGACCTGGGAGGGCACCGCCGGCGCCGACGACTGCACCCGCATCGGCACCATCACCTGGCGAGCACCCGACTCCTCCGGCCACGCCACCCTCCACCTACGCCTCACCGGCCCCGCCCACCCCACCAACCGCTACGACACCCTCATCACGAGTTGATCAGGAGCCCCTCCGACGGGCCGATGGCAATGCCCTATCACCCACCCGCTTAATCTGTCGGAGTGCAGACCCCTCAGGACGAACACTATCACTCCTCAGGTAAGTTTGAGCCTCCCACCCAAAGGTCATAGTCCTGGAATTCATCCAGGCTTCTATACTCACCATCCACCTCATGGGCAGGCCGCCATATCAGTACCCTGAAGGACCTTGGGCTCACATTGTCTAATGTAGGAAGGCTTGAAACAGCAATCATTTGATTGCCCCCAGAACTACCAATTGCAATTTCTGTGAAGGGCTGCAATTCCAATACATCTCGAACACGAATACTGTCATCGTAGTAGGCAATGAATGCACTGGCATTCTCTATATCTTGACTCTCTATATCATCATTCAACCGCATATGAGAAGAAGTGGGTGCCAAGGTAAAGTACACGTCTGAAAACTGATAGGGCTTGCCATCTCCTAAGTCATTTGGCAACAACCACTCTGGATAATATGCTTGCAAAGTCTCCGGGGCCACAACTCTGTTCCATCCTATCGTATCCATGTAGTCTCTATAGTCTAGCGCGTCTCCGCGAATCTTCCCTGCTCCTCCACCGATAGACAGTCCTCCAGTGAAATACCAATCCTTGAAAGCACGACTAATATCCACGTCTTGACTTAGAGTAGAATCGACATCAAAGTCAATTTGGCTAAGATCATTTGTGCCCTTCCAGTCTTCAATCTCAAATGGAACATGCTCTCCTGGTTGCACTGTCAACGGCCACCACCACGCGACTTGAGGTGTGTCAGAGGTTGAAGCTAGAACCCTTACATCTCTAGCATACTGATCCTTCGATACATTCAATACAAGCCCACGTATCACCCCTTCACGAATCGTAATGCTCCCTTCCACCACCTGTAACACTTCATCTCTTCTACCATCGCTTGTATCCAGGGGTCGACCAGAGCCCTTCACATAGCCCATGGGGTATTGAGGAAATCCATAGTTCTGGTTATAGTGTTGCCAAGAATCGACGGTATTATCGTGATACAATGGGCCGATATTACCACAACTTGGACGATAGCGATATGTCTTTCGATCCAGACTCCATTCCCACTCAGCATCTAACTCAGTGGGAGGTATGTACTGGGAAACAACTCTTTCAGTTCCCACTACTTTAAGGTCATTACCCGCCTGACCCACCCACAAGCGAGAGAAATAGGGGAATCTATCATTTACTCCATCTCGTTTCCCCTCATGATATTCCTCATATTCTAGCCCAAGAGGGACTAGGGGGATAGTCTCCACAAATCTGATATCCATTTCCTCCAGTCTATGTTCACCTTCTGATGAGGTCTCAAGTGGTAGAAATTCCTGTTCTTCTGTACTCCAATAGAAGGGGCTCAACTCACGTACTTCTACTACCCTACTATTGAGGCTTTGAGTTGCCAACGGATACTCCCTACCCTCCACAATTGCTTGATACACCACAAGATCAGAGAACCCACGGTCTCGTCCGTCAACTTCGTAAGCTGGCCAGATCTCTTCTTCAAGTACTTGGATGTTCCCAGATCTAAAGAGGAACAAATTAGAGGCAATATCTTCTTCAGGTAACGTCCCTTCCGGGAAATAGTCTAGTAACGCCGGCAATTCCACTGGAAACAATGAGAGAAGGTAATAGTAGCTGTGCCAAAACGATGAATTGTTCATCAGCTCAATACCATATGCCAACATGTCTGGGGGTTCTACCCTTGGGTAACTCATGGCAAAGGGTCGAGTCGAGCTGTGTGCTTCCGTTAAGAGCCCACGAACAGAAAAGTGAATCTCATTTGCGTCGAGGGTTCCATACCAGGGGGACATTTCAAATGGGACTTCTTCTCCTGGCAGCAGGGTCAAGGGCCACCTATAGGTTGAAGATACTAATCGCCCAAAGCTATCTTGTGATGCCGCTACTACTTCCAAATTGTGGACTCCATGGGTATCTGAAGTATTGCGCACCAATCCCCTGACTACACAGTCCCTAACCCCTTGAGCCAAAATCTGGAATGGTCTAGGCTCATTTTGCTCAGGGGGGGAATCTACAGTGTCACTACTCGAACCCACTCCGTTGTCAATGGTTCCCTCAGTGTCCTCTACTTGACCTGGTTCGTTGAGTGATTCTGTCAGGCCTTCTTCACTTACCTGTTCAACAATGTCACTGCTAGCATCATTCTCTGGCACCATCGAAAGGCTGATGGCACTCACAGATGGTTCAGCATTGGTAGTCAGGCTTGGATCTGACTTATATTCGTTGTTGGAACGTGCCGTACCATCAGGCAGGTTCTCTGCCTGAGACACCACTTCTACCTCAACGATGCTGCTCGCGACTGAAAGAGGGTTCTCGCTATCCGGCTTAACTTGTGTGGCATCCTGTCCTGCACAGCCAGTAACCGCCAGAACCACAAGAACCATCATCCACCAGGTATTGAGCTTCATGATCTCTTGCTGATATCTCGTCTCACAAGGAGGACTGCATTGCCCTTCACCTTGTGCTCAGGCCCACAATTCTGTGCCAATGGCTAAAGGTCTGCTCCAATCGCAAACTCCGCCGCACCACGACACGTAACCACCAACCCCACCCCCAAGTCAAGAATGCCGGGCGGGAAGGACTGGAACAGTCAGGGTGTCGGGGGGTAGCGGTGTTGGCCCTTGTGGCCAGGGGGGAGGTGGCAGGGGCGGTTGGCTCGGGGGCCTCGGTGGTTGCAGGCCGGCGGTTCGGGGGGCAGTGGCTCTGTCGCGGGCATCTTGTCCGGCCTCGGGCTTTGGTCGTAATGGTCCGGTCGGGGGAGTCCCCCCTCCGGGGTGGCCCGACGCAGCACGCCGACCATTTCGGGGACGACGTAGCGGCGGTTCCGCCGGCCGCCCACTGGTTCCACGATGCCTACGGCAGCCAATGACTTGAGAGCGGTGCGGGCCACCCTCTCGGTGACGCCGAGGCGCTGCGCCACCAGCGCGGCGTCGAGTACCGGCATCGACGGTCTTTAGCCGAGTGCCCGGTCGGCGGCGGTGACCGCGCCCACGGCCCCAGCATCCAGGCTCGGTTCCCAACCCTCTAAGGGGTGGGGCACAAAGGCGCGGTACGATCTGCGTCCGTACCCGGTGGGTGTGGCCATCCACCCTTGGGCATCCACGAATCGTCCCACGGGGCGAGGATATCGCGTCGTATGGACTATTCGACAGTGGGTAACGGCGCGATGAGCCCGCTAAGTGGTCGTATGGGCTACTCCGGCCGATTCGTGGGCGGGTTGGGGGCTTCGGCTGGTCGCGGGGGAACCGGCGCCGGTACGTTCGGCGCCAAAGCTCACGGGCTGCCGGTGCCCGGGAGCGGAGGCGATTGATGGCCGAGACCATGACCAGAGTGAGCACGCCCCCGCCGGTGCGGACGGCACCCCGGGTGAAGCTCCCGTGGCCTCTGGGCATCTACCAGACGGCGGTAGGCAAGAAGTGGGTGATGGGGCTGACCGGGGTGGCGCTTCTGGGCTTCATCGTGGTCCACATGATCGGCAACCTCCACCTCTACGAGGGGCCGCTGGAAATCCACGAATACGCCGAGACTCTCCGCGATCTGGGCACCAAGATCATCCCACGCACCTGGCTGTTGTGGGCCCTGCGCATCGGGTTGATCATCGCCTTCGGCCTGCACATCCACTCGGCTTACTCCCTCAGCCGCATGAGCCTGGCCGCCGACGAGCGCTACCCCGGCGGACGCCACTACGTGGCCGCCAACTTCGCCTCTCGCACCATGCGGTGGACCGGCCCCATCATCGGCCTCTACCTCTTCTACCACCTGGCCGACCTCACCTGGGGGTGGTTCAACCCCGACTTCGTGCGGGGCGACCCCTACCACAACGTGTCGGAGAGCCTGAGCAGCGTCCCCGTGGCCATCCTGTACATCGTGGCCAACACCGCCCTGGCCGTCCACATCTTCCACGGCACCTGGAGCATGTTCCAGAGCCTGGGCATCAACAGCCCCCGCTACAACCATCTGCGCCGCTACCTGGCCGGGGGGTTGGCCGGGATCATCCTGGTGGGCAACCTGAGCTTCCCCATCTTCGTGCAGGCCGGGGTGATCGACGACGGTGGGCGTTCGATCGTGGAGGAACTGCAGCACGACGAGGGTGCCGCCGGTGAGGACGCCGGGCATTCGCGGGGGCGACCCGGAGGGAAGGCACGCTGATGCTCGGATCGCTCGACGCCCGCATCCCGTCCGGCCCGCTGCAGGACAAGTGGACCGACCACAAGTTCTCCATGCGCCTGGTGAGCCCCAACAACAAGCGCCGCTTCGACATCATCGTGGTGGGCTCGGGGCTGGCCGGGGCGTCGGCGGCCGCCTCGCTGGGCGAGCTGGGCTACCGGGTGAAGGTGCTCACCTACCACGACTCCCCCCGGCGGGCCCACAGCATCGCCGCCCAGGGCGGCATCAACGCGGCCAAGAACTACCAGAACGACGGCGACAGCGTGTACAGGCTGTTCTACGACACCATCAAGGGGGGCGACTACCGGGCCCGGGAGGCCAACGTGTACCGGCTGGCCGAGGTGTCGGTGGACATCATCGACCAGGCCACCGCCCAGGGGGTGCCCTTCGCCCGGGAGTACGGGGGGCTGCTCGACAACCGGTCGTTCGGCGGGGCCCAGGTGTCGCGCACCTTCTACGCCCGGGGCCAGACCGGCCAGCAGTTGCTGCTGGGCGCCTACTCGGCCCTCATGCGCCAGGTGGCCGCGGGCAGCGTGGAGCTGCACACCCGCTCGGAGATGCTGGAGTTGGTGATGCACGACGGGCGGGCCGTGGGCGTGATCACCCGCGACCTCATCAGCGGCGAGATCGAGGCCCACTCGGCCCACGCCGTGGTGCTGGCCACCGGCGGCTACGGCAACGTGTACTTCCTGTCGACCAACGCCAAGATGTGCAACGTGACCGCGGCGTGGCGGGCCCACCGGCAGGGGGCGCTGTTCGCCAACCCGTGCTACACCCAGATCCACCCCACCTGCATCCCGGCCAGCGACGACTTCCAGTCGAAGCTCACGCTGATGTCGGAGTCGCTGCGCAACGACGGGCGCATCTGGGTGCCCTCGGCGCATGACGACGGGCGGGACCCCCACGACATCCCCGACGCCGACCGGGACTACTTCCTGGAGCGCAAGTACCCGGCGTTCGGCAACCTGGTGCCCCGCGACGTGGCCTCCCGCAACGCCAAGTCGGTGGTGGACGAGGGCCGGGGGGTGGGGTCGCGCCGCAACGGCGTCTACCTCGACTTCTCCGACGCCATCGCCCGCGACGGCGAGGCGTCGATCCGGGCCAAGTACGGCAACCTGTTCGACATGTACGAGCGCATCACCGGCGAGAACCCCTACCGCACCCCCATGCGCATCTACCCCGCCACCCATTACACCATGGGCGGCCTGTGGGTGGACTATGAGCTGATGAGCAACGTGCCCGGCCTGTTCGTACTGGGCGAGGCCAACTTCAGCGACCACGGCGCCAACCGCCTGGGGGCCTCGGCGCTCATGCAGGGCCTGGCCGACGGGTACTTCATCTTGCCCTACACCATCGGCAACTACCTGTCCGACTACCTGGGCGACCCGGCCCTGGACCCCTCCGAACCGGTGTTCGCCGACGCCGAGCGCAAGGTGGCCGACGAGGTGGCCCGGTGGCTGTCGATCCGGGGCACCCGCTCGGTGGACCACTACCACCGGGAGCTGGGCAAGCTGGTGTGGGACCACATCGGCATGGCCCGCGACCAGGCCGGCCTGGAGAAGGCGTTGTCGGAGATCGGCTCCCTGCGGGAGGAGTATCACGCCAACGTTCGGGTGCTGGGCTCGGCCGACACCTTGAACCAGTCCCTGGAGAAGGCCGGGCGGGTGGCCGACCTGTTCGAGTTGGCCGAACTCATGGCCCGCGACGCCCTGGCCCGGGAGGAGTCCTGCGGAGGCCACTTCCGCGAGGAGCACCAGACCCCCGACGGTGAGGCCCAGCGCGACGACGAGCGGTTCGCCCACGTGGCCGCCTGGGAGTGGAACGGGCCGGCCACCCCGCAGACCCGCCACCAGGAGGAACTGGAGTTCGACAACGTGGAGCTGACCCAGAGGAGCTACAAGTGACACCTGCTGCGGTCGTGTCGACCCCGACCCCGAAGGCCTCGACGTGAGTTCCGAGATCAACCTGACGCTGGTGGTGTGGCGCCAGGCCGGCCCCGACGCCGAGGGCCGCTTCGCCACCTACCAGGCCGACGGCATCAGCACCGACGCCTCGTTCCTGGAGATGCTGGACATCGTCAACGAGCGGCTCATCGAGCAGGGCGAGGAGCCCATCGTGTTCGAGTCCGACTGCCGAGAGGGCATCTGCGGCACCTGCGGGCTCATGATCAACGGCCAGGCCCACGGCCCCCAGAAGGCCACCGCCACCTGCCAGCTCCACATGCGCAGTTTCAACGACGGCGACCGCATCGTGATCGAACCGTTCCGGGCGGCGTCGTTCCCGGTACTGCGGGATCTGGCCGTGGACCGCCGGGCCATGGACGCCATCGTGGCCGCGGGCGGCTACATCTCGGTGAACACCGGCGCCGCCCCCGACGCCAACCTCACCCCGGTGCCCAAGGAAACCGCCGACACCGCCTTCGACGCCGCCGCCTGCATCGGCTGCGGGGCCTGCGTGGCCGCCTGCCCCAACAGCGCGGCCCAACTGTTCACCGCGGCCAAGGTGCAGCACCTGAACCTGTTGCCCCAGGGCCAAGCCGAGCGCTGGACCCGCACCGAGGCCATGGTGGAGACCATGGAGGCCTTCTTCGGCTCGTGTACCAACCACGGGGAGTGCGAGGAAGCCTGCCCCAAGGAGATCCCCATCGACTTCATCGCCTGGACCAACCGCGACTACATCAAGTCAAAGGTCAAGAATCGGAAACTGGCCGGCCAACGGTAGTGGCATCGGCCATGGTCGCCATCAAGAACACCGCCCTGGGGGTGGGGCGGGGGCTGCTCATGGGGGCCGCCGACGTGGTGCCCGGCGTGTCGGGGGGCACGGTGGCGCTGTTGCTGGGGATCTACACCCGGCTGATCGACACGGTGCGGGCCGCCGCCGGGGTGCTGGTGGCGGTGGTTCGGGGCCGCGGGGGTGACGCCGGGCGCGGGCTGCGGGGGTTGGACTGGGGATTCGCCTTGCCCCTGGCCGTGGGCATCGGTGTGGCCGTGGCCGCCCTGTCGTCGGTGATCGACCGGCTGTTGGCCGACGCCCCCGAGGCCATGGCCGGGGTGTTCTTCGGCCTGGTGGCCGCTTCGGTGGGGGTGGCCTGGCGGCTGGTGGCCCGCCCCGACATCGGGCTGGCCGTGGCGGCGGTGGCGGTGGGCGGGCTGTTCTTCTGGTTGTTGGGATTGGGGTCGGGGCCGGTGAGCGATCCCTCGGTGGTGGTGCTGTTCGGGTCGGGGGCGGTGGCGGTGGCCGCCCTGCTGTTGCCGGGCATCTCCGGGGCGTTCATCCTGTTGATGCTGGGCGTGTATCCCGCGGTCATCGGGGCGGTGACCGACCGGGTGTGGGCCGACATGGCCGCCGTGGCGGCCGGGGCGGTGGTGGGCCTGGCGGTGTTCTCGAGCTTGATCGGGCGGATTCTGCAGCGTTGGCCCGACCCCACCCTGGCGGTGATGTGCGGGCTGTTGCTGGGGTCGCTGCGGGTGTTGTGGCCGTGGCCCGCCGGGGTGGGCATCATCAGCCGCCACGCCGACGAGACCGTGGACGGCACCGGCCTGGGCTGGGCGCCGGCCGGTGACCTGTGGCTGCCCGCCGTGCTGGCCGTGGCCGCCGCCGGGGTGGTGGCGGGCTTGTCCTGGCTCGGGCGGGACCGGGCCCGGCCGGCAGCGGTGTCGCCGGGGGATGCGGAGGGCTGATCGGCCGAGTGGTACCTGGCGGGTCACGGTGACGCAGCGGACCTCGGCGCTCGGTACCGTGGGCCTCGTGGCGGTGTACTTGAGCCCGGAGTGGATCACCGAGGCCGACGCCGCTCTTCGGTCGTCCGGTCTTCGTACCCCCGAGGGGGAACGGTTCACGGTGGAGCAGCGGGTGGGTGAGGTGGTGTACCACTTGGTGTTCGACCACGACGGCGCCGGGGTTCGACCCGGGCCCGCCGCCGATCCGTCGGTGGTGTTCCACCAGAGCCGGGCCACCGCCACCGCCATCGCCCGAGGAGAACTGTCGGCCGAGGAGGCCGTGTTGAACGGGGAGACCGAGATCCAGGGTGACCCCATGGCCCTGCTGGCCCATCACCAGATCATGGCCCGAGCGGGCGACGTGTTCGCCGAGGTGCGGGCCCGCACCACCTGGGGCTGACCGGCACCCGACCCGCTCAACCCGCCGCGCCCGTCAGTAGTCGAGGCCCTTCTTGGCCAAGATCTGGCGGTCGAAGGCGTGCTTGACCTTGACCATCTCGGTGACGGTGTCGGCCACTTCGATCACCTCGTCGGCCATGTCCCGCCCGGTCAGGATCACGCTCACCTGCTCGGGCCGCGACACCAACACAGCGGCCACTTCAGCAGCGTCGATCCAGTCCCACGTCATGGCGTAGCTGATCTCGTCCAGCACCACCAGCCGGTACTCGCCCCCGGCGATGAGGTCGGCCGAGAACTCCCACGCGGCCACCGCCATGGCCTGGGACTCGTCCAGGTCATCGGAGTCCCAGGTGAACCCGTCGCCCGCCGAGAACCACTGCACGCCCAGTTCTCGGCACACCTTTTCTTCTCCGGTGTTCCAGTCCCCACTCTTCAGGAACTGCACCACCGCCACCGGCCAACCCTGCGCCACCGCCCGCAACACCGTGCCGAACGCCGCGGTGGACTTCCCCTTGCCGTCCCCGGTGTTGACCAACACCAAAGACGGCGCCCGCTTCATGGCCGACAGGTCATAGGGACGCTCCTCCTGCGGACTGTTCTCAGTGGTCATGGGTGCTCCTCTCGGGCTGGGGTTGGGTGGCGGGGGGCGGGGAGGACGACCAGTTCGCCGTTGATGGATTGAACCGTCAATTGGGTGCCGTAGACCCTGGACAACAACTCCGACCGCATTACCTCGGTTGGGGTGCCCTCGGCCACGATGCGGCCATGGTCGATGAGCAGGAGGCGATCGGCGAAGCGGCCCGCCGCGCTCAGGTCGTGCATGGCGGCCAGCACGCTCAGCCCTTCGGTGCGGCGCAGGTCGTCCACCAACTCCAGCACCGACACCTGATGGCCCACATCGAGGGAGCTGGTGGGCTCGTCCAGCAACAGCACCGGACACTGCTGGGCCAGCGCCCGGGCCACCACCACCTGCTGGGCTTCGCCCCCCGACAGGGTGGACACCCGTCGCTCGGCGAGCACCGAGAGGTCCAGTCGACGCAGCACCGAGGCCACCACCTGGCGGTCGGCCCGCGACTCCCGCGCCAACCAACCCAGGTGGGCGGTGCGGCCCAACAGCACGTACTCGGCCACCGTCATGCCCGCGGGCAGCACCGGCGCCTGGGGCACCAGGGCCACATCCACCGGGCCGGGTACCCGCCCGTCGCCCAACGCCACCGAACCCCGGTGGTCGACCAGCCCGGTGATGGAGCGCAACAGGGTGGACTTGCCCGCCCCGTTGGGGCCGATGATGCCCAGCCACTCCCCGGCCCCCACCTCCAGGTCCACCCCGCACACCACCTCGTGACCCCGGAACGACACCCGCACGTCCCGGCAACCGAGGGCCACGCCCAGCGCCCCGCCCACCGACGCACCGAGCGCGCTCACGGGGTGTTCCAGCGGTCCCGCCACAGCACCAGGGCGAAGAAGGGGGCGCCCACGAACGCGGTGATGACCCCCACCGGCAACTCCGAGGGGGCCACCAGGGTGCGGGCCCCCACGTCCACCAGGGCCAGGAAGGCCCCGCCCACCAACGCCGACAGCGGCACGATCACCCGGTAGCTGTGTCCGATCAGCAAGCGGACGATGTGGGGCACCACCAGCCCCACGAAGGCGATCAACCCGCTGACCGACACCGCCGCCGCCGTCAACAACGAGGCGGCCACGATCACCACCAGCCGGGAACGCACCGGGTCGAGACCCAAGGCCCGAGCCTCGTCGTCACCCACCCGCAGGACGTCGAGGTGGCGCCGGTGCACGACGAGCACCAGGCCGCACACCGCGGTGTAGGGAAGCAGGAGCCAAACCTGCGTCCAGCCGCTGGTGTTGAGCTGGCCGAACAGCCACGAGAGCACTTCCCGGGCCCGTGTCTCGTCGAGCTGCTGGATGGCGTAGGTCTGGGCCGCCGAGAACAAGGCGGCCATGGCCACCCCGCCGAGCAAGAGGGTGGCGGGGGATGCCGCCCCACCCCGGGCGATGGCCATCGACGCCATCACCGCCACCAGCGCTCCCACGAAGGCCGCGGCGGGCACGGTGTCGAACGGTCCCCAACCCAGGTCGAGGCCGAAGCCCAGGGCCAGCACCGCCCCGAACCCCGCGCCCGCCGACACGCCCAGCAGGTAGGGGTCGGCCAGGGGGTTGCGGAACACCCCCTGGTAGGTGGCGCCCGCCAACCCGAGCGAGCCGCCCACCAGCAGGCCGAGGGCGAGGCGGGGAAGGCGAATCTGGAAGAGGATGTCGTGCTGGGTGGCCGACAGCGACGACTCCAGGCCGAGCAGGGGTACCCAGTCGACCAGGGCGACGAGCACGCCTCCCACCGGAAGCCCGGCGGCCCCGCTGGTGGCGCTGAACAGCCCGACCCCCACCAACACGGCCACCCCCACCACCGTGGCCGGCACCGACAGCCCGTAGGCCTGCCGTACCGCCCGATGGGCGGCGTCCTCCGGGAGGACGGTGGCGGGGAGCGTGGTGTCGGCCATGGCCGCGGCTAGGAATCCGGCTCGGCCACGGCCTGCAGAGCGTCGGCCACCTCGCCGATGAACCGGGGCAACCGCGGTCCCCAGCGGGATGCGGTGTCGGCGTTGACCATCACGATGTTGCCGTTGCGCACGGCGGCCACATCACCCCAGCCGGGCCGGGCGGCCACGTCGGCGGCGGTGTAGCCCACCAGATCGGTGATCACGATCAACTCCGGGTCGGCGGCCACGATGTACTCCTCGGTGAGCTGGGGGTAGCCGAAACCGTCGGCGTCGGCCTCGTCGGCAATGTTGATCGCCCCCAAGGCTGCGTAGACCGCGCCGATGAAGCCGCCGGAGCTGACCGAGTAATACTGGTCGTCCAACTCGTGGTACACCCGCACCGGCGCCTCGGGGGCGGCGGCCAGAGCGGCGCCGATCTCCGTCTCCAGTTGCCTGACCAGTTCCAGGGCCTCGTCCAGGCGGCCGACGGCGTAGCCCAGGTCGATGATGGCGGCGTACCCGCTGGCGAACTCCGCCGGGGCCGGGCTGAGCATCACCGGCACATCCACCGCGGCCAACCCGGCCTTCAGGTCGTTGGCGTCGTTGACCATCACCACCAGGTCGGGCTCGTAGGACAGCACGGCCTCCACGTTGGGATCCCAACCGGACAAATCGGTGAGGGGGGCCTCCGGGGGGTAGTTGGAGAACTCGTCCACGGCCACCACCTGATCGCCCGCGCCGATGGCGAACAGGATCTCGGTGGCCATGGGCGACAGCGACACGATCCGCTGCGGGCGGTCGGGCACAGCGGTCGGCACGGGAGCGGGCGACGAATCGGGCTCGGCGGCGTCGGACGGGGCCGTCTGGTTGGCACCGGCGGGCTCGGCCGTGGCCGTTTCCTCAACGCCGGCAGGCTCGGCGGTGTCGTCGTCGTTGCCGCAACCCGCCCAGACCAGGGAGAGCGCCAACAGGACGGCGGCGACGTATCGGCTTCGGAAGGGGGGCATCATCGCCTCCTGTCGATCGAGGAACGGAAGCTCGACCGGCAGGAACCTGCCCTCGAGCCAACCCTACCCTCGGGGCTTGTGGCTCGTTTCGGCGCAAAGCTCGACCGGACTCACCGGCCATCGGGGTTGATGCCGGTTCACCGTTGCGGGGCAGTGCCGGATTCCAACCGGACTTCGCCTTCGCGCCGGGGCCGATGATAGGCGGCGGAGACCGGCCCGGCCAGCCCCCCGACGCCCTAGCCCGTCAGATCAGGCTGTGGGGTGCATCGGCCGACGCGGCCAAGGAGCAAACGGCCCGTCCCGATCCGTCAGATCAGACCCAGCTCGGCCACCGTGGTGCGTTCTTCCTCCAGCTCCGCCACCGTGGCGTCCAGGCGGGAGCGGGAGAACTCGTTCAGCGCCAACCCCTCGACAATGGACCACCGGCCCGCGTCGGAGGTGCAGGGGAACGACGAGATCAGCCCCTCGGGCACGCCGTAGGCCCCGTCGGAGGGCACCGCCATGCTCACCCAGTCGCCCGGCGACGTGCCGTGGACCCAGTCGTACACGTGGTCGATGGCCGCGTTGGCCGCCGAGGCTGCGCTGGACAGCCCCCGGGCCTCGATGATGGCCGCCCCCCGCTGTTGGACCGCGGGAATGAAGGCATCGGCGATCCACGCCTCATCGCCCACCGCCTCGGCGGCCGAGCGGTCGCCCACCCGGCAATTGAACAGGTCGGGATACTGGGTGGCCGAGTGGTTGCCCCAGATGGTCATGCGGCACACGTCGCCCACCGGGGTCCCCAGCTTGGCGGCGAGCTGCGCCACCGCCCGGTTGTGGTCGAGGCGGGTCATGGCAGTGAACCGCTCAGCGGGTATGCCGTCGGCGTTGTTCATGGCGATGAGGCAGTTGGTGTTGGCCGGGTTGCCCACCACCAGCACCCGCACGTCGTCGCCCGCCCCGGCGGCCAGCGCCCGGCCCTGGGCGGTGAAGATGGCGCCGTTGGCCTCCAGCAGGTCCCGGCGTTCCATGCCCGGGCCCCGGGGCCGCGACCCCACCAGCAGGGCGTAGTCCACCCCGTCGAAGGCCTGGTTGGCGTTGTCGGTGGCCACGGTGCCGGCCAGCAACGGGAAGGCGCAGTCGTCCAGCTCCATGACCACCCCGGCCAGGGCGTCCATGGCCGGGGGAATCTCCAGCAACTGGAGCACCACCGGCTGGTCGGGGCCGAGCATCTGCCCGCTGGCAATACGGAACAACAGGCTGTAGCCGATCTGGCCGGCCGCACCGGTCACCGCCACTCGTTTGGGCTCGCTCACCGGCTGATCTCCTTTGGGGAAGCTGAGGTCGACGGAGGAAACGGGTGGGGATCGGCGATCAGAGCCGGTCCACGATGGCCGAGGCGAATTCCGAGCACTTGACCTCGGTGGCCCCGTCCATGAGGCGGGCGAAGTCATAGGTGACGACCTTGTCGCCGATGGTGGCCTCCACCGCGTTGATGATGTCGTTGGCGGCCTCGTCCCAGCCCAGGTGCTCGAACATCAGCACGCCCGACAACAGCACCGACGACGGGTTCACCTTGTCCTGCCCGGCGTACTTGGGGGCGGTGCCGTGGGTGGCCTCGAACACCCCGTGGCCGGTCACGTAGTTGATGTTGGCCCCCGGCGCGATGCCGATCCCCCCGACCTGGGCAGCCAAGGCGTCGGAGAGGTAGTCGCCGTTGAGGTTCATGGTGGCGATCACGTCGAACTCGGCCGGTCGGGTGAGCACCTGTTGGAGGGCGATGTCGGCGATGGCGTCCTGCACCAGGATCTTGTCGCCGGCGTCACCCCCGCAGTCGTCCCAGCCCACGGCCACGTCGGAGAACTCCTCCCGGACCAGCTCGTAGCCCCATTGGCGGAACGCCCCCTCGGTGAACTTCATGATGTTCCCCTTGTGGACCCAGTGGACCCCCTTGCGGCCCCGCTTGACGGCGTAGTTCAGCGCGGCCCGCTGCAGGCGTTGCGAGCCCGTCTTGGACACCGGCTTGACGCCGATACCGGCGTCCTCGGCGATGTTCCAGCCCATGGCGTCGTGCAGCAGCTCACGCAGTTTGGCCGCCTCGGGGGTCATGGCCTCCACTTCGAGCCCGGCGTAGATGTCCTCGGTGTTCTCCCGGAAGATCACCATGTCCACCAGTTCGGGGTTCTTCACCGGGGAGGGCACGTTGGTGAACCAGCGGACCGGGCGCAGGCACACGTACAGGTCCATGATCTGGCGGATGGACACGTTGAGGCTGCGGAAACCGCCCCCCACCGGGGTGGTCAGCGGGCCCTTGATGCCGATGAGATACTCGGTGAACTTCTCGATGGTGTCCTGCGGCAGCCAGTCGCCGGTCTCGTTGAAGGCCTTCTCCCCGGCCAGCACCTCGATCCATTCGATGGTGCGCCCGTGCTTGGCGGCGGCGGCGTCCAGCACCGTCTTGGCCGCCGGCCAGATGTCCACGCCGGTTCCGTCGCCCTCGATGAAGGGGATGACGGGATTGTCGGAGACGTTGAGATTTCCGTCCGCGCCGATGGTGATTTTGTCGCCCATGTCGGGCGAGCATACCGACGGCCTTTTGCCCCCGACGAAGCCAAGCCTTCTGACCCACAAGTTGGGGGACGAGCGGGTGGGCCGGACCAAATGAGGGCAGTTGGCGGGGGTGGGATTCCTACGCTGGGGGTCGATGGCCCGCATTGTCGACCTTCTCGGTGCCCACCGGCCGGGTGCCCGGCCCCGAGGGACGCCCACACTGTCGTTCGAGTTCTTCCCTCCCGCCGACGATGATGCCGACCGGCGTCTGCAGCAGACGCTGGATGAACTGGGGGTACTGGCCCCGTCGTTCGTGTCGGTGACATGCGGGGTGGGGGGCGACGGGCACGACCGGACCCGCAGCATCGTGGCCGAGATCTGCGGCGGGCGGCCGGTGCCGGTGATGGCCCATGTGACCTGTGTGGGCCACACCCGTTCGGACATCGCCGCCCTGCTGGACGACTACGCCGCCCTGGGGGTGGGCAACATCTTGGCCCTGGCCGGCGATCCGCCCGACGGTTCGGCCATCAGCGGCGACTTCCGTTACGCCGCCGAACTGGTGCAGGTGGTGCGGGATCACCCGGCGGGCTTCAGCGTGGGGGTGGCCGCCCACCCCGAGGTACACCCCCGTTCCGCCGACCGGGCCTCCGACCGGCGGCACCTGGCCGCCAAGTTGGGGGCCGCCGATTTCGCCGTCACCCAGTTCTTCTTCGATGCCGAGGACTACACCCGTCTGGGCAACGAGCTGGCCGACCTGGGGTGCCACCAGCCGGTGATCCCGGGGGTGATGCCGGTGATCTGGCCCCGCAGCGTGCGCCGCTACGCCGCCATGAACGGCACAACCGTGCCCGAGGCCCTGTTCGACCGGCTGGATGCCTTGGCGGGCGACGACCGGGTGGCCGCCGCAGCCGACGCGGCCGCCGAGTTGGCCCGAGACCTGCTGGCCGCGGGCGCCCCCGGCATCCACCTCTACACCCTCAACCGATCCGAGGCGTCGATCCGAATCGCCGAGCTGCTCGACCTCTGAGGGGACCGGGGCCGGGCCGAGGCCCGCGCCACCGCCCCCGGCGATGGATCAGTGGCGGAAGTGGCGTTGGCCGGTGAACACCATGGCCAGGTGGTGTTCGTCGGCGGCGTCGATCACCTCTTGGTCGCGCACCGAGCCACCGGGCTGGATCACCGCCGCGCACCCGGCCTCGGCGGCGGCGTCCAGGCCGTCGCGGAACGGGAAGAAGGCGTCGCTGGCACAGGCCCCGCCCTCGGCCCGTCCGGCGGCCTTCTCGGCGGCCAGTCGGCCGGCGTCGCGACGGTTCTGCTGACCGGCGCCGATGCCCACCGCCTGGAGGTCCTTGACCAGAACGATGCAGTTGGAGCTGACCCGGGCGGCCACCCGCCAGGCCAGCTCCAGGTCGTCCCATTGACCGTCGGTGGGGGTGCGCCTTGTCACCACCCGCCACGAGGAGCGGTCCACGGCCACCGGGTCGGCGGTCTGCACCAATGCGGCGTTGCCCAGGGTGCGGATGGCCACCTCGTCGGCCTCCGGCGGTGGGGCCCGGAGCACCCGCAGGTTCTTCTTGGCGCTCAGCAGAGCGGTGGCGTCGAGGTGGTAGTCGGGGGCGATGAGCACCTCGGTGAACACGTCGGCCAGGGCCTCGGCCACCGCGGTGGTGACCGGTCGGTTGAGGGCCACGATCCCCCCGAAGGCCGACACCGGGTCGCAGCGGTGGGCCCGGCGGTAGGCCTCGGCGATGTCGGGGGCGACGGCCACGCCGCAGGGATTGGCGTGCTTGACCACCACCGCCGCGGGCTGATCGCCGAGCGACCACACCAGCCGCCAGGCGGCGTCGGCGTCGAACACGTTGAGGTACGACATGGCCTTGCCCTGGAGCTGGTGGGCCTGGTCCCACCAGGTGGGTTGCCCGCCGATGCGGTAGCGGGCCCCGGCCTGGTGGGGGTTCTCGCCGTAGCGCAGCACCTCCTGGCGCTCCAGGGTGAGCGACAGGGTGGGCGGGAGTGCGGGGGGTGCGCCGTCCGGCGACTCGGCGGCTTCGGGTTCGCCGGGCCGACCGGCGGCCGCAGCCTCGGCGGCGTCGAGCCAGTCGACGATGGCGGCGTCGTAGTCGCGGGTGTGGGCGAAGGCCGTCCGGGCCAACCGCCGCCGGGTGGCCTCCGACAGCCTGCCGTCGGCTTCCAGTTCGTCCAGCACGCCCTCGTAGTCGTCGGGGCGCACCACCACTCCCACCCGCTGGTGGTTCTTGGCCGCGGCCCGCACCATGGCCGGGCCGCCGATGTCGATGAGCTCCACCGAGGGATCGGAGCGAAACGGATACAGGTTGGCCACCACCAGATCGATGGGGACGATGCCCCGGTCGGCCACGTCGCTCAGGTGATCGGGGTTGGACAGGTCGGCCAGGAGGGCGCCGTGGATCAGGGGGTGAATGGTCTTGACCCGCCCGCCCAGCATCTCGGGTGCGCCGGTCACCTGCTCCACCGGGGTGACGGGCACACCGGCGGCGGCCAGGGTGGCGGCCGTACCCCCGCTGGAGACGATCTCCCACCCCAGGGCCACCAATCGCTCGGCCAACGCCACCACCCCGGTCTTGTCGGACACCGACACCAGCGCCCTGCGGTTGCCGGTGGAGCCCCCGAGGCTCGTGCGGTCGCTCATGCCACGTGTCCCCGGTCGACGATCTCCTGCAGGGTCTCCACGTACAGGGTGCGCTCCACCGCCTTGATGCGCTCGTGGAGCGAGTCCTCCGTGTCGTCGGGGCGCACCGTCACCGCCTCCTGGGCCAGGATGGGCCCGGCGTCCACCTCCAGGGTGGCCACGTGGACGGTGCAGCCGGTGACCTTGACCCCGTAGGCCAAAGCGTCGGCCACCGCGTGCCAGCCGGGAAAAGCGGGCAGCAGCGACGGGTGGGTGTTCAGGATTCGGCCCCCGAAGACGTCGTGGATCGGCTGCTCCAGCACGGTGCCGAAACCGGCCATGGCCACCACGTCCACGCCCGCCTCCGTCAGGCGACGGGTGAGGCGTCGGGTGTAGTCGGTGCGGTCGAAGTCGGGGCCGAAGCTGGTGCGCTCGACCAGTTCGCAGTCCAGCCCGTGGCCGGCGGCCACTTCCTGGGCGCCGCACGGACGATCCACCACCACCAACGAGAGGGGCAGTCGGGCCTGGGCCATGGCGTTGAGGATCGTGCCGCTGCCCGACGCCAGCACCGCCAGTCGCATTGCCGGAAACGTATCAGCCCCACCGCTCGGCGGGTGGCACCTCGGAGCCCGGCGGGCGACGGTGCGGATCAGAGGCCGGCCACCACCTCGGCCATGAGGTCGCCGGCCTCGCTGGGGCTCTGGCCGATGCGGGCGCCGGCGGCGGCCAAGGCCTCCATCTTGGCCTGGGCGGTGCCCTTGCCCCCCGACACGATGGCGCCCGCGTGGCCCATCTTCTTGCCCGGCGGGGCGGTGAGCCCGGCGATGTAGGCCACCACCGGCTTGGACATGTGGGAGGCGATGAACTCGGCGGCTTCCTCCTCGGCCGAGCCCCCGATCTCGCCGATCATCATCACCGCGGCGGTCTCCGGGTCGTCCTCGAAGGCGGCCAGGCAGTCGATGAACGAGGTGCCAGGCACCGGGTCGCCCCCGATGCCCACGCAGGTGGTGCAGCCGATGTCCTTTTGCTTCAGCTCGTAGAGCGCCTGGTAGGTGAGGGTGCCGGAGCGGCTGACGATGCCCACCGGGCCGCCCTCTTTGGCGATGTGGCCCGCGGTGATGCCGATGTTGGCCTTGCCGGGGCTGATGAGGCCGGGGCAGTTGGGGCCCAACAGCCGCACGCCCGGGTACTCGTTCTTGAGCTTGTTGAAGAAGTAGGCCTCGTCGTGCATGGGCACGCCCTCGGTGATCACCACGATCAGCTCCACCCCGCCCTCGGCGGCCTCCAGCACGGCTTTGCGCACCCCGGCGGCGGGGATGAACACGCACGAGACGTTGGCGCCGGTGGCGTCCACCGCGTCGGCCACCGTGGCGAAAATGGGCACGCCGTCCACGTCGGTCCCCGCCTTCTTCGGGTTGGTGCCCGCCACCACCTGGGTGCCGTAATCCCGGTTCAACAGGCCGTAGTAGCGGCCCTGGCTGCCGGTGAGCCCCTGGTAGACCACCTTGGTGTTCTCGTCGATGAAGATGCTCACGATCCCGTCCCTTCGGCGAGGGCGACCGCCGTTCGGGCCGCGTCCAGCATGGTGGCGGCCATCATCAGCCGGTCGCTCAGGTGGGGTTCCAACAGGGCCCGGCCCTCGTCGGCGTTGGTGCCGTCGAGGCGGATGACCATGGGCGAGCCGATGTCCACTCGTTGGCGGGCCTCGATGATGCCGTTGGCCACCTCCTCGCCCCGGGTGATGCCCCCGAAGATGTTGATGAAGATGGACTTCACGGCGGGGTCGTTGTTGATGACCTCCAGCGCCCCGGCCATCACGTCGGCGTTGGCCCCGCCGCCGATGTCCAGGAAGTTGGCCGGGCTGCCCCCCACTTGGTTCACCACGTCCACCGTGCTCATGGCCAATCCGGCCCCGTTGGCGATCACCCCCACGGTGCCCTCCAGGCCCACGTACTGCAGGCCCTTGGCGTGGGCGGCGGCCTCCCGCTCGTCGCGGGGCTGGGTGGCGTCGTAAGGGGCCAGGTCGTGGCGGAAGCCGGCGTTGCCGTCGAGGGTCACCTTGGCGTCCAGCACATGCACCCGGCCGTCGGGGGTGACGATCAGCGGGTTGATCTCCACCAGGTCGGCGTCGCCTTCGGTGTAGGCCCGGTACAGGGTACACAGCAGCTCCACCGCCTGGTCGGTGACCTCGGGGTTGAGGTTGGCGGCCAGCACCCATCGGCGGCACTCGGACTCGGTGAGCCCGTCCACCGGGTCGACCCAGATCTTGGCGATGGCCTCCGGGTCCTCCTCGGCCACCGCCTCGATCTCCACCCCCCCTTGGGCCGAGAGCATCCCCAGGTGCTTCTTGGCCGACCGGTCGAGGGTGAAGCTGGCGTAGTACTCCTCGGCGATGTCGGATGCCTTCTCGATCCACAGGTTGGCCACCACGTGGCCCCGGATGTCCAACCCCAAGATGTTGCCGGCGTGGGTGCGCACGGCGTCGATGTCGGCGGCGAATTTCACCCCTCCGGCCTTGCCCCGGCCCCCGGTGTGGACCTGGGCCTTCACCATCACCGGCGGGCCCAACCGCTCGGCGGCCGCCACCGCGTCGTCCACCGTGGTCACCGCCTCACCGGCGGACACCGGCAGGCCGTACGACGCGAAGAACTGCTTTCCCTGATACTCGAATAAGTCCACTGTGGCCCCAATGCAGCGAGTCGACCATGGCGCGGCGGCGGGGCGATGAATCGTTCCTCCGACGCTGGGTGCGATACTAGACACACCACCAGGAGCAACCGGAAGCCGACACCGTGCCCGTTTCATCAGGTCCCCGCATCACCTCGGCGCGGGCTGTGGCCTACACCGTGATCAGCGTCGGCTTGGGGATCGGGCTGGTCTTCGCGGTGGTGTGGCTGGCCGGCAAAGACCGCATCGAGGTGAAGCTGGGCGACGACGACTTCAACGCGGGCAACGCCGAGGTGCTGGCCGCCACCATCGCCGACGAAGGGCCGGTGACGTGGGCGTCGCTGAGCCGGAATCGCACCATCTGGACCCAGCACATCGGGTCCGACCCCGAGGAGGGATGGTTCGCCTTCGATGTGCGGTCGCCCGGATCCGAGGGAGACTGCGTGATCGAATGGGACGCCGAGCGGCGGCTGTTCGTGGACACGTGCGACCCCACACTGGTGTATTCGGCCACCGGCGACGGTCTGACCCAGTACGGGGTGTGGGTGGACGACAACGGCAACCTCATCGTCGACGTCAACGCCAACGACGCCCCCGAGGACCCCTAGCGGTACTGCTGTTGCACCTTGGTGAGGCGGGCGAAGGAGGCGAGCAGGACCCTGGTCCCGGCGGTGGCGAAGTTGACGGTGATCTCGGCGTCGGCCCCCGCCCCCTTCACGTCGGTCACCACGCCCTCGCCGAAGGTGGCGTGGCTCACGTCGTCGCCCACCACCACCCGCTCCGGGTCGGGGTCGGCCTCCACCGGGGTTCGGGGCATCCGGGCGGCCTCGACCATTCGTTCCCGTCCGGCGAAGAGGCCGTCGCCGCCGACCGTGGTCCGGCGGGTGTCGGTCCGGCGGGGGTAGGGGTCGGACGACCGGTTCCGACCGTTGCTGCGGTCGTCGACCAACTCGTCGGGGATCTCGTCCAAAAAGCGCGACGGCGGGTTGTACTGGGTGTTGCCGAAGATCTGCCGCCGCCAGGCGTGGGTCAGGTACAGCCGCTGCTGGGCCCGGGTGATGCCCACGTAGGCCAGGCGGCGCTCCTCCTCCAGTTCGGCGGGCTCGGTGAGTGACCGGAAGTGGGGGAACACCCCGTCCTCCATGCCCACCAGGAACACCACCGGATACTCCAGGCCCTTGGCCGAGTGCAGGGTCATCAGCGTCAACATGGAGTCGTCGGCCAGGTCGTCGGTGTCGGACACCAGGCTGATCAGCTCCAGGAAGTCACCCACGTCGTCGGTCTCGGCGGCCACCGTGATCAGCTCGTCGAGGTTCTCCAACCGCCCCTGGGCCTGCACGCTCACCTCGGTCTCGCCGGTGGCCTCGGCCTCGAGCTGGGTCACGTAACCGCTGGTGTCCAAGATGTGCTCCAGGACCAGCGCCGGTCCCCCGTCCAACAGGTCGCGGGCGCCGTCGATCACCGCCAGGAAGCTCCGGACCCCGGCCAACGCCCGACCGCTCACCCCCGCGTCGGCGGCCTGCCGCAGGGCGTCCATCAGGCCCAGGCCGTGGGCGTCGGCCCAGGACTCCAGCTTGGCCACCGACCCGTCGCCCACCCCCCGCTTGGGGGTGTTCAACGCCCGCCGCAGGCTCACGGTGTCGCTGGGGTTGACCGTCACCCGCAGGTAGGCCAGGGCGTCCTTGACCTCCCGGCGGTCGTAGAACCGGGTGCCACCGATGAGCTGGTAGGGAATGCCCGCTTCCACCAGCACCTCTTCCACCACCCGGCTCTGGGCGTTGGTGCGGTAGAAGACGGCTATCTCGTCCCAGCGGTGCTGCTCGTCGTCGTGGAGCCGGTAGGCCTCGCTCACCACCCAGCGGGCCTCCTCGTACTCGTCGGCGGCGCAGTAGCGCACCACCGGCTCCCCGGAGGATCGCTCGGTCCACAGGTTCTTGGGCTTTCGACCCAGGTTGTTGGTGATCACCGCGTTGGCCGCGCTCAAGATGCGCTGGGTGGAGCGGTAGTTCTGCTCCAACAGCACCACGGTGACGTCCTCGAAGGCTCGCTCGAAGTCGTTGATGTTGCGGATGTCGGCCCCCCGGAAGCGGTAGACCGACTGGTCGGCGTCGCCCACCACGAACACGTTGCGGTGCTCGTGGCCCAGCATCAGCACCAGCTCGTTCTGCACCCGGTTGGTGTCTTGGTACTCGTCCACCAGCACGTGCTCGAAACGGCGGCGGTAGCGGTCCAGCACCGCGGGCTCCTGGCGGAACAGCTCCACGGTGGCGCCCAGCAGATCGTCGAAGTCCATGGCCCCGGCCCGGCGGAGGCGGGCCTGATACTCCTCGTAGATGTCGCCGATGCGGCGCTCGAAGACGTTGGCGGCGGCGTCCTTGTACTGGGCCACCCCGAGCATCTCGTTCTTGGCCGCGCTGATGGCCGCGTGCACCGACCGGGGCGGCATCCGCTTGGGGTCGAGGTTGAAGTCCCGGCAGATGTAGCCGGTGAGGCGCACGGCGTCGGCTTGGTCGTAGATGGTGAAGGTGGAGGGGTAGTCGATGGCCTCGGCCTCGTAGCGCAGGATGCGGGCGCAGGCCGAGTGGAAGGTGCTCACCCACATCTTGTCGGCCACCGGTCCGACCAGGGCCCCCACCCGGTGCTTCATCTCCTGGGCGGCCTTGTTGGTGAAGGTGATGGCCAGCACCGCGAACGGGGAGACGCCGCAGTGGTCGATGAGGTAGGCGATTCGATGGGTGAGCACTCGGGTCTTGCCCGACCCCGCCCCGGCGACCACCAAGATGGGGCCACCCCGATGGGTGACCGCATCGATTTGGGCCGGGTTCAGCCCCTCGGTGAGCGTTGCGGACGACATCGAGGTCACACTACCGACCGGTTCGACCGGTCAGGGGACGGGCCCCTGGGGGATTCGTTTGCGACCGACGGTGCTTCTCGGGCAGCCGGTAGGGTGCGGCGGCATGCGGGCGTTTCGATTCGGGGTGCAGGCGCACGGGTCGATGGACGCCCGGGGCTGGCGGGAGCTGGCCCGCCGGGCCGAGGGGTTGGGCTACGACACCTTGTGTGTGCCCGACCACTTCGAGCAGGGATCAGCCCCCCTGGTGGCGCTGGCCGTGGCCGCGGAGGCCACCAGCTCGCTTCGGGTGGGCACCCTGGTGTTGGGCAACGACTTTCGCCACCCGGCGGCGGTGGCCAAGGAGGCCGCCACTTTGGATGTGTTGTCCGAGGGCCGCTTCGAGCTGGGCATCGGGGCCGGATGGCAGACCCGCGACTACGAGCTCACCGGCATCCCCATGGACCGGCCCGGGCGGCGGATCGAGCGGCTGGGCGAAGCGGTGGCCATCATCAAGGGGCTGCTGGCCGGTGAGACGGTGACGTTTTCCGGGCGGCACTACACCATTGACGGCTTGGCGGGCCTGCCGCAGCCGGTGCGGCCGGGGGGTCCGCCCCTGCTGGTGGCCGGGGGCGCCGAACGGGTGCTGCGGCTGGCCGCCCGAACCGCCGACATCGTGGGCATCAACCCCAGCATGGTGGCCGGGGTGATCGACGAGCGGGTGGGCCCATCGGCCACCGTGTCGGCCACCGCCGCCAAGATCGACTGGATTCGCCAGGAGGCGGGGGAGCGATTCGCCGGGCTGGAGCTGCACACACGGGTCCACGTGGCCTCGATCACCGACGACGCCGCCGGCCTGGCCGACGCGCTGGCCCCGGCGTTGGGCCTGAACGTCGACCAGGCGCTGGCCTCGCCGCACAGCCTGATCGGCACCGAGAGCGTGGTGGTGGACAAGCTGATCGCCCAGCGAGAGGAATTGGGCATCAGCTACATCGGCCTGCCCGCCGAGGCCATGGAGGAAATGGCCCCGGTGGTGGCCCGGCTGGCCGGCGCCTGACCACCCATTGCCCTATCGGTTCCCCCCTGAGGTCCATTAGGGTGGAGGACTCTATGTCTGAGGTGGAACCCCCCTTGGAACCTGAGTCGGAACCCGAGGCAACGGTTCAAGAGGCTGAAGTGGAACCCGCTGCCACCGAACCCGAAGCAATCGCGGAGGCCGTTGACGAAACGGCCCCGGTAGCCGAGCCGGAACCCCAAGCAATCGCAGTCGCCAAGCCGGAGGCGCCTCCGGGTGATCCGGCCCCGTCCACCGTGGACGGGCTGGCCGGGGGCACCATCGTGTCGGGGTCGGTCAAGTCCAAGGCCACCCACGAGGTGGAGCTCGACCTGGGGGGCGGTCGCATCGGGGTCATCAGCCAGCGCTACTGGGGTGACGACCCGGCCGCCGACCTGACGCGGGAATGTGTGCTCGGCGAGGTGGTCAACGCCGCCGTGCTGGTTCGACAGGACCACAAGGGGCGGATCGTGCTGTCCCGGTTGTGGGCTCAGCAACAGATCGCCTGGGTGGCCATCGCCCGAGCGTCGGCGGCCAACGAGCCGGTCACCGGCACCATCACCGCGGTGGTGAAGGGCGGGTTGTCGTGCGATGTGGGCGTCCGGGGTTTCATTCCCTCGTCGCTCATCGACGTGGCCCCGGTGGAGAACCTGCAGGCCCTGGTCGGGCGAGAGGTGCAGTGCAAGGTGGTGGAGGCCGACCAGGTGTCGGGGCGGCTGGTGCTGTCCCGCAAGGCGGTGATCCGGTCGGAGCAGCGAAAGGCGGCCAAGGAGTTTCTGGCCACCATGTCGGCGGGTGACGAGCACACCGGTCGGGTGGTCGACCTGCAGGACTTCGGCGCCTTCGTGGACATCAACGGGGTGCGGGGCCTGGTCCACGTCACCGAGTTGTCCTGGAAGCGGGTGCAGCACCCCCAAGAAGTGGTGAGCGTGGGCGACGAGGTCCAGGTGCGGGTCAAGTCGGTGCAGGTGCCCAAGCAGCGGGTGAATCTCACCATGAAGCTGACCCCCGACCCCATCACCCAGCTTGAGGTGGGCGAACTGGTATCGGGCCGGGTCACCCGGTTGGTGGACTTCGGCGCCTTCGTGGCCGTCAACGACGACATCGAGGGCCTGGTCCACATCACCGAGATGGCCGAGTACCGGGTGTACCACCCTGAAGAGGTAGTGCTGCCCGGCGAGGAAGTGTGGGTCAAGGTACTGGCCGTGGACCGCAAACGCCGCCGAGTCGACCTCTCCATAGCCCAAGCCATCGCCGGCTGACTTTGCCCAGGCCGGCTCGATGGGGGCCACCGGGACCTGGGGCGGCTAGTGGGTGGTGCGGCGGTGGTGGTGGGCGGTGAGTTGGCGGGCGAGTTCTTCGGGGGGCGTGTTGGCGGCGAGGGCTTGTCGCAGGAGGTCCTGTTGGGAGGGCGGGGTGAGACCGCCGATGGGGACGTCACGGTCGAGGTTGGTGGGAAAGGCGTAGCCCTCCGCGGAGGCAACCACCACGCACTCGATACGGGCGGGATCGAGGCCCTCTTGTTGGCGGCGCAGGAGGGCGGGGTAGATGGCGTTCACGATGCGCTCCCGATCCACTGCCTCGGTGGCCCGGCCCATGGCCGAGGAGATCTGCAACAAGTTGGCCACCCGCCGCACGTCGCCGGTGCGGTTGTGGCCCCCGGCGTGGAACACCGCCGGGCTGAAGAACAACAGGTCACCCTTTTCCAGGGTGATCTGCACGTGGTGCTCGGCGAAGTAGTGGATCAGCTCCGGGCGTCTCCACGCCAGATAGCCCAGCTCGTACTTCTGGGAGTGGGGCAACAACATGGTGGCCCCGGTCTCCGGCGGCATGTGGCAGTGGGCCACGCCCCCCTGCAGGGTCAGCAGCGGCGACAGGCGGTGGACGTGGAGGGGATACTGCTCGGCCACGTCGTCGGTCATGAACCCCACGTGGTAGTCCCGGTGGGGCGACTGGGCCGCACCGCCCGGATTGATGGCGTTCACCTGAGCGGTGATCTGGTAGCCGGGACCGAGCCAGGCCAGGGCGGCCAGGTCGATCATGTCGCAGCCGTGGTAGTCCACGAAGGTCTCGGGGTCGGCCACCGCCAGCTTCTCCAGCGCGTTCCACAACCGATCATTGGCCCCCGGTTCGGCGTAGTGGTCACCGCCGCCGGTGCCCGCCTCGTGCTCCGCGGCGATGATCCGCTCGAACACCTCGGTGGCCCGGTCGACCACCCCCGGGTCGATGGCCCCGGTGATCACGATCACCCCCGGGCCCTCGCCCAACGCCCGGGCCATCTCGTTGCGGATGGCGGCCACGTGGTGAGGATCGCCGAGGTGGGGGCGCAAGTCCTGGGTGCGATAGACGAGCGCCCGGTCGGCCACGGCGTGGGCCCACGGATAGTCGCCCAAGCAGACCTCGGCCTCCACCAACGAGCGCAGGTCATCGAGGTCGAACCCCTGCCGGGAGGTGACCACGGCATGGCCCGGCGACACCTGGCTTGCAGGTTGAGGCAAGGCAGTCATGCTGGCGAACACCTCAGGTGGGCCGATCCGGGCGCTCCGGACCGAGTTGGAGGCATGGCGCGCTTGGAGGGACTCGAACCCCCGGCCTTCTGATCCGTAGTCAGACGCTCTAATCCAACTGAGCTACAAGCGCGGGCTGCTGGTGAGTGTACCCAACCGGGGGCGGGGGCCACTACTGGTTTGGCGCCACCTCCTCCGGCGCCTCCACCTTGCGAACCGAACCGACGATCAGAAGCCCCCCGATCAGGGCAACCAACGGTCCGGATCCAAAGCTGTCGACTTGCCCCACCACATTGCCCAACACGTTCGCCCCGGCGATCACCGTGATGGCCACACCGCATATCTGGGCAGTCTTGATGAACACCTGCCGACGGCCTTGAAGCACCGCTTGTGGAACCGATAAGAGTTCGACCAAGCTAACCAGGGCGATCCCCCCCAGGATGAGTACGGGAAAACCGAACAACACGTCCAGATCCAAGCCGTTCAACATGTCAAAGTAATCGAATGAGTCGGGATCATTGATCCTCACCCAAAAGATGGGTCCCACCACCCAGTCCAACCAAAAGGAGGCGACCACCGCCAAGGCCGCACCAATCAGTACGGCTGGCGGACGCACCTGCAGCGCTGCTTCTTCCTGTGAGTCTCCCATCCGCAGCAGTGCCCCCAGCACCGCCACTGACGTGCCCACCAGGCCCAACCAGGCGCCCAAAGCGAGCAGGTCGGAGTCGGTCTCGACCAACACGATGTAGATCAAGGCGATGGCAAAGGCGCCAAGGGCCAAACCCAGGTTGACAGCCGCAGACTTACACCCCATTAGAAGTGTCAGACCGACAAGGAAAACGGCCAAGCCGACGCCAACAGTGGTAAATCCGATGCCGGACAAGTTGGGGAAGGCGTCGGGGCCCACCTCCACCCAACTGAACAGGGCGGACAAGGCCATGACCGCGCCGCCGAGCCCGACCAGCAGTCGACCGGGGGAGGGAATCCGGAGACCCCCCATCATCCCCGAACCGCCCCCTTTGTCGCCGCCTGCTTCGGCCGTCTCGCCGTCGCCGTCGACATCGACGGTTTCCTCCGACTCCGTGTCCGTCGAATCGACGGTGGTCTCGTCTTCAGCCATTGCTCGCTCCCTTCGTCCTCCCCAGCCTACCTACTCACCACGATGCGGCTGAGGGAGGTAGGGGTCATTTTCGGCAGGGGGTGGTCGGCTGTCCAGAATGTCGGCCCACAGCTCTCGAAGGTCGTACGTGCCGAAGTAGGAGCGGCCCCGCCCCGCACTCCTGGGCTCGAGCACGCCCGAATCTACGAGCGCCTTCAGATCACGGGTGGCCGTGAGATCGGAGATGGCGTCTCCGGTCGTCATCTCCACCAGCTTCAGGTAGTTGGATCGGCGAATTCTCCGGCCCCGGGCCGCATCGGCGAGAACGCCGACTGACCGGGCCGGAAGGTCGGAGCGAGCCACCAGTTGCTCGATGGCGTCGTAGAGACGCTCTGTCTCGTGGATTCGCCGTTCCACGATCCAAGCCTGTCGGTAGTGAGCAGTGAGAACGAACTGAATCCAGGGCCGGGCGGAGTTCTGGGGTGCCCAGCGGCCTTGACCGACCTCGGAAAGAATGGCGTAGTAGGCCTCGGTGTTACGACCGAGGTATTCCTCGATCGACGAGAACTCGGGTGACACGATCCCCTCACGGGCCAGGATCAGCGTCTGGAGGGCCCGGGCCATCCGGCCGTTGCCGTCGCGAAATGGGTGGATCATCACCAGGTTCAAGTGGGCCATGGCGGCGCGAACCATGGTGGGGGTGTCGTCGAGCGCGCTGATGTCGTCGAAGAGTTCGGCCATCAATTCAGTGACGACCTCGGCGTCCGGTGCTTGGTAGACGACGGTGCCGTCCTCGTCCTCCACCCGGACGTCGCCCCGTCGGTACGACCCCGGATCGGCTCGTGCATCGTGCTTCGTCATCATGAAGTGCAGGGATCTCAGCAAGGATTCATCCACCCCGGCACCGTCGTCGGCCAGCCGCAGGATGAACGTCATGGCATCCCGGTAGCCCTCCAACGCCGCCCGCGTTTCGGCCGATGCGTCCAGCGGCTCCTCGTCTTCCATGGTGTCGAGGACATCATCAAGGGTGGCCCGATAGCCCTCGATCCAGTTTGAGCCTCGGATGGCACGGGCCAAGCTCATCCTTCGCAGGTGGCCGACCCAGCGACGCGGACTTCGAACCACGTAGGACGACAAGCGGCGACGAAGGTCTTCGATTTCCTCGATGACCCGAGTGTCGGCAGGACCGAGTGTCGGCGTCTCGAAGATCATCGGCACTGCAACGCCGGCACAAGCATCGGCATGGACATCAGCATGAACACTGACATGCACGTCAGCATATCACTATCAACATAGCATTTGATGCTATGTTGAACATATCATTCGGTCCAAGGGCACGGACCCAGCGGTGCGGAAGGTGTGGGATTCGAACCCACGGTGACCCGGAGGCCACAACGGCTTTCGAGGCCGCCCCATTCGTCCGCTCTGGCAACCTTCCGGGTACGAGGGTAGTGGGCGGTGCCGGTGCCTTCCCAGCCCTTATTCTGATGCGGTGATCGATGACCGGCGGCTCATGGACCTGGCTCTCGCCCAGGCCCGTCGGGCCCACCAGCTCGGCGAGGTTCCCATCGGCGCGGTGGTGGCCATGGACGGGGAGGTGGTGGCCGCTCGCCACAACGAGCGGGAGAGCACCAACGACCCCACCGCCCACGCCGAAGTCCTGGCCCTCCGGGAGGCGGCCGCGGTGCGGGGCACGTCCCGACTGGATGGGGCCGTGCTGGTCACCACGCTGGAACCGTGCCCCATGTGTGCGGGTGCCGCGGTGATGGCCCGGGTGGCCCGAGTGGTGTTCGCCGCCGAGGATCCCAAGGCCGGGGCCTGCGGCACGTTGTACAACCTGGGGGCCGACCCCCGGCTCAACCACAACTTCGAGGTGGTCCCCGGCGTGGGCCGGGAGGAATCGGTCGCTTTGCTCCGGGACTTCTTCGCGGCCCGCCGCTGAGTGACCCACCACCGGGGCTCAGCGCCGTCGGCTGCCCCCCAAGCTGCCCTTTCGGCGGGGCCAGAACAGCCAACCGGCCAGCGCCGCGGCCACGGCCACGATCACCACCATCACCAAGGTGTTGCTGATGCCCCCGCCGTCTCCGCCGCCGGTGGAGCCCCCGCCATCTCCGCCGCCGGTCGAATCCCCCAGCCATTCGGGAGCGGCAGCCGAGGGGTCGAACGTGAACGGGAACTCCTCGGTGGTCCAGTCGTTGTCGGTGTCGTCCACCAGCCCCCAGACCACGGCGTAGTCCCCCGGCTCGGTCAGCGGTACGAAGCTCCCCCGCACCCGCAGGCCGTCCACGCTCACCAACGTCTGTCGGCGGGAGCCGTCCGGATACACCAAGACCACCTGGTTGGACTCGTGCGGGCGAATGGGCCGGCGAAACTCCAACTCCACCTGGTCCACCACCCCTCCCACCGTCTGGGTGGGCCGGGGGGCCGAGCGGCTCATCTCGGCATGGGCGGAGGCCCGGCCGGCCACGGCCAACAGCGAGATCAACAAGGCCAGAACCATCGACAACGCCACCACCATCGCCACTGCCCGCCGAGTTCGAGGCCGCATTCCCCCACCCTACGGCCCGGCTGGGGCGGGGTTACCAGCAGTCGGCCGGTGCCATGGGGGCCCTGTGGGCTCGGGGCGGGCCATCCGATGCCGGCCATTGTCACCGGTTGGGCGTATCGTGCTGGAAGTGCAGGCAATGGGAGGCGCCCACGGTGCCATCGGCCACGACCCCGCCGGGGTGAAAGGCAAGCAGATCGCCGGGCAGACGATTCGCCGGGTGGCCGGTTTCGCACGCCCCTACCGGGGGATGCTCGTCGGATTCGTGGTCGTGCTGCTACTGGGGGCGTTGTTGTCGCTGGTGCCACCGCTGCTGTTCCGTCAGATCATCGACGACGCCATCGCCAACCAAGACCGGGGCCTGGTGAACCTGCTGGCCGCCATCATCGTGTTGGCCGCTTTCGGGGAGGCGGCCCTGTCGTTCATCGAGCGCTACTGGTCGTCCCGCATCGGGGAGGGGCTGATCTACGACCTGCGGGTGGGGCTGTACGACCACGTGCAGCGAATGCCGATGGCGTTCTTCACCCGGGTGCAGACCGGATCGCTCATCAGCCGCATGAACAACGACGTGATCGGCGCCCAGCGGGCATTCACCGGCACCCTGGGGTCGGTGGTGTCCAACTCCATCGTGCTGGCCACCACCCTGGTGGCCATGTTCCTGCTGGAGTGGCGACTCACGCTCATGGCGCTGGCCCTGCTGCCGGTGTTCATCCTGCCCACCAAGCGGGTGGGGCGGAAGCTGCAGGCCCTCACTCGGGAGTCGATGGAACACAACGCGGCCATGAACACGGTGATGACCGAGCGGCTCAACGTGTCGGGGGCGCTGTTGGTGAAGCTGTTCGGCCGCCACCACCAGGAGCGGGACGGGTTCGGCGCCACCGCCGGGCGGGTGCGAGACATCGGCGTGCGCAGCGCGCTCTACGGGCGGGCCTTCTTCATCGCGCTGAGCCTGGTGGGGGCGGTGGGAGCCGCGGTGTTGTACTGGGTGGGCGGCCATTTGGTGATCTCCGGGACGATCACGGTGGGCACGCTGGCGGCCATGGGGCTGATGGTGGTGCGGATCTACACCCCGCTCACCAGCCTGACCAACGCCCGGGTCGACGTGATGACCGCCCTGGTGTCGTTCGAACGGGTGTTCGAGGTGCTCGACACCCCCAACCCCATCGACGACCGGCCCGACGCCAAGGCCCTGGCCAGGCCTCGGGGGCGCATCGAGCTGGACAACGTGACCTTCACCTACCCGCCCAGCGACGACCGGTTGGCCTCGCTGCAGACCGGTACGGCGGCGCCGGAGCCCACCGGCCACCCGGTCCTGCGCCACGTGTCGGCGGTGATCGAACCGGGGCAGTTGGTGGCGTTGGTGGGGCCGTCGGGCGCGGGGAAAACCACCCTGGCCGCCCTGTTGACCCGGCTGTACGACGTGGACGAAGGAGCGGTGCTGATCGACGGCACCGACGTGCGGGCCATCACCCAGGAGTCGCTGCGGGCGGCGGTGGGGGTGGTACCCCAGGATCCCCACCTGTTTCACGAGACGGTGGCCGACAACCTTCGTTACGCCCGACCGGGCGCCGGCGACGCCGAGATGGAGGCCGCCTGCCGTTCGGCCCACATCCACGACCTCATCGCTTCGTTGCCCGAGGGCTACGACACCGTGGTGGGAGAACGGGGCTACCGGCTGTCGGGCGGAGAGAAGCAGCGGTTGGCCATCGCCCGGGTCCTACTGAAGGACCCGGCCATCGTGGTGCTGGACGAGGCCACCAGCCATCTCGACAGCGAGAACGAGGCCCTGGTGCAACAGGCCCTGGGCACCGCCCTGCAGGGCCGCACCGCGGTGGTCATCGCCCACCGGCTGTCGACGGTGAACAACGCCGACGTGATCTTGGTCCTGGACCGGGGCGAGTTGGTGGAATCGGGCCGCCACCACGAGCTGCTGGCCGCCGACGGTCTGTACGCCGAGCTGTACCGCACGCTGGTGGGCAACGAACAGCGTTCACCGGTGCCGAGCGCAACATGAGCTCGTTCGACGCGGCCGAGGCGCCCACCGGGGCCCCGGAGCCCAGGACCTACACCGTCGCCCAGTTGACCGCCGGCATCCGCCAGGCCCTGAGCGACGCCTTCGGCGGCGAGCTGTGGGTGGAGGGGGAGGTCCGCAACCTGAGCCGGGCCCGCAGCGGCCACATGTACTTCGACTTGGTGGAGCCCGACCCCGACGGCGCCCACCGCCAGCCGGAGGCGTCGGTGTCGGTGGCCCTGTTCAAGTTCAACCGGACCCGGGTGGAGGAGACGCTGCGCCGCCACGGCGACATGGCGCTGGAGGATGGCATCAAGATCCGCATCCAGGGCGAGCTGGACTTCTGGCCTCCCCGTGGAACGCTGCGGCTGCGGATGACCGGGATCGACCCCAAGTTCACCTTGGGTGACCTCGAAGCCCAGCGGCTGCGGGTGTTGGAGGCCCTTCGCGACGAGGGCTTGTTGACCAGAAACCAGGCCGTGCCCTTCCCGGTGGCCCCCTTGCGGATCGGTCTGGTCACCTCGAAGGGCAGCGCGGCCCACCACGACTTCGGCAACGAGCTGGAGGTGAGCGGACTGGCCTGGGAGGTGGTGCTGGCCGACACCCCGGTGCAGGGGGTGGACGCCCCCGATGCCATCGCCGCCGCCATCCGGGCCGTGGGACACGCCGGAGTCGACGTGATGGCCGTGGTCCGGGGGGGCGGAGCCCGGACCGATCTGTTGGCCTTCGACAGCGAGATTGTGGCCCGGGCCATCGCCTCGGCCCCCGTCCCGGTGGTGACCGGTATCGGCCACGAAATCGACCGAACCATTGCTGACGATGTGGCCCACGAGGCCCAGAAGACCCCAACCGCCGCCGCGGCGTTCATCGTGGCCGCCGCCCGAGCCCACCTGGAAGCCGCCGAGACGACGTGGACGGCCATTGCCGGTCGGGCGGCCCGATCGCTGGGCGCGGCGCAACATCAGCTCACGATGGTGAGCCAAGTCACCGCCCGAGCCGTCGAGAGCCGCCTGCACCGGGCCGACCGACGGTTGCAACATCACGCCGGACAGATCCGTGAACTGGCCGAAGTCCGCACCCGCCAGGAGGCCCGCCGGGTGGACGGATGGGCCGCCGTGGTGGGTCATCGGGCCGGGGCCGTCGTGGTCGACGGTCGGCGCCGACTGGAACAGACGCAGTCGGTGCTGACGGGCCGGGCGTTGCGGGCACCCCGGGCCGCCAGCGGGGAGCTGACCAATCTCGAGGGCCGCCTCGGCCTGCTCGACCCCCGGGCGATCATGGCCCGGGGCTGGTCGATCACCCGCCATGGTGGCAGAGTCGTGCGCGATCCGGCGTCGCTGGCCGTCGGGGATGAACTGGTCACCACGCTGGCCGAGGGCGAGCTGTACAGCACCGTGTCCGAACACCGATGAGGAGCACCACACCATGAGCACACAGGACATCGGCTACGGCGATGCGTTGAGCGAACTCCAGCAGATCATGGGCGAGTTGGAGGCCGAGGACATCGACATCGACGTGTTGGCCGAGAAGGTGGAGCGGGCCGCCGATCTCATTCGCGTGTGTCGGGGGCGGATCACCGCCGCCGAAGTGCGGGTCAAGGAGATCGTGGCCGGTTTGGACTCCCAGGAAGAAGAGCCCACCAGCGATGGCCCCGGCGACGAGGCCGACTGGGATGACCCGTTCTGAGCGGACTAAAACGACGTAGTTGCCGTTCAGCCGTCGGGAGGTTGGCGGCCATGCGACCGGGGAGCAGGCCTTGCCCACTGTGAAACTCGACACGGTAGACGCCTTCATCGTGATCGACTTGGCCGACGCGCCCGAGTCGGTGGGCGTGGTGCGGTCGGCCCGCAAGATCCTGCCCGGCGGGGCGCAAGACCTGGCCCGGTCGATGACCTATGCCCTGGCCTCGTTCGAGATGCGCCGCAGCGGGGCCTCGGCGGGGATCAACGCCGTGGATGCCGACCGAGCCCAGGCGGTGGCCGACTTCACCGCCGAAGTCGCCCCCCTGGTGACCTCGGGTCGGTTTCTGCCCGAGCCGGGCACCCGGGTGGACCGAGCAGCTTTGGGGTCGTTGGCCGCCATTGACCCCCGGTCGGTGATCGGGAACGTGGCCGACCAGGTGACCGTCGCCGGGATCGTGGCCGCGGCCGAAGCCGCGGCGGGTGGGCTGGACGGCCGCCCGGTGGCCGTGGAGGGCCTGGGCGGTCACGGATCCGAGGTGGCGGCAGCCGTGGCCGACCGGGGGGCCAAAGTGGTGGCGTTGACCTCAGGTGATCGCGGTGTGGTCGATCGCGGCGGGTTCCCGGTTGATGCGCTCAAAGCGCCGGGCGACCTCCTGGGGGGTGAGACCAGTGCCGCTGAGGCCCTGGGGGAGTCGGTCGACGTCTTGTTGGCCGGCTCGAAGATGGGCGCAATCGACCACACTGTGGCCGCGCAACTCGACATCGAGGTGCTGGTCCCCCACGGCCCCCTTCCGGTCACCGCTCGGGCTCTGGCCGTTCTCGGCCGGGCCGACACCACGGTGGTGCCCGATTTCATCGCCACCGCCGGATCGCTGTTCGCGTGGTGGCCCACCGGCGAGCTCACCCCCGAAGCCATCACCGCCGATGCATGTGGCCGGATCACCGCGTCCCTGGACGAGATCGCCGGCCACCCCGATGGCCTGTTCCTGGCCGCGGCCCGTCGCGCCGAGTCGTTCCTGGCCACCTGGCAGGATTCCCTTCCCTTCGGACGCCCCCTGGCCCCCTAGCGGTGATTGGCCAGCGGCCCGATCGCCGCTGTGGTCGGCGTTGGCGCAGCCGTTGCGGGCGACGCCCGGTCAGCCGTTGCGGGGAACCTGGTTGAAGGGCAGTTCGCGATCGGCGGCGGGCTCGCGGGGCATGCCCAGAATCCGCTCGCTGATGATGTTGCGGGCCATCTCGGTGGTGCCGCCGCCGATGCAGCTCTGCTGGCGCTGCACGAATTCCACTCCGTAGGCACCGGTGGTCTCCCCCTGGTTCCACACCAGGGCATTGTCGCGCTGCAGCTCGAAGGCCAAGCTCTGGCGTTCCACCTGGGACAGCCCGTGAAACAGGCGCACCAACGACCCGGCCGGGGCAGGCAGGTAACCGCTCTCGATGCCCTTCACCACCCGGGCCGACAACAGCCTGTCCACCTGGTTGAGCGTCTCCAAGTGTCCCACCTTCTGGCGCAGCAAGCCCCGTTCCCCATCGTCTCGGTCGCGGGCCAGTTCGGCCAGGTCGGCCAGACCGTCGGCGGACCGACCTCGATGGCGACCCTGGGTGTAGGGGGAGGCGCCACCCACCGCGGCCCGCTCGTGGAACAGCAGGCGGCTGGCCACCGTCCAGCCGTCGTCCACCTCACCGAGCACGTTCTCCGCCGGGATGATGAGGTCGTTGAAGAACTCCTGGCAGAATTCCTCGGTGCCGTCCACCATCTGGATGGGGTGAATCTCGATGTCGGGATGGTGGATGGGCACGATGAACATGGTCAGCCCCCGGTGCTTGGGCACTTCCCAGTTGGTGCGGGCCAGCATCAGGGCGTAGTCGGAGCGCTGGGCGAACGTGCTCCAGATCTTGGAGCCGTTGATCACAAAGGCATCGCCGTCGCGGTCGGCCCGGGTGAGGGCTCCGGCCATGTCGGAGCCACCGCTGGGCTCGGACATGAACTGCACCCACAACTCGTCGCCCCTGATCCACGCCGGGATGTAACGCTGCTTTTGCTCCTCGGTGCCGAACTCCAAGATGGTGGGTCCGGTGATCGACATGGTGGGAACGCTGAACAACAGCGGCATGTCGAAGTCCATGCTGACCTCGTCGACGATCCGGCGGTGGGCGATGGTCAGGCTCTGGCCCCCGTACTCCGTGGGGTAACACACGGCGGCGTACCCCCCATCGGACAGGCGCCGCTGCAACTCCCGGTTGCGGGTGCTCCCCACATCGTCGTCACGGGTGGGGTGCCAGGGGTTGACCGGGTCGCGACGAGGCATGTTCTCGTTCATCCACGTCTCCACCTGCTCCCGGTAGGCAGCCAACTCGGCGGGGTCGGTCTCGGCGTACACGGAATCGTCCATCGGTGTCCCCTCCCTCAGAGTCCCCTGGTGGTCGCTAGGGCGTCGCGGTGGTCGGCCGGGGTGCCGAACAGGCCCCGGTTCACCGTGGCCCGACGGAGGTACAGGTGCAGGTCGTGCTCCCAGGTCACCCCGATGCCACCGTGGAGTTGCACGCAATCCTGCATGAGTTCCACCGAGTGATCGCCCACGTACGACTTGGCCACGCTCACCAGCCGGGCCTCGTCCTGACCGCCGACCAGGGCATCGACGGCGCCGTCGACCGCGGCCTGGGAGGCCTCCGACCACAGCTTCATGTCGGCAAAGCGGTGCTTGAGGGCCTGGTACGACGCCAAGGGCCGGCCGAAGGAGTAGCGGTTGAAGGCGTACTCCACGGTGAACTCCAGCACCCTGGCCGCCGACCCGACCAGGTCGGCGCACTGGAGCACCAGCATCATCAGGCGTTGGCGCTCCACGTCGGCCTCGGTGGGGGGACCCGGGGCACCCACCAGGGTGTCGGCGGCGGCTACCACCGAATCGAGTCGCACTTCGGCGAACCGGCGACCCAGATCCAGCGATTCCTGGGGGGTGACAGTCATTCCCGGGGTGTCGCGGGGCAACAGGAACTGGGCGAGGCCCGTAGGCGTGCGGGCGGTGATCAACAGGTTATGGGCTTGGGCACCGGCCTCCACCGCGGTCTTGGTTCCCGAGAGCACATGGCCCTTGTCGGCGGGCATGGCCTCGGCCACCACGTGATCGGCGGTCCAATCACCGCCCGGCTCGCAGAACGCCCACGCCAAGATGACCTCCCCGGCCATCACCCCCTCCAGCAGGGCCTGCTGGTCGGGCGTACCCGAGCGAGCCAACGTGGCCGCCACCACGTTCACCGGCATCAACGGACCCGGCGTGACGGCCCGACCCATCTCGTCGGCCACGATGGTCAAGTCCACGATGGGCCGACCCGAGATGCTGCCGCCCCCGAGCGACTCGGGCACCATCAGCGAGGTCCAACCGAGCTCGGCTGCCGACCGCCAGAAGCTCTGCGGGCAGCCGTCGGCCAGATCGTGCCATTCCCGCACCGTGCCGACGGGGCACTCCGCCTCGATGAAGCGACGGGAGGTGTCGCGAAACAGCTCTTGATCGTCGCTGAGGTCGACTCTCACCACCGCCATTCCACCATGACGCGGCCCAACGGGCCTACCGGAAGCGAAATTGGTCGGCCTCACGGGCAGCATGGCGGTACGCTGGCAGCACCGAGGGGCTGTAGCTCAGCCGGCTAGAGCACCTGCTTTGCAAGCAGGGGGTCGTGGGTTCGAGTCCCATCAGCTCCACACAACCCTTGGGCACGTTCCAGGCGTCCGGTGAGCGTGAGAGTCCGCCGCCAGGAGGCCGGCCAATTGACTTCGGCGAACGCAAACTTGGATTTCAGGGATGTGATTCCAAGTTTCGAGGTCGAAACTTGGAATGTGGCGGGTAGAATCCAAGTTGTGGTCACCGACCTCTCCCAGTCGCCCATCGGCTCGACGGTTCCCATCCGGGGTACCGACCACCGGTTCAACGCGCCCTACGAGCTTGCCGCTTTCGTCCCCGCTCCCCTTCCGCGCCAACTCAACCTGCCCGGCGACGTGTGGTTGGCGTTGACCGACGCCATGGCCGTACTCGGACGACTTGATGCGGCCGCGAGCAACATTCCCAATCCACTGCTCGTTACCCGGGTTGCCACCCGCCGTGAGGCCATCGGCACCTCGGCACTCGAGGGGACGTTCGCCAACTTGAGCGACCTCTTCGTCGCTGAGGCGGTTTCCATCGACGATACCGATTCGAGTATTCCGCCGAATGTCCGTGAGGTCATGAACTACACAAGGGCTGCCGATGCCGCCTATGACTGGGTCGCAGAGCGACCCATCACGGTCCCCCTCCTCTCCGGCCTCCAGGCCGAAATTGTCCGGGGCACCGACAGCGACGGTCCGGAGGCTGGGGCCCTGCGTGAGCGCCAGGTGTTCATCGGTGCCAAAGACCGGCCGATCACCGAGGCCCGCTTCATTCCACCCCCGCCGGGCGACCGGCTGAGGTTGCTCCTCGATGACTGGCTCAACTGGATCAACGACGAGTCGATTCGAGAGTCGCTGCAGCTATTGGTTCGAGTGGCGCTCGCCCACTACCAGTTCGAGACGATCCATCCCTTCACCGACGGCAACGGTCGCGTCGGTCGTCTCGTTGCGGCACTCCAAATCCTCATCGACGGTGCCCTGAAGACGCCGGTGCTGTCGGTCTCGGACTGGCTCAAAGAGCACTCGTCCGAGTACCGAGACCACCTTCTGCAAGTGAGCATCACCGGCGAATGGGCGCCTTGGGTCGGCTTCTTCGCCCAAGCGGTGGCGGCGTCAGCCGAGGACACATACCGCAGAATCATGAGGCTCCTCACGCTCCGAGAAGAGCTGTCCAAGCAAGCTCGGGAAGCGCTCCCCCGAGCGCGACTCGCCATAGAGATCGCCGAGGGCCTGATCGCGTTCCCTATGCTTACTGTCGCAACCGCTCAAGCCCACTACGGAAGATCGAACCAAGCGAATCGGGACGCCATCAACCGGCTCTGCGAACTCGGCATGCTCGAGCCCTACAGCGACACCGGCTACGACCGCCTCTACTGGAACCGACGTGTCTTCGAAATCATCTCCAGCTGATAGCAGACGGAGCTGGATGGCAGAAGGCCTCGCAACAACCCAGCCTAGCCACGCACTTGGGACATATGCCCTACTCATCCCGCAAAGGGAGAACATTCATGACACCTGAGGACTTCTTCCGCGACAGCGAACTCGACTCTCTGGGTGCCAGAGTTCTCAGGGACGATCTCCTGGATCGAATCCGGTATACTGCTAATGCTGAACGATCTGACGTCGAAACAGGTGTTGCCTTGCTTCGTCTGGCTCACGATGAACTTGAGGCATACGGCACACATGGCAGCGTGCGCACCTCTGAAAGACAGATCCTTCTCATTCTTCGTACCTGTCGGACTCTCCTCCAGCGACTCGGGATCAGCCTGGACCTCCCATTTAGTGATTTCAGTGCCTTTCAGTCACATTGGAATGCTAATGGCTGCCATGGCAGCTGGCAAGCGAGACGGAGTCTACTATATGGCCTGTTTGAACCAATTCATCGCCAGCTAGAACAACTTGAAGATGACGAGATCAGCTCAGCACTTGTACAACCTGTGGCGAGCCACCAAGAAACCGGGTGGCCCCAAGTTGACCGGGAGATCAACGAGCTACGACGCCACTTCCAAATTGCTCAAAGCGAACAAGACTATCGGAACATCGGTAATGACTGTGTTGCTGCCCTCGAAAGACTGAGTGGTGTGGTCTTCGACCCAACCCTGCACCTCTCTGAGGGTGAGGAGGAGCCGCCAACCACACACACAAAGAAACGAATAGATAGATTCCTAACACACACAGCATCAGGACAAGGAGACAAAGAGATCCGAAAGGTAGCCCGCTCTGTAGTCGATCTTGCACAAGCCCTAAAGCACCGTGATACTCCTACACGTCGAGACGCAGGCATTACGGCAGACTCTGTCATTCTCCTTACAACTATCCTCCGTCGTCTCGCTAGCACCTAGGGTAAGATAGAATGACAAGTACATTGAAGAGCCCTGATACAATCCTGATATTACCCCTAATGCAATTGTCTAGAGAGTACTCTGCCTCATCCTGCATTATCAAATTGCAACACTCCTTGGCCTAGGCTATGCGCTTCCTGATCGATACTAATATTCTCATAGCCTTGGAACCAGTGTCCGCTGAAGACATCGAGCCTGGCATGAACAATGCGACACATTTTGTAGCTCTTTGCAATGCAAATGGCCACCCAGTAATGCGCCACCCTGCTTCCAAGTATGACCTCCAGCGAGACCCTGACGACTCACGCAGACGCAACCGCCATCAACTACTGTACAAGTACCCTGAGCTCTCACAGGCACCATTAATCGACGATAGCCTTTCTGAGCGAATTGGCACTCCGGATATTGGTTCCAACGATTGGGTAGACAATCAACTTCTTGCTGCAGTCTATTATGATGCTGTTTCCTATCTTGTAACCGAGGATGGCGGTATCCATCGGAGGGCTGCTCGCTTGGACCTAGCGGATCGTGTGCTAACAGCAGCAGATGCTATAATCCTTATTTCAACACTTTGCCATCAGTTGCCCAAGCCCCTTCCATTAGTCACCTTCAATCCAGTTCATACTATAGATGCTGGTGATCCCATACTTGACTCATTGCGTGCCGATTATGCTCCTGGGTTTGACAGTTGGTTTTCTCGAGTCAAATGTGAGGGACGTGAAGCCTTCATAATCCGAGACAATACAGACTCATGTGCAGCCCTATGTATCGTCAAACCTGGTGACCATGAGTTTAGTTTTGGAAGAAACCCACTCAAAGTGTCAACATTCAAAGTTGCCGATGGATACTCAGGTAACCGCTTTGGTGAACTGCTGCTCAAGGCGCTTTTCTCATATTGCAATCTCAATAAGTTCGATTCAGCATGGGTGACTATCTTCGAAAAGCACGAGGCTCTGATTTCAGTACTCGAGCAATTTGGATTCCTTCTCACTGAACATAAGACCCAGAAGAATGAACTCGTTCTCCTTAAGCGATTTGTGCCGACACCCGAGGCTGACTCTTCCTTGTCTCCCCTCGCATTTCACATCCGATTTGGTCCCCCAGCCCTCAAGTCTCCTGAGAAGCCAATGGCTATCATTCCTATCAAGCCGGAGTTCCACAGGATGCTCTTTCCAGAATTGGAATCCCAACAGAGCATCATTGGTCCTGGCCCCTTCGGCAACGCGATTCGAAAGGCCTACCTGTCGAATGCCCCTATCCGAACGATTACCCCAGGAGATGTCCTTCTCTTCTATCGGTCGGGCGACATTCGAGCTGTGACGACCATTGGTATCGCTGAGCGAGTCCTCGTCTCCAAAGATCCTGCTGAGGTCAACAAGTTTGTCGGAGGACGAACGGTTTATTCTTCAGAACAGGTTCAGGACTTGACACGCCGAGAGGTGGTGGCCATCCTCTTCCGGCAAGACCGGTCGCTAGAAGAACCGATCTCACTCCAAGAGCTTGTCGGTGCAGGGGTTCTCCGTGGCGCACCGCAAGCGATCTGTCGAACCAGTCCGGAGGTGCAGGAATGGCTCTTGGCCAGGATCAGGCCGTAGCACTGCTCTCTGTACACTCTGAGTTCGCACAAGCAATTTTGCACGGCACGAAGACAGTCGAGTTGCGTCGTCGACCACCCAAGCGTGAGGTATCCCATGTCGTACTCTACGAGACTGCACCAACCAGCGCCATTGTCGGCTGGGCTCGCGTCCAGTCGGTCGAGACCCGGTCACCCACTTCCATCTGGACGACCTGGGGAGTTTCGGCGGGAGTGACGCGGGACCGGTTTCGAAGGTACTTCTCGGGCACTAGTGAAGCGACCGCCATAGTGCTCGGCGTCACGAGAAGACTCGAAGTTCCCATGCCCCTTGCCTTGCTCGGCCTTCACGCAGCCCCCCAGAACTTCATCTATCTCAACGGACAAGCTGACGCCGTCCCGGGACTAGCAGAGGACGCCATGCGTTGCACGGGCTCATGGTGACGTGGAGGGCATGCACCACCGCCGCGCCCGTGAGGACCCAATGCAACTCCCACCGGGCCCACATGGTCCACGGTGGTTCATCAACCAAGCCCAGGAGTGCACCACAAGCAGGGGGTCGTGGGTTCGAGTCGCATCTGCTCCGCTTGATTCCGGCGGGGGCCCGCCGTGGTGGGGCGAGACAGCCTGGTGGTCTCAGGCTGGGCTGGTCACCGTCAGAGGCCGCTGTTTCCCGAGTACATGCAGAAGTGTAAGATTTTATGTAAGATCAGATCGTGCCACCTGCCCGCAGGGAGCGACCTGCTCTTGATCTGGCTTGGAACCCGATCGTGTTCGCGTTGGGGCAAGTAGTCATCTCAGCCGTCCTCAACATGGAGAGTTACATCCCGGAGATCCAGGAGCGGCTCCGCAAGAGCGGGTATCCGCGATTCGAACGGCTCGAACTCCAGACACTGCGGTTCGAGGCAAGGTCGAACCCGCGGATGCAGACCGACACCCGATGGCTGTTCATCAATCGCGACGACACAGGGTTGGTGTCGATCAACACACACTCGGTCGTTCTGGAACGATCCGAGTACGGGTCGTTCGATGACTTCGCCAGTGAGCTTGCGGCGGTCCTCGCCCAAATCCAGGAAGTGATCGATGTCGAGATCACAGACCGCCTCGGCTTTCGCCGTGTCAACCTGATCGAGGGGCAGGACGACCTGCCTCTGACCGATGCCCTCAGCGGGGGGTTGCTCGGCATTGATGCTGGATCGTTCGCCGATGCCGCTGAGCATCGCTACGAGTTCTGGGCTGACACCCCGGTCGGGCGCCTTATGGTGCGGACATCTCATCCAGTACCCGAGGATGTGCTTCCTGACGATCTCTTGCCCAGCCGGCTCATCGTCCGGAGGCCGGCCGTCCCGACAAGGGCGGCAACGGTGGACATTGACCACTTCATGGTCGAGCCGGCTGATTTCTCGGCTGAGAACATTATCGAGTCTTTCTGGAAACTCCACGACGCTTCTGACCAGGCGTTTCGCAGCGCAGTGACGGAAGCTGCGCTTGAGGCCTGGCAGAAGGGGGGCCCATCGTGAGCACTGCTTGGAGAGACGTGCCATCGGCCTCAGCCCACGGAGCCGGGCCAACGGTCAAGAGGCAGGCATCGCCATCGTCACCGCGCGGCGCAACGACAGTGGTGTCACGGGACCCGCGCCTGGCCAACCTCCTCGACTGGGGGAATACCCTCTCCCTTCGCCGGGGCAGCGGGGCGAAAGAACCTCAGATCATTCGCATCCAGTTCGCGAAACCCACGTCTACCGGGGCACGCGTTGACTCTTCGAGCAGGATGCAACGAACAGAAGCTCCAGGACTGAAGCCACCGATACGACAAATGCTCATTGACATCCGTGCCGCGTGGGGTATGGGAGTTAGCCAGCTAGCAAGGGCACTTCGAGTCGAGAGACCGACGGTCTATGCGTGGCTTGAATCAAAGAACGAACCTCGAGCAGACAATAGGAACAGGATCGAGGCCATTTGGGATCTTTCACAACGCTGGGCACGCTCCGGGCTCCCTGCCGATGCAGGAGCCACGGATCGTGTCGAAGTCCATGGGCAGACCATCGGCGAACTCTTGATGCAGACTCCATTGCGGTTTTCCATGATTTCCAGCGCCATCGACCGCCTCGCAAAGGAAACCGCACCCGCAATGATACGCGGACGGAAGGGCCGCCAACTCGCTGAACGCTTCGGCAGGACTGAGTCGCAGGAGGCAGTAGCACAGTTGGATGCAATCACGGGGCGGCCCTTCGCCGAGGACCTGTAGCCCGAGGAGCGGGTCCGAATGACGCCGCCTCAGGACAGATCAGCCAAGAAGCAGAGCAGTTGGGACCAAGGGTCCTATCTGCTGGGCGAGACCGTCGATGCGCTGGCTGACGCCGAGGTGGTGCCTCCAGATTGGACTGGGCAGGGCTACGCGTTGGCAATCAGTCACCCATGTGATGTTGCCGCGGATGTAGCCGTGGAGCCATACATCGAATTTGTGCTCGCAAGGCCGGTTGAGCGACCGGACGGCAACTTTCGCTACGCGAAGAGTGCCCGGACGCTCCGCATCGAAAGCAATGTCGCTGGTCTGCCAACCGCCCTGGCTCTGTCGATTCATGATCGCGTGCGTGTTCGACGGGGTGATCTCGTGCCGCCGGAGGGACGGCTGGATCGAGAAGCGGTTCAATTGGTGGCTCTTTGGGTTAGCCGTCGGTACTCGCGATCGGCGTTCCCGGATGCGTTCAACGACCGACTTCGGATTGAGCGGCGGGCAATGCGAAGGCTGCTCCAGCGTGACGGTAGCGCGTTGTCGGGCATCTACTTCTATCTCTCCTCGCAAGAGGAACTGGATGAGTCGACCGTCTACGAACTGGCCATCAGAGCGACCATGACCGTGAACAACTACGACGACGCCGGTCTCCGTGCGCACTGCCAGGGTACGCTCGACAGCTTCGTGGGACTCTTGGGTTCTGTTGAAGGGGTGGAGATCGTCGATCACGAACTCTGTGACGAGGGCTCGATGAGTCTCGATGACCTGCGCTTCTACCAACGCTGGGACGTTGATGACTTGACCCTCCGACTCGAAGGCTCGGAACTGCCGCCCGACGGATAGCGAGGATCCCTGACACGCAGATGCAGTTCCCAGGAACGGCGGGGCTCGGCGTCGGTGACCGGGCCTTCCGAAACGGGGAGCGATCCACTTGGCATCGGCTCTGGTCTTGTTTGGGAGTGGGGGTCTTGTAGGGTGTCGGGGTACTTGATGGGTCGGGACCGAGTGTCGGGACCGAGCGTGCTGGGGGTTCTCATGCGGACTGGCAAGTTGCGTTGGATGATGGCGGTGCTCGTGGCACTGGCCTTGGCGGTGGCGGGGTGCGGCAACGACGACGACTCCGCTGGGGACGACGGGGCGGCGCCAACCGCGGAGGCCCCGGCGGCCACCGAGCCGCCCGAGGTCGACGACCCCGAGCCGGAACCCTCGACCCCCGAGCCAGACGAGCCAGCGCCCGAGGAACCGACCGACCCGCCCGAGGACGAGCCCGAGTTCGAGCCACCGCCCACCCCGGAACCGCCGCCGGAAATCGAGTTGACCGCCACCTGGCGAGGGGTGACCGCCGACACCATCACCATTGGCGTCTCCTACCTCGACATCGAGGCATTGGTCGACCTGGGGTTCTCGCCCGCGACCTGGGGCGACCAGGAACTGGTCATCCAGGCCTTGACCGACGACATCAACGAGCGGGGCGGCATCAACGGTCGCCAGGTCGAGGTGATCATGGACAAGTACAGCCCCATCGGCATCACCGAAGCCGAAGCCGCCTGCCTGCGACTCACCGAGGACAACGAGGTGTTCGCGGTGTTGTTCGGGTTCCTCGGCCCCGCCGAAGTGGCCAACACCTGCATCGTCGGCAACCAGGAGACGGTCCTGGTGGGCGGCACCATCACCGACGAGCGCATGGCCGAGGCCCGGGCTCCGTGGGTCAACGAGCGGGCCCCCCGCGCCCGGGTCACCAACGCGCTGTTCGCGCTGCTCGACGAGGAAGGCGAGTTGCAAGGACGCTCCATCGCCATCGTGGCCGACGCCTCGGCCGCCGCTCAGCTCGAAGAGGTCGCCGGGTTGGTGCGGAACTTCGGCGTCGAACCGGTCCTGGAGGTGGCCACCTCCTCGGCCGTCGGCGATCTCATCGCCCAGAACCAAGAGTGGTCCGCGCTGTCCGAACGCATCAGCGCGGCGGGCGCCGACACCCTGTTGTTGGTGGGCAACGCATCCGCCGGCATCCAGAATGCCTCCCTGTACGGCCTCGACGTGGACGTCTGGGCCACCGACGCCTCCGGTTTGGGCAGCAACATCGGCAGCAACGTGGAACCCGAAGCGGCCCGGGGCGTGATCTCCGTGGCCGCCATGACCGGCGCCCAGATGTACGAGTCCGATCCCCGATTCCAGGAGTGCTTCGACGCCTTCACCTCCCGGCACCCCGACATCGAGGTCAAGCACCCCGACACCCTGGAGGAAGGCGAACCGCTGTGGTTCACCAGCCTGTCCGGTCACTGCCGGTTCTTCCAGTTGTTCGAGCTGCTGGCCACGTCCGCCGGGCCCGAACTGACCCATGAGACCTTCGCCCAGGCCATCCAGGATGCGGGCGATTTCTCCATCGCGGGCCAGCCCTATGCCTCCTTCGGGCCGGACAAGTTCTCCAGCAACGACTCCTTCCAGCTCGTCGCCCAGGACCCCGACATCGGGGCCCGGGGCGAGTTGGTTCCCTTGGGACCGCTGCGGGACACCACCCCGTAAGGGCCTGACGGCCAACCGCAGTACTCGACCCCCAACGGGGATACGGTTGCCTCCATGAGCGACCACACTGGTTCCCCCCACCCGCTGGCCGGTGCCTTCGACGAGGGTCGGCCCGCCTTGGGGGCGTGGGCTGGCCTGCCGACGGCCATGGGGTGCGAGATCATGTCCCGGGCCGGCTTCGACTACGTGTGCATCGACATGCAGCACGGGCTGGCCGACTATTCCGACGCCCTGGGGATGCTGGCGGCCATCGACCTGGGCACGGCCACCCCGGTGGTGCGGGTGCCGTGGAACGAGCAGGGCATCATCGGGCGGATGCTGGACGCCGGCGCTCTCGGCATCATCGTGCCCATGGTCAACAGCCGGGCCGAGGCCGAAACCGCGGTGCGATCCTGCCGCTACGCCCCCGAGGGGGCGCGCAGCGTGGGGCCGGTCCGGGCGAGCCTGCGCGACGGTCCCGGCTACTTCGCCGGGGCCAACCGGGCGGTGCAGTGCATCCCCATGGTGGAGACCACCACGGCCCTGCAGCACCTGGACGACATCTTGTCCACCCCCGGCGTCGACGCCATCTACGTCGGACCTTCCGACCTGTCGGTGAGCCTGGGGTTGGGTCCGGGCAACAACGACGGCCACGCTGACTTCGACGACGCCCTGGCCACCATCGTGGCCGCCTGCGGTCGCCACGGCGTCGTGCCCGGCATCCACTCCACCCCGACCCTGGCCCCCACCCGAATCGAGCAGGGGTTCCGCATGGTCACCGTCACCGCCGATTCCGCCGCCCTCACCGCCGCGGTCACCGGCCACCGCCAATCGGTGTTGGCCGCTCTCGACGGCCACTCCGAGGCCAACTCCAAAGAGGCCGACCGACCATCAGGGAACGAATCCCTCTACTGAGCCCTCCCTGGAAGGCCACCCATCCGGACTACTCGCGGTAGCGGCGGATGATGGCGGTGGTGTCGAGGCGGTTCTCGCCGACGGCGGCGGTCTCGGCGGTGTAGCGGCGGCACAGCTCCACCAGGGGGATGGGGGCGCCCAGGTCGGCGGCGGCGTCGGCCACCAGGTTGAGATCCTTCAGCATCCAGTCGACGGCGAAGCCGAAGTCGAACTCGTCGGCCACCATGGTGTGGCCCCGGTTCTGCAGGTACCACGAGCCCGCCGCCCCCTTGGTGACCGCGTCCAGCACCTTCTCCATGTCCAGACCGGCCCGCTCGCCGAAGGCCAACGCCTCGGCCGCCCCCTGCACGGTGCCCGCGCACAGTATCTGGTTGACCATCTTGGTGAGCTGGCCCGACCCCGCCGGCCCCATGAGGGTGACCGCCGAGGCGTAGGCGTCCATCACCGGTGCGGCGGCCTCGAAGTCTTCGGGCCGGCCCCCGCACATCACGGTCAGCACCCCGTTCTCGGCCCCGGCTTGGCCCCCCGAAATGGGGGCGTCCAGCCACCCGATCCCCCGCTCGGCGCACACGCCGGCCAACTCCCGGGCCACGTCGGCCGACGCCGTGGTGTGGTCCACCAGCACGGAGCCCGCCGCCATGGCGCCCAGCGCACCGTCGTCGCCGAGCACCACCGCCCGCAGGTCGTCGTCGGCCCCCACACAGGTGAACACGAACTCGGCCCCGGCGGCCGCCTCGGCCGGAGTGGCGGCCAAAATCCCCGGATGGCGCTCGGCCCACCGCTGGGCCACCTCGGTGGTGCGGTTGAACCCCCGCACCTCGTGGCCGGCGGCCACCAGGTGCCCGGCCATGGGAAAGCCCATGTTGCCCAGTCCGATGAATGCGCACACGCTCATGGAGGTCACGTTACCCAGCGGCGGTGACAGTGACCCGTCGGGAAGCCACCAGGTCGATCGGTGCGGCCCGGTCGACCCACGGGCAGGCAGGGCCGATGGAGGCCCCAACCACTAGCATCGGCCACGATGACCGAGCCCGGCTACGACATCTTCTCCGCCGACTCCCATGTGATCGAGCCCCACGACCTGTGGCAGATCTACACCCCGGAGGCCTACCGGGACCGGGCCCCCCGTCTGGTCCACGAACCCACCACCGACCGGCTGGTGTGCGACCAGGCCCGACTCCCCCCGGTGGGGCTGTTGGCCGGCTGCCTGCGCGCCGACGACGACGTGCGGGCCAAAGGCCGCTGGGACGAGGACGTGCCCGACGTGGGCTGGGACCCGCAGTCCCGCCTGGAGGCCCTGCGCACCGACGGGGTGACCGGCGAGGTGCTCTACCCCACCATCGCCATGCAGATGTACCCGATCCGTGACGTGGAGTTCCAGTGGGCCCTGTTCGAGGCCTACAACACCTGGATCGGGGAGTTCGTCAGCCAGGTACCCGACACCTTCGTGGGCATCGGGCTGTTGTCGCCGGTGGACCTGGATCGGGCCACCGCTGAGATCAAGCGGTGCCGGGCCATGGGCCTGCGAGGGGTGATGATCCCGGTGGTCAACGGGGAGGACAATCCCTACCACGACCCGGCGTTCGATCCTCTGTGGGCCGCGGCGGTGGAGCACGCCATGCCGGTCAACCTCCACGCGGCCACCACCCGCGACCCCGACAAGGCCTGGGACCAGGGCACGTCCACCCGCTCGGTGCTGCAAACCGTCGACATCCAGGAGGTGGTGCTCGACCTCATCTTCGGCGGGGTGTTCGACCGCTTCCCCGACCTGATGATCGTGTCGGCCGAGAACGACGTGGGCTGGGCGGGCAACCTGCTGGAGCGGGCCGACTACTGGTTCCACCGCCACGGCCGGTTGCTCAAGGACATGAACTGCCAACAGGAGCCGTCGCACTACTGGCGCCGGAACTTCCGGGTGACGTTCATGCGGGACCGCACCGGGGTGGCCGCCCGCGAGGTGATCGGCACCGAGACCATGATGTGGGGCAACGACTTCCCCCACCACGTGTCCACCTGGCCCAACAGCCAGGCGGTGATCGCCGAGCACTTCGCCGACGCCGGCGACGACGTGCGCGACGCCGTCGTGTCGGGCAACGTGCGGCGGCTCTACGACATCCCGGCGTGAGAGAGTAGAGAGCCATGGCCACAACCTGGACCGAGGACCATCCCGCCTTCCGGGTGGCCGCCGCCCGTCGCATCCTGGGCCGGGAGGGGTGCGAGAGCCGGGTGGCGGGCCACGTGTCGGTGCGCCACCCCGAACGTCACGACGCCTTCTGGGTGTCGCCGTTCGGCTACTTCAGCGAGACCCTGCCCGGCGACGTGAACTGCTACGACATGGACCTGCAGCTCCTGGAGGGCGACACCCCGGCGTCACCGGCGGTGCGGTTCCACGCCGGGTTCTACCAGGCCCGTCCCGACGCCAACTCGGTGATCCACACCCACTCCCACTACGTGGAGGTGCTGTCCACCACCGGCAAGGACGTGGGCATGTACTCGGCCGACGCCTGCCTGTTCTACCGGGAGCAGGCCCACTACGCCGACAACGGCATCGACAACCCGGTGGACGGCCCCCGCATGGCCGAGGCCCTGGGGGAGCGGTCGGTGGTGATCATCGGCAACCACGGGGCCTGCTTCGTGTGCGGCTCGCTGGAGGAGGCCACCGTGAAGGCCATCGCGCTGGAGACCTCGGCTCGAGCCCACTTCGAGGCCCAGATCGTGGGGGGCCACGAGATGCCCGAGGCCGAGGCCGCCCGGGCCAAGAAGGCCTACCACCGCTACTTCATCCCCATGATGTGGGAGGCCAACTACCGCCGCCTGCGCCGCACCGACGCCGACCTGTTCGAGGCGTTGGCCGACTCGTAGATGGCCGACCCGCACCCCGTGGACGGAACGGAGGAGGTGGCCGACCCGCACCCCATGGACGGGATCGGGGTGGTGGACCTCATGTTGGGGGTGCCCCCCAACCGCGACGCCTGGTTCGCCGACTACGAGGGGCTGCTCAAGGACACCGAGAGCCGCGGGTTCGGCCACGGCGCGGGCTACATGTTCAAGGATCTCCCCCACGTGGACGGCACCGTGGACTACGTGGCCTACCTGCTGGCCGAGATGGACCGCTGGGGGGTGGACAAGGGCCTCCTGCCGGTGGGCTTCGGCGACACCTGGGGCACCCGGGCGGTGACCGAGCACCCCGACCGCCTGTACGGCAGCTTCCTGGTGGACCCCAACCTCGGGATGCGGGGGGTGCGCGACCTGCGCCGAGCGGTGGACGAACTGGGGGTGATCGCGGCCGCCTGCTTCCCCACCGGACTGCACCCCCAGGTGAACATCGGCGACCCGCTGATGTATCCGGTGTACGCCACGTGCTGCGAGCTGGACATCCCCATCTGCATCAATGCCGGTGTGCCGGGGCCCCGGTTCCCGTTCGGCCCTCAGCACGTCGAGCACCTCGACCGGGTGTGCTACGACTTCCCCGAGTTGGTGGTGGTCACCCGCCACGGGGCCGAACCGTGGGGCGCGCTGATGGTCAAGCTCATGCTGAAGTGGCCGGGGCTGCACTACTCCACCTCGGCGTTCGCCCCCAAGCACTACCCCGAGAGCGTCATCGCCTACGCCAACACCCGGGGGGCCGACAAGGTGATGTACGCGGGCTACTTCCCCTCCGGACTGTCGCTGGAGCGGACCATGACCGAAATGCGCTCGGTCCCGTTCCGTGGCCACGTCTGGGCGAAGTTCCTACGGGACAACGCCCTGCGGGTGTTCAACATGGGCGACACCTGACGAGTCGGTGGCCGTGCCCGCCGGTAGGGCACCCGGTGGCGGCCCCGCCACCGAATGGGCGCAACTAGTGTGGGCTGTCGCCGCCACCATGAGCGGCAAGCGACCCGAGAACCACCAAAGAACAACCGGAGAGGAGCGCAACCATGCCCGAGCGAGAGTCCTACAACCACGGGGTTTTCAACTGGACCGACCTGTGCGTCGACGACCCGGAGAGGGCCAAGGAGTTCTATGCCGCCCTGTTCGGGCTGAGCTTTCTGGACGAGACCGACGCCCACGGCAACGTCTATTCCCTGGGCCAGAAGAACGACCGACCGGTGTTGGGGGTGATGGTCAAGCCCGCCGAGATGGCCGAAGCCGGGATACCCAACGTGTGGGAGACCTACATCAAGGTGGACGACGCGGACGCCGCCCTGGCCGCATCGGTGGCGGCGGGGGGCACGGCCATGGGCCCGGTCATGCAGGCCACCGACGCCGGGCGCTTGGCGGTGGTGGCCGACCCCACCGGGGGCGTGGTGGTGCTGTGGGAGCCCATCGACCACCAGGGTGCCCACCTGGTGAACGAGCACGGCACGCTGTGCTGGAACGAACTGGTCACCTCCGACGTGGCCGCGGCCACCGCCTTCTACTCCGAGGTGCTGGGCTGGACGACGGTGCCGCTGGGCATGAACGACATGGTGGGCATCCGCCAGGGCGCCGACATGATCGGCACCATCTCCCCGCTCCCCGCCGAAGGGGTACCCACTCACTGGGCGGTGTACTTCGCGGTGGACGACTGCGACGCCACCGTGGCCCAGTGCCAGAGCCTGGGCGGCTCGGTCACCGTGCCCGCCATGGACATGCCCCCGGGCCGCATGGCCCAGTTGGCCGACAACCAAGGCGCCATCTTCTGGGTCATCACCCTCAACCCCGACTTCTCCATGGCCTGATGACGCCGGCCCCCACCACCGGCGGCCCAATCGTCAACCAGTCGGCCACCGCCACCAACCCGAAGGGATTCCCATGAGCAGCACACTCGGCACCGACCCCACCACCCCGCCGGGGGCGTACCAGGGGTGGGAGGGGCGCGTGGGACGGACCATGGCGGGGTCGGATCCGTGGTGGGCCGAGGCGGCCCGGGCCCCGGAGGGGGCACCCAACATCGTGGTGGTGCTGGTGGACGACCTGGGCTTCGCCGATCTGGGCTGCTACGGCTCGGAGATCGACACCCCCCACATCGACCGGATGGCCGCCGAGGGGCTGCGCTACCTCAACTTCCACGTCAACCCCATGTGCTCGCCCACCCGGGCGTCGCTGCTCACCGGGCTGAACCATCACGACGTGGGCGTGGGCCACGTGTGCCACTCCGACCCCGGCTTCCCCGGCTACACCGCCGAGCTCACCGAGCACTGCGCCACCATGGCCGAGATCCTCCAGGCGGCGGGCTACGCCACGCTGATGGTGGGCAAGTGGCACCTCTGCAAGGACTCCAACCTGGTGGGGCCCCGGCACTCCTGGCCCCTGCAGCGAGGATTCGACCACTACTACGGCATCCTCGACGGGTTCACCAACTTCCACCACCCCCACCGGCTGATCCGCGACAACAGCGTGGTGCGCACCGACCGCTACCCCGACGACTACTACTTCACCGACGACATCACCGACGAGGCCATCGCCATGGTGCGCGAGCAAAAGGCGGCCCGCCCCGACCAGCCGTTCTTCCTCTACCTGGCCCACGGGGCCGTCCACGCCCCCCTGCAGGCCAAAGAGGCCGACATGACCAAGTACCGGGGGGCTTACAACGCGGGCTGGGACGAGATCCGAGACCGCCGCTACCGCCGCCAGATCGAGTTGGGCATCGTCGACGCCGGCACTACGCTTGCCCCCCGCAACACCGAGGAGGGCAACGACGTCACGCCCTGGGACGAACTCTCCCCCGTCCAACAAGAGGTGTTCGCCCGCTACATGGAGGTGTTCGCCGCCATGGTGGACAACGTCGACCAGAACTTCGGGCGGCTGCGGGGTGCGCTGGAGGACCTGGGCGAGTGGGACAACACGCTGGTGCTGTTCACCTCCGACAACGGGGCCTCCCGGGAGGGTGAGGACACCGGTTGCTCCCAGTACTTCGAGATCCTGTCGCCCACCACCGGCGACGTGGCCGTCGACCACGCCCGCCTCGACCTTTTGGGCGGGCCCCAGACCCTGGCCCACTACCCCCGCGGGTGGGCCATGGCCGGCAACACCCCGTTCCGGCTGTACAAGTGCAACACCCACGCCGGCGGCCATCAGGTGGCCATGATCTCGTCGTGGCCCGATGGCCTGGCCGACCCCGGCGGGCTCCGCCGCCAGTACCTGCACATCACCGACGTGTTGCCCACCGTGTTGGACGTGGTGGGTCTGCCGGCCCCCTCGGCCCGCAACGGCGCGCCGCTCAAGGGGCCGTTGGCCGGGGCCAGCTTTGCGGCCACGTTCACCGACGCCGGCGCCCCCGAGCACCACCCCGAGCAGTACTACGAGCAGCAGGGCCACCGGGGCTTCTACCGCCAGGGGTGGGAGGCGGTCACCCTGCACCGGCCGATGACCCCCTTCGGCGACCACGAGTGGGAGGTGTACCACCTGGCCGAGGACCCCACCGAGATGGTCGACCTCTCCGACGCCGAGCCCGAGCGGCGCCAGGAGCTGATCGACGCCTGGGAGGCGGCCGCCCACCGCTACCAGGTGTACCCGCTGGACGAGGGGTCGATGCTCAAGTTCGTGCAGCGGCCCCCGTCCGAGCAGGTGTACGAGGCGCCGGTGCGGATCACGCCGGGCACCGACACCCTGGAGCGCTACCGGAGCATGAAGCTGATCGCGGCCCGGTCGTTCACCGTGGACACGGTGTTCCGGTACGCCGACGGCGACGCCGGGATGCTGGTGGCCCACGGCGACCAGGGCGGGGGCTACGCCCTGTACATCGACGACGGCGAGTTGGTGTACTGCCACAACGGGTACGGGCACATGCGCCACCTGTCGGGCGGACCACCGGCGCCGGGCAACCACACGGTGCGACTGGCCTTCACCATCACCGACGGGTTCGCCTGGGATCTGCGCATCCTGGTGGACGGGGCCGAGGTGGCCGCCGGCGAGGGGTTCACCGGCATGTGGACCATGGCCCCCTTCGAGGGGATCGACGTGGGCATCGACCGCCGCTCGCCGGTGTCCTGGGACATCTACCGGCGCCACGGCCCCTTCCCCTACACCAACACCATCGAGTCGGTCACCTACACCCCCGGCGAGCCCGGCCGCATGGCGTCGATCCACACCACCCGCATCCTCAAGGAGATGGGCGCCCGCTTCGAGTAGTCACGATCGGCCCGCGCCGGGGCCGGCCACCCCGCGCGTGGGGCGTTGGGCAACCGGGGGTCAGTCCCAGCGAGGGCGGGGGGATTCGGGGAGCCAGGTGTCGGGCTGCTGGGCGATGAGGTAGTTGTAGTCCCAGTACTCCCGCCAGTGGGCGATCTTGCCGTCGCGGATGTCGAGGCGGCACAGCACCGGGAGGCCAGCGGTCTCGCCGCCGGGGTGGTGCCACACCTCCACCCGCTCCACCAACACGGTGTCGCCGCTCACCCAGATGTCGCTCACGCCCAGCTCGAAGCGGTCGAGCCCCGACAGGCCCACCTCCAGCTTGGCCACGATCCCGGCGTGGCCCACCGTGCCGCCGGTGTCGGTCTCGAAGGGCATGTCCTGATACACGCCGTCCTCGGTGAACAACTCGGCCACCGCGGCCCAGTCCATCCGCTCCAGGGCCTCGAACAGGGCCTCAGCCACCGCCCGGTTGGCGCTCTCGTCACTCATCGCATCCTCCGTTTCAAGGTGGCAACCCAGGTTCAAGCCCCTTACGGGGTACGCACAAGAGCCTAGGTCAGCGCGGCCATTGGGGTCGCCGACTCGCCACCACCCTTGCTCAGGCCCCGGCCAAGCCGGCCAGACATTGGCGGCGGCGGTCGGCGGACATCGTGACCAAACTCTGCACCACCGGCAGGATTCGCAGCCCGGAGGGCAGTTCGTCCACCGCACGTTGCACGGCCTCGGGAGCAGCCTGCGCAATGGCTTCGGCCCGCTCGACCCCTTCGGAGGCGCCCAGACCCACCGCCCGGGCCGTGGCTTCCCATGCGTGCTTGCTCTCCGCGGTGATGATCCTCCGATCGGACAGGGCCGACATGGCCAACGAATAGGACCGATAGTGATGAGGGTCGTAGGGCATCATCGACCAGATGTCATAGAGCGGCGCCAACCGCACCCGGCCTCCGGCCAGCAACAGGCTGTAGTTCTTGGAGTGGCCGTCGGTGTTGCACATCACCCAGTTGAACACCAGCGCATCAAAGAACACTCTGAGGTCCACATCCCGGTCGGCGGAATGATCGGCCAGGAGGCGGGCCAGGCGCTGCACGCTGTGGCCCTCCCCGCGGTCATTCTGATAGAGGGGTACCTCCGGTTCGCCGCAGGCCTGGTGCAAGTCCTCCTGGTGGACCCGACGCAAGGTGCCTCCCACGTCGATGCGGTCGAAGCGACGGACCACCAGCACCGGATGTCCGGCGATCACGGCCATCTCGGTGGCAACAGCAGGGAGTCCACAGTGCCTGGCCGCCTCCAGACATAAGTGCTCATTGACCGATTGATCAGCCAAGTCCCTCATCGACGGCTTGAGGATGTGCGTCGTCGGCAACAGTCCAGACAGCCACCCCTCCACCCGGCGATCCTCGATCTCGCCGTCGGCCAGGGGAAGGGACAGCGAGAGTGGGGAGGCGTCAGGACGGCGGGAGTATTCGTCGTCGTAGGTGAGACACAGCAGCGACCCACGTCGGGCAATGCGACCGACCTGCTCTCCCCCGATGCGGACGAGCAGCAAGTCCTCAGGCATCCACGCCGCCGGGGCCCAGGCCCTCCAGCACCCGGTCGATGTCGGTGACCGGGCGTTCGTGCAGGGCCAACGACAAGCCGAGGACGCCCAGCAGGCGCATCATACGGTGGGTACCGCAACTGCCCTTGCCGTTCTCAAACGCCGACAGCCACTGGGGCGACACGCCGGCCTGGCGGGCGGCCTCCTGCTGGGTCATGCCCAGCTCCTTCCTCCGCTCCTTGAGGGCACGCGACACTTCCGGCGGTGTCCTCAAATCCCAGTCCAGCGCAGCCAGCGTGTACGTCGCCCTCGTCATGCATCCTCAAGTTTCATCTATTCCTGAAACTCTTGCTTCCGAGTTGGGGTTTCAGGTTTAGGTGAACTCTACTCGATACTGTGGAGTTTCAGGAAAAAGCGAAGTCTCGGGTCACTCGGGGTCGGGGAGGTTGAGGTAGCGGGCCAGCATTTGGGTGGAGGGGTTGACCCGCTCGATCACGGCGCCGTCCTCGGGGCTGAAGAAGCCGTATTTCACCTGCATGTTCACGATGGCCACCATGATGATGGAAAAGCGCAGGCAGCCCCAGGCCTCGAAGTAGTCGACGTGCTCGGCAGGGCGGCCACGCTGTTGCTCCCAGCGGGCGATGGTGGCGTCCCGGTCGGGGAAGCCGGGGAGCCAGTCGCAACCGGCGCCCTCGCTCAGGTACCGGTTCATGAACAAGAACCACCCCAAGTCCACCTCGCCCGGCCCCAGATGGGCCATCTCCCAGTCGAACACGGCCAACACCGTGAAGTCGTCGGCGTACATCAGGTTGCTGGGACGGGCGTCGCCCCAGTTCAACTCGATGGGCATCGATCCCGACGGATCGTTGGCCTCGAACCAGTCCAGGGCGGCGTCGATCAGGGGCTTCGGACGATCCTCGGAGGCCCAGTCGGCGTAGTAGCGCTGGTAGCCCAAGGCCTGGGCGAATCCGAGCGAGCCGTACCTCGGGTCATCCAGGAAGTCGAACCCGGTGGCCTGCCAGTCGGTGGCCGACACCGCGGCCAGGATGTCCACCGAGGAGTTGTACAGCACCGCCTGCTGTTGCGGGGTGGCTTCGTACACCCATCCCCCCTGGAAGAACGGCGGGTTGTCGGTGGGGACCCGGCCGTGCAGTCGCTCCATGATGAAGAACGGCTCCCCCAACACGGTGCCGGTGTCCTCCACCCACAACACCTCGGGCACGGGCACGGCCCCGCAGGCGGCCATGTTCTGCATCGACCGGTACTGCACCGCCATGTCGTAGGAGGGGAAGATGGCGTAGTCCTTCGGACGCTTGCGGACCACGATGCCCGAATCCCGGCGTTGCCCGTCGGCGTGCCAGGTGGCGTCGCACACCAGGGTCTCGTTGCTGAAGCCGGAGGCCTCGGGGTTCACCAGGTTGGTCACCTCGGCCCCGGTCACGCCCGGCTGGGCGTTCATCCAGTCGGACAGGGAACCCTTGAGGGCCTCGATGTCGCGGTCTTGGGGAATGGCCATGGAAACCGAGGTTACCCAACGGTGGCCGGGTGGTTTCAGGCGGGAACGGGCACCACCTCCACCTTGATCCCGTTCACGATGGCGTTGCCGGAGATCTCGTCCACCAACTCGCCGGGGGCCAGCAGGTTGTTGTTGACCCCGGCGAACTCCTTGGCCACCGAGAGCTGCACCCCGTCGAGGTTGTGGCCCCAGCCATGGGGCAAGCACACCACGCCGGGCATCATCTCGTCGCTCACCTCCACCGGCACGTCGATGCTGGCGATCTCGGTGCTCACCCGGGCGACACGCCCGTCGGCCAGGCCGATGTGGGCGGCGTCGTCGGGGTGGACCAGAAGCGTGCAGCGGTCCTTGCCCTTCACCAACACCTTCACGTTGTGCAACCACGAGTTGTTGGACCGCACGTGGCGGCGGCTCACCAGCACCAGGCCGTCGTCACGGCCCAAACGGCGGCTCAGACGCTCGGCGTCGGCGGTGATGTAGGGCGGGGCCATCTCGATCTTGCCCGACGGGGTGTTGATGACCTCGGCGGCCCGGGGGATCATCGGCCCGAAGTCCAGGCCGTGGGGGTTGTCCTTGAAGTCCTGCAGGGTCAGCCCTCCGGGGTTCTCGCCGTAGCGGTCGCCCCGGTGGCCGATGCGGATGAAGAAGTCGGTCATCCGCTCGGGCCCGCCCGCCTCGTAGTGCGACAGCACGTGGGTCGGGTCGAGGCCGAAGAACCCGCACAGCCCGGAGAACAGCTCGTCATCGACGCGGGCTACGTCGATCTCGTCATTGGTCTGGCCGCCCATGAGCCCGCCCACCCGCACGAGCACCTCCCATTCGTCGGGTCGGTCGCCCCGGTCGAACACGGGGTCCGACCAGTTGCCCGCAGTCCGGGCCGCCCACGACCAGATCATCTCGTCGTAGTGGGGCTGCTCCAGCGGGGACAGACCGGGGAGGATCACATCGGCGTGGCGGGTGGTCTCGTTCACGTAGTTGTCGATGCTGATCATGGCGTCGAGCAGGGGCAGGGCCTCGTCGAGTCGGCCGGCCTCCGGCGAGCTGATCACGGGGTTGCCGGCCACGGTGACCAGGGCCTTGATCTGGCCGTCGCCGGGGGTGATGATCTCCTCCGACAGGCACGACACCGGCACCTGGCCCAGCACCTCGGGGGCGCCCCGCACCCGGCTGTGCCAGCGGCCGAACTCCGGCGTGCGCGGTCCCTCGAAGTTGATGGTGGCCATGGCCGGGGCGATGGGGTTGCCGAACATCATCCCGCCGGGCACGTCGAAGTTGGCGGTGAGCAGGTTCACCACGTCGATGAGCCACGAGGCCAGCGTGCCGAACTCCTGGTTGCACAGGCCGATGCGGCCGTACACGCAGGCGCTGTCGGCCGCGGCGATCTCCCGGGCCAGTCGCCGGGTGGTCTCGGCCGGGATCCTGGTGGTTGCGGCCACCCGTTCGGGGGTCCAGTCGCGCACCAGGGTTTCCACGTCGTCCACGCCGTTGACCAGCTCGGCCATGGTGCCCAGATCCACCAGGCCTTCGTCGAACAGCACGTGGGCCAGGGCCAACAGGAAGGCGGCGTCGGTGCCGGGCACGATGGGCACCCACTCGTCGGCGTGATCGCAGGTGCCGGTGCGGCGGGGGTCGATCACCACGCACTTGCCGCCCCGTTGGCGGATCTTGTCCATCTCGCCCAGCACGTCGGGGCAGGCCAGCAGGCTGCCCTGGGAGGCGTGGGGGTTGGCCCCCATTACCACCAGGTACTGGGTGCGGGTGATGTCGGGGGTGGGGAACATCCACGAATTGCCGTACATGCAGGCCGACGACACGTTCTTGGGCCACTGGTCGATGGTGCCCGCCGAGTAGCCCATCTTCACGCCCGAGAGCATCACGAGCGAGCCCACGTAGCGGCTGAGCGAGAAGCTGTGCACCGTGGGGTTGCCGATGTAGTAGGTGAGAGCCTCGGGGCCGTGGGTGGTGCGCACCCCGTGCAGCAGCTCCTCGCACCGGGCGAAGGCCTCCTCCCAGGTGGCCTCCCGCAGGCGGCCTCCGTCGCGCACCAACGGCACCCGCACCCGGTCGGGATCCTCGTGCAGATGCCCCAGGGTGGTCCCCTTGGGGCACAAGAAGCCCTTGCTCCACACGTCGTCGTGATCGGCCCGGATCGGCGGCAGCACCTTGCCGTCCTGGGTCTTGACCTCGAGGCCGCACATGGCCTCACACAGCGGACAGGTCACATAGTGGGTTTCCACGCTCATCCCGCCGATGCTACCCGCCCCGCCCCCGGCCGGGTTCTCTCGCCCCTGCGGCCCGACAAATCACACCGCTGACGTACTAACTCATACTAATTCATGTCAAATTAGTAGTTGGGGGGTTGGGGGGGTCAGCGGAGGGTGTCGACGTGGGTGTCGGTGCCGGGGATGGTGGGGATGAAGGGGGCGGAGAGGGCGAGGGCGGCGCGGGGATGGTCGGCCAGAGCGGCGTGGTGGGTGGCGAAGGGGGCGGGGAACACCTCGGTGGGGTCCCGGTCCAGGAACCACAGCAGGCACAGGCGTCGGCCCACGTTGGCGGTGGGGGCCACCGGCGGGGTGCCGGGCTGGTTGATCAGTCCTTGGGTGAACTCCCGAGGGGCAAAGGCCAGACACAGCGCAGCCGGGAAGTCGGGTCGGGCCAGCACGGCCGGCAGGTGGTCGTCGGCCAGCCAGGCCTCCACGTCGGGCTGGTCGTCCACCGTGGCCGCGTCCACCACTTCGACCACCAGGCCGACAAAGGGGTGGTCGAGGGCCACATGGGGCTGCAGCGGGGCGGCATCGGGGCGGCCGGCGGCAAACCGGTAGTGGTGGAAGGCGGTGTACACGTGGGTTCGGTGGGTGAAACCCCGGCCGTGGGGCATGAGTGCCTGGTCCATGGCCAGGAAGCTCCACCGCTCCACGTCGTCCTCGTGGCCCGCCGTGCTCCAGTACAGGGCGATGTAGCAGCCGGCGTCGGGCGGGGTGACCGCCGGGTCGTCCACCTCGGGGCGCATCTCCCGCAGGGCTCTCGGGGCCACCCAGCGGCGACCGGCGAACACCCAGGGGCCGTGCATGGCCCCCGAGTAGAAGTGGTCGTCCTCGTACCACCGGTTGTAGGCGTGTTCGTGCCCCACGTGGGGCTCCACCATGGTGATGAGGGCGCTGCCGATGCGGTTTTCGTTGGGCCGGTGGAGGGCCAAGCGCTCGTACACTGCTCTGTCGGGGGTGGGGTCGGCGGGAGAATGGTCGGTGGCGGGGTCAGCGGCGGGGTCGGGCATGGCTCGGTCTCCTTGGTTGGCGGCGGTGGCGGTTCGGTCAGGGGGTTCGGGGGCTCCGGTCAGGTGAGGGCGCCGGTGGCGGCCAAGGTGGTGATTTCTTCGTCGGTGAAGCCGAGGATCTCGGACATCACCTGCTGGGTGTGCTCGCCCACCAACGGCCCGGCTCGCCAGGGGCGGGCAGGGGTGGCGGAGAACGCGGTGACGGGGCCGTCGAAGATCATGGGGCCGATGGCCCCGTGGTCGAGTTCGATGAAGAACTCCCGGGCCACCAGGTTGGGGTCGGCGGTGAAGTCGGTGGGCCGAAGCGCCATGTAGGCGGGCACCCCGGCGCCCCGCAGTTGTCGGGCGGCCTCGAAGCCGTCGCGGTCGGCGAACCAGGCGGCCAGGATGCCGTCGGCGGCCGCCGAGTCGGCCCACCGGTCGTCCACCCGCTCCAGCTCAGGCACCACCGAACACAGCGCTTCCCACTGCTCGTCGGTCTCCACGGCCAGCGCACAGAAGCGCTCGACACCGGCGGTGCGATACACCCCGTGGGGAGCGGCCCGCTCGGAGCTCAACCCGGCCTGGGTCCGCACCCGCCCGCTTTCGCGGTACTCCAGCACCACCGGGGCCAAGAAGTGGATGGAGGCCTCGATCTGCGACAGGTCGATGTACTGCCCCTGGCCCGTGCGGTGGCGGTGGTGCAGGGCCGCCCCCAACGCCGCCAGGGCGTAACGGGGGGAGATGAAGTCGGTGTAGGCCCCCCAGGGGGCGTGCGGGGCCCGGTCGGGCCAGCCGGTGAGGGCGGCAAAACCGGCCAGGCAGGCCCCGTGGAGGCCGAACCCGGTGTGGCGGGCCTCGGGGCCGGTCTGGCCCCGCATGCAGCTCGACAGCATCACCGCCGAGGGGTTGAGGGCCCGCACCCGCTCGTAGCCGAAACCGAGACGGGCGGCGGTGCCGGGGGTGTAGTTCTCCACCACCACGTCGGCCCACGTGACCAGGCGGTCGATCACCGTCTTGGCCTCGGGAATGGTGAAGTTCAGCCCCAGGCCCAGCTTGGACTGGTTCATGTTGGCCATGGGATGACCGGCGCTCATGGGCGAGGAGTGGGGCACGTGCGGTGGTATCCAGCGCAGGGTGTCGAGGCGGGCCTCGGTTTCCACCCGCACCACGGTGGCTCCCAGGTTGGCCAGGTCCTTGGCGATGAGCGGCCCCGCCGCGATCCACGACAGGTCGGCCACCTTCAGCCCCTCGAACAACGCCGTGCGGGGCACCGCCGGCCCCGCCAACGGCGGATCATCCGGGGGCGGGGGCGTGGCCACCGGGGGGGTCAGGTTTTCGAGCAGGTCCTGGTGTTGGCCGAGGGCGGGGGCGGGGTGGCGATAGACGATGGGGGTGGCCGACAGACGGGCGAACGGCCCGGCGTGAACTTCACCGTCCACCTCCACCCAGAAGTCCCGGGCGGCCAACTGGGGATCGTCGGCCAGACGGGCGGCGGTGTAGCAGGGGGCCACCAGCATCTTGTCGGCCACCGCCCGGCGTTGGATCTCGGCCTGGGTCTTGGTCTTGACGAAGGCCAGCAGGTCACCCACCCCCGTCGCCGCCTCGGCGGGGCGCAGGGAGCCGTCGCCCAACATCTCCAGCCACTTCTCCCAGTCCAGATCCTCCAAGTCGTCGTCGAGGGCGCCCTCCTCGATCACCCAGTTCATGAGCGCTTTCATACCCCGGTTGCCCTGCTCGCCCACCACCAGGGTCATGCCCACGAAGCCGTCGGCGCAGGGTTCGATCACCGGCATCGGCACGCCGGGCACCACTTCGGGGTGCGACCGGTCGGCCCGATCGTCGCCCCGGTTGGGGAAGTCCATGCCCAAGGCGGCGTAGCTGGTGATCGACATGAGCGACCACAACACCGCGGCCTGCATGGAGCTGTCGAGGTGCTGGCCCCGCCCGCTGCGGTCGCGTTCGCACAGCGCCATGGCGGTGTCGGCGGCGGCCTGCATGGCCCCCAGAAACGACGTCTCGGGGTACCCCACCGGGGTGGGCACCCGGTCGTGTTCTCCCTGCATGGCCAACAGCCCCCCGGCGGCCGACAGCGTGAGGTCGGTCATGGTCACGGAGGCGTCGGGGGTGTCCCAACCGAAGGGGGTGACCGACACGTACACCAGTCCCGGATTGACGGCGGCCAGGTGGTCGGGTCCGAGGCCCCGGTCGCCCAAGTGTCCGGGGGCGAACGACTCCACCAACACGTCGGCGGTGGCGGCCAGGGCCCGGAGCTGCTCTTGGCCCGCAGGGGTGTCGATGTCGCACACCACGCTGTATTTGCCCAGTCCCCAGGCCGCCCAGAACAGCGACGACCCGTCGACGGCCAACGGCGGGGTGGTCCGGGCGTCGCAGCCGCCGGGCGGTTCCACCTTGATCACCTCGGCACCGAGATCGGCCAGCGTCTTGCCGGTGGCCTCGGCCAGCCGGGTGGAGAGATCGAGGACTCGAATCCCCTCCAGGGCACCGCTCATGAGGTCGGGAGGTGGGGCACAGGCATCGGGTACACCTCGGGTTGGGGAGGCAAGGCCGCGGGATTGTAGCGGAATCCCCCACCTGGACGCGGCCACAACGCGAGTGCCGCCGGGGGCTCACGCGGCTACGGTGGGGCGATGCCCGACACGGTGGCTGCCGCCAGCGGGGTTCAGCCCGAGCCCGCCTCCACGGTGGATTACCGGCTGGTGCGCACCCACGTGCTGCACCGGCTGAAGAGCGGCACCCGCATGGCCGACGACGTGTGCGACGCCCACCCCGAGTTGGTGCGGGCCGGTCGGGAGGTGGGATCGGCCGCCGGGGAGCCCTGCCCGGTGTGCCAGGGCGACCAGTTGGCCCTGGTGTCGTACGTGTTCGGGCCCCGGCTGCCCGCCCATGGACGGTGCATCAGCTACCCCACCGAAATCGCCAAGCTGGCCCGGCGCAAGGGCCGGTTCACCTGCTACGAGGTGGAGGTGTGCCCCGAGTGCCGCTGGAACCACCTGCGGCGGAGCTACGTGCTGCAACCCTGCTGAGCGGCGTCCCCGCCTGGGTGGCTGCAACCCTGCTGATCGGCGTCTCTGAGGCCGCCCTAGCTGGGGCCGAGCCAGAAGGGGCGGGCCTGCTCCAGTTGGGCGGCGAGCTGCAGGAGCAGGGCCTCGTCGCCGTAGGGGGCGATGAAGTGGCTGCCCACGGTCAGGCCCCGGTCGTCGCGATACAGCGGCACCGACATGGCGGGCTGGGCGGTGGCGTTGGCCATGGCGCAGAAGGGGCTGTAGGTGCCCTGGCGGGCGCCCCACTCGGCCACGTTGTCGGCGGTGGCCACCAGCTCGCCCAACGGCGGGGGCACGGCGGCCAACGTGGGGGTCAGCACCAGGTCGATGCCCGAGGCGTGGTACTGCCCCATGAGGCGACCCAGGCGGTGGGTGGTGCGCAGGGCCTCGGCGTAGTCGGCTGCCGACATGCCCTTGGCCCGTTCCACCATCATGGCGGCCACCGGCTCGATCTCGTCGCCCGCCGGCCGTCCGGCCTGGGCGGCCCGCCGGGCCACCAGCGCGGCGGTGTGGGCCGCGGTGATCACCCCCTGGGCACCCCCCATGTCGCCCCGGCGCACCGGCAGGTCGGCCTCCTCCAAGTCATGGCCGAGTTCCTCGCACAAGGCCACGGCTTCGTTGAGGGCCGCCCGGGCCACCGGGTCGAGCTCGATGCCGTCGGGGGCACCGTCCCACACCGCGATGCGAAGCCGCCGGGGCGGGGTGGCCAGGGCCTGCTCGAAGGGTCCGGCGGGGGCGGGAGCAGTGTAGGGGTCGCCGGGGGCCAGACCGGCGGTGAGGTCGAGCATGACCGCGCTGTCGCGCACCGAGCGGGTGATCACATGCGTACAGGAATACCCGCTCCACCCCTCCCCGGCGTCAGGCCCGAAACTCATCCGGCCCCGACTGGGCTTGAGCCCGAACAACCCGCAGGCCGACGACGGTATGCGGATGGAACCGCCCCCGTCGGAGGCGTGGGCCATGGTCAGCATCCCCGAGGCCACCGCGGCGGCGGCCCCGCCGCTAGACCCGCCTGCGCTGCGGGTGACGTCGAGGGGATTGGCGCAGGGGCCGAACAGGGAGGGCTCGGTGGTGGTGGACAGGCCGAACTCCGGCGAGTTGGAGCGGCCCACCAGCACCAGTCCGGCGGCCCGGTAGCGGCGCACCACCTCGGCGTCGTGGTCATCGCTCGGAGCGTCGGCGAAAAGGCGTGACCCGTGGGTGGTCACCGTGCCCCGGACGGGGAAGTGCAGATCCTTGATGGCGAACGGCACTCCCCGCAGCCGTCCGTCGGCAGGGGGTTCGGGGTCGATAGCGGTGGTGATGGCCCTCAGGGCCGGATTTCGCTCGTCGATGCGGGCCAGGGTGGCGTCGAGCACTTCCTGCTCGGACACCTCGCCGGTTCGTATGGCCTCGGCCAGGCCCAGGGCATCGGATCGGTCCAACAGATCATCCATGTCCAGAACCTAGTGGAGCGACGTAGTGGTTGGCAGGGGCGGTGCGGGGGAGAGGACCCGCCGCCAAGGTCTCCGCCTCGGGCGCAGCCCTACCCGAAGCCCCGCACGGCGCCGAGCACCGCGCCCACATTGGCCATGGTGAGCCCCGCGAAGCTCAGCACCATGTTCCGCATCATCTTGACGTACTGACGATCCGAGTGAACCCGCTCCTCACGGAACCGAGTATCGATCTGCTTGAACTGAGCAGCAATGTGGGCAAACCTCGCATCCATCTGTTCAAACCGAGCATCCATCTGGTCGAACCGCCCATCGATCTGGGCGAAGCGGCCGTCGATCTCGCCAAACCGCGCGTCCATCTGGACAAACCGGCCGTCCATGTAGGTGCGAAGGCGATCTTCGGAGGCTCGTAGGTCATCTTTGGTGGCGAAATCGGACCAAGGGATGGGAGGAAGGCTCGTCATCAGAGTGTGAGCCTACCCCCACTCAGCCGGTGCTGTTGGCGAAGCGGGTGTATTGCTTTTGGAAGGCCAGTCGGGTCTTGCCGGTGGGGCCGGTACGGTGCTTGGCGACGGCCACCTCGGCGGAGTCCTTCTCCTGGGTTTCCGGGTTGTAGAGCTCGTCGCGGTAGAGGAACATCACGATGTCGGCGTCTTGTTCGATGGATCCTGATTCCCGGAGGTCGGCGAGGATGGGCCGCTTGTCCTGGCGCTGCTCCAGGTTACGGGACAACTGCGACAGCGCCACCACGGGACACTCCAGTTCCCGAGCGAGGATCTTGAGGCCCCGGCTGATCTCCGACACCTCCACCTGGCGGTTCTCGGCGGTGTTGCGCCCGGTCATCAATTGCAGATAGTCCACGATCACCATGCCCAGTTCCCCGGTCTGGCTGCGCAACCGGCGGGCCTTGCCCCGGATCTCCATGATGGTCACCGCCGGGTTGTCGTCCACCCAGATGGGGGCCTCGGCCAAGCGGCCGATGGCCGACGACAGCGACGTCCAGTCGCCGTCGTTGAGCTTGCCGGTGCGCACCCGGGTGGCGTCCACCCGGGCTTCGGAGCACAGGATTCGTTGGCTGATCTCCAGTTGGCTCATCTCCAGGGAGAAGATCAGCACCGGTTTGTCGGCCCGGATGGCTGCGTGGGAGGCCATGCCCAAGGCGAAGCTGGTCTTGCCCACCGACGGGCGGGCGCCGATCACCACCAGGGTGTTGGGCTGCAATCCGCCGGTGATCTCGTCCAGGTCGGTGTAGCCGGTGGGGGTACCGGTGACCACTTGACCCTGGTCGTAGAGCATCTCGATGCGCTCCAGGTTGGCGGGCAGCAACTCCGACAGCCGGGCGGTGGTCTCACCCATCCGGTCGGCGGCCAGGCGATACACCATGGCCTCGGCGGTGTCCACCGTCTTGACCACGTCGTCACCACCGTCGTAGCCCAACTCGGCGATCTCCCCGCCCACCTCGATCAACTTCCGCAGGGTGGCCGCCTCGTACACGATGTCGGCGTACTTGGCCGCGTTGGCCGAGGCGGGGGTACCGGTCTGCAACCGTACCAACGTGGCGTTGCCGCCCATCTTGTCGGCCACGCCCCGGCGGTTCAGCTCGGCCGACACCGTGACCGCATCGGCTGGCTCCCCGGCCGCATATAGCGCACAGACCGCCTCGTACACGTGCCCGTGGGCCGGCCGGTAGAAGTGCTCCGGGCGAATCTTGTTCACCGCGTCGGCAATGGCGTCGCGGCTCAACAACATCGCCCCCAACAACGCCTCCTCGGCATCGAGATCATGCGGGGGCACGCGCCCGGAACGACGCGTGGTTCCGCCGGACCGGCCGCTTTGGGAACTCTCGAATGGATCGCTCATCGGTTGAACCTGCCCTGGGCGGCGACACCGGGAGACGCCGAAATGGCGGCATCCACGGCTGCCCACTGTGGCAAAACTGCCGTGTGGGATGCTAGGGGACGGGCCGTGGAAATTGGTGGATAACCTGGGGATTTGCTCCCCAGGCCCGCCGGGATCAGTCGGCGGCGAGCACCTCGACGGTGATGGGAAACTCCACCTCGGGGTGAGGCTTGGCCGTCACCACATGACTACCCAGTTCCTTGATGGCCTCGGCTTCGATGGCCTTGCGTTCCAGCATGATGTTGGCCTGCTCGGCCACCGCCCGCACAATGTCGGCGGTGGTCACCGAGCCGAACAGCTTGCCCTCGGCCCCGGCGCGCGCCGCGATGTGGATGGGGGTGGACACCAACCGGGTGGCCATCTCCTGGGCCTCGGCCCGCTCCTTGGCGTCCTTCAGCTCCCGTGAACGGCGCATCCGCTCGGCCTGGCGCTCGGCCCCGGCCGACGACCTGAAGGCCTTGCCCGCCGGGATCAAGAAGTTGCGGGCGTAGCCGTCGGCCACGTCCACCACGTCGCCCTTCTTGCCCAGGTCGTCCACGTTGTCCCGCAGGACCACCTTCATCAGCTCGTCTCCTCTTCGGCTTCGTATTCCGGCGAAGCGTCGGCACCCACGGGTTCCATCACGCCGGGTGCCTCCTCCATCACGTCGGGACTCTCGTCCGGCCCGTGCAAGGCGGCATCGACTCCATTGACCTCATGGTCCTCAAGGCCGTCGGGGTCACCCGCCCGTATGCCCGGGGGTGGGGCGGTGGGCTGAGGCGCCGGCCCTTCGACCCGGTTGTCGTCGCGGGAGCGGGAAGCGCTGCGCTGGGTGGTGATCCGGTTGTTGTAGGGGAGCAGGGCCATCTCCCGGGCGTTCTTGATGGCCCGGGAGATTTCCTTCTGCTGCTGTTGGTTGTTGCCGGTCACCTGGCGGGCCCGGATCTTGGCCCGGTCGGACATGAACCGCCGCAGCAGGTTGATGTCCTTCCAGTCCACGTAGTCGATGCCCTCCTGGGTGAGGACGCTCACCTTCTTCTTGCGGCGACGGTTGATGTCCTTGGACTTCGGCTTTCTCGGTGCCTTGGCCATCAGAACGGCTCCTCGTCGTAGTCGTACTCGGGTGCTTGGTTGCGCGGCTGTCGGGTGGTGCCGCCGCCCTGGTTGCCGCCGCCTTGGTTACCGCCGCCCTGGTTGCGGCCCCCGCCGCCACCGCCACCGCCGTCACGGCGCTCGTTGCGGATCACTTCCACCGAAGCCCATCGCAGACTGGGCGACACCTCGTCGGCGATGATCTCCACCTTGGACCGACGGTCACCCTCCTGGGTCTGCCAGGAGCGTTGCTCCAACCGTCCGGAGACCACCACTCGGGTGCCCTTCACCAGGCTCTCGCTGACGTTCTCGGCCAGCGTGTTCCAGCAGGTCACGTCGAAGAACGACACCTGCTCTTCGGTCTCGTTGGTCTGGCGGTTCTGCCACCGCCGGTTCCAGGCCAGCCCGAAGGTGGCCACTGCGCTGCCACCGGGGGTGAAGCGAAGCTCCGGATCCCTGGTCATGTTCCCGGTGACGGTCACTGTGTTGTCGAATGCCATCTCTGCAACTCCTTGGATTACCCGGCCTCGGCCAGGGGGTCCTCGTCGCCCAACAGGCCGCGTCGGGCGGCTTCACTGTCGGGCAGACGGATCAGTTTGTGGCGGACCACATCGTCCGCGAGTCGGAGGAGACGTTCCAATGAGCCCATCTCGCGCGTCTCGGTCACGAATTCGAGGACCAGATAGTAGCCCTCGTGTTGATGGTTGATCTCGTAGGCAAACCGACGCTTGCCCCAGCGGTCCTCGGTCATCAGCTCGCCACCGTGAGCCGTGATGTTCTCTACGATCTGCTCGACCCGGTCGGAGACGTCGGATTCCTCGACGCCCGCGTCCATGATGACCATCATCTCGTATGCCCGCATGGGCAGTTCACCTCCCTGTGGATCCGGCATCGGCCGGAGCCCCGCACACCGGGGCAGGGGTCTGTTTTGCTCGGCCGAGCCTACCGGACGGCGTGGGCATCCACTGCATCAACCCATTATCACCGGAGGGGTGACAGTTCCCTCCGCTTCGGCCGGACAATCAACCCTGGTGGCCGTACAGGCCCAGCGCCATCTCCTCGTCGGAGTTCATCTCGTAGCCCTCCTCGGGGCTGGGGAACGCCCCCGAGCGCACATCGGTGGCGAAACGGGCCAGCGCCTCCACCCCGTCGGCGTGCAGAGAGGCGTAGCGGCGCACGAAGCGGGGCAGCATCCTGGTCTCCAGCCCCAGCACATCGTGGAACACCAGCACCTGACCGTCGCAGTGGCCGCCCGCACCGATGCCGATGGTGGGCACGTCCACCGCGTCGGTGATCATACGGCCCACCGCGGCGGGCATCCCCTCGAGCACAATGGCGAAGCAGCCGGCGTGGGCCAGGGCTTTGGCGTCGGCCACCAGGCCAAGGGCGGCCTCACTGCTGCGGCCCTGCACCCGGTAGCCCCCCTGGGCCAGCATCGACTGCGGGGTGAGCCCCAGGTGGCCCATCACCGGCACCTGGGCCGACACGATGGCTTCGATCATGGCCACCCGCTCCTGGCCGCCCTCCAGCTTCACCGCCTGGGCCCCGGCCCGGATCAGCCGGGCCGCGTTGGTCACCGTGTCGGCGGGGGTGACGTGATAACTCATCCACGGCATGTCGGCCACCACCATCGCCCGAGGACGGGTGCGGGCCACCGCCGCGGTGTGGTGGGCCATCTCGTCCACGGTCACGCTCATGGTGTCGTCGTGGCCCAGTACCACCATGGCCACCGAGTCGCCCACCAGAATCAGATCGGCCCCCGCTTGGTCGGCCATGCGGGCGCTGGGGGCGTCGTAGGCGGTGAGCATCACCAGGGGGTCGGCCCCCGTGGCGCGCTTGCAGCGGCTGATGGTCGGAGCAGTGAGCTTGGCGCCCATGGTCGTTCTCCTTTCCCGTCCAGCGCACTTCGGCTGCCGGCGGTGCATCCACCTTAGCCCTCCCGGCTCGCCCTGTCGCCAACCCGGCCCTGTCGTCATCCTTGCCATTGGGCTGGGCTGGGCAGCTCGACTGCCGGGTAGGTGTTGTGCCGAGGTTGGTTGCGGGTGGCGGAGGTGGTGGGTAGAGTCGTTGGCATCACTCGGGGACAGTGAATCAAGGGTCCCCCGTCAACGTAGGGCTCACACAGGTGAGCCGAGAAAGATGAAATCATGTCGCCGAGTGAGGCACTGAGCGAGCGTCGGCGCTTTGCGCTGATGGACCGCCTGATCGAAGAACTAGGGGAAGAGGAGGCCGAAACCCTGATGGCAAGCCTTCCCCCCGTGGCATGGGCCGACCTGGCCACCAAAGACGACCTTCGCAACCTGGAGGACCGCTTGAGCGCGAGGATTGCCCGGATCGACGCACGGTTTGAACAGATCGACGGGCGCTTCGCCCAAGTTGATGCGCGGTTTGAACAGATTGACGCGCGGTTTGAACAGATTGACGCGCGGTTTGAACACATTGATGCTCGGTTCGTTGGGCAGCGGGGGCATTTTGAGCTGCAACTCGCCAAGTCGGTAAGGACCATGGTTTTCGCGATGTTGGCGTTCTCCATGGCGATCATTGGGACCGTGCTCGGTACCGGGCTGGGCGCCTGAGAGCACTGAGGAGCTCGGCCGCCGCGTAGGTGTTGTTCCTAGGGTGGTTGCGGGTGTTGGGGGTGGTGGGTAGAGTCGTTGGCATCACTCGGGGACAGTGAATCAAGGGTCCCCCGTCAACGTAGGGCTCACACAGGTGGGCCGAGAAGGATGAAATCATGTCGCCGAGTGAGGCACTGAGCGAGCGTCGGCGCTTTGCGCTGATGGACCGCCTGATCGAAGAACTAGGGGAAGAGGAGGCCGAAACCCTGATGGCAAGCCTTCCCCCCGTAGCATGGGCCGACCTGGCCACCAAAGACGACCTACGCAACCTGGAGGACCGCCTGAACGCGAGGATTGCCCGGATCGATGCACGGTTTGAACAGATCGACGGGCGCTTCGCCCAAGTTGATGCGCGGTTTGAACAGGTTGATGCGCGGTTCGTTGAGCAGCGGGGGCATTTTGAGCTGCAACTCGCCAAGTCGGTAAGGACCATGGTTTTCGCGATGTTGGCGTTCTCCATGGCGATCATTGGGACCGTGCTCGGTACCGGGCTGGGCGCCTGAGAGCACTGAGGAGCTCGGCCGGTTGGGCTGAGGGGCTCGGCCGGTTGGGCTGAGGGACTCGGCCGGTTGGGTTGAGGGGCTCGGCCGGTTGGGCTGAGGGGGTGGCCGCTGGGGAGGCGGCTGCGCTTTTTCTTGAATTGAGGGGGGTTGGTGCGCGCCTGGGGTTGGGTTGGGGGGAAAGAACCCCGGACGCGGAGCGGCCCGGCTGGTGGGGCCGGGCCGCTCGGTGGGTTGGGTTGGTTCTTGCGAACCGGTTGGGATGCTAGCTAGTCGGTGCCGGCACCAGAGGGCCGCCCAGGGCCGGTTGGGCAACATCGGGGTTGCACTCGTCCTTGGCCAAAGCGGCCTCGCCGTCACCGAAGTCGGTGGAGCCCAGAGCAGCACACGCACTGGCCAGAGCCGACGCGTACTGCGGGTGCTTATCCATCATCTCCAGAGCGTTCTGGCGGGCCACGGCCTCGCGGCGGGTGTAGGGCAGCGAGCACACGTCGCCGACACCGTCACCATCGCTGTCGAAAGCGTAGGTACGAGGTCCGCCCAAGCTCAGGTTGGTGCAGTAGTCCGGGCCGGTGATTGTGCCGGAGAAGAACTCGGCAGCCTTGGCCGGATCAACCGGCGGCGGCGGATCGGACACATTACCGGTCTCACAGGCATCAGCAGCCAAATCGGCCTCCGAGTCACCCAGGTTCTTGGGAGCGCTCTTGCAGGTACCGTCGACTGAGGCGACCGCGGGCGTATCAGGATCGGTGCTGGTGTCAGCATCAACACCGTCACGACCGACTACCAGATCTTCGAAGCTGGCATGCGACTCGGCCGGGTTCTCGCTGGCGTCGAGACCGTCTACCTCGATGGTGGAGTCCAGCGCCACCAGCGTGTACAGGGCGTTCTGGCGGGCCACGGTAGCCCGGCGGGTGGTCCGCAGCGAGCAGGTATCCGCCCTACCGTCACCGTTGCTGTCGAAGGCGTAGGTACGAGGCCCGCCCAAGCTGACGTTGGTGCAGAAGTTCGGGCCGGTAATGGGCGGCCAGTAGAAGCCGGAGTCCACCGTGATGACCACCGTGTCCTTGTCTTCGTTGGCAGCGCTCATGCGACCGTCCTGCACCGTGAGGGTGAAGGTGAGGTGGATGGCGGCGATGCCGGAAGCCACCTTGGGCGCATCAAAGTAGGGATACGCCGTGTTTGCACCGGTGAGGAACCCAATTGGGTAGTCATCGTCCGTCGTGGCAGGCAGGGAGGCCTCCAGGAAGTCCTCCACGTCGTCCCTGACCTTGTCGGCCACCGACTTGAGCACCTCGGTGGTGGAGGGGCTGGTGGAAATGTCAGTCAGCTCCCACTCGTAGTAGGCGATGCTGTCACCCTTATCGGGATCGGCACTCCCCGCACCGTTCAGCCGCACGAAGTCACCAGCCGGGACGACCACGTCGGGACCGGCGTCGGCCACGGGATTGGCATCTGTAGCCTCTATGGTCACGGTCACGGTGTCGGTGGCGGCCACGCCGTACTGGTCGGCCACGGTGAAGCTCAAGGTGACTGGCTTGTTATCTGCTGCGTCCTTACCAATTTCGGGAACCGCGAACGACACGGTGTCGGTACTGGCCCCTTCCAGCTCCAGCACGGCGTCGTCGGGGTCAACGGGCTTACCGTCGCTGCCCAACTCGGCCCAGGCGTAGATGAGGGAACTGGCGGACTGATCCTCGTCAAAACCGATGCCGCGGAAAGTGATCCGGCCGGTGGGATTGTTATTGGCGTCCTTGTCACCGCCCAAGGCACCGTCCGGGGTCGTGACATCATCGGAGCCGGTGTTGGCACGGGGACGGTTGTTGCCGTCCACCACCAAGAACTCGATGGAGGCGGTGCCGGTGAGACCGGAACTGTCGGTGGCAGCCACCGACACGGTCAGCACCGTGCCGTCCTCGGCGTCGTCATCCACCTTCAACGTCGCCGTGGTGGCGGTAGTGGAATCCTGCTTGGCACCAGTCCATGCATAGTTGGTGATGGTGGTGGGGCCACCACTTGGGTCATCAGCGTCGGTGGTGCCGCTGGCGTCCAAGGTGATGGTGGTACCAGGCGACGCAATCCACCGCGGCGTGTCCGACGGGAACGTGGACTCCTGCAGGCTGCCATCGGCGTCGGTGCTGGCGACCAGCTTGACCTCCGGTGTGGCGGGCTGGTCGTGGATGACGAGCTTTACCACCGCAGGCTGGGACTCGGAAGCTGGCTGAGCGTTGTCGGTGACGGTGAGCGTGTAATAGGCGTAGTAGGGAGAATCGGGGGAATCGTCAGCCGGCAGGTTGTCCAAGGTTTCCACCGTTTCGGCTGTGTTCGCGTCGTCCGTGCTGTGGGTCGGGCCACTACCCGACTCTGCTGGGAGACCATAGGTACTGGCGGTGTTCGTCACATAAAGCCGAGACCAAGCGTAGCTGGCCACCCGGCCGTTGGCGTCGGAACTGCCGGAGCCGTCCAACACCAACAGGGCACCCTCTCGGATGTCCCACTCGTTGTCGGCGTTGCCGTTCTCGCCCGGTCCGTCGATCACCGCATCCACCGTGTAACGGTCGACGCCGGTCTCGGTGGAGTCCTCGTCCTCAAGATTGGCCGAGACCGAGATGTCGGCCGTCGGGGTCTGGTTCAGGTTGAACGTGACTTCCGCGGAGGCGGACACGTCCTCGTCGTCGGTGACCGTCAACCGGAAGTCGATCGACAAGCCGTACCGAGCGGCCAGCGCGGCGCTGGGAACGGTAAACGTGGCTGTGGTTGTTGTTCTCCCGGAGAGTTCAAGCCACGAATACGCATCGGTCACCACTTCCCACTTGTAGGTCAGTTGAGGGTTGCTGTGGTCGTCGTCGTCGGGATCGAAGCTGTTGCCGCCGTTCAACGTCCCCGTCTGCACCCCCGTATCCGCGTCGGTGGTCACGGTCACCGGAAGGATGATCGCCACCGGGGGCGACGTGCTCTGCGCTTGAGCAGGGGCAGTCCAAATCAGCACGCTGGCCACGAGCGCCAACAGCGCTCCGAGCGCGAGCGCGGACTTGCGACGACCAGCAGCACTCCCGCCGCCGGACCAAACCGAGTGAAGCATCGTCATCATGGGCAACTTTCTATCAGACCGGGCCATGGGTTCAAAGTCTATACGATCACCGACGCCCCGAAAGGCCCAAGGCCACATGACCTCGGCTCGGTGGGCTGAGCCTGACCCCGGCTCAGCACGGCGAACAGTTTGGCAGGTCTGCGGCGAAGTTTCAAACACTCACGGAACCCCGTCCCCTCGAATCCCAGGGGGGTTGTTGCGCATGATGAGTTGGGCTGTTGGAGGCGCGAGCCGCACACGCGGAGCGGCCCGGCTGGTGGGGCCGGGCCGCTCGGTGGGTTGGGTTGGTTCTTGCGAACCGGTTGGGATGTTAGCTGGTCGGTGTCGGCAGGGGGCTGCCCAGGGTCGGCTGCGCAACGTCGGGGTTGCACTCGTCCTTGGCCAGAGCGACGTCGCCGTCACCGAAGTCGGTGGTGCCCAGAGCGGCGCAGGCGGTCGCCAATGCGGCGGCGTACTGCGGGTGATTCTCAAACTCCTCCAGTGCATTCTGGCGGGCCACGGCCTCACGGCGGGTGTAGGGCAGCGAGCACACGTCGCCGACACCGTCACCATCGCTGTCGAAGGCGTAGGTGCGAGGTCCGCCCAAACTCAGGTTGGTGCAGTAGTCCGGGCCGGTGATGGTGCCGGAGAAGAACTCGGCGGCCTTGGCCGGATCAACCGGCGGCGGCGGGTCGGACACGTTACCGGTTTCGCAGGCATCCGCAGCCAGATCGGCCTCCGAATCGCCGAGCGTCTTGGGAGCGCTGTCGCAGGTACGGTCGACCGAGGCGACCGCGGGCGTATCAGGATCGGTGCTGGTGTCAGCATCAACACCTTCACGACCCAGCATGTAGTCCTCGAAGCTGGCCGCTGAGGTCCGGCCTGCGTCGTCAGTCTCCTCGATGGTGTAGTCCAGCGTGACCAGCGTGCTCAGGGCATTCTGGCGGGCCACGGTGGCCCGGCGGGTGGTTCGCAGCGAGCAGGTGTCGGCTTCGCCGTTCCCCGTGCTGTCGAAGGCGTAGGTGCGCGGGCCGCCCAAGCTAGCGTTGGTGCAGAAGTTCGGGCCGGTGATGTTGCCACCGTAGAAGCCGGAGTCCACCGTGATGACTACCGTGTCGGTGCCTTCATGGTCTCTGCTAGCACGATCGTCTCGCACAGAGAGGGTGAAGGTGAGGTGGATGGCAGCGATGCCGGTGGCCACCTTGGGCGCATTGAAGTAGGGGTAGGCATCGTCGTGATCCTGCAGCACCTGTTGGTACTGGCCGGGATCATCCGTGGTGGGCAGGTAGCCGGCCAAGTCCCTTTCGACCTGGTCGGCCACCGACTTGAGCACCTCGGTGGTGGACGGGCTGGTGGAAATACCACTCAACTCCCACGCGTAGGAGGCAATGCTGTCACCCTTGTCCGGGTCGGCGCTGCCCGCACCGTTCAGCCGCACGAACTCACCGGCACCAACAACAACGTCGGGGCCGGCGTCGGCCACCGGATCGCCATTCGCAGCGTTGATCATCACGGTCACGGTGTCGGTGGCGGCCACGCCGTACTGATCCGCCACGGTGAAGCTCAGGGTGACCGAGACGTTATCTGTTGCGCTGGTACCAATTTCGGGCACCGCGAAGGACACGGTGTCGGTGTTGGCTCCCTCCAGCTCCAGCACGGCGTCGTCGGGATCAACGGGCTTGCCGTTATCCAGCTCGGTCCAGGAATAGATGAGGGAACTGGCGGATTGATCCTGGTCAAAGCCGATGCCACGGAAGGTGATCCGGCCGGTGGGGTCGCCATTGGCGTCCTTGTCGCCGCCCAAGGCACCGTCATCAGTGATGTACTGAGTGCCATTGGTGTCATCGTTGTCGTCATCCCGGGAGCCGGTGGTGGCTTCGGGACGGTTGTTGCCGTCCACCACCAAGAACTCGATGGAGGCGGTGCCGGTGAGGCTGGTGTTGTCGGTGGCGGCCACCGACACGGTCAGCACTGTGCCGTCCTCAGCGTCGTCTTCCACCTTCAGCGTGGCCAGAGTGGCCTTTGCGGGATCGGAATCCTGCTTGGCACCGGTCCACGCATAACTGATGTTGCCCCCGTCGGTATCGTTGGTACCGCTGGCATCCAAGGTGATGGTGGTACCGGGCGACACGACGAACCGCGGCGTGTCCGACGGGAACGTGGACTGCTGCAGACTGCCATAGGCCTCTGCGTCGTTGGTCGGATCGTCGTCGTTCAGCTTGGTCAGTGCGTCGGCTATTTCATCACCCCTTATGTCAGGATTTTGGACGATGCTGGTGGCGACCAGCTTGGCGACCGGGGTGGCAGGCTGGTCGTGGATGACGAGCTTGACCACCGCAGCCTGGGACTGTGAACCGTCGTTGTCGGTGACGGTCAGGGTGTAATAGGCGTAGTAAGGAGACAGAGCCGCCGAAATGTCATCGAGGGTTTCCACCCCTTCGTCGTCGGTGTCCGTGCTCAACGTTTCTTCGTCGTCGTCATTGGGATCGTTGGGATCATCGCGATCCGCATCAATCAAGCCGATGGAAACGTAATCATCGGCGTCCGCATCGGGATAGATGAGTTCCCAGTCGTACGAGACCACGCGGCCGTTGGCGTCGGAACTGCCGGAGCCGTCGAGCACCAGCAGGGCACCCTCTCGGATGTCCCACTCGTTGTTGGCGTTGCCGTTCTCGCCCGGCCCGTCGATCACCGCATCCACCGTGTAACGGTCGACGCCGGTCTCGGTGGAGTCCTCATCCTCCAGATTGGCCGAGACGGCGATGTCGGCATTGGGGGTCTGGTTCAAGTTGAACGTGACCGTAGCGGAGACCGAGTTGTCCTCGTCGTCGGTGACCGTCAAACGGAAGTCGATTGACAACCCGTAACGAGCGGCCAGCGCGGCACTGGGAATATCGAACCGGGAGACGGCCGCGTTGCTGCCGTCTACATCTAGACCCAGCCAGGAATAGGCTTCCGTCACCACCTCCCACTTGTATTTCAGGACATTGGTGTCGTCAGGGTCGAAGCTGTTGCCGCCGTCCAGCTTGCCCTTTGTGGCATCTCGCTCATCCACGTCCGCGAGGGCGATCGCAACGGGTGAAGCGTCAACCTGCGCTTGGGCAGGGGCAGTCCAGATCAGCACGCTGGCCACGAGCGCCAACAGCGCTCCGAGCGCAAGCGCGGACTTACGACGACCAGCAGCACTCCCGCCGCCGGACCAAACCGAGTGAAGCATCGTCATCATGGGCAACTTTCCATCAGAGCCGGGCCAGGGGTTCAAATCTTATACGATCACCGACGCCCCGAAGGGCCCAGGGCCACACGACCCCGGCTCGGTGGGCTGAGCCTGACCCCGGCTCAGCACGGCGACAGTTTGGCAGGTCCACCGCGAAGTTTCAAACACTCACGGGCAATCTTCCGATAGTTCTTCGACCCGCCGAGTGGGGGGCGCTCGGGCGCAGGAGTCGTGCGATGGAGCGGGGCGCTCAGGCGCAGGCGTCGAGGGCCATGCTGGCGACGGTGTCGCCGGGGAAGGTGGTGCTGCCCAGGTTGCGGCAGGCCAGGGCCAGGGCGCTGTTGAACACCGCCTCTGGAGCGGCGAACGCTTCCAGGGCGTTCTGGCGGGCCACGGCCTCCCGGCGGGTGTAGGGCAGCGAGCACACGTTGGCCACACCATCGCCGGTGCTGTCGAAGGCGTAAGTGGTGGCCCCACCCAGGCTCAGGTTGGTGCAGAAGTCGGGGCCGGTGATGGTGCCGGAGAAGAAGGTGGCGGCCACCGCGGGGTCGACCGGGGGTGGGGGCTCGGACACCTGGTTGGTCTCGCAGGCGTCGTTGTCGAGGTCGGCGGTGCTGTCGCCGAAGTCGCCGCTGAGTTCGTCGCAGGCGGCCAGCACCTCGGTGCGGAAGCGGGCTTGGTCGAGCGAGGCCAGGGTGGTGAGGGCGTTTTGGCGGGCCACGGCCTCCCGGCGGGTGTAGGGCAGCGAGCACACGTCGGCCACGCCGTTGCCATCGCTGTCGAAGGCGTAGGTGCGGGCCCCGCCCAGGCTCAGGTTGGTGCAGAAGTCGGGGCCGGTGATGGTGCCGGAGAAAAACCGGCCGGTGACGTCGATGGTGACGGAGTCGAAGTCGCTGCCGCCGGCGCGGTCGGTGACGGTGACGGTGAAGGTGAGCCGCACGCTGGAGAGGCCGCCGAGTTGGGGGGCGATGAAGTAGGGGACGGGGGTGTCCTTGCCCACCAGCGGGCTGAGGTTGGAGAAGTCGTCGCCGTCGGGGAGGAAGGCGCGCAGGGCCACGTTCTTCTCGTAGCTGCTGAGGGGGCGCTCCGATTGGGACGGGGTGGTGGCGAAACCGGTGTACTCCCACTCCCAGTCGAGGGTGGTGCCGGGGTCGGGGTCGTTGCTGTCGGAGGCGTTGAGCTGCACCCGCACGCCGGGTTCCACCGTCTGGTCGGGACCGGCGTCGGCCTCGGGGCGCTCGTTGCGGCCGAGCACGGTGACAGTCACGGTGTCGGTGTCGCCCACGCCCCACTGGTCGATGACGGTGAAGGCCAGGTGGTAGTCGCGCCGGCCGCTGGTGGAGAGCTGGGGGACGTCGAACGACACGGTGGCGGTGGTGGGGTTCCTGAGTTCCACGGTGGGCTTCTCCAAGGGGATGCCGTCGTCGTCGACCTCCACCCAGCGGTAGCTGAGGACGGTGCCGTCGGGGTCTGAGCCCCGGCCGGTGACGAACACGGTGCCCCGCTTGTTGGTGCCGCCCCGGGGGCCGTCCTCGGTGGCGATATTGGCGGGGGCGATGGCGGTGGGGGCCACGTTGAGGGCCACGGTGAGCACGATCTGGTCCTGGGCGGTGCGGTTGGTGGTGTCGGCCACCGACACGGTGGCGATGAAGGTCTGGCCCTGCTCGGCGTCGGCGGGCACGGTGATGGAGGCCCTCGATTTGGCCCCTTGGGTGGGGTTGGTGGGGTGGGGGGTGACGCCGGGGCCGGTCCAGGTGTGGACCAGGGAGTTGGCCTGGTTGCCGTCGGCGTCGGTGCCGTTGGCGATGAAATGGACGGTGGTGCCCGGGGTCACCAGGTAATTGAGGGTGGGGGCGTCGGGGTTGGCGGCGTTGGCATCCTGGGCGGGCTGTTTGTTGTCGAGCAGGGTGAGCTCGACCTCGGGGTCGGTGGGTTCGTCGGCCAGGTTGATGCGCACGGTGGCGGTGGCTTGCACCCCGGTGGGGGCGGTGACGGTGACGGTGTAGTGCAGGATGGTGGAGCGGTCTTCCTCGAGGTCGGGGAGGAGGAGGGAGAAGGAGGGGCGCTTCACCTGAGCGGAGGGGATGTTGTAGTCGGGGTGGTTGGGGACGGCGGAGAGTTTGCGCCAGGAGTACTGGAGTTGCTGGTTGCCCGAGGGGGTGGAGGCGGCGGCGGTGAGGGTGAGGCGGGACTTCTCCCGGACGTCCCATTCGATGTCGGAGTTGCCGTCTTGGTTGGGGCGGGCGAGCACGGCGTCGATGATGTAGCGCTCCTCGTCTTCGATGAAGCCGTCGCGGTCGAGGTCGACGGGGTCGTCGGTGGGGAGGTTGGCGGCCACGCCGATGGACACGGAGGGGGGGCCCTCGAAGGAGACGGTGACGGTGTCGGTGCCGGAGTCGCCGTCGGGGTCGGTGACGGTGAGGCGGAAGGTGATGCTGGAGCCGTAGAGGTTGACCTCTCGTTGGGAGGGGGCGATGAAGGTGGCCTCGCTGCCCAGGGGGGCGCCGATGTTGGTGATGAAGATCCAGTCGTAGGCGGGGGTGAGGACGTCCCAGCGGTAGGAGAGGTCGGAGATGTCGTTGTCGATGTCGAAGCTGCGTGATCCTCGGAGGGTGCGCACGGCGGCGCCCACGGGGTAGGTCTGGTCGGGGCCGGCGTCGGCGATGGGGGCGACGTTGACTTGGGCTCGGGCCACCGGGGCGGTGGTGACGAGGAGGGTGGCGATGAGGGCGGCGGCGAGAAGGGTGGCGAGGAGGGTGCGTATGGCGGTGGCGGTGGAGGTGGCGGCGGCGGCGGGCATTACTTGAGACTACCTGCCGTTTGGTCTCCGGCGACACCGGGGGGTCTAGTTGGTGGGGGTGGTTGGGGTCTGGTTGGCCGGGGTGGGGGTGGGGAGGCCGTCGGTGTAGGTGAGGGTTCGGGTGGCGGTGGCGGGGGTGCGGGGGCCGTCGAAGAGGATGCCGGTGAGGTTGAGGGGGTCGCAGGCGGCGATGGTGATCTGCTGGTCGGTCCGGGGACGGCGGCGGGTGGCCTGAATTTGGTCGGCGGCGGCGGGGAGGGCGAACTGTTCCCCGCCGGCCCCGGCCACGAAGCGTCCGCCGCGGACGAGGCCACGGTCTTCGAAGCGGCGCAGGGCCTTGAGGAGGTGTCGCCATCCGACGGCGGACGGGGTGGCCGGGTGGTGGGCCAGGTCGCGGTACACCACGCCCCAGCAGGCCAGGAGTTGTTGGGCGACAGCTTCGGCCAGGTCGTCCTGGTCGAGCGGTTCGGGCGGGGCCACCAGCGACCAGCGGCCGGGGGCGGCGTGGGCCGAGCGGGATCGGTGGGGGCGGCGGGGGTTGTGGTAGTTGGCTCGGGGGGCGGTGCTGCGGTTGGCTCGGGGGGCGGGGTTGGCGGTGCCGGGGTTGCCGGTGCCGGGGAGTGACCGGGAGCGCAGGCTGCGGGGGCGGTGGCGTTGGCGTTGGGAGGAGCGGCGGGTGAGCAGGGCCCGGACGGCGGCGAAACCGTCGGCGGTGAACAGGCCGAGGGCCACCCCGTTCCACAGGGCCCGCTCGATGTCGTCGGGCAGGCGACCGGTGGCGGTGGCCAGGTCGGGCAGGAAGCTGGCCCCCCGGGTGGCGAGGATGTCGGCGATCTCTTCGACGGGGCCGGCGTCGGGGGGCTCGGGGTGGGCGGTGCGGGCGGCGGCCACCAGCCAGGGGAGGTCTTCCCGGAAGGCGAGGGTGATGGGGGTGGCCTTGCGGGGGGCCATGGCGTTGGCCTTGGTCGGGGCGGTCGGGGGGGTGAGGCGGAGCCAGGCCAGCTCCCCCCGGTAGCACAGCTCGTCGAGCCAGAGTGGGTCGTAGTCGGGCAGCCGCCGGGCGATGATCTGTCGTTCCCAGGCGCCGGCGGGCAGGTCGAGGCCTTGGAGCTGTTCGATCACCTTGGTGAGGCCGGGGCGGCCCCGCAGGGTGGTGTTGGGGGTGAGGTGGTGCCAGTCGAGGAGGAAGCGCATGAAGTCCTGCGGGGTGACGGCCTGGACCGAGGCCCGCTTCTGGCGGCGGGAGAGGTAGGACATGCGCAGCAGGAGGCGCCGGGCGCACCATGTTTCCGGGGGTGTTTCGGGTTTGGCGGGGCAGGTGGGGGGGAGGTGGTTGGCGCGCATGGCCACCCCCTCGGCTTCCAGGGCGGCGAGGGCCTGGCGGACGGTGCTCGGGGGGAGGGTGGTTCGGTGGGCGAGCTGTTCGGGGGTGACGGGGCCGGACACCTCCAGGTGGCCCCGGACGGCCTCGGTGGCCATGTCGGGGTGGAGGGCGGACTCGCCCTGTTCGGCGGTGGTCCAGACGGTGTTGTCGGGGGTGTCGCCAGCGATTTCGCCGGTGTTGTCGGCGGTGCTTCCACCGGTCGACTCGCCGAAGCTGTCACCGGTGGTGGTTAGGGTGCGGGCCCGTCCTCGGGATTCGAGGGCGGTGTAGAGGTCGTGCCATTCGGGGCGGGGCCGGGTGATCACCAAGGAGGTGAGGTAATCGTGCAACTCGTCGGGATTGCGGGGGTCGGGGGCGGCCTCGTCGATCACCTGGGCCAGGGCGTCGGGGGTGATCTGGCCGAGGGTGCTCGGGTCGAGGGTGGCACCGGGGGACGGGCGGCGGGGGCGGAGGCCCCGGGGCACGGTTACGGCGTTGGTGCGGCGGTCGGCCAGTTCGGCGTCGTCCAGGAAGGCGTAGGGGCGGGCGTTGACGATCTCGTGGCTGAGCGGGGAGGGCTCGGCGGTGTCACGGAAGTGGGTGCGGACCCGGCCCTGGTGGATGTCGGTGAGGAGTCGGCGCAGCCCGGTGACGTCGAGGGCTTCGTGGAGGGTGTCGTGGATGGTCTGGCGCACCAGGAGGTGGTCGGGAATGGGGACGGGGCCGGCCACGTTCTCCTGGCAGGCGGCGGCCTGGGGGAACACGGCGGCCATGATGTCGTCGGCCTCCATGCGCTGGATGGGGGGCGGGTTGCGGCGTCCGCCCCGGCTGCGGAGCACCACCAGCGCTCGGTTGAGGTTCCAGCGCCAGCGGGTTTGGAACATGGGCGAGTCGAGCACGGCCTGCTCCAGCACCTCCTCCACCGAGTCGGGATGCAAGTAGGCGGGGACGTCGCTCAGCGGGAAGCTGTGGTGGGGGCCGAGCGACAGGATGATGGCGTTGTCGTTGGCGGCGGCCTGCAGCTCGAAGTCGAATCGGCGGCAGAATCGCTTGCGCAGGGCCAGGCCGAAGGCCCGGTTGATGCGCCCGCCGTAGGGGGAATGGACCACGAGTTGCTGGCCGCCGGTGTCGTCGAAGAAGCGCTCGAAGACGATGTCGTGCAGGGTGGGGATCACCCCGAGGGTGGCCTTGGCCGACGCCAGGTACACCACGGCCTGTTCGGCGATCTCGGTGGGGGTGTCGGTGGCGAGGGCGAGCTGCCGGGTGGCGTGGGCCACGGCGGCCTCGTCGAGCGGGTCGGTGTCGGGGGGGTCGGGCAGGAGCCCGCCGATGGTGGTGCGCACCTCGGCCACCTGCTGGGACAGCTCGGCGGTGCGGGCGGGGGCCTCGCCGAGCCAGAAGGGGACGGTGGGCGGGGCGTCGCCGGCGTCGGTCACCCGCACGGTGCCGGCGGCCACCTGCTTGATGCGCCAGGAGTGGGAGCCGAGCAGGAAGATGTCGCCCGCCATCGACTCCACTGCCCAGTCCTCGTTGACGGTGCCGATGAAGGTGTCGTCGGGCTCGGCCACCACCCGGTAGTCGCCGTTCTCGCCGATAGCCCCGCCGGAGGTGAGGGCGGCCAGCCGGGCGCCCCGACGGCCCCGCACCTCCTGATTGATGGTGTCATGGTGGAGGTAGGCCCCCCTCGGGCCCCGGCCGGTGACCACTCCCTGGGCGCCCTGGGCCACCGCCTGGTCGAACTGGGATCGGGTGAGGCCGGCGTAGGGGGCGGCCTTGGTGAACAGGTGGTAGAGGCCGTCGGTGGTGTGGGTGTCGTCGGCGGCGGCCTCGGCGATGATCTGCTGCACGAGGATGTCGAGCGGGGCCTCGGGAGGGTTGATGGCGTCGAGTCGGCCCTGGTTCACGGCTTGGAGGAGGGCGATGGACTCGATGAGCTCGTCTCGGGTGAGGGGCCAGAGGCGGCCCTTGGGGGTGCCGTGGCGACTGTGGTTGGAGCGGCCCACCCGCTGGAGGAAGGTGGCGATGCTGCGGGGGGAGCCCACCTGGCACACCAGCTCCACCGGGCCGATGTCGATGCCCAGCTCCAGGGAGGCGGTGGCCACCAGGGCTCGGAGGTCCCCCGCTCGGAGGCGGTGCTCGGTGCGGATGCGGCGCTCGGTGGACAACGAGCCGTGATGGGCGGCCACCGCGTCGTCACCGAGCCGCTCGGCGAGCTGATAGGCCAGCCGCTCGGACAGCTTGCGGGTGTTGACGAACACCAAGGTGGTGTGGTGTTGGACGATGAGTTCGGCCATCCGGTCCAGGACTTGGTCCATCTGGGCGTGGGAGACCACCGCCTCCAACTCGTCGTCGATCAGCTCCAATTGGATGTCGAGGTTGCGCTGGTGCCCGGTGTCCACGATGGCACAGCGGGAGGGGATGCCGGTGAGCAGGTCGGCGATGGTGGTGATGGGGTGCTGGGTAGCCGACAAGCCGACGCGGGTGGGTCGGGTGTCGGCCACGTGCTCGAGGCGTTCCAGGGTGAGGGCCAGGTGGCTGCCCCGTTTGTCGCGGGCGGTGGCGTGGATCTCGTCGACGATCACCGTCTCCACGGTGCGCAGCACCTCTCGGCTGCGGCCGGCGGTCACCAGCAGATAGAGCGACTCGGGGGTGGTGACCACGAAGTTGGCCGGTCGCTTGACCATGGCGGCCCGGGTGTGGGCCGGGGTGTCCCCGGTGCGCACGGCCACGGTGAGCGGCGGGGGCTCGAAGCCCTGGTCTCGGGCGATGGCGGCGATCTCGGCCAAGGGGCGCTCCAGGTTCTCGGCGATGTCGGAGGCCAGGGCCTTGAGGGGCGATACGTAGACAACCTGGCTGGCCTGGGCCACTGTTTGGCCGCGGGCGTGGCGCTGGTAGAGGTGGTCGATGGCGATGAGGAACCCGGCCAGCGTCTTGCCCGACCCGGTGGGGGCGGCGATCAGCGTGTCCTGCCCCGAGGCGATGGCCACCCACCCCTGAGCCTGCGCCTCGGTGGGACCGGCGGGAAACCGCCGCTCGAACCAGGCGGCCACCGCCGGATGGAACGAGTAGCCGACTGTCTCGCAGAGGCTCTGCGTGGGGGAGGGCTCGGCCGGGGCCAGGGAAGCCATCGCCTCACACTACCGACCAGCAGTGACAGCGCAGGGGGCTGTGGCACACTCGGGGGGTGGGGTCGACGTGGGGCGGGAGGATGTCGGGGCGGGACTATGACGCCCGGTGGGAACGGTTGGCGGCCGAGGGGCACAATCCCCACGGGGAGGCCGACTTCGTGGACCAGCATCTGGGGGGTTCGGGGCGGGTGCTGGACGCCGGGTGCGGGACGGGGCGGGTGGCCATCGAGTTGGCCCGCCGGGGCTTTGCGGTGGCCGGGGTGGATGTGGACTCGGAGATGATCTCGTCGGCCCGGGCCAAGGCCCCCGAGGTGGCCTGGCATCAGCTCGACCTGGCCGGCTTCGAGCTGGGCGAGGTGTTCGACGCGGTGGTGATGGCGGGCAACGTGCTGTTGTTCACCGCACCGGGCACCGAGGCCGCGGTGGTGGAACGGTGCGCAGCCCACCTGGCGCCGGGGGGTGCGTTGGTGGCCGGATTCCAACTCCGTCGCGGGGGCTACGGCCTGACGGCGTACGACACCCAATGCGCCGACGCCGGGTTGACCCTGTCGGCCCGATACTCGACCTGGGAGCGGGCACCGTGGACCGGTGGGGATTACGCGGTTTCGGTTCACCTCTCGGGTGCTTGAGGGTCTGCCGGGTGCGAGACTGAAGCCATGCTGGGCGGGCCGGACATCATCACCTTCCTGTTGCTGGCGTTGGGGGGGGCGTTGGCCGTGGGGAACCTGGCCGCCCTCGTCAACCCGGAGGGGCCGAAGCGGGCCCGTCAGGACGCCGACGGCGACCCACCGAGCGCCCGGGTGGGGCGCAGCGTGGTGATGACGGCGGTGGGCACGGTGATCGTGGTGTGGGCCATCGCCAGCCTCATCCGGGGCTGAGGGGCCGGTTCGGTCATCCCGACAGGGGCAGGCGAGATAGGGTCGCGGGCGTATGGCCTTGTTGGAGGTGGCGGGGGTCACGGTGCGGTTCGGCGGGGTCACCGCCCTGCGGGATCTGTCGTTCACCGTGGACGAGGGCAGCATCTGCGGGCTGATCGGGCCGAACGGGGCGGGCAAGACCACCCTGTTCAACGTGGTCAGCCGGGTGTACGACGCCGAGCAGGGAACGGTGGGGTTCGACGGGGCCGACCTGCTGCGCCGACCGGCCCACGCCATCAGCGGGCTGGGCATCGGCCGCACCTTTCAGAACCTGGCCCTGTGGCCGGGCATGACGGTGCTGCAGAACGTGATGGTGGGGGGCCACCACCGCACCAAGATCGGGGCCCTGCGGGCCGCTGTGCGGTGGGGGTCGCGCCGAGAAGAAGCCGAGCTGACCCAAGCGGCGTGGGAGGCCCTGGAGGAGCTGTCGCTCGCCGACGTGGCCTACCACCCGGCGGCCGGTCTGCCCTTCGGCACCCTGAAGCGGGTGGAGCTGGCCCGGGCCCTGGTGGGCCAACCCCGGCTCCTGCTGTTGGACGAGCCCGCCACCGGGCTGACCCAAACCGAGGTGAGCGAATTGGCCGGAGTGCTGGCGGGCCTGCAGGAGCGGCACCGGCTCACCTTACTGTTGGTGGAGCACCACATGGGCATGGTGATGGGCGTGTCGCACAAGGTGGTGGTGCTGGACTTCGGGGCCAAGATCGCCGAGGGCACCCCGACCGAAGTGCAAAACGACGCCGCGGTGGTGGAGGCCTACCTGGGGAGCGAGCAATGACGCTCCGGACTCTGCGCGGGCGCATCCAGTGGTGGGGGCACCGCCGATGAGCACGCCCTACTTGGAGGTGCGGGGGCTGCGGGCGGCCTACGGGGACATCCAGGTGCTGCACGGCATCGACTTCACGGTGGCCGAGGGGCAGATCGCGGTGATCCTCGGGGCCAACGGGGCGGGCAAGACCACCACGTTGCGGGCCCTGTGCGCCATGGTGGCCACCGAAGGGTCGATCAAGCTGGCCGGAGAAGAGATCGGGAGGCGGCCCACCGCCGACATCGTCCGCCGGGGGGTGGCCCACGTGCCCCAAGGTCGGGGGACGTTCCCCGAACTGTCGGTGGAGGAGAACCTCCAGGCCGGGGGGTTCGTGCGCACCGACGGGGAGGTTCGGGCCGACATCGACCGGTGGTACGGCCTGTTCCCCGTGCTGGGCGAGCGGCGGCGTCAGGCGGCGGGCAGCCTGAGCGGGGGCGAACAGCAGATGCTGGCCATCGCCCGGGCGCTGATGCTGCGGCCCACGCTGTTGCTGCTCGACGAGCCGTCGCTGGGATTGGCCCCCATGATCACCCGGGAGCTGTTCGACCATCTGACCGTCATCAACGCCGAGTCGGGCACCACCATGTTGGTGGTGGAGCAAAACGCCAGCCTGGCCTTGTCCATGGCCGACCAGGCCTACGTCCTGGAGGCCGGGGAGGTGGCCCTGTCGGGGGCGGCGGAGGAGTTGGTCGCCGATGACAACGTCCGCCGGGCGTACCTGGGGTACTGAGCGATGGGGGTGAGCAACGTGGCCGCGGTGTTGGGGGTGTTCGACATCTCCCTCGACAAGCTGTCGGACGGGGAGCTGTGGCTGGCCCAGTTCTTCCGGGGGTTGAGCGACGGGGCCACCTACGCCTCGGTGGCGCTGGCCCTGGTGCTGATCTACAAGGCCACCGGGTTCATCAACTTCGCCCAGGGCTCGCTGGCCCTGTTGGGGGTGTACCTGGCCTACGTGCTGAGCGTGGAACGGGGGCTGCCGGTGGCGTTGGCCGTGCTGTGCGCCATGGTGGCCAGCGCGGTGGTGGCCGCCTTCGTGGAACGGGTGTTCATCCGGCCCTTCCCCCCCGACCACGTGCTGCCCCTGGTGATCGTGACCCTGGGGTTGTTGCTCATCATCGACTCGGCGGTGGGAATTGTGTGGGGTTTTCGCACCCGCAGCCTGCCCAGCATGTTCCCCTCCGGTGCCCCCATCGAGTGGGGCATCGCCCAGCTCACCTGGCGGACCATCGGCAACCTGGGCACGGTGTTCGCGGTGGTGGGGCTGTTGTCGCTCCTGTTGTTGCGCACCAAGGTGGGGCTGGCCTTTCGGGCGGTGTCGTCGAATCTGGAGTCGGCCCGGCTGGTGGGCATCCGAGTGGGGCCGACGCTGGGGTTCGGGTGGGCGCTGGCCGCGGCCATCGGCACGCTGGGCGGGTCGCTGGTGGTGCCCGACCTGTTGCTGGAGCCGTCGATCATGTTGCGGGTGCTGATCTTCTCGTTGGCCGCCGCCGCCCTGGGGGGGCTCGACAGCATGGTGGGGGCGGTGCTGGGCGGCCTGGCCGTGGGGCTGGCCCGGAACCTGCTGGTGACGTTCTTGGATCTGAGCGAGTTGGCCCTGGCCACCGCGGTGGCGGTGATCCTGGTGGTGTTGTTGGTGCGACCCACCGGCCTGTTCGGCTCGACCCGAGTGGAGCGGGTATGAGGGCGGCGGTCACTCGCGCCATGGCCGCGGGCGCGGTGGGGCGAGGAGGAGTCGGGTGAGGGCGACCGCGGTGGTGGCCGGTAGCCGCTCGCATCGTCGGCGCCAGATGGTGGGCTGGACGCTGTTCCTGCTGGCCGTGGTGCTGATCCCCTTTCTGATCGCCGACACCTACAGCCCGACGATCCTGGGCAACCGCTACACGGTGGGGTTGGGCAACCTGAGCCAGGCCATCGGGCTGATGGTGGCCATCTTGGGGTTGAACATCGCCACCGGCTACAGCGGGCAGCTCTCGTTGGGCCACAGCTTCTTCGTGGGGTCGGGGGCGTATCTGACCGCGGTGTTGGTGAGCGAGTTCCACTGGTCGTATGTGGCCACGCTGGGGGTGGTGGTGCCGGGGTTGTTCGTGTTCGGGGTGCTGTTCGGGATCCCGGCGCTGCGCATCCAGGGGCTGTACCTGGGGTTGCTGACCTTTGCGGTGGCCGCGGTGTTCCCGTCGATCATCCGGCTGGACGAGGTGGCCGACCGCACCGGGGGGAGCAACGGGCTGTTGATCGACAGCGACCTGGTGGCGCCGAGTTGGGCGCCGCTGGATGCCGTGACCGAGTGGTTGCACGCCATTCCGCTGGTGGGGTCACGGGTGCCCGACGGCCTGACCGGGCGTCAGGAAGAAGCGGTGTACGGCTACTTCCTGTTGGTGGTGATGGCGGCGGTGTGCTTCTGGCTGGTGCGCAACATTTTGGCGGGCCGGGTGGGGCGGGCCCTGGTGGCCGTGCGGGACAACCCGCTGGGCGCCGCGGCCAACGGGGTGAACCTGGCCGCCTACAAGACCCTGAGCTTCGGCATCAGCGCGGCGGTGGGCGGGGTGGCCGGGACCATGCTGGCCATGCACTCGGGGTTCGTGGGGCCCGACGAGTTCGGCTTCCAGATGGCGATACTGCTGATCGTGGGGTTGATCGTGGGGGGGTCGGGGACGCTGCACGGCCCGGTGGTGGGCGGGCTGGCCATTCAGTTCGTGCCCCACTGGTCGAGCCAGACCCAGACCCTGCCCGGTTCGGACATCGCCCTGGAGGGGCCGTACGGGGCGGCCATCCTGGGGGGGCTGCTGATCGCCATCACCTTCGCTCTGCCCGGTGGTGCCGCCCAGGGATTCCGGCGGCTCAAGGCCCGGCTGTTGCCGGTGCAGCCCCCTCCGCGCTGAAACTGTCGCCGCCGGCGCGTAGGCTTGCCTGACCACTTCACCCCGTTGTCCAACCCTGAAGGGGAAGAATCCATGTCGAAGTCTCTGAGAATCCTGTTCGGTCTGCTCGTTGTGTTCGCGCTGGTGGCCACCAGTTGCGGCAACGACGACGACTCGGGAACCACGACCACCCCGGCGGCCACCGACGAGCCCGCCCCGGCACCGGCCCCCGACGACGACGGCGACACCGACGAGCCCGCCCCGGCACCCGAACCCGACAGCGACGGCGACACCGAGGAACCCGCCCCGGCACCCGAGCCCGACAGCGACGGCGACACCGACGAGCCCGCCCCGGCACCCGAGCCCGAGGTGCCCTCGACCATCGTGGAACTGGGCGGCGGGGCGGTCATCGACATGGCCGAGTGCCCCGAGGAGTGGGACAACTATGCCGGGGTGACCGACGACGAGATTCGCTTGGGCAGCAGCCTGCCCCGGTCGGGCGCCCTGGCCGGGTTCGGCACCATCGCCGACGGCATCCAGCTCTACTTCGACTACGTCGGCCCGATCGACGGGCGCAGCGTGGTGGTGGTCAGCCGGGACGACGCCTACGTGCCGGCCCGCACGGTGACCAACGTGGAAGAGATGATCGACGTGGAGAACCTGTTGGGCTTCGCCGGGATCCTGGGCAGTCCCAACAACCTGGCGGTGCGCGACACGCTGAACGAGAACTGCATTCCCCAGTTGCTGAACCTCACCGGGTTGCCCGAGTGGGGCGACCCCACCAACTACCCGTGGACCACCGGGGCGTTGATGTCGTACGACACCGAGGCCTTCGTGTGGTGCCGCCACATCGCCGACGAACTGGGGGCGGGGGCCACCGCGGCCGTGTTGGCCCTGGGCAACGACGCCGGTGAGGCGTGGCGGGTGGCCTTCAACAATTGTGCCGCCGACGCGGGCATCGAGGTGGTGGACGAGGTCAAGCACGACCCCCAGGCCGATTCGGTGGGGGCCGACGTGATCACCCTGGCGGCCAGCAACGCCGACGTGTTGGTGGTGGCCTCATCGGGGGCGTTCTGCCCGCAGGCGGTGGCCACGGTGGCCAGCCTGCCGTGGGAGCCGCTGACCCTGGTGACCAACGGGTGCCAGCGCATCGCCCTGTTCTGGGTGCCCATCGGGCCGCTGGCCAACGGCATCCGGTTGGTGAACAACCAGAAGGACCTGTCGGACGCCTCGCTGGCCGACGACGAGTGGGTGCAGTTCGTGCGGTCGGCCCTGGAGGAGCAGGGCGTCGACCCCGACGCCGAGTCCCATGCCCTGGGCTACATCTTCGGAGAGGTTCTGCACGAGGTGCTGATGGACGCCGCCGAGATGGACGGCGGCATCAACCGCACCAACGTGATGCGAGCCATGTGGCAGGTGGACTTCGAGTCCCGGGGCGCGCTGGGCAACGCCCTGCGGACCATGGACGGGGCCAACGACTCCTACATGGTGGAAACCGGGCGCATCGAGGAGCTGGTGGTGGACGCGGACGGCGCCTACTACCGGCCAATCAGCGACATCATCTCCTTTGAGGGCGAGACCGGCACCTACGGCCAGTAGCGCCTCCTTCAGGGGACGGTGATGGGCACCGAGGAGTAGCCGGCCACGTTGGACATCTGCACCCGACGTAGGCCGGACTCCTCCACCCGATAGTCGGGCCAGCGGCGGGCGATCTCCTCGATGGCCACCCGGCTCTCCAAGCGGGCCAGGGCGGCACCCAAACAGGCGTGGAGGCCGTGGCCCAGGCCGACGGCCAGGCCGGGGTCGCGGGTGATGTCGAAGCGGTCGGGGTCGTCGTAGCGACGGGGATCCCGATTGGCGGCCCCGGTGATGAAGAACACCGGCTTGTGCTTGGGGATGGTGACCCCGTGCCAGACGGAGTCGACCATGGAGTAGCGGCCCTGATACTGCGAGGGCGCCCAGAACCGGAGCACCTCTTCCACCGCGTTGGCCAGGATTCCGGGGTCGTCCAGCACCTTGGCCCACTGGTCGGGGTGGCGGTGGAACAACACCATGGCGTTGCCCACCAGCTTGGTGACGGTCTCCGAGCCGGCGGCGGACAGCAGGGTGCCGAAACCGGCGATCTCCATGTCGTCGAGGCGGGTGCGCTCTCCGTCGTCGGTTTCCACCTCGGCCTCGATCAGGGCGGTGAGCATGTCGTCGGCCGGTTCGGCTCGCTTGCGCTGAGTGAGCTGATACAGGTACATGCCCTGGGCCATGCCCGCTTCCGCCGCGGCCTCGCCACCGGTGGCCGAGCCCTCCTCCCGGTGCAACATGGCGTCGGCCCAGTGCCGGATCTGCTGGCGGTCTTCGGGGGGCACCCCCAAGATGGTGGAGATGATCTCGATGGGGAACGGGGCGGCGAACTCCTCGAGGATGTCGAAGCGGCGACGGCCCACCAGGGGGTCGAGGTAGTCGCCGATGATCTCGCGCACCAAGGCCTCGTAGTTGTCGATGGACCGGGGGGTGAACGCCCGAGACACCAACTTCCGGTAGCGGGTGTGCTCGGGGGGGTCCATCGAGATGATGGAGTTGAACATGGGCGGGTCCTCGGCGGTGAGCTGCTCGTAGGTCTGCCCGTGGGAGGAGCTGAAGGTGACGAAATCCCGATGGCCGGCCACCACGTCGTCGAACCGGCTCAGGGCGTAGAAGTCGTACTGTTTGCTGTAGTAGCAGGGGGCATGGTCGCGCAGGGCGGTGTAGGTGTCGTAGGGGTCGTCGAAGAAGTCCCGGCTGAACGGATCGAACTCAACGGCGGTCGTCTCGGTGCTCATGGCCCCAGTATTGACTATTTCCCGCCCCCGTCAAACAGGGTGGACCCGGCGGCGGTGATGGCGTCGGCGGCCGGGCCCTGCCAGGTGATGGCCCCGTGGTCGAGGAGGATGGCCCGCTCGCAGAGGGAGAGGGCGTGGCCGACGTGCTGTTCGACGATCAACAGGGCGGTGCCCGCGTCGCGGATGCGGGCCAAAACGGCATACACCTCGTCGGTGACGATGGGGGCCAAACCGAGCGACAACTCATCGGCGATGAGCAGGCGGGGGGTCTCCACCAGGACCCGGGCCATGGCCAGCATGCGCTGCTCGCCCCCCGACAGGGTGCCCGCGATCTGACGGCGACGCTGGGCGATGGGGGGGAACAGCTCGAAGGCCCGGCCGAGGGCGTCGCGCACGCCGGTCCGGTCGCGGGAGCGGGCGAAGGCCAAGGTGAGGTTCTCCTCCACGGTGAAGTCGGGGAACACCGCCCGGCCCTCGGGCACGTGGACCACCCCGTTGCGGACGTAGCGGTGGGCCCGCACGCCGGTGACGTCGTTGCCGTCGACCATCACCTCGCCGGACGTGGGGGTCACCAGGCCGCTGGCCACCCGGGCCACGGTGGTCTTGCCCGCCCCGTTGCGACCCAGAAGGGCCACGGTCTCGCCCTCACCCACGGTCAACGACACGTCGAACAGCGCCCGAAACGGTCCGTAGGCGGCGTTCACCCGGCGCAGCTCCAGCACCGGCACCAACGGCGGGGCGGCCCCGGCCGGGTTGCGGGCGTCCGCGGAAATCACCGCATCGCTCATGACGGCTCCACCGCCAAGTCGCCCAGGTAGGCGGCCCGCACCCGGTCGTCGTCCATGACCTCGGGGGTGGGGCCGTCGGTGATGAGCCGCCCGAAGTCGAGCACGTAGGTGCGCTCGGTGAACGAGGCCACCAACTCCACGTCGTGCTCCACCAGCAACACGCCGAAGCCCTGCTCGGCCTGGATGCGGACCAGGGTGTCGGCCAGGGCGGTGGTTTCGGCCCGGTCCAAGCCCGAGGAGGGCTCGTCGAGCAGCACCACCCGGGGCTGGGTCATGAGCGCCCGGGCCACCTCCACCAGTCGGCTCTGGCCCAGGCTGAGGGCCTCGATGGGTTCGTCGCCCATGCCGCCGAGCCCGAGGCTCTCCAGCAGCTCGTCGCAACGGTCGATCTCGGCGGGCTTGGGCAGGCCGAGGCCGAGGAGGTCCTTCCACAGCGCCCCGTCGCCCTGGCGAATCCGGTGGGCGAACAGCAAGTGGTCGCGCACCGACGACCCGCTGAACAGCTCCACCCGCTGAAAGGTGCGGCCGATGCCGAGGCGGGCCCGGCGGTACACCGGCAACCGGGTGATGTCGCCGCCGTCGAAGCTCACCTGGCCGCGGTCGGGCCGCAGCAGGCCCAAGAGGCAGTTGAACAACGTGGTCTTGCCCGCACCGTTGGGGCCGATGAGACCCACCCGCTCCCCCTCGTCCACGGCAATGTGAACATCCTCGAGGGCGGTGATGCCCGCGAACCGCTTGTCGATGCCCTGGGCGCTGAGCAGGCTCACGGCCCCTCCCCCACCTCGGATGGCGCACCCTCTCCGGGGTCGAGGCGGCCGCCGGTGGCGGCACCGGCCGGGGCCGGTTGCCGTCGGTGGAACAGCCGCTGCATCATGGCCTGCGATCGGCGCTTGCCGTGTTCGAGCACGCCCTCGGGATGGCGGGCGAAGGTAATGGCGGCGAAGCCGAACAGCACGAACCGCCAGGCCCCGTCGAGGTGCAGCCAGCGTTCGAGCACCAGCACGGGAAAGATCACGAACGCGGCCCCGGCCTGGGCGGCCCCCTCCACGGTGCGGGCGCCGAGGACCACGACGATCACCAACCAGAACAGGCCGGTCTGGGGGTCGTAGTTGGCCTCGTAGCTGACCTGCTTTTCCTCCATGGCCAACAGTCCCCCGCCGATGGCGGCGATGGCCGCCGACACCGAGAACACGATGACCCGGGACCGCCAGGCGACGATACCGATGGACTCCGCCGCGGTCTCCGAACCCCGCAGGGCCCGCAGGGCCATGCCGGTGCTGCTCTCTCGGATGAGGATCACCAGCACGCTCACCAAAACCAGAATGGCGATGCACAAGACGAGGAAGTTCTTGTGGCTGGAGAAGTCGACACCGAAGAACTCGGGACGGGGCACGCCCCGGCCGTGGAACAAGGAGCCCCCCACCCAGCCGTACTTCACCAATACGTCGTGGAAGAACAGGGCGAAGGCCAAGGTGGCGATGGCCAGCCAGATGCCGCCGAGTCGCATGACGGGCACGGAAAGGGCGGCCCCCACGGCGGCGGCGATGGCCGCCCCGGCCACCATTCCCACCATGACCGAGACGTCCCAACGCTGGGCGAACTGCATGGCGGTGAAGGCCCCGATGGCGGCGAAGGTCACCTGGCACAAAGCGATCTGGCCGCCGAGGCCGGTGAACACCACGATGGACAAGAAGATGATGGTGAAGATCACCGCGTGGGAGATGCGGGAGATCCAGAAGTTGTTGGCGTAGCCGAACGTCCACACCCCCACGGCGATGAAGAAGGCCAGCGCCATGATGCGGGTGTAGATGGTCATGCCCCGGCTGCGGACGGTGGCGGCCAGCGCCGGTGGGGGCGGGGCCACCCCGAGCAGGGGGTCGGTGCCGGTGATCTGGCGGCGGATGGCGGGCCAGAACACGATGATGGCGAACAGCATCACGTAGGGCAGCGCCGAGCCCCGCAACTCGTTCAGGATCACGTTGTCGCGCGGCAGATGCGTGCGCAACTCGGTGGTGACCACCCCCAGGAGGAGGCCGCCCGCCACCGCGGCGGGCAGGCTGACCAGGCGGCCGAGTGCGGCAGCGGCCAGCGCGGAGATGACGATGGGGAAGTAGCCGCTGGGCTCCAGGACCGTGCCCAACAGGGGTGTGGTGGGCACCAAGAGCACCCCGGCCAGCCCGGCGAACAGGCTGGACAGCACCCAGGAGCCCGACGACACCCAGTCGGCGTTGACCCCGTTGAGCTCGGTCATGCGGGGGCTCTGCACCACCGCCCGGATGCGCAGCCCCAGCCGGGTGTAGCGGAACAGGGCGGCCAGGGCCAGGGCGGCGGCCACCACGATGACGAAGGCGGCGATCTCGTCGCGGGTGACGGGATACCGTCCGAACAGCCGGTACACGGTGGTGCCGTCGGGGATGATGCCCACCGCCCCGAAGGGCTGTTCGCGGTTGTAGTCCACCACCAGCTTGAACAGCTCGGGCAGCGCCACCAACAGGCCCAGGGAGATGACCAGCTTGGCCACCGCCGAGGCGGCGTGGACGTGGCGGAAGATCAGCCGCTCCAGCAGCAGGCCGAGCGCCGGGGCCACCAACACCACCGCCACCAGCACCGCCGCCCAGATGGGCCAGTCGCGGCGGCTGTGGAGTTCGAAGTAGGTGGCGGCGCTGATGAAGGCCTGGGCCCCGAAGGCCAGGTTGAACACCCCGGAGGTCTTGTAGGTGAGCACGAAGCTCATGGCCACCAGGGCGAACCCCGCGCCCACCGGCAGGCCTTGGAAGAAGGCCCGTACGGTGTCCTCCCACACCCCGGCGGCCAGCACCCACTCGGCCATGGCGGCGTCGCTTCCCTCTGGTGTCGGCCGTCAGTTCACGAAGGTGAAGGCCTCGGGATCGTGCCAGTCTTCCCGGACGGTCTCCCAGCACCACCACGGCTTGCCCGGCTCCCCGGTCCAAGGCACGAAGGCGCCGTCTCGGATCTGGACGCCGGTGATGCAGCGGTACTTGTAGTCGGCGTCCGGGTCGTCGTTGGGCAGGGGGATCTGGCGGCTCCAGTCCACCGGATTGGTGAGGCCGTCGTGGCTGTAGTTGTCGAACGTGCGGAGCGCGTCCACCAGGGAGGCCCGGTCGAACTCCGGACCGGCGGCCAGGAGCCCCTCGTAGAACAGGTGGGCGTTGAGCCAGCCGACCATGGTCTGCTCCTCCACCTTGATGCCCTCGGTGTACTCGAAGAACCGCTCCTGCAGGTCGCTCTCGATGTCGGCTTCGAAGGGCACGAACTGGGTGAACACCAAATCGCCCTCGAACAGGTCGGCGTTGGCGGCCACGAAGTCGTGGTTGTAGGTGTTGGGGTGATACATGGTCACCTGGTCGCGGTAGTCCTGCTTGACCAGCTCCTGGGCAATGGTGCGCATGCCGTTGAGGTCGAGGCAGGTGATGATGATGTCCACCCCGGCGTCCTTCATCTCCGACACCTGCGGGGCGACCCCGCCGGCGAGGCCGAACTCGATAGAGGTGTCGAAGAACTCCACGGTGAGACCACCGGCGTCGGCGCCGTGGCGCTCGATGGAGTCGCGGTTGCCCTCGGCGCAGATCTTGGAGTTCTCGCTGTTGCCGTAGCCGAAGATGCCGGCCCGAGTGGCCCCCACCTGCGAGGCCACCCAGGGAATCGAGATGAGAATGCAGCCGATGCAACTCGGGGCGATGTGGCCGAAGATGTTGCGCCGGTCGGCGAACTCGTTGTGGATGCCCCAACCGAAGGTGGGCACCCCGGCGTCGTTGAGGGTGTCGGCCCCGAAGAAGAGCAGGGTGGCCACGAAGGCGGCCAGCGAGTCGTCCTCCTCCACCATGGCCAAGGCCTGGGGCTGGTTCTGGAAGAGCTGATCGTCGCGCTTGTGGGCCAGCACCAACTCCCGGCCGTAGATGCCGCCGGTGTCGTTGATGAAGTTGAAGTAGGCCTCGATGCCGTCGTTGTAGGAAGCGATGTTGGTGCCCAGGGTGTTGTTGCTGATGGTGACGATGGAGGTGACCTTGATCTCCGAGTCGTTCACTCCGGGCACGCCCTCGATGGGCACGAACGTGTGACGGTGGTCGGGCTCTTCGGGCTCGTCGGGGGCGGGCTCGTCGGCCGGGGCCTCCGGGGCCGGTTCGTCACCCGGCTCGTCGGGGGCGGGGGCGGGCTCATCGGCCGGCGCCTCGGGAGCCGGTTGATCGCCGGGCTCGTCGGGGGCGGGCTCATCGGCCGAGGCGTCGGCCGGTGCCTCGGGAGCAGCGTCGGCCGGGGTGGCGGGGGCGCTGCCCTGATCGTCGTCACCGGCGTTGCCGCAGGCGGTGGCCACCACCGCCAGCACGGCCACCGTCCACACCAGCCTCCACATACGAGCAGCCATCGGAAATCCCCCCTTGTCGCTGTGCTCCGTGAACTTAGCCGAAACGGGCCGGGCCCATCCGGGACGATGCGGGAGCGCTCAGTGGCTGGTGCGGTAGTCGCCGAATTTGGCGTCGCGCTCCGACAGGGTGGTGGTGAGGCCCTTCTTCTTGATGGACCCCACGAAATCGGCCATGGCCTGGGTGTGGGTGCCCAGCGCGCACAGTTCGGTGCCGGCCCGGATACCCGACCGCATGCCCATGTGCTCCATCTGGCGGTGGACCACCCGCTTGTTCATCTGCAACAGCTCGGCGGGCACCTGGGCGATGCGCTCGGCGATGTCGAGCACGGCGTCGGCCAGCTCGTCCTCGGGGTAGGCGGCGTTGGCCCAGCCCCGCTCCACCGCCTCGGTGCCCGACACGTAGTCGCCGGTGAGCATCATCTCCATGGCCTTGCGCATCCCCAGGAACCAGGGGTGGAAGTGCATGTCGGGTACGCCGAAGCGCACGGCGGGGTAGCCCATTTTGGCGTCCTCGGCCATGTACACCAGGTCGCAGCCGGTGGCCAGCTCGCTGCCCCCGGCCAGGCAGTAGCCGTGGACCTGGGCGATGACCGGCTTGGCCAGGTCCCAAATGCTCATCCAGCCTTCGGTCACGTGCCGGGGCCACTGGCCTTCGCCGCCGGGGGTGTAGAAGGGAAGCTCGTAGCCCTCGTTGCCCCCGCTGAGGTCGTACCCGGCGGAGAACGACGGGCCCGCCCCGCAGACGATGCTGACCTTGACGGTGTCGTCCTGGTCGGCCTCGGCGAGGGCGTCCAGCACCGCCCCTCGCAACGGGTGGATGAGGCTGTTGCGCTTCTCGGGCCGATTCATGGTGATGCGCCGGACGTGGGGGCGGGGGTTGTCGATCAAGACGATGTTGTCGCTCATGGCCGCCCACCGTAACCTGCCAGCCCATGGCCGACCCCACCGCTGCCGCGGCAACCGGGCCGCCTCGACGTGGCGGCTGACGTGAGGCAGCCGTGAGCGATCCCGTGCTGGTGGCCTCCTCCAAGGGGGCCCAGGTGGCCTTGCACGACCTGGGCGGGGACGGTCCGCCGGTGCTGTTCACCCACGCCAACGGCTTTTGCGGGTTGACGTGGCAGCCGGTGGCCGACGCGTTGGCGTCGCGGGCCCGGTGCTGGGCGATGGACTTCCGGGGTCACGGCGACAGCATTTCGGGCCCCGACGAGGACTACCACTGGTCGGGTATGGCCGACGACGTTCTGGCCGTGGTGGACGTGTTGCGGCCCGCTCCCCGGCTGGCGGCCGGCCACTCGTTGGGCGGGGCGGCCATCCTGAAGGCCGAATTGGCCCGACCGGGTACCTTCGATCGGGCCTGGGTGTACGAGCCGGTGGTGATCCCCCCCGGCGTCATCCCCCCCGGCGGGGTCAACGAGCTGGCCACCACCGCCCGCAAGCGCCAGGCCACCTTCGCCTCGCGCCAGGCGGCCTACGACCGGTACGCGGCCCGGCCCCCGCTCAGCCTGCTCGACCCGAGGGTGCTGCGGGCCTACGTGGACGAGGGCTTCCGGGAGCTGCCCGACCGCACGGTGACCATGAAGTGCTCCCCGGAGGTGGAAGCGGCCGTCTTCGAGAACCCCGAGACCGACGCCTTCAACCGGCTGGGGGAGGTGGCCGCCACCGTCACGGTGGCCACCAGCCCCGACACCGATCCCCCGGCCATGGTGGCGCCGTACGTGGCCGAGCGGCTTGCGGCGGGGTCGCTGGTGCGGTTCGACGATCTGACCCACTTCGGCCCCCTGCAGGAACCCGAGCGCATCGCCGCTTCCATCGCAGCGGCCCTTTTCGACGACTGACTGCCCGGTACCCGGCCGGATACCGGGGGGCGACGGGACGCCCGGGGAGAGCGTCGGCGGTCCTACAGAATGGCGCCCGACTCCTTCATGGCGGCGATGTCGTCCCAGGGGACCCCGGCGTCGAGCAGCAGTGTCTCGGTGTGCTCGCCGTGCTCGGGGGCCCGCTCGACGGCCACCGGCTGCTCGTCGAACATGGCGGGGTTGGCCACCAACTGCACGTCCTGGCCGTTGGCCGCGGTCATGGTGGGCAGGTAGCCGTTGGCGATGACCTGAGGATCGTCGTAGAGCTCGTTGAGGGTCTGGAACGGGGTCCACACCCCTTTGAAGTCGGCCAGCGCCTCCTTCCAGTGGGCCAGGGGTTGGGCGCCGAACACCTCGTCGAGAATGGCGATGCAGGCCTCGTTGTTCTCGGCTCGGGCGGCCATGTCGACAAATCGGGGGTCGGTGGCCAGATCGGGGCGGCCGATGCACTCGCAGAACTGGGGCCAGTGCTTGTCGGTCTGCAGCAGGATGAAGCTCAAGAAGCGGTCGTCGGCGGTGCGGTAGACGTTCACGCCCGGATTGACGGCCTGGGAGCGGTGGGCCACCGGGAAGCCCTCCATGTTGTAGAGCCGGGCCGAGATCACCAGCGGGGAGAGCTGCCACATGGCCGTGGCCAAAAGCGACACGTCGACCACCGAGGGCTCCCCGGTGGCCGACCGCTGGTACAGGGCGGCGGCAATGGCCCCGGCGGTGGCCATCCCCCCCATGACGTCGCCGAAGGCGGGGGCCGGTTGCATCATGGGCCAGCCGTCAGGGCGGGAGGGCAGGGTGACGCCCATGGCCCCTCGGGCCCAGAAGGACGCCCCGTCGTAGCCGCCCTTCTCGGCGTCCGGTCCGAGCGGTCCCTGGCCGGTGCCCCGGGCGATGATGATCCGGGGGTTGCGCTCCCGCAGGTCGTCGTTGTCGATGCGGAGCTTGCGGCGCACCGGGGGCATGTAGTTGGTGAGGAACACGTCGGCGGTCTCCACCAGCTTGAGCAGCATCTCCCGCCCGTCGGGGTGGGCCAGGTTCAAGCCGATGGAGCGTTTGCCCCGGTTGGGTTGCTCGATCATGAAGTTCACTCCGCCGGCGCCGCCGGGGACCAGGCCCGAGGTGATGAGGCCCCGCTGGGGATCGCCGGTGACCGGGTGCTCCACCTTGATGACCTCCGCGCCCCAGTCCACCAGTACCGACCCGCCGGAGGGGACGAACGTCCAGCTCGCCACCTCGACCACACGGACGCCGGCGAGGGGCAGGCCGGCCGCGTTGGTGGAGGCGTCGGGGGAGGCGCTCACCACACCAGCTCCAGGTTGTCGACCTGGCGGACCCCCTGGCTGTAACGCAGCTCGATGCCGTCGGCCAGGCGGTAGTCGGGGACCCGGGCGTGCCACTCCTCCAGGGCCACCCGCAGTTCCATACGGGCCAAATGGGAGCCGAGGCAGCGGTGGACGCCGGCCCCGAAGGCGATGTGCTTGTTGGACTCCCGGTCGAAGTCCACCAGGTGGGGGTTGTCCCACACCCGCTCGTCGGTGTTGGCCGAGCCGACCAGGGCGGTGATGCGGGTGCCCGCGGCGATGGGGCAGCCGCTGATCTCGGTGTCGGCGGCGGTGATGCGGGCCACGGCGGCCACCGGGCTCTCGTGGCGCAGCAGCTCCTCGATGGCGTGGGGGATCACGGCGGGGTCGTCCACCAGGCGCCGGCGGTGGTCGGGGTTCTGGGCCAAGAAGGCGATCATGCACTCCAACGAGGCCGACACGGTGTCGAGCCCGGCCAGGAAGAAGAGGTAGCCGATGTCCACCACGTCGTCGCGGCTGAGGGGTTCACCGGCCACCTCGACATCCAGGATGGTGGAGAAGAAGTCGTCCTGGCGCTCGGCCATGCGGGCCTCCACCACCTCTTCGAGCACGGCGTAGATCTTCTGGCCGGTGGCGGCCACCTTCTCCCGGCGCTCGGCCATGGAGCGGGCCGGCGGGCGGATGATGCCGTCCTTGAGGGCCAGGAACTCGTCCACCCGGCTCACCGGCAACCCCAACAACTCCAGGAACACGGTGGAGGGCAGCGGCTCGGCGATGGCCTGGTGGAAGTTGCAGTGGCCGTCGTCCGCCACCTGGTCGATGAGTTCCCGGACCAGCTCCCGCACCCGCGGCTCGTAAGCGGCGATCTGGCGGGGGGCGAACAGGGGATCGAGCGCCTTGCGGTGCTTGCTGTGGTGGGGGGGATCCACCTGGAGGGGCACCAGGGGGCGAACGGTGCCGATGTCCACGGCGGCGGGATCGGAGGAGAACACCTCGGGGGTGCGCAGGGCGGCCACCACGTCCTCGTGGCGGCTCACGGTGAGCGACCCTCGGCCCATACGGCCCCCCAGCTCGGTGACCGGGGCGTCGTCGCGCAGCTCCCGGTAGAGCCCGTGGGGGTGACGGGAAACCTCGGGGGGGTCAAGGGAGTAGGTGGTCATGGGGTCTCCTGGGTTAGGTATCGGTCAGCAGGATGGCATCTTCGGGACAGTTGCGTTCGGCCCGGCGGGCCTGGTCGGCCAGTTCCGGGGCCACGGGGCGCTCGGCGGTGGGTTGGCAGTAGCCGTCGTCGTCGGCCTCGAACAGCCCCGGCGCCAGCACGTAGCACCGCCCGTGCCCCTGACAGAGCTCGGTGTCCACCCGGATGCGCATTGCTGGGGATAGTAGGCCATCGGGGCGTGGTGGGTTCGGTGAGGCGCATCGGGGGTGGGGGTGGGACACTGGAGGGGTGACGGTGGAGACGGCGCCAACCCAGCAAGCAGGGGTTGACGCGGCGGCGGCTGGGGCCGCGGTTGCGGGGGCGGCGGAGCGGCGGTTCAGCCAGTCGATGCTGGTGTCTGGCACCCGGTGCTTTCTGACCTACTTGGTGTTCCCCTACCTGCTGCCGGTGCTGGGGGTGGCCGAAGGGGTGGGGCCGGTGCTGGGGGTGGTCATCGGGCTGGTGGCCATCGTGTTCAACGGGTTGAGCATCCGGCGGTTCTGGCGGTCCGACCATCGGCTGAGGCGGCTGGTGATCACGGTGAACGTGATGGTGATCGCCCTGCTGTGTTATCTGACCGTCAGTGACCTCGTCGAACTTGCGACCTGATTCCGGCGGCCTTGATTCCGGCGGCCCTGGTTCCGGCGGCCCTGATTCCGGCGAAATGGCCGCCGTCGGCCACTCCAAAGTGGCCGCCAATCCCCTGGCCCGGGGGCTGTGGGCATCCGGGGGGTTGGTGTGCGTGGGAATCGGGACGCTGGGGGTGGTGGTGCCCGGCCTGCCGTCCACGGTGTTCTTCATCATGGCGGCGGGGGCGTTCTCCCGGTCGAGCAGGCGCATGGAGCAGTGGGTGCTGGGGCTGCCGGGGGTGGGGAAGCTGGTGGCCGACTACCGCTCGGGGTTGGGAATGCCGTGGCGGACCAAGGTCACGGCGGGGGTGATGATCGTGGTGGCAGTGGGCGTGAGTTCGGGGCTGCTGCTCGACCCGTGGCCGTGGCGTGGGGTGGTGATCGGGCTGGGGGCTTTGGGGTTGGCCTACGTGTTCGGGCGGGTGCCGACCCGGCGGTAGGGGTTGGTGGGGGTAGAGGCCCCCACGGGATCAGAGGTTGGCGATCTCGTGTTCGATGCGCGACTCGATGTAGGTACGGGCCTCGGCGATGCGGGTGGGGAGGTGCTGGGAGGGGAACAGGCCGTCGGAGGGGGCGTGGCTCTTGAGGATCTGCTTGGCGATGGTGTCCTTGTGGACCTCGGTGGGACCGTCGGCGATGCCCATCACCGGCCCGGAGAGCCACATGGAGGTGAGCGGCATCTGGTTGGACACCCCGAGAGAGCCGTGGGCGTGCATGGCCCGGTACACCACGTCGAGCAGCACCTTGGGGGTGGCCACCTTCACGCCGGCGATGTGCTGGCGGATCTTGGCGTAGTCGCCCTCGTTGTCGATCAGCCAGGCGCAGTGGAGCACCTGGAGGCGGAACTGCTGGATCTGAATCCAGGAGTCGGCGATCCAGTGCTGGATGGACTGCTTCTCGGCCACCAGTGAGCCCTTGGTCTCCCGGGACAGCACCCGCTCGCACATCATGTCGAGAGCCCGCTGGGCCACCCCCACCGAGCGCATACCGTGGTGGACCCGGCCGCCGCCCAGGCGGGTTTGGGCGATCTTGAAGCCCGACCCCTCGTCGCCCAGCAGGTTCTCGGCGGGCACCCGGACGTCGTTGAACCGGAGGTAGGCGTGGTCGCCCTCGTCCAGCGATTCGGTGCCGAGGCCCACGTTGGAGACCACCTCGATGCCGGGGGTGTCGGTGGACACCAGCATCATGGACGAGCCCCGGTACACGGCCACATCGGGGTTGGTGATCAACATGACGATCATGAACTCGGCGTAGCGGTAGTTGGAGGCGAACCACTTCTCGCCGTTGATCACCCACTCGTCGCCGTCGCGGTGGGCCCGGCAGGTGAAGTAGTTGGGGTCGGACCCGCCTTGCGGCTCGGTCATGGCGTAGGTGGAGGAGATCTTGCCGTCGAGCAGGGGCTGGAGGTACTTCTGCTTCTGTTCGTCGGTGCCGTAGTGGGCGATGATCTCGGCGTTGCCGGAGTCGGGGGCCTGGCAGCCGAACACCACCTGGGCCCACAGCGCCCGGCCCAGGATCTCGTTCATGAGGGCCAGCTTCACCTGGCCGTAGCCGAGGCCGCCGAGGTGGGGGCCGAGGTGGCAGGCCCAGAGCCCTTTGTCCTGTACCTGCTGCTGCAGCGGGCGGATCAGGGCGTTGGCCGTCTCGTTGGTGCGGTCGAAGGGGTTGACCTCGCCCCGGAAGTAGAGGTCGATGGGTTCGATCTCCTCGGTGACGAAGGTGTCCATCCAGTCGAGCTTCTCCTGGAAGTCGGGTTCGACGGAAAAATCGATGGCCATGGGATTACCGCGCTCTCCTGGTGGGCTTGTTCTGTTGGCTCTACCCTAAGGCGTCATGAAGTTTGCCATGACGCCCAGCGAGATACTGGCGGCGGCCCGGGCCCCCGAACCCGGTGACGAGGGCTACGACCCGTTCGAGGCCTTCGACCACGCCCAAGGGGCCGACGAGGTGCCCGACCCCTATCCGGTGTTCGCCGAACTGTTGGCCGAGTGCCCCGTTCACCACGGCAGCATGGGTGCCCGGCTGGGCAAGCCCTCGGTGTCGGACCTGTTGGCCGGTGAGCGGCCCATCGTCAACGTGTACTCCTACGACGGGGTGGAGGCGGTGCTGCGGGACGGGGGCACGTTCTCCTCCGCGGGCTACGCCGAGTCGATGGGCCTGGTGATGGGTCACACCATCTTGGAGATGGACGAGCCCGAGCACGGCCAGTACCGCAAGCTCATCCAGCAGGCCTTCACCCGCCGGGAGATGGAGCGGTGGGAGCACGAGATCGTGGTGCCGGTGCTGAATCACTACCTGGACGCCTTTGTGGACCGGGGTCGGGCCGATCTGGTGGGCGAGTTGATGTTCGTGTTCCCGGTTCACGTGATCGCCATCGCCCTGGGGCTGCCCGAGGCCGACCTGCCCGCCTTCTACCGCCGGGCGGTGGAGATCACCAACATGGCCAACGAGATCGAACGGGGGTTCGCGGCCTCCCAATGGCTGTACGACTACCTGGAGCCGGTGGTGGAGGATCGGCGGGCCGAGCCCCAGGAAGATCTCATCAGCCTGCTGGCCCACGCCGAGCTGGACGGTCAGCGGCTCACCAACGACGAGATCATCGCCTTCTGCCGGCTGCTGTTGCCCGCCGGGGCGGAAACCACCTATCGGGCGGCCAGCAACATGATGGTGGGGCTGCTGGGCGACCCGGCCCAACTCGACGCGGTGCGGGCCGACCGGTCGCTGGTGTCGGCCGCGGTGGAGGAAGCCATCCGGTGGGAGGCGCCGCTGACGGGTATCTCCCGCACCGCCACCGTGGACACCGAGGTGGAGGGGTCGGCGGTGGCCGCCGGGTCGCTGGTGAACACCTGCTTGGGGGCGGCCAACCGGGATCCCGACCGCTGGGACGACGCCGAGCGTTACGACATCTTCCGCTCGTCCAAGCCCCACGTGGGCTTTGCCACCGGGCCGCACCTGTGTCTGGGCATCCATTTGGCCCGCATGGAGATGCGGGCGGTGCTGGAGTGCCTGCTGGATCGCCTGCCCGGCCTGCGGCTGGACCCCGACGCCGAGTTGCCCACCATCGCCGGTCTGGCCTTTCGGGCGCCGGCCACCCTTCCGGTGGTGTGGGACGTCTGACTCCTGGTGGGGGCCTGGCGGGGCCTCCGGCGGGTGTGACCCGGCCGTAGGGTCGGCCGGGGCTACAGGGTCGTAGTGCGGGCCAGGTCGGCGGCGTCGCGGGCGAGGTCGAGGACGACCCGGCCGAAGGCCTCCATGCGGGGGTTGTCGGCCCCGCCGGAGACGTAGCGGGCGTAGCCGCCCTCCAGCACGATGGCCAGCTTGAATCGGGCCAGGATCACGTAGTAGTCGATCTCGTCCACATCGCGCCCCGACATGGTGGCGTAGCGCTCCAACAGGTCGTCACGGAAGGGCAGCCCCTCGTAGTCGACATAACCCACCGAGGGGCGGCCGGCCTCGTCCGCGGGCCAGTTCATCACCACCCAGGCCAGGTCGAGCAGGGGGTCGCCCACCGTGCCCATCTCCCAGTCCACGATGGCGGCCATGCGGGCCGGGGCCCCGTGGTGGAACATGACGTTGGCGAACTGGTAGTCGCCGTGCATGATGCCGGGCTCAAAGCTGCGGGGCGTACGACCCCGCAGCCAGTCCCCGGCGACGTCGAGGCCGGGGATGTCGCGGAACTTGAAGCGCTCGAGGTGGGCGTACCAGCGATCCACCTGGCGTTCGTGGAAGCCGTCGGGACGGCCCAGGCCCTCGAGGCCGTTGGCCCGCCAGTCCACCTTGGAGAGCCGGGCGATGGCGTCCACCAGCTCGTAGGCCAGGCCGGGTCGGGCGTCCATGTCGGAGGCGAACGGCTCGGGCCAGCCGGGCTCGCTGATGGGCGACCAGCCGTCGACGAAGTCCATGAGATAGAAGGCGGCCCCCAGCACGCTGGTGTCGTCGCAGCCGCCCGCGGCTCGAGCGTGGGGCACGTCGGTGTCGGCCAACGCCGAGAGGATGCGGTACTCCCGCATCATGGTCTCGTTGCGACCCTCGGGCACGTTGCGGGGCGGGCGGCGCAGGGCCCAGCGGTGGTCGCCCCGGCAAATCTCGAAGATCTCGTTGGAGGCACCGCCGGAGATGAAACGGCTGGTGACCGGCTCGCCCTGGCCGGGCAGCCCCTGGGCGTCCATCCATTGGGCGAGGGCGATCGGGTCGATCAGACCCTGGGTGCGTTCGGCCTCGGCGGCTTCGCCGGTGTCGTCCCGGAGGAAGACCCGGGAGTCGGCCCCGCTGCCTTCGTTGTCGCCGGCGTTGGTGTTGGGGTTGGCGTTGTCGCTCATGCTGCCGGACGAAGGGTGAGGAGCTCCTGGAGGTTCTCGGACATGACCTTGCGCTGATCTGTGGGGCTGCGGTCTTCCACTTCCTTGATGAAGTCGAGGGGGCGTCCGAGGCCCTCGGGGTGGGGGTAGTCGGAGCCGAACAGCACCCGGTCGATGCCGATGGCGTCGATCAGGCCGGCGATGTCCTCCTCGTAGAACGGGCTCACCGAGACATGGCGGCGGAAGGTCTCCACCGGGTCTTCGGCGAACTCCTGGGGCATCTTGCCGTAGGCCTGGGACAGCTCCAGCATCAGGGGGGCCACCCAGGTGGAGCCGTTCTCAATGGAGGCCACCCGCAGGTTGGGATGGCGCTCGAACAGGCCGTGGCAGATCATGGCGGCAATGGTGTCGTAGATGGGACGGCCATGGCCGACGACCAGTCGGAAGGCGGCGGGCTTGAACGGGAGGAACTCGTCGCGGCCCCCCTCCCAGGCGTTGGCGTAGGCGTCGTAGCCGGAATCGGAGGCGTGGCAGGTGACCAGGATCCCGGTCTGCTCCACTGCCGTCCAGAAGTCGTCGAACTCGGGCAGGCCCATGGAGCGGGAGCCTCGCAGGCCGGGTACGGGGGCGGGGCGGATGAGCACGGCCCGGGCGCCGTTGTCCACGCACCATTCCAGCTCCTCGATGGCCCGGCGGGGGTCGGGCAGGGTGATGATCGGGGTGGGGAAGATGCGGTCCTGGTAGTTGAATGTCCACTCGTCGAGCATCCACCGGTTGAAGGCGCCGATGGCGGCGTGGGTGAGTTCGATGTCGTCCTTCATCCGCTCTTCCAACAAGGAGGCCAGGGTGGGGAACAGCAGGGTGCCGAACACCCCCTGTTCGTCCAGCAGCTTGATGCGGTCGTCGGGGTGGCGGAAGGCCGGGTGGCAACGGATGGGCTTGCCGGTCAGCTCTCGGAGGGTCTTGCCCTCGGTGTTGTTGCCGCGGTAGTACTCCTCCCAGGCGCCGGGGGCCGCCACCACCTCGAAAGTGGGGTTGGGGATGTACTCGCTGATCTTGTTGTTGACGGCGATCTTGGTGCGGCCGTCCACGTCCACGTAGCGGATGGCGCTGCGGTAGCGCTCGGGCAGATGGCGGGTGAACGAGTCGATGGGCTCGTACAGGTGGTTGTCGGCGTCGTAGGCGTCGTAGTTCAGGTTCATGGCAACTCCGGGGAGATGATTTCGGGGCCGTGTTCGGTGATCAGCACCGTGTCGCGAGCATATTCCTCGCCGACGAGGGCGCTCACGCTGAGCACCATGTGGGGTTCGATCAGCTCGGCGGCACCGTGGCGGGGGTTGATGACCGGGGGCTCGAAGCCCAGGCCACAGCCCCGCACCAGCCATTGCCCGTCGGGGGCGGCCCGGCGGAGGTCTTCCCCGGAAGCACCGGGTAGGCAGGCGGCGATGAGATCGGCATGGGGGCGTTCCTCGGGGGCGGCGCCGGGGGCCGTTGGTGGGGCCGTGCGGCCCAGGCCGCCCTCGTAGTGCGAGCGGATGCACCCGAAGTCCACCAATGGACCTTGCACCCGGGGTGCGGTGGCGGGGGTGGAGGAACCGGCTCGGGCCATGGCTTCCAGGCCGGCGGCCAGTCGTTGATGGTCGTCGCCGGGGTGTTGCCGGGCAGCGGCCACCGCGGCAGCGGCCACCGCGCAGGCGGCCCGGATGGCGGCCACCTCGGGCGCCAGCTTGATGCGGCGGGCTCGGGCCAACAGGTCATCCACGGGGATCACCTCGGCTCGGGGGGCGATCGACCCGATGAGTCGGGCCATGCCCGGGGACCAGGCGTCGATTCCCACCCTTCGGGCGTCGGCCATGCCAGGGGTGGCGGCCAGTCGGCGGGCCATGGTTGCCCCGTTCCAGGTGATGCCGTGGAGGTGGTGGATGTCGATGTCGTCGGGGATGCCCTCGTCCCAGGTGGACAGCAGGAACAGCTCACCGGTTGCGGTGTTCAGGGTGCAGATCGGGGCGGGCAGGCGGGTGCCGGCGGTCCAGAGCTGGTGGGCGCCGGTGATGTCGTTCACGTTGTCCTGTCGTCCGCACACCAACAGGTCGATGCCGGCGGTGCTGAGGGCATCGACGGTTCTTTGGCGGCGGCGGAGATGGAGGCTCATGGGTGTGACCCGAACGGATGGTGGGGGTGGCCTCCCCCCAGGGGGATCCAACCGTCGTCGGTGACGGCCACGATCTCCTCGGCCCGGTAGCCGCCCACGCCGTCCTCCCAGATGGCGGGCTCCAGCACCAGCACCATGCCGGGGGCCAGGGTGTGGGTGGCGTCGTGGTCGGGGCCGTTGTCGGTGCCCAACAGGGGCATCTCGGCGCTCTCGATGCCCACGCCGTGGGCCAGGTAGAAGTGGGGCATCCAGGGGCGCCCGCCGGCGGGTTGGTGGGGGGTGTCGGCGGCTTCGGCGGCGGCACACACCTCGGCGTAGGTGGCGCCCGGCGCGATGGCGGCGTAGGTGGCGTCCATGACGGTTTGCCATCGCCGGAAACAGCGCTCCTCGGCGGGGGTGGGGGGGCGGCCCACCACCCAAGTGCGACCGAAGTCGGAGGCGTAGCCGTGGTAGTGACTGCCGGCGTCCACCCAGATCAGATCGCCCTCGGCGTACACCGGGTCGCCCGACCAGGTGGGGAAGGCCAGGTGGCCGGTGGTGGTGCGGGGGCCGTCGGCGAGGCGGCGGGCCATGGGCTGGAAGATGACGTCGATGACGTTGGCGTGGATGCCCCTTTCCTGGAGGCGGCGCAGGAACAGGGCGGCCAGCTCGCTGCGGCGCACACCGGGCACCAGGGCTTCGGCCACCGACGTCATGGCCCGGTTGGTGCGGATCTGAGCCTGGTGGATGCAGGCCAACTCGTCGACGGTCTTGTGGAGCTTGACGGCGGCCATGGTGGGGGCGGCGTCGGCGATCTCGGCGGCCGCCAGCACCCCGGCGCGGCGCATGGCCCCGGTCATGCAGTCGACGGCCACCCGCCCGGTTCGGGCCCGGGGTCCGAGAATGGCGTCGAGCTGGGCGCCGAGATCGGCGGCCCCCTCGTCGAGTTCGGGCCAGACGCAGGGGTGGGCGTCCACGTCGAGGTCGCTTGGGTCGCCCCCCAGCAGGGAGGGTCGGGGGTGGTCGGCCACCACCACGGCGATGGGGCGCCGGGCCGAGGCGTGGGTGACATCGATGGCCGGGGGTAAGCAGTCGGTGGCGTAGGCCACGTGAGGGCCGTGCAGCAACACCAGGGCGTCCAGCCCGTCGGCGGCCATCTGCGCCTGCAACTTGGCGAACCGCTCCCCCCGCAACCGCCCCACGTCCGGCCCCCACCCCGTGTCGGGTTCTTCCCCCTTGGTGTGACCCATGGACGGCCCCTCAGACGAACTCTTGGAAGCGGCTGGGGTCAGGCGTTGCGGTGTTCGGCGAAGACGTCTTGCATGGAGGACTTCTGCATGCGCCGCTCCAGGGCGCCCAGGGCGGTGTCGGTGTTGTGCATCCAGTGGTGGGCCATGAAGTGGTAGTCCCAGGCGTCCTTTTGGCCCATCAGCTCCAGGGTCTTGTTGATGGACCGCTTCACCACCGCGGCGGTGGCCGGGGGGACCAGGGCGACGGCCTCGGCCATTTCCTGCGCGGTGGCGGCCAACTCGTCTCGGGGCACCACCCGGTTGACCATGCCGAGACGCTCGGCGTCGGCCGCGGTGATGGTCTGGGCGGTGAGCAGGAACTCCTTGGCCTTGCGGGGCGGCATCTCCCAGGGCTCGATGAGAATCTCCACCGCGGCCCCGGTCATGCGCAGCACCGGGTTCTGAAAGGAGGCGTCGTCGGAGGCCACGATCAGGTCGCACATGCAGGCCAGCATCACGCCAGCGGCGATGCACTTGCCGTGGACGGCGGCGATGGTGGGCTTGGGGAAGTCCCGAATGCGCAGGCACCGGTCGAAGTACATGGTCTTCTCGTGGTGGAACTTGCCCTCGGGGGTGGCCCGCAGGAGCCGCCACTCGTCGGGCTCGACGTCGCCGACGAGGGCCTTGAGATCGTGGCCGGCGGAAAAATGGCGACCGTTGGCGGCCAGAACCACCACCCGGACATCGGCGTCGGCCTCGGCGAGATCGAAGGCGGCGTCGAGTTCGTCGATGAGCCGGGTGTCCTGGGCATTGGCCACCTCGGGCCGGTTGAGGGTGATGGTGGCCACGGCCCCGTCCACTAGATACTCAACGGTGTCGAAAGCGTTGCTCATGGGTGCTCCTAGCGGGGGTCTCGGGGGAGGCCCAGGGTACGTTCGGCGATGATGTTTCTTTGGATTTCGCTGGTGCCGGCGAAGATGGTCGCCGCCTGATAGTACAGCCAGGAGCGTTGCCAGAGGCCGCTGGCCGGGGAGTGCTCGTCGTCCCCATCAAGGGTGGCCGACGGTCCCAGTACGTCGATGGCGGTGGCGTGGAGGCGTTGGCTCATCTCGCTCCAGTAGAGCTTGGCGGTGGCCGACTCCGGCCCGTGGTCTCGGCCCGCGGCCATGCCGGACAGCACCCGCCAGTTCTGCAGCTGGAACAAGCGCACCTCGGAGTAGGCCCGGGCCAGGGCCTGGCGCACCACCGGATCGTGGTTGCGGCCGGTGTCGGCGGCCAGTCGGAACAAGTCGTCGAGGAGCTGGAGGTGGATGACGAGCTGGCGGGGGTTGGTGCCCCGCTCCACACCGAGGGTGGACTGCGACACTCGCCACCCGTCCCCCGGTGGGCCGATCATCTGATCGTGGGCCACAAGCACGTCGTTCAGCCAGACCTCGTTGAAGTCGGACTCCCCGGTGATCTGCCGCAGGGGGCGTACCTCCACCCCGTCGGCCTCCATGTCCACCACGAAAGCGGTGATGCCCCGGTGCTTGGGGGCGTCGGGGTCGGTGCGGGCCAGGCACAGTCCCCACTGGGCGAACTGGGCGTAGGAGGTCCACACCTTTTGGCCGGTGAGCCGCCAGCCGCCGTCGGCGGGCACCGCGCGGGTGGACAGCGAGGCCAGATCGCTGCCCGCGTCGGGCTCGCTGAACAGTTGGCAGAAGATGCGCTCGGCCGGGAGGATCGAGGGCAGCCAACGTCGCTGCTGTTCGGACGTGCCGTGGGCCAAGATGGTGGGGCCGATCAGGTTGACGCCGATGCGGCCGACCAACTCGGGGGCTCGGGCCCGGGCCAGTTCCTCCTGGACGATGTAGTGGTGCAGCGGGCCGGCGCCGCGGCCGCCGTGCTCCTCGGGCCAGGTGACGCCGACCAGCCGGGCCCGGGCCAACGCCGCCTGCCAGCCCCGCAGAAACTCCACTTCCTCGGCCAGGTCGTCGAATCGAGGCGGACGGCCGGTGCCGTACTCCCAGGGAAGGTGCTCTTGCAACCACCGGCGGCACTCGTACCGGAACTCCTCCTGCTCGGCGGTGGGCGCCAAATCCATTGGTCACGATTCTGCCCGATGCTCCTGGCTCCGGAGGGCTCTGGGCGGGAGGGCTTGATGATCAGGCGGCGGTCACAAGAATCCGTTGGGGTTGATGGTCAGGCAGCAGTGACGAGAATCCGTTGGGCTTGACAATCAGGCAGCAGTGACGAGTATCCGTTGGCTGGCGAAGCTGCCGATGCCGACGTGGTGGCCGCCGATCTCCACGGTGGTGGTGCCGTCGGGGGAGGAGGCAGTGATGACGCCCTCGGCGCCGGGGATCATCGAGGATCCTTCCAGGTAGTCGAGCAGCCCCTCGGTGAACTCCAGCTCCTCGGTGATGCGGGTGACCACGAAGCGCTCGCCCACCCCCACGTTGGCCAGCGCCCGGGTTGGCGGGGCCTGGTAGTCAGCCCCGGGGATGGGATTGCCGTGCGGGCAGGTGGTGGGGTCGTCGAGCACCCGCATCATGGCCTTCTCCACGACCGGGGAGATCACGTGCTCCCACTTGCCGGCCTCGGCGTGGGCGTCGGCCCACGACAGACCCAACACCCTGGTGAGGAACACCTCGGCCAAGCGGTGTCGGCGCACCACCCGCTCGGCCAGATCGAGGCCGTCGGGGGACAGCTCGATGGTTCGGCCCTTCAGGGTCACCAGGCCTTCGGCGGCCAACCGGTGGATCATCTCGGACACCGCTGGGCGGGACACGTCGAGGCGCTCGGCGATTCGGGCTTGGATGACGTCGACATCGTCTTCGGCCAACTCGAAGATGGTCTCGCAGTATTCCTCGAACGCGGGGTGCCACTCGGGGGTCTGATACTGGGCCACGTTGGGCAGTTTATCGGGCGGGGTCGTCCAGCATTCGGGCCAGTGCCGACGGGTCGGGCTTGCCCGAGGCCATCCGGGGAAGTTCGGTCACCGGCACCACCTGCTCGGGGCACATGAACCGGGGGGCGCCCCGCTGAGAGAACCAGCGGCGGCACTCTTCCCGATCGAACTCACCTTCGGTCACCACGAAGGCGGTCACCCGCTCGCCGAGGCGTTCGTCGGGCACTCCCAACACCACCGCTTGGCGCACCTGCGGGTGGGCTTCCAGGAGGCGCTCCACCTCGGCGGCGTCGATGTTCTCGCCGCCCCGGATGATTCGGCGCCCCAGTCGTCCGGTCACGATGAGGCGGCCGTCGGCGTCGATGCGTCCCACGTCGCCGGTGCGGAACCAACCGTCGTCGGTGAAGGCGGCGGCAGTCTGGGCCGGGTCGAGGTAGCCCACCGCCACCTCCGGGCCCTTGACTTGGATCTCGAGGTCCTGGCCGATCCTGATCCGGGTGGGCGGGAACGGGCGGCCGTCGGTTTCGGCCATGTGGCGCGGGTCGTCGTCGGTGGTGGCGGTGGTGACGGTGGGGGCTTCGGTGGAGCCGTAGGCCCGCTTCACCACGCAGCCGAAAGCCGCTCGGGCCCGATGCACGAAGGCGGCGGTGACGGTGGCGCCCCCCACCGAGAGGAACCGGAGCGAGGCAGTTCTTTCGGGGCTGAAGTCGGGGTGGTCCATGAGGTCGTTGAAGAAAGTGGGCGGGCCCACCATGTAGGTGACGTGCTCCTGCTCGATGAGCCCCAGGGCTTGGCCGGGATCCCAGCGGGCCATGAGCACCGCCTTCAGGGAGAGGGCACCGGGGATGAGCACCCCGTGAAGCAGCCCGGACACGTGGGCCAGCGACGCGGGGAATAGCACGGCATCATCGGAGGTGAGGCCGCTCATGTTGATGTACTGGCGGACCTTGTAGTCCAAGGTGGCCTGGGTGTGGATCACGCCCTTGGGCACCCCCGACGACCCCGAGGTGAACATGATGAGGGCCCGGTCGTCGGGTCGGGTGTCGGCCGGGGGTGGCGGCTCGACGGGGTTCGAGGCCTCGGCGGGGTCGAACAGCCGGTTCAGGCCGAGCTGGGCAAAGGCCTGGCTCCTCTGGTGGCCGCCGTCGGAGGGCAGCAGGGGGACGGGCACCGCCCCGGCCCGCCAGCACGCCCGGTAGGCGACCACGGCCTCGGGGCCGGTGGGGAGTTGGAACGGGGTGGGCCGGCCGACTTCGAGACCGGCCGATGCCCGGTCGACCCAGTCCACCACCTCTTCGGTGGACAACCGACGCCCACCGGCCACAATGAGGTCGTCCCGGCGAGGCCCGCTGGTGAGCAGGTCGTGCAGGAGGTTCACCGGCGCTGTCCATCGGTTGATCGACGACCGGCAAACGGGTTGGCGTTGCCCATGGCCCTACGGCGCGATTCTCATGGGCCTACGGCGCGAAGCGGTCCGTGAGGATCCGTTGCACGCCGATGCGGTCGATCTTGCCCGAGTCGAGCCACGGCAGCTCATCGGGGGTGGTGTACACCGCCAGGTGGCGGGGCACCTTGTAGGAGGCCAGCCTCTGGCGAGCATGGGCGGTGAGATCCTCGGGGGTCAGCGGTGCGCCGGGTCGCAGCACCACCGCGGCGGCCACATCCTCGAGCCGATCCGGGTGGGGGATGCCGCACACAAAGGCGTGGGCCACCCCGTCGGCCTCCTCCAACGCCAGCTCCACCTCGCGGGGGGCGATGTTCATGCCCGACGACTTGATGAGATCGCCCATGCGCCCGGTGAAGTAGAAGTAGCCGTCGGCGTCGAAGTAGCCGCCGTCGCCGGTGCGGTACCAGCCGTCGGGAGTGAAGGCGTCGGCCCTTTCCACCTTGTACAGCCCGGTCATCAGGGAGTAGCCCCGAACCCACACCTCGCCCTGCTCCCCGGTCGGGCACTCCTGCCCGGTGGCCGGATCCACGATGCGGTGCTCCATGCCCGGTACGGCCCAGCCGAAGGAGCCGCGCTTCTCCTCGGGAAGCCGGGCCCCCATGACGCCCAGGGTGTGGGGCCCGAGGGTTTCGGTCATGCCCAGCGAGTTGACCCGCAGCTCCGGATCGCTCACCCGCCGTTCGGGAGGCAACAGCACATCGAGGCTGCCGGAGCGGACCGACGACAGGTCGCGGCGGGCAAAGTCGGGGTGATCGATCAGCATCTTGGACATGTGAGGCCAGCCCATGACCATGGTCACCCGCTCCCGCTCAATGAGGGCCAGCGTCTCCCCCGGCTCGAACCGCTCCTCGAGCACCAAAGCGGCGCCCACGTGGATGGCGGCCACCAGGGTGAACGACATGCCCCCCACCCAGAACAGGGGCATGGGGGTGTAGATGCGATCGGTGGGGATGAGATCCCGGAACTGGGCCAAGTTGTGGGCGTGGCGCACCATGGCCCCCTGGGTGTGGACGGCGCCTTTGGGAGCGGCGGTGCTCCCCGAGGTGTACACCACGGCGAACTCGTCGGCCGGGGCCACCTGGGCTTCGGCGGCGGCCAGCAGCTCGTCGCTCACGGCGTCGCCCGCGGCCAGCAGGTCGCTCATGGGGTTGGCCCACGGGCGCTCGGCCTGTCCCCAGGACCACACTGAACGCAGGTAAGGGTGCGATGGGGAGCGGATGGTCGGTTCGTCTCCCGGTCGGGCGATCTCCTCCAGTCGTTCGAGGTAGTCGTGACCGAGGTGGTGGGAGGCGCACAGCAGTACTTGCACATCGCCGTGGCGCAGCGTCCAGTCGAGTTCACGGGCCTGGTGGTAAGTGTTGAGCATCACGCCCAGCGCGCCGATCCGCCCGATGGCCAGCCACGCGGCGATCCAGTCGGGGCCATTGGGGGCCAACAGCCCCACCCGGGTGCCCTTGCCCGCGCCGGTGGCCAGCAGGCCCTTGGCCAGGGCGGCCGAGGCGGCCTCGGCGTCGGCGTAGGTCATCCGGCGGCTGCCGAGCACCGCCACCTCGGCGTCGGGGTGGGCGTGGGCCGCCGCCCGGATCAACCGGGGGATGGTGGGCTCGTACGCGGGAAACTCGACCGGATGGGTGGGAGCAGTGGTGGGCAGCGCAGCGGGGCCGACCTCGGCTTGGCCGGCGGTCACCGTGGTTGGGCGGGGGCGATGACGGACTCGCCGTAGCGGCGCATGGTGTCGAGGGTGTGTTCGATGTCGTGGCCGGGGACGTTGACGGTGATCCAGGTGACCCCGAGGGCCTCCAGCTCGGCCAGGCCGGCGATGTGGGCCTCGGCGTCGAAGTCCTCCGACGAGGGCGGGCCACCCTCGTTGTTCAGGTAGCTGACGTCGATGTCGGCCGGGTCGCGGCCCGCTTCGTCCACGTAGGTCCACAGCTCGTCGAGCATGGCCGACAGGTCGTCCAGGGTCTCCAGGGGCGGGGTCTTGGCGGTGGTGGCCAGCACCCGAGGAGCCGGGAACGGGGTCCAACCGTTGCCGAAGGCGGCCACCCGGCGCCGCGCCCGCTTGGAGTTGCCCCCGATCCAGATGGGGGGATGGGGCTCCTGTACCGGTTTGGGGTTGGCGGTTTGGCCCAGGGCGGTGAAGGTGCTGGCTTCAAACGCGAAATCGTCGGTGGTCCAGACGCCGATCATGGCTTCCAGGGCTTCGTCGTAAATCCGATTGCGGTTGTCGAAGTCGACGCCCAGGGCCTTGAACTCCCCCTTGAGGTAGCCGGCGCCGGTGGCGAAAACGAACCGCCCGCCGGACAGGACGTCGACGGTGGCAATGGACTTGGCCATGATGAACGGGTTTCGGTAGGGCACCACCACGATGTTGGGGATCAGCTTGATGCGGTCGGTGATGGCCGCGCAAAAGGCCAAGGCGGCAAACGGGTCGAGGGCGTCGTGTCCGCCGGCCTTGAGCCAGCGATCGGTGGGGCAGGGATGGTCGGTGAAGCCCATGCCGTGGAATCCGGATTCCTCGGCGGTGCGGGCGAAGGCAGCCAGGCCCTGCTTGGTGATCAGCTTCGGATCCCAGGGATGGCCCACCATCGGATAGGTGACTGCGAACTTCATGGTCCTTCATTCTGCCCGACGCCAAGAGGCCCCGCACCGACAACCGCGACCCCGGCTTTCCTCACCGTTCTTCCTTCGATTGCACGGGCTCGGCGGCGGCGTCGCAGGCGGCCCGCCACTGGGGGTAGCGGCGGTCGCAGGCATCGGACCACTCGGGTCGGGGTTCGACCCGGCGGCCGACGAGTGCCCACCGCCCGGCATCGGCCAGGTCGGTGGATTCCCGACCGGCGCTGACCCGGGCCAGCCAGGCCGCCCCCCGGGCCGCCCCCTCGGGCACGGCGGCGACGTCCACCGGTACGTTCACCGTGTCGGCCAGGGCCTGCATCCAGCGGTGGACGTGAACGCCACCGCCGACGGCCACCAGGCGTTGCGGCGACACCCCGGCCACGTCGAGATGGTGGCGGACGACGAACCCGGACGCCTCGTAGGCAGCGGCCAGCACCTCCTCGGGGCCGTGGCCCACGTGGAGTCCGACCAAGGCGGCCCGAAGGTCGGGGTCGTGGCGGGGGGTGCGCTCGCCCCGAATGTAGGGCACCCACAGCGGCACCCGCTCCGGGTGGGCCGGCTCGGCTGCCGGATCGCCGGTGAGGGCTCGAACCCGTTCCAGGAACAGGCCGCCGGCGTTGCTGGGCCCTCCGACGGCGGCCAGCCCCGGCCGCAGATGGGGAATGGTCCACAACCCCTCGGCTGCGGGCCATCCCTCGCCCACCGCCCAGGTGATGAGGGTGGTCCCGCAGATCACCAGCACGTCGCCGGGTTCGTCGGCCCCGGCCACGATCTGCTCGGCCATGGCGTCGACCGTGCCCGCGGCCACCGGCGCCCCGCTGCGGTGCCCCACCGGGGTGTGGTCCAAGGCCGGTCGGGGAAGCTTGGCCGGATCGCACCAGCGGGCGTCCCAGCCACCGGAGTCGAACACGGGCAGACAGCACAACGCGGTGACCCCGTCGATGGCGGCCTCCCCGCACAGGGCGGCCCCGGCTACGGCCTGGGCAGGCCAGTAGCCGGCGGCGTGGGGCTCGGCCTGCTCCAGCCAACGCAGGAACCCGACGAACTCGCCGTCGGGATGATGGCCCCGCTGGTCGCCGTACAGGATGCCGGCGGTGATCGGCACGCCGTCGCCGTCGACCGCGGCCAGCGAGGGGACCATGGCGGCCAGGCCGATGCCGACGACGGAAAACCCGTCGGACACCGCATCGCAGGCGGCGACCACCCGGTCTCGCCACACGGTGGCGGCGTCGTGCTCGAACACCGACGGGGTGGGGGCCACCACGGGGTGGGTGAGGCGGACTCGACGCGGCACGCGTCCGTGGGTGTCGACCGCCACCGCCTTCACCGAGGTGGTGCCGATGTCGATGCCCACCGTCACCTCGACCGCATCCGCCACGGCGATCCACCGTACCGGTGATCGGCGACGATGCCGAGCCGATGGCGAATGCCCGAGGGTCGGGTCGTACGCTGAGGCGGTGAGCCGACATCGGGCCCTGGTCACCGCCCCGCTGCGGGGGCCGGGTTTGGACCGACTGGGTGAACTGGCCGACGTGGTGTTCGACCCGTGGATCGACCACCGGCCCATCCGGCTGTACCGGGCCGCCGAGCTGGCTGCCCGGCTGGAAGAGATTTCCGCCGACCTTCTGGTGTGCGAGGCCGACGACTGTCGGGGACCGGTGTTCGAGCAACCGCTGGTGGCGGTGGCGTCCACCCGGGGCGATCCGACCAACGTGGATGTGGCCGCCGCCACCGCGGCGGACATCCCGGTGCTGCACGCGCCGGGCCGCAATGCCGACGCGGTGGCCGAGATGGCGGTGGCGCTGGCACTGGCGGTCAACCGCCACGTGGTGGCGGGCGACCGGGACATGCGGACGGGCCGGGTGTTCGGCGACACCATCCCCTACCAGCGGTACCGGGCGTGGCAGCTCGCGGGCCGCACGGTTGGCCTGGTCGGCCTGGGGGCGGTGGGGCGGGCGGCCCGCTGGCGTTTCGAGGGACTGGGCATGACGACCATGGCCTGCGATCCCTACCAACCGGACGCCGACAGCTCGCTCGAAGAGGTGCTGGCCACCGCCGACGTGGTGTCGATGCACGCCCCGGCCAACGCGGAGACCGCGGGCATGATCGGTGCCGACCAGTTCGCCTCCATGCGACCGGGCGCGATCTACGTCAACACCGCCCGGGCCGCGCTGCACGACACCGAGGCCTTGGTGGCGGCCTTGGAGTCGGGGCATCTGGGGGGCGCGGGCCTGGACCATGTGACCGGGGAAACCCTGCCCGACGACCACCCGCTGACCCGGCTGGACAACGTGGTGTTGACCCCGCACGTGGGGGGCGCCACGTACGACACCGAGGTGAATCAGACCGACATGGTGGTGGAGGACATCGCCCGCGTCCTGGCCGGCCAACGGCCTCACCGCCTGGCCAACCCGGAGGTGTGGCTATGACCGACGAGACCGACGTCCGGACCCAGGTGGTGGCCGCCGCCCAGGCCATGGCCGCCGCCGGGCTGGTGGTGGGCACGGCGGGCAACGTGTCGGGACGAGACGGCGACGGCACCATCTGGTTGACTCCTTCGTCGCTGCCCTACGACCAGGTGACCGAGACCAATCTGGCCGCGGTGGACGAGAACGGGAACCTGGTGCCGGACACCGGGCGGCCGTCTACCGAGAAGGCCATGCACCTGGCCTGCTACCGGGCCTTCCCGGAGGTGGGCGGGGTGGTGCATTGCCACCCGGTGCATGCGTCGATGTTCGCGGTGACCCACCAGCCGATCCCCGCGGTGATCGAGGAGGTCATCGTCTACCTGGGCGGGGACGTGCCGGTGGCCGACTACCGACCGACCGGGTCGGACGAACTGGGGGCGGAAGTGGTACGCCATCTGGCCGAACGGTCGGGGGTGTTGATGGCCAACCACGGGATGCTGTGCGTGGGCCGCTCGCCCGATCACGCCCTGCACGCGGCCATGGTGGCCGAACACACCGCCCGCATCATGTGGGGGGCCCGTCGCCTGGCCGACCCCGTGGACCTCCCGGAGAAGGCCCGCACCGACTTCGCCGCTGCCTACGCCTACCTGCGCCACCAGACCTGGGTCGCGGGTTGACGGGGAGACCGGCCCTGACGGTGGGCCGCCTTCGGTTGGCAGGCCGGCTCAGACGCCGGCCAGTTCCAGGGGGGCGATGTCCTCGAGGCTGATGGGGCGGTCGGCGATGCCGTCGAAGGGACTGCCACCGGAGTAGACCTCTTCGCCGGTCAGCCGGGCCTCGGGATCATCCAGATCCACCGGCCACACGATGCCCATGCGGGACTGGGCCAGGTAGTAGGAGTCGGGATCCTCCACTTCGATGCCCATGGCCACCAGGGTCTGGCCGGGGTAGGCCATGCGCATGACCCCCTCGGTGAACACGGCGTCGTCGTCCACGATGACCCGGTCGCAGTCGAACTCCAGCCGGTGGGCGCCGGTTTGCACGATGGTGCGGTTGTAGAAGCCCCGGATGGCGTCCTTGGAACCGTGGGGACTGGCCACGGGATCATCGGGGTCCGACCAGATGACGTAGCGGGGTTTGTCGCTGAGGGTGGCCACCACCCCCTCGATGTCGGCCTGGGCCTCGCACTTCATGTGGGCCAGCACCAACTCCAGGACGTGCCGCCGCCGGGGGTTGGTCTCGCCCTCGAGCCGCTCGGCCACCAGGCGCCACGTCTTGTTGGGATTCATCTTCGGATTCATGGTCTTGGCCTTCCCCTTTCGCCTTTGCCCCACGATAGGGCGCAGCCGGCGGTCGAACCACAAGCAAGGGAAGTCGGCGGCCGGCGGCCGGACCACGAGCACAGCCCACCTTTGGCCGGGCGATAGTGTCGCCCGCAGATGAGTGATCGGGAGTTCGCCGGGCAGACGGCCATCGTGGGCATCGGCGGCAGCGAATTCGCCCGGCTGTACCGCTCCCCCGATCCCGATCGCACCGGGGAGGCGCTGGCCACCCAGGCCATCGCCGAAGCCGTCGCCGACGCCGGTCTGCAGAAGTCGGACATCGACGGGCTCATCACCGGGGGGCTGGCCCACTACGAGCCGGTGGCCTACCGCACGGGGCTGACCGATGTGCGCTTCGTGGCCGACTACCCCCAGGCCGGCCGGATGTGCTCCACCGCCCTCATGCACGCCGCCACCGCCGTACACCACCGCTTGGCCGACTACGTGGTGCTGTTCAACTCGGTGACCTTCCGCACCGACCGCACCAGCTTCGGCGCCCAGCCGCAGGGCCTGCTGTACGACCCGGTGTACGGGATGGCCTCGCCGGGCGCGCAATACTCCTTGGCTTTCACCCGCTATCAGGCCCAGTACGGCGGTACCGAGGAGCAGCTCGGGGCCATCCCGGTGGCCATTCGCTCCCACGCCCGGATGAACCCGGTGGCCATCATGCAACAGGAGATGACCATCGACGACTACCTGCACGCCCGTTACGTGGCCCAACCGCTCCGCCTGTTCGACTACTGCCTGGTGAACGACGGGGCGGTGGCCTACGTGGTGACCACCGCCGAGCGGGCCCGCGACCTGGCCCATCCCCCGGTGCTCATCGCGGGCACCGCCGGACGGGCCAACTTCCGTCAGTGGTACGTGGACCTGGGCTTTTGGGAGGAAGCCTGTCGCTCGATGAAGTCCGATCTGTTCGACCCGCTGGGGGTGACCACCCACGACATCGACTGCCTGCAGGTGTACGACAACTTCAGCGTGTCCGTGCTGTGGGGCTTGGAGGGATTCGGCTTCGCCCCCCGGGGCCAAGGCCTGGAATGGGTGCAGGACGGGCGCATCGCCCTCGGCGGGGAGCTGCCGGTGAACACCAGCGGGGGGATGCTGAGCGAGGCCTACCTCCAGGGGTGGAATCAACACGCCGAGGCGGTGCGCCAGCTTCGGGGCACCGCCGGGGCACGCCAGGTGGCCGACTGCGACTGGTCGCTGTACTGGTGCCTGTCGGCCCTGCCGGGGGCCACGCTGTTGTGCCGGGACGGTCTGCTGTGAGTGAGCAGGCTGCCTACGCCAAGCCCCTGCCGGTGGTCACCGCCGAGGATCGGGAGTTTTGGGCGGCGGCCCGTCGGCACCAATTCCTGCTGCCCCGGTGTCGGGCTTGTGGCCATGTGTGGTTTCCGCCCTACGCCAGTTGCCCGCGCTGCCTGTCGTTCGACCGAGGTTGGACCGAGGCCTCGGGCCGGGGTTCGGTGTGGGGCTTCACCGTGATGCGCCAGCCCTACATTCCGGCGTTCGAGGCCGACCTGCCCTACAACGTGGTGCTGGTGGAGCTGGAGGAAGGTCCCCTGGTGTATTCCAACCTGGTGGACATCGACAACGCCGACATCGCCTGCGGGCTGGCGGTGGAGGCGGTGTTCGAGGACGTCACCGACGAGATCACTCTCATCAAGTTCCGCCCAGCAGGCCTTTAGGGGAGCGAGTGGGCCGGTTTCCCGTCAGGCCACGAGGCGGACTCGCTGGTGCTTGACCGCACCGATGTGCAGATGACCGTGGCGCTCGGGCTCGTCCACCAGCTCCAGTTGGGGCAACAGCGGTAGCACCGCCTTGAGCATGGCCCGCAGTTCCCAGCGGGCCAGGTTGGCCCCCAAACAGAAATGGACACCGTGGCCGAAGGCCATGTGGTGATTGGGATGGCGGCCCACGTCGAAACGCTCGGGGTGGTCGAACACCGATTCGTCGCGGTTGGCCGACGGGTAGAACACGCCCACGGTGTCGCCCGCTCGGATTTGCTGGCCGTGGAGTTCCACGTCGGCGGTGACGGTGCGGGCGAACTGGATGACCGGCGACGTCCAGCGGAGGATCTCCTCCACGGCGGGCTCGATCAGCGATTCGTCGGCCAACAGCCGGTCGATCTGGTCGCGGTGTCGCAGCAAGGCGGTCAGCCCCGCGGTGGTGGCGTTGCGGGTGGTCTCGTTGCCGGCACCGAGCAGCAGGGTGATGTAGCCGGTGAGCTGCTGCTGGTTGAGCGGGCAGCCGTCCACCTCGCCATGGACCACCGCCCCGGCGAGATCGTCGCGCGGCTCGCCCTGGCAGCCCTCGATGATGGTGCCGATGTAGGCGCTGAACAGCCTGCTCATGCGCAGCTTGAGGTCGTACATGGTCTCGCCCGGTTCGGCCCAGCGCATGTTCTCCTCGTCATTGAACGCCATCTCGGTGAACCGGTGGACCTTCTCCCAGTCGTCGACGGGCAGGCCCATCAGATCGCAGATGGTGGCCAAGGGCAGCTTCACCGCATAGTCGAGCACCAAGTCAGCCTCACCGTCGCGCTCCAGGATGCCCTCGAACTCGGCGGTGAACCGGGCGGCGTAGGCGGCCAGGTGTTCCTCGTGGTCGCGCATGGCTCGGGGGGTGAATCGCCGGGCGGTGAGCAGGCGGAACTTGGTGTGACGGGGACGGTCCATGAACACCATGTCCATGGGTTCCTCCAGATCCCAGCCCAGGTCGGTGAGCCGTTTGGTGCGGCGCTCCCACATGCCCTGGTCGTCCTCGATGGAGGCGAGGCGCAACCGGGGGCCGCCGTTGATGAACAGCTTGTCGTTGGACGAAACCCAGTGAATGTCCTCGTGGCGGGTGATGGCCCAGAACGGTTCGATGCCGGGGCGGTCGTACCAGTACACCGGGGCCTCGGCCCGCAGCCGCTCCCACGCGGCCCACGGGTACCCGCGGTCGCGGTACTGCTCGGTGGAATGGATGTCGATCTCCTCCAGGGAGAGCGACCCGGCAACGTCGGTGATGGTCATGTGCGGCACCCCCTTGCTCCGCCGCCTCCGTATCTTGGCAGAGCAGCACACCGCGGCCCCACCTCGGTGCCGGGCCCGCCTACGGAATGGCCTTGCCGCTGCCCTCCCAGAGCTGGTTGCGGAGGGGTTCGGCCCGCCGCCCGCGATCAAGGTAGGAGGTCGAATGACGGACAGTGCCGGGGTCTGACCACCGAGAAGTGCCTGCGATCCATGGTTGCCACAGTGTGCGCATCGAGGCGCTCGGCGACAGTCACAACCGAAGCGTCGACTGTGCCGAGAGGAAGATCACGGTACTCGTGGACGAGTTCCGCGATGCGCAGCCAGTCGCCGACCGCCACTGGTTCCACCCCCAAGTGGCCCGAAGCAAGATCTCCCAGGAAGCGCACCTCGGCATTGGACCCCAGACGGGTTCCCACCAGGTGGCAGACTTCGGTGACCACCAACGTCGGCACGACGAGAGGGCCGGGATGCGTCAGCAGCAGATCAAGGCTGGCCTTGTGGTGCCGGTCGTCGGCGTCGATGTAGGCGTACAGCGGACCGGCGTCGACAATCAGTGCGATGGTGCAACCTCTCTGGCGAGAATCTCCTCGATTCGCTCGGATATGTCGCGATGGCCGCTGCGCCCCGCGGCCGCTGCACCCAACCTCCTCTGCATCCCCAAGTGCGCCTGTAGCGCTTCCCTGGTCAACTCGGAAATGGTGATGCCTCGCCGCTGAGCCTCATGCCGGAGTCGAGCATCCACCTCGTCGGGAACTTTCACCGTCGTGCGCTTCATGTATGCCAGCATACTTTTCGCAGAGGGTGGCAGCCGCAGAGACTCGGCACGAGGTGTTCGGCACAACCGGGCCCGCCTACGGAATGGCCTTGCCGCTGCCTTCCCAGAGCTGGTTGCGGAGGGGTTCGGGGGCCACCAGCTCGAAGCTCTGGTTGTCGAGGCGGGCAAAGCCGACCAGGGCGTGATCGGGGCGCCACCACAGGGCGTTGGGGCTGACCGAGTTGGGACCGGCCAGGTAGCGGACGTAGCTGGCGGCCAGCATGGACGCCGAATCATCCACGAACTGCTCGTTCAGCTCCACCGGGCACACCATCACGGTGTGGGCCGCGGGCACGGTGACCACCGCTCCCAGGGGGCCGACGTCGGGAATCGTGCGGGCAAAGTCGAGGAGGTGGCCGGAGACGAACAGGGAGTCACCGGTGAGCACCCGATAGTGGCCGTTCGACTTCGTGTCCTCTTCGGCGGCCAGCGGTGCGCCCATCAGCGTGTTGGCCAGCGCACCGGCCATCACCTCGCCGTGGTCCACCCCCCATTCCCTGAAGTAGCTGCGGTCCACCGGGCAGGAGGCCCCGTTCAGGTCCACCGCCAGGCAGGCGAACAGGCCGAGGGGCAGCGGGTCGCGCACCGCGTCGATGTGACACAGGTGCTGATCGCCCACCACCCGGACCCGCAGATCGGGTTGGAGACGCTCGTAGTCCTCCAGCCGTTTGGACAGCAGTTCGGGGGCGAAGTCGTCGAGCCGGGCCACGTGGCCGTAGATGATGATCCGCCACTCCTCGGGCTCGGCCGCACGGCAAGTTTGCGCCAAGTTGGACAGACCCAAGACGCAGTCCATCCTCTCGACGGTCACGGTGCCCTCGTCCTCATCGAGGGTGTGATCGCCGAAGCGGCCCTGTACGACCGCCTCGACGTGGTCCAGGAAGTCCCGGCGTTGTGATTGGGTCCACCACGGGGCCCAGGTAGAGATGACAGGCGGAGCAGCCAAGGCTCCTCCCTTCGGAAGTTTCAAGAAGGGGGAAGCTGAGGCCGACCCTAGCGGGGCCTCCCTGGGGATCGCTTGTGGAAATCTCATTTATTTCCATGTATTTTCACTTTCCAGAGATGGGCGGACTCGAACGGTTGGGCCGGCTAACCTGAGGGCGTGGGCGACAAGGGCAATGGCCACGCAGGCGGCAACGACCATCAGGCCCTGCTGGGCATCATCCGGCGACAGGGGCTGCGGCGGCTGGATGAGCCGGTGGAGCTGGCCTGCGGGGCCATGTCGAACGACTTCATCGACGTCAAGCTGGCGCTCTGCCGCTGGGCCGACCTCCAGGTGGCGTGCCGGGCCATCGTTCGACGGGTGCGTACCGCGGGGATCGACTTCAACGCCGCCGGGGGCATGACCATGGGTGCCGATCCGCTGGCGGTGGGCATCGCGGCGGAGACCGGCGGCCACTGGTTCTCCATCCGCAAGACCCCGAAGAACCGGGGAACCAACCAGCTCATCGAGGGCACGCCCCTCGGGACGGAACACCGGGTGCTGCTCCTGGAGGATGCCACCACCACCGGGGGCTCCTCGCAGAAGGCCTACCGGGCCGTGGGTGACACCGGGGCCGAAGTGGTGGCCGTGGCCACGGTGGTGGACCGGGGTGACACCGCCCGGCAGAGCTACGGGGAGTTGGGCGTGCCCTACTTTCCCCTCCTGACCTACGCCGATCTGGACATCGAGCCGGTCATCCCGCCCGATTGAGGCCGGACGCCCGCTCGCTCAGGCCGAGCGCCCCTCAGGCGGAGCGCAGGGTGGTGGCGGGAAGGCTTTCGAGCCGGTCGAGGAGGCTCTGACCGTCCAGCCGGGTGGGGGTGCCCGCCACCAGGATGTGGTCGATGCCCGAAGGGGCGTCGGCGATCAGGCGCTCGCCGTCGGCGGGCATGTCGTTGACCCGACGGATGGGACCGACGGCCAGGCGGTCCCAGTCCAACACGGTGATGTCGGCCACCGCACCGGGGCGCAGGTATCCCCGATCGGGGGCCAGGCCCAGCATCTCGGCCAGCTCGCCGGTGAGCTTGTGAATGCCGGCTTCCGGGCTCATCACTTGGCGGTCCCGTACCCATCGGGACAGGAAGTCGGTGGGCATCACCGCGTCGCAGATCTGGCCGACGTGGGCCCCGGCGTCGGACAGGCCCATCACCGCCCCCTCGGCCTGCATCAGGGCGGTCACCCCGTCGATCTCGTCGTTGGCGAAAGTGATCTCGAAGCGGGTCAACAGGTGGTCGGCCAAGGCGATGTCGCACATGGCATCCCACGGGGTACAGCCCCGCTCGGCGGCCACCGCCCCCACGGTTCGGCCCTCCAGGTCGGGCTGGTTGGGGGCCTCCACCACGGCCAGCGTGTCCCAGCGGGAGGCCAGCAACCCATTGGCGTCAAGGTCGGCCTGCACCCGGGCCCGCCACCGGGGGTCGGCGTACAGCCGGTGGCGGTCCTCATGGGCCAGGGCCACCAACTCCTTGAAGGCACCCATGGTGTAGAAGGGGGTGGGTTCGATCATGGTGACGTGCTGGGTGATGGGGCGACAGGTGACCTGCACCCACACGTCGGCCCCCGCGGCCCGGGCGGCCAGGTGGTCGGCCAGCTTGGTGCGGTAGTCGGCCCGTGAGGAGGCGGCCGCCGGGTAGGTGAGGATGGACGACCAGTTCAGCCGCCGCCCCAGCTCGGGCTGCAGGTCGTACACCCAGCGGTAGTTCTCCCCCGGCGCCACGTGAACCACACCCCGGCCGATCTCGGCGGTCACCCCGATGAGGGCTTCGGTCTCTTCCTGGGAGGCGGCGATCGACGGCACCGGACGGCCGCCGTCGCCCAGATGGAACCCGGCCCGATCGGTGGAGAACCCCAGCGCACCACCCCGGATGGACTCGGCCACCACCGCCTTCATCTTGTCGATCTCCTCGGGCGTGGCCTCCCGCTCGTAGGCGGCCTGGCCCATCACGTAGAGCCGCACCGCGGTGTGGCCCACGTAGCCGCCGAAGTTCACGGCCAGGCCCCGGCGCTGGATCACCCCCAAATACTGGCCGTAGGTCTCGAAGTCCCAACTCACCCCGGCTTCCAGGGTGGCCACCCGCATGTCCTCCACCTTGTCGAGGGTGCGGATGAGCGAGGCCCGATCGGCCGGTTTGGTGGGGGCGATGCTGTAGCCGCAGCTCCCGGCCACCACCGAGGTCACCCCGTGCCAGCACGAGGGCGACAGCCACGGGTCCCACAGCACCTGGGGGTCGTAGTGGGTGTGGCAGTCGATGAAACCGGGGCACACCAGCCGCCCGGTGGCGTCGATCTCGGTGGGGGCGGCCACGGTGTCGTCCATGGCCACGATCCGGCCATCGGCGATGCCCACGTCGGCTCGCCGGGGCGGACCGCCGGTGCCGTCCACCACGGTGCCGCCCCGGATGGCCAGTTGCACGTCCACGTCATCAATGTAGTGGTGCGCCGACCGGTGGGCGGCGAGCGCCGGTCGGCAAGCAGCGGCGCCGGGGCCGGCACCGGGGCCAGGATCAGTGTCGGGTGAGTCGCAGTTCGTCGCGAACCGCTTCGGGCCCGAGCACCTCGTAGTTCATGGCCTCGAGGATGGTCACCGCTCGGGCCACCAAGTCGGCGTTGGTGGCGAACTGGCCCCGACTGAGGTAGATGTTGTCCTCCAGTCCGACCCGCACATTGCCCCCGGTCATGGCGGCCAAGCCCACATAGGGAAGCTGGCTGCGGCCCAGCGAAAAGGCGGAGAACACCCAGTCGTCGGGCAGGTTGTTGACCATCGCCATGTAGGTGTTGAGGTCGTCGGGCGCCCCCCAGGGAATGCCCATGCACAACTGCACCATGACCGGGTCGTCGATCAGACCGTTGTCCACCAGCCGCTTGGCCAGCCAGAGGTGGCCGGTGTCGAAAATCTCGATCTCGGGGCGCACCCCCAGCTTCTGCACCTGCCGGGCCATTTCCTCCAGCACCGAGGGGCTGTTCACCATGATGTAGTCGCCCTCGCCGAAGTTCATGGTGCCGCAGTCCAGGGTGGTGATCTCCGGCATCAGCTCCTGCACGTGGGCCAACCGCTCGGTGGCACCCGCCATGTCGGTGCCGGCGTCGTCGAGGGGAAGGGGCGCTTCGGCGGAGCCGAGGGTGAGGTCGCCGCCCATGCCCGAGGTCAGGTTGAGCACCACGTCGGTACTCGACGCCCGGATGCGCTCCACCACCTCGGCGTACAGCTCCACCTCTCGGGAGGGCTCGCCGGTGTCGGGGTTGCGGACGTGGATGTGGACGATGGCCGCCCCCGCGTCGGCGGCGCCGATGGCCGAGTCGGCGATCTGCGCGGGGGTGACGGGCACCAGGGGGGATTTGGACGTGGTGTCGCCACTGCCGGTGACGGCGCAGGTGATGAACACTCCTGTCATGGGACACTCGGATTTCTGTGGGACATGGATTGTCCGGGGTGCGGAGTTGTCATGCGGGGACCGGTTCGGCTTCCTTCGCTCGACGATTGAGGATGCGCAGTTTGGAGTACACGTCGTCGCTGTTCACGTAACACCCCCGGAACCAGCGGCGACCGGAGGAGACGTCGAACGGCTCCCGAGCGTGCTGCACCCGCCGATTGTCGAACACCGCCAAGTCGCCCGGGGACAACTTGTAGGTGATCTGAAATCGCGGATCTCGAACCAAGCAGCCCAATGTCCGTACCGCCCGGTAGGCCCGGGGAACGTCCTCGTCGGCCATGTCGGGAAAAGTGCGTACCGGGTAGAAGGTGCGCAGGGTGATGGGCGACCCGGCCACGCCCCAGTCGATGAGCGGCCCTGACCAGCGCCAATCCACTTCGGCGCCCCGCCCGTGATGCACCCAGCACAGCGTGGTGAGTGCCTCGTAAGCGTCGGGGTCGTGCTGTTCCAGGTGCAGGGCCACGGCCAACCCATCGGTCATCTGGCTGGCCCCACCGACACAGGAGTTGTCGAGGCAGTGGAAGAACTGGAAACCCGGTGGCGTCTCCAGTGAGGGGAAGTCACTGTGAGGACCCAGCCCGATGCTCATGTAGGCAGTGGACGTGGGAACGGGCACGGCCTCGATGTCCCACACCGGGCCGAAGTTGGAGTCCCGCAGCACGCCCACTCGGCGGGCCACCCACTCCAGTTCATCAGGATCGACGGCCAGCGAGGTCAGACGGGTCAGGCCGTAGGCCACCAAGTCGTTCAGCCACAACCGGAAGGTCTCGGGATCGGCCAGCACCGTCGGGCCGTGATAGGTGACCGGTTCGGGCAGCGTGGCGGCGTCCCACGGAATCGGAGACGGGAGAAAGCTGGATGGGAGGTGCTGCCCGTCGGCGATGTGGCGGAGCCAACCAGGGTGATAGCGCGACAACACCCCGTCGTGAGCCCAACGCACGCCCATGGCCCCGTCCGCCTCCACCCAGGCGTCGGCCACCCGCCAGTGTTCACCCAAGTCGCACGGTTCGAGCAGGCCCTCTCGGGAGGAGGGTTCCACGTCGCGATGCTCGGCCAGCCACCAGCGAAAGCAGCGGAGTTCGGCCCCGTCGGCCCATCCGGCCACCACGAACTCGCCGTCGAGACGAACACCGCTCAGTGGATGCCACTCATAGCGATAGAAGTCCGGCGTGAGCGGCCCGGCCATCGCCAAGAGCGTACACCAGCAATATGATGAGGGGTATGCCTTCTCGCCAGCTTGATTTCCCGGTTTTCGACGCCGACAACCACATGTACGAGACCACCGAGGCGCTCACCAAGCACCTGCCCGATTCCCACCGGGGGCTGGTGGACTACATCGACCACCGCGGCCGCACCAAGATCCTGGTGCGGGGCAAGATCAGCAACTACATCCCCAACCCGACCTTCCAGCGGGTGGGCTCGCCCGGCGCCCAGGAGGAGTACTTCCGGCACGGCAACCCGGAGGGGAAGTCCCGGCGGGAGATCATGAAGCCCATGGATGCCTTGCCCGCCTTCTTCGACCCCGAGCCCCGGCTGGAGCTGATGGACGAGCTGGGCTTGGACTACGCCATGATGTACCCCACGCTGGCGTCGCTGGTGGAGGAGCGTTTCCGGGACGCTCCCGACGAATGCCACATCGTGATCCACGCCCTCAACCAGTGGATGCTGGAGCACTGGACGTTCAACTACGAGGGGCGAATCTTCCCGGTGCCCATCGTGACCTTGCCCATCGTGGAGCGGGCCATCGAGGAACTGGAGTGGTGCGCGGAGCGGGGGGCCCGTGCGGTGCTCATCCGCCCGGCCCCGCCTCCCGGCCTGCGGGGCCCCCGGTCGTTCGCCCTGCCGGAGTTCGACCCGTTCTGGGAGCGGGTGGTGGAGCTGGACGTGTTGGTGGCCATGCACGCCTCCGACAGCGGCTACACCCGGTTCACCAATGAATGGGAGGGCGTCAGCGGCGAGATGATGGCATTCAACCAGTCGCTGTTCCAGACGTCGGTGATGCACAACCGGGCCATCGAGGACGCGGTCACCTCCTGGGTGGCCCACGGTGCCCTCACCCGTCACCCCAGGTTGCGGGTGGCCATCATCGAGAACGGCAGCTCCTGGGTGCGACCGCTGCTGGCCCACCTGGAAACGTGCTACCAGCGGATGCCCCAGGCCTGGGAGGAGCATCCGGTGGACGTCATCAAGCGCAACATCTGGATCCACCCCTTCCACGAGGACGACCCGGTGGGGCTCATCGGGGTGGTGGGCGTCGACAACGTGGTCTTCGGCTCGGACTATCCCCACGTGGAGGGAATGGCCGACCCGCTCTCGTTCGTGGACCAACTCGACGGCCTGCCCGACGAGCAGGTCCGCAAAGTCATGGGGGCCAACATGGCCAACCTCATGAAGGTGGCCTGAACCAACCCGACAAGGCCCGGCGACAACTCCCTCGCCGCCGATGGGCTTCAGCTCTTGGCACCCAACCGGCGCAACATGGCCTGGTGGGACTGGGCACCGATGGCCACCAAAAGGGAATCCAGTGGGAACGAGCCGATGCCCTGTTCGTCGGAATCGGCCGGAATCACCGGAAGGTCCGGGGCCACCAGATAGCAGCGTCCCCGAAAGCGATGATGCCGATTGATCAGGGCCTGCAGGCCGGCACGGCTGTGGCGGGGAGACGAGGCGATTTCGAAGGCCAGCGATCCCCGTGGATCATCGTAAATCAGATCCACTTCCTTCTTCCCCTCTCGCCAGTGGTACAAGCGAACACCGCTGTGGGCCGCCAGGGAGCGAAGCGAGGTGGCCACCAGGTTCTCCGAGAGCCGCCCCATTTCGTTGGGGTCCTCGAGGAGGGCCACACCCCGTTGCAGAGCGGCATTGCGGACCGCGCCGTCCACGAAATACAGCTTTCGGCCCCGGCGCTGGACCGCGGCCTCGGTGCCCGAGTAGTTGGGGAGCATGAAGATCAGGAACGCGTGCTCCAGGTACTTCAGGTAGCGCTCAACGGTCGGGATGGCCATGTCCAGGTCGCTGGCGATGTTCTGGGGGGAAAGTTGGCCGGCGGGCTGATCGGCCACCACATACAGGAGCCGCTCCAGCATCATTGGATTGTCCACACCGAACGACTGGGGGATGTCCTTGTAGAGCGTGCGTTCCACGGCGTCGGATCGCAACACCTGCTGTGAGAGCAACACCAGATCGACGTCGGAGTACTGGTAGCCGTCGTCGGTGCGATTCGCGGCCGAACGGAGCAGCTCCGGGAATCCTCCCGTCATCAGGAGCCGCCGACGGCCCTCCGGGAACACACCGGCATTGTCCGGAATTGAAGACACGGCTTGCATGGCCTCACCCAGCGTCTCGCCGGCCACGTTCTCCCACTCGAGCACCGGCGAACCGGCCATCAGGTCCAAGAACTCGGGAAGCGAATAGGGCGTCAGGTGCTGTTCCTCCCACCGACCGATCCCACTCTCCAGCCGCCGACGGCGGAGGGCGGCCGTGGCACTGGAGGTGGCGGCAATCTGAACCGGCCACTGCTCGTCGTAGAAGGTCTTGAGCCAGCCGTCCCAATCCTGGGCATACACCAGTTCGTCGAGCATCAGGTACACCGGGCGGGCTGTCGAGGCACCGCTGGAATCCACCGCCAGGCGCACCAGATCGCCCAACTCCTCGCGCAGCAACACCGGATGGTCCAACCGCATCCACCAAATCCGCGAGGAGTCCACGCCAGCGGCCAGCAGACGGGCCACCGTTTGGTACAGCACGGTGGTCTTGCCGACGCGGCGGGGTCCCAGGATGAGTTGGTAGCGGTGAGGCTCGTCCGCCAGGAGTCTTTGCCACAGGTGGCGAGCCAGCGGCCGCTCCACCGGAGGAGCCAACGCACCGGGCACGCGACCCTGGCTCCGCCACAGGTTCTGCTCCTGAAGAACCAGTTGGAGATCCTTGGACCTTGACTCGGGCATAAGCAAGCCTCTTCCTTCCTTGTGAGGCTTATTGTATATCTCTAACCCTCACTGGGTGAGGGTTATTGGCCAAATAACAAACACCTGGGCCGGGGTGGGTGGCTTATGGGGGGTCAGGGGGTGAGGGCGTCGCGGAGGAGGGGGAGGGGGTCGAGGTCGGCGAGGGCGGCTTCGGCTCGGGCCAGGAAGGCGGCGGCGAAGCGGCGGCGGCCCTCGGAGGCGTCGTCGGGGAAGGTGACCACCTGGCAACTGGCGGGCACGGTGTAGGCGGCGTGGATGCGGTGGGCCAGCCAGGCGTCGTCGTAGGAAATGGGTTGGGCGCCGTGGGTGGTCCGGGCGTCGAGATAGCGCCCGATGAGATCCCGGTCGCAACGGCGGCGGTCGGCGGGATCGAGCGACATGTTGAGGAAGTAGCTCACGTCGCGCATGGGGGCGCCCACGTTGACCAGGCCCCAGTCCAAGAATCCCGGCCCGCCGGATTCAGTGACGAACAGGTTCCCGATGTGGCCGTCACCCTGAAGAAGGGTGGCCGGGCCCCCGATCTCGCCCGGCACCCACAGCCGGTGCAGCGCGGTGGTGTGGTGGATGTACAGCTCGGATATCTCGGCGAAGGCGTCGGAGAGCTTGTCGCGGTGGTGGTCCAGCCCGTACCGGAGGAGTCGGGCGCCGTAGTCGCTGCCGCCCCGGTTGGCCGGGGGCACCCAGTCGGCCTCGGCCGCCCGGCGGTCGGCGCTCTCGTAGCGGGCGTGGAGTTCCCCGAAGTGGTCCATGGCGGTGGCGGCGTAGTCCACCGAGACGCCGGCGATGGGGTCGGGCAGGGATTTGGCCGAGTTTTCGAGGTCTTCCAGCAGCAGCACGAAGGCCCCGGTGTCGTCGTCGAAGGCGGCCACGTAGGGGGTGAGGGTCTCCATGGGCACCCGGTGGGCCAGCCGTTGGTAGAACAGGGCTTCCCGGCGACCCATGCCCGTTTGGTTGATCTGGGCCCGGCGGTCGGGATCCAGCGGGGGCAGCTTGGCGAACATGGTGGCGGGCAGGCCGGGGTCGCCGTGGTAGGTCAGGCCCAGCCGGGCGTTGGCGTTGGTGCCGGCGTGGACGGCCAGCACCTCCACCGCAGTGACCACCGCACCGGGGTGTCGTTGCGAGAGTTGCTCGTTGAGCCAGTCGGGGGTGATGGCCTCGGGATGGCTGGGCAGGCTCACCGGGCTGGGCCGGGCCCGTTGGCCGACCCCGATTCGACCGGCGTCCAACCACCGGGGGCCAAGCCGAGGCTGCGCTCCAGGTGGCGGTGCATGTTGATGATGCGGCACTCCTCCCCCGACAGCCACACGTGGGTGAAGCCGGGTTGGCGCAGTCCGGCCTGCATGGTGGCGATGACGCTGAAGTCCTGGTTGAGCACGAACCCGAAGTCGGCCTGGTCCATGGGCACGGTGACGTGGACCGGGGTGGTGGGCGGGGCATCCGCCGACGGCATCCGGCGGAGGTGGATGGTGGCCAGCTCGCCTTCGTCGGGGTGGGCGCCGGGACGGGCAGTGAGCACGGTGAACAGCTCGGCGCTGATCAGCACCGTGGTGTTGGGGAACAGGTTGTACTGATTGAGGTGGGTGATCTGGGCGGTGTCGTAGCCCGAGAGATCCACCCCTTGGGTGGCCTGGTGGTCGCGAATCTTCTGGGCGATCACGTCCTGGAGGGTTTGGCCGTCGGGTACCGCCGGGGCGGGGCCGGGCTCGGTGTGGTCCGGGCCCATGCGTCCCCCCTGGGTGACGACAAAGGAGTCCCACACGGTTTGGTCGTCCACGTTGCGGCCCAGGCGGGGGCTCGCCACGCCGTAGGGCTGGTAGGACGCACTGTGGCGGTCCCAGATGCGCTGGGGGGAGTTGACGTCGTCGATGCTGCCCAGCATCTCCCGGTGCAGGCCCTGCACGTGGTAGGTCTCGGAGAAGCCCTCGTTGACCACCTTCCAGTTGCAGTTCACCGGGGTCACCGTGGAGTAGGTGCCCCGGAACTCCTCCAGGTTGGCCCAGGCGATGTCGTCGGGGATGCCCTCCAGCCAATCGGCCAGCGGTTCGGCATGGACGTCGAGGTTGACGAACACCAGCCGGGCCCAGGAGTCCACCCGGACGGGGATCAAGGGCAGATCGTCGTTGCTGATCGGGCCGAAGCCCCGCCGGGAGGGGATTTCCCGCAGCTTGCCGGTGAGATCCCAGGCCCAGCGGTGGTAGGGACAGCGCAGCTCTCGGGCCTCGGTGCCTGAGCCCAGGGCGATGGGGTTGCCCCGATGGCGGCACACGTTCTGGAAGCCCCGCAGCACTCCGTCGTCGCCCCGAACCAGCAGCACCGAGTAGGGGCCGAGGCGGTGCTCGAACCAGTCGCCGGGGTTGGCCACGTGATCCACGGTGCAGGCCACGTGCCACACCTTGGGCCACAGCCGCTCGTATTCCAGTTGGGCGAACTCCGGGGAGGTGTAGCGCTCCACGGGGATCTTCACCGGGGCCTCGGCGGCCAATCCCGAGGCGGTGACCGCGGTGCCCAGAATCTCGGCCTCGTCCGGCGCAGCGACATCAACCATGGCGACCATCGTGGCACACCGTGCCGGTGAGCGGGGTCAGGCTACGAGCGCGCCTCGGTGATGAAGACGGCCTCCGCGGTGGCACACACGGTGTCGCCTGAGCGGAGTTCGCCGGTGGCGATGTGCTTTCGACCCTCGGTGTGGGAGTAGCGGGCGGTGACCTCCAGCGGTGTGTGCAGGGGGGTGCCGGCCTTGTAGCGGACGTTGATGCCGGCGGTGAGGCCGGTGGCCCCGGCCCGGGTGGCGGCGGTGCCGAGGGCCTCGTCCAAGATGGCGGCCACGATCCCGCCGTGGGCCCGATGGGGCGGGCCGGAGTGGGCCTCGGTGAGGGTGACGGTGGCCCGCATCTCCACCGGGCGGGGCTCGGCGTCGGCCGGTGGTGGGGGCACCGGGTCGAAGATCAGGCGGGGAGCGTGGGGATTGAGCAGGCCCGAACCGGCCTGGGTGAGGTTGTAGATGGTGCCGTGGTGGTCGCGGGCCACCACGATGTGAGGTTGGCGAACGGCGGCCCGCAGGCGGGTGACGATGTCGGCCAGGGTGGCGGCGATGTCGGCCCGGGTCTCGGGGGAGGCGTCGTTGGCGGCCACTGCGGCCACCAGGTCGCGGGTGCGCTCTACCAACTCGTAGGCCTCGGGGCCGAAATCGTCGGGGTGGGGCAGATCACCGAGCAACTCGGCCAGCCGGTACGCCGACGCCGTCTCGGGGTGCTCAGCCATCGCCTGGATTACGCAAGGTCGGCCAGCCGGTACGCCGACGCCATCTCGGGGTGCTCAGCCATCGCCTGGATTACGCAAGGTCGGCCACGGGGATGTCGAATCGGTCGATGTAGCGGGCGAAGCGGGCCCGGACCTCGGCCTGGGTGAGCCCCAGGTCTTCGAACTCGTAGCGGTGGGCACCGTGCTTGCCAGGGGGGGTGGCCGCCACCCGGTCCACCATGGCCGCCTCCGCCTCCGGGGTCAGTTCCATGCCGAGCTGGCTGTACACCGAGCGGGCGGCACCCACCCCGTCGGTGCTGACCAACCGGTGGGACACCTGAGCGGTGCGGTCGGACGGGAGCCGGCCGGCGTCGATCAGGTCGATGAGGTTGTCGAAGCTGCGGGCGTACAGCTCCAGGTGGTAGCGGCCGATGGCGGCAAAGTCCACCCGGTCGGAGTGGGCCCAGCGCATGGTGGCGATGAGGCTGGTCACCGAGGGCAAGATGGCGGTGGGGTCGCGGTGGGTGATCACGAAGCGGGCGTCGTCGTACACCTCGAGCAGGGCGGCCGTGCCCTGCAGATGGGCCGGCGACTTGAGCACCCAGCGGCGGCCGGGCATCCGCCGCTGCAGCACCTGCAACACCCGGCGGTGGGTGTGGTAGGCGGGGCGCAGGTCGGCGGTTTCCAGCCAGGCCTGATAGGTGGGCACGTCGGTACGGCTCACCATCTCCTCGGAGCGGAACTCCAGCGACATGGCCGACAGGCACTCCTTGTACATCCGCCCGGAGTACTCGTGGATGGCCAACAGCCCGCTGGCCACCGTCTGGGGCATCACCAGCTCGGCCCCGGCCAGGGCGATGCGGGGGTCGGTGGCCCGGATGTCGGGGTCGGGGTGGGGTGGGGGAACGGGGCGCAACAGCTCCCAACCCTCGGGGGCCCGGTGGGCGGGATCGACGGCCAGGACGCCGTGCATCACCGTGGTACCGGTGCGGGGGGCGCCGATGACGAAGATGGGTGCCTCGATGGGCTCTTCTCCGGTTCCGGGATCGGCGGCCAGGTGGTCCGTCAGGTGGATGCGGACCTCCAGGAGACGCAGGATCATGCGGCGCGACATCCACCGCCCCATCAGGGTGAGGTCGGCCTCCTGCTCCAGCCCGTGGCAGAACAGCGCCAGCGGCTCGACGAAGGCGTCGTCGCCCAGGGCGGCGCGGTCATCGGCTGCCCGACCCTGGCGGACCAGGGCTTCGGCCATGAGCACGTCCGGGTCGAAGGGGCGACGGGCCTCTTCGACCACCGGTCCGGCGTCGCCCCGGTTGACGGCGACCACCCAATCGGGGCGGGGATCAGGCGACCAGCTCATGGTGGCTGCTCGGAGAGCCGGGGTGGCGGCGCCCGGCTGCTCCAGGATCAGAAGACCAATTCACATCGCCTGCTTCGAGGCCGTTGCCAGGTAGGCACTGGCGACAAGAGTACGCTCAGGCGATGCTGCATGGGCGGGTCGTGATCGTCACCGGTGCTTCGAAGGGAATCGGCCGGGGGATCGCCGAGTATCTGGTGGACCAGGGGGCCAAGGTGACGGTCACCAGCCGCAAGCCCGAGCGGATCGAGGCCACCGCGGCGGAGCTGCGGGCCCGAGGCGGTGAGGTGGAGGCGGTGGCCGGATCGGTGGGGAGCCGGGACCACGCCGTCGAGGTGGTGCAGCGCACGGTGGACCGGTGGGGCACGGTGGACGGTTTGGTGGCCAACGCCCAGTCGTTTCGTCCGACCATGCCGCTGCTGGCGGTCAACGAGTCGGACATGGACCTGTTGTTCGACACGGGACCCAAGGGCACGTTGTGGTTGATGCAGGAGGTGCATCCCCACATGGCGGCCCAGGGCCGGGGCCGGATCATCACCTTCGGGACCACCATGGGGCTGACCGGCGGCCCGGGCTACGGCCCCTACGGTGCGGCCAAGGAGGCCATCCGCTCGCTGACCCGAACGGCGGCTCGGGAATGGGGCCGCGACGGCATCACCGTGAACTGCGTGAACCCGGCCTCGGTGGCCCACCGGGCTCCGCCCGACGACGACCCCGACCGGCAGGCGGCCTACCAGGCCCTGTTCGACAACCACCCCTTGGGGCGCGACGGCGACCCGGTGGCCGACATCGCCCCGGTGATCGGGTTCTTGTTGTCCGATGCCAGCCAGTACGTCACCGGGGAGACCTTCCAGGTGGACGGCGGCGGCCTCATGCGTCCCTGACGAGTGCTCGGCCCGCGGGGGCTCCCGCGGGCCGTTGCCTCGGGGCACGGCAACCCAGAGGGCCGGCTACGTGCGGAAGCGGTGGCGGAGGTGGGCTTGGCGGGCGGCCAACTCGGCGGACCGCTCGGCGGGGGTGACCATGGGATGGTCGTCGGGCAGGGAGGAGGCCACCTCGTCCAGGGCCACCACCTCGGTGGTGGGGGCCATGGCCCTCTCCCCGGTGGGCCAGAACCAGCGCAGCGTACACAGCCCGGTTTGGCGACCGGTGGTGTCCAGCCAGTTGGCCACACCGGGGTCGGCCGCGCTGACCACGTAGCGCACTGTGCCGTCGGCGGACACTTGGGTTTGGGTCTGGTTGCGACTGGAGATGCACCCGTAGAAGTCGACCAGCTCGAAGGTGCCCATCATGTAGAGCTGGACCCCCCAGTAGCGGGCTTCAGGTACGTCGGCGGTCACGATCAAGGCCTGGTCGGGGGCCAGATCCCAGAAGCAGAACTCGTAGCGGGCCATCGACAGCCCCTTGGACACCTCCAGGGTGCGGTTGGTGTAAGTGTTGTCGGTCCGTTCGGCCCGGTTCACCACCATGTAGGCGTTCCACCGCTCGATCGAATCGGTCATTTGCATCCCGGCCCGGCTCACGCGCTCTGCGAAGGTGGCGCCGTCGAGCACCGGGGCGGGCTCGGGGTCGAGGCACTCGATGGTCACGAAGGCGGGCTCATCGGCGGTCCACTCGAAGTAGTACTCCCGAATGGAGGCCGACAACACCCCGTCGGGGATGGCCACCGCGCCGGGATCGTTGCCCCCCAGGAGGATCTCGAAGTCGTCGTGACGGCTGAGCCCGAGTTCGGAGGCCGTCACCGTGGCCTTGGTACCCCAGACGTCGTTGTGCATGAACCCGGCCCGCAGGGCCAGGATGAAATCGTCGCAGCCGTGCATGTTGCCGTGGATCCGGTAGCGGCGGCCGGGCTCGATGCGGGCGTGGCGGTACACGTTGTCGGCGTTGGGACCGCCCCACTGGGTGATGAGGTCGTTCTGGCGGCTGAACATCGGGCGGGTGGGGTCGGCGTGGAGCACCTCCCAGGCGCCGAACGCCACCACGTTGTCGACCAGGTGTTCCAGCATCTCCAGCCCGCCACCGTCGTGGGCGGGGTAGGGCGGGGCCACCACGTCGCCCCCCAATCGCTTGAGCAGCTCGCACCACTGTTCCCAGGCGGCCAGGGCCACCTCGATGTCGGGGTCGGGCCGGCTCATGGCGACAGACTCCCGAGAAACGCTTCCACTTCGGCCAGAAAGCCGGGGGTGTTCTGGCCGTGGACGTTGTGGCTGCAATCGGGCACGGTCACCAGGGTGCCATTGGGCAAGGCGTCGGCAAACCGTTCGGCGGCGTCGGCGGTGAGCACCCAGGAGTCGGCCCCCCGCACGAGCAGCACCGGCTGGGTGATGCGACCGGCGTCGGCCAGGCTGAATCGGTCGCCCGCCCGTCGGTGCTCGGCACCGGAGGCCAGCCGGGGGCCGTGGTCCACCTTGGAGATGAAGGTGCCGTCCACCCGCTGGAGCAGGTTGTACTTCACGGTGCGCTCGATGTGCTCCCGGCTGCGGTAGGGGTCGTACTTCTGCACGGCGGCCACGAAGTCGTCGAGGTCCTGAAACTCCCGGTTCTCGGTAACGAACGTGCGGATCACCTGGGTGCCCACCTCGGAAATCTCCGGGCCGATGTCCACCAGCACGATGGCGGAGGCCAATTCGGGGTGATCGAGGGTGAGCCGCATGGTGTTCATGCCTCCCATGGAGTGGCCCATGACCACCGGGTCGGTCACCCCCAGGGCGGCGCAGAAGGCGGCGGCGTCGGCAGCCATGGCCCCCGAGGAGTAGTCGGCGTCTCGGGCCCATTCGCTGTCGCCGTGGCCGCGCTGGTCGAGGGCCAGCACGTGGTAGCGGTCGGCCAAAGCCAGGCTCACCAGATCCCAGGAGTGGGCCGACTGGTTGCCACCGTGCAGCAGCAGCACGGTGGGGACATCGGGGTGGCCCCATTCCAGGAAGTGAAACCGCTGGTGGCGGGCGACGATGTTGCGGGAGACGTAGGCGATATCGTCGCCGTGGGCGATGCCCAGGTCGGCGGCGCTGGCACACAGGCTCTCGAACTCGGCGGTGGCCGTCATGTCCAACGGCTCGGCGGTGGCGGCGAACTCGTTCAGGTGCATCAGCGTCGGGCTTCCCGTAGGTCGGCAAAGAAGTAGGTGGCCAGCTCGTTGAGCACGTCGGCTCGTTCCCATTGCAGGAAGTGGCCGCATTCCGGGATCACCACCGGCCCCACCCGGTTGGCGAAGGCGATCTCGCAGCGCTTGGGGAAGTCCTTGGGCACCACCTGATCGTCGGGGCCGTAGAGGATCAGGGTGGGGGCCTGCACCGGGGTGCCCAACATCGGGGGCTCGCTCATGGGCCGGCCGTACTCCAGTTGGTACACCGACCAGCCGGCGGCCAGCCGCTCTATGTCGGCGAACGGCTCGGTCATGAAGTCGATGTCGTGGTCGTCGAAGGAATGGGGGGAGGCCCACAACCGGTGCTCGTAGCAGTCCCGCACGTAGCGGCGACGGCGTTCTGGGGTGTCCAGGTCGGCCCGGAGTTGGTCGGGGTCGCGGCCCTGGCGGACCCGGTAGTCGCCGGTGGGGCCGTGGGGCAGGGGGTTCAGCGGCAGGCCCCGCTCGGTGTACCAGTCCACGTGGTCGACCATGAAGGGGGCCACGGTGTTGAAGAAGACCATCCGGTCGACGAACTCCGGCCACCGGTTGGCCATGTCCGCGATGACCACCCCGCCCACGTCGCCCCCGAGCAGGCCCACCCGCTGGTGGCCGAGCACGTCGTGGACCAGGGTGTGGATGTCCCGGGAGTACAGAACCAGGTCGTAGCGGTCGTCGGGCGACAGGTCGGAGTCGCCGTAGCCCCGCAGGTCGGGCACGATCACCTCGTAACCGGCGTCGGCCAACGGTTGGATGTTGCGCCACCAAATGCGCTTGGTCTCGGGATAGCCGTGGACCAGTACCAAGGGGTAGCCGCCCACGCCCTCCCGGATGTAGGCCAACGAGAGGTCGCCGTCCACCAGAGCCCGATGCACGGCAAAAGCGTCCGGGGGCGGCGTGGGTGGCTGTTCAGGCCGAATGGAAGACACGGCCCGCCAGCCTAGTGCCGCAACCCCAACCCCCAACCAACGTCGAAAGCGCGCCCGCCATGGTTAAGTAGGAGCGGGCGGGGAGGGTGGCGGAAGTCTTCCTTGGGCCTGGTGCTTGGTGGGGTGCTAGGAAATGGTGGCCGAGTACGAGCGAACGGAGCGTCGACATGGAGTTTGGACTCTTCATCCAGGGGTACGTACCCCAGCACCGCCGGGACGCCGATCCCGATGCCGAGCACACCGCCTTCATGGAGGAACTGGAGTTGGTGAAGGCCGCCGACCGGGCCGGTTTCAAGTACGTGTGGCTGCCCGAGCACCACTTCCTCGACGAGTACTCCCACATGTCGGCCAACGATGCCATCGCCGGCTATCTGGCCTGCGCCACCGAGCGCATCCACATCGGGTCGGGCATCTTCAATCCCCTTCCCCAGGTGAACCACCCGGTCAAGGTGGCGGAACGGGTGGCCATGCTCGACCACCTCTCGGGGGGCCGCTTCGAGTTCGGTACCGGCCGGGGAGCAGGCAGCCACGAGATTCTGGGATTCCTGCATCGGGACGGCATCAACGACACCTCACAGACCAAGGAGATCTGGGAGGACGTGATCGGCGAGTTCGCCAAGATGTGGACCCAGGACACCTACGAGGGCTACGAGGGCAAGTTCTGGTCGCTGCCGCCCCGCAAAGTGCTGCCCAAGCCGTGGGGCAAGGGGCATCCGGCCATGTGGTACGCCGCGGGCAACACCACCAGCTACGCCATGGCCGCCCGCAAGGGGCTGGGGGTGCTGGGGTTCTCGGTGGGCTCCATCGAGGAGCTGGCCCCGGTGCTGGACGCCTACAAGAAGGACATCGTGAACGCCGAGCCGGTGGGGGCCTACGTGAACGACAACATCATGGTGACCTCCGGGGCGTTCGTGGCCGAGACCACCCAGGGGGCCATCGATCACGCCCTGCGGTCGTCGATGACCTACCTGCAGTCCAACGTGTTCCGCTACCACGACACCTTCCCCCGGCCCGACTGGGTGCCCCCGTGGCCCCAGACCATTCCCATGCCGTCGGCCGAGGAACTCTGGTCCGGCGTGGGCCAACCGGGCTCGGTGATGGGCGATCCCGACCAGGCGCTGAAGGGTTGCCAGGACTGGGCCGACGCCGGGGCCGACCAGTTGGTGTTCGGCATGGGCTCCAGCGAGCGGGCCGACGACCTCAAGACCATCGAGCTGTTGGGCGAGTACGTGATCCCCAAGATCGACACCGATCCCGTCCACCGCACCACCCGCCTGCGCCAGGCCGCCTAGTCGGGCTGCGTGCATCATGGCTGAGGACCTCGCTGGTCATCCCCACGCGGCCGTCACCGTCGACGACGGCATCGTCACCGTCACCCTGGATCGTCCCGACAAGCTGAACGCCATCAGCCACGACATGACCGCCGTGCTGTGGGATGCCGTGCTGGCGCTGGGCGACCGTGACGATCTGCGCTGTCTGGTGATCACCGCCAAGGGCCGCTATTTCACCGCCGGTCAGGATATCTCCAGCCCGGCCGGGAACCGGCCCGGCGACCCCGAGACCAAGCACCAGCACCCGGGGTGGAACTTCCGCCGGGACTACCGCAGCCACCACCTGCTGTACGACGAGATGGAAGCGGTGGAAAAGCCGGTGATCATGGCCATCCAGGGTCGGTGTCTGGGCGCCGGGGTGGAGATGGCCGGATCGGTGGACTTCCGGTTCTGCACGCCCGAGGCCACGTTCGCGTTGCCCGAGGTGAAGCTGGGGGGCATCGCCGGCAGCGGGGGCACCAGCAGGCTCACCCGGTTGGTGGGGCCGAGTTGGGCCAAGTGGATGGCCATGGCCACCATGGAGATCGACGCGATCCAGGCCAACAGCATCGGCCTGGTCCACCAGGTGTACCCGGCCGAGTCGCTGATGGACGAGGTGTACGCCTTTTGCCGCCACCTCATGTCGCTGCCCACCGAGGCGTTGGGACTGGCCAAGATGGCGGTGGACGTCCACGCCGACGTGACCGACCGCAACATCCAGCGCCAGTTCGACCGGATGTCGGTGTACTCCACCCTGGCCGCCTTCGAACAGTCCATGGAACGCTTCGGCCGCCAACCCGACAGCTAGCGAGGCAAATCGAACTCTTGACGAGGGCAGCGCCAGTCCGGGGATTCTGAATAAAGTACACTGATTGTAGCCGTACCGGGGGGACTGTGGAGATGCCTGCGACGAACCGGCACCCGACCGTGACCAGGCTCGAAGTTCAGGGCGATGTACTCAGTCCGCGCTCGACGCCCGCGGCGGCGACCGTCGGTGACATCATCTACATCGTCGGGGGTGGTTACGACTCGGATCTCGAAGAGGTCGTCATTGCCTACAACGACATCCACGCGTTCGACACCACAACCAGCACGCTCACGGAACTCCACCCCAGCGGTACCCCGCCGCCCCCGTCGTTCTTCGCCGCGGGTGCGGCGGACGAGACGAACGGCCACGTGTACGTCTTCGGCGGGTCGAGCTACGACCATGGGATCGCCAACCTCACGATCTTCGGCGACCTGCACCGCTATTCCGTCGCCGACAACGAATGGACGCTCGCGGCACCCGCCAGCGAGGGTCCGGGACCTCGCGTCCGCCCGAACCTGTGGTCCCATGGAGCCCACATCTATGCGTTCGGCGGGCTCGACCATCAGCTCCAGAACCACAACGACATCTGGCGGTTCAGCACCATCGATCACGTCTGGGAGCAGGTCGCCGACGACATCAACACCCCAAGGGGTCGGTACGAAGCGGCCTCCGGGAACGCCTCGCACGATGGCAAGGTGTATGCCCTCGGCGGCGAGAACATGCGTGCCGCCGAGTTTCGACCCGTCTTGGTCCCGGGGACGCTCGAAATCGATCTCGACAGCGGTGTGATTCGTCGGCTCCCGATCGATCGTCCGAACGACGTCACCGGAGCCATGCGTCACCAGGCGGCTGCGGCGACCCTGGAAGGCACGCTCTATGTCTACGGCGGTGACGACCCTCACAACAAGAAGGCCGGTTGCGGCGCCCCTTACCCGCAAGGCCCGATCGGCCAGATCTGGTCCCTGGACGTTGCGAACAACTCCTGGCACCTCTCAGACCATTTGGGCGCGCCGCTGAAACGAACGGTGGCCTCGGCCGCCAACAACAAGATGTACGTCTTCGGCGGCTACGGATTCGAATGTGAGGACGGCGTGGGCCCAGGCCAGATCTGGAACACCGACATCTACGTGATCGACCCCACGTAGAGAAGTTGGCTATCGGTTACCGGCCTCCCCCGTGAGACGGTGGAGGCTGCGGTGCGTCAGACCGTGGAGCGCGCCCGCCGACTGGCGGTCATCAACATGACGCCGGCGGCGAGCATCGCAACCGCAATGACGACCAAGAGGCCGGTGTTGAGGCCGGTATTGGCCAGTTCTTCGTCCTGACCGGTGTCGTCGGCTCCGCCGTCTACGACACCACCGTCTCCCATGTCCTCAGGCTGCGCATCCCCGCCCATGGCGACGAACGCCTGCCAGATCAGGCTCGACAACTTCCACGTTCCATCCTCAAGGACGTGGATCCCGTTGGCACCATCAACCTGTGATGGATTGCCGAACGAAAGCGCCGAGAACAGATAGTTGGCTTGCGTGTTGTCCTCGCTGAACGTCGGTTCCTCATCGATCACCACAGTCAGCTCGGCGGCATGCGCAAGGGCTGCAATCCCGGGAATCTGCCCCTGCACCTCCGCCGTATCGCCACCCTCGATCAACGCAGCCGCTGCCGACACCGCCTCCTCGGCCTCCGCCGCAGAGCTGTCCGGGTTACCGGCGACATCGAGGTACGTGAACAGATCGATCAGATTCTCCACAACCTCCTCCGACGCGGCCTCCGCGTCGAAGTCATCCTGCGCCGCTACCGGTGCCGTACCGAACGCAATCAGCGCCCCAATGGCCACCAACGCGCCCAAGCCTTGAATCAACTTTCCCCGCATGGTTCTTCCACCTCCGCTTGGCTATTGACGACAAGAGTATACCCTTTCCCAGGAGAGGGCCAGTGTCCGCTGCTCACAGTCCTACGCGGCGTGTCGAGGCATCACCAACGGCGACTACGACTCGGTCATGAGAGCTTCAAACGCATCGGCGACGGCCTGGGCGACCTCCGCGTCCTGCTCGTAGTGACCCCCGCTCACCCCGACCGCTCCAACCGTATCGCCTTCGAATTTCAGGGGAATGCCGCCGGGCACGAACATGCGATCCGGACTGTTCGACAGCGCCCGCCACAGCACCTCGTCCTGCTTGAGTCGCTTGTCGAGGAAGAACTCCGTGGAGACCCCTAGTCCGGCGGAAACCGTGGCCTTGGCGAGACCGCCTCGCCAGCCTCTCGGGTTCGTCGCTTCGGTCGACGCGACCGCCACGATCTCCCCCGAGCCCTCGGTGATCACGATCGCCGCGTTGACCCCCAGCTCTTTGGCCTTGGCGAGGCCGGCCCCGATGATCTGACTCGCGGCGGCGTACGTGATGTGTCGTTTCGTGACGAGGTGCTCCGACATTGTTGGTCCTCTCTCGGTTTCACTCTCCGCATCGCCGACGACGCCCGTCCCGACAGGGCCTGGGCGAATCCTGCATCAACAATGCCGCGCTATAATACAGCATACTCAATTTGGGAAATGCGGTGTCACGCCGGCAGCGCGACGATCGGGGGGTGATTCCGGTGAAGGCCAAGTCCTGGATCGCGGCACTGCTGTTGATGATGTTGATCGCCGCTGCCTGCTCATCGGACAACGATGACGACGCCGCGGTCCCGGCCGACGCGGCACCGACCACCGCCCCCGCCCGCCCCGATGATGACCCCGCCAACACGGAAGACGACAGCGCCGACGACAGCAGCGCAGGGGACGGCACAGTCGACAGTGACAGTCGCGGTGATGACGTTCAACCCGGCGACAGCGGCGCGGACGGCGACCAAACCGACTCCGCGGAACCAGAACCAGGTGAGCCCACCAATGAGGTCACCCAGGTCCTCAAGATCGGCTACGCGTACCCCGACGTCGCCGCTTTTGCAGTGCTCCACGACAAGTTCTCCATCGGAGATCCCGAGATCCAAGCCGCTTCCGTCCTCCAGGGGTGGCGGCGTGACGGCATCCTCCCGGTCAACGGCATCGACATTGAAATCGTCTACGGGAAGTACAACATCCTCAGCTCGGACGACAAGATCGGTGTCTGCACCCAATTCGCCGAAGACGACAACGTCTTCGCCGTCATCGCCGGCCGCGACTTCCAGGTAGGAAGCGAATGCCTCGCGGCTCGCTTCGGGATCCCGGTCATCGATTCGTCGGGGCTCGCTCCTTCGACTTATCAGCGAACCGCTCCGTGGCTGTTCACCGTGCGCGCCAGCGAAGCTCAGGTGCTTGAGCGGTTCGTCGCCTGGGCCGACGAGAGGGGGGCGCTCGACGGCAAACGGATAGGCGTGTTCTGGGACACGCGCTCGGAGGAGGCGGTCGATCAACTTCGGGTTTCGCTGGCCGCCGTCGGCCAAGAGATCGCCTCGGATCTCCCATCCGACGGGGAGGGGATCGGCAGCCCCCAGGATCAGATTGTCGTCCAACGCTTCGTCTCCGACGATGTCGACTTCGCCATCCTGCTCGTCTCCACCAGCAGCGTGACGAACTTCCTCGCCAGCGCCGAGTCCCAGGGCTACGAACCCGACCTTCTGGCCTTCGAGTGGGCCAACCAACTGACCGACGTTTCGACCCAGTCCTACCCCCAACTGCTCATCGACGGAATGGAAGCAATGGCGATGGGCCGATTGGGTGAGATCGCCGCGGGCTTCGACCAACCGCCTCAGGCGCTCAGATGCATCGAGAACTATGAGGCGTACTCAGGAGAAGAGGTCTCTCTCGTATCCCCGGAGAGCGGGGAGACCATCCAAACCCTCTTCACCTGCGACCTCATGGCGTTGCTCCTCGAAGGGCTCAAGGGCGCCGGGCCGAGTCCCAGTCCCGAGAGTTTCGTCGCCGCCCTGGAGACAGTGACCGACTTCCCGCTCTCGCTCTGGGGCAACCTCACCTGGACGCCGGACGATCACGCCGGAATCGAACAAGTGCGCACCGTTGTGTGGTCCACCACCTGCGAGTGCTGGACGGCCCAGGGGGAGTTCTCGGACCCACTCGACTGAGTCGACCCTCGGCTTCAAGCCACGACAATGGCGGAGCCGCCGCGGCGCCGGTCGGCACCGGCCGACAACTCGCCGTTGTGCCAGCCCACCACCTGCGCAGCCCCGAACCCTTCCGGGCCCGGATCTTTGTCGGCCGCTTCGGGATAAGCCGCAAGCAGGGGATGACCGGGCTCCAGCGCAAGCTCGCCGCCAAAGCAGATTTTGAACCGCGGGGCGTCCAGCGCAGCTTGGGGCTCGAGGCCTTCCACCAGAATCCGGAGCGCGAGTTGCACTTGGGCCTGGGGCTGCATGACCCCGCCGGCGACACCCATCACAAAGGCCAAGTCGCCATGGGCCGTCGTGACCAGGCCCGGAATCGTAGTGTGCGGCGGTTTGCCCGGCACCAGCGGATACGACGCAATTCGGAAGGTGGTGGCCCGATTGTGAATCGGACCTCCCAGCGCCGGTACGCCGAGGTGGGAACCGAAGTCACCGAACACCGACGTGATCAATGACGCCCCCGCACCGTCATGATCGACCACCGCGATAAAGGTGGTGTCACCCTTTGCGGCGTTGGAAATGGGGCCCCCGACCTCGGCCGGATCAAAGCGGGCCGAGATCATTCCCGTCCGCACTGCCTGATACACCTGATCCCAGTCGGGCACATCCACCGGTCCGATCTCCGCCAGCGCCGCAATCACCGCGGGCCCTTGGGTGGGTTCGGGCAACTGCCACACCACGTGATCCCCGAACGCAACGCTCAGCGGTGCCACCTCGACGGTGGTGTGCGTCGCAAGATCATCGACACTCAAGAAGCCATCGTTCGCCGCGACGGTGGCGGCAATTGATTGGGCCAGGTCTCCCGTTGCCAACGCAGCAGACCCCGACGCTGCTATCAGGTCGAGCGCGCCCGCCAGGGCCGGGTTGACGATCACGTCGCCCTCGCTCACCGGGGCGCCTCCGGGCCAGTACAGCGGACCCAGTACCGGATCGCTTGCTGCATCGGTCTCAGCGGCCCGCCGGGCGGCCTCCGCCAGGCTCGGACGGACCGCGAATCCCCCCGCCGCCAACGCCTTCGCCGGGGCCACGACATCGGCCAGTCGCATCGTACCCCCGCGAGCCAAGGCGGTCTCGAGCAACGCGACGGCCCCGGGTGCCGTCGCCGTCTGTGCTCCCCGAGACGGCACATTCGGCAAACCACGCGCCGCCAGCACCCGGGGTGTTAGTGCGGCAGGCACCGCACCGGAGCCATCGAGGGCAACCGGTGCGCCACGACCCTTGTGGATGAGCATGAACCCGTCGCCGCCGATGCCACAGGACTGTGGTTCAACCACGTACAGAACGAACGCCGCCGCGGCGGCGGCGTCGACCGCGTTACCACCCGAGCGAAGGATTTCGACTGCCGCGTTGGTAGCGCGGGGGTCCGAGGTGGCCGCTCCTGCGGTCACAGAATGCGCATGTAGGTCTCGGCGTTGGTCGACATGAGCTTCGTCATGACGTCCTTGCCCAGGGCGTCCTCCCACTCCAAGGCCATCTCCGTCGAGACTGGGAACTCTGCTTGGTTGTGCGGGTAGTCCGAGGAGTACATCAGCACGCCATCACCCAACAGGTCCGTCACCGATTTCGCGATCCCAGCACCCTCGTAGAGTTCGATGCCACAGTAGATGCGGCCATTCTGGGCGTACTCCGTGGGCGACATCTGGCGGAACGGCACCTTCGCGGCCATGTAGTCGGCCTGTCCTTCGAGCCGGATCAACCACGACGGCAACCATCCGGCCGAGCACTCGGCAAACCCGATTCGCAGGTTGGGGTAGACATCGAAAAGACCCGACAGCGTGAGATAGGCGAGCAGGCGCTGCGCTCCCCACGGGTGGGCCGCGGCCCGGGCAATGACCACATTGCCCCAGATGTCCCGGTAGCCCGGGAAGTACGGCGGCTCGTAGAAGAAGGAGTGATGGAGGAGCGGCAGGTCGTAGTCACCGATTGCCGACCACACCGGATACAGCACCGGATCGTCGATCGGAACACCCTCGGGGAGCACCACGCTGACCGATGCGACCCACTTTTCGTCACCGAGTTCCTTGACCATGCGGACTGCTTCATCCGGCGCCTGTGCGGGAAGCAGGATCGTCGCCTTGAGCCGGTCCTCGTCCTCGCTGCAGTAGTCGGCAATGTACCGGTGGTAGGCGTCGTACAGCTCGACCGCCAGTTCGTTGTCGAACGTCGTTGCCGCATTGCCGAAGGTGCCAGGGATGATCAGGTTGACGTCCACGCCTTCGATGTCCATGTCTTCGAGCCGGCCCTTGGCGTTCAGATTCGACACGTCTTCGGCGGGGGGCTGGTCAAAAGCCTTCGTGACCGCGCCTCGAAGGGGAGAATCTCCACCCTTTTCCGACTCCTCCCCCGCATGCTCGGTGCCGAGCTCGCGGCCGTACTTCATCGGGTTCACGCTCAAGAAGTGGCCGCCGAGCGTCACCGGCTGCAGAAATGGGTCGAACTCCGACCACCGTTCCTTGAGGCGATCGGAGGCATAGATCTTCAGCGTTTCGAGGTTTGGGCCGACGTGGGTATCAGAATCGATGATCTTGTAACCGTTCTTCACCGCGATCTCCTCTCGGGTTCCCTCTCACATATTCGGTATACTATTTATGCTACGACAGCAAGCCGTCGATGCCAAGCCTTGATCCGTTAGCCTCAAGCCCGTGAGTGCCCAGTCCGACAGGATGGAGACCGCGACCCCCGGGCGGAATCTGGGCGAGATGCTGGCGGAACGAATTGAGAACGAGATCATCGCTGAAGGCTGGAACGTCGGCAAGGTCATCGGCTCCGAAGCGGAACTCTGCGTACGATATGGCGTCAGCCGGGCGGTCTTCCGTGAAGCCATCCGTATCGTGGGGCACCACGGCGTCGCCGAGATGCGCCGGGGACCTGGTGGGGGCCTCGTGGTCGTGGAACCACGAGTGGATGCTGCCGTACGGACCGTGCTGTTGAACCTCGAGTACCTCGACATCAGCCCAACCCAGATCAATGAAGCCCGCTCCGCCCTGGAGATCGCGTGCGTTCGATCCGCAACCAGCAACCTCACCAAGCAGGGCGAGGCTCGCATTCGCGAATTCCTCGACCAGGAAGTCGAGCTGATCATCGAGGGCCGTGATCCCGGCCAGCCCAGCGAGGACTACCCGTCCAACCAGTTCCACCTCCTCCTGGCCGAACTCACCGGCAACCCCGCCATGTTGCTCTTCGTGCAGATCCTCAGCCGCGTCACCAGCCGTCACAGCGATCCTGCTCAATCCCGTGCCGACGTGGAACGAGCCGCCGTCGAGGTCCACAAAGCCCACTCCCGCATCGCCGAAGCCATTCTCAGCCGGGATCCCGACGCAGCCGAGCGGCGGTTGAAGCGACATCTCAGCGCCATCGTGAATTACATGCACGACTGAGGTTCGCCGACCAAGGCAGCCGCTCGGCGAGCGCCAGGCGTGGGCTCTCAGCCCGTGACGTCGGATCCGAGGATGGCTTCGACGTCGGGGCGTTCACGCCAGCGATAGAGCCGCTCCGCATTGCCATGGGTCATGGCAGCGACGTCGTCCGCGGGCAGGTCCGACAACAGCTTTCGGAGTTCGCCCTGGCTGTTCGGCCACGGCGTGTCGGCGTGCGGATAATCGCACTCCCACATGATCTTGTCCCCACCAATGTGGTCACGAGCCTCGACCCCGGCCTGTTCATCAATGAAGCACACCCACACATTGCGGCGGAAAATCTCGGAAGGCGGCGTGTCGTCGAGATCGGCCCAATAGCGGTGGCGCTCCCAGGTGCGATCGATCCGCTCCAGCGCGAAGGGAACCCAGCCGATCCCACCCTCGGAGAGCGCGACTTTGAGATCCGGGAATCGTTGGAAGATGCCGCACAGCAGGATGTCCATGAAGGTTATCTGCGCATTGACGGGCCCGAGCGCAACTGCGACCGAGAATGAGGCATCATCGGACGGCATGAGGGTCCTGCCACTCGTGCCGATGTGGATCGAGACGACCATGTCGGTGTCGACGCAGGCTTGCCACACCGGGTCCCAGTGGGTGGTGTGGAACGACGGCTCGTCGAATGGCGCTGTGCTCTCAGGGAAGCTGACCGACCGAACGCCGCGCTCCGCATTACGCCGAATTTCGGCTGCCATCAGTTCGGGGTCCCACAGTTGTCCGATCATCATCGGGATGTAGAGGCCCGGGACGGCATCACACCATTCCTCCAGCATCCAGTCGTTGTAGGCCCGCACACACAGATCGGCCAGGGTCTTGTCCTTGGCGGTCAAGAAACGCTGGCCGGCGAAACGAGGGAAGGTGGGGAAACACAAGCTGCCCCGAATGCCATCCTGCAACAGATCCTGGGCCCTGGTCACCGGGTTGAAACAGCCCTCGATCATGTCGCCATAGGACGCGGGGTCCATCGCGAAGTCCTTGTGCGCCTTGCCCGCCACCGCGTTCAGACCCATGGTGGCGAGTTGTTCGCCCTCGTACTGCCACATCTCGGTGCCGTCGTCCCTGGTCACCACCCGTGGGCACTCGTCCTGGTACTTCGCGGGGATTCGGTCCGTCCACACGTGCGGCGGCTCGATGATGTGATCATCCACGCTGATCAAGTCGAACTCGTGCTTTGGAGCCATGGCAGCCCCTCTCTGGTCGAGATGTTTGAGACCACGCTTGCGCACGCAACCGCTCCGCGCAACTATAATAGAGCATACTGAATTTGTCACAGGCGGTCTGCCGCCGCGGACGTTGAGGAGCATTGATGCGAGTCAGCCTTCTGGAGGATGTCTGCCAAGGCCACACCCTGTGCGCCATTGCGGCCCCAGCGATCTTCGGTCTCCGCGAAGAAGACGGTCACGCCGTCTTGAAGGTCGCCGACGTGCCCCCCGAACACGAAGCCGGAGCCGAGCGAGCCGCTTTGGGGTGCCCCGAGGGCGCCATCGTCATCGAGTAGAAGCGCCGACACGCCTGCGTCCGAGAGGCCCGCACCAGGCCCCTGATCAGGCTTTGAGACGAACGACCGCGTCGATCTCGACGCTCGCGCCACCCGGTAGCGAAGCGACACCTATCGCCGAGCGCGCGGGAAGCCGATCCGCGCCGAAGATCGCGGCCAGCACCTCAGACGCACCATTGATCACCAGCGGCGGGTCGGTGAACTCGGGGCGACATCGAACGAACCCCATCACCTTCACAAATCGATCCACCCGGTCAAGGCTCCCCCCGAGGACACCCTTCAAGTTCCCCAGAGTGCACCGCATCGCCAGCGCGGCCGACTTCTGAGCGGTTTCCAGGTCGATCTCATCACCCACTGAACCGGCGTAAGCCATGCTCCACGGGGGTCCCTCCACCGCCACGATTCCCGACGTGTACACCACGGTGCCGTCCACCACTGCACCGGGAAACAGCGGGTGCGCCGGCAAGGGGGGTGGGATCTCGATTCCCGCCTCGGCTGCCCGCTCGTCCCAGCTCGCACTGCTACTCACGCCTCGCTCACTCTCATTCTCACCTCACCGGCCAACCCCTTGGCGGTGACAGTAAGATCAGCATACTCAATTCCAACCATTGGCACCCCGGCAGTCGGCCCGTCAAGGCACTTTTCGACGCGACGGATGGCGGTCACGAACCGCTGGTGGCGATGACTCCGGCTTCCTCGAGCGCAGCGATCCGGGACGCCGAGTAGCCCAATTCGCCCAACACCGCGACGGTGTCGGCCCCGTGAGCCGGTGCCGGTGCCGGAGTTTCGTAGGCATGGCCGTCGACGATGACCGGGGTTCCGACGTAGGTGAAGTCACCGGCAACCGGGTGGTGCCCGTCCACGACGATCTCGCGGTCATGAACGTGGCGATCCTCCTGCAGACTCGACGCACCCTGATGAGCCGGGCCGATCGGCAGCCGATGCTCGATCGCGACGTCGACCCACTCCGCCTGTGTTCGTCGGCCGATGATCTCCTGCAGCTCTCGCCGCAGGTCGTGGTCGTCTCGGCCGAAGTCCACCGCGCCCGCCTCCGTGACCCGCGTCGCCAGATCCGGGCGCTCCACCACCTCACAGAACCGGGTCCAGAACTTCGGCTCGATGCAACAGAACAGCACATAGCGGTCGTCCGCCGTCCGGTAGTACTGGTACTTCGCGCCGGTGAGCGTCTCACTACCCGGGGCACGCAGCCCGGTGTGGTCGGTGATGCGGTCGTAGTTCCAGCCATAGACGGCGCCGATCCACCCCTGCGCAATCACCGCGTCCGAGGCCGAGGCGTCCAGGAATGCTCCCTCACCGGTCCGGTCTCGGCGCCAGAGCGCCGCCACCACATGAAGGGCAGCATGAATCGCTCCGGCGGCCGTGCCATCGCCGCCCCCCGACGTACCCCACATCAACTCCCGGTTCTCCGCGACCCTCACGAACCCGTCGTCGTGGGTCGCCAGAGTCACCGCCGCGGCCTCGGCGTTCATCATCTGACCGTGTGTGGGGATCGCGGCGTAGGGTCCGCGGCGACCGAACCCGGTGTACTGGCAGTAGATGACATCGGGCTTACGGGCTCGTTGGGCCGCATAGCCGATCCCCAACCGGTCGGTCGCGTCGTTGGCGTATCCGTCGATGAACGCGTCAGCGGTGTCGAGCAGATCCCAAAAGACCTCCCGACCCGCGACGGAGCGGACATCCACGGCAACGCTTCGCTTGTTCTTGTTCACCTGCAAATGGGCAGGACTGTGCCGCGGAACGATCTGCCCCAGGATGTCGCGGAGGTAGTCCCCACCGGATGGTGACTCGACCTTGATGACCTCAGCCCCAAGATCGGCGAGGTGCATTCCCAGCGTGTCGCCGTTCAACAAGACGGCAGACTCGATAACCCGTACACCCTGGAGCAACTTCGCCATCGCGTTGACCCCCCTCGGCCACTAAACCAAGAGGGCCCCGCCATCGACGCGCAGCGTGATGCCGGTGGTGTAGGTGTTCGTGACCAAGAACTGCACTGCGTGCGCGATCTCCTCGGGTTGGCCGATCCGCCCGAGTGGAATCGAGTTTCCGAGCCGGGCCAATCCCGCCTCGGGGTCGGGTCCGAGGGCTCGCCGGAGGACCTCAGTGTCGAAGGCGCCCGGACACAGGGCGTTCACCCGTATCGGCGCGAGCTCAACCGCCATCGCTCGACAGAAAGACTCCACTGCGGCCGTCGCCACCGCACCTGGTGAGCGTCCGGGCCGGGGCCGAATGGCCGACAGACCCGAACAAAACGTGAAGGACCCGTCGGGGGGCATCATCGGCGCCGCGATGGCGCAGCAGTTCCGGGCCGCCCAAACGCGAGCGTCGAAGGCCGAACCGAATATCTCATGATCGGTATCGCCCACCCGAGCCGCGGGCTGCAGACCCGTAAACGACACGACATGGTCCACCGCGGCCAACCCGCCCATGAATTCGCCGAGCGCATCGGCGTCCGCGGCATCGAGACCGGCGGCCACAACGTCCCCGCCGAGCGCGGCGGCCGCCTGCGCCGCCTTGTCGGCATCGCGTCCCACCACCGCGATCCGCGCGCCCTGTTCGGCGAACAACGCCGCAGTCGCGTAGCCCATGCCCGACGTCCCACCGACCACAACCACCGACCGGTCCTTCACTGACATGGGATCACCTCACGCCGAGTTCGCTCGGACTGCCGCATTGCCCGAATAGAGTATGTTGACTTTCGAAATCGGGCCAACGACCGGAGTTTCCACCATGGCAAGCCTCGAACCCGTCGACGCGAACTCCTCCGACCCGGCGCTCGCTCCGGTTTTCGATAATTTTCGTGATGCGGGACGCAATGTTCCCCTTCTCTATCGACTCCTCGGCAACGCACCGGCAATGCTCGATGCCTGGGTGGGGATGGCCTGGCCCCTTCGCTCGGAGCCAACTACCTCTCGGGCCCTCCGAGAACTCCAGATCATGCGCGTCGCCCTCCTCACCGAGGCGAGCATGGAGTGGCATTCCCACTGGCCCGCCGCCATCGCGGCCGGCGCCAGCGAGGCCCAGCTCCGCGACCTCGGGAACCCCGAGACATCCGAACTCTTCGATCCCGGTGCCAAGGCGGCGCTGAAGTGCACCGAGGAGATCATCACCCTCGGCGGAGCGTCCGAGGAAGGCATGAAGGAACTTCGACGGCACTTCGACGACGGCGAGTGCGTCGAGTTGATACTCACGGCGAGCTTCTATGCGTGCGTGTCAGCCACCATCCACAGTTTGGCGATCCACGCCCCTGCCGACAGCGAACCCCTCGCGGTCTTCCAGGAACTCATCGAACAGTGCTGAGAGCAGTCGACTGAGTCAGCCGACATTCCAGCGTTGGCGGGCCACCAACGCCGCCGCCCGCCCGAGGGCTGCGGCCTCCGAGCGCAAGCCGACCAGGCGCATGGTTGCGAAATGGAGGTCGTACTCCTGAGTGAAGCCCATCGCGCCCGTGTACTGATGAGTCCGCCCGAACACGACCTTGGTGGCCTCGAGCGCGTGCGTCAGCGCCACGGCCGCCGCCTCTGCGCTCCCGACGAACGCAGCTTCCAGGGCCAAAAGGCGCGCGCCATCGGTCGCTATCGCGCACTCCGCCAGGCCGTGCTGTACGGCTTGGAACGATCCAATCGAGCGACCGAACTGCTTGCGATCGATCACGTAGGCCACTGTCAGGTCGGTCGCAAACCGAAGTGCTCCGGCGATCTCTACAGCCAGGGTCACTTGCAACCACGCTCGAATCTCGGCCGGATCGACACCATCGAGCACCTCACCGCCAACGGGGGCGCTGAACTGGCCCACGGGAAACCCCAGGCGCGACAACGACCGATCTGCGTTTGGCGCGGGGCTCGCCAGGCGAACCTGGTCAGCGCCCACCACAACCACAGCGTCGGCGTCGGCGGCGAAGCGCGCCGGGCCGACGAAGCCATCGGGAACCACCGCCAGCGGCCCGGTCACCGTGATCGGCAGCGACGGCGCCACCAACAGTCGGTAGCCGGTCGCCGCTGTCCCCAGAGCCATCGAGATCGCTTCCTGCACCAGGGCTGCGTCAAGGCGATTCGTACTGCCAAAGGCCGCCACGTCGAAGAACCCGGCGGCCTCGAGGCGTTTGTCGAGGTCGTGGTCATAGTCGGGGCTGTCGCCACCGAGAGCCCGAAGACGCGTCGGACCCGAATGTCGCTCGAGCAGGGTCGACACTGCGGAAAGGACCGCACTTTGGTCGTCGTTCGGACGGAAGTCCATCTCGCTCAGCCCTTCGGGAGTCCGAGATGCAGCCGAGAGATCAGATTTAGCTGCACCTCGTAGGTTCCTGCTGCCACTCCGGCGGCGAGGGATTTCCGGACTTGATGGTCGGCGCGCGATCCATAGGCCAGCGTCTCGGGGCCGTCGATGGTCAGGCAAGCCTCGGCCACCAGGCGCTCGGCCTGCACCATCGCGGCGCGGGCCATGTTGCCATGGGGTGAAGGGGGCAGGTCTCGCGCCCGCTCATCGATCACCCGGTAGCTCAGTATTCGGGCCGCCTCACAGGCCGACTTCGCCACTCCGATGGCCTGCAGGGCCACCTCGTCCAGTTTCCTGTCGGCGCTGAGGGCTGCCTCGATCGCCTCATTCAACACGAACGCGGCCCGCGCCCAGCGAGGTGCCCCGACGCGCTCAAAGGAAAGCGCCTCCCGCACGACTGCCCAGCCCTCGTGTTCGGGTCCCAATCGATTCTCCACCGGCACCCGAACATCTCGGAACACCAGCTCATTGAACGAGTGCTCGCCGACCACACCAGGGATCGTGTTGACTTCCAACCCGTCGGCGGGCATGTCAACCAACAGGACGCTGATGCCTTGGTGGCGCTCACTCTGCGGATCCGTGCGAACCAGCAGGTAACAGTGCTCGGCGACGTCGCCATAGGAGGTCCAAATCTTTTCGCCGTTCACGACGTACTCGGCACCGTCGCGCTCGGCCCGAGTCCGTAGTGACGCCAGGTCCGTGCCCGAGTCGGGCTCCGAAAAGCCCTGGCACCAAACCACATTGCCTGCCGAGATCGGCGGGAGATAGCGGCTCTGTTGCTCAGGGGTGCCATGAGCCATGATCGACGGGCCGATCCAATTGGCGTTCATGTACTGCGGACCGCGCGGCTCTCCCCGACTCCACAACTCCTCCCCGAGCGCCGCCAGCATCCACGGCGACGCCTCTTCTCCGCCGTACTCCGACGGCCAATGCGGGGTCAGCCACCCGCGCTCGGCCAACAGGCCCGCAAAGCGTCGGGAGTAGGCGACGTTCTCGCGCGAACCCAAGACTGCCGTCGCTCCGTGCCAGTGTGACGGAAGCTCTTCATCGAGGAACGCCACGACATCGTCTCGGTAGGCGAGATGGTCGCTCTCCCATCCGAACTCCATCGAGAGAACCTCCATCCGACCACAGAGGGTCATTCAGTACACTAAATAGTAGCCCAAGGGGTGCCGGCCCGTCCACCGGCCGGACCCTCTACCAGCCCTTCTGCGAACTCAGCACCCTGTCGGCGAGCACCTCGGCCTCATAGAGCGCGTCGATCTCCGCCGGGGCAAACCCCAGTTGGTCCAAGATGACGCGGTTGTGTTGGCCCAGAGTGGGTGACGGTGCGCGATTCCACCGGTGTGGTCCCGCTCCGAATCGTGCCGGCCACGAAGCAACGGGGAACGTACCGCAGACGGGGTGCTCCATCTCCTCGAAGAACCCGCGATGGACGAGTTGTGGATTGTCGAGTACCTGGTGCGCCCAAACCACTGGCGCAACCGGAACCCCAGCATCCTGGAGTTCCGCGGAGGCATCGCCGGCACGACGCCCTACACACCACTTGGCGATCGAATCGGGATCGGATGATCCCACGACACCCGCCAACGCCGTCATGGCCAGGTCGTCAGGTAGCGATACGGCGAGCCACTCGTCGTCACCCGACGCGGGGTAGACATCCTGCTGGAACAACGGTGACCGGTTCCCCATCGCCTGATGCAATCGGCCGGTGAGCGAAAAATCGATGACCTGCTCGGCGGTGGTCGCCAGGCCTGCACCGACCATCGGGGACTCCACCACCATCCCCTCGCCCCGCCGATCACGTTCCGCGAGGCCGACCAGGGCGGCGATCGCGCCGAACACGCCCGCGAGCGGATCGCACATTCCGTTCGGAATGACCGGTTCCTCGGCAACATAACCCGTCAGGTACGCCAGGCCGACCGCCTGTTCGATGGTCTGGGCGAAACCGACGCGATCGCGCCAGGGACCATGGAGTCCGAAGGCGGGCATGCGCACCACCACGAGATTTGGATTCGCGGCCAGCACGGCGTCGGCGTCGAGCCCGATTTGGTCGACGACGCGAGGCGAGAAGTTTTCCACCATCACGTCGCAGGAACCCAACAAGGCCAATGCGACATCCCGGCCGGCGGCGGTGGCCAGATCCAGCGTCAGAGACAGCTTGTTCGTATTCGCCCCGCAGAACAGCGGCGACCACTCCCACCACTGGTCGTCGCTCATTGACCGGATGGAGTTCATCCGTATGCCGTCTGGTCGCCGTGGACCTTCGACGTGGATGACCTCGGCACCGAACCCGGCCAGAATGCCGCTGGCCATCGGCCCCGCCCAGAACCCCGAAAAGTCGGCGACCCGAAGCCCGGCCAAGGGAAGGGCGGCCACCGAGCCTGCCGGGTTGGGCCGGTCATCCCAATGATCGACACTCCCGGCACCCAGGGTGTCGGTCGCTACGGCCGGGCACACCGGTTCGTCGACAACCCGGTAGGGGCGGCGGGGTTGGAGGAACCCGTCGGGGTTGACGACGAACCACTCCTCCGCCACGAACTGGTCGATCTCGGGCAGAGTGGCACCGGTCCCGATGGGTGCCACCGGGATACGCATTGATGACGCGAGTTCGACGAGTTCGGCCGTCGTCTGCGTTGCCGTCCAAGCCCGAATGGGACCCAACAGCTCATCGGCACGCTCCCGGCGGGTCGTGGCGATGAACAAGGAATCATCCTCCGCCCATTGCGGCTGACCCACCAACGAACAGAAGTCCAGCCACTGCTGTCCGGTGATCACAAAAAATCCAACGTGGCCATCGGCCGTGGGCTCGATCCCCGGCACCGGTGTACCCCGAGTCGTCTGGAACGGCCTCTGGGCGATGGACGCGAACGTGACGGGGTGCATCCCGTGCTCCAGATGGGCCGCTTCGAACATGGACACATCGATCAACTCACCCTCGGTGTCGGGCCGCTGTCGCACCATTGCGGCGAGGACGCTCACCGCCGCGATCGATCCGGCAAACCAGGCCGTCGGTTCGCCCCCGACCATCAACGGGGCTCGGCCGAGAGCACCTCGGGGTGCCATGCCGCCCGAACCGGCCTGCAAGGTCAAATCGGTCGCCGGCCGATCGGCCCATGGCCCCTCCAGTCCATAGGGTGTGATGACCACAACGGTCACGTGCGGGTGGCGGGCATGAAACCTCTCCCAACCCCCCGGAATCGCGTCGGTCACCACCACGTCAGCGCCCGATGCCAACTCCCCGGGGTCCATGGCGTCACCCAGGATGCTTCGCTTCCCGCCATGCAAGTACCCGTAGAGCGAGCCGTCGCCGCGCCCTCGTAACGGGTGTCCACCGGTCGGTTCCACCACCGCAACATCGGCGCCGGAGTCGGCCAGGATCTTGGCACAGAAGGCTACCTCGATCCCGCCCTGCAGTTGCAGGACACGAAGATCCCCGTTCGGCACCATGGGGTCGGCAGTCTCGTCAGTTTGCCGGAGCCATGGCGGCGAAGTCGTCCTGCGCCCGCCAACAGGGACAGGCCGCATCCCACTGGATCGTCCGGTACTCATCGATCAACGAGTGATCCTCTGCGCTGAAGGATCCTCCTGCCGACCCCACCAACTCGATTCGACCGGCCTGCTCCAACGCGGCCACAAAGTTCGCGCCGGACGGGTCATCGGCTGCCCCTGTCAGCGCGGCCAGCAGCACGGTGAACAGATCACAGGTGCGCAAGATGCTGCTGTACTCACCGGACTCAGGGGGTTGGCGAGAAATGTCCTGCGCGGCGTATCGCTCATAGTTGGCAAGACACGCCTCCGCCCCGGCGTTCTCGACGCCGCCCGCCTGCTCGCCGATCCGCGTCACTGTCATGGCCAACGTTCCGTCGTACTGGTTGGCCGGGTTTGTCTTCGCTGCGACATCGGTGGTGTGTTCGGCATAATCCACGTCGAGGTACACGGGCCGATACCCCTGACTCTCGGCAAAGTTGTACATGTTCACGGCGCTGCTTCCGCCGACAAGCGGCAGGACGACGTCGACTTCGTCATCAAGGAAGCGCTGGACAACCGTCCGGTCCTCAGGGCCGCCGATGCCCTCGCCTGACGTCTCGGTCACCGAGACGATCTGGACACCGGCCGCCTCGAGCCGCCCGCGCATGGCGTCGACCCCGTCGGTCAGCGGCGTCTCAAAGAACAGCCCGACCCGACGGTCGGCCAGGATGCCCTGGTCGATCGCCCAGTCGGCAAAAGCCGAGTAATAGGTGATGTCATCTGGTCGCAGGGTGAACAGCCATGGCGCGCCGCGTTGGTAGGTGGCACGATCTTCCCCCTCCGTGGCGATGACCGGGATCCCGAATCGCTCGGCGAGACATTCGGCGCCGACCCAGAACGTCAATCCACTGACCGCAATGTCGACGTCAGCGTCCTCAGCAAGTTCGGTGCATGCGGCGATCTTGTCCGTGGTACTGATGATGTTGTACGACGCGAACACCAAATCAACCTCTATGCCGGGCGGCAGCAGGCCTTGGCGGCGCCAGCCGTCCACAACCGCTTCGGCCTGCAACTGCGGGTCGCCGATCCCGAAGTCCTCGTTCAGGACCGCAAAAGCGGCCAAGTCGGGGAACGCGTAGCCGACGCGGACGACGCGCACCTCCTCGGGTGGCACCTCCTCCGGGACCGTCCGTTCGCCCTCCGGCTCGAAAATCGGGGAGGGCTCCTCCTCCGAGGCCGGGCCATCGGGTTGGTCCGACCCGTCGGATATATCGGCCCCTCCCGGTCCTTCGGTTCCGGCGGGTCCGTCCGGAGCCGCGGTCGGTTCCTCGTCCCCGAAAGTGGGCGTTGCCGCGGCATCACGGTCGGCGTCGTCACCCGAGCACGCGGTTGCGACCAGACCCAGCGACAAGAGCAAGCCGACTACACGTAACCGACGTCGGGCAGCGTTGCGGTGACGATGCTTCATGAACCCCCCTGACGCCAGATCAGTATACTGTACTCGGTATGGTGGCCCAAAAAGATCTGACGACCAGCGTCGAACTCCGACCATTGACTGGATCCGTCGGTGTCGCGCTGACCGGCATCGACCTCCGGGGGCCGATTTCCGAAGCAGCCGCCCAGACGATCCGTGACGCACTGTTCCAGCACTGTGTGCTCATCATTCGCGGCCAGATGCTCGAACCCGATCACCACCTCCGACTCGCTGGGCTGTTCGGAGAACCATTTCTGCCCTACTACTACGCCGCCAACGCCCTCGACGGGTATCCCGAGATCGCCGTCGTCCCCAACTTCGGCAAGGCCAAGGCCCCTGCCGAGGCATGGCATACGGACTGGTCCCACATGTCCACCCCACCGACAGTCTCGATAGCCGTTGGCCACGTCATCCCGGACTACGGCGGTGACACCATGTTCTCGAACCAGTACGCGGCCTACGACCGTCTGTCCGACGGCATGAAGGCACTGCTCTCTGGCCGCCGGGCCACGTTCGTCGGAAGCCGCCCCGTCAAGCCCCAGAAAATGGCCGGTACAGCCGACACCCTGCCTGCGTCCGCCCGAGAGACTGTCATCAACCACCATCCCATCGCGCGTGAACACCCCGGCACCAATAGGACGGCGCTCTACCTCAATCGGCCCGGCGGAGCCATGGTCGCCCTGGAAGGCTTCACCGAACACGAGAGCCTTCCCATCCTTCAGTTTCTCTACGATCAGTCGGTCACCCCCGACAACGTCTACCGCCACCAGTGGCAGCCGGGCGACGTCGTCTGTTGGGACAACCGATGCGCCATGCACTACGGCGTGCACGACTACGGCGACATGGAACGTACCCTCCATCGGATCACCGTGGGAGGTGCCGAGTGACCATTCGCAGCCTGCGACAAGACGACCTCGACTCCGTCGCCGCGATCAACCAGCTCAACGTCGGCGACGTCGGACCGATTTCCGACCACCAACTCGCCCTGGTTCTCTCGAGTTCCCGCATGGCATTCGCGGTGGAGAACGACGAAGGCAACGTGGTGGGATTCGCCCTCATCATCGACGCCGCTTGCGGGCACCTCACGCCGCGGGCCGAGTGGGCCCTGCAAGCCGGGGCGGCGGATCTGCACCTCGAACGCGTCGCATTCGACATGACCTACTCGGGCCAAGGCTTGGGCCTCGCGCTCTACGACGAAATCGACGCCCGCATCCTGGAGGTGGCCGCCGGGGTGGGCGCCGGCACCACCACCTTGTCATCGCTCGTCTGCCTCGACCCCCCGAACCAGCATTCGATCGGATTCCACTCATCGAGAGGTTTTGACGTCCTCGACCGAGCGACTTTCGACAACACCACCATCGGCGTCGCCTGCAAGACATACGTGGTCTGAGCCCACGGCCGCCACCCGCACCGAAGGGCCCCGCGGCTCAGGCGGCCGACCTGTACTTACCGCCGAGATCCAGTTCGATGACCTCAATGTCGCCGCAGTCAACCCCGTCCAGGTCCCGGATCGATGACGTGACTTTCAGTAGCGGCCCAAAGGGTTTGTGTTCATCGTGGACCGCCACCAAACGAAGGGTTCCCAGCAACCGCGTCGCCTCCAGCATCTCGTTGGCCGTGGCGGACAACTGGCGCCCCATCAGATGCACGCCGTTGACCGGCCCGATGACTACGTCGAACGGCTCGTTCGCCTCCCCGCAGCGTCGGATCGCATCGAGGTCGAGCACTTCGCCGCCGAAGAACACTCGGGCGTCGGGACCGATCACGCCGTAGTTGTTGGTTCGGCGCCCCCGTCCGATGTGCTCTTCGTATACCTCGAGCGTGACCGTCCTCGTCAGCGACCGCGTGGCACCCCACTCAAGCGTCTCCGCGTTGGTGAACCCATGCTTCTCCGCGTGCTTGACCATGTTGTCGGAGCACACATAGATCGGCAGGTCCTTTCTCGGGTAGGCAGCAAGTTCCCTCAGGTGGAAATGGTCCTTCACCCAGTGTGAGCCGATGATGGCGGTGAGTTCGCCCACCTCCTCGGCTCGAACGGGGGAGACTTTTCGAAACGCCCGACTGGGCGTGAACCAGGGATCGGTGAGGATGCGTGCGTCATCAACCTCGATGATCGTCATCGCGTTGTGCAGCCTGGTCACGGCCCAGCCGTCCACTCTGTCCTTCACATCGTCCATCACATCGCCTCCGCTAGGCCCCTCTGCGCAATATAAGTGTACTCAATTGACGGTGAGTTTGTAGACCCTCGTTGCGGTGTCGATGAACAGTGCAGCCTGTTCTGCCCGCCCCAGTTCGGCGACCGTGCCCCGATAGGCGTCGATCACCCGCTCATAGTCCCCGTAGAGCCGATCGATCGGCCAATTCGACCCGAACATGGCTCGGTCAGGACCGAATACCTCGACGCAGCGGAGGATCCACGGGCGGATCGAGGCCTCGGTCCAGTTCGGATCCGCGCCGCTGGCCAGCGCCGATATCTTGACAGTCACATTCGGCAGTATCCCGAATTGCGCCAACTCCGCACTCCAGGCCTTGAAGTACTCCGGGTCCCGATGCTCGGCAAGCCCAGCGTGACCCAGAACGATCTGGGTCTCGGGGTGGCGGACAGCCAGCGCACCGACGTCGCGGTACTTCGGATACGGAACCAGCACCTCCAGCGACGAGCCGGAGGCAGCGACCGCGTCGAACCCCGCCGTGAACTCCGGAGTTCCGATGGTCTGAGGGGAGGCCATGTCGCGCACCCCCCGGTACGCGGGTTGGCATGCATTGGCGGCGAGGACGACGTTGACTTCGGGGGCCGCGACCCGGGCTCGAGCCACGATGGCACCGATCATGGGACGTTCGTCCGCCATGGACTGTACCCACGCCGACTCCAGTCCGGGCGCGTCCTCCTCACACGACTGGACGTGGATCACGCGACTGGGGATGTAGGGGCCGGCTTGCGCGGTGAGTTCCACGTCGGTGAACGCGGGGGCATCGAGTCGATGCATACCGCGCAGCCGGGGGTGGTCGAAGCCCCTTTCGAGGAACACCCACCGCAAGCCCTCGACGCTGTGGTCCCAGAAATGGACGTGGGCGTCGACAAACTCGAAGGTCTCGGTCACGCTTCGTCGCCCGTCCGAGTGGTACCGACGTTGACATTGGTGAACGATCCGTCCTTCGAAAGCGCCGCACCGCGATCGGAACCCACGTACGCGGCGATAACCCGTTGGTCGGTGTCGAGGATGGACGGCGGACCATGAGCAATCAGACGTCCTGCTTCCAGTACGTACAGTCGGTCGACCAACGTGCGCATCATCGGCACGTCGTGATCAATTACCACCACCGTCACCCCCTGAGTAGCTCGAAGGTCTGTCACGATCCGAGTGAAGGACTCGACCTCTTGAGGGGTCAGGCCCGCCGTCGGCTCGTCCAGCAGGATCACGTGCGCTCCCAGAGCGGACGCGCACGCCAACTCGGCCAGGCGCCGACTCCCGGTCGAGAGGGCACCGATCTGGTGATGGGCGAAGGGATCCAGCTCCAGCGCAGCCAGGATCGACATGGCGTTCGTGTTGCGCGTGCGGTCCTTGCGCCGCGCCCCCGGTGTGCCCACCACCGCGCTCAGGGCGTTGGTCGGGAACTCACGCTCCAAGGCCATGTTGACCACGTCCACGAGCCGCATGTCCTCGAACAGCCGGGCCTGTTGGAACGAACGCCCGAGGCCTCGCCGAGCACAGGCCTGTGGCGGGGCCCTGGAAATGTTCTTGCCCTCGAGATACACCTCACCAACCGTCGGACGCTGATGGCCCGACAGGACGTCGAAGAGGGTGGTCTTCCCGGCACCGTTCGGGCCCATGATCCCGACAATCTCGTCGCGGCCGATCTCGATGGAGACTCCGGAAAGCGCGTCGATGCCTCCGTAGGAGACCTTGATGCCCGCCGCGGTGAGTGGCTTCGTCGACGTGTCATCCGATCGCCGCTTCGCCGGCACAAAGCCACCCTTGGCCGGGGTCTCGATCGGACGGGGGGTCAGCCAACCCTGATCCACTGCTCCCTGAACCCACCGGTCCCGGGCCTTGAACACCAACGAAGCGAGGCCGCCAGGCAGCACCAAGAGTACGGCCAGCACACCGATGCCCGACGACAGCAGGCCCCAGTCCTCGCCCAAGATGCGGGGGATGCCCTGAACCCACACCGCTCCCAGGATGGCGCCGGTGATCGTCGTCACCCCCCCGAAGACCGTCATGACGACCAACGACAAGGACTCGCCCGCCCCGAAGGTGCCATCAATGTCTCCAGAAAAGTTCACCAGTAGACCGCCATACAGAAAGCCGCCGAATGCAGCGATCATTCCCGAGATCATGAAGGCCAACAGTTTCGTGGTTCGTGGCGAAACTGCCACGCTCGCCGCCGAGGGCTCGTTGTCACGGACGGCGATCATCCGCCGTCCCAACCCGGAATTCCGCAATCGATGCACAAAGGCCACCGCCATCACCAGCGCGCCGAGGCAGACCCAGTAGTAGCGGATGCCCGAGTCGAAGTCGATGCCCAGAAACACCGGTCTGGGGATGCTCATCGACGTCGAGCCATCGGCGCCACGATGATTCAACCAGTCCCGTTGCAGCAGCCATCCGCTGGTGGCAACCGAGAACGCGAGGGTGATGACGGCTAGGAACAGTCCCCGAATCCGAAGCGCCGGGATGCCGACCACCAACGCGAAACCACCGCCGATCACCGTCGCCAATACCAAACCCGGACCGTGTGGGATCCCGAGTTGGTACAGGCGTCCGCCAAACGCGGCGCCCACGGCGACGAACGCGAACTGACCCATCGAGACCTGGCCCGCAAATCCGGTCAAAACCACGAGCGACAGTCCGAAGACCGCGAACAGGGCGATGCCCGAAAAGAAAAACTGTTCTTTTGATGACACCAATGTGGGCACATAGGCCACGAACACCAACAGTCCCGCCAGAACCAGGGTCCGGACCCATCGCAAACGGGCCACCGAGGCCATGCTCGGCGCCAGTGGGAGAATCGATGCGGCCAGCGACCATGACGATGTTTCCGCCCCCCTCGCCACTGCGCCCAATCCCCGTTTGACCAGGAAGCTCACGGCGATGGCGATCAGCAGCGCAAGGTCCAACGCCCCCCCGATGGGGAAGTTCCAGATGATCAGGTTCTCCAGGAGTCCGATGGCGAGACCGGCTGCGAACACGGAGTAGGACCCGGACAATCCTCCCAGCATGGCGGCGGCCAACGCCCGCAACATCAGGTTCGGGCCGAGTGCCTCCGAGAGCCCGAGCGGTCGTGTGGGCCCGATGAGGATCGCGGAAATGCCGGCCAACAAACCGGCGATCGTCCAGACTGCCATCGACACCCGCTCGACCGGGATGCCGGCGAGGCGCGCGGCGTCTCCGTTTTCCGCTGCGGCCCGGCTCGCCTTGCCAAGCCGACTCCTCCCCAGGAAGAGGGCAAGGCCGATCGTCAAAAGCGGGACCGCTACCAGGATCGTGAGGTCACCGGCGTTGAGCCTCAGCGTTCCTATGGTGACCGAGGACGTGAAGGGTGTCGGATAGCTCTTTCCCGCAAAGTCGCCGCCCTTGGGCAACAGCGCCCCGGAAAAGAACAGGAGCTGAGCAGCACCGATCGTGGCCACCAACACCGTGAGGCGACTCGCGTTGCGTAGCGGTCGGACGATGGAAAACTCGAACAGGCCCCCGAGCACGGCGGCCGACAACAGCGCCAGCGTCAACGCGATCGGGTACGGCCAACCGAGGCTCAACACGAAGATGGGGATCAGCAAAGCCGGCAGCGCCCCCATCTCGCCGTGAGCAAAGTTGATCACCCTCGACGACCGGTACACCAAGGTGATACCGATCCCCAACAAGGCGTAGGTGAGCCCTCGGATCAGCCCGATGGTGACGATGTTTCGCGGGACTTCGAAGTCGATCAACGGGATCGTGAAGCCGATGATGTCGCCGAGCACTGACCCCCCTTCCCAGCGAACAATATCGTGTACTCAATCCGGGCCATGGGCCCGCCGCCGAGAGGCTGGACCGGCTGCGAATCCGATGCCGGTCACGGGCATTCGTTCTCCTCTTCGATGAAGCCGACGTACTCGTCGAGTTCCTCGTTGAATTCCTGAGCGGAGATTTGCGTCAGGGTGCCGATGTAGTTCGCGCTCTCCCCCGGGCCGAGTCGGCCGTCGGACAGATCCGGCAAGGCAATGCCCGAGTCGAGATCCAGACCCTCACGATCCAAGGCGGCGATGCCGACAATCGGGCAGTACGCCGTGTCCCCGCTGGTGTTGCGGACTGTGACCTGTACTGTCGCCATCCTGCCCTCGACGCGGACACGGGGATCGCCGACGTCCAGCACGGGGTCGATCACGGCCTGACGCACACCAAGGACGAAACCCACCACGAGCCCGAGCGTCACCAGCGCAATGAACACCTGGCGTTGGAGTCGCCCCGTCCACCAGGGAACGCGGCGACCACCCTCTTTGCGGGGAGTCACTCCCGACGCTCCAGCAGTCGCCGCGTCAGCTCGTCGGCATCAAGTCCCTCGGCGGGACCCAACGGTTCCACGACACCCCGATCCATGAAGAACACCGTGTCCGCCACCGAAAATGCGACACCGATCGACTGCTCGACCAGCAGGATCGTGGTGCCGAACTCCAGAACGTGGTCCAGCACGTCCAGAAGTTGGCCCGTCACGGTTGGGGCGAGACCGAGTGACAGCTCGTCGATCAACAACAGGTCGGGGCCCGCCATCAACGCCCGGCCCAAGGCCACCATCTGCTGTTCCCCACCCGACAACGTCCCGGCCCGTTGGTCCAGTCGGGGCTTGAGTGCCGGGAAGACCTCCAGGACCGCCTCGCCGCGTTCTTGGGCCAACGCCGCGTTGTCGGTGAAGGGGTAGGAGCCGAACCACAGGTTGTCTCGGACGCTGAGTGACGGGAACGTGGACCGGCCGGCCGCCATCAGCGTGATCCCCAGCTTGGTGCGCTGATCCGCCGGAATGCCCGTCAGCTCCTGACCCTTGTAGAAGATCCGACCGGATTGACCATCGAGCAAGCCGCCGATGCTGGAGAGCAGTGTCGTCTTGCCAACCCCGTTCCGACCAACGAGCGCATGGCAGCCACCCTGGGGGATAATCAGATCCACGCCGAACAAAACCTGGATCTGACCATAGGAGAAGTCCAGCGTTTGCACCTCCAGCATGGGGCCCTGATCGGGACTCCACAACTGAACGGCTTCTGAAAGCGACAGCTCGATGTTCTCCCCAAGCTCCGTATTGTCGTCCTCGCGCTTGCCCGTGGCTCGCAGGCTCTCGAAGTGTTCACGCCGGACCTGCTCTCGTACCGCCCGCTCGTCGCGTCCGTAGGTGGCCAGGCCGAGCGTCAACAACAGGAGCCCCGACAGGGCGGAAAGCGGCGACAAGATCAGAAACGCCGTGCGCAGGTCCAAGGCGTCGGACAGAATGCCGAAGATGACCGGTGACGCGGCCGACGCCAGACTCTGCGAAACCGCGTCCATCGACGTGCCCCGGCCTCGCAGGCGCGGATGCAACACGTCGGCGCGGGCGGCGTTGGTCAGGGGAATGCCCGCGACCAGGAACATGGCCGCGGCCATGAGCGATATGAGGGCCACCTCCGTGTAGGAGACCACGAAGGCGATGATGAAGAACGGCACGGACGCCGCCCGGGCGATGCCGGCCAACGCGATCCGCGCCGTGGGATGTTTCGCCTGGATGAGGTAGTCGGCGAGGTTGCCCGACGCGACTGCACCGATCAGCCCACCGACCGCGACCACGGCGATGGCAGAAGCCGCCTCCGCGATCTCAAGATCGTGATAGCGGATCAAGAAAGTGGGCACCCACACGCCAATTCCACCGAAGAACAAACTGCCCAGCATCCCCGATGCCAGCATCGCCACGTAGGAGCGACACCTCAGGAGATCGGCATGGGCGCGAAGCCCTGAGCCTTCCTCGATTCCAGAGGTGGACACCGTGTCCTCGTTCTCCTCCAGCCTCTGGTGCCTGCGATCCTGCACCCCTCGTTCGGGTTCGGGGAGCCGCCACGCCAAAGCAGAGACCACGAACGCGGGCAGCGCGAAAAAATAGAAGGTGGCGCGCCAACCCCACGCCTGGGCCATGATCCCGGCGATGGGCAGCAGGATGAAGCCGGCTAGCTGCCCTACTTGATAGATCCCCATTACCTTCGACCGCTGATTGACCGGGTAGTAGTCGGCCAATAGGGACTGCGAAGTGGGGTTGTCACACGGATCCCACATCCCCAACAACATCCGGCCGATCAGCAGCATCGGGAACCCTGCGGCCGAGCCGGTGAAGATCATCGTGATGCCCCACGCCATGGTTCCCCAGGCGATGATGCGCGTGCGGTTGTAGCGGTCCGCCAGAATCCCGAAGGGCACCGTGAACAACGTCACGCTCACAAGGTACGAACCACTCAGGAACCCCAATGCCGTATCCGAGAGGCCGAATTCGCGCTTGAGCAACGGGAACATGGCCGGCAGCAGGAACTGGTCGCTCACGTTGATCGTGTAGATGACGGTCAACAGGGCCAGGGGCCACTTGTCCACACCAACCAGCTTGCGGGTGATGTGAAAGTTCTCTCTCGGCGTGAGCGTCGGCGACAGAATCGACCGGCCATTGGGCTCGGTGGCCGTCATGACCCAACCCCTCCTCTCGCCGGGACCAAGACTTGAGTGTACTGATATTGTCTTGGTCAGCCGCCCCGAATGACTGAGATGCACGCGATGTCCGAACGGTGTCCTGTGGAGTTTGACCACCACTCCCAAGCCTTCGCCGATGACCCGTGGTCAACGCTCGCGCACCTGCGAGCAGAACGCCCCGTGGCGTACACCGAAAATTACGGCGGGTTCTGGATCCTGAGTGGGTACACCGAAATCAAAGAGGTGGCCGGCGATGACATCCGCTTCTCCTCAGCCCAAGGCCTCACCATCCCCGACAAGGCCAATCGGGGGCAGCGATCCATCCCCGCCGAGATGGACCCCCCAGACTTCCTTGCATTCCGACGCATCCTGCACCCGATGCTCTCCCCCTCGGCCGTCGAAAGGCTCACCCCGGTCATCGAGCGGTTCGCCCATGCCGCCATCGACGAGTTCATCGAGTCCGGCGAATGCGATTTCGTTCACGACCTTGCCGACCCGCTACCGGCAATGACGACCCTCTACAAGCTCGGACTGCCCGTCGAACGTTGGAAGGAGTTCTCCGAACCGCTGCACCGGGCCGTCTTCTTGCGGCAGGACAACCCCGAGCGCGCCGATGTCGTCGAACATCTCCGTGCCATCGGCGAGGTGCTCTACGAGACGATCGCCGCTCGCCGTGAGTCACCGCGCGACGACATGATTTCCTACCTCCTCGGCTGCAGCGTCGATGGCCGACCCGTCACCGACGACGAGGTGAAGGAGATGGCCTACCTGGTCATCCAAGGCGGCTTCGACACCACCGGTTCGGCCATCTCGAACGCGCTCATCCAGCTCCACCACGACCGCGGCGCCCGCCGGCGCCTCATCGACGACCCGGGCCTTATGACCTCGGCCATCGAGGAGTTCCTTCGCCTCGAGGCCCCCCAACTCGCCCTGGCCCGCACCGCCAACGTGGACTGCGAGATCGGCGGCCACCAGATCAGCGCCGGCGACAAGCTCCTGCTGGTCTGGGCATCAGGGAACCGCGACGCCGATGTGTTCGACAACCCCGACGAACTCCAACTCGACCGGTTCCCGAACCGGCATATGACGTTCGGCCTGGGCGCCCACCGGTGCTTGGGGTCGAACCTGGCGCGCCGCCAGATCGAAATCGCACTGCAGGCCGTCCTACAGCGATTGCCCGACTACGAAATTGACCTCGACGCCGCCACTCGACCGCAGACCGTCGGCATCGCCTACGGCATGTACGCGCTGCCCGCCCGATTCACCCCAGCCCCCCGCTGGTACCGCCAGACCGAGAGCCTCCGATGAAGATCGCACGAATAGAAGCCTTCCCTTTCGACCTCAATTACATCCGAGACAGGGAGTTCCTCGTCTCCTACGGGGTCATCGACGCCATCAAGAACGCGGCAATCCGTATCACCACCGACGATGGCTTGGAGGGATGGGGCGAACTCATGCCACTGCCCCTGGACAATCGCGACGAGTGTCTCGAGAAGATGAAGCCGATCGCCAAGACCGTCATCGGCCAGGATCCCTTTGAGATACGAGAAATCCATGCCCGCATGGACGAGCAACTCTCCGACGAACCCTGGAGCGACGAGCTGCTCCCCAAGGGCGCGATCGATTTCGCGTTGTACGACATCATGGGCAAGGCCGCCGGGCTCCCGGTCTACAAGCTTCTGGGCGGAGAGTACGACGACGGCGTCCCGATGCACTTCTCGATCAGTATCCGGAGCCCAGAGGAAATGGGCGAAGACACCGCGGCAAGGGTGGCCGAAGGGTTCCAAGCGATCGAGGTCAAGCTCGGTCGGTACTTCGGTGAGCTCGATCTCGACACCGAGGTGGCGCGCATCGCTGCCATCAGGGAGGCGGCCGGAACCGACGTCGTGATCATTGCCGATCCCAATATCGGCTGGACCGCGGAGGAAGCCATCGAGGTCCTCCCCGCCATGGAGGAGTTCAACATCTACGTCGAACAGCCGGTCAAAGGCCTCGACGACCTCAAGAAAGTCCGCGACGCCATCAACTCACCCCTGATCGCCGACGAATCCGCAGCGAACGCGAAGGTTCTCGCCGAGATCATCCGCCGCGACGCGGTCGACATGATCAACCTCAAGATCCTGCGGACCGGCGGGCTCCACGAAGCCTGCAAGATGCTGGACATGTGCGAAGCCTTCGGGATCGGCTACCGCCACGACAACGTGATCCAATCGCGGCTCGCCTCGACCACCATGATTCACTTCTCCACCACCTACCGCCGCAGCCTCCCCGACTGCGGCGGAACCCAGTTCACCCGGACGGTCGAGGACGTTGTCAACGCGGGAGAAGGCGTCTACATGGAAGGCGGGACCGCCAAGCTCTACGACCCCGACGCCCCCGGCATCGGGGCCACGCCAAACCCCGCCATGCTCGGCGACACCATCCTCATCGCCGACTGACGCTCGGTCTATCCCTCCCGAAGCGGGCGGGCTTGAGGGGTCAGCGTCATCGGCGACATCGCCGTGAGATCAACATCGAGAACCCAGACACCACCCGTCTCGATCGCGCCGACGAAGGCGTCGCTGAATTCGTCGGCGGTCCCCACCGAAGCGGACTGGACGCCAAAGGCTGCTCCCAGAGCAGCAAAGTCCGGTGTCGAGAGCTCGACACCAACGCGGCGCCCGCCGACCGCCATGTCCTGGATGAACCGCAACATACCGTAGCCGCGATCGTTGAACACGCAGACCACCAGCGGGAGGTCGTACTGCGCTGCGGTCGCGATCTCTCCGACGCTGAGCATGAGACCGCCATCTCCCTGGACGACCACCGTTGGCCGCCTGGTAGCCACGGCTGCACCAATGGCCAGGGGCACCCCGGGCCCGATGGCTTGTGACACCGGACGGATAGCGGTCCGAGGCTCTTCAACGCGTAGCAGCCGATTGGCCCAAAGATAGGCGCTCATGGTGGCGTCCTTCGCCACCACGGCGTCGGCGGGCAGCGCTGCAGCGATGGAGTCCAGAATTGCGACCACATCCGGCCCGAGATCGGCGCGGGTCGCGGCGATGACCTCATCACGACACGCGGCACACCGAGCAACCCAATCATCAGTGTCCTTGCGCTCGCCGCCAAGCTCGCCAACCAATGACGCCAGCCCGACCTTGGCGTCGCCGACCAGCGCGATCTCGGCCGGATGGACACGACCGATCATCGTTGGGTCGGCGTCAAGGTGGATGAGCCGGCCCGGAAACTTGAGCCATTTGGCCACGTTGGAGGTGAGCTGAAACCTGGTCCCCACGGCCAAGAGCACATCGGCGCCGGCAAGGATCGGGTCCATCGCAGACATGTCGGTGTTGGGTCCGAGGGCCAGGCGGTGACTCTCAGGGAGAGCGCCACGACCCTCCACGCTCGTCGCGACGGGGGCCCCGAGTGCCTCGGCCAGCGCGGTCAACTCGTGAGAGGCGTCGGCGAGAATCACACCGCCTCCGGCGATGATCAGCGGTCTGTCGGCTCCAGCCAACACGCCGGCTGCGGCCGAAATGGCGGCCTCGGCCGGCGCCGTTGCCCGACGCTCTGGTGGATCCACGGCCACGTCGGCGTGGTGGGCATACTGGAGATCGATGGGGATCTCCACGGCCCCCGGGCCGGGGCGTCCGCTGATCATGTCCGAGATCACCGCCAAGATGGTCGGGGCGATGTCGGATGACGTCGTGATGCGCTCGGAGCGCTTGGTGACCGTGCGCAACATCGTGAGTTGATCCTCGGCTTGGTGGATTGTGCCCCGGCCGCGCCCGTACTCGGACGTCTCGACCTGGCCGGTGATCATCAAGACCGGACTCGAGGCGTAGTTGGCCTCGAACAGGCCCCCCATGGCGTTGGCCGCGCCTGGTCCCGTCGAGGTCAACGCCACACCGATCTTGCCCGAGGCGCGGGCGTAGCCGTCGGCCGCGTGGACCGCGCCCTGTTCATGGCGGCAGGCGATGAACTCGATCGACCCGGAGCGAGCGATGGCGTCGAGGGTAGGGACGTTGTGCACGCTGACGATCCCGAAGACCGTGTCCACATCGGCGGCCCGCAGGGCCGCGACCACGGCGTCACCGCCGCTGTGAGTCGTCATGTCACCTCGCCCTCCCGGAGTCGTCGTCAGACCTTGGGTCGCGGCTCGGGCACCAGCCAGTCAAGAACACCACGTTGGGCGCGTTGACGCTTGTTGGACGGAGGTTCACAGCCGCGAGTTGTAGCCGCCGTTGACCAGGAACGTCTGGCCCGTTACCCAGTCGGCGTCGCGGCTCACCAGGTAGCGGATCATTCCGTACAGGTCTCGTGACGTACCCATGCGCTTCATCGCCGTGCCCGCAATCATCTTGTCGATCATCGCCTCCTTCGGAAGCTGGGCCCGGGTGGCTTCGTTGTCGATCGGGCCCGGTGCCACAGCGTTGACGGTGATCCCCGACGGCCCGAGTTCGGTCGCCAAGGCAAAGGTCATCGAGTTCAAGGCCAGCTTCGACACCCCGTAGACGCCTGACGGCATGTAGGCACCCATCGAGGAGATGTTGATGATCCGACCCCAGCCCTCGGCGCGCATGTGATCAAGAACCGCCTGTGCGCACAGCAACGGTCCTCGCACGTTCACCGCCATCACGAGGTCGAAGTAGTTGGGGTCGGTGGCCGACAACGGCGCAGACTCCAGGTCGCCCCAGATGCCGGCATTGTTGATCAACACGTCGACACCCCCCAACCGTTCCTCCACCTTCGCGATCATGGTCGCAACGCTGTCAGCAGAGGCCACGTCGACCTCCAAGCCGATCACCTCTGCACCCGTGGCCGAAGCAGTGTCTTCGGCCGCCGCAGCAACCGCGTCGGCCTGGATGTCGGCCAAGACCACTCTTGCGCCGTCGGCCGCAAACATGGCGGCATAGTCACGGCCCAGTCCTCGGGCCGCGCCCGTCACGACCACGACCGGACCTTGCGAATCCTCGCTCATCACCACCCCTTCATCCTTGTCGCATTCTTCGTCTTCTCACTGCAAAAGTTCAGCGGATCGGCAGCCCGAGACCCTGGCTCGCGATCACCCCGCGCATGATTTCGGAGGTCCCGCCACCGATCGTCTCGCTGATGGACTGTCGCCACAGGAACTCGATCTCTGAACCGACCATCACCGACTCCGGTGCCCCGAGGTCTCCCGCCACCCGGGCCACGGCTTGGGCTGCCTCACTACCCGCCAACTTGTTGGCAGCGGCCTCCACCGCTGCGTCCCGGCCGTCCTGGACAGCCTCCAGCAGCGCCAATGCGTGAGCTTCGACTTCGGCCACCACCACCGCGGTGTCCACCAATCGATGGCGAACGACGGGGTCGTCGGTGAGCCCGCGTTCCTTGAGCCAGCTCACGAGTTCGGCAAAGTCCTGTTGCACACGGGCCGGGGAGAATTGCACGTGGCGTTCGGTGGCAAGCGACTCTGAGATCAAGCGCCAGCCGCCGTTCTCCTCGCCGATCCGGTTGGCCAGCGGCACCTCGACGTCATCGAAGAAAACTTCGTTGAAGCGTTCGCCCCCGACCGCCGGAATCGGTGAGACCGTGATTCCGGGCGACGTCATGTCCACGATCAGAATCGTCAACGCTCTTCCCCGCGCCTCCGGCTCGCCGGTCCGGCACAAGACCCAGAGGTAGTCGGCTCGATGACCGCCCGAGGTCCAGCGCTTCTGGCCATTGAGGATGTAGCGGTCTCCATCCCGGACCGCCCGGGTCCGCAGCGCAGCCAGATCCGAGCCGGCCTCCGGTTCGGAATAGCCCAGCGAGAACGCGATCTCCGCCGTTCGGAGTCGCGGCAGAAACCGCTCCTTCTGCTCTTGCGTGCCGGCCGCAATGATCGTCTTGGCCACGATCCCCGAACCCAGGGGTGGCCGGGCCGCGCGGTACCGAGCCATCTCGTCCCACAAAACAAACTCATAGAGCGGATGCCGGCCCTCGCCGCCGGCGTCCGTGGGCCAGGCCAGTGCCAGCCAGTTGCGCTCCCCCAGCGCCCGATGCAGCTTGAGGGTGGCGATGTGATGATCGCCTTCGTGATGAAAGAACCCGTGGGTGTCGCGGTAGTCTTCCAGGAAGTCCCGGACCTCATCACGAAACGCAATGAGTTCGGGTCCGAGTTCGAGATTCATCCGTCGTCTGAGGCTTCCCCGTCAGGATCCTCCTCGCCGGTCACCCACACCGGGTCGCGACCCTCCATGAAAGCCTTGGGGCCTTCAGCCATGTCGGGGTGATCCCAGTGCATGCGAATCAGAGCCCAGCCGTACTCCATGGAATCCCGGTAGCTCATCTCCAACGCGCCCCACAGGGCCTGCTGGGACAGCGTCACCGCCGCCGGTGAGTTCTTGCAGATGTCATGGGCAATCTCCTCGGCCGTGGCCATGAGGTCCTCGGGTTCGCACAGCTCGTCGAAGAGGCCGAGGTTGTACGCCCGCTCCGCGGTCATCCGATAGTTCCGGCCCTGCAGAGTCAACCGGAGCGCCGAGCCGAGCGGGAGACGCTTGGTCAGACCGATGTTCTCGATCGCGCCCACCATGCCCACATTCACGTGGGTGTCGACGACCTTCACCGTGTTGGCGGCCACGATGATGTCGCTGTCCACGACAAAGTGCAGACCGGCACCGGCCACGGTGCCGTTCAGGGCGCAGATGACCGGCTTCCACACCCGGTTCTGGCGTGGCGACCAGAACACCTCCTCGGTCAACGGGCCTCGTCCGGCCGCCACCCGACCACGCGACGCCACCGCTCCCACGTCCGCTCCAGTGCAGAAGTGCCGCTCGCCGGCTGCGGTCACGATCGCGCATCGGATCCACGGGTCGTCGCGGACTTCGGCCCAAATCGCCTTGATCGGCTCCACCATGGAGCTGTGCAACGCGTTGGCCCGGTCGGGGCGGTTCAAGGTGATGTAGGCGATGTGGTCCTTCTTCTCGTAGATCAAACCCTCAAGGGGCTGAGTCAAATCCACCATGGTGTGCTCCTTTTCGACAACGGAACGGCCTCACAGTCCCAGTCCGGCGGCAACCACCTCGCGGACGCAGCCCTGACTCGGCGCCAGGAGTCCCACCTGGCGGATCCGGTGACTTCGGAACGCCACCGGACCTTCCAGGGTGAACCCCATCGCCCCGAACAACTGATGTGCCCGGTAGGCCGCGTCGGTCGCCGCTGCTGTCGCGGACAGACGCGCCAACGCCGCGGCCTGAGCTGCCTCGGTGTCCCCGGCATCCAGCCGCTGCGCCGCGCCCCGTACGAGAATCCGTGACGCGTTGAGCCGCGTCGCCGCCGAGGCCAGGGGATGCGACACCGCCTGAAACGTAGCAATCGCCTTGTTGAACTGCATCCGATTCCGGGCGTACTCGGCCGACAACGAGACCAGCTCGTCGGCGGCACCCACCATGTAGGCCGCCACCGCTACCGACGCCCGAGCGGCAGCCGGCGAGGAGTCACCCAACGATTCCAGCCGCTCGGCTGCCATACGGGCCCACGGCTCGCCTGCCGTAGTGTCGACCGGCTCAACAGGACCGGCGGGCTGGACCCTCCAGGCCTCCGACACCCCGAGTTCCAGGAAGACGTCCGCGACCGGCGCCCACGGGAAGACTCCTTCCGCGCCAACACTCACCAGCGAATCACCGCTCTTCACCGGGCCGAGGACTGCGTCGTCCAAGAGCGCGGTCGCCGCGAAGGTTCCCACCAGCGGTCCAGGTGCGCCGTGGGCACCAAGCGTCTCCATCACCGCCGCAATCTCGAGCACACCGCCGCCGCCGGATTGGGTGCCCAATCCGAGGACCCCAAGGTCGGCCAACCCGCTCCAAAAGCCTTCCGGTAGCGGCGAGGAAGAACAGAACCCCGGACCTGTCCCGGCTCGGCGGCAGAAGCCATCGACGGAAGCCTGCAGGGCCAACAGTTCATCGCCGTAAGAGAGGTCCAGGCTCACCAAGCACCCCTGTCTCCGTACGAGCAGCCACCGCCGATTGCATCGTCGAGTACCATCAGGGCTCCCCGTGGGCCTTATCGCCCACTATCAGTACACTGAATAGTACGGCGGCTGGTACCGCTGGTGCCAGTCCTTCACAATGTCACCCAACCGCATCGCCGGATGAGCCTCAACCCCGCCGTCGGCCACGCCGTCGAGGTCGCTGCACCAGGAGCATCATGGCCAACGCCACCCCGCCGAACATCGCTGCAGACGGCACCGGCCACACCCTGTTCTGCACCGATACCTTCTACGGTGATCACCACGACCGCCTGGGCGATCTCGCCCCCGGTCTCTCCGTTGTCCTACTCGGGCCCGACGATGCGACCCCCGAAGCCATCACCGAAGCCACGATCGCCTTCATGTCTCGTGACGTGTGGCCCGATCGAGCCCGAGCCTTCGTGAACTCGCTCTATCAGGCCTCCGGCCTGGACTGGTTTCACGTCATGTCTGCGGGCATCGACGGTGACATCTTCGACACCCTCAAGTCTCGTCGTGTACGTATCACCCGTTCGGCGGGTGCATCTGCCAATGCCATGGCCGAGACCGTGTTCATGTTCCTCCACGGCCTCGGCCGCGACCTCCGCAACGCCGTCGACCGCTACCGGACACGTGACTTCAGTTGGCGCCGGTGGCGAGAACTGGAGGATCGGACGATCGCAGTCTTGGGATACGGCCCCGTCGGGCAACGCATCGTCCACCTGGCGCTCGCCTACAACATGGAGCCGACCATCATTCGCCGAACCGTACGCGGTGACGAACCCTGCCCCGCCCGCCCGATCACCGAACTGGCTGATGTGGCCGCCTCTCACGACATCCTCGTTGCCGCACTCCCGATCAACGACGACACCCGGGGCATCATCTCCGCCGACGTCATCGACGGCATGCCACCTGGGGCGCTGTTCGTCAATGTGGCTCGCGGCGCCCTCGTCGACCAGCCCGCCCTCACCGCTGCCCTCCAGCGAGGCCACCTCGGCGGTGCGGGCCTCGACGTGTTCGCCACTGAACCACCGTCCGATGACGACCCGCTGTGGGATATGCCCAATGTGTTGATCACCCCGCACAACTCCGGAGCCAGCCACGGCAGTCCCCAGCGCGTCATCGAACTCTTCTTCGACAACCTGGCCGCATATCTGGAGCAACAACCCCTGCTCTACGAAATCGACAACGACCTCTTGGAACCCCTGACAAGAAAAGAGTAGCCTGAATTCTGTGGCCGCGTCGCTGCACAACGACGGCCTCTCCGGGGGCCCACCCAAGTTCTTCACCTTCGTGGAAACAAACTCCGGAGCCCTCCTCGTCGGCACATGCGTACGCGGCATCTCGCGCTCACTGGACGGCGGCGAAACCTGGAAGCCCGTCGACGGCCTCGACCATGTCTCGGTGAACACCTTCTCCGACCACGGCACCCATCTCAGCGCCGCCACCTCTGGCGGCCTGTGGCATTCCTACGACGACGGCCTCACTTGGGAACAGATCGACTCGACGCCCCGGTACGCGAACCTCCCAGCCGGCGCCGACACACCCCCCGACATCACCACCTTCAGGCTCTTCTCGCTCTGCGGAGGCCGTCGCCTTGCCGGTACCGACCAACAGGGCATCTGGTTCACCGACGACGACACCTGGGCGCCGCTCGGCGCCGATGGATCCATCGTCTACAGCTTCGCGGAGACCCGATCCGGTGCCCTGCTCGCGGGAACCCGTGGCCACGGCATCCTCCGCTCTGACGACGACGGCACAACCTGGAGGCAATCCAACAGCGGACTCGATGACGTCTACGTCCACTGCCTTCTCACCCTGGCCGACGGCAGCATCCTCGCCGGCACCGGGCAGGGCCTCTCCCGCTCAACCGACGATGGCCAGACCTGGCAGCCGTATGCCGCCGACATCGCCGGCCACCGCATGTTCGCCATCCATGAACTCGCCAACGGCACCCTCGCTGTCGGCAGCTACGCCCACCTTTGGGTCGGCCGTGAAGAAACCTGGCGCCAAGTCGATCCCGGCCTCACCCCGGACGAAGCCTGGTCCGTTCACTTCACCGGCAACACCATCTACGCCGGTACCAAGACCGGCGTCCTCGCCTCCACCGATGACGGCGACACCTTCACCAACGTCGGCGGCGGCTCGGTCGTCTTCGCCTTGACCGAGAGCCACGACGGCACCATCTTGGCCGGCGGAGACGACGGCGTGCTCCGTGGCCCGGACTGGAACCCGGTCGGTCACCTCGGACGTCGCGCCTATTGCATCTTCGAAACCGAACCGGGGACCCTCCTGGCCGGCACCCTCACCGAGGGCCTCTACCGCTTCCGGGACGGTGTCTGGGCTCCCCACCCCGAAGGCCCCCCGCACTGGCAGGTCTACGGCATCGTTCGCTCCCAAACCGGCCGCCTCATCGCCTGCACCGGCGCCATCATCGACGGCGAGAAGGTCGGAGGCGTGTTCACCTCCGACGACAACGGCGACACCTGGTGCGAGAAGCTCGCCGGCCGGAGCTACTACGCCATCACCCAAACCTCCGACGGCGCCGTGTACGCCGGAGGCCGGCGTTGCTACATCTCGGTCTCCACCGACGACGGCGACAGGTGGGCCCTCCTCCCGCTCCCCCTCGGCCAGGAAGCCAAGATGTACTCCCTGTTCGCCGACCACGACAACCGACTCTTCGTGGGCGCCGGTGGCCAACTGCTGCGAAGCGACGACCACGGCCACCACTGGGACGTACTCGACGAGGGCATCGACGGTGTCAGCGTCTACGACCTCGGACAACGTCACGATGCCCTGCTCGCGGCGGCCACCAGTGCCGGGGTCTTCACCAGCGCCGACGGCGGCGACACTTGGACCGCCGGTCGGCTCCGCTGACCCCGACCTAGAGAAGTACTCGCTCAGCGGGGACCCGCCTACCCCTAGCCGATCTCGTCTGGGGGGCCGAAGTCCTCAATCTCTAGGCGATAGACCTCTGCGGCTGTTCCCCAGAACAAGCGGTCGCGATCATCGCCGTCCACACCCTCGAAGATCGCTCGCAGCGCCCCGACCACATCCTCGTATGTGCCGAACAGGCGATCGATCGGCCAGTTCGTCCCCACCATGCATCGTCTCGGCCCGAACACCTCGAAGCACGCCTCGGCCCAAGGACGAATGGACGACACCGTCCATTCCGGATCGGAGCCACCACAGAGCGCCGAGATCTTGCACACCCAGTTCGGACGCCGCGCCAGTTCCGTGGCCGCCGCGCGCCACTCCCGGAGCGTCTCAGCCGTACGCTCCAACGGCAGCCCGGCATGGCTCAGCACAAAGGTCACCCCAGGCCATAGGTCGGCCAACTCGCCGAACGTTCCGAATTCCGCAGGGCCAGTCCGCAACTCCACGGAGAAACCGAGCTCCGCGGCTGCGTCCAACGTCGCCGCGCACGCGTTGAGGTCGAGCCCATCGGGTCCGCTCATGTCCCGCACGCTCCGACAGCGGCCACTCGCCTCCCGATGTCGCAACAGCAACCCCGCGCCATCCGGCGAGGCCAAGTGCCCGCGGCCGATGAGCGCACTCGGCCAGCCCGTGCGCTCCGTCATGGCGTCCAACCATGCGGTCTCCTGCGACGGGTCGTGTTCTGCGGTCGCCGACTGCGCGTGGACCACCCCCACCACCCCGGCCCCCTGGACTTCAGCCCGGAACTCTTCGGCCGTGTAGCGGGGCGCAGCAAGCCCACCGTCGCGGTCGTCGGATTCCTCAGTCCACCGATGGCGAGTGCTCCGAAACCCCTTCTCCAGCCACGGCCAGCTCAACCCGTCGACCCCGTGCTCCCAAAAGTGCACATGCGTGTCGACCAATCCCGTCATTCAGACCCCCCGATCCCCACCGCTCCCAACATAGGCCACCGCAGCCATCCCCCCTCCGACGGTGTCATCGGCAATGGCAACCACCGTACGCCGGATACCACACCTCAGATCGTCCTGTCCGGGAACAGTGAGGCCAGGCTCTCCTTGTCGGCTTGCGCCACCCCTCGTTCCGTGATGATGCCGGTTACCAGCCGAGAGGGTGTGACGTCGAATGCGTCGTTGGCGGCGGGTGTGTCCGACGGCGAGAGGCGCACCTGGACCAGACTTCCGTCCGGGGCCTGACCGGTGATGTGGGTGACTTCTTCCGGCTCTCTACGCTCGATGGGAATCTCGGCAATCCCGTCTTCGATGGTCCAATCGATGGTGGACGACGGAAGGGCGGCGTAAAACGGAATCCCATTGTCCTTCGCTGCCAGGGCCTTCAGGTAGGTGCCGATCTTGTTGCCCACGTCGCCGGAGGCAGTGGTTCGGTCGGATCCGACGATGCAGAGATCGACCAGCCCGTGTTGCATCAAGTGTCCGCCGGCGTTGTCCACGATCAGGGTGTGCGGCACCCCCCACTGTCCGAGTTCCCAGGCGGTCAAGGAGGCTCCTTGGTTGCGGGGCCTGGTTTCGTCAACCCACACGTGTACGGGGATTCCTGCGTCGGCGGCCTTGTAGATCGGTGCGGTTGCCGTTCCCCATTCCACGGTGGCCAGCCAGCCGGCGTTGCAATGGGTGAGGACGTCGATGCGGCCCTGTTGGCCCTTCGCCTCCCACAACGACTCGATCAGCTCCAGCCCGTGGTCGCCGATGGCCGAACACATGGCCGCGTCGGTGTCGGCAATTTCGGCGGCCTTGGCGTAGGCCGCTTGCGCCCGATCGTGGGCGGGCAAAGGGCGAACAACGTCCTCCATTTCCCGAATGGCCCATTGCAAGTTGACCGCGGTCGGGCGGGTCGCCAGGAGCCGGACCACGGCGCCTTCCACTGCCTCATCTGAGGGGTCAACCGCCAGCCCGAGCGCCATGCCGTAGGCTGCGGTGGCCCCGATCAACGGTGCCCCGCGAACCACCATCGTCTCGATGGCGACCGCAGCATCTTCGAGAGTTGCCAGCTTCTCGGTGGCGAAGACATGGGGCAACAACGTCTGGTCGATCACGACCACGGTGCGGCCGTCGTCGTCGACCCAGATCGTCCTCTTGGGCGTGTCTCCGGCTCCGGTCACGTGCTCTCCTGTCGGCGGTTCTGTTCGAGAACCTCGGCTGCGATCTGCTGGAAGATCACGTCGAGCTGACCGATACCGGTGGTGTCGGCCCGTTCGAGGATCCAGCGGCGGGCGGTCCGCAGGACGATGGTCGAAGCCGGCAAGTGTAGGTGGGCCGGCAGGTTTTCGATGTCGGTGACTTTGGCGAGGCCGATAATCCGGCGGATGGCCTTGCAACCGCCGTAGCCGATGCTGTCGGCCTTGATCTTGGCCAGCCAGGAGCCCAGCAACTCGTCGGTCCAGGTCGGGTCGAGGCGGGAGGGCCACAGCCGGTGCATCTCGGTTTCGAATGCGTCCCAGGTCTCTGCGGCCAGACCGGAGACCCAGCTCTGGAACTCTGGGGGCCGGTTGAGGACGGCGGCTCGGGTGCGGGCCGCCAGGTAGTTGCCAAAGAGGGCGCCGAGGTCAAACCCGACCGGCCCGTAGAAGCAGAACTCCGGGTCGATGACCCGGCACTGGCCGGCACCGTCGGTGTTTCGCACCATGACCGACCCGGTGTGGAGGTCACCGTGGATCAGGGCTTCGGCGTGGGTCATGAACTGGTGCTTCAACATGCCGACTTGGGCCCTGAGCTGTCGGTCGTTGCGGAGGGTGGCCACTTCGGCTGACAGCGCATCGGGGTAGCTGTTGTTGTCGTGGTCGATGTACGGCTCGGTGAGCACCAGATCCTCGGTGATCTTGCACAGCTCGGGGTTGATCGACGCGGCGACCTGCACCTTTGCTTCTTCGGCACCCACAGCGAACAGTGAGGTGGAGAACGCCACGTTGGCCACGTAGCGGCCGAGATGGGCCCCCACACCGGTGTGTACGTGACCCTCGTTGAGCCGGCCTCGCCAGATGTCCCACCCATCCAGGTTCTCCATGACGACTACGAAACGGCTTCGATCCAGCGTGTGGACCTCCGGAACCAGGTCGGGAACGACCCGGGCGGCAGCCCGCAGTCCCCGGGCTTCGCAGATGATGCGCTCGGGGCTGAGCGGCCAGGCCTCACCCACCAATCGCAGGTACGGCAGCGACTGCTTGAGACACAGGCCCCGCCCATTGCGGTCGCGGCACAAGAACACCAGGTTCAGGTTCCCGTCACCCACCTCGGCGACTTCCAAGGAACCCGTGTCCACCAAGCCGGCCAATTCCGGATTCCCGTCGATGTAGTCCGCGACCGTCTCCGGGGTCAGCACCCCATAGTCAACCCCCATCCTCGCGACCCTTTGGTTTCGCCAGGTTGTCAGACATATTGGGACTGTAGGGCAATACTCGACACAGCGTCAACCACTCCGCACTCTCCAAACTCGGATTCAGACTTGGGCTGCCAGAGTGGTTTGGTAGTGCTGTCGACGGCCAGGTCTATTGACCGCCCAGGGAGTTCTTGCCTAAATTGTCAGACAAGTTGTCAACCAACCATCTGATGATGAGGGAGATCACCATGGCTACTCGAGTGGTACTGGACATGGACGTGGGAATTGATGACGCGTTGGCCATCATGTTCTTGGCGGCTCACGACGACGTGGAGATCGAGGCGTTGGGCAGCATCCACGGCAACATCGATGCACAGCGGGGCGCCCTGAACGGATTGCGGGTGCTGGAGCTGTGTGGGCGGCCGGATGTGCCGGTGGCCGAGGGGGCAACCGAACCCTTGAATCAGCCGCTACGGACGGGGTGGGTGGTTCACGGCACCGACGGGATCGGCAACATGTACTCACCTCCGGAGGGCACGATCACCGGGGAATCGGCGTCCGACCAGATCCTGCGGTTGAGCCAGGAGTCCCCGGGGGAGCTGCACTTGTTGGCCACCGGCCCACTCACCAATCTGGCGTTGGCCGCCACCGCCGATCCCGAGGTGTTCACCCGGTACAAGTCGGTGGTGATCATGGGCGGATCGGGCTACGAGACCCTGCACTGGGGATCGCTCACCGAGGACCCCAACGTCGATTACGATCCCGAGGCCTCCGACATCGTGTACCGCACACCCGGCAACTACACCCAGATCGGCATGAACCTGGAGCCCTACCTCGTCCTCGACGAGACCAGGCTGCCGGAATTGGAGAAGGCAAAGCAGCCCCACTCCGAGTTCGTCTGGAAGATGCTCCAGCAATACCTGGACTTCCACGAGAAGATCTTCGTCCACCGACGCATCGCCACTCTGTGGGACCCGCTGGCCGCCGCTGTGCTGCTCGACCCGACGCTCATCCAATCATCCACCCAACGGCCTGTCGACCTCGTCCCCTCCGACCTCGGGTTCCGCGGCCTCGGCCTCAACGACCGACGAGCAGGGGGACGCTTCGATCAACGCCCCGATGTCAACATCGTCACCGCCGTCGATGCCGACCGCTTTGTCGACGTCTTCCTCGAGAAGCTCACCGGGCCCATGCCCCGCACCGGCTAGCCTGAGCCCGCCCGGCAACACCAAACCCGACCACTGCGAAGCAAGGATGTGGATAGCCCGCGGATCGACCCCGAGAAGTTCCGAACTCGAGCCGACTGGATCGCAGCCGACCTGCATGGCCGGCTGAGTTCAGGAGAATGGGAACCAGGGCAGAAAATGCCCACCGAGCAGGCCCTCTCCGAGCAGTACGAGGTCTCGCGGGCCACGATCCGAACAGCGCTGCGGGTCCTCGACGGGCAGGGCCTCATCGCCGCGAGGCAGGGAAGCGGAACCTACGTGCTCGCCGCTGCCGCAGCTGACGTAAGCGCCGACCTACGCAGGCTCGAGTCGCTCTCGGAGACGATCAAGCGGCACGGACTCGAACCGACCATGGAGTTCCGTTCGGTCGCAATCCGGTCTGCAACCGAAAGGGAGACCGCCCGACTCGGCCTTGCCATCGAGGACAAAGTCCTCGCAACCGAACGAGCCCTCCTCGTCGATGACGAGGTCTTCGCCTACTCCTACGACGCGATTCCGAGAAGCCTGCTGGGCAACACTTTCGACATTCGCCAAGTCAGGGGTTCGATGTTCGCACTCCTCAGGGAGTTCGACATCACTGTCCTGACCGCACACACCGAACTGCACGTCGAGACCGGAGCCGGCACCGCCTGGGGAGCGGACCCGACTGCCGCGTTCCTCCGCCTCGACCAGACCCACCGCGATGACAAGGACAACGCCGTCATGGAATCATCAACGTTCTTCATCGAGGGCCACTTCAGATTCTCCCTGGTGAGACAGGCCACGACTACGATCCCGCACTGCCGATGACAGGGGCGGAGGACGCCGGCGACGGCCCCGATGTCGCCATGGCCGGAGCGGCGAGAGCCCGGGAGGGGAATCGAACCCCTGACCTATTCATTACGAGTGAATCGCTCTGCCGACTGAGCTACCCGGGCGCCGGGGTCAGGTTACCAGCCGGGCAACTGGGGCAGAGAGAGGAAAAGGGCCTGTAGGAGCAGGGTCTCGTTGGGGTTGCGGACCAGGGCGGCGTGGGCGTCGCGGATGCGGTCGACGGCGGCCACGGCCTCTTTTGCGTGACGCCCGTCGGTCAGGCGTCGGCGGTAGCAGTCGGCCAGGGTGGCGAGCCCGAAGCGCAGTTCGTCGGCCCGCAATAGCCGCTGTTCCCGGCGGTGGCGGACGTCCATCTCCCGGCGCACCCGGTTTTGGGGTCCGGCACCCGCTTCGATGCGGGCCAGATCGTCGGCCTCGGCGCCCTGGCGAGCCGCCAGCGGCGACTGGGCCTCGTCGATCAGCGACCGCAGCTCGTCGACCAGCACGGCCACGGTGGCCCCGGTGCCGTCCAGTCGGCCGGGGGCCGCGGCCCACGCGCGGCGGCGGGCACCCAGGCCCTGGTCGGCGGCCAACAGACGGGCCCGGCCGATGTCTCCCGCGGCGGCGGCCACGATGTCGTCCAGGGCGTCGGGGTCGACCCCGTCGGCGGCAAGGAGGCGGCGGAGGGTGTCGTCGGGAACCGGGTGGAACCGCACCACCACGCAGCGGGAGGCCACAGTGGTGTGACCGGGAGGGATTTCCTCGCTCAACAGCACGATCACCGCGGTGGGGGGCGGCTCCTCGATGGTCTTGAGCAGGCCGGCCACCGCCTCGGGCTCGGCGGTGTGGAACCGGTCGCAGATGATCACCTTGCGAGGGCCCTCCACCGGACTGCGGGAGGCCTCGAAGATGATCTCGTCGGCCTCGGTCACCCGCAGGGTGCGACCCTCGGGCTCCAGGACGGAGACATCAGTATGGTGACCGGTGGACGCCAGGCGGCGGCTCCGGTCGTCCACCCCGATCAGGGCGGCGGCAAAGGCCAAGGCGGCGGCCCGCTTGCCGGTGCCCCGCGGTCCGCAGAACAGGTAGGCGTGTACCGGCTGGGCGGCGGCTGCCACCAGGATCTCGGCGGCCTCGGGCTGGCCCTCCAACCCGACCCATACGTCGTCCACCGTTGCGACCCCCGCCGAGGGTGACCCGTCAGACACCGAGGCGCTCCCGAACGGCGGCGAACACCGCTTCGGCCACCTCCTCAACGGAGCCTTCCCCGTTGACGATCACCCAGTGGGCCGGATCCTCCTCGGCCAGGGTGCGATACCCCTCGGTCACCCGCCGGTGGAAGGCGGCGTCCTCGGCTTCGATCCGATCACCCGGCGACATCCGGCGGCCGCGGGCCACCTCGTCGGACACCTCCACCAACACGTTCACGTCGCTGCGCAGGCCCCCGGTGGCGAACAGCGACAGCGCCAGCACCTCATCGACCCCCAAGCCCCGGCCAAAGCCCTGATAGCACAGCGACGACCCGATGAATCGGTCGGTGACCACGTGAATCCCCGCGTCCAGGGCGGGGCGGATCACCTCGGCCACGTGCTGGGCCCGATCGGCGGCCATGAGCAGGGCCTCGGTCCGATCCGCGGGCGACGGGGCCGACCGGTCGAGCACCAGGGAACGGATGCGGGCCCCGAGATCGGTGGCACCGGGCTCGAACGACAGACGGGCCCCGAGGCGCTCGGCCAACAGGCGGGCCTGGGTGCTCTTGCCCACGGCCTCACCCCCCTCCAGAGCGATCAACCGACCGGACACTTCCCCACCCCCTCCAGAGCGATCAACCGACCGGTCACGATTTGGATCGGCGCATGGACGCCAGGGTCAGCATTCCGGCGGCCACCATGATGAGCGCGGCCAGCCACAGGGTGAGGCGCACACCGGGGATGATCACGTCGAAGCCGAGGATGTTCACATCCTTGTCGAAGAACTTGTCGGACAGCCCGTTGAGAAACAGGGCCAAGGCCGGACCGACCAGCAAGGCCAGCATCACCGAGGAGCGAACCAGGGTGAAGAGCCCGGCAAAGACGCGGGCCCGCAAGTCCTCGGTGGCGCTCTCCTGCAACAAGGTGATGCCCAGCACGTACACGGTGCCCGCGCACACCCCGAGGCCCCCCACGAGCAGGGCCGATCCCACCAGGGTCCACATGGACGTGGCCACGAACAGGCACGCCCCCGCACCGAACACCGCCACCAGGAACACCTGCTCTTTGTGCAGTCGATGCTGCCGAACGGTGAGGCCGGCCACGCCGATGGCCACCCCGATGCCCAACGCCACCATGAAGACCCGGAACCCGTCGCCGGGATCGACGCCGAGCACATCCTCGGCAAAAACTGGCCCCAGCGGCACGATCATGCCCCCGCCGATGAGCCCCACGGCCAGGGCCACGTTCACCGTGCGCACGGTTGGGTTCCAGAAGATATAGCTCCACCCGTCCCGCAGGTCGCTGAAGACCTGCCCCGGCGACCAGGCCCGGGCGTCCTCGGTGGCCGACGATCCGGTGGCTTTGGGGCCTCGGGGCAGGGCGAGCCGGGAAATGATGAAGGCGGAGGCCCCGAAGGTGGCGGCGTCGATGTAGAAGGCCATCGACTCGGCGTCGATGCGCAGGAAGTCCACCGCCTCGAACCGGCGGATCACCGTGGCCAACCCGGCCAGGCCGATGGACACGGCCGCGGCCACCGGGAACGTTCCGTAGGCGGCCAGCAGCGACAGCGAGTTGACCCCGGTCAGGCGCTCTCGGGGCACGAGGTTGGGTACCGAGGACTCCTTGGCCGGGGCCCACAAAAGGGCGAACCCCTCGAGGATGAGCGAGGCCACCACCAACTGCCACACGAAGTCCACGAACGGCAGCCACAGCAGGGTGGCCGCCCGTCCCAGGTCGCAGACGATCATGGTCCGCTTGCGATCCCAACGGTCCACCAGCACGCCCGCCGCCGAACCCACCAGCAGCCCGGGGAGGAAACGGGCGATCATCACGTAGGCCACCGAGGCCTCCGGGGTGCCGCCCCCCACCCGGTCGGCGGTGATGAGAATGGCGAACAGGGCCAGCCAATCACCCCCGGAGGACAGAATCTGGGCCAGCCACAACCGGAAGTACTGGGCGCTTCCGAAGACCCGGTCCATCCACGGAGGCGTCGTGGCGTTGGACTCGTCAAACGCCATGCCGAGCCGCCTCCACCTCGCTCAGGCTAGTGGTGTGTCTGGCGGCGGGCAGGGATCAACAGCGACGCTACGGCGTCTTCTTGGCCGCCCCGGCGCCCGCCGGGGCCCTCTTCTTGGCCGTGGTCTTCTTGGCGGGAGACTTCTTCGCCGTGGTCTTCTTGGCAGGGGGCTTGCGGCGGGCCTTGGGCTTGCCACCCCCGGCGGCCACTTTCTCCCGGCGGATAACGAGCAACTCCGAGGCCCGCTCCACGGTCAGCGCCTCCACCGAGTCGGTCTTGCTGAGCGAGGCGTTCACCTCGCCGTCGGTCACATAGGGCCCGTAGCGGCCGTCCTTGACCACCATGGGCTTGTCGGTGACCGGGTCGAGTCCCAACTCCCGGAGGGGAGGCTTGGCCGTTTGCCCCCGTCGACGACGGGGCTGGGCCAACAGCTCCAGGCACTGTTCCAAGGTGACGGTGAACAACAGCTCCTCGGAATCGAGGCTCCGGCTTTCCTTGCCCTTGCTCACGTACGGTCCGTAGCGGCCGTTTTGCACCACGATGTCGACCCCGTCGGCCGGGTCGGCGCCCACCACCCGGGGCAGCGACAGCACCTGCAGGGCCTCCTCAAGGGTGATGGTCTCCGGCTGCATGCCGGTCAACAAGGACGCCCGCTTGGGCTTCTCCTCACCGTCGGCCGGATCGGCGCCCACCTGGACGTACGGTCCGAACCGGCCGTTGCGCACCACCACCGCCAGACCGGACTCGGGATCGGTGCCGAGGGTGCGGTCGTCGGCCGGGGCAGCGATGAGGGCCAGGGCCCGCTCCAGGGTCACCTCGTCGGGGGGCAGGTCGTCGGGAAGGCCGGCCCGGTCGTCGCCGCACTGCACGTAGGGTCCGTAGCGCCCGACCCGTACCACCACCGGTTGGCCGTTCTCGTCCACACCGATGGGGATGGAGTTGACCGCTCGGGCGTCGATTTCCCCCAACCGATCGGACACCGCGGTGCGCAGGCCGTACTTGGCCACGCCGTGGGCCGACTCGTCATCGGATTCCCCGTTGTCGGGACCGAAGTAGAAGCGGCTCAACCAGGGGATGGCCTCCCGGTCGCCTGAGGCAATGCCGTCGAGGTCGTCCTCCATGCGGGCGGTGAAGGCGTAGTCCACCAGATTGGGAAAGTGCTGCTCCAGCAGGGTCACCACCGAAAAGGCGGTGAACGACGGCACCAGAGCGGCCCCCTTCTTCCACACGTAGCCCCGGTCGACAATGGTGTTCATGATGGCGGCGTAGGTGGACGGTCGTCCCACCCCCAGCTCCTCCAGCCGTCGCACCAAGGAGGCCTCGGTGTAGCGGGCGGGGGGTTGGGTGGTGTGGCCGGAGGGTTCCAACTGCTCGACGGCCAACGGGTCGTCCACTTCGAGGGCGGGCATGCGCTTGCCCACGTTGGATTCCTCGCTGCCGTCCTCGGCGCCCTCGGTGTACACCCGGCGGAATCCCTCGTGGGTGATCACCGTCCCGGCGGCGGAGAACACCACATCCCGGCCGTCGGCGGCGGTACCACCGAGATCCACGTGTACGGTCTCACCCACCGTGTCGGTCATCTGCGAGGCCACCGTGCGCTGCCAGATCAGCTCGTACACCTGACCCTCCAGCGTGGGCACCTCGGACTGCACCTCGGCCGGAGCCCGGAACCGGTCGCCCGAGGGACGGATGGCCTCGTGGGCCTCCTGGGCGTTCTTGACCTTCTTGGCGTATCGGCGGGGCTGGTCGGGCAAACACGAGGCCCCGAAGCGCTCGGATACGGTGGCCCGGGCCGCCTGCAGGGCGGTGTCCGACAGCGTGGTGCTGTCGGTTCGCATGTAGGTGATGTATCCCTTTTCGTACAGGGCCTGGGCGGCCCGCATGGCCATGGCCGACGACAGGCGGAGCTTGCGGCCGGCTTCCTGCTGGAAGGTGGAGGTCATGAACGGCGCCGGGGGGCGGCGACGGTAGGGTTTGACCTCGATGGACCGCACCGCGAATTCGGTGTCGGCCAACCCCTGGGCCAGGGCGCGGGCGGCGGCTTCGTCGAGGTGGACGGCATCGGCGATGCGCAGTTGGCCCTCGCGGGAGAAGTCCTTGCCGGTGGCCACCCGGGCGCCGTCCACCGCGGACAGTGAGGCGTCGAACACCGGCGGGTCGCCCGGCTCCAGCTTGCCCGTCACCCGAAACTCGGCGCTCAAGCCCCAGTAGTCGACGGCCACGAACGCCATCCGCTCCCGCTCCCGCTCCACCACGATGCGGGTGGCCACGCTCTGCACCCTCCCGGCCGACAGGCGGGGGAGCACCTTCTTCCACAGCACGGGCGACACCTCGTAGCCGTACAGCCGGTCCAGCAGCCGGCGGGCCTCCTGGGCGTCCACCAGGCGCCGGTCCAGATCCCGGGGGGCTTCGATGGCCGCCCGGATGGCCGACTCGGTGATCTCGTGGAACACCATCCGCTTGACGCTCACACCGGCCTTGGGCGACAGCACCTCCAGCAGGTGCCAGGCGATGGCCTCGCCCTCCCGGTCTTCGTCGGTGGCGAGGTACAGCTCGTCGGCGTCCTTGAGGAGCTGCTTCAGCTTGGTGATCTGGGCCTTCTTGGCGGACGGCACCACGTACAGGGGTTTGAAGTCGTTGTCCACGTCGATGCCCAGGCGGGACCACGACTCCCCCCGATAGGCCTTGGGCACCTCGGAGGCGTTGCTGGGCAGGTCGCGGATGTGTCCGATGGAGGACTCCACCGTGTAGCCGCGGCCCAGGTAGCCCGCGATGGTCTTGGCTTTGGCCGGGGATTCGACGATGACCAGGGCGTTGGGCACGGGAAGAAACGTAGGGGCAACCTAGGCACGGTTGTCAAGCAGTTACGAGACTCTTTCGGCGGCTTCCCCGTCGGACCGCGCCGGGATCGACCGGCACCCAGGGCCCGGAAGGCCGCCGGCGGATCAGGTCTTATCCGAGGCGAATGGGGGTCGTTCGGTGCGGGACAGGATGGCCAGACCGGCCACGGCGGCCACCAGGGAGCCGAACAGGATGCCGATCTTGGCCTCGTCGCCGATCACCTGATCGTCGAAGGCCAACCCGGAGATGAACAGCGACACGGTGAAGCCGATGCCCGCCACCATGGCCACCCCCACCATGTGCATGCCGGCCATGGAGGACGGGATGGTGACCAGACCCAGCCGGGCGGCGATCCAGGAGAACAGGGAGATGCCCACGGTCTTGCCCGCCACCAGCCCAATGGCCACCCCCAGCGTCACCGGGGAGGACACCGCATCGGAGATGATCTCCCCGGACAGCTCCACGCCCGCGGCCGAGAGGGCGAACACGGGGATGATGATGTAGCTGGTGATGGGGTGGAGCATCTCCTCGATCCGCTGACTGACCGGTTGCGACTCCCGGATGTGAAAGCCCACCCGACGCACGTCCACCAGAAGAATCTGCTCTTTGTCCTGCAGCCACTGGGCCCACCGGCAGGCCTCGGCATCGGACTGCAGCGGTTTGGCCGGGGTGGTGAAGCCCAGGATCACCCCGGCGATGGTGGCGTGGACACCCGACTCCAACACGGCCAACCAGAAGGCCACCCCCAGCACCAGGTACACCGGCAGGTACCACACCCGCAGCCGCCGCAGCAGAAAGATCGCCCCCCACAAGACGGCCGAGGTCACCAGCCAGTTGCCCGACAGGTCGCCCGCGTAGAAGATGGCGATGACCAAAATGGCCCCGATGTCGTCGACGATGGCCAGGGTCAGGAGGAACAGCTTCATCTTCCGGGGAATCCGGTCGCCGAGCAGCGAGAGCACGCCGACGGCGAAGGCGATGTCGGTGGCCATGGGGATGCCCCAGCCGTCCTGGCCCGGACCGCCGGCGTTGAAGGCGAAGTAGATCAAGGCGGGCACCACCATCCCGCCGAGGGCGCAGGCGGCGGGCAGGGCGGCGAACCGGGGATCCCGGAGCTGGCCGCTGACCAGTTCTCGTTTGATCTCCAGGCCGACCACGAAGAAGAAGACCGCCATGAGGCCGTCCTGGACGATGTGGTACAGCTCCTGATCGAAGTGGTAATCGCCCACCGAGAAGGCCACGTGGGTGTCCCAGAAGTGATGGTAGGAGTCCTGCCAGGGGGAGTTGACCCACACCAGGGCGGCCACCGTGGCGATCAGCATCAACAGGCCACCGGCGGCCTCCACGGCGGCGAACCGATGGATGGGACGGCCGATGAAGCGGGCCAGACGATTGCTGCTGCCCAGGAAAGTCAGGTCGCTGAGCGGGTTCCCGTCGGCCATCGGCGATGAACGTAGTGTTTCCGGGCCGGGCTTTCGCAGTCACAGCCCGGAGTCGGCGGCACGAAACTTGTCAGGGTCGTTCGGGGGGAGCAGGGGAGGATGGAGCGTTGCCGGACGACAGCCGGATGGCCAACGACACCTTGGTGCCCTCGGGGCCGGTTTGGATGTCGACCTCGTCGGACAGGACCCGCATGAGATAGATGCCCAAGCCCCGGTCGAAGTTCAAGCGGCTGGGATCGTCGGGCTCGGGAAGCACCTGCACCTGGTCGGGGTAGAACCCGAACCCGCGGTCGGAAATGTGGCATTCCAGGCGGCTGTCGGTGAGCGTGCAGCGAATCTGGATGGACTCGTCGCGGCACGCCCGGGCGTGGGCCTCGATGGCGTTGGTGGTGGCCTCCGACACGGCCACCTTGAAGTCCTCCACCCGCTCTTGGCTGAGGGAGGTGTCCAGTTCGGCGGCCTCCACCACCAGGGAGCGGACCAGCGACAGATACTCCGGGCGGGCGGGAATCTCGATGTCGAAGCAGATGGGGTTGTCCATCACCGCTCCGGTTCCCCGGCATCGCCAGGATCGGCCACCGCGGCGGCAACCGTGTCGAAGACGTCCAGCATGCGATCCAGTCGGGTGATCTCGATGAGGCCGGTGAGCCGGGTGCCGGTGGTCACCAGCCGAATGTCGCCTCCCTCCCCTCGCACCCGCTTGACCGCGCCCAGCAGCACCCCCAAGCCGGTGGAATCGATGAAGTCAACCTCGGAGAGATCGATCACCACATGGTGGGCTCCGGTATCGATCACGGCCCGCAGTCGTTGGCGGAAGCGGGGCGCCGTGGCCATGTCGATCTCGCCACCCACCCTGAGAATTTCCCAGCGACCGTGTGAGGTAACGGTGACACTGAAATCCACAAATGCCGAGACTAGTGGGCGGTCGCTCGGTTGCCGAAAATGCCGATTGCCGGGCGGCGCAGCCAGGAACGCCGTTGGCTATTCCACCCGCACCGTGAGGGACTCCTCGATGGTCACCGAGGAGAACAGCCGCCCCAACAGGGGCACGGCGGGCTCGGGCCGATAGCGCACCGTCACCCGCAGGAGGCTGCCGGTGGTGCGTCCCCCGGCGGTGTCCACCTGAAGCCGGGCTGCATCCAGATCGGCAGCGGCTCGGGCGGCGGCCATGGCGGCGTCGGTGGTCGGCTGCACAGCAGCAGCCCGGGCGGCCTCCCGGGTGGCGTGGACCACCAACACGTGATCTCGAACCAAGAGGCCCACCTGCACCAAGACCAGCGCCACGGCCAGGAGCAACGGCAGCACCAGCGCCGTCTCCACCGCCGCCTGGCCCCGGTCGGACGGGTACCGCCCGGTGGTGGCCGGGATCGGGTCGCCTCGGTTGCTCAATCTTCCACGGGTGTTGGCCACCCACCGCCCGAAGGCGGCGACCGATCAACTGACGAGGCCGGTGATGTGGCGGAACACGGTGTCGAGCAGGTTGGAGATGCGGTTGGTCTTGGCCACCCAGGTCACCAACAGCATGGCCACCGCGGCGGCCCCCACCAGGATGAGGGCGTACTCCGCGGTGGCTTGGCCTCGTTCGGACCGCCATCGGGCCGTCCACCGGTTGATGGCGGTCAGCAAGAGAATCAACATCATGGGATGCTCCCGGGGGTCAATGGATGTTCAGGGGAAGACAAAAGGAAGGCAGGGGAGGACAAGGCCGGTGCGGAGCGGTTCATGGGCGCAGCATGATCAGCGTCTCGGCCATGACCGGAGCGAGGGTGAGCAGCATGAACGCGGGCAGGATGCAGGTGACCAAGGGCAACAACAGCCGCAGGGGCAGGCGGCGGGCCTGCTCCTCGGCCCGGCGGCGACGCTGCAACCGGCTGTCGGTGGCCAGTTGCTCCAGGGCAGGGGCCAACTCGGTGCCGTAGCGGTCACCGTCCACCAGCACCCGAACCAGTGGGCGAACCGGCTCGCCCACCGACGCAGGCAACGCCTCCAGGGCATCGGCCAGACGCTCTCCGGCGTGCGCCCGGTCGGCGGCCCCGGCCAGGGCCGAGCCCACCGGGCCACTCAGTCGGTCGCCCACGGCGGCCACCGCCAGGTGCACGTTGAGTCCCGATGAGACGGCCAGCCGGAGCAGGTCCACGGCCTCGGGCAATTCCTCGACGGTCTCGGCGTGCTCCCGTCGGCGACGTTGCGCCCGTCGGCGGCGAGGGACCATCCAGATCACCACCCCGACGGCGATCCCCACCAACAGATCCAGGGCCAGAGCGATCACCCCGGCCAGGGCGTACCCCACGACCGGGGCCATGGGGGGCCGAGCGGTCTGCTCGGGGGCCGGGTCCGACCACAGGCGTCGGACGGGGCCGGGTCGGGCCCGCCACCCTGCGGCCACCACCACGGCGGCCCACAGCAACCCCAACCCGATGGGCAGCGCCACCCTAATCACGGGCGTTGACGATGCGGTGCATCCACAGGGCGCCCAGGGCATCGAGGGAGAGCCCCATGGCCAAGAGCACCAGGCCGAGGCGGTTGGTGAACAAGAAGTTGGCCGACCGGTCGCCCACACTCGACGACATCAGCAGGAACCCCACCGGCAAGGCGGCGATCATCAGGGCCGAGGCCCGAGCCTGCGAGGTGAGCGAGCGAACCTCCAACTCCAGCGCGGCCCGGTCCCGCAGCGTGGCCGCCACCCCGTCGATGGCTTGGGCCCGAGCCCCGCCGGCCGCAGCGGCAAAGGCCATGGCGGCCGCGGCCAGACCGGCGCCGCGGTGGGGATGGCGTCGGGCCCATCGTTCGAAGACGTCGGCGGCGCGAAGGCCCCGACCGAGTTCGTCGGCCACCGGGGCCACCTCTTCCTTGAGCGGGGGCGGGGTGACGGCGGCGGCCTCCACCGTGGCCGGACCCAGTTGTAGACCGGTGCGCAAGCCACGGGCCACGGCCTCCAGGAAGCCGGGCAACTGGGCCTCAAGGCTTCGTCGGCGACGATGGCCGTTGGCCTTGAGCGCCACCAGGGCGCCGACCACGGCCACCACCATGCCCACTGGCACGCCGACCAGGCCGCCCTGCAGGGCGCCGAAACCGGCCCCCAACAGCGCCACTGCCCCCAGCCCCCGCCGCAGCTGGGTGGGCGTGAGTTGGAGGTCGGCCTCGTGGGCCATGGTCAGCAGCCAACCGACCGGCGCCCCCGGTCGACCGCTGGGGGCACAACCGCCAAGGGCCCGACCGTTGCGGTCCGGCACGTTGTCCGCCGTCACCGGTTGACCCATCGGGGATCGGGATCGGGCGCGTCCGGTGTGCGGGCTGCCACTGCGGGCAGGCAGTGCAGGCCCTGCTCATCGGCGAGGGGTCGGAGCGGCGGGTGGCCGGCCTCCTGACCGTCGAGCCGGCGGCCGTGCTGATGGTTGTCGTCATGACGGGCCACCTCGGCCACCGCGGTGATGCGGCGCCGGCCGTGGGGGCGACGGGCAACGTGGACCACCAGGTCGACCGCGGCGGTGATCTGCCGGCGAACCGCGGCCAGGGGTACCGAGCCACCGTCGAGGAGCACCATGGTCTCCAGGCGGCTGAGGGCATCAGCGGGGCTGTTGGCGTGGCAGGTGGACAGGGAGCCTTCGTGCCCGGTGTTCATGGCCTGGAGCATGTCCAGGGTCTCGGCCCCCCGGACTTCGCCGACGATGATGCGATCCGGTCGCATCCGCAGGGCGTTGCGCACCAAGTGGCGGATGGTCACCGGCGCCACCCCGTCGCGATCGGCCGGGCGGGCCTCCAGGCGCACCACGTGATTGCTGGCCAGGGCCAATTCGGCGGCATCCTCCACCGTCACCACCCGCTCACCGGGGGCGATGGCGGTGGCCAGGGCGTTCAGCAAGGTGGTCTTCCCCGCCCCGGCCCCACCGGAGACCACCAGGTTGCAGCGGGCGGCCACCGCCCATCGCAGGGCGGCCACCACCCCCGGCGCGGCGAAGTCCTCCAGGGGAACCGGCCGCACCGAGAAGCGTCGGATGGTCACGTAGGGACCGTCCACCGCCACCGGGGGCACCACCGCGTTGAGACGGGAGCCGTCGGCCAGTCGGGCGTCCACCATCGGGGAACTCCGGTCGATGCGTCGACCCAGGGGGGTCACCGACTGTTCTATGAGCAACTCGATGGTCTCGGTGTCCAACACGGTGGTGGTGGTCTCCACGCGGCCTCGACGCTCCACCCACACCGGTCCGGGGCCGTTGATCATGATCTCGGTCACCTCCGGGTCGCCGAGAAACCGATCAATGGCTTCTTGCCCCCGACCACGGCCACTCCACACCACGGCTCGCCCCTCAGCTCTCGGCCAGCAGCCGGCCGAGGGCCTTCACGGCGCCCTTGGGCACCCGAGTCCGCAACATGCCCGCGTCCACCGCCCGGGCGATGTCGGGATCCACGGCCACGGTGGCCAGCACCGGCGCGCCGATGGCCCGCTCGCAGTCCGACCGGGTGAGCGCCCGGCCCGCCTCGGCCACCAGCACCACCCCGGTCGGTCGGACGGGCAGCGACACCGCCCGCCGCAGGGCCAGGTAACACGCACGGGTGACCAGCACCGACCGGTCGGCTTCGGCCGCCAGCCGGAGGCGCAGGTCGTCGCCCGGGTTCCCCGCCACCGCCCGGCCCGGCCCGACCAGGACACCGGCGTCCACCACCACGGTGGCATCGGTGTCCAGCCAGGCCAGCAACTCGTCGCACCGTCGGGGGTTCAGCGGACCCGGCCCCCGAGGGAGCAGCGAGAGGTCGGGGGTCAGCTCCTCCATGGCCCCCTCGAGCGAAGCCGGGACCAGGTCGCCGTCGAGCCAGGCGCTCAGTCCGGCGGGCGATTCCGCGCAGCCGAACACCGCGGGCAGATCGCCGACGAGATCAATGAGCAGTACGGAACGCTCGCCCCCCTGGGCAGCATGTAAGCTCGCCAGGGCGGCAATGACCGTCGTCCCCGAACCACCTTTGGTTGACCAACAGGTCACCAACATGACAACCTCCGCGAATTGTTCGCATTGGCACACGGAGGGGAAGCCAGAACAATCTATGTGGAAACTGACTGAAAAGCAACAGGGATTTCTGTTGGTCGCCCCATGACCCGCCTCTTGCGGCCCTTCGCCGGGCTCGTGGTGCCCCTCGGCGCGGTGATCGCCGCCCTGGCGGTGGGGGCCATCCTGCTCGGGATATTCGGGGCCAACCCCCTCACGGGCTACCGCGCCTTGTTCACCGGGGCGTTCGGTGGCCCCGACGAGCTGGCCGCCACCGCCATCAAGTCCGTTCCGCTGATGCTGGTCGGGGTGGGCATCTGCATCGCCTTCCGCGCCGGGGTGATCAACATCGGGGGCGAAGGGCAGATCATCGCCGGGGCCATCCTGGGCACCCTGGTGGCCTTGGCCGTGCCCGATGCGCCCCGGGTGGTTCTGGTGCCGCTGGTTTTGATCGCGGGCGGCGTCGGCGGGGGAATCTGGGGGGCCATACCGGGGGCCCTCAAGGCCTACAGCGGGGTCAACGAGATTCTCAGCACCATCATGATGAACATCATCGCCGGGTACTTCATGAGCTTCCTGCTGGAGGACTGGCTCATCGAGGAGGGCGCCATCCGCATCCAGCAAACCGAGCGGTTGAGCGAGAACTCCGATCTGCCCCTCTTGCCCGGCGGCACCCGCCTGCACATTGGCATCGTGGTGGCGCTGATCGTCGCCCTGTTCTTGGGGTACTTGCTGCTGTTCCGCACGAGCCTGGGGCTGCGCCTGCGGGCGGTGGGCCACAATCCCCACGCCTCCCGCTCCGCGGGCATGCGGGTGGAATGGAGCGTCACCCAGGCCTTGGCCTTCAGCGGGGCCTGTGCGGGCATCGCGGGGGCCGTGCTGGTGTTCGGCAGCGAATCCCACCGCTTCATCGGCGAGGGGGGGCCGTTGGCCTTCACCCAGAGTGCGGGGTTCAACGGCATCGTGACCGCCCTGTTCGGCGGGCTGCACCCGTTGTACACCATCTTCTCCTCGTACCTGTTCGGCGGGATGCTGGCGGGCGGCATCTCCTTGCAACGGGCGGTGCAGGTGCCCCAGGCACTGGTGATCGCCCTCAACGGGGTGGTGGTGGTGTTCGTGGTGGGCAGCCTCGGATTGCGGGCCTGGGTCCAGCGGTGGGCTGAGGGCGACGTGCAACGGGAGGGGCGGGCATGAACGACTTCTTCACCACCTCCATCATCATCGCCACCCTGGCGTCGGGCATTCGCTTGGCGGTGCCCTTCCTTTTGGCCGCGCTGGGCGAGACCGTGGGCCAGCGGGCCGGCGTGCTCAACCTGGGGGTGGAGGGCGTGATGCTCATCGGAGCCTTCGCCGCCTACTACACCGCGTTGGAGACCGGCAGCGCCTCCTTGGGCTTGCTGCTGGGTTTGGTGGTGGGGGCGGTGATGGGGTCGCTGTACGCCTTCATCACCGTGGTGATGCACGCTGAGCAGGGCATCAGCGGCATCGGGATCTATCTGTTCGGTCTGGGCTTCACCGACCTGTTGTTCCAGAAGCAGGTGGGCACCCCCATACCCATCCGCGGGCTGCAGACCAAACCCCTCAACTGGCTGGCCGAGGACACTTCGCATGTGGGTGAACTGCTGTTCAGCCACACCGTGCTCACCTACGTGGCCTTCCTGCTGGTGCCGGTGGTGTACTGGGTCATCACCCGGACCACGTTCGGGCTCAACGTGCGGGCCGTAGGCGAGAATCCCCAGGCGGCCGACACCCTGGGCGTGAGCGTGAACCGCATTCGGACCACGGCCATTATCATCGGCAACACCATGGCCGGACTGGCCGGGGCCGCCCTGGCCCTGGAGATCGGCATCTTCCAGCAGAACCTCACCGCAGGCCGAGGGTTCATCGCCATCGCGTTGGTGTACTTCGGGGCGTGGCGACCGGCCCGGGTCATGGCCGGGTCGCTCCTGTTCGGGGTGGTGTCGGCCACCGTGCTGCAACTCCAGGTGCAGGACGTGATCTCCGGTTCGGTTTCGTCCATCGCCAACATGGCCCCGGCGGTGCTGACGGTGATCGTGCTGGTGGTGGTGAGCCGGCGCATCGGCCAGCCCGCGGCCCTCACCCGACCGTTCACCCGAGACGGATGAACCGTGACGGATGAACGGCGCGTGAACACAACGGCCCAACCGTGAGATTTTGTTCAGACACGGGGTACGGTGCCCCGAACTTGGCTATTGTTGGCCGATCATCGGCGGGTGCCTGACCACGCAGGTATCCCAGAGAAGGGAAGAAACATGAAAACTCGATTCGCGTTGAGGACGATCCTTGCCCTGCTGGCGATTTTCTCGTTGGCAGTGGCCGGGTGCGGCAACGACGACGACGCACCGCCGTCGTCGGAACCGGCACCGGCTGCCGAAGAACCGGCCGCTGAAGAACCCATGGACGAGCCCGCGGCCGAGGAGCCCATGGACGAGCCGGCCGCGGAAGAGCCAATGGACGAGCCCGCGGCCGAGGAGCCCATGGACGAGCCGGCCGCTGAGGAGCCAATGGACGAACCCATGGACGAACCCATGGCCGAGCCCATGCGGATCGCGGTTGTGGCCCCCAGTGCCTCCAATGACTTGGCCTTCACCCAGAGCATGGTCGACGCGGTGAACGCCATCGCCGAAGACTGGGACGTGGAGTTGGCCATCACCGACGGCACCTTCATCGTGGAGGACGCCGGCGCGGCCATCCGCGGCTACGCCGACGAGGGCTACCACTTGGTGATCGCCCACGGCTCGCAGTACGGCGGCCCGCTCCAGGAGATCGCCCCCGACTTCCCCGACGTGTCCTTCGCCTGGGGCACCGCGGTGGACACCTTCGGCATTCCCAACGTGTACTCCTACTCGGTGCGCTCCGATCTGGGCGGTTACGTCAACGGTTCGGTGGCCGCGCAGCTCACCGACAGCGGCGTGATCGGCGTGATCGGCCCCATCGAGGTGGGCGACGCCAAGCTCTACGTGGACGGATTCGTGGCGGGCGCCGAGGCCCAGAATCCCGACGTGGAGGTCAACGTGGTCTACACCGGATCGTTCAGCGACGTGGCTCTGGCCGCCGAGGCCGCCCAAGGCCACATTGCCGCGGGCGCCGACGTGCTCACCGGTTCGGCCCAGATGGTGGTGGGCGCCACCGGCATCGCCCAGGAGAACGACGTGCTGTGGTTCGGCACCCAGGCCAACCAGACGCCGCTCGGTGCGGACATCGTGGTGGCCTCGCAGGTGTACCGCTGGGAAGTGATCCTCGAACAGATCATCAACAACATTCAGGACGGCGTGCTCGGCGGCGAGACTTTCATCATGACCTTCGAGGGCGGCGGCCTGGACATCCAGTTCAACGAGGACTTCGACCTTCCCGCGGGCGTGAGGGATTCGGCAGAGGCGACCATCGCCGGACTGTCCGACGGGTCGATCTCCACCGGGCAGTAGCAAGCCCACCGGCGAGTACCCATCGCAGATGAACGCTGACCGGGCGGCGCCAGGAGGGGGGCCCATGCTGGAGATGCGCGGCATCACCAAGCGGTTCCCCGGAGTCGTCGCCAACGAGGATGTCGACTTCACGGTGCGGCCCGGTCAGGTTCACACCCTCCTCGGGGAAAACGGGGCGGGCAAGAGCACGCTGGTGAAGATCCTCTACGGGCTGTATCAGCCCGACGAGGGATCGATCACCTTCGACGGTGCCCCGGTGGCCATCGATTCCCCGTCGGTGGCCATCCGCACCGGTATCGGCATGATCCACCAGCACTTCATGCTGGTGGACACCCTCACGGTGGCCGAAAACGTGGCCCTCGGCTTGGGCAAGCCGCTGAGCCTGACCCATTTGGGGCCCATTCGCAGGCGCATCCTGGAGGTCTCCGAGGAGTTCGGCCTGGCCGTCGACCCCGACGCCTACATCTGGCAGATGGCCGTGGGTGAGCGCCAACGGGCGGAGATCGTCAAGGCGCTGTACCGCAACGTCAAGCTGTTGGTGCTGGACGAGCCCACCGCGGTGTTGACCCCGCCGGAGGTGACCGACCTGTTCGTCACTCTGCGGCGGTTGACCGCCGACGGTCGAGGCCTGGTGTTCATCTCCCACAAGCTCAACGAGGTGATGGAAATCTCCGACGAGATCACCGTGTTGCGCGACGGCCGGGTGTCCGGTCGTACCACCCCGGCGGTTTCGAGCCGGGAGTCCCTGGCCATGATGATGGTGGGTCGCCCGGTGGAGTTCACCCGCAACATCGCCGAACAGACGCCGGGCCCGGCCAAGCTGGAGGTGCAGAACCTGCGGGTTCGGGGGGATCGCGACGAGCTGGCCGTCCACGACGTGAACATCGACGTTCGGGCGGGCGAGATCGTGGGCATCGTCGGGGTGTCGGGCAACGGGCAGCGGGAGTTGGCCGAAGCCATCGTGGGACTCCGAGAGATCGAATCGGGAGTGGTTTCCATCGACGGGCAGCCGGTGAAGTCCCCCACCCCCAAGCAGGTGCGGTCCATGGGTTTGGCCTATGTGCCCGAGGAGCGCATGAAGTACGGCAGCATCGGCGAGTTCACGGTGGCCGAGAACCTGGTCCTGGTGGATCACGACCGGCCCCCGTACGTTCGCCGAGGGCTGTTGAGCCTCAAGTCCATCGAACGCCACAGCCGCCAACTGGTGGACGACTACTCCATCCGTACCCCCAGCACCACCACCCTCACCCGCAAGCTGTCGGGGGGCAATATCCAGAAGGTGGTGATCGCCCGGGAGTTCAGCGGCGACGCGGAGATGCTGCTGGTGGCTCAGCCCACCCGGGGCATCGACATCGGCGCCGCCGAGTACATCCACGAGCAGCTCCTGACCCAGCGGGCCCAGGGCAAGGCCATCTTGTTGATCAGCGAAGACCTCGACGAGGTGATGGCGCTGTCCGACCGGTTGGTGGTGATGTACGAGGGGGCGGTGATGGGACGCCTGAGCCGCCACGAGGCAACCATCGACCAATTGGGGCTGTTGATGAGCGGCGTGGGCGAGCCGGAAGGGGCGGCAGTAGCCTGATCGGCCACCGGGAGGTGTCTGAGTACCTGGTGGGCTCCCCCGCCTTCAAAGCGGGTGGGACGGGCGATCCCCGTCCGGCGGGTTCGATTCCCGTCCACCTCCGCTGACTGCGAAGGCGTTGCCAGTCAGACGGCCAACGGTTTCTGTGGCTCTTGCGCCGGGGACCGACGACGTTCAGACGGCCAACAAGTCGCGGGCGCCGGTGTCGCTGCTGGGGTGACGCAGCTTGGACATGGCCCGGGCTTCGATTTGGCGGATGCGCTCGCGGGTGAGGTTGAAGTGCTCGCCCACCTCTTCGAGGGTGCGGGGCTCGCCGCGGTCGAGTCCGAAACGGAGCTTGAGGATTTCCCGCTCCCGCTCGTCGAGCGGGCCCAACAGGCGGGTGATCTCCTCGGGCAACAGGGCGGTGGCGGCCACCTCGAACGGGGACTCGGCCGAACGATCCTCCACCACGTCGCCCAGCTCGGCGTCACCGTCCTCCCGCAGCGGTTCGCTCAGCGACAGCGGCTCGGCGGCAAAGCGGAGGGCCTCGGTCACCTTGTCCTCGGAGAGATCCACCTCGACGGCCAGCTCGGCCAGGGTGGCCGGTCGACCCAGCTTCTTCTCCAGGTTGGCCCGAGCCTTCTGCAGGCGGGCCAAGGTGTCCCCGGCATGCACCGGCAACCGGATGGTACGCCCGGTGTTGGCGATGCCCCGGGTGATGGCCTGGCGAATCCACCAGGTGGCGTAGGTGGAGAACTTGAAGCCCTTGCGCCAGTCGAACTTCTCCACCGCGTGCATCAGCCCCAGGTTGCCCTCCTGGATCAAGTCCAACAGGGGCAGGCCCGACGCCTGGTACTTCTTGGCGATGGACACCACCAACCGCAGGTTGGACTGCACGAAGCGGCGCTCGGCTTCCTCGCCGATGTTCTTCTGGCGGCGCAGGATCCGGCGGCGAGCGGGGGACAGACGATCGGGGCTGCCGACCTCGGCGGCCTTGTCCTGCTCGAGGAGTTCCTTGGCCTCCTTGCCCTCTTCGATCTTCTGGGCCAGCTCGACCTCGTCGTCCTTGGTGAGCAGCACGTACTGGCCGATGTCGGTCAGGTAGAGGCGGACCAGATCCTCGTCGTCGCGCTCAACACGCTCTTTGGGCATGCCTTACCCTCCCAATTACCGTGGATCACCGGTCCTGCTGTCGAACCGGTCGACGCTGACCGGGCAAAGACACGGACAATTGCTCTTTGGTAACGATACCCGTTTCATTGCCGAAGGGTCACCAGCGGAGGCCATCTTTTTTCGCGACGGTCGTCGATGAGCGCTTCCGCCAGGGTGGCCAGCTCATCCTGGGACGAGAGCGGGGGGAGCGTCCATGCCCCGGCGGCCTCCGATTGCTCCTCGGCCACATCGGCCAACACCCACCCGGCGATGCGGATGGCGTTGCCGTCGCTGACCGACGACCACTGCCGGCGCACGTGCTCCAGCACCCGGACCAGCTCGGGAACCGCCACCAAGTGCAGTCCGTTGACGGCCTCGACCGGGGCGGCCTCCTCCAGGTGGTCCATCAGATCGGCCCAGGGGCTGCTGGGCGGATTGATTCGATCCTCGGCCTTCAGGGCCGGTGAATCGGGCAGGGCGGCCCGCCACCACTGGGCGTGTTGCCCATGGCGACGACTGGATCGAGCCAACAACACCCGAACCCGGGCATCCAGCGGCGCGACACGGGGGGAGTTGTGGCGGGCATCCGGCGGCGGGGCATCGGGGGAGTCGGCAGCCAGGCGGCCTTGGAGGGCGAACAGCCGCTCGGAAATCCAGGCCAGGCCCCCACAGGCGTCGGCCAGTTGCTCAATTTCCATCGTCAGACACCCCATGCAGAGGAACGGGCTGCGGCCTTCTTCACCATCAGGAACCGGGTTGGTATCGGTTGGTGATGGGCAGCCGGCGATCACGCCCGAAGGCCTTGGCGGTGATGCGCACGCCCGGGGGATTCTGACGGCGCTTGTACTCGGCCCGGTCCACCAACCCGGTGATGCGGCGCACCAACTCGGGGTCGTAGCCCTGCTCGCACAGTTCGCCGGGGGTGAGGTCGTCCTCCACGTAGGCCTCCAGCAGCGGGTCCAGCACCTCGTAGGGGGGCAAGCTCTGATCGTCGCGTTGGTCGGGACGCAGCTCGGCCGACGGCGGCTTGACCAGCACGTGTTCGGGGATGAGGTCGTGCCCGGCGCGCTGGTTGCAGTGTCGGGCCAGGGCGTACACCTGGAGCTTCCACAGATCCTTGATCACGGCAAAGGCACCGGCGGTGTCGCCGTAGAGGGTGGAGTATCCCACCGCGCTCTCGCTCTTGTTGCCGGTGGTCAAGATGAGCCAGCCGAACTTGTTGGACAACGCCATCAGCAGGGTGCCCCGAATGCGGGACTGCACGTTCTCCTCGGCCAGATCAGGGGCCAAACCGTCGAACGACGGGGCCAGCATGTCGAGAAACGCCTGGTGGCCGGGCTCCACCGGGATGATCCGGTGGTCGATGCCCAGATTGCGGCACAAGGCCTCGGCGTCGGCCACCGAATGGTCGCTGGAGTACCGGGAGGGCATCAGCACGCCGTACACATGGTCGGCCCCCAAGGCCTCGGTGGCGATCGCCGCCACCAGCGAGGAGTCGATGCCCCCCGACAGGCCGATGCCCACATCGGCAAAGCCGTTCTTCCTCACATAGTCGCGGGTGGCCAGCACCAGGGCTTGGTACTGCTCCTCCAACTCCCCCAGGCCGGGAACCACCGGGTTGGCGATGGGCCCGTTGGGCGGCGGGGCCACCAGACCCGGCCGGTCGGCCACCTCCACCTCGGCGATCAGCAGGTGCTCCCGGAAGGAGTGCGCCTGGGCGAGGATGCTCCCGTCGGCGCCCATCACCAGCGACGCCCCGTCGAACACCAACTCATCCTGGCCACCCACCAGGTTCACGTAGACGATGGGGCACCCGGTCTCGGCCGTTCGCCGGCGCAGCACCTCCCGGCGTTGGCCGTGCTTGCCCCCGTGGTAGGGCGAGGCGTTGAGATTGACGATGACCTCGGCCCCGGCGGCGGCCAGGCGGCGCATCGGACCGTCGGCCACCCAGGCGTCCTCGCACACCGACACTCCCACCGCCACGCCCGCCACGTCGAACGGGCGGGGGTCACCGGTGCCGGGGCGGAAGTAGCGGCGTTCGTCGAACACCCCGTAGTTGGGCAACTCCCGTTTGTGGCCGATGCCCAGCAAGTGGCCGTCAGCCGCCACCCCGGCGGCGTTGCGGCAGCCGTTGTCGTCGTCGACGAAGCCGACCACCGCGGCACACGATCCGGTGTGGGCGGCGATGCGCTCCATGGCCCGGCGGCTGTCCTTCACGAAGCGGCGCTTCAGGAGGAGGTCTTCGGGCGGATACCCGGTGACGGCCAACTCCGGGAACACCGCCACGTGGCAGTGGGCCTGCTGAGCCTCGCTCAGAACAGCCAGAATCCGCGCCGAGTTGCCGTCGATGTCGCCCACGACCGCGTTGGTTTGGCACAAGGCCACCCGAAGTTTGGCCACAACCCCAGGCTAATGGTGTGCGCCCGGCGCCAATTGACCGGACCGAATTGCCCAGACGGATTCGCCTAGACGGAGTAGTACAGCTCGTACTCCTGGGGATGGGGACGCAAGCCGACGGCGTCCACCTCTTCCTGCTTGACCTCCACGTAGGACTCGATCAGCGAGGTGTTGAACACGTCGCCGGCCAGCAAGAACTCGTGATCGTCCTCCAGGGCCCGCAGGGCCTCGCTCAGCGAACCGGGCACGGTGTCGATGCCGGCCGCCTCCTCAGGGGGCAGGTCGTAGATGTTCTTGTCCAACGGGTCACCCGGGTCCATCTGATTCATGATCCCGTCCAGGCCGGCCATCAACATGGCCGAGAAGGCCAGGTAGGGGTTGGCGCTGGGGTCGGGGCACCGGAACTCGAGGCGCTTGGCCTTGGGATTGTCCGAGAGCAACGGGATGCGGATGGCCGCCGACCGGTTCCGCTGGGAGTAGGCCAGGTTCACCGGGGCTTCGTAACCGGGCACCAGGCGCTTGTAAGAGTTGGTGGTGGGAGCGGCGAAGGCCAGGATGGCCGGGGCGTGGGCCAGCAGGCCACCGATGTACCAGAGGGCCAGATCGGACAGACCGGCATACCCCCGCTCGTCGTACATCAACGTCTCGCCCCCCTGCCACAACGACATGTGGGTGTGCATCCCCGAGCCGTTGTCGCCGAAGATGGGCTTGGGCATGAACGTCACCGTGCGCCCGTGCTGGCGAGCCACGTTCTTCACCACGTACTTGTAGAGCAGCACCTTGTCGGCCATCGACAGCATCTCGTCGAACACCATGTCGATCTCGGCCTGACCGGCGGTGCCCACCTCGTGGTGCTGCACCTCGATGGGGATGCCCACCGACTCCAGGGCGACCACCATGTCCGAGCGCAGATCCTGGAACGTGTCCATCGGGGAGAGGGGAAAGTAGCCGCCCTTGTAGGGAATGCGGTGGCCGGGGCTGGGCGCGCCGGTGACCGAGGGGCGTCCGCTCTCGAAAATGCCCTCGGCCGAGCGGATCTGATAGCCGGCCACGTCGGGCTGGTTCTGGAAGGCCACGCTGTCGAAGATGAAGAACTCGGCCTCAGGACCGAAGAAGGCGGCATCGGCCACCCCGGTGCTGGCCATGTAGGCCAGGGAACGACGAACCACCCCCCGGGGATCCTTGCCGTACATCTCACCGGTGACCGGGTCCTTCACGTCGCACAGCAACACCAGTGTCTTGCGCTGGGTGAACGGATCGAACACCGCGGTGCTCGGATCGGGGATGAGCAACATGTCGGAGGCGTCGATGGTCTGGAACCCGCTCACCGAAGAGCCGTCGAAACCGAGACCCTCCTCAAAGACCGATTCGGTCAGTTCTCGGATGGGAAGCGAAAAGTGGTGCTGCACGCCGGGAACATCGGTGAAGCGCATGTCCACGAATTCCGCACCTTCGGACGCCGCCAGGGCAATGACTTCTTGGGGAGTTGACACAGTGAGTTCCTCCTTCTCTCGCGCCCGTATGCTCCCACAGGCGCGGTGGCAAGGCAGTATATTGCTCTCGCTTCGTTTCCGTGGATTTTCGCGATTGTGAACGGTTTGTGAATGCCGGCCATCGGCTGGCGCACGTCAGCGACCGCGAGGCACGCTGTTGACGACTATGGACGGGTACGCCCACTCGATGAAGCCACGCTGAGCATCGGCCATGGAACGACAAAAGGACTACGTGCTGCGGACGGTGGAGGAGCGCGGGGTGCGGCTCATCCGCCTCTGGTTCACCGATGTGCTGGGTCAACTCAAGTCGGTGGCCATCTCCCCGGCGGAGCTGGCCGACGCCTTCGAGGAGGGGTTGCAGTTCGACGGGTCCGCCATCGACGGGTTCTCCCGGGTGCAGGAGAGCGATGTGCTGGCCGTGCCCGACGCGGCCACCTTCGAGCTTTTGCCCTGGGCCGATCCCACCGAGCCCTCGGGCCGGGTGTTCTGCGACATCCGCAACCCCGACGGCACGCCCTTCGCCGGCGACCCTCGGTGGGTGTTGCGACGCACTCTGGCCAAGGCCGCCGACATGGGCTACACCTTCTACACGGCCCCCGAAGTGGAGTTCTTCTACTTCCACAACGGCGACCCGGAACAAGCCCCACAGCCGTTGGACAACGCCTCCTACTTCGACCTGACCACCGCCGACGTGGCCAGCCCCTTGCGCAAGCACACCATCACCATGCTGGAGGCCATGGGCATCCCGGTGGAGTACTCCTTCCACGAGGACAGCCCCAGCCAACACGAGATCGACCTGCGCTACACCGAGGCGCTGGAAATGGCCGACAACGTCATGACGCTGCGGCTGGTGGTCCGCAAGCTGGCTCTGGACCGCAGTGTCCACGCCACCTTCATGCCCAAGCCCCTGAACGACGCCCAAGGTTCGGGCATGCACACCCACCTGTCGCTGTTCCGCAATGACGTCAACGCATTTCGCGACGCCGGGGACACCTACGGGCTGTCGGCGACGGCCAGGTCTTTCATGGCCGGCCTTCTGCGTCACGCCCGGGAGATCACCGCGGTGACCAATCAACTGGTCAACAGCTACAAGCGGCTGGTGACCGGCGACGAGGCCCCCACCTTCGTGTCCTGGGCCCGCAACAATCGCTCCGCGCTGGTCCGGGTGCCGGTGGTCAAGCCGGGCAAGGAGACGGCCACCCGGTTGGAGTATCGGGCACTGGACTCGGCCGCCAACCCCTACCTGGCCTTCTCGGCGGTGTTGGCCGCCGGACTCAAGGGCGTGCAGGAGGGCTACGAGTTGCCCCCCGAGGCCGACACCGACCTCTACACCATCACCCGAGGTCAAGGACGGGCCCGGGGCTTCGAGGAACTGCCCATGTCACTGTGGGAGGCCCTGGACGTGCTGGAAGAGTCGCCCTTGATGGCCGAGGTGTTGGGTGAGCACCTCCACGAGTGGTTCCTGCGCAACAAGCGGGCCGAGTTCTCCGAGTACCGCCGGGAGGTCACCCCCTTCGAGCTGCGTCGCTACCTGAACACCTGGTGACCCGGTGAACGAGTCACTGTTGGTGTATCCCGATCCCCCACCGCCCGAGCTGGTACGCACGCTCGACCTGGGGGGCTACACCTGGAAGGCCGTTTCCCGACCCCAGGAGGTGGACGGCCAGTGGCTGGGAGCGGTGGTGGCCGTGGACAACCGTCCCGAGGATGCCTTCGGCTTCTGTCGGGCCCTGCACCGCCAGGGCGGCGACGTTCCGGTGCTGTTGTTGGTGTCGGGGGCTCACCTGGACGAGCTGGAAATGCGCGACGACCTCTACGCCGATTTCTGCCTCACGCCCTTCCACCAGCGGGAACTGGAAGCCCGGTTGGCTCACCTGGTGTGGCGGTCGGGCACGGTGCTGCGTCATGAACTCATCGAGTACGGGCCGCTGCTGGTCAACACCGAGACCTACCAGGCCTCCATTGCCGGCAGACCGCTGGACCTCACCTTCATGGAGTACGAACTGCTGAAGTTCCTGGCCGCCTCGCCGGGGAAGGTGTTCACCCGCGAGACCCTGCTCAGCCGGGTGTGGGGCTACGACTATTTCGGCGGGGCCCGTACGGTGGACGTCCACGTGCGCCGGCTGCGGGCCAAACTGGGCGAGGAGCACGCCGGGCTCATCACCACCGTCCGGTCGGTGGGTTACCGCTTCGGACTGTCCCGCTGGGAGCGGTAGACCGTCAGTCCCGGTGGGCCCAGAGCTCGATCTCCACCAGGGCACCGAGCGGGAGGGCGGCCACCCCCACCGCGGAACGAGCCGGGCGGTGGCCGCCGAAGGTCTCGACGTAGGCCTCGTTCATGGCCCCGAAATCATCCATGTGGACCAGGAACACGGTGGCCTTCACCACGTCGGCCAAGGTGGCTCCTTCAGTGGCCAGCACCGCCTCGGCGTTAGCCATCGCCTGACGGAATTGCGCTATCACCCCGCCGGGGACCAGCGCCCCGTCGGCAATCCCGATCTGACCGGAGCAGATGAGAAATCCCCCGGCGCGAACGATGGGGGCGTACGGACCAACCGGCGTGCTCATACGATGGGATCATAGAAGGGGGACCATGAAGGACCACGACCAACACCACCCGGAGATCGATGAGCTGATCGCCTCGTCGCCATGGCCCGACGACGCCCGCGCCCTCATCGGTGACCTGGGCATCACCGACGACCGCCGGGCCCGGGCCGCCGCCGTTTTGGCCGGTGCCTCCCGGAGCATGACCAAGGCGGTGCGTCGCGACCCCAGCCTCCTGGACGTGGTGGACTCCCCCGCCGACTTCGCCGCCGAGAAGACCACGCTGGTGGCCCCCGACGACGATGATGCCCTCGACGGCCTGCGCCGATGGAAGCGCCGCCAACTCCTGCGCATCGCCCTGCGGGACCTGTTGGGCGAAGCCGACCTGGCCACCGTGGGCCGGGAACTCTCGGTGCTGGCCGACGCCTGCTTGGCCCGGGCCTTGGCCATCGCCGACGACGGTCCGCCCCTGGCCGTCATCGGCATGGGCAAGCTCGGGGGCGGCGAGCTGAACTACGCCAGCGACGTGGACATCGTGTTCGTCCACGAGGGCGACTCCGCGGCCGCCGCCCGTCGGGCCCGCCGGGTGCTGGAGATCCTCACCGCGTTCACCGCCGAGGGGGCGGTGTACCGGGTGGACATCGAGCTGCGACCCGAGGGCGGCGCCGGAGCCCTCAGCCGCACCCCCGAAGCCTTCGGCAGCTACTTCGACCGCTGGGCGGTGCCCTGGGAGCGCCAGGCCTACATCAAGACGCGACTGTCGGCCGGTGAACAACAACTGGCCAACGCCTTCTTCGACGCCATCAACCCCGGCGTGTGGGGAGAGAACCTGGAGGCCGACACCGTGCCCCACCTGCGAGCCCTGAAGCTGCGAGTGGAGGAGTCGGCCAAGCTGAAGGGCGACCGGGAGATCAAGAAGGGGCCGGGAGGGCTCCGCGACATCGAGTTCACCGTGCAACTCCTGCAGTTGGTCCATGGACGCAACGATTCCTCCATCCGCTCGCCCAACACCCTCACCGCCCTGCGCCAGCTCAGTTGGGGTGAGTACATCGACCAGGCCGACGCCATCCACTTCACCACCGCCTACATCCACCTCCGTACGGTGGAACACCGACTGCAGCTCCGTGACGAACGCCAGACCCATGAGCTGCCCACCGGCGACGACGACCGCCAGTGGGTGGCCCGGGCCACCGGTTTCGACTCGCTGGAGGCGTTCCAGGCCTCCCACGACCGTCACCTGGCCTCGGTGCGGGAGATCCACCAGCGGATCTTCTACCGCCAGACGCTCGACCGGATGCACGAGACCGGACTGGTGGGCGAGCTGCTCCCCGATCACCTCGGCCAGCTCGGCTTTGCCGACCCCGAGCGGGCGGCGGCCACCATCGAACGCCTCACCGACAACCTCGGTCGTCGGGCCAACGTGATGCAGCAGGTGCTGGTGATCATGGTGGAGGCGCTGGCCACCACGCCCGACCCCGACCTGGGGCTGGTGCGTCTGGCCTGGCTGCTGGACGGCGCCTTCCGCACCGGGGCCATCCTGCCGGTGATGCGGGATTCCCCCATCGCCATCAGCGACATCGCCCGTCTGCTGGGTTCCAGTCGGGTGGCCGCCGGGTGGATGCGGCATCACCCCGAGTTCGCCCGTTCGCTGATGGACCCCGAGGAGCTGGCCGGAGCCCGATCGGCCGAGGAGCTGGCCGCCGAGGCCGGCGAGGCGGTGGAATCCAACCGGGACGACCGTGACGTGCAGATGGCCGAACTGCGCCGGTTCGTGCGGCGCGAGCAGCTCCGGGTGGCGTCCCGGGACATCCTGGGCATGGCCTCGATCATCGAGATCCCCGAGGAGTTGACCAACATCGCCGACGCGGCCGTGGCCGCCGCGGTGGGCTCGTTGGCTCCCGAGGTGCCCTTTGCGGTGATCGGCCTGGGGCGTTACGGCGGCTTCGACCTCTCCTACGCCTCCGACCTGGACGTGATCTTCGTGTACGAGGGTGCCACCGCCGATGAGGCCCGGGCCGCCAATCGCACGGCCCGCGGCCTGCTCCGGGAGATCGGCGCTCAGACCGCGGAGGGCCGAGCCTGGGAGATCGACGCCCGCCTGCGCCCCGAGGGCGAGAACGGTCAACTGGCCCGCTCGCTGGAGGGCTACCAGCGGTACTACGCCGAGCGGGGCCAACTCTGGGAGCGCCAGGCGCTGCTCAAGCGGCGGTTCGTGGCCGGGGACCCCGACGTGGGTCGGCGATTCCTGGAGCTGGCCGACCAGTGGTGTTACCAACCTGATTTCGGCGCCACCGACGTGGAGGAGATTCGGGCCATGAAGCGCCGGATCGAAGCCGAGCGGTTGGGCACCGGGGGAAAGGCCCGCGACGTGAAGCTGGGTGCGGGCGGCCTGAGCGACATCGAGTTCACCGTGCAGCTCCTCCAACTGCAACACGGGTTCGGCCGCACCGCCGTCCAGGACAATCGCACCCTGGGGGCCCTGGCCGGGCTGGCCGAGCACCAGTTGCTGGATATCGGCGACCGGGCCACCCTGGACGTGGGCTACCGCTTCTGCCAGCGGTTCCGCAACGCCCGGTATCACTTGTCCGGTCTGTCCTCCGACGTCTTCCCCGACGACGACCACGAGGAGCTGCTGTTGGCCCGACGACTCGGGTATCCCACCAACAGGGACCTGGAGGCTGACTACCGGGACATCAGCCAGGCCGTGCGGGAGGTGACCGACCGGCTGTTCTACGACCTTCCCGACAACGCCTCGAGCTGATCGATGGGGCCGGTGGGCCACTGGGGGCAGTGCCCGGCCGCCCGCCAGGTGGCCGCGGCCACCGCGGCGAACACTGCATCGGACCCGTTCACCGGCGGCCCATCGGACGGCTGGATGGCCACGGTCACCGGGGGCATCCGGGAGGCGGGTACCACGCCGAACGACCGGATGGTCAGATCGCCGATCTCGCCGTCGAGATCGACCGAGAGCGCTTCGGAGGTCACCCAGCCGTAGGCCATGTGGGCGGCGCCGATGCAGTAGGACCGCACCACGATGTCGTCGAGCGGGTCACCGCACCACACCTGAACGCCCAGACCGTCCGGTCCCCACCGGGCCACCGCCGAGCCCCCGCCGGGCGCGGTCACCGGCTGCGTGTCGTCGCCCAGCGCGCTCAGGGCCACCACGGCCTCCACCCAACCGGCCCCCCGGATCGACACCGAGGTCGGAGGGCCGGCCACATCCACCTCCTGGACGACGAGGCCGGGGGCCACTCGGCCGATGGCCTCGGCCACCCCGGGTGTGCGGGCCACCCGGATCACGCCGTGGCCGTCGGCAGCGATGCCGATGGCCACCGGCGGCCGTTTGGGACCATGGCGCACAACGTCCTCGCGGGACCACAACACCCGCACTGTTCGACCGTGCTCATCGGCCAGCCGTCGGGCCACGCCGGGCAAGGGCGAGGTGACCTTGGCGCCGAACGCCCCTCCGTTGGCCAGCGGGCCGGCAGGCTCGCCACCGGGTACGCACCACGAGGCGTCGGTCTCCAGGTAGGCCGGTTCCACCCACGAGGTGCGTAGCCGCACCGCCCACTCCCCCTCGGGAAACTCCAGCGGCGGGGCGGCGGCCACCGGCGTGCGTCGGCCCTGCACCCGCCCGGCGGCGGCCCGAGCCTCACTGACCGTTTCTCCCACCGCCCAGCCGCCGCGCCCGTCGGACAGCGCCACCAGGGCCCCCTCGGGGGCGGTGTCGTCGGCAAAGCCGCCTCGGCCCAACGCCACCGCGGAACCCACCGCTTGGGGCGCGCCCCCTTCGATCTCGGCCCGCCGGGCGGCCGCCCCCCAGTCCCGGGGGGGACCAGGCCGGCCAAGGCAATCAGCGGCCTCCACGATGGTTTGCCAACCGGTGCAGCGGCACAGGTGCGCGGCCAGGGCCGAGCCCACCGGGGACCGGGCCCGGTCAGCGGTCGACCGTTCCGACACGGCGGCCAGGCGCATGATGATGCCCGGCGTGCAGAAGCCGCACTGGCTGGCCCCGGAGGCGGTAAAGGCATCCCCCCAGGCGGTGCGAACGGGCTCCGGCAATCCGGCCAGAGTGGTGATCGCCCGGCCCGCAACCCGCCGAGCGGGGGTGACACACGACACCCGGGGCTTTTTGTCCACCCACACGGTGCAGCAGCCGCATTGGCCCTGAGGACTGCACCCGTCTTTGACCGAACGGATGCCCAGCCGGTCGCGCAGCACCTCCATCAGCGAGGCGCCGTCGTCGGGAACGGTCACGGCCCGACCATCCACGGTGAACGACAAACTCGCGTCCGGGGACAAATCGGAGGTTGATTCCAAACGGGCGGCCTCCGGTGGAGGCGGGGCGGTGCCCGAAGGGGCGGGGTCGGCGTTCAGCTAAAGCTCTGGCCGCAGCCGCACGTGCGCTCGGCGTTGGGGTTGGTGATGGAGAATCCGGCGTCGGTCAGGCCGTCCTTGTAGTCGAGCACCGCGCCCTCCAGCAGGGCGGCGCTCGAGGAGTCCACCACCACCTTCACTTCGCCGAAGGCGACCTGGCGGTCCTCGGTGCCGACGTCGGCGTCGAAGTACATCTCGTAGCTGAAGCCGGAACATCCGCCGGGCCGCACCGCCACCCGCAGGGCCAACTCCTCGTCGTCAGCCTGCTCCTGGCGCACCAGATCCCCTACTTTACTGGTGGCCGCATCAGTCAGTGTGATCACGGAACTCTCCCTGCTCGTGTGATAGCCGGATGAAACCGCCCTCAGTCTAACGGCAGGACACCCCAGCCCACACACCCGAACCCGCCGCCCCCCGCCGCCCCGTAGTGACCCCCGCCCCCAGGCGGTAGCATCTTGACTTGTGACCAATGAGACGGCCCCGGCCCGACCTTCGACGGCCGACGGGGAATCGGCCTCGGCCCGACCCACCACAGACGATGTGATGGGGGTGCTTCGCGGGGTGATCGACCCCGAACTGGGCACCGACATCGTGGAGTTGGGCATGGCCCGGGGCGCGGTGGTGAACGACGACGGACTGGTGGAGGTGACCGTGGCCCTCACCACCTCCGGCTGTCCTCTGCGGGCCCAGATTCAGCGGGAGGTCCGCAGCCGGGTGGGAGGGCTGCCCGGCGTGGAGAAGGTGAAGATCCACTGGAGCGAACTGACCCAGGAGGAGAAGACGGCCGCCATGGCCAAGGCCCGTTTCAACGTGGCCCAGAACGCGCCCGACACCGCGGTACCGGCCACCACCAAGGTGGTCATGGTGGCGTCGGGCAAGGGGGGCGTGGGCAAGTCCACGGTGACGGTCAATCTGGCCGCCGAGTTGGCCCGGCGGGGGATGCGGGTGGGGGTGATGGACGCCGACATCTGGGGGTATTCGGTGCCCCGGATGCTGGGCGTGGAGGGCCGCCTGGCCGGCGCCGAGGACGAGAAGAAGATCGTTCCCATGGAGAAAGCGGTGGGCGACGGCACCCTGGAAGTGGTGTCGATGGGGTTCCTGGTGGATCGGGAGGAGACCGCCTTGATGTGGCGGGGGCTCATCCTGAATCGGGCGGTCCAGCACTTTCTGGAGGACGTGCGCTGGGGCCAGGTGGACTACCTGTTGATCGATATGCCACCGGGCACCGGCGACGTCCAGATGGGCATTGCCAAGATGCTGCCCCAGGCCGAAATGGTGGTGGTGACCACCCCGGCCCGCAGCGCCCAGAAGGTGGCCGCCCGGGTGGCCTCCATGGGGCGGTCCAACTACCTCCGCATCGCCGGGGTGATCGAGAACATGAGCGCCTTTGTCGCCCCCGACGGGGAGGTTTACGAGGTGTTCGGCCAGGGTGGTGGCCAGGAGTTGGCCGACGACCTGGGGGTGCCGCTGCTGGGCCAGGTGCCCATCGACGGTTCGGTGGCCACCGGCAGCGACGAGGGGGCCCCCGTGGTCTTGGACCTCACCACCGGGCCGGCCGCCGATGCCTTCCGAGCCATCACCGACCGGCTGGTGGAGGAGGTTCCGCCGGTGGACATGGCCGGTTGCACCGCCCGGATTTTCGAGGCCGCCGAGGAGGCCCTGGCCAAGCTGGACCTGGCCGCCTCCTAGTGGTGTGGGGCGCCGGTGTGTTGAAGACCTCCGAGCAATAGGACGCCATCATGTTGGTGTGGCTGGTGCTGTTGTTCATCGCGGTACCGCTGGTGGAGCTGTACGTCATCGTGGAGACCGCCCGGAGCCTGGGCACCCTGGAGACGATCGGCTTGTTGATCGTGGTCAGCGTGGTCGGGGCCTGGATGGTGAAGGCGCAGGGGCTGGCGGTGCTCTGGCGGGTCCGATCCAGGCTGCAGGGCGGTCAGATGCCGGGGCGGGAGCTGGTGGACGGCGCCCTGGTGCTACTGGCCGGGGCGCTGATGCTCACCCCCGGCTTCGTGACCGACGGAGTGGGCCTGCTGTTGCTGTTTCCCCCGGCGAGAATGGTCATCCGCCCCATCCTCATCCGCCGGTTCCGCCATCGGGTGCGCTATATCGGCTCCGACCCGTCCTCACCGGGGACCATTCACGACACCGATCTGGCCGACGAGGAATGACCGGTCGGCCCTGAGGGCCGTACGCTGGGCGGCGTGAGACCCCCTTCGGTGGACGCCCTGGCCCGGTCGCTGGCCGACACCGGTCTCCCCCACCCCCTGTTGGTGGATGCCGCTCGGGCAGCCATCGCCGAGGGCATCGGTGAGAGCTCAGCCGACGATGACGTGGCCGGTACCGCTGGGGCCGGCAACGACGACGATGGCAGCGACGTGGCCGATCGGGCCCGCCGCCACGCCCTCACCACCGCCCGAACGCTGCTGCAGCCGGTGGTGAACGCCACCGGGGTGCTGCTGCACACCAACCTGGGGCGGGCGCCGCTGGGCGTCGAGTTGGCCGCCTCCTACACCAATCTGGAGTTGGACCTGTCGTCGGGGCGGCGCGGTTCCCGCCACGCCCACGCCGCGGCCCTGCTGGCCCGCCTGTGCGACGCCGAGGATGCCATCGTGGTGAACAACGGGGCCGCCGCGGTGCTGTTGGTGCTGGCCGCGCTGGCCGCCGACCGAGGCGCGGCGGTGTCGCGGGGGGAACTGGTGGAGATCGGCGGCGGCTTCCGGGTGCCGGAGGTGATGGAACAGTCGGGGGCCCGGTTGGTGGAGGTGGGCACCACCAACCGCACCCGGGCGTCCGACTTTGCCGCCGCCTTGGACCGCCCCCACCACGACATCGCCCTCATCCTGAAGGTCCACCAGTCCAACTACCGCATCGTGGGGTTCACCGAGCACGTGGACGTGGGCGACCTGGCTTCGTTGGGCGTTCCGGTGGTGGCCGACATCGGCTCGGGCCTGATCGACGCCGCCTGCCCCTGGCTGGACGACGGGCCCCCCGCCTGGCTGGCGGGCGAGCCCGCCGCCCGACAGTGCCTGGCCGACGGGGCCGCGCTGGTGACGTTCTCCGGCGACAAGCTGTTCGGCGGTCCCCAGGCGGGCATCATCGCCGGCCGGGCCGACCTGGTGGAACGGTGCGCCCGTCATCCCCTGGCCCGGGCGTTGCGGCCGGGCGGCCTGGTGCTGCACGCCCTCCAGGAGGTGGCCATGGCCTACCTGCGGCGGGACGGGCGGGCCATCGACTTCTGGCGGATGGCGTCGCAGGACACCGCCGGGCTGGAACAGCGGGCTCGCACCCTGGCCGCCGAGGCGCAGGTGGGTGAGACCGCGGCCATGGCGTCGGTGCCCGGAGGCGGCACCCTTCCCGGCGTCGAGATCGACTCCTGGGGGGTGGTGCTGGACGGCGACCACGCCGCCGCGCTGCGCCGCGCCACTCCGCCCGTCATCGCCCGGGTGAACGACCACCGGACGTGGCTGGACCTGCGAACGGTGGCCCCCGCCGACGACCGCCATCTGATCGTCGCTCTTTCGGCGCTGCGATGAGCATCACCATCTCCACCGCCGGCCATGTGGACCACGGCAAGTCCACCCTGGTGGAGGCGCTCACCGGGGTGGACCCTGATCGATTCGCCGAGGAGAAGGCCCGAGGCCTGACCATCGACCTGGGCTTCGGCTTGGCCCGGCTGCCTTCGGGGCGAGCGGTGTCGATCATCGACGTGCCCGGTCACGAGCGGTTCATCCGCAACATGCTGGCCGGAGTCGGGGCGGTGGACGCCTGTCTGTTCGTGGTGGCCGCCACCGAGGGGTGGATGCCGCAGTCGGAGGAGCACCTGCGGATCCTGGAACTGCTGGGGGTGTCCCACGGGGTGGTGGCGCTGACCAAGGTGGGCCTGTGCGATGCCGACATCGCCGAGCTGGCCCGCCTGGAGGTGGAGGAGCGGGTGGAGCAAACCTTCTTGGCCGAAGCACCGGTGGTGGACACCGATGTGATCGACGGTCGGGGTCTGGAGGAACTGCGGACCGAACTGGACAACCTGGTGGATCGGACCCCCCCGGCGGCCGACCACCGCCGACCCCGGCTCTGGGTCGACCGGGCCTTCGCCGCCCGGGGAGCGGGCACGGTGGTCACCGGCACCCTGGGTGGCGGCCAGATTCGGGTGGACGACGAGTTGGAACTCCACGGTCGGGGGGCGGCGGTCCGGGTCCGGGCCCTGCAGAGCCACCACGACACCCGCACCAAGATCGGGCCGGGCAACCGGGTGGCGGTCAACCTGTCGGGCGTCGGCCACCAGGAGGTGGCCCGAGGCGACGTGCTCATCCGGGCCGGGCAATGGCATCTCACCAACCGCTTCGACGCCTCCCTCAGCGTGTTGGCCACCTTGGATCACGAGGTGTCCCGCCGGGGGGCCCATGCCATCCATGCCGGTACCGGCGAGCTGCCCGCCCGCATGCGCATCCTCGGCCCCGAGACGCTGTCGCCGGGCGAGACCGGCCTGGTGCGCCTCCATCTCCCCCGCCGGTTGCCGCTGTTGCCGGGAGACCGGTTCGTGGTGCGCGAGAGCGGCCGGGCCGAGACCATCGGGGGCGGCACCGTTCTCGACGTGGACCCGGTGCTCCCCGCATCCCGAGCCCGCCCCGACGGATCGGTCGACCGGGTGATCGCCGAGCGGGAGTGGGTGGAGGCCGAGCGGCTGGCCCTGCTCACCGGACATCGGCGGGAGCCCGATGTCGGGCCTTGGGTGGTGAGTCCCCCGGCCCTGGAACGGACCCGAAGCCGAATCCGCCGGGCGGTGGAGGAGGCCGGCCCTCTGGGGCTGGATCTGGCCGGCCTCGACGAGCGGGAACGGGCGGTGATGGGACTCTTGGACGACGTGACCGTCGAGGGTGGTCGGGCCCGGCCCCGGGGCCGGTCGGATCCGTTCGACGACCACCGTTACACCGCCGCCCTGGAGGCGTCGCCGTTCACCCCGCCCGATCCCGAAGCGGCCGGGGTGAGCCGCCAAGAGGTTCGGGAACTGGTGAAGCGGGGGTTGGTCGTCGAACAGGACGGGGTGTTCTTCGCGGTGGCCGCGTTGGAATCGGCCCGCTCGGTGCTGGCCGAGATGCTGGCCGCCCAGCCCGACGGGGTGACCGTGGCCGAGGTACGGGAGCGCCTGCAGACCACCCGGAAGTACGCGCTGCCGCTGTTGGCCTGGTTGGACGGCAACGGCGTGACCCGACGAAGAGGTGACCTGCGCATCGCCGGCCCCCGGCTGTAGTGGGGGACGCAGGCCCCGGTCGAGGGATGCGCCGACCGGGGCGGCGCGCTCAGTGGCGCCGTTGGGTGAGTATTTCCTTGCGCTCCAACTCGTTGAGGCCGCCCCAGATGCCGTGCTGTTCGCGAATTCTCAGGGCGTAGTCGCGGCACTCGTCGATCACGTGGCATTCCCCGCAAATGGCCTTGGCCCGGGTCTCCCTCTCCAGTTTCTCGTCCTTGCGCTCGAACGACGGAGGCGGGAAAAAGACGGACGCATGCGGTCCCCGGCAGGCTGCCTTCACTTGCCAGGCCCTCTCATTGGTGACTGCACTCACGTCCGACTACCCCCTTTCGCCGGACCTTATAGGCGCCGTAGGCCGCGCACAAGATCAGAATTTCCCGTTGGTTAGCCGATCCTGATGGCTTGTCCGGGCTCTCGGCCACGGGGCGAGCTACCGACGACGCTCCCGGTAATCGCGCGCCGCCCCTTCTGTGGGCTCCACTTCCAGCCACAAGCCGTCAATCTCCGCGACTCTCACCTGTTCGCCGGCGACCACCGGCGTCGCCCGATTCACCCGAGCCCGCCACAGCGCCCCCCGAATGCGAACCACCCCGTCGGGGGCCACGTCCTCCACCACCTCACCCAGTTCCCCGATCATCCAGTCCCGGCCAATGGTGGGGGTGGAGAACCGGGTGCGCACCATCGACGGCATGCCCGAGAACATGGCCACCGCCACCGCTCCGGTCATCACCACCATGGGGATCCACGACATGGAGACGCCGTCGTACAGCCACCAGGTACCGGCGGCGAACATGACCATTCCGGCGGAGGTCCAAAAGCGCGGCACCGAGGTTTGGATGTCGATGCCGAAGGCCACCATCGATCCGGCCAAAAGGGCCAGCGCCCAGGGGTGGTGGGGCAGCACCGAGAGCCCGTAGCCGGCCAGAATGAACAGCAGGGCACCGACCACGCCCGCCACCCCGATCCCCGCGGTGTAGAACTCGAACAGCATGAGCCCCATGCCGATGGTCAACAGGAGGTAGGCCACCGGGGGGCTGGCCACGGTGTGGAACAGTTGATCGAGCAGCGACAGGCCCCGGAATTGCACCTGCGTCACCGGGGACAGCCTCGGGCGGCCGTCCACCTCGACCACGTCCGCCACGAAGCCGAACTCCTCCAGGTCCACCAGGAAGTCACCGATGAGGGGGGCCACGCACTGCTCCTCGTCGGGGGGGATCTGCACCTGCTGGGGGTCGAACGGGATTCCGGCTTCGGCGTAGCGGTCGGCCAGGACGTCGAGCGTCAGACGGTCGCAGGCCACCACCCCTTCGGAGATCAGTTGGCGCCACCCGAGCTTGCGGTCCCGGAGGAGTTCCTGGTTGGCCCACGCCACCGGTTCGCCGCTCAACGACGCCAGCGGGGGGCCCAGGTTGCCCACCCCCGTGCCGGGGGCGATGCCGACCGCGTCGGCCACGGCGAAGAGCTGGGCCGGTTTGCCCTCCAAGGACGCGCCGTTGGGGCCGACCCACACGGCCACCGGCACCGATGAATCGGCAATGGCCCGGGCCAGCTCGGTGAGCCGTGCATCGGACACCACCGAGCGCTGGGCGTCAACCCGAAACACCAAGAGCCGGGCCCCGCCGTCGGTGGCCACGGCCAGGGAATCCTCGATGAGTTCGGCCATGACCGGATCGATCAACCCGGTGACCTCAACCACCACGGCCACCCCCGCGCCCGCCTCGTCGCCAGGCAGGGCGGCCGCTGCACCCATTCCCCCCCATCCCAGGGTGGCCAGCACACCGCCTCCGGCGAGGCAGGCTGCGGCCAGCGTCAATCGCGGGGTTCGCACCTTTGCCTAGGCGGTTTCGGACGATTCGGTGCTGAGCAGCGACGCCAGGGCTGCTTCGGACGTCTCGGTCACGGGGACGATGCGATCGAAGCCGGTGGTGTGCAACAGCCGGGCCAAGGCCCCCTCGCCGCAGGCCACCACGACCTCCCCGTCGGAGTCGCGAATCCGTCGGATGCCCCCGATCAGGGCCCCCAAGCCGGCGGAGTCCATGAACGGTACCGACCCCAGGTCGATGAGCAACCGGGGTTCGAGGGCCAACTCGCCGATCCGCTCCCGAAACTGGGCCACGGTGTAGGCGTCGATCTCGCCTCGGGGGCGAAGCACGGCGTGGGTTTCCAGATGTTCCACATCGATCTCGAGCAAAGCGCCTCCCCTTGGCTCGTGTAGATGCTACCCCGGCGGGGTGGCCGAGCCATTGGCCGAACCGACTTCTCCGGTGGGCCGGCGCGGGGGGGTTTGGTTACCATCGGTCCGTGACCCGAGTGCTGCTGGCCACCGACAGCGACTCCGTGTACCACACGGTTGACGCCGCCTTGGGAAGCGACGCCACCGAGGTGTCGCGCGTCCGAGCCGGCCGGGACGTGTTGGCCGCGGTGCAACAGCAAGAGCCCGATGTGGTCATCTGCGACCTCCAGATCGGCAACATGGGAGGCATGGCCACCTGCTTGGACCTGCGCATGGAAGCGGAGATGGGGCGGGCCCCGGACACGCGAATCCTGATGCTGCTCGACCGCCAGGCCGACCTCTACCTGGCCCAGCAGTCCCGCGCCGACGGGTGGCTGGTGAAACCGTTGGAGGTGGTGGGGCTCCAGCGAGCGGTGGAAGCGTTATCGGGCTGAGCCAGAAGGGTCACGCACCATTAGGATTGACCCCACGGGCAGTGGCGCAGCTTGGTAGCGCGCTTCGTTCGGGACGAAGAGGTCGTGGGTTCAAATCCCGCCTGCCCGACCAAGTTTGGTTCTCGATTGGGTGACTATTGGGGTGGGTTGCCCCCGGGAAAGTGGGGCATGACGGTGTGGCGCATGTGGTCGGCGGTGGATGTGGGGACGGTGAATTCGCTCAGGTCCATGATCTGATCCCAGTGGTCCCGGTACGACTCGGGGGTGGGATCCAGGTCGGTGTGCCCCGCACCGGCCACCCAGCCCAGGCGGGCCATACGACCACCGTCCACGGTGAAGCACTCGCCGGTGGCCGCACAGTCCTGGTGGGCCAGCCACACCACCGCGGGGGCCACCTTGTCGGGCCGCATGTGGGCCTCGATGACGGCGCCGAACTCGTCGTCGGAGCGGTCGGGGCTGGGGCCGGTCACCGCCCAGGGCAGAACGCAGTTGACCAGCACCCCGTGGCGGCGGCCCTCCCTGGCCAATGACCGGGTGAGCCCCATCACCCCGGCCTTGGCGGCGGCGTAGGCGGTTTGGCCCCGCAGTCCCCACACCGCGCCGGACGACACATTCACCACCCGGCCATAGCCCTGGGCCACCATGTCGGGCCACAGCGGCCACAGCACGTGGCACGGTCCCATCAGGTGCAGGGCGATCATCTCGTTGAACAGGTTCGGGCCGGACTCCGGGTTCAGCGTTCCGAACTCGGCGGCTCGATTCACCCCGGCGTTGTTGATCACCATCTGGACCCCGCCGAAGGCCTGGCGAGCGGTATCGGCCAAGGCCACCCCGCCCTCGGCGGTGGCCACGCTGTGGTCGTCGGCCACCGCAATGCCACCGGCGGCGGTGATCTCGTCGGCCACCGAGGCGGCCAGGTCGGCGTTGATGTCGTTGACCACCACCTGGGCACCCCGTTCGGCCAACAGCCGGGCGTAGGCCGCACCCAACCCCTGACCGGCCCCGGTCACCACCGCGGTCCGGCCGTCATAGCGAAGCAGGTGGGCCGCCATCAGCCGATGGGGTCGTCAGCGAGAAGTTGGCGGGGCGCCATCAGCCGATGGGTTGGCCGGCGGGGAGCGGATGCGCCGCCATCAGCCGACCACCCCGTCGGTTCGCAGTTGGGCCAGTTCATCGGGGTCCAGCCCGAGTTCTTCGGCCAGCACCTCGTCGGTGTGCTCGCCCAGCCACGGCGGGCGGGTTTCGGGCCCTTCGCTGACCGACGACAGCTTGACCGGGTTGCCGGGGGTCAGCACCGAGGTGTCGGCGTCGGGCCGGGGGATCTCCACCAGCATGTGGCGGGCGGCCACGTGGGGATCGTCGATCACGTCGGCGGCCTCGAACACCGGGGCGGCAGCGATGCCCGCGGCGGCCAGGTCGTCGGCGGCCTGAATGGTGGTGCGGTCGCCAGCCCAGGCCCGCAGCGCCGACCGGATTTCCCCCAGGTGGTCTCGCCACCCCTGGCGGGTGGAAAATCGGTCGTCGGTCAGCCATTCGGGACGGCCGATGAGGTGGCACAGTCGCTCGAATTGGTGCTCCCGGCCGATCTGGATGACCAGCTCCCCCGAATCAATGGGGAAGCCGTCGTTGATGATCGACGTGGGTATTCGGGGGTCGGTACCCAACGACCAGTAGTTGGGCACCATGTCGCCGAAGGCCACCATGGCGTCGAACATGGAAATGTCCACGTACTGGCCGTGGCCGTGTCGCTCCCGTTGGCGCAGGGCCATGAGCACGCCGATGACGGCGAACAGCCCCGAGCCGGTGTCGCCCAGCGCACCCACCGGGGACACGGTCACGTCTTCGCCCTCGGCCCGGTTGATGGCGTACAGGCCCCCCATGGCCTCGGCGATGGGGGCGTAGGCGGGCCAGTGGCCGTAGGGCGACTGCCCGAGGTTTCCGAACCCCGACACCGAGAGGTAGATGAGGCCGGGGTGGAGTTGCGCCAGGTCCTCGTAGCCCAGCCCGGCCTTGGCCAAAGTACCGGGCTTGAGGTTCTCGGCCAGCACGTCGAAGCGGGGCACCATCCGGCGAATGAGGTCGATGGCCGCCGGGTTCTTGAGATCCATGCCCACCGAGCGCTTGTTGAGGTTGTTCCGCAGATAGGTGCCCCCCACCGGTCGCCCTTGCGGGTCGGTGATTCCGGGGGTCGAGCCCCGGCCCAGATCGCCGCGCACCGGGTGCTCGATCTTCACCACCTCTGCCCCCATTCGGGCCAGGAGCTGGGTGCCGTAGGGCAGCGACTGCATCTGCTCGATGGCCAGGATGCGGATGCCGTCCAGCGGTTTGCCGTTGGCCTGGTGCTCCGGGGCGGTGATGTCGCCGAGCTTCATGGGCTTGCTCCCTGGTAGATGCGAACGGCGTTGCCGGCCAGGATGGCGTGGCGCTCATCGGTGGGTACCCCGGCGAAGTGGCTCTTGATGGTCTCTTGGGAGTGGGGCCAGTCGGACCCGCCGTGGGGGAAGTCGCTGGACCACATCATCCGGGCCACGCCGATGTGGTGGCGGTTGGCGATGCCGTACCGATCGGTGATGAAGGTGGAGGCGATGTTGGTGTCGAAGTACTCCCCCGGTGAGCGCTGGATGGGGGCTCGGGTGGCGGGGTTGGCCCGACCGAAGCGGTCGTCCATTTGCTCCTTCAGATAGGGGAACCAGGAGCAGTCGGTCTCCACCGCCAGAAACTGGAGTCGGGGGAAGCGGTCGAACACGCCCCCTTCGATGAGTTGGGTGATGCGCACCGGCATGTCGAAGAACCGCATCGACCCGGTGAGCTTCATCTTGGCCACATCCCCCTGGGCGTGGGTGGCGAAGCCCACGTGGATGGACAGCGGCAGCCCGGCCTCGGACGCAGCGGCGAACACCGGGTCGTCGGCGGGGGTGAGCACCTCGTCGCCGCTGGGCCAACGCCCGATCATCACCCCCCGGATGCCCGGCTGCGCGGCGGCCCGCTGCAGCTCGTCCACGGCGGCGGCCGCGCCCACGTTGGGGAGGATGGCCACCCCCCACAGGCGATCGGGGTCGTGAGCGCAGAACTCGCCCAACCAGTCGTTGTAGGCCTGTACGCAGGCCACATGGAACTGGGCGTCGTCGCGGTGCCATGTCAATTGGTTGGCGATTCGGGGGGTGGGGTAGAGGACTTCCAGGTCCACGCCGTCCTGGTCCTGCTCACCCAGGCGGGCCGCCGGGTCGTAGCCGCCGGGCCGCACGTCGTCCCAGCGGACCCAGCCGGAGCGTTGGTCCACCGGTAGTCCGGCGGAGCAGTTGCCCCCGAAGTTGATGGGATCGTGGGCCCCCTCCAAGACCCAGGCGTCGCCCTGCTCGAATTGCTCCATGCGCGGCGCACGGCCCTGGTACCGGGAGGGCAACCGGCTGGTCCACAGATCGGGTGGCTCGTTCACATGCGAGTCGGCGGACACCAACCGGTACCCGTTGTCCTGCTGCTTGCGATGCTGCTTGCGAATCCTCACCCTCGCTCCAACCGCCCGTCCACCACGTCCCCGCCACCGTACCCGCCCCAACCCAGCCTCATCTCCCCAGGGCTGAGCCGGTGGTGGCTCGCTCGTTGAGACTTGGGTGGTTCGCGAAGTGGGGCCGGGGGGTGTTTCGGTTGGGGGCTACTCGCTGATGCCCAGTGGGGGGTAATGGTCGGTGAGCAGGGCCCAGTAGGCGTTGGCCCGAACATGGAAACGGTTCACTCCCACCAAGAAGTTGCGAAGGCCCTCCGGCCACCGCCCGAGCACCAACACGGCAAAGAAGCCGGCGACGGAGGCCAACAACCCCAGGAGCATCCAGAAGAGGGCCGCGATCATCACAGGGATGATGAGGATGAACCGGAAGAGCACGCTCAAGCGGCTGCGGCCGTCCAGTTCGGGGGCGAAGCTCACCGTCACTTCCGGATCGGCCCCGTTGTCCTCCGGTGTGGTGCTGAAATCAAACGGCGGGTAGGACGTCCGCATGAAGCCCACGTACACCGACGTTCGGGCGTAATAGCGGATCATCATGCAACTCACGTCGGCCAGACCGGCGGGCAACCGCCCGGTGAACACGATGGCCAACCACGAGAACAGCTCCACGACGTAGGAGACAAGCAACAACACGTAGACGAGGATGAGGTGGGGGATGGCCAAGATGAGGTTGCCGATCACCCGCCACCGGCCCACCTTGAGCGGGGCGTCGAGCGAAAGCGTTGCCGGATAGTTCATGGCTGTCCTCCCTTGTCGGAATCCGAGCACCAGACTACATCCTGGCGCTCGGTTGCGTCCGGGCTCGTCGGGGGATCAGCAGCGCAACGGCCACGCCCAGGACGGACAGTACCACCAGCACGGTCCACACCTGGTGGAAGCGGCCGAAAAGCTCCGCCTCCTCCACGTTGCCCAGTAAACCGAAGGCCATGGCCAGTCCCATCAGGGCCCCGACCTGGCGGGCGGTGGACAACACCCCCATACCCAGGCTGTAGGTTTCGTTGTCCAGGTCGCGGGCTCCGATGGCGTTGATCATGGGCAACCCCATGCCCCAGCCCCCGATCCCGCCCAACAGGATGGGCACGAACATCTCCGACCAGTAGGCCGGGTCGGAGTCGGGCACCAGCCGCAACCACACCACCGCCGCCGTGGTCATGCTCATGGCGGCCACGGTGATGGTGCGCTCATCCAAGCGACGGCTGAACTGGCCGGCCAGCGCGCTGGCCACCACCGCGGCCGCCGGGAACGGCAAGAGGGCGAATCCCGCTTGCAGGGGCCGGTAGTCCCACACCAACTCCAGGAATTGCACCATCATCACGAAGTAGGGGAACAGAAAGCCGGGGATGGCTACGGCGATGAACAGCGCCCACCGGAAGTTCCGCAGTCCCAGCAGGCGGGGGTCGACGATGGGGGCCGGATGCCCCCGGATGCGCAGCCGGATCAGCGGCACCAACACCACGGCCAAAGCGAAGGCAGCGACGATCCGGCGATCGCCCCAACCCCAGGTGCGGCCCTGCACCAGGCTGAGGGTCACCATGCCCAGGCCGGCAGCCACCAAGGCGGCGCCCACCAAATCGGGGAAGCGGGAGGCGGCCTTGTGCTCGGTGTCGGTCAGCAGAGCCCGAGCGAGAAGAAACGACGGCACCCCGATGATCACGCTCAACACGTAGGCCGCCCGCCACCCCCAGACGTCGATCAGCCCGCCCCCCACCAGCGGGGCCAGCGCCCCGGCCACACCACCGACCGCCGTCCAACTGGTGATCGCCCTGGTCTGATCGCTTTCCGGCCACACCGCCAGAATCAGACCGATGGACGCGGGCATCACAAAGGCCGATCCCGCCCCCTGAACGGCCCGGCACAACACCAGCACCCACAACTCCGGGGCCCACCACCCACCCACCGCCCCTGTGACGAACAGGGCCAGGCCGAGCAGAAAGGCCCGCTTGCGACCCGACCGGTCGGCGATCCGCCCGGCCGCCACCACGAACGCAGCCAACGATATGGCGTAGGCGCTGAGCACCCACGCCGTCGAGGTGAGCCCGGCCCCGAAGTCCTCCCTGATGCCGGCCAAAGCCAGCGGCTGCAGGGTGGCGTCCATGGTGACCAGGAACACCGCCCCCATGCACGCCCAAAACACCCCCCAATGACGCCCCCGCACCCCCCCACCGTACGCGCCGCCTCGCGTTTCAGCCGATACCAGACTCCACCGGGGCTCAGATAAACCAATTGCGAATGGCGTCGGCCCTTACCTGTCTACACCACGATGGCGGCGTCGGCGGCCTCGCGGTCGTCCAGGTAGCGCTGATACATGCGACCAATGACCGTCGCCACGATCAGTGCTCCACCGGCGAGCGCGGGAAGGGCACCGAATCCGGTGTAGATACCGTTGTCAGCCACTCGCAGGAACCCCAGTACCCAGGCTCCCACGCTGAGCAGCGCGGCCAAGCCCAGGGCCAGCAACATGGCATCGAACAATGCTATGGCCCACGGCAACAGATACATGAACAGCACCACAACCCCGATGATCACAGAGAGAACCACCATCCCTCGGCCGAACCCTGGTCCGAGTTCATCGAAGCCGGAATAGTGCTTCGGGCCACCGCGGGCCTGACCGATGATTTGAGCGACAATGGAGGCCGACTCAGCACTTGGATTGGCCCGTTCCTCCGCCACCATCTGTTCCTGCTGCGGGGTCAGTGCGCCAGGCCGTTCGTCATTGATCCAGTTGGAGAAGGCAGCCATCACCAGCAATCCGATGGCGACGAGGGAAAGCAAAGCAGGCCCGGCTCGGTAGTTCCCGTACCGACGATCGAATCCCATTCCGTGGGCGAGCAAACCGCTGAAGAAGAGGAGGAGCCCACCACCCAGCGCGATCCAGATCCCGACGCCATGGTTGGTAGCCACCGAAACCAACTCCGGACCGGCCTCTGTGGTGATTGAGATCTTGGGAGGGGTGGTCAGCAGGAACAAGACGACGGTGGCCACGACGGCCCCGCCGGACACCACTTGACCCAGTGGCGCGCTCAGCCAACGAAGCCATCTGTCCCGACTGCCGGCCAGAACCAGGGCCGACGCCAGTACAGCAGCCACTCCAAGGGCGAACACGAAGATGCCGAACCAACTTCCACCGGAGGCTTCGTAGCCGTTGAACGAGCCATCCAGCAGTCGGTCGTCATACCAACACCCCGCACTTCGGGCCTCCGGTCGGCACAGGGACTTGAGTTCATCTAGTTGGTCAGCATCGAGGTCAGAAAAGCTCTCTGGTGCCTGGCCCCCCAACCGAGCAAATCCGCTCAGCCGACCGGCCCCATCAACCCACGAAAAGAACATGCTGCTCACCACCAACAGCCCACCCACAATCCCAAGAGCCGCCCCTGCAAGAGAGCGAGCAGCGATCGCCGGGCTCTTGAAGCCCGGCGACTCAACCACAACAGGCTCCACGGGCTCCCCGGTCGCTTCCCCGGAAAGCGGTGGGGGCACAGTGTAGACCCCACGCATCGCGGCACTCATCCGTCGAATCAGTGCTCGATTGTCCTTGGGGTCGGGTTGGCTGAGCCGATCCATGGCCACACCCACCAGATACAGCGCCAACCCAGATGACGCCCCCAGCGCGGCGTCAAACGTGTTGATTCCCCGCAGCACAAGCTGCCCAAGACCCCCGCCTGCGATCACGGCGATGATACCAACCATGGAAAGGGAGAGCAGCAGTGTTTGATTGATGCCGGTCATGATGGCGGGACGAGCCAGGGGAAGCTGTACATCGGTGAGTACCCGAAGACCACTGGCCCCATACGACCTGGCCGCCTCAACCACGTCTTCCGGCACTTGGCGAATCCCCAGATAGGTCAGCCGAATCATCGGTGGGAGAGCGAACACCATAGTGGCAACCGTGCCCCCAACCGGACCAGTTCCGAAAAAGAAGATGATCGGAATGAGGTACGTGAATGGATGGATCAACTGCATCCCGTCCAGCACCGGCCGGGTGAGGTTCCACACCCGGTTGCTTCGAGCACACAGTACACCGTAAGGCAATCCAACAATCACACAGATGATCACCGACACCAAGATGATGCCGATTGTCTGCATGGTAAAACGCCAATAGTCCGGTCCAAGCACCCCACTCAACAGGATGCCCGCAGCGGCAGCTACACCTACTTTGAACTCTCGAGTCAAGGTACCGACCACAATGAACAGCAGCAGCATGAAGGGCCAGGGGATCTGCAACAGGACATCGTTGGTGATCAGATCAAGAAGATGCTCAAATGGCCATTTGATGATGGCGAAGAAAAGCTCAGCTTCGACGTTGAGCCAATTGATGGCCTCCTCAACCCACTTGCCGAACGGAATCTCCCAATTGTTCAGCCACTTCTCTTCATACCAGGAGGTGGCCAATAGGCCGGTCATGACCTCCCTCCTACCGAGCTCGCTTCCGCAGCCTGTATCTGGGAGGCCTTGGATTCAATTTCCCCCAACTCAGCCAACAGGTCAAGGGCGTTGACCTGACCAATGAGTCGGCCTCTGTCGTCCACCACGGCAACGGGTTGCCCAGTAGAAATGATCTCGTAGATGTCAACCAGTGGGGTGCCTTCCGCCACGGTGCAGATGTCGGTGCTCATCACTGACTCCACTGGTTGTTGGACCACAAGCCCCAATTGCTCGGAGGACACCAGTCCCACCGGATGATCACCGGCATCAATACAGAATCGAAACTCACCCGCACCAATCTCTGCCTGCACGCCACTCACCGGTGTTGACACACGAATGGGCCTGGGTGGGACCATAACCGCCCCTACGTGCAGAACCCTGCCCTGATCCACGTCCTTGACAAATTCGGCCACATATGCCGAGGATGGGTCACGAAGGATTTCCTCGGGTGTACCGATCTGCACTACGGCACCATCCTTCATGATGCACACACGATCTCCCACGCGGAGGGCTTCGTTGAGGTCATGGGTGATGAACAGGATGGTCTTGTGGAGGATCTCGTCTTGCATGGACAACAACTCGTCTTGCATCTGGCGCCTAATGAGCGGATCCAGAGCACTGAATGCCTCGTCCATAAGCAGGATGTCCAGATCGGCAGCCAATGCTCTTGCCAAGCCCACCCGTTGCTGCATACCTCCGGAGAGCTGCCGCGGATACGACTGACCGTAGCGTTCCAAGCCAACCATCTCCAGGGCCTCATAGGCCCGCTTGCGACGTTCTCCGGTGGTGATCCCCCGCACCTTGAGGCCGTAGGACACGTTGTCCACCACTGTGCAGTGAGGAAAGAGGGCGAAGTGTTGGAAGACCATACCGATCTTGTCCCGCCGGAATGCCTCCAACTCCTTTTTCTTCAGCTCCGTTACTTCCACGCCGTCCACCATCACCGATCCATCGGTGACCTCATGAAGTCGATTGACGCAACGGACTGCGGTGGATTTGCCGGATCCCGACAAACCCATGATGACAAAGACCTCTCCGTCGGCTACCTCGAAACTCACATCATGCAGACCGATGACATGATCGGTGGCCAATTGCACGTCATCTTTTCCGACTCCGGTCTTGGCCATGGTCAGTGCCCGCCCCTTGGGACGGGCCCCGAATATCTTGTAAACGTTGCTCAGTTTGATGCTGGTGGTCATGTCGTCCTTGCCTGTCACGCGAAGTTCATGTCACCTCTGGCTCCAAATTCACCCGACTGGATCTGGAACTGATAGGCGTGGCCGTTCTCAATGGATTCACCCGCACAGGAACGGCCCGGCAGCCATGCTGCCGGGCCATTCACTTTGCGCATGGGTATGGAACCGGACCTCGACCCTACGAGGCGTTGCGGGCTTGGTTGAGCCAGTCGTCCACAGTGGCCCGGTTGGCTGAGATCCAGTCAGCAGCCGCAGCCCTCACATCGTCTTCGGTGTTGGCCCCGGCGTCGTAGTCCAGATTCTGCAACGCCACGTCCACCACCGGGATGGTGACCAACTCCAACAGCCTCGCCGCCGCCGGATTGGCGCTCAGGAACTCGTTGCGGGCCACCACCCGGATGTCGGCGGCCACGAATCCCATCTCGCACGGCTGACCCGGGCACTGCTCGGCGGGCAACGCCGCCGCACCAATCTGATCAGGCATCGGATCACCCACCGACACCCAGATCACATCGATCCCCGGCACCAACTGAGCCGTGAACGCACCCGGAGTCCACACATACTGCAGAATCGGCTCGCCCCGCTGATACCGGCCAACCGAATCGGCGAACAACGCCGCGTGCTCGGCCGACACCTGCTCAATGGTGTCCTCCCAACCGTTGCGGGCAATCGTGTCGTTGATCACAACCTGGCAACCCCAACCGTCGTTGCAGCCCATCAAGTCGGCCTTGCCGTTCCCATCGACGTCGAACAACGCCGCAATCTCCGGGTTGTTGCCGATGTCGTCCAACATCGTGATCCCGTTGGCCTCCGCGGTGGCGATGTCCACGATGAACCCCTGCAGACCACCCGCAGTGATCTCGTTGCCGATCGGCTGAGCAACCTGACCCACATCACCGTCCAAGAACGTGTCGTGGATCGGGAACCAACCATTCACCCAAAGGTCGTACTCACCCTCTCCCAAGGCCGGATAGAACGTCGCCGGCGCCAACTCCGCCTCCGCGGGATTGCTCACCTCATACCCCAACTCCGACAACAACGCCTCGTAAATCGCCGCCTGCATGTAACCCGTCGACCAATTCGCCCGAGCCATCGACACCGACACACCCTCACCGGGGGTATCGCTCACCGGCTCCGGTGCAGGTGCCGGGGTGAAGCCGGAGGCGTTGCGGGCTTGGTTGAGCCAGTCGTCCACAGTGGCCCGGTTGGCTGAGATCCAGTCAGCAGCCGCAGCCCTCACATCGTCTTCGGTGTTGGCCCCGGCGTCGTAGTCCAGATTCTGCAACGCCACGTCCACCACCGGGATGGTGACCAACTCCAACAGCCTCGCCGCCGCCGGATTGGCGCTCAGGAACTCGTTGCGGGCCACCACCCGGATGTCGGCGGCCACGAATCCCATCTCGCACGGCTGACCCGGGCACTGCTCGGCGGGCAACGCCGCCGCACCAATCTGATCAGGCATCGGATCACCCACCGACACCCAGATCACATCGATCCCCGGCACCAACTGAGCCGTGAACGCACCCGGAGTCCACACATACTGCAGAATCGGCTCGCCCCGCTGATACCGGCCAACCGAATCGGCGAACAACGCCGCGTGCTCGGCCGACACCTGCTCAATGGTGTCCTCCCAACCGTTGCGGGCAATCGTGTCGTTGATCACAACCTGGCAACCCCAACCGTCGTTGCAGCCCATCAAGTCGGCCTTGCCGTTCCCATCGACGTCGAACAACGCCGCAATCTCCGGGTTGTTGCCGATGTCGTCCAACATCGTGATCCCGTTGGCCTCCGCGGTGGCGATGTCCACGATGAACCCCTGCAGACCACCCGCAGTGATCTCGTTGCCGATCGGCTGAGCAACCTGACCCACATCACCGTCCAAGAACGTGTCGTGGATCGGGAACCAACCATTCACCCAAAGGTCGTACTCACCCTCTCCCAAGGCCGGATAGAACGTCGCCGGCGCCAACTCCGCCTCCGCGGGATTGCTCACCTCATACCCCAACTCCGACAACAACGCCTCGTAAATCGCCGCCTGCATGTAACCCGTCGACCAATTCGCCCGAGCCATCGACACCGACACACCCTCACCGGGCAAGGCCATCGGTTCGCCCTCTCCTGGGTCAGATGGTTCGCCGGTATCGGCGGGCTCACCGGAATCAGCCGGTTCGCCCGAATCAGACGGCTCCGACGAGTCACTCGGCGTCTCTGTTGACGGAGTGTCGGCGGGTGTCGCATCGTCGTCGTCATTGCCGCAGGCGGCGACGACCAGACCGAAGACCACAAAGATGGCAAACAGAACGCTCCAGAGGTTTCGCTCTCTCATTGATATCCCTCCAATTGGCATTACGCTTGGCACGCCTCGGCGCGTGCCAGCCAGCCGCTCGCCCTACCCTAATGTGCATGGAGGCCGAACGCTAGAGGCACCTCAGGCAGGCTCTTTGCCGGCAGGGTCGGCCGGTTCAGCGGCGCTTGCGGAGGCGGCGGGCGTGGGCTTCGAGTTGTTTGCGCTGCTTGCGGGAGAGGCTGTCCAGGCCTTGGCCGGCAACTTGGTCGAGGAGAGCGTCGATCTCGGGGCTGACCTCGTCGTTCGGCGGCGGGACCGCTCGCAAATGGCCGCCGCGGCGGGACCGGCGATCCGCCCTGGCGCCCCGGGGGCCGGTAGACGACCGGGATGGGTCGGACGACAGGGTGAGCTTGGGGATCCAGGTCTGCTCGACGGCGAAGCCGAAGGCCCGGATGCCGAGCAGGGCCACGGCCACCGTGCAGGCCAATAGCACCAGTTCGTACTCGTCGCGGGTGCTGAGGGCCTGGAGGGCATCGAGGCCCACGATGACCACGGCGATGACCCAGCCGGGGATGCCGGGCCAGAATCGGGCGTGGGCGTACTGGGCGGCGAAGGCCACCAACACCCCGACCTCCACCAAGCGCAGGCCGGCAGCCCCTCCGGTGATGCCCGCCACCGCTTCCAAGCCGGTGACCATGGCGGCGGGAATGACGGTGAGCAGCACCAAGAACCACGCGAACCGCACCCGGCCCAACAGCATCTCCAACTGTGATCCGAGCATGTAGAAGATGGCGAACAAGATGATCGTCCAGAAGGTGGGTTCATTGGGGATGGGCCAGGTGACCAGCCGCCAGATCTCCCCCTCCAGGACGCTGCCGAACTCGAAGTTCTCCGACACCAGCGCCAGGTGCTGAAAGATGGGTCCGTAGCGGCCCTCGATTCCCCAGATGATCATCGAGAGGACGCCGAGCCCCACCACGAAAGCGGTGGTGGACACGGCGAAGCCCCCGATGCGGAACCAGGGATCGTCGGAGTAGCCGAAACGCCTCGACGGGTACACGGTCAGCGGCCCCGGGGCCGGGCCGGAGCCCGGAGTCCAGTGTGCGAGAACAACCTCCGACCCATGGCTACTGGTGGCGCATGGCGTGGGCCATCTCGGCGTCGAAGTCGAACGGGGGCGGGGTGCCGGTCTCGATGACGAGCGACGCCATGGCCGCCGGTGCCGGCGCGGGCGGCTGGTAGTCGTCGCACACCGGGAACGGCCGACCGTACCCGACGGTGAGAAAAGCACCGTCGGGGGCCCAGTTGGTGGGCAGGGGCACGGGCTCTGGGCTTTGGCCGACGGGGACGTCGTCCGCGGTGAGGGTGACGGCGAACCGGCCCCCTTCGGTGGGTTCCACCACGGCCCCCACGAAGCAGGCTCCCGCCGGCACGGCGGCCGCCACCCGGTGCTCCCGACCGTGGACCACGGCCACCCAGCGCAACTCCCCGGAGTCCAGAAACAGCGCCCAACCGGAGATCCAGTCGCCTTGCTCGCAAATCACCCCCGAGGCCCCCTCGGGCACACCGTCGGGAAAGGCGGCCACCGCCCGGTAGCCCCCGAACTGCAGCGGTCCCGAGGCCTCGTGCAACTTGTCGCCGGGCACCAGGTCGTAACGGCTCCGCATCGACATCCACGGGGCGTACAGGTGGGCGATGCGGTTCACCGATGAGTCGTCCAGCGGCAACACCCCGTTGCGGTCGGCTTCGGCGTCCCACAGCTCGACCAGTTCGGCCAGCTTCTCGGGATGGCGGGCAGCGAGATCGTGCGATTCGGTGGGGTCGGCCACCGTGTCGAACAACTCCCACTGGTCGTGGGCGAACTCGTGGCTGCCCACGATGGCGTCCCGCTCGGCGGCGGTGAGCTGGTTGACGTGGTTGGTGACCGCCTTCCACCCCTGGTGGTACATGGCCCGGCTGCCCCAGCACTCGTAGTACTGGGTGGTGCGGTGGTCGGGGGCGTCGGCATCGTCGAGCACCAACCGCAGGCTGGCCCCGTCGAACGACATCTGCTCCACGCCGCCGAGCATGTCCGGGGGCGAAACGCCGGCCAACTCCAGGATGGTGGGCATCACGTCGGTGACGTGGCAGTACTGGTGGCGTACCTCTCCCCGTGCGGCCAGTCCGCGAGGCCAGGAGACGATGAGGGGATCGCGCACGCCCCCTTCGAAGGTGTACCGCTTCCACCGGCGGAAGGGAGTGTTGCCCGCCAGCGCCCACCCCCAGGGGTAGTGCCCGGAGGAGCGGAATCCGCCGAGGTCGTCGTAGTGGGCCAACTCCAGTTCGAGGTCGTCCGCCTCGTCGCTGATGTAGTGGCGGATCTGGTTCCAACTGCCGTTGGGACCCCCCTCGGCCGACGTGCCGTTGTCGGAGATGAGCGCCACCACCGTGTTGTCGGCGTCGCCGGTGTCCTCCAGGAAATCCAGCACTCGTCCGATGTGATGATCGGCGTGACTCAGGAACCCGGCGTACACCTCCATCATGCGGGCGTACAGCCGCCGGCGGTCGGGGTCGATCTCGTCCCAGGGCTCCACCCATGCCGGTCGCTCCGACAGCGGGACATCCCCCGGCAACACACCGAGCTGCTTCTGGCGGGCCAAGGCCTCCTCCCGCCAGGTGTCCCAGCCGCTGTCGAATCGTCCGGCGTAGCGGTCGATCCACTCGGGCGGCGCCTGGTGGGGGGCGTGGGGGGTACCGGTGGCGTACCACAGCAGGAACGGGCGTTCGGGGTCGGCCAAGCGCAGGTCACGGAGGTAGCCGATGGCCTGGTCGGCCAGGTCGGCGTCGAGGTGGTAGCCCTCTTCGGGGGTGGTGGGAGGCTCGATGTAGGTTTGGTCCCGGATGAGTTGGGGAGTCCACTGGTTGGTCTCCCCGTTGAGGAACCCGTAGTAGTGGTCGAAGCCCACCCCGGTGGGCCAGGTGTGGTAAGGCCCGGTGGCCCGCTGGTCGCGGGGGGTGAGGTGCCACTTGCCCACCGCATAGGTGGCCCAGCCCTCGGCCCGCAGATGCTGGGCCAGGGTGCCGGCCGACGACGGGATCCGGCCGGTGTAGCCGGGGAAGTTCATCGGCATGTCGGTGAGCATGCCCACCCCCACCCGGTGATGGTTCCGCCCGGTGAGCAGACAGGCTCGGGTGGGCGAGCACACCGCGGTGGTGTGGAAATTGGTGAACCGCACACCCCGGGCGGCCAGGCGGTCCAGATTGGGGGTGTCGATGTCGGAGCCGTAACACCCCAGTTGGGCAAAGCCCAGGTCGTCCAGCACGATGACCACCACATTGGGGGCATCGGGGTCGTAGGGCCGAGGCACCGGAGAGGAGGTGGATTCGGCCAATGTGAGCCCGATGTTGCGTTCAGCCATCAAGCGCTGACATTAGCCAGTACTCGGCTTGCTGCATCAACAGTCTTCAGCGGGATCGGGTGTATCGGTAGCCGAGGCGGGGGTCAGGGGGTCAGGGCGAAGCCCTCGTAGTGGTTGGCGGCCACCTCGTCGCACTTCTCGGCATAGGGGGGGAAGCCGGGGAGGGGCATGAAGACCCGGGTCTTGCCGGGGATGTTGGCCCCCAGGTACCACGAGTTGCAGGTGGGGTAGAGGGTTTGGTCAGCCACGAAGTTAACGTGGGCCACCCAGCTCTCGGTGGCCTCCTCGGTGGCCTCGATGGCACGGTAGCCGTGGGCCCGCAGGTAACCGATGCAGTCGCCGATCCAGTCCACGTGCTGCTCGATGCACACGATCATGTTGGCCAACACCGACGGGCTGCCCGGGCCGGTGATGGTGAACAGGTTGGGAAAGCCGGGCACCCCCAGGCCCAGATAGGTGCGGGGACCGGCGTACCACTGGTCGGCCAGCGAACGACCGCCGCGGCCCCGGATGTCGATGCGGAGCAGGGAACCGGTCATGGCGTCGTAGCCGGTGGCGAACACGATGACGTCGAGGTCGTAGTGGGTGCCGTCGGCGGTCCGCAGGCCGCCGGGGGTGATCTCGGCGATGGTGTTCTCGCTGATGTCCACCAGGGTGACGTTGTCGCGGTTGTAGGTCTGGAAGTAGTCGGTGTCGAGCACCAACCGTTTGCAGCCGAGGTAGGTGGAGGGGATGAGACGCTCGGCCACCTCGGGGTCCGTCACCGTCTCCCGGATCTTGGCCTTGACGAAATCGGCCGCCACGTGGTTGGCCTCCGGGGTCCGGGCGATGTCGCTGTAGGCGCCCAGGAAGGCGAAACCCCCGGACTTCCACCGAGTCTCGAACTCCCGGAAGGCCTCCTCGACCTCCACGTCGAGCACCGAGCCCTCGTTCCAGTCGAAGCGAGCCCCGAGGGCGCCCTGTTGGGTCTTGTTCTGTTCCCGCAGCTTGTGGTACTCGGCCTTCACCTCGGCCTGCTCCTCGGGGTCGAGGGGGTGGTTGCGGGCCGGGATGGCGAATTGGGGTGTGCGCTGGAACACGGTGAGGTGCCCGGCCGTCTCGGCGATGACGGGGATGGCCTGGATGCCCGACGAGCCGGTGCCGATCACCCCGACCCGCTTGCCGGTGAAGTCGATGCCCTCTTTGGGGTAGCGACCGGTGTGGCACATCTCCCCGGCGAAGGTGTCGGTGCCGTCGATGTCGGGAACGTTGGACGACGACAAGCAGCCCACCGCCGAGATGAGGTACTCGGCGGTCACCTCGTCGGCGTCGGGACCGGCGGGGGCGTGGTTGTGATCCAGGTGGTCCACCGCCGGGGCGCTGCTCACGTGCCAGCGACCGCTTTCTTCGTCGAAGACCGCCTTGGTGACCTTGGTGTTGAACTGGATGTCCCGATAGAGATCGAACCGCTCGGCCACGTGCTGGGCGTAGCGGAGGATCTCGGGCTGGGCGGGATAGCGTTCGGTCCACTCCCACTCCTGCTCCAGCTCGGGGTCGAAGCTGTAGCAGTACTCCAGGCTCTCCACGTCGCAGCGGGCCCCGGGATAGCGGTTCCAGTACCAGGTGCCGCCCACGTCGTCGCCGGTCTCGTAGACCCTGGCCGACAAGCCGAGTTGGCGGAGCTTGTGGAGCATGTAGATGCCGCCGAAACCGGCACCGATGACCACGGCGTCGTAGTGGGCAGGGTTGTCTTGGTTCGTGCTCATGTTGACGGGGAGGGGGTCGGGGTCGGGGTCAGGCCGCCGGGCGCAGCTTGTAGCGCACCGGCAGTTGCTTGGTCCCCACGATGAGATTGGATTCGGTGCGAACGGCCGGTCCGGCCGGTTCGATTTCAACGACCCGCTCGGCCATCTGCTGGATGAGCGCCTGGGTGCTGGCTCGAGCCAGGTGAGCCCCCAGGCAGTAGTGCTCGGCCCAGCCGAAGCCCAGATGGCGGTTGGGGTGACGACCGATGTCGAAGTCGTGGGGACGGTCGAACACCGCCTCGTCCCGATTGCCCGAGGCGTAGAGCAGCATCAGGAACTCGCCCTCCTTGACCGGCTGGCCAGCAACGGTGGCATCGGCCATCACCGTGCGCTTCATGTAGTTGACGGGGGTGGACCACCGGACCACCTCCTCCACCGCATCCTTGAGGAGTTCGGGGTGCTCCCGCAGCCGCTGGAGCTGGTCGGGGTAGGCCAGAAACGCCTCCAGGGCCCCCGACAGGGCGTTGCGGGTGGTGTCGTGGCCGGCCACGAACACGATGAGGTAGTAGCCGAACGTCTCGATCTCGCCCAACGGCTCTCCGGTGGGGAGATGGGCGTGGGCCAGCATCGAGGCCAAGTCGTCCGTGGGGTTGGTGCGGCGATCCTTGATGATGCGGTCGAACATGGCGTAGAACTCCATGCCCACCTGTTGGCTGGCCTCGTAGCGGCTCTCGGCCTCCCGCCGATAGTCGGGATCGTCGCCGGACAAGAGCTGCTGGGTCAGCACCAGCAGTTGCTCTTCGTCGTCGCGGTCGATGCCCAAGATGGTGGCCAAAACCCGCAGGGGGTGGCGCTGGGCGATGATGTCCACGAAATCGCACTCGCCCTCGTCGCCCAGGCTGTCGAGCAGCGACTGGGCACTGTCGTGGACGATCTGGTCGAGCTGGCTGATGCCCCGAGGGGTGAAGAAACCGCTGGCCACCTTGCGGTAGAGCCGGTGGTCGGGGGGGTCCATGCTGATGATGGTCCGCATGTTGGCGATGGCACTCGGCCCGTTCTTCTGGTCGGCCACCTGTTGATCGCTGAGCACCACGATGCCGTCGGCCTCGTTGCTGAACACCTCGGGCTGGGTGGACACCTCGATGATGTCGGCGTGGCGGGTGATGGCCCAGAAGTTCTGGAAGCCCTCGGGCTCACACCAGTGGACCGGCGAATTCTGCCGGAGCCAGGCCAGCAGTTCGTGAGGTTGGCCATTGGCCCCGTAGCGCCGGGGAGAGATGAGATCAAGGGCGTCGACGTCCACGCCTCCACGTTAGTGGAGCCATTTGCCGGCCGGCGATGCCGCTCGGTAGGCAAGCGGGTTGGTGGAGCCCGCTACTGGTAGGCGAGCGGGTTCGTGAATGGGCTTGTGGAGCCCGCTACTGGTTGGCGATGCCGCTCTGTTGGATGATGTCCTCGCTGCCCTCGAAGCCGCCGCCGAGCGCGTCGAAGTCAACCGAGCCGACGGACAGGGCGGCCAGGGGCGGCAGCGTCGGGTTGGGCTCGACGCCACCGGCCAACGGGTACTCAAAAGTGTTGGTGGTGAAGTACCGCTGGACCGAGGGGGACAGCAGGTAGGCCACGAGACTCTGGGCGGCTTCCCGGTCGTCGGCCGCGGCGGTCATGGAGGCCGCCGTGATGATGAGCAGCGAGCCGATGTCCTGGTCACCCAGGTCGTGGTTGGCCGCCCGGTGCTGGTTGCCCGCGGCGTCGGCGTCGGCGGCCATCCGGTGGTTGTAGTAGTGGTTCACCAGACCCACGTCGATCTCACCCCGAGCCACTGCCTCCACGATGGAGACGTTGTTGGGGTAGAAGCGGGCGTTGTTGGCCACCATGTCGTCCAGCCACCGGGTGGCCACCTCGTCGCCGTACTGGTCGCGAAACACGGTGAACCAGTCCAGGAAGGACCCATTGGTGGCGGGAATGGCCACCCGGCCCTCCCAGTGCGGCTCGGTGAGGTCGAACACCGAGTCGGGCAATTCGGCGGGGGGCACCCGGTCCACGTTGTGGACCAGCACCCGCTTGCGACCGGAGAAGCCGATCCAGGTGCCGTTGGCCCCCCGATGCTCTTCGGCCACCAAATCGAGCACGTCGGCGTCCATCGCCGCCAGAAGACCCCGTGCCTGCAGGAAACCCACCGGGCCCGGTGATCGGGAGATGAACACGTCGGCGTCGGTGCGGTCGCCCTCGGTGTCGATCAGCAGGGCCAGGTCGGTGGACGAGGCCCAGCGCACCCGCACCGCGGTGCCGGACTCGCAGGCGAAGGCATCCAGGACCGGCTTGATGAGGTTCTCGCTGCGGCCGGAGTAGACGGTGACCATGGCGCCGGTCTCGTCGGCACAGGTGCCGTCGTAGATGCCGGCGGCCACCCCTTCCAACTTGGTGCCCCCGTCACCCCCACAGGCCGCGGCCACCAACGTCAGAACCAGGACAGCACCGGCAACCCCGGCGCGAGAAACAACTGTCATGCCGCAGCACCCTAGGCGGACCGAGTCCGCATATCAAGTTAGCCTAACAATTGTTGTTCGGCTTCTATGGCAACCTCAGGCGGCCGGCTTGACCGACTCCCAGCGCAGCGGCAACTGGGCATACCCGTCGATGAGGTTGGAGTGCAGCCGGGGCAGCGTGCCGGGATCATCCACCCCCAGTGCCAGCCCCTCGAAACGACCGACGATGGCTTCGAACATCATCTTCGATTCCAACCGGGCCAGCGATGCCCCCAGGCAGAAGTGGGGTCCACCGGCGCCGAAGGCCACGTGCTGGCTGGCGTCGCGGGTGATGTCGAGGGTGTCGGGGTCGTCAAAGGCCCGCTCGTCGCGATTGGCCGAGCTGTACCACAGCACCACCGGGTCTCCGGCCTTGATCTCCTGCTCGCCGATCACGGTGTCGTAACGCGGTCGGCGCACGAACTGCATCACCGGGGTGGTGTAGCGCAGCAATTCCTCGATGGCGTTGGGGATGAGCGACGGGTCGTCCTTGAGCATCTGCATCTGCTCGGGGTGGCGGATGAGCTCCAGGGTGCCGGTGGTGATGAGGTTTCGGGTGGTCTCGGAACCGGCGTTCTGCAGGAGCATGAAGAACACGTCGATCTGGAGCTGATCCAGCGATTCCCCGTCGATCTCGGCTTCCATGAGCACGCTGATGAGATCATCGTGGGGCACCTTCTTGCGGATCTCGCACATCTGGTCGGCGTAGGCGAACATGTTCAAGCTGGCCTGTTGACGCTCCTCGTCGGTGAACCGCTCGTCGAAGCCGAAAGTGGTCTCCGTCCAGTGGAAGATCTTGTGGCGATCCTCCTCGGGCACCCCCACCAAATCGGCGATCACCTGCAAGGGCAACTCCACGGCGATGTCGCCCGCCATCTCGCAGCCCGACTTGTCGGCCACCTGGTCGATCAGCCGATCAACGGTGGCCTGGATCTTGCCCTCCAGGTCGCGCACCCGCCGGGGAGTGAAGCCCCGATTGATGAGCTTGCGCATCTTGGTGTGGTCGGGGGGGTCCAGGCTGATGAGCATGCCCGAGGTGGCGTCGTCGGTGGACGACGGGGGTTGATCGCCGGCCATGAAGGGGTTGGGCTGGCTGCTGAAGCACTCCGTGTCACGCGACACCCGCAGCACGTCGGCGTGACGGGTCACGCTCCAGAAGCCGTCCCACACCGGATGGGAATGCCAGGTCACCGGCTCGTGGTCGCGGAGGTAACGGAAGTAGTCGTAGGGCACGCCCTGTTCGAAGGCGGCCGGATTCCAAAGGTTCAACGGTTCCATCTCGTCCTTCTCGGTCTCCATGAGGTCAGCGGGTTCACCATTTCACAATACCGATCACCAGGGCCTGACCGATCACCGGGGCCTGACCGATCACCGGGGCCTGACCGATCACCGGGGCCTGACCGATCACCGGGCCTGGCCGATCACCGGGGCTTGCGACCGACCACGGCGATCGAAACGGTGCTCATCATCACAAAGCCCGGTGCTCGCACCTGGCCCAGCGCGGTGTCGCCGTCCTCGGCGGTCACCAGGCCGGCCTCCACCAGCCGGGGGATGGCCCGCTCCAGGGCCAAGAACCACCACTCCCCGCCGGGTTCACCAGGCCGCATCGACCACACATCGCCGATGATGTCGATGTCGGTGGCCCCCAGGTCGCGGAACCGCCCGGGCAACCGAACGCCGTAGTCGGGGTCGCGCCATTCGCTGATGGCCCCCGAGGACACGTAGCGGTGAACGGTGGCGTAGGGCTCGGGCAGCGTCTGCTCGGTGAAGGAGGCAAAGGCCCCGTCCTCCACCATCAGCCAACCACCGGGAACCAGGGCGGCCCACAGCGTTTCCATGACCTGGTCGCGCTCGGGCAGGTGCTGGAGCACCGCCCGGGCGTGAACCAGGTCGAAGGCGGCCTCGGGTACGGGGTCGGCGGTCACGTCGTGTTGTTCGACCCTCACGTTGGGCAGCGCAGGGCGGTGGAACTGCAGGTCCACGTCGGTGGACCACACCGAACCGCCCGGGCCGACCTTCCGGCCCAACCACGCCGAGATGGATCCTCCCCCCGCGCCCAGCTCCCAGCACCGCCATCCCTCCCCCACACCGACACCCGCCAGGATGCGACGGGTGCGAGGGTCGCGAGCCTCGGCCAACATGCCCAAGCGGACGCGCTCGATGTCCACCTCATCCTGGTTCACCCCGTACCGGTTCTCCGCCATGACTGCCTCCCCCTGGACCCGCGGACCGCTGCTGTTCGTTTCTCACCTTCGGGATTCCCGAGGCTTTCCTCGCCGTTCTCCTCTGGGTGCGGGCGAGCCGTACCGTATCGTCGCATTATGGCTCAGCACTCGGAGGACACCCCAGAGCAAGCGGCATTCCGTGCGGAGGTGCAGGACTGGCTGTCGGCTCGAGCCGTCCGGCGGGAGGACGGCGACGGCTGGTCCACCCGCACCACCCACCCCGATGTCGCCGCCGAGAAGGCCCACATGGACCGGTGTCGAGCATGGCAGCGGGAGCTGTACGACGGCGGGTGGGCGGCCATCGACTGGCCCGTCGACCACGGGGGACGAGGCGGACCGAGGTGGCAACGCCAGATCTTCCAGCAGGAGGCCGCCCGCTTCGATGTGACCAGCGGCTTTCTGGCCGCCGGGATTGCCCTCGCCGGTCCGGCCATCGGGCATTTCGGGACCGAGGAGCAAAAGACCCGACACCTGCGACCCATGCTGCGAGGCGACGTGGTGTGGTGCCAGCTCTTCAGCGAGCCCGGCGCAGGGTCGGATCTGGCCAACCTGGGCACCAGGGCCGACCGGGACGGGGACGAGTTCGTGGTGAACGGACAGAAGGTGTGGAACTCCTCGGCCCATCTTTCGGACTGGGGCATCCTGTTGGCCCGCACCGATCCCGAGGCCCCCAAGCACAAGGGGATCACCTTCTTCCTGGTGGACATGCACACGGCCGGAGTGGAGCCCCGCCCCATTCGCACCATCAACGGCTCGGCCCACTTCAACGAGGTGTTCCTGAGCGACGTGCGGATCCCGGTCGACAACGTGGTGGGCGAGGTCAACGGGGGGTGGGCGGTGGCCCGGCTGGTGTTGGCCAACGAGTCCACCATGATCGGCGGGGGTATGGACCGGGCCGACAGCACCGCCAACCTGATCGCCCTGGCCCAGCGGCGGGGCCGGTCCGGGGAACCGTTGATGCGCCAGGAGCTGGCTCGGGCCTACACCCGGGAGAAGCTGCTGGACCACATGGGGCGACGGATGCAGGAGGAGCTGCGCCGGGGTGGACGGCCCAGCCTGGACGGGTCGGTGCTGAAGGTGTTCTGGTCGGAGAGCCGTCGGGACCGAGGTGATCTGGGGGCGAGGCTCCTGGGCGGATTCGGGGTGTCCGGTGACCATGCCGACACCCAGGTGTGGGGCAATGAGGTGCTCAACCGATTCTGGGGATCCATCGGCGGCGGCACCGACGAAGTCCATCGCAACAACATGGCCGAGCGGGTGCTGGGCTTGCCCCCCGAACCCCGGGTGGACAAGCACGTTCCCTGGCGGGACCAGGTGGGCGGTCCGCAGGGTTGACTCCTGCTTGAACCACGTCGGCAGCCCGCCCATCTGATCTGGTCGACCGATCTCGTCGACGCCGAGGGGCCCGCCATCCCTTCGGGGGGCACCCCCGGTAGGCTGGCCCCGAAATGGCCGACCAAGCCACCTTCGCCGACCAGGCCATGGTCTACATGGATCAGCTCTACTCGGCCGCCCGGCGCATGACCCGCAATTCCGCCGATGCCGAGGACCTGGTGCAAGAAACCTACTTGCGAGCCTACCGCGGCTTCAGCCGCTTCCAACAGGGCACCAATCTGCGGGCCTGGCTGTTTCGCATACTCACCAACGCGTTCATCAACTCCTACCGGAGCAAGCAGCGCAAACCCCAGTCGGTTGACCTGGCCTCCGTGGAAGACCTCTACCTGCACCAACGACTGGGGGGCGACACCTTGGCCGCGCTGGGGGCCAGCGCCGAGGAGACGCTGATGGAGTCCATCACCGAGTCGGAGATCGTGGAGGCGTTGGAGTCGCTCCCCGAGGAGTTTCGTCTCGCCGTGCTGTTGGCCGATGTGGAGGGGTTCGCCTACAAGGAAATCGCCGAGATCCTGGACATCCCCATGGGGACGGTGATGAGCAGGCTGCATCGGGGAAGAAAAACGCTGCAGAAGCGGTTGCTAGACTTCGGAAAAGAGCGGGGATGGGTGGATCCACCCGATTCCGAGAGTGCTCCGGCTTCGGCCGGGACGTGACCGTTCGGAGGCACACCAGATGAGAAGCGACCGCCAATGTGTGGGGCCGCCCAACCAGTGCCACTTTTCGCGCGAGCTGATCACCCGAGCCCTCGACGGACAGCCCACCATGGAGAACATCGGTCGGGTGCGGGTCGATCTCCAGCACTGCCCACCGTGCGTGCAGGCCCTCGACGTCGAGGTCCGCTTCAAGCTGGCCATGAGCCAGGCCTGTCGGGAGTCGGCCCCGGCCTCCCTGCAACTCCGCATCACCGAACAGCTCCAGCGCGTGGTGCTCGACGACCTCGATGTCCAGGATCTCTGACGCCTGCCTCGGTTTCGGTGGTCCGACCGGTCCCAACGTGGAGTGCCCGGTGGCCGGTCGCCTAGGGTGAGCCCATGGATGTCGTAGCTGCGGTGGTGTGGCACTGGTGGATCGCCCTGGCGTTGGTGCTGGGTGCCGTCCCCGCGGTCATCGGCACCATCGTCGGCTACTTCGTCAAGGTGGTTGCTCCCCGCTACAACACCCGCCGGCCGCGTACCCCCGATACCGAGACCACCGACGATCAAGATCCGACCCGGCGTTAGGTCGGTGTCGGTGTCGGCTGAGCCCGTCGACTGGAGGCTGGCCGAGCGGGTGGCCAAGCGGGTGGCGGGCCACGAGCCGTTTCTCGACTCCTACCACTACCGCAACCTGGCTCCCCAACTGGCGGAACTGACCGCAAAGGCCGAGGAGTTGGTGGCCACCGAAACCGGCCTGCGTCCGCTGTCGGGTCCCGCTCGGGCCCGGGTGGCCACCCGAGCGCAGTGGGTGGACGCCAATGTGGCCTCCTTCCAGCGGCTGTTGCGCCCGGTCACCCAGAAGATGGCCGAGCGGGCGTCACGGCCCTGGCTGGCGCCGTTGACCCAACGGGTGAGCGGTACCGAGATGGGGGCAATTCTGGGTTGGATGTCCACCCGGGTGCTGGGCCAGTACGACTTGCTGGTCATCGAGGACGACCGCCCCGAGGATCAGGACATCGTCTACTACGTCGGCCCCAACGTGATGGCCTTGGAGCACAAACACGGCTTCGATCCCCACCAGTTCCGGCTGTGGCTGGCCCTGCACGAGACCACCCACCGAGCCCAGTTCACCGGCGTCGAATGGTTGCGCCCCCACTTTTTGGGTCTTGTGCAGGAAGCCCTGGATGCGGCCGAGCCCGACCTGGAGCACTTCAAGATGGTGGCCAAACAAGTGATCGAGGCCCGGCGCCGCGGTCACGACCTGCTGGCCGACGGGGGTCTGCCCGCCCTGCTGGCCACCCCCGAGCAAAAGGCGGTGCTCGACCGCATCGGCGGCATGATGAGCCTCCTGGAGGGTCACGGCGACATCACCATGGACCGGGCGGGCGCCGATTTCCTCCCCGATGCCGGCCGGTTCGCCCGGGTGCTGCGCCACCGCCGCAACTCCGCCAAGGGCATGGCCAAGCTGGTGCAGCGTCTGATCGGCATCGAAGCCAAGTTGAATCAATACGCCGCGGGCGAGGCCTTCATCGAAACGGTGGAGGCCCGCGGGGGCCGGGAGCTGCTGCACCGGGTGTGGGAGTCGGCGGAGCGCTTGCCCACCATGACCGAGATCCGCAATCCGCAGCAATGGATCGATCGGGTCAACGGCACCACCGCATTGGCGGGCTAGCCCCGGACCGCGGGCGTCGGCCCAGAGGCCCGGTGACATGAGCGACGCGGCCACCGCCCTGATCGCCGAATTGTCGGCCCGCTGCTCCTTTCCCCCGGCCGGCACCGAGGTGGACTGCGCAGTGTCGGGCGGGCCGGATTCCCTGGCGTTGTTGGTGCTGGCCACCGAAGCCGGATGTGGCGTGACCACCTGGCACGTCGACCACGGCCTGCGGCCCGGCTCGGCGGGCGAAGCCGAGGTGGTGGCCCGGGCGGCCTCCCGGTGGGGGGCGGCGTTCGAGGCCCGCACCGTCCGGTGTGCTCCCGGTGCCAACCTGGAAGCTCGGGCCCGCGAGGCCCGCTACGGCGTGCTCCCCGAGGGGGTGCTCACCGGCCACACCGCCGACGACCAAGCCGAAACGGTGCTGTTGAACCTCATTCGGGGTGCGGGCCTCGACGGGATGGCGGGCATCACCCCGGCCCGGCGGCCGCTGCTCGGTCTTCGCCGCCACGAGACCCTCGCCCTGTGCCACGCCGTTGGCCTGGAACCGGTCCATGACCCCACCAACCTCGACCCTGCCCACCGCCGCAACCGGATCCGTCACGAACTGCTGCCGCTGTTGGACGACATCGCCGAGCGCGACGTGGTGCCCATCATCGCCCGCAGCGCCGGCCACTTCCGGGGCTGGTGCGACTTTCTGGAGAAGCAGGTGGCGGCTCTCGATCCCACCGACGCCCGGGCGGTGGCGGCGGCCCCCGAACCCCTGGCCAAGCTGGCCCTGCGACGGTGGATCCAGCGAGAGACCGGCGCCCACCACCCCCCCGATGCCGCCACCGTCGACCGCGTGTTGGCGGTGGCCAACAATCACGCCCGCGCCACCGAGGTGGGACGCGGCTGGCGAGTCCGTCGATCCTCCCAACGGCTCGGCCTGAGCAGATAGGCACCACTAGGTTGGCCCCGTGCCCGGCGAGGTAGCGACCAGCGGCGATCCCGGACCGGTGCTCATCTCCCACGACGACCTGCAGGCCTGCATCGCCGACCTCGGCAGCCGCATCACCGCCGACTACCAGGGCCGGGCCCCCCTGTTGGTGGGCGTGCTGAAGGGTGCCTTCGTGTTCATGGCCGACCTGGCTCGGGCCATCAACCTGCCGGTGGAGTTCGACTTCATGGCGGTGTCGTCCTACGGAAGCTCCACCCGCACCAGCGGCGTGGTGCGGATCGTGAAGGATCTCGACCTGGATCTGGCGGGCCGGGATGTGCTGCTGGTGGAGGACATCATCGACAGCGGCCTGACCCTGAACTACCTCCGAAAGAACCTGCAGGCCCGCAACCCCGCCAGCCTGGAGGTGTGCGCCCTGCTGGTGCGCAAGGGGCGCCAGTACGAGGATCTGGATCTCCGCTACGTCGGATTCGAGATCCCACCCGACTTCGTGGTGGGCTACGGCCTCGACGTGGGCGAGCGGTACCGCCAACTCCCCCACATCTGCCAGTACCAGCCCAACAGCAATTCATAAAAATAGCTGAAATACACCTTGCTTCCGCTCCTGGGTTGTGGCAGATTGGAGACATCGGAGCGCTGAGACGCTCCCGCCCCGACCTTGTGGACACAACCCATGCCAATGGCAAGCGAGGATCGGCAGCGGCGTCTTCCCTGGGTGGCCCTCGGGCTGACCACCACCCTGACCGCGGCCATCGTGTTCGCCCTCTGGGCATCGTCGCTCGGCAAGAGCACCCCGGTGGCGGTGGCCGGCCGGGACATCCCTGCCGGTTCGGCCATCGAGATCGGCGATATTCGCGCGGTGGAGGTCGCCGGCGGTCAGGGCGCCGAATTCGTGCCGATGGCCGAAGTGGACGCCCTGGTGGGGGGCACCGTCCGGTCGCCGGTCCCCGAGGGGGCCTTCCTTCACCCCGACCTGCTGTCCCCGGTGGCCGCCCCCGACGCCGACATGGCCGTGGTCGGCGCCGTGCTGTTTCCCGGCGAGTATCCCGTCGCCCACCTGAGTGTCGGGCGGCAGGTGGGTGTGGTGCTGCCCGCTCCGCCTGCCGATCAGGCGGCCGTGGGCCGGGCCGATCTGTGGTCCCCGGCAGCGGCCACCGGCCCTGGCGCGGACATCACCAGGGTCACGGTGGCCGAGGTGAGCCCCGTTCTGGAATCCGGTCGAGAGGCCCTGTTCGTCTCCCTGCTGGCCGCCCCCGATGAGGCGGTGCTGATCAGCCGGGCCGCAGCCACCGGCCAGATGCGGCTCATCCTGTTGCCCGGAGCGCCCTCCACCTCCGATCAGGGGCCGGACACCGGGACCATGGCGTCCGGCCCGAACGCATGAGCATCGTGGCGGTGGGCAGCGCCAAGGCCAGTCCGGGCGCCACCTGTTTGTCGGTGGGCTTGGGACTCTCGTGGGAAGCCACCATCGGGCGCCGGGCCGTTTTGGTGGAGGCCGACGGAGACGGCGGCGTCCTGGCCGCTCGCTTCGGATTGACCGCGACCCCCAGCCTGGTGGAGCTGGCGGGTGCGGCCCGCCACGAGCTGACCATCGAGAAGCTGCAGACCAACTGTCAGATGCTGGCCGGACAGTTGCCCGCGCTGTTGGCACCCGGCTGCGGGGAAACCACCACCGCGGTACTCGCTCCCCTGGCCGGCCAACTGGTGGAGGGCTTCGGCCGGTTCGATGACATCGACGCGGTGGTGGACGTCGGCCGGGTGCGCACCGACTCTCCGGCGATTGAACTGATCGACCACTGCGATCTGTTGGTGCTGGTGGTGCAACCCCGATTCGACCAGCTCGTTCCCCTCGTCCATCAGGCCCGCACGCTGACGGCCCGCAACGTTCCCACCGCGCTGGTCTGCGTGGGCGACCAGCCGTACCCACCCACGGAAATGGCCAAGGCGTGTCAGCTCGACCTCCTCGGGGTGTTCGCCCACGAACCGAGGGTGGCCCAAGCCCTTCAGGCAGGACTCCCCGACCATCGGCGCCATCGTCGGTTCCTGTTGTGGCGATCCCTGGCCGAACTCGGGCAGCGTATCCATTACCGGCTGCAGGCACGGACCGAGGCGGCCTCCCCACGATGAACTCCTGTCCTCATGCCCAGCACGTGTTGACCACGGTCACCCGAATGCTCGATGAGTCCGAAACCGCCCTGCCGGGCAACCGGCGGGAACAGCGGGCCTTGGCCGAGCGGTTCATCCCGGAGGCCCTCGACGCCCTCGCTGCCGAGCGGGCCCGGGCTTTTCTTCCGGCCATCGACCGCACCGAGGAGTTGCGCATCGCCGACGACGTGCTGGCCGAACTCTTCGGACTCGGAGCGTTGGAGCGGCTGCTGGCCGACGACACCGTGGAGAACGTGACCGCCAATGGGTGCGACGCGGTGTGGGTTCACCACGCGGGGGGGATCAAGCGGCGCGCCCGGCCCATTGCCGACACCGACGAGGAACTGATCGCCTTGATCCGCAAGGCAGCCGCCCGACTGGGACGCAACGAGCGTCGGTTCGACACCGCCAATCCCTTCTTGGACCTGCAGCTTCCCGACGGATCCCGATTGAACGCGGTGATGGCGGTGTCCGAACGTCCGGCGGTGTCGGTTCGTCGCCATCGCCACGTACGGGTCACGTTGGACGAACTCTGTTCGCTCGGCGCGGTGGATGACACCCTCCGGGATTTCCTGGAGGCGGCCGTCCGAGCCCGTATGGCCATCATCGTGTGCGGGGGGACCAACGCGGGCAAGACCACCCTGATGCGGGCCCTGCTCAACGCCTGTGACCCCGATGAACGCCTGATCACCATCGAGGACCGGCTGGAATTGGGACTCTCGGCCGACCCGGAGCGCCATCGTGACGTGATCGAGTTGGAGACCCGGATGGCCAACATCGAGGGCAGCGGCGAGATCACCATGCAGCAGTTGGTGCGCAATGCCCTGGCCATGTCGCCCGACCGCCTGATTGTCGGCGAAGTGCGGGGCCCCGAGGTGGTGGACATGCTGGCCGCTCTGTCCATCGGCAACGACGGGTCGATGTGTACCATCCACGCCAACTCGGCTCGGGCGGGGTTGAGCAAGATCGCCACCTACGCCCTGCGATCAACCGAGCACATCCCGGTGGACGTCACCAACCGAATGATCGCCGAGTGCATCGACTTCGTCGTTCACGTGCGCAAGAGCCGTGACGGTCACCGCCGGGTGGACTCCGTGCTGGAGGTGGCCGGCATCGCCGACGGGGAGATCAACGGTGTCGAGGTGTTCTCGGCCCGTCACACCGACACCGCTCGGCCGAGCGGTCGTCTTCAGGCCTCCACCCTCCGACGGCTGGCCGACGTCGGCTATCGGGAATCGCCCCTTGACGGGAATCCCACGTCCGGAGACCAACCATGTCATCGGTGATCGGCGCGCTGCTGGGGGCGGCCGTGGGCGGCGGCCTGTTCATCGCCGCGTTGGGCTGGCGGGGTGTGCCGGCGGTGGCCGCCGAGCGCACCGGGGCACCGCAATCGGGAACGACCCGGTCCACGGCCGGGCGCGTCTTGTCGCTCTGCCTGGCCGCGGGGGCGGCGGTCGTGGCCATGGCGGCCACGGGCTGGCCGGTGGCCGGTGTGCTGGCCGCGTTCGCCGGCTACGGTGCCCCGTCGGTTTGGCGAGCCAAGGCCGGACGGGACCGGGAAGTCGACCGCCTGGACGCCCTGGCCACCTGGGTGGAAATGCTCCGGGACACCATCGGAGCGGCATCGGGTCTGACCGAAGCGGTGACGGCCACCGCGGCCACGGCGCCGACGCCGGTGCGCAACTCGGTGCGACACCTCGCCGCCCGGGCGGAACGAGAGCCGTTTCCCGATGCCCTGGCCAAGTTCGCCGACGAGGTGGACCACGCGGTGGCCGACGCCGTGGTGGTGGCGCTGGCCTTGGCGGCCACCAACCAGGTGGGCTCGCTCCAGGAGTCACTGGCCGAGCTGGCCCGCAACACCCGCCAAGAGGTGTCCATGCGCTTGCGAATCGAAGCGTCACGGGCCCGGCAGTTCACCTCGGCCCGTTTCATCGCCGGGGTGGTGACCGTGTTCTCCGTGGGCCTGGTGGCGTTCAGCCGCTCCTACCTCGCCCCCTTCGACCCCCCCTCGGGCCAAGTCGCCCTGGCGGTGGTCGGAGGGTTCTTCCTGGCCTCGGGTACGGCCCTGGTGCAGATGAGCCGGTTCTCCGATCCCCCCCGGATTCTTCATGTTCGCCCGATCCCGGTCACCTCGAGCACCGCCCGGGGGCCCCGTTGAGGACGGCGGAGCCCACCACCGCGATGTCGTTGCCGTCACCGCCCGTGGGGTGGTGGTTGTGGCCCTGATCGCCGGGTTGGCGCTGGGTGCCGGGATCGGCAGCGGCCTGGCCATGGCGGTCTGGGGGTTGTTTCCTCCCCGGCGATCCCTTCAGGCCCGCCTGGAGGAACTGCACCAGGGCGACCACCATCAGCCCTCGCCACGTGACCAAATTGGCCGGGCGGCGGCCCATTCTCTGCGGCACCTGGGCCTGCGAAGCCGGCGAACGACCATCGACTTGCGGGTGGCCGGCCACACGGTGGAGCAGCTTGCGGCGGCCAAAGTCGCCCTGCTGGTGGCGGGAGTGGGACTCCCGGTCGGGGGATGGGTCGTTGCCGGGCTCGCCGGCGTCTGGATTGCCCCGCTGCTCGTGCCGGCGGTATCGGTGTTGACCGCCGGTGGCCTCTTCGTGGTGCCCGACCTGGTGGTGCGGGAACGAGCCCGACGTCGTCGACGAGAGCTGCGCCACCACCTCTGCGCCTTCCTCGATCTCGTCGGCCTGCGACTGTCCGGAGGCTCAGGCATGGAGCAGGCCCTCACCGACTCGGCGGCCCAGGGCCACGGTTGGGGCTTTGTGGAGATCCAGCGAGCCCTTCAACAGGCCCTGTTGGCCAATGAACCCCCGTGGACGGCCTTGGAGAAGCTGGGCCGAGAACTGGGGGCCCGCGACCTGGAAGAACTGGCCGCCTGGCTGCTCTTGGCGGGCACCACCGGATCCCGAGTGCGTACGTCCCTGCACGTCAAGGCCCGGGGTCTGCGTGAACGAGCCCTGCACGAGGCGGAGACCGCGGCCCAACAGGCCACCGAGCGCATGTCCCTGCCGGTGGTGCTCATGTTCACCGGCTTTCTCGGCCTGGTCGGCTACCCGGCGGTGGCCGCCATCCTCGGATCATGAGCAACCGATCCTGCCCTACCACCCCAAAGGAGGAACCACCTGTGAGCATCACCACCAAACTTCACCTCAAGATACGAGCCCTGGGCTACACCCTGGAGCAAGGGGTGCGGCGGGCCTGGCAACAGGAGCGGGGCGATGTGACCTCGACGGTGATCATCATCGCCGTGCTGGTGGCCGCCGCGGTGGCGGCCGGGGTGGTGATCACCACCTTCATCTCCGGCCAGACCAGCAAGATCAGTTGATTCATCACGACGATGGCGTCGGGAACGGAACGAGAACGCGGTGAGGTCACCACCACGGTCCTGGCTGTGCCCATTGCCATGTTCTTGATTCTGGTCATCGTTCAGGCTGGGTTGGTCTCTCACGGCCAGGCCGTGGTGGACGCAGCCGCCCAGGACGGTGCGGCTGCCGGTCAGGGTGAGTTCGGCACCGAAGCGGCCGCCCGTTCGGCCGCTCAGGCCATCGTGGGGACCAGTGCCGGAACCCTGTTGTCGGACGTGCAGGTTTACGTGCGATCCCGCCCCGGGCAGCGCTCGGTGACCGTGCAGGCCACGGTGACATCGCTGATTCCGGGGTACACCCCGGCCATTTCCTCCACGGCCACCGGTCCCCGAGAGGTCTTCCGACCATGACGACCACCCAACGGGGCAGCAGCATCGTCGGGCTGGCGGTGATGACCCCGGTCATGGTGTTGCTCCTGCTCCTTGTGGTGGCCGCCGGTCGACTCGGGGTGATCGAGAGCAAACTGACCACCGCGGCCCGCAGCGCCGCCCGGGCCGCCTCCCAGCAGCGATCGGAGGTCGCGGCCCGAACGGCGGCCACCACCACGGCGGAATCCACGCTGCACCGGCTCAGCACCGGGTGTCCGGGTGGACCCGAAGTTCTCGTCCGAGAGATGGACCTGCGACCAGGAGGGCAGGTAGACATCGAAGTTTTGTGCTCCGTGTCCTTGTCCGACCTCGTACCGCTCAATGTTCCCGCCAGCCGAACGGTGTCCGCGGCCGCGTCCGCAGTGGTGGATCGCTATCGAAGCACCCTTCCATGACGACCCCGCCGCGCCTGCTCGCCCCTCAGCGCCGATCGCGCGGAGAAATCACGGTGGTGTTCGTCGTCTTGACCACCGCCCTGGTCCTCCTTGCCGGATTGGCTTACGACGGGGCCTTGCTCCTGAACGCCAGAAGGCAGGCATCCACCCTGGCCCTGGAGGCGGCCCGGGCCGGATCCCAGGCCATCGCCCTGGAAGCCCTGTACAGCGAACCCGGCGAGGTAGCGGTCGATCCGGCGCGGGCTCAGGCCGCCGCCGCCACCCATCTCGGGGATCACAATGACTGGTCGATCACGGTGCAGGGCGACACGGTGGTCACCACCGTGTGGGTGACCCAACCCCTTCACCTCCTCTCCATGCTGGGCATCGACTCCCGCCGGGTTTCGGGCAGCGGAACGGCGCGGGCCGTGCGCGGCGTTCGCACCGGAGACGACGCATGAACCACAACACCACCACGCGTGTCGAACTCCTGCGGGGCCTGGGTTCGGCCGCGCTCCTTGTCGGCCTGCTGTTGGGTATTCCCTTGCTCTTGGTTGTCGGGGTGGGCTGGCCCTTGCCTTCGGGCATCCCCGGGGGATCGGAAGCGTCCACCGCGATGCAAACCGGCACGATCCCCTCGGGCCTGGTGGTGAAGCTGCTCGCCGTTGTGGTGTGGTTCCTGTGGCTGCAACTCGCCGTCGGGACGGGCATCGAGATGTGGGCCCACCTGCGGGGTCGGGTGGCCCCTCAAGTTGCCTTCCTCCCGTCAACCGTCCAACGCATCGCCGCCCGGCTGCTGAGTTCTGCGGTGATGATCGCCTTCACCGTTCACTATCCGGTCGCCGCCATGGCCGAGAACCCGGAGCTGTTGTCCCCGAGAGCCGTCGAGACCGACGGGGAGCAGTGGCAGGCCGTGTCCGCGGAACCGCTGGTTGACACCGGAGAACGCCGGGACCGTTTGCGGACCGTGGCTGAGCGGTACCTGGGCAACCCCGATCGCTGGTCAGAGGTGTACATCCTCAATCAGGAACAGCCCCTGGTGGAGGAGGGATCGTCGACCGCTCCGTCTCGACTCCGTCCCGGATGGGAACTGGTCCTGCCGCTGGACGCTCGCCCCGCTGATTCCCCCGATACCCCTGATTCCCCCGATACCCCGGGATCCCCTGATTCCACCCGATCTCACGTCACCGTCCGGCGGGGAGACACCCTTTCCAGTCTGGCGACCGAACATCTCCAAGACCGGGAGCGATGGGTGGACATCTTCGACGCCAACCAGGACATCATCGACGACCCCGGCCTGATCCTTCCCGGTTGGCAGCTTCGTCTGCCCGATCCGGAGATCGACACCGAGGGGCCGCCGGCCACACCGCCAACGGTCTCCGACCGGACGGAACAACAGGACCGCACCTTGGCCACCCAGGCCTACACCACCGTCACCCCCAGCGTGGTGGCCGACATTCCCCCCACCCCCGACCCGACCCATCGTCCCTTGACCGCTGAACTCACCCCCTTGGTCGGGAGGGGTATGGGCGCCACGCCATCGGTGGCCGAGGTGGCCTCCCGGTCGGCAGAAGCCCCGGCTGCTCCCCAGCGGCAGACCATGTTGGCCGTCGGCGGACTCGGCGTGTTCGCGGGCAGCCTCGGCTGGCTGCTGACCCGGTTGCGCCGAACCCATCTCGGCCGCCTGCCCGAGGACCGCCTGCCCTCTCTCAGCAACCGCGCCATCGAACTGGAACGACAGCTCCAAGGGGCGGCCTCCCCCGAACAAGCCCTCCTCCTGGACGCAGCCCTGCGAGTGATGTCCTCCCGCCTCTCGGGGGAACCACCACCTCAGGTTGTCGGAGCGAGCTTCGGTTCCGGCGGGCTGACCATCCACCTCGGTGCTTCGGCCGAGCCGCCGAACGGGTTCATCGGTGACGAGAACAACGTGACGTGGCAGCTTTCCCCCGACTCGGGGCTCGATCAATTGCTTTCCCAAGCAGACGGACTGGCGGGGCCGCTCCCCACCCTGACCTCAATCGGCCACGTGGGCGGGGATCAGTTCCTGTTGAATCTGGAGCACACGGTTGCTCTCAATGTGGGCGGCGAGCGGGAAGCCGTGGACCGTCTGTGCGCGGCCATGGCCACCCAGTTGGCCTGCAGCCATTTGGCCGATGAACTGCACGTGATGTGTGTCGGCTTCCGCCATGACCTGGGGGTGTTCGACCGGGTGGAACACGTACCGGATGTCGCCACCGCCGTGACCCGGCTGGGGGAACGACAACGGCAGAACCACGCCGTGTTGGGACCGCGTCCTGCTCAACCGGCCTCTCGATTCGGCGATAACGCCGGCCACTGGCCCCCCACGGTGGTGCTGGCACCGAACCTTCTCGGCCAGGACGAAGCGGCGTCGCTGCTGCATTGGTCCGGTCCATCGGTATGCGTCGTGGGCCACGGTCTCACCGGTGCAGCCTGGACCGGTCATTTCGACGACCTCGGCCTGCTGCTCCACCCCGTGGGCCTCCGCCTGGAGCCCCACGGATTGACACCCGGAACCACCGAAGCCGTCGTCGAACTGGTTGCCTCCGCCACCGAGGGAACCGACGCTCGGGAATCGCAACCTCCACCGTGGACCGACACTTCCCCTCCGGCGGCAAAGCCGCAGCCGTTGGTGTCCGCACCGGTGGCCCAAAGTCACCCGTGGACCGACCCACCGGCACCGGTGGCCGACCCACCGCCGTTCGAGGTGGAAGTACGAGTGCTGGGTGCCGTGGACGTACCGGGAGCCGCTCAACCGTTCACCTCCCGCCGAGCACTGGATCTGGTGGCCTATCTGGCGTTGCACCCGCAGGGTGCCGATCGGGACCAGCTCCGGACCCACATCTGGCCTGCGGACAGTCCTCCTCCCGATTCGACGCTGGCCAACACCTTGAGCCGAGCCCGCAAGGCCCTGGGAGTCGACGCCGACGGCCACCCCTTCCTGCCCCGGGTGAGCCCGGAGGGCATCTACCAATTGAGCGAGCGTGTGGGCACCGACCTGGCCCGATTCGAGGCCCTGGTGGCGGCCGCTCGGGAGGACACCGGGGAGCGGGGCCGTCAACGGCTGGAAACGGCAATGGCGTTGGTGCGGGGTGTGCCGTTCACCGGGGTGTCCGGTGAGATGTTCCGCTGGGCGGACTTCGGCCTGCGGACCCGGATCGACTGTCTGGTGGACGACACCGCTCACGACCTGGCCCGGCGGTGCCTGGCGGTCGGGGACGCCGACGGAGCCCGCAAAGCGGTGATGATCAGCCTGAACCTGGTGGGCATCTGCGAGCAGTGCTACCGCTGGCGACTCCTGGCCGCCTCGGAGAATCCGACAGAGCTGCGCCAGATCATGACCGAGCTGGTCAACCGGCTGCGCCAAGAGGGCAACCACCGCAGTGTCGCCAACCTGATCAGCCCCGAACTGCGGGATCTCTACGAACGGCTGCTGGCCCCCCGAACCCGTGATGGGTTCCCCCCGGAGACAAATGGCTGAGTGAAGCGACGGTTGGGATGGAGCCGGCTACCCTCGGGGTATTCGACGCGCCGCCGATGACACCGAACTGGTCGAGAAGGCCCAAAGGGGCGATCAGGGCGCCCTGGATGCCCTGCTGCGAAAGCACTACAACCAGATTCACGCCCTCTGCCGGCGGATGGCGGGCAACGAAGCCGACGCCCTCGACGCCACCCAGGAAGCCCTCATCACCCTAGTGCGGCGCATCGACCGCTTCGACGGCCGCTCGCGCTTCACCACCTGGATGCACCGGGTGGTGGTCAACGCCTGCCTCGACGAGCTGCGACGACGGAACCGTCGACCGGTGCCGGCCGACGTCGAGGAGCAGCCGCTGACCGATCGCGACCGACCGGTGGCCGACTCGGTGGCCGATCGCCTGGACATCGAATCGGCCTTGGCCCTGCTCCCCGAGGTGTTTCGGGTGCCGGTGGTGCTGTGCGACCAGTTGGGCATGAGCTATGAGGAGATCGCCCAGGACTTGGGCATCCCCCCGGGCACCGTTCGATCCCGCATCTCCCGGGGGCGTCGACAGCTCGCCGAGCTGTTGCGCGGGAACCGGGGCGGCCCCGACCAACGTCACACTGGGGAGAGATGATGAGTGACGATCACGGCGAGATGACCCCGGAAGAACGAGACGAACTGGCCTCCGCCCATCTGGACGGGGAGACCACCCCGGCCGAGTCGGCTCGGGTGAGCAGCGATCCCGACCTGCAAGCGGTGGTGGAGGAGTTTCGGTCCATCAAGGATCTGTCCGCCGCGCCGGTCGAGGCTTCCCTCCCCGAGCTACCGGCCGAGGTGCGGGATCAGATGATCACCCGGGCCCTGGATCATCGGGCCCCGGTGGAGTCCCTCGGCCGGGCCCGGCGCAGGCTGCGCTCCGTGCCCACCTCGGCCCGGGTGGTGTTGGCGGCGGCGGCCGCGGTCATCGCCGTCGCCGTCATCGGGGTGACCCTCATCGATCGGTCCGATGACGACACCGGCGACACGTTTGCGTCCAATGACGCGGCGCCGAGTGACACCGCGTCCAGTGACGCGGCCATGCCGGCAAGCGGAGAAAGCGACGACGCCGGCCTACTCCCCCGAGCCGAGAGCGCCGAGCAGACTGGGCCCGCTGAGGAGACAATGTCGGCTGACGAAGCAACAGCCGAGGAGCCGGAGGAGGCCGACGAAGGCTTTGTCCCAATGTACGACGACTCCGACGAGGCGCCTGCGAGCGAGGAAGCTCCGGCTGCCCCCGATGCACCGCTCGAACCGATGGATGAACCCGCGGCACCGGCGCCGGTATCCGGGCCGGATTCCCCCGACGGGGCTCCCCCGTCGGACGCGGACGCCACCGAAGAGGAGCCCCTGGGAGACGCCGCCATGGTGGCCGAAGCGTCTCCGCTGGTGTTCGACAGCGCGGCCGAACTCGTGGATCACCTCAACCAGCGAGCTCAACTCGCCCCCGAGACCTGGCGCGCCGATGGCGTCGAGGCTCCCCTCGCGGTCGACCTCCTGGGCTGCCCGGGGTCACCGACTTCGGACCTGCGACTGGTGGAGCGATTCCCCGTGGTGGTGGAGGGAAGCGATGGTCAGGCCTCGGTGTACGTGGGCGACGGACAACTCCTGGTCACCTACACGACGCCGCCGCCCGACTGCGACCTCCTCCGATCCGTTGATGCGTTGGAGGCGTCCGAGTAGCCCGACTCAACATCTGATTCGGGCCGGCCCGCCGATAGTCTGAGCGGGTATGGCCGACGCCGCCGAACCCCCCCAGGAAGCCAGCACCGCTTCGACGTTGGGCCTGCCCGAGGATTGGCCCGAGCAGGCCACCGACGTGGTGGTCCGCGGGGTGGATCGAGTCCGCCGCGTGACCACCGGCCCGGTGGTCAAACTCTGCCGCCTGCTGGCCTACCTGATCTTCGGGATCTTCCCGGTGATCATCGTGTTGGTGTTGGCTGTCATCGCCGCCGGCCGCGGCCTGGAGGTGGCCACCGGACGAGCGTGGGCCGCCCACGGCATCCTTGGCCTACTGTTTGTCTCCATGGGCATCTACGCCTGGTCGAGGCGACCCTCATGATCGACAGTGACGTCCACAAGGTGATCATCATCGGCTCGGGACCGGCCGGGCTGACCGCGGCCATCTACTCTGCTCGGGCCAACCTCAACCCTTTGGTCATCGAGGGGGAACCCTCGTCCAACAGCGACCAGCCCGGTGGCCAACTCATGCTCACCACCGACGTCGAGAACTACCCCGGCTTCCCCGAGGGGGTGATGGGCCCCGAACTGATGGTCAAGTTCCGGGAGCAGGCCCAGCGGTTCGGCGCCCACATGCTGGGCGGGAAGGTCAGCCGGGTCGACCTCTCCGGGCCACCTCACGGAGTCTGGGTGGGCGACCCCAACACCCCTGAACCGACGTACCGGGCCTGGGCCCTGATCCTGTCCACCGGGGCCCGATCGATCATGCTGGGCCTGCCCGCCGAGGAACGCCTCATTGGCCACGGCCTGTCCACCTGTGCCACCTGCGACGGATTCTTCTTCCGGGATCAGCACATCGCGGTCGTGGGCGGGGGTGACTCCGCCATGGAAGAGGCCAACTTCCTGACACGATTTGCATCAAAAGTGACTGTAATACACCGAAGAGATGAGCTGCGGGCCTCCAAGATCATGCAAGACCGAGCGTTCGCCAACGAACGCATTGAGTTCCTCTGGAACACCGTGGTCACCGACATCCTGGGGGAGGACACCCTCACCGGCGTCAAAGTCCGCAATGTGGTCACCGACGAGGACTCCGTGCTGGACGTGACCGGGTTGTTCATCGCCATCGGCCACCGTCCCAACACCACCCTGTTCGAGGGCCAGCTCACCCTCACCGACACCGGCTACCTGGTCACGCAGCCCGACTCCAGTCGTACCGAGATCGAGGGCGTGTTCGCCAGCGGTGATGTCCAGGACGACGTGTACCGCCAGGCGGTGACCGCCGCCGGGTCGGGGTGCATGGCGGCCATCGACGCCGAGCGCTGGTTGGAGGCGGCCGGACACGGCTGAACCGCCGGGCCGTTGTTGGTGGCGGGTCGCAGAAAAGGCCACGTGGATTGCTAGGCTGACGGCTCGCGGCAACCGAAGGGAAGGCCAAAAATGGCGGAGAGCATAACCACGCTCACCAATGAAACGTTTGATGAGGTGATCGGCAGCGCGGAGTTGCCGGTCGTCGTTGACTTCTGGGCGGAATGGTGCGGACCCTGCAAGATGATCGCCCCCATCCTCGATGAAATCGCCGTGGAGAAGGCCGGTGTGATCAGCGTGGCCAAGCTCAATGTGGATGATGCCCAGGACGTGGCGTTGCGCTACCAGGTGATGAGCATTCCCACCCTGATCGTGTTCAAGGACGGAGAACCGGCCAAGCGCATCGTGGGGGCCAAAGGCAAGCAGCAACTGCTTCAGGAAATCGGTGAGATCGCCTTCTAGTCGAACAGCATCCACCACCCCGGGAGGTGGCCTGACGCCGGCAAGGCGTGCCTGAGGTGGCCGAACACCCCTTGCCCACCCTGAAGCGGGGAGACGAGAACGAAAGCGTCGTGCGCCTGCAACAACAGCTCGCCGCCGCCGGATTTGCTCTGGCCCTGGCGGCCAACGGGGACTTCGACGCCGCCACCGCCACGGCGGTGGCTGATTTCCAGGCCAGTCGGGGCCTGACCGTCGACGGCATTTGCGGACCCCACACCTGGGCTGCCCTGGAGGAGGCCAACTGGTCGCTGGGTGACCGGAACCTCTATCTGAGCCAACCCATGCTGCGGGGCGATGACGTGGCCGAGTTGCAGTTGCGATTGGGTTCCATGGGATTCGACGCCGGTCGGGTGGACGGCATCTTCGGCCCCAACACCGCGGGCGCAGTACGGGAGTTCCAGCTCAACAGCGGGCTCGAGGCCGACGCGGTGTCCGGAGCAGCTACCACCAATGCCCTCATCCGCATGTCGGCCCGGGTCACTCCGGCCACCGTGGCCGCCGTCCGTGAGCGGGCCAAGCTCCAACGGGCCCCCCGGCGGTTGACCGAGCAGCACATCATGATTGCCACCCAGGGCAGCATGGCTGCCCTGGCCGGAGAGTTGGCCAGGGGATTGCGACGCTCCGGTGCCACCGTGAGCGAGAGCGGTGACTGGTCAGAGACCGAACGGGCCGACGAGGCCAACCGTCTGTCGGTGGATGTCTACATGGAATTGCTCCCCTCGCCGGTGGACGAGTGTCGAGTGGCGTACTTTGCCGTGGAAGGTTTCGTGTCCCCGGGTGGGCAACGCTTGGCTGCCATCCTGGGGCAGCGACTACCGGCGGCGTTGGGAGTCGAACACGCCGACGTCAAGGGGATGCGTCTGCCCATCCTGCGGCACACCCGAATGACCGCAGTGCAGTGTCTGCTGGGAGCGCCGGGATTGGTGCAGGCCCGGCTGTCGCCGTTGGCTCGTGCCATTGAGGGTGGTTTGGCCCGTTGGGCCACCCAGCCGGCCTGATCCCCCGCCGGCCCCTGCGTGGGCGCTACGAGTCCAGCATGACCCGGTAGATCCGCTCCAGATCATCCAGATCGGCGAACTGAATCACCAGCTTCCCCTGGCCCTTGCCCAAGGTCACGTCCACTTTGGTGTCCAGGTGGTCGCTGAGCAGGCTCTCCAGTTCGAGCACCGCGGCTCCCCGATTGGCATTGGCCGGCGATGGCGGTCCCCGTCGGGCATTCTTGGCTGTTTCCGGCCCGCGAGCTGCCGTCTCCACCATGCGCACGGTCAGACCGTCTCTGACCGCCTTCTTGGCCAAGGTGATCAATCGCTTCCGGTTGTCGACCCCGAGCAGGGCGCGAGCATGACCAGCCGACAGTGAACCATCCACCACCATGGCCTTCACCTCATCGGGAAGCTGCAAGAGCCGAAGGGTATTGGCCACCGCCGATCGGCTTCGTCCCAACCGTCGGGCCACCGCTTCCTGCGTGAAGCCGAACTCGTCGATCAACTGCTGACAAGCCGATGCTTCCTCGATGGCGTTCAGATCTTCCCGATGCAGGTTTTCCAACAGGGCCTGTTCCAGGGCGTCGGCGTCCGCCGCGGTTCGAACAATGGCCGGGATTCGGTCGAGGCCGGCCTGCTTGGCCGCCCGGCACCGACGTTCCCCGGCAATCAGCTCGTAGGTGCCCTCGGTACCGGGACGTACCAGCACCGGCTGCAACACGCCGACTTCGCGAATCGACTCGGTGAGCACGTTCAGCGCCGTCTGATCGAAGGTGTCCCGAGGCTGATACCGATTGACCGCAATGGCATCCAGCGGCAACTCCACATACGACGACGCATGGACCCCTTCACCAGGCGACGAAGAGTCCGTGATGAGGGCGCTGAGTCCCCTACCCAGCCCGGGCGAGCGCGCCATCGGCCACCTCCTTGGCGAGTTCTCGATACGCCAGCGCCCCTCGCGACTCCGGATGGGTGATGGTGATGGGCGCGCCGAAGGAAGGCGCCTCGGCCAGGCGGATGTTCCGGGGGATCATTTGTCGGCACACTTTGTCACCGAAGTACTTGCGGATCTCCGAAGCCACCTGCGAAGACAGCTTGGTGCGGCCGTCGTACATGACGAGAACGATGAGCGAGATCTCCAGATCGGGATTGAGGCTGTTACGAACCAGGTCGATGTTTCGCATGAGCTGCCCCAGACCCTCCAGCGCGTAGTACTCACACTGAATGGGGACCAGCACTTCTCGAGCGGCCGCCAACGCGTTCACGGTGAGCAGTCCCAGTGACGGGGGGCAGTCCATGAAGACGAAATCAAACTCGCCCTCCACGGTGGCCAAGGCGTCGCCGAGGCGCTTCTCCCGGCTGAATGCCGGTACCAGCTCGATCTCCGCGCCGGCCAGGTCCAGGGTGGACGGTGAGACCCACAGATTCTCGACCTGGGTGGCCAGGATGCTGTCCTTCATGCTCCCGTTCTGCAATAGCACGTCGTAAGTGGACACGCCGCCGGCGTACGGGTCTATGCCCAGCCCGGTCGTGGCGTTGGCCTGAGGATCCAGATCCACCACCAGCACACGGTGCCCGATCTCCGCCAGACATGCCGACAAGTTGACGGTGGTCGTCGTCTTGCCCACGCCACCCTTCTGATTGGCCACCGCCAGCACACGACACGGCGCTGACCGGTTCCTGTTGAGATCCGACACCGACACCTCCGACAACACCACCTTTCTCCCTGAGCCTCAACCTGGGATGTAGGTTACCCGCTCGGGACTCCCGAATGGTGTTTCACGTGAAACACCGTCCGTCCACCCGGAGCCCACCCGAGGACCGGGTCGGGTGTTTCACGTGAAACACAATCGGGTGGAGCGATGGAATCGAGGGCTGGACGGAGTGAGGCGATCGGCGGTCATCGAATGGGTGCGCAGTTGGTCCGGGGGCCACGGAACCGCGTTCGGTGCTGCACTGACCACCAACTCCCCGCCCACCCGAAGGAGCTGCGACGCCAGCTCGACAATCACCTCCGGTGACCCAAATCCGCGAGCGGTCACCAGGTCGACTCGGGCTCGGAACTGCGCTTGGCCACCGAGCGATTGGGCCGGCCCGTGGTGGACACGCACCCGCTCGGACCAGCCCAGACGAGCGCACTGCAATTCGAGAAACGCCGCCCGGGGGAGCGAAGACTCCGTCAACACCCATTCGGACTGCGGCCACACGGCGGCCAGAACGAGGGCGGGCAGACCGCCGCCGCTGCCCACATCCACGGCCAAGCCTGGGGGCCCGGCCGCCACGGCGGCAAACCCCAGGGCATGGTGAATGTGCTGGTCAACGGCTTGCCTGCCGATCCAGCCCCGCTCTTGCGCCTGCCGAAACACCTCGGAAAGCCTCGAACGTTCGGCCTCGGGCAGGTCCACGGCTCAATCCGGAATAATGACGGACACCGACGCGTTGAAATCGCCCCGCGCCGCCTGGGACAACGCCCTGGCTCAATCCGGAATGATGACGACCCATCGACGAGGTTCTTGGCCCTCCGATACCGTGGAGACACCGTCCATGTCGGAAACGACATCGTGGACCACCTTGCGGTCGGCGGCGTTCATGGGTTCCAGAGGACGCTCCTCGCCGGTGTCCAGGACTTCCCCGGCGATCTTCTCGCAAAAGGCCTCCAAGGCGGCTCGCCGGCGCTCGCGATACCCTCCGATGTCAACTCGGATGCGGCCTTCGCAGTTCCCGTCGGCTTTGCGCTGCACCAGCATCCGGGACAAGTCCTCCACCGCACGCAGGGTGTTGCCCTTGGGCCCGATGAGCAAGCCCACCCCCTCGGTGTTGCCCACCCGCATTTCCATGGTGGTGTCATCCACCCGCTCGGTCTCCACATCGGCATCCAATCCGAAGGCGTCCAGGAGGCCGTCCAGAAAGTCGGTGACCAGGTCGCTCTGCTCGTCAAGACTCATCGCTTCTTCCATGGGTTTGCTCTCCCTTGTTCGTTCCCCCTTGGGGGTGTTGGTCGGACGTTTGGTACCGGCGTCGCCTTTGGTACCGGTTGTTTGGCGATCCCTCTGCTCGTTCTGCGGCTTGCCCCGTGGCCGTCGATCTCCCTTGGACGCCTCCGGGCGTTGGTCGCGGCCTTCGGCCTGTCGGTCCGGTTTGCGCCCGTCCTGGGCCTGATTGTCCCCGTTCCGGCGACCCTGTTTGCGACCGTCCTGGCTCTGCCGATTCTGGCTCTGCCGATTCTGATCGGATTGACCGCCTCGGCGTCCGTCCTGCCTCCCGTCACCCCGACCCCCTTCACGGCCGCGCTGGCGATTTCGGCCGCGCGGCGTCCGTCGATTCTGCTTCTGGCGCTCACGGGGAGGAGCGGGTCGAACCCGGGCTCTGATCCGAGCGTCGGTCTTCCGCAATCCCAAGAGCTGGGACTTCGGTTCATCCATCACCGAGAACTCGGCCTCGCTTCGGTCCACCCCCAGCCGATCGAGGGCTACTTCCTCGGCCTGGGCGATGGTCTTTCCGGTGACTTCCAGCCACTCCATGGCTACCTTCTCCTCTTCTTCCGGCGGCGTCGCTGGGCCGTCGGATGCGACTGATGACCCTTCTGGGTGGTTCGGGCGGTCGCCCGACTGGCCGGCGCTGCTTGTCCCTTTTCTTGCCCCTTGTCCGTCTTGGCCTGGGCCGTCCGGCCATTCTTCTCGCGGGCGCTCTTCGGTTCGGTCTCCTTGGCCGCTCGGGATGGCGGTCGTGACTCCGCCGGTTTGGTGGTCGTGCGACGGCTGTCGGTGCGTCGTTGGGGCGGGGTCCTCGACGTCGGGCGGCGGCGGCCGTGGTCCGGGCCCGACGCCCGAGACCGAGGCGACGGACGAGGGCTCGGTTCCACCGGCGGTAGTTCTTCCTCGTCATCCTCCGTGCCCTTGAGCAAAGCCTGGCGTTCCTGGTGAGGCCGGTAGATCCGGCGGGTGATCACCGCCTGCTGCCCCACCCGCACGATGTTGGAGCTCACGAAGTACAAGTTCAGGCCCGCCGGGAAGCCGATGGAGATAATGGGCAGGAACCAGGGCATGAGCTTCATGATCATCTGCTGCTGCGGGTTCACCGGGGTGTCCGGATCGCGTCGCCCGGCGATCTGACGCTGCTGGACGTAACTGGTCACCCCGATGAGGATGATCAGCAGGAGAAACGGCAGTGACGTGGAGAAGGAATCCCGAAAGGCATCGGTGAGGCTGGACGACAGATCCATGCCCAGAAAGTTCATCTCCGTGTCGTTCTCCAGGGCCACCCGCATGTCGGAATCGGCCGCCAGGTACTCGGGGTTGAAGGTCCGCTCCGGAAAGTCCGGGGTGGGGACCGCGTTCTCGCCGAACGGCAGTCGCCATCCCGCGTAGGTGCCCAAATCACTCACCCGGCGAGTGAGACCGCGAATGAGTCGAAAGAGCACGAAAAACACCGGGAGCTGGGCGATGATGGGCAGGCAACTCCCCAGGGGGTTGACGCTGTTGGCCTGATAGAGCCGCATCGTCTCTTCGTTCATCCGCTGGCGGTCGCCCTGAAATTGAGCTTGGATCTTCTTCACCTGGGGCTGCAGGGCCTGCATTCGCAGCATGGATCGGGTGGTGTAGAAGGTGAGAGGCGTCAGCAGCAGCATCACCGTCAGGGTGAACAGCATGATGGCGATGCCGTAGCTCTCGCCCAAGGAGTAGTAGATGGCCAACAGCCAGGCCAGGCCGTCGAACAGAGCATCAAACACCGGTTGGCACCTCCTCGGCGGTCGGGTCGGGGGCCCGGCGGCCGTGCTCGTCGGGTACCGGATCCCAACCCGACGGTCCCCCTGGTCGACACCGCAACAGTCGGGTCAACCCCAGCCAGGTACCCTTGAGGGCCCCGTGGACTTCCACGGCCTCCACCGCATAGTAGGAACAACTGGGCACGTAACGGCAAGGGCTGGGCCGATGGTCGGTGGCCCGTTGGTACCCCACGATCAAACCCCGCACCAGCCGGGCCGCCGGCGTCAACGGAGGATCGCCACGGAGGTGGTGCCGGGTGGTCACGATGCCGTGGCGCCCAGCCGAGACCAGCAGGCCGCCAGGGAAACCCGCAGGTCAGCGTAGGAACACCGCCCGTCGGAGCGATGAACTCCGATCAGATACAGGCCCGGAGCCAGGCCCGTCGGACAATCCCGGTCCCGGTCCCGCACCAGGGCGCGCAAACGACGGCGGATGGTGTTCCGCTTCACCGCTGTTCCCACTCGACGGGGTATGGCGTAGGCCACGTGGGCTGCAGCCAACGACGGATCCGGCACATGGCGCACCCACAACCGGTCATGGTCGGTGCGGATCCCCTCGGTGGTCAGGCGACTGAACGCCGAACGTTCCCGAATCGGTTCGATCAGGCCGACAACCTTTGACGACCACGGCGCCGGCGGGCGTTGACAATCGCTCGCCCGCTCCTCGTCTTCATTCGGTGCCGAAATCCGTGCCGCCGAGCTCGTCGCTGCACATTCGGCTGATATGTACGCTTCACAGGTACCTCCAGGTGCGACCCGACCCCTGGCCAGGAGCCGCTGGATCGACGGCAATCCGGCGCCGATCCACCTCTACGCTACGGCCTCCCGCCAGATCGCGACAACCAATGGACCAGCCCGTCCTGATTCCCACCCTCAACGACAATGGCAACTTTGTCCACACAGGCCTCTGACCTGCGACTATTCGCCAACCAGCCCGTGCAGGACCGCCGGCGAGGTGCTACAGTGCGGCCCTCCAGTCGAGGTGGTGCCAGCTTGAGTGGGCGCAATAGAACGCTGCCAGTTATCCACAATTTATGCACATATGTGGATGACGCTGATCGAAAGTGATGGGGTTTCCGATAGCATGGTGTCAGCCACACTCCTCTGGTCCTCCTGTGCCAACAACATTCGAGCCCAAGTGCCGGATGCGGTTTGGCAGTCCACCTTCAACCCCGCAAGACCCACATCATTCGAGGAAGATGTCCTGGAACTCACGGTTCCCAATGCCATTATCAAGGACCGTCTCGAGGGGGAGTACTTTGAGGTTCTGCGGAACGCGTTGGCCAGTTCCAATGCGACCCACATCACCCTGAAGATCAGCGCAGAGACCAACACCAACGGAGACGAACCCCATACGGTGGAGCCTGCGCCACCTGTCGTTCTTCCCGAAGTCGAGAGTTCTCCGCCCACCCGCAAAGCCACTACGGCGCTTCACCCGAACTACACCTTTGACAAGTTCGTCACCGGGCCATCCAACCGCTTTGCCCTCGCGGCGGCCTTGTCCGTGGCGGAAACCCCTGGCAAGTCCTACAATCCCCTCTTTGTCCACGGACATGCCGGCTTGGGCAAGACGCACCTTCTCCAGGCCATTGGCCACTATGTCAAGAGCCATTATGTCGACGATCACCGACACCCTATCAGCCGTGTTGTGTATGTTTCCACTGAGACCTTTCTCAACCAATTTGTGGACGCCATCCGCACCAACAAGCGGAGTGAATTCAAGCGAGCCTACCGTGAAGTTGACGTCCTGCTCATGGATGATGTGCAGTTCCTGGAAGGCAAGGAAGGTCTCCAGGAGGAGTTCTTTCACACGTTCAATTCCCTGCACGAGGTCAACAAGCAAATTGTCCTGACCAGCGATCGCCCCCCCGACGCCATCCCTACTCTGGAAGATCGGATGACCAGCCGCTTCAAGATGGGATTGCTCACCGATATACAAGCCCCAGATCTGGAAACCAGACTTGCCATTCTCCGAAAGAAGGCTGAGCAATCCAATTTCTTCATAGACGACGAAGTGTTGACATTCATTGCCAGCAACGTCAAGGACAATATCCGCGAGCTGGAGGGAGCCCTAACTCGGATTACGGCCTACGCCAGTTTCAACAAAATGCAGCTTGATCTTGAACTGGCTCAGTTCGTCCTTCGGGACATTACCGCCCGCCGGGAACCCCAACTGATCACGGCCGACGTGATTCTTGCCGCAACGTCGGAACTCTTTGGCTTTGCCGTCGCGGACATCGTGGGACCGCGACGGCAACGTCCCTTGGTAAAGGCTCGCCAGGTGTCCATGTATGTGTTTCGGGAATTGACCGACTTGAGTTATCCCGATATTGCTCGGGTCTTCGGGGGCCGTGACCATACAACAGCAATCCACGCCGTGCAGAAGATCACCCGCCAGATGGGGGAGCAACCGGAGACCTTCAATCAAATCACCCAACTCATTCAACGGATCAAGAATGCATAGCCCGACGAGCTGGGGACAAAGTGGCGGAGGAATTCGGGAAAACGTCGCTAATCCTGTGGATGGTGCCGCCCTGGTACACAGGCTCAGGCATTCGCCAGGCTTGCGTCCCCACTCTTGGGGAAATTCCACCGAGAAGAAAACCGCATGTGACCAGGAGAGATGCGGGTTCTCCACATATCCACACACCTACTGCTGACAGCAGTAAAATATATAGCTATCAGAGAGGAAAGAGAGTCCACCTGTGAAATTCCGATGTGAACGAGATGCCCTGCTGGATGCCCTGGCTGTGGTGGGACGAGCAGCCGGTACCCGCGGGGGGTACCAATTGGTCTTGTCCGGGGTCCATCTGTCACTCGATGGCGACGACTTGGCATTGACCGCTACCGATCGTGAGCTGACCATCCGGAAGCACCTCACCGTGGCCGGTGGAGAGAACGGGGAGGCAGTGGTGACGGCCCGGTTGGCCGGTGATGTGGTTCGCTCCCTGGAAGCAGGTTCGGTCAACGTCGCGGTGAACGAGGAGGGGATCCACATCGAGTCGGCCCGATCGGAGTTTTCCCTCCAGACGATGGGGGCCGAGGACTTCCCGCAGATCTCCGACGTGGAGGGAGACTCGGTGGTCATCGGGGCGGAGGGGCTGTTGACGGCCTTGCGACAAGTGGTGAGGGCGGCTTCGGCTGACGAGTCACGGCCCGTGCTGACCGGCGTTCTCTTGGCCGCCGAGGAGGCCGGCCTCCGGCTGGTGACCACGGACTCCTACCGTCTGGCCTTGTGTGATCTGCCCGGCCTAGAGGTGTTGGGCTCGGAGCAGAGCGTGCTCGTCCCATCACGGGCTTTGCAGGAGGTCATTCGTCTCCTGGGCGATGTCGAGCAGGTGAGCGTGCGGTTCAGCGAGCGCGAGGCGTCATTCTCGTTGAACTCCGTGACCATCATGACCCGGTTGATCGAGGGGGATTTCCCCAGCTATCAGGGACTGATCCCGTCACACCAACCGAACCGGTTGACGGTGAACCGGGAGGAGTTCATCAATGCGGTGAAGCGGGTACGGTTGATGGCCCAGGATTCGACGCCAATCCGACTGGACATGTCCGCGACCGGCTTGGATTTGTCGGCAACGACGCAAGATGTCGGCCGGGCCAACGAAACCGTTGACGCCAGCTTTGAGGGTGAGGATCTGGTGGTTGCCTTCAACCCCGAGTATCTGTTGGACGGTGCTGAGGCGGCACCAGGTCAGGAGATCGTCCTGCACACCGTGGATGCTCTCAAGCCCGCAGTCATTCGAGCACCGGAGTACGAGGAGTTCCTCTATCTTCTGATGCCGGTACGGATCAATTGACGGAGGGGTGCAACTCCAACACCTTTGGTTGACCGACTTTCGCAACTACGCGGGCCTGGACCTGGAATTGCCCGCAGGGACCAGCGTCTTTGTGGGGCGCAACGGACAGGGAAAGAGCAACCTGCTGGAGGCGGTGTACTTTCTGGCCACGATGGCGTCGTTCCGGGTCCGTTCCACCGACGCCCTGATCGGTCACCGCCAGGACGAGTCTCCGGCGGTGGCACGAGGCGAGTTCGTGGGCCAGGGCAGGGAGATCCTGGTGGAAGCCGCTCTGCGGGCGGGCGGTCGACCGCAGATGCAGGTCAACCGGCAACGAGTGCGTCGCCGGGAACTATTGGGCCTGTTGCCGGTGTCGATCTTCATGCCGGAGGACTTGGAGTTGATCAAGGGAGGACCGGCGGCCCGCCGCCAGTTTCTGGACGAAGCCTTGGCCCAGATGGATCCTCGCCTGGACGGGGTGAGGAGCGAGACCGAGGGTGTGCTCCGCCAGCGGAACGCGCTGCTCCGACAAGTCAGGGGTCGCTTGGATGCGGACGCGGCGGTGACGTTGGACGTGTGGGACGAGAAGCTCGCTCACGCCGGGGAACAACTGCGCCGGGCCCGGGAGGATGTGGTGGCCCGACTGGCGGCGCGGGTCCCCAATGTATGCGCCGGGATTGCCGGGAGCACCGGCCAGGTCGAGCTGGCCTATTCGTCGGCGTGGGTTTCCGGGGAACTGCGGAACACCCTCTGCGAGGTTCGCCAGGAAGATCTGCGTCGGGGGGCAACCTCGGTGGGGCCTCACCGGGATGATCTTGTGGTGTCCCTGCACGGTCAGCCGGCCCGCACCCACGCTTCACAAGGGGAGCAACGCACCTTGGCCCTGGCGTTGCGGTTGGCCGTCCATGAGGAGTTGGCCACCGCCACCGGCCAATGGCCGCTGCTGCTGCTCGATGACGTGTTCTCGGAACTGGACGAGGAACGGGCCCGGGGGGTGCTGGGCGCCCTCGAGTCGGAGCAGACGCTGCTGACCACCGCGGGCTCGCTTCCTCCCGGCATTGCCCACAGTGCCCTCTTCCGAGTGGCTGACGGCCGCGTGGTACGGGAGGCCTGAGGGGATGGTGTGGGAACGACTGTCCGAGCACACCGGCCCCCGGCGATTGCGGGAGGCCCTGGATCAGTTGGCCGACCGGTTGCGCACGCCATCGGCGTCGGTGCTGCGTATGGTGTTCGACAACTGGGACGAGCTGGTGGGCTCGGTCATCGCCCAGGAGACCACGCCGGTGCGGCTGGTGGACGGCGAACTGGTGGTGGCGGTGGACGACCCGGCGTGGGCCACCGAGATGCGGTTCTTCGGGGCCGAACTCATGGAACGAATCAACGCCGTTGCCGGGAAGGAAGCGGTGACCACCGTGACCGTCAGGGTGCGTCGCCGATAGGGGCGCAACCGGCGGAGAAGCAGCCCTTCGGTGAGTCAATCCGGGCCGGAAAACTGGTAGAATAACGGCATCGGAGGCGGTGCCCTCGCCGGTGCCCTTGACAGGGGGATTTCCGATCGGGAAGCGCGACGGGAGCACCAACCCACCCCAACCACGAGGCCCGCGGCGCCGGGCAGAAAAGCCAGGTCGTGACGGATACGTCCGAGTCTTACCGAGCCGAAGACATCACCATTCTGGAGGGCTTGGACGCTGTCCGCATGCGTCCCGGCATGTACATCGGCTCCACTTCGGTCACCGGACTCCACCACTTGGTCTACGAGGTGGTGGACAACGCGGTGGACGAGGCGATGGCGGGCTACTGCACCACCATCGAGGTGACCCTTTTGGCCGACGGCGGCTGCGAGGTTCGAGACGATGGCCGGGGCATTCCCGTGGACCCCCATCCCCAGCACCCGGAGATGAGCGCGGTGGCCGTGGTGCTCACCCTCCTGCACGCGGGCGGCAAATTCGGGGGTACCGGCTACAAGGTGTCGGGGGGCCTGCACGGGGTGGGGGTGTCGGTGGTGAACGCGCTGTCGACACGGTTGGAGGTGGAAATCGACCGGGACGGGCAGCGCCACACCATGTCGTTTTCCGACGGGGGTGAGATCGAGAACGACTTGCGGGTGATCGGGGACAGCCCCGAGGGCCGGACGGGCACGACGGTTCGGTTTTGGCCCGACGAATCCATCTTCGACGACGTGAGGTTCCGGGCGCAGGCGTTGCTGGAGCGTCTGCAGATGATGGCGTTCTTGAATCGCAACCTGGAGATCAAGTTCCGTGACCTGCGGGCCGACGGCACCGTGGGGGCCGACTGGACGGTGTACTGCTACCAGAACGGCATCGCCGACTTCGTCCGAGAGGTCAACAGCTCCAAGGAGGCCCTCTTCGACGAGATCGGGTTCTTTGCCCAGGAGGCCGACGGCGACGAGGTGGAAGTGGCCTTCCAGTGGAACACGGGCTACAACACCGACGGTTTGCATTCCTTCGCCAACGGCATCAACACCGTCGAAGGAGGCATGCACGAGGAGGGCTTCCGCAAGGGCCTCACCCGGGTGGTCAACGACTACTGCCGGGCCAAGGGGCATCTCAAGGCGAAGGACGACAACCTGGCGGGGGAGGACATCCGGGAGGGGTTGACCGCCATCGTCAGCGTCCGGTTGCGGGAACCACAGTTCGAGGGTCAAACCAAGTCCAAGCTGGGCAACACGTCGATGCGCTCGTTGGTGGAGCGGGCCACCAACGAAAAGCTGGCCGAATGGCTGGAGGAGAACCCGTCCAATGCCCGCCGCATGGTCACCAAGTGCCTCCAGGCCCAGAAGGCCCGGTTGGCCGCTCGCCAAGCCCGGGACGCAACCCGGCGAAAGTCGGCCCTCGACGGTGCCGGGCTTCCCGGCAAGCTGGTGGACTGTACGTCCACCAATCGGGATGAATGCGAGCTGTTCATCGTGGAGGGAAACTCGGCGGGCGGCTCGGCCAAGGACGCTCGTGACCCCCGGACGATGGCGATTTTGCCCATCCGGGGGAAGATCCTCAACGTGGAACGGGTCCAGGTCGACCGAATGCTCCGCAACACCGAAATCCAGGCGTTGGTGGCCGCCATCGGGGCCGGTTTCGGCGATGAGTTCGACCACATGGGTTCCAATGGCGACCAGGGTTCGGACAACGGGGACACGAGCGCGGACAATGGCGGACCGGAGCTGACGTCCCGGATTCGCTACGGCAAGGTGATCCTGCTGGCCGACGCCGACGTGGACGGCAGCCACATTCGTACGTTGCTGCTCACGTTTCTCTACCGGCAAATGCGCAAGCTGGTGGTGGGGGGCCATGTGTACATTGCCCAGCCCCCGCTGTATTCCACCGAAGTGGGGCGCTCGAAGATCTACCTGAAGGACGACCACGCCAAAGAGGCGTTCTTGGCGGAAAACCCCAAGCACAGCGCCGAGTTCCAACGCCTCAAGGGCCTGGGTGAGATGGACGCCGACGAGCTGTGGTCCACCACCATGGACCCGGAACAGCGAACACTGCTGCGGGTGTCGGTGGAACAGGCGGCGGCCGCCGACGAGGTGTTCTCCAAGTTGATGGGCGAGGACGTGCAGTCACGCAAGCGGTTCATCCAGACGAACGCCAAGGACGTTCGCTTTCTCGACATATGAGCCCCGAGGAGTCCCCACCGGAGGATTCGGGCCGGCCCGAGGAAGCGAACGGAGGTGCCGCTCCCACCGGCACCGTCCAGGACATCGACATCCAAACGGAGATGGAGCAGTCGTTTCTGGACTACGCCATGTCGGTCATCACCGCTCGGGCGCTGCCGGACGTGCGCGACGGCCTCAAACCGGTCCACCGTCGAATCCTGTGGGGCATGTACGACCAGGGCAACCGACCCAACCGACCCCACGTGAAGTGCGCCCGGGTGGTGGGCGACGTGATGGGCAAATACCACCCCCACGGCGACCAGGCGATTTACGACGCGTTGGTGCGGCTGGGCCAGCGTTTCTCGCTGCGTCACCCGTTGATCGATCCTCACGGCAACTTCGGTTCTCCCAACGATCCTCCGGCGGCCATGCGCTACACCGAGTGTCGCCTCGACGAGCTGGCCATGCGGTTGCTGGACGGCATCGACGAGCAGACGGTGGACTTCACCGACAACTTCGACGCCACCGAGCAGGAGCCGTTGGTGTTGCCGTCGCGCTTTCCCAACCTGCTGGTGAACGGCAGCCAGGGCATCGCCGTGGGGATGGCCACCAACATTCCCCCCCACAACCTGGGTGAGGTGGTCGACGCGGTGAACCACCTGCTGGAGAACCCCGACGCCGACAACGAGGCTCTGATGCAGTTCGTGAAGGGACCGGACTTCCCCACCCGAGGCTGCATCATGGGTCATCAAGGGATTCGGGACGCCTACACCACCGGCCAGGGGGCGATCAAGGTGCGAGCGGCGGCGGAGATCGTCGAGGACGGCGCCAATACGCGAATCGTGGTGACCGAGATTCCGTACCAGACCAGCGCGGAGATCATCGAGGAAAAGGTGGCCGACCTGGTCAACCGGCGGGCGGTGGACGGCATACGTCAGATTCACAACGAATCGGCCAAGGGCCGGACCAAGTTGGTGTTCGACTTGAAGCGGGACGCTCCGGCGCTGGTGGTGCTCAACAACCTGTACAAGCACTCACCGCTGCAGACCAACTTCACGGTGAACATGGTGGCCCTGGTGGACGGGGTGCCCCGGACCATGACCCTGCGGGAATGTCTGGTGGCCTACGTGCGTCACCAGGAGGAGGTGGTCCGCCGCCGGACGGAGTTCCGATTGGAGGAGGCTCGCCGTCGGGAGCACATCCTGGAGGGGCTGGTCCGGGCGGTGGACATGATCGACGAGATCATCGCCGCCATCCGAAGCTCGGAGAACCGGGCGGCCGCCCGGGCGACGCTGACCGGTGAGCAGTTCGCGTTCAGCGAGATCCAGGCCAATCACATCCTGGACATGCCGCTGGGCCGACTCACGCAACTCGGCCGCCAGGAACTGAACGAGGAACTGGCCCAGAAGCGGGCCCTGATCTCGGAGTTGGAGGCCATCCTGGCCGACGAGGCCACCCTTCGGTCGGTGGTCCGAGAAGAACTGAACGAGGTGCGGACGGGCCACGCCACCGAACGCCGCACCAGGATTCTGGCCGATGAGGGTGAGATCGACATCGAAGCCCTCATCGACGACGAGGACTTGATGTTCAGCCTGAGCGCGGCCGGCTACGTGAAGACGGTGGTGCCCGATGAGTTCAAGACCCAGAGCCGGGGCGGCAAGGGGGTGATCGGGGCCAATCTGAAGGACGGGGACTACATCTCGACCCTCATTCACACCACCGCCCACGCCTATCTGATGTTCTTCACCAGCAGAGGACGGGTGTTCCGCATCAAAGCTCACGAAGTGCCCCGTACCAGTCGCACCGCTCGGGGTATGGCCATCGTGAACCTCCTGCAGCTCGCCCCGGACGAGACGGTCTCGGCGGTCATCGACACCCGCGACTACGAGACCATGCGGTACCTGTTGTTCGTGACCCGCGGCGGGATGGTGAAGCGCACCCGGTTCCTGGAGTACGACAAGACCCGCTCCGCGGGGCTCATCGCCATCAACCTGCGGGAGGGTGACGAGCTGGTGCGGGTGTTGCCCACCAGCGGCACCGACGACGTCTGTCTGGTGAGCGCCTCGGGGCGGCTCATGCGGTTCTCCGAGTCCGAGGTGCGATCCATGGGTCGATCGGCGGCGGGCGTGCGGGGGATGCGGCTGGTCGGCGAGGACGGGGTGGTGGCGGCCAGCGCCGTTCACCCCGGCGACGAGATGCTGGTGGCCACCGACCAGGGTTTCGGCAAGCGACTGGATCTGGATCACTTTGTGGCCAAGCATCGGGGTGGGCAGGGGAACATCGCCATGAAGCTGTCCGACGAACGCGGCGCCGTGGTGGCCGCTCGGGTGGTGGCCGCCACCGATGAGGTGTTCGCGGTGGCCTCCAACGGGGTCACCATCCGAATGCCGGTGGCGTCGGTGTCCCAGCAAGGTCCCTACGCCGCGGGCGTGCGGATCATGACGGTGCCCGATGATCAGACCATGGTTGCCATCGCCCCGGTGTTCGTGGGCGACCAGAGGGACGACCAGACGGAGTAGCCTGGGTCCGCGCTTCCCCCGCATCCACACCACAACAGGTAGGGCCATGGGCGATCGGGGTTGGAATTCGGTGGTGGCCGCGGCACTGTCGCGTGCCTCGGGACGGCTCACGAGCGAGCGGGGTTCGATTTCGGTGGTGGCCGCGGCAATGGTGGGGGTGTTGGCCATGGCGATAGGGCTGATGGGCCAACTGGGGGCGGACGCCGTTCGTCGGGCGCGGGTGACGGCGGTGGCCGACGTGGTGGCCATGGCCGCCGCCGCTGAGCCACACACCGCCACGACGGTGGCCGCGGCCAACGGGGCCACGGTGGTGTCGTCGATCCGCGAGGACTTCCAGACCGAAGTGGTGGTGCGTCTCGGCGCGGCCACCGCGGTGGCCCGGGCCGAGTACCGCCCCGAGGGATGGTGGCAGTGCCACCGGGATTCCGCCAACGATCCCGTACACTTCGAGTCGTGTCCATCGACCCCGGTCGGGTGAGCGACCCGCCTGTTGCCCCGGCGCCGAGTCAGGCCGTGGCCCACCAGCCGGTGAGGGTCACCCCCAGGGAGTACCGGCGAGCAGTTCGGTTGCAGGCCCGCAAGGTCCGCCGGGTGATTCGCCACATCGAACCGTGGTCGGCGCTGAAGATCTCCTTGATCTTCTACCTGTGCCTGTGGGTGATCGTGATGTTGGCCGGGGTCATGCTGTGGAGTGTGGCCGTGGGCTCGGGCACGGTGGACGACACCGAATCGTTCATCGAGGAGCTGTTCGCGCTGGAGGAGTTCAAGTTCAACGCCGGGCAGATCTTCCGGGGGCTGGCTGTGGGCGGACTGGTCCTGGTGGTGGCCGGCACGTTCTTCAACGTGCTGTTGTGCGTGCTGTTCAATCTCATCAGCGACCTCACCGGGGGCATGAGGATCACGGTGATCGAGGAGGAGACGGCTCGGCAGCGGCCCCGCACCCGGGCCCGGCGATTTCGTTGGCCTGAGTGGAACCCCCGAAAGTAGGCTGACGAGCCGTGCTCGGGGCTATAGCTCAGTCGGTTAGAGCGCACCCCTGATAAGGGTGAGGTCGCTGGTTCGAATCCAGCTAGCCCCACGTGGCGACCGGGCGGGCCGGTTGCGCCTTGGTGACGATTCGTTAGGATGGGGCGCGTGAAGATTCTGCGACGCGCTCTGATCGCGCTGGCCGGTGCCGCGGCCATCGCTGCGATCCTGCGGGCTCGGGGAACCGGGGGTGTGCCGCCCCAATCGGGGGGCTGGCGACAGTTGAGTGGGGGCCAGACCTCCTGATCCGGTCCGGTTCCCCAACGTGAACATCCTGGTTGTCGGCACCGGTGTGGTCGGCGCGGGCCTGGTGGAGCGCTTGGTGGCGTCCCCCCTGTCCATCACCCGGTTGACGGTGGTGGATCGTCACCCCGAGCGAGCGGGGCAGGTGGCCGAGGAGTGCGGAGCCCCGGTGACGGTGGGCAGACTCGAAGACCCGGCCGACGTGGTGGTGTTGGCCACGGCGGCGGGGAGCCAAGGTCGTCTGGCCCGCCGTCTCATGGGCCGGGGACGGGTGGTGCTGGCCACATCCGACTCGGTGTCGGACGTGAAACAGTTGCTGGACCTGGATGACGCCGCCCGCCGGCAAGAAGGACTGGTGGTTGCCGGGGTGGGTATGGCCCCCGGACTGAGCGACGTGTTGGCGGTGCGGGCGGCGGGCGACCTGGAACAGGTGAGCGAGGTACACGTGGCCAAGTTCGGCACGGGGGGCCCGGCGTGCGCCCGCCAGCATCATCGGGCGCTGGCTTCGTCGGCACTGGAGTGGCGGCGGGGTTGGCGGTCCCGCCCGGGGGGCACCGGGCGGGAGCTGTGTTGGTTCCCCGATCCGGTGGACGGGGCCGACTGCTATCGGGCCGCCCTTCCCGATCCCTTGCTGTTGGTGCGACGGTTCGGTGGCGCCGAGCGCATCACCGCCCGAATGGCGGCCACCCGCCGGGATCGGTTCAGCTCGTGGTTGCCCATGCTGCGGCCCCCGCACCCGGAGGGAAAAGTCGGGGCGGTACGGGTGGAGGTGCGGGGCCGCCGGGGCCCCCGGTGGAGCGGGCGGATCATGGGAGCCTCCGCACCCCCCGGTGAGGCCACCGCCGCGGTGCTGTTGAGCGTGATCACCCTCATCGAGCGGGGTCGGGTGGACCAGCGAGGGGCGATGGGATTGGCCGAAGTGGTGGAGGCTACCGAGTTCCTGGACGTTCTGGCCGACAACGGGGTGACCCCCCAGGTGTTCTCCGGCAGCTAGTGCCCAGTCCTCGGCGGTCAGCCGGTGAGATCCGACGGTGGGGGCGACAGCAGGGACAAGAGTTCGGAATGCAGTGCGCCGTTGGTGGCCAGCCAGTCGCCGGCACCGGCGTCGGTACCGCCGGACCAGGTGGTGATGCGGCCACCGGCTTCGGGAATGACCACCAACATGGGGGCGATGTCCCACAGGTTGAGCCCCGGATCCACCATGGCCTCCACCCGCCCGGTGGCCACCAGGACGTAGCCGTACCCGTCGCCCCACGTTCGCATCCGGGGTTCTCGGTGGCGGACCCGGTCGAAGGCGCCGTCGGGCCACCACTCGAACCCCGAGGCGCTCACGTACGACCGACCCAGGTCGGATTGGGTGCTCACCCGGCACCGACGACCGTTGTGGAAGCAACCCCGTTGCCGTCCGGCCCACACCGCTTCGTCGAGGCCGGGAACGGCCACCACGCCCGCCGCGGGCCCGTGACCGTCGAACATGGCCAGCAACGTGGTGTACAGGGGAACCCCCCGGACGAAACTGCGGGTGCCGTCGATGGGGTCGATGATCCAGGTCCTGTCCGAGGAGCCTTGCTGGTCGGCGAACTCCTCGCCCACGATGGCGTCGTCGGGGAAGCGGGTGGCCAACTCCTCCCGGAGAAACGTCTCCGCGGCCTGGTCGGCGTCGGTCACCGGTGACCCGTCGTCCTTGCGACGCACGGACAACTCGTGGTCGGCAAACCACCGGAGCGTGAGCCGACCCGCCTCTCGGGTCAGGTGGACGGCCTCGTCCAGCAGTTCCTGGTTCACCGGCGGGGGGCTGCCGGTGTCGGTCATCCCAGGATGCCCTCGTCACGCAGTCGGGCCAGGCGCTCCTCGCTGAGTCCGAGCACCTCGCTCAGCACCTCATCGGTCTGCTGACCGACCGTGGGCGCGTGGGTGGGGGTGGGGAGTTCCTCGTCGAAGAACCGGACCGGCAGGGGAAGCTGCTCGCACCCCAACTGTTCGGCGGAAAACAGGGGGAGCCGGTCCTGGAACTGGGGGTCGTCGACCACCGTCTTGGCGTTGTTGACCGGGGCGATGGGGGTGTTCACCCGGTCGCCGAACTCCAACCACTCGGCGCTGGTCTTGGTGCGGAAGATCTCCCGCAGCTCCCGCTGCAACTCCATGTTGCCCCGGGCGTGGTCGGCGTACTTGGACCCCGGCCAGCGGTCGAAGAGATCCATACGATCGAGGGCTTCGCAGAAGTTGCGCCAAAAGGCCTGCTCGGAGGCCATGAACAGCACGTGTCCGTCGGAGGACTCGTACATCTGGTAGCGGACCCCCTCCCACATGCCGGCCAGGCCGGGAGCGCGGCGCTCGTAGTTGTCGGCGGGGTTGCCGGTGACCTCGTCGGCGGGTCGCTCGTAGGCCCGCCACGTCTCGATCCGGTACCAGTCCATGTAGGCGGCGGCGTCGGATTGGGCCAGTTCCAGACGACAGCCCTCTCCGGTGGAACGGGCTCGGATGATGCCCGACAACAAGGCCAGGGCGCCGATGAGCGGCCCCACGTTGATGCCGATGTTGGGCATCTCCGGGATGCGGCAAAACCCGTCGTCGTCGTAGTCGGGGGGGATGAGTCCGGCCCAGGTGTCGTAGGCGATGCCGTGGCTGGGCATGTCCTTGTAGGGGCCGGTCATGCCGTAACCGCTGATCGTGGCGAACACGATGCGGGGGTTCACCTCCTTGAGCTGCTCGAACCCCAGGCCCCGACGCTCCAGCGCGCCCGGACGCATGGCCTCCACCACGGCGTCGGCGTTGCGAACCAGGTCCAGATACAGCTCCACCCCGTCGGGTTGGCGCAGATCCAACACGATGCTGCGCTTGCCGCGGTGGGTGTGCAGGTGCAACAGGGACACACCGTTGACGATGGGCCACGTCATCTGGCGGATGTAATCGCCCTGGGGCGGTTCCACCTTGATGACGTCGGCCCCGAGGTCGGACAAGAAGGTGGTGAGGAACCCCGGTCCGAGCAGCGAACTCTCGATCACCCGGAGACCGGCCAGGGGCGGTGCTGAGTGGCTCATGCCTGCATTCCTCCATCCACTCGAAGGATGATTCCGTTGCAATAGCTTGCGTCATCACCGGCCAGGAAGGCGAAGGCGGCGGCCAGCTCCGCGGGCCGGCCCATACGGTCGAAGGGAAGGATGCGGTTCATCAGGGCCAAGTCCACGTCGTCGGGGGGAAGGAATTGCTCGGTGATCGGCGTCTCCACGCCGCCGGGGGCAATGCAGTTGACCCGGACGCCCGTCTTCCCGTTGGTGATGGCCATGGTCTGGGTGAGGGCGATCACCCCGCCCTTGGACGCCGAGTAGGCCGAACTCCAGGGCTGGGCGTTGGTGCCCGCGGTGGAGGCGGTGTTCACGATGGCGCCCTTGGACTCGATCAAATGGGGGAGGCAGGCGGTGGACATGAAGTAGGTGCCGGTGAGGTTCACCCCGATGGTCCGGTTCCAGCCCTCGAGGGTCTCTTCCTCATCGCGGATGAAGTGGCCGAGGCCGGCTATGTTGCACAACACGTCGATGCGGCCGTAGGCGGCGATCACCTGATCGACCGCCGGTTGGATGGCGGCCACGTCCAGCAGGTCCAACTGGATGGCCAAATCCACGTCCGACACCGGGTCACGGTCGACGCCCACCACCGTGGCCCCCTCGGATCGCAGACGGGCTGCGGTGGCCTGACCGATGCCGGAGGCCGCGCCGGTCACGATGGCGACTTTGTCTTGAAATCGGTTCATGGCCCCAGCATTGCCCATGGGACCGATCAGTCGGGCATCGAAGCCGCCAATGTCCCTGCCCGTTCGGGGGCGGGCGTCGGGTGCGCCTGCAAGACGGCCCTGTCGGTCAGGGGCGGGTGACGGCCAGGGCTCGGGCGGGGGCTTCGATGACCCCGGCCAACATGTCCACCAGGTTGGCCTGGTAGACGTCCTCGGTGGTGGCCAGTGGCTCCCCGGCTTCGATGCACCGGGCCCGCTCGGCCAGCGACGAGATCATCAACTGGATCATGCCCAGAACCCGCTCATCCTGCTGGGCCGGGCTCTCCACCGGCGGCCGATCTCGCAGTCGCCGCAGGATGGTGTCCAGGTGGGCGGGTACGTGGGTGGGGTCGAGATTCCAGCGGCCGAACTCGGCGCTGAGCTGGGCCACGATCCGCAGGTAGCAGCGCCCGCTGGGGGTGGACAGCCGGCGGATCAAGGGCCGGATCAGCGCTTCGATGAGCGCCGGTGTTCGGTTGTCGTCCAGAGCGGTCCACACCTCACCCCGTTCCCGGTCGATGGGTTCCCCGTGGTCGGCCAGGATGGCGTCGAGCACCCCACGACGGGATCCGAAGTGGTAGGTGAGCGCGGAGCTGTTGCGTTGACCGGCAGCGGCCACGATGTCCTGCACCCGGACCCGCCAGATGCCCTGGTCGGCGAAGAGGCGCTCGGCCTCGGCGATCAGTCGGCTGCGAGTCTCGGTGGCGTCACGCGGCACTACCGTAACTCAGGGGCAAGAGGGCGGTTTCCGGGATGAGCTCCACGTTGATGCCGTCGGGCAGGGGATGCTGGAAATCGGGATAGCGCCGCTGGGCGGTGGCCCGGTAGCGGTCGGTGGAGTGGACCGGGTCGGTGTCGTACTCGGGAATGACCTTGGTACCGAAGACCTCGAGCATCTCCTCGATCTCCTCGTGCTCCATGCCCTCGCCGGGCAGGCCGAACACCACCTGGTCGCAGCCCACCTTCTGGTAGCGGGCCACCTGCTCGCAGACCTCCTCGGCGTTGCCGCACAGCATGTAGCCGCCGTCGATGGCCGCGTCGAGCATCTCGTCGGTCCAATCGATCTGCATCGGGGGCGAAGGCCAGGTGATGGCGTCGGGGGACTTGGGCATGGTGTCGTGGTAGAGGTTGACCATGGTGACCAGGTAGCCCCGGCCCTTGGTCTTGGCGATCTCCCGGGCCCGCTCCCGGTCCTCAAGGCAGACCACGGCGTTGGTCATCATGACGTTGTCGTTCTTGAACTGGCCGATCTGCTCGACGGGGTTCTGGATGGCCTCCTTGTAGGCGTCGATTCGATCCTGGAGGGCGAAAATGGGCTCGAAATTGAAGGCAATGGCCCCGATGCCCAGCGAACCCGCCTTGGCGAAGGTGGGAGGGTTGCCACAGGCCACCCAAATGGGCGGATGGCCCTGGCCGTGGGGCTTGGGCAGCACGTTGTGGGGCTTGGGCACCGAGAAGTGCTCTCCCTCGAAGTCATAATCCCGCTGCTCCCACATGCGGGGGATCTCGCGGATCACCTCGTCCCACATGGACTTGGTTTCGGGAGGCGTCAACCCGCCGAAGGTGGCCACCTCATGGCTGCCCGCCCCCCGACCGGTGCCGAACTCGAAGCGACCCTCGGTGATGTGGTCGAGCATGGCCGCCCGCTCGGCGATCCGGACCGGGTGTTCCTTGGCGGTGGGCAGGCTGGTGATGCCGGTGGACAGGTGGATGCGGTCGGTCTTGGCGGCCACGTAGCCCATCACCGGCGCGGGTGCCGACATGTGGCTGTACTCGGTCAGGCAGTGATGCTCACCGAACCAGGCGTACTTCCAGTTGTACTTGTCGGCGGTGATGGCGTAGTGGGCCTCGCGCATCAAGGCGGTGTGCTCGGCCGTGGTGTCGTGGGCCGCCGGCCCGGGAATGTAGCCGTTCAGGAAAACGCCGAACTCCATGGTCTCCTCCGAAGGTTGGTCGAGTCAGTGGACGAGACCAGTTCTAATGGATGCTATTAGAACTGTCAAGTCAGGGTCGGTCCACCTGGCGGTGCAGTTCCTCGATCCAACGCTGGGCATCGGCCCACGCCGAGGCCACCGCGGCGGTTTGGTCGTCGTGGCCCCTGGTGGAAGTGGGATAGGAGCCCAGGAACTTCACCTCGCCGTGTTTGGCCACGATGCTGGTCAGGCAGTCGGACACGAGTGGGTCGGCCACGTGGCCCTCCAAGTCGATGAGGAAGCAATAGTCCCCCAGCGCCTTCTTGGTGGGGCGCGACTCCAGCTTGGTGAGGTTGATGGAGCGAGCCGCGAACTCGGCCAGGATCCCCATCAACGAGCCCGACCGGTCGGACCGCTGAAACACCACGATGGAGGTCTTGTCGTGTCCGGTGGGGGCGGGCACGCCGGTGGGGGCCACCGCCACGAAGCGGGTTTGGTTGTCGGGATGGTCCTCGATGTCGGTGGCCAACAACTCCAAGCCGTAGAGCTTCTGGGACAGGGCGGTGCCGATGGCCGCGCTGGTGGGGTCGTGGGAGTCGGCCAGGTCCCGGACGGCGGCGGCGGTGGAGTTGGCCGCCGCCTCATCGGCGTGGGGGAAGTGCTTGTTCAGGTAGCGGCGGCATTGGGCGGTGGCCACGGGAAAGCTGAAGATCCGGCCGATCCGGTCGATTGTTGCGCCGGGCAGGCCGAGCAGGTGGAGGCGGATGTCGATGACCACCTCCCGCTGAATGAGCAGATTGTGCTCGAAGATCAGGGCGTCCAGGGCCACGTTGACCGTGCCCTCGATGGAGTTCTCGATGGCGGTGAAACCCCAGTCCACCCGGCCGTCGGTGGCGTATTCCAGCACCTCGGGGATGGAGCGGCAGAGCCGGTGGTCGGCGGCGGCCAGATCGGGCTGGGTCAACAGCGCTTCCTCGGTGAAGGTGCCCGGTGGGCCCAGGTAGGCCACAGAGGCCGGTGTCCGGGCCGTATTCGTCACAAAAGGGCAGGATAGTGGTACCGGGTCGGGGGAAAGCGGTGGGTAAATTGCAGGGACGATGGTGAAGGACGGGACCGAGCGGTGGATGAGGATCACCTGCGGCAACTGATGGCCGACGTGCGCGACGGCACGGTGTCGGCCGACGACGCCGTGCGGGTGCTGCGCAAGTTGCCCTTCGCCGACTTGGGGTTCGCCCGGGTGGATCACCACCGCAGCCTCCGCCAGGGTCTGGCCGAGGTGGTGTACGGGCCGGGCAAGACGCCTCAACAGTGTCGCGCCATCGTGAGTGAGTTGCTGGGGCAGCCGGGCGGGCCGGTGTTGTTGACCCGATGTACGGATGAGCAGTCCGAGGCGGTCCTGGCCGTGAATCCCGAGGGGAAACGCCAGGGCACCACGGTGGTGTGGCGACCGGCACCGACGCGGCCCGGCCACATTGTGCTGGCCGCCGCGGGCACCGCCGATCTCCCGGTGGCCGAGGAGTGCGAGGTGGTGCTGGCGGCCCACGGCGTGGTACCGGAGCGACTGCTGGATGTGGGGGTGGCCGGTCTCCACCGACTCCTGGGTGACGCCGAGACGCTGGTGCGGGCCGATGCGGTGGTGGTGGTGGCCGGAATGGAAGGGGCGTTGGCCTCGGTGGTGGGGGGTCTGACCCCGGCCCCGGTGGTGGCGGTGCCCACCAGCGCGGGGTACGGCTCGTCGCTGGAAGGGGTGACGGCGCTGTTGGCCATGCTGTCGTCGTGTGCGGCCGGGATCACGGTGGTCGGGGTGGACAACGGCTTCGGGGCGGCGTGCGCGGCGCTGCGGCTGCTGGCCGCTCGACAGCGCGGTCCCACGGTGAAGGAGGTGACCAATGGCTGAGCCCGCCCGTGTGGGGTGGTTTCACTGCTTCAGCGGCATCGCCGGCGACATGGCCCTGGGGGCGTTGATCGACGCCGGGGCGGACGTGGCCGAGGTGCGGGAGATCTGCGAGCTGTTGCCGGTGGGAGGCTGGGATCTGCAGGCTCATCCCACGCAGCGGGGAGGCATCGCGGCCACCGACGTGCGGGTGATCAGCAGCGAGACGTCGGTGGTGCGCACCGCCAGCCACATCAATGCCCTGGTCGGCGAAGCCCGGTTGCCGGAACGGGTGGCCGATCGGGCGTTGGCGGTGTTCGACGCCCTGGCTCGGGCGGAAGGCAAGCTGCATCGCCGCCCGCCCGAACAGGTCCACTTTCACGAGGTGGGCGGGCTGGACGCCATCATCGACGTGGTGGGCACGTGCGCCGCGCTCGAAGTCCTGGGCATCGAGGAGGTCCACTCCAGCGCAGTGGCCTGTGGCCGGGGCATGATCCGCAGCGCCCACGGGCGGCTCCCCAACCCGCCCCCGGCGGTGGTCGAGCTGCTGGTGGGCTGTCCGACGTTCGGTTTGGACGTGGGGTTGGAGCTGACCACCCCGACCGGGGCGGCCATCGTGTCGGCGTTGGCCACCGGCTGGGGCCCCATGCCCCCGATGACCGTGGTGGCCAGCGGATTCGGGGCCGGCGACAACCAACTGGAGGATCGCCCCAACCTGACGCAGGTGGTGATCGGCACCACGGCGTCGTCCCGCCCGGAGGGTCAGCCGGTCATGTTGTTCGAGACCAACGTGGACGACGCCACCGGGGAGTCGGTGGCGCACGCGGTGGCCGAGTTGCTGAATGCCGGGGCTCATGATGCCTGGATCACCCCCATTGTGATGAAGAAGGGGCGCCCGGCCTACACGGTCAGTGCCCTGGCCGATCCCGCGCTGGGCGAACAGGTGGCGGCGACGCTGGCGGCGGAAACCGGCTCGTTGGGGGTGCGGGGCCGACTGATGGAACGGTGGCCCCGGTCGCGCCTGGACCAGGAGGTGGACGTCCACGGACGCCGGGTGCGGGTCAAGGTGAGCGCCGGTCGGGTCAAGGTGGAGCACGACGAGGCGGTGCGGGCGTCCAATCTGTTGGGGATGCCCGCCCGGGAGGTGGTGTCGTTGGCCGAGGAGGCGTGGCGCCGCCGGGGCGACGACGAGCCGGTGGCCTAGTCATCAGGCCGGCCCCCTATCATCGATGGCTGTGAGCGAGGACCGGTTCTATTTTCGGCAACTCCTGTCGGGGCGGGATGTGGCCGTGGGGGACATGCTCGCCCGCCAGATGGTGAACTTCGTCTACCTGATCGGTGATCGGGCCACCGGCGAGGCCGTGGTGGTGGATCCGGCGTACGATCCCGAGGGAATCGTGGCCCTGTTGGAGGCCGACGGCATGCGCCTGACCGGGGTATTGGCCACCCACTACCACCCCGATCACGTGGGGGGCTCGATGATGCAGTTCTCCATCACCGGGGTGGCCGAGTTGCTGGAGTTGGTGTCGGTTCCGGTTCACGTGCAGGCCGACGAAGCCCACTACGTGAGCCTGGCCACCGGCATCAGCGAAGACGAACTCTGCGTGCATCGCAGTGGTGACGTGCTGTCGGTGGGCGCGGTGGACATCGAGATGATCCACACGCCGGGCCACACGCCGGGCAGCCAGTGCTTTCTGACCAACGGCAAACTGGTGGCGGGCGACACCCTGTTCCTGGAGGGGTGCGGCCGCACCGACTTGCCGGGCAGCGACCCGGCGGCCATGTACGAGAGCCTCACCCAGCGCCTGGCGAGGGTGCCCGACAGTGCGACGTTGTATCCCGGCCACCTCTACTCGCCCCAGCCGTCGGCGTCGCTGGGGGAGACCCGGCGCACCAACTACGTGTTCATGCCCCGCTCGGCCGAGCAGTGGCTGGCCATGTTCGGCGGGTGAGTACGGTGCGGGCTCCACGGGGGCGGCGGGTTCGGTTTGTGTCCCCTGATCGGCCCCTTTCGGCGGGTGACCGAGGTGGGTGACCCGCTGGCCGCTTTGGATGCCCACGTGGGGGAGTCGCTGGAGGCGTTGTTGGCGGCCCTGGACCAGGCGGGCTTCGACGCCGGGCTGTGGGAACTGTGCCGAGGGCGTATCGAACAGATGATAGGGGACGGCCCGAACGTCGAGGTCGGTCAACCCCGCAGCGAGCGGGAGCAGGTGGTGCTGGCCTTCGTGGAGCAGTACGTGCTGGATGCCCACGGCGTGACCGATGAGCTGTGCGCCGAACTGAACGCCTGCTTCACGCCACCGGAATTGGCCGCGCTCACCACCGCCATTGCCACCTGGGAGGGCTTGGCCCGTAGCCGAGCCGCACTGAAAGGAGTCATCTCTTGACCAGAATCGTCATCCCCGAGGGGGGAGCATCGCTGTTCGACCATCAGCCCGAGCTGTTTGCGGCGTTCAACCGCTTCTACGGCACGCTGTGGAGCGAGGGCAGGCTGGATCAGGCCACCAAGGAGGTGGGCCGGCTCCGCAACGCCCGGGTGAACGACTGCAACATTTGAAAGAACCTGCGCTTCGCAGGTGCGAAGCAGCAGGGGCTCACCGAGGAGCTGGTGGACCAGGTCCACGACGGCTACGCCGACGGCGACCTGCCCGATCGGTTCAAACTGGCCCTGCGGCTGGCCGACGCGGTGATCACCGATCCCACCGGCATCAGCCCGTCCGAGCAGGAGGCGTTGCGTGAGGAGTTCTCCTCCGAGGAGCTGGCCGAGTTGGCCTTGACCGTGGCCATGGCGGCGGGTTTCTCCAAGGCCGCCATCGCCTGGGGACCACCCCCACCCATCCCCGTCACCGAAATCCCCACCCCCACCCCCACCAGCACCGTGGCCTGAGGCTCGGCGTGGGGGCGCGGTCTGAGAGAGCAAGTTGAGGGGGACGTGCGCGAGGAGGGACTTGAACCCTCACGTCCTTGCGGACACAGGAACCTGAATCCTGCGCGTCTGCCAATTCCGCCACTCGCGCCGACTGTCGGGGTGCCAGCGTACAAGACGGATGGTCGGATCGGTAAGCGAGAATCGGTTGGTGGCAGTGAACTGTCGAGGGGGGTGGGGGGTGGGTATAGTCCATCGCAAAGTGGGGGCACCACGGCGATGGAACTCGGATGATTCGGCTGGAGGCGGGGCAAGCCACCGACACGGGCCGACGTCGGGAGAAGAACGAAGACTCGATGCTGGTGACCGACCGGTTGTTCGCGGTTGCCGACGGCTTGGGCGGTCACCAGGGCGGTGAGGTGGCCTCCGCGCTGGCGGTGGCCACGCTGGCCGCCGAGGTCGACGCCGCGGTGGCGGCCCGCAGCGAGAGCCGCCGCCGACTGGGCCGGGCTCGCCGGGACTCGGACCCCCCTTCGCCGACCGTCGGGGAGTTGCTGGAGGCGATGGACCGGGCCAACCAGGCGATTCTGAGCCGGGCATCGACGGATGCGGCCTTGACGGGAATGGCCACCACCCTGTGTGTGCTGGCCGTGGTGGAGGACGGCCCGCAGGAGGGGCTGGCGGTGTTGAACATCGGGGATTCCCGGGTGTACCGCAGCGACGACCGCGGCTTTCGCCAACTGACCCACGACCACACGGTGGGCCAGGAGATGTTGCGGTTCGGGGCCACCCAACAGGAGGCCGACGCCCACCCCGAGAGCCATCAACTGAGCCGCGTCCTGGGCGTTGAGCCGACGATCGCGGTGGAGGACTGGACGCTGACACCGGTGTGTGGTGATCGCTACCTGCTGTGTTCCGACGGATTGACCAACATGGTTACCGACCGGGACATCCATGCGGTCCTCCGGCTGAACCAGTCGCCGACGGCCGCCGCCGAGGCGCTGGTGCAGGTCGCTTTGGCCCACGGTGGCAAGGACAACGTCACCGTGGTGATCGTGGATGTAGCGGACGTAGGCCGCCCCTAGTTGGCCCCCACCAGCCGGTACGCTGTTTTCTGCCATGTCAGCCAACGACCAAGAGCTGCTGGGCGGTCGCTACCAACTCCGAAATCAGATCGCTCGTGGCGGCATGACCGACGTTTTCCTGGGACAGGACACCCTGCTGTCCCGTCCGGTGGCCATCAAACGCCTGTTTCCGGAGTTTGCCGCCGACCCCAGCTTCGTGGAGCGGTTCAAGCGGGAGGCCACCGCGGCGGCCAACCTCAGCCACCCCAACATCGTGGCGGTGTACGACTGGGGCTCGGCCGACCGCACCTACTTCATCGTCATGGAATACGTGGAGGGCCACAGCCTGGCCGAGCTGCTTCGCTCGAGCGGGCCGTTGCCCCCGGAGCGCGCCGCGGAGATCGCCATGTACGTGGCCGGTGCGCTGGGATTCGCCCACAACAACGGGGTGATCCATCGGGATGTGAAGCCGGGAAACGTGCTGCTGTCGCCCGACGGCAAAGTGAAGGTGACCGACTTCGGCATCGCCATCGCCGCCTTCGGGGGCGCGGAGTCGAACTTGACCCAAACCGGCTCGGTGATGGGAACCGCCACGTACTTCTCGCCCGAACAGGCCCAGGGCAAGGCCCTGGACCACCGGAGCGACCTGTACTCGTTGGGGGTGGTGCTGTACGAGATGCTGTGCGGGCGTCCCCCCTTCACCGGGGACAGTTCGGTGGCGGTGGCCTACAAGCACGTTCAGGAGACCGTGCCCTCCCCGTCGTCGTTGGGGGTGGTGCTGCCCGAGTCGCTGGAGGCCATCACCCAGAAACTGCTGGCCAAGAATCCGGCCCGGCGCTACCCCACCGCCTCCGACCTCCAGCGGGACCTGCGACGATTTCGCGAGGGACGCCATCAACTGGGATCCCGCCCGGCGGCGGGCGACGGGCCGCGGGGGACTCCGGCACCGCCCGTGCAGGAACCCGAGACTCCGGCCCCCGTGGCCGGTACCCCGGTGGCGGGGGGCGGCGGACCGATGCCGCCTTCGGCCCCCGCCCCGGCGCCGGTGCTGGAACCGTCGTCACGCGCCGGGCTGTACACCGCAGCGGCGGTGATTTTCGTGGCCGTGGCGGTACTGGTCTTCTTCGTGTTGTCCAACGTGCTCGACAACGGTGACGACCCACCGCCGGTGGTGGCCACCGCCACCCCCGTTCCCCTGGTGTCGGTGCCCGACGTGGTGGGGATGACGCACCAAGCAGCGGTCGGACAATTGCGGGCCGCCGGTTTCGGTGTGGTCCAGGTGTTCCAGGCCAGTGATGCGGTGGCCGCCAACGAGGTAATCGCCCAGGATCCGGCCGGGCTCACCGAGCTGGAACAAGGGGAGGAAATCGAACTGGTGGTGAGTTCGGGCGCCGAACCGGTCGCCGTGCCCGGCGTGGTGGGCCAGAGTGCCGATGACGCCGCCCGCTTCCTGCAGGATCGAGGGTTCGCCTCCGAATTACGAGTGGAGACCGGATCGACCGCGCCGGCGGGGCAGGTGTTGCGGCAGGATCCCCCGGTGGACACCCCGGTGGCACCGGGCAGCACGGTGGTGCTCTACGTGGCCGAGGGCATTCAGGCCATCGAGGTGCCGCAGGTGGCGGGGATGACCCTGCTCCAGGCCACCCAGGTGCTGGTGCAAGCCGGCCTGGAGGTGAGCGAAGAGGTGCTGGAGGAGCCGTCCCCGGAAGTGGAGGAGGGCTTGGTGATCACCACCGACCCCGCGCCGCCGGTGCTGTTGCTACCCGATACCCCCATCACCATCGTGGTGTCGACGGGTCCGGAGCGCGTGGTCGTGCCCAACCTGATCGGCTTGACCCCGCAAGCCGCCGGGCAGCGGCTGGAGGAGTTGCAACTGGTGTTGCTGCAGCCGGTACCGGAGTGCGACGTGCCCAACGACACCGAGGAGCTGGTGGGTCGAATCCTGGAGCAGGTGCCGGTCGCCGATGAGGAACTCCTGGCGGGCACCGAGGTCACGGCCTGTGTGGGCTCGCCCCCATCGGTCATCCCGGTGGTGACGCCCGGGCCCAACGGCACGCCCGTTGGGCCGGTGGACGCCCTGACCCCCCGCCGGAACGAGGCGGCCGCCGCTGCCGCCCAGGTGAATGCCCGATCCATCGCCGCCGCCCAGCAACCCAATGCCCTGAACAGCATTGCCCGGTGGAATGCCCTGTCGAGCAGGTTTGCCGCGGAGTGCCGGGCGTTGTCGGCCACTTACGCCGACATTCCCGGATTCGGCGTGGCCTGGAATCTGGAGCCCCCTTATCCGATGCCGGCATCCGCGGCCAATGCCGCCAACTGGGCCGAGGGCATCGACGGCGACACCCCCGGTGTGGACGACGGCTGCACCGTGTCCTGGAGTTAGCCCGGCCTCAGCGCTCGGTCAGGGCCAAGAAGTTGGCCAACATGTCGTGGCCCGCCGCGGTGAGGATCGACTCCGGGTGGAACTGCACTCCTTCCACCGGATGGTCCCGGTGGCGCAGGCCCATGACCAGCCCGTCGTCGGTTTCGGCGGTGACCTCGAGGACGTCGGGCACCGATGACCGTTCCACGATGAGGGAGTGGTAGCGGGTGGCCTCCAGGGGATTGGGGAGATCGGCGAAGACTCCTTGACCGGTGTGGCGGATGATCGACGTCTTGCCGTGCATGACCTGGGGGGCCCGCACCACCTGCCCGCCGAAGACCTCCCCGAGGCACTGCAACCCGAGACACACCCCGAGCACGGGCCGAACGCCGCAGAACGCCCGGATGACGGCGTTGCTCAGACCGGCGTCCGACGGCCGCCCCGGTCCGGGACTGATGAGCACGCCGTCGGGATCGAGTTGCCGGGCGTCGTCCAGGGAGATGGCGTCGTGGCGGTGGACGACGGGCGTGGCCCCCAACTCACCCAGGTACTGCACCAGGTTGTAGACGAAGGAGTCGTAGTTGTCGATCACCAGGATTCTGGGGCTCACCGTCGTCCACGATACCGGGGTCCGGTATTCTTGGGCCATGGCCAAGCCGACCAAGCGCAGAGTGCAGGGCGGGCGGGTGACCCCGAGGGGAACCCGGCCCGAGAACGAAGCCGCCCCCCGGGTGTCGGCCACCGCCGAGAAGATCAGCCCGACGTGGGTGCCGGTGCTGATGATCGCGCTGCTCTCCCTGGGGGCCATCGTGATCGTTCTCAACTACGTGGCCCTGCTCCCCGGCGACACCAGCAACTGGTACCTGCTCGGCGGGCTGGGTCTGTTGCTGGCCGGAATGATGGTGGCCACCCAGTGGCATTAGGGGTCAGCAGGTGACCGCCGCGTAGTTACGCTTTTGTAGTTTATGCCCAGATTGGTCCACAGTCTGTGGAAAACTCTCAGTCCTCGATGGGGGCCACCAGGTCCATGTCGTCGCCACAATGGCGGGGAGGATCCGGATCCTCCTCGGGGGCCACGGTCATGCGGACTTCGGTGGCACACAGGGAGCAGCGGTAGGAGATCTTGACCTTCCGCAACTCTCCCGGCGGCGGTGGCGGCGGGAGCGGTTGGCGGATCATCAGCAGGACTCCGATACCGACCCGGATCAGGGTCATGCCGACCACGATGGCAATGGGCACGCTGAGCCAAAGGGGCACTCCTCCAGGCTACCGGTGTGTTGTTGCCCAGAGCAGCAGTGGGCGGGCCGCCCCCGGGTTGCGGGTGTGCGGCCCCCGCCGGGGCATCACGGTACTGTGGGCTCATGGATGAGATGAATCTGGCCATGTTGATCCTGCGGGTGGGCATCGGCCTGACGTTTGCGGCTCACGGATACGGCAAGCTCTTCCAGGGCGGTCGCATCAGCGGAACGGCGGGCTGGTTCGACAGCATGGGAATGAAGCCGGGCAAATTGCACGCCTGGCTGGCGGCGCTCACCGAGATGGGGGCCGGGTTGCTGTTGGCCTTGGGGTTCTTGACCCCGCTGGCCGCCGCAGGCATGGTCGGCGTGATGGTGGTGGCCGGCTGGACCGTTCACCGCCACAACGGCTTCATGATCGTTCGGGAGGGCTGGGAGTACACCTTTGTGCTGGCCGTGGTGGCGGTGGTTGTGGCCACCATGGGCCCCCTGGAGTGGTCGGTGGACCACGGGTTGGGCATCGCCGAGGATTGGGATGGCTACATCGGTTTGGCCATCGCCGGCGGCGGCGGTGTGCTGGCCGCCCTGACCCAGCTCTTGGTGTTCTACCGACCGCCCAAGACGGACGACAACGGCTGAGCGGTGAGCGGCGGCGGCGTGGTCCTGGTGGATCACGAGGTCTTGCGGCGCTATGAGATCGCCATCCTGGAGCGGTGGGGGGTGCCCTCGGATCAGGCGGCGGTGGTGGCCGACAATCTGGTGGAAGCCGACCTGCGGGGTGTGGAATCCCACGGGGCCCATCTGGTGGAGCTGTACGTGGCCCGACTGAAGTCGGGGCATCTGCGGCCCCGCACCGAGGTCACCACCGTGCGCGACGACGGGGCCACCGTGATGTTGGACGGCGGTGTGGGCTTCGGCCAGGTGGCCGGGGTGGCCGCCATGGAACTGGCCGTGGCCCGGGCCAAGACCCACGGGGTGGCCGCGGTCACCGTGCGCGAGGGGACCCATCTGGGCGCGCTGGCCTACTACACCCTGCCCGCGGCCGAAGCCGGGTGCTTTGCCATGGCCGTGCAGAACGGACCGACCATCGTCCCTCCCTTCGGTGGCCGAACGGGCATCTTCTCGACCAACCCGTTCTCCTGGGCGGCGCCGGCAGGAAAAGAGCTGCCGGTGGTGTACGACATCGCCACCACCGCGGTGGCGGGCAACAAGATCCTGCTGGCCAAGAAGCGGGGCGACCCGACCATTCCCGAAGGGTGGGCCAACGACGAGATGGGTCGGCCCACCACCGACACCGCGTCGGCGTCGGCCCAGAACCTGTGCTGGTTCGGGGGCTACAAGGGGTTCGGCATCGCGTTGATGGTGGAGGTGCTGTCGGGGATCGTGGCCGGGAGCAGCTTCGGGCACACCGAACAGACCGACAGCGAGTTGGTCGGCAAGAGGCGACTGGCCAAAGGGTGGATGTTCCTCACCCTGGATTTGGAACGGTTCTGCGGGGTTGACCGGTTTCGGGAGCAGATGGATCAGCTCATCCGCGACGTCCACGCCACCGAGCGGGCCGAGGGGGTGGAGCGGATCTACGTGCCTGGCGAGATCGAACACGAAACCCGGGCCGAGCGGCTGGCCGGGGGCATCCCCCTGTCGGTGGAGCTGGCCGACGAGCTCAGCGCCCTCGGCGGCGACGTGGGCCTGGCTCCCCTGGGAACCCCGTCGACCGACGCCGGGGTTCCCTAGACGGGGGCTTGGCGATCAGCGGTCTCGGCGATCAGGGGTTCTGCTCGAAGACCACTTTGACGGCTCCCCGGGCCCCGGCCTCGGCCGCGTGGGTGATGGCCTCCCGGTAGCGTTCCAGGGGGTAGCGGGCCGACACCAGGCGGTGGAGCTCGGCGGACACCACCAAGTCGAAGGCCATGGCGAAGCTGGTGGCCGTTTGGTCGCCGGGGAGGGTCTCGGTGCCGTAGGTGTAGGCCCCGACCATCTCGGTCTCGCGGTGCCACAGGCCGGTCAGGTCCAGCCGAGCGGCTTCGGGCATGCCCAACAGCACGATGCGGCCCCGCGGCCGGGTGATGGCGATGGCGTCGGCCACCGAGGTCGGACTGCCCACCGCGTCGATGGTCACGTCCACCCCGCCGGAGAGATAGTCGCCCAGCATCCGACAGCCGCAGAACCGCCGCACGGCCCGGCGGGCCTCTCGGGGTTCGACCACGATGTCGGCCCCCAGGGAGTCGGCCAGGTCGCGCTGGTGGGGGTATTTGGCGGTGATGAGGACGGTGCCCGCCTCGGTGAGGGCCCGCACCGCGGCCACCGAGCACAACCCCATGGTGCCTGCCCCCAGCACGGCCACCGAGGCCCCCGGCTGAACGTGGGCCTTCAGGGCGGCGTGGACGCCCCCGGCGGCGGGCTCGAGCATGACGGCCGCCTCGTCGCTGAGATCATCGGGGACTTCGTGGAGCTGGCTCTGGTGGGCCACCAGGGCTTCTCCCCAGCCGCCACCGGTGGAGGCGCAAAAGCCGATCTGGATGCCGTCGTCGATGGCGCCCCCGAGGAGGTAGCCGTAGTCGAGGCCGTCGCCCGGCGCGGCGCCGGGGAAGGGGAGGGGTTCGTCACGGGCGGCGGGCCCCAACACCGGTTCCAGGGCCACCCGGCGGCCGGTCTCGTCGAGGCCCACCACCTCGTGGCCGGGCACGAACGGGAAGGACACCAGCGGCTCGAAGTAGCGGGAGGATCGCCCCTCGACGGTGGCCAGGTCGGATCCGCAAATTCCGGTCAGCCGAGGGCGGACGGTATGCCAACCGGGCCCCGGTACTTCGGGCGGGTCGATGTCGAGCCTGCGCAGCGGGCCGACGCCGCCCCCGGCGCCGGGTACCACCCGGGAGGCCACCGCGGCGGCGGCGTACCGGGCCGGCTTGCGCTCGAAGACCAGGGCCTGCATGGGCTCAGTCTTGCCGTGGCCCGGGGTCGGCGACAACCGAACGGGGCGACGTCACTTGGTGGGCGCCGTTCGGCTCAGGCGTTGAGGTAGAGGGCCGGGTCGCGGGGCGAACCCCGGTAACGCACCTCGAAGTGCAGGTGGGGACCGGTGGACCAGCCGGTGCTGCCCACGTAGCCGATGACGTCGCCGATCTCGACCTGTTGGCCGACGGAGGCGTTGAAGCCGGACAGGTGGGCGTACAGCGTGGTCCAGTCGTCGCCGTGGTCGACGACCACGGTGTTGCCGTAGCCCTCCCGCCACTGCGCCTGGGTCACGGTGCCCGAGGCGGCGGCCCGAATGGGATCGCCGGTGTTGCCGCCGAAGTCGGCCCCGGCGTGGAAGCGAACGGTGCCGAAGATGGGGTGGACCCGGTTGCCGAAACCGGAGCCGATGGTGCCCGGTACCGGCTGGAAGAATTCGGGGGGAGCGGCGATGTCGGGGTCGTCGAACTGGCCGCCGCTCGCTTGATCTGCGAGGCGGTCCAGGTCGGCCTGACGCTGGCGCTCCAGTTCGGCCAATCGGGCCAGCTCGGCTTCCCGCTTGCGTCGTTCCTCTTCGAGGCGTCGTCGTTCGTTCTCCCGTTCGATCTCGTTCTCGAAGCCGGAGATTTCCTGGTTGAGCCCGGCGATCTCGTCCTCCAGGGCACGCTGGACCTCGGCCTCGGCGTCGATGCGATCCTGCAGCTCTTGGCGGCGGTGGTCCCACTCTTCCTGGAGCTTCTCCTGGGCCTGGCGGAGGTCCTCGAGTTCGGCCAGGGTTGCCTGGATTTCGGTCTGGGCCTGGTCGAACTCGGTCTGGGCCTGCTCGGCCTGGTCGATGGCCGCCTGCAGGTCGTCGCTCGCTCGGCGCAGCCGGTCGATGAGCACCTGGGCGTCGGCCCCGAGTTCCTCGATGTAGTACTGGCGGCGGGCGTTGCGGTTGGGGTCGCCGTCCTCGAGGAGGAAGTTCTCCTCCTCCACCAAGTCCAGGTAGATCTGCACCACTTGCCCGCGCAGGCGCTCACGGATGGCGGTGATCTCCTGACTCAGTTCCCCCTGGCGCTCCTGGGCGTTGTCGGCCCGTTGGCGGGCGGCTGTCCGGGAGAGTTCCACCGCCTCCAATCGGGTCTGGGCGGCGGCAATCCACCCGTTGATTTCGGTGAGGTAGGCGTCCACCTCTTCGATCTGGGCGTTGGTGGCGTCAAGCTGAGAGACGGCGAACAGGGCCTGGTTCTGCAGGACCTCCTGTTGGCGTCGCCGCTCCTCGATGTCCCGCTCCCGTTGCTCGATGGCGGCTCGGCGCTCGTCGACGAAGGTGTCCTGGGCCACGCCGGTGGCGCTCAACACCAAGAGCTGGGTGGCGGCCACCAGCAGCGCAATGCGAGCAAACTTGGGAATCACGGCGACTCTACGGCCTCTTTCTGTGGCCCCTTGGCCTGCTCTCCGACCGCCCCACTGACGGAGATTGTAACCAAACCGCAATAATGAGCCAAGTACCCGCAGCCGCCCGCATTGTGGCCAATGTTGCTGAAGTTGTCAATATTGGGCTGGTTTGCTGGTGGTGCGTTGGTGGTTTCCCCGGATGGGCCGTCACTGGGTACCCTGAGGCGATGGCCGGAGGGACCGACGTGTTGGGTCGCCGAGATCGAGTCGTTTTGGCCGAGGATCTGGCGGGCGTGGCCGAGGGCACGTCGGGCGAGGTGTTGATGCACACCGGTATGCGGTGGCTGCGCTACTGGGTGCGGTTCGACACCGGGGCCGAGCGGGGGTCGATCCATCGCCACAAGCTGGTCCGGGAGGACGACTGGGAGGGTTTCCTGGCCCAGCGAGCCGCCGGCGAGGCCGCGGCGGCCTCCGGTGCGACGTCGGACACGGGGGATGGTTCGGCGGCGTCGGACGAGGCCCCAGCCGGTGCCAATGGCGAGGCTGCCGGGGACGTGGACGTGAACGGGGCCACCGTGCCCGCTCATCTTTTGGCCCGAAGCGCGGCCGCCCGCCAACGCCTGGGCGGTTAGTAGAGCAATCAGCCCAAAGCGGCGACTCCGGCGGTGACCGCCGGGTACAGCGCGGGAGCCGCGGGCAGGATTTGGTCGAGATAGAAGCGCCCGGTCAGCTCTTTCGTTTGCCAGAACGCCGTTCGATCAGGTTCGGTGGTGGCCAGGTGCTCGGCGGTGCGCACGGCCCGAGCCATGACCCAGCCCCCGGCGGTGAGGCCCAGCATCTGCAGAAAGGGGGTGGCGCCCGCCAGGGCGTCGTCGCCGGGGTGGGCGGCCAACCAGCGGGCGGCGTCGGCCACTGCGGCCACCGCCCGGTCCAGGTTGTCGTCCAGACCGGTCATGTCCTCCAGGAAGCGGGCCAAGGGGGCACCGTCGTCCATGGACAGCTTGCGGCCCACCAGATCGATGGCCTGGATGCCGTTGGTGCCCTCGTAGATGGGGGCGATGCGGCTGTCACGCCAGTGTTGGGCCGCCCCGGTCTCCTCGATGAAACCCATGCCCCCGTGTACCTGGATGCCCACCGAGGCCACCTCGACCCCCTGGTCGGTACACCAGGCCTTGACCACTGGGGTGAGCAACTCGGCCCGCAGCCGGGCGTGTTGCCGCTCGCCCTCGTCGGGATGGGCGGCCGCCCGGTCGGACGTCGACGCGGTGTACAGCACCAGACCCCGCATGGCCTCGGTGCGGGCCCGCATGTCCAGCAACATGCGACGCACGTCGGGGTGGTGGGCAATGGGTGCCTGATGGCCGGGATCGGTGTCGGGTCGGCGGCCCTGGCGACGCTCGGCGGCGAAGGCGGCCGCCTGCTGGTAGGCCCGCTCGGCGATGGCCAGACCTTCCAGCCCGACGAGGAGCCGAGCCTTGTTCATCATGGTGAACATCAGGCGCATCCCTTGGTTGGGCTCTCCCACCAACTCGCCCACGGCGCCGTCCAGTTCCATGACGCAGGTCGGGCTGGCATGGATGCCCACCTTGTGCTCCAAGCCGATGCAGCGAATGGCGTTGCGCTCCCCCAGGCCGCCGTCGGGTGCCACGAGGTGTTTGGGCACCAGGAACAGGGAGATGCCCCGGGTGCCGGCGGGAGCGTCGGGGGTGCGGGCCAACACGCAGTGGACGATGTTGTCGGCCAGGTCGTGCTCGCCCCAGGTGATGAAGATCTTCTGGCCCCACAGCTTGTAGCTGCCGTCGCTTTGGCGCTCGGCCCGGGTAGTGAGGGCGCCCACGTCGGAGCCGGCCTGGGGTTCGGTCAACAACATGGTTCCGGTCCAGGTGCCGGTGGTGAGTGACGGCAGCCAGCGGTGCTGCTGCTCGGGGCTGCCGTGGGCCGCGATGGCACCGATGGCGCTCTGGCTGAGCATCGGGCACAGCGAGAAGGCCATGTTGGCCGAGGTGAACATCTCCTGGATGGCCACGTCCACCACCAGGGGAAAGCCGGCCCCTCCGTGGTCGGGATCGGCCGACACTGCGGTCCAGCCGCCGTGGGTGAACTGCTGATAAGCCTCGCGAAATCCGGGCGGGGTGATCACGTTGCCCTCGTCGTCGAGCACGCTGCCGATCTGATCACCCACTCGGTTGGCGGGAGCGACGACCTCGGCGGCCAGCCGTCCGGCCTCGGCCAAGAGGTCCTCGGTGTGTTCCAGGCCGGCGTCCGCCCAGGCGGGGTACCGGCCCAGCTCGTCGAGATCGGCCAGGTGGCGCAGGGCGAAGGTCAGGTCGTCCAGAGGTGGGTGGTAGGTGGTCATGTCAGTTCTTCGGGGGTTCGGGGGCGGCCAAGGCAGCCAACAACTGGTACGCCCCCGCCGCCGGTGACAGCTCGCGGTGGTCCACCCGGTCGAGGACGGCCCGACCGGCGGGGCCTTCGAGCAACTCTCTGATGCGGGTGCGCAGGCCGAAGTCAAGCCGGTCGGCCACTTCGGTGCGAAGTCGTTCCCGGCGGCGCAGCCGGAGTTCGCCGGAGTCGTGCAGGTGCGTGGTGTGGCGCTCTATCTCGGCCCACAGGTCGTCGATGCCGGTTCCCTCGGTGGCCGTGGTGAGCACGATGGGCGCCCGCCAGTCGCCCCGGTGGCCGAAATCGAGCATCAACTCCAAGTCTCGACGGGCCCCGCGGGCGTCGGGTCGGTCGGCCTTGTTCACCACGAACACGTCGGCGATTTCCAGCAGGCCCGCCTTGTTGGCCTGCACCGCATCACCCCAGCCGGGGGTGACCACCACCACCGTGGTGTCGGTGGCCGCCGCGATGGCCACCTCCACCTGGCCGACCCCCACCGTTTCCACCAGGATCGGGTCGCAGCCGGCGGCGTCCAGCACCCGCACGGCGTCGGGTACCGCCACCGCCAGCCCACCGCCATGGCCCCGAGTGGCCATGGATCGGACGAAGGCTCCGGTGCCCACATGGTTGTCCATGCGGATGCGGTCGCCCAGGATGGCCCCGCCGGTGAGGGGAGAGCTGGGATCAATGGCCAAGACGGCGGGCCGAGGGGCGTGGGAGGCGGCGGCCAAGCGCCCCACGATGGTGGACTTGCCCGCGCCGGGGGCCCCGGTGATACCGAGGACTCGGGCCTGACCCGCCCGGCGATGGGCCCACTGGGCCACCTCGGTGGCCGGGGAGCCGCCACGCTCCACCAGAGTGAGCAACCGACCCAGGGCCCGACGGTCGCCCGCCCGGGCGGCCTCGCACAGGGGCTGAAGCGGCGGGCTGGTCACCGGGTGCCGGACGGCTGGCGGGCGGCGAGCCGGACTGCGGTCACCACCTCGGTGGCCGACGCCCCCGGACCCAGCACCGCGGCCACCCCGGCATCGAGCAGAAGGGGGATGTCGTCGGCGGGCACGATGCCGCCGATCACCACGGGAACGTCCAGGCCGGCGTCGGCGGCGGCCTGCACCATGCGGGGGGCCAGGGTGAGATGACCGGCATTGTGCATCGACAATCCGATCACGTCGGCGTCCTCTTGCTCGCAGGCGGCCACGATGCTGTCGGTGGTCTGGCGAAGGCCGAGGTAGATCACCTCCAGGCCCGCGTCCCTCAGGGTGCGGGCTACCACCTTGAGGCCGCGGTCATGGCCGTCCAATCCCAATTTGGCCAGCACCACCCGGATGGGAACGTCGTCGTGGGCATGGTGGTGGTTCGGGACATGTTCGGTGGGGGTGCTCGAGTCGCTCACCGGATCACACCACGGCGGCTTCGACGTAGGTGCCGAACACCGATTCCAGCGAGGCGATGATCTCCCCTTCGGTGGCGTAGGTCCGGGTGGCGTCGATGATGAAGGGCATCAGGTTGACGTCGGGCTGTTCGGCGGCCTCGGCCAATGCGGCCAGCGATTCCCGCACCGCCTGCTGGTTGCGGTCGCCCCGAATCTGGTGGAGCCGCTTGAGTTGCATCTCCTCGGTGTCCGGACCGATGGACAACAGGTTGGCCGGTCCGTCGTCGCCTTCGGTGAACTCGTTCACCCCCACGATGATGCGCCGTCCGGCGTTCACCTCCCGCTCGAAGCGGTAGGCCGCATCGGCGATCTCCCCGGTGAAGTAGCCCGATTCGATGCCGGCGTAGACCCCTTCCAGCATGGAGCCGTCGCCGAGCCGTTGGATGTGGTCGAAGATCTCGGTGGCCTGGCGCTCCATCTCGTCGGTCATCCACTCCACGAAGGGGGCGCCGCCCAAGGGGTCGACCACCGAGGCCGCACCGGTCTCGTGGGCCACGATCTGCTGGGTGCGAAGGGCGATGCGGGCCGCTTTCTCGGTGGGAAGGGCCAAGGCCTCGTCGTAGGAATCGGTGTGCAGGCTCTGGGTGCCGCCCAACACGGCCGACAGGGCCTGGATGGCCACCCGGGCGATGTTGTTCTCCGGTTGCTGCGCGGTGAGGGAGACCCCGGCGGTCTGGGTGTGGAACCGGCACATGAGCGACTTGGGGTTGGTGGCGCCGTATCGATCCCGCATCCACGTGGCCCAGATGCGCCGGGCGGCCCGGAACTTGCCGATCTCCTCGAAGAAGTCACTGTGGGCGTTGAAGAAGAACGACAGCCGGGGGGCGAACTGGTCGACGGGCAGCCCGGCGGCCATGGCCGCCTCCACGTAGGCGAAACCGTTGGCCAAGGTGAAGGCCAGCTCCTGGGCGGCGGTGGAACCGGCCTCGCGGATGTGGTAGCCGGAAATGGACACCGGATGCCACCGGGGCATCTCGGCGGTGGTGAAGCGAATCAGGTCGGTCACCAGGCGCACCGACGGGCGGGGCGGGAAGATGTACTCCTTTTGGGCCTGGTACTCCTTCAGGATGTCGTTCTGGATGGTGCCGCCGAGATCGGCCCGGCTCACCCCGCTCTTCTCGGCGACGGCCACGTACATGGCCATGAGCACCGCCGCCGGTCCGTTGATGGTCATCGAGGTGGTGACCTGGTCGAGGTGAATGCCGGCGAAGAGGTCTTCCATGTCGGCCAGGGTGTCCACCGCCACTCCGGCTCGGCCCACCTCGCCCACCGACCACGGGTGGTCGGAGTCGCGGCCCATGAGGGTGGGCATGTCGAACGCGGTGGACAGGCCGGTGCCCCCGGCCCGGAGCAGGGCATGAAATCGGGCATTGGTGTCGGTGGCGGTACCGAACCCGGCGAACATGCGCATGGTCCACAACTTGGTGCGGTAGCCGGTGGGGTGCAGTCCTCGGGTGTAGGGGTAGTCGCCCGGTTGCAGCCCATCGCCGTAGGTGGGGTCGAGGGGGATCCCCGACATGGTCTCGGCCATTGGCGGATGTTAGCAAGGAAGTCCGATAGTTGGAAGTGCAATGAATGGGATGAGGGGCGCCATCGGGGACGCGTTAGGGTCACGGCATGAATGACGACGCGGCAATTCGCAACGTGGTGGCCCGTTTGGCGCTACTGGCCGATGAGGGGGACCTGGAGGAGTACGCCGGGTTGTTCACCGAGGATGGGCTTTGGGAGATGCCGGGGTCGACCATTCAGGGGCGAGCAGACCTGTTGGCCGGGGCCATCGAGCGACGAGCCTCGGGCAACGTGGGGCCGGGCACCAACACCCGCCATGTGATCACCACCCAGGCGGTGGAGTTGGACGGCGACCAGGCCCACTCCGACGCCTACTTCCAGTTCTGGGTGAACACCGCCACCGAGCCCTCGGTGGTGTTGTTCGGAAGGTATCGGGATCGCCTGGTGCGCACCGATCAGGGGTGGAAGCTGGCCCATCGTCACATCTCCTACGGCTGAGGGGCCATGACGACGACCGTTCGGGGATAGGGAGGCATGGCCGTGGACGTACTCGTGGTGGACGGTGACGGCCACACCATGGAGCCCACCGACCTGTGGGTGGAGCGCATGGATGCCGCCAAGTGGGGAGATTGGATTCCCCAGGCTCGGGGGGAGTTGCTGTTCGGCGAGTTCTGGGTGGGGGGCGAGTTGCGCAGCGGGGGCCGGGAGGCCCTGGAGCGCATTTGCGACCATGCCGGGGTGACCGCCGAGGAGTACCGGGCCGGATTGGCCACCCTGATGCTGAAGGGCGGAGGTGATCCCGATGCCCGCATCGTGGACCTGGACCGGGTGGGGATCGACGTGGCCGTGCTGTATCCCACCCGGACGATGTTCTTCGGTCCCGTCGATCCGATCGGCGCGCTGGGCAATGCCGAGTTCGTGCGGGACTGCCAGCGGGCCTACAACCAATGGGTGGCCGAGTACTGCGGGGCCGCTCCCGACCGGCTGTTCGCGGTGGGGGCGGTGCCGCTGCAGGACATGGAGCTGGCGGTGGCCGAGGTGGAGCGGGTGGCGGCCATGGGGTTGGTGGGGGTGATGATCCGCCCGTCGGCCTACATCGACGAGCTGCCCTTGAGTCACGAGGTCTACGACCGATTCTGGGCGGCGTGCCAGGACCACGACCTGGCGGTGGGCTTCCACCCCGGTGTTCACGTGGACACCCCCGACGTGATCCGCAAACTCGGGCTGTGCCGGTTCGACAAGAACCTCCAGATCACCAACGCCGACGTGGATCCGGTGTACGGGGGCTCCGGGTTGGGTCAGGCCATCGGCAACACCGCCAACATGATGGTGACCATGGGCCGCATCCTCATGGGCGGCGTGGCCGAGAGGTTTCCCCGGCTGCGGTTCTTGTTCCTGGAGTCGGGTGGGGGCTGGTGCGCCACCCAGTTGGATCGGATGGACGAGCAGGTGGAGGCCTTTGCCCTGGAGGGCCGGTGGCTCTCCCTGTTGCCCAGCGAGTACTTCGCCCGCCAGTGCTACATCAGCTTCGAGCCCGGCGAATGGAACCTGGCGGCGTCGGCGGAGAAGCTCGGTGCCGACCGGGTGCTGTGGGCCTCGGATTACCCTCATCCCGAGTACCACGACGGGGTGGTGACCGAGCTACAGGCGTCGGTGTCCTCGCTCAGCGCCGAGGATCAGCGCAGGATCGTGGGGGAGAACGCCATCGAGGCCTACCGGTTGCCCCGGTGAGCTCATGGCGGGGGTGGTCGGGGTGAGCGGGTCGCTGGCCGGCCGGGTGGCGGTGATCACCGGTGGCGGCCGGGGGATCGGTCGGGCCCTTGCGCTGGGCATGGCGGAGGCGGGGGCCACGGTGGTGGTGTCGTCGCGCACCGGCGAGCAACTGGAGCAGGTGGTGTCGGAGATTGCCGCCCGGGGTGGCCAGGGGCGGGCGGTGGTGGCCGACGCCGCCGACGAAGCCCAGGCCCGGTTACCGGTGCGAGCGGCCGTCGAGCGCTTCGGGCGCGTCGACGTGCTGGTGAACAACGCCGGGGGTTCCGCCCCGGGCAACCACGATCCGTTCTCCGGCGACGCCGAGGCCTTTGCCGCCACCCTGCGGCTCAATCTGGAGTCCGCCTTTTGGACCAGCCAGGAGGCGCTGCCGGTGATGCGAACCCATGGCTTCGGTCGCATTGTCAACATTGGCTCGGGGGCGTCCAAACGGGCCGCGGCCAGCGTGGGGTACACCGCGGCCAAGCACGGGCTGGTGGGGTTGACCCGGCAACTGGCGGTGTCGGCGGCGGCCCACGGGATCACGGTCAACTGCTTGTGTCCGGGGTGGACCAACACGTCGTTGGTGGACTTTGAGCGATTGGGCCGGGCCAAGGGCGTCAGCGCGGCCCAGGCTCGGGCCGACGCGGAAGCCGAGAGCGCCCAGCGCCGGGTGCTGGAGCCCGACGAGCTGGTCCCCATGGCGGTGCTGTTGGCCTCGGAGGCCGGTGGCGGCATCACCGGCCAGGTGATCAGCGTGGACGGCGGGTACCGCCTCTGACCGGCATGGTCAAGGCTGGTCGAGGCCCTGGGGGCTCATCGCTCGTCGGGTCACCCCGATCGGTCCGGCGATCGAGTAGACAGAGCCGCAGTGGAGATTGCCGCCTTTCAGCAGCTCATGGAGGATCTCTACGGGCCTCAAGACCGGGAGCGGGGCATCGCGGCCACGGTGGCGTGGTTGTGCGAGGAGCTGGGGGAGCTGGCCCAAGCGGTGCGCAAGGGCACCGATGCCGAGCGGCTGCACGAGATGGGTGACGTGCTGGCTTGGTTGGCGTCGTTGGCCAATCAGCTCGATCTGAGCCTGGAGGAGGCGGCGATGCGGTATCGCCTCAACCCGCCAGGGTTCTAGGCGGCGACGAGGGCCTCGGCGATCTGGACGGCGTTGAGGGCGGCGCCCTTGCGGAGGTTGTCACCGGCCACGAACAAGGAGAGGCCGTGGGCCACGCTGGGGTCGGTGCGAATACGGCCCACCCGGGTGGGATCGGTGCCCGCGGCGGCCAGCGGGGTGGGAACGTCGTCGAGCACCACGCCGGGGGCGTCACCCAGCAGGGCGGTGGCCCGTTCCGGGCTGAGGGGGCGGTCGAACTCGGCGTTGACGGCCAGGCAATGGCCGGTGAACACCGGGACCCGCACGCAGGTGGCGCTCACCGCCAAACCGGGAAGCTCCAGGATCTTGCGGCTCTCGTCCACCAACTTGCGCTCCTCGGAGGTCTCCCCCGAACCGTCGTCCACCCATGACCCGCACTCGGGCACCACGTTGAAGGCGATGGGAGCGGCGAACACCGAGGGATCGGGGAACGAGGCCACCCGGCCGTCGTGGGTCAATCCGGCGGCCTCGCCCGCCACCTTGGCCACTTGTTGGTCCAGTTCGTCGACCCCGGCCAGACCGGCGCCGGAAACCGCCTGGTAGGAGGAGATCACCAAGCGGCGTAGCCCGGCCTCCACGGCCAGCGGCTTGAGCACCGGCATGGCCACCATGGTGGTGCAGTTGGGGTTGGCCACGATGCCCTTGGGAATGCGATCGAGGGTGTGGGCGTTGACCTCGGGCACCACCAGGGGAACGTCGGGGTCCATGCGCCACGCCGAGGAGTTGTCGATGACGATGGCGCCGGCGTCGGCCACCCGAGGGGCCAGCTCCTTGGCGGTGCCGCCCCCGGCGGAGAACAGGGCGATGTCCACACCGTGGTAATCAGCGGTGGCCGCATCCTCGACCACCAGGTCGTGCCCTCGCCAGGAGATGACCCGACCAGCGGACCGAGATGAGGCCAGCAGCCGCAGCCTGTCCACCGGAAAGCGGCGTTCATCCAAGAGGCGGCGCATCACCCCGCCCACCTGACCGGTGGCACCCACAACGGCGACGTTCACGGCCCCCATGCTACCGGCGATGCATCGAGTGACGGTTGTCGTTATTCGGCCAAACCGAAGGCCTCGTGCAGGGCTTGGGTGGCGGCGTCGGCGTGGTCCTGTCGGATCACGCAACTGATGCGAATGGGGGACGTGGAGATCATCTCGATGTTGATCTGATGATCCGACAGGGTCTCGAACATGGTGGCGGCCACGCCGGGATGCGACTTCATCCCCGCGCCCACCAGGCTGATGCGGGCGATGTCCCGGTCGGCGGTCACCCCGGTGGCCCCGATGTCGGCGGCCGCGCTCTTGGTGATTTCGGCGGCGGTGTCCACGTCACCGTCGGGGACGGTGAAGGAGATGTCGGTGATGCCCCGCTCGGAGGCGTTCTGCACGATCATGTCGACGTTGACCCCGGCGTCGGCGAGCCGGCGGAACACGGCCGCGGCCACGCCGGGGCGGTCGGCGACCCCGGTGACGGTGATTTTGGCCTCCGAGGTGTCGGGGGTGACCGATCGGATGATGGGTTGCTCCATGGAGGGCTCCTCCTTGACCACCCAGGTGCCCTGCTCCCAGGTGAATGCGGATCGTATGTGCAGCTTGACCCCGTAGTTCTGGGCGACCTCGACGGAGCGCATCGCCGGTTTGGGGCAACCCACCGCCGTCATCTCCAGCAGCTCGTCGAAGGAGATGCTGCTCAGCTTGCGAGCGTCGGCGCACACCCGGGGATCGGTGGTGAACACCCCGGACACGTCGGTGTACAGCTCGCAGGCGTCGGCGGCCAGGCTGTGGGCCAGGGCCACCGCGGTGGTGTCGGACCCGCCTCGACCGAGAAACGTCACGTCGTTGTGGGTGCTCACCCCCTGTGATCCGGCCACCACCGGTACCCGATCGGCGTCCAGCGCGGCCTGCACCCGGCTGGGCGTGATCTCGATGATCTTGGCGTTGCCGTGGTTGGTGTCGGTGACGAAGCCGGCCTGACTCCCGGTGAAGGAGTCGGCGGGAACGCCCAGATCGTGGAGGGCCATGCACACCAGGGCGCAGGCTTTTCGCTCTCCGGCGGTGATGAGCATGTCCAGTTCCCGGCCCGGTTGGGTGTCGGACACCGCCGCGGCCAGGGCCAGCAGCTCGTCGGTCTCCTTGCCCATGGCGCTGACCACCAGCACCACCTGGTCGCCCCGGTCGCGGCACCGGCGCACATGGTCGGCCACCTCGCGGATGCGGTCGGCGTTGGCCACCGACGTTCCGCCGAACTTCTGTACCACCAGGGCCACGGGGAAAACGCTACCGGGCGGGGTCTTCCGGTGAGTGCTCGTTGCCGCAATTCGGATGGTTCCCACTCGCGGCCATCCGGAGGTCGGCATGAACAGGCGCCGTTCGTCGCCGGGGGAGTTTCTCGGGCTGTTCGCCACGTTGGCAGCCGCGCCTCTAGATTTTCTGGCGATGGCCACGAACAAGCGGGAGCGGCAGCGGCAGCGACGCCAGGTTGCCCAACGGCGGAGCCAGGCGACGGCCGCCCGGGGTCGTCTTCGGTCTCGGGGGGTGCGGGTCACGCTGATCGTGCTGGCGATCGCCGCCGCGGTGGCCATCGTCTACTGGTACTCCACCCGGGGGGATGACGGGCCGGAGACGCCGGATCCCGTTGCCGTGGAGGCCGACGAGGGGACCGACGGAGAATCTGCCGGTAACGGCGGCTCACCCCCCGGCGACATCGGGGTACCCCCACCTGTTGCCGGGGGCAACGCGCGGTACGGGAGCACGCCGTGCCCCGACTTCCAGGGCGAGGTGCCTCGGACGACCATCTTCGACACTGCCCCGCCCCTGTGCTTGGACCCCGAGGTGGGCTACACAGCGGTGTTCGACACCAGCGCCGGGGAGATCCGGGTTGTGTTGGACCCCGCGGGGTCGCCGAATTCGGTCAACGCCTTCGCCGTGCTGGCCGGGTACGGCTACTACGACGGCTCCGCCGTGTTCAAGACCGATCCCGGCGGCGGCTACATCAAGGGCGGCTCGCCCAACACCAACACCTCGCAGGACCCCGGACCCGGATTCACGGTGCCGGCCGACGGCAACACCGACTACCGGGCCGGCCAACTGGTGTGGGCCCCCACCGAGGGGGCCATCGGCCAGTTCTACCTGGTGGCCGCGGAGCCGTTCGTGTCCGATGAGCCCACCGGCGATGTGTTGGGGGAGATCACCGCCGGCGGCGTCGACGTGGTGCTCGACATCCTGGAGACCCACGTGGACGATCCCGAAACCGCCTTCGGTGGATGGCCGAGCCCACCGGTGTACGTCAACTCCATCGACATCCAGACCACCGAACCCACTCCTGAAGGGACCATTGACGTGAGCAACTGTCCACCGGCCGACGGATCAGGCCCCACCGTTTTGAACTTCGACGGTCCCCAGCCCATGTGCTTGGACGCCTCCAAGCAGTACACCGCGGTGTTCGACACCACCGCCGGGGTGATGCGCATCGCCCTCGACACGGCCAACACGCCCATCACGGCCAATAACTTCGCGGTGCTGGCCCGGTACCACTACTACGACAACACCGTGTTGTTCCGCACCGATCCGGGCATCGGCATCATCCAGGGGGGCTCCCCCCACACCAACTCGCCCAGCGACCCCGGGCCGGGCTACACCATCGTCGACGAGGGCTCCGGCTTCACCTACGAACCCGGCCAGATCGTGATGGCTCGCACCGCCCAGCCCGACAGCGCCGGGGCCCAGTTCTTCTTCGCCGTCAACGAGAACACCGCCCTGCTGAACAATCAGGGCACCTACGTGGTGTTCGGCCAGATGGACGAGGAGAGCCTGGCGGTGGCCGAGGCCATTTTGGCCAGCCACGTGGACCAGCCCAACAATCCGCTCGGCGGGGCCCCCGACCCCCAAGTCATCGTGAACTCGGTGGTCATCGAGGAATCCGGCTAGCAGGCCGGTCGCCCGCCGCCTCGGCGAGAGCCACCCGGTGGAGCCCGAACCCAGCCGGTGGGAGTTTCCGTCGCCCGAGACCGCTGATGAACTGGGTTTGGTGGCCGTGGGCGCCGATCTGGCTCCCGGCACGCTGTTGGCCGCCTACCGGGCCGGCCTGTTCCCCATGCCGTTGGGGCGCACCGACAAGCTGGGGTGGTGGTCGCCCGATCCCCGGGGGGTGATCCCCCTGGAGGACCTGCGGGTGAGCCGTTCCCTGCGCCGGTCGCTCCGCCGCTATCGCATCACCACCGACGTCGCCTTTGGTGATGTGGTGGATGCCTGCCGGACCATCGCCCGGCCCCACGGGTGGATCTCACCGGCCATTCGGGACGCCTACGTCCGGCTGCACCGGTTGGGATGGGCCCACAGCGTGGAGGCCTGGTCCGAGGACGGGGAGTTGGTGGGCGGGCTGTACGGCGTGTCGATCGGTGGGCTCTTCGCCGGGGAGTCCATGTTCCACGTGGACCGGGACGCCTCCAAGGTGGCCTTGGTGTCGCTGGTGGGACGACTGGCCTCCGGCGGCGTCCCCCGGCTGCTCGACGTTCAGTGGGCCACCGACCATCTCCGCACTCTGGGGGCGGTGGAGGTTCCCCGGTCGGAGTATCTGGGCCGACTCCGCCAGGTGGTGTCGTTGCCGGCGCCCCCTTGGCCGGGTGATGGCTGGCTCAGGTCGGGTCGGCCAACCGGACCACCGGATCACCCTGGCTGATGGTGCCGGGGTGGACCACCCGGGCGTTGATGCCCCGCAGGTTCAGGGTGCGGCCGGTGGGGGAGTTGACGAAGCGCATGGCGTCGAGGCCGAAGCGGGACGTGAACTTGGCGCAGCCGGTGTGGGGTTCGGCGGTGACCTCGAGGACGGCGTCGCCGATGCCGAGCCGAGTGCCCGGGGGCAGGGTCTCGTAGCTGAGGTTCAGGTCGATGTAGAGCTGATCTCCGGCCAGGGCCCACCGTTCGGTCGGCCCGGCGACCGCGGCGACGGCCCGGGAGTTCATGATGTTGAGCTGCTTGTTGGGATCGGGGCTGCCGTCGGGGGTCGTGCGGTCGGGGCGCTGCCCCCAACTGTCGCCCTCCAGTCCGGCCTCCGGTGTGAGGGTGCCGGTGTCCAGGATCTCCCGCTGGTCGACGTCGGGTCGGCGCACGATCAGTTCCAGGGTGCCGTGGTCGTCGGGCGCAAGGCGGATGTGCGCAAGGGCGGCCTCCAACTCCTCGGGCGTGCGGTGGCGGGCAGGGTCGGCGGTCATCGTCGCAGTGTAGGAGACCGACGCAGGGGTGCCCCCGGGGTGGTCCACCACCGGCCGCTGAACCGCCAACCCGCCGTCGCCGATCGGATCGGGGCAACGGCCGCGGGCCGAGGCCGCAGGGCTTCGAAGGCGGCCATGATGGCCGCCACTTGGGCCTCGGTGGGTTGGGGGGTGATGCGGAAGGTGTTCACGATGGGTGGTCCTCGTTCACGGGGTGTCGGTGGTGGGCGCCCTCATTGCTCGGTGGCCTTCTAGAGGGGGATGACCCCGTGCTTTCGGGGCAACAGCTCCTCCCGCTTGGAGCGGAGCATCTCGAAACCGGCGATCACCAGCCGCCGGGTGTCGGCCGGGTCGATCACGTCGTCGATGTAACCCCGCTCGGCGGCGATGTAGGGGTTGGCGTAGCGCTCGGTGTACTCGTCCACCAGCTCGGCGCGCCGGGCCGCCGGGTCGGCCGCCGACTGGAGTTCCCGGCGGTGGATGATCTCCACCGCGCCCTGAGGACCCATCACGGCCAGCTCCGCCCCCGGCCAGGCGAACGACAGATCCGACCCCACCGACTTGGAGTCCATCACCACGTAGGCCCCCCCGTAGGCCTTGCGGGTGATGACCTGGATGCGGGGCACGGTGGCCTCGCAGTAGGCGTAGAGCAACTTGGCTCCGTGGCGGATGATGCCGCCGTGCTCCTGGTCGACGCCGGGCAGAAAGCCGGGCACGTCCACCAGGGTGAGGAGCGGGATGTTGAAGGCGTCGCACGTCCGAACGAAGCGGGCCGCCTTGGACGAGGATTCGATGTCGAGCACGCCGGCCAACACCATGGGCTGGTTGCCGACCACGCCCACCGTGTAACCGTTCAGGCGGCCGAAGCCGCACACGATGGACTGGGCCCAGTGGGCGTGATACTCCATGAACTCGCCGTCGTCGACGGTGGCCTGGATCACCCTGCGCATGTCGTAGGGCAGGTTGGGGCTGTCGGGCATGATGTCGCGCAGCTCGGGGGTGAGGCGCTCGGGGTCGTCGGTGACGTCGGTTCGGGGGGGTTCCTCGAGGTTGTTGGGGGGCAGGTGGCCGATGAGGAATCGGACCTCGTCGAGCACCTCTTCCTCGGTCTGGCCGACAAAAGTGGCGACCCCCGACTTGGTGGAATGGGATCGGGCCCCGCCCAGATCCTCGAGGGTGACTTCCTCCCCGGTCACCGTCTTGACCACGTCGGGGCCGGTGATGAACATGTGGGACTTCTCGGCCACCATGAACACGAAGTCGGTCATGGCCGGGCTGTACACCGCCCCACCGGCGCACGGTCCCAGGATGACGCTGATCTGCGGGATGACCCCGGAAGACTTGACGTTGCGGTGGAAGATGCCCCCGTAGGAGTCCAGCGAGACCACCCCCTCCTGGATGCGGGCCCCGGCCCCGTCGTTGAGGCCGATCATGGGGGCGCCCACCGACAGGGCCAGATCCATCACCTTGTGAATCTTCTCGGCGAACACCTCCCCCAGGGCCCCCCCGAACACGGTGAAGTCCTGGGCGAACAGGAACACCTTGCGACCGTCGATGGTGCCCCACCCGGTGATGACCCCGTCGGTGTAGGGCCGCTCCTCGATGCCGCTGTCCAGCGCCCGATGTCGGGCCAGCATGTCCAGTTCGTGGAAGGAGCCGTCGTCCAGGAGGTACGCGATGCGCTCCCGGGCCAGCATCTTGCCCTTGTCGTGCTGGCGGTCCACCGCCCGCTGGGGCCCGGCGTGCAGGGCCTCGTGCTTGCGGCGCTCCAGGTCGTCGAGGCGGTCCTTCATCGAGTGCTCGGCCATGATCGTGCCAGGCTACATGGGGCTCGCCGGGTGCCACTACGTGAGCATGGGCACCGGCCAGGCCGGCAAATGGGGCTCCGGGCCCCGGCGGCGGCCACTACCCTCGGCCCATGTCACAAAACGCCGGTACGACTCCCGAGGGCACTGCCGACCGCAGAGAAGGGCGTATTGCCGTCTTTTGCAGCTCCTCGTTGGGGACCGAACCGGGCCATGCGGCGTTGGCCGCGGCGTTGGGACAACGGCTGGCCGCCGAGGGCATCGGCGTGGTGTTCGGCGGGGGCCGGGTGGGCCTCATGGGCGTCTTGGCCGATGCGACCATGGCCGCCGGGGGCGAGGTGATCGGGGTGATCCCCGAATTCCTGGACGAGATCGAGGTGGCCCATCAAGGGTTGACCACGTTGCACCTGGTGAAGGACATGCACGAACGCAAGCAGCTCATGTACTCGCTGTCGGACGGCTTCTGCGCGCTGCCGGGGGGTTTGGGCACGATGGAGGAGTTGTTCGAGTCGGCCACGTGGACCCAGTTGGGGCTGCACGAAGAGGCCAGGTACAAGCCGGTGGTGTTGTTGGACGAGGACGGGTTCTGGACGCCGCTCATCGGGTTCGTCCAGCAGCTTGTGGAGACGGGATTCGTGAAGCGGGAAAAGGCCGGCATCATTCGCCGGGCCGGCTCGATCGATGAGGCGCTGAGGTTACTGGGGGCCGATCACGCCTGATCGTGTCGGCGCTGCAACTCCTCGGCCCGGGCGACCAGGTGCTCTCCTCCCAGCTCGCCCATGATGGCCGGGAATGCGGCGGTGGGGCCGGACCAGCGCAACTGCTGCAGGTGATCGAAGGTGGTCACGTCGTCGGCCAGGGTGGCGATGCGGCGGAACAACAAGGCCAGGTCGCGGTTGTCGGCCAAGGTGGCGGCCAGCTTGGCCGAACCCCGAACGCTCACCTCCCATTGGCCCACCGCGTCGGGAATGTGTTCCAGGTGGCGGTAGTGGGACAACACGGTGGCGGTGGAGCGCGCCCCCCAACCGGGTAGGCCGGGGAAACCGTCGGCGGTGTCGCCCACCAGGGCGAGGTAGTCGGGGATGGACTCGGGGAGCACGCCGAACTTGGCGATCACCTCGTCGTGGTCGATGAGGACTTGTCGGCGGCGGTCGTACTGCACGATGCGCCCGTCCTCGGTGACGCATTGGGCCAGATCCTTGTCGGGGGTGCAGATGACCACCTGCTCCACCTGCGGGTCCCGGATGGCCTGGCGGGCGGCGGCGCCCAGAGCGTCGTCGGCTTCGTACTGCACCATGGGCCACACACAGAATCCGGCCGCCTCCAGGGCTTCCTCCACCCGGGGGAACTGAGCCAAGAGCTCCGCGGGGACCCCCTCCCCCGTCTTGTAGCCGGGCCACAGGTCATTGCGGAAGGAGGCGATCACGTGGTCGGTGGCCACCCCCACGTGGGTGGCGCCGTCGTCGATGAGCTGGAGCATGCTGTGGACCACCCCTCGGGCGGCGCCGCGCTCGGGGTCGCGGTTGCCGGGTGAGAAGTGGTAGCGGAACAGCTCGTAGGTGCCATCGACCAGGTGGACCCGCACGCTGTGACCGTATCCGGCGATGGCTCCGGCGTGCTCGACGGACCGTATCCTGTTCTCCGACGTTGGCGAGTGGACGAAGGAAAACAATGAGCGAGACGGTGATCTTGTCCGGGGCCCGCACTCCGATCGGGAAGATGTCGGGCGGTTTGGCCTCGTTGTCGGCCACCGAACTGGGGGCTCGGGCCATCCGGGCGGCCCTGGAGCGGTCGGGGGTGACGCCGGAGCAGGTGGACTACGTGTTCATGGGCCACGTGCTGTTGGCCGGGGAGGGGCAGGCCACGGCCCGCCAGGCGGCGGTCGGGGCGGGCATTCCCATGACCGTGCCCGCCACCACCGTGAACAAAGTGTGCCTGTCGGGCATCAATGCCGTGTACCTGGCCCATCAGATGATCGCGGCCGGGGATGCCGACATCGTGGTGGCCGGGGGCATGGAGTCGATGACCAAGGCCCCCTACCTGTTGACGCAGGCCCGGGAGGGCTACCGGTTGGGGGACGGTGAGTTGGTGGACTCCATGATGTACGACGGGCTGTTCTGTGCCTTCGACCGCTGCGCCATGGGGAGCGGAACGGAGAAGTACGCCGCCTCCCGGGGGCTGGCCCGCGAGCCCCAGGACGCGTTGGCCGCCCAATCGCATCAGCGGGCCGCCGCAGCGCAGGCGGCCGGGCGGTTCGACGACGAGCTGGTGACCGTGGAGGTACCCCAACGTCGGGGTGATCCGTTAGCGGTGACGGCTGACGAAGGGGTGCGGCCGGACGCCACGGCGCAGTCGCTGGGCAAGCTGCGGGCTGCCTTTGCCGAGGCGGGCAACATCACCGCGGGCAACGCCTCGCAGATCTCCGACGGGGCCAGCGCCCTGGTGCTGGCCAGCCGGGCGCGAGCCGAGGCCCTGGGTTTGACCCCGCTGGGCACCTACGTGGGCTACGGGCAGGTGGCCGGCCCCGATCCTTCGTTGCTCACCCAGCCGTCGCGGGCCATCCGGCAAGCCCTGAAGTCGGTGGCCCGGGACGTGGACGCCGTGGACCTGTTCGAGATCAACGAGGCCTTTGCCGCGGTGGCGGTGGCGTCCATGGACGACCTGGGGATCACCGACGATGTGGTGAACGTGAACGGTGGGGCCATCGCCCTGGGCCACCCCATCGGGGCCAGCGGCAATCGCATCGTGGTGTCCCTGCTGCACGAGCTTCGCCGTCGTGGCGGGGGTTTGGGGGCGGCCGCTCTGTGCGGGGGTGGAGGCCAGGGGGACGCCCTGCTGGTTTCGGTCTGAATATTACAATTGACCTCTGACTTGACGCGGTTTCGTCATAGTTGTAATGTAACTGCAACAAACAAGCACCGCCTCTTGCGTGTCGGTTCCAATGCCCCCCGCCCGACTCGCAGAGGCGGTGTCTTGCGTTCGGGGTTGGCTGCCGGACCCCCCTGCGGTGGCGGGGGCGGTGGGGCCCCTTGGGGGAGCGGCGCGGGCTAATCGGCGTTGATGCGCCGGCGTCCTTCCAGGGCCCGGCTGAGGGTGAGTTCGTCGGCGTACTCCAAATCGCCCCCCACCGGCAGCCCGCTGGCGATGCGGGTGACGGTCACCCCGAGGGGCTCGATCAGCCGGGCCAGGTACATGGCGGTGGCCTCCCCTTCGATATTGGGGTTGGTGCAGCAGATGACCTCGGTGACGTTCTCGTCACCGATACGGGTCAACAGTTCCTTCACCCGCAGTTGGTCGGGGCCGATGCCCTCGATGGGGTTGATGGCCCCTCCGAGCACGTGGTAGCGGCCCCGAAACTCCCGGGTCTTCTCCAAGGCCACGATGTCGCGGGGCTCCTCGACCACGCACAGCATGGCCGGATCGCGGCGATGGTCGGTACACAGCTCGCATTCGGCGTGCTCGCTGATGTTGAAGCACCGCCCGCAGAATTGAATGCGATCCTTGGCGTCCCTGATGGCGTCCGCCAGGCGCAGGGCATCCAGTTGGTCCACCTTCAGGAGGTGAAAGGCGATGCGCTGTGCCGACTTGGGGCCGATGCCGGGCAGGCGGCCCAGTTCGTCGATCAGGACTTGAACCGGGGCGGTGTAGACGCTGCCGGAACGGTTCACGGTGTCGGTGGCCGGCCGGGCTCGACAGGGGGCTCCAGGGTGACCACCTCGGATCCGGGAAAGGCGGCCAGCAGGTTGGTGATGGCCTGCTGGGTGACGGTTTCCTCGTCCATGAGCTCGTCGGGGTCGATGGCCTCCGGTTCGTCGTCGGCGGTGCGAGCGGCGGGCGGGGGACCCTGGGGAAAGTCCGGCGGCGCGGCGGCGGTGTCGTCGTCGACCACCAGGCGCATGGCCACCGGCCGACCGAAGTATTGGTGCAGGGCCTCGTCCACCTCGTTCCGGGCCTCCTGGCAACGATCCAGGTGGATCCGGTTGGGGAGGGCGAAGACGGCGGAATCGGCATCGTGGGTCAGAAAGCGGCCGGCCTGGAAGCGGACTCGGGCTCGATTCGAGAGGTTGGCCAGGACGGTGTCGCCCCAGGCGAGCACCAGCTCCTCGCGGCTGGGCAGCGGGGGGCCGGCCGCGCTGGTGGGTTGGGTACCGGGGTTGGTGGGCTGGGCGGCATGGTCGTCGCCAGTCGACGGCCCGGCCCGGCCCGCCCGGGTGGCCCCCAGGGTGGGCCGCGGCACCCGGTCGGACGCTCCCGGATCCGTGAGTGGAGGGCCGGCGCGGTCGGGATCGGTCGCCGGTGGGGGGGTGTCGGCCTGGCGGGCTTGCATGTTGGCGATGGCAGCCCGGGCCTTCTCCGGTCCCCGGGGGGCGTCGCCCCCTCGGCGGCGGGGCGGTGGTGGCCCGGCGTCCGGCCCTCCGTCCCTGGGGGGGTCGTTGCCGGGGGCGGCGGGGCCCCGCCGTTCCAGCCGTTCCAGGCGCTCCACCACCGCGCCGAGGTCGGTGTCGAGGTCGCGGCGGGTGAGTCGGGCCAGGGCCACCTCCAGGTCCACCCGGGGATCGGGGGCTTGTCGCATTTCCACCAGCGCGGTGCCCAGCACCTCCAAGGCTCGGGTGAGACCCGCCGGGGAGATGCGGTCGGCGATGGCGCGGGCACGTTCCTGCTGGGCGTCGGTGAGGTGGCTGAGATCCACGCCCATGGTGCTGAGAAAAGCGCTGCGGAGGTGGTCGATGAGGGCTTCACCGATGAGCCGGGGCTCCCGGCCCGACCGAAGGGCGTCGTGGACGGCGGCGAAGGCCGGCCCGTAATCCATGTCGGCCAGCGCTTCGATGATGGCGTCCACCGCTTCCAGTCGGTCGGTGACGCCGCCCGCGGCGGCAATCTGGTCGAGGGCCGACAAAGTGTCGCGAGCCGATCCCGCTCCTCGGTGGACGGCGTGGTCGATGGCGTCGTCGCTCAGCTCCAGCCCGGCCTGTTGGGCCACCCAGCGGGCATGATCCTCCAGCACCTCGCCGTCGATGAGGTTGAACTCCAAGTGCTGCGTGCGGCTGCGAATGGTGGGCACCACCTTGTGGGGTTCGGTGGTGCAGAGCACGAAGACCACGTGGTCCGGGGGTTCCTCCAGCGTCTTCAGCAGGGCGTTTTCGGCGCCGGGGGTGAGCATGTGAACCTCGTCCAGCACGTAGACCTTGGCCCGGCCGGGGGAACCCATGGCCACCCGGGAGGTGAGGTCGCGAATGTCGTCCACTTTGTTGTTGGAGGCCGCGTCCAGCTCGATCAGGTCGTACGAGGTGTTGGCGGCGATGGCCTCACAGGACGGGCACTGGCCGCACGGTTCACCGTCGCCGGGGGGTTCGTTGCAGTTGAGGGCCTTGGCCAGGATCCGGGCCGTGCTGGTCTTGCCGGTTCCCCGGGGGCCGCTGAACAGGTAGGCGTGCCCGACCCGGCCCTGCTGCACGGCGTTCTGCAGGGCCCGCACCACCGGTTCCTGGCCGCGCAGCTCGGCAAAGCTGGCCGGTCGGTACCGGCGATACAGGGCTTGGTGGGCCATTGGGCCGACTCTACTCACACAGAACGACAACGAGAGGGCCCACGACCGGCCGATCCCGGTTTCGAAAGTGATGGCCAGGCGGTCTGCGGCACACCCCAGGATCCGCTGAGAGCTGCTGCCTCCCGGCCCTGACTCGGTTCACGGGCTGGCGTTGCACAGGACCCGACCATCACATTCCAAACCGGGCGTACGGCCCGGGACCGCCCAGGATAGCGGCAATTGTTGGGAGCCTGCCGGTCAGGGTGCGGTAGATTTCGGGGTTCCGGGAGGGGTGCGAGAGCGGCCGAATCGGCACGCTTGGAAAGCGTGTGTGGCGCAAGTCACCGTGGGTTCGAATCCCACCCCCTCCGCGTCCGGGTGTCGTGAGCCATCAGAAACGGGTGAACCTATGAGGTCCATCCATCACCTCAGGCCGGGTGCGCCGCACCGTTAGCGGAGGTAGGCGTCCCCGCCGTCGATGTTCACGGTGGTGCCGGTCATGTAGCCGGCGGTGTCGCTGCACAGGAAGGCGACCACTCGGCCGACGTCGATCTCGGCGTCGCCGACTCGCTTGAGGGCGAATCGTTCCTGGAGGGCGGCGTAGCCCTCGGGGTTGAACTCCTTCCAGTTCTCCATGGCCGGCGACATCGCCACCGGCATCAAAGTGATGGCCCGGATGCCGTCGGCCCCCCACTCCATGGCCGCCGCCCGGGTGATGGACTGCATGGCCGACTTCACCCCGGCGTACACCCCCATGCCGCTGGGGTCGGTCTTGAGGCTCGACCCCGAACTCTGGTTGATGATCACCCCGCCGCCGCAGAGGTGGGGATGGCAGAGCCGCATGAAGCGGATGGCGGCCAGGGGGCCTGAGGTCCACGCCGCCATCGAGGCTTCGTCGCTCACCTCCAGCAGGTGGCCATGGGGTACCTGCTGAGCGTTGTTGACCAGAATGTCCACCGTGCCGAAATGCGCCACCGTGCGATCCACGCACGACGCGATCTGTTCCAACTCGTTCACGTCACACACCACAGCCAGAGCCGAGCCGCCCCGTTGGGCGATCTCGGCGGCCACTGCCTGGACCTTGGATTCCGTGCGGGCCGCCACCGTCACCCCGGCTCCTTCGGCCGCCAATGCCAAAGCGATGCCCCGACCCACCCCCTGGCCGCCGCCGGTCACGATGGCCGTCTTCCCCTCAAGCATTCCCATGGGGCCTGACCCTACTCCGCCCCGCAACGGTTCCCCGGCGCGCGGGTCACAAACGCGGAGAGGGTGGGATTCGAACCCACGAACCACCTCGCGGCAGTTACTTCCTTAGCAGGGAAGCGCCTTCAACCTGACTCGGCCACCTCTCCAGGCCCTTCCACCCTAGCGTCTTGCTCCCAGCAGGGACCGGTGCTTTTGCGGACGGGCCTCCCATAAGCCCTCAGGCGAAGGCAGGCACGACGATTCCTGTGGCGTACCTCTTCCGAAACCGCCGCCCCTCGGCAATGGGCCCGCCGCTAGTCTGCTCCTCGGAGGGATGGCAGAGCGGACGAATGCAACGGCCTTGAAAGCCGTAGGGCCTTTTGGGGTCCCGGGGGTTCGAATCCCCCTCCCTCCGCCCCGTCAACGAAATGACTACACCGCTCAGGGAGGTGCATGGCAATGACCACCCCGGCCTGGTCCCAGCCTCGCGTGGCCATCGTGACCGGCGGCGGTTCGGGCATCGGTGCATCCATCAGCCGGCGCCTGGCTGCCGATGGCGCCGCCGTGGCGGTGTTCGATCGCATCGGCGAATCGGCCACAGCCACGGCCGCGGCCATCGAAGCCGCCGGTGGTCACGCCCTCGCTGTGACGTGCGATGTGGCCGATCGGACCTCGATCGCGGCTGGGGTGCAGAAAACTGCCGACATGCTCGGCCCCCCGACCATCCTGGTCAACAACGCCGGGATCGCTCCCTTCGAGCGGTTCCTGGAGATCTCCCCGGAGTCCTTCGAGCGGGTCATGGCGGTGAACCTGCGGGGCACTTTCGAATGTTGCCAAGTGGTCATCCCCCACATGATCGACCAAGGCTGGGGACGGATCGTCAACATCTCTTCCTCCAGCGCCCAAACCGGCAATTTCGGGCAAACCCACTATTCGGCGTCCAAGGCTGCGGTCATCGGATTGACCAAATCGTTGGCCAGAGAGTTCGGTCGCAAGGGCATCACCGTCAACGCCATCCCCCCCAGCTTCATCGAGACACCCTCGCTCCACCAGGCCGCCCAGGGGGGCCACCTCGGTGGCGGCATCGACGACCACATCCCCACCACCCCGGTTCGCCGGGTCGGCCAACCCGACGACATCGCCGCCGCCTGCGCCTACCTGTGCCGCGACGACGCCTCCTTCGTGACCGGCCAGGTCCTCGGCGTCAACGGGGGCCGCGTCATCATCTGACCGCCCGCTCCCGTTGCCGCGGCACACCGCTAGGGGGAGGGGGCGATGTGGCCTTCGAGGGCGTAGGGGCGGTAGGGGCCGAAGATGCTCTGCTCGAGGACGCCGATGCCCTCCCGGTCGCCCATGCGGACCTTCATGAGGTGCTGGACGTGCTGGTTCTCGAAGGCATTCTCGTCGACGTCGGCCAGGTTCCAGCGTTCGGACTCCATGGCCAACTCCCCCTTCCAGGCCCCGTGGGGCCAGGTGGGGTGGCTGTAGCCGATGCCCTTCATGCGGTAGGTGAACTGCTTGTCCATGGTGATCTGATGGCGAATGTCGGTTTCCAGGGAGGTCATGGCCAAGGTGGCCGACTGGATCATGCGGCTGCCGGGCTCGAAGGTGAGCTTGTGTTCCAGGCGGTGCATGGGCTCCACGTCGGGGTCCTCCACTCCGGGGATGTCGGCAATGGAGTCATAGGCGGGTAGGAAGGCCCCCACGTGGAATCGGGGACGACCCAGGGTGTCCTCGAAGAGCTGGTAGTGGCTGCACATGTCGTCCCAATGGAGCGGGGCCCACAGGAAGAACAGGCCCATGGCCCGGGGGGGCTGGGGAGCCCCCCGGTTGTCGCCCCCGGCCACCGGACGGACTCCCCAAGAGCGGTCCTTGGTGCCGTAGGTCTCGGTGCGGTCGATCTCCATGCGGCGGCCGTCGTACTGAATCCAGCCGTGCCAACGCCCGAACTGGGTGAAGCGGGTGGTGTCCATGATCCGGCGGCTGCCGTCCGACCAGTGATGACGGGGTTCTTCGATGGCGGCGGTGCGGGCCTCGAAGGTGAGATCGGCGGCAACGTCGGTGTCGTTCGGCTCCAGCACCACCCGACAGGCCTTCATCGGCTCGGTGATCTCCAAGCGGAATGGGCCCACGGCCACGTCCGTCGGCTCGGGGTTGGCCCGGGCCGAGGCGTGGAACGCATATTGCACGCCGTCGTGGACGAGGCTGATACCACAGTCCTGAATGCCGAGATGGGGATAGCGGGCGGTACCCACCCCGAGGTACATGTCGCCCACCTTGGAGTAGCCGTTGAACCAGTAGCGCTCGTAGAAATCCTTCTCCCCGGTGGCGGGAGTGGCGATGGGATCGGGGGTCTGATGGATGGGGAAGTCGTCGTACTTGCTCAGCATGTGTCCATGGTGCCAGATCGTCTCCCCGAAGGCGAGGGTCAGAGGGGCTGGTATCATCGCAGGGGCGAAGATCGCAGAGAGAGGAACCCACCATGAGCACCGGCAATGGCGACCAGCACACCTTCCGCACCTTCCAGCTCCGCAATCTGGAGGACACCCCCGGCTTCGACCGGCTGAGTGCCCACCAGCAGATGGTGACACGGGTGGTTGGTTCGGTGCTCCCCTTCAAGACCAACAACTACGTGTGCGAGCAACTCATCGACTGGGACAACGTGCCCGACGACCCCATGTTCCAGCTCACCTTCCCCCAGGAGGGGATGCTCGACCCCGAGCACTTCGCCCGCATTGCCGACCTGATCAACGCCGAGGCGCCTCAACCCGAGATCAAAGCGGCCGCTCGGGAGATCCAGTTGAGCCTCAATCCCCATCCTGCCGGGCAGGTGGAGATGAACGCCGGCTACCTGGAGGAGGAGGTGGTGCAGGGGGTGCAGCACAAGTATCGGGAGACCGTGCTGTTCTTCCCCACCCAGGGCCAAACCTGCCACGCCTACTGCACCTACTGCTTCCGGTGGCCCCAATTCGTGCAGCTCGACGATTTGAAGTTCGCCAGCAAGGAGATCGATCGGCTGGTGGCCTACCTCCAGCGCAATCCCACGGTCTCCGACGTGCTGTTCACCGGCGGTGATCCGATGATCATGCGCACCGAGCTGATTCGCCGCTACGTCGAGCCGCTGATGGCCGACGACCTGGAGATCAGCACCATCCGGTTCGGCACCAAGGCCCCGGCCTACTGGCCCTACAAGTTCACCGAAGGCGAAGAAGCCGACGACCTGCTCCGGTTGTTCGAGGAGGTCGTGGCCTCGGGTCGCCACCTGGCCATCATGGCCCACTATTCGCACCCGGTGGAGCTGGCCACCGACGCCTCACGGCAGGCCCTGCGCCGGATCATCGAGACCGGGGCGGTGGTGCGGTGCCAGGCACCGCTGATCCGCCACGTCAACGACAGCGCCCGGGTGTGGGCCGACATGATCACCACCGAGGTACAACTGGGAGCGGTGCCGTACTACATGTTCGTGGAGCGCGACACCGGGGCCAAGCGGTACTTCGAGGTGCCGCTGGTGGAGGCGTATGAGATTTACACCGACGCCTACAAGCAGGTGTCGGGGCTGGCTCGCACCTGGCGGGGTCCGTCGATGTCGGCCACGCCGGGCAAGGTGCTGGTGGACGGCATCACCGAGGTCGGCGGCGAGCGGGTGTTGGCCCTGAAGTTCGTGCAGGGGCGCAACCCGGACTGGGTGAACCGGCTGTTCTTCGCTGCCTACGACCCGCACGCCTCATGGTTGGACGAGCTGCGGCCCGCCTTCGGCGAGGAGAAGTTCTTCTGGAGCGACGAGCTGGACGCCATGAAGACCGACCACGGCCAGCGGGTGGAGCTCATCACCACCCGGGCCGCGTGACCGGGAGGGTCCGACGGGCCCGGTGACGGGCCGGCCGTGATCGATCGGCCGACAACGGCCGGATCAGCTCATTCCCATTCGATGGTGCCGGGGGGTTTGGATGTGATGTCGTAGGCCACCCGGTTGATGCCGTCCACCTCGTTGACGATCCGGCTGGACATCTGTTCCAACAGCTCGTAGGGAAGCCGAGCCCAATCGGCGGTCATGGCGTCGTCGCTGGTGACGGCGCGGATGACCACCACTTGTCCGTACGTGCGTTCGTCGCCCATCACCCCCACGGTGCGGATGTCGGGGAGCACGGCGAACGCCTGCCACACGTCTCGCTCCAGCCCGGCGGCGGCGATCTCGGCCCGAACGATGGCGTCGGCCCGGGCCAGCAACCCCACCTTGTCGGGGGTGACCTCGCCGATGACCCGCACCCCGAGGCCGGGGCCGGGGAAGGGTTGGCGCCACACGATCTCGTCGGGCAGGCCCAGCTCCTGGCCGACGGTGCGGACCTCGTCCTTGAACAGGTCGCGCAGCGGCTCCACCAACTCGAAGTCCATCTCGTCGGGGATCCCGCCCACGTTGTGATGGCTCTTGATCTTGGCGGCGGCGTCGGAACCCGATTCGATCACGTCGGGATACAAGGTGCCCTGCACCAGAAAGGCGGCCCCGTCGATGTCGTGGGCCGCCTGCTCGAAAATGCGGATGAACAGTTCACCGATGATCTTGCGCTTCTCCTCGGGGTCGATCACCCCGGTCAAGGCGTCGAAGAAGCGGTCGGCGGCGTTCACCGCGATCAGGTCGATGCCCTGGGAGCGGCGGAAGGCGTCGATCACCTGGTCGCTCTCGCCCTGGCGCATCAGGCCGGTATCCACGTAGACGCACGTGAGTTGGCGGCCCACCGCCCGGTGGACCAAGGCGGCGGCCACCGCCGAATCCACCCCGCCCGACAAGCCGCACACCGCCCGGCCGTCCCCGATCTGGCGGCGCACCGCGGCCACCGCCTCATCGATGAACGACGCCGTGGTCCACGTGGGGGCCAACCCCGCCCCCCGATAGAGAAACCGCTCCAGCACGGCCTGCCCGCCGGGGGTGTGGGCCACCTCGGGATGGAATTGGACGCCGAAAATGCGTTGTTGGGGATGCTCGAGGGCGGCCACCGGCGCCTGAGGGGTGGAGGCCGTCACCCGAAAGCCCGCAGGCGGGGTGGTGATGGAGTCGAAGTGACTCATCCACACCGACCGCTCCCCCCGTTCTTCGGTGTCCGCGGCGGTGGGGCTGTCGGGTCCGTCCCCCGCCGGGGTCCGGTCGTCGGCGTTGGCGTCCAACAGGAGGCTGGGAGACCGCACCTGCATGGCGGTGCGTCCGTATTCCCCCACGCCGGTCTGCGACACCCGGCCCCCCAGTTGGGCGGCGATGAGCTGCGCCCCGTAGCAGATGCCGAGAATGGGAATGCCCAAGCGGTAGACGTCGGGGTCGATGCGGGGTGAACCCTCGACGTGGACCGACTTGGGCCCCCCGGAGAAGATCACCGCGCCCGGTTGCCGGTCGGCGATCTCGGTGGCGGGCAGGGTGTGGGGGACGATCTCGCTGTAGATGTGGGCCTCGCGCACCCGCCGGGCAATGAGCTGGGCGTACTGGGCGCCGAAGTCGACCACCAAGACCGGGCGGTCTCGGCTTGCGGTTGCTGAAGGAGGCTGGTCCGGGGGGCTCACCGACCCATTCCGATGCCCTGGGCCCGCTGCAGGGATTTGCCCTCGGTCTGCAGGGAGGGGGCCACCATGATGTCGGCTTTCTGAAACTCCTTGAGCGTCTCGTACCCGCAGGTGGCCATGGAGGTGCGCAGGGCCCCGAACAGGTTGAGCCGGCCGTCGTTCTCCCGGGCCGGCCCGACCAGGATTTCCTTGAGCGTTCCCCGGGGCGTGGTCTGCACCCGGGCCCCCCGGGGCAGGGTGGGGTGAAAGGTGGCCATGCCCCAGTGGTGACCCCGACCGGGGGATTCACAGGCGGCGGCCAGCGGTGATCCGATCATCACCGCGTCGGCGCCGCACACGATGGCCTTGGCGATGTCGCCCCCGGTGGCCATGCCCCCATCGGCGATGACGTGGACGTACACCCCGGTCTCGTCCAGGTGGCGCATTCGGGCGGCCCGGGCGTCGGCGATGGCGGTGGCCTGGGGCACGCCGATGCCGAGCACCCCCCGGGTGGTGCAGGCCTGACCCGGCCCCACCCCCACCAGGATGCCCGCGGCCCCGGTGCGCATCAGGTGCAGGGCGGCGTCGTAACTGGCGCAGCCCCCGACGATCACCGGGATGTCCAGACCACGGACGAACTTCTTGAGGTTCAACGGCTCGGTGGTCTTGGACTTGTGCTCGGCAGTCACCACCGTGCCCTGGATGACCATGAGGTCGAGCTCGGCGGCCAGCATGTGGGGCGCCAATTCGGCCGTTCGTGGGGGAGTGACGGAGGCGCAGGAGATGACCCCGGCATCCTTGATCTGGCGGATCCGCTGTTCGATCAGATCGGGCTTGATCGGCTCGGCGTACAACTCCTGCATCCGCAGGGTGGCCTTGTCGGGGGGTTGGGCCGCGATGTCGTCCAGGACGGGTTCGGGATCCTCGTAACGGGTCCACAATCCCTCGAGGTTGAGCACCCCCACGCCGCCCAACTGACCGATGGCGATGGCCGTCTCCGGGCTGGTCACCCCGTCCATGGCGGCGGCCAGCAGGGGGAGATCGAATCGGTAGGCGTCGATTTCCCAGGCAATGCTCACATCGTCGGGATCACGAGTGCGACGGGTGGGCACGATGGCGATGTCGTCGAATCCGTACGCCCGTCGACCGGTCTTGCCCAGTCCGATCTCGACTTCGGCCATGGCGGCGACCCCTTCTGCGCTGGAAACCAACCAGTGTACGGCTGAACAGCCGGAGGTTGGGGATTTACCCCGAGCCTGCGTTGGGCGGCCTCACGCGGCGGCCCGGAGGAGCGTCCAGAGTTCCTGCAGATGGTGGTGTTCGGTGTGGGGGCTGCCGATGGCCACCCGCAAGGTCAGGCGATCCTCCAGGGTGGTGTGGCTGATGAAGGCCCGCCCCGAGTTGTTCACGTGATCCATGACCCGCCGGGAAGCCTCGTCGCCGTCGACGTGGCGGAAGCAGACCAGGCTGAGCACCGGGGTCACCGCCAACTCGAAGCGGTGGTCGGCCGCCACCCACTCGGCCAGCTCCTTGGCCCAGGCCACGTGGCGGCGGACGTGGGCTCGCAGACCCTCCAGCCCGTAGTGGCGAATCACGAACCAGAGCTTGAGGGCCCGGAATCGACGGCCCAGGGCCACACTCCAGTCGCGGTAATCCACCGTCTCGTGATCGCCTTCGGCCAAGGCGGCCGCCGTGCCGTCGGAGAGATACTCGGCCTCGGTGGCCAGGGCGTTGAGCAGGTGACGGCGATCGGCCACGTAGAACACCGAGCAGTCGAGGTTGGTGAGCATCCACTTGTGGGGGTTGAACAGGTAGCTGTCCACCTCGTCCAACCCGGCGTTCAGGTGTCGCAACTCGGGACAGACAGAGGCGGTGCCGGCAAAGGCGGCGTCCACGTGAATCCAAGCGTCGAAGTTGGACGCCACCCAGGCCAGTTCGGGGACGGGATCGACGGCGGTGGTGGAGGTGGTGCCGATGGTGGCGCCCACGAAGAACGGAAGCAGACCGTCGTTGCGGTCCTTGACGATCTCGTAGGCCAGATGGTCGGCCCGCATGGCGTAGTCGGGCGTGGTGGCGATCCGCCGAACGCGGCTGTCGGGCAGGCCGGCCACCCGCAGCCCCTTGGCCATGGAGTAGTGGGCCTGTTCGGAGACGTAGGCCGTCATGCGCCCCAGGTCGTCAGCGCCCCCGGCCCGGTCGCGGGCGGCCAGGATGGCGCACAGGGTGCCCGAGGAGGCCCCGTCGGTGATGACCCCGTTACCCCGGAACGCCGGGGGCAGTCCCAGCGCGGCCACCAGCCAGTCGAGCACGAGCTGTTCCAGTTCGGTCACCGCAGGGCCGGTGGTCCACATGGCCCCGTGGGCTCCGAGACCGGCCGAGATCAGCTCGCCCAGCACGGACGGGCCGCTGGAATTGGCCGGGAAGTAGCCGTACATGCCCGGTGCCTGCCAGTGGGTCAGACCGGGCAGGATCACCCGGTCCAGGTCGGCCAGCACGTCGGTGAAGTCCTCACCGTATTCGGGAGCTGCGTCGGGCAGGCGGTCGCGAACGTCGCCGGGGCCCACACCGGCCATCACCGGGAAGTCGTCCAGTCGGGCCAGGTAGTCGGCCACCCAGTCCACCGCCTGGTGACCCCGACGGCGGAACTCCTCGGGATCCATGTGGTCGGGACGCTCGGCCATGCATCCCATTGTGGCCGACGGTGGCGGGTGAACCGCCACCGTCAACGGCCGTGAGGCCCTGGAGGGGTTGGGTCGGGCCGGGCGAAGCCCCGGCACCGGCTCCCGACCAGGTGTTACATCATGCCGCCCATACCGCCCATGCCACCCATGGGGTCGCCGCCCGGTGGCATCGGCGGGGCCGGAGGTTCGGGCTTGTCGGCCACCAAGGCCTCGGTGGTCAACAGCATGGCGGCAATGGAGGCCGCGTTCTGCAGACCGGCTCGGGTGACCTTGGCCGGGTCGATGACCCCGGCGGCCACCAGATCCTCGGTGGCCCCGGTGGCGGCGTTGAAGCCGATGGTGCCCGAGGTGGCCTCGATGTCGCGTACCACGATCGATCCCTCGTAGCCGGCGTTGGAGGCGATGAGGGAACACGGCACGGTCAGGGACTCCAGCACGATCTTGGCGCCGGTGGCCTCGTCACCGCTCAGGCCCTCGACCACCGAAGCCACCGCGGGTCGGGCCCGCAACAGCGCGGTGCCGCCGCCGGCGACCACGCCCTCTTCGATGGCGGCCCGAGTGGCCGACAGCGCATCCTCGATGCGGTGCTTCTTCTCCTTGAGCTCCACCTCGGTGGCGGCCCCGACCTGGACGACGGCCACGCCGCCGGCCAGCTTGGCCAAGCGCTCCTGGAGTTTTTCCCGGTCCCAGTCGGAGTCGGTGTTCTCGATCTCCTGGCGGATCTGGGCCACCCGTCCGTCGACGTCGGCCTTGGTACCGGCCCCCTCGACGATGGTGGTGTCGTCCTTGGTGACGATCACCTTGCGGGCGGTGCCCAACAGATCCAGGGTCACGCCCTCCAGGTTGAGTCCGACCTCCTCGGCCACCACCTGGCCGCCGGTGAGGATGGCCATGTCCTGGAGCATGGCCTTGCGGCGTTCACCGAAGCCGGGGGCCTTGACCCCCACCGAGTTGAACGTTCCCCGGATCTTGTTCACCACCAGGGTGGCCAGGGCCTCGCCCTCCACGTCCTCGGCGATGATCAGCAGCGGCTTGCCGGTCTGCATCACCTTCTCCAGGACGGGCAGCAGATCCTGCACCGAGCTGATCTTGCCCTGGTTGAACAGAATGTAGGGCTCGTCCAGGACCGCCTCTTGGCGTTCGGCGTCGGTCACGAAGTAGGGGGACAAGAAGCCCTTGTCGAACTGCATGCCCTCGACGAAGTCCAACTCCATGCCGAAGGTGTTGGACTCCTCCACGGTGACCACACCGTCCTTGCCCACCTTGTCGATGGCCTCGGCGATGACCCCGCCCACCGCCTGATCGGCGGCGGAGATGGAGGCGACCTGGGAGATCTCCTCCTTCTGCGAAATGTCCTGGGACTGATCGGCCAGGGAATCCACCGCGGCGGCCACGGCCTTCTCGATGCCCCGCTTGAGGCTCATCGGGTTGGCGCCGGCGGCCACGTTGCGCAGGCCTTGGCGGACCATGGCCTGCGCCAACACGGTTGCCGTGGTGGTGCCGTCACCGGCGATGTCGTTGGTCTTGGTGGCCACCTCTTTGATGAGCTGGGCGCCCATGTTCTCGAACTTGTCGTCCAGCTCCACCTCACGGGCGATGGACACGCCGTCGTTGGTGATGGTGGGGGCGCCGAACTTCTTGTCGAGGACCACGTTGCGGCCCCGGGGGCCCAAGGTGACCTTGACGGCGTCGGCGAGCTGGTTGACGCCCGACTCGAGGCCGTGGCGGGCCTCCTCGCGGAATTTGAGGATCTTGGTCATCGTGGCTACTTGACGGTGGCGAGCACGTCACGGGCCGACAAGATCAACAGATCCTCGCCGTCCACCGTGATCTCGGTTCCGCCGAACTTGCTGTACACCACGGTGTCGCCGACGGACACGTCCAGCGGGATCAACTCACCGGTGTTCTCGGACCGCTTGCCCGGTCCCACGGCGATGACCTCACCCTGCTGGGGCTTCTCTTTGGCGGTGTCGGGGATGACCAGGCCGCTGGCGGTCATCTCTTCTGACTCACCGGGGCGGACAACGATTCGGTCATCAAGGGGCTGTAGCGCCATCTTGGCCTCCAAATGGTTGACTTGAGTGTTAGCACTCTCGATAGGCGAGTGCTAACAGTAGGGCCTGAACCGGTCGGAGGCCAATTCAGACCGCAGGATTGCCGGACGCCAACAGGGGCAGGGCCAAGTTGGGGTCGGCCCCGGTGTCCAGCGGGGAGGGGCCGTCGAGTCGGAGCCGCTGCCAGCCGGTGGCGGCCACCATGGCGGCGTTGTCGGTACACATGGATCGGCTGGGGAGAAAGCCGCTGATGCCGTCGGCCACACAGGCGTCCAGCAGCCGTTCCCGGAGCGAGGAATTGGCGGCCACCCCACCGGCCAGGCACAGCCCCTTGGCCCCGAACTCGGCGGCCGCCTTGCGAGCCTTGTGGACCAGCACGTCGACCACCGCTTCCTGGAACGACGCGGCCACGTCGGCCACGTCGAGGTCGGGGTGGCCCCGCACGTGGTTGACCACCGCGGTCTTGAGGCCGCTGAAGGAGAAGTTGTAGCCGTCGTCGTACATGGGACGGGGAAAAGCCACCGCCGTCGGGTCACCGGTGATGGACAGTCGGTCAATGACCGGTCCGCCGGGGTAGCCCAGATCCATGAACCGGGCCACCTTGTCGAACGCTTCGCCCGCGGCGTCGTCCAGGGTCTGGCCGATGAGTCGGTAGCGTCCGAAGGCCTCCATCAACACCAGCAGGGTGTGCCCCCCGGAAACCAACAGCACCACCACCGGTAGTTCCATGTCGGGCTCCTCCAGGAAGGAGGAGTACAGGTGGGCCTCCAGGTGATTGACTGCCACGAAGGGCACATCCCACACCAGGGCCAGGGACTTGGCCGCGCTCACCCCCACCAGCAGGGCTCCGATGAGGCCGGGCCCGGCGGTGGCGGCCACGGCCTGCACGTCGTGGTCGCTCAGCCCCGCTTCGATCACCGCCTGGGCCACCACCGGGGTGAGCCGCTCCACGTGGGCTCGGCTGGCCACCTCGGGGACGACCCCCCCGTAGCGGGCGTGCAGGTCGACCTGGCTGCTCACCACCGACGACAGCACGTCGGTGGGTCCGGCGACGACCGCCGCCGCGGTCTCGTCGCAGGAGGTTTCGATACCCAACACGATGGTCGAGGTGTCACAGTGGGATTCCGAGTTGATCATGTGCAGTCCAGTTCCACCGCTGTGTTGACGAGGCGGTTGGTCTCCGGGGTGTACGGGTTGGTCATGTGCAGTCCAGTTCCACCGCTATGTTGACGAGGCGGTTGGCGTAGTCGGGGTGATGGATGTTGTCGGCCCGCATCACCACCGCGTCGGGCGACAGGCCCATGTCGGCGTAGTAGCCCCGGTGAATGCCCACGGGGGCCAGACCGAACCGGCGATACAGGGCCTGGGCCACGGGATTGTCGGTGGCCACCTCCAGGGCGAGGCTGGTGCTGCGCCGGCGGGCGGCCAACGCCAAGGCCAGGAACAGGCGGGCCCCGATCCCCCGACCCTGAAGGACGGGCGCCACCGTCATGGTGGTGACGTGGGCTTCGTCCTGGTCGAAGGCCATGCCGCCGTGGCCCACGATCCGGCGATCCTCGGAGGCGTGGCGAGCCACCAGGTACAGCCGGTCGTCGGCCCGGGCCAGCTCGGACTCGTAGGCTGCTCGACTCCACGGCACCGGGTAGCAGGCCGCGTCGATGGCCATGACCTCGGGGAGCATCGAGGCGGTCATGGGTTGCACGGTGACGGCCCGGGCGGTGGTTCCGGGGACCGAGCTGAAGGCGGCCGGGGCAACGGGGGTGGCGGAGGTCATGGCGCGGGGCGGGTGTTCCAGTTGCTGTCGGCGTCGGGACCCCGAAGGTAGATCGGCCGCAGCTCCCAGGGCTTGACGAATTCCTCGCGCAGGGCCCGGGCATGGGCGAGCTGCACCAGCGAGGAGGCCGAGGGGTGAGCCAGGTCCTGTTCGGCGATGTCGATCTTCTGCAGCCGGTCGAACACCTCGCGGTAGCGATGGGCGCCGTCGCCCACCAGAAGCACATCGTCGCCCGCGGCCAGCAGCTCGGAGGCCAGGTCGTCGGGGGTACCCACCTGGGCGGGCGACACCCGCTGGACCCCACCGGGCACCTGGCGGTAGAAGGCGTAGAAGAGCTCGCTGCGCCGGGCGTCGATGGCCGCCACGATCACCCGCTGGGTGTGGCGCACGGCGAAGGCCAGGAGATCCAGGCTGGACACCCCGATCATGGGGGCGCCCAGGGCGTAGGCCACGGCCATGGCGCTGGAGATGCCCACCCGCAGGCCGGTGTACAGGCCCGGTCCCACGTCCACGGCCACGCAGCCCACGTCGCGCAACTCCACCCGGGCCTGGCGGATGATGAACTGGATTTGCGGGGCGATGGCCTCGGCGTGGCGTCGGCCCCGGGCGCTGTGGGCCGACGCCAAGGTCCCCTCATGACCGCCCAAGGCGCATCCCACCTGTTGGGTGGCCGATTCGATCCCCAGGATCAACACGGGGAGCGCCGGGGGTGAACGGTCGGCGGGCAGGAGGGCGCGAGTGGCAACACGGTGGTCCTCACGGGGCGCCGTCCCGCCACGGGGCCACGGCCTCGGCCACGAGCGCGGTGCGGGCTTGCCAGCGGGCGCCCCGGGGGGTGAGCGTCACCACCCGCGCATCGGGGGGACTGTCGGGACCGTCCCCGAAGGTGAGGGCCACCTCGAGGTAGTCGTCGGGCAGGGTTTGGCGAATGGTGTCGCCCCACTCGATGAGAATCACCCCATTGCTGTCCAGCAGCTCGGGCAGGCCCAGGTCGAGCACCTCGGCGGCGTGATCCAGCCGAAACACGTCCAGGTGATGCAGGAGCAACGTGCCGTGGTATTCCCGGGCCAGGGTGAAGGTGGGGCTGGTGACCGGATCGGTGATGTCCAAACCGGCGGCAAATCCCTGGGCGAACGTGGTCTTGCCCGCCCCCAGGTCGCCCACCAAGAGCAGCAGGTCACCCGGTTGGGCCGCCTGGGCCAAGCTGGTGGCCAGCGCCTTGGTCTCGTCGGGCGACCGGGTGTGGATGCGGATCATGGGGCCATGGCCAGGCGCGCTCGCACCAGATCGGAGCGCATTTGGGCTTCCTGGAGACCGCCGCCCCGCAGCACGGCGGCCGGGTGGAAGGTGGGGATGAGCACCGCGTCGGCATCGGGCAGGGGATAGCTCTGGCCCCGCAATTTGGTGATCCCGGTGGTGGTGTCCAGGAGCAGCTTGGACGAGAAGTTGCCCAACGAGACGATCACCCGGGGGGCGATCAGGCGGATCTGGCTCTCCAGCCAGGGGCGGCAGGCGGCCACCTCCTCGGGCTTGGGATCCCGGTTGTCGGGGGGGCGGCACTTGACCACATTGGCGATGTAGCACTGGTCACGGGTCATCCCGATCTCCTCGGCCATCAGGCGGTCGAGGAGCTTGCCCGACCGGCCCACGAAGGGGAGCCCTTGCTTGTCCTCCTCGGCGCCCGGACCTTCGCCGACGAACATCAAGTCGGCGTCGGGGCTGCCCATGCCGAAGACCACCTGGGTGCGCCCGTTGGCCAGCCCGCACTTGGTGCAGCGGGCCGCTTCGGCGCCCACCTGGGCCAGGGTCAAGGTCACCATCCCAGGATACGTTCCGGCTGCGACATTCCACGAGGAGGGTGGAGTAGCCGGACCGGCTGCGGCTCACCACTAGGGTCGGTGGTGATGCTGGGAGAGGGACAGGACGTGCTGGTGGGGCATTGGACCGATGCCGGGGCCCGTACGGGATGCACGGTGGTGGTGTTTCCCGAGCAGACCACGGCCTCCGGGGAGATCCGGGGGGGTGCGCCCGCCACTCGGGACTTCAGCCTGCTGGATCCGGGACGGACGGTGGAGCATGTGGATGCGGTGGTGCTGTCGGGCGGTTCGGCGTTCGGCTTGGCGGCGGCCGACGGGGTGATGCGCTGGTGCGAGGAACAGGGACGGGGGTTCCCCACCCGAGGTGGTCGGGTGCCCATCGTGGTGGGCCTGTCGCTCTACGACCTGGCCACCGGTGACGGCTCGGTGCGTCCCGGTCCCGACGAGGGCTACGCCGCGGCCCAGGCCGCCACCGACGCCGCCCGCCACAATCAGGCCGAGCTGGGCCGGGTGGGCGCGGGCACCGGGGCGACCATGAACAAATGGCAGGGGGCCGAGCAGGCCAAGCCCGGCGGGTTGGGTGGGGCGCTGGTGGTGGTGGACGGGGTCCGGGTGGGGGCATTGGTGGCGGTGAACGCGGCGGGCCGGATCAACGACGGCACCGTGGTGGACGCGTTGGTCGCCGGTACCTACCAGCACCGTGAGTCCGAGCCGTTCGCCCCCGACGACGAGAACCCCGCCGTGACCAACACCACCATCGGGGTGCTGGCCACCAACGCCATCCTCACCAAGCGGGACTGCCATCGGGTGGCCCGCAGCGGCCACAGCGGCATGGCCCGGGCCCTGATCCCGGTCCACACCGATGGTGACGGAGACGCCTTGGTGGTGGGGGCCACCGGCCGGGTGGAGGCCCATGTCGGCTTGGTGCGGCTGATGGCCGCCGCCGCCGTGGAGACAGCGATCCGCTCGGTGGGCCAAGATGACCACCGACACGCCTGACGACAAGGGGGACGGACATGGAAGAACTCGCCGGAAAAGTGGCGGTGATCACCGGAGCGGCCAGCGGTATGGGCCGGGCCATGGTTCGCAGGGCGGCGGCCGAGGGCATGCGGGTGTTGGCCGGGGACATCGACGAGGCCGGGTTGGCCGAAACGGTCGGCGGGCTGGAGAACGCCCAACTCATGCTGACCGACGTCACCAGCCCCGACGCCAACGAGGCCTTGGCCCGGGCCGCCCTGGACCGGTACGGGGGCATCCACCTGGTGCATCTCAACGCCGGGGTGCTCACCGGCGGCTTCACCTGGGAGAACACCGTGGACGACTGGCGGTGGGTGCTGGACGTGAACCTGTGGGGGGTGATCCACGGGGTGCGCAGCTTTGTGCCCCGGATGTTGGAGCAGGGTGAGCCCGGCCACGTGGTCATCACCGCGTCGGTGGGGGGCTTGACCTCCGGGGGGTTGCTCGGCCCCTACACCACCTCGAAGTACGGCGCGGTGGCCATCGCCGAAGCGCTGCACCGGGAGCTGGACATGATCGAGGCGCCCATCGGGGTGTCGTGTCTGTGCCCCGGCCCGGTGGCCACCGGCATCTTCCGGGCCGAGCGCAACCGGCCCGATGCCTACGACGACACCTGCGGTCCCATGTCGGCCGATGCCGAGGCCGCGGCCTTCCACGAGAGCCTGATCAACGCCATCGACGAAGGCACCGATCCGGCGGTGATACCCGACTTGGTGTTCGATGCCGTCCGGACGGACAAGTTCTGGATCTTCCCCCACCCGGAATTCAAGGAGCGGATCGCGGCCCGCACCGAGTCGATCCTCAACGAGACCAACCCCAGCTACACCATCGGCCTCCCCGACGGTGAGGTGTCGCCCCGGTAAGGAGCGGCCTCTACGAAGACCAGCGGGTCAGCCTGACCGTCGTCCGGGTGTGCTCGTGGTGTCCAACCTCATCAGGAAAACCGGTGGGGGACGCGACGGCCCAGTTGGCAGACGATCTCGTAGGCCACCGTGTCCAGCCGCTCGGCGATCTCGGTGGCGGTGATCTCCTCGTCGCCCTGTCGGCCCAAAAGCACCACCTCGTCTCCGGGTGCGACGGGGTGATCGACCCCGCAGTCCACCATGGTTTGGTCCATGGTCACCATGCCCGCGATGGCTCGGCGCCGGCCCCCGATCAGCACCTCACCGCCGCACACCCCCAACCGTCGGGACCAGCCGTCGGCGTAGCCGATGGGGATGGTGGCCAGTTGGGTGTCGGCCGGGGCCCGATAGTGGTGCCCGTACGACACCGGGGTGCCCGCGGCAATGGTCTTCACCATGGCCACTTCGGTGCGCACGGTCATGGCCGGCTGCAGGGGCAGGTGGGCGGCCATGGCCGGCGACGGCGGGATGCCGTAGATGGCGATGCCGCACCGCACCATGTCGAACCGACCGGCGGGATGGGCCATGGCCACCGCCGAGTTGGCCAGGTGGCGGCTGAAGCCGTGGTGGCCCGCGAGCCGCAGACGGGACAGCAGGTGGTTGTACTGCTCGATCTGGTAGGCGGTGAAGGAGTTGTCGGGCTCGTCGGCCACCGCGCAATGGGTCCAGACGCCGGCCAAATCCAACGTGCCCCGCTCGGCGATGGCGTCGGCCAGCATCAGGACTTGGGCCGGAGGAGCCCCGACCCGGGCCATGCCGGTGTCCACCTTGAGGTGGACCGGGAGACGCTCCCCGGCGGTGGCGGCGGCCGCCGCGGCGGCGGCCAGGCCCTCCCCCTGATACACGGTGGGCGTGAGCCGGTGCTCCACCACGGCGGCGAACTCGTTGGGGCGAGGCTCCGACAGCAGCAGAACAGGGATGTCGATGTCCGCCTCCCGGAGTCGGCGACCCTCGTCCACCAGGGCCACGGCCAACATGGTGGCCCCCGCTTGCGCGGCCGTGCGGGCCACCGGGACGATCCCGTGGCCGTAGGCATCGGCCTTCACCACCGCACACAGCTCGGCCGGCTGCACCAACTCGGCCAACAGGCCCACGTTGTGGGCGATGGCGGGCAGGCTGATGTCGGCCCAGGTCGGCCTCACGCTGAGGCCTCCGTTGTGGTGGCGGTTGCGTGGCCGGGGTCCCCGGCAGTGGTGCCCTGGGCCGCTCGGCGGGTGGGGGAAGCCGGCTGAGCAGCCAGGGCGGCCTCCCAGGCGGTGGGGATTCGCGGGGGCAGATCGGAGGCGGTCACGCCCACCGGCGGGGTGGCGGCCGCCGCCCGACCGTGGAGCCACGCGGCGGCGGCCGCCGCGGTGAAGGGTTCCACCCCCGCGCTGAGCAGCCCGCACAACAGACCGGCCAGCACGTCGCCGGTGCCCGCGGTGGCCAGTCGGGCGTCGCCGTTGGTGACGACCAGGGCGGGGCCGTCGGGATGGGCCACCACGGTGGTGGGGCCCTTCAGCAGCACGACCGACCGGGTGGCCGCCGCCAGCGAGCGAGCCGAGGAAAAGCGGTCGGGGTCGGGGCGGGTGCCCGTGAGGCGGTGGAACTCCCCGTCATGGGGGGTGAGGACGGTGGGAGCGGTCCGGGGCGCCAGCCGTTCGGCGGCGTCGCCGCCCAGCGCGGCCAGCCCGTCGCCGTCGATGACCAGGGGGAGAGGGGCGTGCGCCACCAGGTCGCGGATCATTTGGGTGGTGGTGGCCTCCCGTCCCAACCCCGGTCCGACCAGCATGGCCCGGAACCGGGACCAGTGGTCGAGCCCGACGTCGCGGGCCCAGGGCTCGTGGCCCAGGGCGAAACCCACGGCCTCCACGGGGGCGGCGGGATCGTGGTCAAGGCCCGGGGTGCTCAAACGCACGTAGCCCGAGCCCCCCCGCAGGGCGGCGGCGGCGGCCAAGTGGGCGGCCCCGGTCATACCCGGTGAACCGGCCACGATCCAGCAGGCGGACCGCCATTTGTGGGTGTCGGGCCGCCGTACGGGCAACCAGGCGCCGACGTCTTCGGCGGTCACCAGATGGGCGCGGGCTCCAGTGGTGTCCAGTCCGATGGGGGCCACCGTCACCGGGCCGCAGTGCTGGGCGCCGGGGTGCAGCAGCAGGCCGGGCTTCAGGGCCCCGAAGGTGACCGTTCCATCCGCGGTCCAGCAATGGCCGTGGATCCCGCCGGTCAAACCGTCCACCCCGGAGGGAATGTCGGCGGCCAGAATCGGGGCGGCCACGTGAGGGTCGTCCAGCGACGCCGGCGGAGGGGGTGGCCCGTGGGGGCGGCGCAAGCCGGTGCCGTAGGCGGCGTCGATTGCCAGGTGGGCGGGGGGCAGGGCGGTCGGGTCGTCGGCGGTGCTGATCACCGCCGTCCGTACCCCGCGACGTTGCAGCCGTCGGGCGGCGGCCCGGCCGTCGGCCCCGTTGTTTCCCGGCCCGGCCAGCACCGTCACCCGGCGCCCGTAGCCTCCCCCCAGCATGGCCAGCGCGGCGGCGGCCAGGGCCCCACCGGCCCGCTCAATCAGCTCCTCCACCGGTTCCGGGGCGGCGGCGTCGATGGCCGCCATCTCCGTGGGGGTGACGATGGGAATCATGGCGTGCCACCGGTGACCGGTGCCCGGGGCGGGGCGTTGCTGCGGGGGCCGAGACCGGCCCCGGTGCTCACGGCCGCCACCGGTCGGCCAACTCGGACACGGGCTCCAACAGCAGGTCTTCCATGGGGATGTCGCCCAGCCGGTCCAAGCGGAAATCGGGTTCGGTCTCGGTCACCTCGTCGCGCAGGGCGGCGAACCGGTTTCGGTAGCCCTCCAGGACCGCACGGGCCGCCTCCGTTTGCAGGCGGGAGCGGAATTGCACGTGCAGCAGGGTCAGGCCGGTGGTTTGACGGTCCTTGACCTCGGGAATGAGCACGATCGTGCGCCCGTCGGAGCGGCCCCGCACGGCGCGCACCTGACGTTCCACGGCCACCAGGTGCTTGCTGCCCCGCAACCCGGGATCCCGGTCGGTGCGAGAGGGCAACCCCACGGTGATCCCGCCCCGGTCGGTGGCGTGGATGGTGGTGCTGGGTGCCTCCGGGTCGCCGCTGATGGTGTACCGGATGTAACCGGTGACGGTGGCCACCGCCGGATCCAGGGCGGTCAGCGTGCGCAGCGTTTGGTAGCTGAGTTGGTGGCGGGGGGCGCCGGCGTCGAGCGCGGCCCGCACCAGGGGGACCTCCAGCAGGGATTCCTCGGCCCGGGAAATGCCCACGGTGACCGTCTTGGCCTGGTGGCGGATGGCGTCCACCGGTCGGGTGAGTTCACCCACGGCCACGGTGAGCATGGCGGTCAGATCCTCCAGGACCACCGCCGGGGTTCCCACCCGGCCTCGTTCCAGTTGGTAGGCGTCCAGTGGGGCGATGCCCAGGGCGTAACGGTACGTCGAGGCCAGCTCGGCGGCGGTGCCCGCGCCGAGACAGCCGTCGTAGCGGCCCTGGCGCAGGTCCTGGAAGAAGCGCTGGGCGGCCGGGGCGAACTGCGGGCGCAGGGCGGCCAGCAGCTCCTGGCTGTCGAAGTGGGGGGGACCGTCGGCCAACTCCGACTCGATGGCCGACCGGGTTTCCCGGAGCGGCTGGGCCAACTCGTCGATGGCCAGGGCCGACTCGTAACCGAACAGGTGCCCCACCATGGTGGCCAGCACGAAGGCCAGCTCGGGGGACTCGACGGACGGCGTGGCGATCACCTCGGAAGCGGCGTCGAAACGGGCCTCCCGGTCGGTGGTGATCACGATGGGTGCGGCCTTGTGGGCTCGGAAGATGGCCACTTCCTTGGCCACGTCGTCGGCGGTAGAGTCCGCCAGCCCGGCGGCACACACCAGGATCATGGGTTCCGACGACAGGTCGATGTGTTTTTTGTCCTCGGTGGCGTCGCAGGCGATGGACTTGTAGCACAGCTCCGAGAGCTTGATGCGCACCTCTTCGGCGGCCACCTGGTTGAGTCCGTTGCCCACCACCGCCCAATGGGGGCGGCCCAGGGCGTGGCGGCGGACGATGTCGCCGATGCGGTCCTGCAAGGTGAGCACGTCGGTCATGGCCGCGGGCAGATCGCGCAGCGAGTTGAGGAGTTGGTGGCGCCGTTGTCGACGGCGGGAGTCGAGGGGCCTTCCGTCACGGGCGGCGTCACCGATGGCCACGGCCAACAGCACCCCGGCGGCCACCTGGGCATAGAACGCCTTGGTGGAGGCCACGCTCATCTCCACGTCCCGACCGTCGGAGGTGTAGAGGACGCCGTCGGCCTTGTCGCACAGGTCACTGTTGCGCCGGTTGACGATGGCGATGACTGCCGCGCCCCGGCGCCGCACCAGATCCACCGTGCGGTTGGTGTCGGTGGTGGTGCCCGACTGGCTGATGGCGATCACCAGGGTGCTGCTCATGTCGGTTTCCAACCCGAACCCCGACAGCTCGGTGGCCTGCGCCGCGTTGACGTGGCGGTCGGGCAGCTCATGGCGCAAGAAATGGGCCAGGCTCCGGGCGGCCACCGCCGCGGTTCCCTGGCCGATCACGATCACCTCGGACAGGCGGCCCGCCGCCAGTTGCGTCCGGAGGCGGTCCGGGAGGGTCTCGGGGCCCAGGTGTACCTCCGGTGTCGGGGTGGTCGTAGCGTCCTCGGGGCCGGCCAGGCGGCCTCGCAGGGTCTTGCGGAAGGACTCGGGCGACTCGGTGATCTCCTTCAACAGGTAGTGGGGAAAGCCCCGACGGTCGATGTCGCGGGTGGTGATCTCCGCGGTCACGATGTCGGCGTCGGTCACCGGTTGGGGGGTGCCGTCGTAGGCCAACCGCCGGACGGCACTCAGGTCGCCCGCGTGTTCGGAGGTGAGCACCACCACTTGGCCCCGGACCTCTTTGTCGCTGCCGGGGTCGGCGGCGTCGCCCGTCTCGGCCTCGTTCATGAGGGTCTCGCCGTCCATGCGCAGGTAGCGGCGGGCCTGCTCCACCAGGCCGTAGGGCTCGCTGGCCACGATGTAGGCGTCCTCGCCCCCACCCACGTACAGGGCCTGGCCGCTGCCCCGAACGGCCAGGAGGAGTTGATCGGGGTGGGCGGCGGTCTGTCCGGCCACGGCCACCGAACCGCTGAGATCGGCCACCGTGTGGCGGAAGGCCTCGATCGCGGCCGCCGGCCCGGCGTCGGGGGCCAGGCGGGCCGACCAGAGGGTGGGAATGACCTTGGCGTCGGTGGTGATGCCCGGCGCCAACCTGAGCCCGTGACGGGCCACCAGATCGGTGTGGTTGTCCACGTCGCCGTTCAGGGCGCTGATGGCGTAGGGCCGGGAGGCATCGTCGGCCAGCTCCGAGTTGAGCGGATGAGCGTTGGCCTCGTTGATGAGGCCCACGCTGGCCCACCGGGTGTGGCCCATCACCACGGCGGAGGCGTGCTCGCCGTCGGCGGCGGCGGCCAACAGCTCGTCGGCGGCGATGGCCGCCCGCAGGGCGGTGGTGTTGTCCCCCAGTTCGCCGATTTCGGCTGCTGTCTTGTAGACGAAGCTCACGGCGTTGTCGGCCCACCGCACCGACCCCGACCGATAGAGCGGATCGGCCGCCCGCTGGGCCATCGCCGCGGTCACGGCTTTCGCCGCGGGATGAAACCCGTGGTCGCGGATCAGCACATGGAGGCCGGCCGAGTCCCGGCCCCGCACCTCCAAGCGGTCCAGGGCCGAAAGGGCGACGTGGACCGAGCTGAACACGGCCAGGGCGGCATCGCCGGCAGCGGGGCCGGCCAGTTCGGACACGGCGTCGGCAGCGCTCAGCCGGTCGTGGCCGATGGCCCACAGGGCGTCCTTGATGCGGATGAGGGCGGCGTTGATGGCCTCGGTCGCCCGGTCGCCCGTGTGGTGGTCGAGATCGGCCTCCCGGGTGGCCACCAACTGCTCGATTTCGCTGAGCCCGGCTCTGACGGTGGCCCGGAGCGACTTGTCGGCCAGCAAGGCGTGCAGTCCGGGCATTCCCTCCAGCAGGCGATCCACCTGCTCCAGTTGGTCGGCGGACGTGTGGAATCGGCGGGCCAGGTCAACGCCGGGGTGGAGGTTGCGCAGGGCGTCGACCACCGGATTCAACAGGGCGAAGACCTCGGCTGAGGTCGGGGGAACTCGCTGGGACCGGCGGCGGACCACCGCCACGATGCCGCACATCCGGCCCCAGGCTAGTGGCCCTTCTGGGCGATGGCGTGCCGCCGACAGCCGGTTGCACTCAGGCCAAGGCGGCGACCACGTGGGTGGCCGCCACTTCGGCGGCTTCGGCGGTTTCGGCCTCGACCATGATCCGAATGACCGGTTCGGTGCCCGAAGGGCGCACCAGGATTCGCCCGTGGTCGCCCAGGTTCTGCTGAGCGGTGGTCACGGCGGCCGACAGGCGGTCGTCGTCGATGCCCTCGGGTTTCACGGCCACGTTGCGGAGCACTTGGGGCATCCTGGTCATGGACTCGGCGGCCAGATCCCGCAAGGGGGCGCACCGGCGGGCCATCACCTCCAGGAGTTGCAGGGCGGTGATCATCCCGTCGCCGGTGTGGGCCAGTTCCGGGAAGATGATGTGACCCGACTGCTCTCCCCCCAGCGCCCATCGGCCCTGTTGGAGGGCGGCCGACACGTGCCGGTCGCCCACCGGGGTGGTGACCACGTTGATGCCCCGCTGTTCCATGGCCCGGTGAAAGCCGAGGTTGGTCATGACCGTGACCACCACCGTGTCCTCGGGCAGCCGTTGGTGTTGGTGGCGGTCGAGCGCGCAGATGGCGATGATCTGGTCGCCGTCCACCACCTCACCGGTGTGGTCCACGGCCAGCACTCGGTCGGCGTCACCGTCGAAGGTGAGGCCCAGATCTGCTCCCCGTTGCTCCACCGCCCGGGCCACGGTGTCGGGGTGGGTGGAGCCACACCGGTGGTTGATGTTGCGGCCGTCGGGCTCGGCGTTGATGACGGTGACGTTCACCCCGTGGGCCCGCAGGGGAGCGGGGAGGGTGGCCACCGCCGATCCGTGGGCCGCGTCCACCACCACGTGCAGGTCGGGGCTGTCGAAGTGGGCGGTGGCGCCGATCGCGTCCCGGTAGGCCCCCACCAGGGCCGACCCGTCGGTGGTGCGGTGACGGGGGGCCGGGTGAGCTGCCCACGACCGGCGCGGATCGGCCATGGCCGACTCCAGGGATTCCTGGACGTCATCGCCCAGCTTTTGGCCCCCCGGTCCGAACAGCTTGATGCCGTTGTCGGTCCACGGATTGTGCGACGCCGAGACCACGGCGCCGCACAGGTTGTCGCGGGCGGCGGCCCAGGCCACCGCGGGGGTCGGAACCACGCCCATGTCCAGGGTGGGAACCCCTGCGGTGGTGAACCCGGAGATGAGGGCGTCGGCGAAGTCGCGGCTGGACGCTCGGGTGTCGCGCCCGATCACCACCGGGTCGGAGATGCCCACCACGTCGACCATGGCCTGGGCCAGACGGACCACGTCGTCGGGGAGGAGTTCTTCGTAGGCTCGGCCTCGAACCCCGTCGGTTCCGAAGCGCAGCACTTAGCGCTTGGAGTACTGAGGTGCCTTGCGGGCCTTCTTCAGGCCGTACTTCTTGGATTCCTTCTTGCGGTCGTCTCGGGTGAGGAACCCCGCCTGCTTGAGGATGTCCCGCAACTGGGGATCCAGGGACACCAGGCCTCGGGCGATGCCCAGTCGCAACGCTCCGGCCTGCCCGTTGGCCCCGCCGCCGTGGACGTTCACGTCGATGTCGTACGCCTCGTGGGTGTTGGTGAGCCGCAACGGCTCCATGTAGGTCATCCGGTGGCTGCGGGACGGGAAGTAATCCTCGTCCTGGCGGCCGTTGACCGTCACCTGTCCGGTGCCGTGGCGGAAACGGATGCGGGCCACGGCCCGCTTGCGTCGTCCGGTCGCTTGGGTCAAGGGGGCGGCCATCACGAATCTCCCGTGCGGGACCGGGCTGCCGCGATCTCCAGGGGCTGGGGCTGTTGGGCGCTGTGCGGGTGCAACGGCCCGGCGTAGACCTTGAGTTTGCGAATCATCTGGCGGCCCAATCGGTTCTTGGGGAGCATTCCCTTCACGGTGCGCCGCACGGCCTCGGCGGGTTGGGTGGCCAACAGGTGGCCGTAGCTGGTTTGGCGCAGACCACCGGGGAAGCCGGAGTGGCGGTACACCTGCTTGTCGGCGCCCTTGCTGCCGGTGAGCACCACCTTGTCGGCGTTCACGATGATGACGTGGTCGCCGGTGTCGAGATGGGGGGTGAATTCGGGCTTGTGCTTTCCTCGCAACACCCGGGCCACCTCGGTGGCCATGCGGCCGAGTACCAAGCCGTCGGCGTCCACGACGTGCCACGCGCGTTCGACGTCGGTGATTTTCGGGGAGTAGGTGGGCATCGACTTTCCTTCAGACGCGATCCCGGAATGGATCATGATACGGCCTCGATTGGTGGCGTGACAACTGCCCCGGCCCCGCTCACGACGAAAAGCCCTCGTAGGAAACCGACCAGAGACACAGCCCGTGAGGCGGGGCCAAGGTGGGCACCCCGGCTCGGTCGCGGGCGGCCAGCATGGTGGCCATGGCGTGCGGGGGGCGGCGGCCGCGGCCGATGTCCACCAGCGCTCCGGTGAGGGCGCGCACCATCTGGTGGCAGAACGAGGAGGCCTCGATCTCGAACCGCACGAGGGCCCCGTCTCCCGAACTCCAGGAGGCTCGCTTGACGGTGCGCACCCGGGATTTCTCCGCGCCGTCGGCGGTGTGCTGTCGGCGACAGAAGGACGAGAAGTCGTGCTCGCCCACGACGGCGTCGGCGCCCTCGTTCATGGCACCGATGTCCAGCGGGTCGGGTTGGTGCCAGGCCGTGGCGGCCAGGAAGGGATGGTGGACGTCCTGGTTGAACACGCTGTAGCGGTAGGTGCGGCTTATGGCGTCGAAACGGGCGTCAAACCCGGCGGGGGCCGGTTCGATGCTCCGGATGGCGATGGCCGGGGCCAACATGCGGTTGACCGCTGTGCGGGCGGTGGGTAGGTCGGCATGGTCGGGGGCGGCGAAGCTGACCACTTGTCCCCACGCGTGGACACCGGTGTCGGTTCGGCCCGCACAGGTGACCTCCACCGGTTGGCGCAGGCAGCGGGTCAGGGCGTCGGTCAGCTCGCCACCGACCGTGCGGACCCCGCGGTTGACGGCAAAGCCGTGGAACGGTCCCCCGTCGTAGGCGACCGTGGCTCGAACCTGCACCGCGAGAACCGGCGCTCGATGCCCGTCGCCGAAGGGTCAGACCAGCTCGATGCGGGCCATGGGGGCGTTGTCGCCGTACCGGGGCCCCAGCTTCAGGATGCGGGTGTAACCGCCGGGCCGGTTGGCGTACCGGGGGCCGATGTCCACCATGAGCTTGTCGGTGATTTCCGGGTCACCCAGTTGGGCCATGATCTGGCGGTGGTTGTGCTGTCCACCCTTTTTCGCCTTGGTGATGAGCTTCTCGGCCACCGGGCGCATGGCTTTGGCCTTGGCCTCGGTGGTGGTAATGCCCTCGGCGGCGATGAGCGATGCCACCAGGTTGGCCATCATCAGCTTCTGGTGCTGCGAACTGCCGCCGAAGCGGCGTCCCTTGCGTGGTCGTCCGGGCATGGTGTTCTCGGTTCTACGAGCGGGGTCCGGCCAGCGCCAGGCCCCGTTCGTCCAGTTTCTCGTTGACCTCGTCCAGCGACTTTTGGCCGAAGTTGGTGATGGCCAACAGCTCGTCCTCGGTCCGGGACAGCAGCTCGCCGATCATGTTGATCTGGGCCCGCTTCAGGCAGTTGCGGGGCCGCTCCGACAGCTCCAGATCCTCGATGGGCAGATCCAGGTCGGGGGCGCCGGCCGGGGCGCTGCCCGCTTCGGCCATGCTCAGGCCTTGAGGCTCGTCGCTCATCTCCTCCACCAGTTGCACCAGGGTCCGCAGGGTGGCGCCCGCCGAGGCCAGTGCGTCTTTGGGGGTGATGGAGCTGTCGGTCTCGATGTCGAGCACCAAGCGGTCGAATTCGGTGGACTGCTCCACCCGGGTGGGTTCCACGTTGTAGGCCACCCGGCGCACCGGCGAGAAGATGGAGTCGATGGGGATGATGCCGATGGCGGCGTCCTCCTTGTTGACCTCGGCCGACACGTAGCCCCGTCCCTGGGCAACGGTGATGTCCATGGCCAGTCGGGCCTTGCCGTTAAGCCGGGCCACCACCAGGTCGGGGTTGAGCACCTCCACGTCGGGATTGACCATCAGGCTGGCCCCGGTTACCTCGCCCGGTCCCCGTTGGTCCACCCGAAGCTCCACCGGCTCTTCGCTGTGGCACTTCAGCACGAGGTCCTTGAGGTTCAAGATGACGTCGGTCACGTCCTCGGCCACGCCGGCGATGGTGTCGAACTCGTGGAGGGCGTCGTCGAACCGCACCCGAATCACGGCGGCGCCGGGAATAGAGGACAACAGCGCTCGGCGCAATGAGTTGCCCAGGGTGTGGCCGAAGCCGGGCTCCAGCGGGCCGATGGCGAACTTCTGGCGGTTGCCCTCGAGTTCACTGGCGGACTCGACGGTGGGTCGCTGCATTACCAGCATGATCCGGTTCCCTCGATTCTTGGAATGATGGTGTTCAACTTGGTGGGCACGGTGGCCGTGGTGGCACCGGTGGCGGGCCCTACTTGCTGTAGAGCTCGACGATGAGCTGCTCTCGCACCGGCACGTCGATCTGCTCTCGCAGCGGCACGTCCCGCACGGTGGCCTCGAAGCCGTCGTCGCTGCGGCTCAGCCAGGCGGGCGGCGTCCGGTCGAGCACATCCAGGTTCCAGCCGATCACGATCATGTCCCGGGCCTTGCTGCGCAGCGACAGCACGTCGTCCTTGCGGAGCCGGTAGCTGGGGATGTTGACCCGGCGACCGTTGACGTCCAGATGGCCGTGGGAGACGAGCTGGCGGGCCTGCGGGCGGGTGGCCCCCCAACCCAGGCGGTAGACCACGTTGTCGAGGCGCAGCTCGAGGAAGCGGAGCATGTTCTCGCCGGTGACCCCCTTTTGGCGGGCCGCCTCCTTGAACACGTTGCGGAACTGACGCTCGTTGAGCCCGTAGGTGTAGCGGGCCTTCTGCTTTTCCTGCAGTTGGAGCAGGTATTCGGACACGTTGCCCCGGCGGCGGGAGCGACCGTGATCCCCGGGGGGGTACGGGCGCCGTTCCAGGGCGATGGTCTCTCCCTTGGTGCCCCATACGTTGACGCCCAGGCGTCGGGACACCCGGGACCGGGGACCGGTGTAACGGGACATGTCAGACCCTCCGCCGCTTGGCCGGGCGGCATCCGTTGTGGGGGATGGGGGTCACGTCCTTGATGCCGGTGATCTCGATGCCCACCCCCTGCAGGGAGCGGATGGCGGTCTCGCGACCCGAGCCCGGCCCCCGGACATGAACGTCCACTTTGCGAATGCCGTGCTCCATGGCCTTGCGGCCCGCCTGCTCGGCGGCCATCTGGGCGGCGAACGGCGTGGACTTGCGAGAGCCCTTGAAGCCCACGTTGCCCGCCGAGGCCCAGGAGATGACGTTGCCCTGCTGATCGGCGATGGTCACGATGGTGTTGTTGAAGGAACTCTTGATGTGGGCCACCCCATAGGAGATGTTCTTGCGTTCCCGTCGCCGGGGTCGGCGTCCTCCGGCCGTTGGCTTGGCCATCAGCGATTGGTCCTTTCCTGATTCACTTCTTCATCACCTTCTTCTTGCCGGCCACCGTCTTCTTCGGTCCCTTGCGGGTGCGGGCGTTGGTGTGCGTTCGCTGACCCCGCACGGGGAGGCCTCGGCGATGGCGGATGCCCTGGTAGCAGCCGATCTCCATCTTGCGCTTCACGTCCTGGCTGGTCTCCCGGCGCAGGTCGCCCTCCACCCGCAGGCTGCCCTCGATGTAGTTGCGCAGCCGGGCGACCTCCTCGTCGGTGAGGTCCCGAAGGCGGGTGCTCTCGTCGACCCCGGTCTCCGCGCACACTTGGCGGGCCAAGGTCGGACCGACCCCGTAGATGTAGGTGAGGGAGATCACGGTGCGCTTCTCCCGGGGGATGTCGACGCCGGCGATACGGGCCATGGCTCAGCCCTGCCTCTGCTTGTGGCGGGGGTTGGTGCAGATCACCCGGACCCGCCCATGGCGGCGGATGACCTTGCACTTGTCGCAGATTTTCTTCACGCTGGGACGGACTTTCACGGCGTGCCTTTCGTTGAACCGTTGCGCTCGTCGGCTACTTGTATCGGTAGGTGATCCGGCCCCGCTGGAGGTCATAGGGGGTCAACTCCACTTGGACCCGGTCTCCGGGGAGAATCCTGATGTAGTGCATCCGCATCTTGCCGGAGATGTGGGTGAGCACCTTGTGCCCGTTCTCAAGCTCGACTCGGAACATGGCGTTGGGAAGGGACTCGGTGACCGTCCCCTCCATGATGATGGCGTCTTCCTTGTTTTTCGCCAAGGGCGACCTCTCCTGACGTCTTGGCGGGCTGGTGCGGCGAACCGCGCGAACAATGGCTCAGCCAGTGAGCCGACTGCTCATGCTATCCGGCTGCTCTGTTGGGAACAAACCGGCTGGTGACCCGAAGACCCCTCAAATGTCGTCGATGATCCGGCAGAGTCGGGCGAACACCTCGTCCTCGGTGCCCAGCCCGTCGACCACGGCCAAACGGCCCCGCTGCTCGAACCAGTCCAGCAAGGGCGCGGTCTCGGCTTCGTAGAGTTCCAGGCGGCGGGCGATGGTCTCTTCGGTGTCGTCGGCCCGGCCCCGGGTCAGCATCCGCTGGGTGACCTCGGCGATGGGCACGTCCAGATTGACGGCCACGTCCGGTCCGCTGCCTCCCAGGATGTGGGCCAGGGCGTCGGCTTGGGCCGTGGTGCGGGGAAAGCCGTCGAGCAACACCCCGTGGGCCTGAATGTCGGCGGCGCCCAGCCGTTCCCGGACGATGCCGATCATGATGTCGTCGCCGACGAGGTCGCCGGCGTCCATCACCGCTTGGGCCCGCAGTCCCAGCTCCGTGCCCGCATCCACCGCCGCCCGCAGCATGTCCCCGGTGGAGATGTGGATGACGCCGTAGTGCTCGGCCACCAACGCGGCCTGGGTCCCCTTGCCCGAACCCTGACGCCCCAAGATGACCAGGGTCAGGGGCATGGGGCGGTGCTTGCGTGGACGGTGGGGGACAGGGTCGAGACCGAGCGGCTGGCGGGGCCACCGATCACTTCAGGAAGCCCTCGTAGTTGCGCATCATGAGCTGGCTGTCGATCTGCTTCATGGTCTCCAGGGCCACCCCCACGGCGATCAGCACCGAGATGCCGCTGAAGCTGTAGGCCGAGGTGCTCTGGGTGGGAATGTACTGGGACAGGGCGATGGCGGGAATCACGGCCACCGCGGCGATGAACAAGGCGCCCGGCAGCGTGATGCGCGACAGGATGCGTCCCAGGTAGCGCTCGGTCTGGCGACCGGGCCGGATGCCGGGAATGAAGCCGCCCTGCTTGCGAATCTGGTCGGCTTGCTTGACCGGGTCAAAGGTAATGGCGGTGTAGAAGTAGGCAAAGCCCACGATCATCAGGGCGAAGACCACCAGGTACACGGTGTCGGCCGGGTCGCCCAGGTTGGTGTTCACCCACTCCTGGACGCTCTCCCCCCAGGTGTTGTGGTCGGGGTTGGAGTCCGACGGCAACACTGCGGCCAAGAGAATGGGCAGATAGAGCACCGAGCTGGCGAAGATGATGGGGATCACGCCCGACTGGTTCACCTTCAGGGGGATGTAGGTGCTCTGGCCCCCGGCCATGCGCCGACCCACCACCCGCTTGGCGAACTGCACCGGAATCTGACGCTGGCCGTTCTCCACGAACACGATGGCCACCAGCAGGGCCAAGTACATCAGGGCGATGACGAACACCGCACCCCAGCCTTCCGACGCCTTCACCAGGGAGAACTGGTTGGGGATGGTCGAGACCACCGAGGCGAAGATGATCAGCGACATGCCGTTGCCGATCCCCTTTTGGGTGATGAGCTCGCCCATCCACATCAACAGGGCGGTGCCCGCAGTGAGGGTGAGCACCACCAGGAACACGCGGGGGGCGGTGAAGTTGGGCAACAGGTCGATGGCCTGATTGGCGTTGCCGCCGGTGAGGCTCAGACCGCCGCCTCCGTTGTGGAACAAGAAGGAGAACGAGGTGGCCTGGATGATGGCGATGGCGATGGTGAGGTACCGGGTCCACTGGGTGATCTTGCGCTGACCCACCGCACCCTGGTTCTGCCATTGCTCGATGCGGGGAATGACCACGCCGAGCACCTGCATGATGATGGAGGCGGTGATGTAGGGGAAGATGCCCAGGGCGAAGATGGCGAACTGCGACAGGGCGCCGCCGGAGAAGAAGTTCAACAGCCCGGTGACCCCGCCGGCGTCGGCCTGGTTGCGGAGTTGGTCGACGGCGTCGAGGTCGACGCCCGGGGAGGGGATGGCCACCCCGAGGCGGAAGATCACCAGCATCGACAGCGTGAACAGGATCTTGTTCCGCAGGTCGGCCACCCGGAACATGTTGGTCACTCTGGTGAGCACGGCGTCTCCTGTTCCTTCGCCCCTGGGGGACTTCGGCTATCGGTTGGTGAGGGCGTTGCCCTTGGCGGGTGGCCGCCCGGTGAAGGGCTTGGGCAACACCTCCACGCTACCCCCTGCGGCGACGATGGCCGCCTTCGCCGATTCGGAGAAGCCGTGGGCCTTGACGGTGACGGCCCGGGTCAGCTCCCCCCGGCCCAGCACCTTGGCCAAGGCCCCCTTGTGCAGGAGGCCTCGCTCGTGCAACACGTCGGGGCTGATTTCGTTCAGACCGGTGGCCTCGATGACGTCCAGGTTGATGGCCTGATACTCCACCCGGAACGGGTTCTTGAACCCCCGCAGTTTGGGCACCCGGCGGGCCAGGGGCATCTGTCCGCCCTCGAACCCGACGGGGATCTTGCTGCGGGCTCGCTGCCCCTTGGTGCCCCGACCGGCGGTCTTGCCGCCCTTGCCCGCGATCCCCCGAGCCTTGCGCTGGGGTCGCTTGCGGGAGCCCGGAGGCGGCTGCAGCTCATGGATCTTCATGATTCGTCGGTCTCCTCCCACGAGATCAGGTGGGACACCCGATCGATCATCCCCCTGATTTCCGGGGCATCGGGCAGGACATTGGTTTGGCCGATGCCCCGAAGGCCCAGGGCCCGCAGCGTGCCCCGCTGCTTGGGCCGGGTACCGATCTGGGACCGGGTCTGGGTGACTCTGATGGCCATGGTCACTGGTCCTCACCGTCGGTGGGCGCCACCGCGGCCATGCGCTCCGACTCTCGGTAGGCGGCCAGCAGGCCGGCGGGCACGAACTCGTCGGCGGGCAGCCCCCGGTGGCGGGCCACCTCATCGGGACGTTTGAGGGCCTTGAGCCCGGCGATGGTGGCCCGAGCCACGTTGATGTGATTGGGGGAGCCCAGCGACTTGCACAAGACGTCACCGATCCCGGCCTCTTCCAGGATGGCCCGAGCGGCCCCGCCGGCGATCACCCCGGTTCCCGGTGCGGCCGGCTTGAGCAGGACTCGGCCCGCGCCCATCTCCCCGATCACCGGATGGGTGATGGTGGAGGACGCCAGCGGCACCCGGAACAGGTTGCGTCGGGCTTCTTCGGTGCCTTTCTGAATGGCCAACGGCACCTCTTTGGCCTTGCCGTAGCCCAGGCCGACCCGGCCGGCCCCGTCGCCGATCACCACCAACGCGGTGAACGAGAAACGACGACCGCCCTTGACCACCTTGGCCACCCGGTTGATGTTGATCACCCGGGAGTCGCGTAGCTGGGCGTCGCCGGTTGGGGTTGCGCGTTCTTCCATCTAAAACTCCAGTCCGGCTTCGCGGGCCGCGCCGGCCAGGGCGGCCACTCGGCCGTGGTAGCGAAATCCGCCCCGGTCGAACACCACCGCGGTGATGTTGTGCTCCTTGGCCCGCTCGGCGACCAGCTTGCCCACGGCCGCCGCGCCGGCCTGGTTGCCGGTGGGACCGCTTCGCAGTTCGGGCTCGGTGGTGGACGCGGCCACGATGGTGTGCCCGGTGGTGTCGTCGATGACCTGGGCGATGATGTGGCGGTTCGACCGGTACACCGACAAGCGGGGCCGCTCGGGCGTGCCGTGGATCTTCTTGCGGACCCGGCGATGGCGCCGAACCCGGCTCTGGTGCTTGTGCTTGATGCTGCTCATGACGACGTCTTGTGCTCCTGTGGGCCTTGTGGGAGGGCCGCAACCAAGAAACCCACTTGGCGGCTCTGCCGGTTCGGCCGGACCGAGAAACTCATTTGGCGGCCTTCCCGGCCTTGCGGATGATGCGCTCGCCCGCGTAACGAATGCCCTTGCCCCGGTACGGCTCGGGCTTGCGGATGGCCCGGATGTCGGCGGCGGCTTGGCCCACCACTTGCTTGTCGATCCCCAGCACGTGGATGCTGGTCTGGTTGGGCACCTCGAAGGTCACCCCGTCGGGGGCCTCCACGTGAACCGGGTGGCTGAACCCGAGCTGCAGTTCTAGTTTGTCGGCCCCTTGGGCAATGGCCCGGTACCCCACGCCGACGATCTCCAGCTCCTTGCGGTATCCCTGGCTGACGCCGGTGACCATGTTGGCCAGCAGCGAGCGGCTCAGGCCGTGCAACGCCTTGGTGGTGCGCTGCTCGTCGGCCCGGTCGACCACCACGAAGCCCTCGTCCAGCCGGGCCGAGATGGTGTCGGGAAGGTCGTGCTCCAGGGTGCCCCGGCTGCCGGTGACGGTCACGTGGGCGCCGTTGATGGTCACGTCCACCCCGTCGGGCACGGGAATGGGGCTCTTGCCGACTCGTGACATCCTCGGCCTCCTACCAGACCACGCACACGACCTCGCCGCCCATACGGCGGCGGCGGGCCTCGCGGTCGCTCATCAAACCCTTGCTGGTGGACACGATGGCCACCCCCAGACCGCCCAGCACCCGGGGGATCTTGTCCGACTTGGAGTACACCCGCAGGCCGGGTTTGGACACCCGGGTGATCCCGGAGATGACCCGCTCCCGCTGGTCGGAGTACTTCATGTCGATGGTGAGGGTTTGTCCCGGGCCGGCGTCGTCCTGGGCCACCGCGAAGTTGGTGATGTAGCCCTCCTGCTTGAGCACGTCGGCCAGCGCCACCTTCAACTTGGAGGACGGCATCCGCACCTCGTCACGCATGGCCGTGTTGGCGTTGCGGATGCGAGTCAGCATGTCGGCGATGGGGTCGGTCATGGTCACAGTTGCATCACCTCACCAGCTCGCCTTGGTCAGTCCGGGAATCTCGCCGGCGTGGGCCAGCTCCCGCAGGCACACCCGGCACAGGCCGAATTTGCGGTACACGGCTCGGGGCCGGCCGCAGCGACGGCAGCGGGTGTAGCCCCGCACCTTGAACTTTGGCGTTCGCTGTTGCTTCTGGACAAGCGCTTTTTTGGCCATGCTGATTACTGCCCCTCGGCTCGGAACGGGAACGAGAAGGCCTCGAGCAGCGCCCGGCCCTCCTCGTCGGTGGTTGCAGTGGTGACGATGGTGATGTCCATGCCCCGGATGGTGTCGATGGAGTCGTAGTCGACCTCGGGGAAGATGAGCTGTTCGGTGACCCCGAACGAGTAGTTGCCGTTTCCGTCGAAGGAACGGGGCGACAGTCCCCGGAAGTCCCGAATGCGGGGGATGGCCAGGTTGATGAGCCGGTCCAGGAACTCCCACATGCGGGCTCCCCGGAGGGTGACCTTCACCCCGATGGGGTTCCCCTCGCGGATCTTGAAGTTGGCGATGGACTTCTTGGCCCGGGTGATCACCGGGCGTTGGCCGGAGATGGTGGTCAGGTCGGCCACCGCCCCGTCGATCAACTTGGCCTGGGCCACGGCCTCGCCCACGCCGGTGTTCACCACGATCTTCTCGAAGCGGGGAACCTGCATGATGTTGTCGAGGCCGAGATGGTCCTTGAGCTGGTCGCGGATTTCCTCCCGGTACAGGGCTTGCAACCGGGGCGCAGTGGTGGTCGCCATTACAGATCAACTCCCGTTCGGCGACAGATCCTGATCTTGCGGCCGTCGGTGTCGAACCGGTAGCCCACCCGGGTGGGGCGGTCGTCGGCCGGGCTGATCACCGCCACGTTGGAGGCCTTGATGGGCATCTCCTTGTCGATGATGCCGGTCTGCATGATTCCCTGGCGGGGGCCCTGGTGCTTCTTGGCGATGTTGACGCCTTCCACGATCACGGTGCCCTCGGCGGGGTAGGCGAACACCACCTCGCCTTCCTTGCCCCGGTCCTTGCCGGTGAGCACCCTCACCCGATCTCCCTTGCGCACTTTCATGGCCGCTACAGCACCTCCGGGGCCAGCGAAACGATGCGCATGAAGCGCTTGTCCCGCAACTCCCGCCCCACCGGTCCGAAAATACGGGTCCCCCGGGGCTGCTGCTGCTCGTTGATGAGCACGGCGGCGTTCTCGTCGAAGCGGATGTAGGAGCCGTCCTTGCGGCGCTTCTCCTTCTTGGCCCGTACGAGCACGCAGCGCACCACGTCACCCTTGCGAACGGCGCCGCCGGGCATGGCGTCCTTGACGGTGGCCACGAACACGTCGCCGATGGTGGCGTACCGCTTGCGGGAGGAGCCCAGCACGCGGATGCACAGCACCTCTTTGGCCCCGGAGTTGTCGGCCACCTTGACTCGGGTCTCTTGTTGAATCATCGGGCCCGCTCCACGATCTCCAGCAGTCGCCACCGCTTGGTCTTGGACAGGGGACGGGTCTCCTGCACGCGTACCCGGTCGCCCACGGCCAGGTCATTCGACTCGTCGTGGACGTAGAGCCGGGTGGTGCGCTGCACGGTCTTGTTGTAACGACGGTGACGGACGCGGTCGGTGGACACCACCACCGCGGTCTTGTCCATGGACACCGACGTCACCAGCCCCTCCCGCACCTTGCGGCCGTTGGCCCGGGCGGCGGTGGTGGCCTCGGTGGTGGAATCAGCCATGGGTGGCCTCCTGCAGGTCGGCTTCGAGTGCTTCGGCCGCTCGGATCTCCCGCATACGCAGCTCGGTCATGGCCCGAGCCACCTCCTTCTTGGCCTGCTTCAGGCGGGCGGTGTTGTCGAGACGGCCGGTGACGATTTGGAAGCGGAGCTTGAACACTTCGTCCTTGGCCTCGTCGAGCCGTTCGAGGAGGTCGGCGTCACTGAGGTTGGTCCAGGTTGCTTTTCGGGCCACGGCGATCACCCCTCCTGACGTTCGACGAACTGTGCCTTGATCGGCAGCTTCTGGATGCCCCGCTCGATGGCCGTCCGGGCCACGTCACGGTCGTGGTAGGACAGCTCGAACAGGATGCGCCCCGGTCGGACGACCGCCACCCAGCGCTCCGGGTTGCCCTTGCCCGAACCCATGCGGGTTTCGGCGGGCTTCTCGGTGACCGGCTTGTCGGGGAAGATGTTGATCCACACCTTGCCCCCCCGACGGATGTGGCGGGTGATGGCGACACGGGTGGCCTCGATCTGGCGGGCGGTGATCCACCCGGGTTCGAGGGCCTTGATGCCGTACTCGCCGAAGCTCACGGTGGTGCCGCCCTTGGCGACCCCCTTGGTGCGGCCTCGATGGTGTTTGCGGTGCTTGACCTTCTTGGGCATCAACATGGTGATCAGTCCGCGTCGCCGGGTCGGAAGTGGGGGGTTTCGCGGTGTTCGCGGGTGGTACGAAGAATGTCCTCTTCCTCCTCGAGCAGCTTTTCGAACTCGGGATCGGCTTCTTTGATGAGGGGGGCCGGTTCCTCGGTTTCCTCGGCACGTTCGAACTCGCCGGGGCGACGGGGGGCGGCCGACGACACGATGGCCGCCCGAGGCTTCTGGGCCCCGGACGCCTCGCCCACCGCCATGGCTGCTTCCCGGCTGATCTTGTCCTCGGCCTGGGTCTTGTAGGGAAGGATGTCGCCCTTGTAGATCCACACCTTCACCCCGATACGTCCGTAGGTGGTGTGGGCCTCTCGGAATCCGTAGTCGATGTCGGCCCGCAACGTGTGCAGGGGGACCCGCCCTTCCCGGTACCACTCGGTGCGGGCCATCTCCGATCCACCCAAGCGGCCCGAGCACTGCACCCGGATGCCAAGGGCGCCGGCCTTCTGGGCGTTCTGCACGGCCCGCTTCATGGCCCGGCGGAAGGCGACCCGGTTGGCGAGCTGATCGGCCACCCCCTGGGAGATGAGGGCGGCGTCGAGTTCGGGCTGCTTGATCTCCTGGATGTTGAGCTGCACCCGGTTGTTGCCGGTGATCTTGGCCAAGCCGGTGCGCAGTCGGTCGGCCTCGCTGCCCCGGCGGCCGATGACGATGCCCGGTCGGGCCGTGTGGACGTCGACCCGCAGGCGGTCGCGGGTGCGCTCGATCTCGATGCGGCTGATGGCGGCGTGGGGCAACTCCGACATCAGGTAGTCGCGCACCTTCCAGTCCTCGATGATGAAGTCGCCGTACTCCCGCCGGTTGGCGAACCAGCGCGACTTCCAGTCGGTGGTGACCCCGAGTCGGAATCCGTAGGGATTGATCTTCTGGCCCATCAGGATTCCTTCTCGTCGTCGGATTCGCCGGCGTCGTCGGTTTGGTCAGTGGTCTCGGCCTCGCCGTCGTCGGCCTCGTCGGATTGGGCTGTTGCCTCGGGTTCGTCGGCGCTCTCGGCGTCGGCTTCGGCCTCGTCAGCTTCGGCTGTTGCCTCGGGCTCGTCGTCGGTTTGGTCAGTGGTTTCGGCCTCGCCGTCGTCGGCCTCGTCGGCTACGTCGTCCGTGCCTTCGGCTGCGATCTCCTCGGTGGTTTCGACGTCGTCGTCGGCATCGAGATCGTCGTCGTGCTCGTGATCCTCGGCTTCGGCCTCGGCTCGTTGGGCGTCGCGTTCTCGGCTGGCCGCCACCCGACGGCGGCGGGCCTCGGCGGGGGAGCTGCGTCGACCGGTGCCCTTGAGGGTGGCCCGAGCGTCGATGGCGGCCAGCTCCTCGTCGGTGTAGCGGGCCACCACCATGGTGATGTGGCAGGTGCGCTTGCGGATGCGGGTGGCCCGCCCCCGGGCTCGGGGCCGCCAGCGCTTCAGCGTGGGGCCCTCATCGGCGTAGCAGGCGGCCACGAACAGCTCGTCGCCGTCGAGGTCGTCGTTGTGCTCGGCGTTGGCCACCGCCGAGTCGAGGCACTTGGCGATGGTGTCGGAGATGCGCCGCTCGGAGAAGGTCAGGATCTCTCGGGCCTCGGCGTAGGACTTCCCGCGCACCAGGTCGAGCACCTCGCGGGCCTTGAACGCCGAGGACCGCACGTACTTGGCCACCGCTCGGCTCCCCGGACGGGCCTCGTTGCCCATGTCGATGACCGCCATCAGCGACGGGCTCCCCGCTCTTGGCCGGCGTGGGCCCGGAAGGTGCGGGTGGGGGCGAACTCGCCCAGCTTGTGGCCCACCATGGATTCGGTGATGTACACCGGGACGTGCTTGCGCCCGTCGTGGACGGCGATGGTGTGGCCCACCATGTCGGGGATAATGGTGGAGCGTCGGGACCACGTGCGGATCACCTGCTTGGCGTTCTGGTCGTTGAGGGCGTCCACCTTGCGCAACAGGTGTCCGTCCACGAACGGGCCCTTCTTCAAACTCCTGGGCATGGGTGGTCCCTCCTTTCGCTCCGGCTCCCTAGCGGCGTCCGCCGCGGGTGCGGCGCCGTCGGACGATCATTTGCTGCGACTTCTTCTTCTTGTTGCGGGTGCGGCCCTCGGGCTTCCCCCACGGTGAGGTGGGGTGGCGCCCGCCGGAGGACTTGCCCTCGCCGCCGCCCAGGGGGTGGTCCACGGGGTTCATGGCCACGCCTCGGGTTTGGGGCCGCACGCCCTTCCATCGGGCGCGACCGGCCTTGCCCAGCTTGATGAGCTCGGCCTCGGCGTTGCCCACCGCGCCCACGGTGGCCCGGCAGTCGATGGGCACGCGGCGCATCTCGGTGCTGGGCAGCCGCAGGGTGGCGAAGTTGCCCTCCTTGGCCACGAGTTGGGCGCTGGCCCCAGCCGAGCGCACCATGCGGGCCCCACCGCCGGGTTGCAGCTCCACCGCGTGAATGGTGGTTCCCACCGGCATGTAGCGCAGCGGCAGGGCGTTGCCCGGCCTGATCTCGGCGCCGGGGCCGTTTTGCAGCACGTCGCCCACGCCTACGCCTTCGGGGGCCAGGATGTAGCGCTTCTCTCCGTCATGGAAGTGCAGGAGCAGGATGCGGCAATTCCGGTTGGGGTCGTACTCCACGGTGGCCACCGTGGCGGGCACGCCGTCCTTGGCCCGCTTGAAGTCGATGACCCGGTAGCGCTGCTTGTGGCCACCACCCCGGTGGCGGGCCGTCTTGCGGCCGTGGTTGTTGCGGCCGCCGGTCTTCGTCTTCTGGGCGACCAGCGACCGCTCCGGCTTGGTCTCGGTGATGGCCGAGAAGTCCGACACCGTCTGGAATCGGCGTCCGGGGCTGGTGGGGTTGCGTCTACGAACTGCCATGGCTTGCCTTACACATCGAACAACTCGATTTCGTCACCTTCGGCCAAGGTGATCAGGGCCCGCTTGACATCGGGGCGACGGCCGTAGGTGGGGCTGCGCCGGTTGCGGCGCCGCTTGCCTTTGCGGTTCATGGTGTTGACCTTGAGCACGGTCACGTCGAACAGCGACTCGACGGCGTCCTTGATCTCGGGCTTGGAGGCATCCGGGTGGACGCGGAAGGTGTAGACGTTGGATTCCAACAGCTCGTAGGACTTCTCGGAAACCACCGGGGCCAGCACCACGTCGCGGGGATCCTTCATTGCCCGTTCTCCTCCTCGGCGGTGGTCTCGGCTTGGACCTCCTCGGCGCCTTCGGCTTCGGTGTCGCTGTTGGCCGGTTCCGTGGCCTCGTCGTCGGTGTCGCCGGTGGGCAGGGTGTCGAGCGTGAACACCACCGCGTCGGAAACCAACACGTCGTAGGCGTTGAGTTCGCCCGGGCTCACCAGGTGGACCTTGGGCAGGTTGCGGAAGCTCTTCCACACCTCCTGGTGGTCACGCTCGGCCACCACAAGCACCCGTCCGTCCACCTTCAGGGCCTTCAGGGCGGCCATGGCCTCCTTGGTGCGGGGGGTGGTGAACTTCCAGCGGTCCACCACCACCACCTTCTCGTCGCGGGCTCGATCCGACAGGGCCGATCGCAGGGCCAATCGGATCATCTTCTTGGGCGTGCGTTGGCGGTAACTCCGGGGCTTGGGGCCGAGGGCCACCCCCCCGCCCCGCCACTGGGGATTGCGATTGGAGCCGTGCCGGGCTCGACCGGTGCCTTTCTGGCGCCACGGCTTGCCCGCCCCCCCTTTGACCTCGGCCTTGGTGCGGGTGCTCTGGGTGCCCCGGCGCCGGGCGGCCAACTGGGCGGTGACCACCTGGTGCAAAACCGCCACGTTGGGCTCGATGCCGAACATCTCGGGATCCAGGTCCACCGTGCCGGTCTTGCGGCCCGCAACACTGCGAACGGTCACGGTGTGTTGGAGGCGCACCGGAGCCTCGTCGACGGCCGGGTCGAGGGTGGTCGGCGTGGTCATTTGGCACCGTTCTTGATGGCACTGCGGATCAACACCGTGGCTCCCCGCCGTCCGGGTACCGAACCCTTCACGAGGATCAGCTCGTTGTCGGCGTCCACCCGAACCACCTGCAGGTTGAGGGTGGTGACCTTCTCGGCACCCGCCCGTCCGGGCATCTTCTTGCCCTTGAAGATCCTCGAAGGGGTGGCGCACTGACCCACGGCACCGGGCTTGCGGTGGACCTTGTGGGCCCCGTGGCTGGCCTTTTGGCCGCTGAAGTTGTGACGCTTCATGACCCCGGCGAAGCCCTTGCCCTTGCTGACGCCGGTCACGTCCACCAACTCGCCCCCGTCGAACACCTCGACGCCGATCTCCTGGCCGGCTTCGTAGGCGCCCACGTCGTCGATGCGCAACTCCACCAGCGTGCGGCCGGCGGCCACGCCGGCCTTGGCCAGATGGCCTCGCTCCGGTTGGGTCAGTCGATCGGGGTTCTGGGTGCCGAAGGTGACCTGCAGGGCGGAATAGCCGTCGGTCTCGGGCCGCTTGACCTGCACGATGCGGCACGGGGCCACCCGCAGCACGGTGACGGGCACGACGCGGTCATCGTCGTCCCACACCTGGGTCATTCCGAGTTTTTCGCCGACAATCGCCTTGGCAACCATCGCGAACCTGCCTTCACGCGAACGCTCCGCACGGGTGCTGTCCCAGCAAGTGGGACGTTCCGGCGGAGCGGGCTTCGGTTGTGCCGTCTGGTTCCCGGAGCAGGCCAATGGCTGCCGGTGGGCCTGGACGGACGTCGCTTGACACGAACAGCGCCGACCGAGGTCGGCACAGAAGGAAGAGGATAGCGGGCTCCAGGGGATCGACCAAATTCCCGACGACGAGCAGATCGACTCTTCGAAGATCGGGCCGATGGCAAATCCCCGTTCCCCCGGTTGAGGGTGGGTAGCGTGAAAATCGTGGACGAGGCGTCGGACCCCGAGCCGGGCGGCGGATCGACACCCACGCCTCCTGACGGCTCATCGATGCCCCCCGAGGGTTCGTCCACCTCATCGGCAAAGCTGCCGCCGTGGCTGTTCCGGGCCATTCTCACCGGCGTGGCCGCCCTGGGGGCCCTGTATGTGCTGGGGTGGCTGGTTGACCAACTCAAGTCGCTCTTGGTGATCGTGTTGGTGTCGTTCTTCATGTCGTTTGCCCTGGAGCCGCCGGTGAACCGCATGGAGCGCATGGGCATCCGGCGGGGCCTGGGAACAGGGATCATGTTCTTGGGCCTGCTGGCCGCGGTGGCCCTGTTCCTGTGGGCCATCGGGGCGGTGCTGGCCGACCAGATCGAGCAATTCGTGGACGATGCCCCCGGCTACATCCAGGACGTGGAGGACTGGCTGGAGGGCACCTTCGACATCGAGGTGGACGCCCAGGAGCTGCTGGCCGAGTTTCAGGAGGGAGGAGCGGCCACCAATCTGGCCACCCGGCTGGCCGACAACCTGGTCAGCTTGGGAGCCACCGTGCTGCAAGTGCTGTTCCAGATCCTGACGGTTGGGCTGTTCACGTTCTACCTGGTGGCCGAGGGGCCCAAGCTGCGGCGCAACATCTGCTCGTTGCTCACCCCCCAGCACCAGCGCCAGGTGCTGAGCATCTGGAATCTGGCCATCAGCAAGACCGGTGGGTACATCTACAGCCGGCTCATCCTGGCGGTGGCGTCATTCCTGGTGCACTGGCTGGTGTTCACCCTGATCGGGGTGCCGTTCCCAGCGCCGCTGGCCCTGTGGGTCGGTCTGGTGTCGCAGTTCGTGCCGGTGATCGGCACCTACGTGGCCGGGGCGCTGCCGGTGCTGATCGGCCTCCTGGACGAGCCGTCCACCGGGCTGGGCGTGTTGGTGGCCATCGCGGTGTACCAGCAGGTGGAGAACTACCTGCTCCAACCCAAGGTGACGGCCCACACCATGGAGATCCACGTGACGGTGGCGTTCGGCTCTGTGATCGCCGGGAGCTTGCTGCTCGGGGCGGTGGGGGCGGTGCTGGCCCTGCCCGCGGCGGCCACCGCTCAGGCGTTTCTGTCCAGCTATCTCGAACGGGGCGACGTGGTGCAAGAACTCACCGACGCCGAGGCGGCCCAGCACCCGCCCCGTCAACCCATCGGACAGCGTCTGCGCCACGTGTTCCGCCGAGACGCCGACGCCTCCGCGGATGACGGGACGTCGTAGGGGGCTGATCGTTGGAGGGGGCAGCCGACGGGGTTGGGTTGGCCGAACGGCTCGGCCGCAGCGATTACGAGCAGGCGGCCAGGGCGGCGTCGTAGTCGGGTTCCGAGGTGATCTCGGGCACCAATTGGGAGTGGGCCACCGTGCCGTCGGGGGCGATGACCACCACGGCCCGGGCGGTCAGTCCGGCCAGGGGGCCGTCGACCATCTCCACCCCGTAGTCGTCCAGGAACTCCCGGTTGCGGAACAGGGAGCCGACGGTCACGTTCTCCAGGCCCTCGGCGCCGCAGAATCGGGCCCCGGCAAAGGGCAGGTCCAAGGAGGCGCACACCACCGTGGTGTTGTCCAGGCCCGCCGCCCGCTCGTTGAAGGTGCGCACGCTGGCGGCGCACACCCCGGTGTCGACGCTGGGGAATATGTTGAGCACCACGGTGCGACCGGCCAGCCCCTCCGAGGTGACCGGGGAGAGATCGCCCCCGGTCAGCGTGAAGGAGGGCGCGGCGGCACCCATCGCCGGCAGGTCTCCACTGGTGTTGACGGGTGCATCCCGGAACGTGATCTGAGCCATGGACGCTTTGTAGCACCTCAGTACCCCCGAGCCCCTATTGAGCCCACCCAAAGCTGTCACCACCGGTCTCTAGAATCTGACCATGTCTCCTACTGGCCCTCGACACGAGAAAGCCCATCGAGATGAGAAGGCCCTGAACGCGGCCATCGCCGTGGCCTTGGGCCGCTGTCTGGCGCAGTACACGGTTGAGGCTGAACGGGGCGGCCAACTGGCGGCCTCGTCCAAGCAGCCCGACATCGTGGTCGACGCTCCGAGCCGCGAGCGGGTCCTCGTGGAGAACAAGTACGAGACCGTTGCGCCCGCGGTGCTCGAACAGCAGTGCCTGGGCCACTTCGGTGCCCGCTGGGCGGCGGATGACCGTCCGGTCCGGGTGGTGGTGGGAATGAGGAGCCCACAACGGTTGAACGATTTCTCCGATGAGGAACTGCACGGCGGTGCATTCTTGGAGATCACCTTCCAGTGGGCGATGTGGTCGGTCAACGGCGACCAGGAACCCGTCCGCTTTCCGGCGTCCGGTTGGCTGGAGGGCAAGATCACCGACCTGGCTGCATCCATCGACCGAGCCGGAGCCGAAGGGGCCGATGTCAGCTCCTTGGCTGAATTGCTACGGATGAGGCTGGATGCCGCGGCATCCGTGGCCACCCAACCGGTCGGGGTGGCCGACGCTTTTGGCGAGGTGCTGTCGCAGGAGCCGGGCGCGCAGACCAACCGAATGGCCATGGCCATCATGTTCAACGCGGTGCTGTTTCAGTTCCACATTGCCCAACATCACCCTCACATTCCCACCCCTATCCAGATGATGTCCGACAACCGTTTCAATCAACTTCGGGTCCTGGAAGTCTGGCGTGAGATTCTCGACATGAACTACTGGCCCATTTTCGAGGTGAGCCGGCGTTTGCTCCTGGCCAATTCCGGAGCCAGGGCGTCGAAACAGGCCCTGGAAATCCTGAGCCGCACGGCAGCCGACATCGTCGAACATCCCGGTGCCTCGGGCCTCGTAGGCCGTCTTTTCGGCGAGTTGATCGGGGACCGCAAGTTTCTCGCCACCTTCTACACCCGTCCGGCCTCGGCCGCGTTGTTGGCCGAGCTGGCCGTGGACCGCTTGGAGGTCGACTGGTCGGAACCGAAGGCGGTGACCGACTTGCGGATTGGGGACATGGCCTGCGGCACAGGGGCCCTGTTGACCGAGATGTACCGCCGCGTCGTCGAACGCCACCGGATCGAGGGGGGCGACGATGCCGATATTCATCGGGGACTCATCGAGGAGGTGATGATCGGCTGCGACATCATGGGGGCAGCCGTCCACTTGACCGCCGCCCGGCTGTCGGGCGAGCGCCCGGACATCGACTACGCCAACACCAAGACGTGGCTGATGCCCTACGGGAAACATGCCGACAACCGGGGCGTCGAGGGGTATCGCATCGGCGCGTTGGACCTGCTCCATTCCGATAAACGTGCGGCCCTGTGGGGAGACGGGACGATGGCGGTGACCGCCGAAGGAGAGGAGCAACTGGCGGTGGCCGACATTCCGTCTGAGTCGCTGGACGTTGTCATCATGAATCCTCCGTTCACCCGTCCCACCAACCACGAGGGCGGCCACGCTGAGGTACCCAATCCCGCCTTTGCCGGCCTAGGGACGGATCCGAAGGAGCAAAGGGCCATGTCGGACGCACTCAGGGTGGGTATCTCGCGGATCAGCGGTCTCAAGGCCAGTCACGGCAATGCCGGTATCGCCTCGAACTTCATCGACCTGGCTCACGCCAAGCTCAGGCCTGGCGGTGTGCTGGCCCTGATTGTTCCTGCTTCCCTGGTGACGGGCACGGCCTGGAGCGGGGCGCGAGCTCTCTTGGCCGCCCACTATCGGGACATCGTCATCGTCTCCATTTCCGAACACGGAGAAGACGCCTCCGAGGGCCGGGCCTTCTCCGCCGACACCGGCATGGCTGAGGTGATGGTGGTGGCCACGAAGAATGACGGGTCGGTTCCCGGAGTCGAGTTGGACATCGAATATGTGATCCTGCATGAGCGGCCGGCCTCGCCAGTTTCTGGGATTGAGGCTGCTCGGCAGATTCGAAGCCAGTCCCAGCGGCCAGGGATGCTGATGGTGGGAGGCGAGACAGCCGGCCTGAGCGTCATTGCGTCCCTCGGCAGCGAGATGAAGGGCCAACCGATCGGGATATCGAGACTCGAAGTAGCCGCCGCGGCAAGTGAATTGGCCGAGGGCCGATTGCTGTTGCCTCGTCATCGGAAGGTCACCCTTCCGGTGACCCAGTTGCACCGACTGGGCATTCGGGGCCCCGTGCATCGTGACATCTCCGATCGCGATGAGAGTCGTGGACCCTTCGACGTCCGGCGACTAGCTGACCGGTCGGCCTATCGGCAGGCATCCTGGCCCATTCTTTGGTCGCACGACCACCGGGCGGAGACGTCGATGCGTGTCTTGCCCTGCTCCGAAGGGGTACTACGCGCCGGCATGAGGGAATCTGCCGTCGAGATGTGGGAAGGAAGGTCAAGGGGTGTGACCAGCGACGCGGCCGGGGCCACTCGTCTGCACCTCAACGCCGACTTCCAGGTCAACGCGCAGGCCACGGGAGCTTGCTTGACTCCGACTCCGGTTATCGGGGGGCGGGCCTGGCCCTCGTTCAGTCCGACCCCGGACGACGAGGCGGATGTTGAAGAGTGGGAGAAGGCGCTGTGTGTGTGGCTGAACAGCACCCTGGGCTTGTTGGGTCGTTGGTACGCATCGAATCGCCAGCAGAAGGGCCGGGCCAATCTCACCGTGACCACCATGGGGGCAATCCCGGTTCTGGATCTGCGAGCGGTTGCCGCTGGGCAGCGGCAGGCGCTGGCCGCGGTGTTCGATGAGTTCGAGGAGCGGGCCATGCTGCCGGCCAACGAGGCCTACCGCGACGAAGTCCGCCAAGCCCTGGACGAGTCGGTGCTGTGCGGCGCACTCGACTTCCCCGAAACGATCCTGGACCCGCTGGCCACCCTCCGCTGGCAATGGTGCGCAGAACCCTCCGTCCACGGCGGCAAAAGCACCCGCCCCCAAAGTCTCGAAGGCTGGGTGGGGGTTAGGTGAGGCCGAGGTGGGTGGCGCGGGTGAGGGATTGCCGGGCGGTGAGGACGTGGGCGTGGTCGATGAGGCGGCCCTCGTAGCGGAAGGCGCCGATGCCTTGGGCCTCCGCTTCTTCGGCGGCGGCGATGAGGCGGTGCCAGCCGTCGATCTCGGCGGGGGTGGGGGAAAACGTGGTGTTGATGATGGCCAGATGGCTGGGGTGGATGGCCATCATGCCCTCGTAGCCCAGTTGGCGGGTCTGGGTGGCGAACCGGGCCAGCCCGTCGAGATCGTCCACCGTGCCCCACAGGCCCGATAGGGGGTTGGCCACCCCCGCGGCCCGCACGTCGATGAGCACCTTCTGACGCAGGTAGAGGGTCTCGGTCCCCTCGGGGGTCCACTGGAAGCCCACCGAGCGGCCCAGATCACCGTGGCGGCCGGTGGCGCCGCCCATGTAGGCCACCCGGTCCGACGCGGTGGCCAGTTCGTAGGCCTGGCGCACGGCCGAGGCGGTCTCCACCAGCGGCATGAGCCACGCGTCGGTGCCGTCCAGGGCGGATGACGCGGTTGCCACCTCGGCCGGCTCGGCGACCTGGGGCAGCATCAACGCGGTGAGCGACCGATGGCGGCAGGCCTCCACGTCGGGGGTGAAGTCGTCGGTTCCCACCGCGCACACCCGCACGAAGACCGCCGGTTGCTCGGGGGTATGGCTGTCCAGGGCGTGGCGGACGTTGGCCCGGGCCTCTTCGGCGGCCCCGCGGGGGATGGCGCTCTCCAGGTCGAAGACCACCCCGTCGGCCTCGGTGGCCAGCGCCTTGTGCATTCGGTCGGCTCGGTTGGCCGGAACGAACAACAGGCTGCGAATCGGGGGCGGCGGGGCGGGCTGGTCTGCGGTCATGGCGATGCTGCTCAGATTCCCTCGGCCTCGACCTCTTCGCGGCTGACGCCGAGGAGGAACAACACGGCGTCCAAGTAAGGGACGCTCACCGCGGTGTCCACCGCCTGTCGAACCTTGGGCTTGGCGTTGAAGGCGATACCCAGACCGGCGGCGGTGAGCATGTCGATGTCGTTGGCGCCGTCGCCCACGGCCACCACCTGCTCGGGGGACACCCCCTCGGCGGCAGCCACCTCGAGGAGGATCTCGGCCTTGCGTTCCCGGTCCACGATGGGACCCTCCAGGTTGCCGGTGAGCCGGCCGTCGGCCATCTCCAGGGTGTTGGCGTAGGCGTAGTCGAGCCCGAAGTCCTGCTGCAGCCGGTTGCAGAATCGGGTGAAGCCGCCGCTGACGATGGCAATGGCAAAGCCCAACCGCTGCAGGGTGGCCACAAAGGTGCGGGCGCCGGGGGTGAGGGTGACCTGGTTCCACACCCGCTCCAACGCGGCCTCGTCCAAACCGGCCAGCAGCCGAACCCGGTCCTGCAGGGCGGTCTCGAAGTCGATCTCCCCCCGCATGGCCTGCTCGGTGAGGTTCCGGCACACCTCCGAGCACCCGGCCTCGGCGGCCAGCAGGTCGATCATCTCGTCTTGGATGAGGGTGGAGTCCACGTCGAGCAGGGCCACCCGCTTGGCTCGCCGGGCCAGGCCTTCCCGCTGAATGGCCACGTCGAAGTCGGGGTTGGCCGCGGCCACCGACAGCAGGTTCCGGCGGATGGCCTCGTCGTCACCGCCCTCCACCAGCAGCTCGTAGCTGTAGATGGGATAGCGCGACAAGCGCACGATGCGATTGATGTTCCCCTCGCCCTCGGCGATGGCTGCGGCGGTGGCGGCCAACATGGCCGGGGTCAACTCCCGGCCCAGCACGGTCACCGCGTGGGCGGCGGCGTGGGCCGTGGGCGTGGGGTCGACCACGTCGAACTCCACCGTCACCCGTTGCTCCCAGCCGAACAGCAGCAGGTCCTTGAGCAGGTCCTGGCCGGGCGGTACTTCCATGACGATGCCCAGCGTGAGCTGGCGGCGGATGACCACCTGCTCCACGTCCTGGATCCGGGCACCCCCTGCGGTGAGCACGTTGAGCAACGCCGCGAACAGCCCCGGTCGGTCGGGCCCGGAGACCCGGAGCAGGATGACCTGTGGCGTCACGGCCCGCCCGGGATCGTTCGGTGCTCGGCCTCTCGTTGACGGCCAGTGGAGATGACCCGAGGAGTCACGGCTTGCCCGAAGTTGGCCTGCCGTCTCGAACGGTCCTCAGCCGTGCTGGAGCTTGATCTCGATGTCGACGCCCGCGGGCAGGTCCAACCGCTGCAGGGAGTCCACGGTCTTGGGGCCGGGATCCACGATGTCGAGCAGACGCTTGTGGATCCGGATCTCGAAGTGCTCGCGGCTGTCCTTGTCCTTGTGGGGCGACCGGATCACGGTGAACCGGTGCTTCTCGGTGGGCAGCGGGACCGGTCCCCGCAGATCGGCCTGGGTGCGCTTGACCGTCTCCACGATCTTCTTGGTGGATTGGTCGATGATCTCGTGATCGTAGGCCTTCAGCCGAATGCGGATTTTCTGTCCTGCGGCCATGCGGGCTACTTGATGATCTTGGTGACGGTGCCCGCGCCCACGGTCCGTCCGCCCTCGCGGATGGCGAAGCGCAACCCCTCGTCCATGGCGATGGGGGCAATCAGGTCCACCACCATCTCGGTGTTGTCACCGGGCATGCACATCTCGGTGCCGTCGGGCAGGGCGATGGTGCCGGTGACGTCGGTGGTCCGGAAGTAGAACTGGGGCCGGTAGTTGCTGAAGAACGGCTTGTGGCGACCGCCCTCGTCCTTGGTCAGCACGTACACCTGGGCCTCGAACTGGGTGTGAGGGGTGATGGAACCGGGCTTGGACAACACCTGGCCCCGCTGCACCTCGTCCTTGTCGGTACCCCGCAGCAGCGCGCCGATGTTGTCGCCGGCGCGGCCCTCGTCGAGCAGCTTGCGGAACATCTCCACGCCGGTGCAGACCGTCTCGGCCGTCTCCCGGATGCCGACGATCTCCACCTTGTCGCCGGTGTTGACGATGCCCTGCTCCACCCGGCCGGTGACCACCGTGCCCCGCCCGGTGATGGAGAACACATCCTCGATGGGCATCAGGAACGGCTTGTCCACGTCACGCTCGGGTTCGGCGATGTAGCTGTCCACCTGCTCCATCAGATCCAGCACCTGCTGGGCGGCATCGGCGTCGCCGTCGAGGGCCTTGAGGGCCGATACGGGCATGACCGGGATGTCGTCGCCGGGGAAGTCGTACTCGCTGAGCAGCTCCCGAACCTCGAGCTCCACCAGCTCCAGCAACTCCTCGTCGTCGACCATGTCGACCTTGTTGAGGGCCACCACGATGGCGGGCACCCCGACCTGGCGGGCCAACAGCACGTGCTCCCTGGTCTGGGGCATGGGACCGTCGGCGGCCGACACCACCAGGATCGCCCCGTCCACCTGGGCGGCACCGGTGATCATGTTCTTGATGTAATCGGCGTGGCCGGGCATGTCGACGTGGGCGTAGTGGCGGTTGGAGGTCTCGTACTCCACGTGGGCCACGTTGATGGTGATGCCCCGCTCCCGCTCCTCGGGCGCCTTGTCGATGTTGTCGAACTCGGTGAACTGGGTGGTGGAAGGATCGGCCTCGGACAGCACCTTGGTGATGGCCGCGGTCAGCGTCGTCTTGCCGTGGTCGATGTGTCCCATCGTGCCCACGTTCAAGTGCGGCTTGGTGCGCTCGAATGTTTCCTTTGCCATTGTCTTTCAACCTCCGAGGGTGGTTGGTTGCCCCTGTCTACTCGCCCCGAATCCGGGCGACGATCTCCTCTTGCACCTTGGCCGGCGCCTGCCGGTAGGTGTCGAACTGCATGGTGTGCGTGGCGCGGCCCTGAGTCCGCGAGCGGAGTTCGGTAGCGTACCCGAACATTTCCGAAAGTGGCACATGGGCCTTGACAATTTGTTCCCGGCCCCGCTGCTCCATGCTGTCGATCTTGCCCCGCCGGGTGTTCAGGTCGCCGATGACATCGCCCATGTACTCCTCGGGGGTCACCACGTCCACGGCCATGATGGGCTCCAACAGGATGGGCTTGGCCCTGCGGGCGGCCTGGCGAAAGGCGGCGGTGGCTGCGATCTTGAAGGCCATGTCGGAGGAGTCCACGTCGTGGTGGCGGCCGTCGGTGAGCGTCACCTTGAGGTCGACCACGGGGAAACCGGCCAGCGGGCCGGTGGTCATGGCGTCCTTCATGCCGTTGTCCACCGCGGGGATGTACTCCCGGGGGATGCGCCCGCCGGTGACCTCGCTGGCGAACTCGTAGCCCTTGCCGGGGGCGTTGGGCTCCAGGTCGAAGGTGATCTCGGCGTACTGGCCGGAGCCGCCGGTCTGCTTCTTGTGGGTGTAGGTGAACTTGCCCACCGGCGCGGAGATGGTCTCCCGGTAGGCCACCTGCGGCTTGCCCACCGAGGCGTCCACGTGGAACTCCCGCAGCATCCGCTCGACCAGCACCTCCAGGTGCAACTCGCCCATGCCCGCGATGAGGGTCTGCGCGGTTTCCTCGTCGGTGCGGACCTGGAAGGTGGGGTCTTCCTCGGCCAGGGCGGCCATGGCCCGGCCCAGCTTGTCCTGGTCGGCCTTGGTTCGGGGTTCCACGGCCACCTGGATCACCGGATCAGGGAAGTCCATCTGCTCCAGCTCGAGCGGGTGGTCGATCTGGGCGAGGGTGTCGCCGGTGCGGACGTCCTTCAGGCCGATTCCGGCCACGATGTCGCCCGCGTGGACGAGGTCGAGATCCTCCCGGTCGTTGGCGTGCATCTCCAGGATCCGTCCGATCCGCTCCTTGCGGCCGGTGCGGGGGTTGACCACCTGGCTGCCCTTTTGCAACTTCCCGCTGTACACCCGGAAGTAGGTGAGCTTGCCCACATGGGGGTCGCTCATGATCTTGAAGGCCAGCGCGCTGAACGGGGCCTCGTCGTCGGCGGGCCGCTCGCACTCCTCCCCCTTGTGGAAGCCCTTCACCGGGGGGATGTCCAGCGGGGAGGGGAGGTAGTCGATGATGGCGTCCAACAGGGGTTGCACCCCCTTGTTCTTGAAGGCCGATCCGCACAGCACGGGCACCACGTCCAGCGAGAGGGTGCAGGTGCGCAACGAGGCCCGCAGGTCGGCGGGGGTGATGGAGTCCTCGTCCTCGACGTACTTCTCCAGCAGGTGCTCGTCGAACTGGGTGAGCTGGTCGATGAGGGCGAGGCGGCTCTCCTCGGCCTTGTCCTTGAGGTCGTCGGGGATCTCGGTCACTTCCCAGGTGGCGCCCAGGTCGTCGCCCCGCCACACCAGGGCCTGCATTTCCACCAGGTCCACCACGCCGAGCAGGTCGGCTTCGATGCCGATGGGCAACTGCACCACCGCGGTGTTGGCCCGCAGGCGCTCGGTGATGGTCAGCACGGCCCGCTCGAAGTTGGCCCCTGTGCGGTCGAGCTTGTTGACGAAGCAGATCCGGGGAACGTGGTACTTGTTGGCCTGTCGCCAAACCGTCTCCGACTGGGGTTCCACCCCGGCCACCCCGTCGAACAGGGCCACCGCCCCGTCGAGCACCCGCAGGGAGCGTTCCACCTCCATGGTGAAGTCCACGTGGCCCGGCGTGTCGATGATGTTGATGCGATGACCGGCCCACTCCGCGGTGGTGGCCGCCGAGGTGATGGTGATGCCCCGCTCCTGCTCCTGCTCCATCCAGTCCATGGTGGCGGCCCCGTCGTGGACTTCGCCCAGCTTGTAGGCCTTGCCGGTGTAGTAGAGGATGCGTTCCGTACAGGTGGTTTTGCCCGCGTCGATGTGGGCCATGATGCCAATGTTGCGGGTCTTTTCCAGCGGGTGACGAGGCATGATGCTCAAGGGGGGTTGGACCGCTTACCAGCGGTAATGGGCGAAGGCCCGATTCGACTCAGCCATCTTGTGCAAGTCGTCGCGTCGTTTCACCGACGCACCCAGGCCATTGGAGGCATCCAGGATTTCGTTGGCCAGCCGATCGATCATGGTGCGCTCGCGCCGTTCGCGGGCGTGGTTGACGATCCAGCGGATGGCCAGGGTGTTGGCCCGTCGAGGGCGAACATCCACGGGAACCTGATAGGTGGCCCCGCCGACTCGCCGGCTGCGGACCTCCAGTTGGGGGCGGACGTTGTCGACGGCTCGCTTGAGGGTGCCGAGCGGCTCGGCGCTGGTCTTCTCCTCGACGATGTCGAGGGCGCCGTACACGATTCGCTCCGCGGTGGAGCGCTTGCCCCGCTGCAGGATCTTGTTCACGAACTGGGTGACCAGCAACGAGTCGTACACCGGGTCGGTGGGCAGGTCGCGTCGACCGGCGGGGCCCTTGCGAGGCACGATCAGCTCTCCTTCTTGGCGCCGTAGCGGCTGCGGGCCTGGCGACGGTCGGTCACCCCCGACGTGTCGAGGGTGCCCCGGATGATCTTGTAGCGCACCCCCGGCAGATCGCGCACCCGTCCGCCCCGAACCAGCACGATGGAGTGCTCCTGGAGGTTGTGGCCCTCACCGGGTATGTAGGCGGTGACCTCCATGCCGCTGGTGAGGCGAACCCGGGCCACCCGCCGCAGCGCCGAGTTCGGCTTTTTCGGGGTGGTGGTGTACACCCGAGTACAGACCCCTCGACGTTGGGGCGCGCCCTTCAGAGCCGGCGTCTTCTCCTTGCGGAACTTTGACTGGCGACCCTTGCGCACCAACTGCTGAATCGTGGGCACAACACTTCCTCGGGATGGTGGAAACGAGATTTTGGGCGCAGCAAAGCCGCGCACCGGGGGAAAGTCTACGCCCCCAGGGTTCCGATCGGCAACACGTCGGCGTCGGCGGACTCCGCGGGCGCGGCCCACTGGGCGAACTGTTCGGCCAGTTGCACGTCCTCGTCGGCGGAGGTGTAGTACTCCATCGGGGTGTAGTCGGGAGCGCTGGTGGCGATCTCCCGGTACATCTCCAGGCCGGTTCCGGCGGGAATCAGCTTGCCGATGATGATGTTCTCCTTGAGGCCGATGAGCCCGTCCCGGCGGGACTCGATGGCCGCCTCGGTGAGCACCCGAGTGGTCTCCTGGAACGACGCCGCCGACAACCAGGAATCGGTGGCCAGTGACGCCTTGGTGATCCCCATCAGCTCGGGCCGACCCTCGGCGGGACGCTTGCCCTCCTGGGCCAGGGACCGGTTGACGTTGGTGAACATCTGGGAATCAACCCGTTCACCGGGCAGGAAGTCGGAGTCTCCCGGCTCCTGGATGGCCACCCGCCGGGTCATCTGGCGCACGATCAGCTCGATGTGCTTGTCGTGGATGGACACCCCTTGGTCCCGGTACACCCGCTGCACCTCGTCCACCAGGTACTGCTGGGTTTCCCGGACCCCGCGAATCTCCAGGAGTTCCTTGGGATCGCGGGGGCCGTCGGCCTGGGCCACCGCATCGCCGGCGGCCACGTCCTGGCCGTCGGTGACCGCCAGCTTCCAGGCCGGGTCGATGACCACGGACCATTCGGCCCCGTCGTCGCCCACCACGGTCAAGCGGCTGGCCTTGCCGTCCTCCTCGTCGATGCGGACCACCCCCGAGATGCGGGTGAGTTCGGCCTTGCCCTTGGGGGTGCGGGCCTCGAACAACTCCACCACCCGGGGCAGACCCCCGGCGATGTCCTTGCCCGCCACACCCCCGGTGTGGAAGGTGCGCATGGTGAGCTGGGTGCCCGGTTCGCCGATGGACTGGGCGGCGATCACGCCCACCGCTTCGCCCACCTCGATGGCCTGACCGGTGGCCAGCGACAGACCGTAGGAGGCCCGGCTGATGCCCACCTCCGAGTCGTCGGTGAGCGGGGACATCACCCGCACCCGGGTCACGGTGGTGTCGTCCCGCAGCCGGGCCATTTCCTCGTCGCCCACGATGGAGCCGCGGGCCAGCACGGTGCCGTCACCGAGGGCGACATCGTCGGCCAGGGTGCGGCCGAACAGGCGGGTCTCCAGGTAGGAGCGCTTGCCCGCCTCGTCGGGCACCACGTCCTCGATCCAGATGCCCCGAACCGGGCCGCCCGACTCGAATGGATCCCGCTCGTTGATGATCACCTCTTGGGCCACGTCCACCAGACGGCGGGTGAGATAGCCCGAGTCGGCGGTGCGCAGGGCGGTGTCCACCAGCCCCTTGCGAGCGCCGGGGGTGGCGATGAAGTACTCCAGCATCGCCAGTCCCTCGCGGAAGTTGCTCTTGATGGGGCGGGGAATCATGTCGCCGCGGGGATTGGCCACCAGGCCGCGCATGCCCGCGATCTGGCGGACCTGCATCATGTTCCCCCGGGCGCCGGAGCCCACCATCATGTCGATGGGGTTGAACTTCTCCGATGTGAGCACCGCTTCCATGCGCTGGCGCACCATCTCGGTGGCCTCGGTCCAGATCTCCACTTCCTTTTGCCGGCGCTCACCATCGGTGATGATGCCGCGACGGAACTGGTTCTCGACCTTGTCGGCCTCCTTCTCGTAGCGGTCCAGGATGCTCTGCTTGTCGGGTGGGACCTTGATGTCGTCCACCGAGACGGTGAGACCGGACTGGCTGGCGAACTGGAAGCTCAGGTTCTTGAGGGCGTCCAGGCTTCGGGCCACTACCTGCTTGGAGTACTGCTGGGCCAGCTTGTCCACGATGGTGGTGATGTCGCGCTTGGTGGCCACCCGGTTCACGTAGGGGAAGTCGTCGGGCAGGGCGCTGTTGAACAGCACCCGTCCCACCGTGGTCGGGTGGTAGGTGGCGGCGTCACCGTTGGCCGGGGTGTTCAACAGCTCGGGGATGCGGTACTCGATGCGGGCGTGGAGCCCCACCTCTCCGGCCTCGAAGGCCCGCTCGATCTGGTGCTGGTGGCGGAACACCCGCCCCTCACCGGGGGCGCCGTCCACCTCTTCGGTGAGGTAGTAGGCCCCGATGATCATGTCCTGACCGGGGGTCACCAGGGGCCGGCCGTGGGCCGGGCTCAGCACGTTGTTGGACGACAGCATGAGCACCCGGGCCTCGGCCTGGGCCTGGGCGGACAACGGCAGATGGACCGCCATCTGGTCGCCGTCGAAGTCGGCGTTGAAGGCGGTACATACCAACGGGTGGATCTGGATGGCCTTTCCCTCCACCAGGACCGGCTCGAAAGCCTGGATCCCCAGACGGTGCAGGGTCGGGGCGCGGTTCAGCAGCACCGGGTGCTCCTGGATGACCTCGTCGAGCACGTCCCACACCTGGGGACGGCGCCGCTCCACCATCCGCTTGGCCGACTTGATGTTCTGGGCCAGGTCTTCTTCGACCAGCTTCTTCATCACGAAGGGCTTGAACAGCTCCAGGGCCATGAGCTTGGGCAGACCGCACTGGTGCAGCTTGAGGGTGGGGCCCACCACGATGACCGACCGGCCCGAGTAGTCCACCCGCTTGCCCAACAGGTTCTGGCGGAACCGCCCTTGCTTGCCCTTGAGCATGTCGGACAGCGACTTGAGCGGCCGGTTGCCGGGCCCGGTCACCGGACGGCCCCGTCGACCATTGTCGAACAGGGCGTCCACCGCTTCCTGCAGCATCCGCTTCTCGTTGTTGATGATGATCTCGGGGGCACCCAGGTCGAGCAGCCGCTTGAGGCGGTTGTTGCGGTTGATCACCCGGCGGTACAGGTCGTTGAGATCCGAGGTGGCGAACCGTCCGCCGTCGAGCTGCACCATCGGGCGGAGCTCGGGGGGAATGACCGGCACGGAGTCGAGGATCATGGCCCGAGGGTCATTGATCCGGCGACCGTGCTGATCGCGGCGGTTGAAGGCCGAAACGATCTTCAGCCGCTTGATGGCCTTCTGCTCCCGCTGTTGGGAGAGCCGCTTCTGTCCCTCGGGGGGATCGAGCTGCTCACGGAGCTTGCGCTCCTCCTCGTCGAGGTCGACGCTGTCGATGAGGGTGGCGATGACCGCCGCCCCCATGCCCCCGTCGAACAGGTCGCCGTAGCGTTCCTCCATCTCACGCCAGAGTTCCTCGTCCTCCACGATCTTGCGGGGGAACAAGGCGGCGAACTCCTCGAAGGTGCGCTCGACGAGGTCGACTTCATTGTCGTAGTGCTCGTCCAGGGCCAACAGGTCCTTTTCCGCGGCTTTCTGCCGCTTGTCCAGGTCCCGGGCGTCGACCGACTCCAACTCGGCCAACTCCGCTTCCAGTTCGGCCAGGCGTTCCTCGCGCTTGTCCTGGTGCTCGTCTCGGACGGCCTCGATCTCTTCGCGCATCTCCCGCTCGAGCTCGGGAAGCCGCCGGTGGCGCTCCTCCTCGTCCACCTCGGTGACCAGGTTGGCGGCGAAGTAGATGACCTTTTCGAGTTGCTTGGCCTTCAGCTCCTCCTTGGGCTCGGTGCCCATGAGCAGGTAGGCCAGCCACGAGCGCGTGCCCCGCAGATACCAGATGTGGACCGCGGGAGCGGCCAGCTCGATGTGGCCCATGCGATCCCGACGCACCTTGGAGCGGGTGACCTCCACCCCGCAGCGCTCGCAGATGATGCCCTTGAAGCGAATGCGCTTGTACTTGCCGCAGTAGCACTCCCAGTCCTTGGTGGGACCGAAGATCTTCTCGCAGAACAAGCCGTCCTTCTCGGGCCGCAGGGTGCGGTAGTTGATGGTCTCGGGCTTTTTGACCTCGCCGTTGGACCACGTGCGAATGGCGTCGGCGGTGGCCAGCCCGATGGAGAGCTGGTCGAATGCGTTGACGTCCAACATCTAGAAGGTCCTCCCCATGACACGGCGCTCGTCTTCTTCGTCGGATCCCCGTTCGGGGCGGGAGATGTCGATGCCCAACTCCTCGGAGGTGCGGAAGGCGTCGTCGTCCAGCTCGGTGATCTCCACCTGCTGTCCGGCGGTGTCCCGCACCTCCACGTTCAGGCACAGGGCCTGCATTTCCTTGATGAGCACCTTGAAGCTCTCGGGAATGCCCGGTTCGGGGATGTTGTCGCCCTTGACAATGGCCTCGTACACCCGCACCCGGCCGATCACGTCGTCGGACTTGATGGTGAGCAGCTCCTGCAGGCAGTAGGCCGCGCCGTAGGCCTCCAGGGCCCACACTTCCATCTCCCCGAACCGCTGGCCCCCGAACTGGGCCTTGCCGCCCAGGGGCTGCTGAGTGATCATCGAGTAGGGGCCGGTGGAGCGGGCGTGGATCTTGTCGTCCACCAGGTGGGCCAGCTTCAGGATGTACATGTAGCCGACCATGATCCGGTTGTCGTAGGGCTCGCCGGTGCGGCCGTTGTAGAGCACGGTCTTGCCGTCCTCGCCGATCAGGCGCTCCCCGTCGTCGGTTTCCGGCCGGAGGTTGGCCAGGAGTTGCTGGATGGTGGGGTGCTGACCGGAGTGTCCGGCCTCGTCCCAATGGGCTCCGTCGAACACCGGGGTGGCCACCAGGGTGGCCGCTTCGGTGGTGGGGCGGGTCTTGCGATCCTGACCCCGTTCGGGCTCACGACCGGCCGCGCCGTTCATGTCCCAGCCCCAGCGGGCGGCGTAGCCCAGGTGGGCCTCCAGCACCTGCCCCACGTTCATGCGGGAAGGCACCCCCAGCGGGTTCAAGATGATGTCCACCGGGGTGCCGTCGGCCAGATGGGGCATGTCCTCCATGGGGAGGATCCGGGAGATGACGCCCTTGTTGCCGTGGCGCCCGGCCAGCTTGTCGCCGACCGAGATTTTGCGCTTCTGGGCCACGTACACCCGGACGAGCTGATTGACCCCGGGGGGCAGCTCGTCGCCGGCGAAGCGGTTGAACTTCTTGACGTCGATGACCTTCCCGTTCTCGCCGTGGGGCACCTTGAGGCTGGTGTCGCGCACCTCGCGGGCTTTCTCGCCGAAGATGGCCCGCAGCAGACGCTCCTCGGGGGTCAGCTCGGTCTCGCCCTTGGGGGTGACCTTGCCCACCAGCACATCGCCCGGTCCGACTTCGGCGCCGGGGCGGATGATCCCGTCCTCGTCGAGGTCGGCCAGGATCTCCTCGGAGAGATTGGGAATGTCCCGGGTGATCTCCTCGGGGCCGAGCTTGGTGTCGCGGGCGTCGATCTCGTGTTCGTGAATGTGAATGGAAGTGAGTACGTCGTCGCGCACCAGCCGGTCGCTCAAGATGATGGCGTCCTCGTAGTTGTAGCCCTCCCAGGCCATGAAGGCCACCAGCAGGTTCTTGCCCAGGGCCATCTCGCCGTGGTCGGTGGACGGGCCGTCGGCCAAGATGTCGCCCTTGCGGAACTTCTGGTTCACCTGCACCAGCGGCTTCTGGTTGATGCAGGTGTCCTGGTTGGACCGCTCGAACTTCATCAGCTTGTAGGTGGTCGTGCCGGCGTTCTGGTAATCGACGGTGATGCTGTTGCCGGCCACGTCGGTGACGGTGCCGGCCTCCTCGGCGATGATCATGTCGGCCGCGTCCCGGGCGGCTTTGCCCTCGATGCCCGTGCCCACGTACGGGGCCTCGGGTCGAACCAGCGGCACCGCCTGTCGCTGCATGTTGGCTCCCATCAGGGCGCGGTTGGCGTCGTCGTGCTCCAAGAAGGGGATGAGTGCGGTGGCCACCGAGACGATCTGCTTGGGGGAGACGTCCATGAGCTGGACCTCGTCGGGGGGTACCGAGGAGATCTCGGTGGTGGCCCCGAAGAACACCTCTTGTTCCAACTGGGCCTGCAGTCCCTTCATGGTGGCGGCCTGCGGGGAGCGCCGCACCAGCACCCGGTCGTTGACGAACCGGTTCTCGGGGTCGAGGGGGGCGTTGGCCTGGGCGACCACGTACTCCTCCTCGTCATCGGCGGCCAGCCAGATGATGTCGTCGGTGACGTGGCCGTCCTTCACCCGGCGGTAGGGCGACTCGATGAAGCCGAACTGGTTCACCCTCCCGTAGGAGGCCAACGCGCCGATCAGGCCGATGTTGGGGCCCTCCGGGGTCTCGATGGGGCACATGCGGCCGTAGTGGGAGAAGTGCACGTCGCGCACCTCGAAGCCGGCCCGTTCCCGGGACAGCCCGCCCGGACCCAACGCGGACAGGCGGCGGCGGTGGGTGAGCCCCGACAGGGGGTTCACCTGGTCCATGAACTGGGAGAGCTGGCTGGTGCCGAAGAACTCCTTGATGGCCGCGGCCACCGGCCGGTTGTTGATGAGCGAGGTGGGGGTGATGGCCTCCACGTCCTGGGTGGTCATGCGCTCGCGCACCACCCGCTCCATGCGGGACAAGCCGATGCGGACCTGGTTCTGGATCAGCTCGCCCACCGACCGGATGCGGCGGTTGGCAAAGTGGTCCTGGTCGTCGAGGCGGTAGCCCGGCTCGAACTTCACCAGGTGCAGCAGGTAGGTGCAGGTGGCCAGCACCTCGGCGGGGGTGAGCACCGGCTGGTCGGGCTCGGGACGCTCCAGGGTGATGCCGAAGAGCTCTTCGATGCGGTCCAGTTCCGGTCCCAGCTTGCGATCCAGCTTGTAGCGGCCCACCCGGGACAGGTCGTACCGGCGGCTCTCGAAGAATGAGTTGCGGAAGTAGTTGCGGGCGGCCTCCACCGACTGCGGTTCACCGGGCCGGGCCCGCTTGTAGATCTCCAGCAGGGCTTCGTCCTGGGTGGTGTGCAGGTGCTTGTCGCTCTCCCACTGGTCGGCCAGGAAGTCGAAGTGGGCCACGAACCGGTCCAGAAAGCCCGGGGCGTTCTCCTCGTCGTAGCCCAACGCCCTCAGCAGGGTGAACAGGCTCATGCGCCGCTTGCGGGCCACCCTGGCGCCGGCGGTGGGGTTGCGGCCCGGCTTGTGCTCCACGTCGAACTCGATCCACTCGCCCCGGTAGGGGTGAATGGTGCCGGTGACGAGCTGGTGCTTGCTCAGATTGCGGAGCCGGAACCGCTCACCCGGCTGGAAGATCACGCCGGGGGAACGCACGAGCTGCGACACCACCACACGCTCGGTGCCGTTGACGATGAACGTGCCCTTGTCGGTCATCACCGGGAAGTCGCCGAGGAACACCACCTGCTCGATGATCTCGCCGGTGTTGCGGTTGGAGAACCGAGCCTGCACCAGGATGGGTGCCGAGTAGGTCATGTCCTTCTCTTTGCACTGCTCCACCGACGTGCCCCAGCGGGGGCCGGGGTTCAGGTCTTCGTCGTCGGGGTCGAACTCCAGTTCGAGCTGCAGGGTCTCCGAGAAGTCCTTGATGGGGCTGATGTCGCGAAAGGCATCAGCCAGGCCGTGTTGGATGAACCACTGGAAGGAGTCCTTCTGCACCGCGATGAGATCGGGCAGGGGGAGCACCTCCTCCAGGTTTCCGAAGGAGTAGCGGTCGCGGGTCGCCGAGCGGGGGGCCAAGGTGAGCTCCTGAGATGATGTGGTGGACGGGCAACGCCGGTGAGCTGCCTGTACTCTTGCACGTCAACGGGAGGGCGGAATCCCGTACACGCGGCCGCGACAAAAGAAGAGGCGTGGCCAGGGAGACAAGCGAGCGCGTATCCGGGAATGATACGCGGTGCGGGCACCAATGACAAGCTGGGCCCGCGGGACGGAGAATCGCCGGTGAGCTACTGCAGCTCGACGGCTCCCCCGGCGGCCTCGATGAGCTCCTTGGCCTTCTCGGCGTCCTCCTTGGAGGCCTTCTCCAGCACGGGCTTGGGGGCGTTGTCCACCAGTTCCTTGGCGTCCTTGAGGCCCAGGTTGGTGAGGGAGCGCACCTCTTTGATGACCTGGATCTTCTTGTCGCCCGCGCTGGTCAGCACCACGTCGAACTCGCTCTGCTCCTCGGCGGCGGCGTCGCCACCGCCGTCGGCACCGGGTGCGGCCATCATCATGGGCATGGCGGCGGCCGGAGCGGCGGCCTCCACGTTGAAGCGTTCCTTGAACGCTTCCTTGAGCTCGGACAGCTCAAGCACGGTCATGGACCCGATGGAGTCCAGAATTTCGTCAACCTTGGACATTTCTTTTCCTCATTCCTTTTGTCGGTTTGTCGGTCGTTGGTCGGGGCCGTCGGCCGGGGTTCGGCCGGGGCCCTGGGCACGGTCTCAGGCGGCGGCACTCTTTTCGCTCAGGGATTCGAGCAGGCCGGCCATCTCCACCAGGGAGGCGTCGAGCAGGCCGGCCGTCTCCACCAGGGGGGCCTCCAGGAGACCGGCCATCTCCGTCATGGGGGCTTCCAGCAAGCCGACAATCTCGGACAGCAGCTCGCTTCGGGTTCCGAGCTTGGACAGGGCGCTGACATCGTCGGCCGAGATCACCTGGCCGTCGATCACGCCTCCCTTGATGGTCAGGAACCGGGAGTCGTCGGCGTACTGGCACAGCGCCTTGGCCAGCGACACCGCGTCGCCGGGGGTGCCGTCCTCACGGGTGCCCACGAACGCCAACGCGGTCGGACCTACCAGGACGCTGTCGAGGTCCAGGTCGAGTTCGCGGGCGGCAAAGCGGGTCAGGGTGTTCTTGTACACCTTGTACTCGCCACCGGCGGTGCGGAGTTGGCGGCGGAGGTCGGCCAGGGACGGCACGTCGAGACCCCGGTAGTCGGTGATCACCACCGCCTCGGTGGCGGCGATGCGCTCGCGAATCTCGTCGACGACGGCTACTTTTTCGGGACGGGGATTGTCCATGGGGATCGCCGGACCTTTCGCAAGACGCAGCAATGGGGCGCCGCTGACATGCGAACGCCCCATGATTCCGGGAGGTTCACCTCGTCAGGCCGGCCGGCGGTGCTGTCCTGGTTGGTCAGCGTGCCGGCGGATTAAGCAGCGGGCGTGCTGCGCCTGATGTCTGCGGCAAATCGATCAGTTGTGAGCGCCAAAAGCTACCAGCTCAGGTGGTGGCCCCCAAGTCGGCGGGATCCAACCGCACGCCCGGGCCCATGGTGGAGGAGATGGTGACTTTGCGGATGTAGCGGCCCTTGAGGGCGGCGGGCTTGGCCCGGTTCAACTCCTCCATGACGGCTCGGATGTTGGCCACCAGGGCGTCGGCCTCGAAGCTGACCTTGCCCACCGGCACGTGGACGTTGCCCTGTCGGTCGGTGCGGTACTCCACCTTGCCGCTCTTGAACTCACCCACCGCCTTGGCCACATCCGGGGTCACCGTGCCGGTCTTGGGGTTGGGCATGAGGCCTCGAGGGCCCAGGATCTTCCCGAGCTTTCCCACCACCGGCATCATGTCCGGGGTGGCAATGGCCACGTCGAAGTCCATCTTGCCCGCCTGCACCTGCTCGGCGAGGTCATCGGCTCCCACGACGTCGGCCCCGGCCTCTCCCGCCTGGGTGGCTGCCTCCCCCTGAGCGAAGACCGCCACCCGAACGTCGGTGCCGGTACCGGACGGCAGCGAGACCGTGCCCCGGATCATCTGGTCGGCCTTGCGGGGGTCGACCCCGAGCCGGGCAGCCAGCTCCAGGGTCTCGTCGAACTTGGCCGACGCCAGGCTCTTCACCAACTCAACCCCCGCGGTGGCGGTTTGTGGTTGTTGCTTGTCGTAGCGCTGGGCGGCGTCTCGGAATTGCTTGCCCTTTTTCGCCATGGTGGCTCCCTCCGTGGTATCGGCCCGTCAGGCGAGGTCGTCCTGGCGGGTGGTTGGTGAGACTGTGGGGTCGGTCGCGTGCTCGACTACTCCACCCGGATCCCCATGCTGCGGGCGGTGCCGGCCACCTGAAGCTTGGCCTGCTCGAGGTCGTCGGTGTTGAGGTCGGGCATCTTGATCTTGGCGATGTCACCGCACTGGGCCTCGGTGATGGCGCCCACCACCTCGCGGCCCGGTTCCATGGATCCCTTCTCCAGGCCGGCCGCCTCCCGAATCAGAAATGAGGTGGGCGGGGTCTTGGTGATGAACGAGAACGTGCGGTCCTCGAAGATGGTGATCTCGACCGGGATGATCTGGCCCCGCTTGTCCTCGGTCTTGGCGTTGTAGTCCCGGCAGAAGTCCATGATGGCCACGCCGTGGGGTCCCAGCGCGGTACCCACCGGGGGGGCGGGGGTGGCTTGACCCGCGGGAATCTGGATCTTGATGACGGTGGCGACTTTCTTCGGAGCCATGACCTTCCCCTTACAGCTTGGCGACTTGGGAGAACTCGAGTTCGACCGGGGTCTCCCGGCCGAAGATGTTGACCAGCACCTTGACCTTGAGCTGGTCTTCGTTGATTTCGGCCACCTCGCCGGAGAAGTCGGCAAAAGGCCCCTCTTTGACCCGGATGGTCTCCCCCACCTCGTAGAGCAGCCGCGGCTTGGTGCGACGCACGGTTTGCTCCCCGTCGGTCTTGACCTGGAGAAAGTTCTCCACGTCCTTGCGCTTGAGGGGCGAGGGCTTGCTGCCTCGGGGGCCGTGCCCCACGAAGCCGGTCACGCCCGGGGTGTTGCGGATGACGTCCCAGGAGATGTCGTTCATCTCGGCTCGAACCAGCAGATAGCCGGGGAACATCTTCTTCTTGGTGGTGACCTTCTTGCCCGCCTTGACCTCGACCACGTCTTCCATGGGAATGACCGTCTCGTGGATGTGGCTTTCCACGGCCATGGTCTTGCGCCGGGCCTCGATGTTCTGTTGCACCTTGTTCTCGTAGCCCGATTGGGTGTGGACCACGTACCACTTTCCCGGCATGTCGTAAGGGCTGATGGTTTCGCCCTCGTCCTCGGGCTTCTCGTAGATCAACGCCTCGGCGTCGATGACCTCGGCGTCCGCCTCGGGCAAGTCGGTGCGGGCCTCGGGCAACGTGGCTTCGGCCTCGGGCAAGTCGGTGTGATCCAGGCGGACATCGTCGTCGGTTTCGGGCGGGGCCCCCGGCCCGGTGGGCAGCAGGGCGGCGGCAGCTTCGGCGGCGTCGACCGGCTCGGCTTGCGGCGCGATCGTGTCGGTGGTGGCAGTCATCTCGGTTTCGTCTACCTCAAGGCTCATCGGTCGAACAATTTCAGGATGGCTTCGCTGAAGCCCCAGTCGAGCAGGCCGATGGCCCCGGTCAGCAGCACGAGGACCACCAGCACCACGATGGAGTAGTTGACCACCTCTTCGCGCCGAGGCCACGACACCTTGCGGAGTTCACCCCGGACCTCGCGCATGAATTGCACCGGGCCCACCCGCTCCTCGCCGGGGCGGGGCTGGTTCCGGGCTTGACGGCGTTCGCGGACCGGGTCGCCTTGCTCGTCGACGAAGCCCTGCTTTTGGGCCATCCGCTTCTGTTGTCGGTTGAGATCGCTCATGATGGTTCCAGTGCGCCCGGCACGACGGAGACGGGATTGCTTACGCAGGGCAGGAGGGACTCGAACCCCCAACCGCCGGTTTTGGAGACCGGTGCTCTACCAATTGAGCCACTGCCCTTTGTTCGTCAGGGGTCCGTCAAGGCTACCGTGCTCGGCCTTGCCACCCGCAATGCAAAACCGCCGGTGTTGGATCAGGGGGCGATGGGTTCGGTCAGCGGCGGAACCGGCGGCGAATGGCGATGGTGGCCGCGGCCAGGGTGGTGGCGGCCAGCCAGCGTTTGGCCAGGAGGCGACGCCGGTCGTAGGAGTCGAGGCGGGCCATGACCTTCCACAGCAGGGTGGGGGGCGCTTCGGCCGGAGGGCGGCGCCGAGAAGGCGAGGACCGCTCGCCCAACACGCGGGTGGCGTCCATGTTCACGAGGCCCTATCCGGGGGCGAGGCCGGGGAGCGGTCAGCAGGCACCACGGCGGCCATGGCGGCCTCCGGTTCGGTGGTGCGCTGCAGGGCGGCGCGAAGCCGCTGGCGGGCCCGGTGGAGTCGTACTTTGGCCGCCGAGGTGGTGATGCCCAACTCGGCGGCGATCTCGCTGTGGGTGAGGTCGTGCAGGTCGCGCAGCACCACCACCTGGCGCAGTCGCTCGGGGAGGGCCTTGATGGCCTTGTCGATGTGGTGGCGCAGGGCGGCCGCTTCGGCTCGCAGGGTCGGATCCTGCTCCGGTCGCACGTCCACGATGGGGGTGTCGTCGGTGAGTTCCTCGGTGCGTTGCCGGGACCGGCGGCTCAAGCTGGAGGAGGCGCAGTTGTAGGTGATGCGGTACATCCAGGTGGAGAAGCTGGAATCGCCTCGGAAGCGGCGGATGGCCCGGTAGGCCCGCACGTAGGCATCCTGCACCACGTCGGCGGCGTCGTCCCGGTTCCCGGTGAGGCGGTAGGCCAGGGAGTAGATGTCCCGGTAGGTGGACCGCACCAGCTCGTTGAAGGCGTCACGGTCGCCCCGGCGGGCGGCCTCCACCAACGTGGCGTCCTCGGAAAGCGGCTCACGGGATCGTGCAGGTTCGATGGGGGCGAGCCTATCTGCTGCCCCGAGGGTGGGAAAGAGGGGGTGGTAGCGGCGGCCAGACTCGAACTGGCGACCTCTCGATTATGAGTCGAGCGCTCTTACCGACTGAGCTACGCCGCCCCGGGCTCCCCTGAGCGGCGGATCGCCGTCGGAGGGAGCCGGAGCCTCCTGAGAGAATCGAACTCTCGACCTTTTCCTTACCATGGAAACGCTCTGCCGACTGAGCTAAGGAGGCGAATGAAACCGAGGAGGCCGACGCCAGGGTCCGCCTCCTGCAGTCTCCCATCATGCCACGCCACCCGGTGACCGGAAAACCGGATTGGACCGGTGTCGGAGGAGTGGGCGGAAGGCGGGATCGGGCCGGTGTCGGACGGTAGCGTGCTGGTCGTGGCGATTCGTGCGGCCCGGCTGGCCGATGCCGAGGGCATCCTCGAAATCGTCAATCACGAGATTCTGAACGGGGTCAGCATCTTCGAGTTGGCCCCGCGGACCCTGGCCGACCAGCGCACCTGGCTGCAGGACCGCGCCGGAGTGCATGCGGTGATCGTGGCCACTCCCGACGGCGATGACCACACGGTGTTGGGGTTCGCCTCGCTGTCGCCCTTCCACACTCGACCGGCCTACAACACCACGGTGGAAAACTCGGTGTACGTCCATCGTGACCATCGGGGGCAGGGCATCGGGCGGGCGTTGCTGGAGGAACTGGTCGGGCTGGCCAAGAGTCACGGCTTCCATACCGTGATCGCCCGGATTTCCGGGGGCAACGAGACGTCGGTGGCCGTTCACCGTTCGGTGGGGTTTGAGCTGGTGGGCACCGAACGCCAGGTGGGCCGCAAGTTCGGCCGCTGGCTGGACGTGAGCGTCATGCAGCTCATGCTGGCGGACTGAATCGGTCCCTCGGTGCTGCCTCCCGGAGGGGGTGGTCAGCAGCCCTTGTAGTTGAGCACGGCGGTGAGCTTGTGGTCCACGTCCACCAGTTCCTGCTGGGCCGCCATCACGTCGGCGATTCTCCGGTAGGCGGTGGGGGCCTCATCGAGGAGGCGCTCGGCCTTGCCCGCCTGCCAGGTTCGACCGGCCATGTCCTCGATGAGTTGGTCGACGTTGATCTCACGCTTGGCCTGACGGCGACTCATCAGCCGCCCGGCACCGTGCGCCGAGGAGTGGTACGAGGCGGCGCAGCCCTTGCCGGTGACGATGTAGGTGTCGTCGCCCATGCTCCCGGGTATGACGCCCCGGTCGCCGGGCCCCGCCCGGATGGCGCCCTTGCGGGTGATCCACAGGGTCTTGTCGTGGTGGGTTTCCTTCTCCGCGTAGTTGTGGTGGCAGTCCACCCGGTCGGCCTCGTCGAACGCCAGCCCAGTGGCGGACCGAAGGGCGCGCAGCACCGCGTCGGCCATCAGCTTGCGGTTGGCCTTGGCGTAGCTCTGCGCCCACAGCATGTCGGCCACGTAGGGGGCGAAACCGTCGTCGGCGTCGGTGAAGTAGGCGAGGTCGTTGTCCTCGAGGTCACGGCCTTGTTGTTTGCAGGTCTTCTGGGCGGTCTTGATGTGGGAGGTGGCCAGCATGTTGCCGATGCCCCTGCTCCCGGAGTGCAACACCACCCACACGTTGTCGTCGTTGTCGAGGCTCAACTCGATGAAGTGGTTGCCTCCGCCGAGGGTGCCCAGTTGAATCCCCATCTTCTCCTTGGCCTTGTTGGCCACGGCCTTCTTGTCGGGCAGCGGGTTGGCCCGCAGCCAGTCCCGGGCCTGCGGGGTGGCCTCGTCATGGCTCTCGAACCCCGCGGGGACGGCGTTGGCGATGGCGTCCAGCGACGAGTGGAGGTCGTCGGGAAGCTGGGAGGCGGTGTGGGTGGTGCGGATGGCGGACATGCCGCAGCCGAGGTCCACCCCGACTGCGGCGGGGATGATGGCCGCTTCGGTGGGGATGACCGAACCGATGGTGGAACCGACGCCCACGTGGGCGTCGGGCATGAGGGCCAGGGGACCGGACACCACCGGGCTGCGGGCGGTGCGCTGGGCCTGTTGCACGGTGCCGGGGTCGGCGTCGAGGACCCAACTCAGCACGGTGGCGTCGCTGCCGGCGTTGATCTCGACGGGCGCAGTGCCCATGACCGTACTCCTCCCAAGCGGATCCGGGCGGGGGTGAACTGCTCGGCGCAGCCACACCAACCTGGCGATGAAACTGAGTGGGCCGGGGAGGATTTGAACCTCCGAAGGCAATGCCGACGGGTTTACAGCCCGTTCCCTTTGGCCGCTCGGGCACCGACCCAACGAGGCCCAACCCTACCGGCCCCGCCGCCCACCCCCCTACTCGATTTCCCGTTCCCCCGGTGGGGTAGCGTGGGGGGATGCCGACGTTTGATGTGTCCTCGGAGTTGGACATGCAGGAGGTTCGCAACGCGGTGGATCAGGCGGCTCGGGAGATCGCCGGCCGGTACGACTTCAAGGGCACCGACAGCGAGGTTTCGCTGGGCGAGGGGGTCATCGCCCTGCGGTCGTCCACCGAGGACCGGTTGGCCGCCGCCCGCCAGGTGCTGGAGGAGAAGCTGGTGCGGCGCAAGGTGTCGCTGAAGGGGGTCACCTACGGTCCGGTGGCCGACGCCGCGGGCGGCACCGTCCGGCAGGAGGCCGCCCTGGCCGCGGGCATCTCCGCCGACAAGGCCCGAGAGCTGAACAAGTTCATCAAGGGCTTGGGCATGAAGGGGGTGTCCTCGCAGACCCAGGGCGGTCAGCTCCGGGTCAGCGGCAAGAAGCGGGACATGCTCCAGGAGGTGATCGCCGCCCTCAAAGAAGCCGACTTCGCCATCCCCCTCCAGTTCGGCAACTTCCGAGAGTGATCCCCATTCGTAGGATTTTGTGGCTGGGAAAATCCTAATGACAGGGGTGGAAGGCCCAAACGTAGGATTTTGTGGCTGGGAAAATCCTAATGACAGGGGTGGAAGGCCCAAACGTAGGATTTTGTGGCTGGGAAAATCCTAATGACAGGGGTGGAAGGCCCAAACGTAGGATTTTGTGGGCCTTGGTGGGTTAGTAGGGCTGGGGGGCCCATTCGCCGGCGCGGAGGCGGCGGATGCGCTCTTCGGCGGGGGGGTGGGTGCTGAACAGGTTGCGGAATTGGGCCCGGCCGGTGAGCGGGTTGACGATGTAGTGCGAGGCCTGCTCCACCGGCACGTTGACCGGGATGCGCTGGGAGGCGCTGTTCAGCTTCTCCAACGCCCGGGCCAAGGGCTCGCCGTCGCCGATCAGGCGAGCGGCCGAGGCGTCGGCCTGGTACTCCCGAGTCCGGCTGATGGCCATCTGGATCAGGCTGGCGGCGATGGGGGCCAAGAGGGCGGCGATCAGCACACCCGCCAAATCGCCCATGCCCCGGTCGCGGCCCCGCCCGCCGAAGAAGATCATCCCCCACACCGCCACCCGGGAGGCAAAGGTGATGGCCATGGCGATGGCCGCGGCCACCGAACCGATGAGGATGTCGCGGTTGCGGATGTGGGCCAGCTCGTGGGCCAGCACCCCCCGGATCTCGTTCCAGCTCAGGTGGTTGATGAGCCCCTCGGTGACGGCCACCGCGGCGTGCTTGGGGTTGCGGCCGGTGGCGAAGGCGTTGGGCTGGGGGTTGGGGCTGACGTACAGCTTGGGCATGGGGATCTCCGCCTTGACGGTGAGGTCCTCCATGATCCGGTAGTACTCGGGAAGCTGCTCCCGGGTGACCGGCACGGCCCGGGCCGAGGCGATGGCCAGTTTGTCGCTGAACCAGTACGACCCGCCCACCACGAGCACGGCCAGGATGATGCCGATGGCCAATCCGCCGCTACCCCCCAACAGTGCGCCGACGCCCACGAACAGCGCCGCCATCAGAACCAACAGAAAGATCGTCTTGACCGTGTTCATGCTTCGTACTGCCCCTTTTCGATCTCCTGTGAGGATATCCGAAGGCGAAGTCCGCGCGGCAAGGAACCGTTGTGCCCCCCGTGCTCATCCCCGGCGTCGCCCTTTGGCCGAAGCCTCAGTGGTCGGGTTCTCGCAGTTCGGCGTAGCCCGCCTCGGCCTCCAGGGACCGGCGTCGCCAGAGCCCGCCCAGCCAGACGGCGAAGATGGTGAGCACGAAGGGGATCATCAGCACGAACTCCCGCGGCACCCGCTCGGTGACGTTGATCTGCGACTGGATGCCGATGGCGTCGGCGAGACCGAAGAACAGTCCGGCGAGGGCCGAGCCGATGGGGTGCCAGGCCCCGAAGATCACGGCCACGAAGGCGATGAACCCGCGGCCGTTGGTCATGTTCTCGGTGAAGTTGCGCAGCGCGCCCACCGACAGCTCGGCACCTCCGAGGGCGCACAGGGCACCGGCAATGAGCAACGCCTGCAGTTTGATGATCTGTGGGCTCACCCCCAGAGAACGCGCCGCGAACGGGTACTCACCGGCGGCGGCGAGCCGAAGGCCGAAGCGGCTGCGTCGCAACACCACCCACGCGGCCAGCACGATCAGCGGGGTGAGCCACACCAGGATGGACTGGTCCGAGATGATGATTCCGGGGCCCGACGTGATCCCGCTCACCGGTCGGGGCAGGACGGTGTCGGTGAACAGGGAGCCCCGCTGGTCGTAGATGGCCCCGAGCGCGAACGCGGTGCCGCCCAGGCCGATGGAGGTGAGTCCCAAGCCGGCGATGATCACATTGGCTCCGAGGGGGCCGATCACCCACCAGTACAGCACGGATAGGGCCATGCACACCCCGATGGCGGCCAGGATGCCGAACTCCACCGACCCGGTGGCCTCGCCGACGGCCACCGTGGTGAATGCTCCGGTGATCATCAGCCCTTCCAGCCCCAGATGGAAGATGCCTGCTCGGAAGGCGAACACCCCGGCCATGGCCACCAGCACGAGCGGAGCGGCCGAGCGAATGGTGGTGGCCAGGATCTGTTCCATCAGGCGGTCAGGGTTTCCGTGGCGATCCCCGCTCGTCCCCGTCGCACGGATCGGATCCTGACGGTCACGAGAAAGGCCACCACCCCCTGCAGCAACACCAGGGCCGGGGGCGGAAGATCGGTCACGATGGGCAGGAACAAAATGGCCGACTGCAACCCGCCGAAGAAGACCGCGGCCACCACCGTGCCCCAGACGTTCAGCAGTCCGACGAGGGCCACCACGATGGCGGTGAAGCCCACTTCCGGCGAGAATCCGGTGACCAGGCGGGCCCCCGGACCGTACAGCTCCACGGCGCCCGCCAGTCCGGCCAGCACGCCCGACAGGGCGAAGGCCACCAGGCCGACCCGGCCCACGTTGATGCCTTGCCAGCGGGCCATGGTGGGGTTGCGCCCGACCAGGGTCATGGTCAACCCGAATCGGGTCCGGTCCAACAACAGCCACACCAGAACGGTCACCCCGCCCACGAGCAACAGGGCGGTGAGCGAGACACCGGTGCCGTCGGTGATGCGCAGGGACTCGGGTATGCGCTCGCTGGCGGCCGTCTGGCCCGTGCCCGCGGGATTGCGGAGTGGCCCGGCTGTCAGGTACTGAAGCACCAGCGCACCGATGAAGCTCATCATCAGCGTGGTCAGCACCTCGTCGGTGCCGAAGCGCACACGGAGGTAGCCGGGCAACAGTGACCAGGCCATCCCGGCGCCCATGGCGGCCAGCACTCCGCACAGGGTCACCAGCGGGGCGGGGCCCTCGCGCCAGGCCAGCGAGACCGCCAAGGCGGCGCAGGCCCCCACGTAGAATTGCCCCTGGCCGCCGATGTTGAAGTAGCCGGCCCGGAAACCGATCACCACTCCCAGGGCGATCAACAGCAGGGGGATCGACCACCGGATGGTCGACGTGGTCGCACCGGTACCGGTGATCGCCCCTTCGACGATGCCGGAGAACACGTCGCCCACGGGGTAGCCGCTCACCCGCAGGATCAACGCCGTCACCAGGAACGAGACGACCACCAGGGCAACGGTGTTCACCAGACGGCGCAAGGGCTCGGTCACCGCAGTGTCCCGGTCATGGCGTCGCCGACGGCCTGGCGATCAAAGGGCGCCTCGAAGCTCGCGGCCAGGCGACCGCCGTACATGACGAGCAGGCGGTCGGAGAGCTCGAGGAGTTCATCGAGGTCGGAGGACACCAGCAGCACGCCGGCCCCGGCGTCCCGCAGGCCGCGCAGGGAGCGGCGCACGAACTCGGTGGCGGCAAAGTCCAGGCCCCGAGTGGGTTGGGCGGCCACCAACAGCTCCAGCCCCGGTGCCAACTCGCGGGACAAGATGAGGCGCTGCACGTTGCCCCCGGACAGGCTGTCGGCCGGTTGACCCACCGAGTCGTAGCGCACCCGCCACAGGTCCATGGCCTCGGCGGCCAGTCGCTTGCGCCGGCGCAGGGAAACCAACGGGGATCGCCACCGGCGACCGCCGATGAGTTGGAGAACAGTCTGGTTCAGCCACAGGGGGGCACTACGGCTGATGCCCTCGCTGTTGCGGTCGAAGGGCACGAGCCGCAGGCCGTGCAGTCTTCTCTTCGTCGGAGAATCCCGGGTTGCCTCTCGCCCGCCGAGGCGCACCGACCCCTCGGCCACGCCGGTCAGCCCCGCGATGGCGGAGACCAGGCTCCGCTGGCCGTTCCCCTCCACGCCGGCGATGCCCACGATCTCATTGGTCGAGACCCGGAGGTGGATGTCGGCGAGTCCGGGCTCGAATGCCGACTTCTTCGTGGAGACGCCGGTCATCTCCAGCAACGCGTGCTGTTCGGCTCCGGTTCGACCTTCCAGGTGGATGGCGCGCTCGGCCCCGGACGCCGGTCCCACAATGGCGTCGCTGATGTGGCCGAGCGAGGTCTCCGCCATCTCCATCGGGCCCAGCACCAACGCTCCGTCGCGCAGGACGCTGACCGTGTCGGCGACCGCAGCCACTTCCCGCAGCTTGTGCAACACGACCAGGACGGTGACCCCGTCGTCGCGCAAGCGTCGCAGTCGCTCGAAGAGCCGGTCGATGGACGGCGGCGTCAACAGGGCGGTGGGCTCGTCCAGGAGCAGGATCCGTACGTCGGTGGCCAGGGCCCGAGCGATTTCCAGCGACTGGCGGGCCTCGACGGGAAGGTCACGAATACGGGTGGACAGGGGCCATTCGATCTCCTCGGAAACGGCCCGCCAACGCCGGTGCAACTCGGCGCGTCGGTAGACGGGACGACCCCTCGGGCGGGGGTCGGTCAGCTCGAGGGCCTCGGCCACCGTGAACGACGGTGGCAACGAGAAGTGCTGGTGCACCATGGCCAGCCCGGCCGCCCGAGTGGCCCGGACGCTGCCGGGTGGGATCGTGCGCCCGGCAATCCCGACGCCACCGGTGTCCGGAACCGCAAGGCCGCTCAACAGCTTGGCCAGCGTGGTCTTGCCCGCGCCGTTCTGGCCGACCAGCGCATGAATCCTCCCCGGTACCAGGTCGAGGTTCACATCGTGCAGGGCCCGCACCGCCCCGAAGGACAAGCCCAGCGACCGGCAGCGAATCACCGGGCTTCCGGTGGGAGCCGGTCCGGGGGGCTCGGCCATCGAGGCGAGGGTATCGGCCCTGAAGTTCAGAGTTCCGGGTTGAACGGTACCTCGAGGGTGCCATCGGTTATCTGCGACCGAGCCTGGTCGATCTCGCCCAGGGTGGCCTGGATGATCTCCACCATCTCGGACGGCCCGTCGTCGAGAAAAGCAGGATTGATGAGCAGATCGACGCCGCCTTCGGCCACTCCGGCGCCGACGTAGCCCGGGGTGTAGTCGTCGCTGAGGGCGTGCTCCACCTGGCTGTAGAGGACGTCGGCCCAGTACAACAGGACGCTGCCGATCACGGCCGAACTGTCGAAGTAGTTCTCCGAGCCGCCGATCACGTAGCCACCTTTTTCCTCTGCGGCCTGGATGACGCCGAGGTCGGTGGCGGCGGCGTCGGTCATGATGATGTCCACCCCGTCGTCGTACAGGGCGGCGCCGAGTTCCCGACCCTTGGCCGGATCCTCGAAGGAGTCGGCGAACGCCGCTTCTCCGGTGATGTCGGGGTTCTTGTCCTGGGCCGCAGCCACGAACGCGTTGTAGTCGGCGTTCAGGGGCGGGATGGAGGCGCCGCCCACGAACCCCACCTTGCCGGTGGTGTTCAGGGCCCCGGCCAGAATGCCCGCCAGGTACGTGCCCTTGTAGTAGTCGAAACCGATCGAGACGAGATTGTCCACGCCGCCCTCGAAGCCGAAGATGTGGATCCAGCGGGTGTCGGGGTAGTCCGGGGCCACGATGGTGACGGCTTCCTGCATGGGGGGAAACGTCACGGCGATGATGTCGGTGCCCTGGTTGGCCAGGTTGCGCAACGTCGTCTCGAACGTCGAAGGATCAAGGGCCTCGATGAAGGTGGTGTCGGCGCCGAAATCGGCTTCCACCAGTTCCAGACCCCGCACGAGGTCGTCGATCGGGCCGAGGTCGCCTGCGCTCTGGTTGACCACCAGGGCCACCGTGGGCGCCTCGGCCGGCGCAGCCGTGGGCTCCTCGTCGGGCTCCGGTTCCGGTGCCGGGGCCTCGGTGGGGGCTTCCGTCGGGGCCGGGGCGGGATCGGGGGTGGCCGTTCCTCCGTCGTCATCGTTCCCGCAGGCGGCGCCAACCAGGGTGAGCAGCAGCACCATGACGGCGAACTTGAGTCGATATCTCATCAGATCCCTCCCTGCGTCGAGCAGTGAGTTCACTATACTATAAATCTTCAGGAAATCAAAAAATGGCCGGGCGAAGGCGGCACCGGTTCAGCGGGCCGGGGGCGGGGTCACTCAACGGCCCTCCCAGTTGGGGGCCCGCTTCTCGGTGAAGGAGCGAATCCCCTCGTCACAGTCGGAAGAGGTCAGTACCTCGATCAGGGCCGGCAGGTTGGCCATGCGGGCGTCGGCCGGGGACATGTGGGCGGTTCGGCGAATGATCTGCTTGATGGCCCGCAGCGACAGGGGGGCACAGGCCAGCAGGTGCTCCAACCAGCGATCCACGGCGGCGTCGAGGTCCGACGCGGCAACGACCTCGTTCACGAGGCCCAAGGACAGCGCTTCGGCCGCGCTCAGTCGCTTGCCGGTCAGCAGGATCTCCATGGCCCATTTGGCGGGAAGTTGTCGGGCCAGCGTGACGATTCCCCCGTCCAGCGGAAGGCGACCCAGACGGGGTTCCACGAAGCCCAGCACGGCGTCCTCCGAGGCCACCGCCAAATCGCATCCCACCACGAGTTCCAGGCCCCCACCGAGGGCGTAGCCGTTGACCCTGGCCAACACCGGCACGTCCAGGGACTGGCGCAGGGGCAAGTGGCCGAAGCCGTCTCGTCGGGGGCGCAGCCAGTAGTCGAGGTCGGTGGCGCCCTCGGCGTGCATGTCGTCACCGGCACAAAAGGCGCGGTCACCGGCCCCGGTGAGCACCACCGCCCGCACCGACCGGTCGGCTTCGATGGCCTCCCAGGTCCGCAGCAGTTCATCCTGGTGGGTCTCGTCGATGGCATTGAGCCGCTCCGGACGGTTGATCGTCACCCGGGCGACATGGTCGGACACGACGAGATCAATGCTCATGACAGAACTCCGGCGGCCGTCAACTCATCCACGCGCCGGGAGTCGATGCCGTAGTCGCCCAGGGCCTCGACCGCTCCTTCGCCGAGGCCGGGCGGTGGGTGCCGCACCGCGGCCGGCGCATCCGACAGGTGGACCGGCGATGCCAAGGAACGGAGCGGCGCTCGTCCCGGCCGGTCCACCTCCAGGATCATCGGGGTGGTGTGGGGGTCTTCGAGGGCCTCGCCCAGGGTTCGTACCGGGGCGCAGAGCACGTCTTGGGCCTCGAGACGCCCGACGGTCTCGCCCACGGTGAACCGGCCGATGGCCTCGGCGAGCAGCGCCTGGAGACGGGGCCGGTGGGCGGCTTGGTCGGCCATGGTGGCGAATTCGGGCTCGGTCGAGAGGTCGGGCAGGTCCAGGGCGGAACAGATGTCGCGCAGGGGATTCTCCTTGAAGGCGCCCACCAGGACGATCTCGCCGTCGGACGCCGCGAAGGTGCCCACCAGAGGGAGTCGGGCCCAATTCAGGGAGCCGCGACCCATCAACGCCATGGTGGCCTCCAGAATCTGCATGGCCAGCAGAGAGTCGTACAGGGAGACCTCCACTTGCCGGCCTCGCCCGGTGCGAGCCCGTTGCAGCAGCGCCATGAGAATGCCCTGCACCATGTGCATTCCGGCGGTGTAGTCGGCCAGCGAGATGGGGTAGATGGCGGTGGGATGGTCGGCGTCGGCCTTGTGCGCCATGGCTCCGGTGAGGGCTTGGGCCAGGATGTCCTGACCGCCCTTGTGTACGTACACCCCGGTGGTTCCGAAGCCGGTGCCCTGGGCGAAGATGATGCCAGGGTTGATTTCCGACAGTCGCTCGTAGCCCAGACCGAGACGGTCCATCACGCCCGGTCGGTAGTTGTTGACCACGACATCGGCCGCGGTCACCAGTTCGTGGATGAGGGCCAGGCCCTCCGGTCGGCGGACGTCGATCACCAGGCTGCGCTTGTTGCGGTTCACCGCGCCGAAGGCCGGGTGCTCGGCTCCGTCGGGATCATCCAGGGCCTGGCGGAAGATGTCGCCGCTGCCGGGCCGCTCGATCTTCAACACGTCGGCCCCGTGGTCAGCCAGGAGTTGGGTGGCGACCGGGCCCATCATGATCTGGGAGAAGTCCAGAACCCTGATCCCGTCCAGCGGCTGGGCCGAGCTGCTCTCGGCGACCGGGCCGCTCACGGGCACCCCTTGGCCGGAGCAACTGCCGGTCGCGCCCGAGGGGAGGGGACGTCCCCCGGATCGGCGCCCTGGCGGCGCAGTCGGCGCTGCACCGCGGTCACGTCGGCCTTGCGGACGGCAACCCCGGCGCCCAAGGCCTCGACCGCGGCCGTGCCTGCGGCTTCACCCATGGCCATGCAGGGAGGGATCTCCCGGGAGAGCTTCTGGGCTTCGGGGGTCACCGAGTAGTGGCGGCCGGCCACCAGGAGCTGTTCCACGCCCTGCGGCAGCATGGCCCGATACGGGGTGTAGTAGCCCCGACCGCGGGCCACGCTGTCGGCGAAGTGCACCCGATCGACCACGTCTTCTTTGGTCACGACGTACTCCCCCTCGATGAGGCGCGATTGGCGGACGCCGATCTGGGGGGCCACGTCGATCACCACCGCCCTCTCGAACCCCGGATAGTGGCCGCGCACGTACTCCAGCAGTCCGGCGATCTTCTTGCGCCCCTCTCGGTCGGCGGCGGTGAGATCTTCCACCCGCAGACCGTCGTAGCCGGTCATGTGCGGGCAGTTGCACCACACCACGCCGGGCAGGGGGGTCTTCAACCACCACATGGCCCACGAACCGCCCAGGATGCGGCGCGCCTCGCGGTTCACCTGGTGGCACTCGGCGGGCTGGGATCGCTCGAAGTGATCGGCGGTGTCGGTGTCGACATTGCCGAGCCGGAAGACCGTGGTCACCATGTACGAGCCCTCCACGAAGGGCGCGCCCGCGGTGGCGGCCACGTCGGCGTCGCCGCTGGCGTCGATCACCACGTCGCCCAGGACGGCCTGGGGGCCGGTCTTGGTTTCGCAGATGACCCCGGAGATGGTGTCGCCATTCATGATGGGCGCCGAGTACCACGAGTGGAGCCGGAGGTTGACGCCCGCCTCCTCCACCAGGTCGTTGGCCACCCGCTTCCACCCGTCGGGATCGAAGGCCACGGCGTACACAATCGACTTCTTGGACCCCTTGGCGTAAAGGTCGAACACCCCGAAGCGAGACCAGCGATTCCACATCGCGTCGGACAGCACCCTGTCCTCGGGGGGCGGGTACACGGCCAGCCCGAGGGTGTCCAGGCGATCCACCAACTCCTGGGCCAGACCGCGCACGGTGATTTCCTCGGCTCCGTCGGCGAAGTCGTCCAGAACCAGCACCATGCCTCCGGCCGCCAGACCGCCCAAGTGGGCGTAGCGCTCCAGCAGTGTCACGCTCGCCCCTTGGCGAGCGGCGGAGACGGCGGCCGCCAATCCGGCCGGTCCTCCGCCCACCACCACCACGTCGCTCTGGGCAACAACCGGAGCGTCGGCGGCGGGCCGGGTGACGCGGGCATCCATCGTTCAGAAGCTCGGTGGGGTCACCACCCACAGCGACACCGAGGTGGACTCGCCGGGGTTCTCGTACCAGTGGGGAATGGTGGAGTCGTAGGAGATGGAATCGCCCGCTCGCAGCACGTAGTGGACGCCGCCCACGTTGACGGCGTGCGTTCCCTCCAGGACGATGCCGAACTCCTCGCCTTCGTGTACGAACGGCGTGTCCTGGGTGGTGTAGCCCGGCTCGGTGACGATGCGGATGACCTCGAGAGCGCTGTCGGGCCGTGAGGTCAGCAATTCGGCCACCACGAGTTCGTCCTGGGGGAGGTTGAGCCGACGCCGATCCTCGCGTCGCAGCACCGGCGAGGTCATCTGCTCGCCGGCGACCAGCCGGGCGACGGGGATGCCGAGGGCGTGGGCAACCTGCACCAGGGTGTTGAAGGAAGGGTTGCCCTGGCCTCGTTCCACCTGAGAGAGCAGCCCGGCGCTGACCCCCGAAGCCGACGCCAGGTCCTCGAGGGTCCGCCCTTGAAGCTTGCGCAGCCGCTTGATCTCGTTGCCCACCACCTGCACGGTGAGCGGTGGTCGATCGGCGGCATGGAGGCGGGCCACGGGTGGCCCCCCATGCCAGTTGGAACGCTGGGTGTTCGGGTTGGGAGCGTGCACGTCTTCTGCATCCACGAGAGAATGGCTTCCTTCAACAGACTATATTATTTCAATATGGTGAGGCAGAGCCACCCATCAGATCACCCATCGGACGTGGTGATCATCGGGGCGGGTGCCTCGGGGTCGGTGGCCGCCGCTCGTCTGGGGGCCGCCGGTTTCCGGGTGGTTTGCCTGGAGCAGGGTGACTGGACGGGACCGGCAGATTACATGAGCGCGGAACCCGAGGCGGAGCTTGCCTGGATCGAGCGCTGGAATCCCGATCCCAACGCCCGACGAGGGCCGGCCGACTATCCGTTGACCGGAGAGGCCGACGTGCGCCCGGTGATGTACAACGGGGTCGGAGGTGGCCTGGTGCAGTGGGCGGCGATGTGGCAGCCGCTGATGGCCTCCGACTTCCGGGTGCGATCCCTCGACGGGGTGGCCGACGATTGGCCGATCGGCTGGGCTGACCTGGCCGGCCCCTACGCCCGGGTGGCCAGGGACATGTCGGTGTCGGGCCTGGGCGGTGACCCTGCCCTGCCCGACCTGGGTCCTTATCCCAATCCCCCCATTCCCATCGGCAAGATCGGGCGGGTGGCGGCCGAGGGCATGGACCGGCTCGGATGGCATTGGTGGCCGGGGGCCAACGCCATCGCCTCGCGGCCCCACGGCTCGCTGCAGGCGTGTCAGCGGCGGGGGACGTGCATGTTGGGATGTCCCGAAAATGCCAAGGCCACGCCGTCGCTCACCCACTGGCCGTCGGCCATGGCCGCCGGTGTTCGCCTGGAGACCGGGGCACGCGTCATGCAGATCGCCCTCGACGAACGGGGTCGGGCGTGCGGGGTGGTCTATGCGGATCGAGACGGAGTTGAGCGACGCCAACGGGGCCAGGTCGTGATGCTGGCCGCCAACGCGGTGGGCACCGCCCGACTGTTGTTGCTGTCGGCCTCGACGCGGTTCCCGGACGGCCTGGCCAACTCGTCGGGGTTGGTGGGTCGCCGACTCATGCAGCACCCCTATCGGACGGTCGCTGCGGTGTGCGAGGAACCGCTGGACGGCTGGCTGGGTCCCTGGGGACAGAGCATCTACTCGCTGGAGTTCGCCGAGACCGATGCCGACCGGGACTTCGTTCGAGGCGCGAAGTGGATGGTGATGCCTCACGGCGGGCCCATGTTTGCCGTGGCCGAGTACCAACAGGCCCATCAGGGTGACGGCTTCGAGGCGGTGTGGGGCCCGAACTTTCACCGGGCCGCGGCCGAGGTGTTCGGTCACGCCTTCACCTGGGGCATCCAGGCCGAGGACCTCCCCGAGGAGGACAATCGCGTCACCCTGGACGGCGAGGCGAGCGACTCGTCGGGCCTGCCTGCCGCTCGCATCGAGTACCGGGTGTCGGGCAACACCCGCAGGATGCTGGATTTCAATGTGGCCCGAGCGGTCGAAGCGGCGCAGGCGGCGGGCGCGTCGTCCACCCTGGTGCGCGACGTCTGGCCCACCGGCATCGGCCATGTGCTGGGTACGGCGAGGATGGGCGACGATCCTGGTGCGTCGGTGGTGGACCGGTGGTGCCGCACCCACGACGTGGCCAATCTCTACGTGATCGACGGCAGCGTGTTCGTGACCGGCGGATCGGCCAATCCCACGGCGACGATCATGGCCAACGCGCTGCGGGTGACCGACCACCTGATCAAGACCCGGACCGCGCAGGAGGTGCCGGTGTGAGCCGGGCCGGGCTGACCGCCGCCCGCCGCCGGAGGTTCGCCCGCATGGCCGACGTCCTGGTCGCCGAGGGTCACGGTATGCCCGCGGCGTCCACGGTGGGGGTGGCGGAGGAGCTGCTGGACCGTTGTCTGGCCGCGGTTCCCTCCCTGCGGGAGCCTCTCCTGAACCTGCTGGACAATGCCCCTGATGAGGGGCTGGACGCATTCGTGCGGGGTTTGGCTTCGGCCCGACCCGAGGGCTTTGCCGTGTTGTCCACCACGGTGGTGGGCGCTTACTACCTGAGCCCGGAGGTGCGCGAGCGGATCGGTTATCCGGGCCAACAGCCCCGCCCTTTCTCGGTGGCCGACGAGCCCGACTATCTCGACCTGCTGGAACGGGTGTACGAGCGGCACCCCGGCTACCGGGCGTGCCCGTGACCTACGTCATCGGCCCCACCTGCATCGACGTCAAGGACGCCGCCTGCGTGGAGAAGTGCCCGGTGGATTGCATTTATGTGGGTGGCAGGATGCTCTACATCCAGCCCGACGAGTGCATCGACTGCGGTGCGTGCGAGCCCGTGTGCCCGGTGGAGGCCATCTATCCCGAGGAGTTCCTTCCCGCCGAGTACCGGGGGTTCACCGAGGTCAACGCCGACTTCTTTCGGGTGACCGGCCTGGACGCACCCGGCGGCGCGGCCCACGTGGAGGCCGTCGAGGGCGATCATCCCGTGGTGGCTGCTTGGCCGAGCGGGTCGTCTCCCTGAGGGATTTCTCCCCGACTGCCCACCGGCATCGGGAAGGGGCGGGGATGCTCAGCGGTCGTAGTAGCCGGAGTGGACGTAGACGCAGGGGACGCCCGCGGCGGTGAACATCTCCACGTTGCGGGGGTCGTCCTCCAGGGCGCACAGCAGGGTGAAGCCGTGGCTGCGGAGGCGGTCCACCTCGGCGGCCTTGTAGGCCCGCGACGAGGTGGCACTGGCGGGCGGTCGCAGCACCAGGAGATCCCAGCGGAGGCGGTGGGCCTTCAGCCAGCGCACCGTGACGTCGAGCAGCCGCCACGGACGGGCGGTGAGCAGGACCACGGCGAGATCGGGGTCCAGCGCCTCCACCAGGGCCACCCCCGGTTCGAGGGGTGTGTCGTCGGCCCCGGCGTCGAAAAAGTCGTCCCACCGGCGGGCGTTGGCCAGGTGCTGGCGGTGGCCGGCGTCGGAGATCACCCCGTCCACGTCCACGATCACGGCCCGGCCGCCGTCGAGGGCCCGGTCGCGCCAGGTCCAGTGGGCGGGTGGCGCGGATGGGCCCACTCAGTCTTCTTGGGGTGACTCGGCGGCCCGGGTGCGGATCTCCTCCACCACCGCGGGGTCGGCCAGGGTGGTGGTGTCGCCCAGGCTGCGCCCCTCGGCCACGTCCCGCAGCAGGCGGCGCATGATCTTGCCCGAGCGGGTCTTGGGCAGGTCGGGCACCAGCACCACCGTCTTCGGTCGGGCGATGGGCCCGAGCTTGACCGCCACGTGTTGACGGATTTCCTCACCCAACTCGTCGGTGGCGTCGTGGCCGCCCCGCAGGATGACATAGCCGATGATGGCCTGGCCGGTGGTGTCGTCGGTGGCGCCGACCACCGCGGCCTCGGCCACCGCGGGGTGGTCCACCAGGGCCGACTCCACCTCGGTGGTGGAGATGCGATGGCCGGACACGTTCATCACGTCGTCCACCCGGCCCAGGAGCCACAGGTAGCCGTCGTCGTCGATTTTGGCCCCGTCCCCGGCGAAGTAGCGGCCCGGGAACCGACTCCAGTAGGTGTCGTGGTAGCGCTGGGGGTCCCCCCAGATGCCCCGCAGCATGGAGGGCCACGGGTGGGTGATGGTGAGGTAGCCGCCGCCGGTGGCCACGGGGCGGCCGTTGTCGTCCACCAACTCGGCGAATACCCCGGGCAGGGGGTGGGTGGCCGACCCCGGCTTGGTGGTGGTCACTCCGGGCAACGGCGAGATCATGTGCCCGCCGGTCTCGGTCTGCCACCAGGTGTCCACCACGGGGCAGCGACCGCCGCCGATGTGGGTGTGGTACCACATCCAGGCCTCGGGGTTGATGGGCTCGCCCACCGTGCCCAGCACTCGCAGGCTGGACAGGTCGTGCTTGGCGGGCTCCTGGTGGCCCCACTTCATGAACGTGCGGATGGCGGTGGGGGCGGTGTAGAGCTGGGTGACCCCGTAGCGCTCCACGATGTCCCACAGTCGGTCGCGCCCCGGAGTGTCGGGGGTGCCCTCGTAGATCACCGAGGTGGCCCCGTTGGTCAGGGGGCCGTACACGATGTAGCTGTGGCCGGTGACCCAGCCGATGTCGGCCGCGCACCAGTAGATATCGGTGTCGGGCTTGAGGTCGAACACGTACCGGTGGGTGAACGCCACCTGGGTGAGATAGCCCCCGGTGGTGTGCATGATGCCCTTGGGCTTGGCGGTGGTGCCCGAGGTGTACAGGAGATAGAGCAGGGCCTCGGCGTCCATGGGCTCGGGGGGACAGTCGGCGTCGGCGGCGGCCATGAGGTCGTGCCACCACAGGTCTCGTCCCTCGGCCATGTCCACGTCGGTGTCGCAGCGATTCACCACCACCACGTGCTCCACCGAGGGGGCGCCTTGGGCGAGGGCGGCGTCCACGTTGGGTTTCAGCGACGAGGGGGCGCCCCGACGGTAGCCCGCGTCGGCGGTGATGATGAGGCGGGCCTCGGCGTCCTCGCAGCGGTCGACGATGGAGTCGGGGGAGAAGCCGCCGAAGATCACCGAATGGGCCACCCCGATGCGGGTGCAGGCCAGCATGGCCACCGGCAACTCGGGGATCATCGGCATGTAGATGGCCACCCGGTCGCCCGCCTGCAGCCCGAGGCCCTTGAGCACGTTGGCGAACCGGGCCACCTCGTGGAGCAACTCGGCGTAGGTGAGGGTGCGGGTGTCACCCGGTTCCCCCTCCCAGAAGAAGGCGATCTTGTCGCCTCGGCCGGCGGCCACGTGGCGGTCGAGGCAGTTGTACGACACATTCAGGGCACCTCCCACGAACCACCGGGCGAACGGCAGATCCCACTCCAGCGTGGTGTGGAAGTCGGTGTCCCAGCTCAGCAGCTCACGGGCCTGCCGGGCCCAGAACGCCTCGTAGTCGGCCTCCCCCTCGTCGTAGAGCGACCGGTCGTTGGCCAAAGCGGCCGCGGCGAAATCGGCGTCGGGAGCGAAGGTGCGCTCCTCGACGTAGTAGTCCTCGATGGTCGCTTCCGACATGGCCCTTGCCTTCCCGCTCGCTTCGGGCCTTGGCCCCAACCCGGTCGAGCCTACTTCCTGGGGGGTGGGAGGGGATATGGTCATCGGGTGATGCAGTTTGGGGCAGGAGGCTGAACGACGGGTATGGACATTCGAGTGGCGACGTTGTGCGATTTTGCCCAGGTGCGGGAGGGGCTGTTGTTCGTGAGTTCGGCGGGCATCACCCGGGTGTACCGGGAGTCGTTTCCCGCGCCCACCGGGGTGATGCTGGCCCTGGTGCTGGAGATGTCGCCGATCGAGGCCATGGATCCGCACAAGATCACGGTGCGCATCGAGGACGCCGACGGGCGCAAGCTGGCCGAGATGGTGGGTGAACTCCAGGTCAAGCTGGGGTCGGGCCACGACCCCGGCGAGCTGGTGAATGTGCCCTTCGTGGCCGACTTCCGCACCATGAAGTTGCCCACGCCGGGCCGGTATCAGGTGGCCATCCAACCGGACGCCGAGGGATCCAACCCGGTGGCCCTGTCCTTTCGGGCCGCGGTCCGCAACAAGTCCTGATCAGGGGCCGGCCGGGGCGGGCCGGTCCCACTCGGCCACGGTGAAGCCGCCCAGTCCCGACGGATCCAACAGGGCCTCGGCCTCGATGGCCCGGCTTCGACCGGCCAGCGCGGCCAAGTCCCCCCGGGCGGCGCCTGCCCGCCAGGCGGCGGTGCCCTCGGCCACCAGGGTGTCGATGCCGTGGGCCCGCAGCCAGGTGGCCTGGTCGGTGACGCGGGTGGGGGGGCGGACGGCGGCGAGCTGGTCGAGGGCCACCTCGCAGGTGATGTCCTGGGTGCCGGGGGCGGTCCAGGGGTCGTCGCCCCGCTGGTGGCCTCGGTAGGTGCGCAGCCACTCGGGCCAGGGTCGCCGGGTCATCGACTCGGTGGTGCTCGTGTAGTCGATCACCACCACCGTGCCCCGGTCCACCACCGACAGGGACTGGGCCAGCCAGGCGGCGGCGTGGTCCTGACGGGGGGTGAGGCGGTCCTCGGGGCTGGGTGGCTGGTCACCCACCTCGTGCCCATCGGCGTCGAATAGGCGCACGGGCAGGTTGTCCAGCAGCTCGTTGGCCAGGATCACGCCGGTCACCGGCCCTGGGGGCAGGTCCGAGCGTGACCGCCCCACCGTGTGGGCCGCCCGCCCGGCGGCGGTGCGTTCCACGTTGATCCACTGCAGGGCCGGCGAGCAGCCCGGGTCGGCCTTGGCCACCGTGCGGGCCAGGGTGCCCGGCCCGGCACCGGCATCGATCACGGTGAACGGGGCGGGGCGGCCCAGCTCCTGCCAGCGGCGGTCCAACATTCGAGCCACCACCGCACCGAAGAGCGGCCCCACCTCGGGGCTGGTGATGAAGTGGCCCTGGCGTCGTCCGGCTCGGCCCGACTCGTAGAACCCGTGGTCCGGGTCGTACAGCGCCCGTTCCATGAACTCGGCGAAGCCCATGGGCCCAGTATGGCGAGGGGAGGGGGTGTGAGGACGAGCACGGTGCGGGCAATGTCAATACACTGTGGCGCAGAGGACGAACGGCATCGTCCGACAATGCACCACGGGAGGCACCGTGACCGAGAACCCCCTCACCCGTCCCGGCGAAGTGGCCGGATGGCCCAAGCTCGTCGTCGAATACCGGACCGACCCCACCGGCATCGAACAGATTCTTCCCCCGGGGCTGACTCCGGGCGAGCCCATCGTGACCGTGGGGGTGTACTGCGTGCCGGTGCTGGGCGAGCCGGAGTACGGCGTCAGCGTGAAGGTACCGGCCAGTTGGCAGGGGGTGAGCGGCGCCTACAGCCTGGGTTTGGGCATCGACCAGGAGGCCGCCATCTTCATCAGCGGCGAGACCAACGGGCAGCCCAAGTTCCCGTGCGACATCCGATACTACCGTCTGGGCAACCGGGTGGAGGCTCGCACCATCCATCAGGGCTACACGTTCATCGAGTTCGAGGGTGACGTGACCGGTACGGTGACCCCGGAACCGGGCGAGTTCACCGAACACGAGTGGTGGACCAAATATTCCCGGGCCATCGGCGGCGCCGAGAAGCAGTACGACTTCCCCCCGCACGTGGTGGACGTGGCCACCACCTTCGAGCAGACCCACATCGAGGAGATCGACGGTGAACTGCGGCTGCTGGACAGCCCGTGGGATCCGGTGGCCCGCTACTTCCCCATCGTGGAGCAGCTCTCGGCCCGGTTGGTGACCAACACCATGAAGGACCGCAGCATCACCAACGCCGGGCCCCTCGACCCGGATGCGTTCTGGCCCATGGCCGACACCATCGGCGGCTCCCGCTGGCCCGGCACCCGAGGCGGCCCCCGCACCTCCTAACGGGCCCCAAAGGGCGACCACCCCCGAAAATGGGTAGCTATTCCCGTTTTCGCACGTAACTCATTCCCGTTTTCGCACGGAAATGGCTACCGAAAATGCACCAACGTCAGGTTTCGGCGCACGATGAGCGTCGGCGCCCAGCAGGGCAGCAGCGCTTACTTCGGCGATACACCGCCAACGAGGCGTTCGCTGAGGTCCCAGAGGGCGGCCTCGGTGGCGGGGTTGTAGATGTGGGGGGCGTAGCCGGTTTCGCCGGTGCCCGGCTCGGCCACCGCGCAATCGGCCAGGTAGGCCCCGTTGTGGTCGGCCAACTCCGGCGCGGTGGCGGCCCACACCTGGGTGGCGGCCCCCGACTCCAGGCTCTTCATCTGCAGGCCCTGCCCGGAGGGTGAACTCGCCTTGGCCCGCTCCCTCATGGCTTCCATCATTTCGGAGGTCATGTGCCGGCCCAATCGGGTGGGAATGGCGCCGGGGTGGACGGAGAGCGACAACAACTGGTCGCCGCTGCGTCGGGCCAGCTCGGCGGCAAAGTGGATGTTGGCGCTCTTGGAGCGGCCGTAGGCCACCCAAGGGTCGTAGGGCGTGCGCTCGAAGCTGTGGTCGTCGAGGTCGACATCGGAGATCCGATGCCCGCCCGACGAGAGGGTCACCACCCGAGGCCGGTCGGCCTGGTTCAGCAGGGGCATGAGTTGGGTGGTGAGGGCGAAGTGGCCCAGATGGTTGGTGCCGAACTGCATCTCGAACCCGTCGGCGGTGTGGCCGAACGGGCAGCACATGACCCCGGCGTTGTTGATCAACACGTCGATGCGCTCGAAGGTATCGCCGGCGGTTGCCGCGAACCGGGCCACGCTCTCCAGGTTGGAGAGATCCACGCTGTGCAGCGACACGTCGGCGTCATCCACCGACGTGTGGATCCGGGCCGCCGCCTCGGCGTTCTTCTCGGGATTTCGGGCCAGCATGGCCACATGGGCCCCTCGAGCGGCCAGCACCCGGGCCGACTCCTCGCCCAGCCCGCTCGACGTCCCGGTGATCATGAAGACCTGCCCCGACAGGTCTAGCCCGGCCACAACCTCCTCAGCGGTGGACTCCCGGCGAAACGAACCCATTGCAGACCTCCTCCTCAACGTTGTGACCCTAGCCTCTGGCCGCCCCCAGCGGGGTGGGGGGGAATCAGCCGGGGAGGGCGAGGAGGGTGCCTTCGGTGAAGTGGGTGATGGCGGGGGGGTAGATGCCGAACAAGAGGGTGGCCGCCGCGGTGAGGCCCAGGGCCGAGACCAGCGAGGGGGGCACCCGAACGGTGGAGGTGTCGGCGTCGGCGGGCGCGCTCTCGAACCACATCATGCGGGCCACCTTGGCGTAGTAGAACAGCGCGATCACCGAGTTGACCGCGGCGATGGCGGCCAGGGAGTAGCCCCAGCCGGTGTCGGCCTCCACCACGGCCCGGAACACGGCGAATTTGGCGAACCAGCCGCCCAGCGGGGGGATGCCCGCCAGGGAGAACAAGAACACCGACATGAGCACGGTCAGGCCGGGGGCGTAGCGGAACAGCCCGGCAAAGGAGCTGATGGCCCCGGAGGCGGTGCGGCGGGCCACGGCGATGATCACCGCGAAGGCCCCCAGGTTCATGGCCGCGTAGATGAGCACGTAGATGATCACCGCGGCCACGGCCTCGTCGCCGATGTCACCGGCCACCGCCAGCGGCGCCAGCATGAAGCCCGCCTGCGACACCCCGGAGTAGGCCATGAGCCGCACTATGTTGTCCTGGCGCAGGGCCATCAGGTTCCCGGCGGTCATCGAACCCACCGCCAGGATCCACAGCAACGGCTGGTACACGTCGTCGCGCCCGGGGAACCCGGCGTGTACCAACTGCATGAGGGCCACGAACCCGGCCGCCTTGGAGGCCACCGCCAGAAAGGCGGTCACCGGGGTGGGCGCCCCCTCGTAGGTGTCGGGGGCCCAGGTGTGGAACGGGAAGCCCGACACCTTGAAGGCGAACCCGATGATCACGAAGATGATGCCCAGGGTGATGACCGGCTCGGAACTCCCGCCCGACACCGCCTCGGAAATCTCCGACAGGCGGGTGTCACCGGTCACGCCGAACAACAGCGACATGCCGTAAAGCATGATGGCCGAGGCGAACACCCCCATCAGGTAGTACTTGAGCCCGGCCTCGTTGCTCTTGGCGTCGGCCTTGCGCCAGGTGGCCAGCAGGTAGGCGGGGATGGACAGCAACTCCAGGGCCACGAAGATGGTGACCAGATCGCGGGCCGAGGCCATCAGCACCATGCCCATGACCGACGACAGCAGCAGGCCGTAGTACTCGTTCTCCCAGTAGTCGCCCTCGGCCACGTAGTTGGTGGACAGCAGCACCACGATGTAGGCGGCCACGATGAACATGGCCTTGAGGATCAAGGCGAAATCGTCCACCACGAAGGCGCCGCCGAACATCGTCCGGGTGTCCCCGGCGGCGGCCAACGTCACGATGGGGATCAACGCCACCAACAGCCCGATGCCGGCCAGGGCCGAGGTGTAGGCCCGCCCCCGTTCCAGCAGCACGATGTCCAACAGGGTGACCACCGCACCCACGCCCAGCAGGGTGAGTTCGGGCGCGACGGCGTGCCAGTCGATCTCGGGTCGGACGAAGCCGGCGATGGCGGGCAGGGACGACAGCATCGGCGCGGCCTAGCTTCCTGTCCTCGAGCGAGGACGTACAGAGTGCGGTGCGACGGTCATGGGGAGGTCGCCTACCCGCCCGAACCCGCGGCGGCGTCGAAGCACGCCCCGCTGCGCACCGAGTCCAGACAGTCGCTGAGGGAGTTGGTCACCGCCGGATCGGTGGCCTCGAACAGCAGGTTGGGGTACACCCCCAGCACCACGATGAGGATGAGCAGCGGCGCCCACGCCACGTACTCGGCCACGGTGGCGTCGTGTACCCGGGGGTCATCGGCGAACTCCTCCTTGGGCGTGCCGAAGGCCGTCTTCTGGAGCATCCACAGCAGGTAGCCCGCGGCCAGCACCGTGCCCAACGCGGCGATCACCATGTAGGAGCGGAAGGTTTCCTCGGCCAGCACCTCGGCCGGGTTGTAGGAGGCCAGGATGGCGGGGAACTCCCCCCAGAAGCCGGCCAGGCCGGGCAGGCCCAGCGAGGCCATGGCGCAGAACCCCAGGATCCAGCCCATGCGGGGCGCCTGCACCAGCAGCCCTCCCAGCCGGGACATGTCCAGGGTGTGGTAGCGCTCCTTGACCGAGCCGGCCAGGAAGAACAGCATCCCGGTGATGAGCCCGTGGGCCACCATGCCGAACACGGCGGCGTTGATGCCGAAATCGGTGAGGGTGGAGATGCCCAGCATCACAAAGCCCATGTGGGCCACCGAGGAGAACGCCACCAGCCGTTTCAGGTCACGCTGGGCCAAACACCCCAAGGCCCCGTAGATGATGCCGATCACGGCCAAGAGCCCGATGTAGGGGGCCCACTCGGCGGCCGCTTCGGGCAGGATGGGGATGGCGACCCGGACAAAGCCGTAGGTGCCCAGCTTCAAGAGCACCGCGGCCAGGATCACCGAACCCACGGTGGGGGCCTCGGTGTGGGCGTCGGGCAGCCAGGTGTGGAAGGGGAACATGGGCACCTTCACCCCGAAGCCCAGGAACATGCCGCCGAACACCCAGACCTGCGACGACTTGGCGATGCCCGCGGCGGCCTCCGGCAGCAACCGCATGTCGAAGGTGCCGGCGTCGGCCAGGAAGTACAGGGCCAAAAAGCTCACCAGCATCAACGCCGAGCCGAACAGGGTGTAGAGGAAGAACTTGATGGCGGCGTAGCGCCGGTTCTCGCCCCCCCAGACCCCGATCATGAAGTACATGGGCAAGAGCACGACCTCGAAGAACACGAAGAACAAGATCAGGTCCTGCGCGGCGAAGGTGCCGATCATGCCGGTCTCCAGGATGAGCAGCAGGATTAGGAACGCCTTGGGGTTGTGGGGCTCGGGGAAGTGATTCCAGGAGTAGATGACGCACAGCGGCACCACCAGCATGGTCAGCAGCATCAACGGCAGGGAGATGCCGTCGACGCCCATGATGTAGCGGGCGTCGATGATGTCGATCCAGCCCTTGTCCACCACGAAGTTGAGGGCGCCGTAGTCGTCGTTGTCGATGAATTGGATGAGAAGCAGCACGCCGAACACGGCCACCGCCACGGTGGTGGCCAGCGCGATCAGCTTGTGGAGCTGCTCTCGGTCCTTGGGGATCAGCATCATGACGACCGCGCCGATCACCGGCAGGAACGTCGGGATGCTCAGCCCCCAGTCGTTCAAAAACTCACCCATGTGTACGTGTGCTCCCTAGATGACGATGATGAAGATCCCGGCCAGGATGGCGGCGGCGGCGAACATGATGGCGGCGTACTGCCGCACCTTGCCGGTTTGCATCCGGCGCAGCTCCTCCCCCGAACTGTCGGAGATGGAGCCGGTGGCGTTGACGATGCCATCCACCACGAGCTGGTCCACCTTGTGGTACACCACCTGGCCCGCCTGCACCGACCGCTTTCCGGCTTCGTTGACCACCCGATCGATCACGTGCTGGTTGGTCCAGTAGGCGGCGTTGGCCAGGGGCCGCTTGACGAAGCCGACGATCACCGTGGTGTACAGCCAGTCGAGGTAGTACTTGTTCACCAGTATCCGGTGGCCGAGGCGGGCCACCGCCCAGCGGGAGGTGAGCCCGTCGGGTAGCTCGGTGGCCGCCGGGCTCACGGCCCGGACCCGGACGAAGTAGTAGCGGTAGGCCAAGCCGATCCCGATCAACGCCACGATCACCGAGGCGATGGCCAGGGTCCACGACGGGGTGGCGTGGGCGATCTCGGGGAAGTAGCTCACGCCCACCGGTTCCACCCATTGGAAGAACTTCTCCTCCCAGCTCGAGGGAACGAGCTGGAAGCCGGGCGGGAAGTTGATGAAGCCGGCCACCACGGCCAGCCCGGCCAGAATCCACAGCGGCACCACGATGCGCGGGCCGGACTCGTGGGGGGTGCCGTGGCCCCGGAACTCCCCGAAGAAGGTCAGGTACACCACCCGGGTCATGTAGGCCCCGGTGAGGGCGGCGGTGATCATGCCCATCACCAGCATCACGGTGTAGGCCCCGTTGCCCCCGGTGCCGCCGAACAAACCCCACCCGCCGGTGCCCACCAGGATCTCGTCCTTGGACCAGAACCCCGAGAAGATGGGCAGCCCGGCCAGCGCCAGGGTGCCGATCATGAACGTGCGGTAGGTGTGGGGCATGTGGTGGCGCAAGCCGCCCATGTCCTTCTTCATGTCGAAGGAGTGCACCGCGTGGCTGACCGACCCCGAACCCAGGAACAAGCAGGCCTTGAAGAAGGCGTGGGTGAACAGGTGGAACAGGGCTGCCGTCCAGGCCCCCACCCCGAGGGCCAGCACCATGTAGCCCAACTGCGACACGGTGGAGTAGGCCAGCACCCGCTTGATGTCGTTCTGCACGAAGGCCAGCGTGGCCCCCACCAGGGTGGTCAGCCCGCCCAGCAAGGCCAGCAGGTTGATGCTGGAGCCGCCGATGGCGAACCCCTCGAAGAACACCCCGTAGAGCCGGGCCACCAGGTAGACCCCGGCCACCACCATGGTGGCCGCGTGGATCAACGCCGACACCGGGGTGGGTCCGGCCATGGCGTCGGGTAGCCAGGTGTGGAGGAAGAACTGCCCCGACTTGGACATGACCGCCGCGGTCAGGCCCAACGCCGCCACCAGCGTCACCGTGTGGCTGATGGTGCCGTTGAGGGCGGCTTCGTTCACCCCGATGATGTCGAAGGTGCCGGCGGCGAAGAACAGGATCGACACCCCGATGATGAGGCCCATGTCGCCCACCCGGTTGGTGAGCATGGCCTTGAGGGCGGCGTCGGAGTTGTCCTTCTCCTCCCACCAGTGGCCGATCAGCACGAATGAGCACACCCCCACCAACTCCCAGCCCACCAGCATCTGCAGGGTGGTGGAGGCGGTCACGAAGAACAGCATGGAGGCGGTGAACAGGCTCAAGAAGGCGAAGAAGTGGGTGTAGCGGCGGTCACCGGCCACGTAGTCGGTGGAGTAGACGTGGACCAGCAGCGAGACCACGGTGACCACGAAGATCATCATCACGGCCAACCCGTCGATCATGATGCCCGCGCCGATGGCCTCGGCCCCGTTGGTGAGCCAGGTGATCGACCGGGTGAGCGCGCTGACCCCGCCCGCGGCCTCCCCCTCGGCGGCGGCCACCAGGCTGTCGGCCCCCAGGGCGTAGTCCCCCTCGGCGTCGCCGCTGCCCGCTCCCTCCACCTCGCTGATCCACTGGATGGCGGTGAGCAGCCCGAACACGAACGAGGCCCCCACCGCGGCGATGCCCACCTCGGATCCCCCTCGGGGGAACCGCTTGCCGAACAGCAGGATCACTACGAACGACACCGCCGGGAAGAGCCAGATCAGCCAGGCGTGCTCCAGGAACCAGCCCGAGGCGGCCACGGCGGGCCCGGCGGCCTCGGCGGCGGTGACGGCGGTCTTCAGCACGACGGCCTCACCCCTTCATCAGATCGACCTGGTCCAAGTCGATGGATCGCCGGTTCCGGTACAACAGCAACACGATGGCCAGCCCGATGCCCACTTCGGCGGCGGCCACGGTGATCACGAACAGGGCGAAGATCTGGCCCATGACCGTGTCGTGGAACGCCCCGAAGGCCACCAGGTTGATGTTCACCGCGTTGAGGATGAGCTCGATGGACATGAGCATCAGCACGCCGTTGCGGCGGGCCAGCACGCCGTAGACCCCGATGCAGAACAGCACCGCGCCCAACAGCAGCATCTCGTTCAACAGCATGGGCGTTGCTCCCCGATGGGGGACGGGAGGTTCCGGGGGGCTGACATCAGCCGCCTTCCTCTCGGCGGGCGATGACGATGGCGCCGATGAGGGCGGCCAACAACAGCACCGACACCGCTTCGAAGGGCACGATGTACTGGGAGAACAACTCGTCGGACACCTGAGCGGTGGTTTGGGGGGTCTGCCCGCCGGGGAGGTTGGCGTCCAGCCGCACGTCCTGGAAGCGGTCCACCAGCGCGCCGATCATCACGGCCAACAGCAACAGGGCGGTGAGCACCGCCGGGAACCGCCGGGGATGGTCGGCCTCCTCGTCGTCCTGGGTGAAGCCGGTGCGGGTGAGCATGATCCCGAACAGGAACAACACGATGACCGCGCCGATGTAGATGAGCACCTGGGTGATGCCGGTGAACTCGGCCCCCACCAGCAGGAACAGGGCGGCCACCCCGGCCAGCACGATCACCAGGTACAGGGCGGCGTGCACGATGTCGCGGGTGGTCACCACCCGCAACGCCGAGGCCACCATCACCGCGGCGATGATCCCGAAGGCCACGTGCTCGGCGATCATCGGGGAACCTTGAGCACCTTTTGTTCTGATCCGGCCTCGTAGGGCTCGAAGTCGGGCACGGTGTCCATCCACTCGCTGAGGCGTTCCTTGTCGTGGAGCAGATCGGCGATGCGGGGCTCGGAGTACTCGTACTCGGGGCTCCAGAACAGCGCCTCGAACGGGCACACCTCCACGCAGATCCCGCAGTACATGCACAGGCTGTAGTCGATGTCGAAGCGGTCCAGGGCGTTCTTCTGGCGGGGCTTGCCCCCCTCCCGCCGGGGCGGGGCCAGGTACTTGTGGCCCTCGATGTAGATGCACCAGTCGGGGCACTCCCGGGCGCACAGCATGCAGGCGGTGCAGTTCTCCTCGTGGAGGGCGATCACCCCCCGGGCCCGGTCGGCGGGCATCTCCTTCACGTGGGGGTACTGCACGGTGTGGGCGTGCTTGGAGGGGGCGGGCACCACCGGGGGACCGTCGCCGAACAGGGTGCGCACCATGGTGCGGGCGGTCACCTTCAGTCCCGTGATCAAGCCTGGTACCAGTGCCATGAGCAGCTCCTACAGAATCACCTTGAACACACCGGTGACAACAATGTTGACCAGTGACAACGGAATCAAGAACTTCCAGGCGATGCGCTGGAGCTGATCCTCCCGAAAGCGCGGGTAGGTGAAGCGGAACCAGAAGATCAGCGCGGCCACCGCCAGCACCTTGACCAGCATGATGGCCGGCCCGGCGATGTTGAACCCCCAGTGGGTGATGTCGCCCCACGGGAGGGCCCAGCCGCCCAGGAACAGCACCGAGGCCAGGGCGGCGAAGGCGAAGGCGGTGCCGAACTCGCCCATGAAGAAGAACAGGAAGCGGAACCCGGTGTACTCCACCTGGTAGCCGCCCACGATCTCCGACTCGGCCACCGGCATGTCGAACGGCGGCTGGGTGAGTTCGGCCTGCACCGCCACCAGGAAGATGAAGAAGCCCACGAACTGAGTGAGGATGAAGGGGTTGCCGATGCCGCCCCAGCCGAAGATCTCCCCGGTGGCCTGGGCGGTGACGATCTTCTGCAGATCCAGCGTGCCCGCCTGGATCACCACCCCCATCACGGCCAGCACCAGCGGCAACTCGTAGGCGATGAGCTGGCCCGCGGCCCGCAGCCCGCCCAACAGGGCGTACTTGTTGGCCGAGGCCCAACCGGCCATCAGCACCCCCACCACCGACAGCGACGACACGGCCAGGGCGTAGAAGATGCCCACGTCGAGCTGGGCCACCACCGCGTCGGGGCCGGTGGGGATCACCACGTAGATCAAGAAGGTGGAGATCAGCACCACCAGGGGGGCCAGGGCGAACACCGTGCGGTCGGCCTTGGCCGGGAAGATGTCCTCCTTTTGGAGGAACTTCAACCCGTCGGCCAGCAACTGCAGGGTGCCGTAGGGGCCGGCCTCCATGGGACCGAGCCGGCTCTGCATGAAGCTCATCATCTTTAGCAGGAACACGTACCCCAGCATCAGCGCGGCGGTGGGGATCACCAGGGCCACCACCCCCATCTTGATGATGGCCGAAACCCAGTAGGGTACCTCCAGGGCGAGCACGCTCGCCAGTGGCCCGGCCGCGGTCATCGGTCGATGTCCCCGAGGATGAAATACAGGCTGGCCAGGATGGTGATGATGTCGGGCACGTACACGCCCTTGAGCAGCCAGGGGGTGATGGAGATGTTGGAGAAGCTGGCCGAGCGGATCTTCACCCGGAACGGCACCAGGTCGCCCTTACTGACCACGTAGTAGCCCATCTCCCCCAGCGGGTTCTCGGTGGCGGCGTAGGCCTCCCCGGCGGGCACCTTGATGATGCGGGGCACCTTGGCCATGATCGGTCCCGACGGCAGGCCGTCGAGCAGTTGGTCCACGATGTGGGTGGCCTCCCGGGTCTCCTGCAGTCGCACCCAGTAGCGGGCGAAGGAGTCACCGTCGGGATGCGTCCACACCTTCCAGTCCACCTGGTCGTAGGCCAACGCCTCGTGGCCGTCCCGGCGCAGATCCCAGTCCACGCCGCTGGCCCGGATGTTGGCCCCGGAGAGCCCGTAGGCCAAGCCGACGGCGGGGGGAATGATGCCGATGCCCCGGCTGCGGGCCTCGAAGATCTCGTTGCCCAGCACCAGGTCCTCGAACTCGTCGCAGAAGTCCCGGATGCGCTCCATGGCCTGTTTGGTGTCGTCGATCCAACCCTTGGGCAGGTCGTCCTTGATGCCGCCGATGCGGTCGAAGTTGGGATGGAAGCGCCCGCCGGTGGCCGCCTCGATCTGGTTCAGCACGAACTCCCGGTCGCGGAAGGCCATGAACACCGGGGTGATGGCCCCGAGCTGCACGGCCATGTCGCCCAGGAACAGCGTGATGTTGGCGATGCGGCTCAGCTCGAACAGGGCGGTGCGAATCCACTGGGCCCGAGGAGGGGCCTCCACCTCCATGAGCTTCTCGGCGGCCAGGATGAACGGCACCTCGTTGGCGAAGCTGCCCAACCAGTCGATGCGGTTGATGAGGGTGGTCACCTGGGGGTACGTGCGGACCTCGGCCAGCTTCTCGTAGCCCCGGTGCATGTAGCCCATGATGGGCTCGGCCTCCACCACCTGCTCCCCGTCGAGGCGGGCCACCAGCCGCAGGGTGCCGTGGGTGGCGGGGTGCTGGGGACCGATGTTGAGGGTCATGCCCTCGGTCTCGATCTCCACGTTCAGGCGGGCGTCGGCGGCCTGGGTGGCCACGTAGGCCATCTGCTGGCGGTCGGCCGCTCCACCGCTTCGGGCTTGCGCAGTGGAAGCCTCGACGGTGGTCACTCGTTGTCCTCGCCGGGGAACAGCTCCACGTCCACGATCCCCGGCCAGGGCTTCACCCGGCGGGCCAGCAGGGGATAGTCCTTGCGCAGCGGGTTGCCCTCGAACTCGCCGGGCAGATAGAGGTGGCGCAGATCGGGGTGCCCGTGAAAGAGGATGCCGAACATCTCCCAGGCCTCGCGCTCGTGCCAATTGGCCCCGGCGAACACCGGGATCAGGGTGTCGATGCTCAAATCGTCGTCGGGCAGATCGGCCTTGATGGTGAGGCCCCGGTGCTCGGTGATGGAGTGGAGCCGCATCACCATCTGGAACCGGGTCTCGCCGCCGGCGTGGCCCTGCTCCACGGGCTCGGCGGCCCGGGGTTCGGGGTCGTCCTCCTGGGCGTTCATGTCCCGCCCGTAGGGCGACGGCAGCCAGTCGATGGCCGACAGCCAGTCGAAGAAGGCGCAGCCCAGTTGGTCGCGGGCGGCGGTGGCGGCGTCCACCCACGACTCCCGGCTCACCCGCACCCACAGGTCCTGGCCGCCGATGATGTGGTGCTCGAGGTACCCGTCGCCCAGGGCGTCGGCCAACCGCGCCGCCCAGGCTTCCCGGTGCTCGTCGGGCGGTGGCCCGGCCTCGGTGGTGTCGGCTTCAGTCGACGACAATGGGGTCACCTCGCCACCGCACAGCGGGGTCTTCGTTGCCGATGCGCTCCTGGAGCAGCACGATGCCCTCCAGCAACGCTTCGGGCCGGGGGGGACAGCCGGGCACGTACACGTCCACCGGGATGATCTGGTCCACGCCCTTGGTCACCGAGTAGGAGTCCCAGTAGGGACCACCGCAGTTGGCGCAGGAACCCATCGAGATCACGTACTTGGGGTCGGGCATTTGCTGGTACAGGCGGAGGATGGACGGGGCCATCTTGTCGGTGACCGTGCCCGACACCACCACCAGGTCGGCCTGGCGGGGGCTGGCCGGGAACGGGATCACGCCCAGGCGCATCACGTCGTAGCGGGGGGAACCGATCACCGCGCCCATCTCGATGGCGCAGCAGGCCAGGCCCCACTGGTACATCCAAATGGAGTACTTGCGCCCCAGGTTCAGCAGCTTGGTCAGGGGTTTCGGCGCTTTGCCGCTGGCCACCAGTCCCACGCTCTACCTCAGATCCACCGAAGGACGCCCTTGCGCCAGGCGTACACCAGGCCCAGGGCCAGGATGAAGATGAAGATGGCCATCTCCACCAATCCGAACGTGCCGTAGGCCTCCAATCGGGTGGCCCAGGGGAAGATGAACACCGCCTCCACGTCGAACATCACGAACAGCAGGGCGAACACGTAGTAGCGGATGTTGCTCTGGGACCACCCCAGCCCCACCGGGTCGACCCCGCTCTCGTAGGTGATGTATTTCTGGGGTTGGGCCCGGTTCGGACGCAGCAAACTGCTGAGCCCCAACATCCCGAACACCAAGGCGCCGGCCAGCGCGAGGAACAGGACGACGAGCAGGTAGTCGCGGAGGAACTCCGACACGGCCCGAAGGTTACCGATGGCGTTTTCTGCGGGCCAAGACGGACTTACCGGGCCGCCACCATGGCGGTGGCGATCACCCCGGGGCCCGCGTGGGTGCCCACCACCGGGCCGATGAGGGTCACGGTGAGGGGGTTCTGGGCCGGGTTTTCGCCCAGGGCGGCCACGAAGGCGTCGATGTCCTCGGCGGCGCCGTGGGCCACGGCCAGGTGCTCCAATTCACCGGCGTCGGCCACCTGTTTGGCCAGCCAGGCCCGGGCCTTGCCCCGGGTGCGCTGCTTGCCCGCTTCCTCCACCACCCCGGAGGTGAGGTCCACGCAGGGCTTGATGGACAGGGCGCTGCCCAACAGGGCCTGGGCGGTGCCGATGCGCCCCCCCTTCTTCAGGTTGTCCAGGGTGTCGAGGGCGCCGTAGATGACCACCCGGTCCTTGAGCTGGGCGAGCTGCTCGACGATCTCGTCGGCGCTGCTCCCGGCGGCCGCCGCGGCGGCCGCCGCCTTAACCATCAGGCCGAGACCCACCGAGACCTTGCCGGAGTCCACCACCCGCACGTCCACCTCGCCGTCCACCGCTCGGGCCGCGGCCGACGCCGACTCCCCGGTGGCCGAGAGGGCGAACGAGAGGTTGACGCACACCACGGCGTCGGCGCCTTGGTCGGCCAGCTCCCGGAACACCATCTCGAAGGCGCCGGGGGCGGGGGCGGCGGTGGAGGGCAGCTCGGGGCTGGCGGCCATCTTCTGGTAGAAGCCCTCGGCCGTCAGCCCTTGACCGTCGGTGAACTCCTCGTCGCCGAAGCGAATGGTGAGGGGCACCACGGTGATGGCGTGGTCCTCGATGTCGGCGGCGCTGAGGTCGCAGGAGCTGTCGGTGACGATGCGAACGGTCATCACCCGACACTACTCGCAAAGGCCCGAGGGCGGTTCGGAGGGGCAGGCGCCCGTTGGTCACGACGGTTCGGGACCGGGGCACCCGTTGGTCACGACGGTTCGGGGCGGGGCGCCCGTTGGTCACGACGGTTCGGGACGGGAGGCGCGGCGGGACCACCAGTGGCGAGCCCACCACAGCAACAGGATGGCCAGGGCGGCGGCGGCGATGCCCACCCCGGCCCCCGACAACGAGGTGGCCCGCACGGTGAGCTGGGATTCGCCCAGCTTCACCAGACCGGTGGGGGAGTCCACGCTGATCTCCAACACGGCGTCGCCCGAGGTGTTGGCCCGCACCGGCACCCGCACCTCGTTGATGCCGGGTGAGAGCCGCCGCAGCAGGGAGGCGCCCTCGGGGAAGTCCAGCTTGTCGCTGTTGAACCCCAGTCGCACGATCACGTCGTGGTCGAGGCTGTTGCGGATGAGCATGGGAATGCTGCCCGACCGGCTGGTCAGGGTGATCCGCTGGCGGCTGGGCGGTTGGATGGCGGCCACCGTGTTGCGCACGATCTGGGATCCGACGGCCAGGTAGGCGTCCCGTTGGGTCTCGGTCAGGCCGTTGGCCCCCGACAGCAACAGGGCCCGCTCCAGGGTCTCGATCAACTGCCGCTCGGGGGTCCCCACCGTGGCGATGGGGTCCACCATGTTCTGGTACGAGCGGGCGATGCGCTGCCCGTCGCTCAGCGCGGCCTGGTAGTCCTCACCGAAGCCGTTCGGGTCGCCGGCGCGCACCGCTCGCACGGTGGTGGGGGTCAGGCCCTCCACAATGGCCGACGGATCGACGCCCGCCAGGATGGGGGCGGTGGCGATCTCGTCCAGCAGCACGCCCACTCCGGCGGCGCCGGTGGGGGCCTCCAGGGGCGGGGCCACCACGATGCCCCGGAGTTGGAGGGGATCCTCGAACCAGCGCACGGCCAGGTCGGCCAGCACCAGGTAGGGGGCCACCTCCGGGTGGGCTTCCCGGTCGAAGTGGGCGGTGGCGCCGGCGTCGATGGCCACCGCGGCCAGGGGCTCGTCGAGGGTGGGCAGCAGGAACGACGTGCGGGCCGCCGTGCTGGTGGGCTCATCGGCCGGATCGAGCAGCCCCTCGGGCACCAGCACCAACTCCACGCCCTCCCGTTGCAGCCGCTGGAGCAACTCCGCCGAGGCCGACGAGGTGAGCACCATGGTGGCGGGATCGGGCCGGGCGCCCAGATGCTCGTCCAGCGCGGCGGCCCCCGCTTCGATCTGCCAGCCGATCTGCAGGCTGAGGTCCTGTTCGATCCAGGCGTCGCTGTCCAGGGGCACGTAGGGGGTGGCGGTGAGGGGTTGGTTGATGGTGGCCTGCTGGAGGCGGGCCAGCAGTTGGGCGTGCTCGGGCCGCGGGCTGATGGCCAGGGCGTCGATGAGGTGGGGATCGAGCGCCACCGTGGCGGTGGCCAGGGGGCGCACCCGGGGGTCGAGCACGTCGGCCAGCATCTGCAGGCGCGGGCCCGTCGGCCCGAGGTCCACCTCGCCCCCGGCATCCACCACCGGCGGGCCGCTCACCGAGAGCACGGTGCTCACCAGGAGGGGGGGTTGGTCGACGTCCGGCGGGGGGGTGCGGACGACAAAGGTGTGGACGGCGTCGAGCCGGTCGCCCGCCGGGCCCCGCAGCACCAGGCTCACGGGGTACACCCCCTCGGCGGGGAGGGGGAGCCACAGCCCGTCGGTTCCGTCGGCGGTCGTGTCCTCGCTGCCGGTGGCGATGGGCAGGGCTACCACCCCGGTGGCGTCGGGTTCGGGTACGGCCAGTCGGGAGACGTGGTGCAACACCAGCCCGGTGGCGGGCTCGGCCACCCGATCCAGGAAGGCGGAGCGGGATCGGATGGGCCCCCCGATGCTCACGTCCACTGTGGCGTCGGCCGGGGCGTTCCGGAGGCGGAAGGCCACGAGGAAGGAGTCCCCGTCGGCGATCCACACGTCCTGGCTCACCAGCTCAAAGGATGCTGCTTGCTGGTCGGCGGAGTCCGAGGGCCCGGCAGGGCCGGTGCCGTTCTGCGCGACGGCGGCGGGGGCCAGGACCCCGAACGCGGTCAGCGCCACCCCTCCGACCAGAAGCCGGAGGAGCCTCGTGGTTCGCCGGCCGCCTTTCCCGGCTGGTGGGGGCCGTCGCCGCCGCATCACCAGTGGAGGGTAGTGGTCGTGGTCGATCGCCGGAATCCCGGCCCCCGGCGCAACCCGGCGGGAGTACCGTGGGGCGGTGTCGGTTCTGTGGATCACCGATGAGCGGTTTCTCGACCATGACACCGGTCGTTCCCACCCGGAGCGACCGGCCCGCCTGGGTGCGGTGATCGAGGGGGTGCGCCGGGCGGGCCTGGGCGACGCCCTGGTTCCGACCGAACCCCGCATGGCCACCGACGCCGAGCTGCTGGCCGTCCACCACCCGTCGGTGCTCGACGGGGTGCGCCGGGTGGCGCAGGCGGGCGGCGGTCGGTTGGACCCCGACACCGTGCTGGCCGCCGAGTCGGAGACCGCGGCCCGGCTGGCCGCCGGGGCGGGATTGGCCGCCATCGGGGGGCTGGAGGCGGGCACCGCCAACGCCGCGTTCTGCGCCGTGCGCCCGCCGGGCCACCACGCCACCCCCACCCGGTCCATGGGGTTCTGTCTGTACAACAACGCGGCGGTGTGCGCCGCGGCCCTGGCCGATCGGGGCGAGCGGGTGCTGGTGGTGGACTACGACGCCCACCACGGCAACGGCACCCAGGATGCCTTCTGGGAGGACGACCGGGTGATGTACGTGTCGTGGCATCAGTACCCCTTCTATCCGGGCACCGGCGCCCTGTCGGAACGGGGTGCAGGCGGGGGCCTGGGCGCCACCGTCAACCTGCCCATGCCCACGGGGGCCACCGGGGACGTCTACCGCCGGGGCTGGGACGATGCGGTCCTGCCCGCGGTGGAGGCGTTCGCCCCCGACTGGCTGGTGCTGTCGGCCGGCTTCGACGCCCACCGGGCCGACCCGCTGACCAGCCTGGGCCTGTCCGCCGGGGACTTCGCCGACCTGACCGAGGCCATCATCGCGGTGGTGCCGCCGGGCCGGTGCGTCGCCTTCCTGGAGGGCGGTTACGACCTCGACGCCCTGGGCGACGGCGCGGCCGCCGCGGTGGCCACCCTGGCCGGAGTGAGTTACCGGCCGGAGCCCGCCACCGGCGGCGGTCCGGGGGCCGAGGTGGTGGCGGCCGCCCAGTTGTTGCCGTGAGCAACCTCGACAACCTGGATCCCATTCGCCGCGAGGCGGGCGATCTGGCCGAGCGGTTTGCCGCCGCCGGTTACCGGCTCTACCTGGTGGGCGGGGTGGTGCGCGACGCCCTGGTGGGGTCGGCGTTGGACACCACCGCCGACTTGGACTTCACCACCGACGCCCAACCGGACGCGGTCAAGGCGATCCTGGAGGGCTGGGCCGACACGCTGTGGACCCAGGGCGAGCGGTTCGGCACCGTGGGGGCCCGGCGAGGCGACCGGCGGGTGGAGATCACCACCCACCGCCGGGAGCGGTATCACCCCGGCTCCCGCAAGCCCGAAGTGGACTTCTCCGACGCCATCGACGCCGATTTGTCCCGCCGGGACTTCACCATCAACGCCATGGCCGTGGAGTTGCCCGCCGGGGCGCTGGTCGATCCCTTCGGCGGGGCCGCCGACCTGGCCGCCCGCTTGCTGCGCACCCCCTTGGACCCGGCTGAGACCTTCCGTGACGACCCCCTGCGGATGCTGCGGGCCGCCCGCTTCCTGGCCCAGTTGCAGATGGCCGCAGAACCGTCGCTGGTGGACGCCATGGCCGCCATGGCCGACCGGCTGAGAATCGTGGCCGACGAGCGGATCCGCGACGAACTCGACCGCCTGCTGGCCCTGCCCGATCCGGGGCCGGGATTCGCCCTGCTGTTCCGAACCGGCCTGGCCGAACGGGTTCTCGGCCCGGTGGGCGACGACGCGGCCGCCCTGGCCCGCCTCCAAGGAGTAATCGACGATCCGGTGGCCCGCCTCGCCGCCCTGTTGCTCGACGCCGGCTCCCCCGATGAGGTGCGGGCCGCCCTGGCGGAGCGGCGGGCCACCTCCGCCACGGCCCGGGCGGTGGCCGCAGTGGTGGAGGCCGCCCGGGCAGCGGTGGACAATCCCCCCCGGACCCTGCCCGAATTGCGACGCTGGGTGGTGAACGCGGGCCCCCACCTCGACCAGGCGGTAGCGGTGGCCGTGGCCGCCGGGGCCCGCGGCCTGCAGGGGGAGGTGGAGGCCCTGGTGCGATCCGAACCCGACTTGGGTGGGCCGCCGGTGCTGGGCGGGACCGAGATCATGGCGGCGCTGGGGCTGGAGCCCGGTCCGGTGGTCGGGGCCGCCACCGCCGAACTCCGTCGCCTGCGGATGGACACCGGTCCCCTGACGCCCGCCCAGGCCCGCCGCCATCTGTTGGATTGGCTTGAGCACCACGCGGGGTGACGGTTCTAGTATCCCCCTCATGACGACAACCCAGGGACCACGTGGCGTCGGAGAAGCCCCCAGCCGGGCTCTTCGGGGTTCCCATGCTCAACCAGAACGGCGGCGGGGCGGCGGCTTTCGCCTGCTGGCGGTGGCCACGGCCTTCACCATGGCGGCCACCGTGCTCATGGTGGCCCCGGCCACCGCGCAGGGGTCCACCCCGGCGGCCCCCACCGGCCTGACGGCCACCCCCGGCGACGGGCGAGTCACCCTGAACTGGACCGACCCGTCCGACAGCGACATAAGCACCTGGCAGGTCCAGTACCGCAGCACCCAGAGCTACACCCCGTGGGCCGACGTGCCCAACAGCTCGGCCACCACCACCAGCCACACGGTGACCGGTCTGAGCAACTTCACGTCGTACACTTTCCGGGTTCGCTACGTGCGCAGCGGTGTGTCCAGCCAACCCAGCACGCCGGCCGCAACCATGCCGGGCCAGACGCCGCCGGCCCCCACCGGCGTGACCGCCATCGCCCGTGACGGGGCCGCCGACGTGTCCTGGACCGGGCCGTCGGGCAACGCCATCACCGGGTGGCAGTACCAGTACCAGGCCGAGGGGGAAACGAGCAGTGCCTGGGTTGCGTTCACCTCCAACGGCGACACCCGCTCGGTACGGGTCAGCGGCCTGACCAACAACACCCCCACCACCATTCGGCTGCGGGCGGTGAACCCGTTCGGCACCGGTGCCGCCCGCTCCGTTTCGGTGACCCCGCTAGGTGTGCCCGCCACCCCCACCGGCATTGCCCTGGAGCCGTCGTTCGGATCGGCCAAGATCTACTGGGATCCGCTGGCGGCCACCACCGAGTTTCAGGTCCGGCGCCGCAAGGTGGACGGCCCCTGGGAAGAGTGGTTCACGTTCTCCAACGCTGCCGCGGGTGAGCACGTCCTGTCGCTGCCCGGATACCTGAACGATGTCGTCATCGACTATCAGTTCCGGGCGGTCAACACCTCGGGGGCCAGCGACCCCACGGCCGTGTTCACCATCACCCACGCGCTAGTCCCTCTCGGGCCCAGGGGTCTCTCCACCACTCCCGTGGCCCCCAACACGGTGCGGCTGAGCTGGAACGAGCCCTTCTCGGTGGTCACCCACCAGTACCGGGTGGGCGCGGACCGGTCGACGCTGGGCGACTGGATCGACATTCCGGGCGACAGCACCACCACCAAGTTCCATGACGTGACCGGCCTCACCGCCGACCAGAGCTACGCCTTCCGCCTGCGGGCGGTGGACAGCCGCGGACCTTCGTTCTCGACTTCTCTGGCCACCGTCACAGTGTTGGGCCCGCCCCCCACGCCCACAGGTCTGACCGCCGTCGCCAGCGCGGGCCAGGTGGCCCTGGGGTGGGACGCGCCCGCCTACACCACGATCGAACGCTGGGAGGTGGGTCTGCGAGAATCGGGACAGACCACCTGGTCGACGGTGAACGTGCCCTCCAGCGGTCCGACCACCACGGCCTACGTGCTCGACTCCACCCACGTGTCCGACGCCAACACCTACGACCTCCGGGTGCGCTACCGGGTGAACCGGCACTTCAACAGCGATTGGTCGACGGTGGTCACCTCGGCACCGGCCGGCGTCCCCACCGCGCCCACCGACCTGGTGGCCGCCCCCCACAGCGGAGGCAAGGTGACGCTCACCTGGACGGCGCCCGCCACCTCCATCGTGTCGAGTTACCAGTACCGCTACCAGTCGGGCGAAGGGGCCTACGGCCAATGGACCGAGGTGACGGGCAGCGACGGCACCACCACCACGGCCGTGGTGGGCGGGCTCACCCCCGACACCGTCCATACGTTCGAGGTGCGGGCCGTGAATCGGACCGGCAACGGCCTGGCATCGGCGTCGGCCACGACCACCCCCGTGGCCGCTCCGGTGGCCCCCACCGACGTGCGCACCAGCGTGGACACGACCCCGGGGTCGATCACCCTGCACTGGGACTACCCCGACACCGCCGGGGTGGTTCGGTGGCAGCAACGCCACCGCCAAACGGGCACCGCCACCTGGAGCGGCTGGGCCCTCCTGGGCGCCGACACCTCCCGCACCGGCCAGATCACCGGCCTCACCAACGAGACGGAGTACCAGATCCAGGTGCGGGCGTGGATCAGCGACGCGGGCGTGGGCCCGGAGAGCACCGCCGCCACCGCCATGCCCCGGAGTGTGAACGCCCCGGTGAACCTCACGTCGGTCACGTTGTTGAGCGGTACTTCGGTCCTGCTCCTGTGGAATCAGGCGCAAAAACCCGGCGTCACCGGTTACCAGTACCGCTCCGCGCCCGACGGCGGGCACTACACCGCCTGGCAGGACGTGCCCGACAGCGACGCCTCCGACATCTCGGCGGTGGCCGGCAATCTCACCACCAAGACGGGCCACACCTTCCAGGTGCGGTCGGTGGACGCCACCGGCCCGCTGTCGAGCTCCAATGCCCGACGGGCCTTCGTCACCGGCCCTCCGGAAAAGCCGGTGGTGACCCGGGTCACCGGATTCTTCGGGTCGAACCTTCTCGCCTCATGGACGGCGCCGGACAACGAGGGCATCCAGTCCTGGCAGTACCGGGTGCGGGAGCAGGGCAAGGCGTGGTCGAACCCGAGACCGGCGGACAGCAGGACCTCCACGTCCGACCGATACACCCGGTTCCTTCTGCGGTTCCTGCCGTCGAATGAGGACTTGGACTTCGGCACGACCTACGAGTTCTCCGTCCGGTCGTACGTGCGGGCGAACATCCAGAGTCCGTGGTCGGACCCGGTGGCGTTCACCGATCTGTGGGCCCCGCAACAGCCATCACCGTTCACCGCCACCGAGAGCGGCACCACCATCGCCATGAGCTGGACCCCGGCCCTCTTTCGAGGAGTCAACGTGGCCACCTACTGGCAGTACCGGGTGCAGATCAACGGCGCCGACTGGGGGGAGTGGACCACCATTCCCGGCAGCACCGCCGACACCACCAGCCACACCCTGACCGGGCTCACCCCCGGCACGCTGTACGGGGTGCAGGTCCGGGGCATGAACTCCCTGCCGGATTTCTTCACGTCGGGCGGCGAGGGCATTGCATCCGAAGCCGTGTTCATTCATCTGGGAACACCGACGGCCCCCACCGACCTGACCTTCACCTGGGCCGAGACGTCGGTGACCGTGGGATGGACGGCCCCCACCAACACCACCCTCACCGGCTATCAGTACCGCCTGCGGCAGAACCAGAGCGAGACCCCCACGTGGCAAGCCGTCCCCGGCTCCGACGCCACCACCACGTCGTTCGCCCTGGCCGAGTCGGCCGTGCCCGACGGCACCGAGATTCAGCTCCGGGGCCTCAACGGGCCGACCAACGGCGAGGCCACCGAGTGGACCAGCATCGCCGGGGTTCCCGCCCCCGCCATGGTCACCGGCATCAAGGCCCTGCCCTCCTACAACGCCGTCTACCTGGAGTGGGACGCCACCGAAGGCGCCACCTCCTACGAGGTGGCCATCAGCGACCTGCAAACCGTTTCGTCGTGGGTGACCGTCGACCCCGTCGTCGACCCGGTGACCGGCAAGCTCACCGCGTTCATCACCGCGGTGACCGCGGGCACCGAGCAACAGGTGTGGATACGGGCTCGCAATCGCGCCGGGGTCGGTCCCCAGAGCGGGCCCTGGGCGGCCACCCCGTTGGATCAGCTCGCACCCCTCACCGGCGTGACGGCCGAGATCGTGGGCCAAGAGGTTCACGTGAGCTGGGATCCGGTGCTGCGACACCCCAAGGAGCCCGTCCCCGCCCCCCCCGGCCAGCCCCAACCGACCCCGCCCAGCAACCGGTGGGAGTTCGGAATTTACCTCATCCACATTTCCATTGATGGCCGCTCCTATCAGGGCGTAGGTCCAGGGGACATTCTGAAGCCGGATGGGACTTTCGGATCACCACGGGACAGAGAAATCGGCAGCGTCGTCCTGCCGACGGCGTTGGCCGTCACCAGCGGGGCCGGCCCGTCGACCGTGCGAATCCGGATGCGATCCGCGTATTACTCCTATCCGGATGAATTGCAGTACTTGTCCCCGTGGGTCGAGTCCGCGGTCGTGAACGTCCCGGCGCCCTTGGCCCTGCAGGCCACCGCCGGGGACGGCCAGGTGGAACTCTCGTGGCCCCGTCAGGAGGACGCCACCATCAGTGGCTGGCAGTACCGGATAAAGGGGGGCGAAGAGCCCGCGGCGTGGACCGACATCGCCGGGTCGGTGGCCACCAGCCGCGCCCACGTGATCACCGGGTTGACCAACGGCACGGCGTACTCCTTCCGGGTGCGGCCCCGCCACACCGATTTCCTGGGTCGCTCCTCCACCGAGGTGACCGTGACCCCCGCCCCGCCGGTCGATCAGCCGGCCAACGTCACCGCCACCGCGGGCGATCAGCAGGCGGTGCTGCAGTGGGGCGCGCCCTCCGGGTCGGCGTTCGACGCCTGGGACGTGCGCATTGCCGCCTCCGGGGCGGAGCCGGGGGCGTGGCTGCCGCTGGCGGCCGCGGCGCGGTCCCACACCTTCACCGGCCTCGTCAACGGCACCAGCTACCGGGTGTGGGTGCGGGGGGTGTCCGGCGGTTCGCCCGGATCGCCCGCCGAGGTCACGGTGGTTCCCATCCGCTCCTCGGCGGTGCCCGAGTTGCCCGAGGTGGCCGACGTGTACCTCGAACAACACGTGGACGGCTCGGTGACGCTGCCGCCGGTGGTGGCCGGGCAGGGCACCTTCACCTACGGCTTGGCCCCGCTGCCCGCGGGCCTCACCTTCGACGCGGTCACCCGGACCCTGTCGGGCCGCGCCGCCGCTCCGGGCACCACCACGGTGGTGTACACCGCCACCAGCAGCAACTCGCTGAACGCGGCCGAGTCGTTGCGGATCGTGGTGACCGCGTTTCGCGACACACCCACCTCGTTCCCCGGCCCCACCGCCGACGACGTGGTGCTGTTCGCCCTGCAGGACACCGACCCGGTGGCGTTGCCCCGGGCCACCGGGGGCGACGGGGCCGTCACCTACACCATCGCGCCCGCCCTGCCCGCGGGCCTGCGGCTGGATCCCGACACCGCGGAGATCGTCGGGGTCGCCAGTGAGGCCACGCCCCAGGCCACCTACACCCTGACCGCGGTGGACGCCGACAACGCCACCGACGACCACGGCACGCTGACCTTCGCCCTGGAGGTGCTGGAGGACACGGCGCCCGACTTCGGCGACACCAGGATCGACGCCCTGGTGTTCGCCGCCGGGCAGTCGGCGACCCCGGTCACCCTGCCCGCGGCTGACGGGGGCAACGGCACCGTTACGTACGCGATGTCGCCCGCGCTGCCCGCGGGGCTGACCTTCGACGCCGCGGCCCGCACCATCTCGGGCACCCCGACGGCGGCGGCCGCGGTGGCCACCTACACCTACACCGCCACCGACGCCGATGTGACCGGCCCCGACTCGGCGTCGCTGGACTTCACCGTCAAGGTGGTGGCCGCCGGCGACACCGCCCCGGCGTTCGCACCCGGAACCGGCATCGCCGACCTGGAGCTGACCGACGGGGTGGCCATGACCACGGTGACCCTGCCCGCGGCGTCGGGGGGTGACGGCCCGCCGACCTATGCGGTGTCGCCCGCGCTGCCCGCGGGGCTGGCCTTCGACGCGGCGGCCCGCACCATCTCGGGCACCCCCACCGCGGTGGCCGCCCCGGCGACGTTCACCTACACCGCCACCGACGCCGACCCGACCGACCCCGACTCGGCCGAGATCTCGTTTGTGATCGGGGTGGCCGCAGACACCTCGCCGGCGTTCACCTCCCCGCCCGCCCGGCGCACCTTCCTGCAGGACTGGCGGATCAACCCGGTCACCATCGCCCCGGCCACCGGCGGCAACGGCGCGCTCACCTACACCGCGACCGGCGTGCCCATGGGGTTGAGCTTCGATCCGGTCACGCTGACCCTGTCCGGCACCCCCACCTCTGCCCAACCCCGCACGGCGATGGTCGTCACCGTGACCGACGCCGACGGCGACACCGCCACGCTGGAGTGGCTGCTCACCGTGCAGGCGTCCGGCTTCCGGTTCGGCGTGGAGCGGGCCCCCGACCAGACGTTCAAGGTGGGCGACACCGTGGACGTCACGCTGCCCCAGCCGACCGGCGGCGACGGGGCCGTCACCTACGCGTTGGTGTCGGGCACGCTGCCGGCGGGCCTGGCCGTCGCGGGCGGCTACGACACCGCCACCCAGGCCAACCGGCCGCTCAAGCTGGTGGGTTCGCCCACCACGGTGACGGCGGCCGCCGAGGTGACCATTCGGGCCTTCCAGGAATCCTACAAGAACCGCCCGGTCATCCCACCGGGGGCGGTCTCGGCGGCCGCCGAGGCGGTGGAACCACCTCCCCCCGCCGACAGCTCGGCCGACGATCTGGTGGTGAAGATCGAGGTGCTGGCCAACCCGGCGCCGTCGTTCGGCACGGCCACCATCGCCGACATCACCCACCACGAGAACAACCCGTTCACCACCGTGACCCTGCCCGAGGCCACCGGGGGCGACGCGCCGTTGACCTACACGCTGACCCCGGCCCTGCCCGCGGGCATGACCTTCGACGCCACCGCCCGGACCATCTCGGGTACCCCCACCGCGTGGGTGGCCGAGACCACCTACACCTACTCGGCCACCGACCACGCCGTGCGGCAGGTGCCCGACACCGTGTCGCTCACCTTCACCCTGGAGGTGACCGAGGACACCGCGCCCGATTTCGGGGTGAGCCCACCCACCAGTTTCACCTACGCAGTGGGACAAGAGGTCAGACTCTGGTTGAGCGTTGCCCATGGCGGTAACGGGGATTTGCGGTACCACGTGGATCCGGCCCTGCCCGAGGGTATGTACCTGTGGAGCCATCCCCTGATCAACAACGGCAATCCCCAATTGCGGGGCCCGGCTCGTTGGCCGCAGCCCCGAACGACCCATTGGGTGTACGCCACCGACGAGGACGGGGACTACGACCGCAATCGGCTCAGGCTCACCATCACCCTGGACAACTGGAACTTCGGCAGCGCCACCGGTCCCGACGCCGAGGTGTTCGACGACCAGACCGCCGACATCACCCTGCCCGCGGCGGCCAACGGCACCGACGCCCTCACCTATCGGGTGCATCCCGCGCTGCCCGCGGGCTTGACCCTGTCGGGCGCCACCGTGAATCCGGGCGACACCAACGCGCCCAAGATCACCGGCAGCCCGACCGTCGCCACCGACCGCACCAGCTACCGCCTGTACGCCCGTACCGGCAACACCGACCGCGACTACGTGACCTTCCACCTCACCACCCGGCTGCGGAGCCTGCCGTCGTTCGGCGCCCAGACGGTGGCCGACCAGTGGTTCTACCCGGCGGCCACCGACGACAACGCGGTGGTGCTGCCCGAGGCCACCGGGGGCAACGGCACCGTGACCTACGCGGTGTCGCCCGCCCTGCCCGGCGGCGTCAGCTTCGATGCCGCCACCCGCACCCTGAGCGGCGTGCCCACCGCGTCGTTCGCGGCGTTGACCCTCACCTACACGGCCACCGACCCGCTCGGCCAGTCGTCATCGCTCACCTTTGTGCTGCGGTACGGGTCCAAGCCGGCGGCCACCAACGTGGTGGCGGCCGCCGGCGACGGTCAGGTGACCTTGACCTGGGACGCCGCCGACGATCCCGCGGTCACCTGGCTGGCCGAGTACCGCACGGTGGGGGCCGCCGCGGGGACACCGGTGGCCATCAGCCCCACCACGGCCGCCGGTCGGGTGACGGCCACCATCGCCGGTTTGACCAATGGCACCGGTTACGAGTTCCGCCTGATCTCCCGCAGCCCCGGCGGTGACGGCAGCCCCTCCGGTTGGGTGTTCGCCCAGCCCCAGGGCGGGCTGGCCGCGCCAACCGGGTTGACGGCCGAGGCGGGCAACGGCCTGGCCGTGCTGAGCTGGGATCGCTCCGCCGACCCCCGGATCACCGGCTGGCAGTACCGGGTGACCCCGGCGGGGGCCACGCCCGGGGCGTGGACCGACATCGCGGGCGCCAACCAATCGACCAACCGGCACTCCGTCGACGGGTTGGTCAACGGCACCTCCTACGCCGCCGAGGTGCGCAGCACCGATGGCACCACGCCGGGGGCGTCGGCCACGGTGGCGGTTGCGCCCAGCGCCGTCCCCGAGGCCCCCTCGGTCACGGCGGTGTCCGCACCGGGGAGCGTCACGGTGAGCTGGACCCTGCCCGCGGGCAGCGAGTCGGCCACCGACTGGCAGTGGGCCTGGGGCCTCGACGACGGCAACGGCGGGGCCGCCTACGGCCCGTGGTCCTCGGCCGGGTCGGCCTCGGCCACCTCGACCACAGTGTCCGGCCTGACGTACGGGCCGGGCGTGGTGTACCGGGTGAAGGTCCGGGCGGTGGGGGCCAACGGCGCGGGCCCCGCTTCGGAGGGCCTCAGGGCCGCGCCCCAACTCAGCGGGCCGACCATCACCTTGATCGAGGGATCGGACCGCAACAGTCACGCCACCATCGCCTGGGACCCCACCGACGCGACGGGGGTGACCACCTGGCAGTACCAGCACCGGAGCCTCCGGCCGACGGGAGGGTTCGTCGTTCCCGAGCCCTTCGGCTATTCGTATCAGGAGACCGTGTGGAGGGACCTGGCTCCGGGGTCCGCATCCAGCGCGGTGCGCACCCACTTTGCCGCGGGCTTCGAGAACCAGATCCGCATCCGGGGGGTGGCGGGCACGGTGGCCGCCGAGGCGTCCCCCTGGGTGTCGGTGACCCCGCCGGTGACGCTGACGGCCGTAGCCGGTGATGGGACCGTCACGCTCAACTGGACCCTGTCCGTCGGGCCCGTGGGGATTTGGCAGTACCGGGTGGACGACGGCAGCGGCTACGGAGCGTGGGCGACTTTGCCCGACTCGGATTTCCGTACCGACAGCACCACCGTGGACGGGCTGGTGAATGACACCGCCCACACGTTCCAGGTTCGCTTTGCCGGGGGCGCAGAAGTTGTCGATGGCTTGCCGGTGTGGGTCTTCGTATCGCCCTCCAACGAGGCGACGGCCACTCCGGTGAACGCCGCTCCCGCGTTCGACGGGGACGAGATCCTCGTGGGCTTCCCCCTGGGTGCGGGCACGGTGACCACCCTGCGGGAGGCCAAGGGGGGCCGGGCGCCGATCACCTATTCGCTCACGCCCGCCATCGGTCGGGGACTCGAGTTCTTTCCCGCCACCCGGAACATCGACGGGGTGCCCACTGAGGTCGCGACGACCATCCACACCCTCACGGCCTCCGACGCCGACGGCGACACCGGCACCATCACCGTGCGCATCGTGACCCACGGCGTGCCCGAAGGGGTGCCCGGTCTGCGGGCCACCGCCACCGACGACTCGATCACCCTCTCGTGGGACGATCCCCTGGAGCAGTTGTTGGTCTACGGGGTGAACAGCAGACAGTGGCGGCGTCGGCCGGTGTCGGCCGATCCGGCCCTCGCCCCCGGCGCTTGGACCGAGTGGGTGACCGTGGCCGGTGCCACCAGCGGCAGCGTGATCATCCCGGCGTCGCAACTCGGGGGATCGACCATCAACGAGTTCCAGGTGCGGGGGGAGAACCCGCTGGGCCTGGGTACCCCGTCGTCGGTGACCGCCGGTTTGGCCCAGTACCTCCCGGCCACTCCCACCGGGTTGGCCGCCGAGGCGGGCGACGGGTCGGTCACCCTGACGTGGACCGATCCCGTTGACGCCAGCATCGGCCCGTGGGAGTACCGCCAGGCCACCGGCGTGGGCGCCTTCGGCCCGTGGCAGACGGCGGTGGCCAACGCCCCGGCCACCTCCCACACCGTGGTCGGCCTGGTCAACGGCACCACGTACCGGTTCCAGCTCCGGGCCGTGAACGGTCTGGGGGCCGGCGCGGCGTCGGGGGTGGTCTCGGCCACGCCGCAGGCCGCCGATGCCGTGGCCCCCGCGGCGGTCACCGGGGTGACCACCGCGGCCGGTGACACCCAGGTGGTGGTGAGCTGGGCCGCGCCCGACGCCGACGATCCCGAGGTGACCGGCTATCAGCTTCGCTACGCCGCCGGCACCGCGGGCTACGGGCAGTGGACCGCGCTGAGCGGGGTCACCGAGGCCGACCTGTCGTTCACGGTGACCGGTTTGGTCAACGGGGTGGAGCACCGCTTCCAGATTCGAGCGGTGAACAGCATCGGCGAGGGTCCGGCCTCGACGGCGGCCACCGCCACCCCCACCGCGGCTGCGCCGGGGGCCCCGATCGGATTGACCGCCACCGGGGCCGACGCTCGGGTTCACCTGGCGTGGACCGCGCCGTCGGGCGTCAGCGAGATCACCCGGTGGGAGATCCGCCGACGTCTGGGCACCGCCCCGTGGGTCGACTGGACCGCCATCGAAGGGTCCGACGTGAACACCGTGACCCACACCGTGCTGGCGCTCCTCAACGACACGACCCACGGGTTCCAGATTCGGGCGGTCAACGCGGTGGGGACCGGTCCGGCCTCGCCGGAGGTGACGGCCACGCCTCAGGCCGAGGCGCCCGACGCCCTGGTGCTTAGCGCCGTGGCCGAGTACGCCCAACTGGAGTTGTCGTGGCCGCAGGTCACCAACACCGACCCCACCGGCTTCGAGCTGCGCCGCCGCAAGACCGGCGACGCCGCCTGGGGCGCCTGGACGGCGTTGTCGCCCGCCGATGCCACCACCACCTCGTGGGTGCTGGGCGGACTGACCAACGGCGAGAGCTACGACGTGGAGGTCCGGGCCGTGAACGGCGTGGGCTCCGGGACGGCCGGGTCGGCCACCGGCACCCCCTTCGACGCGGCGCCCGCCTTCGCCGCCGGTGAGACCGGAGCGCGTGCGCTGGTGTACCACCAGGGCACGGCCATCACGCCCGTCGTGCTCCCCGAGGGCACCGGCGGCAACTTCTCGGTGACCCACGCCGTGGTGGGGGCCCTGCCCGCCGGACTGTCCTTCGACCCGCAGACCCGCACCCTGTCGGGCACCCCGACGGCCGCTGCCCCGACGGTGGCGTTGACCTACGTTGTGTCGGACGGCGACACCAACACCGCCGACACCGACACCGATTCGGTGGCCGTCTCCATCACGGTGGACGCCGCCGACACCTCCCCGGCCTTTGCCGCCGGCGTGGCGGCCCAGCGGTGGGTGGCCGCCGATCCGGTGTCGTTGGTGCTGCCCGCGGCGAGCGGGGGCAACGGTGGGCTGACCTACTCGCTGTTGGGCACCCTGCCCGACGGTCTGAGCCTGGATCTGGCCACCCGCACCATCTCGGGCACGCCCACCGCCCGCACCGCCTCCGCGGAGTTCGTGTGGAGTGTGGTGGACGCCGACACCGAGGATCCCGACTGGGCCACGCTGAGGTTCGCCGGCGAGGTGGGGGTGCCCCGACCGGCGGCCCCCACCGGGCTGGCGGCCCTGGGCTACGGCCCCGCGCTGGTGGTGTCGTGGACGGCGCTGGGTGACGACACCGTGACCGGCTACGAGTACCGGGTGCGGCCCGCCGGGGGCGCCTTCGGACCGTGGACCGCGGTGGCGTCGAGTTCGGCGGCCACCTCCGAGGCGACGGTGGGCTCGTTGACGCTGGGCGTGAGCCACGACGTGGAGATCCGGGCCGTGAACGCTTCGGGGGCCGGGCCTGCGGGCGCGATCACCGGTACGCCGGTGGCCGACACCGCCCCGGTGTTCTCACAGGGCGCGCCCGAGGCCCAGTTGTGGCTGGTGGGCGAGCCGGTGTCGTTGGCGTTGTCCGGCGCCACCGGCGGCAACGGGGTGCTGACCTACGAGTTGACCCCGGAGGCTCCCGCCGGCCTGCGATTCGACCCGGCCACCCGGACGCTGGCCGGGACGCCGACCGCGGCGGCCTCGGGCACCTGGACGTTGACGGTGGCCGACGAGGATCCGTCCACCGGCGCCGACGACGCCGACACGCTGAGCTTCGGGGTGACCATCGAGGCCGCCTCGGTGCCCGGCTTCGGCCCCGACGCCCGGATCGAGGCGCTGGCCCTGATCCGGGGCGTGGCCATGAGGCCGGTGACGCTGCCTGCGGCCACCGGCGGCAACGGCGACCTCGGCTACCGGATCAGCCCGGCGCTGCCGTCAGGTCTGTCGTACGACGAGGCCACCCGCGAGCTGTCGGGCACGCCCAGCACCACGGTGGCATCGGCGACCTATACCTTCACGGTGTCCGACTCGGACTCCGCCACCGGTGCGGTGGACGAGAGCTCCCTGACGTTCACCATCGAGGTCAACGACGACAACGCCCCCCGGTTCGACGGCACTGTGGCCGACATCCAGGTGGCGGTGAACACCGCGTTGCCCAAGGTGTCGCTGCCCTCGGCCACCGGCGGCAACGAGCCCTACTGGTACGGGCTCACCCCGGTGCTGCCCGACGGTCTGCGCTTCGATCCGGTGGGCCTGACCATTGGGGGCACGCCCACGGTGACGCTGGACCGCACGCCGTTCTCGCTGGTGGCGATCGACGCCGACGGCGACGCCGCGCTGGTGACGTTCGACGTCAGCGTGTACGGCGCCAACCGGGCGCCGACGGTGGCGTCGGCCATTGTCGACCAGTCGGTTGACGCGGGGTCGTCGGTGTCGGTGGCGTTGGAGGCCGCCGGTGCCGCGGTGTTCGCCGACGCCGACGGGGATTCGCTGACGTACGCGGTGTCGTCGTCGGACTCGGCGGTGGCCTCGGTGTCGTTGGCGGCCTCGTCGTCGACGGTGACGGTGACCGGGGTGGCCGCGGGCACGGCCTCGGTGACGGTCACGGCGTCGGACGGTCGGGGCGGTTCGGTGTCCGACGTGTTCACGGTGACGGTGAGCGCGGTGGGCGTGCCCAACCAGGCGCCGACGGTGGCCAACGCCATCTGGAATCAGAACCTCCGCAGCAACGAGACCAACAGGATCAACCTGGAGGCCTCCGGCCGTCCGGTGTTCAGCGACGCCGACGGCGATGCGTTGACCTACACCGTGGTCTCGGGCAACCCGGCGGTGGTTCGGGCGAGCCTGAGCGGCACCCAGGTGAACCTGGTCGGCGTCAGCATTGGCGTGGCCGACGTGATCGTGGTGGCTTCCGACGGCAAGGGCGGCCTCGCCTACGACGTGTTCCCGGTGATCGTGGCCAACGGCGCCCCCCGGGTGTCCGGGACGATCGGCCGCCAGTACCTGATGGCGGACTCGTTCCCCGCTACGGCTCCGTTGAGGAACGTGGCGCTGGAGTCGAAGAGCGGTGGGGTATTCGTTGATCCCGACGGCGATGTGCTCACTTATGCGGCCACCTCGGCGGACCCGGCCATCGTCACCGTCTCGGTGGACGCCACCGAGGCCACGCTCGTCCTGAAGGGCGTGTCACGGGGATTCACCACCGTGGAGGTGACGGCCACCGATCCGTCCGGTGCCTCGGCCTCGACGTGGTTCGTGGTGGAGGTTCTGGTCAACGTGTACGAATCGGTGGTTGTGACGCCCGTGATCACGACGACCGGGACACCGGGAGAGATACGCGTGCAGTGGTCTCATCCCACCGGCGTTGCGCCCTGTGCGGTCGAGAATGTGCTCATCAGGGTGTACGAGCATCCCCCCAACGGCGTGGTACTGCGGGAGATCTTCGGCGCCAACACGCCTGGGTTGGATCCCGCAACGGCCACCTCGTGGACCATCAGCGGCCTGCCCACCGGAGCTTCGTACAACGTTGAGTTTTGGGTCTTCCTCGACTACATCTATGACAGCCAGCGGGTTTGCAACCGGTGGACCAAGAACACCGGGTTGACAATGGTCACCCTGTAGCCCCCCAGGGGCCCGCCGCCGGCGGATCCGCCCCAACAACCGATACACAAAGTTGACAGGCAATACACCAAGTACGTGTATCCTGGCGGGATGGATCAACGCCATGCCAAGACACGGACCAATATTGAGATTGACAACAACCTCCTGTCCACGGTGATGCGTCGCTACGGCGTCCACACCAAGACCGAGGCCGTCGATCTGGCTCTCCGCCATCTGGCCGGTCAGCCCATGACCATCGAAGAGATGCTGGCTGCGCAAGGGGCAGGCCGCATCGGGGAGGTTCCACCCGACCAAGGTCCCCGCGGCTTGGTCACCACGGCACAAGAGTCCATGGCGTGATCCTGGCCGACACCTCGGCCTGGGTGGACTACGACCGGGGCAATTGCTCTCCTGCCCACCTCCAACTGGCCGCGCTCATCGCTGAGGGGGGTCACGGCCTTGTCGTGACCGAACCTGTGCTCATGGAGGTGCTGGCCGGCGCCAAGAACTCTGGTGACTACGAGCAGCTTCGCTCCCTGTTGACTTCGCTGGCCTGGATTCCGGTCGATCCGATTGCCGACTTTGAGGGTGCGGCCCAGGTCTATCGGGGTTGTCGCCGTCGTGGCGTGACCCCCAGAGGGATGATCGACTGCATGATCGCCACCATCGCCCTGCGCGTTGGTGCGGAGGTGCTGACCACCGACCAGGACATGCGACGAATCGCCGACGTGTTCCCCCTGCGGCTCGCTTCCGCGGCGCCATAGCCGGTGGGGGTGGCGGTGGCCTTGGTGGGGAATAGGTGAACCCTGGGGGGTAGGGGAGGCACAATGGCGGGCATGAGCACTCCCAATCCAAGCGACGCACTGGCCGAGGTGGTGGCCAAGCAGGCCATCACCGAGGTGATCTACGGCTACTGCCGGGCCCTCGACCGCATGGACAAGCCGGCGGCCTACGCCGTCTGGCACCCGGACGGCACCGCCGATTACGGCGAGGACATCTACCAGGGAACCGGCCACGGATTCGTGGACTGGGTGTGGACGGCCCACGCCGCCATGAGCACCCACTCCCACCAGGTGACCAACATCTTGATCCAGGTTGACGGCGACCGGGCGACGAGCGAGTCGTACGTGACCGTGGCCCTGCGCACCCTGGCCGACGAGACCGGCGCCGCCCACGACATCTTCAGCCGAGGCCGCTATCTGGACCGCTGGTCGAACCGGTCCGGGCGGTGGGCCATCGACCAGCGGACCTACGTCACCGACCACAGCCTGACCCAGCCCAACACCCTCCCCGAGCCCCACGATCCCCGGTCGATCCGCGGCCCCGACGATCCCTCGGTGGCCCTCTTCGCCTGACCGCAGGGACGAGTCATTATCGACATAACGCCCCGACTCGTTGCATCGATATAGCGAATCGATATAATGACCACCCGATGTTGGATCTCGCCGTCCTCGGGCTGCTCAAAGAGGGCGATCTTCACGGCTACGAGCTGAACAAGCGCCTGAAGGCGCTGGTCGGCGGCTACGCCACCTCGTTCGGAGCGCTCTACCCGGCCTTGGCCCGGTTGGAGCGGAGCGGCTGGGTGCGCTCCACCGCCGAAGCCCCCGCCGTCGAGGCCCCCGCCGTCGAGACCGACGACGACGCCGTGGCCGCCCGGACCCGGCGCAATCGCCGGCGCAGTGGCCGGACCAAGGCGGGCCGTACCCGGAAGGTGTATCGCATCACGCAGGAGGGCGAGTCCCACTTCCTGGAGCTGCTCCAGGAAGACGCCGGCAACGAGCGTCGCTTCCGGCTGCAGTTGGCTTTCTGCCGATTCCTCACCCCCGACCGGCGCCTGGAGCTGTTGGAGCTGCGCCGAGCCCACCTGATGAGCGTGCAGGCCAAGGGCCGCCGCGACCCCGAGCAATCCACCGATCCCTACGTCCGCTCGCTCTTCCAGCGAGACCGGGAACGCCTGGAGCACGACCTGGCCTGGCTCGACCAACTGATCGCCGACGAACGCCGCAACCAACAAGGCGACCCCGGCGCCGGGCCCACCCATCCATGACCGATCGACCGTACAACGACCTCACCCCAGGAGGATGTCAACCATGAGCAAACCCATCCGCATCGCCATTGCCGGTGTCGGCAACTGCGCCAGTTCGCTGGTGCAGGGACTGCACTACTACGCCGACGCCGAGCCCGACGACCACGTTCCCGGCCTCATGCACGTGGTGCTCGGCGGCTATCACATCAACGACATCGTTCCGGTGGCGGCCTTCGACGTGGACAACGACAAGGTCGGCCTCGACCTGGGCAAGGCAATCAACGCCGGCCCCAACAACACCGTGCAGTTCTGCGAGGTGCCCGACCTGGGCGTGCGGGTGCAGCGGGCCCCGACCCTGGACGGCTTCGGCGAGTTCTACCGAGCCCACTGCGAGGAATCCCCGGCCGAGCCGGTGGACGTGGCCGCCGCCCTGCGGGAAGCCAAGGCCGACGTGCTCATCTCCTACCTCCCGGTGGGGTCCGAACAGGCCCAGCGGTACTACGCCGAGTGCTGCCTGGAGGCCGGGGTGGCCTTCGTGAACGCCATCCCGGTGTTCATCGCCTCCGACCCGGCGTGGGCCCAGCGGTTCGCCGAGGCCGGCGTGCCGGTGGTGGGCGACGACATCAAGAGCCAGGTGGGGGCCACCATCGTCCACCGCACGCTGGCCCGGCTCTACGAGGACCGCGGCGTGGAACTCGACCGCACCTACCAGCTCAACTTCGGCGGCAACATGGACTTCATGAACATGCTGGAGCGGTCACGGCTGGAGTCCAAGAAGATCTCCAAGACCCAATCGGTGACCAGCCAGCTCGACAACGGCATCGCCGCCGACGACGTCCACATCGGCCCCAGCGATCACGTGCCCTGGCTGCACGACCGCAAGTGGGCCCACATCCGCCTCGAGGGCCGGGGCTTCGGCGACGTGCCCCTCAACATCGACCTCAAACTCGAAGTGGTGGACTCCCCCAACTCCGCGGGCGTCATCATCGACGCCCTGCGCTGCGCCAAGCTCGGCTTGGACCACGGCATCGGCGGCCCGCTCATCGGCCCGTCGGCCTATTTCATGAAGAGCCCCCCGGTCCAACACCGCGACCAGGACGCCCGCGACATGGTCGAGGCCTACGCCCGAGGGGACGTCGGCTAGGGCGGGGGGTTGGGGGCGCCCCAGCTTCCGGGGATGTGGCCGTCGAGGGTCACGGATCGCTCGATGAACCGCCATTGGTCGTCCACCACCCCGTAGCGGTCGATGTATCGGCCCCAGTGGTCGAGGCCGTGTTCCATGAGGACGAAGTAGTAGCAGCGTCCCCGGGCCTCGTCCGGCGAGATCACGTCGATCTGGTGGGAGGCGGTGTGATGGCGGATGTACTTGGGGGTGCCCCCGCCCACTTCCGCCAGGGTGTCCTGTGCCCCCGTGAAGATGGTGCGGATCTGGTCGATGCCGTGCTTGTCCTCCTGGTTGGGGGTGCGCATCACCGCGTCGGGCGCGAACAGCTCCATCACCTGGTCGAACCGGCCGGAGTCCCCGTTGGCGTTGTAGCGGGCCACCAGGTCTCGGATGGACTCCCGGGCGATGAGTTCCCACAGCTCCATCCGCTCACCGTATCCGATGCCCCACCGGGCAATAGGGTGAGGGCGTGGATGAACGAACACCGGTGCTGGTGGGGGCGGGAACGGCCACCCAACGATGCGACGATCCGGCCGAGGCGGTGGAGGCCACCGAGCTCATGGCCACGGCGCTGCGGGCGGCGGCCGATGACGCCGGCGCCGGCGGGCTGCTGTCCCGTGTGGACCAGATATGGGTGCCCAAGGGCACCTGGGGTTACTCCGACCCGGCCCGGTTGGTGGCTCACTCCGTCGGCGCCGAGCGGGCTCGGTCCGGGCTGGCCGACGTGGGCATCCTGCAGACCGCCGTCATGGGACGGGCCGCCGCCGACATCGCCGAGGGCCGGGCCGATGTGGTGGCCGTGGTCGGGGGTGAGGCCAAGTACCGCGGCCTGCGGGCCGCCATCACCGGGGGGGAAGCCCCGGAGACCGACCAGGATGAGGCCGAGCCCGACGACTTCGTGACCCCCCACGGCATGATCATCAGCCGGGCGGAGATCGACACGGGGCTGGTGATGGCCACCCACCACTACGCCATGATCGAGAACGCCCGCCGCTACGCCGACGCCATGACGCTGGCCGAGCACAGCGACGCCGTGGCCGGGCTGTGGGCTCGATTCGCCCGGACGGCGGCGGCCAACCCCGACGCCTGGATTCGCGACGGCCTGGACGCCGCCACCATCGCCTCGCCCACCGACGGCAACCGGATGCTGGCCTGGCCCTACACCAAGTGGCACAACTCCCAGTGGAACGTGGACCAGGCGGCCGCCCTGCTGTTGTGCTCGGCCGGTACCGCCCGTTCCCTGGGCGTGCCCGCCGACCGCTGGGTGTTCCCCTGGGCGGCGGCCGAATCCAATCACATGGTGCCGGTGACCGAGCGACCGGCCCCGCACCGCAGCCCCGGCTTCGCTCACGGTGGGCAGGCCATCGCCGAGCACGTGGGCACCGCCACGGCCGACATCGACCACCTGGACCTCTACTCGTGCTTTCCCATCGCCGTTCGCACCCAGGCCCTGGAGCTGGGCATCGACCCCGGCCGGGACCTGACCGTCACCGGAGGCATGACCTGGGCCGGGGGACCGCTCAACAACTATGTGGTGCAGTCCATGGCCAAGATGGCCGCCGTGCTCCGGGACGATCCCGGCGCCACCGGGTTGGTGACCGCCATCAGCGGGATGATCACCAAACAGGGGCTCAGCGTGTGGTCGACCGAGCCGCCGCCCCGGCCCTTCGCCAATCGGGACGTGACCGAGGCCGTGGCCGTCGAACTGGTACCCCGGCCCTATCGGACCGGCGACGGGGAGCAGGCCACCGTGGTGTCCTACACCGTGCTGTGGGGTCGGGAGGGGCCGGAGCGGACGGTGGTGATCGGGGAGTTCGCCGACGGGGCCCGCACGCTGGCCACCTCCACCGACACGGAGATCATGGCCGAAGCCACCGCCACCGAGTTCTGTGGACGCACGGTGACCGTGGGGGCCGACCGGTCGTTCACGGTCTGAGCCCCCGTCGCCTGCGGCTTGAGCCGGAAAACAGCGTGACCCGCCACCCAGCCCGGTCCGGCCGCCCGTGACCACCCGGTCGCTCATGTGGTTTCGCCGCGACCTGCGGCTGGAGGACAATCCGGCGTGGGCCGCGGCCACGGCGTCCGACGAGGTGGTGGCCCTGGTGGTGCTCGAGCCCGCGCTGCTCGCCTCGGCGGGGGCATTTCGCCGTCGGGCCTTTCTGGCCGGTCTGGCCGGGCTGGAGCGGTCGCTGGTCGCCGCCGGGGGTGGCCTGCGGGTGGAAGTCGGCGATCCGGCGGCGGCGGTGCCCGCGGTGGCCCGGGAATTCGGAGCCCACCAGGTAGTGGTCAACGCCGACGTGACCCGATGGTCGGTGGCCCGTGACCGTGGAGTGGAGGGGGCCCTGGCCGTGCCGCTGCGGTCGCACTGGGGCACGTTGGTGCAGCCGCCGGGCGAGGTGCTCACCCGTTCGGGCACCCTCTCCCGGGTGTTCACTCCGTTCCATCGGCGATGGCAAGAGATTCCCGTGGCCGATCCGGCGGAGCCCGGCCCGGCCCTGGTGGCCGATCCCGCCGGTGGGGCCACGTTGTCCGATGCCCTGGACCTCCTGGGAGAAACGCCGGCCCCGGCCGCCGTGGACGAGGAGCAGGCCGGCGACCGACTCGACCGGTGGCTGGCCCAAGTGGACGACTACCCCACCACCCGCGACCGCCCGGATGTCCCCGGCACCTCGGCGTTGTCGGCCGATCTGCGGTTCGGCCTGTTGTCGCCCCGGCACGTGGCCCGAACGGTGGGGGAGCACACACCGGGTCGGGCCGCCTTTGTCCGCCAGTTGGCCTGGCGGGATTGGTACGCCCACCTCACCCTGGAGCACCCCGACATCGACCGAGCGGCCCTGCGGTCCGACTACGACCGCATCGTGTGGCGCACCGGCGCCGACGCCGACGCCGACTTCGCCGCCTGGGCGGAGGGCCGCACCGGCTACCCGATCGTGGACGCCGGGATGCGGCAACTGGCGGCCACCGGGTGGATGCACAATCGGGTGCGGATGATCACCGGTTCCTTCCTGGTGAAGGACCTCTTGATCGACTGGCGGCGGGGGGAGCGATGGTTCCGCCGGTTGCTGGTGGACGGCGACATCCCTCAGAACGCGGGCAACTGGCAGTGGGTGGCGGGCACCGGCCCCGACGCCGCCCCCTACTTCCGCATCTTCAACCCGGTGGCCCAGGGCCGCCGCCACGATCCCGACGGTGACTACGTTCGTCGTTGGGTACCCGAGCTGGCCGGGCTGGCGGCCAAGGCCGTTCATGCGCCCTGGGAACTCGGCCCCTTGGAGCTGGCCGCCGCCGGGGTGGTGCTGGGCGACACCTACCCCGCCCCGCTGGTGGATCACGCCGAGGCTCGGGAGGCCACCCTGGCCACTTACCGCTCGGCCCTCGACCACCTCAACGACCCCGACGCCGAGGGGCGGGTCGCAGCGACCGGCCCGGGAGGCTAGTCGCCGCCGTCCTCGCCGGCGTCGTAGGCCTGGACTTTCGGATCGCCACCCGCAGCCCGGCCGGGGTCGCGGGCCGACGAGTCGTCGTCGTCGCTGCGGAGCCACATGGTGCGCTGCGGGAAGGGGATCTCGATCCCGGCCTCGTCGAACGCGTACTTGATGCGGCCCCGCAGGATGCGGCCCACCGCCCACTGCTCGCTGGGGTCGGTTTTGACCACCAGGCGGATGACCACCGCGTTGTCCCCCAACTCCTGCACCCCCCACACCGACGGCTCCTCCAGGATGGTGGCGTCGGGGTTGTTCTCCTGCCAGAGTTCGTCGGCCACCCGCTTCATGATCTCGCTGGCCTCGTTGATGTCCGACCCGTAGCCGATGCCGATGTCCAAGATGGACCGCGCCCAGATCTGCGAGAAGTTGGCCGTGCGGTGGATCTCCCCGTTGGGCACCGTCCACACCGTGCCGCTCACGTCCCGAAGGGTGGTGGTGCGCAGGCTGACCTTCTCGATGGTGCCGGTGGCGTCGCCCACGTCCACCACGTCGCCCACCCCGAACTGATCCTCCACCAGGATGAACACGCCGGCCAAGAAGTCCCGCACCAGCGACTGGGCGCCGAAGCCCACGGCCAACCCGGCTATGCCCGCACCGGCGATCAACGGAGCCAGGTTGATCCGCAGCTCTCCCAGCACCAGCAGCAGGGCCACCGCCAGGATCAGGAAGGTGGCCAGGCTCTTCAGCACATCCGCGATGGTCTGGATGCGCTGGTCGGCCCGTTCCTGACGCTCGCGCAGCCGCCCCAGCGTGCGGGCGGCCCGCTCCCCGAAGTCCAGGAGCCCGGCCGATTTCACCTGCTTGTCGGACTCCTCTTGGCTCTGGGCCACCAGCCGCTTGGTGAACCGGTCGATCAGCCGGTGGGCGATCCGCTTGACCAGCCAGGCGCCCAGCAGGATGAGCGCGATGCGCAGCGGGCGTTCCACCACCCAGCCGACGATCTCGGCCAGCCGCTCGTTCTCGGTGTTGTCGAAGACCAGCTCGCAGAAGAACCCCGGATCAGCCCCACAGGCGTCATTCACGTCGGCCATCAGCCCAGCGTACCGACCCCCCCGACAACTTCACGTGTCCGAGCCCCGGAGGCAATCGCCCTCTCTTCCCGCCCAGGACGTCCACGCTGACCCCCCATCCCCCAGTCCCCGCCATAATCCTGCAACTTTTCCGGCAATATCATGATTTTCTGAAGGTCTCTCAGCTTCATTTCCATAAGAGGTAGGAGAACTGGGAATAGTGTCGCATTTTGGACGGTTGCAAGAGAATATGTCAACAGAACTGGCCATTGAATGCGAAAAACTTGTCTTTGCGTTTGATGGTCAAGAGAAGCCGGTATTGGATGGAGTCTCTTTCCTGGTTTTTGGAGGTCAGAGCGTCGCGATTATGGGTCCGAGTGGTTCCGGTAAGACAACGTTATTGCATTGTATAGCAGGCTTGCTCAAGCCAACGTTAGGACGACTATCAGTCGCTGCAGTGGATCTCATGGTTGCATCTCCCAGAGCGATAGCAGCGTTTCGTCGAAACAAGGTGGCCATGGTATTCCAGTTTGGGGAGTTGTTGCCGGAATTGACTGTGGCTGAAAATGTGCTACTACCGCTGTATCTCCGGGGTGAGCGGCCCGGCCGGGATGTCGTTTGGCGAACCCTCGAAGCAGTGGGGCTGAATGAACTAGAGGCTTGGCCGGCTCAGCTCTCTGGTGGTGAGATCCAACGGGTGGCGATCGCCCGTGCATTGGTCACAGATCCGGAGGTGCTCTTGTGTGATGAACCAACTGGTTCCCTCGATGAGGTGAACTCGGAATCCGTGATTCGACTATTGCGCGAGGCGGTCTCGCGTACCGGTGCGACAATGGTGACTTCCACGCACGACCACCTGGTCGCCGAGCAGATGGATGAGGTGTACGAATTGCACAACGGCAGACTGGAGCCAGGCGTCTTGCTGGGTCAAGCATGATTGTCCGGATCGCAATGGCAGGGATGGGGCATGGGGACGGAATCTCCCGCAGCCGGAGCTTGGTGGTGTCGAGCACCGTGGCCGTCGTGACATTTGTGTTCGGTGCCTCGATTGGATCGATCCTCATGGTGCAGCGGGTAGACGATCGAGCCTCGGCGCGTTCCTTTCGTCCGGCAACGGCCAGCGAGGCAGCCGATCTCTCGGGTGGCGTGATCTACGACTCGATTGACGGTGAGCAGATCACCGTGAACTACTGGCGGATTGAATCCCCCGGCGCCACCATTGCTGGGTTGCCCGGGGAGCCCTTCCGCGGCCAGTGGTATGTCTCTCCCGCATTGGCAGGGCGCTTACAGGGCGACCCGGTGTTGGGCGAGCGCTATGGGAATGCCCGGGTGGTAGCCAACGATGGGGTGGGGTCGGTAGAGGAGCTGTTTGCCCATCGAGTCGTGGGGCCGGGTGTCCCACTGCCCCACCGCTATGTGGACGCACCGGGTCCGGAATGGTCCGGGCTCAACGCCGGTGTCTCGGTGACCGCAGTGGGGTTCGGTGCGTTTGTTGTCGTGGGGCTCACCGGTGGAGGTCTCTTGCTCGCTGCGCTGGGTCCGATGGGCGTCGGACTGGCCCGGCGCATGCAATTGCTGCGGGTGCTCGGTGCCGGAAGAGCGCAGTTGTGGGCAATCAGTGGGGTGTCCGGTGTGGTGATGGCGCTGCCGGGTGTGGTGATAGGAGGCGTCGGGTGGTACCTGGCCGCATCCCGGCTCAGGCGAGTGCCGTTGGTCGGTCAACCGGTGTTGGCCGGCGACCTGTCGGTGCCGGTCTGGCTCCTAGTGACAGCATCCGCCGTGGTGGTGGTGATGACCGCCGCCCTGGGCGCCGGGAGGTGGGGGCAGCAGGTGGCCGGTGTCCGACCGGGGGCACGAATTCCGCTTCCTTCGTCGTACTGGAGGTTGGCACCCCTGATTGCCTCGCTGGGACTGATGGTGTTGGCCACCACTCGCTCGGGATCGGGGGCCGTTCGGATGTTGCTCACCGGATTGTTGCTCGGGGCGGTGGGCGTCGTGGTGGCCCTACCCGTGCTGGTGTTCTGGCTCGGTCGGCTGGTGGCCCGTGGGCGATCGGTGCTGGCACTGCTCGTTGGGCGGCGGATGAGCTTTGAGGCCTTGGGGAGTGCCCGACCCCTTCTCTCCTTGGCCGCGGCCGGGGTCCTGGTTCCCGTGGCGGCATCGTACATTGCTGTTGCCCGAACCCAGGACGAGCCCATCGACACCGGTCCCATTTCGGCATTGTCGATCCGAGGCGAGCTGGCGACTGCGGAAATGGACAAGCTGGCCCGCCACGCGGGTGGGGCGTTCGCTGAAGTGTTCGTCGCCCTTCCCGACCCCGGTGACTTTTCGGAGCCTCGGTGGCATGTGGTGGCCGATTGCCGATCGATCGCTGCGGTGGCCCCGTTGGACCGGTGCGGTCCAACGCAACTGGCCCTTACCGGATCGGCACAATCGGTGCTTGCTCAGTACCACGGTGGGGGAACAGTCGCTCCCGAGGGAGCATCATTCGATCACCGCTTGTTCTTGTCCTCTGATCTGGAGCGGGCTGAGTCAGTGATCCGCTCTTTCGTGGTCAACAGCGAGCGAGCCGATTTGCAGGTGACCAGCGCAGCCGACCTGCTGGCGAAGGAGGCTCGGTCGGTCCGCTGGATCATCGCTGCCCTCAAGCTGACTGCCGCCGGGGCAATTGCCGCGCTGGTGCTCTCCCTGATCACCACGTCGTTGCGATCGGCCGGAACGAGATTGCGGTTGTTCGGCATCGGAGCCGACACTGGGCTGGTGCGCAAGCTGGTCGGGGCAGAGTCAGCCATCGCCGTGGCCGTCATGGGCTTGACCGGTGTGGCAATCGGCACCGTGGGAGCGGTGGCCTACGCCCTCGTTGACGGCACGGTGAGTCCCAACTACACCCCGTCACTTTTGGTTGCCGCCGTAACGTTGCTTGCCGCGCTGGTAGCGGGCGTGGCCGGGTCAGCCCTGGTCACCGAGGAGTCCGCCCGAAAGTCCTTGCGAACCTTGGACTGACACCTGAAGGTCAAGGTTGGAGGGGGTTGTCGGGGGCGGCGTCGAGCAGGGCGCGGCCGAATTCGACGGTGGGGGCGGCGCCCGCGAACACGTGCTGGGTGCCGGCGTGGATGTCGCGGAAGGCCCGTTGGAGGCCGCCGGAGCGCAGAGCGTCGGTGCCCGCCAGCAGGTAGGCCCGGCGCAGGATGTCGGCCCCCTCCTGGGTGACGAACACGGTGGCCTGGCGGGTGAGGATCACATCGGCGGGGTCGACCTGGCCGGTTTCGGTCACGTTCCGCTCGGCGGTGGCGAACACCTCGTGCAGCCAGGTGCGGGCCGCCCGGAAGCGGGACTCGAGCTGGCCGATCTCGTGGACGAAGCGGTCGCTCTCGGCCAGGGGCGCGGCCTCGCCCATGCGGTGCTTGGACCGGGCCACCGAGCGCAACTCGTCGAGGCCCCGCTGCACCACCCCGATGGCGAACCCGGCGTGGCCCGCGGCGGTGAGCGGCATCACCCCGAGCCGGTAGAGGGGGCCACCCCGGTACACGGTGATGTCGAACATGTCGAAGGTGGCGGTGGCGGGCACGTACACCTCGTCGAGGGTGTAGTCGTAGCTGGCGGTGGCCTGCAGGCCCATGACCTCCCAGTTGCCGGTGATTTGGGCTTGGTCCACCGGGTAGATGGCGAACAGGTAGCGGGGGTCGGTTCCCTCGGGTTCCTCGGTGATCACCCCGGCGCCGGCCCACTGGGCGTGGTTGATGCCGCTGCCGAACGAGTAGTGGCCGCTGATCCGGAAGCCGTCGCCTTCGGGGGTGGCGGTGCCGTTGGGGGCGAACTGGCCGGCCGACAGGGGCACGCCGTCGGCGAACATCTGCTCCACGTGCTCGTCGGGGCACCAGGCGGCGAAGTAAGCGGTGGCCGCGCAACTGGCCATCAGGCACCAGCCCACCGAGCCGTCGGCCCAGGAGACTTCGCTCCAGATGTCGATGCAGTCGTTGACGGGCATTTCCAGCCCGCCCACCGCGGCGGGCACCATCACCTTGTGCAGCTCGGCGTCCACCAGGGCGTGGACCGTCTCCTGGGGGATGGGCAGCCCGTCGGATTTGGCCGCGTTCTCGTCGATCAGCGAGCGCAATTCCCGGGCACGATCCAAATGAACAGCCATGGCGACCATGGTACGGGGGCGCCGCCCCAGGGGAGCAGCCGAGCCGGGAGGGTCGAGTGGCCGAGTGGGCAGCCGCCCCAGCCGATCCGTCGAGCCGGGAGGGTCAGCGGGCGGGCAGTCCCAGGATCTCGGCGGCCTGGGCGGGGGTGGCCACCGGGCGCCCCATGTCGGCGGCCAATGCGGCCACCTCGGCCACCAGCTCCCGGTTGGGCGGGGTGCGGTCGCCCGCGTGGTCCTCATGGCCCACCCGGAGGTGGCCGCCCCGCTCCAAGGTCAACCCGGCGATCGGGGTGCGGACCAGGTCGCCCCCCACCACCGCCGAGAACCAGGGGAGGTCGCAGCCCGCCAGCTCCAGCATCTCCAGGTAGGCGTCCAGGGCCTTCTCGGTGGGGGGCAGGCCGAACGACACGCTGTCGCCGATGGCGAAATAACCGCCCGGTCCGCCGAAGTAGAACTTCACGAACGATCCGGGGGTGAGCCGGTCGTAACGCCAGTACGACAGCACGTTGCGGAGAAAGCCGGGCTCGAAGATGGCGAAGTGCATGCCCAGGCCGTGGCGGTTGCACTGCTCGATGGCCACCTCCATGTCGGCGAAGGTGTTCACGTAGACGAAGCTGTCGGGGTCGGGCAGCCCGTCGGCCCCGGCCTTGCCCAGGATCATCGAGCCGGGATCGATGAACCCCAGGCGCAGCACCCCGGCCTCGGCCAACAGGGCCACGTGGCCCAGCTTCTCGACCATGGTGGCACCCCACCCCAGGGTGGGCAGGGCCAGCACGTCGGGGTCGGCGGCCAGCCAGGGCTCGAAGGTGGCCCGGTACTCGTCGGCCGCCTCGGCCGCCGGTACCCGCATGTTCGCGATGTGGCAGTGGACGATGCTCGCCCCGGCCTCGATGCAGGCCAGGCCCTCGGCGATCAGCTCGTCGCGGCTGATGGGCACGTGGGGGTTGCGCTCCGGGGTGGTGGTGCCGTTGAGGGCGACTTCGATGATGACCGGGGTGGCGTCCATGGCGAACAGAGTACCGTCGCCTGCATAAGGCGGGAACCGAAGGCCGACCGGAGGTCGACGTCGGCCCCGTAGGCTTGGTCAACCACCAGAAGGAAAATTGAGTGGAATATTATCAACTTTTGGTGGTTGTTCCGGGAGAACCGAGAGAATCCCGAGAAGAAGAGGTTCGCGCTGATGCTTGACCCCAATCGGTGGACACTGAAGACCAGGGAGGCCTTCAACGCCGCCTCCGCGGTGGCCCAGTCCAAGAGCCACCCCGAGATCACCCCCGACCACGTGCTGTTGGCCTTGATCGGACAGTCCGACGGGGTGGTGTTGCCGGTGCTGCAGCGCACCGGGGTGGCCCTTCCGGAGCTGCGGGCCCAGTTGAAGGCGGCCATCGACAAGCTGCCCTCGGCCTACGGCACCGAGGTGCGCACCGCCCAAGAGCTGGTCAAGACCATGGAGACCGCCGATGCCGCCCGCATCGAGTTGGGTGACGAGTACCTGTCCACCGAGCACCTGCTGTTGGCCATGGCCGACCGGGTGGGGGTGGGCCGCAACCGCCTGCTGGAGGCGCTGGCCGAGGTGCGGGGATCGCACCGGGTGACCTCCACCACCCCGGAGGACTCCTACCAGGCCCTGGAGAAGTACGGGCGGGACCTCACCGTGTTGGCCCGCGAGGGCAAGCTCGATCCGGTGATCGGGCGGGACGAGGAGATCCGCCGCACCATCCAGGTGCTGAGCCGGCGCACCAAGAACAATCCGGTGCTGATCGGCGAGCCCGGCGTGGGCAAGACCGCCATCGTGGAGGGCCTGGCCCTGCGCATCGCCGACGGCGACGTGCCCGAGGGGTTGAAGAACAAGCGACTGGTGGCCCTGGACATGGCGGCCATGGTGGCCGGGGCCAAGTACCGGGGGGAGTTCGAGGAGCGGCTCAAGGCGGTGCTGAAGGAGATCACCGACGCCGAAGGCCAGGTGATCACCTTCATGGACGAGCTGCACACCATCGTGGGCGCGGGGGCGGCCGAAGGGGCCATGGACGCGGGCAACATGATCAAGCCCATGCTGGCCCGAGGCGAGCTGCACATGATCGGCGCCACCACCCTGGACGAGTTCCGCACCCACATCGAAAAGGACGCCGCCCTGGAGCGCCGCTTCCAGCAGGTGTACGTGCCGGAGCCCTCGGTGGAGGACGCCGTGGCCATCCTGCGGGGGCTGAAGGAGCGGTACGAGGTCCACCACGGGGTCCGCATCCACGACGCCGCCCTGGTGTCGGCCGCGGTGTTGTCGGACCGCTACGTGACCGGGCGGTTCCTGCCCGACAAGGCTATCGACCTGGTGGACGAGGCCGCCTCCATGCTCCGCATCGAGATCGACTCCATGCCCACCGAGATCGACGTGGTGGACCGCCGCATCCGCCAACTGGAGATCGAGCAGGTGGCGTTGGCCAAGGAGTCCGACGAGGTGTCGGCCGAACGGCTGGAAGCCCTCAACGAGGAGTTGGCCAATCTGCGGGAGGAGCTGGCCGGGATGCAGGCCCACTGGCAGTCGGAGAAGGAGGCCATCGGCCGGATCCGCACCCTCAAGGAGGAACACGACGCCCTCGGCACCGCCCTGGACCGGGAGGTGGACCTGGAGCGGGCCGCCGAGATCCGCTACGGCAAGCTGCCCGAGCTGGAGCGACAGATCGCCGAGGCCGACCGGCACTTGGTGGAGTTGCAGGCCGACCGGCAGATGCTGAAGGAGGAGGTGGACTCCGACGACGTGGCCGCCGTGGTGTCCCGTTGGACCGGGGTGCCGGTGACCCGCCTGCTGGAGGGCGAGACCGACAAGCTGCTGCGCCTGGAGTCGGTGCTGGGCCAACGGGTCATCGGCCAGGACGAGCCGGTCCATTTGGTGGCCTCGGCCATCCGCCGCAGCCGGGCCGGGCTGTCCGATCCCCACCGGCCCATCGGCTCGTTCCTGTTCATCGGCCCCACCGGGGTGGGCAAGACCGAGCTGGCCCGCACCCTGGCCGACTTCTTGTTCGACGACGAGCGGGCCATGGTCCGCATCGACATGTCGGAGTACATGGAGCGCCACAGCGTGGCCCGCCTCATCGGGGCCCCGCCCGGCTACGTGGGCTTCGACGAGGGCGGGCAGCTCACCGAGGCAGTGCGGCGCCGCCCGTACGCGGTGGTGCTGCTGGACGAGATCGAAAAGGCCCATCCCGAGGTGTTCAACGTGCTGCTGCAGCTCCTGGACGACGGCCGGTTGACCGACGGGCGGGGTCGCACGGTGGACTTCACCAACGCGGTGCTGATCATGACGTCCAACCTGAAGGTGGACCCCAAGGAGTACTTCCGCCCGGAGTTCGTGAACCGCATCGACGACATCGTGACCTTCGCCGAACTCCGGCCCGAGCACCTGGCCCGCATCGTGGACCTGCAGATCGATCTGCTGACCGAACGCCTGGCCGACCGCCGTATGCACCTGGTGGTCACCGAGAAGGCCCGGGCCAAGCTGGCCGCCGACGGCTACGACCCCGCCTTCGGGGCCCGTCCGCTCAAGCGGGTGATCCAGCGGGAGCTGGCCGACCGCCTGGCCGAGGCGCTGCTCAGCGGCTCGATCGCCGAGGGGGACACCGTGACCGCCGACGTGGACGCCGCCGGGGAGCTGGCCATCGGCTGATCGGCCGGCCCCCGTGCCGGTGGCAACGGGGTGGGTTCGGGTAGTTTTTCGCCCGTGCTTGGGTTTGGCCGTGCCCGCAAGGCGGCGGTGGCCGGCGCGGTGGTGCTGGCCGTGCTCGGCGGGGGGATGCGGGGGGCCGACGCCTCAACGGAGGGGGTGAGCCGGGAGGACGTGGTGATCCGCGACACCCTGATCGCTGCCCAGGAATCGTTGCTCAACGTCTATCGGTGTCGTTTCGGCATCGATGTGACCACCGTGCGGGGTGGGTGCAGCGACGGGCTGCCCACCGGCGGATTCTCCCAGCCCGGTGAGTTCGCCGGAGTGCCCACCGCCGGCGATCTGGCCGTGCGCGACGAGTTGGTGGCCGCCCAGGAATCGGTGCTCAACGTCTATCGCTGCCGGTTCGACTACGAGGTCGATCGCCGCCTCCTGCCGCAGGGTTGTCCGGCGCCCCCCGCCCCGGTTGCCGTCCCGCCGGGGCCGCCGTTGGACTTCGACTGGTTGGCCATGCTGGATGACTCCGACTGGCAGCCGCCGCGGGGGCTGCTTACCCCCACCGGCATTCCGGTGGCGGTGGCCGGGATCGTGGACGGCGGCTTCGCGGTGGTGACCCCGTGCGGCAACCTCTCGACGGTCAGCACCGGACGGCCCCTCACCGGCGTGCGGGTGGTGATTGATCCGGGCCACGGCGGCCGCTACGACGTGGGGGCGGTGGGTCCCAACCGCTTGGCCGAGCGCGACCTGAACCTCACCCTGAGCGAGGCGGTGTTGGCCGAGCTGGCCGACCGGGGCATCCCCGCCATCTCCACCCGCACCGGCGACTACGGGACGCTGTTGTCGGTCCGGGCCGGCCTGGCCGACGCACTGGGGGCCGAGGCCCTGGTGTCGATCCACCACAACGCCCCCACGTTCGTCACCGGGCGCCGACCGGGCACCGAGGTGTACGTGCAGTCGGTGTCGGCCCAACAGCCCCGGCCCGATTCCGCCCGGCTGGGGGGAATGCTCCACGAGGAGATCACCCGGGCGCTGTCGGGCTTCGACAACGTGGCCTGGAGCAGGCTGCCCGACGCCGGGGTGCTGCGGGTGCTGCAGGCCAACGGCAACGACGCCTACGGGATGATCAGCCGGCCCACGGTTCCGGCGGTGCTGATCGAGTACGGCTACCTGTCGAACCCCTCCGAGGCCGCCCTGTTCGCCACCGACGAGTACATCCGGGTGGCGGCCAAGGCCACGGCCAACGCCATCGAGTCGTACCTGAACTCCAATCGGCCCAGCGCGGTGTCGGTGCAGCGGCCCCGGGTGTTCGATCCGTCGCCCGCCCCCCGGGTCTGCGACGAGGTGGCCCTGGAGTAGCGGAGCCGGGCCGCCAACGGGCGGCGGGACGGTTCAGTCCTCGTCCTCGAAGCTCAGACCCAGTTCGGCCACCACCGTGCGCAGGGCGGTGTAGGCCTGGGCGCTGGCGGGCCAGCCCGCGTAGTGGGCCAACTGCACCACCCACTCGGCCAACTCGTCGGGGGTGAGGTCGCCCGACTCCAGGGCGGGCTTCATGTGGAAGGGCAAAATGGGGCCGTTGCCGGTGGCGGCGATGGCGGTCAGGGTGGTGAGCCGCCGCTCCCGGCGACCCAACCGGGGGCGGCTCCACACGTCGGAGAACACCCGCTTGGTGAACCGGAGATACAGGTCGTCGTGGTCGGGGGGATCATCTCCCATGATGTTGGCCCAGGCGACACGATCTGCTTCTTTGTTGTTCATCCGGTCAGCGTAGGCTGTGGCGGTGCAGATCGCCTTTGTGCGCCACGGGCAGCCCCTGCGGGAGTGGAACACCGACACCGTGGCCGATCCGGGGCTCAGCGAACTGGGCAAGTGGCAGGCGGAGCGGCTGGCCGACTGGCTGGAGCACGAACCCTTCGACCACATCATCTCCAGCACCAAGCGGCGGGCGATCGAGACCATCGAGCCCCTGGCTTCCCGTTTGGGCCAACCGATCGAGCTGGAGGAGGACTTCGCCGAGATCGACCGCAACTCCCGGGTGTATCTGCCCACCGAGCTGCTGGCCACCGAGGGCGGGGAGTACTACGAGGCCATCCGGGCCCAGGACTACGCCGCCATCGGGTGGGACACCCCCGAGGAGTTCCACAAGCGGGTGATGGCCTCCTTCGAGCGGCTCTGCGAAGCCCAGCCCGGCCAACACGTGGCGGTGGCCTGCCACGGTGGGGTGATCAATCGCATCGTGTCGGAGCTGGTGCTGGCGTCGGAGCGGATCCACATACAGGTGGCCTACACCGGCATCTGCCGGGTGTGGGTGGAGGACGCGCGGCGGGTGCTGATGAGCGTGAACGAGACCGGCCATTGCTGCGCCACCCGCACCGGTGTCACCGGCTTCATGCGCGACGGACTGGTCACCGCCCCTCAGTACTGATCGCGGTTCTGGTCCGATGCTGCGCGGGGGAACGTTCTGGTCGATGGTGGAGCGCCGGGCCGACCTCACGCCCGACGCCCCCATGATCATCGACGATGGCGATCGAGTGATGACCTTCGCCCAGTATCGGGAGGCCGCCGAGCGGGCGGCCGCGGGGCTGGCCGAACGGGGGGTGGGGCCGGGCACTCCGGTGTCGTGGCAGCTTCCCACCTGGCCGAGCACCCTGGTGTTGCAGGCCGCCCTGGCCCGGCTGGGGGCGGTGCAGAACCCGATCATCCCGGTGTACCGGGAGCGGGAGGTGGGGTTTTGTCTCTGCCAGACCGGGGCCCGGCTGTTCCTGGTGCCGTCGGTGTGGCGGGGGTTCGATTTCCAGGCCATGGCCCGGACGTTGGCCGCCGACATCGACGGGTTGGAGGTGGTGGTGTGCGACGTGGACCTGCCCGCCGCCGACGTGGCTGCGCCGGCCGACGTCGCCCCGCCCGATGACCCCGAGGCCATTCGTTGGGTGTACTACACGTCGGGCACCACGTCGGACCCGAAGGGGGCCCGGCACTGCGACACCTCGGCCATGGCCTCGGGCATCGCGATGGTGGAGCGTCAGCAGTTCACCCCCGACGACCGGTTCGGGCTGGCCTTTCCCTTCGCCCACATCGGCGGGGTGTGCAACCTGTCGGCGTCGCTCAGCTCGGGCTGCACCCTGGTGATCGCCGAGGCGTTCGACCCGGCGGCCACCACCGCCCTGTTCGCCCGCCACGGGGTGACGGTGGTGGGGGGCGGCCCCGCCTTCTTCATGGCCTTCCTGGCCGAGCAGCGCAAGCAGCCCGGCGAGCCCATCTTGCCCGAGCTTCGCCTGTGTTCCGGGGGTGGTGCGCCCATGCCCGCCTCCCAGCACTACGAGGTACGAGCCGAAATGGGCGGGAGGGGATGCGGCCACGCCTGGGGGATGACCGAGGCCCCGATCATCGCCCAGAACGCCCCGGACGACGCCGACGAGAAGCTGGCCGAAACCGAGGGCCGGCCGCTGGCCGGGGCCGAGATCAAGGTGGTGGGCTTCGACGGCTCCCCCGCCGGGGTGGGCGTGGAGGGGGAGCTGTGGATTCGGGGGCCGATGGTGTGCCGGGGCTACACGGACGAGGCCCTCACCGCGGCCTGCTTCGACGACGGCTGGTTCCACACCGGTGACGTGGGCTTTCTGGACGCCGACGGGTACGTGACCCTCACCGGAAGGGTGAAGGACATCATCATCCGCAAGGGGGAGAACATCTCGGCCACCGAGATCGAGGACCTCCTGCACGCCCACCCCAAGGTGGCCGACGTGGGGGTGATCGGCCTGCCCGACGAGGAGCGGGGGGAACGGGTGTGCGCGGTGGTGGAACCGGCGCCGGGGGTCGAGGCCATGACGCTGGACGAGGTGCGGGACTACTTCCGCTCCTCGGGGGTGATGGCCCAGAAGATTCCCGAGCAGTTGGAGATGGTGGACTCGCTACCCCGCAACGCCACCGGCAAGGTGCTGAAGCACGAGCTTCGGGATCTGTTTGCTGACTAGAGCAGTCCGCCCACGGCGTGGATGGGAAGGGCGCGGGTTTCCGACTAGAGCAGCCCGCCCACGGCGTGGATGGCCAGGCCGGCCAGGGCGCCGATGAGGGTGCCGTTGATGCGGATGAACTGCAGGTCGCGCCCCACTCGGCGTTCGATGCGGGCCCCGGTGTCGTCGGCGTCCCAGCGGGCCACGGTGGTGGCGATCACGTTGGCCACCTCGGCCCGGGCGTGCTGGGCCAACAGGCTCACGGCGGTCACCAGCCACCGGTCCACCCGGTTCTGCAGGTCGGGATCGGTCTGCAGCGACTGGCCCGCCCGCACCAGGGCGGCCTCCACCCGGGCGGCTCGGGCCGGACTGGTCTGCAGCCGTCGGGCGTAGGCGGCGAGTCCGGCGTCGATGCGTCGGCGCAGCTCGTGGTCCGGGTTGTCGGCCATGTCGGCCAGCACGCCCCGCACCCCCCGGTGGAGTCGGGTGAAGATGTGGTGATCGAGCACCTTGGGGGTGTAGGCCGGTGCCTCGGCCACGATCCGATCCCGCAGCACCTCGTAATTGTCCACCAGGAAGCGGTCGGCCCGGTCCACCGCAGCGTCCACCAGGGGGCGGTGGTGCCCGCCGGTGACCAGAGATTCCAGCAGCCGGCCCAGTGCGGGGGCCGACACCAGCCCGGCGTCGCCCTCGTCGGTCAGCCAACGGCCGAGGGCCTCGGCCGGGGCCCGGTCGGCCACCCAGCGGGCCAGATCGTCGGGATCGAAGAAGTTGTCCTGCACGAACTCGCCCAGGCTGGTGCCGATGGCGTCCTTGCGGCGGGGGATGATGGCGGTGTGGGGGATGGGGATGCCCAGCGGGTGGCGAAACAGGGCGGTGACCGCAAACCAGTCGGCCAGCCCGCCGATCATGGCGGCTTCGGCGGCCGCTTCCACGTAGCCCGACCAGCCGTGGCCGTCGGTGAGCAGGCGCATCACCACGAACAGGGCGGCGGCGGCCACCAGCAGGCCGGTGGCCCGCCGCTTGGCCCGCCGAAGCGAGGCCGGTTCGCTCAGGCGACCGTTTGGGGCATCCATGACCCGCGGATCTGGTCGGCCCACGGGTAGTGCAACGGCTCGATCAGCCGGAAGGGGCCGTCGAGGCCCACGGTGGTGGCCGCGGGTCGGGCCGGGGCCGCCGCCCGCAACGCCCCCACCACCGCCGCCGGGTCGCCCTCGATCAGGTGGAGGTCGATGGCGGTGTCGGGGACGAACCGGGAGGTGAACGACACCACCGCATGCACGCCGTCCACCGCCACGGCCGCCGGGGCGTACTCGTCGCGGTGCCAGGCTTGGTCGGCGAGGCCCCGGCGCAGCACCACGTGGAGGTCGGTGTGGGAGATGTGGGGGATGTCACCGGGATCGGCCTTGAGCGCCGGGTCGGCTACCGCCCAGTCGAGGACTAGGGCGTCGCCCAGGCGTACCGTCTTCTTCTCGTCGGGGAACATCCGGTCGGCGGCCACCAGGACCTCGCGGTAGTCGGTCATGGTGGCCATCACCCCGTCGACGTCACCGCACAGCCAGTAGACGGTGAGAAAGGCGCTGCGCCCATCGGTGAATGCCTCGTCGCCCCCGGCGGGGCGCAGAGCCTGGCGGTCGGGCGGGGCCACGTAGCGCCGGCCGTGCATCACGTCGGTCAGGGCGATGTTGGGCGGGAGGTGCTCCAGGTCGTACCAGCGATTCCACGCTTCGATGGCGTCGGCGTCGCAGTCGAGGGCGGCGAAGATGATTCCGGTGGTCTTCATGGTGGGTGGTGGTCCTTCTCCTGGGGGTGATCCGGTCGGTGTCCGTTGCTCGGCTGTCTGTTGCTCGGGTGTGTGGACATGGTATGACCCAGCCATGGAGTTCGTGTCGCTGGAGGGTGGGTCGTTCCTCATGGGGACCGAGGAGGTGTGGTTCGAGGGTGACGGCGAGGGGCCGGTGCGTGAGGTGGTGCTGACGCCGTTCCGGATGGCGGCCACTGCGGTGACCAACGCCGAGTTCGGGGCCTTCGTGGCCGCCACCGGCCATGTGACCGTCGCCGAGCGGGAGGGTTGGTCGTTCGTGTTCGCCGGTCTGTTGCCCGACGATTTCCCCCCCACTCGGGGGGTGGTGGGCGCCGAGTGGTGGCGTCAGGTGGAGGGGGCGTGCTGGCACCGGCCCGAGGGGCCGCAGTCGTCGGTGGCCGACCGGGGCGACCACCCGGTGGTCCACGTGTCGTGGTTCGACGCCGCCGCCTGCGCAGCGTGGTACGGGGCCCGGCTGCCCACCGACGCCGAGTGGGAGTACGCCGCCCGGGGCGGGCTGGTGCAGGCCCGGCTGCCGTGGGGCGACGAGCCGGCCCCCGACGGGCGGCCCCGGTTCAACATCTGGGAGGGGGAGTTCCCCCGGCACAACACCGCCGCCGACGGCTACGTGGGGACGGCCCCGGTGGACGAGTACGAGCCCAACGGGTTCGGCCTGTACAACTGCTCGGGCAACGTGTGGGAGTGGTGCGCCGACTGGTTCGACAACCGCTTCCCACCCGAGCGGCCCCTGGTCGACCCGATGGGCCCCGACACCGGCACGGCCCGGGTGATCCGGGGGGGCTCCTACCTGTGCCACGATTCCTACTGCAACCGCTACCGGGTGGCGGCCCGCCACGCCAACGGCCCCGACTCCACCACCGGGCACATGGGCTTTCGGCTGGCCGCCGACGCCGACGCGGTGGTGGGCGGTGCCGACGCGGTGGCAGGCGGCAATGGCCCCGAGATGCGGGCCGGCGAGGGGGCTGGATAACGTCGCCGCCATGAAGTTGGACTTGCTGTACGAGGTGGACGCCCCCAAACCGTGGGGCAAGCCCCATCCCTGGGGCCAGCGGGAGCGGGAGCAGAAGGCCTACCGGGATGCCGTTGAGCAGATCAAGCTGGCCGACTCGTTCGGGTTCAACACCATCTGGGCGGTGGAGCACCACTTCCGGGAGGGCCGCTCGCACTGTCCGGCCTCGGAGGTGCTGCTGGGGGCCCTGTCGATGGTGACCGAGAACATCAAGATGGGGTTCGGCGTGACCCTCACCCCCTTCGGGTTCATCCCGCCCCAGCGGATCGCCGAGAAGGTGGCCACCGTCGACATCTTGTCCAACGGTCGGGCGGTGTGGGGCACCGGTCGGTCCACCCCGATGGAGCAGATCGCCTTCGGGGTCGACCGGGAGCGCTCCCGCGACGACTGGCAGGAGGCCATCGAGATCGTGTGCGGCATGTGGCGGGAGGAGTACTTCGAGTACGAGTCGCCCCGGTTCACCTTCCCCAAGCGCATGGTCACCCCCAAGCCGATGCAGTACCCCCATCCCCCGGCGTGGATGGCGTGCGCCTCGGAGAACTCGGCGGCGGTGGCCGGCAAGGCCGGGATGGGCATGCTGTCGTTCTCCATCATGCAGCCGCTGGAGGCCATGGCCCGCCACATCCGCAACTACCGGGCGGCCGCCGAGAACCCCGAGCCCATCACCGACGTGACCACCAACGCCACCGCGGCCTACACCCTGGTGCACTGCGCCGACACCAAGGAGCAGGTACACGACAACGGGGTGTGGAAGTCGGTGGAGTGGTGGTACACCAACCTGGCCCAGTTCACGTTGGACTGGGAGCTGCCCGAGCTGTCCCAGGAGGAGCGCGACGCCACCTTCCCGTTGCTCAAGCCGCTCATGGAGGACGGCATCGACGACCTCATCCACGAGTTCGACGAGGCCGACATGATCGTGGTGGGCGACGTGGACACCTGCTACGAGAAGATGAAGCACTACGCCGACCTCGGCGTGGACCAGCTCATCTGCTACGTGCAGTTCGGCTACCACTCCCACGAGTCGATCATGCGCACCATCGAACTGCTGGGCAAAGAGATCATCCCCGAGTTGGAGAACTACACCCCGAACATTGCCGCCTCCTGAGGTAGGCTCCGGCGCGAGGACCGGCTCCCCGGGACCGACAGAGGGGTGGGAAGCCGCCCCGCGGTGGGTTTAGCCTTGATCGATGGCATCCGAGGGCCTCAGCCGGGCTGAGTTGATCGACCGGTCGGGCCTGGCCGCCGAGCAGGTGGACTTGGCCATCGACGCCGGCCTGTTGATCCCCGATGCCCTCGGGCGATTCAACGAGGACGCCATCACCATGCTGCAGGCCGGGGCCGCCCTGGTGGCCGCCGGGGTGAGCGTGCCCGATCTGGCCCGTCTGGCCGTTCGCCACGCCCGCAACGTGGAGGCGGTGGTGGACGAGGCCGTCGACCTGTTCCTGGCGGCCATGGGGTCGGCCAGCCTGGAGGAGGTCAAGCTGGAGGAGTTGGCCCCGCTGGTGGAGGCCTTGGTGCCCCAGGTGGTGGCCCTGGTGGGCGAGCACTTCCGTCGCACGTTGCTGAGTCGGGCATCGGCCCGGCTGTTGGAGTCCGGGCGATGACGCCGCTGGAGGCGTTCGGTGCGTGGACGGGGGACGACCGGGTGTTCTGGCGGGCCCCCGGCCAACGGGCGGTGGTCGGGTTGGGGGCGGCCCGGACGGTGGAGGTGGCCGGCCCGTGGCGATTCGACGACGCGGCCGCGGCCGCCGCCGAGATGCTGGACGAGGGAGAGATTGCCTTCGGCGGCTTCGCCTTCTTCGATCAGCGGGCGGCGGGGGCCTGGGCGGGCTATCCCAGCGGCCGGCTGGTGGTGCCCGAGAGGCTGGTTCGGGGACCGGTGCCGGAAGCGGGCGGCGCGGACGGCAGCCTGGGCGGCGGCGCGGACGGCGGCGCAGACGGCGGCTTGGGCGGCCGCGGGCTGCAGGTCCACGATGAGACCAGGTCGACGTATCGGGACGCGGTGAAGAAGGCGGTCGAGGCCATCGACGACGGGGAGCTGGCCAAAGTGGTGGTGGCCCGGGTGGTGGAAGCGGTGGGCCGAGTGGACCCCGCCGTGGTGCTGGCCCGCCTGGCCGGGCGGTTTCGGTCGTGCGCGGTGTTCGGCATCGGCCGGGGGACAACGTGCTTCGTGGGGGCCAGCCCCGAGGTGCTGGTGGAACAGGACGGCGACGTGGTCACCACCTACGCGGTGGCCGGTACCGCCCCGCGGGGGGCCGACCCCGCCGAGGATGCCGCGCACGCCGAACGGTTGGTGTCCGACCCCAAGGAGCAGGCCGAGCATCGCTACGTGGTGGACTACCTGCGCACCCGACTGGCGCTGGCCGGGGTGGAGTTGGATCCCACCGGCGAACCGGAACTGCGGACCCTGCCGGGCATCCATCACCTCAATACCACCATCACCGGGCGCATCAGCCCCGCACCGGGCGGGGCCCTGCGACTGGTGGGGGCGTTGCACCCCACTCCGGCGGTGGGCGGTACCCCGAGCACCTTCGCCCAACAGTGGATCACCGAGCACGAGGATCTCGACCGGGGGTGGTACGCCGGCCCGGTGGGATGGATCGACCACCGGGGCTGTGGCTCCTTCTACGTGGCCCTGCGCTCGGCCCTGGTCGGCCCCGCCGGCCTGCGGCTGATCGCCGGCGCGGGCGTGGTGGCCGGATCCGATCCCGAACAGGAGCTGATCGAGACCGACATCAAGCTGGACGCCGTGCTCGACGTGGTGACATGACCGGCCCCGTGGCCGACGCGGCCTATCGGGCCACGGCCCGGTTCTGGGCCGAGATGGCGGCCTGCGGGGTGACCGACGTGGTGATCTCGCCCGGCTCGCGCTCCACCCCGCTGGCGGTGGCCGCCCGCAACCAGGAAGGGCTGCGGGTGACCGTGCAGCTCGACGAGCGGGTGGGGGGTTTCTGTGCGCTGGGGATGGCCAAGGCGTCGGGCCGTCCGGTGGCCCTGGTCTGTACCTCGGGCACCGCGGCGGCCAACTACCTGCCCGCGGTGGTGGAGGCCCACCACGCCGGGGTGCCCCTGGTGGTGTGTACCGCCGATCGGCCCCCCGAGCTGCGGGGGGTGGGGGCGGGCCAAACCATCGACCAGGTCAAGCTGTACGGCGACCACGTGCGCTGGTACGCCGAGACCCCGTGCGACGGGGACGAGCCCGACTTCTCTGCCCGCCTGGCCGTGCGGGCGGTCAGCATGGCCGCGGCCGGTCCCGACCCCGGTCCGGTCCACGTGAACTGGCCGTTTCGCAAGCCGCTGGAGCCCCAGGGTCCGTTGCCCCGGACCGGGGCCACCGTAGGTCGTCCGTTGCTTGCGGTCCGGCCCCTGGTGGACGCCGAGGTGGAGGAGGTCTCCCGGTTGGGCGGGCGCCGGGGGCTGATCGTGGCGGGGGCCCTCGACATCGACACCGACGGGGCCGCCGCCATCGTCGGCTTTGCCGAGGCGGCCGGGTGGCCGGTGGTGGCCGACGCCGGATCGCAGCTCCGGGGCCGGGGCCCGCTGGTGCTGGACGCGGCCGAGTGGGTGCTGGGCCGTAGCGGGGAGGATCCCGAGGTGCTGCTCCACATCGGCGGCCCGCCCAGCAACCGGGCGATCATCGAGTTCGTGGCCTCTTGCGAGGCCGACGAGCGGCTGCTGGTGGACCCCCGACGGCGGTGGGAAGAACCGTCGCTGGGGTGGACCCAGGCCATGGCCTCCGATCCGGTGGCCTTGCTGGGCGCCGCGGCCCCCGCCATGACCCCGACCGATGAGGGGTGGGCGGCAGGCTGGATCGACGCGTCGGCGGACGCCTGGTCACGGGTCGAGGCGGTGTTGGGCCGGGGTGGGTTGCTGGAGCCGCTGCTGGCCGCCACCCTCTTGCGGTCGCTGCCCCCCCACGTTGCGTTGTATGCGTCCAACAGCATGCCGGTGCGGGACGTGACCTCGTTCTGGCCGCCGGACACACCCCCCCGCCGGGTGCTGGTCAACCGGGGGGCCAACGGCATCGACGGCGTGGTGGCCTCGGCCTTGGGAGCCGGTCTGGCCCTCGACAGTCCGGTGGCCGCCCTGGTGGGCGACGTGGCCGTGCTCCACGACATCGGCGGGCTGTTGGCCGCCGCCCGGGCCGGGGCCGATCTGACCGTGGTGGTGCCCAACAACGACGGGGGCGGCATCTTCTCGCTGCTGCCCCTGGCCGACGCCGGCGGGGAGGTGTACTTCCAGGAGCTGTTCCACACCCCCCACGGGGTTGCTCTGGGCGATCTGGCTCGTGGCCTGGGCGTCGGCTATCGCCGGGTGGAGCGGGCCGACGACCTGGCCGACGCCGTGGCCGAACCCTCCGGGGTGACCGTGGTGGAGGTGCCCATCGACCACCCGGCGGCCCTGCGCCAGCGTCGTGCGCTGACCGACGCGGTCTTGTGAGCCGGGCGACCCCGGCGGCCCGGTGATGCGGGTCGAACTCCGGGAGGTGGCCCTCACGCTGCGCCGCCCAGTGATGACCGGCCGGGGACCGATCGCCCGCAGAGAAGGCCTGCTGGTCCGCATCCACGACCACGACGTCAGCGGCTGGGGTGAGGCCCTGCCCCTGCCCGGTTGGCCGGGCGCCGATCTGGCGGCGACCCGTCGGGCACTGCAGGCTTGGGCGGCCGACCCCCATCCCGAGGCCCTGCCCACCGAGCGGTTTGCCCGCGGGGCGGTGGAGTTGGCCTTGCTGGATGTGGAGGCCCGCCGGCGCACGCTGACCCAGGCCGAGGTGTTGGCCGACGGCGGGCCGGTGGCGTCATCGGTAGCGTTGAACGCCCTGGTGCAAGGCCCCGAGGATGCGGCGGCTGCGGTGGCCCGGGGGTATCGGACGGTGAAGCTGAAGGTGGGGGCGTCGCCCCCGGAGGAAGATGTGGCCACGGTGGCCGCCGTGCGCGCCGCCATCGGGGAGGCCGCCAAGCTGCGGCTGGACGCCAACGGAGCCTGGACCGCCGAGCACGCGGTGACCGTGTTGGCCCAACTGGAGCCCCATGGCGTGGACTACGTGGAGGAGCCGGTCGCGGGCCTGGAAGCCCTGGCTGAGGTGGCCGAGCGATCCCCGGTGCCGGTGGCCGCCGACGAGAGCCTGAAGGATGCGGACACCGAGGTGCCCGAGGTGATTGCCGTGCTGGTGATCAAGCCGATGGCGCTGGGCGGTCCCCGCACAGCCCATGGCGCCGCCTGCCGGTGGATCGAGCGGGGTCACCGGGTGGTGGTGACCAACTTCTTCGACTCCGCCGTCGGCCAACACGCCGCCCTCAGCACGGCCGCCGCCCTCCCCGGCCCCCCCGAGGTCCACGGTGCGATCACCCCCGACCTGTTCACCCACGACCTCGCCCCCCTCCCCCCCATCGCTTCCGGCCACTGCCCCCTCCCTCCCCACAGCCCCACCCCCACCATCTCAGCGCCAGGAGAACTTGGGGATCGTTGGCCCACCATTGGGGTTGGTCGACAGATCACCTCAGAGGATGTAGCGAAAGTTGACCCCTGGTAGACGGGCCGGACTAGGGGTTGAGGACGACGGTGTTGGTGTTGGCGTCGATCAGGATGCGGCCGTCGAGGGGTTGGTCCAGGGTGATGGTGGCGGTCTGCTGGAGCCCGGCCCGTCGGCAGTCCTCGGTGGTCACCAGGGCGTAGACGGCCAGCTCCACCTGGGTGATGCCGTAGTCGATCTCGGCGTCGCTGAACTCCTCGCACTCGGTGCCCCAGTAGCGGACGGTCAGGGTGCGGTCGTCGTCGGCCACTGACACCTCGTTGATGATGCGGATTTCCCGGGGTGGCCCCTGGGGGAGTTCCTCGGTCCGGGTGGTGCAGCCCGCCACCAGCCCGGCGGCGGCCACCGCCACCGCGACTCGGGACAATGGGCGCCACCTCACCGTCTTGGGGGCGTCGGGGCCGGGGCGACCCGATCGGCGTCCACGCTGCGCTCCACGCTTTGATCATGCCACCCGGACGGGTGGGGCAATACCGTCAAGCCGTGGGACTCCGGCGGTCGCAGCTCGTGGTGGTGTGGTTGATCGGCGCCGCCGTGATCCTCCCCAACGCCACCATCGCCCCGGCCATCCCCGACATCGCCGACGCCTTCGGCATTTCCGACCAGACCTCGGTGTTCATCTTGATGACGGCCCACGCCCCCGGCCTGTTCATGGCCTCGGTGATCGGGGTGGCCGCCGACCGCTACGGTCGCCGCCGGATCATCGTGCCGTGCCTGTTGCTGTTCGGCGTCAGCGGGCTGGTCATCATGACGTCGAGCAACCTGGCCATGCTGTTGACCTTCCGGTTCATCCAGGGGCTGGGCTCCTCGGGGTTCTTGAGCCTGGCCCTGGTGATCATCGGCGACCACTACGAGGGGGTGGAGCGCACCCGGATAATCGGCCAGAACGCCCTGAGCATGAACCTGAGCGTGGCCATCCTGCCCGCGGCGGGGGGCCTGCTCACCGAGGTGTTCGGTTGGCGGGGGCCGTTCGCCCTGCACGCGGCCACCATCGTGTTGGCCGTGTGGGCGGCGGCGTTGCTGCCGGCCGACCGTCGCCGCGCGGTCGAGCCGCTGCGCAGGCAACTGCAGGCGGCCCGCCCCCATCTCATGAAACCCGAGGTCGGGGTGCTGCTGTTGGTGGGCCCGTTCACCTTCTTGATCTTCTTCGCCATCGGCATCACCACCATGCCCATCCACCTGGAGAACGAGTTCGGTTCCCCGCCGTGGGTGCGGGGGCTGATTCAGTCGCTGACCGCGGTGTCCGCCGGCCTGATGGCGCTGAACATGGGCCGCATGGCCGCCCGGTACACCCCATCCATGATCGTGCGGGCGGGCTACGTGGGATTCGTGATCTGCCTGGTGGGGATGGCGGCGTCACCGTCGTTGGCGGTCATCATCGCCCCGGTGCTGCTGCTGGGGGCCGCCGATCAAATGGTGATCGTGCCCCTGCAGAGCCGAGCGGCCTCGTTGGCCCCCGAACAGCATCGAGCGGTGACGGTGGCCGCCTGGGGCACGGCCATCCGCGTCGGCCAGGTGAGTGGGCCGGCCCTGGTGGCGGGCCTGTTGGCCGTGGGCGACACCCGGCTGGTGCTGTGGACCGGCGCCGCGCTGTCGGCGGTGCTGTTCATCCTGGTCACCGCCGTCCGCACCCTGATCGACCGCGATCTCCCCTTCCAGGGCAACCAGGAGGGCAGCTAGCGGCCGGCGGCGGGGCGGAAGGCGGCCACCACGTCGGCCAGGTAGTCGTGGGCGGCCGCCGGGTCGTCGGGGATGGGGAGGTGGGCCCGGAAATCGGTGACCCCGGCGTCGACCAAGGCGGGCACGCCCTCCATGGTGGCGGCCAGGTCCACTCCGTCGTCGGTGCGCACCACCGGCAGGGTGCCCACCACCCCGATGTCGGACGGGTCGCGGTCGAACCCGGCCACCGCCTCCCGCATCCGGGCGATGGTGGCGGCCATGTCGCCCCCCATGTCGGGGCCCCACGGCACCCATCCGGCGCCGAAACGGGCCAGCCGACGCATGGCCCGGGGATTGACCGTGCCGCTCACCCACACGGGCACCCCGCCCGGCTGCACCGGCTGGGGTTGCAGGTAGATGCGGGAGAAGGTGAGCCGGTCGTCGCTGAAGTCGGCGGGACAGGAGGTCCACAGGGCTTGGCACACCGCCAGGGTGTGGTCGAGCTGGCCTCCCCGGTCGGCGAAGTCGAGCCCGGCCGCCTCGTACTCCTCGGCCTGCCAGCCCACGCCCACGCCCAGGTCCACCCGGCCGCCGGTGAGCACGTCGAGGGTGGCCAGCGACTTGGCCAGGATCACCGGGCGGCGCAGGGCGGCCAGCAAGATGTTGTTGCCCAGTCGCAGGTTGTCGGTTATGGCCCCCAACATCGACAGCAGGGTGGTGGGCTCCAGCCAGTGGCCGTCGGGGCCGGTGGGCTGGCGGCCGCCGGCCATGCCCCCCAGTTCCGGTTGGCCGTAGGCGTCGAGGCGCTCGCCGAACACCACGTGGTCGCTCACCACCACCTTGTCCACCCCGGCGGCGTCGGCGGCCTTGGCCAGATCGAACACCGATTGCCAACCTCCCGGTCCGGGGTCGGCGGCGGCGAAGGAGCGGAGTTGCATCGAAAGCAGCGGTGTCATACGGCCTTGCTTAGCCCAGTCACGGGCCGTACCGCCACACCGCACCCCCATGGGCGGAACCGTTGCCTTTCCCCGCCCCGCCGCCGGCCACCAGACTCGCGGGGTGGCGCCCACCCTGGCCCAGTTCACCGCCGAGGCCCGTGCCTTCCTGGACGCCAACGCGGCGCGGGTCCACACCGACGAGTTCACCTGGGGAATCGGTTCGGATGAGATCACGGTGTACGCCGAGAAGAACGAGGCCGAGGAGGCCGCCGCGGTGCGGGCCGCCCAACGGTGGCGGGCCGAGATGTGGGACGCGGGCTTCGGCTGGATCACCGGCCCCCCCGAGTTCGGTGGCCGGGGTCTGGGACCGGAATACGAGCGGGCCTACCTGGACCTGGAGGCCACCTACCGGGTGCCGTCGCAGACCGTGTTCGGAACGGCCCTGGGAGTGGTGGCTCCCACCCTCTTGGCCCATGGCTCCGACTGGCTGAAGCAGCGGTACCTGGTCGGGCTGTTCCGAGGGGAGATCCTGGCCTGTCAGTTGCTGAGCGAGCCGGGTGCGGGGTCGGACCTGGCCTCGTTGAGCACCCGGGCGGTGCGCGACGGCGACCAGTGGGTGATCAACGGCCAAAAGGTGTGGAGTTCCCGGGCCCACTACTCCCACATCGGGCTCCTGTTGGCCCGCACCGACCCCGATGCGCCCAAGCACCAGGGCATCACCGCCTTCATCCATCCCTTGGACACCGCCGGCACCGAGGTGCGCCCGCTGCGGCAGATGACGGGCGGTTCGGAGTTCAACGAGGTGTTCTTCGAGGACGCCCGGATAAGCGACCGCTACCGGGTGGGGGGCGTCAACGCGGGTTGGTCGGTGTTTCGGACCACCCTGCAGTCGGAACGGGCCTCCATCGGTGCCCGGGGCGCGGGCTACGGGGGCAGTGGGTTGGTGGGTTTGGCCGCCCCGGAGCGGGTGGTGCGGCTTGCCCGCCATCTGGGCTTGGCTGACGACCCCACGGTGCGCCAGAACCTGGCCCGCCTCTACACCGGGCACCGGCTGGTGGAGTGGAACGCCACCCGCCGCCCCGCTATTCCCCCGGCGGCGGCCAAGTACGGCACCGCCCGCCACATGAACTGGGCGGCCTCGATGATCGCCGGGTTGCTCGGACCCCGCATCTGCGCCGACACCGGGGAATGGGGCACCTACGCCTGGAAGCAGTTGCTGCTGGGCACCCCGGCCATGCGCATCGGTGGCGGCACCGATGAGGTGATGAAGAACAGCGTGGGCGAAGGGGTGCTCGGCCTGCCCCGAGAACCCCGCTGACGGCCCCCGTGTTGCGGTGGCTCCTCAGCCGGTCGGATCGGCTTCGTCACGCTCCAGGGCGACGCGGTCGATCTTCGACATCGGGGTCATGGGAAAAGCATCGGTGAGTCGCAGGAAGCGGGGAAGCTTGAAGTCGGCGAGGTGACGGCGACCGAACTCGGTCAACTCCTCCAGCGAAGGCGGGTGCTGGGGATCGGCGGGGATCACCACCGCCACCCCCACCGCGCCCAACACCTCGTGGGGCCGGGGCACCACGCACACCCTGTCCACCTTGGGGTGCCAGGCCAGCACCCGTTCGGTCTCCACCGGGAACACCACCTCGCCGCCTTGGTGGTAGCCCTCTCCCCGTCGTCCCACCAGCCGCAGGCAGCCGGTGTCGTCCAGCCACCCCTGATCGCCGGTGTGCAGCCAACCGCCCCGCAGGGCCGCGGCGGTGGCCACCGGGTCGCGCCAGTACTCGGCCATCACCGCCGGGGATCGCAAACACACCTCGCCCACCGTTCCCGGTGCCACCGGCTGGTCGCCGTCGGGGTCGCGGATTTGCAACTCGATGCCGGGGCGGGGGCGCCCCACGGTGGCCAGCATCTCCTCCATGGGTGCGTCGATCCAGGTGAACGTGCCCACCCCGCCTCCCTCGGTGCAGGCATACCGCTGCGTCCAGTGGGCGTCGAACCGCCGGCGGGCCTCCTCGATGATGTCGGGCGGTGACGGTGCCCCACCGGTGACGATCAGCTTCACCGCGGAAAAGTCGTACCGGTCGAATTCGGGGTGGCGCAGCATGAGGGCGATCTGGGGGGCCACCCCACCCACGGCGGGCATCCGGTACCGGGCCACCGCGTCGAGCACCGCGGTGGCGCTCCAGCGGTCGATCACATGGAGGGTGGTGCCCGCGGCGAACTGGGCGGGCACCTTGCCCATCACCCCGATGTGGGCCATCTGGGTGTTGGAGGTGATGGGGCCGCCCTCGCCCCAGCCGTTGCCGGTGTCGACCACGGCGATGTCGGCCAGGATCCGATTGGTGAACATGGCCCCTTTGGGCACCCCGGTGGTGCCGGAGGTGAAGACCACGGTCACCGGTCGGTCCCCGTCGGGGGCCAGCGGGGGTGGGGCCTCGTCGGGGGCCCGTAGGCCTTGGGCCACCGAGCCGGGACCGTCGGCCAAGGTGATGTCGATCACGTCGATGTCGATGGCCATGTCATCGGCCAGGGCTGCGGTGGCGATGGCCCGGTCGGCCCCGGCCACGTCGTTCACCAATCGGGTGCGTTCGGGGGCGGCCAGGCGGCTGCTGACCCCGGCGGTGATGGCCCCCAGTTTGGCCAACGCGCCGTAGAGCACGATGTAGTCCACCGATGACGGCACCAGCAGGGCCACTACCTCACCTTGGCGCACGCCTCGGCGAGCCAAGCCCACGGCTACCTCGTCGGTCAGGCGGTCGAGCTGGGTGAAGCTGATCGTCCAACCCTCCTCGGCCACCAGGGCGGCGCGGTCCGCAAAGCGCCGTGCCGCCGCCGGAATGGTCTCGGCCCACATCTCATGGATTGTGTCAGTTCGGGCCCGCTGGGAGTGGCCGAGACCGGCTTACCCGGTGGCCGGGTGAGGCCTCAGCGTCTCGTGGCCATTGGTCGGGGGGATGACTGAGTGCCCGCCGGGTCGGGGGAATACGGTGGGCGGGTTCCCGTGGCAAGGACGGCAAGGAGTGTGGACATGGGCGAGTTCGTTCGGGTGGAGACCGGCGCGGCGGAGGGGGTGGCCACGCTGCGGCTGGACCGCCCCAAGGTCAACGCCCTCAATTCCCAGGTGGTGGCCGAGCTGCACCAGGCGGCCGATGAGCTGGCCGGGCGCACCGAGGTTCGGGCGGTGGTGGTGTGGGGCGGCCCCAAGGTGTTCGCCGCCGGGGCCGACATCAACGAGTTCTCCGGCATGGACGCCGAACTGGCCCGGCGGCTGACCCGGAACATCAACGACGCCCTGCGGGCCCTGGAGCTGCTCCCCCAGATCACCATCGCCGCCATCAACGGCTACGCCCTGGGCGGGGGCTGCGAGCTGGCCATGGCCGCCGAGTTCCGCCTGGTGGGCGAGGGCGCGGTGTTGGGCCAGCCCGAGATTCTGTTGGGGATCATCCCCGGCGGGGGCGGCACCCAGCGGCTCAGCCGGCTGGTGGGCATCACCAGGGCCAAGGAGCTGATCTATTCGGGGCGCAACGTGAAGGCCGATGAGGCCGTGGCCATCGGATTGGCGTCGGCGGTGCATCCCGACGGGGACGTGTACGACGAGGCGGTGAAGTTGGCCGCCCGCTACGCCGCCGGGCCCGCCGCGCTCACCCTGGCCAAGAGCGCCATCCTCGACAGCGTCTCGTTGCCCCTCGATGAGGGCCTGGCCGCCGAGTGCGAGGCCTTCGCCGCCTGCTTCGACACCGAGGACGCCCACATCGGCGTGGCCAGCTTCCTGGAGAACGGCCCCGGACGGGCCACCTTCACCGGGCGATAATTCGCTAAGCGGTGGGGCTTGGCCCGGCGGCGGCCAGCGCCTCCTCCTCGGGGGGTGTGGGCCCGTAGCGGCGCCAGAGCCAACCCCCGAACGCGCCGATCACGATCATCAGCACCCCGATCAGGGCCATGCCGATGAGCCGGCCGGTCAAATCCCCCAACAGGGCCTCGTGGATCGACTGGGCGGCCCGAACGGTGTCGGAGTTGTCGATCAACACGGCCAACAGCGCCCGGGAACCGTAGACGCCCACGCCCAGGACGGCGGCCATGGCCACGATGCCCGCACCGATGCTCCACAGCACCCGCGTGCGGGACGGGGAGATCAACAGCGAGGCGATGCCGCACAGGATGATCAGGGTGATGGTGGAGGACCGGCGGTCCTGGAGTTGGCCGAGGAACTCCCAGAACCGGTCGCCCGGTTCGGCCCGCTGAAGCACCGTCACCACCCCCGCGTCGGCGGGAGGGTTGGACTCGCCCAGAAAGGTGAGGTCCTCGTGGTCGGAGATCTCCGCCAACGTCTGGTTGAAGATCGGCCCCAGATCCACGTTGACGCTCCGCTCCGGCGGGTTGGCCACCGCGGTGCCGCCCACCACCGCCAACACGTCGCGGTGGGCCTGTCGCACCGCCCGGTCGAGCAGGAAATCGTTCTCCGCTGCGGTGAGCAGCCCGCTCACCACCGGGGGAATCTGCTGTTGGATGGCCAGTTGGGCCCCGGCCGATCCGGCGGGGGTGACGGGCAACTCGGCCATCTCCGTGGTGGTGGCGATGAACGAGGCCGCCACCACGTTGTGGACGTCCTCGTCGTCGAACATGTCGGCCAGTTCCTCGGCGAAGCGGTCCTCGTTGAAGATCACCAGGTTGGCGTAGGTGGTGAGCGCCGAGAACCCCGACCCCAGCACCACGATCAGCAACAGCAACACGGACACGGCCTCCCGCACCGTGCGGGAGGTGACGCTGCGCCACGAGCGCAGCAACTGTTGGAGCTGCTCTTCCACTGGGTTCAGTTTGCCCGGTGTCCGCCGGATACTTCCTGCCGACTCCCCCCGGCGCCGGTCACCGGGCTACTCGAACAGCGGGCCCACCGACGACACCTGGTACTTCTTGCCGTCCATCCCGGTCATGCCCAACTCGCCGATGGCCGCGCCGAAGGTGGCGATGTGGGGGGCGGTGAAGTGGGCGGTCAGGGCCTCCTCGCTCTCCCAACACTCGAAGAAGCGGACCTTGCCGGGTGCTTCCACCGAGAAGCAGTACTCGATGTTGCCCTCCTCGGCCCGGGAGGCGGCGGCCATCTCGGTGGCGGCGGCCATGAACGCTTCGGTGTTCTCGGGGGGAAGGGCGCCGGTGCCCGCAATGACGATCATGGTGTCTCCTCAGGTAGCGACTGTTGTGCTGAGCCTAGTGGTGTGTCGCCGACATGATGGGGGCTTACCCGAAGAGGGGGCCGACCGAGGCGATGTGGTACTTCTTGCCGTCCATCCCGGCCATGCCCAGGTCGCCCACCGCCGCCTGGAAGGCGCCGAACGGCCCGGCGGCGAACTGGGCGTTCATGGCGTCCTCGTTCTCCCAGCACTCGAAAAAGCGAAACGTCCCGGAGGCCTGCATCGAGATGCAGTAGTCGACATTGCCGTCCAGGGCGCGGGAGGCGGCGGAGAGTTCGGCGGCCGCCGCCATGAACGCCTCGGCGTTCTCGGGCGGGACGGACACGGAGCCGGCGACGACAATCATGCGATCTCCTCACGGTGCGGCGGGCGGCCTCAGCGTACCGACGGCCGGGCCGGGCCGCACCATCCCGTCGGTCGGCCAATGGCCCTGGCGACAACGGGGCGGGCCGAGGCAGTCACCTACAGTGTCGATCAAGTGCTGCCGTTCGATCCCATTGGCGAGGCCCGGCGAAACTGGGAGCTCAACGACTGGCGGGCCACCGATGCCATGTCGGCGGCCACCTCCATCACCCGGGCCAACCAGCTCGTGATGGCCCGGATCAACGAGGCCCTGGCGCCCTTCGACCTGACCTTCTCCCGCTTCGAGGCGCTGGCGCTGCTGCACTTCACCCGTCGGGGTTCCCTGCCGCTGGGCAAGATGGGCGATCGGTTGATGGTCCACCCCACCAGCGTCACCAACGCCATCGACCGCCTGGAGCGCGACGAGCTCGTTCGCCGGGTGCCCCACGCCGACGACCGCCGCACCGTTCTGGCCGAGATCACCGACGAGGGTCGCCGGGTGGTGGCCAAGGCGGCCGATGCGCTGGCCGACATCGAGTTCGGACTGGCCGGGTTGTCGGCCGAAACCCTCCGCGCCCTGGACGATGCCATCTTCACCCTGCGCCACGACGCCGGCGACTTCGCCGACGAGGAGTCCCGATGACCGACCTCGACATTCGCCCGCTGACCTCCGACATCGGCGCGGAGATCCACGGGGTGGATCTGCGTGAGGACCTCGACGACGCCACGGTGGCCGCCATCCGCCAGGCCCTGCTCGACCATCTGGTGGTGTTCTTCCGCGACCAGCCCATCACCCCCGACCAGCACCTGGCCTTCGCCCGGCGGTTCGGCCCCATCAACGTGGCCCCCTTCGGACCCAAGCTGGACACCCACCCGGCCATCACCGTGCTTGACCAGATCGCCCCGGTGGGGGGCTTGGCCGCCCGCTGGCACAGCGACAACACCTACATGCCCAACCCGCCGCTGGGCTCGGTGCTGCGGGCGGTGGAGCTGCCCGACGTGGGGGGCGACACCTGCTTCGCCAACATGTACAAGGCCTACGAGGAGCTGTCGGCCCCGGTGCGGGGGCTGGTGGACGGGCTGGAGGCGGCCCACGACCTCACCTACACCCTGAACCGGGCCATCAACGAGGGATTGGCCCGGGAGCACCTCGACAGCATGCAGGCCCAGTACCCGGAGCTGGTCCGACCGGTGGTGCGGGTCCACCCCGAGACCGGGCGGCGGGCGCTGTTCGTCAACAGCAACTTCACCACCCGCCTGGTGGGGCTGAGCGAGGCCGAGAACGAGGTGTTGCTGCCGTTCCTGTTGAACCACGTGCGCTCACCGGAGTTCCAGTGCCGCTTCCGCTGGACCCCCGACTCCATCGCCTTCTGGGACAATCGGGCCGTCCAGCACTTCGCCGTGCCCGACTACACCCAACGCCGCCTCATGCACCGGGTGACCATCGACGAATAGGGCCGCCGGGCAGGGGTCCAGGCCGTAGCCGCTTGTCGGGGAGGAACCCGGGGCTCAGACGGTGAAGGCCCCGTCGATGTCCAGCTTTTGGCCGCTGATGTAGTTGGCGGCGTCGGAGGCGAGGAAGCAGGTGGCCTCGGCGATGTCGACGGCCTTGCCGAAGCGGCCCAGGGGGATGTTCTGTCGGGCCACCTCCAGAGCCCGGTCGTCGAGGTCACCGTCGGCCATGAGCCGGGCGGCCATGCCGTCCTCCAACATGCCCGGTCCCACGCAATTGGCCCGCACCCCGAAGCGACCCTCTTCCACGGCGACGGCCCGCATGAGCGACTCCACCGCCCCCTTGGGGATCGACGACAGGGCGTCGCGCTTGGGGAACACGGTGGTGGCCGCAGTGGTGACGTACACGATGTTGCCTGCGGTGGTTCGGAGGTGGGGGAGCACGGCGGTGGTGAGGTTGAACGCACCGATCACATCGGCCTCGATTTGGCGGGCGAACAGGGCGGCGTCGGTCTGGGAAACGTACATCTGGGGCACATGGGGGCCGGCCGCGCTGACCACGGTGTGCAGTCCGCCCAGGCGTTCGGCGGCCTCGTCGGCCACCGCCACCATGGCCTCGGGATCCTCCAGCGCCGGGTTGGCCAGGTGGGCGGCCACCCCGGCGGCCCGCACCGCCTCGGCCACTTCTTCGGCGGCGGCGTGGTTCGACCGGTAGGTGAGCATCACCGGGCTGCCCCGCTGGGCCAACAGCACACAGATGGCCGCCCCGATCCCCCCGCTGCCCCCGGTCACCAACGCCCCGCCGACCCGATCCGAGAAATCACCCATGGCCGCCAACCCTAGGTTTTCCCAACCTCACCCCACCCATCGGGCCAAACCCAGCCACCCCGCCCCCATCGGGGACCGTTAGTTCCAGTCCACGTCCAGGGGGAGGTGATGGTGGCGGCGGACGAAGATGCTGTTCTCCCATTGAGGGGGGTCGTCGTCGGCCAGGGTGAACCAGTCCGTCTCTTGGAGCAGCCGTTCGATCGAGCACAAGCTCTCCAAGCGGGCCAACGGGGCGCCCACACAGTGATGGATGCCCCGGCCGAAGGCCAGGTGGCTGCGGGCAATGGGGCGGTTGAGCACCACCTCATCGGGGCGGTCGAACTCGGCAGGGTCGCGATTGGCGGAGGACCACAGGAGGAACACGGTGGTTCCGGCCTTCAGGGCGACGCCACCGAGTTCGCAGTCGCGCTTGGTCTGGCGGTAGTGGCCCCGAAACGGGGATTCCAGCCGGACGGCTTCTTCCAGGAAGTTGGGGATCAGGCCGTGATCCGACCGGACCTGTTCCTGCAGTGGGGGGTTGGCGGCCAGCATCCGTACGGCGTTGCCGATCAGCGAGGCGGTGGATTCCCCGCCTGCGCCGAGCAGCACCGTGAGGGTGCCGATGGCGTCGCCCACGGCCAAGTCGCCGTCGGCCACCGCCTGGGCGCACACCCCGAGCAGGTCGTTGCCCGGTGCGTCCCCGGCCTCCACCAGCTTGGCCCAGAGGTAGGCGCCCGCCTCCTGGGCTTCCTCGCTGATCGAGGCAATGGTCTCGGCCTTGAGGAGGCCGGCCAACAGCAAGCCGCCGTGCAGCGCCCACTTCATGACCAGGGGCCAATCCTGGTCGGGCAATCCGATCAGCCGGGCAATGACACGGGCGGGCACCGGATGAGCCACGGAATTGACCCATTCCACCCTGCGGCCCTGGGATCGTGCGGCTGCCAGTTGTTCGTCCACAAAGGACTCGATTTCGGCGCGCATGGCCTCCATGCGCCGGGACACCAACTCGGGGAACACCACCCGTCGATGGGTGGTGTGCTCAGGCGGATCGGCCGTGGCCAGGGTGGTGGTGCCCTCGCCGAATTGGTCGGTGCGCAGGAGGGCGGGGCTGCCGTCGTCGCCGGTGATCACGAGCACATCGAGGTGGTTGGAGAAGTCGTCAATCCGGCGAAGAGCGTCCAAGACCAGCTCGTGCGTGGCCACGAACGCCAGGTCGAGCCCGGGCACGAGCCATACGGGGTGCTCCCGCCGCAGCCGATCGAAGAACGGGTAGGGGTCGGCCCACACGTCCGCATCCACGACCGTCCCCGCCTCCAAGGCAACAGGGTGCGCCGCAGGGTCCATGCCCAATACTGACACGCCCAGCCCAATCGCTCCGGCCCGCTTCGGCTGGTGGGGGGTGGATTTGGGAGAGTAGGGGCGTGACCGGGTTTTTCTATGAGGCCGATGCTGATTTGGCCGCGGTGGATGGTCAGCGGGTGGCGGTGGTGGGGTACGGCAACCAGGGCCGGCCGTGGGCGCTGAACCTGCGGGACTCGGGGCTGGCGGTGTCGGTCCACGTGCGGGCCGACGAGAGCCGCGACCAGGCCATCGCCGACGGGTTCGACGCCGGGGACATCGCCGACGCCTCGGCCGCCGACATCATCTGCGTGCTGGTGCCCGATGACGCCATTGCCGGGCTCGGCCTGGCGCCCCGCCCCGAGGCCCTCACCATCGTGGCCAGCGGCTACACCCTGGCCTTCGACCGCTTCACCCCCGACGGCGACATCGCCATGGTGGCCCCCCGGATGCTGGGCCCCGAGGTGCGGCGTTGCTACGAGGAAGGCGTGGGTTTCATCACCGCGGTGGGCGTGCATCGGGACACCACCGGCACCGCCCAGGCCCGAATGCTGGCGGTGGCCCGGGCCATCGGCGGGCTGCGCCAGGGGGCCATCGCCATGACCCCCCACCAGGAGGCGGTGCTGGACCTCGCCGTGGAACAGCTTCTGTCCCCGGCGTTGACCCACGTGAACGCCGCCTTTGCCCTGGTGATGCTGGAACTGGGCATCCCCCTGGAGGCCGTCACCACCGAGCTGTTCTACTCCGGCGAGGTGGAGCGCAACTACCGGCTGTTGCGGGAGGAGGGATTCGTGGCCCAGCTCGATCACCACTCTCCGGCCAGCCAGTACGGCCAGCTCTCCCGGCGGGGCCGCTACGACCACCTGGACGTGGGGGCCACCATGCGGGAGTTGGTGGACGACATCGCCTCGGGGCGTTTCGCCGACGAATGGGATGCCGAGTCGGCCGCCGGCGCCCCCAGGCTGGCCGAGCTGCGAGAAGAGCACGCCGGGGAGCTGATGAAGGCCATTGAGCAGGATCTGCGAGCCAAATTGGGGCCCAACGCCGGTCGAGCCCCCGGGGGGTGAGCACGTCATCGCCGTGGGTTGACCGGCGCCGACGATTCCAGGATCGGCCCAACTACCGGTGGTTGGTGCTGGGGCTCACCATGGTGGGCATCGCCTCCACCAGCTTCCCGGTGACCGTGCTGTCGGCGGCGCTGCCCGTGATCGCCAACGATCTCGGCACCTCGGAGAGCGCGGTGAGCTGGGTGCAGACGGCCCCGCTGATCGCCATGGCGGTGGGCACCCCCATCGCGGGCAAGGTCGGCGACCTGTACGGCCATCGCCGCCTGTACCTGTGGGGGTACGGGATGGCCACCGGCTTTGCCGTGTTGACCGGTCTGTCGTGGAACGTGGGCTCGCTGGTGGCCATGCGCACCCTGGGCCAGTTCATCGGGGCGGCCACACTCCCGACGTCCATGGCCATCATCATGACGGTGTTCGCCCGCCGGGAGCGGGCGCTGGCCCTGGGTTACTGGACGGCGGTGACCGCCATATCCCCGGCCTTCGGGGTGGTCTTCGGCGGCCTCCTGGTGGACGCCGTCGGTTGGCGGACCATCTTCTTCGTCCAGTCGGTGCCCGCGCTGGTGGCCCTGTTGGCCGCCATACCGCTGTTGCCCGGCACCCCCCGCAAGCCCGCCGTCCACTTCGACCTCGTCGGCGCCTTCAGCCTGGGGGTGGCGGTGACCGGCCTGCTGCTGGCCATCAACCGGGGCCCGGCCTGGGGCTGGGACCACCCGCTGGTGATGGTGGCCCTGGTGGCCGGCCCGGTGTCGTTGCTGGTCTTCTTCGACGTGGAGCGTCGCACCCCCGAACCGCTGTTCCCGTTGGAGTTCCTGGCCCGACGGGGGTTCGCCATTCCCACCCTGGTTTTGTTCTTGGGCTACATGGCCTACATGGGCACCCTGGTGGTGGCCCCCTTCATGTTGGAGCGCTCGTTCGGGATCGAGGAGGTGAGCCGCATTTCCTTTGCGCTCATCGCCCGGCCGGTGGGATACAGCGTGGGCGCGTGGTTCGGGGGCCTGGTGGAGTCCCGCTACGGCGGCCGAACCATGATGGTGACCGGGACCATGGTCATGTCGGTGGCGTTGGCCGCCACCGGGCTGCTGGCGGTGGCCGACTGGCTGGCCGGGTTGATCGTGATCCTGTTCATCACCGGGGTGGGCCAGGGCACCGTGCGTCCCGCCGCGGTGGCCACCATGGCCAACTCGGTGGACGACGCCGACCTCGGCGCGGCCACCGGGTCGATGCAGATGGTGGGCAACATCGGGTCGGCCGCCGGCATCACCATCATGATCACGCTGCTCGGTGCCGCCGAGTCGGCCGAGCGGTTCTTGGCGATCTACCTGCTGGCCGCGGTCATCGGCGTGCTGTCGGCGCTGGTGGCCCTGTTGTCGCCGGATCTGCGGGCCTCACCGGGCCGTTCGTAGGGAGACAGCCGGACCTGCGGGCCTCACCGGGCCGTTCGTAGGGTGACAGCCGGACCTGCGGTCCTCACCGGGCCGTTTGTGGGGTGACAGCGGTGCCGTCGGCGGGGCCGGGCCCTCAGCTCAACGGGGGCAGGTCCCCGAAGTCGATGGTGAAGGGCAGATCGGGCTCGGGCTCGTCGTCTTCCTGCTGGATCTCCACCCGGGTCTTCTCCGGCTCGAGGATCTCCCCCAACGCCACCATGGCCGCCCCCAACGCCGAGCCCGCCGAGGTGCCGGTGGCCTTGCGCATGATCCCCTCGGGGGGCTGGTAGTCGCGGGGATCGGACCACTGGTACTCCAGATCCTCGCCGTTCTCGTGTTCGGGCACCGCTTCAACTCCTGGCTAAGCGGTGGCCGCTTCGGGGAGGGCCCCGCTGAGGATCTCGTAGGTCACCCGCTCGGCCTTGAACCGGGCCCGCCCGCCGGTGAGCGACCGCAGCTCGATGGCGTAACGCACCAGCTCGGCCTCGGGCACGATGGCGTGGATCACCTGCTCCCCCCACGGTCCGGCGTCGGTGCCCTGCACCTGGCCCCGGCGCGACGACAGGTCGCCCATCACGTCGCCCTGGTACTCGGGGGCGACGGTGATCTCCACCTGGGCCATGGGTTCCAGCACCACCGGGTTGGCCTGGGCGAAGGCCGCGCTGAACGCCAGCTTCCCGGCCATGTTGAAGCTGAACTCCGAGGAGTCCACCGAGTGGTGCTTGCCGTCGTACACCGTGGCCCTCACGTCCACGATGGGGAAGCCCAATTCCCCGCCATCGGCCATGGCGTCGCGAATGCCCGCCTCCACCGCGGGAATGTACTGCCGGGGAATGGAGCCGCCGGTCACCGCGTCCACGAACTCGAAGCCGCTGCCTCGGGGCATGGGCTCGATCCGCACGTAGGCCACCCCGAACTGCCCGTGGCCGCCCGACTGCTTCTTGTGCTTGCCCTCGGCGTCGCCGTTGCCGGTGACCGTCTGGCGGTAGGGAACCCGCAGGTCCTCGGTCTCCACCTCGATGCCCATGCGGTCCAGGCGGGCGATGGCCAGCCGCAGATGGGCCTCGCCCAGACCCCACAGCAGGGTCTGGCGGGTCTCCTCGCTGCGCTCCAGGCGCAGGGACGGATCCTCGTCGGTGAGCCGGCGCAGCCCGGTGCCGAGTTTGTCCTCGGCGGCCCGGGTCTTGGGCACCAGGCCGTAGGCCAGCACCCCCTCGGGCCAGGCGTCGAGCTGCACCTCGGCCCGGCCCGCGTTGGTGAGGGTGTCGCCGGTGCGGGTCTGCTGCAGTTTGGTCACCCCGCCGATGTCGCCGGCGGCGATGGCATCCACGTCGGTCTGCTTGCCGCCCACCAGGCTGACCAGGCCCCGCAGCCGCTCGCTGTTGCCGGTGGCGGCGTTGGTGAGGTTGTCGTCCCGGTTGATGGTGCCCGACAACACCCGGAACAACGAGATCTGGCCCACGTAGTCGTCGCTGATGGTCTTGAACACCACGGCGAGCTGATCGCCGTCGGGGTCGCAGGCCGGTTCGGTGTCGATGTCGCTCATGGTGACCGTCATCCGCCGACCGGTGGGCGACGGCCCGATCTCGGCCAGGAAGTTGGCCAGCCGGTCCACCGCGATGGGCCCGGTGGCCGAGCCGCACACCACCGGGAACACCGACCCGTCGGCCACGCCGAGCCCCAAAACCGCCTCCAACTCGGACGGGGTGGGGATGTTGCCCTCCAGGTACTGCTCCAGCATGTCGTCGTCGGCCACGACGATGCCCTCCACCAACTGCTCGCGGACCTCGGACTCCTGCTCCTCCATGTCACCGGGAATGGCGGCTTCCTCGGCCGATCCGCTGTCGTAGATGTAGGCCTTGTTGGTGAGCAGGTCGGCGATGCCGTGGAACTCGGGGCCTTCGCCGATGGGCAGCTCCAAGGGGGCCACCCCGGCGCCGAAGGCGTCCTGTAGTTCGGTGAGCACGTTCTCGAAGCTGGCGTGCTCCCGGTCGAGCTTGTTCACGAACACCATGCGGGGCAGCCCGGCGTCGGCCGCCTGACGCCAGATGGCGGTGGCCCGGTGGTCGACCCCGCTGGAGGCGTCGATCACGAACACCAACAGGTCGGCCACCTGCAGGGCGGCGTGCAGCTCGGCGGCGAAATCGGGGGCACCGGGGGTGTCGATCAGGTTGATCTTGTGGTCGTGCCACTCGAAGCTGGCCAAGGCCAGCGACTGGGTGTGGCCGGCGTCGCGCTCCTCGGGGCTGAAGTCGCACACGGTGGTGCCTTCTTCCACCCGGCCGGTGCGGTCGATGATGCCGGCCCGGTAGAGCAGCGCCTCGGCCAGTGTGGTCTTTCCCGAACCCTGCGACCCCACCAGCGCGACGTTGCGGATCTTCTCCGGTGCGACAGCCATCAATGTCCCCCTCTGGATTCTGGGTGTGTGCGCAGCAGGAGCCGAGCCTACCGCCAACCGGAGGCGGGCACGAAAGGGGGCGACTGGCTCAGTGCCCGGCGGCGCTCAGCAGCTCGCGCATCCGCTTGGGCGGGAGGTGCTGTTCGGTGATGTCGATGCCCAGGTGGCGCACGGCGTCGGCCACCGCGTTGGTGATGGCCGCCGGGGCGCCGATGAGCCCGCCCTCGCCCACCCCGCGCCAGTCGGCGTCGTGGAGGGGCTCCGCGTGCAGGTGTTCCACCTCGATCACGGGGATTTCGGCGGCCGAGGGCACCAGATAGTCGGCCAGCGTGCTGGTGAGCAGGTTGGCGTGGTCGTCGTAGTGGTGGCGCTCGTACAGCACCGCGGCGATGCCCTGGGCCACCCCGCCCAGGATCTGCCCGTCCACGATGGCCGGGTGGATCATCTCGCCGCAGTCCTCCACCACCACGTAGCGGTCGATGCCGATCTCGCCGGTCTCGGCGTCGATGTCCACCCAGCAGCAGTGGGTGGCCGACGCCCAGCCGCCCGGCGGCGTGCGGTACTCCACGGTGACCTCCATGGACTGGTCCATGCCCTCGGGCAGCGACGACGGGGCGAACCAGGCCTGCTGGGCGACGGCGGTCAGCGGCACGGACCGGCCGGGGGTGCCCCGCACCGCAATGGTGCCGTCGGCGATCTCCAGGTCGGCCGGGTTGGCCTCCAGCGCCTCGGCGGCGATGGCCAGCACCTTCTCCTTGATGCGGGCGGTGGCCGCCCGGGCCGAACCGGCGCCCATCATCGAGGATCGGCTGCCCCCGGTGCCCAGCACGGTGAACGGGGTGGCGTCGGTGTCGCTGAAGACGACCCGCACCCGGTCGAGGCCCACGCCCAACTCGTCGGCGGCCACCTGGGCGATGGTGGTCTCGTGGCCCTGGCCGTGGGGAGACTGACTGCTGGCGACGGTCAGCTCACCGGTGGGCTCCAGCCGGGCCGAGGCCAGCTCGCCGCGCAGGTCGAACCCGGCTGACTGGGCGAAGTCGGGCGGGCCGGGGGCGATCTCGATGAAGGTGGCGAACCCCAACCCGAGCAACCGCCCGTGGGCTCGGGCGGCGGCCTGTCGGGCGGCGAAGCCGTCGAGGTCCATGATCTCTGCCGCCCGGTCCAGGGTCTGGCGGGCGGTGATGCCCGACACGGTGGGCCCGGTGATCATGCGGGTGGGCTGGTCCTGGTGGATGAGGTTGCGGCGGCGGATCTCCACCCGGTCGACCGACAGCTCGGCGGCGATCTCGTCGAGCATCCGCTCCCGCACCCAGGTCTCCGCCGCCCACGGCCCCCGGTAGGCGATGTAGCTGGCCTTGTTGGTGGCCACCACCCGGCCCGAGAAGGCGTAGGCCTCCAGGCGGTAGGCGTTGGGGATCAGCATCTTCACCAGGTTGCAGAACAGGGTGGACGGGTAGGGGGGCATGGGGTAGGCCCCCTGGTCCATGGTCATGTCAGCCCGGATGCCGAGCAGCGTGCCGTCGCCCGTCACCGCCACCTCGACGGTCAGGTCCTCCTCCCGAGCGTGGCCCGCCATCTGGAGGTTCTCGGTGCGGTCCTCGGTCCACTGCACGGTGCCGCCCACCAGCACGGCGGCGGCCGCGGTGGCGATGTCCTCCCGGCCCATCTGGCCCTTGGAGCCGAACGCCCCGCCGATGTCGCCCGCCCGTACCCGGATGTTGCCGAATGCGATGCCCAGCAGATTGGCCAGGTTGAGCTTCACCGCGTGGGGCCGTTTGGTGGCCGAGTCGATGAGCAGCGTGCCGTCGGCGGGGGAGTACGACGCCACCATCACCCGGCCCTCCAGGGGGGCGTGACCGAAACGGTGCTGGTGGAAAGTGCGGGTGAACACGTGGTCGGCCCGGGCGAAGGTGTCGTCGATGTCGGCGCCCCACGACTGGGCCGTCTCGTACACCACGTTGGTGCCGAGGTCGTCGAACAGCAGCGGGGCGCCGTCGGCCAGCGCCTCGGCCATGGTGGCCACCGCGGGCCGGGGCCGGTAGTCCACCTCCACCGCGGCCGCGCCGTCGGCGGCGGCCTGGCGGGTGCGGGCCACCACCACGGCGAGCGGCTCGCCCACCGTTCGCACCCGGTCGGTGGCCAGCACGGTGAACGGGGTCACGGCCAACTCGGGGGGACCGGCGATGGTGATGGGGGCCACCACCCCTTCGAGGTGCTCGGCGGTGAAGACGGCCACCACGCCGGGGGTGGCCTCGGCGGCGGCGGTGTCGAGGCCGGTGATGTCGGCGTGGCCCAGTTGGCTGCGGGCGAAGGCCACGTGCAGCAGGTCGGGGTGGCGGATGTTGCCGGTGAAGCGTCCTTCGCCCCGCAGCAGGCGTGGCCCCTCCACCCGGTCGACGCTCTGGCCGGTCAATCGCGCTGCCATGGTGTGTCAGTCTCGCGGATGGGCCGGGGCTCAGCAGGCACCGGTGGTCCTGGCCGGTGGCCTGGCCGGTCTCGCCGAATGGGGCCGTGGGCGTGGCGGCCTCTCGGGCCGGGGCCGTGGGAGTGGGCCTCACGGGTCGGGGCCGTGGGAGTGGCCATAGGCGTGGCGGCTTCCACCTCCTACACTGGGGCCATGGGATTGTTCGGACTCGACAAAGCGATGATGGTGGATGCCGCCGATGCGTTGGCCGGCCGCGACGTGGAGATGCCGGTACCGGAGCACCACTTCGTGAACGGCAACCCGCTGAAGCCGCCGTTCCCCGAGTCCATGGCGCAGATCATGGTGGGGATGGGCTGCTTTTGGGGGGCCGAGCGGGTGTTCTGGACGGCCCCCGGGGTGTTCACCACCGCGGTGGGCTATGCCGCCGGCTTCACGCCGAATCCCACCTACCAGGAGGTGTGTACGGGGCGTACCGGCCACAACGAGGTGGTGCTGGCCGTGTTCGACCCGGCGGTTGTGGGCTACGAGCAGATGCTGGCGCTGTTCTGGGAGAACCACGACCCCACCCAGGGGATGCGCCAGGGCAACGACGTGGGTACCCAGTACCGGTCGGGCATCTATTGCTTCGACGACGCCCAGCTCGTCGCCGCCGAGGCATCCCGGGACCGCTTCGGCGCCCGGCTGCGCGAGGCGGGCTACGGCGACATCACCACCGAGATCATCGCCGCCCCCACCTTCTACTACGCCGAGGACTACCACCAGCAGTACCTGGCCAAGGTGCCCAACGGCTACTGCGGACTCGGCGGCACCGGGGTGAGCTGCCCGGTGGGCGTGGCCGGTTAGCGGCCTGCCCTCCGACGGAGTCCCGCCCCCCAACGGAGCAGCAAAGATGAAGTTCGGGTTGTTCTACGAGCACCAATTGCCCCGCCCCTGGCGGGCGGGCGACGAGCAGCGGCTGCTGCTGGACGCCCTCGACCAGGTGGAGCTGGCCGACCAGTTGGGGTTCGACTACGCCTGGGAGGTGGAGCACCACTTCTTGGAGGAGTACTCCCATTCGTCGGCCCCCGAGGTGTTCTTGGCCGCGGCCAGCCAGCGCACCGAGCGCATCCGCCTCGGCCACGGCATCGTGCAGATGCCCCCGGCCTACAACCACCCGGCCCGGGTGGCCGAGCGCATCGCCACTTTGGACCTCATCTCCGGCGGCCGGGTGGACTTCGGCACCGGGGAGTCGTCGGCGGCGGTGGAGCTGGGCGGGTTCGGCATCGACCACGCCGACAAGCGCCCGGCCTGGGCCGAGGCCACCGAACAGTGCTGCAACATGATGGTGATGGACCCCTATCCGGGGTTCGAGGGCCGCTACTTCTCCATGCCGTGTCGCAACGTGGTGCCCAAGCCGGCCCAAAAGCCCCACCCCCCGCTGTGGGTGGCCTGCTCCAACAAGGACACCATCAAGCTGGCCGCCCGCCTCGGCATGGGGGCGCTGTCGTTCGCCTTCCTCGATCCCGACGAGGCGGCCCAGTGGGTGGAGGACTACTACCGCATCCTGGCCACCGAGTGCGTGCCCATCGGCCACACCGTCAACCCCAACATCGCCATGGTGGTGGGCCTGTCGGTGCATCCCGACCAGGCCGAGGCCGAGCGCCGGGGCTTGGAGGGGTTCCGGTTCTTCGGCCACGGGCTCCTGCACTACTACGTGGGCGGACGGCACCAGCCGGGGCGAACCGACGTGTGGGCCGACTTCCAGCGCACCAAGGAAGAGTTCGACATGCTGGGGGGAACACTGGGCATCGGCACCCCCGATCTGGTGGCCAAGCAACTCCAGGGGTACGCCGAGGCCGGGGTCGACCAGGTGATGTTCGTGCAGCAGTCGGGGCGGGCCACCCACGAGCACATCTGCGATTCGATGCGACTGTTCGCCGCCGAGGTGATGCCCGCGCTGAAGGAGGGTGAGGACGAGCGGGAGGCGGCCAAGGCCGAGCGGCTGGCCCCCGCCGTGGCGGCGGCCCTGGCCCGGCGCACGCCCCTGGCCCCGCTGTCCGACGACGAGATACCCGCCGTCGGTGCCTTGGGGGCCACCTGATCGGGGGCTCGGTGGGCCGCTGCGTCAGGTGGCCGGGGTGAGGTAGGCGGCGAACACCCACCCGGTTTGGTTGTTGGTGCGGATCTGCACCCAGGTGCCGCTGGTGGGCGACTCCACCACCTGGCCGGTCAGGGTCACGGTGGAACCCAGGTTGGCCGTGCCCAGAATCTGGTGGCCGGTGGCCGGGCCGGCCCGGATGTTGAGGGCCGAGGGCACGTCAAACACCTGCCACTGGGAGTCGGGGGGATAGCGGTCGTCGATTTCCAACTCCACGGTCACCACTGTTTCGGGCATGGGCTCCTCGGTGGGAGTGGGGGTTTCGGTGGCGGTGGGGTCCGGGGTGGATTCCTCCGATTCGATGGTGACCCAGTCGAATCCCCAGGACGACACGACGCCCGCCAAGGAGAGGCCGACGATGGCCAAGGCGGCCACCACCACGCAGCAGACGATCGCCCGGACGCCCATCGAATCCGGCGGGGCTACCGAGCCTGCCAGTCGGGGGTGCGGCCCTCGGCCCGGGCGGTCATGCCCTCGGTGGCGTCCTCGGTTGCGCCGGCCACCAGGCGCATGGTCTCCCCGAAGCGCACGGCCTCCACCCACGATATGTTCCGGGTGCGCACGGCCACCTCTTTGGTGGCCCGCACGGCCAAAGGCGCCGAGGCCACCAATCGTTCGGCCAGGGCGTGGGCCTCGGCCATGAGGTCGTCGTGGGGGACCACCCGCCACACCAGGCCCATCTGCTTGGCCCGCTCGGCGTCCACCCGCTCGCCGGTGAGCAAGAGTTCCATGGCGTCGGCCCACGCCACCCGCCGGGGCAGGGTGATGGCTCCCACGATGGTGGGGACGCCCAGGCGGACCTCGGGGAAACCGAAGGTGGCCCGATCACTGGCGATGAGGAAGTCGCAGGCCAACGCCGCGGTGAACCCGTAGCCCAGGCAGTGCCCGTTCACTGCGGCGATCACGGGCTTGAACAGCTCCAGGCCCGACTCGAAGGAGTTGATGGTGGGCTTCTCCCAGAAGGTGCCCTCGAAGGTGCCCACCGATCCGGCGCCGTCGGCCATGTCGGCCCCGGCGCAGAACGCCCGACCGGCTCCGGTGAGGATACCCACCCAGGCGTCGTCGTCGCCCAGGAACCGGTCCCACGCGGCATTCAGTTCCTGCCGCAACCGCCCGTTCACGGCGTTCAGCACCTCCGGCCGGTTGTAGGTGATGGTGGCCACGTGACCAGTTCGCTCGTACAACACCGTCTCACCCACCACGATCACCTCCCCATCTCAACCCGCACACCCGACACCGTCGCCAACCATCACCACCCCAGGCTACAGCGACCTCACAGACGTGCCACGGCGGACGCAGATACCTCCAGGCAGCAACTCGCCTACTGCTCGGAGATCTGGATCAGCATTATTCGTCAACGCAACATGGTCTCGCAATAGTTCCACCCTACCCAACACCTTCACGTCAAGCACCCACCAATAGCCATCGGGTCCTTTCAGCCACAGCGTAAGAATTCTCCTGGCCAGGTTCCAGAGTTGATCCATAAGGTGTCACAGTATTTGCCACCAGGCATTAGCGTTCCTCCTGAGACTCTTGCATCATCCTTTACATGCGAGTCTCCATACACCCTTGAACCTCCCCATACTCTTGCACTGTCATAGACTCTTGCATTACCATAGACTCTTGTATCCTTCAATTCACTACTCTCTTCTGGGCAGGCATTGATATCAATTGTCCATGCTGCCTCTCCAACAGATTGGTTGCCTTCCAAATTGTTGTCCACCGATAACACCCTACTAATGGTCTCCGGGGGAGCCAGCCACTTGTTTTCGAAGCAGGGAGAGTTGGTCCAAAGTATCCTGGCAGGATCCTCAAGGCTAAAGACTGGCATACGTATTTCATCTCCCTTATCCCCAAGCGGCACAACATGTCGATCTCCAGACAACTGGAATAGTCTCGCGCTACCGTACAGTTGAGCTTGATCATACATTTTGCTCTTGCCGAACATCTGGGCGTGCTCGTAGACCCTGGCTTGGTCTCTGATCTCTGCTTCGCCGTACACCTTGGCCCGCTCGAACACCCAGGCTTGGTCGGAGACGGCTGCGTCGTCGAAAACGTGCGCTCCGGTGCCGCTCAGCCCTGCTCGTTGCCGGACCGGCTGCGTCCCCAACTCGCTCCACCCCTGGACCCAGGCGACCATCCGTGCCGCCCTCGCACCCTTCCCGGCACCCGCCCAGGCGGACAGCGAGAACACCCTGGGCACGCTGCCGCACACCACTGCTTCACCCTCGACCACCGCCTGCCCATACACCCATGCCTCGGAGCACACCACAGCCGCGTCGAGGGTCCGGGCACCGTCTGATACCTGGGCCCCGCCGAAGACCTTGGCTCTGTCCGACACCTGGGCTTGGTCCCGGACCACCGCCCCGTCGGATACCTCCGCGAACTCGGTGACCAGGGCATCATCCTCCACTCGGGCACCGTCGAACACCTTGGCGTCGCCACCCACCCACGCCGAGCCCGCCGCACTGAGGTTCTCTTCCCCCTCCACCCAACCGCCAAGATCACCCTCCCCGGCCACCAGCACCGGCTGCCCGTCCACCACCACGGTGATGTCCCGCAACGCCCGGACCCTATTCAGCCCGCCGCTACCCCCCGCCGGGTCCGCCACCAGGCAGAACTTGTCGTTTCCCGGCGAGAGGACACACGACGCCACCTCCCCACCACCCGACCCTCCACACCCCGCGGCCACCAGCACCAGCGCGGTCAACACCCCCAGCCCCCGCCGCAGCAACGCCCTCACATGGCCACGATACATCCGGACCTCAAACCACCCGAAGCCTCCGCCCACTCCCCACAGTCGCCGCATGGAACGGAGATCCTCATTCATCACTGCAGCCGTCTCCCGAACACTCAAGCTGCACCTGCTGCCTTCTGGTACTCGCCAACAGGTAACTTCCCACTTGAGAGTACCCAAGACTGCTTGATGTCAACAGCAGTTGTCACCTACCCATACATTGATCGGCTGAACTGTTTATCAGCCTGTTAGTCCAGAAATCATCGCATACACGACTGACCACGATGGATCCTCCTGATACCCAGCCCTCGGTCCTTGCATGGCCAAAGATAGCGGATTGTCCCCACACCCTTGCTTGACCGAATACCCTGGCCCTGTCCGTGACACGTGTTGCTTGCTGGTCCACGTTAGGATTACTTTGATCTCCAGATTCCATTGAGCCCTCCTTTTCCTCTACACTAGGAACCCCATAGTTCTCCAACTTGTGCTGAATTCCTTCGATTGGAAGTGCCCAGAACTCTCCAGAAGCGCGGGAGTCGGTCCACCACATTCTTGCAACGTCATTTGGGGCGAATATCGGGCGGAAGTGGTTCTCTCCACCTTCCGACTCCCTCGACACATATTCTGAGTCAGCTCTGGAGAACACGAGTGCTCTCCCATACACGGAAGCCTGGTCGGATATCTTGCTGTAATCGAATACCTGGGCGTCCTCGTACACCCTGGCTTGGTCCGTGATTTCCGCTTCGCCGTATACCTTGGCCCGCTCGAACACCCAGGCTTGGTCGGAGACGGCTGCGTAGCCGAAGACATGCGCTCCGGTTCCGGTCAGCCCTGCTCGTTGCCGGACCGGCTGCGTCCCCAACTCGCTCCACCCCTGGACCCAGGCGACCATCCTTGCGGCACTAGCGCCTTCTCCGGCACCTGCCCAGGTGGATTGCGAGAACGCCCTGGGCACGCTGCCGCACACCACTGCTTCACCCTCGACCACCGCCTGCTCGTACACCCTTGCCTCGGAGCACACCACCGCGGCGTCCACAACCGCAGCACCGTCTGATACCTGGGCCCTGCCGAAGACCTTGGCTCTGCCCGACACCTGGGCTTGATCCCGGACCACCGCCCCATCGGACACCTCCGCGAAGTCCGTGACCAGGGCATCTCCCTCCACGCGGGCACGGTCGAACACCTTGGCGTCGCCCCCCACCCACGCCGAGCCCTCGGCACTGAGGTTGTCTTCGCCCTCTACCCAACCACCAATCTCACCCTGTGCGGCCACCAGCACCGGTTGGCCGTCGACCAGCACGGTGATGTCCCGCAACGCCCGGACCCGCTTGAGGCCGCCACCACCCCCCTCTGGATACGCCACCAGGCAGTACTTGTCGTTCCCCGGCGAGGGCACACACGACGCCATCTCCCCACCACCCGACCCCCCACACCCCGCGGCCACCAGCACCACCGCGGTCAACACCCCCAGCAGCCGCCGCAGCAACGCCCTCACATGGCCACGATACATCCGAGCCTCAAACCACCGGAAGCCTCCGCCCACCTCCCATCGCGCCTTCCATAGAACTTCCCCAGCCGTTCATCGCAGCAGTCGCTCCCCAAGTTTTGCGCTTCATATGTCAGCCTGGCCTCGCCAGCAATCTCATTGATCCGAGGGGAACTGCGCGGCTATTGGCCGTCGCATCAACCACGACCCGAGCTTGATGACCAGCCATCACAACACTCGAACACACAGGTTGCCCTAGTCGCCAGCTTGAATCCAAGGACCCAGTGCAATGGTTCTTCTTCATCACTGAAGTCCATCACTACCCTAACAGCACCTTGGTCAGGCACTTGTACCTTCCTATTGTGTTACGCTTGCTCGCCTCACCTATCGAAGCACTGGGCCTCATGAAATACCCCAAGATTGGACACTCCAAAAGGCAACAATACAGGAATCAAACAGGTACCAGCAGAGACATAACTGAATGACAGCCCTCCCCCATGAGCACACTCCTCCTTTGCGCCAGCACGTTGAGAGTTCAACCATGTATTGTTGCATCTTCTTCCTCCTACCTCTGACCCACCAGAGATCCTAGCGAACTGCATCACGCTGGCATTCTGAGAAATCTGTGAACCACCCCAGACAAGCGCATTGCCATACACAAGAGCATTGTCATACACCCTAGTTGCCGGGGCCACTATCCCTGCAGACTCTACGATCCGGTCCTCCAAATGTTTGGACTCAGCCTCTTCGCGGGGCCCACTTCTACCTGTTCCTGTCTCCCCATAAGTGTCAGCAATGTTATCTGTAGCAAGTTCCCATCCATATTTGCTGTTCTTGGAATTTGTCCACAAGAATAGAGCTGGATCATCTTTCAGAAACACATTCTCGAAAATGTAGTCGTCTTCCACTGTTTGAGCGACAATATGTTGGGATGAAGCGGCACCAAAGACTCTAGCAGAACCAAATACCTGGGCATTCCCAGACACGTGTGCATCATCAAAGATCTGTGCACCTCCATGAACACGCGCACCTTCAGTGACTATTGCTTGTCCAAAAACTCTGCTTCTCTCCAGCACTTGCCCTCGATCAGATATCATTGCATTGCCTAGTACGGCTGGAACATCATCAACGTTCAATAATGTTGGTAGTGAACGCACACCAATCTCTGACCAACCTTCCAACCATGAACCCAACCTCAAGTGTGCTGGCTGATAGGACCCCTTGGAATCTTTTTGCCGAAAGGAAGAAGCAAATGCGCTCGGTACATGTCCACACACCAGAGCATTGTCAACAATTGTTGCATTCTCCAAGATCATTGCACCCGAGCACACCACAGCAGCGTTCCCGACCTGGGCTTCGTCGGACACCCGTGCGTCGCCGAAGACTCTGGCTCTGCCCGACACCTGGGCTTGGTCCCGGACCACCGCCCCGTCGGATACCTCCGCGAACTCGGTGACCAGGGCATCATCCTCAACTCGGGCACCGTCGAACACCTTGGCGTCGCCACCCACCCACGCCGAGCCCGCGGCACTGAGGTTGTCTTCGCCCTCTACCCAACCACCAACCTCACCCTGTGCGGCCACCAGCACCGCCTGCCCGTCGACCAGCACGGTGATGTCCCGCAATGCCCGCACCCGCTTCAGCCCGCCCCCACCCCCCGCTGGGTCCGCCACGAGGCAGTACTTGTCGTTTCCCGGCGAGGGCACACACGACGCCGCTTCCCCGCCACCCGACCCCCCACACCCTGCGGCCACCAGCACCACCGCGATCAACACCCCCAGCCCCCGCCGCCGCGGTGTTTGGTGCTCAACGGGTCGGTCGGGGCGACCCTCTCTAGTTGGAGGGTGCATTCTGCAACAGTCCCGTCCGTCAGAGCCTGCCTGGGTCTGCGGACTTCAAGCCGTGCGGATGGAGCGCATCATCAACACGCCGCCGGCCAGCGCGACCGGAGGTCCGGGAACAACAACGCTATTGGTGGACACCGTGGGCACCACCACCGTCGCGGAGATCACCACGATCGTGACCGCCGCCACCTGGGCCAACACCAGCGACCCGTGTACCGCCCTCGGTGAAGCATCAATTCTGGCCGCCCACCCCAGACACAACAAACCCAACACCGCAGCACCCATCACCGGGATGCCGATCATCACGCCGGTGTGCAACCCATTCGACCCATCAGCCGCGAACCCCAACGGTGGAGCCGTCCACAACAACAACCCGCACGACACCACCACCACCAACGCACCCGACACCGCCGGCCCGACACTCGCCTCCAACGCCACCCGACGCACCACCCTAGCGTCCGGGGCCAACAATCTGACGGCGACAATCACCAACCCCGCCACAACAAACCCCGGACCCGCACCCATCGTCCCCAGCGAATACACATTCGCCGCCAAGTCCAACATCGGATCAGTGCTGCTCGACCACTTCGCGAACAACGCGATCCACACCGACACCCCCCCAGCAGCCCCCAACAACAACCCCCACGTCACCCCCAACGACCACCGGCGCCCCAACAAACACAACGCCACCACCATCACCATCAAATCCACCCCGGCCACCACCACCGCGCCCCCGGTGGCCTGAGGGAACGAACCGAACACCCCGTCCCCCCGCACCCAAGAGAACAACGAACCCACAAACATCACCACCGCACCAACCACCACCCACGGCTCCCACGGCCCACCACCCTCACCCAACCAAACAACCCTCGACACCGCCGACGCCCCCTCCGACGACGGGCCCTCACCGGAGGCCGAGCCGGCCCCAGAATCAACCCCAGAACCGCGGTTCGCAACATCGTCACCCATCACAACCTCCCCTAAGAAAGTGGCCTGAAGCCTTCCACAGCCACCCAACCCCCGCAACCACCCCAACCGACCGGCAGACCCGCTCAATCCCCCTTGTGTCACCGCGGCGTGGTAGTACAGAGGGCACAACACCGCCAGGTGAACGAGGCCACGGGGGAGGAGCAGCCATGGACGGCAAGAAGATTCTGATCACGGGGTGTGCGGGGCAGATTGCGCTGCCCATGACCCGTCATTTCGCCCGGAACAACGAGGTGTGGGGCCTGGCCCGGTTCAGCCAGCCCGACTCCCGGGAGCTGGTGGAGCAGGCCGGGGCCATCCCCCACGCCGCCGACCTGGCCTCGGGCGACCTCAACGGGCTGCCCGACGACTTCGACTACGTGATCCACATGGCCGCCTACATGGCCGGCTCCCCCGACTACGACTTTGCCCTGACCCAGAACGCCGAGGCCACCGGCCTGTTGATGGCCCACTGCCGCAACGCCAGCGGCTTCCTCCATGCGGCCACCGCCGCCTCCTACAAGAACAACCCCGACCCCCACCACCCCTACGCCGAGACCGACCCGTTGGGCGACAGCGAGCAGCCCTACTCGGAGACCTACGCGGTGTCGAAGCTGGCCGCCGAGGCGGTGGCCCGCACCATGAGCCGGCTCTACGAGTTGCCCACGGTGATCGGGCGCATCAACGTGGCCTACGGCCGCAACGGGGGTCTGCCCGCCATCTTGTTGGCCATGATGATGAACGGCATGCCGGTCGCTCTCAAGGACTCGGCCCCCAACGTGTTCGCCCCGGTCCACGAGGACGACATGTGCGCCCACGCCGAGGCCTTCCTGGAGGCGGCCACCGTGCCCGCCACCGTCGTGAACTGGGGCGGCGACCAGAACGTGAGCATCGAGGACATGTGCCGACGCATGGGGGAGCAGATGGGGGTGACCCCCGAGTTCGAGTACTTCCCGGTGGGCTTCCACAGCCGGGCGTTCGACAGCACCAAGCGCCAGTCCATCACCGGGCCGTGTGCGGTGTCGTGGGAGCAGGGCATCGACGACATGGTGGCGGCCTACGATCCCGACGTCGGGGCCAAGATGATCGCCCGGCTCATGGGCGAGGCCTAGGCCACCCCCGACGATCCGAGACGAGGAGCAGGCCATGCCCAACCACCCCACCCGCGACGACATCAACTTCCTGGACGGCTACTGGTACCAGCACGAGCCCCACGAGACGTGGACGTGGATGCGGGAGAACGCCCCCGTCTACTACGACGCCAACAGCGACGTGTGGGGCATCTCCCGCTACCACGACATCCTGGAGGTGGAGAAGGACCCCAAGACGTTCTCCTCGTGGCGGAGCCCCCGGCCCCACGGCAACCCCCTGCCGATGATGATCTCGATGGACGACCCCATGCACAAGCAGCGTCGCAAGCTGGTGAACCGGGGCTTCACACCCAAGCGGGTGCGGGATCGAACCGCCGAGGTGACCGCCATCTGCGACGAGATCATCGACAAGGTGTGCGAGCGGGGGGAGTGCGATTTCGTGTGGGACATCGCCGCCCCCCTGCCGCTGATCCTCATCGGCGACATGCTGGGCTTTCCCCGGGAGCACTACGACGACCTGCTGCAGTGGTCCGACGACATGATCAGGGCCACCACCGACACCGATCCGGTGGCCGCCGAGAAGGGGATGCTGGCGGGCATGGCCTTCCGGGAGTTCCAGCTCGACGTGATCGCCGATCGCCGGTCTCGGTCCCCGGAGGCCGACCTGGTGAGCGTGCTGTGCCACGCCGAGGTGGACGGCGAGCGGTTGGACGACGAGTCGTTGGTGCAGGAGACGTTGCTCATCTTGATCGGGGGCGACGAGACCACCCGCCACGTGATCAGCGGCGGGATGTTGGCCCTGCTGGAGCACCCCGACCAGCGGGCCCTGCTCAACCAGCGGTCCGCGGACGACGCATGGATGGAGCGGGCGGTGGAGGAGATGCTCCGGTGGGTGACCCCCATCAAGAACATGTCCCGCAGTGCCACCCGGGACGTGGAGTTCCACGGCGAGACCATCGGCGAGGGCGACCAGATCATCGTGTTCTACCCGTCGGCCAACCGCGACGAGGCCGTGTTCGACCGCCCGTTCACCTTCGACCTGGAGCGCGAGCCCAACCACCACCTGGCCTTCGGCTGGGGCACCCACTTCTGCTTGGGGTCGTCGCTGGCCCGGCTGGAGTTGAAGATCATGTTCCAGCGTCTGGCCGAGCGGCTGCCCGACATCGAGTTGGCCAACGACGAGCCGCTGCCGTTCCGGGCGTCCAACTTCATCGTCGGCCCCGAGGGGATGCCGGTGACGTTCACACCCAGCGCCCCGGTGGGGGCTTGACCGGCATTCGGGGGCGCGGGAGGTCGCGGCGGGGGCGGGGACTTCTCCTGCTCGCCATGAGTATTGCCCTGGGGGCGGGCTGTGGTGGCGGGGGTTCGGACCCCGCTCCGACGGTGGCACCGACTCCGGCGGTGACCGCGGACTCGGCCGATCTCGGGGTGCTTTCGGAGGGCCGAAGCGTGTATCTCCAACGCTGCGTGGGGTGCCACGGCCTGGACGGCTCGGGCATCGTCGGCCCCGACATCCGCCCGGGGAGCATTCAGGACTCCTACACCTCGGCGGAGGCGTTGACCGACTTGATCCGCCACGGCCGGGGCGACATGCCCGAGTTCGGCTCGGTGCTCAGCGACACCGAGATCGTCACGGTGGCCGACTACGTGCTGAGCGGCTTGGGCTGACCGGCTTCGGCCCCGTCGTGGCCGCTGGTCCCGCCGGTCCAGGCGGCAACCACCTCGGCGGTCGTGGTCACGGTGGCCACCAGGCCCAAGGTGTGCTCGAACACCGCGTCCACGTAGTCGGGCGGCGTGCCCGCCACCGCGTCTCGGGAGATGACCACGGTGTAGCCGGCGTTCACCGCGTCGAAAGTCAGGTTCAAGATGGCCACGTTCACCGACACCCCGGCCACCACCAGGGTTCGGATCCCCTCGTTGCGCAGCAGCGAGTCCAACTCGGTGCCCTCGAACGGGGAGAGCCCGTGGTGGCGGGCCAACACGATGTCGGCGGCGGCCACCCCGATCTCGGGCACCACCTCCACCGCGGGGGTGCCCACGTGAAGCTGCACCGGCATCTTGGGCATGGCCCGGAACAGTCGGGCGTTGCGGTTGCCACCCCAGCCGTCGGTCCGGTGCTGGGCGGTGCAGTGGATCACCCGCACCCCGGCAGCCCGAGCAGCCGTCGCCAGGGCCGCGGCGCGGGGAATCAGCCCCGTCTTGGCGGCCTCGGCCAACGCGGGCAGGGCCGACTGCTCGCCGATCACCCCGTTTTGGCACTCCTGGAGCACCAGGGCGGTGGCACCCGGATGGATCACGTCGCCGTCCATGGGGGCCACCCTACGGTGGAATCACGAGCGGCGGGGTGACAACCGGGCCGCCGCTCACGACGACGGCGTGGCCGTCACCTCATCGGACGACCGGGCCGCCGGCTACGACGACGGCGTGGTGGTCACCTCAGCCGACGACACGCTCGCGCCGCCGGCATTCACCGCGGCGGACAGTTGCAGGCTGAGGTGGCGGTCGACGGTGCCGCACCACGTGGGCGGCACCACCGTGGTGGACGACGGTTCCTCGATGATGGCCGGACCGTTGATGCGGTGGCCGGGGCGCAGGTCCACGCGTCGGTGGACCGGGGTGTCGACGGGGCCGGCGTTGAAGTAGGCCCGGCGCCGGGAGTGGACCGGAGGGGGCGCGGCGGCCACCTCGGTGGTGGGCCAATCCGGTTTGGGCACCGTGGCGATCACCCGCACCCGGTAGTTGACGAACTCCACCGGGTCGCCGGAGGCGATGCCGTACAGCTCCCGGTAGCGGCGGCCGAAGGCGGCGGCGGCCTCGGCGAGGTCATTGCCCGTCAGCGGCACCGTCAACTCGTGGGCCTGATGCCGGTAGCGGACGTCGATCTCCCGTTGGATGACCACGTGGTCGAGGTCGAAGCCCTCGGCTCCGATCTCGGCGGCGGCGTCGTCTTCCATCTCCCCATACAGGGCTTCGACGGCCTCGGGGTCGGCGTCGGTGGCGGGGATCACCCGTGTGCGCACGTGGTCGGTCACCACGTCGGCGGCCAACAGGCCCAGGGCCGAACCCACGCCCGGATGGGCCGGCACCACCACGGTGGGGATGCCGAATTCCTCGGCGAGGGAGGCCACGTGGCATCCGGCGGCCCCACCGGAGGCCACCAGGGTGAACTCCCGGGGATCGATCCCCCGTTCCAGGGTCACCACCCGGATGGCCCCGGCCATGGTGGCGTTGGCCACCTCGTGGATGCCCGCGGCGGCCGCGGTGACCGATCTCCCCATGGCCTCGGCCAACCCGGCCAAGGCGGCCTCGGCCCGGGCGCGGTCGATGGGCATTCGCCCGCCCAGGAAGTAGTCGGGATTGAGATAGCCGAGCACGAGATCGGCGTCGGTCACCGTGGGCTGGGTGCCACCGCGGCCGTAGCAGGCCGGACCGGGTACCGCCCCGGCCGAGTCGGGCCCCACCCGCAGGGCGCCGCCCTCGTCCACTCGGGCCACCGAGCCGCCGCCGGCGCCCACCTCGGCCAGGTCGATCACCGGGATTTGCAGGGGGTAGCCGGTGTTGATCTGCTTCATCCCGGCCGAGGCCGGGCCGCCCACGTAGAACTCGTGGGCGATGGCCACCTCTCCGTTGCGCACCACCCCGGCCTTGGCCGTGGTGCCGCCCATGTCGAAGGAGATCAGGTTGTGGATGCCGCTGATCCGCCCGATGTGGGCCGCGGCCATCACCCCGGCGGCCGGGCCCGATTCCACGAGTTGCACGGGCCGTTTGGCCACCGTGGCGCTCGACAGGATGCCGCCCGATGATCCCATGATCTGCAGGCCGGAGCCCACGCCCTGGGTGGCCAGCCCGGCTTCCAGGGCGGTGATGTAGCCGGAGATGGTCGGGCCCACGTAGGCCGACATGACCGTGGTGCAGGCTCGGGGCAGTTCCCGGTACTCGGGCCACACCTCGCTGGACAGAGCCACGTACCGGGCGGGATCCAGCTCGGCCACCAGGTCGGCCACCTGACGCTCGTGGTGGTCGTTGGCGTAGGCGTGGAGGAAGCACACGGCGATGGCGGCGGTGGGCTCCCGCTCCAACAGGGCGGCCAGGGCGGTGCGGGCCTGGGTTTCGTCGAGGGGGGTGACCACCGACCCGTCGGCGGCCATCCGCTCGGTGACCTCCACCGTGCGGTACCGGGGCACGATCGGATCCTGTTTGGTGTAGAAGAGGTCGTACTTCTGGGCGTCGCCCTTGCGTTCGTTGCCGATGACCAGGATGTCGCCGAAGCCGGCGGTGGTCACGTAGGCCACCGGCCCGCCCTTGCGCTCCAGGATCAGGTTGGCGGCCAACGTGGTGGCGTGGACCGCCCGGCTCACCTCGGCGGGTGCCCGCCCGGCGGTGGCCAGCACCTCGGCGACACCGTCCAACACGCCGGTGGCGGGATCGTCGGGGGTGGTGAGCACCTTGGCCGTGTGGATGTCGCCGGTGCGTCCGCCGTCGGCCTGGCCGATCAGCACCACGTCGGTGAAGGTGCCGCCGATGTCGATGCCGAGTGCGGTGGTCACCGGGCCGGGCTCACGCTGGGGGGTGCGGGGCCGGGCTCACGCCGAAGGTCGCGGGCGCTCGCGCAGCCGGGCCGTTTCGTCGGGGTCCAAGTGGCCGGTTGCCGGGTCGATGACCACCCCGTAGGACGCCCGGGCGCCCTCCACGGACACCCGTCCGTCACGGACGTCGTCGGCCACCCGCCGGGGATCACGCTCCAGCGGGTCGCCACAGCCCCCGCCCGCCGAGGTGTACATGGTGATCACCTCACCCGCCTGCAGGGGGTGGGCGGTGACCTTGGCCGGGAGGGGCCGCTCGCCGGGGGTGTCCGCGTTGAGCACCCAGCCACCCCCGGCGCCGGGGTGGCCGCCGCTGATCCCCGGCGGCGGGCGGCGGCAGCGGTCGGTGGCCCGGCCGGTGAACTGCCCGTCGGTGAGAATCCGGATGTCGCGGCGCGACCCGGAGCCGCCCCGCCACCGACCGGGGCCGCCCGAGTCGGTCCACAGTTCGAAGCGCTCGAAGCGCACCGGGTGCTCCTGCTCGTAGGCCTCCACGGTGTGGAGCCCGCCCCCGGTGGCGAACACCAGCGGCCCGGTCACGTCCACCCCGTCTCGGTCGGAGCGGGCCCCCGACCCGCCGAACTGGGGATCCATGAACGCCCACGGGCGCCGGTCGGCGCCGAGCCCGTTCATGATGTACACGTGGACGTTGCACGACGCCGCCACCGCCCGGGCGGGGTCGAGTTGGGCGAAGGCACCGAGCATGGCCTCCACCACCGCCATCACCGTGGCCATGCGGGCGTTGAGGGCGGCCGGGGGGTCGGGGTTGACCAGCGTGCCGGGGGGCAGGCGCACCTCCAGGGGGCGGAAGGCCCCGTCGTTCACCGGGATGTCGGGGGCCAACATGCAGCGCAGGGCGTAGAGCACCCCGGACACGGTCTGGGACACCGCCGCGTTGATGGGGCCCGGCGCCTGGGGCGAGGTGCCCTCGAAGTCGGCGATGACCTCGGAGCCGGTCACCGTCAAGGTGACGGCCACCGTGTGGTCGGCCTCGGGGTTCACCCCGTCGTCGTCGATGACGAACGATCCGGTGTAGGTGCCGTCGGCCAGGGCCTCGATGCCGAATCGGGTGCGGCGCTCGGTGTAGTCCAACAGGTCGTCCACCAGCCCGTGCAGCCTCACCAGGCCGTAGCGTCGGGCCAGGTCGCCCAGCCGGTCGGCCCCCACATTGACCGCGGCGATCATGGCCCGGATGTCGCCCAGCACCTTGTCGGGGGTGCGGCTGTTGGCGGCGATCACCTTGAGCATGGGTTGGTTGGGCTCGCCGCCGCGGGCCAGCGGCACCGGGGGCAGCACCAGGCCCTCCTGGAACATGTCGGTGGCGTTGGCGGGCAGCCCGCCGGCGGCCATGCCCCCCAGGTCGGCCACGTGGAGAAGGGCGCTGGTGAAGAACGCCAACCGCCCGTCGATGAACACCGGGCGGAAGATCATCACGTCGTTGGAATGGATGCCGCCCCGGTAGGGGTCGTTGGCGGCGTAGATGTCGCCGTCGGCCATCCGGTCGGGGGGGAAGTCCTCCAGCACCGCACCCAGCGAGGGCCGCAGGCTGGCCAGGTGCATGAGCGGCGCCCCCATCGACTGGGCGATGAACCGCCCCCGGTGGTCGAACACCGCGGCGGTGGAGTCCCCGCCTTCCTTGACCACCGAGGAATACGCCGACCGCACGGTGGTCAGTCCCATCTCCTCGGCGATCACCGCCAGTGCGTTCTTCACCACCTCGAGGGCGACCGGATCCGACGGCGCCGGGGACATCAGCGGCCGATCAGGGCTCGAAGGGACCCTTGCCCATCTGGTCGCGGATGGTGACCACCGCCGGGTTGGTCATCGACCGCCGCTGCCAGTTGGCCCCGTCCACCACCATGGTGTGGCCGCTGATGAACCGGGCGAAGGGTGAGGCCAAAAAGGTGGCCGCCCAGCCCAGCTCCCGCAGCCGGCCCACCCGCATGGCCGGTTGGCACGGGTCCTTCTCGTGGGTGCGGTCGAGGCTGGAGCGGATGTCGGCGGTCATGTCCTCGTGGGGGAACAGCCCCGGCACCAGGCCGTTCACCTGGATGCCGTAGGGGCCCCACTCCACCGCCAGGCTCTCGGTCATCGACTTGACCCCGGCCTTGGCCGCCGCCGAGTGGGCGAATCCGGGGCCGCCGGTCCAGGCGTAGGAGGCGCCGATGTTGACGATCGACCCGGGGGTGCCGGCGGCCAGGTGGCGGCGGGCGAACTCCCGGGCACAGAAGAACGTGCCGTTCAGGGTGATGTCCACCACCGTGCGCCAGGCGTTGGGCGACATGTCCTCGGCGGGCACCGGGAAGTTGGCCGCCGCGTTGTTGATCAGCACGTCGGGCAGGGTGAACCGCTCGGTGGCCTCGTCGAAGGCGGCGGTGATGTGCTCGGGCTGGCGGATGTCACAGGCCACCGTCAGCACCTCGGCGCCGATGTCGGCCATGGCGGCCTGTCCGGATTCGAGATGGTCGGGCTTGCGGCTGGCGATCACCAGGTTGGCCCCCAGGCGGGCGAACTCGGTGGCGATGGCCTTGCCCAGACCGGTGCCCCCGCCGGTGACGAACACGGTTCGGCCGTCGTAGGTGCCCGGCACCAGGGCGGTGGCCCCTTCGGGGGCGGGCTCGGGTAGTCCGATCATCTCAGCCATGGTTCACGGTCTCCGGTGGTTGGGCGGTGGGGGCAGGGGTGCGGCGGCGTTTGGGGGCAGGTTCATGATCGCCGGTAGTGGGGGGTTCGGTTCTTGACCCGGGCGACGCGGAACTCCTCGAAGTCGTCCGAACGGTTGATGAGGGTCTGGAAGGCGTATTCGTCGTTCATGGAGCGGCGCAGTGCCTCGTCGGCCAGGTTGCGGATCACCCGACGGGCCAGTTGCACGGTGTAGGGGGGCGCGGCGGCGATCTTCTCGGCCATCTCCATGACGTGGTCCTGGAGTTCCTCGGGAGCGGTGATGCGGGAGATGATGCCGTGGGTGAGGGCTTCCTCGGCGGTCAGGATGCGACCGGTGAGCACCATGTCGTTGACCAGGCCCGAGCCGCAGATCTCGAACAGGCGGCCCACGCCGCCGGTGTCGGGGATCACCCCGTGGGTGACCTCGGGGAGCATGAACCGGGCGCCCTCGGCGGCCACCCGGATGTCGCACAGCAGGGCCCGCTGGAACGATCCGCCGATGGCCCACCCCTGCATGGCCACGATGACCGGGGCGTCGATGTCCCAGAGCTGTTGGATGCCCCGGTGACCCCGCTCCATGAGGGCGTGGTGGGCCAGCTCCACCTGCTGGCCGCCGATGGCCGACACGTCGCGGCCCGACGACCAGGACTTGCCCTCCCCTCGCCACACCACCGCCCGGATGGACTTGTCGGCTTTGATCTCGCCCAGGATGTCGAACAGGGCCGCGTCCATGTCGTCGTCGAAGGCGTTGTGCTTTTCGGGATTGTTGTTGGTGATGACGGCGATGGGCCCGTCCACCGTGAGCTGTACTCGATCGTCGGCCATGCCCTCACCGTACCGCCCCTTTGGGTACCGGCAAGAAATGGGCCGAGGCGGGGGAGCACCGCCGTGGGCCGGTGGGTCACAATGGGGTCATGACGATGAATCTGGACCTGGTCGGCCACCGCAGCGAACCGTCCGAGCGGGGGTGGATCGCCCGGGACTGTTCGCTGTACGCCCTCAGCGTGGGGGCAGGGTTCGACCAGTTGGCCTTCGTGGGGGAGCGGGCCGCCGGGCACCCCCAGCGGGTGTATCCGAGTTTCGTGTGTTCGGGGGGCCGGGTGGACCGCCCCAGCCGGGACGACGGGGCGGGCATGATGCGCTTCGGCGACTACCAGATTCACCAGTTGGTACACGGCGAGCAGGAGCTTCGGATCCACGGCGACATCGGGCCGGTCGGCTCGGTGGTCAGCACCTCGGTGGTGGTGGGCATCTACGACAAAGGGTCCGGGGCGGTGGTCCACTCCGAGGGTGAAGCGGTGGACGCCGCCACCGGCGAGCCGTTGTTCACGGTGGGGTCCAAGTTGTTCATCATGGCCGAGGGCGGATTCGGCGGCGATCCCGGCCCCCGGTCACCGGCCTGGGAGGTGGGCGACGCCCCGCCCGACGCCACCGTGGACTGGCCGACCCTGCCGGTGCAGTCGCTGCTCTACCGCCACGGGGGCAACGACCCCAACCTCATCCACTACGACCCCACGGTGGCTCACGCCGCCGGGTTCGACGCCCCCATACTGATGGGGCTCAATACCTACGGGTTTGCCTGCCGGGCGTTGGTGGAGACGGTGTGCGGGGGCGACCCCCAGGCTCTGGGTTCGATGGCCGGACGCTTCGCCGCCCCCGGCTACAACGGCGACGTGCTCACCGCCCAGATCTGGCATCCCCGCGGCCGGGACGAGGATGTCCTGTTCCGCGTGGTCTCCCAACGAGGCACCACCCTCCTGGACAAAGGCCGCGCCACCCTCCGCTGACCAGCGGATTAGCGGGCAAAGTGAGCAACCGGTCAGCAGGCTGGTGTTCGACGCCCGCATGCGCCGGTCAGTGCTCGCGCTTTACCCCCTTGAAGGGGCCGCCTGCCTTCTTCATCGCGGCAAAGCGACCGGACGACGGGTCGCGCCTGATCCATTGTCCGTTCTTGGGGGGCTTGACCGGGCTTCGGCTGGCCACCACGTCCATCCGGCCACCGCCCTTCGCTCCGTTCTTGGCCACAACGTTTTCTCCTTCCATCAGGGTAGCTGAGATGACAGGGGCTCTTGCCGGAGCACACGGCTGAGATCAGCGAAGCGGGATTCGCAGGGGCGGTCGGAAGACAACCGACCATAATGGCTTCGCCTGCTCGACCGATTCTAAGTTACGGTTATGCTCTAATCGTTACTTAGGGGAATCATGGCTTCACACTTGCGGAGGCGCTGGGAGGCACGGTTCGACGGCATGAGTCGACGTGATCGGCGCGGCTGCTCCTACGACGCTTACCTCGCCGACTCTTTGGCTGGCTGGAACTTGTTGATCCCTGGCGACGTGGCTGCCGATGTCGCCGATGCGGAGGCCGCCATTCGAGCCCTGAACGCCGCCGGGACCGCTCATGTGAGCCTCGAGGGCTTGGCGCGCTTCTTGTTGCGCGCCGAGTCGGTCGGGTCGTCCAAGATCGAGGGCCTGGAGGCGGCAGCTCGCCGCCTGGCCCGTGCCGAAGCCGCCATGGCCCTCGGCGGGGACGCCAACGATCGTGTCGCTGTGGAGGTCATCGGCAACATCGTGGCGATGGAGTCCGCGGTCGAGCTTGCCACCAGCGCCGACCCTTTTGGGCTCGATGACCTGTTGTCGGTGCATCGCACCTTGATGGACAACTCGCCGACACCCGAGGTCGGCGGTGTCGTGCGGGAGGAGCAGAACTGGATCGGCGGGAGCTCGTTCAATCCCTGCAGCGCGGCCTTCGTTCCACCGCCCCCCGAGTATCTCGACGATCTGCTGTCCGACCTGCTCGGCTACGTGAACGACGACGAGCACTCCCCTCTCGTGCAGGCCGCCGTGGCCCATGCCCAGTTCGAGACGCTCCACCCCTTCTCCGATGGGAACGGCCGCACGGGCCGTGCGCTGATCCATGTGGTGTTGCGACGCCGGGGGCTCGCCCCCACCTTCGTGCCGCCGATCAGTCTGGTGCTGGCGACATGGTCCGACGACTACGTCAACGGGTTGATGACGTACCGTCACCTCGGCGAGCCCGACAGCGCGGAGCGGTCCGCCAGCACGGTGGAGTGGCTCCGCTTCTTCGCTGCCGCCACAAGCCGAGCCTGCCGAGACGCCGAGTCGTACAGCATGGACATCGGCAACCTCACCGCCGCCTGGCGATCCAAGCTGGGCGGGGTCCGCGCCAACTCCAGCACCGACTTGCTGCTGCGCGTCCTTCCGGGTGTGCCGATCATCACCGTCGAATCAGCCGCCAGACTGATCGGACGGTCCAAGGCGCGAACCACCGACGCGGTCAACGCCCTGGCCGAAGCGAGGGTGCTCCGTCAACGCAACGTCGGCAAGCAGCGGTACCGGGTCTTCGAAGCCACCGACGTAATCGACCTGTTCACCACCCTCGAGCGAACACTCGCCACCCCCACCGGCGACACCAGCAACAGCCAACCAATCCGAATGGTGCCCGACCGTCCCCCGAGGTAGCGAAAGGGGCTCTACGCAACGTGCTGGGAGGGGGGGTGTCGTAGGTCGGTTCTACGATGGGGGTTGTGGATGTTGACTTTGAGGAGGGGAAGTTTGGGGAGCTGCTGGGGTTTGAGGGCTGGCGGGGCCTCGGGAGGTTAGAGGCCCATGTCGTGGTGGTCGGGGACTTCGTAGCGACCGATGGCGTCGGCTCGGCGGTGGAGGAGGGCGACGGTGTCCTCGATGTTGCGGCCGATGATGAACCGGCGTTCCTCCACGCAATCCACCACGAAGTTGCCGTGCTCCACCAGGTCGGCCACCTCGGGCTCTACCCCACGGGCCTCAGCCATCATGGCCTTCAGCTCATCGAAGGTCATGCTGGCCCGCCCGGTGCCCGAACCCACCCGAGCCAGGTGGGCAGGGCGGTTGCGCTGGGCGGAGAACAACCCCGTGTCCATCATGCCCCCCGACGGGTAGAGCACCGAGGCCCGCAGGTCGCTGCCCTCCCGGATCAGGTTGGTGTGCAGCGCTTCGGTGAAGCAGCTCACCGCCGCCTTGGAGGAGGCGTACACCGAGGCGGTGGGCACCGGGGCGAAGCCGCCGTCGCCCGACGAGGTGTTGATGATCTGACCGGGCAGGCCGCCGGCCAGCATCCGGGGCACGAATTCGCAGACCCCGATGGCCACCCCGAAGACGTTGACGCCGAAACACCACCGCCAGTCGTTGGGCTCCTGCTCCCACGGCTTGCCCCCGCCGCCGGAGGTCACCCCGGCGTTGTTGAACAGCAGGTGGCACGCTCCGTGGGCCTCGTACACGTGGTCGGCCAGGGCGGCCACCGAGTGCTCGTCGGTCACGTCGGTGGGCCAACCCGACACCGACCCCAGCGGGCTCAGCTCGGCCACGGCGGCCTCGGTGGTGTCGGCCTCGATGTCGGCGACGACCACGGTGGCCCCCCGCTGCAACAGGGCGGTCACGATGCCCTTGCCGATGCCGCTCGCCCCGCCGGTGACCACCGCCACCGAGCCGTTGACATCAAGACGTTCCGACGGATGGTTGTTGCTCATGGTGCCTCCTGTGCTGGCCGACCGCAGAGGTTTACCATCATTTCCGGTCGGCGGCACCTGCGACGGGTACGCGGCCCCGCAGGATCAGTCGGCGTTGAGGGACTCTCGGGCGATGACGGCCGGGTCGGGGGGCGCCGCACCGGGGGTGATGACGTCGAGATGGCGGATGGTGCCGGTCCAGGGGAACGGGGGTTGGTAGTCGTCGTTCACCGGGAAGCCGGTGTCGTGGCCGATGATGAGCCCGGTGCCGCCGTTCTGCCAGGAGTTGGGCAGGGTGCGGTCCAGCTCCAGTTGGGTCGCCACCTGGCCGTCGAGCAACAGCTCCACTTGTCCTGAGTTCGGCGACGTCGGCGCGTAGCGGCAGCCCACGCTGGTGGTGTCGGCGGGAACCGGCGGGGTGGCCAGCCGGAATTGATCGCCCGACAGGCACAGCCCCAGCACCAAGGCCCCGTCCAGCCCGTAGAGGGCCAGGCCGCTCGTCCAGTCGCCCATGGCCCACACGATGCCCTCGGCCCCGCCTGCCCCCACCTCCACCGACGCCTCGATGGTGAACCCCCGCACCAGCACCGGCATCACCTCGTCGGCCACCCGGCCGGCACCGGGCCGGTACCGGGCTCGGGCGGGGGGCGGATAGGCCGGGGGGGAGATGGCGGGCATTCTCCCGGCGTAGCCGTCGTCGAGGGGCAGCACGTGGTGGCGCTCGGCGGCGGCCCACCAGGCCGCCTCCAACTCGGCCAGCTTCTCGGGGTGGCGGTCGGCCAGGTCGTGGGCCTCGGAGAAGTCGTCGTGCAGGTTGAACAGCGCCCAGGTGTCATCGGCGAACGACCGGCTCCCCGGCAACAGGGCCACCTCGTCGCCGTGGGCCTGACCCACGTGGTCGGTGGTGGCCTTCCACCCGTCCACGTACATGGCCCGCGACCCCTGTACCTCGAAGTACTGCTCGGTGCGGGGGTCGGGAGCGTCGGCGTCGGCGAAAGTGGCCGACAATGAGGCCCCGTGCAGGGGCATCTGCTCCACGCCGTCCACTACCTCGGGAGGTGCCACGCCGCAGGCCTCCAGCACGGTGGGGGCGATGTCCACGGCGTGGCAGAACTGGTCCCGAACCTCGCCTTGGGCGGCGATGCCCGCCGGCCAGTGCACCACCAGCGGGGTGCGGGTGCCGCCCAGCCAGGCGTAGCGCTTCCACAGCCGGAACGGGGTGTTGCCCGCCCACGCCCACCCCCAGGCGTAGTGGTTGTAGGTGCGGGGTCCGCCCAGCTCGTCGAGCCACGCCAGGTTGGCGGCGACCGACTCGGGCAGGCCCTTGGTGAATCGATGCTCGTTCACCGACCCCACGTGGCCCCCCTCGGCGCTGGCCCCGTTGTCGGAGCACAGCATCACGATGGTGTTGTCCAGCTCGCCGATGGCCTCCAGGTGGTCGATCACCCGGCCGATCTGGGCGTCGGTGTGGGTGACGAACCCGGCGTACACCTCCTGCATCCGGGCGAACAGCTTCCGGGCGTCGGCGTCGAGTTCGCTCCAGGGCTGCACCCAGGCGGGGCGCTCGGTCAGGCGGGTGCCGGGGGGTGCGATGCCCGAGGCCAGTTGCCGCTCGAAGACCCGTTCCCGCCAGCGCTCCCACCCGTCGTCGAACGCCCCCCGGTAGGGCGCCACCCACTCGGGGGCCACGTGGTGGGGGGCGTGGGTGGCCACCTCGGCGTAGTAGCAGAAGAAGGGCTTGTCGGGGGCGGCGTGGGTGTGGTCGGTGATGGTGGCGATCACCTGGTCGGCCAGGTCGGCGCTCAGGTGGTAGCCCTCGTCGTAGTGGGCCGGTGGCTGGATGTAGTGCTGGTCGCGCACCAGGTTGGGAGCCCAGCAGTTGGCCCCGCCGTGGAGCACCCCGTAGTAGCGCTCGAAGCCCACCCCGGTGGGCCACAGGGTGAAGGGCCCGGCCGCGCTGCGTTCCCCCCTCGGGGCCAGGTGCCATTTTCCGATGGCCATGGTGCCCCACCCGGCGTCGCGCAGGATGCGGGGCAGCATGGCCGCCGACGGGGGGATGCGGGCGGTGTAGCCGGGGAAGCCCATGGTCATGTCGGACAGAAAACCCATGCCCACCGCATGGTGGTTGCGTCCGGTGAGCAGGGCCGCCCGGGTGGGCGAGCACAGGGCGGTCACGTGGAAGCGGTTGTAGGACAGCCCGCCCGCGGCCAGCCGGTCGATGTTGGGGGTGGCGATGTCGGCCCCGAAGCAGCCGAGCTGGGCGAAGCCGGTGTCGTCCAGCAGGATGACCAGCACGTTGGGCGCCCCCTTTGGCGCCCGGGGCAGCACGGGATGGACCGGGGTGGACTCGGCCACGGTGAGCCCCAGCCGGGCGGTGGCCGCCTCTGGTGGGTCAGGAGGGCCGGTCATGGTCGGCTCGTAGGGGGGCCGGTCACGGTCGGCTCGTGGGGGCAGGGCCGGTCACGGTCGGTTCGTGGGGGGAGGGCCGGTCATGGTCGGCAATGAAGCACCAGATGCGGCCATGGCCGGCGGCTAGCGGCGGGAGCGGTAGTCGGCACCGGGGACGGTGGCGAAGCGGAAGGGTTCGGCCGGTCTCCCGGCGAACAGGGCAAAGCACTCGCCGCTGAGGCCCGAGCGGAAGATCTCGACGGCGGCGTCGGCCACCTCCTCGGCGTCCATGATGATCATGCCGGCCGCCTCCAGGCGGGCTCGGTTGCCCCCCAGGAACCCGGTGTCCACCGTGGCCGGACAGACGGCGTTCAGGCGGATGCCCCGGTCGGCCAGACCGGGGGCCGCGCTGCGAACCAGCCCGGTCACCGCGTGCTTGGACATGGAATAGCCCAGGTCCACCGGCAGCGGGCTGAAGGAGGCCATCGACGCGGTGACCAGGGCGTGCCCGCCGCCGCTCGCTTCAAGCAGGGGCACCACGGCGCGCAGCCCGAAGACCACGCCGTGCTGGTTGATGCCGATGATGCGGTGGTAGTGGTCGTCGGTGAGTTCGGTGATGTCGCCCACCCCCAGCATGATCCCGGCGTTGAGATGGGCCACATGGAGGTGTCCGGGGTCGTCGGCCAACTCGTCGGCCAACGTAGCCCAGGCCGAGGAGTCGGCCACATCCAGGTGGCGATACCGACCGCCGATGTCGTCGGCCACCTGCCGGCCGGCGTCGTCGGCCACGTCGGTGCAGATCACGTGGGCCCCGGCCTCGGCGTAGCGGCGGGCGCAGGCCGCTCCGATGCCCGACGCCGCCCCGGTGACCAGGGCCACTCTTCCGGTCAGGTCGAATCCGTCCGGATCAATGGGATCGGACATCAGGGTTGCTCGGCTGCGGCGGATCGAAGGGTTCGGAGATCGGGGTTGTCGGGCACTCGTGGCTACCCTAATGACTCGGTTGAAGGCCGGCTCGTCCGGGGCCGGCGAAGGAGGCCAAATGGGCCAATACGAACGCCTATTGGTGGCGCCGGTGGGGGGCTGCATCGGCGCGGAGATCGCCGGGGTGGACCTGCGGGACGAGCTTCCCGACGAGGTGGTCGCCGAGATTCGCCGGGCGTGGCTGGACCATTTGGTGGTGTTCTTCCGTGACCAGCCGCTGACCCCGGAGCAGTTCTCGGCGTTCGCCCGGCGGATCGGCACCCCCGGTCGGTACCCCTTCGTGCCCGGCCTACCCGACCATCCCGAGATCATCGAGGTGAAGAAGCTGCCCCGCGAGACGGTCAACTTCGGGGGCATCTGGCACACCGACACCGCCTACCTGCCGCGTCCGCCGATGGCGTCGATGCTGCTGGCCCTCACCGTTCCGCCGGCCGGGGGCGACACCGAATTCGCCAACATGTACGCCGCTTACGAGGCGTTGTCCGACGGGATGAAGGGATTCCTGGGCGGGCTGCGGGCGGTGAACAGCTCGGCGCTGGCCGACGTGTCCAAGACCCGGGAAGACCGCATCGCCGATGCCACCGCCGCCGGTCACCAGGCCAGTGAGAGCTACGAGTCGGTCCATCCGGTGGTCCGCACCCATCCCGAGACCGGCCGACGGTCGCTGTACGTGAACGTGGCCCACACCGCCCGCTTCGAGGGCATGACCGAGGCCGAGAGCCGGCCCATTTTGCAGCACTTGTTCGCCCACCAGAGTCGGTCGGAGTTCACCTGCCGGTTTCGCTGGGCGGCGGGGTCGCTGGCCCTGTGGGACAACCGCTGCGCCCTGCACAACCCCGTCAACGACTACCACGGCCACCTCCGCCTCATGCACCGCATCACCTTCGAGGGCGACGAGCCCCGTTAGTTCTGCGGGTTCTGCGTAGCCGGGGCTGGCCGGGCCGGTCGGGCTCGGGGCCGCCTTGGCCGGGGCTCCGGCCAACCTCCGTTGGTCGGGGTCAGCCGGAAACGATGCGGGACTCAGAATCCGACGACCAGTAGCGGTCCCGCAGGAGCCGCTTCATGAGCTTGCCGTTGGGGTCACGGGGCAGCGACGGGTCGAAGTCCACGGCGCGGGGGCACTTGAAGGCGGCCAGCCGCTCGGCGCACCAGGCCATCAACGCAGCCTCGGTGTCGCGGCTCGCCCCTGTCGGGTCGATGAGTTGGACCACGGCCCGCACCTCCTCACCCAGGTCGTCGTTGGGCACGCCGACTACGGCCACGTCGGCCACGTCGGGGTGGAGGATCAGCACGTCCTCGATCTCCTGGGGGTAGATGTTGACCCCGCCGCTGATGATGGTGTGGGCCACCCGGTCGGTGAGATACAGGTAGCCCTCGTCGTCGAGCCGGCCGATGTCGCCCAGGGTCCGCCAGCCCTGGGGGTGGGTGGCGGCCGCGGTGCGCTCGTCGTCGTTGTGATACCGGAAGTCCCGTCCGCCCTCGAAGTAGACCACGCCGATCTCCCCGGTGGGCAGCTCGTTTCCGTCGGGGCCGACGATGTGGACCGGCGACAGGGGCCGCCCCACCGAGCCGGGGTGGGCCAGCCAGTCCTCGGAGGTGATGGCGCTGTGGCCGATGTCTTCGGTGCCGGCGTAGTACTCGAACAGGATCGGCCCCCACCACTCGATCATCTGCCGCTTCACCTCCACCGGGCAGGGGGCGGCGGCGTGGATGGCCAGGCGCAGGCTGGACAAGTCGGCCTGGGCCCGGACGCTGTCGGGCAGCTTCAGCATCCGGGAGAACATGGTGGGCACGAACTGGGCGTGGGTCACCCGGTGGCGACCGATCAGGCGGAGACACTCGGCCGGGTCGAACCGCTCCATCAGCACCACCGTGCCGCCCACCCGGTGGACGCTCATGCAGAACACCAGCGGGGCCGAGTGGTACAGGGGGGCGGGCGACAGATACACGCTGGTGTGGTCGATGCCGTAACCCGCCATGGCCCGGGCCGTCTGCACCGCGGGATTGTCGGGGTCGCCGATGGCGCTTTGGGCCACGGGCTTGCGAATGCCCTTGGGTCGCCCGGTGGTGCCCCCGGAGTACACCATCTCCCGGCCCTCGCCCTCGTCGGGGATGGGCGTGGTGGGCATGGCCGCCGCCGCGTCGGCCACCGCCTCGAAGATTCCCACCTCGGCATCGCCGGTGGTCAGGCGAACGGGAACCCGGCCGAGGTCCAGGTCGGCCACCGCCGGGGCCGTGCGGTCCGACACCACCACGGCGGCGGCGCCGCAGTCGTCGAGCACGTGCTGGATCTCCGCCGGGGCCAGGTGGTGATTGATCGGGGTGTGGATCAGCCCGGCCAACTGGGCGGCCCACAGCACCGGCAGGGATTGCGGAGTGGTCTCCGAGACGATGGCCAGGTGGTCGCCCGGCGCCAGCCCCCGGGCCCGCAACAGGTGGGCCAGTCGGTTGGCCTGCTCATCGAGCATCCGGTAGGTGATCGTCTCGCCCGTCCGGCCCATGATCACGGCGGGATGATCGGGTGCGCTTCGGGCGAACCGTCGAGGATGCAGCATTTCCGAATCCATCGGGTGGACACTACCGGCGAGGCACCATGGCGGCCGGGCCACCGGGCAGGGGCCGCCCCCACCGGGCAGGGGCCGCCCCGGCCGGGCAGCGTTCACGGCGGGACACACCACTACAGTGAGGCCGGATTCCAGACAGCAAGGACAACGAGGGGGAGCGCAACCATGGTCGGCGGTTCGGTGAGTTACTGGCGAAGGGGTTCGGCCCGTGTGGCATGAGGAGCGGCTGCTGATCGACGGGGAGTTGCGGGCCGCCGACGGAGGGGGCGTGTTCGAGACGGTGAACCCGGCCACCGAGGAGGTGTTGGGGGTGGCCGCCGACGCCACCGAGGCCGACGCCCAGGCCGCGGTGGCCGCCGCCCGCCGGGCCTTCGACACCACCGACTGGGCCCAGGACCACGAGTTCCGGGCCCGGTGCCTGCGCCAGTTCCACGCCGCCCTGGAGGAACAGCTCGAGGAGATGCGGGCGCTGACCGTGGCCGAGGGGGGCTCGCCGGTGATGCTCACCCACGGCGGTCCCCAGCTCGAGGCCCCGGTGGCCTCGGTCAAGTGGGTGGCCGACATGATGGACGGCTACCAGTGGACCGAGGATCTCGGGGAGGTCGAGGCCTACGGGTCCAACCACCGTCGCTGGATCGAGCGGGAACCGGTGGGGGTGGTGGCCGCCATCACCGCCTACAACTTCCCGGTGCAGCTCAATCTGGCCAAGCTCGCCCCGGCGTTGGCCGCGGGCAACACCGTGGTGCTGAAGGGCGCCCCCGACACCCCGTGGTCGGCCCTGGCGCTGGGTCGGCTCATCGCCGAGCACACCGACATCCCCCCCGGCGTGGTCAACATCTTGAGCTCGTCGCAGCACGCCCCCGGCGAGGTGCTGACCACCCACCCGGACGTGGACATGGTGACCTTCACCGGCTCCACCGCCACCGGTCGGCGGATCATGGCCGCGGCCAGCGCCACGGTGAAGAAGACCTTCCTGGAACTCGGGGGCAAGAGCGCCTACGTGGTGCTCGACGACGCCGACATCGCCTCGGCGGCCACCATGAACGCCTTCATGGTGTGTACCCACGCCGGGCAGGGGTGCGCCATCGCCACCCGGTTGGTGGTGCCCGCGGCCATGGCCGACGCCGCCGCCGAGGTGGCCTCGGCCACGCTGGCGTCGATCCCCTACGGCGATCCCACCGACCCCAGCGTGATGATGGGGCCGCTCATCAGCGCCCGCCAGCGCGACAAGGTGGACCAACTGGTGTCGACCGCGGTGGACCAGGGGGCCACCCTGGCCGCCGGAGGCCGCCGCCCCGACCACCTGCCCACCGGCTACTACTACGAGCCCACCCTGCTCACCGGAGTGGGCGAGGACGACCTGGTGGCCCAAGAGGAGGTGTTCGGCCCGGTGCTGGCCATCATCGGTTACGAGGGGGGAGACGACGAGGCGGTGCGGATCGCCAACAACTCCATCTACGGGCTGTCGGGGGCGGTGAGCAGCGCCGACCCCGAACGGGCCCGGGCGGTGGCCCGACGGATCCGCTCGGGAACCATCAGCGTGAACGGCGGCCTGTACTACGCCCCCGACGCTCCCTTCGGGGGTTACAAGCAGTCGGGCATCGGCCGGGAGATGGGCGTGGCCGGGTTCGAGGAGTTCCTGGAGATCAAGACCCTGGCCGAACCGGCCGGCACCTAGTGGTTCTGCCGGTTGCCGGTGGGCGTTTCCGGGCAATGAGGGGTCGCCGGTCGGCGGTTAGGAGCGAGGGCGGACAATGACCGGCCGCCGGTCGCCTGTGAGCAGCGAGGGCGGGTGGGCCGGTATTCCCGACATGGCCCAGCAGGCCGCGGCCCGCTTCGGGGACGCCCCGGCCATCGTCGAGGGCAGTGCTGCCGGTGATGTCGAGGGCAGTGTCGCCGGCCAGAGCGAGGGCAGTGCCAACGGCCGCCGGGTGGTGACCTACGCCGAGCTGGGCCGGCGGGCCGACGAGGCGCAAGCCGCCATGATGGCCGCCGGTGTGGAGCCGGGGGATCGGGTGGCCGTGTGGGCGTCCAACCGTTCGGAGTGGGTGGTGGCCGCCTTGGGGGTTCACGGCGCCGGGGCCGCGCTGGTGCCGGTGAACACCCGGTTCAAGCCCCCCGAGGCCGCCGACATCTTGGCCCGCAGCCGGGCCAAAGTGCTGGTGGTCGAGGCCGGGTTCGCCGGTATCGACCCGGCGGGGCTGTTCTCCGTCGGCGGCGTCGATTTGGCCGGCCTGCAGCAGGTGGTGGTGTTGCCCACGGCTCAGCCGGGCGGCTCCGGGCTCCGGTTTGATCGGGCGTCCTCGTGGGCTGACTTCCTGGCCGTGGGCCACCCGGTGTCCGAGGAAGAGGTGGCGGCCCGTCGCCAAGCGGTGGAACCCGACCACGTCAGCGACATCTTGTTCACCTCGGGTACCACCGGCGCCCCCAAGGGGGTGATGATGACCCACGGCCGGACCCTGCGGCAGTTCTCCGACTGGTGCGACTTCGCCGATCTGCGGGAGGGCGACCGCTATCTGATCGTCAACCCCTTCTTCCACATGTTCGGCTACAAAGCCGGATGGCTGGCCTGCCTGTTGCGGGGGGCGACGCTGTACCCGGTGCCGGTGTTCGACGTGGACCGAGTGCTGGGGTTGGTGGAGACCGAGCGGATCACCGTGCTACCAGGACCGCCCACCGTGTACCAGGCGATGCTCGACCACCCCGGTCGGGCCGGCCGGGACCTCTCCAGCCTGCGGGTGGCCATCACCGGGGCGGCCGACATCCCGGTGGCGTTGATCCGCCGGATGCACGAGGAGCTGCCCTTCGAGCGCATCTGCACTGGCTACGGGCTCACCGAGGCGGGCACCTGCACCGGCACCCGGCCCGGCGACGACCTCGAGACCATCGCCACCACCGTGGGCCGGCCCATGCCCGACCTGCAGGTGCGGGTGGCCGACGGCGGGCAGGAAGCCGACCTGGGCACCACCGGCGAGGTGCAGGTGCGGGGGTACAGCGTGATGGCGGGCTACCTCGACGATCCCGAGGCCACCGCGGCGGCCATCGACGCCGACGGGTGGCTGCACACCGGCGACCTGGGGACGATGGACGACCGGGGCTACCTGCGGATCACCGGACGGCTGAAGGACATGTTCATCGTGGGTGGGTTCAACGCGTACCCGGCGGAGATCGAGAACATGCTGCTGGACCATCCCGACGTGGCCCAGGCCGCGGTGGTGGGCGTGCCCGACGAGCGGCTGGGGGAGGTGGGCCGGGCGTTCATCGTGCCCCGATCGGGTGCCGAGGTCGACCCCGACGAGGTCATGGCCTGGTGCCGGGAGCGGATGGCCAACTACAAGGTGCCCCGCTCGGTGGTGCTGCGGGACTCGTTGCCCCTGAACGCCACCGGCAAGGTCATGAAGGACGAGCTTCTGGCCGGTCGCTGAGGGGGGCGCCGAACCGCTGCTTCAGCTCCCGCCGCAGGGTCTTGCCCGAGGGCAGTCGGGGGATGGCGTCCACCACGTGGACGGATTGGAGTTGCTTGTAGGAGGCCAGGGTGTCGGCCACCAGGGCCTGCAGCTCGCCGACCGTGGCCTCGGCGGCCGTGGACTCGGTGGCGGCATCGAGTTGCACGGCGGCGGTCACCGCCTCGCCGGCTGCGGGGTCGGGCACGCCGAACACGGCGCAGTCCACCACCGCGGGGTGGCCCAACAGCACCGCTTCCACCTCGGCGGGGGCCACCTGGAATCCCTTGACCTTGATCATCTCCTTCACCCGGTCGGTGATGTGGAGCCACCCGTCGGGTTCCAGCCACCCCACGTCGCCGGTGCGGTACCAGCCGTCGGTGAAGGCGTCGGCGTTGGCCTCCTCCGGCAGGTAGCCGGCCATCATGGCCGGGCTGCGGGCCTGGATCTCGCCCACCTCACCGGGCGGCAGCACCGCCCCGGTCTCCAGGTGGGCGATGCGGATGTCCACGTCGTGGACGGCCATGCCGGGGGAATCCAGCCGCCACCAATCCGGTCGGTGTACCGGGTTGGAGGTGATGACCGGTAGCTCGCTGGCCCCGTAGGCGGGCAGGAAGCCGACGCCGGTGCGCTCGGTGACCCGCCGGGCCACGCTCTCGGTGACCGGGGTGGCGCCCCACATGATGTAGCGCAGCGACGACAGGTCGTAGGCCTCCAGGTTCGGATGGTTGGCCATGGCCAAGGCGATGGGGGCCACCGCCATCTCCAGGGTGATGCGGTCGTCTTCGATGGCGCCCAGCATGGCGTCGAGGTCGAATCGGGGGTGCAGCCGCACCGACGATCCTGCCCACACCGAGGCCAGCAGGTTGAGCAGGCCGAGGATGTGGAACGGCGGGGTGGTGATCTGGAAGCGGTCGTCGGGGGTCAGGCCCAGCACCGATCCCCACTGGACGGTGGCGGCGCCCAGGCTGGCGTGGGTGTGGCGCACCGCCTTGGGCAACCCGGTGGTTCCCGAGCTGAACATCAACACCGCCTCGGTGGTGTCCCAATCGGGGTGCCAATCGGGGTGCCCGCCTGGGTCGAGGGCGGCCGTGTCCCCCTGATCGACGGCCCCTTGGTTGACTGCCAAGTCGGCCACCGCGGGGCCGTCGTCGAGGTGGAGCACCCGGTCGGCCAACGGCGTCGGGAGGCGTTGGTGGGTGTCGCCATCGGTGATGGCCAGCACCGGCTCGGTGAGGTCCACGGCGTGGGCGGTCTCGGCTTGCTTCCAGGCCGAGCTGATCATCACCGCCGACGCGCCCAGTTCGAGGATTCCGAAGACGGCGGTGAAGAACTCGGGCCGGTTGGAGGCCATCACCGCCACCCGCTGGTCGGCCCCCACCCCCCGCTCGGCCAACAAGCGGGCAAAGTCGCCGGATCGGCGGTGAAACTCCCGGTAGGTCACCACGTGGTGCTCGAACCGGAGGGCCGCTCGGTCGGGGTAGCGTTCGGCTGCCGAGGCCAGCAGGTGGTGGACGCCGGAGCCCCGGGGGTACTCCAGCGGGGGGAACAACGACGACACGGCGGCCCGCAGATCAGAGCTAGCCGGGCAAGCCCTTGCCCTCGAGCTCGGGGTCGAGGGGGAGGTCGAAGCAGTTGAAGGCCACCGCCAGGGTGTCGTAGGCCCCCACGGTGAACAGCAGGTCCATGATCTGGCGGGTGTCCAGCGAGTCGGCCAGCTCGTTCCAGGTGGGGTCCGACCAGGTGCCGTGGTGGTGCAGTTCGTCCACCGCCCGCAGGATGAGGGCGTCCTCGGGGGGCCAGCCGTCGAGGGGTTCACGGGTGATGCGGTCGATCTCCTCAGGAGTGATGCCGACTTCGACGGCGGTGGCCGCGTGCTGGGCCCACTCGTATTCGCTGCGGCGCAGCCACGCCACCCGGAGCACCACCAACTCGCACGTCCGCTCCGACAGGGTGTTGAAGTAGAGGAGGTGGCGGTTGAACGTCAAGAAGGCCTCGGCCAACTCCGGGTAGTGGGCCAGCACCGACAGGGCGTTGGCCGGACGCCGGCTCTGCTGTTTGCGGTCGGCCTTGCGTCGGTCGTAGGTCGAGCCCGGCGGGGGGCGCATGGGTTCCATGGCCGCCATGGCCTCCGGCGTCCACTCGGGCAACGCCAGCGGGGCAATTCGGGGCCGGGGTTCGGGGCCAGGCCGGGGCTCACCCTGGTCAGTTGGGTCGGTCGCGTCGCTCACCCGATCCTCCTCGGACGCCTGTGGCGCAAAGCCTGCGGCGATGGTAACCGACCACGGGCTCGTCGAGATCAAGGGTCCAGGTCAGGGGTCGAGATCAACCGGCGAACTCGGGCCCATCCCCGTCGTCTGCTAGGAACAGTGCCGTGGTTGAAGACGCCGTAGACGTTGCCGACGTTGTTGAGGTCGTGGACGAGGGGTTGCCGTGCGCCTGGGGCTGATGGTCGGCCCCGAGCGGCGCCGGTACGCCACCAAGACGGCCCGCATGATCGAAGCGGCCCAGCAGGCCGAGGCGGGTGGCTTCTCGTCGGTGTGGATTCCCCAGATCCCCGACGAGTTCGACGCCATGACCGCCGCCGCCCTCATCGGGGCGGCCACCTCGACGGTGGAGGTGGGCACCGCCGTGGTGGTGGCCCAGACCCGTCATCCCATCGCCCTGTGCCAGCAGGTGCTTTCGGTGCAGTTGGCCTGTGAGGGGCGGTTCGCCCTGGGGCTGGGTCCGTCGCACCACTGGATCATCGAGGACATGCTCGGGCTCGCCTACGACCGCCCCGCCGCCCAGGTCCGCTCCTACCTCGACGTGTTGGACCAAGCCCTGGCCGGTCCGGGCCCGATCCGGGTGAAAAACGAGCACTTCGCCATCGACAACCCGCTGGACGTCACCGACCAGCCCGCCACGCCGGTGCTGTTGGCCGCGCTCGGTCCGGTCATGTTGAAGCTGGCCGGGACCCGCGCCGACGGCACCGTGCTGTGGCTGGCCGACGAACGGGCCATCGGCGAGTACATCGTCCCCCGGATCACCGCGGCGGCCACCGAAGCGGGCCGTCCCCCGCCCCGGATCGTGGCCGGGGTGCCGGTGTGTCTGTGCCGGTCCGATGAGGTGGACGCGGCCAAGGCCCGGGCCGAGCGGCTGCTGGCCGAGGCCGAGGTGTCGCCCAACTATCAGCGTCTGCTGGATCGGGGCGACGCCGCAGGCGTGTCGGACATCATGGCCGTCGGCCCCGAAGACGCCGTGCGGGCCCGGCTCCGGTCATTCGCCGACGCCGGCGTCACCGACTTGTCGGTCCGGGTCCTGCCCGTCGGAGACACCCGCGAGGAACTGATTGTCTCCAGCGCCCGCACCCGAGAGTTCCTGGCCTCGGAGATCTCGGGACCGCAGCCGGTCGTCGGCCAATACCCCCCTGCCGTCCCGCTGAGGTCAGGCCGTCTGGCTCCAGTCAGGCGGCGGCGGGGATCTGGTTGAGGGGGTTCATGCCGGGGCAGCCCTTGGCCCGTTCGGGGATGTCGTCGTAGTCGATGGGGGTGGCCACCTCGGCCTTGGTGGGGCAGAACTGCCGGGCCAACGGCGCCAAGGCGTCCAGGTCGAACCCGTACACCTCGGCGGCGTTGGTGGTGAGGATGCGGGTGGTCTCGTCCTCGGTGAGGTTGGCGAAGGTCAGCCGCAGGTGCTCCCGGGTGTGGGGGTGCGAACCCTCGATGTGGGGATAGTCGGACCCCCACATGATGCGGTCGGTGCCCACCGAGCGGGTGAGCAGAGCCTCCGACGGCCGTAGGAACGACGCCCCGATGTAGCACTGGCGGGCGAAGTACTCGCTGGGGGTGAGCGACAGGTCGGCCACCGCGATGCCGCCGAACACCGACTCGGACCCGTACTTGGAGTGGCGCATGCGATGGCAGAAGCTGTCCAGCTTCTCCAGGGTCTCGGGGACCCAGGCGGTGCCCGTCTCGGTGGTCACGTACCTCAGGTCGGGGTAGCGCTCGAACACCCCCGAGAAGATGAGGTGCCACAGGGCCCGCTGGGTCCACCAGGTGGCTTCCAGGATGAACATGGCCAGCGAGGCCGGGAAGTGGTTGCCGTAGTTGGGCGATCCTCCGCCCGCGTGGTGGTTCAGCGGTAGGCCCGCGGCCGCGGTGGCCGCCCAGATGGGCTCGTACGACTTGGAGTAGAGCGGCTCGAACGGCGAATCGGGCGGGGCGCCGGGGATGAGCACACCCCCCCGCAATCCCTGCTCGGCGGCCCACTCGATCTCCTTGACCGAGCCTTCCACGTCGCCCAGGAACACCTGGGCGATGCCCGCCCGACGCTCGGGGGCCTGGCTCACGAAGTCGGCCACCCACCGGTTGTGGGCCCGCAGACCGGCCCAGCGGTGCTCGAAGTTCTCGGAATAGGGCGGGGCCTCGAAGGCGGTGGCCGCCGGAGGGGCGAAGGGGGGCTGGGTGTTGGGAAACAGCACCTCGGCGATGAATCCGTCGGCCTCCTGCTCCGCCAGGCGGCGGGGCGACGACCAGTTGCGGTGGCCCCACACCTCGGGGTCGCCGTCCACCCCCACCTCCATGGGTGTTCGCTCCATGTCGGCGAACATCTCCTTGCGACGCTCGTTGTGGTCCTCGATGAACCGGGCCCACTCGTCGAACTCGTCGTGGTAGCGAGACTCCAGGTAGGGCTTGTAGTCCCACAGGTCGGCCCCACAGTGGGTGTCGGCGCTGATGACGATGTGATGATCCATCGGGATGCCTCCCTTTGCCTCGGTCTGGTACGTCGATCTGGTGCGTCTGTTTGGTGCCTCGGCCTGGTGCCTCGGTCCGGCGGCAGACTATGGGCAGGTTAGTTGCGGACGTCGACCACCACCCGGCCCCGGATGGAACCGGCCAGGATGGCGGCGGCGGCCTCGGGTACCTCGGCCAGGCCGATGGTGGCCGTCATGGCGTCGAGCTTGGCCGGGTCGAGGTCGTCGGCCAGGCGATTCCAGGCCTCCGCCCGGCGTGCGGCGGGCTCGTACACGCAGTTGATGCCGGCCAGGGTCACGGCCCGGAGGATGAACGGGGCCACCGAGCTGGGGAAGTCCATGCCTTGGGCCAGTCCGCAGGCGGCCACGCACCCGTGGGGCTGGGTCTGGGAGACGACGTTGGCCAGGGTGTGGCTGCCCACCGTGTCGATCCCGCCGGCGAAGCGGGCCTTGCCCAGGGGCCGAGCGGGCTCGGAGAGCTCGTCGCGGTGGATGAGTTGGGCGGCGCCCAGCTCCCGCAGGTAGTCGCCCTCGGTGTCGATCCGGCCGCTGGAGGCGACCACCTCGTAACCCAGCTCGGCCAGCACGGCCACGGCCACGCTGCCCACGCCCCCCGCCGCCCCGGTCACCACCACCGGCCCGGCATCGGGGCCGATGTCGTGCTCCTCCAGGGCCAGCACGCACAGCATGGCGGTGTAGCCCGCGGTGCCCACCGCCATGGCCTGATGGGCGGTGTAGGCGTCGGGCAGGGGGGTAAGCCAGGCGCCCTCCATGGCCGCCTTGGTGGCCATGCCCCCCCAGTGGGCCTCGCCCACGTCCCAGCCGTTGACGATCACCCGGTCGCCGGGCGACCAATCGGGGTCGGAACTCTGGGCCACCGTGCCCGCCAAGTCGATCCCCGGCACCATGGGCCAGGTGCGCACCACGGGGGCGCCGTTCACGATGGCCAGGCCGTCCTTGTAGTTCAGGGTGGAACACTCCACGTCCACGATCACCGGCCGGTCGGGCAGCTCGGCATCGTCGAGTTGGGTGATGGCGTGCGACCGGTTGCCGTCGTCGTCGCGACTGAGCAGGAGGGCGGTGAACATCCCGTCAGCCTTGCAGAACCACCGGCGGCCCCGGAATTCCTGTTGGTTGGTCGGCGCGAACGAAGCGCGCCGGGGCTTCTGCTCCTTGTCCGGGATCCCCAGGGCAACCGGCCCTTAGCCCAACACGCCCTCGTCCTGCAGTTGGGCGATCTCGGTGGCGGTGAGGCCGGCCACGTCGCGGAGCACGGCGTGGGTGCTGGCCCCCAGGGTCTCGGCGGGGGCCTGGTCGGTGTCGGCCCGGGAGAACTTCACCGGGAACGCGGGTCCCATCCAGCCGGTGGGCTCCTCGGAGTGGGGATGCAGCAGCGGGACCAGGGCCTTACGGTGCCGGATTTGGGGGTCGTCGGCGGCGTCCGCGGCCGCGGTCACCGGGCCGGCCGGAACCCGGATGGCGTAGAGCCGCTCGAGGGCCTGCTCGGTGGTGCGGGCCGCCATCCAGTCGGCCACCTCGTGGCAGAGCTCGGCCCGGTGGGTGGCCCGCTGCGCCATGGTGGGGGCCAACGCCAACAGGTCGGGGCGGTCCATCTCCTCGGTGAGGCGTTCGTACTGGGCGTCGGAGGTGATCACCAGGGTCACCCAGCCGTCGGAGGTGGCGAAGGTGTCCAGGATGCCCCGGGGGTCGCCGTTGCCCATCCGGTCGGGCAGTCCCTGTCGGCGGTAGTGGTCCAGGGGTTCGTCCCACAGCATGGCCACCAGGCCGTCGAGCATGGCCACGTCGATGTACTGGCCCCGGCCGTCGATGTCGCGCTGGCGCAGGGCGGCCACCACCGACAGGGCGCACAGCGCGGCCGGGAACTGATCGCCCACGGTGGCGCCCGCCTTGACGGGCGGTCCCTCGGGGAAGCCCGACTTGGCCATCAGCCCCGAGCGGCCCTGGATGATGAGGTCCATGGAGGCCAGATCGGCGTCGGGGCCGTCGGGGCCGAAGCCGGTGATTGCGGCGTAGACCAACCGGGGGTTCACCTCGGCCAGGGCGGCGTAGTCCAAGCCCAAGGCGGCCATCACGCCGGGGCGGAAGTTCTCCACCAGGGCGTCGGCGTTGGCCGCCAGCCGTCGGAAGACCTCGGCCCCCTCGGGCCGGTTCAGGTCGAGCACCACGCTGCGCTTGCCCCGCCCCTTGCGGAGGTAGCTGATGCCGATGTCGTCGGGCCCTAGGGCCTCGGATTGACCGCCCGCGGGCCCGACCCAGGGGGGAATGCGCCAGGTGACGTCGCCGCCGGGCGGGTCGATGCGGATGACCTCGGCGCCCAGCGAGGCCAGCATCCACGTACACACCGGCCCCGACACCACCCGGGTGACATCCAGCACCCGGACTCCCTCCAGAGGTTTCATCCCCTCTTGCCTATCATTCCGGCCCGGCGTCCCCCGAAGCCGCAACCCTGATGGGCAAACCCTGAGGGACATACCTGATAGACATAGGAGCCGTGGCCAAACACCCCTTTCACGACGTGGCCATCGTCGGGATCGCCAACTCCGATCAGGCCCGAGTGCTCGAGGGCCACGATTCCATGACCATCACGGTGCAGGCGGTGCAGCGGGTGTTGGCCGACACCGGGCTGTCGCCCGCCGACATCGACGGTGTGGCCGCCGGTCCGTTCAGCGGCCCCCTCACCTACTACATGCGCAACGGCCCGGCGTGGCGGCACTACATGACCCCGTCGATCCCCATCCTGTTGGACGCCGCCTCGGCCATCGCCACCGGCCAATGCCACACCGTGCTGGTGGCCCACGGGTCGGCGGGCATCTACACCGAACGGGCCTCCACCGCGCCGTGGACCCGGCCGGCCAACGAGTTCGTGGTGGCCTACGGCATGTTCACCGCCGCCGAGTTCGCTCTCATCGCCCAACGCCATATGCACACCCACGGCACCACCCCCGAGCAGCTCGCCACCGTGGCCGCCACCGTCCGCAACAACGGCCACGCCCACCCCGAGGCGGTGTATCACGGGCGGGGGCCGTTCACCCCCGACGACATCCTGGCCTCCCGCATGGTGGCCGACCCGTTCCATCTCCTGGACTGCGCCATGACCTCCGAGGGGGCCTGCGCGCTGATCCTCACCACCCGGGAGCGGGCCCGAGACCTGCCCACCAAGCCGGTGTACATCCTGGGCGGGGCGGGCGACAGCTTCGGCCCCTCCTACCAGCATCCCCCGTCGTGGGATCTGGCCGGTCCCAACGGCGAGAACAACGGCTACGTCGGTCGGTGGGCAGCGGCCAAATCGTTCGCCATGGCCGAACTCGGCCCCCACGACGTGGACGTGTGCGAGTTCTACGACCCGTTCTCGTTCGAGATCATCCGCCAGTTCGAGGCCTACGGCTTCTGCGGGGAGGGTGAGGGGGGCGAGTTCATCATGGACGGCCGCATCGGTCCCGGCGGCCAGTTCCCGGTGACCACCGACGGGGGCACCATGTCATTCAGCCACGGCGGGGCGGCGGTGCAGCAGCTCCAGCGGGTCATCCGGGGGGTGGAGCAGCTCCGGGGCACCTGTGTGTCGGCCCAGGTGCCCGGTGCCGAGGTGGCCATGTGCTCCAACGGCGGGGCCGGCGCCCTGTTCACCGACGTGATGCTGCTGGGAACGGACACGCCGTGAGCGAGCTGCTGCAACCCCAGTCGCCGGGCATTCCCCTCCCGGTCCCCACGGTGTACTCCCAGCCCTACTGGGACGGCTGCCGGATCGGTGAGCTGCGCTACCAGCGGTGCCGACAGTGCCAGGCCATCACCATGGACCCGGCCCCGGCGTGTTCGGCCTGCTTCTCCCCCGACCTGGATTGGGAGGTGAGCACCGGGCACGGTGAGGTCTATTCCTGGACCACCGTGTGGCGACCCCAGACCCCGGCGTTCAGCGTGCCCTACGTGGCGGTGATCGTGGAGCTCGACGAGGGGTTCTGGCTGTTGGCCAACCTCATCGGCTGCCCGGTCGACGCCGTCCACGTCGGCATGCGGGTCAAAGCCACCTTCGTCCCCATGAGCGACGAAATCACCCTCCCCTACTTCGAACCCACCACCACCCCCTAGGGAGTAGCCCCCCTAGGGAGTAGCCCCAGCACGGTCTTCCGGCAGGGAGTTGAAGGCCGACGGAGGCTGTGGCTGCGTGAAGGCGCCGATGATGTCACCAGTGTTCGGTAGCGTTGACCACGCTCACGGGGATCTCCCCAGTTCTGCTCATTGATTTTCCCCACTTCTGAGGGTCCACCTGTTGGGGTGGAGCCCCCTTTCATGCTGGCGGTTGCGACACCGAGTCAGCGACGAGAAGGGGTCCTGCCGCAATGTTGTTACCGGAGGAAGACGTGGAGATCACATCGTTGAGGAAGCAGGGTTGGTCGATCTCGGCCATTGCCCGTCATGTTGGTCGGGATCGCAAGACGGTGCGGGCCTATTTGAGTGGGGAGCGGGTACCGGGTGTGCGCGGCCGGGCCGAGTCGGATGTGTTCGACCGGTTCGAGCCGTACGTGGCCCAGCGGTTGAGGGATGATCCGCATGTGCGGGCCACGGTGTTGTTCGCCGAGGTCGTCGGGCTGGGGTTCGAGCGTTCGTATCAGACGTTCACCCGCCAGGTTCGGAACCGGGGGCTGCGTCCGCATTGCGAGCGGTGCGCGTCGAGCAATGGGCGAGCGCACGTGGATATCGAGCACCCGCCTGGGGAGGAGATTCAGTGGGACTGGTTGGAGCTGGATGACACGCCGTGGGGTGTCAAGGCGTTCGTGTTGGTCGGGGCTCTGTCGTGTTCGGGGAAGTTCCGGGGCTGGTTCTCCGACTCCGATGACCAGCCTCATCTCATTGTTGGTCTTGACGAGGTGCTGCGGCGGCTGGGTGGCACTGCGAAGCGTTGGCGGGTGGATCGGATGGCCACGGTCATCAACCCGCAGAGCGGCCAAGTCCAACGGAGTTTCGCTCCGGTCGCGAAGCATTACGGGGTGGGTGTGGACCCGTGTCCGCCCCGTCACGGGAACCGCAAGGGGGTGGTGGAGAAGGCCATCGACTACCTGACCCAGTCGTGGTGGAGAACTGCTCGTGTCACCACACCGGCCGAGGCTCAGGCGGGCCTGGACGCGTGGTGCGCGGCCATGGCCGATGCCCGCCGCCGTGACGGCTCGACCGTTGCTGAAATCGCCGAAACCGAGCCGTTGTTGGCGTTGCCGCCGGTTCCGTTCCCCGCCGAGGTCATCGAGGTCCGCACCGTGGCCGCGAACGCGCTGGTGTCGTTGTGGGGCAACCGCTATTCGGTCCCACCCGGCCTCGTCGGCGCGCAGGTGCAGATCCACTGGCGTGTCGGCGAACCCACCATCGGTGTGCACGCGAACCGCCGGCAGGTCTGTTTGCATCGGCTGGCGCCGCGTGGCGCCCAACAGACCGTCCGGTTGCCCGAGCACACCGAGGCGTTGGAGAACGTGGTGCTCGGGGCGTTCAACACCGACAAGCCCTGTCGCCGCAAACTGAACCGGCCACCAACCGACGCTGCGTTGGCGTTGGCTGCGGAGCTGATCGGCGAAGCGGCCGCAGCCGATCCGGTGATCGACCTCGACGTTTACCGGCGCCTGGTCGAAGGGGATCTCCGATGACCAGAAGCGAGACCATCTATCAACAGGTCCGGACCCATCTCACCTACCTGAAGCTCGGGGCCATCGCCGAGGCCCTGCCCGGCGAACTCGACGAAGCAGCCAACCAGAAGCTGACCCACACCGAGTTCTTGGAACGCCTCTTGTCGATAGAGGTGGACGCCACCGAAGCCCGCCGCCACGCCGGCCGGATGCGGTTCGCGAACTTCCCCGCACCATGGCGACTCGCCGACTTCGACTTCGACGCCCAACCCTGCATCGACCAGGCATTGATCCGGGACCTCGCCACGTGCCGCTACACAGAAGACGCCACCAACGTGTTGTTCATCGGCCCGCCCGGCGTCGGCAAGACCATGCTCGCCATCGCCCTCGGACACGCAGCCGTCGACGCCGGACTCCGCACCTACTACACCACCGCAGCCGATCTCTCCGCCCGCTGCCGCAAAGCCGCCGTCGAAGGACGCTGGGCCAACACCATGCGGTTCTTCAAAGGCCCATCAGTGCTCATCGTCGACGAACTCGGCTACCTGCCCATGCCCGCCGAAGACGCCAACGCCTTGTTCCAAGTCATCTCCCAGCGCTACCTCAACGGCTCAATCATCTTGACCACCAACCGAGGCGTCGCCTCCTGGGGAGAGATCTTCGACGACACCACCATCGCCGCAGCCATGCTGGACCGACTCCTGCACCGCTCCGTCGTGTTCAACATCACCGGCGACAGCTACCGCATGCGCACCCACCGGGCACGAGCCCGAAAACTCGCCGACGCAACAACCGCCACCTACAATCCACACACCACCAGGGTGGGGAATTTCGATGAGCAACCCTGGGGAAATTCAGCGAGCGGCGTCAGCGTGGACGCTCATGGAGTTACAGGGATGTAGCTTGGGCAGTGGCGACGACTGGGACAACGATGGTGGTGACGACGGAGCCAACGGCAGAGACAGAGACGACGACGGACAGGGCCGAGTGAACCGGGCTTCGCAGATGACGTTGATGGATGTGACCACGCCGGAGACGGGAGGGATGCCCGACCCTGGTGGGGAGTACGGAGAGGTGTTCACTCGGCGATGGGTCGTCGAATTGATCCTCGATCTGGTGGGCTACCGAGCGACCGAGGACTTGGGTGCCACCACCATCGTTGAGCCCTCGTGTGGACAGGGCGCCTTCCTTGTCCCGGTGGTGGAGCGGCTCGCCGAGGCTTGCGATCGCCACGGTCGGTCGCTTCGGGATATGGACGGGGCCATCCGGGGCATCGACTTGCTCGAGCACAATGCCGATTTCACGAGGAAGGCGGTGCTGGACAAGCTCCTCGAACTGGGTGAACCCATCGATGTTGCCGAGCGCCTGGCCGGGGCGTGGGTCAACAGCGGGGACTTTCTCCTGACCGACCATGGTGGCTGGGAAGCCGACTTCGTGGTCGGCAACCCGCCCTACATCCGCCTCGAGGATGTGCCGACCGACCGGCGCGAAGGGTATCGCCGGGAGCTGTCCACCATGCGCGGTCGGGCCGACATCTTCGTCGGCTTCTTCGAGCGAGGTCTCTCGCTTCTTCGTCCCAACGGTCGGCTCGGGTTCATCTGCGCCGACCGTTGGATGCGCAACCAGTACGGCGAAGGGCTCCGTTCCCTGGTTGCCGGCAACTACGCCCTCGACGGTTTGGTGGTCCTCCACGACGTCGATGCCTTCACGACTCTGGTGGCGGCGTATCCCGCCATCACCGTGTTACGCAACGGTCCCCAGGGCCCCGCCAAGGTGACGGACACGACGGCGGCTTTCGGACCTGACGATGCTGTGGCGGTGGCGGAGTGGATGTCGGTTGCCGACGCCGATCCGCCCCTGGGCAAGGGCGCCTTCCGAGCCGCCGAACTGCCGACCTGGTTCTCGGGAGGAGGACACTGGCCGGCGGGAGCACCGTGCGACCTCGAGCTGATCGCCCATCTGGAAGAGCACTTCGCCCCCCTTGAGGACGCACGAACCGGCACGCGAGTCGGCATCGGCGTGGCCACCGGCTGCGATGAGGTCTTTTTGACGACCCAGGCCGAGGGAGTCGAATCGAGCAGGCTGCTGCCATTGCTGACCGCCGCCGACATTGCCGGTGGCACGCCGGACTGGGGTGGCCGATACCTGGTCAACCCCTGGCAGGACGGGGAGCTCGTGGCGTTGGCCGACTTTCCCGGTCTGGCCCGATACCTCGAGTCCCACGGCCGGCGCGTCCGGGCTCGCCACGTGGCGCGGCGGTGTCCGAGCAGATGGCACCGGACGATCGACAAGGTGGATCCGAGTCTCCGGGCGCGTCCGAAGCTCCTGCTGCCGGACATGAAAGCAGCCGCTCACCCGGTGCTGGAGCATGGACAGTTCTACCCCCACCACAACCTCTACTTCGTGGTGTCCGAGCACTGGGACCTCGAAGTCCTCGGCGGGCTTCTGCTGTCCGACGTGGCCAATCTCTTCGTCGGCGCCTACTGCGTCAAAATGCGAGGGGGCACCTACCGGTTCCAGGCTCAGTACCTGAGGAAGATCCGGGTACCGGACCCCGAAGCCATCCCCGATTCGGCGAGCGAAAACCTCCGAGCTGCCTTTCGCGCCCGGGACCGAGCAGCCGCATCCGCAGCCGCCTGGCCCCTCTACGGCGTGGATGCCAATACCCGAGTGCTACAGCGCCCGACGATGTCGAGGGAGCATTCGTGACCACACGCGTCCCGGACTACGAGAGTGCCTTTGCTGCGGCAATTCGCGACTTCTGGAACATCAAGGCCAGACAACAGTCGGCCGCCGACCTCGTAGGCCGCACCGACAAGGGGACCAGCGGTTCAGTCCGGGCCGGCAAGCACATGTCGCCGTTCGAGGCGCTGATCCGCCGAGTCGTGAAGGACGCAGGCATCGATCCCGATCCGGCCCCGAGCGACACCATGTATCTGCCCGGCTTCTACCGGGAGACCAAGGCCTGGGATGTGGTGCTCCAGTACAAGGGCCACGCACTTGCCATTGTCGAGGCGAAGTCCCAAGGCACGAGCCTGGGGAACAACTTCAACAACCGGGTGGAGGAAGCCATCGGTCAAGCCGCCGACGTCTGGAAGTCCCACGAGAGAGGACTTCTTGTTTCCGGCCTCAGGCCGTGGGTTGGCTACCTGATGATCGTCGAGGAGACAACAAAGACCACTGAGCCGAAGCACCTCCTCGCCGGAAAGTCAGTGCCCGATGGCATGAAGGTCGACCCGGTCTTCGACGGGATGAGCTACGCCGAGCGCTACGCCACCGCCTTCGAGCGCCTCGACCAGGAGCGCATGCTCGATGCCACTTGCGTAGCCATCACCAGCGGCGCCGAGGCATACAAGTATCCCAACCAATGGCTCTCTTTCAATGGCTTCGCCGCTCAGCTTTGGGGCCGATGCCAACACGTCAAGGCTGTGGTGGGCTGAGTCTCCCCCTATCCGGGAGGCTCCGGCAGCCTGAGGGCGAAGCAGCTCAGGTGGTGGTCGGGGTGCCCGTGGTCAGGAGAGCGAGACGGTTTCGGGGGCTCTGGCCGGATTCGGTGGTTGGTCGCAGGGTTCGGCTGGCCGAGACAGCTTGTGGCGGCGTCGCTTGTGGTAGGCGTGTTGGTGGTCGGCGCGGTGGGCTCGGCGGTGGCACTTGGGGCAGAGCAGGACCAGGTTGTCGATGTTGGTGGGTCCGCCTTGTTCCCAGGGGAGGATGTGGTGGATGTCGCAGGCCTGGGCGGCGAGGCCGCAGTCGACGCAGTGTTGGTCTCGGGCGAACAACGCCATCCGTTGGGCTTGGTTCGGGGCACGTTGCGTGCGGCCTAGGTAGAGGGGTTGGCCGTCGGCGCCAAAGATGGCGGGGATGATGTCGGCGTCACAGGCCAGGCGGCGGAGTTCCTCCACTTCGATGGGGGTGCCGTCGATCAACTCGGCGTCTTGGAGCACCCCGTAGATGGGGTCGTACTCGGCGGTAACCACCAACACCGTCTTCTGCGGGGCCGGCCCGTCCACCACAGGATCGGCGGGTTCGGTTTCGGGGTTGTCCTGGGGCTGCTCGGACCCGTCGTCCGCGGATGGCAGGGACAACCCGTTGGCCGGTTCGCTCCCGGCAGCCTCTGCCTTGGTTCGGCCCGCGGGTTGTTGGGTGATGAGGGCGACGAGGGCATCGGCGTTGCGCTGATCGAAGTTGCGTTCGTCGCCGTTTCGGGCGTCGTGGTGCAGCAGCCGGGTGCTCATGGCGGCCATGGCAGTCTTGACGCGTTGCCCGGCGATGGCGTCGAGTTCGGCGTGGAGGATGACCATGTCGTCGTCCCCGTCGAACACCCTGGCTGAACGGCGTGCCCGCTGGCGTTCGGTGCGGGACAACCCGTCGATGGAGGCCCGTTGGTCTTCCCGGGTGGCGAGGGTCTTCTTGAACTGGTCGCAGTCCTGACGCATGGCCTCCATGATGAGCTCAACATGCTCGCCGTCGGCCAGGGGGGCTCGGGCGTGGGAGGCGGAGATCATCTCGGCGTGGTCCATGCTGATGTATCCGTCCCGGGTGGCCCCCAGCACTTCGGGCAACGCCCGTAACCCTGAAGCGACCTTGGCTTGGCGGCGGGCCTTGCGGGACTTCAGGCCGAACTGTTGGCACACCGCGAACATGGCGTCCTCGCCTTCGAGGTCGCCCAGACGGCCCAACACCCCGGCCAGGTACCCATCGAGCTGACGGCGGGCCACATCACCCTGCAACGCCAACTTGATCACATCCGACGTTCCCAGCTCCGAGTAATCCTTCAACTCAAAATCAGCAATGACTGCTGTAGGCGCACCGCAAGAACAGCAATCCCCGGTTGCTGCAGCTACATCAGATGTCTCGGCAGAAGCACCAAAGTCCATACCTGTCATTGTACCGACCAGGGTGACAACATCCCCCCTGATTTATGAAGAAATCCCAGATTTTGAAAGAAGGACTGCAATCGAGTCAGAGTCTTGACGTCGAGGCTGGGGCAGAGGGACGTAGGAGGTCAATCAAACTGGAGCGGCCATCGAGTTCGCGACGGCAGTGTTGTACTTCTCGCTGCCAAGCCATACTTCCACGTTGGGGTCCAGGTGGCGTTGCACATTCGTGACCAGCCGATGCACTGTATTTCCGCAAGTTCCTCGTGGTAGAACTCCGAGAAGCTGTTTGCTGGTCGCCTCCAGGAGGAATGGCTGCCAGAGATGGCGATCGATGGCTGCCATGTGGACCTTGGTTGGGCCGCGGCGGGTGAGATAGCCACCGACCCGAAATCGACTTGTGCGCCTCTGCAGTCCAAGTTCAACGAAGCGGTCGAAGGTTGGTACGTCGAGAGGTTGACCGAATCGAATCGTGACCGGGGCACCCTTGACGGAGTAACCATCTACCCCAGCGTCGCTCAAATCCACCCAGAGCTGCTCTTCAGCGCGTTCTGTGGCCCTCTGGTAGAGCCCCACCACGAGTGTGACCATTGAGCGATGCTCTACGAAGGAGTCGCTCCTGTTGGTGGCGCGACCGTCATAATAGAGGAGGTGCCCGCCACGCCCGCTGCTCGGCATTTGTAGCTGGACCAGAGAGTGAAGCGGATCATAGAGCTTCAGAAGAGCATCCAGTTTTGCGTTGAGAACTGAGAGTCGCTCTGTGAGAGTCACCTTAGATCGGCGACGTTCAATGAAGTCTTGACTCATGCCATCGTCTGGGTCGCTGTCTTCCGTGATGTCCGCATGATCGATTGTATCGTCTATGCTGCCTGTCGCTTCGTACCTTGCTTCGTGCTCGAAACCGAGACGAACGTACCGGTGGTCAGGTGTGTTCCTCTGGACATATTTCCAGAGCTCGAAGAGAATGGGTGAGGACAGCCAAAGGCGGTCCAGCCAGGCATTGCTGTCGACTGTCTGTCGAACCCACTTGTTGCTCTCGTCTGAGGCAAGCGTGGTGTAAAGAACTGGGTGCCGGTCGCTGAGAGCCTCCAGCAGTCCAACCACTTCGCCGTCGTGGGTCGAGTCCTCGACCCGAAACATCGTGTCGTCCAAGCGGTAGAGCTGGACGTGCCCGGGAAACACCGAAGCCAGATCGGGTGTCTGGTGGTCGTTTCTCGCCGTTTCGAGCATGTAGGTCTTGATGAGTGTTCTCGTAGGCTTGCCGTTCTGAAGCGCGTCAACCGTGGGGAGAGCGAAGCCCTCCAGGTGGTCCACGTACTCTTCACGTGACTGGAGACGTGGCAGGTAGCCGAGGTCGGATTCCATGACCTACCCATGGTACGCGCGGAAGCGACAGCTACCCAGCGGAGAACCGGCGCGCCCAACCACCCGGCCACTGCCACTGAACCGCGGTGAGTGGGTGGGGGAGGAGGGGTGCGGCTGCTTGCTGGTGCCGTACAGTGGGGGGAGTGACGGGGGGCGGTGTCGCAACACCTTCATGCAACTGTCATACCTCCTTCGTAGCATCGTGCGGCGTGGAGAGATCCAGGGAGCAAGCGGCTGTGGCTGATCGGTCGGGGATTGAGTGGACGGAGGTCACGTGGAATCCGACCACGGGCTGCGACAAGACTTCGCCGGGTTGTGACAACTGCTACGCGATGACGCTGGCCAAGCGGCTGCGGGCCATGGGCCAGGCCAAGTATCAGAACGATGGTGACCCACGCACCAGCGGACCAGGATTCGCTCTCACCACGCACGAGGGCACCCTGGAAGCGCCTCGTCGGTGGAGGTCGCCGAGGCTCATCTTTGTCAATTCGATGAGTGACCTGTTCCACCCCGAGGTTCCACTCGGCTTCATTCAGCGAGTGTTCGAGGTGATGGCCGAGACGCCGCAGCACACTTACCAGGTGCTGACCAAGCGGTCGAAGCGGCTCGCTGCCGTAGCGGACGACCTCCATTGGCCGTCGAACGTGTGGATGGGGGTGAGCGTGGAGTCGCGCCGCTACGCCTTCCGCCTCGATCACCTCCGGTCGGTGAACGCGACCGTGCGGTTCGTTAGCGCCGAACCCCTCCTCGGCCCGCTCTCTGACCTCGACCTTTCGGACATCGACTGGCTCATCGCCGGGGGAGAGAGCGGCCCCAACGCCCGCCCCATGGAGGAGGCCTGGGTCCGCGATCTCCGCGACCAGTGCGGAGAGGCAGGTGTCGCCTTCTTCTTCAAGCAGTGGGGTGGCCGCACCCCCAAAGCCAGAGGCCGAACCCTCGACGGCACCCTCCACGACCAAATGCCCGCGTCCCTCGTCGCATGGGGCTTCGGGCCTGCACACTTTTGGGCCGAAGATCGCTGAATCAACGGCAGCGGCGGTCGTTGCTATCGGGTGCTGGCCGCCACGGTGTGTGCCAATGCTGCACAACGCTTCGCTCGCTCGACTGCTTTGGTGGCGACTCCGGGGGCAACGTCGTCAGGTTCGTACTGTGCCCTGGTCTTGAGTGGTAGTAGCCGGCGAAGATCCTTCTCAATGCTGGCGCCGTCGGGTCCTGCCTGCCTGAGAAGGGCCAGCACTTGGTCGTGGTCCTCACCGGCGGCACGTTGACCGACGCGGGCGCCGCAGACAGCATCGGCTGAATTGATCCCGGCGTGGATGGCCAGGCTGGTGGCGGCGATGTAGCGATTGGACTCGAGTTCGCTGGCGGCTGCATCGGCGTATTCCTGGGCCTTGGCCGCATACGCCCGAACTTGTGCGGCGGTAACCGGTCTGGTTCGTATGGGTCTAGCCATGAGCCTCTCCTCGCAGCTCCTCAAGTGTCACTCCACGGATGACGATGCCATCACGGGCGATGTCCTGCCACACCTGTTGTTCGCCCGCGAGCTTGGTTGCGGCCTCGGCCTGGTCAGCTTCCAAGACCTCGACGGGATTGCCCGTGATGGCGAAGACATGTGTTCGCCACTGCTCCATACTGGAGGCCCAACCTTCGTCGTCTTCAGCGACGCCTGTGGGCCGGAGGATGAGGGCATCGATGTCGCTGTAGTGGTCGGCCTCACCTCGGGCGAAAGAACCGAAGACGACCACGCTGGCGGGCTGAGGTTGCATCTCATCAGTGGCGTCCCTGATGAGATCTAGGGCGTTCTCACGCGAGCGCGAGAGTTCTTGCAGGGTCTTGGCGACCACATGCTGCGGATTGAGCCGGAACAGCGACGCCGGAGGCACTTCTCGACGTTCAACCAGGCCCAGCTCAACGAGCCCAGGCAGCACCCGCGACGCCTGGGCCGGGCTGACGTTCGAGAGCCGAGCCACGGTACGCAGGTTGAGTTCGGCGGTGGTCTCGGCCAGAACGGCCAAGACTCGCCCTTGCGTTCCTGGGATCACGGCCTCCACCGGACGTACAAAGTCCACGTCGGCAAGGCTACCTCTTTGCACTCGGAAGTGAAACAAGTGTTTCGTTTCTGAGACAGATGGGACCCGAGTCCACGACCGCCGAGAAAGACGTAACCCCGGCCGTTTGCCTGAGCAGGGACTTTTCCGGGGTCTTCAGGGGTCATGCTACCCGCCTGGCAATGCGGATGGCGTCGCAAATCGGACTCTCGGCTCTGACATCCGGGAGTAGGTTGCTTCTCGGCCATTGGCGGACTCACCGGAGTTGCGATCCGCTGAAACGATGGCAGTTTGGCCGTGTCCCTGAATGGCATGGAGATCGCGGTATCTTGGCCACGATCGCAGAGTGCGGGACGTCGGCACAGCGGGGAGGACGCCATGACACGGCCAAACGAGGAGGCGGTGCGTCAGGAGCTCATGAGGTTGAGAGAGGCTAAGAAGCATCAAAGTTCTATCTCGACTGAGAATCCGCGGGCCTTTGGTCGCCGGGTGGCGGACAAGATGTTCGAGGAGCACATCAGATCGCGAACCGCCGTCGAGGAACGGGGCGAGAGCTGAGGCGGCGCTTCGGCCCCGAGGCTTGCGACCTGACTCGGGTCGAGGAGCGGGTTGGGGGCTAGAGGTAGGCGTCGAGGGCGTCTCGGATCACTTGGCTCTGGGACTTTTCCTCGGTTTCTGCTCTTTGCCTGATTCGGTTCTTGTAGCTGGGTGATGCCCGGAAGGTGTACACCTCGGCGCGTGCTTCCCCGATTCTCGGGGAGCGACGGTGTGTCCGTTTGATGCGGCCGAGTTCGTCGGGGGTGAACTCGCGACGTTCAAATTCCACAGCGATGGCCTCGATCTCCTGGCCAGCCACGGCACTGCTCGGTTCGGTCTCGGTGCTCATGGTCGTTCTCCGACGAGATAGGTGTGGAAGACCGGGCGCAGCGGCATGGCGTGGATGATCAAGTCGTCGTCGGTGGCCTGGAGGTACAGCAGCTCAAGCAAGTTGCCCGCGCGATCGGGTCCGTTGCAGAGGCTCTTGGTCGGTTCATGGTCCCTTCTAATGTCATAGAAACCCAAGGGGTGCTGCCAAGCGTGCCGGATGTCGTCGTTGCCCAACCCGTGCCGGTAGGCCGACCCGAGCATCAGCACAAGCTAAGCGTAACACGCCTAAGGGGGGCATCGCAGAGGGGTGAGGAAGGGGCTGGGAAGGAAGAGTCGGGGTGGTTGCTGGTGCCGTACAGTGAGGGGGAGTGACGGGGGGAGGTGCTGCTGACTATCTCGGGCCGGAGCAGCTCGCTCGCGTCGAGATTGATGAGCAGCTCAGGGCTTGTGGGTGGGTGGTGCAGGACAGTCGGAGCCCAGCAGTCGGTGCCAGTCAAGGGGTGGCGGTCCGGGAGGTGCGAACGGCGGTGGGCCCGGCAGACTACGTGCTGTTCGTGGATCGCCAGGCCGTGGGCGTGATCGAGGCGAAGAAGCTGGGCACCACGCTCACCGGGGTGGAGTGGCAGACCCGCAAGTACCAAACTGCGTTGCCCGATGAGTTGCCTGCGTTCCTGGTCGACGGTGCCCTCCCCTTCGGGTACGAGTCGACGGGCACGGAGACGAGGTTCACCTGCGGCCTCGATCCCAGCCCCACCTCCAGGCGTGTCTTCAGCTTCCATCGTCCCGAGACCTTGGCCCGCTGGCACGAAGACCATGTGAGGTTGCACCAAGGCGAAGTCGACGGGGGTAAATTCGCAACGCTTCGAGGTGGCCTCCAACTCCTACCCGAACTCGAACCCTCCGAGCTGTGGCCCGCTCAAGAAGAAGCCATTCGCAATCTCGAGCAGTCGCTGAAGCAGAATCGGCCCAGAGCGTTGATCCAAATGGCCACCGGATCGGGCAAGACTTTCACCGCCGCCAACATCTGCTACCGGCTGCTCCGCCACGCCGGAGCCAACCGCATCCTGTTCCTGGTGGACCGGGCCAACCTGGCCCGCCAGACCATCCGCGAGTTCAAGGGCTTCAACACCCCTGACGACGGCCGCAAGTTCACCGAGCTCTACAACGCCCGCCGCCTCACCTCACCGCACCTCGACATCGGCGAGGAATCGGCCGCCAAAGTCCACGTGGCCACCATCCAACGCATCTACTCCATCCTCCGAGGCGAAGAGCTGGACGACAACCTCGATGAGCAGTCGAGCTTCGAAATGACCCCGGAGCGACCGGTGGAGGTCGCCTACAACCCGTCGCTGCCCATCGAGGCCTACGACGTGATCATCATCGACGAGTGCCATCGCTCGATTTACGGGGTGTGGCGCCAGGTGCTCGAGTACTTCGACGCCTTTCTCATCGGGCTGACCGCAACACCGGGCAATCAGACCTTCGGGTTCTTCGACCAGAACCTGGTGATGGAGTACGGCCACGAAGCGGCGGTGGCCGACCGGGTGAACGTCGACTTCGACGTGTTCCGCATCCGCACCAAGATCACCGAGTCAGGCAGCCAAGTCGAAGCCGGCGAGATGACCGAGTTCCGTGACCGGGAGACCCGGGAGAAGCGCATGGAGCGTCTCGATGAGGACATCGAGTACGCCTCCGGCGACCTCGACCGCAAGGTGGTCGCCCCCGACCAGATCCGCACCGTCATTCGCACCCTGCGCAACTCGATGCCCATGATGTTTCCCGACCGGGCCGTACGGGACGATGGTCGGCTTGAGTGGGTCCCCAAGACCCTCATCTTCGCCAAGGACGACAGCCACGCCGACGACATCGTGCAGACCGTCCGCGAGGAGTTCGGCCTGTCGAACCAGGGCGCGGTGAAGATCACCTACAAGGCCGCCAGCGGCGGTCACCAGCCCGAGGATCTGCTCCGGGAGTTCCGCAACGGCCACGAAACCCGCATTGCCGTCACCGTGGACATGATCGCCACCGGAACCGACGTCAAGCCCATCGAGTGTGTGGTCTTCATGCGGATGGTGAAGAGCCGGAGCTTCTTCGAGCAGATGAAGGGTCGCGGTGTGCGCGTCATCAGCGACGACGACCTGCGCATCGTTACCCCCGGTGCCACCACCAAGGACCGCTTCGTGCTGGTGGACGCAGTCGGAGTCACCGAGGCCATGCTGCATGACTCCACTCCACTTGACCGCAAACGCAGGGAGAGTTTCGACAAGCTCCTCAACCTCATCGGCCTGGGCGTGACCGACGAGGATGTGGTCTCCTCGGTGGCCTCCCGCCTGGCCCGACTGGACAAGCGGATCAGCGGCTCTGACCGCACCGAACTCGAAGAGATCGGTGGCATCAGCCTCCCGCAGCTCGCAGGCCAGTTGCTGGAGTCCCTCGATCCCGAGCGCCACCACGCCGCCGCCCAAGCCGCCACCGGCCTGGACGATCCCGACGCCGACCAGGTGGCAGACGCCCGAAAGAAACTGGTTGAAGAAGCACTGCAGCCCCTGGCCGCCAACCCCGAGTTCCGTGAGAAGCTGATCGAGGTCCGTCGAAGGTACGAACAGGTCATCGACAGCAATTCGCGGGATCAGGTGATCTCCGGCGAGTTCTCCAAGGAGGCCACCGATCGAGCTCGCCGCACCGTGGAGTCGTTTCGTCAGTTCATCGAGGACAACCGAGATGAGATCACCGCCCTGCAGGTGCTCTACAACCAGCCCTACGGCGGCGGCCTCACCTTCCACGACATCCGGGAACTGGCCAACGCCATCAGCCGCCCACCTCGAAGCTGGACCCCCGAACTGCTCTGGGAGGCATACGAGACTCTCGACGCCAGCAAGGTCCGGGGCTCCGGGCTCAGGGTGAGCACCGACCTGGTGAGCCTCGTTCGCTACGCTCTCGGCACCAGCGACGAACTCATCGCCTACACGAACCTCGTGGATGAGCGTTTCGACGCCTGGCTACTGCAGCAAGAGAACGCCGGCAACACTTTCAGCCCCGACCAACTGGTTTTCCTCCATATTGTCAAGGACCACCTGGCCGGAAGCCTCACCATCACCAATCACGACCTCATGGCAGGCCGCTTCAGCCAGCACGGCGGCCTCGGCCGAGCCCGCCAACTCTTCGGCGACGACCTCAGGCCCCTGCTTGACGAACTCACCCAGGCCCTGGCCGCATGAAGCGCGAACTGCCCGAGGGGTGGGAGTGGGTCCCGCTTGGGGAGGCTTGCGAAGTAGTCCTTGGCCAGTCTCCACCGGGGAGCAGCTACAACTCAGGCGGCCAGGGAATGCCTTTCTTTCAGGGGAAGGCAGAGTTTGGTGAGAGATTTCCGACGATCTGCAAGTGGACTACAGAACCAAAGCGAATGGCTCCCCTAGGTGCAACGCTGCTATCCATTCGGGCACCGGTGGGGCCAACGAATATTGCCCCGGTCGATTGTGCAATTGGCCGAGGCCTTGCGGCACTCTGTCCAACTGACCTCGTAAAGGGCAAGTATCTCTTTTGGGTGATGCGGAGCACAGCACCTCGACTCGCCGAAAATGCCACAGGGAGCACCTTTGAGGCTGTCAATGGCAACCAGGTTCGATCTCATCCAATTCCGATCGCCCCACTTGAAGAACAAGAACAGATCGTCGCTGCTATCGAGGAGCATCTCTCTAGCATTGCAATAGCTCGTGAACAAATTGATCGAGCGATGGCCCATGCTGATATACTCGGGCGAAGGATACTCAGTACCGCCTTCTCTGGCCGTCTGTTGTCTATTGATGACAACAGAAAGGATCTGGCTCATCGGAGAGGTCGAGATATAGCTGAACTTGAGCAGAATACTGTATGACTGCTGATCCGCAGGCGATGGTCCAGAAGCTGTGGGACTTCTGTGATGTGCTGCGGGATGACGGGCTGTCCTACGGCGACTATCTGGAACAGCTCACCTATCTGCTGTTTCTGAAGATGGCCGATGAGCAGTACGAACTGCTCGGCGAAGACCGGGTGGTACCCGAGGGGTTCGACTGGCCGTCGCTGTTGAGCCTGTCGGGTGCTGACTTAGAGGATCACTACAACGACATCTTGTCCGACCTCGGCGTCGCGAAGGACATGCTCGGCGTTGTCTTCCGCAAGGCTCGGAACAGGATCCAGAATCCGGCCAAGCTTGAACTCCTCATCAAGGATTTCATCGACGACCATGAGTGGCTCAGCCTCGATGCCGACCTCAAGGGCGATGCCTACGAGGCCCTGATCGAGAAGACCGCCCGGGAAGGCGCACGGGGAGCGGGCCAGTACTTCACGCCTCGGCCGCTGATCTCGGCGATCGTGGACGTGATGCATCCCGAACCGCTGCATCGCATCTGCGATCCGGCGTGCGGAACGGGTGGGTTCTTTCTCGGAGCCTACGATTCGATCACGAAGCGGTTCCCGACGCTCGACCCCGACCAGCGCGATCATCTCCGGTCGGGCGCGTTCACCGGCTGGGAAATTGCCGATCTGCCCGCTCGCCTGTGTGCCATGAACATGCTGTTGCACGGCATCGAGAGCCCTGAGTCCGACTCGCCGGTCCACGTGGATGACGCCCTACGGGACGACCCTGGCGAGCGGTTCGACATGGTGCTGACCAACCCGCCGTTCGGACGGTCGTCGTCCGACAGCTATGAGCGTGAGGACTTCTGGGCGACCACCAAGAACAAGCAGCTCAACTTCGTCCAGCACGTCGTTGGGTTGCTCAAGATTGGCGGTGCAGCCGCGGTGGTGGTGCCCGACAACGTGCTGTTCGAGGCCGGGGCGGGCGAGACCATCCGGCGTCGGCTCCTGCATGACTGCGACGTCCACACCCTGCTCCGGCTGCCAACCGGGATCTTCTACGCCCAGGGAGTGAAGGCTAACGTGCTGTTTTTCGAGCGCCGGGAGGGTGCGGAGCACCCCTGGACGCGCGACCTGTGGGTCTACGACCTACGGACCAACATGCACTTCACGCTCAAGCAGAAGCCCATCACGCGGGCCGACCTGGAAGACTTCGTCCACTGCTACAAGCCTGGTGCCCGCCATCAGCGTGTCGAGTCGGAACGGTTCAAGAAGTACACCTACGACGAGCTGATGGAGCGCGACAAGGTCAGCCTGGATGTGTTCTGGCTGCGAGACGAGAGCCTCGAAGACATCGACAACCTCCCCGCCCCCGGCGTCATCGCCGCCGAGATCGTCGAAGACCTCGAAGCCGCCCTCGAAGAGTTCCGCACCCTCGCCGAAAACCTCGGCGATTTGTCAGGAGATATCGCACAGTGACCTACGGACGAGGACGATGAGTCGCCCAATCACTGTTGCAGCCATTGCCTCGGAGGCTGAGATGGATCTAGAAGAAGCGCTTGTAACCCTCTGGGATGCAGGCTTTGATGATTTGGAGACTGGGGACGACGTTATTCCTGCCAAACGGGCAAATTCTGCGAGAACAGCTCTACATATTGTTCCTACACGTGCTCAGACTCGAATTGACTACTGGTTGAAGAGCCTCAATATTACCAGAGAAGAATTTTCCGCTGAGCTTGCTGAGATAGGTGTGGAACTATCTCCTCGAGCTAGGACTCTACCAAAGGGAGCTCTGCGGAAACTCAAAAGAAGATACCTCTTGAAACCTGCTTCACCTGATGCACCGCATGAGCCACTGAACCCATGTCCACCGTTTGAGTGGGCTACTGTGGGTAAGGAGTGTCAAATCACCCATTTGTCCCGCAAGGATGTTCTTGCAGTGCATGACGCACTCGTTCGAGATTTTGCAGCCTCTGATGATCCCATCAGCCCGCCAGGAGTCCGAGACGAAAACCTGCTCATCTCAGCCATAGAGCGGCCTCAAACTAGCCTCGGCGATCAGCGTAAGTATCCGTCAGCAGAAATGGCTGGGGCAGCACTCCTCCACTCGATAGTCATGAATCATGCTTTCAGCAATGGCAACAAGCGAACCGGTCTTGTCTGCCTCCTCACTTTCCTTGACAAGAACTCTATTCTTCCTACCTGTACTGAGGATGACCTATTCAAGCTGACGCTGCGATTGGCACAACACCGGCTGGTTGAACAGCATTGCGACCAATTGGCAGATAGAGAAGTACTTGAGGTTGCCAATTGGATACTAGGCAATTCACGCTCCATTAGCAAGGGTGATCGTCCGATGTCCTGGCTGAAGTTGAAGCGTATATTGAGGGACTTTGGATGTAGTTATGAGACTGCTCCTGGCAAAGGAAGTCGATTGAATATCTATCGTACACTTGCAAGCGAATCATGGGTCAAAAGACACCGGACTAGGAAGTTAAGCATTCAAGTTGCATATGGGGGCGATGGAACCGAAGTTGAACGCAACACTGTGAACTATGTGAGAACCAACCTCATGCTCGATGAAAATCACGGCATTGATTCAAAGGTGTTTTACGAGGCTGAGTCTGAACCAGATGACTTTATCCAGGAGTATCGTACGCTGCTTCGCCGGTTGGCTCGTCTGTAATTGGGGACAGACAGTACCCGTTACAGCGTGAGGAGCTTTGTCAGAAGTGCCAGCCCTCGGAGCGGGTGGCAACCATGAGGTGTCGTTCGAGGGCAGGGAGATGGTTCAACTTGAGTCCGAGCAGTTTTGAGAGCGAGGACGGAGTCAGTTCCTCTCGGTGGTAGGCATCGAGCACCAGGCGCACGAAGGGCTTGCCCTGGTCTCGGAGGACCATGGTGTGCGGTTGGGGCCCACCACTCGATTGGCGCCGCCGGTCCCGCTCCTTCTCTCGCTGCTGCGCGTAGGCCAACAGATACTCTCTGCGCCGCTCAAGGTAGAACTCCCTCGTCGTTCGCCGGAGGGTCAGCAATCGGCGAAGGACTGCTTCGCGACTCACGCCGTACTGCTCGGAGAGGTCAGCGAGTACATGGTCGTCCCACTCACGTCGACCCGCTGGACGCACGGCTTCATGGCTGAGGAGCGATGCGGCCGGCAAGAGGACGGCGCCCGCGACCGCATTGCACCACGTCTCGATCCGCCGCTCCTCACCATGGTCAGGCTCAAACAGGTCGCAGAGTCCGCCCTTCCTGAGTGTGAGGTGGGCGAACTCGTGCAGGAGGGTGAAGACCTGTCCACGCGGGGCATCGAGTGCGTTGATCACCACCACAGGGATCCCATCCGATCCCAGAGAGAAGCGGAACTTGAGCGTCAGGGAACTTGCGAAGCTCCCGGAGGTTGGGGGTCTTCTACGCGGGGGTGTGGGTGGGTTCTAGGTAGATGCGGGTGGCGGTGGGGACGGCGGTGCGGAGGCGGGACTCGACGTTGGCGATGGCGGTGGGCATCTGGTCGCCCGATACGTCGTCGGCGAAGTCCACTTCGGCGGCCACCAGCAGTTCTTCGGGGCCGAGGTGCTGGGTGCGCAGGTCCACCACTCGTTCGATCTCCGGCGAGTCCCCCAGGGCGGCCAGCAGCTTGGCCCGATCCTCGGCGGTGGCGCTCTCCCCGATCAGCAGGCTCTTCATCTCGATGGCCAACACCACGGCGATCACCGCCAGCAACACCCCGATCACCAGGGTGCCCACCCCGTCCCACATGGGCTCGCCCGTGACCTCGGCCAGCACCACGGCCACCAGCGCCACCACCAAGCCGAGCATGGCCCCCAAGTCCTCCAGCAGGACCACCGGCAACTCCGGTGTGCGGGACCGGCGGATGAACGTACCCCACGAGAGCCGACCCCGCACCCGGTTGGACTCCACGATGGCGGTACGGAACGACAGCGACTCCACCACGATGCCGAACACCAGGATGCCGATGGCCACCCACAGCGCATCCAGCTCGTGGGGATGGCGCAGCTTCTCGATCCCCTCGTTGATGGCGAACAGCGCCCCCAGGGTGAACAGGATGATGGCCACCACGAACGACCAGAAGTACCGCTCCCGGCCGTAGCCGAACGGATGGCGGGGCGAGGGCTCCCGTTTGGACAACCGCCCACCCAGCAACAACAGGGCCTGGTTGCCGGTGTCGGCACAAGAGTGAACGCCCTCGGCCAGCATCGAGGCCGACCGGGTGACGGCGAAGCCCACGAACTTGGCGATGGCAATGGCCAGGTTGGCGAACAGCGCGGCCAACACCGCCTTGGTACTGCCCGACGCCGCCATACCCCCATGAGTAGCACACCCAGGCCGGGTAATCTCGGTTCGTGTTCAGCATCGAGACCGACGGCCCCGTCGCCCGCATCACCCTGGCCAACCCGAAACGGCGCAATGCGCTGGGCCTGCAACTCATGCAGAAGCTCACCGAGGCGCTGGGCGAGTTGGGCCCCCGCACCGACATCGGGGTGATTGTGGTGGCCGCCGAGGGCCCGGCCTTCTCCGCGGGCCACGACCTGTCGGAGATGGTGGACCGGGACCCCGAGTTCTACGACGGCCTGTTCGCGGCCTGCACCCACCTCATGGACGCCATCCGGGAGGTGCCCCAGCCGGTGATCGCCGAGGTGGCGGGCGTTGCCACCGCCGCCGGGTGCCAGTTGGTGGCCGCCTGCGACCTGGCGGTGGCCTCCACCGAGGCCACCTTCGCCACCCCCGGCGTGCGCATCGGCCTGTTCTGCTCCACCCCCATGGTGCCCATCTCCCGGGCGGTGGGCCGCAAGCGGGCCATGGAGATGCTGCTCACCGGCGAACCCATCGACGCCGACACCGCCGCCCAGTGGGGCCTGGTGAACCGGGTGGTACCCCCCGACCGGCTCCGGGAGGCCACCGACGAACTGGCCGCCCGGATCACCCGCTTCAGCGACCACACCATCGCCATCGGCAAGCAGGCCTTCTACCGCCAGCTCGACTGCGGCGAACCCCAGGCCTACGACCTGACCCGCCAGGTGATGGCGGCCAACGCGGCCACCGACGACGCCCAGGAGGGCATCGACGCCTTCTTGGCCAAGCGTCCCCCCTCGTGGTCGGGACGACAAGGGCGATAGCGTTCCGCCCATGGGTACCGTTTTCGCATCCGTTGACGAAGTGCCGGGGGCGGTCGGGCGCCACCTGGGGTGGAGCGACTGGATGGAGATCACCCAGGAGCGGGTGAACCAGTTCGCCGACGCCACCGGCGACCACCAGTGGATCCACATCGACCCCGAGCGGGCCGCCGCCGAGAGCCCCTACGGCACCACCATCGCCCACGGCTACCTCACCCTGTCGCTCACCAACATGTTGCTGCCCGACCTGATCACCGTGGAGCAGATGTCGATGGGCATCAACTACGGCACCAACAAAGTGCGGTTCCCCGCCCCCGTGCCGGTGGGGTCGCGCGTCCGGGTGGGGGCCGAGCTGAGCGCCGCCGAGGAGATCACCGGCGGTGTCCAGGCGGTGGTCACCATCACCGTGGAGGTGGAGGGCAGCCCCAAGCCCGCCTGCGTGGTGGAGAGCCTCACCCGGTACCTGAGGTGACCCACGTGGCGACCCCCGCACCCCACCGGGGTTGACGGCCATGGCCAAACGCAAACGCTCTCGCACAGCCACCCTGGAGAGGGCGCCGATCTCCGATCCACCGGTCCGCCCTGGACTGGTGGGCCCCCGCCGCCGGGTACCCCGCCACATCCCGCGGCCCCCCTACGCCCGCACGGGCGAGCCGGGCCCTGCGGTGTCGGCCCCGGTGCGCAGCGCCGCCGAGATCGCCGCCATGCGCCGGGCGGGCCAGATGGCCGCCGAGGTGCTGCTGTTCGCCGGCCGGTTGGTGGCACCGGGGGTGACCACCGAGCGCATCGACGCCGAGGTCCACGAGGAGATCGTGCGCCGGGGGGCCTATCCCAGCCCGCTCAACTACCGGGGCTATCCCAAGTCGGTGTGTACGTCGGTGAACGAGGTGATCTGCCACGGCATCCCCGACAGCCGACCGCTGGCCGACGGCGACATCGTCAACATCGACGTCACCGTGTATCTCGACGGGGTCCACGGCGACACCTCGGTCACCTTCGAGGTGGGCGAGGTGGACGACCACTCCCGCCTGCTGGTGCGCGAAACCCGGGCCGCCATGTACCTGGGCATCGAGGCGGTGCGGGACGGGGCGCCGGTCTGCGCCATCGGCCAGGCCATCGAAACCCACGCCCGGACGCACCGCCTGGGGGTGGTGCGGGAGTTCATCGGCCACGGGGTGGGCACCGAGTTCCACTCCGGCCTGCAAATCCCCCACTACTACGACCGCCGCCACACCACCCCGTTGACCACCGGCATGAGCTTCACCATCGAGCCCATGCTCACCCTCGGCGCACCCGACCTCTACGTGTGGGACGACCAGTGGACGGCGGTGACCGCCGACCAGCGCCGCAGCGCCCAATTCGAGCACACGCTGCTGTGTACCGGCGACGGGATGGAGATTTTCACCCGCACCCCGAGCGGTGAGGGCGCCGCCGAGGTTTACGCCCGAGACTGATCTTCGGGGCCTCGGTTCCAGTACCAGGCCAGGCCGCGCACCCCGGTGCCGGGGCCCGAGGGGCGAGGGTCAGCCCGGTTCGTCCCAGTACCAGGCCAGGCCGCGCACCCCGGTGCCGGAGTTGATCATCATGGCTTGGCCGAAGCCGCTGATGAAGGCGTCGGCGGGGGTCGCCTCGGCGGTCACCGCGGCCAGCAGCTCGGCGGCCCGCTCGGGAACCTCGGCGTGGAGGCTCACCAGATGCAGGCGGCCGGTGGCGTCGGCGGGTCGGGTGCGTCGCCAGATGCCGATGATGCGCTGGTGGGCGGCCTCGTCGCTGAGGGCGGGCCGCAGCTTGCCGATGGCCCCGTCACGGATGTCGAACAGGGGTCGCAGGCCGAGCCGATTGCCCGCCCGACCGGCCAGGCCGGGCACCCGACCGCTGCGGATCAACTGATCGAGGTTACCCAGCGCCCCCACCAGCTTCACCCGCCGGGCCACCCACTCGGCCCGGTCCACCACCTCGTCCAGGCTCATCCCGGCCGCGGCGGCTCGGGCGGCGGCCACCGCCACCAGGGCCTGGCCTCCGGCGGCCGTCCGGCTGTCCACCACCGCCACCGGACCGGTGGCGCCCTTGGCGGCCAGCACCGCCGACTGGTGGGTGCTGCTCAAGGTGGACGACACGGTGACCACCACCACGCCCTGGCCCTGATCACACTGGGCGATGGCCTGGGCGAACGCCCCCGGAGACGGACTGGAGGACGAGTGGTTCCGCGCCCCCAGAATCTCGGCGGTGTCGAGTTGGCCGTCGGCCACCGTTCGGCCGTCCACGGTGATGGCCAGGGGGACCACCCCGATGTCCCAGCGGTCCCGCACCTCGGCGGGTAACGCCGCCGTGCTGTCGGTGACGACGCCGACGGGCATCTAGCGCTCTCCGATGCCTGGGCGCCGACCCGTCACGACGCTTCCCGATCGACCACCGGACGCACGGTGGCCGCCGAGGCCAGCACCAGCAGGCCGGAGGCCAACAGCACCGACCGGGTGCCGGGCAGCCCCGCCCGGTTCAGCCCGTCGCCGATGGCGCCGGCGCCCAGCGCGGCCACCCCCAAACCGATGCGGATCACCACGTGGAACGCTGAGAAGGCCAACACCCGTTCCTCCTCCAGGGGGATGCGGGCCTGCAGCGCGCTCATCCCCGAGGTGAGGGCCACCGTGGCCCCGGCCCCGAACCCGGCCGCCCCCAGAAACGTGAGCCAGACCGCCGGGCTCTGACTCATGAGGGCCACCAGCGCCCCCATCACCAGGGCCCCCCGCCGGGTGAGCACCAGCAGATCCACGTGGCGCGAGCGGTGGGTGAGGGCCAGACCGACGCCCGCCCCGGCGCCGAACAACACGATGAGCACCCCGTACTCGATGTCGGAGGCGTGCAACTCCTCTCGCACCAGCTTGATCCCCAGCGAGAACAGGGCCCCCAACCCGACGGCGGCCGCCGCGGTGGCGGGCAGCACCCGGCGCACCAGCGGCACCGACCAGGCGTCACGCAGCCGGGGGGAACCAGCCGCCGGGCCCCCAGCCACCGCCGGGTCCTCAGCCGCCGCCGGGCCCCCAGCCGGAAGAGCCTCGTCGGTCGTCCCTTCCTCGACGGACAAGGCCCGACCCCGTAGGCCCAGGGCCCGGGCGATGAACCAGGCCGACACCCCGAAGGTGAGGGCGTCGAGCCAGAACACCAGGGCGTAGGGGTGCGACCCCAGCCAGCCGTCGTCCAGCGGGAGAGCGGCGAACGCGGCGAACAGGCCCGCCCCCACCGGGATGTTGCCGTACGAGGAGCCCATCATGGCGGCGTTGGCCAAAGGCAGGTCCGCCTCGTCCACCAGATCGGGGATGGCGGAGTCACGCGAGGCCAGGAACACCACGCTGGGGGCCTCCAGCAGGAACGCCCACAGATACACCCACCACAACTCCTGCACGAAGGGGACCACCGCGATCATCCCGGCCCGCAACAGGTCCATGGTGATCATGGTCCGGCGGCGGTCCCAGCGTCGCACCAGCTTGGCGGCCAGGGTGCCCCCCAGCGCGGCGGGGATGAGCCGGAAAGCCAGGATGCCCCCCACCGCGGTGGCCGAGCCGCTCAGATGGTCGACCAGGGCCATGAGGGCAAAAGTGCCCATCCAGTCGCCGAGCGCGGAGGCGCCTTGTCCGACGAGAAGGCGACGGAAGTCGACTTGGGTGCGAAGGCTCAACGGCCTGCGGTCACCCAACCGTCGTTGTCGAACACCAGTCGGTGGGCGGCGGCCCGCCAGCGGTGGGGCGTGGGCAGGGGCTCATTGCCGAGCACGCGCTTGATCAACATGGGGGCCACGATCACGGTGGCGGCGATGGCGGCCCGCCCGTCGGCCACCAGCAAGAGGAAGGGGGGCAACGCGGGCAGGGTGATGAACACCACCAGGCCGGTGTGGCGCAGGAGGCGGCCCAGGGCCAGGCCTCCCAGCAGGAAGAGGGCGGCGGGCCAGGCGATCACGGCGAAGGCGCCCAACGCGGGCGACAGGCCCCGCCCCCCGGCACCGTTGAGGAACAGCGACCAGTTGTGCCCGATCACCGACACGGCCCCGGCGAAGGCCATCAACAGCCAGCGGTCCCCGGCCAGGAACGGGCCCAGGGCCCCCTTGCCCACATCGCACAGGCCACCCACCACCAGGGGGGCGAACCCGGCCACCCGGTACAGGCCCGTGCCCGACACCGTTCCCGAGCCCACCTGGCGCAAATCGGTTCGGGCCAGCGAGTGGGCGATGAGATAGGAGAACGGCACCGCGCCGACGGCAAAAGCCACCAACAGCACCATCGTCCCCCACATCAAGAGAGATTCTGCCCCATGACGGGGCGGAATTGCCACAGATTGCCGAAGTTCATCGGCGGTGACTCCGGCGGCGGGGGCGGTCGGCGTGCCAAGATGGGCCGAGATGAGTTCTGGGGAGCGAACCCGCTTGCTTCTGATCCGCCACGGTGAATCGGAGGTCACGGTCAAGCAGATCATCGGCGGTGATTTGTCGTGCACCGGCCTGTCGCCGCTGGGCCGCCGCCAGGCCGAGGCCCTGGGGGCGCGCTGGGCCCGGGGGCATGAACCCGACGTGGATGTGCTGTGGGCCAGCACCCTGCCCCGGGCGATCGAGACCGCCGAGGTGCTCTCCCCCTCGTTGGGCGACCTGGAGGTACACACCCACCCCGATCTGGTGGAGCGGCGGCCCGGCGAGGCCGACGGGGTGGGCTACCAGGAGTTCCGCTCCCTGTTCGAGTGGACCGGCGACACCCACCCGCACCTGCCGCTGGCGCCGGGCGGGGAGAGCCTGGCCGCCTTCTCCTACCGCACCGGGCGGGCGCTGTACGAGCTGGTGGAGGGACATCCGGGCGCCACCATGATGGTGGTGTGCCACGGCGGGGTGATCGACATCGCCATGCGGCTGTTCATGGGGTTGGGAATGAACCTGCAGTTCATGCTGTGGACGCTCAACACGGCGATCACCGAGTTCGTCACCACCGACGAGCCCGGCGTGTGGCGGCTGGTGCGCTACAACGACGCCGCCCACCTGGCCGGGTTGCCCGACCGTACCGACCCCTGAGGGCTCAGTCTCCTGAGGGGCCGGCCTGACGAGGGGCAGTCCTCCCGGACAGTCAGCCCACCGCCACAGTGCCGGGATCGGTGGCCGTGAGTTCGCCGACCACCGCCGCGGTGTGGCCCGAGGCCCCGAGGTGGGCCACGGCGTCGGCCGCCCCGGAGGGCGGGCAACAAAACAGCAGACCGCCGGAGGTCTGGGCGTCGGCCAGCATGGTCAGGGTCCGGTGATCGGCGTCGCCCCGGACCCACGGTCGCACGTGATCCAGGTTGCGGGCCGTGCCGCCGGGGGCGAAGCCGTCGTCGAGGAGATCCCAGGCCTGCGGCAGCACCGGCACGGCGTCGCTCCGGATCACCGCGCCCACGCCGCTGGCCGCGGCCAGCTTCTGGAGGTGACCGAGCAAGCCGAAACCGGTGATGTCGGTGGCCGCGGTGGCCCCGGCCTCGTGCGCGGCGGCGGCGGCAAGGTTGTTCAAGCGGGTCATCTCGGCCACCCCGGCCTCGTAGGCGGCGGCCAACGGGCCCCCGGGCGCCACCGAGGAGGGTTCCGAACGCTTGACGGCGGTGGCCAAGAGTCCGGTTCCGAGCGGCTTGGTGAGCACCAGCGACTGGCCGGGCCGCCCGCCCGCGTTGGTGAGCAAGCGGCCTTCCTCGACCTCCCCGGTGACGGCTTGGCCGTACATCGGCTCGGGGCCGTCCACGGTGTGGCCGCCCACCACGGCCCAACCCCCCTCCTCGGCGGCGGCCGCCCCACCGGCCAGCACCGCGGCGAGGATCTCGAGGGGGAGTTCATCACGGGGCCAGGCCACCAGGTTCAGCCCGAACGTGGGCGTGCCCCCCATGGCGTAGACGTCGGAGGCGGCGTTGGCGGCGGCGATGCGCCCCCAGGTGTGGGGGTCGTCCACCACGGGGGCGAAGAAGTCGGCGGTGGCGATCAGGGCGCGGCCGTCACCCAGCCGCCAGGCGGCGGCGTCGTCACCGGTCTCGGTGCCCACGATCACGTTGGGGTGGGTTGGCGTTGGCAGTGAGCGCATGACCTGCGCCAGCTCGGAGGGCCCGAGCTTGCCCGCTCAACCGGCGCCGTGGCTGTAGGCCGTGAGTCTTCCCGTTTGCGGGTTCACCCCCCCGACGCTACCGGCCCGGTGTACTGCCGGTGCGCGAGAAATGGTTTGGCTAGCTTTGTCGGGATGACTTGCCCGAACAGAGCGGCGCAGCCGTGCCGGAGCCGCCGCCGTAGCCGGGGGGAGGCCAGGTGAGCGACCCGCCTGAGCGTCGGGCGCCGCCGGGTTGGTACGCCGAACAGGGCGGGCCTGACTACCGCTATTGGGACGGGGGGGCTTGGGCCAGGCCCGCGAGTGGGCGGTCGGGAAGCCCGATCCGACTCTTCGGTGGCCGGGGTTCATCCACCCGCCGGTGGGCGGGGCTGGCCTGCATGGGCGCGGGGGTGGCCTTGGTGGTGGTCGGTCTGTTCCTCCCCTGGGCGGAATCCGACGGGCTACGGCAAAGCGTCCTGGACGACGGCATACCGTGGCTGGTGCTCCCGGCCGGGGTGGCCGACTCCTGGTTGCTCGTGGCCTTGGCCTCGTGGATGTTGTGGGCGCTGGTGACGACGGTGGGGTCGGGCGGCGGTCGAGGGGTGGCCACGGTGATGGTGGTGACGGGTGTGGCGGTGATGGGTTTCTGCGTGGTGGAAGGGCTGGCCATCGACGACGAACTCGACAAGACGGGGGCTCGCGTGGGAGCCGGGTTGGCCGTGACCTACGTGGGTGGGGCCGTCGCCGCCATCGGCGGCGCGCTGCTCCGAACCCGCCGCTGAAGCCCGCTCAGGACTGGGTGAGGGGGATTTCCACCACCATCTCGGTGAACTCGCCCGGCTGGGTGTTGACGGTGATGGTGCCGCCGTGCTCCCGGATGATGTCGTTGGACAGGGCCAGGCCCAGGCCGGTGCCCTCGTTGGTGGGCTTGGTGGTGAAGAACGGGTCGAAGATCTTCTCGACCACGTCGGCGGGAATGCCGTTGCCGTTGTCCCGCACCCCGAGGATGACCTTGTCGTCGGTGCGGCGGCTGGTGAGCACCACGGTGGGGGCGTAGTCGCCCACCGTTCCCGCCTCCATGAGTTCCTTCTGCTTCTTGTTGGTGGCGTAGCCCGCGTTGGCCACGAAGTTGAGGAACACCCGGCCCAAGTCCTGGGGGACCACCTCGACCTCGCCCATGTCGGGGTCGAACTCCTCCTCCAGGGTCACCTGGAACTCGGGATCCTGGGCGCGGGCGCTGTGGTAGGCCAGCAGGGAGTGCTCGTGGATGAGGTCGTTGATGTTGGTCATCTGGGCCTCGCCCCCGCCCCGGCCCATCAACAACATGTCCTGCACGATGCGGTTGGCCCGCTTCCCGTGGGACTGGATGCGCCCCAGGTTGTCGTGCAGGTCCTGGGTGATCTCCTCCAGCAGCGTCTTTTGCTCCTCGGAGAGGTGCTCGGCCAGCTCCTCCATGATCTCGGCCATCTCCTCGAGGAGTTCGTCGGAAGCGGCCGAGAAGTTGTTGATGAAGTTGAGCGGGTTGCGGATCTCGTGGGCCACGCCCGCGGTGACCTCCCCCAGGGCGGCCAGCTTCTCCCGGGCCACGATTTGGTCTTGGGCCTGGCCCAGCTCCTCGAGCACGGTCTGCAGCTCGTCGTTGCGCTCGCCCAGCTCCCGGGCCAGTTCCTCCACCAGGTTCAGGCGCTGAATCTCCAGAGCGTGGCGGCGGAACACTTCCAGGGCCGACGCCATCTCGGCAATCTCGTCCTGGCCGCGAATCTCCACCTCCTCCTCCAGCTCGCCCTTGGCCAGCGTGCGCATCCGCCCCGACAGCCGACCGATCCGCCGCAACAGGAGCCGTCCCACGAACAGCCAACTGATGAGCGCGGCCCCGGTCACCCCGACGGCGCTGATGATGATCAGCAGGATCCGGGCCGTGCTGATGGTCTGCGCGGAGTTCTCGGTGGCCTGATCGGCGCCGGCTTGGGCCTCCTCCACCAGGGCGTTGACCTCGTCCAGCAGCTCCTCGGCCAGCACTTGGTTCTGGGCCAGGAGGCTGCCCTGGCGCTCGATGATCCGCAACCGGTCGATCGGGACCACGAACGGGCTGTCGGTGCCGTCGGCCAGGCCCAGCAGGCCGCCGACCGCCGTTTGCAGTTCGGGAGCGATGTCCATGTCCGAGATGGCGGCCAGGCTGATCTGGATGCGGTCGGTGGCCGACTCGAACCTCTCCTGCAGGGGCTCGACGAACTCGGCGGTGGAGGCGATGAGCGCGCTTCCCATCAACTCGGACACCTGGGCGACGTCGGCCTGCAGGGCGTTGAGGTGGCGGTACAGCAGCAGCTCCTCGGCCGACGTTCGGGTGATGACGTTGGTCCGCGCGGATTCCTGGTCGCGATACCCCGTGGCCTGGAAGAAGAGCTGATCGTCGATGGCGGGCAACAGGATGCTGTTGGCTTCGCCCTGCAGGTTGGGAATGTTGGCCTGCAGGCTCTCGATCTTGCGGGTCAAGATGAAGTACTGGGGCATGTCGGCGGTGATGGTGTCGATGTTGGCGTCGAGCGAGTCGACGGCGCGGGCGATGCCCTGGACGTGGGGGTTGTCGGGGTTCTCGACGGTCAGGGGCTCGAACTGCTCGTTGAAGGCCTCCTGCACGGCGCCCACCTCATCCGAAATGGCCGAGAACTGGTTGGGCGGGGCGGTGGTGAGCCGGGGGGCGGCGGCCACCAGGGCGCTGCTGAACTCCGCCAGGGAGAACGCACCGGCGAGTTCCGGCACGCTTTCCTCGCTGACCCGCCGCTGGCTGCTGTCCACGTTGTTGAAGGAGATCCAACTCACGATGCTGGCCACGATGGTGAGGGCCACGGCGGCCACGATGCTGGCGTAGAGCTGGGTGGAGATCCGGCGGTGGATCGCCGGTCGCTGCCCCCCGGTCACCGGGCCCTCCGACGGCGATTCCGTCGAGGCGGTGGGCTCGGGGGCGGGGTCGGTCATGAGCCGGTGTCCTGGAGCGACGTCGCCGGACGGTACCGGCCGTCGGCGTCGATGACGGTCAGGAAGACGGCGTCGGAACCCTGGTTGTCCACCGTCCGATCGGCCTCGTCGCCGAAGTCGAACGTGAACCCGCCGATGTCGATCACGCCTCCGCCCAAGAGGTGCTCCAGGAAGCAGTCGCGGGTGGGCTCGGGGCCGCATTCCCGGAGCCCGGCAATGGCCAGGCGGCCGGCCAGATAGCCCTCCAGCGACACGAACCCCGGTTCCACTTCGGGGTTGTATTCGGCCAGGGCCGCGGTGTAGGAGGCCACCACCGGGATGGACGTGTCGAGGGGGAAAGGCACCACCTGGGTGACGTAGACCCCCTCCCCCTCCGCGCCGAGTTCGTCGGCCAGGGCGTTGCTGCCCACAAAGGAGATGGTCATGAAGACCGGATCGAAACCGACATGGCGGGCCCAGTCGATGAGCGCCGCCACCGGCTGGTAGGCCCCCACCAGGATGACGGCTTCGGGTGCTCCCCGGCGGAGATCGAGCAACGCCGACTTCACCGCCGTGGTGTTGCGGGGATACACCCCCGTGGCCACCGGGGCCATCCCCCGCCGTTCCAGGGCGGCCAGGGCCCCGGTGCGCCCCGCCCGGCCGAAGGAGTCGTCCTGGAACATGATGGCGATGCGGGTGATGCCCAGGTCGGTGGTGAGCCGCTCCACCATCTCCTCGGTTTCCTGGGCGTAGGAGGCCCGCAGGTTGACGATGTTGTCCCAGTCGTCGTCGCGGAGAAAGCCCGCCCCGGTGAACGGCGCCACGTAGGGCACGCCGAATTCGGCGGCGATGGGAGTGGCCGATCGGGAGGTGGGCGTGCCCACCGCGCCGATGAGGGCGAAGACCCGGTCGAAGTCGATGAGGATCTGGGTATTGGTGATGGCCGCCTCGGGCTCGTAGAAGTCGTCGCGGGAGGTCAGCTTGAGGATTCGTCCGTGGACGCCGCCTTGGCGGTTGGCTTCCTCGAAGGCCGCCAGGATGCCCCGCCGCATGTTGATGCCCAGCTCCTGGGCGGGGCCGGTGAACGCGGCCGACTGTCCGAACAGGATCTGGTCGGGGTAGACCCCGGGCACCGTGTCGTCTGCGGGATCCTGGGTGGGATCGGGTTCGACGGTGGCCGTCGGATCGGGGTTCGAGGGGTCGGGATCGGGATCGGCGGAGCCGCACCCGGTGGCCATCAGGGCGGCGGTGACCACGCCCACGCCGACCAGCCGCATCCTGCGCAGGACGGACGGCTCGGCGGGCGTCACGACTCGGAGGGAATCACGAGCTTGAGGTGATTGCGGTCGTTGTCCCGGCGGTACTCCAGGTCCTGGCCGATGGTGCGGACCAGATGCAGGCCCAGGCCGCCGATGGGCCGTTCGGACAGCGGCAGCGTCAAGTCGGGCTCGGGGGCGTCGGCCAACGGGTCGAAAGGGGCGCCGTCGTCGGTGAGCGAGATGGTGAGCCCGCCGTCGTTGGAGTCCAGGTCCAGTTCGATGGCGGTCAGCCCCCCGGTGTGGCCGTGGGTGAAGGTGTTGAGCACCAACTCCTCCAACACCAGATTGGCCTGCATGGTCAGGGTGACCGGCCAATCCTCGGCTTCGGCCATCTCCTTGAGGAGTTCCTCGATCCGGGCCAACGCATCGGCGGGCTTGCGTTCCTCCGTCGGGTGGGAAAGGCGCAACGACCGGTGCATGTCAGCCGGTCCGGTTGGCGGGACGGACCCTCGGTGGCCGGGCGGTCACCCCCATCAGGTGTGTCGCAGGGTGAGGCAGGTGATGTCGTCGGACTGGGGGGCGTCGCCCGCGAAGCCGCGCACCGCTTCGAACACGGCCTCGTTGGCCGCCAACGCCGAGGCAGGCGGGCGGGCCTCGAACACCTCGTACAGGCGCTCCATGCCGAACTGTTCCCGGTGCTCGTCCATGGCCTCGGTGACCCCGTCGGTGAACAGCACCACGGTGTCGCCGGGCGACAGGGTGACGGTGTTCTGGCTGAACCTGATGTCCGAGGCGATGCCCAACGCCACCCCGTCGGTGGAGGCCATTTCCGAGACGTTGCCGTCGGCGCTGACCAGAAGCGGGGGGTCGTGGCCCGCGATGGAGTAGGTGAACGACCCGGTGGTGGGGTTGTAAAGGGCGTACACCATGGTGACGAACATGAAGGTGGGGTTGTCCTGGTGGAGCTGGTTGTTGACCTCGGCCAGGGCCTTCTCCGGTTGGCGCAGACCGATGGCGGCCCCCTTGAGGGCGGTGCGACTGGACATCATGAACATGGAGGCGGGAATGCCCTTGTCGGAGACGTCGGCCACCACCACGGCGATCTCGTCGTCCATGGGGAAGAAGTCGTAGAAGTCGCCGCCGATGTTGCGGGCCGGTTCCATGTTGGCGGCCACCTCGTAGTCCTCGGTGACCGGAGAGTTCTTGGGCAGGATGGACTGCTGGAGTTGGCTGGCGATGCTCAGCTCGTTCTGCAGGGCCACGAGCTGGTCGCGCGACGACAGGGCCTCCCGCCACTCCGACAGGTGGTCCAGGGTGCGGCCGATGGTGATCTTCAGGTCGTCGAAGTCGATGGGTTTGGTGACGAAGTCGAAGGCGCCCCGGTTCATGGCCGTTCGGATGTTGTCCATGTCGCCGTAGGCGGAGATGATCACCGCCCGGAGATTGGGGTCCACGCCGGGAAGCTGCTGGAGGAGGGTCAGGCCGTCCATCTTGGGCATGTTGATGTCGGACAGCACCATGTCGATGGTCTGATCGGCGTTGAGCATGTTCAGCGCCTCGACGCCGTTGGGGGCGAACACGAACTCGTACTCGTTGGAGCGGATGTGGCGGCGCATCCGCTGAAGGATCAGGGGTTCTAGATCGGGCTCGTCGTCGACCACCAGGATCTTGTAGGGCTTGGACAAGGGTTCACCCCTTTTCGGCGTTGGCGACCACCACGACCGTGTGCTTGTCGGTGGGGGACAACGGGGCTACCCCTTCTTGGCGTCGTCGACCGAGGAAAAGACGTTGATGATCTGGTCGAAGCCGCTGATGCGGAACACGTCGCCCACCGATTCCGACAGCGAGCAGATGCCGAAGGACTTCTTCTGCTTGTCCAGGTTCTGGGCGGCCAATAGCAGGACCCGCAGCCCGGCGCTGCTGATGTACTCGAGACCGCCGAGATCGAGGATGACCTTCTGGTCGCCGTCTTCGATCATCCCCTGCAGGCTGTCCAGGAAGTCCGACGCGTTGGATCCGTCGACCCGTCCGGATGCGCTGACAACCAGGGTGTTGTCCGAGCGGTCATGGCTGAATTCCATCGTGGTACCTCACTTGTCGGGGCTTGTGGGGAATTGTCGGGACTTGTCGGATCGTGCCGCCGAAGGCGACGTCAACCGGCATCTTACACCCGCCGGGGTGGGCACAAGCAGCCCCCCTACCGGGATGACGCCGTGAGGGGCGGCGGTGGAGCCAGGGCCGGCGGGTGGTCGGCCCGTGGTCTGTGAGTGGTCTGTGAGTGGTCGGCCCGTGGTCTGTGAGTGGTCGCCGCTCAGCGGGGCTGCGACAGGATGAGGGCGCTGGTGGGCACGGCGGTGCCCGCGGTGGCCAACACGTTGTCCACGTTGTCGATCTGGTTGACCGAGGTGCCCCGGATCTGGCGAACGCCCTCGGCGATGCCGTTCAGCCCGTGGATGTAGGCCTCGCCCAACTGGCCGCCGTTGGTGTTGATGGGCAGGCGGCCGTCGCGCTCCAGGTGGCCGTCTCGGATGAAGTCCTTGGCCTCCCCCCGGTCGCAGAAGCCGAACTCCTCGAGCTGCGGGAGCACCAGGGGGGTGAAGTGGTCGTAGATGATGGCGGTTTGGATGTCGTCGGCGGACAGGCCGCTGGACTGGTAGAGCTGGCGGGCGCACAATCCCATCTCGGGGATGCCGGTGATGGAGTCGCGGTAGTAGCTCCTCATCATGTGCTGGTCCTCGGCCGCCCCCTGCGCGGCGGAGGCGATGACGGCCGGCTTCTGTTGGAGGTCGCGGGCCCGCTCGGCGGTGGTCACCAACAGGGCCTGGGCGCCGTCGGTTTCCTGGCAGCAGTCCAGCAGGTGCAGGGGCTCCACGATCCAACGGCTGTTCTGGTGATCCTCCAGGGTGATGGGTCGCTGGAAGAAGTGGGCGAGGGGGTTGGTGGCGGCGAAGTCCCGGTCCACCACCGACACCCGCCCGAAATCCTCGGAGGTGGCCCCGTACTCGTGCATGTAGCGGGTGGCGAACATGGCCACCCAGGAGGCCGGGGTGACCAGACCGAACGGCGAACTCCACGAGAAGCTCACCTCGGAGGCCTCGGCCCCGGCGGGCCGGTCCTGCACCCCGGTGCCGAAACGATGCCAGGAGCGCTCGTTGAAGGCCCGGTAGCACAGCACGTAGTCGGCGGCCCCCGAGTAGACGGCCTGGCAGGCCACCGCGATCACCCCGCAGGCCGCCCCACCGCCGTGGTGGACCATCGAGAAATGGGTCAGCTCGTCGATCCCCAGGTTGCGGGCCAACTCGATCTCGGGGTTCTGCTCGGCCGAGTAGGTGACCATGCCGTTGACCTTCTCGGGGGGCAGGCCCGCGTCCTCGCAGGCGGCCAGGCAGGCTTCCACGGCCTGGTCCATGGGGGTGCGGCCCGAGTCCTTGGTGAACGGGGTGGCGCCGATACCGGCGATGGCGCAGTGGTAGGCGTACTTCAGGGCCATGGGGTTCTCCGGGGGTTGCTCCTGGTGGCGTTCTATTGGCGGGGCAGGGCCAGATCGACGGTGCCGGTCACGTGGGGGCCCCGGCTGTTTTGGCCCTGGAAGGTGATCTCGGCGATGGCCTCGCCGTCGGCTTCCCGCTTGGCGGTGACCGATCCCGACATGGTCATGCAGTCGTAGGGGTAGTTGGGGGCGCCCAGTCTGATCTTCAGGTTCTTGAACACGGCGTGGGGTCCGGCCCAGTCGCCCACGTAGCGGGCGGACAGGCCGCTGGAGGTCAGGATGTTCATGAAGATGTCCTCCGATCCCTTCTGGATCGCCCGATCCCGGTCGTGGTGGACGTCCTGGTAGTCGCGCGAGGCAATGGCGGTGGACACGATGAGGGTGGGGGTGATCGGAATCGGGCACAGCGGCAGCTCGTCGCCCACGCTCACCCCGTCGAACGTGAGGGTGGCGGGGTTGGGGGGCACCCGGGCGGGGCGGAACACCGGCACGTTGACGTCGTCGTGGGTTTGCCGGTGCCAGACCTCCAGCGGCATGCCCACCCGGAGCTGATCGGGTTGGCAATCGGTGATGTTGGAGACCAGGCGCACCCCCTCGTCCAGCTCGACCAGGCCGATGCTGAGGGGGTAGTCGAAGGCGGGGACCCGGGGATGGTGGGCCACCACGTAGGAGTAGAGGGTGCCCTTGCCGGAGACCACCGCGTAGCCGGTTTCGGTGGACCCGCAGGCCGGGCAGCGGACTCCCGGTGGGTGCTGGAGTTGGCCGCACCTCAGGCACTGTTGGATGCGCAGCTCGCCTACCCGACTGCCCTCCCAGAAGAAGTCGGTGTCCTGGTTGCGGCTGGGGCGGGGTCGGGGCGGGCGCTCGGTGGGTTGGTCGGCGCTGCTCTCGGGGTTGGCGGTGCGCCCGGTGCCGGGGCGGAACTTGAGGATGCGGAAAAACATGGAGCCCACGTGGTTGCCGTGCTGGTCGTGGAACTCGGTCTCGGTGGTGACGAAGTGGCCGACGCCCAGGGCGGTGTGCTTCTCGTCGGACACGTCCACCAGCTTGCCGACGGTGCTGAGATGATCGCCGAGGGTGAGGTAACGGTGGTAGACGTGCTCGGAGTTGGTGGCCACCACCCCCACGTAGCCCGCCTCGTCCAACTGGGCGTACACCTGTGTGGCCGGATTCTGGGGTTCATTGTCCCGGGGCACCAGGCCGACCATGGTCCAGGCGTTGAGCATGGCGGGCGGGGCCACGATCTGGCCGTGGGGTCCGTCTCCGGCGGCGTCGGGATCGGTGTAGAGGGGGTTGGTGTCGCCCATGGCGTCGCACCAGTGGCGGATCATGGGCTGGTTGACCGGGTCGCGAGCGGTGCTCGGGGCGCTGGTGCTGCCCACGTCTCGGCGCAGTTGGGCCACGAAGTCCCCCGGCTGCGTATCGGCCATCTCTTTGTTCATGGGCTCACCTTCGACCGCAGGGGAGGTTAGCGCGGCTGGCATTGGGGGCAGAAGGTCAGGGTTCGGGCGTCGTAGCGGCGGCGTTGCAGGTCGGTGGCGCAGCGCAGGCAGGGCTGGCCCGAGCGGCCGTAGCAGGCCAAGGCGTCCTGGTTACTTCCCGGCCGGCCGTCGGCGTTGCGGTAGTCCCGCAAAGTGGTGCCGCCGTTGGCCAGCCCGGCGTTGAGCACCTGGATCAGGGCGGCGTGGAGTCGGGTGGCGGCTGGTCGGCTGACGGCGCGCCGGGCCGGGTGGATGCCGGCCCGCCACAGGGCTTCGGTGGCGTAGATGTTGCCGACACCCGCCACCGGCCGCTGGCTGAGGAGCTGGGTGGGGATGCGGCGGCGGCTGCGGCGCAGCGCCTGGTACAGGCCCTCGGCGGTGAAGTCGGTGCTGAGGGCGTCGGGGCCCTGGGCGGCCAGCGTGGGAATGGTGTGGTAGCAGCCTGCGGGTACGCAGCGGATGCGGCCGAAGCGGCGAACGTCGCGGTAGATGAGCACCTGGTGGTCGTCGAGCCGCCACCAGGCTCGCACGTAGGGGTCGTCCGGTCGGTCGGAGGTGACGGCCAGCGAACCGGTCATCCCCAGGTGGACGATCAGCTCCTGGCCGTCGTCGAGGGCGGCGATCAGGTACTTGCCCCGGCGGTTCAGGCCCCCGATGGTGGCGCCGACGGTGGCGGTGGCCGGGGTGAACTTCTCGGAGGGGTGGCTGTGGGCCTCCAGGATCCGCCGGTGGTGGAGCCGGGGCGCCAGTTGGCGGCGAATGGTCTCCACTTCGGGCAACTCGGGCACGGCCAGATTGTGGCATGCCCTCGGCGGGAGACGGGGGGCCGGGTTCGCCGGTGGTCAGCGGTGGGCCAGGGCGGCGCGGGCGGTGGCGAGATCATCGGGATTGGTCACCCCGATCCAGGACTCGGTGGTGGTGACCACGCCGACGCTCAGCAGCCCGGCCTCCATTTGTTCGGCCACCGCGTGGGGCAGGAGATACTCGGCTCCTGGGCTGTGTCGATGGGCGTCCAGGAACCGGGCAAACCCGTCGTGCAGGCCGTCGAGAAACGACGGGGAGAAGGCCCACAGGTTCATGGACACGATGGTGTGGTCGGGGAATTCGTGGCTGGATCGGGCGATGCCCTCGTGTTCCTCGATGCCGATGAGGCGGCTGCCGTCCATGCGGCACACCCCCCGGGTCACCGTGCCTTCGGCGGGCAGGGTGTGGTCGAGGAGGTAGCCGCACAGCCAGGCCTGGTCGTCGGCCATGCCGTCCATGGCCCGGGCCAGGGCGGTGTAGGCGGTGGGGCCGTAGTAGTCGTCGGCGTTGCACACCATGAAGGGGCCGTCAACGGCGTCGGCGGCCGCCAGCACGGCGTGGGCCGTGCCCCAGGGTTTGGTGCGGGACGGGCCGTGTTCGTCCTGGCGCACCATGGCCACCTCCAGGCCGACGGGGAGGCTGCCGCCGGTGTCGAAGTGCTGCTGCACGTCGGCCTCGATGTCGCGGCGCACGATGAGTACCACCCGTTTGGCCCCGGCGGCGTGGGCGTCGGCGATGGCGAAGTCCAAGAAGGCCTCGCCGTTGGGGCCCACCTGGGCCAGTTGCTTGGTTCCGCCGAAACGGGAGCCCAGCCCGGCCGCCATCACCACCAACGTGAACATGGGTGTGCCCTTCCTCGGTGCCTCAAGCCACGTTCGACGTCAGCCAGTGGCGGATGGATTCTTGGGCCGATGCTAGGTCGTCGCCGGCGATCGTCACTTCCTGGGCGGCCTCACCGGGCTGGGCGAAGACCAGCACGCATCGGCTCACCGATTCACCCACGGCCTGCTCCACGGCCAGGGCGTAGGCGGCCACTTGGAGCCGGTAGGCGTGGGCCTTGGCTTCCAGACTCTCCTCTAGTCGGACGTCGTCGGTCTTGTAGTCCGCCACCACCAGGCCGTCGGGGCTGCGGTAGAGCAGGTCGATGTAGCCCTCCAGCACGGTGTCGCCCACGGTGGTGGCCACGTACACCTCCTTCCAGTGCTCGGCGGCGGCTGCCTCCTGCACGGTGCTGGCCGCCAAGACCGATCGGGCCAGCTTGCCGACGGCGCTCTGGTCCCGGAGGACCCCCTCGGCCTCGGCTTGGGCGGCGGCCACCGGTTGGATCTGGTCGGGTTCGGCATCCAGGGCCACCGTTTGCAGCACACCGTGGACGGCGGCGCCCACCTTGGTGCCGTAGCGACCCTTGTTCCAGGGTGCTCGCCGGTCGTCACCGTCGGCGGGCCGGTCCTTGCTCAAGCCCGGATCGCTTTCAGCCGAGGATTCGTCGGGGGGCAGGAGGAGGCCGGGGAGGGCCGAGGCCCCCACCGCCAGGTGTCGGTCAGCGGCGGTCAGAACTGCGTTCCGCTCGTCTTGCCAATCGGACAGTGAGGGTGAGGCCTCACCGGATTGTGGGCGCAGGGCGGCTACCACGGGCAACGGATCTAGCTCCAAGGCGACTTCGGTCGTTGGCGGGGTGTCCTCGGACGCGGGCGGGGCATGGTCGACGATCAGGTCGGCCATCGAGGGGTTCTTCCGCCCGCCCTTGGGCGGTGCCTCTCGATGAGCGGAAACCACCAGATGATCCATGGCCCGAGTCGTGGCCACGTACAGCAGACGAACGCGCTCGGCGGCGTCGAATGCTCCCTCTACTTTCTTCTGTTCAGCCGCGTTTTCGGTCCGCAAACTCTCGTTGAACTGCACGGCAAAGCCACCCTCGGCAGGCCACATGAGCGTGGCTTTTGAAGCCTTGGGCTTCGCGGAGGTGCCCGAGAGGATGACGATGGGGAACTCCCGGCCCTTGGCGGCGTGGATGGTGGCGATGCGCACGGCGTGGTCGTCGGTGTCCGACACGTCCACGTCGGTCTCCCTGGCCTCCTCGGCCACCTTGAGGTCCACCCAGGAAATGAACTCTCGCAGGCCCCGTCCCCCGGTCTCCTCGAACTGTCGAGCCTGATCGATCACCACCTGCAGGATGTGCCACGCATCACGGGCTCGACCGCGACCGAAGCAGTGGGATTCCATCAGCCGCCGCTCCCGCACGATGTGCTCGAGCAACTGGCTGGGGCTCAGCCAGCGGCATTGGCGGTGGAGGCCTCGCAGCCAGGCCAAGGCGTCGGCCACCGGATGGTCACTGGGCAAGGACTCCGGGTGTCGCGCCAAGTAGTTCCACTGCCCGTGATAGGTGACCCTGTAGTTGAACAGGTCGTCGTCACCACAGCCAAGGGCCGGTGATCGCAGCGCATTGACCAGAGCCACCTCATCGGTGGGATCGGCCAGGGACCGGACGACGGTGATCACGTCCCGGATGGTCCGGTCGGCCCAGATCAGGGAGCCCGCCTCCAACCGGAAGGGTATGCGGTGGCGTTCCAGGGTCTGTTGGAGCTGGGGTAGCGAGATGCGGTCGGGCACCAGGATGCAGATGTCCTCCAGCCGGGCGGGACGCCAGCGGTCCCCACCCTGCTCGTCGGTGCCGTCGCCCACCGACCAACCCTTGGAGACGGCGGTCAGGATGGCCGCGGCCACGTCCTCGGCTTCGGCTTCGCGTATGACGTCGACCTTGGTTCCCTGGGGGTGGGCTCGGTCGAGCACGGCCACCGGCGCACCCACCGGTGGGCCGTCGCGTATCGGCTCCAGGGACTGGTAGAGGGGCTGGACGTGCTCCTGATCGGGGCCGGGCGGAGCCATCAGGCTATCGAAGAGCTGGTTGACCCACTCCAGGATGGGTGCCGCCGACCGGAAGTTGCGGGTGAGCGATTTTCGGGTGACCGTGGCCGCTGCGGCCGCTTGGGTGTACACGCCGAGGTCGGCTCGGCGGAATCGGTAGATCGACTGCTTGGGGTCACCGACGAAGAACAGCCGACCGGCGTCGTCTTCCAGCTCGGGCCAGGGCCGGCGATCATCCGGATCGGTGGCGATGAGTTTGGCCAGGTCGACTTGGATGGGGTCGGTGTCCTGGAACTCGTCGAGCAGCAGTCGCGGGTAGCGTTCGGCCAGCGCGGCCCGAACTTGGGCCCCGTGCTCGCCGTCTCGCAACAGGAGTTGGGCCAGCACCAGCAGGTCGTGGAACTCCAGGACTCCCCGGCGTCGACGCTCCTCGGCCGCTTGTAGCACAAAGGACCCCAGCACCCCGGCCAGCCGGTTGATGACGGCGTCGGCCAATCCGTCCTTGATGGCGGCGACCTGCGCCCCCAGGGCCATCACCTGGGTGCGCACCTCATCAATCGTGTGCTTGTCGGTCCAGTTCTTCCTATTGCCGGTATTGCCCACCTTGAAGCTGGGCCAATCCCTGAACAGGACGCGGACCGGTTGCAGCCAATCGCCGTGGGTATTGCTCAGCTCATCGGCCTTGTTGCCAATCTCTTGGAGCCGGTTCGCCATGCCGTCGCCTGCGCCGCCGTCGCTGGGGGCCGCAGCACAGAATCGTTCGAGGTCGGCCACATCTCGGCAGTCCGCCAACAGGCGGTGGAAGTTGGGTAATTCGATGGGCGTCGTGGGAGGCGCTCCGGCCACCGCGCGCTCGACCACCAGGTCCCAGTTGCTGTCCAGCCCTTTGGCCAATTCCCGCAGGTTTTGGGTGGTGATGCCCATGGCCAGGGCCAACGCCATGAGTTCCTGATGGTCGGGGTCGTGCCAGAGGCGGTCACGGAACTGGTCCCACCGCTCGCTGAAGGCGCTCATGGGGGTGACCTCGATGCGTGGGGGCAATCGGGCCTCGATAGCGTGCTGCGACAGGATTCGCAGGGCGAACCCGTGCAGGGTGGTGATGGCCGCCCCGTCCAGTTGGTCGAGGGCCTCGGGATGCTTGCCGGTTGCGGTGAGGCTTTGGCGCAGCCGGTTCTTCAGCTCCTCGGCGGCCTTCTCGGTGAAGGTGATGGCGGCGATGTTCTCCATGGCGATGCCGCTGTCCAGCAAGGCCACGATCCTCTCCACCAGCGCAGTGGTCTTGCCCGAGCCAGCCCCGGCCTCCACGAACAACGTGGCTGCCAGGTCGCCGGCTATGGCCTGCCGGTCAGCCTGATCGGGGTGGGCCGAAACCGGGGAACTCATGGCGAAACCTCCTTGGACGCGGGGTCGTCGTCGGGGGGCTCGACCAAATCGCGATAATCGCGCAGCTCGGGTTGGGCTCGCAGGCGGTCCCAGTCCCATCTCCGGTCGTGGGTGCCGACCCGATCGGCATTGCAATATTCGCAATGCTGGCTGTAGCGGCCCATGGTGTCTTCCCGGGGCCGGTCGCAGAACACGCCCGCGTCCACTCCCTCGACAATGGTGGTCACCGCCTGGCCGAAGCGCTCCATCACTTGCTGGTCGAGGGCATAGCCGTAGGCCTTGAACTCCTCCTCGGAGTTGACAAACCAGTACCTGGTGGTCACCGGCGCTCGCGGGTTGCCCGCTTGGGCTCGGGCGGCCAGCCCGTAGACCGGGAGCTGCAACCGGGTGCCTTGCAAAACGGGATCCCAACCCTTCTCCTTTTTGGAGCCCCTTTTGGGGCGATTCACCCCCGTGTACTTCTCGGCCTTGCCAGATTTGTAGTCGAGGGCCACCAGTTCGCCGTCCGGTCCCTGGTCGATCCGGTCGGCCCGACCCCGGAACCGCACCCGTCGGCCCGATGGCAGCTCGACGGCCACCTCATCCAGCGGACTGTCGTCCATTCCGAAAGCCAGCTCGCTGGCCACCGGGGCGGTGTTCAGCTCCCTTCGCAGGTCATTGTCCTCATCGATGAAGCGGACCAGGTCGGCCAGAATCCGGCCGCGACGGTCACCCCAGACCACCGGTGATCCGGTGATGCCTCGGTCCTCAGCTTCTTGGCACAGCTCCTGGCCGATCTCCAAGAGCCGACTGCGCTGCTCTTCGGTCCAGGGTTGTCCGGGACCAGGGACCTGGTTCTGGGCAAGCTGCTCCTGCAGGAAGGTGTCCAGGGCGTTGTGGATCAGCGATCCCTTCTCCGACGCGGTGATCTCCGTCACGTCCTCCGGCTGTTCGATGGTGGCGACCCGCAGGACGTGGCGGAAGAAGTAGCGCAGGGGGCATTCGGCCCACGTCGCCAAACTGGTGGGCGACATCACCGTGCCGATGGTGTGGCTGAGATCCACCCCGGCCAGGTTGCCGTCGAAGCGGGTGAACCCATCCGACGCTCGGGCCTGCATCAGCTCCACGCCTCGGGCCAGCGCCGGGTCTTGGCCGAGATCAGAGTCTCCGGGGGTGTCGCCCAGGGCGAGGGCCTGCAGGCGAAACTCCTGGACGGTGGCCGGGAACTCGGCGTGCATCACCCGTGAACAGAAGGAGGGAACGTGTTCGAACCAAGGGGCGTGGCTGTCGTTGGCCAGGCTTTCGAGATGGGTGCTGTCCACCCGGGATCCGGCCAAGGCCGTGGCGGTGTCCAGGAGCCAGCGGGAGGGATGCTGCTCGGCCGCTCGCCGGGAGTTTCCCCGGGCGTAGATCAGGGTGGCCCCCTGTGACGAGGCCAGCGCGGCCAGGAATTGACGGTGTTGCTCGGCGGGCCGGTCGCCGAGTAGGGCCAGGTCGTCGCCCGCGGCCTGACGCTCCCGGTCGGGCAGCAGGGGGTCGTCGTGGAGGGTGTGGGGGAACTCACCCTCCGACAAGCCGAGCAGGACGACCTGATCGAGTTCCATGCCCAGGGACTCACCGATCGTTCCGGTCAGCACCCCGCGTCCGACCTGCCCGATGCGGGTGGTGGCCGCGGTCAACTCCGAGACCAAGGTCTGGCGGAAGGTGGAGGGTCGAGGCTTGGCTTCGACTTCGTCCAGGCCCCGCAGGCGGCTGAGGATGCCGAGTACGGCGGTGGCCGCCTCCTGTTCCTGCTCCGGCCAACGGCGCCGGGATTGCCGGTCGCCCAGGTACGTCTCCACCAGGTCGGTGACCCAGTCGCTCCATGAAGACCAGGTGTCCGGCGCGGGGACGGGGGACAGGTCGGTGATCAGCCCGGCCATGAATTCGGCCAACGACTCCGCGTGACCGGCTGCTCGCTTCAGGGCCTGGATGCGCAAGTCGGCCTCGTCGGGATCGTCGCCCTGAGTGGCGGCTTCGGCCTCGGCCCGCAATTCGGCGGCGTGCCTCCCCAGTCGTTCCTGCCATTGGTCGGCTCCCCGGGCCACGCCCGCGTCCCGCGAGGCTCGTTCCCAGGCCATCACCGGCGCGGGGACCGCGGCCTCACCATTGCCGGATCCGTCGGGGGCGGCCACCGTGGGTTGCGCCACCGACAACAGGGCGAACACCTCGTCGCGGCGAAAGTCCCGGCCCGGCAGGTGGAGCAATGCCCCCAGCCCGCGACCCACAAGGGAGTCGGCCAGGGTCAGCCCACTGGGACCGTTGTAGACGATGCCGGCGGCTTCGAGTTGGCTGTGCAACCGGCGGACCACCGTCGGCCCACCGCCGCACAGCACGGCGATTCGGGCCAGGGGTGTGCCACCGCGTGCGGCGTTGACCACCTCGCGGACCGCCACCCGGACCTCCTCGTCGGTGCTGACCGTGCTGATCACCCGCTCGGCGTGGGGCCGGTCGATCTCCGGCAGGCCTTCGGGTTCGACGCCCATGCGGCGAGCGGACGCCAACACCGGGGCGTCGGCTTTGTCGTCGCCGGTGAGGCCGATCAGCACGGCCATGGGGGTGACGCCGGCCAGCGCGGCCAGCAATCGAGCCTGAGGACGGGTGATCCGCTGCGGCAGGTGGACGATCACCGGGCCGAAGCCGGCGGCCACCGCCCGGCCCGACTCGGTGGGCAGGGACTTGGCAGCCAGGTCGACCAGATCCTGACCGTCGTACCACTGGTGCTGCAGTTGTTCTCTGACCTGGCCGCAGATGCGCACCACATCGGCGGCCCGCTCGCTCTGTTCGGCCAGCTTGGCCTGTTGCTCGTCGGACAGGTCGCGCAGGTCGTGGTAGGAGCGCACCAGGGCTTGTTCGGTTGCCGGGTGCTGAGCCGACTCCCGAAACACACCGGGCCGATCGCTCAGTGCCTGGCGAACGGTGGCTCGAATGATCGAATCGGACAGCGGCTTGCGTTGATGGTCGTCGGCCATGGCTCGGCCGGCCAGGCGCTCGGCCATGTCGAACAGCTTGAGGAAGTCCACCGCGGCGATACCGGGGCCCTGGGTGGCGAGGGCCCGTCGGGTGGCCAGGCCTGCGATGTTGGTGGGCACCACCACGGTCACCGGAGCCAAGGGATTGCCTGCCTTGAATGCCGAAATCTGCTCGGCCAGACGCTGGGTGGCGGGCGCTCCGTAGGCGCTCCCGACAACGGTGATGGTCATGGGCAAGACTCTAGAGACCACCGATGACAGTATCTCCGAATCGGGCTACGAGGGTTGCTCGGTCCAGCCGGGGGCGGGTCTCGAAGCGGGGTGTCGGACGGTCAGGGCCGGAAGAGCTTGGAGTGGGCCAGCCGGCCCATGGCCGGGGCCATCAGGGCCTGGTCCCGCAGGGACTGGCGGGCCAGGTAGGCGGCCAGCCCGGCGTCGGAGTCCAGGTCGAACCGCTTCCGGTCGGACCGGTCCTGCTCGGCCAGTTCCGGTCCGATGCGGTCCACCATGTCCAGGTGGCGCACCAGCCGGGCGGTGGACTTGGCCCGAGCGGCGGCGTAGCCGTCCAGGGCCGGGGTGATCACCGTGTGCAGATCGTGCAGGACGGCGGAATAGTGCTCGCTCGCCGGGGTGTCGCGGGGTTCGGGCACCTCGGGGGGCTCCACTGTCACGCCCAACGCCTCGCACACCACCTCGGCGGTGACCCGGCGGTGCAGGGTGGTGAAGAGTTTCACCATGCCCTGGTCGCCGTCGGCCGCTCCTGCTGCGCCCAGGCCGATCAGGTTGCGGACCTGGCAGGCGAGTTGCCAGTAGCGCACCCGCTCGACGTCCACTGCGCCTTCGTACCACCCCAACGCGGTGGGCAGGTTGACAAAGGGGGTGAGCATGGCCCGCACCGTGATCCAGGCCAGATCCTCCATCGGGTCGCCCACGTGGGCCAGCTCCCAGTCGCACAGCCCGGTGACCCGGCCGCCGTCGTGGAGCACGTTGCCCGGTCCCAGGTCACCGTGGACCAGCACCGTCCGCCCCGGTGGTTCGGGGGCCGATCGGGCCAGCAGGCGCAAGCCCAGGTCGATGAGCGGATCGGGCCGGCGGCAATGGGTTCGGTAGATCCGGGTCCATACGCCCAAGTCGTCGGTCACCAGATGATCGGGGGGCGCCAAGGCGTGGAGGGTGTTCACCTGGTCCATGAAGTCCCGGGCCAACGCCGGGTCGTCCATCGGGCCGGGCGATCCGGCCACGTAGTCGAGCAGTAAGGCCTGCCCGTCGGGGCTGACGCCCCACAGCCCCGCGGCCCGAACCGGCGTGGTGGCCAACCACGCGTACACCTCGGCCTCGCGGGCCAAGTCGTAGCCCTGCTCCGACAGGGGCGACGAGCCGGTGTCCACCCGCAGGAAGCGGCGAGTGTCGTCGGCCAGTGTCACCACCCAGGCCTGGCGGGAGGCGCCGCCGGGGATGCGCGCGGTGGCCGTCACCGGTTGGCCACAGCACCCCTCGATCCACTGGGTCAACGCCTCCGGTCCGCTCATCGCTTCCCTCTGTCCCAGCGTCGGTTGCGCTCCAACAGGCTCAAACAGGCCTAGTCGGGGTCGCCCGGGTTGGTTTGGGCACTTGGCTCCGGCGCGGAGGCCTCGGCGTTGGCTTGGGCGATTCGCTCCAGGGCAGGAGCATCGGATCGCAACCGCCCGGCCTCGTCGCGGCGGAGCACCTCGTCGGTGCCCTCGGGACACTGGGCGACGAACGGGCACCACCCGCACAACGGGCCGGTGGAGGCCGCGAACTCCTCGGTGATGCAGCTCTCCATGATGGCCAGCCAGGTGGTCCGGAGTTCGTCCACCGCCTCGGCCAGGTTCTCGTCGGTGATCTCCACGGTCACCACCTTCTGGCCCAGGTAGTGCAACTGGGCCTTGACCGGCTTGCGGCCCTCCAATTCGGTCAGCGCAGCGGCGTACAGCAGCATCTGGGTGGCGTAGTTGGCCGAGAATCGAGCCGACGGGGCCTTGCCCGACTTGTAGTCGGTGACCACCAAACCTTGGTCGGTCTCGTCGAGGCGGTCGATGATGCCCCGAAACGGCACCCCGTTGATCTCCACCCGGACGTCCTGTTCGGTGGCCGCCACCTGCACCTGACGGGGATCCTCCAGATCCCACAAACCCTCGATGGCCCGCCAACCGTTGATGCGGAAGTCCAACCCACCCCGCTCGTCCAACTCCAGCCCCACATAGTCGGGGTGACGCTCCATGGTGGGCCACAATTCGCGGGCCAGCTTCTTGGCCCGGTCCACCGTGCGTTCCGGTTCCGGCTCCTGCATCAGCTTCTCCAGCACCATGTGGGCGAAGGTGCCGGTCACCGCCGACTCGCCGGGCGGGTCGGGCAGGCGGTCGACGTAGCGGAACTTCCAGCGGCGGGCGCATTCCCGGTAGGACGAGGCGCTGGAGGGCGACAAGTACTTGGGCACGTAGCGTTCGGGGATCTCCACCAGCTTGTCGGCCACGGGCTCGGCGGTGGCTTCGGCCCGGGGAGCGGCGTCGGTCATGGTCATCTCAGACTCTCCGATTCTGGCTTGGCGGTCAATAGTCGAGGGCGTCACGGTCGACCAGCTCGCTGTGGGAGATGAGGAAGTCCTTGCGGCGGCTCACGTCGGCCCCCATCAGGGTCTCGAACATCTGGCCCGCCCGTTCGGCGTCGTCCAGGGTGAGCCGACGCAGCGTCCGGGTCGCGGGGTCGAGGGCGCACTCGGCCAGCTCGTCGGTGTCCATCTCGCCCAGCCCCTTGAACCGGGACCACCGGATGTTCTCCACCTTGCGGTTCCCCTTGGCCAACTCGGCGGTGATGTGGTCCCGCTCGGCGTCGGACCACGCCCTGTGGGTTTGGTCCCCCACCTTGGTGGTGTAGAGCGGGGGTTGGGCGGCGTAGACCCGCCCTGCTTCCAGCATGGGCAGCATGAAGCGGTGGATGAGGGTGAGCAGCAGGCAGCGGATGTGGCTGCCGTCCACGTCGGCGTCGCACAGGATGACGATGCGCCCGTACCGGGCCTTGGCCATGTCGAAGTCGTCGCCCGAGCCCGCTCCCATGGCGGTGAACAGGGCCTGGGCCTCGGCGTTGTCCAGCACCTGCTTCATGGACGACTTGGCCGCGTTCACCACCTTGCCCCGCAAGGGCAGGATGGCCATGTTCTCGGCGTTGCGCCCCGCCTTGGCCGGACCGGCCGCCGAGTCGCCCTCCACCAGGATCAGCTCGGAGTCCGGCCCGTGGACCCGACAGTCGGCCAGCTTGTCGGGCATCCCGGTGGAGCCCAACGAGGCCGCCCGTCGCTTGTTCTCCAAGGTCTGGCGGGCCGACACCCGGTTGATCACCGCGTCGGCGATCTTGGACTGCAAACCGGTGACGTGGCTCTTGGGACCGGTTTGGAACCAGCTCTCCAAGCCGTCCTTGAGCACGTTGTAGACGATGGACTGCACCGCCGGAGTGCCCAACTCCTGTTTGGTCTGGCCCCGGAACTGGGGCTCCGGCAGGGTGACCTTGACCGCGGCGACCAGGCCCTCCTGCACGTCCTCCCGCTGGGCCCGGTCGTTGCCCTGCTTGGCCAACCGGGCCAGCTTCTTGACGTCGGCCAGCAGGCTGTCGTTGACCGCCCGGGTCAGGGCCCGATCAAAACCGGCCAAGTGGGTGCCCCCGTGGGGGGTGGGGATGGTGTTGACGAAGGTGGCCACCGCGGTGGCGTAGTCCTTGACCCAGCGCAGGGCGATGTCCACCTGACATCGGCGGTTGACCACGGTCATGGCCCCGTCCACCGGCACCTTCTCCTCGAATTCGCCCTCACCGGGGATGGAGATGACCTCGGTGACGGTCTCGGACTTCGAGAGGTGGGCCACCAGATCGGCCAGGCCCCCGTGGGAGATCAGCTCCACCGGCTGATTGTCGGCGTCCCGGCGCTTGTCCTCCACCCGGATGCGCAGCCCCGGCACCAAAAAACAGGCCTGCTGGGCCCGCCGGGCGATGGCCTCGAAGTCCACGGCGGCGTCGGGATCGAACATATCCAAATCGGGCCAGAAGCGGATCCGGGTGCCGGTCTTGCGGGTGGCGCGCACGCGGCGGAGCTTGTGACCCGCAGCGAAGCGGTCGCCGTCGAACTGGCCCGCCTTCTGCTGGGAGAACCAGAGCTGCCAGGTGGCACCGTCGCGGTCGACCTCGGCCCGCAGGCGGGTCGACAGGGCGTTCACCACCGAGGCCCCCACCCCGTGCAGGCCGCCCGACGCCCCGTACACCCCGCCCCCGAACTTGCCGCCCGCGTGCAGCTCGGTGAGCACTACCTCCAGGGCCGACACCTTCTTGGTGGGGTGGCGGTCGACGGGAATGCCCCGGCCGTTGTCGGCCACCTCGACCGAGCCGTCGGCGTGCAAAGTGACGTCGATGCGGGTGGCGTAGCCCGCCCCGGCTTCGTCCACGCCGTTGTCGATCAGCTCCCACACCAGGTGCATGAGGCCGTCGCTGCCGGTGCCCCCGATGTACATGCCGGGGCGCTTGCGCACCGCCTCCAGCCCTTCCAGGGTGACGATGTCGGAGGCGGCGTAATTGCCGTTGCCATTCTCGCCCTTGGGCGGGGCGAAGAGGTCGGCGGTGGCGCCCTTGGTGGTGCCCGCGGTGCCGGTGGACGTCACCATCGGGGCATCCCCACGCCCACGACCACCCCGTGGTGGCCCGCACCGTCGGCCGGCGGGAAGGGCACCGGGGCCTTGGCCGGGCGGCCGTTGTCGTCCACCTCGGCCAGAAGGTCGGCCGGCGGGGCGATCACCGCCAGGGCCAGCGGGTCGCGACCGACCAGGGCGGTACCGAGACCTCCCCGGGCGGTGGCCGGAATGTCGGTCACCGGCGTGATGTCCACCGAACCGGTGGTGCCCACCGAGATCACCGCCTCGTCACCGCTCACGCCGTCGGCGGCGATGAGGCGGTCGCCGTTGCGCAGCTTCATGCCCACCACCCCGGCCGCACTCCGCCCCTGCACCCGCACCGACTCCACCGGGGCGCGCAGGGCCCGTCCCTGGGCGCTGACCAGCACCATCTCGGCCGAGGCGGGGGCGCAGAAGGCGGCTACCACCTTGTCGTTGGGCTTCAGCTTGATGACCTGCTTGGTGGCCCGGCCCTTGTCGGCGTCGGACAGGTCGACCCGCTTGACCGTGCCCGCGGCGGTCACGATCACCAGCGGGTCGCCACCGGCGGTCACCAAGGTCAGCACCGCCTCGCTGCGCATGGTTCCGAACACCTCGGAGGCGGCCGCCCCCCGGCTGCGGCCCGACACTTCGGGCAGCGCCGACACCGCCGACGAGATGATCCGCCCCCCCGAGGTCACGGCCAGAATGGCATGGCCGGGGTCGGCCTCCACCGAGGCGGTGAGCACGTCGTGGCGGCCGAACTGGGATCGGCGACGGCCACCGGCGGCGGCCCGGCCCACCACCCCGGTGGTGGACAGGGTGACCACGCAGGGCCCCTCGGCCTGGGGGGTGAGGTCGGCGACCGGGGTGGCCTCGTACACCGGGGCGTCCTGATGACCCAGAATCTGTGTGCGGCGTGGGCGGCCGAAGCGCTCCACCAGGTCGTCCAGCTCCTTGAGCACCAGGGTGCGTTGGCGCCGCTCGGACCCCAGCAGCTTCTCCAGCTCGGCGATCAGGGTGATGAGCTGGTCGCGCTCGTCGATGATCTTCTGCTTCTCCAGGGCGGTGAGCCGCCGGAGCTGCAGCTCCAGGATGTGGGCGGCCTGGGTCTCGCTGAGTTCCAGGGCGTCCTGCAACCGCTGGCGGGCGACGGTGGCATCGTCGGAGCCCCGGATGATGGCGACCACCTCGTCGATGTTGTCCAGCGCGGTGATGAGACCCTCCAGGATGTGGTGGCGATCACGGGCTCGGGCCAGCCGAAAGCGGGTGCGGCGCACCACCACGTCGAGGCGATGGTCGACGTAGTGGACGCAGAGGTCGTAGAGGCCCACGGTGGTGGGAACGCCGTCGACCAGCACCACGTTGTTGAGGGCGAACGTCTCCTCCAGGGGGGTGAGACGGAAGAGGTCGTAGTAGAGCTTCTCGGGGGCCACGTGGGGTTCGCACTCGATGAGGATGCGCAGCCCGTGATGGCGGTCGGACAGGTTGCGGGCGTCGTGGACGCCGGGCAGCTTGCCGTCGACGATCAGATCGTTGATGCGCTTCACCGCTTTCTCCGGGCCGACCATGTAGGGCAGCTCGGTCACCTCGATTCCCCAGCGGCTGCGGGTGAGGCGGACCGGCGCCATCTTGGCCTGCATCCGGATGGAGCCCCGCCCGGTGGCGTAGGCCTGCCGCAGACCCCCCTCCTGGGAATCGACGATGATGCCCCCGGTGGGAAAGTCGGGCCCGGGCAGCCTCTCCAATAGCTGGTCGATGGTGGGCTTGGGGCGGCGCTGCTCCATCACCAGCCGGATGGCCTGGGCCACCTCGGCCAGGTTGTGGGGGGCCATGTTGGTGGCCATGCCCACGGCGATTCCGGTGGTGCCGTTCACCAGCAGGTTGGGCAGCCGACCGGGCAGGTACTCGGGTTCGGTGCCCTCCCCGTCGTAGGTGGCCCGGTGCTCGACGGTGTCCTCGTCGATCTCGGCCAGTATCTCCATGGCCGCCTCGGCCAGGCGGCACTCGGTGTAGCGGGGGGCGGCGGGGGGATCGTCCAGGGTGCCGAAGTTGCCGTGGGGATCGATCAGCGGAACGGGCCGGGAGAACTCCTGGGCCAGTCGCACCAAGGCGTCGTAGATGGCGGCGTCCCCGTGGGGGTGGTACTTGCCCATGGTGTCGCCCACCACCCGTGCGCTCTTGCGGTGGGGCCGGTCGGGGCGGATCCCCATGTTGAGCATGGAGTAGAGGATCCGGCGCTGCACCGGCTTGAGCCCGTCACGGGCGTCGGGAATGGCCCGGGAGGTGATGACCGACAGGGAGTAGGCCAGAAACGACTCCGACATCTCCTCGTCCACCGGGACGTTCACCAGTTCGCGGGCGAAGCTCACCTCGGTGTCGGTACCGGCGTCGTCCTGGTGGGCGTCGAACAAGGTTTTGGATGGTTGGGGCATGGTCGGTTCGATGGGGTTTTCGGGGATTTGCGGGGAAGGATCGGGTGGTCTTCCCTGGTGCGACGGTACTCGCTTGCGATGACAGATTCGGGACACTCCCCCAGATAGGAGGGGATTTCCGTCAGTCTCCGGGGAGCGGGGTGCGGCTGAGCCGAACGGTCTGGCCGAACGAGCGGATGGCGGCCATCAGCGCACGGGTACCGAGGATCGAGACCTCGCCGGTGGTGCGGCTGCGGTGGGGCACGGGCACCTCGGCCAGGCGGGCCCCGGAGCGGGCCAGCATCCCGGCCAGCACCACGTTGGGAGCGAAGGTGTCGTCGGGGATGGGGGTGAGCAGCGGGGCCAGGGCCGAAGAGCGCATCAGGCGATAGGGGCAGTTGACGTCGGCCAGGCGGCAGCCGAAGGCCGCCCGAGCGGTGAGCCGGGCCCCGTGGGTGACGAACCGGCGAGCAGGCGATTGCTTCCGACCGGTGCGTATCCCCACCACCGCGTCCGCGTCGGGGCGAAGCTCCCACAGTCGACCGAACGAGGCCGCGGGCATCTCGTTGTCGGAGTCGGTTTGGAACACCCAATCGGCGGTGATCACCCCCCGCCGGTAGCCCCGCAGGATGGTGGGACCGTGGCCATGGTTGGGCTTGACATCGACCACCAGGCGGGGGTGCTGCTCGGCCACCGAGCGCAGGATCTGCTCGCTGGCGTCGGTGGCCCCGTCCACGATGGCCACCAGCTCGTAGTCGATCCCCAGACCGTCGAACTCGGCCAGCCAGCTCCGGGCCACCTCGGCCACGATCTCGGCCTCGTTGTACACCGGCATGACGGCGCACAGCTCCCGGCGCCGGTCGGCGCCGGTCGGCTCGATGGTGTGGGTCGGCTCGACCGGGTCGGTCACTCGCCGGCGCTCTGGGCCAGCAGTTGGGCCTCCTTGTCGGCCAGGATGGCGCCGCTCAGGTCGTAGGAGATGGCGTGGGTATTGGGCTTCGGCCCCTCCCAGCCGGGCAACAGGCCCCGCTCATGGCAGAAGAACTGGGCCTCGATGTTGGTGCCGCTCAGGGTGGCGGCTTCCGAGTCGGTGGCCAGCCAGGCCACCACCGCGCCGATCACCTCGGGGGGCTCCCCGTTGTCCTCGAAGCCGAACCGGGCCATGTCCTGGGCGATGCGCTCGGTGGAGATGTAGCCGGGCTGCACGTTGAAGGCCCTGATGCCGTGGTCGCCGTGCTCCACGGCCAGGAATCCGGCCACCCGGTGAAAGGCGCCCTTGCTGATGCCGTACCCCATGCCCCAGCCCCCGTCGCCCGCTGCCGAGGTGGGGTCGGCGTAGCCCGAGGCCGAGGTGATGTTGACGATGGTGCCCGAGCCCCGCTCGATCATCTGGGGCAGGAAGGCCTTGGTCAGCACCAAAGGGGCCAGGCAGTTGGCCCGCAGGTGCCGGTCCAACAGCTCGATGGGGGTGTCCAGCAGGCGGTCCATGTGGCCGGGGCCGATGTAGCGACCGTTGTTCACCAGCACGTCCACCCGGCCCCAGCGTTCCAACACGGTGGCCGCGGCCGCCCCCAGGGAGGCGTCATCCAGCAGGTCGGCGGCCACCACCATGGCCTCGGCTCCGGCCTCGGCCACCAGCGCGGCGGTGGACGACAGGCTGCCGGGCAACGGCGAGGTGTCCGAACTCTTCACGGTGGAGGAGTGCTCGCGCTGCTCCCCCTCCTGCACGGTACGGGCGGAGACGGCCACGTCGAAGCCCGCCCGGGCCAGATACACCGAGCAGGCCTTGCCGATGCCCCGGCTGGCCCCGGTCACGAAGGCAACGGGACGGTCATTCATTGCGGCGGTGCTCCTTTGGGGTTGCCGGGCCGGATGTGGGGATCACCGTTCGCTCATTCATTGCGGAGGGTCTTTCCGTGCCACGTGCTGCGCAGCTCGTCGGGAGCGTGGGGAACCGGACCCCGGACCCACTGGGGCACGGCGGTGCGGGCGGTGATCAGCCAGCCCTCGTCGAATCGGGCCACGTCGTCGCAGTAGCGCAGGCCCAAGATGAGGTCCTCGAGGCCCGACTCCTCCGTCTGCATCTGGTAGGCCACGGCGTAGGTCTCCACGTGGCCCTCGTCGGCGCCTTCTTCCAGGTCCACGTACTGGTTGCCCATCACGTGCAGGGTGGACTCGTACTTGCGCAGTTCGTTTTCCGTCCAGTCCAGGTAGGGGTCGAGCGGCCCGGACACCACCGTCCCGAAGACCTGGCAATCGGGGTGGAAATTGGACCGCACCAAGTCGAAGTCGATGCGGTCGATGCCCCGGGCGTAGCGCAGGGGGAGTTCCTTGATCAGCTCCCGGTCCTTGAGCCATCGCACGGTGGATTCGATGTCCATGTCGCCTCCTCGCTTCGATCGGGCACCGCCGGTTTCGCGATACGGTTGCCCCATGAAAGAGCTGATCTATCACCGGCTGTTCTATCCGGCAATGGAACGGTACGCCAATGACGAGGCCATCGTGGACGGCGGCTACCGGGCGACCTTCGCCGAGCACGGGGAGCGGGTGACCCGACTGGCCAACGCCATGGGTACCGAACTGGGGGTGGGCCGGGGCGACCGGGTGGCCATCATGGCCCTCAACAGCGCCGCTTACCTGGAGCTGTACCACGCCTGCTACCTGGGGGCGGGGATCGTCAACCCCCTGAACCTGCGGCTGGCCGGGCCGGAACTGGACTACATCGTGCGGGACTCGGGCACCGAGGTGGCCTTCGTGGACGCCTTCTTCGCCGAGCCTTTCGCCAAGGCCCTCGAGGCCGCGGGCGACAGCCCCATCCGCACGGTGGTGCTCATCGGCGCGGGTGACGGGCCCCACGACGTGGCCTACGAGGACTTGGTGGCCGCGGGCAGCAACGAGACGCCCCCGGAGCCCGAGGAGGACGATCCCGTGGTGCTCATGTACACGGGAGGCACCACCGGCCTGCCCAAGGGGGTGGTGGTCCAGCAGCGGGCCGAGATGCTGAACGCCTACCACGTGGCCATCGGGCTGGGCGGCTTGAACCACGACGAGGTGTTCTTGAGCCAGACCCCGCTGTTCCACGCCGCTTCCATGGCCAGCCTGCTGTTGATCCCGGCCACGGGGGCCAAATTGGTGACCATTCCCGCCTTCGACCCGGCCGGGGTGATGAATCTGATCGAGGCCGAGGGCATCACCCAGACGGTGATGGTGCCCACCATGATCGGCCTGTGCATCCAGCACCCCGACTACCGTCCCGAGCGGTTGGCCTCGCTGCGCAGTCTGGTCTACGGGGCCTCGCCCATGCCCGAGGCCATCTTGAACCACCTGTTGGAACACCTGCCCGAGGTGAACCTGCACCAGGGCTACGGCATGACCGAGTGCTCTTCGGTGCTCACGCTGTTGGGGCCCGAAGACCACGTGGCGGGCAGCGACCGGCTGCGATCGGTGGGCCGCCCGGTGTTCGGTGTGAACCTGTGCATCCAGGACGAGGACGGCAATGTCCAGGGGCCGGGGGAGATCGGCGAGGTGTGCGCCCGAGCGGGCAACTTCATGCGGGAGTACTGGAACAAGCCCGAGGCCACCGCCGAGGTGTTCGAGGGGGGCTGGTACCACTCCGGTGACGCCGGGTACCTTGACGAGGACGGGTATCTGTTCCTGGTGGACCGGGTGAAGGACATGATCGTCTCCGGGGGCGAGAACGTGTACTCCACCGAGGTGGAGAGCGCCATCTCCACCCATCCGGGGGTGGCGCAGGTGGCGGTGATCGGCATCCCCGACCCGGTGTGGGGCGAAGCGGTTCACGCGGTGGTGGTGCCCGCGCCCGGTCACGAGCTGACCGAGGCGGAGGTGTGCGATCACGCTCGGGAGTTGATCGCGGGCTACAAGGTGCCCAAGTCGGTGGAGTTCCGGGCCGAGCCGCTGCCGTTGTCGGGGGCCATGAAGGTGCTCAAGCGCGACCTGCGGGCCCCCTACTGGGAGGGCCAGGACAAGAAGATCGGCTAGCGGGGCCTGGCCGGGCCCGACCCGCGGCCAGGGCCGTCGGTTTTGGGACGCGGGCCGGTAGGGTGCCGGGCATGGATGTAGAGATTCGTCATGCCCCCAGTTTCGGGGTGGCCCGTTGCCGGTTGCGCGCCTCAGAAGCCGTCAAGGTCGAAGCCGGGGCCATGATGGCCCACTCCGTCGGGATGGCGCTGGAGGCCAAGATCGAAGGCGGCGTGCTCAAGGGGCTGAAGCGAAGCGTGCTGGGGGGTGAGTCGCTGTTCATGTCCACCTTCACCGCTCCCGCTCAAGGGGGGTGGGTGGACGTGGCCGCCAAGCTCCCCGGCGATCTGCGGGTGATCGAGTTGGACGGTTCCCAGTCGTGGATCGTGGAGCGGGGCAATTGGCTGGCTTCCGATGCCGCGGTGGACATCGACGCCAAGTGGAGCGGGTTCAAGTCGCTGGTGGGCGGCGAAGGCGGCTTCATGGTTCACGCCGAGGGGGTGGGCAAGCTGCTGGTGGCCTCCTACGGCGCCATCGACGTGATCTCCCTGGGGGCGGGTGAGACGGTGGTGGTGGACACCAACCACATGCTGGCCTTTCCCGACACCGTGACCTTCGAGCTGCGTCGGGCGGTGGAGGGCCGCTCCATCCAGTCGATGAAGTCGGGCGAGGGTTTGGTGTTCCATTTCACCGGCCCCGGCGACATCTTGACCCAAACCCGCAATCAACAACAGCTCATCGCTTGGATCAATACCGAAATCGGCTCCCGGGAGTAGTTCTCGTCGCCCTATGGCCGTGTGGCAGGTTGCGGTCGGGCCCACCGAATTGGGCTTCCGGGCGTAGGGCTGGTCAGTAGCTGGTCAGTATCGGCAACAGTTCGGAGGGCAGGGGGCCGGCGGCGGACCGAGGGCCAAGTCGGCGATCATGGCCACGAACGCGGGGTGGGTGCCCACGGTGGGCACCCGGCTGAACCGCAACCCCAGTTGCTCGGCGCGCAGGCGGGCCTCGGTGTCGAGGTCGTAGACCACCTCCATGTGGTCGGCCACGAAGCCGATGGGAACCACGATCACCCCGTCGGCCCCGTCGCCTGACAACCGGTCGAGTTCGTCGCCGATATCGGGTTCCAGCCACGGCACCTGAGGCGGACCGCTGCGGCTCTGGTAGGCCAGCGACCACTGGGGGGCTCCGGCTCGGGTGGCCACCGACTCGCAGGCCTGGAGGAGTTGGGCCTCGTAGGGGGCGGCCGCCGCCATGGCCAGCGGAATGCTGTGGGCGGTGAACACCACCGGGGCGGCGGGCTCGGCGCGTCGGGCGGCGCGCAGGTGCTCGACCATGGCGGCCAGAAAGCCCTCCTGATCCCAAAAGGGGGGCAGCTTGTCGATCACCGGGGCGTCGGGGCCGACCGTCGCCCGGGCCCGCTCGATGTCCTCGGCGTACTGGCGACACCCGGAGTAGGAGCCGTAGGCCGAGGTGACGAAGGCGGTGGCCCGACCGATCCCGTCGGCGCGCATGGCGGCCACCGTGTCGGCCAACAGCGGCGTCCAATTCCGGTTTCCCCAGTAGACCGGCACCGACTTCTGGCGCCCGGCCAGCTCGTCGGCCAGCGCCGCCATCAGGTCACGGTTGGCCTGGTTGATGGGGCTGACGCCGCCGAACAGGTGGTAGTGCTCGGCCACGGTGGCCAGGCGTTCGTCGCTGATGCCCCGACCCCGGGTCACGTTGCGCAGAAACGGCATCACGTCGTCGGGCCCCTCCGGGCCGCCGAACGACACGATCAGGATGGCTTCCGGCCCGTCGGCGGGCGAGGCCGACGGACCGCAGGCGGTTGAGGGCGTAGTGGACATAGTCGGTAGGGTTGCCCCACGGGGCTGAAGGGAATGGCGGCCTCGAGCGATGTCGTGGCGACGTCACTTCGAGGGTTGCCGTTTCGAGAGTAGCCGAACCAGGGAGAGAGATTGCGGGCTCACAAGCGAAGTCGTTGGACGGTCCTGGTCGTGGCCGTGGCGTCCATCTCGGCGGCGGTGGGCGGCGTCGCCTTCGGACAGGCTGACGGGCAATCCGAGGCCGTGGAGCCGGTGGCCGTGGAGTCGGCCAACCCGCCGTGGCGCGACCTGGAACGGGCCCAACACGATCTGGAGGTGGCCCAGGCCGCCCGTGCGAGCGCACAGGCGGCCCTCGACGCCACGGTGGAGGAACTGCATCGTGAGCTGGGCCGGCTGGATCAGCTCAACGCCATCGACGCCGGAGAACGGCTGTTGCGCCAAGAGGCGGAGTCGTTGGTGGTGCAGGAGTACATCCACGGCAGCGAGATCGAGGACCTGGAGTTCATCTTGGGGGTGACCGAAGCCACCGACGCCCTCTGGCGGGAGGCGCTGCTTTTGGAGATGGCCGATTTGATGGACCAGGCGTTGAGTTCCGTGGAGGACGTGTCCGGGGAGCGCGAGCGCACCGCCGCTCGCATCGGGCGGCTCAACGACGCCATTCCCTACCTGAACAGCCGGCTGTCCGACACCGGTCAATCGGTGGAAGCGGCCGAGTGGGTGGTGTACATCGCGGAGATCAACGACCTGGCCGACCGGGAACTGGCCAAGAACCGATTCATCGAGCCCACCGAGCAACAGTGGTTCAACCTCCGATGGTGCGAGTCCACCAACAACTACAGCGTCGAGAGTTCCAACGGCCTGTTCTACGGCGCCTATCAGTTCGAGCCCCGCACCTGGAGAACCGTGGGTGGCACCGGGAACCCGGCGCACGCGCCCCCCGAGGAGCAGGACGCCCGGGCCCGACTGCTCTACTCCCGACGGGGCTCCCAGCCCTGGCCCGTGGACTACTGCGGACGGTGGCTGCCCCAGCCCTGGACCCGATGACCCTGACTGGGTGACCCGGCTGTGTTCCACAGGACACGCGCCATTGCTCCCCCGACTCTCCACTAGGTTCATCCCTCAATGAAGTTGTGGGTGGTGCTGCTGTTGGCCGACTGCGTGGCGGTCGGCGTGGGCCTCACCTACCTGACCGGGTTGAAGCTCCGCTTGGAGGAGCGGGTGGCCTACGGCGCGGTGGTCGGCTTCATGACGGTCACGCTGGTGGGCTACGGCGTCGGTTGGGCGGTGGGCCGGTTGAGCGGGCCGGTGGCGCTGGCGTCGGCTGTGGTGGCCACCGCCCTTTCGGTGACCGGGTGGTGGACCGGCGTTACCCGGATCGGCCCCGAGTGCCGCGACTTCTGGCAGCGACTCCGGGGGCCGGTCAGCTCCCCGGAGAGCCCCGCGCCCCTGCTCATGCTGTGCGTCCCGGCGTATCTGCTCACCGTGTGGATTCTCAACCAGGCCTATGTGCCCGACGGCTCGGGGGGGATGCTGGCCGGCCACCTGTCGTCGTGGACCGACTGGCAGGCCCACCTGACCTACGCCTCGTCGTTCGCCCATGCCGAGAATTTCCCCCCGACGCTGCCCACGGCGTTCGGGGTCGAACGACTGCCCTACCACTTCGGCATCGACTACTTCGCCGCCATGCTGGATCGGGCCGGGCTGAGCGCCTTCGGCGGGCTGGAGGTGTCGTCGGGCTACCTGGCGTTTGCCTTCGTGCCCACCATGTACTCGGCGGGGGTGCGGTTGTTCGCCAGCCGAGCAGTGGGAGCGGTGTCGGTGTTGGTCTTCACCTTGTTCGGCGGCTGGGGCTGGCTCCGCTTCTTCGACGACCGGTCGGCCGGCGGCTGGGGCGTGATCGGGGATCTGCCCACCGACTACACCCGCCATCACGCCGGGAACATTCTCATGGAGAACGCGGTCACCGGGAACCTGTTTCCCCAGCGGCCCACCCTGGCTGGTTTCTCGTTGCTCTTGGTCGCCGTGGTGCTGTTGCGGGAAGCCCACCAAGCGAGATCCCGCAAGCTGTTCGCCATCGCCGGGGTACTGGTGGGGCTGATGCCGGTGTTCCACGTGTATTCCTTCGTGGTGGCCCTGGGGTTGGGCCTGATCTGGGCGGTGATGGATCTGCGCTGGCAGTGGGTGTTGTTCGCCCTCCCGGCGGTGGTGTTGTCGCTGCCCGCGGCCCTGTGGATCGAGCCGTTCAACACCGAGGTGGTGGTGGAGAATTGGGTGCGGGGCGAGTGGCTGCAGGCGCCGGGTTACTCGGCCGACCGGGACGGCTTGTTCGAGTTCTGGTGGCGGAATGCCGGGCCCTTCCTGGTGCTGATGGCGGTGGCGCAGTGGTGGCGGGGCACCCTGCCCCGGCTGCTGCTGTGGGCTTCTCTGCCGGTGTGGCTGTGGTTCTTCGTGCCCAACGCCGCTCGGGTGGCACCCTCACACCCGTGGAACAACACCCACTGGTTCATCCTGGTGATTCTGTTGGGCTCGTTCCTGGTGGCCGCGGTGCTGGTGCGGCTGGCCGCCACCGGAGGATTGGCCGCGTTGGGGGCGGTGGTGCTGTTCCTGGTCCTCACGTTGTCGGGGGCCTTGGACATCTGGAAGGCGGTGGACCCGGAGGTGAACGTGTGGCCGCACCCCATCACCTCGGGCGACGGGTTGGCCGCCGGAGAATGGGCCCGGGACGAGACCCCGGCCGACAGCGTGTTCCTGGTGGGCTTCGAACACACCCATCCGGTGCCCGCGTTGAGTGGCCGCCAGACGGTGGTCGGTTTCGCCGGGTGGATCAACGATCTCGGGGTGCTCGACTGGGCAACGCGCCATGAACAGGCACGCACCATGTTGGCCGGGGCCGGGGGGTCAGAGGAGTTGTTGGCCGCCTACGGGGTGGATTACGTGGTGGTCGGACCCATCGAGCGTCGTGTCGGGGTGAACGAGGCGTTTTGGGCGTCACGGGGCACCCCGGCGTTCGCCCAGGGTTCCTACACCGTGTACCGGGTGAATTGAGGGCCGTAGCGAAGATGACGATGGCAACGGGCGCGAAGGCAGCCGACAGGAAGAGAATTGAGGCGATGGAGGTGGACCGTTGTCGACGATGACGCATGGTCGTGGGCTGGGGGCGGCCAGGTGGTGGACCCCCGAGTTGTGGCGCCGACACCCGGAGCGGACGCTGGCCGTGGCGGTGGGGGTGCTGGCGGTGGCCGGGTTGGTGGTGCGGCTGGTGGAGCTGGCCGAGCGCCCGTTGCATCACGACGAGAGCCTGGACGCGTGGTTCTCGTGGCGGTTCCTGGAGGGCACCTTCGAGGGCTACGACCCGGTGTACCACGGGCCGCTGCGGTTCTACCTGACGGCTGGGTTCTTCTGGGTGTTCGGGGAGTCGCCCACCACCGCTCGCATGGTGGCGGTGCTGGCCGGCGTGGGGCTGATCATTCTGCCGTGGTTCCTGCGCCGGTCGCTCGGCCCGGTGGCCACCTTGACCGCCGCCGCGGTGCTGGCGTTCAGCCCCATTTCCCTCTACATGACCCGGCTGGGCCGTGAGGACTCGCTCACCGCCTTTCTCATCTTGGCCATGATGGTGGTGATCGTGCGGTTCCTGGACCGCCCCCGGTTGCTCTTGCCCGCGCTGTTCGGGTTCTTGCTGGCCGCGGGATTCGCCGTCAAGGAGTCCACGTTCATCGCCGTGTTCATCTTCGGAGGGTTCTTCCTGGCCCTGCTGATCGAACAGGCCGTCCACCAGAGGGCCCCGACCGGCGAAACCGAGCGTGGCGCGGGGCCGCCGGGGTGGTCGTGGATGCTGCCGTTGGGGTTGTTGCCCATGGGCATCGCCTTTGGCGTCAGCGCGTACTACGACGTGGAGGTCTTCCTCACGCTGGGCATCTACGGCGTGTTGATGCTGGAGGTCCTCTTGCTGTTGGCCGACCCCCGGACGATCTGGGAGCTGCCAGTGGTGCGGATGGCCCGACGGGTGCCTGCGTGGGGCTGGATTCTGGCCGCGGCGGTCTTTCTGTTCTTCTTCGCCCTGTGGTTCACGGAGTTCTTCACCCGGCCGGGGAGTTTCCTTGACGGCTTCACCGAGGGCATCACCTACTGGCGGGGCGAGCAGGACACCAATCGGGGCGGCGAGCCGTGGCACTACTACCTTTACACCATCCCGGCGTACGAGTACCTGGTGTGCATCCTGGCGGCGATCGGCACGGTGCGGGTCTTTCTCCGTCCCACCCTGCTGGGGAAGTTCATGGTGTGGTCGGCGGTGGCCAGTTGGCTGTCGTACTCCTGGGCCAGCGAGCGGTTCCCGTGGTTGGCCCTGCACATCCTGGTGCCCATGGCGTTCTTGGCGGGCTACGGCGTGGAGGTGCTGTGGCGAGCCCGGAGGAACGTGGCGATGGTCCCGGTGTGGGTGGTGATGGCCGGGTTGGTGGCCACCACGCTGTTCGTGTCGTGGCGGGCCAACTACGTGAACCAGCGCGATCCCCGGGAGCTGCTCACCCAGGTCCACACCACTGACGACTATGTGGGCACGGTGGAGCGCATCGAGGCCCTCAACCGCTACAGCGTGTCCGTTGGCGAGGGACCGGTGACCGTGGCGGTGGACACCGCCATGTCGGTGCCCAACCTGTGGTATCTCCGCGACTATCCGGGGCTCACCTGGGCCAACCGGGACACCGCCCCTCAGGTCACCGCCGACTTCGTGCTCCACCTGCCCGAGAGCGATTTTGCCTCGGCCGCCCCCCAGCTCGCCGACTACCAGACCACCCGCCTACCACTGCGGGACTGGTGGGCTCCCCAACTCGACTCCTACCACACGGGCTGGTTCTCCGGTTGGGCCCAATGGATGCGGAACCAAGAGGTGTGGAACCCCTCCACCCTCGGCAGCACCGACTTCGACCTGTCCATCAGCCCCCGAGCCCAAACCCTGGAACGCCAACTCCCACCCCCCGACTAACCCGTCTCCGCCTGGCCACGGCAAGCTCCATTGGTGGCCGCAGCAGATTGGAGCATGACTGATGTGGGCCGAGTCCGTTGCCGGAGAGCCAGCCCACACTGGGACCTTGACCTGCTCATGGCAGTCAGCGGTCGTTGGGCATCACTTCGATTCATCTTCAGGGGACAGGAGAGGGCCCAGCGGTGTATGGGACTTGTTTCTCCGTTTTTTGGCGGAGCTGCGAAGCATCCTCGAGTGGGCACGCTGCGCGGCCTCTTCCATAGTCAGCGTGACAGTCTTCGTCCTCATAGCCTGAAGGCATATTGGAAGTGAAGCTTGTTTGAGCCTGTCATTCCAGTCGGAGATATTCTTAAAGACTAGCAGAACAAGTTCTTCAAATCGAAAGTCACGGCCTCGTGCATCTATCCAAATCACCGATTGCTTGCGCTCAGTGCACAGCAAGATCATGTCGTAGTTGGAAGTCACAATAGTTCGATTTACCCCTTCAGTATACCTCAGAACTTCCTCATCTGATGAGCCCCTAGTTGGAACATCAGGGTGGTTCTTATCCCCGACATAGGTAGAGTGAAAGTTGAGTGTCTCCAAGGCTGCAGCCACTCTCCAAGGCAGATTTTCGTCGAATAGGAGTCGAATCTTAGGGCGTAGTCTGGGTTTTGTCGGTTGAGGGCTCACGCCGCCATGCTGGCTTCAAAATCAATGGCAGCTTGCACTTGTTCATATTGGAGTCGGTAGTCATCCGACAAGTCCTCTATGCTCAACCCAGAGTTATGCAATTGAGCGAGTGTGGCCGTGGGTGTCCTCGTGCCATCGACACAGGGTGCCCCTGCTTGGACCTCTGGGTTCACCCAGACTCCCAGATGCGGTCTCCAAATGGCTGCCATACCCGATTCATTGAATGTGATTGGCTTAAGTAGGGGTTCAATCACAACCTGGAAGGCCTGTTGACCGCCCCTGCCGACATCTACCCAACTCCCAATGTCGGCAAAGAACCCCCGGCCAACCGTGGCAAGACCCTGATGGGCGAATGGCCTGTGAGTACCCAGCCTAACGGCCAGGTAGTTGGCCCCCTCGGCGATTTCAGCTCGTGGCACTCCTCGATCCACAAGTTCACCGATGACGCGGAGGCTGAGCAGGTCCCAAAAGCTGAACAGGCCGTCCAGTTCTCCCGACAGCAGGGGTTCCCTCACGGCACCGGTCCTGGTCCACCCTTCCACCCGACGCCTACTGCACTTTGTGAGGCGCGCGACCTCTGCAACATCGTAGATTCCACGGCCCAAGTAGGCCCCCGCAGAGGGGTGTGATTTGAGTGTGTCGTTCACGCTGCCGAGAGCAGGTCGGATTCTGTCAGGACGTCGCCCCAGATGAGCCAGAGGTCTCTGAGCAGGGGGTGGTCGAGGCGGTCATCCTTGCCGAGTTCGTAGAAATCGCGCAGTCCCAGACCGGTCGCTTCGGCATTCCATCGCAACATCTCAACGATGTCCTCTCGAGGGACAGTCTGAGTCTCCACTTCGATCTCCTTCGTGGTAAGCCCAGGGGCTGTGAACTGGGGCTTCTCTGCCAACAGCATACCGACACCGGTGACAGGCAGGAGCAACCTCGGAGGGCAGAATGCGGCGGGGGGGGAGCCACCGAACGCTACAGGGGGAGATGGCCGGATGGGAACGGGTTTGCCGTGCAAGGAGGCCTTGTGCGCGGCAGGCGTGGTGTTCCCGGGGCCAGGCTCGAACTGGCCGTGCAGGAATCGGTCGCCCACGCGGTTCATATTGGAGGGGCCGCGAACACGACTGAGGCCTTGATGTCGGCAATGGATTGGACCTCTGGCAGCCCGGAGGCCTGAACTACGGTGATGGGTCAGGGGGTGCCGCCACCCGTGTACGGACGAGGTGAGGTGTAGGAGATGGCGACTGCGGCTCAAGTGAAGGCCCTGATCAAGAGTCACGCCGCGGGTGACGACGACCAGTTCTACGCCGTGGCGCTCCAGATGGCTGCTCGGGAAGCGCGCAGCGGCCACGCAGGGTACGCGCAGCAACTGCGAGATCTGATCGACGCGTCGAAGGGGCGAGTGCCGAGACCCGGACCGACGCCGGTGGCTTCGCCGCGCGGTGATCTGGCGGCCTTGCTTTCCGTGGAGTACCCGGAACAGCGGTTGTCAGACCTGTCGCTGGACAACGACGTCCTGTCGTTGCTGCGTCGAGTGTTGCTGGAACAGCGGCAACGGGATCGCCTTCGGGCAACGGGCTTCGCGCCTCAGCGCCGTCTGCTGCTCGTGGGCCCTCCGGGGACGGGTAAGACGCTGACGGCCAAGGTGCTGGCTGGCGAGCTGCATCTTCCGCTCTTCACGGTCCGACTAGAGGGCTTGATTACGAAGTTCATGGGAGAGACTGCGGCGAAACTACGCCTCATCTTTGACCAGGTTGCGGAGATCGCAGGCGTATACCTGTTCGATGAAGTCGACGCACTCGCCGGTGCGCGTGGTCTGAGCAATGATGTCGGTGAGATCCGAAGAGTGCTGAACTCCTTCCTGCAGTTCCTCGAGCAAGATGTGTCCGACAGCGTTATCGTCGCCACGTCGAACCTGCCTGAGCATCTCGACCGAGCGCTGTATCGACGATTCGATGCAACCCTCGACTACCCGATGCCGACTGGGGCCATCGCAAAGCAAGTGATACGCGCTCGCCTTGCGTCGCTCGACCTTCGGGCGGTGGACTGGCGTGGAGTGTCCACCGCTGCCAAGGGGCTGAGCCACTCGGAGGTCACGGCCGCTGCTGAACAGGCAGCCAAGGATTCGATCTTGGCTGGCACCCTCCAGGTCAGGACAGATTTTCTCGTGGAGGCGCTCAGGTGGCGAAATCGGTCGGACAGTCCGCCTGAATGAGGCCGGACTATGGCAGAACGGAACAGGCGCCACGTCATCGTCACGCGGGCTCCTTGGGTTGATGACTACGCCCCGCCGACATCGGGACGCGAGTCGGGAGCCCCGCCATCACCTGCCGACCGAATACAGCACGGCCGCAAACTCATCGATCAACTGGACGCCGCGGCGGAAGCGGCCCAGAGGCGTAAGGAAGATCACGACGCCATTCAAGTCGAAGGTGCCTTGGAGGGCATCTATGTGCAGTTCCAGTCGCATCCTGGTTTCGAGCTTGCACTGACCTCACTTGAGCCTCAGCAGGGATCCGTTCACCCCGAGCTGTGCGCAGTGACGACACGTGAGGTCGAGGGGGAGTCTGTGCAATTGGCAACAGTCTTCGTTCCCGAGGGTTGGATTGGGAGGTTCACAAAGCGATTCGAGGACTACGTCTCCGAAGACACGAATCGCGGCAATCCCAAGAACAAGAATCTGGTGGAGAGAATTGCAGAGTTGCGACTGGCGACACTTCGTGCCCTCTGGACCGACGACGAAGACGCTTTTCCCGACAGTGAGAAGGCAGTGTGGTGGGAGGTATGGCTTCGGAATCGGGAAGGAGTGAACTCACGACTCCAAGACTTCGCCGAAATCATCGGGGTTACGATCGGGCGCCAACGACTGGTCTTGGAAGATCGCTTGGTGGTCCTCGTGCGAGCCACATCCGGACAGCTCGGCTCAGCCCTCAATCTACTTGACGACATTTCTGAGCTTCGTCACCCTGTGGACCCTGCACAGTTCTTGGCGGATCTGCCAGCATCCGAACAAGGCGAGTTTGTGGACGAGTTGGCTGGGCGACTGGTCGTGCCAGCCGATGATCGTGCAGTGACGTGCCTGCTGGACACAGGAGTGACGACAGAACACCCGCTGCTCCGGATCGCGATTGCGCCGAATGACGCTCACAGCGTGGATCCTCGGTGGGGCAGCGATGATCGTCGAGGGCACGGCACCGAGATGGCCGGTCTCGCAATTCACGGGGATCTTGCTGAGTGCTTCTTGGTCGACGGGCCAATCCAGGTCCAGGGCCGCATCGAGTCGGTCAAGATTCTTCCAGACTCGGGCAAGAACGACCCTGAGCTGTACGGCGCCATCACCGCCCAGGCGACATCGATTATCGAGATCGAACACCCTCAGCGACGCCGGTCCTTCGCGCTCGCGGTGACGGCCCCGAACTCCGCCGCAGACCCATCGGACCTCGGTCAGCCTTCCGCGTGGTCGGCCGCGGTCGACGCTCTGGCGGCAGGCCGCGCAGTGTCTTCCGCCGATGGCGATCTTGTCTACATAGATGAACCCGACGGCGGAGCGGAACGGCTGTTCATCATCTCAGCGGGCAACGTCCGCGTGCCTCTGGATGAAGATCATCTCGATCGTAGTGACGTCGAACCAGTTGAGGATCCAGGTCAGGCTTGGAACGCCTTGACCGTCGGTGCCTTCACCCAGTTTTCCCACATTGTTCACGAGGACTTCGAGGGGTGGGTGCCTCTTGCATCAGCGGGGGAACTGTCGCCCTTCAGTCGGACCTCAGTTGGTTTTCGCTCCCAATGGCCCCACAAGCCGGAGGTCGTTCTCGAAGGGGGAAACGCAGCGGTGTCACCAATCGATCGCTCCATCGACACCCCTCCAGATCTGCAAATCCTCACTACCCGAGCACCCGCGCTAGGCGGTCGACCACTTACGACTGTCACCGGTACGAGCCCAGCAACGGCGCAAGCAGCGTATCTGGCCCAACGCCTGGCGACGGAGTACCCGCACTTGTGGCCGGAGGCACTTCGTGGACTCATTGTTCATTCGGCCCGCTGGACCGACTCCATGACGAAGCATTTCAGCGGGACCAACCGGCAAGGAGCCGTGGCGAGCCTGCGGCGCTACGGATGGGGCGTGCCCGACATGAACCGGGCGCTACGCTCCGCAAACGACTCGGTCACGCTGATCGGGCAGCACCGGATCCGTCCCTACCTCGACGGCAAGATGCGTGAGATGCACCTTCACAACCTCCCATGGCCCGCTGATGCCCTGGGCGATCTTGGCGAGGTTGAGTTGCAGATGCGAGTCGTGCTGTCGTACTTCATTCAGCCGAGCCCGGCTCGTCGAGGTTGGGCGCAACGCTTCCGATACGCGTCGCATGGTCTCCGATTTGATGTGCGGCGTGCCACTGAAGGCAACGGCGAGTTTTGCAAGCGAATCAACAGGCTCGCCCGGTCGGAGGACGAGCAGCGACCCAGCTCGGACAGCGACGCTGATCAGTGGCTGCTCGGTCCGCGAGAGCGGGTCCGAGGATCCCTGCATGTGGATCACTGGACTGGACCCGCAGCCGAACTTGCGGCCCGAGGGGCGATTGCCGTCTATCCGGTCACCGGCTGGTGGAAGGAACGAAGCGCCCGCGACCGTAGCGAGGCCGGTGTGCGGTACGCGCTGATCGTGTCGATCGACTCACCGGATGTCGAGGTGGACCTCTGGACTCCGGTTGCGATCGAAGCCGAAGTCCCAGTCGTGATCGAAACGTGACTCAATTGTCCGATACAAGAATTCGGGGGGTTCCATCCTCTCGGTGGGACCCCGCAACCATCCCGAGACCCCACCGCTCAAGGGGGCGGCCCTAGAAGGCAGCCTGGTCTACGGGGTGGGGTGGTGGTCGGGGTCTTGGCCGGGGGTGGCTCTGGTGGCCATCCATTTGGTCAGGTCATTGCACCGAGTGATGACTTCGGCGGTTCGCGTTGTGGGATGGCCGAACTGGGCTTCGATCGTCTCGGCGCACCTCTGGGCCACCCGCGCGGCCGCGGTGGCCATGGCCCAGGCGTACTCCGGTGTCGCATCTTCGCGACTGACAGCCATGTCCATGTCGTCGGGATAGCTCGCCCCCTGGCGCCAACCCGAGATCTTGCCCTCCTGCAATCCGTCCAAGGCCGAGAGAAGGAGGGCGCCCGTGGATGCATCCAACTGGGCTTGAGCAAAATCCATCAGCCCTTCGATGCTGTGGACCCTCCTCGGGTGTTCTCCTCTCAAGGCGTGAATCAGGGACTTCAGGGCGTTCTCCATCACCTCTTGCGACAGGGAACAAACCCGCAGCATCCGATTCTGCAGCACCTCTCGCGCCGTCACTGCGTCTCCAGCCTCCAGAGCTCCCACCTCGTGTTCGTAGGGGCTGAGGATCCCTCGGAGGTTGTCCAGGGAATTCAACGTGTTGCCCAAGGAGTTCTCTGCCTGCTGCGCATCGCTGGGGGCCAAACCAATCTCCTTGTTCCAATCGATTTGTGCATTGGAGGGCCGAGTCACCAGCCGCACTGCGTGCGACGCAATGTGGGCCTCGAAGGACGACTTCACCAACTCCGTCCGCACTTTCCATTCCGGCCTGTCCGTCACCTTGACGTTGGCGGGAAAGCCAGTGGCTTCGGTGACGGCCGCCTCCGCGCGCCTTGCCAACTCGCCGCGCCTCTTGTAGTCCCCAAGATCGTCAAACAGCACCACCAGGTCAATGTCGGAGAGAGGGTGCTGGAGGCCTCGGGCGACCGAACCGAACACCATGACCTCGGCCGGGTTCAGCGCACGACAAATCACCTCGGCCGCTCGATGGGCGTCCTCCATCGTCGGGGCCGGCTGAACATCGAGTACAACCACAACGCCATCCTATGGCTTCGGGGGCAAAACAGTGGCGGGGTGGGGTGGATGGGGGAATGGGTGGTCGGTAGATTTCCGGGGTGTGGGGGTGAGCGCGGGGCAGCGGGAGGCGTGGGAGGAACAGGGGTTCTTCTTCCTGCCAGGGTTTGTGGATGGGGCGACGCTGGACGCCATGGTCGGTCGGGTGAGCGAGATCGCCCGGGAGGTGGCCGACGGCGACCACCGGCCGGATCTCTGGGTCAACGGGGAGGGTGCCCTCGCCGACCGACCGGACCCCGCCGATCGGCTCTCGAAGGTGTTCCGGTTGATGCGGACCGAGGAGGTCTTCCGGTCCTTTGCCACCGATCCCCGGTTGCTGGCCATCGTGGGTGACCTACTGGGGACGGACGTGGACTGCTTCTTGTCGCAGTTCATCTTCAAGCACCCCGGTGCGCTGGGTCAGCCGTGGCATCAGGACAACTACTACTTTCGACTGGAACCCACGCCTCAGGTGGGGGTGTGGCTGGCTTGCACCGCCGCCACCCTCGACAACGGGCCCCTGTGGGTGGCCCCCGGTTCGCATCGAGAGGCGATCCATGATGCGGTGCCCGACAGCCGTGAACACGCCAACCTGGGCTACGTGGAGATCGTCGGCGCCGATGTCTCCCGGGAGATACCCGTGTTGATGGAGCCCGGTGACGTGCTGGTGTTTCACTCGCACCTGCGTCACCGTTCCACCGACAACCGGTCGGCCACCAGCCGGGCCGCAATGGTCTACCACTACGCCGCCGCGGCCAGCGTGGGTCATCGGGCCTGGAATCAGGATTGGGTGGAGGTGCTGCGGGATGGCCGGCCGGTGATGGCTTCGGACGAACCAGTACCGATCACCCGCTAGGAGTAGTCGAAGCCGGACCCGTCCCATTTGGGACCAGCAGGCGCACCGTCGGTGTCGCCGGGAAAGTGCTCGACAAGCTGGTCGGCCCAGTGGCTGCGGCCGGTGGTGCGCAGGCGGTCCAGGTAGGCCGGGAGGTGGCCCCGCACGTGGTAGGGCCCGCCCTCGGCCAGCACGGTCTCCATGGGGTCGGATCGGTCGCCGAGGCCGAGTTCGAGTTGCTCGGCCGTCCAGGCCTCGAGCTTCGACCGACCCAGTGCCACCAGCTCGGGCCGGTCGCCGGCCAGATCATCGACCTCGTGGGGATCGGCGGCCACGTCGAACAGCATCTCGTCGTTCCAGTGGGGGTGGTAGCCGTTGTGCCACGTCCTCAGGTAGAGATGGTCGCCCCAGCGAACACCCCGCTGGCACGACCACGCGCCCTGCGAAAGCACCAGGTGGTCCCGGCCCGCCTCGGAACCGGCCTCCAGGGCGGGTCTGACCGACCGGCCGCTCCACCAGCCCTCCGGCACCGAGATGTCGGCGAGGTCCACCACGGTGGCGGCCACGTCCAAGTGGTAATGCAGCCCGGCGTACGATCGCGGGGCCAGGCCGGGCCAGCGGAGGATGGAGGGAATGTGGCAGGTGGCCTCATCGGCACCCTGGTGGTCGGCGTACACCCCCAACTCGCCGAAGGCCTCGCCGTGGTCCGAAGAGATAAGCACCGCGGTGTCGTCGAGCACGCCGAGATCGTCCAGCTTGTTCATGACGGCGCCCACGGCGTCGTCGGCGTAACGGATGCCGGTGTCGTAGCCGTCGAAGATGCCCTTCACCGATTCCATCGAGTCGGCATTCCACGGGTGGCGGGCCGGCGGCGGACCCCACTCGTCGGGGGTGAAGCCCCACGGTTCCTGGGCCGAGTGCGGCCCCGCCCAGTCCCAGTTGCGCAGACGGATCTCCTCGGTGTGCCAGGCCGGGGCGGGATCATCGGCAAAGGGGTCCCCGTAGGCGGTCGGGGTGTTGTAGGGGGTGTGGGGATCCCACAGGTGGATGTGCAGGAACCACTGGTCGGCCCGGCCGCGGCGGTCCAGCCAGTCGAGGGCACCGGGGAGCACCTGGTCGGCCCGCTCCCCGCCCATGCCCCGCATGAGGTTGAGCGACTCCATCACCCCGTGGTTCCACCAGGAGGCCGAGTGGCGGAACGGGAAGCTGGAGATCGACGCCGTGTGCCAACCGGCGTAGTAGAACTTCGACGCCCAGGAGAGGGCCGCGATCTTGCCGATGAACGCCCGCGACGCCCCCTCGGCCCGTAGGTCCGACGCCGCGCCGCCGTGGTTGACCACCCCGTTGCGGATGCCGAACAAGCCGGTGGCCAGGGCCGTGCGCGACGGCAGGCAGGGCACGTCGGAGGCGTACACGTTGTCGAAGCGGACGCCGTCGGCAGCAATGGCGTCGATGTTGGGCGACGTGTTGCGGTGGTAGCCGTAGCACCCCAGATGGTCGGCGCGCAGCGTGTCGATGTCGATGTAGCAAAAGCGCATGTCACGCGGGTTTCTTGACCACGGCGTCCAGCATGGTGTGCAGCGTACGGCGGAAGACGTCGGTGCTGGGGGTCGGGCGGGCGAAGGCCTCCTCGACCCCGATGCCGTTGGACAAGGCGCTGATGATGAACAAGACGGTGTCGGGGTCGTGGTAGGCGTGGGCCAGGTTGTCGAGCAGCCAGCGGTTGCGGGCCGAGTAGATCTCCTCGATTCCCGCGGCCACGTCGGGGTCATGGCGGGCCGCCGACGCGGCGTCCACCAGTAGCAGTCGCAGATCGGCGCTCTCGGGGCGCAGGAAGAGCTGGTAGTCGTCCCCGAAGCGGATGTTGTCGTCGAGCTGGCCCTGGAGGCGGCGGATCACCTCCACCAGCAACTGCCCTTTGGACCGGAAGTGACCGTAGATGGCGCCCTTGGTCAGCTCGGCGGCCCCGGCGATGTCATCCAGCGTCACCGCGGCATAGCCCCGTCGGACGAACAGCTCGGTGGCCAGACCCAGGAGGTGGCTGCGGGTGGCCTCCGCTTTGGCCGTGATCGGAGGGTCGGCGAAGGCGGTCACGGGGCCGCCCCGACGTCGGAGCGGGCGATGGCCCGTTCGTCGGTTCCCAGATAGGCGGCGATCACCTGGGGATTGTCGCGCACGTCCTCCGGGAGACCCTCAGCAATGACGGTCCCTTGTTCCAGGCAATAGATGCGGTCGCTGATGGCGGTGATCATGGGCATGTCGTGCTCGATGATCAGCACCGAGGCGTCCAGTTCCCGCCGAATGCCGTGCAACAGCGGCACCAGGGCTTCGGCTTCGCGCTGGGCCACGCCGGCGGTGGGCTCGTCGAGGCACAAGAGGCGGTTCCCTCCGGCCACCAGACAGGTGAGCTCCACGATGCGTCGGGTGCCGGTGGACAGCTCGGCCACGAAGGAGTTGGCGTAGTCGCCCAGGCCGAGGAAGTCGATCAGGTCACGAGCAGCGGCTGCCTGGCGGCGCTCGTGGGCGGCCCCGCCCAAACCGGGCACGGCCGCGGGCACAAACCGGGTGGTTTGGCCGGACTCCAGGGCCACCTGGACGGTTTCCTGCACGGTGAGGTCGGGAAACAGCGGCGCCGCCTGGAACGTCCGTCCCAACCCGAGCGCGTGGCGGCGGTGGGAGGGGAGCGACGACACGTCGGTGCCGTAGATCATGACCGTTCCCCGGGCGGGTACCAGACCGGCCACCGCGTTCATGAACGTGGTCTTGCCCGCACCGTTGGTGCCGATCAGACCGACGATCTCGCCGTGGGCCACCCGCAAATCCACCTGGTTCACGGCAACCCGGGGCCCGAATCGCACCGCGACCCCGGTGGCGGCCAGGGCAGTGTCGTGGGGCGGGGCCGGAACCGGATCCCGTCGGGGGATCGTGATCGCAGGCGCGGGCTGTTCGGGTCGTCGCTGGGCGTACCACCGCAACAAGCCGTCACGAGCCAAGTACCAAAGCTGCACGAACCCTCCGGGCACGTACATCAGCAGGATCAGGATGCCGAGGCTGCTGGTGAGCAGGGCGACGGTCGGGGAGTCCGGCCAGAACGCGGGCAGGCCCACCACCCACAACGCCCCCAGCACCGGCCCGGCCACCGAGCCGATGCCACCGATCACCGCCACCGCCAGAATCTCGATGGACCGTCCGGCCGAGAAGAACGAGAACAGGATGGTGGCGTACAACCCACCGAGGAGCGCCCCGGCGAATCCGGCGATGCCGCCGCTCACCGCGTAAGCGGTGATCTTGGCCCCGGTCGGCCAGACGGTGAACGAGGCCGCACCGTCGGGATTCTCCCGGGTGGCGATGATCCTCCGTCCCACACCGGTTCGTCGCAGGCGGGCCACAAACACGATGCCCACGATGAGGGCGCCCAGGGCCAGGTAGTAGTAGGTGCGCTGGGGGGCCAGGTCCACCGGCCCGAGGGAGGCTCGCTCGAGCAGGGCCGAGGTGGTGCTGTTGTCGCTCAGGAACGGCCGTCGGAAAAAGAACTTCTCGGCGCTCACCGCGAACGCCAGGGTGATGACCGCCAGCAACAGGCCGCGTACCCGCAACGCCCCCAGCCCGATGATCACCGCCACCACGGCGGTGGCCGCCGTGGCCACCACCACCGCCAAGAGGAAATGCAGTTCGGGAATCGGCACCGACACGTCGAGGCCGGCGGCACCCAGGCCCAGATCCCGACCGGAAACCAGGGCGGCGGTGGTCAGCGCCCCCAGCCCGGCGAAGGCGCCCTGGCCGAGGGAGATCTGACCGCTCCAGCCTCCGAGCACCACCAGCGACAGGGCGGCCAGGGCCACCAGGATGATCTCGCTGAAGCGGAAAGTCCGGCTGGCCGCGGTGATGATCACCGGGATGATGGCGGCGACGGCCACCGCGACGGTGCCCAGGATGCGGGTGTGGTGGCGCACCCACCACACCTCGCGCACCGACGGCGGGATGGGTCGGACCCGGGGGGCGAAGCTGAACGACTCCCGTTCGTCGCCGGAGTCCCGCCGGGTGGTCACGAACACCGCGATCACTGCGGCCACCAGGAGTACGGCTTCGAACCGCCCCAAGTCGAGGGGGTAGTTCACCCGCACGATGGCCTCGATGATCCCGAAGATGATCCCCGCGGTCACGGCCCGGCCGAAATGCAGGAACGACGCGCACACCGCCACCACCAGCACCCGGGTCATGAGCGAGTAGCCGGGGCTGGCACCGATGAAGGCCCGGGTGCTGCCCGCCTCCAGCAGCACGGTGACCAAAGCGGCAAACGTGCCGGTGAGCGTCCACACGATGGTGGAGACGGTGCCGGGGTTGATCCCGGCCAGACGGGCACGGTCGGGATCGGCAGCCGAGGCCCGGATGGCTCGACCCCACGCCGATCGCGCCATCCACAGGGCCAGCGCCACCACCGCGGTGGCCGACGCCACGAGCAGCAACAGCTCGCTCCCCACGATGCGCACGCCCAGCCACTCGTACTCGGTGGTCCACGGCGAGGGGAAGTCGCGCCGGTTCTCTTCCACCGACGGCTCGGGCAGGGCGAACATGAGTGCCTCGGCCAACTGGGAGAGCCCGATGGTGGCCACCAACAGAATCACCCGAGGGGCGGTGAACAACCGCCGTACCACCGTCAACTCGGCCACGGCCAGGAAGGCCGCGCCGGTGGCCAGGGCCACCGCGAACCCCGCCCAGTAGGGGGCGCCGTAACGGATCACCACCTGGGACATGACCTGGGCGGCCAACACCCCGGCGGCGCCCACGGCGAAGTTGATGGTGCGGCTGGAGCGGTAGATGAGGATCACCCCCAACGCCAGCAAGGCGTAGGCCAACCCTTCGATGGCGCCGATGAACACGAACTGGCGGCTCACCGTCAACGCCAGGATCACCGGCCGCTACTTCCGTTGTCGAGGTCACCTCCGTTGTCGGAGTCGCCTCCGAGGTCGGGCTCACCCGCGGGGTCGGGACTGCCGGCGGGGCCTGGCTCACCCGCGGGGTCGGGACTGCCGGCGCCGGTGGCCTGGCTCGCCCCTCCGAGGAACACGGCCCGGGCAATGTCGCCCCGGGCGGCCAGTTCGGCGGTGGGACCGTCGAAGCGCACGTGACCCTTTTCGATGAACACCGCCCGATCGGCGATGGCGGCCGCCACGTTCAGCGACTGCTCCACGATGATCATGGTTTGACCTCGGGCCTTGAGCTGTTCCACCAGATCGAGCAGATCGCCCACCACCGCAGGGGCCAACCCCAAGGAGAGTTCGTCGATGAGCAGCACGTCGGGCTCGTGGATCAGCACCATGGCCAACGCCAGCATCTGCTGTTGACCGCCCGACAGGGAGCCGGCGGGATCGTGGTGTCGTTCGGCCAGCACGGGGAACGACTCCAGGACGCCCTCGATCCGGTCGGCCAACCGGCGGCGGTCCTTGCGGAGCGTCCACCCGGCGGTACGGAGGTTGTCGATGACCGACAGGGTCGGAAACACGGCCTTGCCGCCGGGCAGTTGCTGTATGCCGAGGTCCACCCGGGTCTGGGGCGACGTCAGGGTGATGTCGCGGCCGTGGAGCCAGACCACTCCCCGGGAGGGCACGGCCAAGCCGCTGATGACCCGCAGGATGGTGGATTTTCCGGCCCCGTTGGTGCCGAGCAGCGCCAGGGCCTCCCCCCGGTCGACGTGGAGGTCGATGCCGAAGAGCACCTGCACGGGGCCGTAGGAGAAATCGACGTCGCGCAGCGACACCGCCGGAAGCTCGTCAGGGTGGTCTTGGCGCCACTGCCGGTCGGCCTTGTCCTTTTCGATCTCGTCCACGACCAGCGACAGGTCGCGGCGGATGTGGCGTGCCCCCCAGATGAGCAGGATCCCCCCGAGAATCTTGAACGGCACGGCCACGATGAGGATGGCGGTGCGCTCGTCGGTCGCGTCGGACAACAACCCGGCCACGATGGGCCCCAGCACCCCGCCGCCCAGGAAGATCACCATCATCGACAGCGCCGTGGCCTGAGCCCGGAGGCGATAGGGCACGATGCCCACGAACAACGGCGAGATCATGCCGAAAACCACCACGCCGAGCACCGACGGGATGATGCCCACCGCGGCGAACGCCACCGGGTGGGGCATGAAGAACTGAATGGGCACGGCCACCGCGATGGGAAAGAACAGCGCCCCCACCCAGGCCAGCGCCTTGGCCGGGCTCTGGCTGTAGAGGCGGTCGTACTTGCCCGCGGCCCACGGCGCGGCGGCGAAGGCGAGCATGCCGGGCACGAAGGCGATCATCGCCCGCTCGAACGGGGACAGGCCCCAGCGGTCCTCAAGGAAGAGGTTCACCAGAAAGCCCGCCCCGATCTGGGAGAAGACGATGACGCTGAAGGCGATCCAGGCCAGCTTCAGGGTGCGGATGGCCATGAGCCGTTGCCACACTGCCGCCAGCGAGACCCGGGGCTGATCGGGGTCCTCGGCCATGACCTCGCCGATCGTGGACAACTGTTCGTACTGGCCCCGCGGGGGATCCTTCACGAACAGCGCCCATATCCCGAGAGCCACCGTGGGCCAGGCGAACACCCAGTAGGCCCAGCGCCAGTTGTCGTCCACCAGCAGCATCAGGCCGCCGACCAGCAGGGGGGCGATGCGTTCCCCGGCCCGCCCGAGCACGTTCTTGACCGCGTAGATGCGGCCTCGGGCGGCAATGGGGTAGGCGTCGGCCAGGACCGCGCCCTGCACCGGGAACGTGTTGGACGTGCCCACGCCGATGAGCACCCCGACCAGGAAGAACCCCAGGGCGGTGGCCTGGAAGCCCCGGGTGAACATGGCCAGGCTCCACAGCAGGGTGGCCACACCCACCAGCCGCATCCGGTTCACCCGGTCGGCCAGCCGGCCCATGGGAACGGCGAACAGCGTGGAGGAGATCAGCCCGCCGACCCCGATGACGGCCAAGCCGGCGTCGGAGACGTTCAGGCTGTCCTGGATTTCGGGACCGAGCAGCGACGGGATGGCGATCTGCAGGGCGTCCACCGCGTCTAGGGTGCCCAGCACGCCGATGACCCCGAACCCGCCCGCGGCGATACCCGCCCGAAACGTCAGGGGGGCATCGCCCACTCCGGGGAGTTCCTCGTCTCGTCGGACCTCGACGTGGTCGGTGGCGGCGCCCTCGGCCTCCCGCTGAGCCTGCTCGGCCAGCAGGGCCTGGGAGATGTCCGACAGGTCGCGTTGATCCATGCCCGGTCCGGCTATGGGGCGGTGCCGCGGTGCATCACGGGGTCAGGTCGATGGGGTCTCCCAGCGGCACGAGCTCGCCGTCCTCGTCGGCGTCGGCGTCGAAGAGGACCAACCGGAACGTGTCGCTGCCGTTGTACTTGCCCGGCCCGTAGGACGCGTAGGGAATCTCGGGCAGGGCCAAATTGGTGAGCGACTCCAAGCCGACCCGGAAGGAGTCGTTGGTGAGGTGGACCCCCGCCGCGGTGGCCGATTGCACGAACAGCTCCAGGTCGCGGCAGGCCAGGATGGTGTAGGGCCAGTAGTTGGGGTCGTCGGCGGAATTCTCCACCCCCGGACCGGGTCGCTCGAAGCGGGCATCGGGCAGGGCGGCCTGCACGTCGTCGAGGCACTGTTGGGAGATCGGGTCGATGGGGTCGGTCGGCGAGTCGGCTCGCAGCGCGCTGGACACGGTGCCGTCGAGTTGGGCGGGATCGATGCCCTGCATGATGGCGGTGGTGAAGTTCTGCGAATCCACCGCCGCCAGGTCCATATCCAGATCGCCATAAGTGATGAGGGCGGTGGCCGCGGGCCCGATGATCACCATATGGCTGATGTTGTTGGACCGGGCCAGTTCCTGCATGACCTCTATCTGGGCTTCCATGGTGTCTGCGTCCACGCCCAGATCATCGAGGCTGAGCACCAGGTCGAGATCGACGCCGGCGGCGGTCAGCGCACCGTTGACGGCGTCGCCCAACTGCTCCTCGACGTCGGCTCCGTCGTAGTGGACCCCGACCGCGGTGGCATCATCGAACCAGCCTCGATCATCGAGGGCGGCGATGAATGCCGCTTCCCGGCCGTCCCCGCTGGGGAAGAACCCCGCGATCGGTGCCCTGGCCCGCTCCAGCGCCTCCTCGCCGACGTACACCTGCGATCCCAGATGGATGGTCTCGTGCTGTTCGAAGACACAGAAGTTGGCGTCGCCCCGCATGCCGCCGAGCACGGCAAAGACCTCGGCATCCTCGGTGAGCGCGATGCAGGCCTCGAGCATGCCCGCGTTGTCGGCGGGGTTGAACCCGGCGATGGTCGGCACGAGGCTGCGGCCGTTCACCCCTCCCCGGGCGTTGACGGCGTCGGTGAGCGCCGCCCAAACGGCCTCGGTATCGCCGAAGAAGCCGAACCCGAACACCGTGGTGTCCCAGAAGCCGACCCCGATGTCGATGGTGTCGGCGGTGACCCCTCGGAAGCTGGCCGTCCGCTCGACCTCCGGCTCCGGTTCCGGCTCGGGATCCGGTTGGTCGGGGTCCGCGGCCGCCGGCGCCTCGGTGACGTCGTCGGCTGCGGCGGGTGCTTCGACCTCTGCCCCGTCCTCGGTCGGCTCGCCGGCGTCGGATGGGGTTTCGTCCGCCGGGGCCTCGTCGGGCGGTGCGGGAGCCGGGGCGGCCGTGGCCTCCGTCGGGGGATCGGCGGTACCGGACTCGTCATTGCCGGTGCTGCACGCTCCCGCCACCAGCGCGAGACCGGTGACGAGTGCGACGGCGGCGAGCCCGAGGCGTTGGTGGCGCATGGTTGCCCCCTCCTGTTGTCCTGGGTGCGCCGCGTTGGTCAGTGCGGCGACTGCGCGACAAATGTACCGTTGGTATCTCACGTCGTCCAGAACTGTTGTAGGCGGGAAGCCCATGGCCACCACTCCAGATGAACCCACCGCCTCCGCTGGCGAAAGCAGTGCCGAAGAAACCATCGAGCACCGCCTGTCGGCATTGACGCTCGAGGAGAAGTGCATGATGGTGCACGGGGCCGACGCGTGGACCGTGCCGGGTTGTGCCCGCCTGGGCATCCCCGACTGGTGTCTCAGCGACGGGCCGGTCGGAGTCCGGGGGCGAACGGTTGGTCCGGGCCTGGTGGTACCGGGCCCGACGGCGTTGGCCGCCACGTGGAACCCCGCTCTCGTGGAGCAGGTAGGCCAGGCGCTCGGGGTCGAGGCCAACGACCGCAAGGTGGACGTGGTTCTGGGCCCGACGGTCAACCTGCACCGCTCACCCCGCGGCGGACGCCACTTCGAGTCCTACAGCGAAGACCCCGAGCTGAGTTCTCGTATCGCGGTGGCCTACATCATCGGTGTGCAGAGCCAGGGGGTGGGGGCCTGTGTCAAGCACTTCGTGGCCAACGACCAGGAACACGAGCGCTTCACCATTGACGTGCAGGTGGACGAGCGCACTCTTCGGGAGATTTACCTCCCCCCCTTTGAGGCGGCCGTGATCGAGGCCGAGGTCCGGTCGGTCATGGGGGCCTACAACTTCGTCAACGGGCACCACGCCTGTGCCCACCCCGAGTTGCTGGTCGACCTTCTCAAGCGTGAATGGGGCTTTGCGGGTTTTGTGGTGTCCGATTGGGGGTCGCTCAAGGAGACCGTGGCCCCGGCCCGGTGGGGGCTCGACCTGGAGATGCCCGGCCCCGGTCGGTATTGGGGCCGGGACCAGTTGCTCCGGGCCGTTCGCGCCGGTGAGGTGGACGATGCCGACGTGGACGACAAGGTCCGGCGCATCCTTCGTTTTCTCGAGTGGGCGGGACGCCTCGACACCCCCACCAGCCACGACGAAGCGACCGTGGAGCGGCCCGAGCACCGCGCCCTGGCCCGCCGGGCGGCGACGGAATCAATGGTGTTGGTGGCCAACGCCGACGGTGTGCTCCCCCTCGACGGCGAGGGCACGGTGGCCCTGATCGGGGCCGGGGTTGCCGAAACGGCCGTTCTGGGCGGCGGCTCCGCCAGTTTGTCCCCGCACCGGACCACCACCGTGCTCGAGGAAATGGGGCAACGCCTGGGCGATCGGCTCGTCGGCGTCGCTCCGGGTATCGACATGGCTCGTTCGGCGGCGTCGGTGCCGGCCGATTGGATCGGGAGCGAGAGGGTGCGCATCGAACTCCACGACGGCTTCGAGGTCAGCGGGGAACCCTTCGCCGTCGAAGAGCGGGACGGGGTGTTCAACGTGTGGTTCGGTGAGAGCTGGCCCGAGGGCCATGATGCGATGAGCGTCCGCATGAGCTTTTCCCTCACGCCGCCCACCGGCGGCCGTCACCGGTTGTGCGCCATCGGTTTCGCTCATGCCCAGCTCTTTGTCGACGACACCTTGGTGGCTGACAACCAGGAGAGCCCGTTTTCTGCCGGTCTCGGGCTGAAGGGCGGTGAGGGCTACGTGGATCTGGAAGCGGGCGTCACCTACCGGGTCCGCCTCGACCATTTCCCCCGAGAAGGAGGGCAGTGGGTCTGCCTGGTGGACGTGGGGGCTGAACTCGCCGGGGACAATCGCGACGCGCGGCTGGTCGAAGCGGAGCACCTTGCCGGGCGCGCCGACACCGCCGTGGTGGTGGTGGGGAGCACCGCGGAGTGGGAGTCGGAGGGAGCGGACCGAGACGCCATCTCGCTGCCCAACGGTCAAGACGAGCTGGTGCAGCGGGTCATGGCCGCCAACCCGCAAACGGTGGTGGTGCTGAACTGCGGTGCGCCCATGACCCTGCCCTGGCTCGATGACGCCGCCGCCACGCTGATTGCGTGGTATCCGGGCCAAGAGGCCGGACCGGCCATTGCCGACGTGCTGCTGGGCGCCGCTGAGCCCGGCGGTCGTATGCCCACGAGCTGGGCGGCCGACGAGCGGCACACCCCGGCCTACCTCAACTATCCGGGCGAGGCGGGTGTGGTCCGTTACGGCGAAGGGGTGTTCGTGGGCTACCGGTCCTACGACGCCCGGGGGGTCGAGCCGATGATCCCGTTCGGGCACGGGGGGTCGTACACCACCTTCTACTGGGGCGCGCCCAACATCACCGGTGAATGGACCGACCTCACCGTGGAGGTGCCGGTCACCAACACCGGCGGTCGGGCGGGCAGCGACGTGGTGCAGGTGTACGTCGGGGCCATCGACCCGGTGGTGTCGCGTCCGCCCAAGGAGTTGGCCGGGTTCGCCAAAGTCCACGTCGAGCCGGGGGCCACCGTCACGGCGGTGATCCGGCTACGCCGGCGGGCCTTTGCCCGCTGGGATCCCGAACACCATGGCTGGGTGGTCGATCCGGGCGAGTACCGAGTCGTGGTGGCCGCGTCGGCGGTCGACGTGCGCTCGAGCGAGAGAGTCACGATCCCGTGACCACCGTGCGAGCCATCCTCGAGCAGGTCGAGCAGGCCGTCAACGCGTCCGACGCCGACTTCACCGCCACCTTTCAGTTCGTGTGCGAGCCGGAGGGTACGTACCGCCTGGTGGTGGTGGACGGGCAGTGCGACCTGCGGGTGGGTGCCGGAGAGGCGGTCTCCACGGTGGTGGCCGACGCCGACGATGCCGTGCTGATCTTCTCGGGCAAGGCCGACTCGATGAAGGCCTTCATGGAGGGCCGGATGCGGATCGAGGGCGATCTGATGGCCATGTCGGTGCTGACCCAGTTCACCGCGGGCGGCACGCGCTCGACCGGCGGCCCACCGGCCCACCCGCGGGTGGGCTACCTGGCGCCGGCCGAGTCCCCCTCGCACGAGTGGTGGCGTGAGCAGGCCCTGGAGGCATCCGAAGGGCGGCCGCTGCGGCAGGTGGCCGCCGACCGGGGCCTCCATGTGGGGGCGGCCATCGCCACCCCGAGCCTGCCCAGCGCCGACGCGCTGGTGCCCCGGGAGTTCAACCAGGTGGGAGCCGAGAACGCCTTCAAGTGGGGGACGCTGGCCAAGCGGGTGGGGGAGTACGACTTTTCGGTGGCCGACGCCTTCGTCCGCTACGCGCAACGCCACGACTTGCGCCTGCGGGGCCACACGTTGATCTGGGGCCGGGCCGGGCGCCCCACCGATCTGGAGGCCACCATTCGGGCCGCCTCCGACCCCACGGCCACGCTGCGACAGCTCATGGGGGAGCACATCGATACGGTGCTCAACCGCTACCGCGGCCAAGTGGCCGCCTGGGATGTGGTGAACGAGCCCATGGCCTACGGGGGCGAGGGCCTCGACCGCAACGTCTTCTCCGATCACCTGGGTGACGACTACGTGGCCGAAGCGTTCGCCATGGCCCGATCGGTGGACACCGAGGTCGACCTCGTGCTCAACGAGCAGATCCCGGCCAATCAGTACAACGACGTTGGCGGCGAGCAGTTCCACCGGTTCGCCGAGAAGCTCATCGGCCAAGGGGTGCCCATCGACGGCATCGGGATTCAGGGCCACCAACTCATGTCGGTGCCCGATCCCGTCGAGCTGCGCGACTACCTTCGCCGCATCGAGGATCTGGGCGTGTTCATCGAGATCACCGAGATGGACATGCGCATCGGCCTGTTCGCCGACCGGGACGATCCGCTGGGCGCCCAAGCCGAGGCCTACCACCGCTGCGCCGAGGTCTTGGCGTCGGTGCCCGCGGTTCGGGCCGTCATGTTCTGGGGAGCAGCCGACACCGACACCTGGCTGGATCACTTCCCGCCGTTCGACGCCGCTGCCCCCAACCAGCCGTTGCTGTTTGATCGGAACCTCGAACCCAAGCCCGCCTACTACGCGTTCCTGCACGGATTGGCCACCACACCATGAACCCCCAGATCAGCAATCGCATTCGCGGCGACGTCTACCAGGTGACCGCCGAGGAGAAGGAACACTTCGCCACTCGGGGCTATGTGCATCTCCGTGGCCTGCTCACCGAAGCGGAAGTGGCCGAGTTGGAGGTGGTGTACGACCGGTTTCTGCGCCGTGAGATCGAGGTACCCGGAAAGGACTACTGCGACATGGCGGGTGACTACGGGCGTGATCCTGCCGACTTCTCCATCATCAACGTGATGTTGCCCCGCCGCTACCACCCCGAATGGCAGAACAACGTGTTCGAGCGGCGGGCTGCTTCGGTCAGCACCCAATTGTGCGGTGAGGGAATGGCCATCGACTACGACCAACTGCTGGCCAAGCAGCCCTACAAGCACGACGCCGTGTTCGCCTGGCACCAAGACCTGGCCTATTGGCCGAACACGCCCGACACCCGAACCGCCACCCTGTGGTTGGCCATCGACGACTCCACGCTCGACAACGGCTGCATGCGCTTTGTGCCCGGCACGGTCGAGGAAGCGGCGTTACGACCCCACCAACCCCAATACGGTGATCGCGGTGAATCCCACGCGCTGGGGACCGAACTCCTGCCCGACGATCAGGTGGTGCCGGTGCCGATCTCTCGCGGTGACGTCACCGTTCACAATGAGCGGGTGATGCACGGCTCGGGGGGCAACTTCACCGGTGGGTTCCGCCGGGCCTACGTCCTGGCCTTCCGGTCGCAGGCCACCATTGCCACCGAGCGCCAACTGGGTTTCACCCACAGCCACAACGACGACCGGGAGGTGCTGGACGGAGTGGGCGACGGGGTGGCGAACCGTGGCCGGGGTCAGGTGACGTAGGGGAGGGCCGAGACCACCCGCCGGCCGAGGTCCTGGTCGCCGGAAAGCGTCACCCGCCCGTCGGCCAGGGCGCCGGCGGGGTCGGTGCGCCCGCAGCACACGGCGTTGTAGGTGTCCACGTCGGCATGCACGGTGACGGTGGGGTCGGCGGGCACCGCGGACAGCTTGGCCCGTCCGTCGGTCACCGCCACCGCCCGAGGGCCGTCGGCGTCGCCGTCCACGTCGAACACCACCGTGGTGCCGTCGGGGGCGCCCGCCTTCTTGCCCACCACGTAGCCCATGTTGCGGGCGTGCCAGTCGAGGCAGTGCTGAGCCACCGGGCCGCCCAGGTGGCCGGGGATGCCCAGGGCTCGGCGCATGTCCTGTTCGTGGACCCAGCAGTCGAACACCCGGATCTGCATGAACGTGCGGTACGGGGCCTCGCCGATGGGGGTGAAGCCCACCTCGTCCCATTTCTCCGCCGGTAGTGTCCGCAGCATCTCCAACCGTTGGGCGCAGACGTCGCGCATCTCGGCCAGCACCTCGGCCCCGGGACGCCCCCGCCGGGGGGCGATCTGCGCTTCGTTGAAGGCGGCGATCCCGTCGAGCCCGCCCTCGGCGACGGGAGGCTCGGTGTCCACGCCGAGCAGCATCTGCTCGATGCCGATGATGTGGCTCACCTGATCACGCACCGACCAGCCGGGGCACTCGGTGGGGGTGTCCCACTGCTCCTCGCTCAAGTCGGCGCCCAAGCTCCCGATGGACGCCCACACTTCTTCCAACAGACCGACGACCGGATCGCTCATGTTTCCCCTCCTCCTGCGCGTTGCCTTCCTCGGCGCTTTCCTCGGCGTCCAATGGGTGGGCGACCGCCGCTCATGGCCCCGCTCCTCAGGACAGGCCGACGGTGAACGACCGGGTGTCGCCGTCGAGCATCTGGCGGATCGACTGGGCCACCGGACCGCGGATCACCTGACGGGTGCCGGCGAACGCCGCCAGTGAGAGCCCCTCGGCCAGCCCGGCGGCCTCGGCCAAGGCGGCGTCCTCCACGTCCTCGGGGGGCACCACCCGGTCCAAGTAGCCGGCATCGGCGGCTGACGCCGGCGAGAACAACCGAGCCAGCAGCACCGAAGCCTGGACGTGGCGCACCGACAGCCGGTCGCGGGCCAACGTCACCACCGACGGGGGCAACACCATGCCGATGGCGACCTCGTTCAGCCCGATCTTGGCGTCCACGTCGGCACCGATGCGCACGTCGCAACTCATCAACCAGATGGCCCCGGCCGCCAAGGCGTGCCCCGTACAGGCGGCCACCACCGGGATGGGAAATTCGTACAGCCGGAGGAACAGGTCCATGCCCGCTCGGAACAGATCGCGGGCCGATTCGGGTCCGGCTTGCATGATCTTGAGGTTGAATCCGGCGCTGAACGTGCCCGGCCGGCCGATCATGACCACGACCTTGGCCTCCTGTTCGGCCCGGTCGAGCGCCTGGTGCAACGCGGTGATGACCTCGTGGGACAGGGCGTTCACCTTGCCGTCGTCCAGTCGGACCAGGGCGACCTCCCCGGCCGTTTCGTAGCTCACCGGGGTGCTGATTGCTTGCGACATCGGCGACGAGGTTATCCCATCGAGCGGCGACAGCCATGAAGCAGCAGCCGCGGTGAAGGGCCGATGGCGTTGGTAGCATTGACCGCCGTGCCTCCTGCAATCTCCGCCCGTGGGCTGCGCCGCACCTACGGCGACGTGGTGGCGGTGGACTCGCTCGACCTCGAGGTGGACGCGGGCGAGGTCTACGGCTTTCTCGGGCCCAACGGCGCGGGCAAGTCCACGGCGGTGCGGATGCTGTGTACGTTGGCCACGATGACCGCGGGTACGGCCTCGGTGGCGGGCTACGACGTGGTCGCCCAGGGTGATCTGGTGCGGTTGAGCATCGGGGTGGCCCTGCAGGACGCCGCGCTGGACGGCAAGCTCACCGGGCGGGAGACCCTCACCCTCCAGGGCCGCTACTACGGGTTGGCCAAGCCCGCCATCAACCGCCGCATCGACGAGTTGGCCCCCCTGCTGGAGATGGGCGCCATCGACCGCCGGGTGTCCACCTACTCGGGAGGCATGAAGCGCCGCTTGGACCTGGCCGCCGCCCTGATGCACAACCCCGAGGTGCTGTTTCTGGACGAGCCCACCACCGGCCTCGACCCCATCAGCCGGGCCACCGTGTGGGAGCAGATTCGCCGCTTGAACCGGGAACTGGGCATGACCATCTTCTTGACCACCCAGTACCTGGAGGAGGCCGACGCCTTGACCCATCGGGTGGGCATCCTCAACGAGGGCCGCCTGGTGGCCGAGGGTACCCCCGACGAACTCAAGCGCACGGTGGGGTCCGACGTGGTGGTGGCCCGGGTGGCGGGCGATCCCGACACCGCCCGGCAGGCCGTCGAAACGGTGGCGGGCATTACCAGCACCGAGGTGTACGGCAACGAGGTGAGCGCGGCCACCGGTGACGGGGCCTCGGTGGTCAGCCCGGTGGCGGTGGCGCTGGCGGCCGCGGGCGTCGAGGTGATCGAATTGTCGATCCACCCCACCACGCTGGACGACGTGTTCCTGGAGTTGACCGGCGCCCGGATCGAGGTGGAGGAATGACCGCCACCGCCCCCACTGCTGCTACTGCTTCGAATCCGGCCGACGTGGTGCGGGCCCAACCGTCGGGCTTCTTCCGCGACATGGCGTCGGTGTCCAACCGGGCGCTGCGGCTGCTGCCCCGGGATCTTGAGGCCATCCTGCCCGCCATGGTGATCCCCCTGTTCTTCCTGGTGGTGACCATCGGCGCCATCCAGAATCTGGTGGATCAATCGGTGACGGGCATCGACTACAAGGCCTTCCAGTTGCCGGTGGCCATCATGACCGCGGTGACCGGCATGTCGAGGGCCAACTCGCTGGTGATCGACATCTCCGAGGGCTACTTCGACCGCCTGCTGATGACCCCGATCAATCGCTACGCCCTGCTGCTGGGCCTGATGGTGGCCGACTTCACCCTGTTCATGGTCATGGCGATCCCGGTGATCGTGGTGGGCTTTGTGATCGGCGTGAGCTTCGGGGCCACCGGGTTCCTGGGCCTGGTGGTGTTCGTGCTCTTCGGGGCCCTGTGGGGGCTGGCCTACACCGGCTTCCCCTACGCCATTGCCCTGCGCACCGGGAATCCCTCGGCGGTGAACTCCAGCTTCCTGCTGTTCTTCCCGTTCATGTTCTTGACCACTGCCTGGGTGAGCCGCGACGTGATGACCGACTGGCTGGCCGCCATCACCTGGTTCAATCCCATGACGTACGCCCTGGAGGGCATGCGCTCGCTGTTCACCGGTTGGGACGGCTGGGCGTTGGCTCGGGCCCTGCTGGCCGTGGGCTCGGTGGCCCTACTCGCGCAAACGCTGGCCTTCCGGTCCCTGCGGGGCCGCATCCGCCGCGGCTGATCCATCGGGCCCCAATCCGAGGCCGCATCCGACTCGGCTGATCCGCCGGGCGCCAAACCGGTGTCCGAGCCGTGGTGGCCGGGGCTCGCCTCGGGTAGGCTGGCCGACGTGAGCGAAACCATTGAAGCCCAACTGTTCGAGGTCACCGAAGCAGCAGTTGCCAAGGTGCTCGAGATCCGTGACAACGAGGATGATCCGCAGGCCCTCGGCCTGCGCATCGAGATCACCGGCACCAGCGGTGCCGACTACACCTACGACCTGGCCTTCGAGGAGATCGCCAACTGTGCCGAGGGCCACCGCCACATCACGGTCGACGATCTCACCGTGATGATCCCGGAGGATTCGGTGGAGTCGCTGACCGGCGCCACCCTGGATTTGCCCAACAACCCCATGCAGGGCGGGCTGGTCATCCGCAATCCCAACAAACCCGATCTGTTGGCCGGGGCCGATCTGGAACTCTCCGGCACCGTCCCCGAGCAGCTCCAGCAGCTTCTCGATCAGCACATCAACCCATCGCTGGCCTCCCACGGGGGGTTCGCCACCCTGTTGGGGGTGGACGGGGCCACCGCCTACATCACCATGGGCGGGGGCTGCCAGGGCTGCGCCATGAGCCAGGCCACGCTGCGGGAGGGCATCACCGTGATGATCACCGAAGCCATCCCCCAGATCACCGACGTGGTGGACGCCACCGACCACGCCGCGGGCGACAACCCCTACTTCGCCCGCACCTGAGCACGTCGGCCGGCCGCGACCGCGAGGTCCGGGCCTCGGCCCCGGTGTGGTCGCCGGCGCCTGACAGAATGGCGCCATGATTGATCTGTTGATCCGTGCGGGCACCGTGGTGGACGGAACCGGGGCGGCCCCCTTTCAAGCCGACGTGGCCGTTTCCGAGGGGCGGGTGGCGGCCATCGAACGCCGAATCGACGCCGACGCTGCCGAGGTCATCGACGCCACCGGTCGTCACGTGACCCCCGGCTTTGTGGACGTCCACACCCATTACGACGGACAGGCCACGTGGGATCCGATCATGGCCCCGTCGGCGTGGCACGGGGTCACCACCGCGGTGATGGGCAACTGTGGGGTGGGGTTCGCCCCCGCCGATCCCAGTCGCCACGGCTGGCTCATCGAATTGATGGAGGGGGTGGAGGACATCCCCGGTGCGGCCCTCTCGGAGGGAATCACCTGGCAATGGGAGACGTTCCCCGAGTACCTGGACGAGCTGGAACGGCTGGGGCGCACCATTGACGTGGCCGCCCAGGTGCCGCACGGGGCGGTCCGGGCCTACGTGATGGGGGATCGAGGGGCGACCACCGGCCCGGCCACCGAGACCGAACTGGCCGAGATGGCCCGCATCGTGGCCGAGGGGACCGAAGCCGGGGCGGTGGCCTTCTCCACCAATCGGCTGCCGCTGCACACCTCGTTGTCGGGGGTGCCGGTGCCGGGCACGTTTGCCGACCACCGGGAGTTGGCCGCCATGATGGACGAGCTGTCCGGCCGATCCCTGGTGGAGGTGGTGCCCGCCGGTTCGATGGGCGAGGATCCCGACGCCCCCATTCGGGAGGTGGAGCTGTTCCGCAGGCTGAGCGAGGAGGCCGGGCGGGCCATCACCTTCACCATGGTCCAGGTTCACGCCAATCCCGATCAGTGGCGTCGGCAGATGGAGCTGGTGGAGCAAGCCAACGCGGCGGGAGCCAAGTTGGTTCCCCAGGTGCAGGGGCGGCCCGGTGGGCTCTTGGCCGGGTGGGACCAGTTCAATCCGTTCGCCAAGCGGTCCGCGTACCGTCGACACGACCACCTCCCGCTGGAGGAGCGGCTGGTGGAGCTTCGTCGCCCGGAGGTGCGGACGGAGATCCTGGCCGAGGACATCCCAGGCGATCCGGCCATGGGCATCCTGCGGCACTCCCTGCACGCCACGTTCCCGTTCGACGGTGGCCCGGTGTTCGAACCCGACCCGTCCCAGTCGGTGGCCGCCATGGCCGACCGCACCGATGAGGACCGGCTGGGGTTGCTGTACGACCTGATGTGCGAACGGGGCATGCTCCAGGTGTTCTTCACCGGCTATCGCCACGGCGATCTGGAGGACCTGCGGGAGATGATGGTGCACCCCATGTCGGTGGTCGGACTGGCCGACGGAGGGGCCCATTGCCGGGTGATCTCCGATGCCAGTCTGCCCACGTTCATGCTCGAGCACTGGGTGCGCGACCGCCGTCGAGGGCCCAAGCTGTCGGTGGCCGAGGCGGTGAAGATGCTCACCTCCGAGCCGGCCGAGCTGTACGGCTTCGACGATCGGGGCGTCCTCGACACCGGCAAGCGTGCCGACATCAACGTCATCGACCTTGAGGGCCTGCGCCTGGACCTGCCCGAGATGGTGGGAGACCTGCCCACCGGCGCCCGACGCCTACTGCAGACCGCCAGCGGCTACGACGCCACCATTTGTGCGGGCGAGGTGACTTTCCGAAACGGACAAACCACCGGCGCCCGCCCCGGCACCCTCATCCGCAACTAGCCGTTGTCCTCCTGCGGCCGTTGCCGACGGCGTGGTGAGAGGTCCGGTGTGCCCGTGCCGGCACGCGGGGCGGGAACCGCGCCCTCTGTGGGGGCGAGGTGAGGGGACCGGTCTCCCTGGGGCGGAGCGTCTTGGTACGGCCGGGGCAGGAGGCGCCCGAGGAGTGGGGGGATTGTCGACGGCTGACGGTTCGCCCCTCCGAACCCCGTCTCGAAGCGATGCGGGAACTGCGGCGGATATGGGTGGAGCGCATCCCGTTGGTGATCGAGGTGGACGGCGATGTGCCCCTGGCCGATCCGGTGATGCACACCTCGTGGTGGGACCTCTCGCCGGGATTGACCATGACCGCCGAGGTGCTCCGTCATCTGCTCATGGCCAATGCGGTGGACGGACGCGACCCTGGTCCCCTCTCATTCGAGCCGCTCCGCCTCGCCGTGGAGGCAGGGGGGCGGCCCTCAGCCCCGGGTGGGCCCGGCGACGTGATCACCGACGGAGGCCCGGCGTGGTGCGACGGCGGTCCCCTCGACGCCTTCGGGCCGGAAGAACTGGGCTCCGGCGGCCTCGGGGTGATCCCGGCGGCCAATGTGGCCGTCGGCAGCCTGGCCGTGGCCACTGCGACTTCTCCTCAAGCTGATCTGGCCGACGACCAACGGGCGGCGGTGGGCCATCGGGGAGGGCCCGCCTGCATCGTGGCCCCTGCCGGGTCGGGCAAGACTCGTGTCCTCACCGAGCGGGCCCGCCATTTGGTGCGCCACTTGGGTGTGGATCCCCGGGCGGTATGCCTGGTGGCGTTCAACGTGCGGGCCCGGGCGGAGATGCAGGAACGCACGGTGGACATCCCCGGCCTGCAGGTCCGCACGCTGAACAGCCTGGCCTTGGCCGTGTGCAACGGCACCGGACCGTTTGCCCGGCCTCGCCATCACCACCGGGTGGAAGTGGTTGATGAACGGGGGGTGCGGGACCTGCTCGACGGGATGGTCCGCCGCAAACGGCGAGCCATGACCGACCAACTTGCTCCCTGGCTGGAGGCGCTGGGCTCGTCCCGGCTGGGATTGCGGAATCCCGAAGAGGTCGAACGCGACTTTCATCCCGACGTACCCGACTTCTCGGTGATCGCCCCGCACTACGTGGAGACCCTCGATGCGCAAGGACTGGTGGACTTCGACCAGCAGATCATCCGGGCCATCGACATCTTGCTGAGCGATCCCGAGGCCCGGGCCGCGGCCCGGCGGGTGTGCGGCCTGCTGTTGGTGGACGAGTTTCAGGACCTCACGCCGGCGCATCTCCTGCTGGTGCGGCTGCTGGCCGGTCCCCGTTCCGACGTCTTCGGGGTGGGTGACGACGACCAGACCATCTACGGCTACTCCGGCGCCTCCCCCGAGTGGCTCATCGACTTTGGCAAGTACTTTCCCGGTGCGCAGCGCCATGAGCTGCACGTCAACTACCGCTGTCCCCCCGAAGTGGTGGGCGCGGCCTCGAACCTGCTCAGCCACAACCGCCGCCGAATCGAAAAGCAGATCACCTCGTCCCCCCTGCGCCACGACCCCGCTGGTTCGGCGATCACGGTTGGACAGGCCCATGGCGGTGGGCTGGCGACCAAACCGGTGGGGGGATCGCGTGCAGCCATCACGGTGAGAAACACCGCCAACGGGGCCCCGGAGCTGCGGCGGGTTGTCGAGTCCCTGTTGCAGGAGGGCGCTCATCCCCGCCACCTGGCCGTGTTGACCAGGGTGAACAGCACGCTGTTGGTTCCCCAGATCGTCCTCGGCGAGTTGGGGGTACCGGCCAACCAGCCGGTGGGCCCCATGTTCTTGAACCGTACCGGGGTGGCGGCCGCCCTGGCTTGGCTGGACATTGCCACCGCCCCCGAGCGCGCCCTTCCCGCCCGAGCGCTGGCCGCGGCGGCTCGTCGTCCTCCCCGAGGCATTTCTCCTCGGGTCATCGAGTGGATTGCCGAGCAGCGGAGCATCTCCCAGATCAAGGCCTTGGCCGATCGAATCAAGGATGAACGCACGTCGAACAAAGTGGGAGAGTTCGCCGACGATGTGAGGCGGTTGTGGACGAAGGCCGACGGAGACGGCGGTGCCACGACGCAAGTGTTGCTGGAAACCGTGCGGGACGAGTTGGGTCTCGGCGGCAGCCTCGACACCCGACTGGACGCCTCCCGTCGCTCGGTGGACCGGTCGGCGCACGGTGACGACCTACGGGCCCTCATCTCGGTGGCCCACCTGCACCCCGACCCGGTGGGGTTCCGGGGGTGGCTGGCCGGATGGCTCTCCGACGAACACGAGGTTGATCCCGGCACCAGCGGCGTCCAACTGGCCACGGTTCACCGGGTGAAGGGACGGGAATGGCCCCATGTGATCGTGTACGAGGCGTCGAAGGGATTGATGCCCCATCGCCTGGCCGGCGACCTCGAAGAGGAGCGACGGGTGTTCCACGTGGCCATCACCCGCTGCTCGGAATCGGTCACGCTCATCTGCGGAGACCCACCCACCGAATTCGCCGACGAATTGGTCACCCGCTACCAGCCTCCGTCGGAACCGGAACGGGCTGCAGACTCGGCCGTGTACTCCACGCCAAGGGCCGGGGGTTCAGGTCAGACGACCAAACCGCCGGCGGCCGCGGCAGCCCGGCGCCCGAACCGACAACCGCCCACCGATCCTGTCGGCGCGGCCGCCTTCGACGCGTTGAAGGCCTGGCGGCTCCAACGCAGCCGGGCCGACGACGTGCCCGCGTACATCGTGTTCGGCGACGCCACCCTCATCGAATTGGCCACCCGCCGACCCACCACCGATGCCGGGCTGCGGGCCGTCCGCGGTATCGGTCCCGCCAAACTGGCCGCCTACGGAGATTCGGTCAAAGAAGTCCTGCGTCGATTCAGCGACTCGTAGCCGGAGTCGTCACCGCGGCCCATGCACTCGTGGGAGCATCGTGGTGAGCCCGCGGGCCGGTTGTCAATCCCCGAGGGCTTGGCGGGCGGCGGTGGCGATGCCGGTGGGGTCGAGACCGCAGTCGGCCAGAATCTCGTCGGGCTTGCCGTGGGGGATGTACTGGTTGGGCACGCCCAGCACCCGGATGGCGGGCACCGGGCCCTCGCGACCGGAATGGGCCAGCCGGTCGGCGACGGAGCTGCCCGCCCCGCCTTCGCGCCAACCGTCCTCGATGGTGACCACCGCCCGGTGGCCGGCGGCGTCGGCCAGCATGTCCTCGTCGAGGGGCTTCACGCAGCGCACGTCCCACACGGTGGCCGACACGCCCTCGGCCTCCAGCGCCTCGGCCGCCTCCACGGCGGGGGCCAGCATCTTGCCCACGGCCAACAGGCACACCTCGGTACCCTCTCGGACCTTGCGGCCCCGCAGGCCGTAGCCCACCTGGTCCTCGGACACCCAGGGCGCCGCCGTTTTGGCCCAGCGCAGGGCCACCGGCCCCGAGGTGATCTCCAGGGCGTCGTGCAGCATCTGCTGGAGTTCCTGGTAGGACGACGGGGCCAGCACGGTCATGCCCGGAACCTTGGTGAGCAACACCATGTCGAGCACGCCGTGGTGGGACGGGCCGTCGTCGCCGGTGATGCCCGCCCGATCCAAACAGAACACCACCGGCTGGCCGTGGAGGCCCACGTCCAGGTTCACCTGATCCATGGCTCGGGTCAAGAAGGTGGAGTAGATGGCCACCACCGGGCGCAGACCGCCCATGGCCATGCCCGCCGCCGCGGTGACGGCGTGCTGCTCGGCGATGCCCACGTCGATGCACCGATCGGGGAAGCGTTCGGAGAAGGGCAGAAGACCGGTGGAGTCGGGCATGGCCGCGGTGATGGCCACCAGGTCGGGGCGGGACTCGGCTTCTTTGATCAGGGCCTCGGTGAACGCCTCGGTGTAGCTCCCCGGCTTGGCGTAGGAGGTGTCGTGCATGTTCTTGACCGGGTCGTTCTCGGCGGGGGCGTAGCCCCGGCCTTTCTGGGTCAGCACGTGGACCAGGCAGGGCCCGTCCAGCCCGGCCACCCGACCGAACACCCGTTCCAGTTCGGCCAGGTCGTGTCCGTCGAAGGGCCCGAAGTAGCGGATACCCAGCTCGTCGAAGAACGTGCGGGATTCCCACATCTCCCGCACCGCCGCCTTGGTGGCCCCCAGGGCCCGTCCGGCCAGGTTGCCCACCCAGGGAATGTCCTTCAGCACTTTGCGGAGCTGGTTGTCGGTGCGGATGTAGCGGGGATCCATGCGCACCCGGATGAGGCTTTCCGACAATCGGGAGATGGTGGGGGCGTAGGACCGACCGTTGTCGTTGAGCACGATGGTCACGCTGCGGCCCGAGTGCCCCAGGTTGTTCAGCCCCTCGAAGGCCACCCCCCCGGTGAGGGAGCCGTCGCCCACCACCGCGATCACCCGTCGCTGGTCGCCCCCCGAGGCCTGCTGGGCGGTGGCCAGCCCGTGGGCGTAGCCCAGCACGGTGGAGGCGTGGCTGTTCTCGATCCAGTCGTGGGGGGACTCCTCCCGACTGGGGTAGCCCGACAACCCTCCCGGCTGGCGCAGCGTCTTGAAGTCCCCGGTCCGCCCGGTGAGCATCTTGTGGACGTACGCCTGGTGGCCGGTGTCCCACAGGATGATGTCCCGGGGCGAGTCGAACACCCGGTGCAGGGCCAGGGTCAACTCCACCACACCCAGGTTGGAGCCCAGGTGGCCACCGGTGGCCTGGACCGTCTCCACGATGAACTGGCGGATCTCCTCGGCCAGCTCGCCCAGTTCGTCGGCGTCCAGACGGCGAAGGTCGGCGGGGCAGGTGATTCTCTCAAGAAGACTGGTATCCATGTCCCTTCCCATTGCTTGGGGGTATCCAGGCTAACCGCGGAATCGACCGGGGCGATAGCCCGGAGCGGTCGCCCGGAGCGCCGTCGGCCACACCACCTGGTACGAGTCGATTCGAGACTGCAAATGAGCCTACCGGCGGTCCCGCAGCCGGTGGTAGCCCTTGGCCGCGGCCCAGCCCACCCCCAGCGCGCCGAGCCCCCCGACGGCGTCGATCCAGTAGTGGTTGGCCGTCACCACGATGGCGAACAGGGTGAGCCACGGGTAGGCGGCCAGGGACCACTTGGCCACCGGGTTGGTGAGGTGCTTGCGCAGGGCCAGGAAGCACCACAGGCTCCAGGCGAAGTGCAGGCTGGGCATGGCCGCGTACTGGTTGGAGAGCTGCTCGGCCGCTCCCGAGGTGAACGACCACAGCCCGCCCAGGTCGGCCACCGTGTCCACGTAGCCGGTGTCGGGCAGGTCGCCGCCGTAGGTGCCTCCCACGGACAGCAGGCGGGGCGGCATCAGCGGGAACAGGGCGAAGCCCACCAGGGCCGACCCGGTGGTCAACAGTCCGGTGGTGCGCCAGAACGGGTAGTGCCGGGGAAACCGGTAGTAGAGCCAGATGAGGGTGATGGCGGTGACCGCAAAGTGGAAGAGGCCGTAGAACAGGTTCCAGAACTGGATGAACGACACCCAGCCGATGAACAGATCCTGCAGGTCGCGCTCGAAGTACAGCCCGATGCTGCGCTCCCAGTCGATGACCAGCTCGGCGTTGGCCTGGGCCTCTGACGGCGACACCGCCGCCGACCCGAACTGGTTGCGCACCCAGGAGTAGATGCCGTAGAAGGCCCCGATGACCGCCAACTCCAGGTACCAGCGGGGCCGCAGTCGGCCCTGGCGGGATGGACGGGTCTCGGTGCTCAAGGCGGGAGCGCGCTAGTGGGGTCGTTCAGGGCGCCCGGCGGGAACGCGCCGCCTTTTGCCATCGGCGGCCGCCGAACACCAAAGTCGGCAGCCCCATCAGGCTGCCGGCCACGGTCAGGAAATAGAGCAGCAGTCCCATGGCGATGGCCCGTTCGTCGATGACCCCCAGCTCGTGGAGGAACAGCACCAGGGCCCCTTCCCGGAGTCCGAGCCCGCCCAGGGAGATGGGCAGCACCTGGATGATGAGCATGGCCGGAATGAAGGCCATCAACTCGGTGGGTCCCAGCCCGTTGATGCCCACCACCTTGGCCGCGCACCCGGCGGCGGTCAGCATGACCGCCTGGTAGGCAAAGGCGGTGAGCAGCACCCGGCCGGCGTCGCGGGGCTTGGCCCGCAGCTCGTCGATGCCGGTGTGCAGCCCGTTCACGAAGCGGACCCAACCGTTGTGCTTGCTCACCCATCGGCCGAAGCGTTGGTTGCCCACCAGGATCAGGATCAGCACCAAGGCCAGCAGCGTGAGTCCGGCGGTGCTGGCCGCCACCCGGGTGGGGGCGCCCAGCCCCCGCAGCTCCTCGTCCAGGGCCAGCCCGAGCAAGGTGAACACCGGCAGCACGATCCAGCCGCTCAGCCGCTCCAGCAGCACCGAGGCGAAGCTGTGGGGGCCGTCGTCGGTGTCGTTGGCCAGCCGGGTCATGCGCAACACGTCGCCCCCCACCGTGGTGGGGACGAAATTGGAGATGAACATTCCCGCCATGTAGTGGGAGAACAAGCGCCGGGGCTTCACCCGCAGTCCCAGGGCCGAGGCCACCTCGTACCACCGGGCGGTGGCCACCACGTTGCCGGCCACGGTGAGGGCGAACGCGGCCACCAGCCAGAAGGGGGTGGCCGAATTGAAGTCGGGCCACATTTCGTCGGCGTCGAACGACGGGGCCCGCCAGATCAACAGCACCAACAGCACCCCGCTGATGCCCACCCGCATGACCACGCCGAGCATCCGGCGTACGGGGTGCTTGTCGGTCGTTCCCAGGCCGCCGGTGGCGGCGGTGGCCTGGTTCTGGGCACGCGTCGCAGTCGGAGGCGGCCTCGGGGTCATCCGGCCAAGGCTATTGTCCCGACGCAGCCCGTTGGATATTACGGTGAGGCGAATGCCGGCAAGAGAAGTCATGGGCCACGGGGGCGATCAGGTGCTGGCGGCCCTGGCGCCCTTCGGTGTGCAGGAGCTGTTCACCCTGTCGGGGGGCCACATCTTCCCGCTGTACGACGCGGCGGTGAAACGGGGCGACGTCGCCCTCTACGACGTCCGCCACGAGCAGACCGCGGTGTTCGCCGCCGAGGCCCTGGCCAAGCTCACCCGGCGGCCGGGGGTGGCGGCGGTGACCGCCGGGCCGGGGGTGACCAACTCGGTGAGCGCGGTCACCACCGCGTGGCTCAACGGGGCGCCGGTGGTGGTGTTGGGCGGGCGGGCGCCGGAGGCCCGCTGGGGATCGGGCTCGCTGCAGGAGCTGGACCACGTGCCCATCCTGGCCCCGGTCACCAAACGGTCGCTCACCGCTGCCGGGGGCGACGACCTGGCCGAGGTCACCTACCGGGCTGCGCAGGCGGCCATGACCCCCCACCGGGGGCCGGTGTTCGTGGACTACCCCATGGACGTGCTGTTCGCCGAGGGCGAGGGCACAGTGCCCGACGAGCCCCTGCCGGGGGGCGCGGCCCCCGACGCCGAGGGGATCGAGCAGGTGGCCGCCCTGGTGGCCGCCGCCCGCCGCCCGGCTGTGATGGTGGGCTCCGACGTGTACTGGGACGGCGCCTGGGAGGCGTTGACCGGGTGGGTGGAGGCCCAGCGACTGCCCACGTTCGCCAACGGGCTGGGGCGGGGGTGTCTGCCCGCCGACCACGAGCTGTTCTTCAGCCGCACTCGGGGGCTGTTGCGCACCGACGCCGACCTGGTGATCGTGGCGGGCACCCCGCTGGACTTCCGCTTGTCGTTCGGTCGGTTCGGCGACGCCCAGGTGGTGCACCTCACCGACAGCGCCGAGTCGGTGTCGGGCCATGCCCAGCCCGCGGCGTCGCTGGCGGGCGACCTGACCAAGATGATGTCGGCGCTGGCCAACGGGCCCGCCCCGGCCGACCCCGCAGAGCGCCACCGGTGGGTGACGCGGCTTCGGGAGGCCGAGGAGGACGCCCGAGCGTCCGAGGAAGCCGTCCTGCTGGCCGCCGCCGATCCGATCCTGCCCACGCGGGTGTACGGGGAGCTGCGCCGGGTGCTGGACCGCGACGCGGTGGTCATCGGTGACGGCGGCGACTTCGTGTCCTACGCCGGGCGGTTCGTGTCGTCGTACCGGCCCGGTCACTGGCTGGACCCCGGCCCCTACGGCTGCTTGGGCACCGGATTGGGTTACGCCCTGGCCGCCCGGGTGGTCCACCCCGACCGCCAGGTGGTGCTGCTGTTGGGCGACGGGGCGGCCGGCTTCTCCCTGATGGACGCCGACTCGCTGGTGCGCCACCGGTTGCCGGTGGCCATCGTGGTGGGCAACAACGGCTGTTGGGGCCTGGAGAAACACCCCATGCGCCAAATCTACGGCTACGACGTGGCCGCCGATCTCCAGCCGGGCTGCCGCTACGACCAAGTGGTGGCCGCCCTCGGCGGTGCCGGGGAGACGGTGCACCGGCCCGACGACATCGCCCCCGCCCTCCAGCGGGCCCTCGACGCCGGTGTGCCCTACCTGGTGAACGTCATCTGCGACCCCGAACATGCCTACCCCCGCCGCTCCAACCTGGGGTGAGCAACGGGGAGGGGAGGCGGTACGCTGAGGCGGTGATTGATGAGTCTGTGGTGGCCGACACCCTGGCCGTGGCGATGGCCACCGGCGGGGAGTTCGCCGAGGTGTTCGTGGAGGATCGTCGGTCGTCGTCGGCGTACCTGGACGACGGCAAGGTGGAGGAGCTGATCTCGGGGCGCACCCGGGGGGCGGGCATTCGGGTGATGGTGGGGGACACCACCGGCTTCGCCCACACCTCCGATCTGAGCGAGACCGGTTTGTCCAAAGCGGCCCGGGCGGCGGCTGCGGCCGCTCGGGGCGGGGGCGGGGGTCAACGGCTGGTGGCCCTCGACCGGGTGGAAGCCCCCGCACCCCACCAGGTGGAGGTGCTGCCCGAAACGGTGGCCAAGGCGGCCAAGGTGGAGCTGCTGGGCCGGGCCGACGAAGCCGCCCGAGCCTCCGGGAAGGCCATTTCCCAAGTGTCGGCCCGCTACGCCGACGGGCGCCGCCGCATCCTGGTGGCCAACAGCGACGGGCTCTTGGCCGGCGACGACCAGGTGCGCACCCGATTCGCGGTGACCTGCGTGGCCGTGGGCGACACCGGCATGCAGACCGGCTACGAGAGCGTGGGCCGACCGGTGGGCTTCGAGCTGTTCGACGAGTACGAGGTGGCGTCATTGGCCCGCACGGCGGCCCGGCGGGCCCTGACCAAGCTCACCGCCCAGCCCGCGCCCAGCGGCTCCCTGCCGGTGGTCATCGGTCCCGGCGGCGGCGGTGTGTTGTTCCACGAGGCGTGCGGCCACGGCCTGGAAGCCGACCTGGTGGCCAAGCAGGCCTCGGTGTTCCGCGACCGGGTGGGCGAGCAGGTGGCCCACCCCGAGGTGACCCTCATCGACGACGGCACCATGGCCCGGGAGTGGGGAGCGTTTGCCATCGACGACGAGGGCCGCCCGGCCCAGCGCAACGTGCTGATCGAGAACGGGGTGCTCACCGACTACATGTGGGACCAACTGCGGGCCCGCAAGGAGGGGCGGGAGAGTTCGGGCAACGGGCGCCGCCAGAGCTACCAGCATCTCCCCATGGTGCGGATGACCAACACCTACCTGGCCAACGGCACCGAGGATCCCGAGGCCATCATCGCGGCCACCGACCGGGGGGTGTACGTGGCCCACCTGGGCGGTGGCCAGGTGAACACCGCCACCGGCGACTTCGTCTTCGGCATGAACGAGGCCTACCTGATCGAGGGCGGCAAGATCGGCGCCCCCATCCGGGAGGGCAACCTCATCGGCAACGGCCCCGAGGTGCTGGCCGGCATCGAGGTGCTGGGCAACGACTTCGCCATGGGGTCGCCGGGCACCTGCGGCAAGGACGGCCAGGGTGTGCCCGTGGGCGACGGCACCCCCACCCTGCGGGTGGCGTCGATGACCATCGGCGGGACCGCGGCGGCGTGAGCGACGGCGGCAGGCCAGGCCGGTGAACCCCGAGGAGCTACTGGCCATCGCCGAGCGGATCGTGGGCTGGGGTGGCCCTGGCGAGCAGATCGAAGCGGTGGTGGGCCACAGCCGGGAAACTGACGTGCGGGTCTACGAGGGGGAGATCGAATCGCTCTCGGTGGCCGAGTCGCAGGGGGTGGGCATCCGGGTCATCACCGACGGTCGCCAGGGTTTCGCCCACGCGGGCACCCTGGATGCCGACGTGCTGGAGGAGACCCTGGCCGAGGCCCGCGACAACGCCCGGTTCGGCTCACCCGACGAGTTCTTCGGGTTGGCCGAGCCCGACGGGGTTACCCACCCGGAACTCGACCTCTACCACGAGTCGCTGTTGGCGTTCGGCACCGAGGCCAAGATCGACCTGGCCCTCGAACTGGAACGGGCGGTGCGGGCGGGCGATTCCCGGATCGTGGGGGTGGAGTCGGCCGACTACGGCGACGTGGTGGGGGCCGACGCCATCGCCACCACCACCGGCATACGCAGTTCGGGGCGGGACACATCGTGCTACCTCACCGCCTACTCCTTGGCCTCGGAAAGCGACGAGACGCAAACCGGTTTCGGATTCTCGGTGGGCCGCGAGCCCGCCTCCTTGAGCGTGGAGGAGGCGGCCACCGACGCGGTGGACCGGGCCACCCGCATGTTGGGGGCCACCCAGCCTCCGACCGAGCGTGTCACCGTGGTGCTCGATCCGATGGTCACCGCCCAGTTCCTCAGCATCATCGGCGGCACCCTGTCGGGCGAGGCGGTGCTCAAGGGCCGCTCGTTGTTCGCCGACCGGCTGGACGACCAGGTGGCGGCCAGTGCGGTCACCCTGGTGGACGATCCCACCAACCCGGCCGCCTTCTCGGCCACCGACGCCGACGGCGAGGGCTTGGCCACCCGCCGCAACCAGCTCATCGGCGGGGGCACGCTCGAGCGGTTCCTGCACAACAGCTACACCGGCCGGCGTTCCGGGTCGGCGTCCACCGGGTCGGCGGTGCGGAGCTACGCAGGCACCCCCGGCGTGGGCTGCCAGGCCCTGTCGCTGGTACCGGGCGACCGTACACCGGCGGAACTCATTGCCGGCATCGACAACGGGGTGCTGATCCAGGGGGTGTCGGGGCTGCACTCCGGCGTCAACCCGGTGAGCGGCGACTTCTCCACCGGGGCCGAGGGGCTGCGCATTCGCAACGGCCAGTTGGCCGAGCCCATCCGGGAGATCACCATCGCCTCCACCCTGCAGCGCATGCTGCTGGACGTGACCGCGGTGGGGTCCGACCTCACCTGGCTGCCCATGAGCTCGGCGGGCGTCACCCTGGTGGTGGCCGAAGTCACCATGTCCGGGGCGTGACGGCGGGCCCCAGGTAGGTACCGGGCCGTGTCGGTCCTGCATGCCATCTTGCTGGGCATTGCCCAGGGGCTGACCGAGTTCCTGCCGGTGTCCTCCAGCGGTCACCTGCAGATCATCCCGTGGCTGGCCGGTTGGGACGACTTCGAGGGCCGAGACGACCTCAAGCGGGCCTTCGACGTGGCCCTCCATCTGGGGACGTTGCTGGGGCTGGCCGCCTGCCTGCGCCGCGAGGTGGTGGCGTTGCTGCGCGAGGGGGTGGGCGCCACGGCCCGGCGACATCGCCCCCTGAGCATCGAGGCCCGGCTGGGTTGGCTCCTGGTGTTGGCCACCGTGCCCGCCGGGGTGGTGGGGGTGGGCTTGGGATCGGTCATCGACGAGGCCGACGACCACGTGTGGCTCACCGCCGTCATGCTGGCCGGCTTCGGGGTGCTGCTGTGGTGGGCCGACCGCCGCCGTGAGGGTGGGCGGGAGATGGGCGGCTTCGGGGTGGGCGACGCGCTGGCGTTGGGGCTGGCCCAGGCGTGCTCGCTGCAGCCGGGGGTGTCGCGCTCCGGGGTGATCATGACCGCCGGGCGACTGCGGGGGTTCGACCGGGAGGCCGCCACCCGGCTGGCCATGCTGATGAGCCTGCCGGTGATCGCCGGGGCGGGCCTCTACTCGTTTATCGACATCGGCGGGTGGGCGGGCATTCCCGCCGATGCCCGCGCCGGGTTCTTGTGGGGCACGGTGGCCTCGGCGGTCACCGGGTTCGCCACCGTCAAGGGGTTGCTGGCCTTGGTTCGCCGTCACAGCTTCGGCCCCTTCGCCCTGTATCGGGTGATGGTGGCGGCCACAGTGCTCACCCTGATCGCCGCCTCGGTGCGCTGAGGGCCCGACGGTCACCCCGACGGCCGTTGCGAGCCTGCTTCCCGCTCGAAGCTTGTCATGGGTGTCAGTCCCTCACCCCGGCGGCACCAGGGCCAGGGTGATCGATCCCTGCACGGCGGCGGAGGCCACCGGGAGCAGTTCGTCCTCGGTCACGGCAATGGTCACGGCGTGGTCGGCGCTGTCGGTGACCACCGCGGTACGGGCCACGGTGAGGGTGACCTGGGTCCGGGTGCCGTCGGCCTCGGTGATCGGCAGGGTGACCAGCACGTCCACCCGGTCGCCCGGTGCCAGCGGTGGCAGGGCGGCGTGGGCGGGAACGGCCACCTCGGTGCGGTCCCCGATGGGCAACCCACCCAAACGGGGAATGGTCACCACGTCGCCGCGGTAGAGGGCGGCTGACGCCACCTCGTCGCCCCCCAGAGCGGCAATGGCGTCGAGGGGCAGGGTTTGGGCGGGGTAGCGACGGGCCTCGGTGTTGTCCGGTCCCAGCGGCTCGCCTGCGGTGATGGGCCGGGTGGCCACCACCACGGGCACCAGTGGTCCCAGCGACGGCCCGCCCCCGGCCAGTCCGGCCACGATGGCCACGGCCAGTCCGGTGACGGCCGCGGCGGCGGCCACCACCATCCAGTAGCTGCGCCGCCCGCCCGGCAGTCGGCTGAGCAGGGATCCCCGCCAGGTGAGGGGCTGGTTGGCCGTCTCGTCCCCGTTGTCCGCCGTTCGGCGTGGCTGCATGATTCAACCGTGGTGGGTGCGGTGGGGGAAGCGGGCTCAGCGTAGCCGCCGATGCCGGCCAGGGGAAGGGGTCAGGGGAGCGGCGGGGCGATGCCGTTGGTGCGGTCGGAGCAGTCGGGCACGTTGTCGCCCACCGCTCGGATGGCCCCGAACAGCAGGGCTCGCATTCGGTCCAGGTTTTGGGCGAAGAACTCGAACACCTCGTCATGGGTCACCGGGGCCACGCCGGGGTCGTCGTCCAACCCCGCGTCGTAGTCGGTGACCAAAGCGGCGTTGGCGTAACAGATGCCCAACTCGGCGGCCAGGGCGGCCTCGGGATACTGGGTCATGCCCACCACGTCCCAGCCGTTGTCGCGAAACCAGCGGGACTCGGCCCGGGTGGAGAAGCGGGGCCCGGAGATGACCGTCATGGTGCCCCCGTCGTGAGCCGTCATGCCCTCGGCCCGAGCGGCAACCAACAGCGCCTCACGGAGTTCCGGGCAGTAGGGGTCGGCCAGGGAGACGTGGTTGGTCACCGTGTCGAAGTAGGTGTCGGCCCGCCCCGAGGTGCGGTCCACCAGTTGGTCGCACACCACCACGTGGCCGGGGGCCATCTCGGGCCGCAGCGAACCGCAAGCGCTGGGGCCGAAGACGGCCCGCACCCCCACCTGGTGCAGGGCCCACAGATTGGCCCGGTAGTTGACCCGATGGGCCGGGTAGCGGTGCCCGGGGCCGTGGCGGGCCAAGAAGGCCACCTCGATGCCGTCCACCGTGGCGATGTTGAGCGGCCCCGACGGCGGGCCGAACGCCTCGTCGCCGGCCACTTCCACCGCGTTCTCCAGCAGGGAGTAGAGACCGGTGCCGCCGATGACGCCGATCTCGGGCATGGCCGCGCTGCGGGTCAGTCGTCGGAAGAGCCCGAGGCGGCCACCGCGGGCTCCGGGCTGGTTGACGATGACGAGTCGCTGTCGGAGGCCTTCTTCGGGGTGTCGGAGGAGTCGGCCCCGCCCCCGTTGTCCGAGGTGTCCGAGGAGCCCGTGGTGGTGGACGACTTGGCCCCCGACCGGCTGTCGTTGCGGTAGAAGCCGTCGCCCTTGAAGGTGATGCTGGGCACGCTGAACACCTTGGCCACCAGGCCCTTGCCGGGCTGCGTGCAGGCGGCAGGACTGGCGATCGAGTCGGCTTGGGGGCAGTGGACCAGCGAATCCTCGGAGAACGACTGGATGACCTCGAAGCGGGTGCCGCAGGTTTGGCAGTTGTAGTCGTAGGCGGGCACGGGGAGAGGATAGAAGCGACGGCGGATTTCTGGCCATCCGGGCGCCGGCGGGCCGAGGCGGAAGCGTCGTCGGGCGGCTTCGGTAATATCGGCCCGTGGACTGGTCGTGGGTGCTCATCCTGGCCGGGTATGCCTTGGGCACGTTTCCGGGCGCACTGCTGGTGGGCCGCTACACCGGGCATGATCCGACGCGGGAGGGGTCGAACAATCCGGGGGCCAGCAACGTGTACCGGGTGGCGGGCCGGTGGCCGGCCGCGTGGGTCCTGCTCAGCGACGTGGGCAAGGGGGTCATTGCCGCCGGGCTGGGGCTGCTCGTTGCCGACCAGTTGGTGGGGGCCGCCTGCGGGGCGGCGGCGGTGGTGGGTCACATCCTGCCGCTGGGCCGCTATCGCCAGGGGGGCAAGGGGGTGGCCACCTTCGGGGGGATGTTGCTGGTCCTGACCCCGGTGGTGGGAGTGATCCTCATCGGCGTGTGGGGGGTGGCGTTGGCGGTGAGCAAGCGGGCCGGAGCCGCCTCGCTGGTGGCCACCGCGGCCGCCCCGGCGGCGGTGGCCCTCCAGGGTTGGCCGGCGCCGGAAGTCGGCGTGGCAATCGGGGTGGCGGTGGTGGTGATCGCCCGCCACCATGAGAACATTCGCCGGATGTGGCGACGAGAAGAACCGGCCATTTGGTCATGACCCGGTCATGATCCCGGCATGATCCCGCTGAACGAGGCCCAGGAGCGGGTGTTGGCCGGCTGCCAGGTGCTGGACGAGGCCGTGGTGCCCATCGGCCGGGCCCGAGGCCTGGTGACCGCGGAGACGGTGGCCGCCCCCGAGATGGTGCCCCCCTTCGACAACACGGCCATGGACGGCTTCGCCGTGCGGTCGGCCGACGTGGCCGACGCCCCGGTGACCCTGGCCATCGCCGGTACCCTGGCCGCAGGGTCCGCCCCCCATGTCACCGTGGGGCCGGGGCAGGCCGTGCGCATCATGACCGGGGCGGTGATTCCTCCCGGCGCCGACGCGGTGGTGATGGTGGAACTCACCGAGGCCGCCCCCGACGACGCCACGGTGATGGTGAGCGAGTCGGTACCGGTGGGCAACCACATCCGCCGGGCGGGCGAAGACCTGGTGGTGGGTCAAACGGTGTTCGAACCGGGAGAGGTGCTGACCCCCGGCCACCTCGGGGTGCTGGCCAGCCTGGGCCGCTACCAGGTGCGGGTGTACCGCCGGGCCCGGGTGGGGGTGATGTCCACCGGCGACGAGTTGGTGGAGGGGCCCGAACCGCTGGGTGCCGGTCAGATTCGCGACTCCAACCGGCACACGCTGTTGGCCCTGTTGGCCGAGGCCGGGTGCGAACCGGTGGACTTGGGCCGCATTCCCGACGACGAGGAGGCCATCGCCACCGGCATCCGCACGGGCGTGGACACCTGCGACGCTCTGCTGACCTCGGGCGGGGTGAGCATGGGCGACTACGACTACGTGAAGAAAGTGCTGAACGAGATCGGCGACATGTCCTGGATGCAGGTGGCCATCAAGCCCGCCAAGCCCCTGGCCTTCGGTCGGGTGGAGGGCATCCCCGTGTTCGGGTTGCCCGGCAATCCGGTGTCGTCCATGGTCTCCTTCGAGCTGTTCGCCCGGCCGGGACTGCGCAAGATGATGGGCCACCCGGCCGATGGGTGGCACCGCCCGCCGGTGGCGGGCCGAATGGCCGAGCCGCTGCGTCGCCGGGCCGACGGCAAGACCCACTTCGCCCGGGTGCGGGTGGACTACGCCGACGGTCGGTACCGGGTCCGCTCGGCGGGAGGGCAGGGCTCGCACCAGCTCTCGGCCATGGCGGCGGCCGACGCGCTGGCCGTGCTGCCCGACGGCGACGGGCTCGACACCGGCGACGACGTCTCGCTGCTGATCCTGCGCTGACCCTCTCTCGGAGGCCGCTCTCTTGAGGTGTCTCCGGCAGGCCGTTCTGCCTTCCACAGTGTGTCACCCCGTCCGTTCGGCCAGAATGGAGGGGTGAGCGTGCCGCTGGTCGACAGCTTCGGGCGAGTCCACCGGGATTTGCGCATCTCGGTGACCGACCGCTGCAACTTCCGCTGCACCTACTGCATGCCCGCCGACGGGCTGGACTGGCTGCCCCGCGAAGACTTGCTCACCTTCGAGGAGATCGAACGCATCGCCGCGCTGATGGTGCACCGCTTCGGCATCGACAGCATTCGCCTCACCGGAGGGGAGCCCACCGTGCGGGCCAACCTGCCGGTGCTGGTGGAAAAGCTGGCCGCCCTGGGCGTGGACCTGGCCCTCACCACCAACGGGGCCACCCTGGCGCTTCTGGCCGACAAGCTGGCCGCCGCCGGCCTCCGCCGGATCAACATCTCGCTCGACTCCCTGCAGCCCGAGCGGTTCGAGCGCCTGACCCGCCGCGACGACCTCGACCGGGTGCTCGAAGGCATCGACGCCGCCCTGGCCGCCGGATTGCACCCGGTGAAGATCAACGCCGTGATGATGCGGGGCATCAACGACGACGAGATCGTGGATTTCGCCCGGTTCGGCCGGGATCGGGGCGTGGAGGTGCGGTTCATCGAGTTCATGCCGTTGGACGCCGATCAGTCGTGGACGAACGACCAGGTGGTCACCCTCGACGAGATCGTCACCACCGTGGGGGAGGCCTTCCCCCTGGCCCCGGTGGAACGGTCGCATTCCCCGGCGGCGGTGTGGCACTACGCCGACGGGCGGGGTTCGTTCGGGGTGATCGCCAGCGTGACCGACGCCTTCTGCGGGAGCTGCGACCGGGTGCGGCTCACCGCCGAGGGCATGTTCCGCAACTGCTTGTTCGCGGTGGACGAGCACGACCTCCGAGGCCTGTTGCGCTCGGGGGCCACCGACGACGAGGTGGCCGAGGTGATCGCCGGCGTGGTGATGGACAAGTGGGCCGGACACGCCATCAACCGGGTGCACTTCATCCGCCCCGGCCGCTCCATGTCCCAGATCGGGGGTTGAGGTGACCGATACCGGTCTCACCCACCTGGATCCCCTGGGCCGGGCCCGCATGGTGGACGTGACCCCCAAGGAGCCGTCCCATCGTCGGGCCATCGCCCGGGCCAAGGTGTTCATGAGTGCCGACACCGCGTTGGCCGTGGCCCGGGGGGCCATCGCCAAGGGTGACGTGCTGGCCGTGGCCCGGGTGGCAGGTATTCAGGCGGCCAAGCGCACCCCGGAGCTGATTCCGCTGTGCCACCCGCTGCTGGTGGGGGCGGTGCTGGTCAACTTCCGCATCGAGGACACCTACATCGAGATCGAGGCCGAGGTGGAGACGGTGGACCGCACCGGGGTGGAGATGGAGGCCCTGACCGCCTGCTCGGTGGCCGCCCTGACCGTGTACGACATGTGCAAGTCGCGCGACAAGGACATGGTGATCGGCGAGATGGCCCTGTGGGAGAAGTCGGGGGGACGCTCCGGCCATTATCGCCGTGCGGGCGATTCCCACGCCCCGCACGACGATTGACGCTGGGGTTGGCCCGCCTCGCTCGGACAAGTCCGAAGATGGGGTGGCGCGGGGGGACTTTTTGTAGTACAACCGTAACAAGTGTCAAGTTGCTGTAATGACCTCCAGCCCGTGGCCAACACCTGCCGGAGCCTCCTCGCCGGGAGGATGCGGCTCGACCATCCACCAGTGAGCCACCTTTCGGGGCTTACCATTGATAGTGCAAGGGATACCCGAGATTGGTGACGTCATTGCTACTCATGATCTTGGCCGCCGCCTGGGCCGCCTTTTTGATTCCGCCTCTGATCCGTCGGGCGCGCAACGGCCAGTTCGGGGGCAGGCGTCGTTCGCCCCAGTGGGGCCTGGGTGCATCGAGGCCCGCCGGCCATCCCCGTTTGGCCGAGCGGGGGGCCATGGCCGCACCGGTGGTGGCCCTGCGGCCCAATGCGGCGATGGCGCCCCGGGGGTACCCTTCCCGCGTGGCACCCAGCCCGGTCCGGGGAATGCCCCGCACGTCGATCGACGCCCGCCGTCGTCGGCGCCGCATCCTGGTGTCGCTCATCGTCGGTGCGTTGGCCACATTCGTGCTGGCGGTGTACTTCGGCGGGTTCGCCCTGGTGGTCCATCTGCTGATCGACGCCATGCTCTTGGGCTACGCCATGTTGCTGGTGCAACACCAGCGCACTCGGGAAGAGCGGCTGCAGCCCATCGACGTGGAGAACCCAAACCCCGGTTCCTGGGGCGTGGCCTCCGGCGGCGAGCGCTGAACCCCACCCCTGCCGAGACCTCCTGCTGATTCCGGTCGCGGCGCAGGCAGAGCCCCCGCTATCCTGGGGGCACATTCCGGGGCTGTAGCTCAGTTGGCGAGAGCGCCTCGTTCGCAACGAGGAGGCCGGCGGTTCGAGTCCGCTCAGCTCCACCAGGCACGCTGCCGGGCAATCCCACCCAGCAGTTCCACCGCGTACCCCAGCCGGTAGCGTGGGTGGGCGATGGGGGATGAGCTGGACGGGGAGCTGGAGCGGTTTGTCCGTGGTCGGTTGGGGGCGGTGGACGAGTTGACCGTGGTGGGCCAGGGTCGGGTCACCGGGGGTCAATCCCGGGAGAACTGGCCCTTCGACGTGTCCTGGAAGGACCACGAGGGGTCGCACCATCGCCGCTTGTTTCTGCGGCGCGATCCGGTGGGCAGCGTGCTGGAGACCGACCGACGGGTGGAGTTCGAGGTGCTCCGGCGATTGCACGAACAGCCGGTGCGGGCCCCCGAGGTGGTGTGGCTGGACGCCGACGGGTCGGAGTTGGGCCGTCCGTCGCTGGTGATGACCCGCTACGACGGGCGCAACGACCACTTCGTGCTGGAAGGAGGCGTCAGCCGGTTCGACGAGGCCACCCGGCTGGACATCGCCTCCCAGATGGTGGACCTGACGATCGAGATTCACGCGTTGGACTGGCGGGGGGCCGGGCTCCACGAAGTGCTGGACGTGCCCGCCGATCCGGCAGCAGCGGCCATCGACGAGTGGGCCGGGGTGGTGGAACGCCAGTCGCTGGAACCCCAGCCGGTGATGGCCCTGGTGGAGCGGTGGCTGCGCCACCACAAACCGGCGTCCGGTGAGGTCACGGTGGTACACGGCGACATCAAGCCGGGGAACGTGCTGCTGGACGGCCACCGTGTGCAGGTGCTGCTCGACTGGGAGACCGTGCATCTGGGCGATCCCAACGAGGACGTGGGCTGGGTGACCAACCCGCTTCGTCGCCGGGAGCACCAGATTCCCGGACGGTGGGAGGTGGACGAGTTGGTGTCGGCCTACGAGGCCCGCTCCGGTCGGGCGGTGGACCGGGCCGCGCTGCGGTTCTGGCAGGTGCTGGCCAACTACAAGCTGGCCGCCATCGCCCTCACCGGGATGCGCAGCTTTTGCGACGGCCGCTCCCACCGGGTGTGGTCGGGCATCGGTGCCCTCCATCGGGTGTTGCTGGCCCAGATCGACCAGGAGCAGCCGTGAGGCCCAGTCTGACCGAGCAGATCAACGGCGCCCGTCGGGTGCTGGTGGACCTGGTCGAGCCCGAGTTGGACGACCCCTATGTGAAAGAGCAGGTGGCCCACGCCGCCGCCACGCTGGAGCGCGCCGCGGGCCGTTGGACCACGGTGCTGGCCGAGTTGGTGACCGACATCCGGGAGCTGGAGGCGGTGCTGGGGGTGGCCCGCCGGGTGCTGGACGAGACCGTGCCCGGCGTGGTCGACCACTCCGCCGCCGAGGAATACCACCGGGAGCTGCGGACCCGGCTGACCGACGAGATCAGGAACGGGCCCGAGCCGTCCGCCGCGGTGCGGGCCTACTTGGCCGGCTCCCTGGAAAGGATGGGATGACCATGCTGGGACCCCTCGATGACACCCTGTGGCATCAGATTGCCGAACCGTTCGAGCACGTCGGCACGTCCGATCCCCGCTTCTTCGACCGTTACTGGTTCGCGGTGTACGACCCGGCCGGTCGGGCGGCCATGCAGTTCACCATGGGCTCCTACAACAACATGAACGTGCTGGACGGCGGGGTGGTGGTGGTGCGGGGCGGCACCCAGCACAACCTGCGGGTCTCCCGGGCGCTGCGCCCTCGCTTCGAGCCCGAGGTGGGGCCGATGCGGGTGGAGCCCACGGTGCCGCTGGAGGAACTGCGCCTGGTGGTGGCTCCCGGCGAGCACGCCGTGGCCGCCGATCTGGTGTGGCGGGCCGAGTTGGCCCCGGAGATCGAGAAGCCCCACGTGGAGCGGGAGCGGGGCCGCCTGGCCCAGGACTACCAGCGGTTCAACCAGGTCGGGGTGGTGGACGGCTGGATCTCGGCGGGCGGCGAGCGGCTGGAGGTGGACGGCTGGTGGGGAGGCCGGGATCACTCCTGGGGGGTGCGGCCCCAAATGGGCATCCCCGAGCCGGTCACCGGCCCGGCCCGTCAACCCAGCGAGCAGGGAACCCTGTTCTACTTCCTGTTCTTCTCCACCAACCGCCGGGCGGGCCACGTCCAGATCATGGAGCGGGGGGCCTCGCGGGTGTACCTCACCGGGCTGATCCGAGACCGGGAAGCGCCCGAGGTCGACCACCGGGTGACCGAGGCCGACCTGAGTCTGGACTTCTTCGCCGACACCCGGCGCTTCTCCTCGGCCGACATGGCGGTGACGTTGGACGACGGACGCGCCCTGCGGTTGGGGGCGACGCCGCTGGGCTCGGCGGTGGCCATGGCCGGCCTGGGCTACAGCGGCGGATGGAACGACGGGTTGGGTCTCGGGGTGTACCGGGGCGAGGCCTCTACCGAGCACGAGGTGTGGGACGTGAGCCACCCCGCCGACGTGATGCCGTCATCGGGGGAGGTGTTCACCCCGATGCACCGCATCGCCCCGGTGACCGTCGCCACCGATGACCCCGACGAGACGGGTACCGGCAGCCTCACCCTGATTGCCAACGGCAAACTGCCCCAGTACGGCCTGGAGTGACCGGCCCGACCGGGCGGGCGTGAGTCGGCCCGCGGGACAGCGGCGGCCGATCAGGGGGCGTCGGGGAGGTTGGTGAAGCCGCGGCCGTCGGCCCGGCGGTACCAGCCCTGGGCGGTCATGGTGCCCCCGTCCACCGGGATGGTCTGGCCGGTCATGAAGCTGGACTGGTCGGAAGCCAGGAACAACGCCACCTGGGCGAACTCCTCGGGATCACCGAAGCGGCTGAGTGGAATCCACCGCTCGGCGTGCTCGAGGGGTCGTCCCCGCAGCATGGCGTCGAGGGGGGTCTGCAGGGTCATGGCCATGTCGGGGGCGATGCAGTTCACCCGGATGTCGTGCTCGGCCATCTCCAGGGCCAAGCAGCGGGTGAACGCCGAGACGGCGGCGTTGGCCGCCGAGTACACCGCCATGCGGGTAATGCCCCGCATGGACTCCACGGTGGACATGTTGACCACGGTGCCCCCGCCCCCGTCGATCATGGTGGGCAAGAAGGCGTGGGAGCAGCGCAGGACATGGCGAAGGGTGATGTCGATCTGGGCGTCCCAGTCGGCCTCGGTGGTCTTGAGGAACCTCCCCATGCCCGGCCGGTAGTCGCCCACGTTGTTGACCAGCACGTCCACCCGACCGTCGCCGAAGTCCACCGCCGCTCGGTGGAACTCGGCCACCACGGCGGCGTCGGTGATGTCGCCCACCACCGCAGTGGCCCGACCCCCGGCGTCGGTGATGTCGCCCACCGCCGCGGCGGCCAGCTCGGCGTCGATGTCGTTGACCACCACCGCGGCCCCGGCCTCGGCGAACAACCGGGAGATGCTGCCCCCGATGCCCCCGCCTCCGCCGGTGACGGCCGCGATCTTGTCGTTGAGTGGTGTTGCTGTCGGCATCCAATGGTTCTACCGCATTCTCGGCGGTGCTGCCCTTTTGGTGGGGAAGCTCCTACCGGCGGCAGTCGACCGGCCCTCGTTCGTCCAACGGCCGGTTATCGGCGGCGTCGGGCTCGGTCGAAGTCCTGGTCGGCCAGTTCCTCGGCCAGGTCGAGGTAGCGGCGCAGCCGGTCGGCGTCCACCTTGCCCGCCACGGCACAGCCGGGTTGCCCCTGGTGCCAGCAGTCCTCGGCGAAGCGACACTGGTGGTCCAGGGCGTCGATCTCGGCGTAGGCGGCGGCCAGCCCCTCCCACGCGTCCCACGGTCCCACCGTGCGGATGCCGGGCGTGTCCACCACCGATCCACCTCCGGGCAGGGGGATGAGCCTCCGGGCGGTGGTGGTGTGGCGGCCCTTGGCGTCACCGGCTCGCACTTGTTGGGTGGCTTGTGCGTCGGTTCCGGCCAGCGCGTTGATGAGCGTGGACTTGCCCACCCCGGACGGGCCCAGCAGCACCAGCGTGCGGTTCCCTTCCAGCAGGGCGGCCACGTCGGCCAAGCCCTCGTCCCGAAGGGCGGCGGTGACGATGACCCCCGCTCCCGGTGCCAGAGCCGCGGCCTTCTCGGCGTCGCGCTCGGGATGACGGCGAAGATCGGCCTTGGCCAAGATGACGGCCACTTCGGCACCCGACTGCCAGGCCACCACGCAGAAGCGCTCCAACCGGGCCGGATTGATGCGCCGGTCGAGTCCGTGTACCACCCCCACCACGTGGGCGTTGGCCACCAGGGGCTGGGGTCGGGCGTGCTCGGCCGGGTCTCGCCGCACTACCAACGTGCGGCGTTCCAGCACGTGCCCCACCGCCGGGCTGTCCTCGGGGCCGGGAACGATCATGACCCAGTCGCCGGTGACCGGGGCCACCTTCCCCTGGGCTCGCTGGGAGTCGGAGGACGCCCGGATGCGACCGTCGTCGGTCACCACCTCGCACTCCCCCCGGTCCACCTGCACCACCCGGCCCAGTTGGCCCCCGTGGCCCTGGGCCAAATCCCGCCACTGCCGGTCGGCACCCAAGGCCTCCAGCAAAGTCATCGAGGTCGGCGCTGAATCATCCCGGACACCAAAATGCACAATAGCCTTGGTCCGGCGGCGACGGTTCCCCCGTCCCGCGCCGAGAACCGGTCACAACAGGGCAGTGAGAAGGCGAACATGAGCGAATCGCAAACCACCACGGAAGCCACCACCTCGGCGGACCCGGCCGGCCGACGGGCGGCCGTCTCACCGGCCCAGGCGACCTCCGCGGGCCTGGTCGCCGCCGGCGGTGCCTTGGGCCTGAGCGAGATCCTGTCGGGGCTGAGCCGCGCCATTCCCTCCCTGGTGGTGTCGGTGGCCGACGTGTTCGTGGACAACACCCCCGGATTCATCGCCCGCTGGTCGATCGACACCCTGGGCAGCGCCCAGAAGCCCGCCTTGGTGTGGGGCATCGTGGTGGTGTCGGTCCTGCTGGGAGCAGTGCTGGGGTTGGCCTCCCGGAAGCGGTGGTGGGTGGCCCCCGTCGGTCTGGTGGTGTTCGCGGTGGTCGGCGGCTGGGCCGCGGCCCGCAACCCCCTGGCCGGCGCAGGGTGGGGCTGGACGTCGGGCCTGTTGTCGGGCGCCTTCGGCATCGCCGTGTTCCTGACCCTGTTCGTGCTGGCCTACCGGGAGGCCCAACGGCCCACTGCGGCCGGGTCGAGCACCCTGTCGGAAGCGGCACCCTCGGATTCTTCGCCGCTGGAATCTTCGCCGTCGGAACCGGCATCATCTGAATCTCCTCAGCCGGAACCGGCAGCTTCAGGGCTCTCGCCGTCGAAGGCTCTGGCGGCAGCGGGGCGGGAGGCCCGGGTGCCGATGGTCGGTCGGGGGCGTTACAACGACCGGCGACGGTTCGTCGGGGCGGTGGGCATCATGGCCGGGGCGTCGCTGGCCGGCGGGCTGCTCGGTCGATGGCTGCGGCGGCGCGACACGGTGGAGGGCGCCCGAGAGGGCTTTGCCGCCGACGCCCTCCAGGGGCGCAGCGTCACCACCACGCCGGGAGCCACCGGGGCCACCCAGGGCAACGGCGCCCAAGCCGATGCCTCCGAACCGGGTGTCGCCGACGACGGCGGCGGTGCCGGCGATTCCCCCGCCGAGCCCGGTGCGGATTCCGGTGCCGGGGACGGTACCGACGCCGGCGGCGAGCCCGGCCCCTCCGTGACCGCCGAGCCGGCGCGGGAGCCGAACTTCGACTACATCGCCGGGATCGCCCCGCTCATCACCCCCAACGAGGACTTCTACCTGATCGACACCGCCCTCGCCTACCCACAGATCGACCCGGAGGACTGGTCGCTTCGGGTTCACGGCATGGTGGACCGGGAGGTGGAGATCGGCTACGAGGAGCTGCTGGACCTGGGCTTGGTGCAGGAGGACGTGACCCTGTCGTGCGTGTCCAACCGGGTGGGCGGCGACCTGGTGGGCAACGCCACCTGGGTGGGGGTGCCCCTCACCACCGTGTTGGATCTGGCCGGGGTGCGGCCCGAGGCCACCCAGATCGTGGGGCGCTCGGTGGACCGCTGGACGGCGGGCTTCCCCACCGAAGTGGCGCGAGACGGTCGAGTGGCCCTGGTGGCCGTGCAGATGAACGGGGAACCCCTGCCCATCTCCCACGGTTTCCCCGCCCGTCTGGTGGTGGCCGGGCTGTACGGGTACGTGTCGGCTACCAAGTGGCTGTCGGACATCGAGCTGACCACCTGGGAGGGGTTCAACGGGTACTGGATTCCCCGGGGATGGGCCAAGGAAGGGCCGATCAAGACCCAGTCCCGCATCGACGTGCCCCGGCGGGACGCCACCATCGACCCCGGCCCCACCCCGATTGCCGGGGTGGCCTGGGCTCCCACTCGGGCCATCGAGCGGGTGGAGGTGCAGGTGGACGACGAGCCGTGGGTGGAGGCCGAGCTCAGCCGCGAGACCACGGTCAACTCGTGGCGTCAATGGATGGTCGCGTGGGAGGCCACGCCCGGTGAGCACCGGATCCGGGTGCGGGCCACCGACGGCACCGGATCCACCCAGACCTCCGAGATCAGCAACCCGGCGCCCGACGGGGCCACCGGTTGGCACACCATTCAGGTGCGGGCCGACCAAGCGTGAGTCGTGGCTGAAACCGGCAACCATGGATTTTGATCTCTCGGCATCGGAGCGGGCCTTCCGCGACGAGGTACGCACGTGGCTGGAGGAACACCTGGTGGGGGAGTTCGCCGAGCTGCGGGGTCGGGGCGGCACCGGGCAGGAGGACATCCCGGTGGAGCTGCAGATCGCCTGGGAGCGGGAGCTGGCCGCCGGGGGCTGGCTGGGTATCGACTTCCCGGCCCGCCTGGGTGGTCGGGAGTGCAGCTTGTCGGAGCAGGTGCTGTTCCATCAGACCTACGTGGAGACCAGGGCGCCGGGGCGGCTGCCCAACATGGGGGTCACCCTGTTGGGGCCGACCCTGGTGGCCTACGGCACGGCGGAACAGCAGGAGCGGTTCGTTCCCCCCATCCTGTCGGCCACCGAGTTCTGGTGCCAGGGCTACTCCGAGCCCAATGCCGGGTCCGATCTGGCCAACGTGGGCACCAGGGCGGAACTCGACGGCGACCGCTGGGTGATCAACGGGCAGAAGATCTGGACCTCGCTGGCCCAGTACTCGGATTGGTGCTTCGTGGTGTGTCGAACCGACCCCGATTCGGCTCGCCACGCGGGCCTCTCCTACCTGCTGGTGCCCATGGATCAGCCGGGCATCGAGATTCGACCCATCGTGCAGATCACCGGGGGGACCGAGTTCAACGAGGTGTTCTTGGACGACGCGGTGACCGACGCCGATCTGGTGGTGGGCCGGCCCGGTCGGGGCTGGGAGGTGGCCATGGGCACGCTGGCCTTCGAGCGGGGGGCGTCCACCCTCGGCCAGCAGACCTCCTTTCGCCAGGAACTGGACGCACTGTTGGCCGAGGCCCGGGCCAACGGCACCGCCGATGATATGGTGGTGCGCCAGGCGCTGGCCCAGGCCTACGCCACCCTGGAGATCCTGCGGTACAACAACCTGCGGATGCTGACCGTGGTGGACTCCGGGGGCGTGCCGGGGCCGGAGATGTCCATCGGCAAGCTGGTGTGGTCCAACTGGCACCGGTCGCTGGGCGAGCTGATGGTGCGGGTGCGGGGGGCGGCGGCCATCGCGGGGCCGGCCCAACCGGGCGAGGACTACTCCCTGGACTCCTGGCAGCGCACCTTCCTCTACAGCCGGGCCCACACCATCTACGCCGGGTCAAACGAGATCCAGCGGAACATCATCGGCGAACGGGTTTTGGGCCTGCCCCGCGAGCCGCGATGATGGCCCCGACGAAATGGCCCCGACGAGATGGCCGAATGGTCGATCGACCGAATGGCCGATTGACCGGATGACCGACGACAGGAGCGAACATGGCTGAGGCATACATCATCGATGCGGTCCGCACGCCGGTGGGACGACGGGGCGGCAGCTTGTCGCAGGTCCACCCGGCCGACCTGGGAGCCCACCCCCTCGTCGGGCTGTTGGAGCGCACCGGCGTCGATCCCGCCGCCGTGGACGACGTGATGTACGGCTGCGTGGACGCCCTCGGTCCCCAGGCGGGCGACATCGCCCGCACCGCCTGGTTGGCCGCCGGGTTGCCCGAGCACGTGCCCGGCACCACCATCGACCGGCAGTGCGGCTCGGCCCAACAGGCCGTCCACTTTGCCGCCCAGGCGGTGATGGCCGGGGTCAACGACCTGGTGGTGGCGGGCGGCGTGCAGAACATGAGCATGATCCCCATCGGCTCGGCCCTGACCGCCGCCGAGCACCTGGGGGTGACCGATCCCGATCCGTTCTGCGGCTCCGACGGCTGGGTGGAGCGCTACGGCACCCAGGAGGTGTCGCAGTTTCGCGGGGCGGAGATGATCGCCGAGCATTGGGGCATCAGCCGCCAGGACATGGAGGAGTTCGCTCTGGCCAGCCACGAGCGGGCGGCCACCGCCACCGACGAGGGCCGATTCGACAACGAGATCCTGCCCATGGCCGGCCTGTCCACCGATGAGGGCATCCGCCGGGGGACCACATTGGAGAAGATGGCCGGCTTGGCCCCGTTGGCCGAGGGAGGGCGGCTGACCGCGGCGGTGTCCAGTCAGATCTCCGATGCGGCCTGTGCCCTGTTGATCGCGGGCGATCAGGCGGTGGCCGACCACGGCCTGCGGCCTCGGGCTCGCATTCACCACATGTCGGTGCGGGGCGCCGACCCCATCTTCATGCTCACCGGCCCCATTCCCGCCACCGAGCACGCGCTGGCCCGAACGGGCATGACCATCGACGACATCGACCTGTTCGAGTGCAACGAGGCTTTTGCCTCGGTGGTGCTGGCCTGGATGGGCGAGCACGACGTGCCCCACGAGAAGGTGAACGTGAACGGCGGGGCCATCGCCCTGGGCCACCCCTTGGGGGCCACCGGGGCCCGGCTGATGACCACCCTGGTGAACGAGTTGGAGCGCACCGGCGGCCGCTACGGGCTGCAGACCATGTGCGAGGGGGGCGGCCAGGCCAACGTCACCATCATCGAGCGGCTGTAGGGGCTTCCCGCCCGCCCGGAGAGAGTGTGGCCCCTGGTCAGGCGGGGGAGACTCGGTCGATGAGCCCCCACGACAGGGCCGTGGTGGTGTCGATTTCGGCGTTGGTGAGGGCCAGGTAGCCCAGTCGTTGGCGACCGATGCGGCGGGCGATGCTCACGGTGCCGCCCGCGCCGGGCACGAGGCCCATGGCCACCTCGGGCAGCCGGAAGGTGGTGTCGGGGTGGGCCACCACGTCGTGGGCGTAGGCGGGCAACTCCACTCCGGCCCCCACGCACGGGCCGTGGACCATCACCCGGATCTTGGCGGCCAGCCGGTCCATCCAGAAGGCGGCGCTGCGGACCGAGCGAATCCGGTGGGCGGTACCGGGGTCGGGGGTGGTGCCGAACTCGGCCAGGTCGCCGCCGGAACAAAAGGTGGGCCCGGCCCCGGTGACCACGATGCCGTCGAGGCTGGGGTCGGCGCCCGCGGCCCGCAGTTGCTCGACCAGGTGGTCGCGCATCGGGGCGCTGAAGGCGTTGTGGCGCCGGGGCCGGTTGAGGGTGAGGTAAAGGGTGGAGCCGATGCGCTCGGCCAGCACGGGGGGCTCGGGAGCGTCGGGTCGCGGACGAGACCGCTGGGTGGCCAGCCAGGTTTGGTACTCGGGGCCGGTCTGAAGGGTGGAGTAGGCCAGCGACTCGGCCACCAGGCCCTCGACGGTGGATCGGCTCTCGCTCAGACGCAGGAGTTGGACCAGGGTGATCGCCGCGGCCGGTGACGCCGCCGCAGCGGCGGCCATCGGTTCGATCTCGGCGGCGCGCACCGCCGTCGGCAGGGCCACGGGATCGTCGGCCACCACCACGTCGAACAGGCGGCACAACACGTCGAGCTGGTCCAGACGGTCCTGCTGGCCCCGAGAATCCTGATGATGGAGACGGGGGTTACCGGCGCTGGCCCCGCCGTCGGGTACGGCCACGGCCATGACCGCGGGAACCGCCTTGATGGCCTCGGCCAGCCGGTCGCCGGGCCGGCCGGCCAGGTCGTCGGAGGTGAGCCGGGTCACGACGAACGGGCAGTCGGCCAGCCCCCAGTCCTCGGCGGCGTAGGGGTACCGCAGCCGCTCCTCCAGTTCCGCCAGACCGGTGATCTCGACGGGCGAGGCCACCACTAGCCGGCGGGGAACCGCCGACGGCCGGCCTCAACCACTGTCGGCCAGCTCATCTCGCAGGATGCGGCGCAGCAGCTTGCCGGTCTCGTTGTAGGGCAGCTCGGGGCGCACCTCGACGCGGTCGGGGGTGCGTGACGACCGCATCCGGGTCTTCACGAACTCCTGCAGCTCGGCGATGTCCACCGTCTGGCCCTTGGCCGGAACCACCACGGCGGCCACCGCCTCTCCCCACTGCTCGTCGGGGATGCCGACGGCGGCGGCGTCGTCCACCGCGGGGTGGCTCACCAGCACGTCCTCGATCTCGCCGGGGGAGATGTTCTCGCCGCCCCGCACGATGATGTCGTCGATCCGGCCTTCCACGAACAGATAGCCGTGGTCGTCCAGTGAGCCCCCGTCGTTGGTGGGAAACCAACCGTCGGGGGTGACCCGGGAGTTTCGCCCCAGGTACTCGCCGGAGACCTGCTCGCCCCGCACCCAGATCTCTCCCGAGGTCCCGGCGGGCACCGGCCTGCCCTCCTCGTCGCGAATGTCCACCTCGATGGCGGGGAGCGGTCGACCGGCCGATCCCAGGCGGGCTCGCACGGCCGGATCGCCCGACCGGTGGGCCTCCCGGTGCTCCTCGGGGCCGAGCACCGCCACCGTGGAGCTGGTCTCGGTGAGGCCGTAGGCGTTGACGAAGTTGGTCTCCGGCAGCTTGTCCAGGGCCCGGGCGATCACCGGTGCGGGCATCTTGCCACCGCCGTAGGACAGGGCCCGCAGGGAGGGCAGGCCCCCGCCCACCTCGTCGAGGTGATCCACGATGCGGGCCAACATGGTGGGCACGACCATGGCGTGGGTGACGTGCTCGGTGCGCACCAGGCTCACCCACTCGGCGGCGTCGAAGTCGGGGAGCTGCACGATGCGGCGTCCGGCGTACACCGAACTCAAGATGGCGGCCATCCCGGCCACGTGGTACGGGGGCACCGACACCAGGGTGGCCTCGTCCTCGGCCGCCCCCATGAACTCCACCGAGCCGATGATGTACGACACCAGGTGGCGGTGGCGCAGCACGGCGGCCTTGGGGGCGCCGGTGGTGCCGCTGGTGTAGAGCAAGACGGCGATGTCATCGGGGTCGGCGCTCCAGTCCCGGTCGGGGGCGCCTCCCTGGGCCCACTGGTCCAAGAACGCGGGACGGTCGACGGCCTGCACGCCGGTCACGTCGCCGATGGTGTCCAGGGCCCCTTGGTTGCACACCGTGACCGAGGGGGACACCTCGGCGGCCAGATGGCGCAACTCGGGGGCGGTCAGCCGGTAGTTGAGGGGCACGAACGGCACCCCCGCCCAGGCCGAGGCGAACAGCGCGATGGGCAGGGCCTCGCTGCTGACGTCCACCAGGCTGACCCGCTCGATGCCCGCGTCGCGAAAGCGGGCGGCGGCCGCCCCTGATCGCTCGAACAGCTCCTCGTAGGTGAGGCCCTGGCCTGCGGGCCCGACGGCGGTGCGGTCGCCGAAGCCGCTGGAGGCCATCTCCAGCAGCATCATCAGGTTCATCGGTGCATTCCCGGCGGTGCGGTGGCGGGCGCGGTGTCCGTGGGCAGTTCGATCGGGGCCGCTCAGTCGGAGGCAGGCAGCGGTTTGGCCTCTTTCAGCCCCAGGGGCGTGCCGTCCACCGCCAGCGAACCGGCGCCGGGCTTGGTGCAGAGCACCTCCAGCGACTCATCGTCGTTCACGTAGCGCTTGCCCAAGGCGGTGCCGCCCGCGGCGTCGCCTGCCACCTCGCCGTTGGTCTCGACGTTGGCGGGATCGCCCATCGGCGCGCCCCCGCAACGGATGTCCACGTCGCCGCTCGGTGCCTTGACCACGATCAGTTCGGTCTCGCACACCGAACTCTTGAGGCGGCTACCCGGTTTCAGGTCCATTCCTACCCCCTGGGAGATGTCCCCCGATCTTTTCCCATCAGCCCCGCCCGGTACAAGCTGCGTCGGCCCTGAGGCCCTGGACCAGGGGCGTGGGCATCGTGCTCCGGCCCGCGAAGGGCTGCGGGCGGGCGAGGCCAGCAGGTGGCCTGCGGCAGGACATCGGCAGGACATCGGGGGTCCCGGCCGCGGCGTCATCGGGCGGGGACCGGTACTTTCGTGGCGTGGGACCGCCCGGTGGGATCGCCCCGATGACGCCCGACGGAACCGGCCTCCACCCTGCTCTGGTGTGGGCCCAGTCCGGGTTGATGGCCTTGAGCGGACCTGAGGACGGCCCCCCGGCGGTGGCTTCCGGTCGCTGGGTGCAGCGACTGGACGAGGTGGTGGCCGACATTGCCAGGCTGCGCGCCCAAGCCACGGGCAATGTCAGCGCACCGGGGGGAGTGGGGCGGCCGGAAATTTCTGAAGGACCCAGCGCGGGGTTGCGCACCGATGCCGCGGGGTTTCTGGGGGAACGCGCCGCCTTGGTGGGTCGACGGCGGCGGGGGGCGGTGTCGGTGGGTGGGGCCTGCCGGATGGTGGCCGCCGCTGACGGGGTGCTGGCGGTGTCGCTGGCCCGGACCAGCGACGTGGAAATGGTTCCCGCCTGGTTGCAACGAGACGTGCCCCCCGGTGCCGATGTGTGGGCTGCGGTGGTCGACGGGGCGCGGCGGCGGCCAATGGCCGAGTTGCTGGAGCGGGCCGGGTGGCTGGGCCTGGCCGTGGGCGAAGCGGCCCGACCGCCGGCGCCCGCTGAACCCCACTCGTTCGCCGACGCCGGGTCGCTGGCCCCCGGCCGCCGCCTGGTGGTGGACACGAGTTCGCTGTGGGCCGGGCCGCTGTGCGCCTCGTTGCTGGGCGGTCGTGGCACGGCGGTGACCAAGGTGGAGGGACCGAACCGCCCCGACGGCGCCCGGTACGGGTCGCCCGCCTTCTTCGAGCTGATGAACCGGGGCAAACAGCACACGATCATCGACCTGGAAGGTGCTGAGGGTCAGGCCCGGTTCGGGGAGCTGTGTCGCCGGGCCGCGGTGGTGGTGGACGGGCTGCGGCCCCGGGTGTGGGCCAACTGGGGCATCGACCGCTTGGAGGTGGCCCGAACCTGCGGTCTGCTATGGGTGTCGATCACCGCCCACGGCGACGACCGGCCCGGCTTCGGCGACGACGCCGCGGTGGCCGGGGGCCTGTGGCTGGCCGATCCCCACGGCGGGCTGCCGTGGTTCGTGGCCGATGCCGCCGCCGATCCGGTGGCCGGCTTGGTGGCCTGTCGGGCCGTTCTCGAGGCCATGGCTGCGGGCCGGGCGGGGTTGATCGAGGTGGCCATGAGCACGGCGGTGAGCTGGCTGCGGGCCGGGGACGATCTGACCGCCCCCGACGCCGAGGTGTTTCGGCGGGGGGATCGCTGGGTGGTGCGGGCCGACGACGACGAGCAGGTGGTGCTCGACCCCCAAATGGGGCCAGTCAGGCCGGTCCATGAGTGAATTGTGCGGGTGCAGGAAGTAGGTTGAGACAGTGTTCGCCAGAAGACGTCGCGGCTCCCATGAGCACAGTGCAGGACATCACTCGGGACATCACGGGTCGGGGCATCACGGGTCGGGACATCATGGGTCGGGGCACATGGTCGAGGGGCATCACCGGAAGGTGACCCAAGGCGGGTATCGGGCCGCGGTGTTCGGGGTGAGCGACGGCCTGGTGTCCAACATGGCCATCATCTTGGGCTTTGCCGGGGGGACATCGGGCCAGGGGCTGGTGCGGTTGGTGGGCATTGCCGGTCTGGTGGCCGGGGCGATGTCCATGGCGGCGGGGGAGTACCTGTCGATGCAGGCCCAGCGGGAACTCCTGGAGCGGGAGCTGGAGCGAGAACGCCGGGAGCACGCTCGCAATCCCGAGAGCGAGGTGGAGGAGCTGGCCGAGATCTACGAGTCCCGGGGCATGGAGCAGGCCGTGGCCCGGGAGATGGCCACCAACGTCATGGCCGATCCCGAGAAGGCCCTGGAGGTCCATGCCCGCGAGGAAATGGGCATAGATCCCAACGAGTTGGGCAAACCGCTGTTCGCCTCCCTGTCGTCGTTCTTCTCCTTTGCCCTGGGGGCGGTGCTGCCGCTGCTGCCCTGGTTCTTCGGGGGTGGCAATGGGGCCATTGTGGGGTCGATCGTGCTCGGCGCGGTGGGCGCCATTCTGGTGGGGAGTGCGCTGGCCGTGGCCACCAACCGCTCGGTGGTGCGGGGCTCGTTGCGCCATCTCGTGTTCGTGGCCGCCACTGCGGCGGCCACTTTCGGCATCGGCTCGGCCGTGGGGGTCGGCGTATGACGGCGCAGCCCGGGCCGCTCCGTCGTGGCGACGGCGCGCGGCTCGCTGGTACAGGGGGTGCCAGAGCATGACAACCAGAGAATGGACGCTGGGGGGCGGTGGTACGGGTCCGTCCATCTGGGACGACGGCCGGGTGCTGGATCCGTCCAGCGTGCTGCTCTCCGACAAAGTCGCCCTGGTCACCGGCGGGGCTCGGGGGATCGGGGCGGCGACCGCGCTGGCTCTGGCCCGCTTCGGGGCCGATCTGGCCATCTGCGACCGGGAGGCCGACGACATGGCCGCCACCGCCGCTGCGGTTGGGGATCTGGGCCGTCGGTGCGTGACCGGTCTCCTGGATGTCCGTGACGCCGAGGCCCGGGAGGCATGGTTGGCGGAGGTGGGCGAGGCCTACGGCCGGGTGGACGTGCTGGTGAACAACGTCGGCGGAACGTTCCACGCCCCGTTCGCCGACATCAACCCCAAGGGCGAGGCGGCCCTCATCGCCGAGAACTTCACCCAGGTCACCGGGTTCATCCGGGGATGCCTCCCGCTCATGTCCGAGGGTGGGTCGATCATCAACGTCACCTCCATCGAAGCCCACCGGGCCGGTCCCGGATTCTCGATCTACTCGGCGATGAAGGCGGCCCAGGCCAACCTGGCCAAGTCGCTGTCGCTGGAACTGGCCCCCGCCGGCATCCGGGTCAACTGCATCGCCCCCGACGTGATTCCCACGGCGGGTGAGGGGCAGCTCGGGGCCGACGGGGTCGAGATGGTGCCGGGACTGGCCTCGCAACCGTGGCCGGAGACCGGTTCGGTTCACGACTGCGCTGCCGCCGTGGTGTATCTGGCCGGGGACATGTCCCGGTTCGTGACCGGCTCGACCATCCACATCGACGGCGGCAATCTGGCCGCCGCCGGATGGAAGCGTCACGTTCCCGATCACCGGTGACCGTGCGGAAACGGCGATCAGGAGGGGGCTCCCATGGACATTGACGTGGAGCGGGTATCCGAGCTGGCCAAGGAGGTGGCCGATCACATGGCCGGCGCCACCACCATCGCCATGATCCACGTTGGCGACGAGCTGGGTCTCTACCAGGCCATGGCCGGCGCCGGGCCCATGACCGCCGACGCCCTGGCCGAGGCGGTGGGCTGCAATGCCCGCCTGGTCACCGAGTGGCTGCGCCAGCAGGCCGCGGTGGGACTGGTGGAACTCCATCATCAGGACGAGCCCGCGGGCGACCAGCCGAAACAACAGGTTTCCTTTGTGCTCACCGATGAAGCGGCTGTGGTGCTGGCCTGGGAGGTGAGCCCGGCGTTTCTGGCCGGGGGCATCGGTATGTTCCGAGCGATGTTCGCCGACATGGGCGAAGTGCTGGATGCGTTCCGGGGTGACGGCGGGCTGGCCTGGGGCGACCATCACCCGTGCTTGTTCACCGCCACCGCCCGCTTCTTCCGGCCCCAGTACGAGGCCCACCTGGCCACCGAGTGGATCCCGGCGGCCGAGGGCATCGAGGAGCAGCTCCAGGCCGGGGCCACCGCTGCCGACGTGGGCTGCGGCTGCGGGGACTCGGTACAGATCCTGGCGTCGGCCTACCCCGAGTCCCGGTTCACCGGCATCGACTTCCACGGTCCGTCCATCGACCAAGCCCGGGAGTTGACCACGGCGGCCGGCCTGGACAATGCCTCCTTCGAGGTGGCCGACTCCCAGGGTTACGGCGGCAGCTATGACGTGATCTTCTTCTTGGACTGCCTGCACGACATGGGCGACCCGGTGGGGGCCGCCGCCCACGCCCGCACCAGGCTGGCCGAGGGGGGCTCGGTGTTCGTGGTGGAGCCGTTCGCCCTGGACGGCCATGTTCGCAACCTGACCGAAAACCCCATGGCGGCCACGTCGTACGGGGCCTCGGCGGTGTTTTGAGTTCCTTGTTCCATGGCCCAGCCCGTGGGGCTGGGATTGGGAGCACAAGCCGGGGAGTCGGCCATGCGCGAGGTGTTCGGGGCCGCCGGTTTCACCAGCTTTGAGCGGGTCACCGAGACCAACGCCAACATCATCTACCAGGTCCGGCCCTGACAGCCCCCCTGCCATCCCTTGAACGCCCGAGACGCCCAAGGCACTTGCCGGGCCGCCTCGGAACAGGGGCAGAATTCGGGTCGCCCCTGCCGATCGGCAGCCGGTACACTCGTCAAGCTTGAGTGCTCCTGCCCCGTTCGTCTAGAGGCCTAGGACGCCAGATTCTCAATCTGGTAACACGGGTTCGAATCCCGTACGGGGTGCCATGCCAGCCGTGCCCAAGCCGAGACGCGGCCGGGTAGCGGCCCGAGTCCCGTTGGGGGGTGAGCGATGACGCCACTGGACGGCAAGTCGGCGTTGGTCACGGGGGCGGCCCGGGGGCTGGGGGCGGAGATCGTGCGGCGCCTGTCGGACGCCGGCGCCTTGGTGACCGCCGCTGATCGACGAGTTGACGAGGGTGCGGCCGCTTCGGCCGAGGCCAACGCCCGATTTGTGGCGTTGGACGTGACCGACGCCGAGCAATGGGAAGCGGCGGTGGCCTCGGCCGCCGACGCCGGGGGAGGCCGCCTCGACATCCTGGTGAACAACGCCGGGATCATCCGGGTGAACCCGATCCTGGCGTGCGAGCCCGACGAGTTCCGCAAGGTGATCGAGACCAACCTGGTGGGCACGTTTCTGGGCATCCGGGCGGCCGCGCCGGTCATGGCCGCGGGCGGCGGGGGCTCGATTATCAACCTGTGTTCGCCCGGTGGGTTCCAGGGCACGGTGGGCATGCCCGCCTACACCTCGTCCAAGTGGGGCGTTCGGGGGCTCACCCGCACGGCGGCGTTGGAGTTGGCCGATGATGGCATCCGGGTCAACACGGTGGTGCCCGGCCCCCTGCGTACGGCCATGACCCGCCGACCCGGCTGGAGCGACGAAGACTACGAACGCCACTACGGGGCTACCGTGCCGCTGCGGCGGATGGCCGAGTTGGGCGAGGTGGCCGACCTGGTGGTGTGGCTGGCCTCCGACCAGGCCTCCTACTGCACCGGCGGCGACTACCCCGCCGACGGCGGCCTCACCGCCGGCACCCCCACCCCCCAGGCGGAGAGCCACGCGGCCGATTGATGGGTAGGTCTCATACACACCACTAGTCTGCGCACCAGTAGTTCCGTTCGTTCCGAGTGAGGGAGGCAATCATGGGTCGTTTGGACGACAGAGTGGCGTTGGTGACGGGGGCCAGCGGGGGGATCGGCATGGCCACCATGCGGCGCCTGGCCGCCGAGGGGGCCGCGGTGGTGGGCACCGACGTGGTGGACGAGTCGGGTGAGAAGTTGGTGGCCGAGCTGTCCGAGGGCGGCGCCCGGGCGGTGTACCAGCACTGCGACGTGGGGTCGCTGGACGACGTAACCGCTGCCGTGGAGCGGGCGGTGTCGGAGTTCGGCCGCATCGACGTGCTGTTCAACAACGCGGCCACCAGTACCGGCGGCTACATCCCCGACCTCGACCCCGAGGGCTGGGACACCAGCCTGCGGGTCATGCTCACCGCCGCCATGTACGGCATGAAGGCGGCCATCCCCCACATGGCGGCTCAAGGGGGAGGGTCCATCGTCAGCACCTCGTCGATCTACGGCGTGGTGGCCTCTCCGGGCAACGCCCCCTACTGCACGGCCAAGGCCGGGCTCATCAACCTGACCCGTACCGCCGCCGTGGAATGGGGGCGCAAGAACATCCGGGTCAACGCCATCTGCCCCGGCGTGGTGGAGACCCCCATGTACGACTCGGTGCTCGGCATCGGCCTGAAGACCCACGAGGAGATCTCGGCCATGCACGCCCTGGGCCGCACCATCCGGCCCGAGGAGATCGCCAACCTGGTGTTGTTCCTGGCCTCGGACGAATCCTCGGCCATCACCGGTCAGGCCATCGTTGTCGACGGTGGCCTCATCTCCGACTGCAATCTGACCGGCGTTCCCCCGGCCTGAGTTAGTGGTGTGTCGCAGAAATAATCGCGCATGTCTTGCTAGGCATCGGCGCCCCTCGCTGCGTTGCGTCTCCTCGCCGTACGCAGGGAGTATGGCTTCGTCGTCGCGCCTTGCGAGGAACCCCGCTGCCGTCGCATGCCACGTCGCTATTTCTGCGACACACCACTAGCCCCGGTGGCTGATCACGACGAGGGTCGGGCGTAGTCGGGGTTGAACTCCACCTGGCCGTCGACCCGGTGAAGCCAGGGGTGCAACTCCTCGGGTCGGCGGGCGATCACGGCAAGCTGGTTGCCCTGGCGCTTGAAGGCCATGCACAGCGTGCGGAGCACGGGCTCGGCCAGCCGCCCGGCCCGGCGCCGCCGACGACCGGTGGCCTCGGCGGTGGGCAGGCGCAGGCCGTAGCGAAACTCGATGCGGGGCCGGCCGGTGGGGTCGTAGGACCGCAGCGTCTTGACGATCTCCGCCTCGGTCCAGCGGTACACGTGGTTGGGAACGCTGGTGTTGTCCATTCCCCCGGTGCGGAACCCCTGATCGGTGACCGCGGCCAGCTCGTAGGTGTCGGCCATGCCCACCCGCACGGCCAGCCGCACGAGCGCACTGTCACGGGCCTCGATGGCCACGATCCCCTCGCGGCACACCCGGTACATCTCCACCAGCGCCCGATGCGGGGAGCGGCAGTGGTGCAGACCCTCGGAGACGAACACCCAGTCGAACGAGCGGTCGCCGAAGTTCAGCGACTGGGCATCCTGGTACGACCATCTCCCGTCGGGAACCAGGGGGGCGAAGGCTTCGTCCAGGTTGGACACCACCACATCGGAGAATCCGAGCGATGTCAGCAGCTCCCAGTCCTCGGTGCCCGCACACACCGCCAGCAGCCGGGTGTCGGGGTCGAGGTTCAGGTCTGCGAGCGTGGCCGCGGCGAATTCTCGGTCCAGGGTTCCTCCCGGTTGGCGAATCGGACGAGACGGGACCCGGCCAGCCTAGGGCCTGGTCATCGGGGGCGAGTGGGACCGTTCCGGCAATGTGCGGAAAGTTCCCGCAGGGGGCGTAGAATGGCTTTTCTGCACAGAGGACTTCCGGCACGGAGGTGCTTCTGCGCAGACCACTCTGAGCACACGACACGTGCCCACGTATCGCCAACCACAGACCAGCTAGGAATTGCCATGGGACGAGGATCAGAGAGCTTTCAGAAGCGTCAGCGGGAGAAGAACAAGCGGGAGCGGGCTGCGGCCAAGCAGGCCCGGCGACAGGGAAAAGTCGACGACCCGTTCGAGGTGGAGGAGGCTCCCTCCAATGGCCGGTCAGAGGCCGAGCTGTACGAGGACTTCGCCCTGCTGAGCGAGAAGTTCCAGGCGGGGGACATGGACGAGGAGACCTACGAGCAGCGCCGGGCCGAGATTTTCGAGCAACTCGGCCTCGAGGTTCATTAGCCCAGAGACTGACCGCCACCGATCAATCGACTGGTGGGCAGGCCCAACATGCACGACAGGCCCGCCGATTGGAGGCCACCCGATCCGCCGGCCACCAGGATCACGAAGTCGTCGGGGGACAACACGATGGGCACCCGGTCGTCGGTGATGGTCACCCCTCGGCCGGCCAGCACCTCCCGGGTGGCCTCACGCCGGTACGGGGGGTAGAAGTCCAGCGGTACCCGCGCCTCGGCGAACAGGTGTGCCCGCAACTCCTGCTTGGTGGGCAACAATCCGGCCACCATCTCGGCGATGACCGGGCTCATCACCAGCACGGTGGGGAACGGGTTGGGGGCGTCGTGGCCGCCGCACGGCCCGCTGAGGGCCAGCCCGTGGGTCACGTGGTGCAGCACCTGCTCGGGCTCGTGGTGCATGTCGGTGATGGGCCACATGCCGTTCACAGCCAGCACGGTGACCACGTCGTCGTCGGGGGCGAAACCGACATCGGTGTGACAGGGCGGCCAGGGGGAGGCTTCCTCGTTCTCGGCCACGCACAGCGACGTGGCCTTGCCCGGCCACCCCAAGGGCGCCTTGTCCACCTCACCGGGGATGGCCCCGCCGATGTTGACCAAGGCCAGCCGCAGGGCCCGTCCCACGGTGGCGTTGGCCCGGACGCCGGGGCCGAAGCATCCGGCGCCGTCGTTGAAGCCCAACCGGCGGCGGATGGGGCCGTTGAGCACCATCATGGGGCCCACCGGGTTGGTGGTCGTTTGGATGCCGTGGGCGTTCATCTGCGGATCGCAGAAGGCGTCGACGGCGGCGACGAGCACCGGCATCACCTCCGGGGGGCATCCGGCCATCACCGCGTTCACGGCGATCTTCTCTACCGTGGCCGGGGCGTTCAGCGGGGGTATGGGCGCCACCACATGGTCGGCCGGCAAACCGGTGGCCGCCACCGCCTCGGCCACCCGCTCGGGGGTGGGAGGCACGACGGGCAGCCCGTCGGTCATCCCCCGCTCCCGCAGGTAGGCCTCCACCTCGCTCGGCCCCCCCGAAACGGTGATTTGTTGAGTCATGGCAGAAGGCTTCTCACGCCACCAGTGCGGCCGCGATCTCGTCGAGGCGAGACGCCATGTCGGCCCTGATGTCCTCCTCCGCCCATTCGTCGTACCCCGAGGGCAACACGATGAACGGCTGATCGTGTACCCGAAGGCCCCGGGCCGTGGCCTCGGCCAGGCCCCGGAACTGCTCGGTGATGAGGGCCACCGTGGGTGTACCCATCGACTCCAGGGTGCTGCTGGCGTGGATACACCACGCCGTACACGAGCCTCAATTGCCCAAACCGCTGATCACCGCGTCCACCTCCCGGTGGAAGGCCTCCATCTCCCGGCGATACTGCTCGGGATCGGCGCCGTGCATCGGCCCGCTGGACCGCACCACCACCCCGACCGCTCCGGCCTGGTCCACCAGCAGCCGGGACAACTCGTCGGCCATGATGCCCATCGACCGCCACATGTCGTTGTCGATGATGCCCACCACCGACCCGGCCAGGGAGTCCTTGCGGATGGCCAGCGGCTGGGCCGGCTCGCTCACCTCCCCCGTGGGCAGCAGGATGGTCGTGGTTTGCGCCGGCGAATCGGGGGCCATTGGGCCAGCCTATATTCCCGGTGTCGCTCCGCGTTCTACGATGGCGGGGATGCGCACGACCACCTTGCCCCGTCCCCCGGTCATTCTCGAACAGGCCCTGGAAGACCCCGATGTGCTGCTCGGCATCCTGGAGCGGCAGTCGCCCCATCCGATGACCTTGGCCGGCGCCGAGTTCGCCGAGAGCCGCGCCTACCTCCGGGCCGGGGCCCGCACCGGCGACGTTCCCCCCTTCGTGCAGGTGGTGGACGGCGAGCCCCGCATTCCCCCGGTGTTTCGCACCACGTGGGGGGCCGAGGAGCAGGCGGTGCCCGGGGCCGACGTGATCGTGAACAATCCCCGGTTCATCGACGCCGCCCGCAGGCTGTACGACGCCGAGGTGGTGCGCCCCTACTTCACCTACGTGAACATCAATGCTCCTGCCGGTCAGTACGAGCGCCACACCGACATCCCGGCCTTCCGGGGCATCGGCCGGGACCGCTATCCCACCTGGCTGCTCAACTGCATGTTGCACTCGGGGTGCTTCGACCGCTGGCGGTTGAAGATCGCCACCGCGGTGTGCTGGTACTACGAGGGCACCGGCGGGGAGTTCACCTACTGGCCCGAGGGTTGGGACGGCGAACAGGTGGTGATCGACCCGCCCTACAACTACGGGGTGATGGGCGACAACGACTACATGCCCCACCGGGTGGAGCGCATCGGTGGGCCGGGTGACCATCCCAAGTACGGCTTCGACGCCACTATTCGTTTGACCAGTCTGAGCAGTTCGAACAGCTTGAGCAGTGGGAAAAGTTTGAACGGCTTGAGCAGTTTGAGCAGTTTGACCCCGGAACGACAGTGGGTGATCGAGGAGCCGGGCCACTCGCCGGTGGTGCATGCTTTCGACGAGGTGCGGGTGTCGCTGTCGTGGAAGGCCTTCGTGTTCACCGATGACCACGAGGCCGAGGTGTTCGACCAGCGGCTTGACGACCTGGACGAGGCCACCCTGGTGGCCACCCTGGCCGAGGACTGCGCCCGCCGAGGAGTGAGCGTGCCCGAGGGGCCCGACGCCTTATCCGACCCGGAGTTCGGGGACAAGGTGAGGGACGTCTACTTGTCGTCGGACTTGAGGTTCTGAGCACGCGGAAGCTGAGCGCCGGATGCTCAGTCTCCGGATGCTGAGTTTCCGGATGCTGAGTTTCCGGATGCTGAGTAAGAGGAAGCAGGGCGCCGGAGTCTGAGTCTCCGGATGCTGAGTTTCCGGATGCTGAGTAAGAGGAAGCAGGGCGCCGGAGTCTGAGTCTCCGGATGCTCATGGCGTTTGCCGCGTTCTGAGCGTTCCTGGGCTACGGTTGGGGGACTGCCGATACGGGGGGTTCGAGACGTGTTTAGCCTCAGACGGGATTCTGGCCGGTTTGCACCGAAGACGAGTTGGCGATGGCTGGCTCTGTTGTGCGTCATGGCACTGGTGGCCTCGGCCTGCGGCGGCAATGACGATGACGACAGCGGTGCCGGCGGAGTGGCGGCTGAGGCAACCGCCGCGCCCGACGCCCCGTCCGGGGGAGATGACCCCCCGGCCCCTTCCGGTGACGGCGACGGCGGTGGCGACGCCGGGTCCGGTGACCAGGACGGCGACAGCCAAGCCGACCAGGGCGGCGAGTCGTCCGGGGCCGAGGAGACCCCGGCGCAGGACGGGGGCGAGGCTCCCCTTGCCCCCGCCGAGCCCCAGTACGGGGGCACGTTGACGTTCGGCCTCGAGGCCGAGACCAACAACGGGTGGAACCCGGTGACGGCCCAGCCCGCGGTGTCAGGTCACATCGTGTTGCGCTCCATGTACGACACTCTCACCACCGAGTTGGCCGACGGGACGGTGGCCCCCTACCTGCTGGAGAGCTTCTCCTCCAACGACGACTTCACCGAGTGGACCCTGACCATGCGGCCGGGCATCACCTTCCACGATGGCCTGCCCGCCGATTCGGTGGCCGTGCAGCGTCACTTCGAGGAACTGCAGAAGGGCGTCCTCACCGGCCTGGTGTTCTCCGACGTGGAGCTGCAAGAGGTGCAGATCGTCGACGATCTGACCGCCAAGGTGATCCTGGGCCGCCCGGTGGCCGTCTTCCCCGACTATCTGACCGCGTTCTTGGGTTATCTGGCGTCGCCCGCCATGTACGACCTCGGGGAGGACAGCGCCCGCAATCCCATCGGCACCGGGCCGTACATGCTCGATGAGTGGGTTCCCAACGAGGTGACCCGGGTGGTTCGCAACCCCAACTACTGGCGAACCGACGCCGAGGGACGCCAACTCCCCTATCTGGACGCCATCGAGTTCCGACCGATTCCCGACTCCGACACCCGGTTCGCGGCACTCAGGTCGGGCGATCTGGATGCCAGCGTCGACAACACCGGCACCCGGATCGAGGAGTACACCGAGGAGTTCAATTCCGTTTGGGAGCCCCAGGCCTACGGGAACGTCACCTACCTGATGTTCAACAACCAGGCCCCGCCCTTCGACAACGTGGAGTTCCGGCGGGCCCTGGCCCAATGTACCGACCGGCAGACCTACAACAATCTGCGCTGGGACGGGCAGCCGCCCGCCAATGGCCCGTTCTCGGTGGGCACGCCCGGCTACCTGGAGGATTCCGGCTTCCCGACCTATGACCCCGACGCGGGGAGGGCCGTCATCGAACGGCTGGGCATCTCCGAGGTGGAGCTGGGCACCACCAACGACTCGGCCAATCTGTTGAGCACGGAGCTATTGGCCGAGATGTGGCGCCAGTGCGGCATCGACGTGTCCATCACCCAGGTGGACCAGGCCGAGCTCATCAACAACGCCATCTTCGGGTTGTTCACCGCCTTCTTGTGGCGCAATCACAACGGTTTCGAGTTGGCCTTGGAGCGGTCGTGGTGGCACAGCAAGTACAGCCGGGGCATCGCCATCAACTTCGGGCGCATCACCGATGACCGCATCGATGCCGCCTTGGACGAGGCCTTCGTGGCCGACGATCCCGAGGCCAGCCGGGCCCTGGCCGAGGAGGTCAACCGGGTTTTCGCCGATCAGGTGTACAACCTGTGGTTCTACTTCTCCAACTGGGTGGTGGGCGCCCAGGACTACGTGCGGGGAGTGGACGAGCTGACCCTGCCCGAAGGAGGGGAACGCCTGACCCTCATGGAGGGCCGGGCATTCCTCGGAGAGGTCTGGCTGGACCAGTAGCAGCCGCTCCAGACGGCTGGCCAGTGGCCCGTCCGGCGGATGGCAATAGGGAGTCCAGGTGGCTGAGCCTCATGGCTGAACCAGGCGGCTGATCCGGATGGTCGGGACAGGAACCCTGGTCCGGGCGATTCGCTTTGCTGCGCCGCGGCTGGGCCAGTTGGTGGTGGTCGTGCTGGCGGTGACGCTGCTGTTCTACTGGATGCTCAGCCTGTTGCCTGGCAACCCCTGTGTGTTGACCCTCAGCGGGGCGGCCACCCAGGAGCAGATCGACGAGTGCGAACGCGACCGCAACCTCGATCAGCCGGTCATCGTGCAGTGGGCCAAGTGGGGGGCCGACATCTTCACCGGCGACTTCGGCAAGTCGTACAACACCGGCCTCACCTTCAGCGAGTCGTTCACCAATGCGCTGCCCCGCACGCTGCTGCTGATGGTCTATTCCCAGGTGCTGGCCCTGGGGGTGGCCATTCCGCTGGGGGTGTGGTCGGGCTATCGCCAGGGCAGCGTGGGCGACAAAGTGACGAGTGGCGGGGCCTTCTTGTTGCTGTCCATCCCCGTGTTCGCGTTGTCCTTGATCCTGATCCTGGTGTTCGCGGTGAAGCTCGACTGGTTCGACCTGTCGGGCTACGAGCCCCTCTCCCAGGGTCTGGGCGCCCACTTCCGGGTGATGTTCCTGCCCTCCATTGCGCTGGCCGCCGGGCTCTTGCCGGTGTATCTGCGGCTGCTGCGCACCGATGTGATCGGCACCCTGCAGGAGGACTTCGTGGGCACCGCCCGGGCGAAAGGGCTGCCCACCCACATGATCCTGGGTCGCCATGTGCTGCGCCCCTCCAGCTTCACCCTGCTGACCGTGTTCGGCATCCAGGCGGCCCAAGCCCTCAACGGGGCCATCGTGGTGGAGTTCATCTTCGACCTCGACGGTCTGGGGTCGCTGCTGGTGGGCTGGGTGGCCGCCCGTGAGTACCTGCTGGTGCAGACGCTGGTGGCATTGATCGCGGTGGCGTTCGTCACCATCAATACCCTGGTGGATCTCTTGTATTCGGCCCTCGACCCCCGGGTGAGACGGAAATGAGCGTGATGGCTGCTCTCCGTTGTTGCCGAAGTGCCGGCTTGCCTGTGATCTACTTGGAGTGCCCGCAATGAGCGACGCCACCTCGACCGCGTATCTGAGTTCTCAGTCGATGAGCGCTCAACCCGCGGCGGCACTGGAAGTTTCGCCTAATCGGGGGGGCCGCAATGGGGCCTTGTTGGTGTCGGGGGTGTGGCTGGGCCTGCTGGTTCTCGCCGTGGTGCTCGTCCCGTGGCTGTGGTTCATCGACGATCCCTACGCCCTGGGCGGCGAGGCCAACCAGGGGCCGTCGCGGTCCCACTGGTTCGGTACCGACCAACTGGGCCGGGACATGTTCGCCCGGGCGATTTGGGGGGGCCGGGTGTCGTTGTCCATTGCCGGGGTGTCGGTGGGCATCGCTTTGGTGATTGGCTGCCTGGTGGGGGTGGTGGCCGGCTACTTCCGGGGAGCCATCGACACGCTGGTGGGCAGCGTGATCTACATCACCTTGGCCCTACCTGCGCTGATGTTCGCCCTGTTCATCGTGACCCTGTTGGGTCAGACCTTCTGGAACGTCACCATTGCCGTCACGATCTTGGCCATCCCGGCCATTGCCCGGATCGCCCGAGCCCAGACGCTGCGGTTCGCGGCCCGTGAGTTTGTGACCGTATCCCACATGATGGGTGCCCGCTGGCCCCGGCTGTTGTTCCGGGAGATTCTCCCCAACGTGATTCCGGCCATGGTCTCGATCGGATTCCTGGCGGTGGGCCTCGTGATCATTGCCGAGGGCAGCTTGTCGTTCATCGGGGCCAGCGTGAGTGCGCCCAACATCACCTGGGGGTCGATCATGACCGCGGGCAAGGGCAGGCTGGAGGAGAGCCCGCACATCTCCCTGATCACCGCAGGCATGATGTGCGCCACCCTGCTGGCCCTCAACTTCATCGGCGATGAGTTGCTCAAACGCCTCGACGTCCGCGAAGCCAGAATCTGAGCAGTCGCCCGAGGGCGATTTGAGCTATTGCTGCTGCTGGGCTGTTTGGCTCCGGGCTGTTTGGCTTTGGGCTGTGTTGCCCTTGGACTGAGTCCCCGGGGCGTGCGACACCAGGGGCTGCATGCGCGCGGTCGGCGGCTGGGCGGGATCCATGCGGCGGATTTCCACCGATGCCTCCATCCGAGGGGTGCCCGGCCCTGAGTAGACGCCCCGCAGTGGGGGTACGTCGTCGTAGTCGCGGCCGTGGCCGATCTTCACGTGCCTGCGGCCCACCGCCAGTCGGTTGGTGGGATCAAGCGGCAGCCAGCCCCGCCCGGGCACCGCCGCCTCGAACCACGCGTGGGTCTGCACCCGCACCAGGTCGCCTGCGGAGTCTGGGTCTGTCTCTGGCTCAGACTCGGGCTCACCGCGCTGGTCAGGCGTCCCGGTGATGCTCCCGTCAGGGTTCCCACCAGGGTCCCCAATGATCTGGCTGTCGGTGGAGAACAGGTAGCCCGACACGTAGCGGGCGGGAATGCCGACGCTGCGGCACATTGACACGGCCAGGTGGGCGAAGTCCTGGCACACGCCCGCGCCCTTGGCGAAGATCTCGGAGACGGGCACCCCGATCTCGGTGGCCCCCGGCTGATAGCTCAGGTACTCTCCGGTGAACTCATGGATGGCCAGCACGGTGGCCCAGGGATCGAGTTGGGCGTCCTGGGCCAGCCGGTTGGCCTGTTCGGCAATCTTGGCACACCAGTCGGTGTGGCCGGTGCGGGCCAGATACTCCAGGTGCCGATCCCGAAACTCAGGATCATGCTGGTTCTCCGGCTTCTGCTTCGGGTGATCACCCTCGGTCCGATCCCGGGTCAACACCGAGGCTTCGGCGATCACTTCCAGCGTGCTGTGGGCTTCGGTCACCCCGAAGTGGTCCACCTGGGTGCCCCAGTAGTCGATGAACGAAAGGGTCCGCACCGGGGGCGACACCGTCACCCGGTAGTTCAGGAGTTGCTGGGTCCCGTCGTTGATGGGACAGGCCCGCAGTTCGTTTTGCGACTCACGCACCGGCGCGTCGAACTCGAACCGGGTGCGGTACCTGATATCCAATCTCATGAATATTCCAGCCTCATGGAGCAATCCCTGGTCCAATGGCTTGGCTGTGAAGCTCCACGACCTCGGCGTGGCGGAAGAACGCCACGCTGATTCGGTCGGCCACATCCCGAATGCCCGATTCGAGATCCTGCAAGTACCGGGGCAGATCGCTCATCAGCTCCTCCAGGTCGGCGAACTCCAACCGGGACCGCAGGCGGCCCAGCACCTGACCGGGCAGTGAGCTGGTGTCGTCGGCAATGGCCCGGAGTTGGGATTCGCAGGCCTGCAGGCAGTAGAGCACCGACCGGGGAAACGATGGGCTCAGCAACAAGAAGCGCACGACGTCGGCCGGGTGGGGGGACGACTGGGAGGCTCGCTGATAGGCCTCCAGCGCCGACACCGATCGGAGGGTGAGCGCCATCTCGTCGTAGGACGAGCCGTCCAGTTCCGGGTACCGCACCATGAGCAGGCGGGAGGTCATGACCGCTCGCTCCAGCATCAGGCCGAGCATCAAGAAGCGGTACCCCTCACCCTGGGGCATGGTCGAGTCGATGATGCCGACCAGCGTCTGGCAATTGACCCGCACCTGATCCAGGGTGCCGAAGGGATCAAGTTCCATCATCTGAGCGAAGTTGCCTTGCGCGAAGCTGCCTTGGGAGAGGTGTCTCTGGGAGAGGTTGCTCTGGGAGAGGTTGCTCTGGGAGGAGCTGCTTTGGCGGAGCTGCAGGTGGAACTGGTTGATCTGCTCCCACAGCTCGGAGGGAATCTGATCTCGCAGCGAGCGCAGGTTCTCCCGGGCCCGCCCGATGCAGAACACCACCGAACCGACCAGGGCCGGTGACGACACCAGCCGGGTGGCGGTGGCCTGCACATCCAGCCCCAGCCCGGCCGGGCTGCGCAGCAGCGGGGGGGCGTCGGTGATTTGGGCGGCCACCTGCTGGGTGTTCTGGCCGATCTCGGGCACGTCCAGGCGAAGGGTGTGGACCAGATTCTGCATGCGATCAATGGATTGGGCCGGACTCTCGGCCACCGTGCTCATGAGCGTGGCCCGCACCATCCGGGCGGTGTCCTCGGCCCGCTCCAGGTACCGGCCGGCCCAGAACATGTCCTCCGCGTGTCGGGCCAGCATTACCTTCTCGCGGCCAAGTGCTCAGCGGCCTCGGCCTCGTCATCCGGGGTGTCCCCGTGGGTTCCCAACACCCACGTGTCCTTGGAGCCGCCGCCTTGGGAGCTGTTCACGATCAGCGATCCCTCTCGCATGGCCACCCGGGTCAGGCCGCCGGGGATGACCTCCACCTGTTCGCCGCACAGAACGAAGGGCCGCAAATCGATGTGGCGGGGGGCGAAGTCGTCCCCCGTCCAGGCGGGCAATCGAGACAGGTTGACCACCTCCTGGGCAATCCAGTTGCGGGGATCGGCCTCGATCTTGCGGCGGGCGTCTTCCAGTTCTTCCTCGGTTGCGTGCGGACCGATCACGATGCCGTACCCTCCGGCCTCGGCCACCGGTTTGACCACCAGCTCTTCGATTCGGGCCAACACTTCGGCCCGCTGGTCGTCGTCCCACAGCAGGTAGGTGGTGGCGTTGGGGATGATCGGCTCTTCCCCCAGGTAGTAGCGGATCATCTCGGGCACGTAGGCGTACACCGCTTTGTCGTCCCCGATGCCGTTGCCCACGGCGTTGGCGATCGACACCGTGCCTGCTCTGGCGGCGGCCATCAGGCCGGGGACCCCCAGCGTGGAATGGGGGTTGAACACCACCGGGTCCAGGAAATCGTCGTCAATGCGGCGATAGATCACGTCCACCCGCTTGCGCCCATGGGTGGTGCGCATCATCACCACGTGGTTGTCCACCAACAGGTCGCGACCTTCCACCAGTTCGACCCCCATGCTCCGGGCCAAAAAGGCGTGCTCGAAGTAGGCCGAGTTGTAGATGCCCGGTGTGAGTACCACCACGGTGGGGTCGCTGCTGCAGGCGGGCGGGGCAATGGACTGAAGGGCCCGCAACAGCGACCGTCCGTAATGGTCCACCGATCGCACGGAGGTGTTGGCAAAGGCGGCGGGCAGGAGTTTGGTCATGGCCGCCCGGTTCTCGATCACGTAGGAGATGCCGCTCGGGTTGCGCAGGTTGTCCTCCAGCACCCGATGCGTGCCGTCACCGTCGCGCACCAGGTCGATGCCCGCCACCAGGCAGCGGGCTCCCCGGGGGACGGGAACGCTCATGGCCTCGCGGGTCAACCCCGTACACGAGTCGATCAGCCAGCGGGGGACGATCCCGTCGTTGACCACGGCCTGCTCACCCACATACAGGTCATCGAGAAAGCGGTTGAGGGCGGTGACCCGCTGAATCAGGCCTCGCTCCAGGGTGGCCCACTCATCAGCATCGATGATGCGGGGGAACAAGTCCATGGGCCAGGTGCGCTCGGTGCCCTCTTCGTTGCCGTACACCGTGAAGGTGATCCCCTGACGGCGAAACGACTGGTCACGTTGTGCCTCCAGGGCCTGCACCTCAGAAATCGTGAGCCGGGAGAACCACTCCTGGACCTGGCGGTACTGCTCCCGGGTCTCCCCTCCCGAATCCGCCGCCTCGTCGTAGAACACCAGAGCCTCGGATGCGGCGGACCGGTCAGAAGCCATGCTCAACGGCCAGTCTCACGTGCTGGTCTTGCGGGCTGTCCGGGTCATGCGTGCCGATTCTAACTTTGGCGGGGCAGCCGGGTCGGCTGCGCCGGTTGCGTGGAGGCCGGGTGACTTTGATGGGTTGGCAATCTACCGGCGGTCGGCGACGGGCATGGGCATCAGGTACCCAGGTCATTCCGGTTGGTTGTTCTGACTTCGGCGGACCGGCAATTGCTGGGCAGTCAATGGCAGGGGTCGAGGGGTCGGCTTGCCGGGGGACTCGGGGGTTGTTGCCAGGGTGGCCGCAGGTAGTAGCGGCCGGTCTCGGGGTGCTGCTCGACGGTGTGGTTGCGGTGGTGGGCCTTGTCGTGGCAACTGTGGCAGACGAGGACGAGATTGTCGGGCTGGGTGGGTCCCCCGTGTTGCCACTCCTGGATGTGGTGGGCCACGCACCATTCCGGGCCCTTGCCACAGCCAATGCAACCCTGGTCTCGGGCCTCGATGGCGGCTCGCAACGCCGGGCTGGCGTGGCGCTGGGCGCCGAGCCACATGGGTTGGTGCTCGGCCTTGGTGAACAGGGCGGGGAGCACGTCGACGTCGCAGGCCAAGAGGTGGAACTCTGACTCGGGCAACGGCGTCCCGTCGGCCAGCCGAGGGTTGCCCAGCCGGTCGTCCACCAGGTCGTAGTCGGCAACCAGCACCAGCGTGGCCCGTTGGGGTTCACCGTGGCCGTCGGCATCGAGGTGGCGGGTCAACAGTTGTTCCAGGGCGTCGGCCCGTTGGTGCTGCATCCAACGGTGTTCCCGGCCACTACGGGCCCGCCACTTCAGGTCGGTGCAGTGGTTGAGGGCACGGCGGATGCGGGTAGCGGCCTGGGGATCGAAGAGGGCGAAGAGCTGCCACATTCCGTCGTCCCGCTCGGTGAAGCTCACGGTGCGCTTCCGGCGGAGCCGGTTGAGGCGGGCTTGACCGTCGTCACCGTCGAGTTCTTGCTGGTGCTCGTTCATGGTCTTCTTGAACTCGTCGGGGGTCTGCTCCTCGGCGGCTTGCAGCATCTTGGCCTCGTCGAGTCGGCCGTTCTGGTGGGCGGCGGTCATGATCTTGGCGTGTTCCGGGCTGATGCGGCTTTCGGACAGCGCATCTCGGGTGGCGGACAGCCGCTGGAGGTGCTCGGCCTGATCCAGGGTGTTCCGGGCCGCCCGGCCGCTCATCCGTAGGCCGCCGAGCACCTCTGCGGCGGGGGCCATGCCGGGGGTCCGACGCTTCTTCTCGGCGGCGGCTTGGGCGATCAGGCCTTCGTTGCGGCTCCGGACTCGACCGAGCGCCTGCAGATGCTCATCCAGCTCGGCATCGCTCATCCCGGCCACATCCACAGGTGCCCCCGCACAGAGGCACCCACAGGAGCAACTCCCGGCACTCCGGCCGTTTCCCCTGGTCACAAGCCCAAGACTCATGCCCCCTAGTCTACCCAGCAGGGTGACACATACCCCCAAAACCCCCAAGAAATCCACAAAACGGTGATACATAATGGGAACTACATGAATTACTACTTAATCTCGCTGCCATGGACGACAAGCGGGCACGTCCTTGGAATCCCTGCCTGGAAGCCTCGTGCAGTTGAGGCTTCCCCCTCACATCGTGGGGTCGACAATGCGATCAAGCTCTTCTCGATACGCCCGCGGGTCGAGGCCTCTGCTGAGATTCGTGTGTTGGGCTGGGGCCTCGTGGGTGGGGCACCAGTCCGGGGCCCACACTGAGACGCCCATGCTGTCGATGTCCGTACCGGGGGGCACCCGGATGAGCTTGCCGAAACGGTTCCAAAAAGTGTCAGTGCTTGTGTCCTGCGAGGCGACAGCAGCATTTGGGCGTTCATCCTTCTTGGCGGCCGTCGTCTTGTCCGTCTCCTCCATGCCGCCCAGACTACGTCCGCAATCGGCGAAGACCTGGCCACAAAGAACGGAACCCGGCAACAGTGATCGCTGTGGTCGGGATGAGGTGTCGCCGGGTGGCCATGGCGGCGAAGTTGCGGGGAATGGGCTCGGCTGGCGCGAATGGGCTCGGCTGGCGCGTCAGAGGGGATCGCGTTTGGCGCGCTAATCGTGAAACCGCGTCAAGTGCATCCGATGCCCGGTACGGGGGGTGGGGGATGAGGGTGGCGCTTTGGGGGTTGGGTGGTGGGGTCGGGCTGGCCGGATTTGAACCGGCGACCCCCTGCTCCCAAAGCAGGTGCGCTGACCAAACTGCGCCACAGCCCGGGTCGGAGTCCAGCGTAGCGGGATGGCGGGCTGGGCCGGCCGTAATATTGCCCCCAGTCAGTCGCTGCTGGGTTTGGGCGGGGTCAGGTGGGGGTGGGTTGGGTCCGGTGGGGGGCGCATTCGTCGGTGGCCTCCTGGGCGGGTTCCCCGTAGGTTTCCTGCACCTCTCTGCATTGTTGGGCGAACAGGGTTTCGAAGAGGTGGGTGTTGTTGGCGGCCAGGATTTCGAGGGTTTGTTGGCGGGCGATGGCGGCGCGCCTTGTGCGGGGCAGTGAGCAGGTGTCGGCGACGCCGTCGCCGTTGCTGTCGAAGGGGTAGGTGGTGAGCCCGCCGAGGCTGCGGTTCACGCAGAAGTCCGGCCCGGTGATGACGCCGGAGTAGAACTCGGGGCCGGGTTCGGCGGGATCTGGTTTGGGGGCTGTCGGGACGCTGGAGCCGCTTCGGTGGGGGGCGCATTCGTCGGTGGCCTCCTGGGCGGGCTCCCCGTAGGTTTCCTGGACCTCTCTGCATTGTTGGGCGAACAGGGTGTCGAAGACGTTGGGGGGTAGGCCGGCCAGGGCTTCGAGGGCTTGTTGGCGGGCGATGGCGGCGCGCCTTGTGCGGGGTAGTGAGCAGGTGTCGGCGATGCCGTCGCCGTCGCTGTCGAATGGGTTGGTGGTGGCCCCGCCCAGGCTGCGGTTCACACAGAAGTCGGGGCCGGTGACGTTCCCGGAGTAGAAGAGCTCGTCGGTCTCGTCGTCCGCCGGATTCTCGTTGGTCTTGTCGGGTGCGGGGGACGGGTTGCTGGACGACGGAGGTGGGGCACGGAAGACGGGTGCTATCACGACGGGTGCTGGTTTCTGCGGGGTGGGGTCGGTCTCGGTGATTTGCTCGGGCTCTTGGTCGCGGTCGTCGTCGGTCTCGGGTTCCTGGTTGTGGTCGTCGTCGATGCTGCTGGCGGCAGCGCCTTCAGCCTTGTCGGTGTCGGTGATATCGGTGTTGGTGGAGGGGCAGATGGCGGGTTGGGTGTCAGTGTCGGTTTGGATGGTGGGGTAGTGGCAGTTCAGACCGAAATCCCAGGTGGTCTTGGGCCAACCAGAGTAGATGCCGGTGTAGTCGGCCGCGTCCACCGCAGTCTCGGTGTCCTGTTGCAACTCGGTGGTGGTCTTGGCGGCGGTGTCCGGACTGCCCAAGCTGCTGGCATGTCCGGTGGTGGTGCTGTCCCAGTAGCTGTTGGTGATGGTGTTGAGGTCCCCGTCGGCCACGAGCCCGCCGGTGTCCCGGGTTCCGGTGATCGCGGTGGTGGCGTAGCTGTTGGTGATGGTGCTGAACCAGGCGGCCGCTACCAGCCCGGCGGCGTCGTCACCGGTGGCGGACCCGTGGGCGTAGCTGTTGGTGATGGTGATATTGGTGGCGGTGCCCACCAAGCCTCCGGCGCTCTCACCGGTGACGGTGCTGTCGGCGGAGCTGCGGTTGATGGTGGCCCGGTGGGAGTAGCTTTCTCCGACCAGACCCCCGGCGTCGTCGCCGGCGGTGACCGTCACCTCCGCGGAGCTGTCGGTGATGTTGCCGGTGTTGCGCCCGCCCAGGCCGCCGGCGTCGTCATATGTGCCATCCGCGGTGACCGTACCGGTGACGTGGACGTTGGTGATGGTGCCGTGGTTCTCACCGGCCAACCCACCGGCGTAGTAGCCGCCGTGGTTGAAGTAACCGTCCGAGGTGTACCAACCGGCGGGGCCCTGCACCGACACCGACACCCCGGCGACGTTCAGGTTGCGGACTTCCCCGCCGGGGAGGATCTCCCCGAACAAACCGAAATACCCGGTCGGTTCACGATCATCGGTCGTACCCGTCGGGATCCGGTTGGCGATCAACAAATTGGAGACGGTGTGACCGTTGCCCTCGAACACCCCCCGATACCCGCCCGGCCGGTAATTCCTCGACGGACCCCCGAGGCCATCCCCGATCGGCTCCCACCCCCGTCCCGAGTTCCACCAAGCGCCGTCGTGGTCGTCGCCGTCCACGTCCCCGTCCCCGTCCGAATCGAAATCCAAGTCCCCGGTCAGCTCGTAACCGGTGCAACCTGTGGTCGGGGGGCAGCCCATCCCGTCCACCGCCTTGGTGAACGCCCCCAGGTACCCAGTCCGGGACGCCGGGTCCACAATGCCGTCCCCGTCCAGGTCGTACCGGACGGCGTCGAGATGGGCCAGTGTGGAGATCTCGATCAGGCCGTCGTCGTCCACGTCGTACTCGATCACGTCGAGGGCCTCCAACACCGCGAAACCGTGACCCCACACGTTGTTCGGATCAGGCATGGTGTCGGGATCGTCCGGGGTGATGTCACGCTGAATGGCGCTGTCCTGGATATAGGAAACGATCTCCGCCGGGGTGTCGTACGCCTCGTCGCCGGCGAAGCGCTGCCTGACCAGCGCCACCAGCCCGGCCACATGCGGCGACGCCTGACTCGTACCCCGCATCCAACACTGCTCCTCCCCCCGCGCAAACGGCTCCCGGGTGGTGATCCGGGCACAATCCACCCCCACCACATCGGGCTTGACCCTCCCGTCCACCGTCGGACCCCGATTGCTATAGGGCTCCACGGTCATCGTGTCGTAATGGGGGGCAGCTCCCACCGTCAACATCCCCGGATTCGTGCTGTCGGCTGGCGTCACCAAGTGACCACCCTCAGAAGCAGGCTTCAACCCCTTTTCGGCGTACGAGATCAACTGAATCCACTCTGGATCATCCTCACAGCCTTCATCGACTTGCACTCGGATTTCGTAATCGGCATTCGGGTTTTCGGCCTTCCTTTCCCATAACATAGCGTCATACGAGAACTCATTATACCCAAATTGTATGTCATGTAGACTGTCAGCTAATGGCAGTCCGGTGCTGACATCATACAAATAGATGCCCAAGTCACACTGCACATCTGACCAGTCCTCCTCCCACCGAAGCCGGGCAAAGATTCTCTCCCCTGGCTCAAGTTGGATATCGTTGCCGACATCAGGGTCGTCCGCGGTGCCAAAATTGTGTACCACAGTGGTGTTGCCCTCATCATCGGTCACCTCGGTCCGCTGGAACGCGCCGTACCACGTATTCTCGGCACCATTGCCCGCAATGCTCACCCACACCGCCCCACTCTCGACCGCCAAGTCGATGGCAGCGTAAACACTGTCCCAATAGGGGGATGTCCCATCACCAGGGCCCTCAAAACCGTTAGTAATGGAATAGTTGATGACATCAACTCCTTCCTCAATCATCCACTCAACGATGGGGAATTTCCGGGAGCCAGCCTCCAACTCGCCGACATACAATGTTGCCTTGGGCGCAATGTCCATCAGCGACTCAGCCACTGCCGTTCCATGGGTCGCAGTGTCGAACCAATTGCCACAATCAGACATATCAGTGGTGTTTCTGGTCCAGCCATTGCAGCGGATGGTGACTTCTTCCGGCAGTTCACCCGCGTCCTGCAACTCGGCGAACTTCGCGAATCCGATGTCGATGACCCCTACCTTGATCCCCTGTCCCAAGTATCCGGCCCGGTGCCACGTGTCCGCATTGGTGAGCCACACCGCCTGATTGCCCACCCCTGGATCATCTTGTGGGACAACGTCCTCGCCCGATGCCCGAGCCTCCCCCGCCCAGGCCAGGGCCAGGAAAAAGACGGCAGCGGCCAACAAGAGGAACCACGAGGAAGGGACGCCCGCTGCCTTGGTTGCCGAACAAACTGGTCTCATGGCTTGGTGCCCACCCGCTCAGGTGAGGGTGTCGTTCGCCCGGTGGGGGGCGCATTCGTCGGTGGCTTCTTGGGCGGGCTCCCCGTAGGTTTCGTTGACTAGTTGGCATTGTTGGGCGAACAGGGTGTCGAAGAGGAAGGCATTGTTCTCGGCCAGGATTTCGAGGGTTTGTTGGCGGGCGATGGCGGCGCGGCGGGTGCGGGGCAGTGAGCAGGTGTCGGCGATGCCGTCGCCGTTGCTGTCGAAGGGGTAGGTGGTGAGCCCACCGAGGCTGCGGTTCACGCAGTAGTCCGGCCCGGTGATGACGCCGTTGTAGAACTCGGGGCCGGGTTCGGCGGGGTCCGGCTCCTGGTCGGTTGAGGGTGGGGTGGCGGAGGTGGTGCCGCGGTGGGGGGCGCAGTCGTCGGTGGCCTCTTGGGCGGGCTCCCCGTAAGTTTCGTTGACCTGTTGGCATTGTTGGGCGAACAGGGTGTCGAAGACGGCAGGGGGCAGGCCGGCCAGGGCTTCGAGGGCTTGTTGGCGGGCGATGGCGGCGCGGCGGGTGCGGGGCAGCGCACAGGTGTCGGCGACGCCGTCGCCGTCGCTGTCGAAGGGGTAGGTGGTGGCCCCGCCCAGGCTGCGGTTCACACAGAAGTCCGGGCCGATCACAACCCCGGAATGGGACGCCACTGCGGATTCGCTGACCTCCTTGGGCTCGCGGACCTCCTGGGGCTCGCGGACCTCCTGGGGCTCGCGGACCTCCTGGGGATCGTCTCTCTCGACGAGATCTAGGGGCGATTGGTCGGACGAGGGCGAATCCTCCTCAACCGCCGATTCCGGCGTGACGAGTTCGGAGGAGTCCGAGGGCGTGACGGAGGGCGAGTCAGGAAACGCGCAGGCTATGGGTTGCCTGCCGTCACCGCCGCTGGCGGGCACAATCGCCGGGTAATGGCAGTTGAGACCGAAGTGCCAAATGTCCTTGGGCCAATCGGCATAGATCCCCGCGTAGTCGGGAGCGTCGACGAGAACCTCGGTGTCCTGACGCAACTCGACGGTGGTCTTGGCCGCGGTGTCCGGGCTGCCCAAGCTGCTGGTCTGCCCGGTGGTCTGGCGGTCCCAGTAGCTGTTGGTGACGGTGTTGAGGTCCCCGTCGGCCACGAGCCCGCCGGTGTCCCGGGTTCCGGTGATCGCGGTGGTGGCGTAGCTGTTGGTGATGGTGCTGAACCAGGCGGCCGCTACCAGCCCGGCCGCGTCGTCACCGGTGGCAGCACCGTGGGCGTAGCTGTTGGTGACGGTGACCTCGGTGGCGGTGCCCACCAAGCCTCCGGCGCTCTCACCGGTGACGGTGCCGTCGGCGTAGCTGCGGTTGATGGTCGCCCGGTGGGAATAACTCTCGCCGACCAGGCCCCCGGCATCGTCGCCGGCGGTGACCGTCACTCTTGCGGAGCTGTCGATGATGGTGCCGGTGTTGCGCCCGACCAGGCCGCCGGCGTCATCATATATGCCGTCCGCGGTGACCGTTCCGGTGACGTGGACGTTGGTGATGGTGCCGTGGTTCTCACCGGCCAATCCACCGGCGTAGTAGCCGCCGTGGTTGAAGTAACCGTCCGAGGTGTACCAGCCGGCGGGGCCCTCCACCGACACCGACACCCCGGCGACGTTCAGGTTGCGGACTTCCCCGCCGGGGAGGATCTCCCCGAACAATCCGAAATACCCGGTCGGTTCGCGATCATCGGTCGTACCCGCCGGGATCCGGTTGGCGATCAACAAATTGGAGACGGTGTGCCCGTTGCCCTCGAACACCCCCCAGTACCCGCCCGGCCGATAGTTGCGCGAGGGACCCCCGAGGCCATCACCGATCGGCTCCCACCCCGCACCACCATTCCAGTAGGCGCCGTTGTGGTCGTCGGCGTCCACGTCACCGTCCCCGTCCGAATCGAAATCCAAGTCCCCTGTCAGCTCGTAACCGGTGCAACCTGTGGTCGGGAGGCAGCCCATCCCGTCCACCGCCTTGGTGAACGCCGCCAGATACCCAGCCCGGGAAGCCGGGGCCACAATGCCGTCCCCGTCCAGGTCGTACCGGACGGCGTCGAGCTGGGCCAGTGTGGAGATCTCGATCAGCCCGTCGTCGTCCACGTCGTACTCGATCACGTCGAGGGCCTCCAGCACCGCGAAACCGTGACCCCACACATTGTTCGGATCAGGAAACGTGTCGGGGTCGTCCGGGGTGATGTCACGCTGAATGGCGCTGTCCTGGATATAGGAAACGATCTCCGCCGGGGTGTCGTACGCCTCGTCGCTGGCGAAGCGCTGCATGGCCAGCGCCACCAGGCCCGCCACATGCGGCGACGCCTGACTCGTACCCCGCATCCAACACTGCTCCTCCCCCCGGGCAAACGGATCACGGGAGGTGATCCGGGCACAATCCACCCCCACCACGTCGGGCTTGACCCTCCCGTCCGTTGTCGGACCCCGATTGCTATAGGGTTCCACGGTCATCGTGTCGTAATACGGGGCAGCTCCCACCGTCAACATCCCCGGATTCGCGCTGTCGGCCGGAGTCACCATGTGACCACCCTCAGAAGCAGGCCCCAACCCGTTTCTTCCCCGCAAGGTCAACTGGATCCACTCCGGATACTCTTCGCACTCCTCGTCCACCTGCACCCGAATCTCGTAATCGGCATTGGTATTGTCAGCTTCCCTTTCAAACACCAAGCTATCGAATGAGAACCCATCCAATTGGAGTTGAGGAGTTATGCTCCTGGCTACCTGGTCGCCGGTGACTGCGTCATACAGGTAGATGCCCAGACCACACTTGACATCGGACCAGTCCTCCTCCTGCCGAAGACGGATGATGATGTACTCGTCTGAATCCACTTGGACTTCGTTGCTGAAATCAGGGTCATCTACAGTGCCAAAATTGTGGACAACAACAGTTTCTCCCTCATCATCGGTCACCTCGGTCGGCTGGAATGGGCTGTACCAATTTTTCAGGGCATCATTGCCAGCAATGTTCACCCATACTGCCCCGCTCTCGACGGCCAGGTCAATGGCGTGGTAGAGGCTGTTCGAATAGGGTGATGTCCCGTCGCCGGGGCCGTGAAAGCCGACAGTGACGGAAAAGTTGATGACATCAACCCCTTCCTCTACCAACCACTCAACGACAGGGTATACCTCGCTGCCACCCCATATCTCGCCAAAATAGAGCTCCGCTTTCGGCGCAATGTCCATCAGCGACTCGGCTACCGCAGTTCCATGTGAAGAGGGATCTCGGATGGCGCCACAATCAGACACGTCGTTGGTGATTTCACCCGTGCGTTGGCACCGGATGGTCACCTGTTCCGGCAGTTCACCCGCGGCCTGTAGGGCGGAGAACTGTCCCAATCCGATGTCGATGACCCCTACCTTGATCCCCTGCCCCAGGTATCCGGCTCGGTGCCACGTGTCCGCCCTGGTCAGCCACACCGCCTGATTGCCCACCCCGGAATCGTCTTGTCGGACAACGTCCTCGCCCGATGCCCGAGCCTCCCCCACCCACGCCACGCCAAGAAGAACGACGGCGGCGGCCAGCACCAGCGACCACGGGGCACAGACGCGCACCGCAGGAGCCACCGAAAGAACTGATTTCATCGCCTGTTGCCCACCTGCTCAGGTGAGGGCGGCCTCCACCCGGTCGAGGGCTTCGTCCTCGGAGACGTTGAGGGAGAAGCTCAGCTCCGACACCAGCACGTTGCGGGCCTTGGTGAACAGGCTCTTCTCCCCGGCGGAAAGCCCCTTGTTCTGATCCCGCAGGGCCAGGTTCCGCACCACCTCGGCCACCTGGTACACATCGCCGGACTTGAGCTTCTCCTGGTGGTTCTTGAACCGACGGCTCCAGTTGGCCGGCTCTCGCACGTCACGCTTGCGGAGCACCTCGAACAGATCCTCCACGTCCTCGGTGGAGATGGGCCAGCGCATGCCCACCTCCTCGGCCTTGTCCACCGGCACCGACAGGACCATCTCACCGTGGGCCATGCGCAGCACCAGGTACTCCGTCTTCTCCCCGAAGGCCTCTTTCATCTCCTTCTTGACCACGGTGGCGGCACCGTGGTGGGGATAAACGACCTTGTCACCTTTTTTGAACGTCATCTCACTCCGTGGGCACTCAAGGGAACCCCTCAAGGATGCCATCCTCGGCGGCGCTTTTGCATCTTTGCTGACGTCTTCCCGACGTTTGCATCTTCCAGAGGGCAGTATGGGCGGAGATGGCATCTGTGCGTACCGAGGTAACCGAGATCGTCACCGGGCTGGGGATGCTGGGCTTGTCGTCGGTGGGCGAAGCGTTGGCCCGGCGACCGTCGGCCATGTTGGGGGTGGACGACCGGCACTACGAGCGGTTGGCCGCTGCCTGGGCAGACGGCCGGCACCGGCTGCAGTTCGAGGAGGCGTGGGCGAACGGCGTGGCGTTTGCCGCCGCCGAAGACGGTCTGCGGGGTCGGCCCCCGAAGCGGGTGGAGTGGAAGGGACCGCACCAGGCCCCCTCCTACGAGCAGACACCCGCCGATCTGCGGATCGACCACGTGTATCTGGTGAGTTGCAAGTACGGGTCGAGGCTGTTGCACAACGTGTCGCCGGGCCACTTGTTCGACCGCCTGTTGGTGGAGCGACGGGGGAGCACGGGAGATTGGTACGCCGAAGTGGCTCCGGTGGAGTACCAGGCCCTGTACCGGGCCGCCCGGGACCACCTGTCGTCCGATGAGGGCGGGTTCGACGACTTGCCGACGGCGGTGACCGCACTGAGCGCCGACCAGCACAAGCGCTTGAAGCGGCCGTTTGCCCGGCGGTGGCCCGAACCGCTGGCCGAGCCCGCCCACTGGTTCTCGGTGGCGGTGTCGCAGGCTTCGGCGGAACGTTGGCTGTCGGCGCTGGGCCAACGGTCGTCCCGCCGGGAGGAAGCCCTGTGGCGTCTGCTGCGACTGCAGCCCGCCCCCTACTTCGTGTTGGGCACCGATCACCGTCGCCGTCCGGTGCGCTACCGGGTGGACACCCCGTGGGACTTTCGCCAGCGGTACGCCTTCAAGTCGTTCGACGTATGGCCCGAGGCCCGGGTGCAGCCGGTGGTGCGTTGGCGGGGGGATCTGATCGTCAAGGCCACCGATACCCCGGTGTACGTGGACGGCCACGTGGAGGTGCGCTGGAGCCACGGCCGATTCCAGGGATCGCCGGAAGCCAAGGTGTATCTGCGTACCCCCCACCTGGACACCCCCGGCTATTCCGAGCTGCGGTAGGCAGGCTCAGGGCCCTCCGTCGAATCGCACCTCGAACACGCTGGGCCAGCGTTTGCCGGTGAGGAGGAATGTACCGGTCTCGGACCGATAGGCGATCCCGTTGAGCACGTCGTTGGTGTCGGCGTCGGCCGGATGGGGGCTGATGATCCCGGCCAGGTCGGCCTCGGCCACCACGAGGCCGGTGGTCGGGTCGATGACCACGATGCGGTCGGTGAGCCACACGTTGGCCCACACCGTTTCGCCGACGCACTCCAGTTCGTTGAGCCGATCGACCGGGGTGCCGTCGGCCTCGGTCACCGCCACCGAGCCGAGCAGGGCAAATGTCTCGGGGTGGCGGAAGAACAGCGCCGCCGATCCGTCGCTCATCACCAGGCGGTCGCCGTCGTGGCACAGTCCCCAGCCCTGCCCCTGGTAGGCGAACCGGTCCAGCAGCTCGAAGGAGTCCTGGTGGTAGACGCCCGCGGTGCCCGCTTGCCAGGTCAGCCAGATCAGGCGGTCGCCGACCAGGGCCAGACCCTCACCGAAGTGCTCGGGATCGGCCGCCGTCTCCCGGAGGACCTGGCCGGTGGTCAGATCGACCATGCGTAGCACCGAGGCTCCCCGCAGGCCTGTGCTCTCGTACACACGGCCCTCGGACCACAGGAGCCCCTGGGTGAAGGCGCTGGTGTCGTGGGGGTGGGTGGCCACCACCTGATAGTCGAGCTCACCTCGCCAAGGATGGTCCGGCGTCGGGGTTGGGGTTTCGGAGCTGGTTGGCGGCGGGGGGCTCGGGTCGAGCGTCGGGGTCGGTGGCGGCAGGGGGCCCGGTAGCGCGGTCGGCGGCGGCTGGGGGCCCGGTATCGGGGTCGGAATAGGGGTCGCCGGGGTGGCAAGCGGGCTTGGTTCCGACGCGGGGGTTTGGGCTTCGGGGATCGTCTCGGGGGTTGGCTCACGTGATGATCCGGGCGTGGGCGCCGGCGTGGGCGAGCCGGTGGCCCCAAGAGCCGGTGCGGAGGTCGGCGGCGGTGTGGAGGCAGGGGCGGTTGGGGTCGCCGTCGTGGCCGGGGGCGGGGGCGTGCCGGTACCGCAGGAGGCCATCACCAGGGCCACCACCACCGCCACCAGGGCGGCCCGCGCCGCGGCGATGGCTGGGCCGAGTGGCCTTGGGTTCCTCGTTCTCCTGCCGGTCAGGACCGCCATTCTGGTCGTTCGGTGTGACCGGTTCTTGGTCGGGGCCATCCGGCCACCGGCTCGGGTGCGCTCATCGGAACCCGGAGTGCCACACTGGGGCGGTGGATTTCTCGTTGCCCGAGCAGGAGCAGGCCGTTGCCGAGCTGAGTCGACAGATTCTGGGTGATCTGTCCACCCCGGAGCGTCACAAGCAGCTTGAGGCCGACGGGGTCAGTCACGATGAGCAGGCGTGGCAAGCCTTGGCCGACGCCGGCCTGGTGGGGATCTCGTTGCCGGAGGAACTCGGCGGGGGCGGACTGGGATTTCTGGCCACCAGCCTGGTGGTGGAGGAGATTGGACGGACCACCGCCCGGATACCGCTCCTGGCACCGGTGGCCGCCATGGCCCTGGCCCAATTCGGTGAGGATCGCGAACTCCTGAGGAAGCTGGCCGACGGATCGGCGCTGGCGTCGCCCGCCCTGGAGGAGGCGGGTCGCCAGCCCGCCCACCCCGCGACCACGGCCACCGCCGACGCGGCCGGTGGCTGGCGGCTCACCGGGACCAAGGAGATGGTGCCGTTCGCCGGCCGGGCCGACGTGCTGGTGGCCCCGGCAACGACCGACGCCGGCGCCGGGCTGTTCGCGGTGGCCGTGCCGTCGGACGGCGTCGCCATCACCCCCCAGGAGACCACTTCGGGGATGGTGGAAGGACGAGTGGTGCTCACCGACGCACCCGCCGTGCGGTTGGGGACCGGGTCGGAGCCGGTGAGGTGGCTGGAGGAGCGGTGCATCGCCGCGCTGAGTGCGGCCACGGTGGGTGTGGTGAGCGAGGCCCTGCGCTTGACCGCCGCCTACACCAGCCAGCGGGAGCAGTTCGGCCGCCCCATCGCCACCTTCCAGGCCGTGGGCCAGCGGGTGGGCGACGCCTACATCGACACCGAGGCCATCCGCCTGACCGCCCTGCAGGCCAGTTGGCGCCTGGATCAGGGCTTGGAGGCCTCCACCGAGGTGGCGGTGGCCAAGTACTGGGCGGCCGACGGGGGTCAGCGGGTGGCCAACGCGGCCCAACACCTCCACGGCGGCATGGGGGTGGACCGCGACTACCCGTTGTGGCGGTACTACGTGTGGGCCAAGCACCTGGAGTTGACGCTGGGCGGGGCCACCGACCAGCTCCTGCGCATCGGCGATGCCCTGGCCGCGGGCACGGCCTGAGCCCGCGTGCCTGCCCCCGGCAATGACGTAAGGGCCAGCGAGCGGGCGTCCATGCCCGCTTCGTTGCGGGCGTTCAACCTCGCGGGTCGGGCCGCCCGACGGGTTCGCCCGGCCTCGACCCGCCTCGACGCCGACGCGCTGGTGGCCAAGGCCCAGAGCAGCACGAACCTGGACGACTTCGGCGGGGATGGCTTCCGGGAGGGCCTCGACCGTTTGGTCGAATCCCTCAACGCCGAAGCCAAGCTGAGCGCGCTGGGACTCGTGGCCATGCGGGCCTTCCTGGGCGCCACCTTGGGGATGCGCCTGCGGGTGGTGGACTGGGCCAAGGGCCACCCCGAGGTGCGACAGGAGCAGATCACCGCCCCGCTCATGGTCTGCGGCATGCCCCGAACCGGCACCACCCTGCTGAGCAACCTGCTCGAACTCGATCCGCAGCACCGATCGGTGTTGTCGTGGGAGGCGACCACGGTGGCCCCGCCGCCCACCCTTTCGAATCGCCGGGAGGACCCTCGCATTGCCGCCGCCGTGCAGGGCACCGGTCGCATGGGCAAGCTGGCCCCCAAGGTGCAGGCCATGCATCCGATGGCGGCCACCCTGCCCACCGAGTGCGTGACGCTGTTGGGCGGGGAGTTCAAGTCGCTCCACTTCGAGACCCTGGGCCGGTGCGACGCCTACGGCGCCTGGTTCGAGCACTGCGACATGACCCCGGCCTACGAGTTCCACCGCCTGTGCCTGCAGGTGCTCCAGTCGACCATCCCGGTGGCCCGTTGGGCCTTGAAGACGCCCGCCCACCTGTGGCATCTCGACGCCCTGTACACGGTGTATCCCGACGCCCGGATGGTGTGGATCCATCGGGATCCGCTGCGGGTGGTGGGGTCGGTGGCCAGCCTCAACACCACGCTGCACGCCACCTACACCGAGACGGTGGACTCCGCCGGGTTGGCCCGGGTGTGGCGGGACAAATGCCACCACGCCGTCACCGTGGGGAGTGAGGCCCGGGATCGCCGGGGCGACGACGACACCGTCTTCGACCTTCAGTACGCCGACCTGATGGAAGACCCGGTGGGGTCGGTGGCCGGCATCTACCGGCACTTCGGCCTGGAGCTGGGCGAGCTGGCCCGGCGCCGCATGGAGGCGTGGATGACGGAGAACCCCCAGGACCGCTACGGCCGCCATCGTTACACGCTGGATCAGTTCGGCCTGCAGCCCGACGAGGTCCGGGAGCAGTTCGGCCCCTACGTCGACCGCTACCAGGTGCCCCCCGAAGGGTTCGACTGAGAGAGCCACCGGGCGGGCGCCCCCTCCGCCTGCTCAACCTAGAGGTGGGGGAGCACCTCGGTCTCGAAGGTGCGGAGGTTGTCCCAGGCCACCTCGGGGTCGAGGCCGCCCATGAGCGGGTGGAACATCACCGCTTCCATCTCGCCCATGGCCTGGATCATCTCGATGGCCTCGGCCGGGGAGATGAGGCTGTGCAACCCCATGGCCCGGAGCTGGTCGGCGTCGTCCACCGGCTCGTACCCGGTGGCCGCCCCCGACTCGGCCGCCCAGCGACCGTAGGCGTTCATCTCGTGCAGGGCGTGGGGAGCCACCTTGGCCCAGGTGGCGTCGGGGTCGTGGGTGATGTGCAGGTAGCCCACACCGCCGGTGGTGGCCGGGCCGGGGTCGGGGCGGCCCAGGCGAATGACCTCCTCGCGGTAGTGGTCCCAGAACTCCGGCATGGTGGGCATGAACCAGTCGGCGATGCGGGCCGCTCGCCGAGCGGCCTTCTCGCCGCTCCCCCCCAGCCAGATGGCCGGGCGAGGATCCTGGTAGGGGGTGGGGGTCACCCGCACGGTGCGGCCCCGGAACTCGAACGGCTCGCCGGTCCAGGCCGCCTTGAGGGTCTCCACCATCTCCACCGTCAGAGCCACCCGCTCGCCGGAGGAGTGCCCGAACATGGCGAACTCCGAGGGCACGTAGCCGCCCGCCACGATCACGCTGATGCGCCCCTTGCTGATCCGATCCAGCACGGCCAGGTCCTCGGCAATCCGCAACGGGTCGTGCATGGGGGCGATCAACGCGGCCAACATGATGTGAATGCGCTCGGTGCGGGCAGCCATGGCCGAGGCCATCGCCACCAGCGACGGCAGGTAGCCGTCGTCGGAGCCGTGGTGCTCCGAGAGGGTGACCGACGTGAATCCCAGATCCTCGGCCCACACCACTTGCTCGATGGCCGCCTCGTACAGCTCCTCCAGCGGCACCGGGCAGATGTCCGGGCATCGGAAGTCGTAGCGGATGTTCAACAGGGCCATGGCCAATCCTCAGCTTTCTCTTCGTTACAACCGTCGGTTCCCGAACGAGTCGGACACGCCACGAGAGCCTCAGTCGTTCTTGAACTCCGGGATCACGTACTTGCCCATGAGTTCGATGGAGGTCATCACATCCTCGTGGGCCATCTTGTAGGGGTTGAGCAGGCAGAACAAGAGGTCGCAACCCACGGCCTCGTACCGCTTGGCCACCTCGATGCACCGGTCGGGGTCGCCCACCACCGCGGCGCCCGAGTCCCAGATGTAGTCCATGGTGAGCTGGCCCATGAGGCCCTCGTCCCGGCTCTTGGCCGCGTCACCGGTGTACTGGTAGGAGCCCAGCTCGGCCACCTCCAGGTCGGCCAGGTAATCGGCCACCGAGGCGATGAGCCCACCGCCGTACTTGGGATACCACACGAACGACTCCTCGGAGGCGGCCCGGGCCTTCTCGTTGGACTCGTTGCAGTGCACCATGGTGAAGGTGGCGGCCCGCTCGTTGCGGAACAGCCCCACCGGCTGGTCGCAATCGGCCTGGCCCTTGCGGTAAGTCTCGATGCGCTCGGCCAAGTCCTCGGGCGGGGAGCCCACGGTGAACGAGCACAGCCCGATGCCCCGCTTGCCGATCTCGTAGTGGCCGGGCACCGAGCTGGTGGCCCCCCAGATGGGCGGATGGGGGTCCTGGCGGGGCTTGGGCAGCACCCGGCGCTTGGGCATCGACCAGTACTCCCCCTCGAACTCGTACTCGTCGTTGGTCCAGCAGCCCACGATGTGGCGCAGGGCCTCGTCCCACTGGGCTCGGGTCTCGTTGGGGTGGATGTTGAAACCTTCCAGCTCGGCCCGGGTGGACGAGCGGCCGGTGCCGAACTCCACCCGTCCGTTGCTGATCAGATCGAGTACCGCCACCGACTCGGCGGTCCGCACCGGATGGTTGTAGGGCTTGGGCAGGAGCCGGACGCCGTACCCGATGCGCAGCTTCTCGGTCTTGGCCGCGATGTGGCCGTACAGCACCTCGGGGTTGGAGCAGTGGGAGTACTCCTCCAGGAAGTGATGCTCCACCGTCCAGAACGAGTGGAAGCCCATCTTGTCGCCCAGCACGGCCTGTTCGATGGTGTGCTGGTAGGCGTCGTATTCGCTGTCTCGTGTCCAGGGCCGGGCCACCGGGATCTCGTAGAACATGGCGAACTCCATGGGGGCCTCCTTGCGGCATCATCGGGCGACGGCACGATGGATGGTATAGGGGTCGTGACGGGGCTGCGCATTCCGCTGAGATAGGGTGCGGCCCATGACACTGAATCCGGCGGCCCGAGCCGTCATCGACATGATGGAAGAGAGCGGGGCGAGCTTCGAAGGGGTCGCTTCGTTGACCGCCGAAGAGGTGCGCGACCGATTCGCAGGTCGCGAGTTGCCGGTGGAGGAGGTGGCCCGCACCGAGGACCGGGTGATTCCCGGCCCCGACGGCACCGATCTGCCGATCAGGATCTACTGGCCCGAGGTCACCGATCAGCCGTTGCCGGTGGTGGTGTTCTTCCACGGCGGGGGCTGGGTGATCGGCGGCATCGACAGCCACGACGGCCAGGTGCGGGAGATGGTGAACCGCTCCGGGGCGGTGTACGTGTCGGTGGAGTACCGGCTGGCCCCCGAGGCCCGCTTCCCGGCCGCCCCCGAGGACTGTTACGCCGCCACGCAGTGGGTGGCGGCCAACGCCGCTGCCATCGGGGCCGACGCCGACCGGCTGGGGGTGGGCGGCGACAGCGCGGGGGGCAACCTGGCCGCGGTGGTGGCCCAGATGGCCCGTGAGCGGGGTGGGCCGGCCATCGCCCACCAACTGCTCATCTACCCCTGTTGCGACATGGACACCGGGGCGTGGCCGTCGCACACCGACAACGGCGACGACTACTTCTTGACCCGGGAGTCGATGGAGTGGTTCTACAACCAGTACACCGACCCTGCCGATCGCACCCACCCGCACGCCTCCCCCATCAAGGCCGACGATCTGGCCGGGCTGCCCCCGGCGTGCGTGATCACCGCCGAGTACGACCCGCTGCGCGACGAGGGGGAGGCCTACGGACGGCGGCTTCAGGAGGCGGGCGTGGCCTGTGAGATCCACCGATACGACGGCATGTTCCACGGCTTCTTCGGCATGACCCTGGCCCTGCCCGACGCCGTTGAGGCCCAGAACACTGCGGCGGCCGCCGTACGAGCCGGCCTGAGCTGACCCCCGCCCCTGCCGCCCCTCAGCCCCACCCCGCAGGCTCAGGGACCCAGAGCGGTGATGGGCAGGACCGTGGTGCCGTCGGGACGGTCAAATGCATAGCCCGTGGCCGTGATGATGAGCAGCTTCGACGGCTCTCCCACACGATCGGTGTTGACCTTGTTGCGCAGCTTCAACAGCGACCGAGCTGCCTCGTCAATCCCTCTTTGTCCTCCCAACTTGATCTCAGCACCGATCCATCGCCCATCTCGGGCTTGAACGATCGCATCAACCTCCAGATTGTCGTCGTCCCGGTAGTGGAAGATCTCGGCATCACTTTGCTGACCGTAGATCCTCAGATCGCGCACCACGAGCGACTCGAAGAAGAATCCGAAGGCTGGGAGGTCGGCGAGCAGCCGCTCGGGACTGGCGCCGATGGCCGTCACGGCCAGCGACGGATCGACGAAGTGGCGCTTCGGTGTGGAGCGCAACGTGGCCCGTGACCTGAGGTGGGTCGACCAGTGGGGGACGTCCTCAACGACGAACAGCCGCTCCAGCGATCTGATGTATTCGGTGGCCGTCGTGCGGTGCAATCCTCGGTCTCCGGCCGCCTCTGAAGCCAGCCTGGAGTAGGAGGCCATCGTGGCGATGTTGCGGCCGATGGCCGCCAGCAATCGCTGCACCCCGGCAGGATCGCGAGTGACCCCGTCTACCGCGCTGATGTCCGTGCGGCACAGTTCTCCCAGGTAGTTTCGCAGGAAGAGCTGGGAGGCTCTGAAGGATTGGTCCAAGAGTCGGGGCCAACCCCCTCGGCAGGTTGCCTCGATGATGTCCTGGACAGTGGCCGGCGGTTGTTGGGCGGCCACCTTGTCCCCGGCGAGCAGCCCGCGCAGCGAGATCTCTCCCGTGGATTCCCCGACCTCAAACAGGGACATCGGTCGCAGGCGGACTCTGGCGATGCGCCCGGCACCGGAATGCCTGGTGATGTCATCGGGTGGCGTGGCCGATCCGGTGAGAATGAACCGGCCATTGCCGTGCCCTTGGTCACTGGCGTGGCGCACTTGATTCCACAGCTCCCCGGCCAGTTGCCATTCATCCAGTAGGCGGGGCTCCTCGCCTTCCAGGATGAGCCCAGGGGCGATGGCCACCGATTCTCGGGCACTGACATCTTGATCGAGCAGCACTTCGCTTCGGGCGAAATTACGTCCGGTCCAGGTCTTGCCGCACCCCTTTGGTCCCTCGATGACGATGGCCGGCATCGCGGCCAGGGCGTCCGACACGGCGGCATCGGCGACGCGGGGCCGGTATCCGGTTGGAGTGAGCGTCGGCGCCACCTCGGCTTTTGGCGGGTCAGCCATGGTGTGCAGCTTAGCGTAGAGCTGTTGGCAACCGACAGTTTGTGGGGTTTGCAACCGACAAGTTATGTCCTATTCGACCGACAGGTTAGGGATCTTGCAACCGACAGTTTGTGGGTGTTGCGACCGACGGGATGCTGATGCCGGGGACGATGGGGAAGTGCGAGGTGGGGCGGGACTGGCCCACCCCGCAGGCTCAGGGGAGGGCGATGTCGGCGGGTCGGATGGGGATGCGGGGGAGATCGAGGCCGGTGGCGGCCCGGACGGCGGCGGCCACCGCGGCCGACGAGGAGATGGTGGGGGGCTCGCCGATGCCCTTGGCCCCGTAGGGGGCGCCGGGCTCGGGCTCCTCCACGAAGGCGGCGATGGTCACCGGCGGCATGTCCAGGGTGGTGGGGATCACGTAGTCGGTGAACGAGGCGTTGCGCACCAAGCCGTCGTCCAGCACGATCTCCTCCATCAGGGCCAGGCCCACCCCTTGGGCGATGCCGCCCTCGATCTGGCCCACCGCCTGGGTGGGGTTGAGGATGCGGCCCACGTCCTGGGAGGTGGTGATGTCCCGCACCCGCACCAGGCCCAGCTCGGGGTCCACGTCCACCGTCACCCGGTGGGCGGCACAGGCGAACGACACGTGGGCGTTGCCCTGGCCGTTCTCGTCCAGGGGCTCGGTGGGGGCGTGGTGGTACTCCACGTCGGCCTCGTAACCGGCGCCGGCGGTGACCTCGCCCAGCGACGCCTCCCGTTGGCCGTCCAGCGACTGGACGTGGCCGTCCCGCAGCACCACCCCGTCGACGGCCACCCCCCAGTCGGCGGCCACCGCGGCCAGAATCTGGTCGCGCACCTCTCGGCAGGCGGCCTGCACCGCGCCCCCCGACATCCACGTCTGACGGCTGGCCGAGGTGGAACCGGCCGAGCCGATGGTGGCGGTCTGGGCCGGCGTCAGGATCACCTCGTCCACCCCCAGTTCGGTGCGGGCGATCTGCTGGGCCAGGGTCACGAATCCTTGGCCCACCTCGGCGCAGGCGCAGGTGATGGTGGCCACCCCGTCGGACACCCGGCAGGCAGCCGCCGAGTAGTCGTCGAACCCTTCAGAGAACATGAGGTTCTTGAACCCCACGGCAAAGCCCGTCCCCCGTCGGGTGTCGGCCGCGTCGGTGGTGCGGCCCGAGCCGCCGGGCAGGTTCCGCCGGTCGTCGGTGGGGGGGAACTCGGCGGCCGGGGCACCCGCGCACTGGCGGATGACCTCGGCGACCGGGAACGTGCCGGTGATGACCTGCCCGGTGATCAGCCGGTCCCCCGGCCCCAGGGCGTTGCGCAGTCGCAGCTCAATCGGGTCCATGTCCAAGGCGGCGGCCAGCTTGTCCATCTGCGACTCGTGGCCGAAGCAGGTCTGCACCGCGCCGAAGCCCCGCATGGCCCCGCACGGCGGGTTGTTGGTGCGCACGGCCAGCCCCACCACGTGGGCGGCGGGCACCCTGTAGGGGCCGGCGGCGAAGGCCGAGGCGTTGGCGATCACCGCGCTCGATGAAGAGACGTAGGCCCCGCCGTCGAGCACCACCCGGGCCTCCACCTTCACCAACCGTCCTTGACGGTCGGCGTGGTGGCGGTACCACATCTTGGCCGGATGGCGGTGGACGTGGCCGAGGAACGACTCGTCACGGCTGTAGACCATCTTCACCGGCTTGCCGGTGTGCATGGCCAACAGGCACAGATGCACCTGCAGCGACAGGTCCTCCCGGGCGCCGAAGGCCCCGCCCACCCCGGCCAGGGTGATGCGCACCTGCTCCTCGTCCACCCCCAGGCAGCTTGCGATCTGGCTGCGGTCCACGTGCAGCCACTGGGTGGACACGAACAGCTCCACCCCGCCGTCGTCGTCGGGCAGGGCCATGCCCGACTCCGGGCCCATGAAGGCCTGGTCCTGCATGCCCACCTCGTAGGTGCCCTCCACCGTCACCTCGCCGGCGCGGTCGAGGTCGCCGTGGCGGATGATCAACTCCCGGATGACGTTGCCGTCGGGGTGGATGGGATCAGCGGTGGCGGCGGCTTCGGGATCGGTCAGCGGGACGGTCACCTCGTAGTCCACCCGGATGGCCTCGGCGGCCCGGCGGGCGATGTCGGGGTGGTCGGCGGCCACCAGGGCTACCGGCTCGCCCACGTAGCGGACCTGATCGCCGGCCAGCACCGGTTGGTCGGGGTGCTCCAACCCGAATGTGCGACTGCCGGGCACGTCGTCGGCCAGCAGCACCGCGTGGACCCCGGCCATGGCCACCGCCGGGCCGATGTCGACGCCGCCGATGCGGGCCGAGGCGTGAGGGGACCGCAGGGTGTGGCCCCAAAGGAAGTCGTCGGCCCACAAATCGGAGGAAAAGGCGAACCGACCCTGCACCTTGGGCACACCGTCGGGTCGGGTCACGTCGGCCCCCACCCCCAGGGCGTCGGCCTCGGTGCCGGTGCGGGTATCGGCGCCGACCACGGAATTGACCGCGGCGGTGGTCATGGCCCGGCCCGTTGCGTGGCCGCAGCCGAGTGGACGGCGGCCAGAATCCGACCGTACCCGGTGCAGCGGCACAGGTTGCCCGACAGCGATTCCCGCACGTCCTCGTCGCTGGGATCGGGATTGGCCTCCAGCAGATCGTGGACGGCCACGATCAGGCCGGGGGTGCAAAAGCCGCACTGCACCGCCCCCTCGTCCACGAAGGCCTGCTGCACCGTGGACAAATCGTCCTCCCCGTCGTGCAGGCCCTCCACGGTGGTGATCTCCTGCCCGGCGGCGGTGGCGGCCAACACCAGACACGAACAGGTGAGCACCCCGTCCACCAGCACCGCGCACGAGCCGCACTCGCCCTCGGTACAGGCGTTCTTGGTGCCGGTCAGTCCCAACCGCTCTCGCAGCACGAACAGCAGGCTCTCGCCCAGATCGGCGTCGGTCACCTCCCGGTCGGTGCCGTTGACCCGTAGCGAATAAGGCTCAAGCATCAGGAAACCTCGGTGTCGGTGTCGGGCGAAGATCCGTTGAAGGCCCGCCGCAGGGCCCGGCCGGCCAGCACCCCCACCGCATGGCGCCGGTAGGCGGCGGAGGCCCGATGATCGTCGATCGGGGCCGAAGCGGCCGCCACCCGCCGGCCGAACTCATCGGCCACCGCCGGGTCGAGCGGGGTGTCACCGTCCCAATCGATACGGTCCGCCGCCCACCGTTCGGCGTCGTTGGTTCGGGGAATCCCCGGAGCCACCGCGCCGAGCGCGCAGCGCACGCTCCGGGCGTCGTGGTCGGCCACCAGGGCCACGCTGGCGATGGAGATGACCATGGCGTTGCGAGGGCCGATCTTCAGGAACTCCTGTCGGCCCGGGGGGCGATCCAACTCGGCTCGCACGATCAACTCCCCCGGCCGCAGCGACGTCTGCTTCACCCCGACCATCAACTCGTCGAGCCCGAGCCGCCGCTCCCCGCCGGGGCCGGCCACCACGATGCGGGCGTTGAGCGCGGCCAATACCGGGAGGGTGTCACCCGCCGGAGAGGCCGTGGCCAGGTTGCCCCCCAAGGTGCCCGCGTTGCGGATGGGGGGCGAGCCCACGGTGCGGGCCGCTTGGGCCAAGGCCGGGGCGGCGTCGGCCAGGGGACCGGTCATCATCTCGGTGTAGGTCACGCCGCTGCCCACGATGACCCGGTCGGCGGCGGTGCTCCATTGGCCCAGTTCGGGCACCTGGGCCACCCCCACCACGTGTCGGGGTCGGCGCCATCCCCGGTTGATCTCCACCATGAGGTCGGTGCCTCCGGCCAGCACGGTGGCCTCCGGTCGGTCGGCCAGCGCACTGCGGGCTTCGTCCAGGCTCCGGGCCACAATCACGTCGCTCACAATGTTCCCCTGCGTCTCCCCTTCCAAAACACCCTGTAACTCTGGCAAAATAATGACACTGTGGCTACTGGAATCAGCGTTGATGGTCAGGGCCTGAGCGACCGACTGGCCGCTTTGGCGTCCATTGGGGCCATTGAGGGTACCGACGGCGCCTGCCGATTGGCCCTGACCGACGAGGACCGGGCCGGTCGCGACCTGGTGGTCACCTGGATGCAGGACCTCGGGATGGACGTCATCATCGACGGCATCGGCAACGTGGTGGGCACCATGGCCGGGGCCGAACCGGGGCCGCCGGTGATGTGCGGCAGCCACATCGACACCGTGCGCACCGGCGGACGCTACGACGGCAACCTGGGCGTGCTGGCCGGCCTGCAGGTGGTGGAAGCGGTACAGAAGGCCGGCCTGGTCACCCGGCGCCCCCTGGCGGTGGGGTTCTTCACCGATGAGGAGGGATCCCGGTTCCCGCCCGACATGCTGGGCAGCCTGGTCTACACCGGCGAGATGGCCCTGGAGGAGGCCCTCGACATCGTGGGCAACGACGGGGCCGTGGTGGGCGAGGAACTGGACCGCATCGGCTACCGGGGCCCCGCCCCGTGCCCGTCGCCCCCGCCCCATTCCTTCGTGGAACTGCACATCGAGCAGGGCCCGATCCTCGACACCGAGGACGTGGTGATCGGCGTGGTCACCGGCGTGCAGGGCATAAGCTGGACGGAGATCACCGTGGCCGGCCAGTCCAACCACGCGGGCACCACCCCGATGCACATGCGCCACGACGCCGGATGGGCGGCCACCCGCGTCGCCGTGTTCGTCCACGAGCTGGCCGAGGAGTTCGGCCCCCCGCAGGTGGCCACCGTGGGCCGGGTGGAACTCCACCCCAACCTGGTGAACGTGGTGGCGTCCGACGCCGTGATGACCGTGGACATGCGCAACACCGACGACGCCCTGCTCACCGAGGCCGAGGACCGCCTGGCCGCCTTCCTGGAGGAGCTGGCTGCCGAGACCGGCACCGGCATCACCTCCCGGCGGCTGGCCCGGTTCGCCCCGGTGGAGTTCGACCCGGCGATGATCGACCGGGTGGAGCGGGTGGCCGCCGAGTTGGGCTACTCCCATCGGCGGCTCTGCTCGGGAGCGGGCCACGACGCCCAGATGTTCGCCCCGGTGTGCCCCACCTCCATGGTCTTCGTCCCCTCCTGGGAGGGCATCAGCCACAACCCCTTCGAGCACACCGACGCCGAGCACCTGGAAGCGGGGGCCAACGTGTTGCTCCGGGTCATGCTGGAGCTGGCCGAGGTGGTGGAAGCCCCGCAGCGGGAGCCGACCGCGGAGGTGTCGGCATGAGCGCCGAGCAACCGGGGCGGCACGAATCCGGCCTCCGGGATGGCGGACTCCCGTCCCTCCCGCCGATGCCCACCCCCCCCGAGGGCCGCACGCGCCTGTCCAGCAGGGTGCGGGAGATCACCGTGGGCGCCGCCCAGCTCGGCCCCATCGCCCGCCACGACACTCGGGCCGAGGTGGTGGAGCGGCTGATGGCCCTGCTGCAACAGGGCAGCGACCAGGGGTGCGACCTGGTGGTGTACCCCGAGCTGGCCCTCACCACCTTCTTCCCCCGGTGGTGGATCACCGACACCGACGAGCTGAACAGCTTCTACGAGACCGAGATGCCCTCACCCGAGGTCAAGCCCCTGTTCGACGAGGCGGCCCGCCTGGGGGTCGGCTTCTGTTTGGGCTACGCCGAGCTGACCCCCGACGGCCACCGCTACAACACCTACCTGCTGGTGGACGGCGACGGGGCCGAGGTGGCCAAGTTCCGCAAGGTCCACATCCCCGGCCACGAGGACCACGAGCCCGAGCGCCCGTTCCAACACCTGGAGCGGGCCTACTTCGAGCCCAGCCCGCAGACCTTCGGCACCTGGACCGCGTTCGGGGGGGAGATCGGGCTGGCCCTGTGCAACGACCGGCGCTGGTCGGAGACGTACCGGGTGATGGCGCTGGCCGACGTGGAGCTGATCCTGATCGGCTACAACACGCCCATCCACTATTTCCCCGATCCGTCCCAGGACGTGTTGGCCGGATTCCACAGCCGCCTGGTCATGCAGGCCGGGGCCTACCAGAACGGCACGTTCGTGGTGGGGGTGGCCAAGGGCGGGGTGGAGGAAGGGGTGGAGGGCCTGGCCGAGAGCTGCATCATCGCCCCGTCGGGCGAGGTGCTGGCCCAGGCAACCACCGACGGGGACGAGCTGGTGGTGGCCACCTGCAACCTGGACTGGTGCGCGGCCTACAAGAACACGCTCTACGACTTCAGCCGCTATCGCCGACCGGAAATGTACGCGGCCATTGCCGAGCCGATGGCGCAGCGCAAGAATCAAACAACCGCAGAGGCCGCGCCGACCAACGGCGAGACCTCTGGCCACCAAGGGGGCATGCCATGACCACGTTGACCGTCAACGGACAAGCGGTGACCATCCGGGGGGAGCACGAGCACTTGCTGGCCGCTCTGCGAGATGAACTGGGGATCATGTCGCCCAAGGACGGCTGCTCGCCCAGCGGCCAGTGCGGCTGCTGCGCGGTGCTGGTGGACGGCCGGGCCCGGGTGGCCTGCCAGACCTCGCTGGAGCGTTCGGAAGGCTCCGAGGTGGTGACCCTGGAAGGGGTTGCCGACGAGGAGCGGGCCCGCATGGCCGACGTGTTCGCCGCCTGCGGCGCCCTCCAGTGCGGTTTCTGCACCCCCGGCATTCTCATCCGCACCAAGTCGCTGGTGGACCGCAAGGGATCGGAGCTGACCCGCGAGGAGGCCTCCCGCCACCTGGGCGGCCATCTGTGTCGCTGCACCGGCTACACCAAGATCCTGGACGCGGTGGAAGCCCTGGCCAAGGGCGAGACCCCGCCCGCCGAGGTGCCCGGCGGGGTGGGCAGCCGGGGCATCAAGTACGAGGCCCGGGAGCTGGCCCTGGGCGACCGGCCCTACATCGACGACATCCGCCCCGAGGGCCTGTTGCACGGTGCCCTGCACCTGGCCGAGCACGCCCGGGCCGACGTGGTGGCCATCGACACCTCGGCGGCCGAGGCCATCGACGGCGTGGTGGCCGTGTTCACCGGGGCCGACGTGCCCGGCGAGCTGCGGGTGGGGATCATCCACCAGGACTGGCCGGTGTTCATCCCCGAGGGCGGCCGCACCTCCTACGTGGGCGACGTGCTGGCCATCGTGGTGGCCGAGGACCGGGCCACCGCCCGTCGGGCGGCCGAGGCCGTGCAGGTGACCTACAACGTCCACCCCCCCATCACCGACCCGGTGGCCGCGGTGACCAACGGGACCGAGGACGCCGTGTGGCAGCTCGACGGCAACGTGCTGTCCCGCTCGGTGTACGCCCGAGGAGACACCGACGCCGCCCTGGCCGCCAGCGCCCACACCGTCCACGAGGTGTTCCAGACCCAGCGCATCGAGCACGCCTTCTTGGAGCCGGAGTCCACCCTGGCCGTGCCCAACGGCAACGGCACCATGCACGTGTACTCCGGCGGCCAGGGGGTGTGGGACGACCGCGATCAGATCGCCTCGGTGCTGGCCGTCGATCCCCAGCAGATCACCGTGGAGTTGGTGAGCAACGGCGGGGCGTTCGGCGGCAAGGAGGACATGGCCAACCAGGCCCAGACGGCGTTGGCCGCCCATCTGTTGGGCCGGCCGGTGTCGTGTACCTTGTCGCGGGAGGAGTCGCTGCGGATGCACCCCAAGCGCCATCCCCTGCGCATCGAGGTGTGGGCCGGGTGCGACGCCGACGGCAAGCTCACCGCCCTGCGGGCCCGCATGGTCGGCGATTCCGGCCCCTACGCCTCGGTGGGCATGAAGGTGCTGGAGCGGGCCGCCGGGCACGCCAGCGGCCCCTACTCGGTGCCGAACATCGACGTGGAGGCGGTGGCCGCCCGCACCAACAACCCGGTGTGCGGCGCCTTCCGGGGCTTCGGGGCCAACCAGGCCCAGTTCGCCATGGAGGGGGTCATGGATCGCCTGGCCGAAGCGGTGGGCATCGACGGCTGGGAGATGCGGTCCCGCAACGCGGTGGTCCCCGGGGCCATCTGGGGACCGGGCCAGATCATGGACGGCGGCTCCCTGGGGGCCCAGGCCTGCCTGGAGGCCATCAAGCCCGCCTGGGACGAGGCCCGCGCCGCCGGAAAGTCGGTTGGCCTCGGGCTGGGGTTGAAGAACTCCGGGCTGGGCAACGGCTTCAAGGAGATCGCCCGGGCGGTGGTGCGCTTCGACGACGACTACCACCAGGGAGGCGGCGTGGAGGTGCGCCACTGCTGGACGGAGATGGGCCAGGGCATCCACACCGTGGCCCAGCAAGTGGTGGTCAGCGAGCTGGGCGTGAGCGCCGACCGGGTGCGGGTGGTGGTGGACACCACCCGGGAGTTGGGCGCGGGCCAGACCACCGGCAGCCGGGGCACCCTCATGGGCGCCGGGTCGGTGGCCGACGCCTGCCAGGCGGCGTTGGCCGACGGCTGCCAACCCGGCGTGGACTACTGCGGTGAGTACCGGGTGGACTGGACCAACAAGCTGTCCGACGGGGTGGAGAACCCCATCATCCACTCCACTTTCGGCTACGCCGCCCAAATGGTGGTGCTCGACGACGAGGGGGAGGTCGAACGGGTGGTGGCCGCCCACGACGTGGGCAAGGCGGTGAACCCGTTGCTGTGCGAGGGCCAGATCGAGGGCGCCGTCCACATGGGGCTCGGCTACGCCCTCACCGAGGACTTCCCGGCCGACGAGAACGGGTGGCCCACCAACATGACCCTCAAGTCGCTGGGCATCCTGCGGCCCAAGGACATGCCCCCGGTGGACGTCATCTTGGTGGAGGCCCCCCAGCCCGACGCCCCCTACGGCATCAAGGGTGTGGGCGAGATCGGCCTGGTGCCCACCGCCGGGGCGGTGGCCGCCGCCCTGCGGTCCCACAGCGGCACCTGGCACAACCGCCTGCCCATGGGGGTGTGAGCCGGTGACGGCGACCGACCCCAGTGGTCGTAACCGGCGGGCGTGACGGTGAGCGACGCCACCGACACCACGCCGGGGCTGGTGTGCGCCCACCACCACCTGTATTCCGCCCTGGCCCGGGGCATGCCCGCCCCGCCCCGGACCCCCACCGGATTCACCGACATCCTCGAGCTGGTGTGGTGGCGGCTGGACCGGGCGCTCGACCTCCACACCCTGGAGTGGTCGGCCAAGCTGGGGGCCCTGGAGGCCCTGGAGGCGGGCTGCACGGCCATCGTGGACCACCACGAGTCGCCCAACGCCATCGAGGGGTCGCTGACCGTGATCGCCGAGGCCTGCGCCGAGGTGGGGGTGCGGGTGAGCTGCGCCTACGGGGTGACCGATCGCCACGGACCCGACGGCGCCCGCCGGGGGCTGGCCGAGAACGAGCGGTACCTGCGGGCCGGCGGCCGGGGCATGGTGGGCATCCACGCCGCCTTCACCTGCAGCGACGACACCCTGGAGCAGGCCGCCGGGCTGGCCGCCGACCTCGGGGTGGGGGTCCACGTCCACGTGGCCGAGGGGGCGGTGGACGCCCCGGAGGCAGCCCGGTTGGTCCCCTACAGCACCGATGAATGGCTGCTCATCCACGGGGTCCACCTGTCGGACGACCACGGGCTGGCCGGCACCATCGTCCACAATCCCCGGTCCAACATGAACAACGCGGTGGGCTACGCCCGTCCCAGCCGATTCACCAACCCGGTGGCCCTGGGCACCGACGGCATCGGCGCCGACATGCTCGAGGAGTTCCGGGTGGCCTACGCCCGCCACCGGGAGGACGACGTCACCGTCGGGCCCGACCCGGCCTGGGGGTGGCTGGCCCAGGGCTGGGAGCTGTTTCCCGAGGCCCGGGCCGACGAGGTGCGCTGGTCGTACGATCCCGTCGACCCCTGGCGGCTGGCCTTCACCCCCGGGGTGCGGGCCCGCCAGGTGGTGGTCGACGGGGAGGCGCTGCTGGCCGACGGGGTGGCCACCCGGGTGGACCCCCACGAGATCCGGGCCAAGGCCGCCGAGGCCGCTACCCGCTTGTTCGCCGAATTGGAGGAGATCGAACCATGAGTTCCTATCCCGTAGCCCTGTACCTGCAGGACGCCCATTCCATGGCCGAGTCCACCGACTTCGTCCGTTACGCCGAACAGCGCGGGTTCCACGCCGTGTGGCAGGCCGACTCCCGCCTGGTGCGGGAGGCCACCGTGCCCATGGCCGCCTTCGCCGCCGGCACCGAGCGCATCAAGGTGGGCAGCGGCGTGCTCGACATGTGGACCCGCAACCCGGCCCGGCTGGCGGCCACCTTCTCCACTCTGGACGACCTGGCGCCGGGCCGCATCCTGTGCGGTCTCGGGGCGTGGTGGGATCCGCTGGCCGCCAAGGTGGGGGTGGACCGTCGCCGCCCGCTGCGGGCCATGCGCGAGGTGGTCACCGTGGTGCGGGCGCTGCTGAACGATGAGAACGTGACGTTCTCCGGCGACTACGTGCAGCTCGACGGCGTGGAGCTGGACTACGTGAACCAGCCCCGCCGAGCCAAGGACGTGCCCATCTACATCGGGGCCACCGGCATGAAAATGATGGAGCTCACCGGGGAGATCGCCGACGGGGTGGTGCTGAACTACCTGGTGTCGGCCGACTACAACCGCCGGGCCATGGACGCCCTGGCCGAGGGCGCGGCCCGAGCGGGCCGAACGGTGGACGACCTGGACCGCCCCCAGCTCGTGGTGTGCTCGCTGGCCGAGGACCGGGCCGAGGCCCTGGACGCCGCCCGCCTGCTGGTCACCCAGTACCTGGGCCAGCAGCCCCACATCATGGCCGCTTCCGGCGTGCCCGAGTCGCTGTTGGAGGAGGTCAACGCCCAGCTCACCTGGCCGGCCACCATGGAGGAGATCGAGGCCGCCTCCCACTCGGTGCCCGACGAGGTGGTGCAGATGCTGTGCGCGGCGGGCACCGCCGAGGAATGCCGGGAACAAGTGGACGAGTACGTGGCCAACGGGGCCACCTGTCCCATCCTCTACCCCCTGGGCCCCGACGTGCGGGCCATGATCGACGCCTTCGCCCCGGCGGGCTGAACTTCCCCGCAATTGGGTTCCGACAAGCCGTGAGCGACCATCGCGCGCAGTGGCAGCCCTGGCTGGAGGAGCTGGACCGGCGGCGGGAGGCGGGCGCGGCCATGGGCGGCCCCGAGCGGGTGCAGAAGTACATGCACTCGCGGGGCAAGCTGGACGCCCGCCAACGCATCGAGCGCCTGTTCGATCCGGGCACGTTCCGGGAGATCGGCCGGTTGGTGGGCACCATGGAGGACATCCCCGGCGACGGGTTCGTGTGCGGCTACGGCCGGATCGACGGGCGGATGACCCTGGCCGGGGCCGAGGACTTCACCGTGCTGGGCGGGTCCATCGGGGCGGGCAACACGGCCAAGCGGTACCGCATCGCCGAGTTGGCTGCCCAGGAGGGTGTGCCCCTGGTGACCATGCTGGAGGGGGCGGGGCATCGCCTGACCGACACCGGGGGCAGTCGGGCCCCCGGCGACCTGCAGGCCTACGCCGACCTCAGCGGGCAGGTGCCCATGGTGTGCATCGTGATGGGGGCCTCCGCGGGCCACGGGGCGCTGGCCGCCCCGCTCAGCGACTTCGTCATCATGACCTCCTACGCCTCCATGTTCACCGGCGGCCCGCCCCTGGTGAAGGCGGCCACCGGTGAGGACGTCACCAAAGAGGAGCTGGGCGGGGCCGACGTGTGTACCCGCATCGCGGGCTCGGCCCACAACGTGGCGCCCGACGACGAGACCGCCATCGACATGGCCCGCCACTACCTGGGGTACTTCCCGCTGCGGTCGGGCGACCCCTCGCCCTACTGGGATGGGTCCGACAATGGGCCGCGGCCGGTGCCCGAGCTGTTGGACGTGATCCCGCCCAACGACCGCCTGCCCTACGACATGCACCACGTGATCGAACTCATCTGCGACGCGGGCACGTTCTTCGAGATCCAGCCGGCTTACGGCCCGGCCATCATCGTAGGACTGGGGTGCTTCGGCGGCCGGCCGTGCGGGGTGGTGGCCAACAACCCGGCCCATCTGGCGGGCTCGGTGGACGCCGCCGCGGCCATCAAGGCCACCGATTTCCTGGAGATGATCGGCCACTACGACCACCCCGTGCTGTTTCTGGCCGACAATCCCGGTGTGATGGCGGGCACCAAGGCCGAACGCGAGGGCATCTTGAAGTGGGGGGGCAAGATGTACCGGGCCGAGCGCCGCCTGACCAACGCCAAAATCGAGATCACCATGCGCAAGGCGTTCGGGTTCGGGTCGGTGGTGATGGCCCAGAACCCCTTCGACCGCCAGACCCAGTCCTACGCCCTGCCCAGCGTGAACATGGCCGCCATGCCCGCCGAGGCCGGGGGCCGGTCGGCCAAGCTGGACGCCGAGACCCAGGCCGAGGTGGAACAACAGCAGCGGTCCGGCCCCTACCGCCTGGCCAACCGCCTCGGTTCCGACGACGTGATCGACCCCCGGGAGATGCGCAACACCATTCTGGACGCCCTCTCCCTGGCCGAGAACCGCTGACCGGACGCCGGGCGGGTCAGTGCCCGGCGGCTCGGTGCCCGGGCTCTTCGGCCTCGGGGGAGCTCAGTCCCAGAGGCGGCGGGCTCGGCGGGCGAGCCGGGCGTGGGCGTCGGCCAGGTCGCAGCCCAGGAGGCGTCCGTCGGCCACCACCGCCCGCCCACCCACGTAGAGGTGGCGGACCCGGCGGTCGGGACCGAGCACCAATCCGGCCAGGGGGTCCACCACATCGGCGATGTCGTCGCCGGGCCACACCGCCAGGTCGGCGGCCATCCCCGGTTCCAGCCCGCCCACCCGCTCGTCCACGCCCAGGCATCGGGCCCCACCGGAGGTGCCCAGGCGGAGGGCGTCGGCGGGCATGAAGGCGTCGGCGGCCGCGGCCCGGAGCCGGGCGGCATACAGCGACTGGCGCAGTTCGGGGAACAGCCCGCCCACCTCGTTGGACGCCACCCCGTCCACCCCGAGGCCCACCGGCGAACCGGCGGCCTCCAGGTCGGTCACCCGGCACACCCCGGCGGCCAGCCGGGCGTTGGACGACGGGCAGTGGGCCACCCCCACCCCGGCGGCCCCCAGCCGGGCCATCTCGTCGTCGTTGATCCAGATGCCGTGGGCCAACCACACGTCGTCGCCCACCCACCCCCAGGCGTCGAGTTGCTCCACCGGTCGGCGACCGAACCGTTCCAGGCAGTGCTCCTGCTCGTCGACGGTCTCGCACAGATGGGTGTGCAGGCGCAGGCCGTGGCGGCGGGCCAGGGCCACCGAGGCCTCCATCAGCTCCGAACTGACCGAGAACGGACTGCACGGCGCCACCACCACGTGGACCATCTCGCCGTCGTGATGGCGGGCGATCACCCGCTCGGTGGAGGCCATGATGGCGTCCAGGTCCTCCACCACGTGATCGGGGGGCAGGCCGCCCTGGGACTCGCCCAGGTCCATGGAGCCCCGGCTGAGGTGCAGGCGGATGCCCACGGTGGCCGCCGCCTCCACGATGGCGTCGAACACGGCGTCGTCGCCCCGGGGGACCAGGTAGTGGTGGTCGGCGGCGCTGGTGCAGCCGGTCACCGCCAGCTCCCCCAAGCCCACCAGGGCGGCCGCGGCCACGTCTTCCACCGTCAGCCGCCCCCACACCGGGTACAGCTCCACCAGCCAGCCGAACAGGTCGCAGCCCACCGCCCGGCCCCGGGTCATCCACTGGTAGAGGTGATGGTGGGTGTTGACCAGTCCGGGGGTGATGATGTCGCCGTCCACGTCCACGGTCACATCGCCGGGGCGGGCCTCCACCGTGCCCACCTCAGTGATCACCCCGTCGGCGATGGCCACGTCACCGGGCCAGCGCGCCCCCCGCAACACCACGCGGGGTTGGCCGTTCCCTGGACCGGTGTTCATCGTTCGACCCCGGTGAAGATCACCGCCGGGGTGGCGTCGGGCGGGGGATTGTCGTGGAGCAGCCCGGCCAGGCCGGCGGTGCCGGTGGGGCTGGCGGGGATGCCGGTTACCGAGGTGCCCAGCCGGTGCGCCACCACGACGAGTTCTTCGGGTACCACCAGCGGGGCGCCCCCGCTGTCGGCCATGGCCTCGACGATGGCCGCCCAGTCGTAGGTCTCGTCGTCCAGGATGCCCGATGCCGCCGAGGCGGGGGTGGGCGTCCACGGCCACATCACCGCCGACCGTTGCCGGCGGGCCTTCTTGAGACCACCCAGCGCTTCGGTGCCGGTCCACGCCCGCTCCAGCGGGGCGCACCCCTCGGCCTGGACGGCCATCAGCGCGGGACGGCGACCGGCGGCGGCCAGTCCCTGGGCCAGCGATGCGGCCAGGGCGCCCCCGCCCACCTGGATGTAGAGGCGGTCGATGTCGGGGGCCTGCTCGGCCAACTCGTAGCCCAGGGTGCGACCGCCGTCGAGGGTGTAGCCGTTGTCGGGTCCCTGGCAGCCGAACGGCACCGCCCCCGCCTGCACCGCCTCCTGGAAGCGCAGATAGGACGGATCGCCCGATTCGCCGTCGAGTCGGGGGCAGAACTCCACGGTGGCCTCCAGCTCCTTCAGGCGGGCCACCGCCCCCGCCTCGGCGTCCACCGGCACGAACACGGTGATCGGCCATTGCTGGGCGGCGGCCACCACCGCGGCGGCCACCGCGGCGTTGCCACACGAGGCGATGGCCAAAGTCGGCCGCCGGTCGGCGTCCCAGTGGCCGGCCCGCTCCCGCCCCAGCAGGTGCAGCATCAGCCCGAACGTGTGGCGGGCCTTGTGGGATCCGGCCACGTTGCCGGTCTCGTCCTTCACCGTGACGGGCCGTGGCCCCGCCGGTGACCCGTCCGGCCCGCCGCCCCCGAAGTCCACCACCGTGCAGGGGGTGCGGGTGAACCCGTGGCCGTCCACCCCGGCCACGGCGTCGTCCAGCCGCTGCGCCTGCTCGATGAACCAGCCGTCGGCGCCGTCGCCCCCGGCCACCACCCACGACCGAAGCATCCGGCGATAGCGCACGAACGGCTGCTCGAACCGCTCGTCCACCGACCACTCGGGCAAGGGCAGCACCAGCACGTGGTCGGCGCCGTCGCCCCGACGGGGGCAGGCCCAAGTGTCGCCGGGGACAACCGCCCCGCAGGAGCAAACCAAGCGGTGTTCGTTCACGGGCGTCTTCTCGGGTGGCCGGCCTGGGCGGCACTGCCGCCCGGAGTCCGCCCAGGGGGTATCACGACCGGGCGACCCGGGCGTTGAAGTCGTCGATCAGCTCGTCCCACACCGGCACCAGATCCCGCAGCGCCCGCCAGAACGACTGGTCGCGGCGAGCGTCGAAATGGCCCAGGTCCACCCCCTGTTGTTCCACCCAGGTGAAGTAGCCCAGGTTGAACACCCGGTCGCGGTCCCGGTCGCTGAGCCGCAGCACGTGGTCGGTGTCCACGGGGCCGAGCCACCGGTCGGCCACCGCGGCCGCTTCGGCGTCCCCGAAGTCGCCCCCGAAGGTGGTGGCGATGGTCTTGGCCCGCTCCGAGCCGTACAGGGCGGCCCCGTCGGTGGCCACCGTCACCATCACGTCGTCGGGGCCGTAATCCATCACGCGGGCCGTCTTGGCCGCCGCCAACAGGTTGCAGATCGACGACAGCCCCAGGTCGTCCAGGTGGGCGATCACGTCGTCGCCCACGCCCCGCCCCGCCAACAGGTCCCGGCCCTCGGGGGAGCCGAACAGCACGCCCAGCTCGTCGGTGGCCCGATCGGACACCGCCACCACCACGTCGGTGTTGGTCACGTTGTGGATCAGGGGCACGTGCTTGTCGCCGATGCCCTGGATGTTGTGCTCGCCGTAGCCGTTGTACAGCAGCGTGGGGCACTCCAGCGCCTCCACCACCGCGGTGACCGAACCGTGGCGCTCCTTCAGCGGGTCGCCCGCCCCGAGCGTGCCGGCCGAACCCGAGGCGGCCACGAACCCGGCCAGTCGGGCACCGGGATGACCGCCGGTGTAGTGCTCCATCACCCGCTCCACCGCGGTGGCGGTGGCGGTCACGTGGCCGAGGTGGTTGCCGTACTCGCAGAACTGGTTGAGGATCACGTTGTCGGGATCGGCGGCCAACGCGGCGCAGGCGTCGTAGATCTCCTTCACGTTGCTCTCCGAGCCGGGGGTGCGAATCACGTCGGCGGGGTCCGACGTCCAGCGGTCGAGCCACTCGAAGCGCTCGGCCGACATGCCCTCGGGCAGCACCGCCACCCCCCGGCAGCCCATGATCTTGGAGATGGCGATCCCTCCGCGGGCGTAGTTGCCCGTGGACGGCCACACCGCCCGGTTGGTCTCGGGGTCGAACTGGCCGGTGACCAGACGAGGGGCCAGGCAGGAGTAGGCGGCCAGCACCTTGTGAGCGCCGATCATGGGGAACCGGTTGCCCAGCAACATGACGATGGGGGACGCCACCCCCGACAACTCCGGGGGGATCACCACGTGCTCGGGTACCGCCGCCCGACCGGCCCGGGTACCGTCGTTGAACCAGTTGACCCGCCACAGGTTGGCCGCATCGGCGGCGTCGGGATCGACCCCGGCCAGGGCTTGGCCGGGGGGTGGCGGGTCGGCCAGTTGGGCAAAGGTCGGCAGCGAGATGCCCACTTGGCGGCACCGCTGTACCGCTCGGTCGCGGGCGGTGGCGTTGACCACCTCGGTTTCGAGACCGAAACCCTCGGGAATACCGGCAAATGCAGTCATGGCGACACCTGTCGAATCGAAGCAGCGAACCGGCGATGACCACAGGCGTGGCCCTCGCGTCAGCGGTCCAGGCTACTATGGCGCAACAGCATCTTGAGCTGATCCAGCGAGGGAATCATCGAGGGAATCATCGAGGGAATAGTGGAGGCGATCATGGAGGGAATCATGACCAAGAAGTTTTGGCTGAAGCTGGCCGTGGCGTTTGCGGTGCTCACGCTGGTGGCGGTGAGTTGCGGCAACGACGATGACGACGCCGAACCGGCACCGGTGGCGACGCCGGAACCCACCCCGGCACCCACGGAGCCGCCTGCTCCGGAGCCGACTGAAGAACCCATGGACGACGAGGTCGTGGCCGCCTTCGTGTTTGTCGGACCGGTGGGCGACGCCGGTTGGACCTGGGCCCACAACCAGGGCCGCCTCTGGGCCGAGGAACAGACCGGTGCCACCACGCTCTTTGTGGAGAGCATTCCCGAGGCGGCCGAGGACTTCCGCAACGTGGTCGTGGACTTCATCGAGAACGAGGGCGCTGACGTGATCTTCGGCACCTCCTTCGGCTACATGGATCCCATGGAGGAGCTGGCCGCCGAGTACCCCGACGTGGTGTTCGAGCACGCCAGCGGGTTCAAGATGAACGACACCAACTTCGGCAACTTCTTCGGTCGCATGTACCAGCCCCGCTACCTGTCGGGCATGGCCGCCGGGGCCATGACCGAGGCCAATCAGATCGGTTACGTGGCCGCCTTCCCCATTCCCGAGGTGCTGCGGGGCATCAACGCCTTCACCCTCGGGGCGCAGCGGGTCAACCCCGATGTGGAGGTTCACGTCAACTGGACCTTCACCTGGTTCGACCCGGCCATTGAGGGCGATGCCGCCTCGGCCCTGTTGGAGGCCGGTGCCGACGTGATCGCCATGCACCAGGACTCAACCGCGCCGGGCCTGGCCGCTGAGGCCGCCGGGGCGCGCTGGGTGTCGTACAACTCCGACATGAGCGGGTTCGCTCCCGATGCGTTCATCACCGCGCCGGTGTGGACCTGGGGTCCGTACTATGCCCGGATCATCGAAGCGGTGGGATCGGGCACCTACACGCCCGGGTCCTACTGGGGCGGTATGGACGACGGCATCGTGGCGCTGGCCCCGCTGGCCGACGACGTGCCCGCCGATGTGGCCGCCGAGATCGACGAGGTGGCCGCTCAGATCATCGACGGCTCCTGGGACGTGTTCACCGGTGAGATCGTGGACCAGGACGGCAACGTGGTGGTGGCCGAAGGCGAGACCATGGACGACGGGGCCATGCTGGGCATGGAGTTCTTCGTGCAGGGCGTCGTCGGCAGCGCCACCGGCTGAGGTCAACCGGGCCGACCCGGTTCCCGGTGGCCAACGACCAGGACCAAGCCGAACATGCGGTCTGGCTCCGGGGGATTGAGAAGCAATTCCCCGGAGTGATCGCCTGTGCCGGGGCGGAGCTGAGAGTTCGTCCCGGCACCATCCACGCCCTGTTGGGAGAGAACGGCGCGGGCAAGACCACCCTGGTCAACGTGCTCGCCGGGGTGTACCGGCCCGACGCCGGTGAGGTGTGGGTGGGTGGCTGGCGGCGGCACTTCCAGTCGCCCGCCGACGCCATCGCCGCCGGTGTGGGCATGGTGTATCAGGAGTTCCGGTTGGTGCCCACCCTCACGGTGGCCGAGAACGTGGTGCTGGGCGCCGCCCCTGCGTTGCTGCGGTCCTCGGAGATCGAGGACCAAGTGGCCGAGCTGTCGGCCGCCTACGGGATGGCCGCCGATCCCGACCAGCCCATTTGGCAGCTCTCCATGGGCGAACGTCAGCGGGTGGAGATCCTCAAAGCCCTCTGGCGCAATGCCTCGGTGCTGGTGATGGACGAGCCCACCGCGGTGCTGACCCCCGGTGAGGCCGCCGAATTGGGGGTCACGCTGCGGGCCATGGCCGACGACGGCCGCTCGGTGGTCTACATAAGCCACAAGCTGGACGAGGTGGTGGCCTTCTGTGACGAGGCCACCGTGCTGCGCCGGGGGAAAACGGTGGGCACCGTCGAACACCTGGCCGCCGAGGATCGGGGCGAGTTGGCCGAGCTGATGGTGGGGTCGACCACCGGGGGTTATGTCGACCGCCCCCCGCCCGCCGAGGCCGGCCCCGAGGTGCTGGCGTTGTCCGGGGTTCATGCGCTGAGCGATCGCGGTCTGCCCGCGTTGCGCGACGTGGACCTCACCGTGCGATCGGGAGAGATCGTCGGCATCGCCGGCGTGTCGGGCAACGGCCAAAAGGAGCTGGCCGAGGTGATTGCCGGTTTGCGTCAGCCGACCGAGGGCGGGGTGGCGCTCCGCCACGACGACATCACCCGCGCCTCGCCGGGAGCCCGCTATCGGCTCGGGTTGGCCTACGTGCCCGAGGATCGCCTCGGGGTGGGGCTTGCCCCCAAGATGTCGGTGGTGGACAACGCCGTGGTGCGGTCTTACCTCGCGCAGCGGCGGGGCATCATGTTGGTGATGGCCCAATGCCTCCAGTTCTGTCGGGCTTTGGTGGAGCGGTTCGGGGTGCGGGTAGGGCGGCTCAACGATCCCATCGCCGGACTGTCGGGCGGCAACCTCCAACGTTTGTTGCTGGGGCGGGAGCTGGCCGAGGAGCCCGCCGTCCTGGTGGCCGCCCAGCCCACTCGGGGCTTGGATGTGCAGGGGGTGGCCGCCATCCAGAGCCACCTGGTGGCCCAGCGGGCCGACGGCGTGGGGGTGTTGTTGATCTCCGAGGATCTGGACGAGCTGTTGGCCCTGTCGGACCGGCTGCTGGTGATGTACGAAGGGCGGGTGGTGGCCGAGTTGGACCCCGACGACACCACCCGGGGCCAGGTGGGGGCGGCCATGGCCGGTCAGGCTCAGCCGTGATCCGCCCGGTGCTGGCCCGGCGGGAGCAGGTGATTCCCGGCGCGCAGGCGGTGGCCTTCGTCGTCGGCATTGCCGCCGCCCTGGTGTTGGGCGTGATCCTGCTGTGGTTGTCGGGCCACAGCCCGCCGGAGGTGTATGAGCGGATGTTCGACTCCGCCTTCATGGGCACCGACTCCATCGCCCGCACGTTGGAGCGGGCCACTCCGCTGGCGTTGACCGGGTTGGCGGTGGCCGTGGCCGGCTCGATGGGTTTGTGGAACATCGGGGCCGAAGGCCAGATGATGGCCGGAGCCACCCTGGCCGCCGGGATGGCCATGGTGGCCGACGGCCTGTCCGGCCCGTTGCTGATCGCCCTCATGGTGGTGTGCGGGGTGGCCGGAGGGATGGTGCTGATGCTCGGCCCGGCGCTGGCCCGGTCGCATCTGGGGGTGAGCGAGATCATCACCACGCTGATGCTGGTGTACGTGGCCATCCGGCTGGTGGAGTGGTTGCAGACCGGCCCGTGGAAGGATCCCGACTCGTCGGGGTTCGCAGTGATCGAGCCGGTGCCGGAGCAGGCCTCGCTGCCGGGGTTGTTCGGTCGGGCCAACGTGGGCACGCTCATCGCGCTGGGGTTGCTGCTGGTGTTCTGGCTGGCCGTCAGCCGCACGGCGTGGGGGTACGAGCTGCGCCTGGCCGGGTCGTCGCCCCGCACGGCCCGCTACGCCGGCATTTCCCTGCGGCGCAAGGTGCTCACCGCGCTGCTGCTGTCGGGTGGCATCGCCGGGGTGGCCGGGGCGGTGCAGCTCATGGGCGCGGCCACCCGGCTGGATTCGGGATTGTCCAACGGCTACGGATTTGCCGGGATCATCGTGGCCGCGTTGGCTCTGATGCGGCCGTCGGGAGTGGCGGTGGTGGCCTTCGTGTTCGGCGCGGTGCAGGTAGGTGGCCAGAGCATCCAGACCATGGGGGTGAGTTCGGCCATCGCCGACATCCTGCAGGCCATGATCCTCTTCGGGGCGCTGGTGGCCGCGGTGTTCTTCAACTACCGGATTCGCTGGTCGGCGCCGGGCTCCGATGAGTGAAGCGATGGTGGCCGTGGTGTCTCTTGAACTCCCGGATTGGCGGGACGGGGTTGGCGGGCCATGAGTGAGGCGGCCCTCATCGGTTTGTTCGTGGCCACCGTGCAGTTCGCCACGCTGGTGTTCCTGGCCGCTTTGGGCGAGCTGATTGCCGAGCGGGCCGGGGTGCTCAACCTCGGGGTGGAGGGGATGATGGCCATGGGCGCGGTGAGCGGCTTCATGGTCGGCCTGGAGACGGGCAGTCCGTGGGCCGCGTTCTGGGCGGCGGCCGGCGTCGGCGCGCTGGTGGGGGGCCTGCACGCGCTGGTGAGCGTGGTGCTGGGGGCCGACCAGGTGGTGTCGGGGTTGGCCCTGACCATCGGCGGGCTGGGGTTGGCCGCCTACGTGGGTCGAAACGTGGTTGGGGAGCGACCCGAGACGGTGTTCACCGACATGGGCATCGCCGGGCTGGCCGACATCCGGTGGATCGGCGACATCTTCTTCAACCAGCCTCCGGTGGTGTACCTGGCCGTGGTGTGCGGGCTGGTGGTGTGGTTCCTGCTGGCCCGCACCCGGCTGGGGCTGGCCCTGCGGGCGGTGGGGGAGTCGGCGCCCACAACCGACGCGGCGGGCCACTCGGTGATGGCCCTGCGGGCGGGGGCGGTCATGGTCGGCGGGGCGTTCGCCGGGGCGGCGGGGGCCTTTCTCTCGCTGTACATGGCGCCGGGCTGGACGGAGGGCATGGTGGCGGGCCGGGGCTGGATCGCGGTGGCCCTGGTGATCTTCGGGGCGTGGCGTCCCGAGCGGTTGGCTCTGGGCGCGCTGTTGTTCGGCTTCACCCTGGCCCTGCAACCCCGGTTGCAGACCTTCGACATCGAGGTGCTGGGGGTGCAGGTCAACCGCATCTCCCCGGCACTGTTGGGCATGTTGCCGTTCCTGCTCACCGTGGTGGTGCTGGTGATCATCAGTTGGCGGTTCCGCCATCGCCCGTCCCCGGCCCCGGCCGCCCTGGGTCTGCCCTACCGCCGAGAAGAGCGGTGAGTACTACCGGGCATACGGCACGTTCGTATTGGCCCTATTTTCTGGTGACCGGCAGCTTGTCAATGGCCTACGGCTCCGTGTTCACCCTGTTGCACGACTTCCGGGAGAAGTTGGGGTTCAGCGAGACCGAGTTGGGTGTCATCGTTGCGGTGGGGTTCTTTGCCGGGTTCATCGCCCAGGTGGGCTTGGCTCGCTTCGCCGATCGGGGTCACGTGCGGCTCTTGGTCCACGCCGGCGTGATCGTGGCCTTCGTCTCCATGTTCAGCATGGCCATGACCGACGAGGCCTGGCAGTTCACGGTGGCCCGCTTCTGCCTGGGCGCGGGCACCGGGGCCACCGGTCCGGCCATCCGTCGGATTCTCATCACCCGTGATCCGGCCAACATGGGGGCCAACCTGGGCAAGATGGGCGCCTTCGACATCGTCGGCTTTGTCCTGGGGCCGGTGATGGCCGGGGTATTGGCCGAGTTCGTGAACCTGCGGGCCCCGTTCGTGTTCATGGCCTGTCTCTACGTGCTGCTGTACGGCTGGATCTTCCGGCTGGATTTGTCGGCCGGAGAGGGGACCACCGTCAAGGTACCGGTGCGGCGTCTCTTTCGGAGCCGCTCGTTCAACGCCGGGATGTTGGGCGGGTTGGCGTTTTTCATCACCATCGGGGTATTCGAGGTTTCGTGGTCTCTGTTGCTCGGCGACCTGGGGGCCAGCACGCTGGTCATCGCCCTGTCCATAGCCCTGTTCGCCCTGCCCATGATCCCCCTGGCCCCCTTCGGGGGCCGATTGGCGCAACGAGAGGGCCCCATGCGGATCATGCCGTACTCGATTCTGGGGGCGGTGGCCTGCATGTTGGTGTACGGCTACGTGGAGTTGGTGTGGGTGATCATCGCGGTGTCGGCCCTTCACGCCATGTTCGACGCCTTCACCATGCCCGCCGGGCAGTTGGCGGTGGCCTTGTCGTCCTCCTCCCAGCAGGCGGCCGCCGCGCAAGGCCTTTACGCGGCCATGGGGTTGTTCGTCGCCGGGATTGCCTCGCTGGTGGGCGGCTTCGCCTATGAGAATTGGGGTCCCGAGATTCTGTACGCCGGGTCGTCCGCCCTGATGGTGGTGGCGGTGGGCGCGGCGGTGGCCCTGGGCGGTGACCTCAGGGGTCCGGCGGACCGGTCCCACCCCGAGCCCGCCTCCGCTCCCTCGTAGGGCCGGCCGGGGTTACCCGAGTCGCCCGGCGGGCGCTCACGCCGGGTGGAGTTCTACCGGGACGCCCGACTGCCACACCATGCCGGTGAGGGGGTCCACGTCGGACGCCGCGGTGGTGAGGGAACACACGTTGGGGTCGGCCCAGCCGTGGGGGATGGACACCGCACCGGGGGCGATCTCCTCGCTGACGCGGGCTGGGCCCACCAGCTCACCGTGGGGGCTGCGCACCCGCACCGGACGGCCGTCGGCGAAGCCGTGATCGGGGTGGATCAACACCTCGGGGCCCACGCCGCCCAGGTCGCGGAGCTGACCGTTCATGGTCCGCATCTGGCGGCGAGGCAGCAGCGCCGGCGGGGCCGTGTCCGCTGGTTGCTCCTCGAGGGCCGTCGCGAGCTGGGCCACGAGCGGCTCCGGGGCCAGTCGCCAGCGCCCGTCGGGCAATACGTTTGTCAGCACCCAGCCGTGGACCGGACCGGCCTCGCCCACCAGCCCCCGCCGGGCGGCCAGCACGGCGGCGACATCCCGGTTACCCCGGTCGGCGATTCGGGCCAGCAGGTCTTCGTCGGTGGCGGTGCCCACGTCCAGGCCCGAGGGCAGCACGTCGGCCCCCAGTCGGCGACCCAGCTCGGCGAACACCCGCCACATCAGCCGCCGGTCCGCACCCGGTGGCACCACCGCGGGCGTGTACTGGGTGGCCACCGCGGGCTGATAGGCGTCGAGCATCCACGGGAGATCGGCTCGCTCCAGTTGTCCGGCCACCGGCAGCAGGTGGGTGGCCAACTCGGTCGTATCGGTCTCCACCACGTCGGCCACCGCCAGCACGTCCAGGGAACCGAGCGCGGCCTGGGTGCGGTCCCGGTCGGGGAAGGCGATCAGCGGGTTGCCGCCCACCACCAGCAGCGCCCGGATGTTGCCCGCCTCGATCTCGTCGGCCAAAGCGGCGCACGGGTACTCCCCGAATCGGCGGGGCAGTTCGGGGCGGCTGGCCGGGCCCGGTTCCGGGCGGCCGTCGGAGGGCTGCCACTGCCGCTGGTCGAGCTGCAGGAGGTAGCCGGGGTTGAACCACATCCCGCCGGGCCGGTCGTAGGAGCCGGTGACCACCGCCAGCGCCCACAGCAGCCACTCGGTGATGTTGGCGTGGCGGCTCATCGACACCCCGGTGCCCGACAGCACCGACAACCGGCCCGCGGCGCGCACCGCGTCGAGCAGGGCGAGGAGATCGGCGGGGTCGAGCCCGGTGCCGGCGGCCGCTCGCTCCAACGTGAGGGGGGCCACCGCCGCCGTCAGCTCGTCGGTGCCGGTGGCGTGGCGGTGGAGGTAGTCCCGGTCGGCGCCCGGGGAGGCATCGGAGGGGTCGGCGGCCAGCAGTTCCCGCACCAGCCAGCCCAGGATCAACCAGTCGGTGCCGGGGCGGGGGGCCAGATGGTGGTCGGCCAGCCGAGCGGTCTCCGTGCGGCGGGGATCGATCACCCACACCGGCCCCCGTTCCTGTTGCGCCCGCAGACGCCGCACCGGGTCGGGCGATCCGTTGCCGTGACCGTGGGACACCACCGGGTTGGTGCCCACCAGCACCAGCAGGCGAGCGGCTTGTTGATCCCACTGGGGGGTCAGACCCGACCAGCCACCCATGAGTTCGGCCACCAACGGGCGCATGGGGGTGTCGATGGTGGTGGCGGTGTACTTCTGGCGGGAGCCGATGGCGGTGAGGAATCGCTCGGCGGCCCGGCGCCCGTTGGCGTCGTAGGCCGAGCCGCTGGCCAGGTACATGGCCACCGCGTCCGGGCCGCTCTCGTCGATGATGGCGCCCAGACGGTGGCGCAGGTCATCCAGGCAGTGGTCCCAGTCGGTGACCGCACCGTTGACGTGGGGGTGGTCCAGGCGTCGGGGATGATGGTGCCAGTCGGGGAGCGCCCGCCCCTTGGGGCAGGTGTAGCCCTGCGACAGGGGATGGGTTGCGTCCCCCCGCACCTTCAGCACCCGGTCGCCCGCCACGGTGACGGTGATGCCGCACATGGCCGTGCAGATCCGGCAAAACGAGTGGATCTCCTGGGTTGGGGGCTCGGCGGTGGGCAAGGTCGGTGGGGTCAGTCGGGGGTTGGGGTGGGGCGTTGGTCGCCGAATTCCTGCCAGGTGGGGGTGCCGTCACGGTCGTGGTCGGCTTTGAGCGCGGGGTACTGGGTGGCGGTGCCGAAGTCCCAGGTGCCGGTGGGCCAGTTGGCGTAGATGCCAGTCGCACTGGTGGGTTGCTGGAGTTGGGTGGTGGTGAGCCCGGCTGAGACCGGGCTGTCCTGGCTCTGGGTTTGACCGGTGGTGGTGGTGTCCCAGTAACTGTCGGTGACGGTGTTGGATGCGCCGTCGGCGATGAGCCCCCCGGCGTCGTCGGCGTTCTGGATGGCGGTGGTGGCGTAGCTGTTGGTCACCGTGATGAAGTAGCCGGTGCCGACGAGGCCACCGGCGGTGACGGTGGGGGGATCGTCACCGAGGCCGAACGGATCGATGAGGGTACCTTTGGCGTAGCTGTTCTCGATGGTGGTTGAAACCGCGTAGCCGATGAGGCCACCAATGGAGATGGTGCCGTAGACGGTGGTGTCGGAGTAGCTGGCGGTGATGTGGCTGCGGTTGCTGTAGGTTTCACCGGTGATGCCACCGGCGGTTTCGCCGCCGGCAATGCCGGTGGTGTAGCTGGTGGTGATGGTGCCCGAATTGCGCCCGACCAGGCCTCCGGCTCTGTCGGAAACGCCATAGGCCCGCACCAGGGTGTTGGTCACCGCTACCGAGGTGACGTGTCCTTGGTTCTCCCCGGCGAGGGTGCCGACGAAGGCGTGCTCGAAGTTCCAGAGACCCGCCGCGTTCTGAGCCCCGGCCCGGCTGCCGGCGGTCACGTTGGCGTCATCGAGGACGAGGTTGCGGACCTCGGCGAGCACCCCGATCTTCTCGAACAAGCCGTAGTAGGTGGCCGTGGCCGACGGGTCCGACAGCGTCTCCCGGGTGTTGTTGCGGTCGATGGACAGGTTGGCGATGGTGTGACCGTTGCCCTCCAGGATCGCTTGGTAGGTGCCGTCGATGGGATCCCAGCCCTTGCCGTCGTTCCAGTAGAGGCGTTGGTGGTCGTCTTCGTCCACGTCGCCGTCGTCATTGGAGTCGAAGTCCAGATCGGCGGTGAGTTCGTAGCCGAGGCACACCTGATCGGCCACGTCGGTTTCGTCCTCGTTGCACCCCATCCCGTCCTTGGGGAACCGGAACGCCCATAAGTACAGGGGCTCGTCGTCGGAGCTGTCGGCCTGGCCGTCGCCGTTGAGGTCGTAACGGATGGCGTCGAGCTGGTGTACCGAGGAAATCTCAATGAGCCCGTCGTCGTCGGTGTCGTGATCCACGTCGAACGTGAAATCGTCGGGCAACTCCGCGAACCCGTGACCCCACAGGTTGTTCGGATCCGGCGTCGCCACCCGCTGGGCGGCCTCGTCCTTCAGGTAGTCGGCGATCTCGTCCGGGGAGTCGTAATCCTCGTCACCGCCGTAGCGGTCGATGGCGAGGGCCGCCAACCCGGCCACGTGGGGTGATGCTTGGCTGGTGCCGCAGAACGTGCCGTAGACCACGCTGGACCCGCAATTGACGCCCACGATCTCCGGCTTGATCCGCTCGTCGTCGGCCGTCGGACCGCGGCTGCTCCAGGAGGACAGGGCATTGATGTTGGAAGTGGGGGCTGCCCCCACCGCCAACATGCCCGCGTTGGCGCTTTCTCCCGGATTGCCCACATGGTGCGTCGAGGATTGCCGCTCCAAGGTGGCGTTCGTCCACGTGACCAACTGAATCCATTCGGGAGGGTCGGGGCAGTTGAGATCCCTGATCTTCAACTCGTAGGTGCCGAATTGGCCCGAAGGAATCCGATAGGACACCACTTCGAGAGGGACGTCGGAGGAATCCCCGTTCTGACGTGCATCGCTCCAAGCGGCAGCCACATGGTTGCCGGTCTTGAACACAAAGAGATCGAGGTCGCAGTCGGATCCCGCCTGGGTGCTGTTGGCCGCCCATTCGTCCTCCCAGCGAAGCAAGGCGGTGAGGGTTCGGTCGCTGTTCGACTGCATGTTGATCTCATTGCCGTCGTCGGGGTTGGTTTGGGTGCCGAAGTTGATCCACAAGGGGGAGTTGTTGCCCGGCATGACCTGGTAGCCGCCGTACCACACGTTTCGGCCGTTGTTCCCCGCCGCGTTGACCCACACGATCCCCTCGTCCACCGCCGAATCGATGGTGCGCAACGGGCTGTTGGCTCTCGGTGACGTGCCGTCGCCCGGACCGTCGTAGGGCCAGATCACGGAGTGGTTGATGACCTGCACGCCTTGGTCCTCCATCCACCTCGCCGCGTCCTGGAGTTCGCCTTGGGTGTACGGATTGCTGATGTAGAACGTGGCGTGGGGGGCGACGTCGGCCACCGTTTCCGCGACTCCGGTGCCATGGACACCCCGGTACTCGCAGTCTTGGACTCTGTTGGTGACGATGGACACCCCCTGGGCGTCTTCGGTGTAGCACCGGGCCACCAGAATGTTGGGCAAATGGCCGTACTGTTTCAAGAGACTGATCCCTTGGAATCCGGTATCGATGACGCCCACTTTGACGCCCCGGCCGACCATGCCCGCGTCGAACCAATGATCGGCCTCGTGCAGCTTGGCCGCGTCGCTGGGCACCAGGGTGGAGGTCTGGGCCGGTTGGGGAGGCAGGGCGGCCCGAAGCTGCGACACTCCGGGTTGGTTCGACAAGCCTCGCAGCAGGTTGACCGGTACGTACACCTCGATGAACCCGTCGCCCACCCAGCGGGGCTCCACTGAGTTTTCCTGCAGCCAGGCCACCACCGGTGCCGTGTCGGCGGCCACCCCGTGGGCGTCGACCGTCATGTACGCGGTGGCCAACACGGCCTTGCCCTTGCTCAGCGGGGCCTGCGCCGCCGCCTGGTCGGCGGCCTGCACCGCTGTTTGGCTGGTTGCCTGGTCGGACCCTTGAGCCGCGGCCCCAACGGCCGACTCGTACGTGGCGAGCACGCCGCGAAGGATCGAATCCATGTTGGATTGGCCCGACTTGTCCACCTCAACCGGCGCCTGCTGTGGCGCGACCGCTGCCGCGGCTTCAGGTTCGGCTGATTCGGGGGTTGGGCGTTGGTCGCCGAATTCCTGCCAGGTGGGGGTGCCGTCCCGGTCGTGGTCGGCTTTCAGCGCGGGGTACTGGGTGGCGGTGCCGAAGTCCCAGGTGCCGGTGGGCCAGTTGGCGTAGATGCCGGTCGCACTGGTGGGGGCTTGGAGCTCTGCGGTGGCTTTGCCGGCGGTGTTGGGGCTGTCCTGGCTTTGGGTTTGACCGGTGGTGGTGGTGTCCCAGTAGCTGTCGGTGACGGTGTTGGATGCGCCGTCGGCGATGAGCCCCCCGGCGTCGTCGAAGTCTTCGATGGCGCCGGCCGCGTAGCTGTTGGTCACCGTGAGGAAGTACCCGGTGCCGACCAGCCCACCGGCCGCCACCGTCGGCGGGACCCCGGCGACCGTTTCCTGGTTGGCGAAGGTGCCTCTGGCGTAACTGTCGGTGATGGTGGTCGAAACCCCGAAGCCGATCAGGCCACCGGCGTTGTCGATGCCGTAGACGATGGTGTCGGCGTAGCTGGCGGTGATGTGGCTGCGGTTGCTGTAGGTCTCACCGGCCAGGCCGCCCGCGGATTCGCCCCAGACGGTTCCGGTGGCGTAACTGCTGGTGATGGTGGCCGCGTTGCGCCCGACCAGCCCACCGGCGGTGTTGAAGTCGTTTATGGCCCACACCAAAGCGTCGGTCACCGCCACTGAGGTGACTTGTCCTTGGTTCTCCCCGGCGAGGGTGCCGACGAACGCGTGCTCGAAGTTCCAGAGACCCGCCGAGTTCTGCACCCCGGCCCGGCTGCCGGCCGTGATGTTGGCGTCGTCCAGCACGAGGTTGCGCACCTCGGCGAGCACCCCGATCTCCTCGAACAGCCCGTAGTAGGCGGCGGTGGCCGACGGATCCGACAGGGTCTCATCTCTGTGGTCGCGGTAGATGGTCAGGTTGGCAATGGTGTGACCGTTGCCCTCCAGGATGCCTTGGAAGGTGCCGATGGGGTCCCAGCCTTGGCCGTCGTTCCAGTAGAGGCGATTGTGGTCGTCCTGGTTCACGATGCCGTTGTCGTCGGAGTCGAAGTCCAGATCGGCGGTGAGTTCGTAGCCGAGGCACACCTGGTCGGCCTCGTCGGTTTCGTCCTCGTTGCAGCCCATGCCGTCCTTGGGGAACCGAAACGCCCACAGGTACAACGGCTCGTCATCGTCGTTGTCGGCCTGGCCGTCGCCGTCGAGGTCGTACCGGATGGCGTCGAGCTGATCCACCGAGGACACCTCGATGAGCCCGTCGTCATCGGTGTCATGGTCCACGTCGAAGGCGAGATCGTTGGGCAGGGTGGCGAACCCGTGCCCCCACAGACTGTTCGGATCCGGCGTCGCCACCCGCTGGGTGGCGTTGTCCTTGAGGTAGTCGGCGATCTCTTCGGGGGAGTCGTAATCTTCGTCACCGCCGTACCGGTCGATGGCGAGCGCCGCCAGCCCGGCCACATGCGGGGAAGCTTGGCTGGTGCCACAGAACGGGTTGTCGTCGCCGTAGGTCAGGCTCGCCCCGCAGTCCACCCCCACGATGTCCGGCTTGATCCGCCCGTCCACGCTCGGTCCCCGGCTGGAGTAGGACGACAACGAGAAGACGTCGGAATACGGGGCCGCCCCCACCGCCAACATGCCCGCGTTGGCGCTCTCCCCGGGGTTGCTCACGTGGTGCGACGACGACGCATGCTCCAGCGTTGCGTTCGTCCACGTCGTCAACTGGATCCACTCCGGGGGATCGTCGCAGGTCAACACAATTATCTTCAGTTCGTAGGTGCCGTGCTCGCCCGACGGAATCCGATAGGACACCACTTCCAGTGGGGTGTGACGGTGAGAACCCGATTGGTAGTTCGTGCTCCAGGCCACCGCATCCCTTAGGGGTCGGGTTGCGCCCGGCCTGTACACGAAGAGATCCAAGTCGCAGTCGGCGCCCGCCTCGGTGCTGTTGTTGGCCCACTCGTCGTCCCAGCGCAAGATCACGTTCAACACGCTGTCTTGACCTTGCAGCAGGTCGATACTGTTGCTGTCGTCAGGCGAGCCGGCAGGGCCGAAATCGAGCCACACGAACCGATCGCCGGTGATGGTCTCGAGGTCGCCGTACCACACGTTGCCCGCCTCGTTGCCTGCCGCGTTGACCCACACGGCCCCGGCTTCCACCGCGGAATCGATCGTGCGCAGCGGGCTGTCCGCTCTGGGTGAGGTGCCGTCCCCGGGGCCGTCGGGCACCCAGCCCACCGAGTGGTTGATCACCTCAACGCCTTGGCCCTCCATCCATTCCACCGCGTCCTGGAGATCACCCTTGGTCCGTGGGTTGCTGATGTACAGGGTGGCGTGAGGGGCCACGTCGGCCACCGATTCGGCCACCGCGGTGCCGTGGACGCCGCCGTACTCGCAGTCCTCCACTTTGCTCGAGATGAGAGAGGAGTCCTCGACGTAGCACCGGGCCAACAGAATCCCGGGCACGTGGCCTTGCTCCTGCAGCGCCTCGATCCCTTCGAAACCGCCGTCGACGATGCCTACCTTGACGCCCCGGCCGATCATGCCCGCGTCGAACCAGTGATCGGCGTCGTGCAACTCGGCCGCGTCGCTGGGCACCAACGTGGGGGACTGAGCCGGAAGCGGAGGCAGCGCCGCCTGAAGCTGGGACACGCCCGGCTGGCTCGACAGCCCTCGCAGCAGGTTGACCGGTACGTAGACCTCGATGTACCCGTCGCCCACCCGGCGGGCCTCCACCGAGTTGTCCTGCAGCCAGGCCACCACCGGCGCGGTGTCGGCGGCCACGCCGTCGGCCCCCACCGTCATGTACGCGGTGACCAACACGGTCTCGCCCTTGTTCACCGGGGCCTGCGCCGCCGCCTGGTCGGCCGCCTGAACCACCGCTTGGCCGGTTGCCTGCCCCGCCGGACCGACGGCCGATTCGTAGGCATCCACCACAATGGCCAGAATCGAATCCATGTTGGATTGGCCCGACTTCTTCACCAGCGGCGGCCCCTGCAGCAGGGCGACCGTCGCTGCCTCAGGATCGACTGACTCGGGGGTGGGGCGTTGGTCACCGAATTCCTGCCAGGTGGGGGAGCCGTCACGGTCGTGGTCGGCTTTGAGCGCGGGGTACTGGGTGGCGGTGCCGAAGTCCCAGGTGCCGGCGGGCCAGGTGGCGTAGATGCCGGTCGCGCCGGTGGGTTGTTGGAGTTGGGAGGTGGTGAGCCCGGAGGTGTTGGGGCTGTCCTGGCTTTGGGTTTGGCCGGTGGTGGTGGTGTCCCAGTAGCTGTCGGTGACGGTGTTGGATGCGCCGTCGGCGATGAGCCCCCCGGCGTCGTCGAAGTCTTCGATGGTGCCGGCCGCGTAACTGTTGGTCACCGTGAGGAAGTACGCGCCGCCGACCAGCCCCCCGGCGGACACCGTTGATGGGGTTTCCTCGTCACCTTCCTGGTCGGTGAGGGTGCCTTTGGCGTAGCTGTTTTCGATGGTGGTCGAAACCCCGAACCCGACCAGCCCGCCGATGCTGTTGCTGCCGTACACGTCGGCCTCTGCGTAGCTGGCGGTGATTTGGCTGCGGTTGCTGTAGGTCTCACCGGCCAGGCCGCCCGCGGTTTCGCCCCACACGGTGCCGGTGGCGTAGCTGGTGGTGATGGTGGCCGCGTTGCGCCCGACCAGCCCACCGGCGGTGTTGAAGCCGTCGATGGCCCACACGAAGGCGTCGGTCACCGCCACAGAGGTGATTTGCCCTTGGTTCTCCCCGGCGAGGGGTCCTGCGAACGCGTGCTCGAAGTTCCAGAGGCCCGCCGAGTTCTGCACCCCGGCCCGGCTGCCGGCGGTGATGTCGGGGTCGGCCAACACGAGGTTGCGGACCTCGGCGAGCACCCCGATCTCCTCGAACAGGCCGTAGTAGACGGCGGTGGCCGACGGATCCGACAGGGTCTCATCACTGTGGTCGCGGTAGATGGTCAAGTTGGAAATGGTGTGACCGTTGCCTTCCAACACCCCTTGGAACGTGCCGATGGGGTCCCAGCCTTGGCCGTCGTTGTAGTAGAGGCGGTTGTGGTCGTGTTCATCCACGTCACCGTCGTCGTCGGAGTCGAAGTCCAGATCGGCGGTGAGTTCGTAGCCGAGGCACACCTGGTCGGCCTCTTCGGTTTCGTCCTCGTTGCAGCCCATGCCGTCTTTGGCGAACCGGAACGCCCACAGGTACAACGGCTTATCGTCGTCGTTGTCGGCCTGGCCATCGCCGTTGAGGTCGTAACGGATGGCGTCGAGCTGATCCACCGAGGACACCTCGATGAGCCCGTCGTCATCGGTGTCATGGTCCACGTCGAAGGCGAGATCGTTGGGCAGGGTGGCAAACCCGTGCCCCCACAAATTGTTGGGATCGGGGGCGGGCACCCGCTGAGTGGCGTTGTCCTTCAGGTAGTCGGCGATCTCGTCCGGGGAGTCGTAATCCTCGTCACCGCCGTACCGGTCGATGGCGAGGGCGGCCAGCCCGGCCACATGCGGGGCCGCTTGGCTGGTGCCGCAGAACGTGCCGTAGGTGAGGCTCGCCCCGCAGTCCACGCCCACGATCTCTGGCTTGATCCGCCCATCCACGGTCGGCCCACGGCTGCTGTATGACGACAACGAGAAGATGTTGGAATACGGGGCCGCCCCCACCGCCAACATGCCGGCATTGGCGCTCTCTTCGGGGTTGGCCACGTGGTAGGCCGACGAGGAATGCTCCAACGACGCACTCGTCCACGCCGTCAACTGGATCCACTCGGGGGGATCGTCGCAGTCGTACACGTCGATTCTGAGTTCGTAGGTGCCGTACTCGCCCGACGGAATCCCGTAAGCCAATGCCTCTACTGGGGTGTCAAAGTATAAGCCCCTTTGACTTTCGACGCTGGCCGTTACGTAGTCGCTTTCGCCAGGCCGGTACACACGGAGATCGAGGTCGCAGTCGGCCCCCGCCTCGGTGCTGTCGTTGGCCCACTCGTCTTCCCAGCGCATCAGGGCGATCAGCACGTCGTCTTGACCCTGTTGCAAGTTGAGACTGTTGCTGATGTCTGGCGAGGCCGTAGTGCCGAAGTTGACCCAGGTACGCCCACCGCTCGCGACGGCCTCATAGTCGCCGTACCACACGTTCCCCGCGTCGTTGCCCGCCGAGTTGACCCACACGGCCCCGGCTTCCACTGCGGAGTCGATGGTGCGCAACGGGCTGTCGGCCTGCGGTGAGGTGCCGTCACCGGGGCCGTCGGGTACCCAGCCCACCGAGTGGTTGATGACCTGCACGCCTTGGCCCTCCATCCATTCCACCGCGTCCTGAAGGTCGCCCTTGGTCTGGGGGTTGCTGATGTACAAGGTGGCGTGGGGGGCCACGTCGGCAACTGACTCCGCAACCCCGGTTCCGTGAATCTCGTCGGAGTCACAGTCCTCGGGGTTGTCCGTCACCACCGACACCCCCTGGGCGTTCTCGAAATAGCACCGGGCCACCAGAATCTCGGGCAAGTGGCCTTGCTCGTGCAGCGCCGCGATCCCTTCAAAGCCGAGATCGACGATGCCCACCTTGACGCCCCGACCGATCATGCCCGCATCGAACCAATGATCGGCCTCGTGCAACTTGGCCGCGTCGCTGGGCACCAATGCGGAGGACTGGGCCGGCCGGGGAGGCAGAGCCGCCCGAAGCCGGGACACTCCCGGCTGGCTCGACAAACCTCGCAGCAGGTTGACCGGCACGTACACCTCGATGTACCCGTCGCCCACCCGGCGGGCCTCCACCGAGTTGTCCTGCAACCAGGCCACCACCGGCGCGGTGTCGGCCGCCACCCCGTTGGCGTCGATGGTCATGTACGCGGTGGCCAACACGGTGTCGCCCCTGGACACCGGCGCCAGCGCCGCCGCCTCGTCGGCCGCCAGTGCCGCTGCTTGGCTCGTTGCCTGGCCCGTTGCCTGACCCGCAGGGCCGACGTCCGCCTCATAGGCGTCCACCACATTGGCCAGAATCGAATCCATGTTGGATTGACCGGACTTGTCCACCACAATCGGCCCCTGCGGCAAGGCGGCCCCCGAGCCTTCGGAAACAGCCGCCACCGGCGGCGTCTCGTCATCGGGCTCACCATCAGGATTGTCGGCCTGCACGTACGTGGACGACCCCGCCACCAACAGCAGCACCCCCAGCACCGCCACCAGCAGCCTCAACGCCTTGCGCCGCAACACCACTGGATACCGCTCCTCAACCCTGCGGCCGTCGTTGCCCATGTCCGTGCTCCTAACCCTCCGAGTTACACCACGAGTTGCCGGACCCTAGCCGACGCACGCGCCCAAGTTTCAGGAGGAAGCGGAGAAGAAGGGAAACCGAACCCAACAGAGGTCAGCGGAGGAACTCAGCCCACGGTGCCCGCCGACCGCAGGTCGGCGATCCGGGCGGGGTCCAGCCCGAGTTCTCCGAGCACCTCATCGGTGTGCTGCCCCAGCGTCGGGGCCAGGGACCGGGGCGACCAGGGGGTGCCGTGGAAATCCACCGGCGTGGCCAGCATGGTGGTGCCGGTGGCCCCGTCGGGCACCTCCACCAGCGCGCCCGACGGTCCGGTCTGAGGATCGGCCAGCAAGTCGTCGAGGGTGTTCACCGGCGCCCAGAACATGTCGGGCTCGGTGGCAAAGACTTCGGCCCACTCCTCCAGCGGTCGAGCGGCAAACGCCTCGTCGAGCGCCGCGATCAGCTCCACTGCGTTGACGGCCCGGTCCCGAGCGGTGGCGAACCGCTCGTCGTCGATCCACTCGGGGTGGCCCACGGCTCGGGCCAGCGGGGGCCAGTGACGGTCCCCTTCCAGGCCCACCACCCAGAACCGTCGCCCGTCGCCCGCGGTGTAGTTGTTGATGGCCGGGTTGCCCATGGCCTCCCGGGTGCCCACCGCCATCGACAGGCCCCACATCAACAGCACGTTGATGTCGAAGCCGATGGTGTACATGCCCTCCCGGAACAGCGAGGTGGACACCATTTGACCCTCCCCGGTGCGTTCCCGGTGGAACAGCGCGGCGCTGATGGCGGCCGCCCCGGCCAGACCCACGTTGTGGTCGCCCATCCCGCCCCGCTGGAAGGGCAGGGCCCCGCCCGGTGGGGTGAGCTGGGCGGCGATGCCGGAGCGGGCCCAGAAGGCGGCAATGTCGTAGGCCGGCCGATCGGCGTCGGGCCCCTCGAGCCCGTAGCCGGTGATGGCGCAGTACACCAGGCCGGGGTTGGTGGCGGCCAGCGACCGGTAGTCCAGCCCCAGTCGATCCAGCGCTCCGGCCCGCAGGTTGGTGAGGAACACATCGGCATCGGCCACGATCCCTTGGGCGATCTCTTGCCCCTCCGGGGTGGCCAAGTCGAGCACCACCGAGCGTTTGGAGCGGTTGTCCAACTCGAACACCGGGTTGGTAGGCATGTCGCCCCCCAGCATGCGCTGAAACGTGCGGGCCGGGTCGCCCGACGGGGGTTCGATCTTGACCACGTCGGCCCCCCAGTCGCACAGAATGCCTCCCGCGGCGGGGCCGGCCACCCACACCCCCAGCTCGACCACCTTCACGCCATCCATCGGACCAGCCATTCCCCGAGCATAAGAGGCCGGCGGGCCGCCCCTAGGCTTCGGGGCCATCAGAGTCTTGTTCGTCTGCACCGGCAACATCTGCCGATCGCCCATGGCCGAGGCATTGTTCGCCCACCTGGTGCCCGAGGCCGAGGTTGCCTCGGCCGGGACCATGGACTGGAGCGGGCAGCTTGCCCACGAGCACGCCGTGACGGCCATGGCCGAGCGAGGGCTGGACCTCTCGGCCCATCGCAGCCGCCGCCTCACCGGGGAGCTGGTGGATGGGGCCGATTTGATCGTGGCCATGACCCGCAACCACGGCTGGGCGGTGGCCGCCCGCAGCCCCGCCAAGGAAGCAGTGACGTTTCTGCCCGCCGAGCTCTCCCGCCTGGCCGACCAGGTGGGCGACCGCAACGGCCCCGATGCGGCCCAGTGGGTCTCGGCGCTGGCAGACCATCGCCGAGCCCAGAGCACCACCCCGTTCATCGGACGGCCGGTCGACGAGATTCCCGACCCGATCGGCGAACCCCTGCCTTATTTCCGGTCCATTGCCACCCGACTGGAGCGAGACCTCACCCCCGCTGCCGCCCGCCTGCGGGGCTGAGGGCCACCTTGCCTTGCACGCACCCGGAGAACTCCCTAAGGTCTGGCAACTCGCAGGCGGGCTCAGCGCGCCTGCCGCAAACCAACCCGAGGGGGAAAGTTCCATGAGATCCCGTTGGCTTCGGCTCCTTGCCGCCCTGTTGGCCTTGGCCGTGTTCGCCGTCTCCTGCGGCAACGACGATGACGACGGCGCCGTCGTTGCCGGTGGGCCCGACCCCACCGCGGCCCCGGAGGCCCCCGCCGACGACCCGGAGCCGTCCGGCAGCGAGCCCAGCGACCCGGAGGAAGAAGCCCCCGCCGAAGAGCCGGCACCGGAGCCCACCGAAGAGGTGCAGGTGACCCAGGAGGAGGCCGAAGAGGTGGAAGGCGTGGTCCCCACCGGCAACACCGGTTTCATCGACGGTTCCATCCTCTCCACCGAGTGCACTGATGGTCGGCCCACCGGGGGCACGTTGACCATGGGCATGTTCGGGGAAATCACCGGTTGGGACCCCACCTTGATCCAGGGGGGCGCATCGCTGGGGGCCACCCAGATGCACGCGCTGTACGATGCGCTGTTGTATCTGGACCTGAAGACCGGACAACTGATCCCCGGCCTGGCCGAGGGGATCACCACCGAGGACAACCAAGAGTTCGTCCTCACGTTGCGTGAAGGGGTGAACTTCACCGATGGCACGCCGGTCAACGCCGATGCTTTCATCTGGAACGTGGAGCATCACCAGAACCCCAATGCGGGTTCGCAGTCGGCGCAGCAGGCGAACTTGATCGCGTCGATGGAGAAGATCGACGACCTGACCATCAGGCTCACCGCCACCAGCCCAAACGCCGTGTTTCCGCAGATCTTCACCAACCGTATGGCCTGGCTGATGTCACCCACCGCCTATGAGGATGGCAGGGATCCGGAGACCGGCCTGAACAGCGACATCAACATCAACCCCATTGGCGTGGGAGCCGGCCCCTTCGTATTCGACTCCTGGGTCCAAGACGATCAGGCCGTCCTGGTGCGGAACCCCGATTACTTCCGTGAGGGCTGCCCGTACCTGGACAGTGTGATCTTCAAGCCAATCATCGATCCCACCCAGCGTTACAACGCCTTCAATGCCGGTGATCTCGACATCGCCTTCGACCGCTTCCCGCAGAACATTGTGGACGCCAAGGAGCGGGGGGTGAACACCGCCACCAGAATCGACAACCACGGCGGCTATTGGATGTTGAACAACCAAAAGGAGCCCTTCAACGTCCGAGCCTGCCGCGCCGCGGTGTCCTACGCCATCGATTACGACACCGTAAACGAGGTCGTGTGGGATGGGATCAACATCATGAACCGCAGCCTCATGAGGCCAGGGTCACCGTGGACCGACCCCGCCCCGGAGGCACAACTGCCGGGCTATGACCCCGATGCCGCCGCGGCCGCCCTCCAAGAGTGCGAGGCCGAACTGGGCGGACCGTTGGACTTCGAGACCTTCTGTACAACCTCCCCGGAAAACGTGCTGCTGACCGAGACGTTCGTGGCCATGTGGGATGCGGTCGGCATCTCGGCAACGGCCAAGTGCGTCGAGGTCGGCGAAATGGTGACCGCGGTGTTCACCGGCGAGGCCGTGGCCAACCCGTGGGCCGTGCCGGTGGGTGACCCCGATTACATGTACGACATGTATTACGGCGACTCCCCCGAGGACGGCGTCTGCGGGGAGGGCATCTCCAGCCGCAACTGGCCGAAGGTCTGCCACCCGGAACTCGACGAGGCGCTGACGGCAGGCCGCCAGGGCCTTACCTTCGAGGACCGCTACGAGGCCTACAGCAGGTTCCAGCGCAAGTTCGCCCAGGAAGTGCCGCTGATCCTCACCACCAAGACCGAGGTCGGCTACTACTGGATCGACGAGGTCTCGGGCGTCTTCCAAACCGAAACCGGCGCCCTCCTCCTCGGCTTCACCGCCAAGGGCTGATTTCACGAACTCTGTCTGTGGTGTGAGGAGGCGGTGACGGCCGTTGCCTCACACCACAGGCCGGCAGAGTTCATGCCGTGGAGGTTGACCTAGGTGAGAACCATCGGGCGAAGCATCATCCGGATCATTCCGGTGCTGGTGATCGTCAGCTTCTTCGCCTCCTCCTTCGTGGAGTTGTTGCCCGGTGATCCTGCCATTCGACTATTGGGCCAGGAGCGAGCACAGGCCCCGGGTGCCCGTGAGCGGGTGACCGAGCAGCTTCGGCTGAACGACAACGTGATCGTCCGCTACGGCAAGTGGCTGGGCGACGTCGCCACCGGTGACCTGGGGGAGTCGGTCAAGACCGAAGGGCTGAAGGTGACCGACACCATCCGTCAGCGCCTGCCCATCACCTTGGAGTTGACCGTGGTGGCCCAGATGCTCGCCCTGCTTCTGGCCATCCCCCTGGGGGTGGTGGCCGCCTATCGGGCGGGCCGTCGACTGGACCGATTCTTGAACTCGGCCTCGTTCGCGGCGATCTCCCTGCCTCAGTTCCTGGTGGGGATCTTGCTGATCTTCGTCCTGTTCAATCAGCTCGACCTGCTCCCTCCCCAGGGATGGGTCCGACTCACGGAATGGGACTGGTGGAATCACATCCGCCGCCTCATCATTCCGGTGGTGGCCTTGTCGCTGACGGAGATCGCGGTGTTCCAGCGCCTTTTGCGGGCCGACATGATGGCCACCCTGCAGAACGACTTTGTGCTCACGGCCCGGGCCAAGGGCATGTCCCCCACCCATGTGCTGTTTCGCCACGCACTGCGACCTTCGTCGTTCTCCCTCATCACGCTGGCCGGGGTCAGCACCGGGCGGCTCATCGGGGGCACGGTGATCATCGAGCAGCTCTTCCAGCTCCCCGGCATCGGGCTGAAGATGATCGATTCCATCACCGGCAACGACCTGGTGGTGTTGCAGGGGCTGGTGCTGGTGGTGGCGGTGGCCTACGTGTTGCTGAATCTCCTGGTGGAGATCGCCTACGCCCTGCTCGATCCGAGGATCCGACGTGGCTGACCCCTCTGCCGTGATGGCCGATCCTGTCGATGCGATCGGTGATGTGGGCGATCCCGAAGGGGCTCGCCGACGCCGCTACGCCGCCGAAGGTGGCATCCGTCTGGCGGTCGGTCTGGTGTTGCTGTTGTTGCAGCTCCTTTTGTGGTACGACAGCAACGCCTGGCTGCAGGTCATTGCCACCCTGGTGGCGTTCTTCGGACTCGTCACTGGTGTCGGCATGCTGATCCGGGCGGCTTTTGGCTCACACACCGATCCGGCCACGTGGATGTCGGTGGCGTGGTTGGCGGTGCTGTTGTTCTTCGTGTTCTTGCAGGTGGCCGGGTTCTTCGACAGCCTGGACGCCGACTTCCAGAACCGGGAGCAACCCCCCAAATTCACCACCGACGAACCACTGGGCACCGATCAGCTCGGCAAGAGCATCCTGACCCAGAGCATCCGGGGTGCCCGGGTGTCGCTGATCGTGGGGTTGGGGGCGGTCACCATCGGATTGATCGTGGGCACGGTGATCGGGCTGACCGCCGGCTTTTTCCGTGGTCCGACTGAAGGGGTGTTCAACATCTTCACCGACGCCCTCTTGGCTTTTCCGGCTCTCATCTTGTTGTTCTCCATCGTGGCCATCTTCGGAGGCAGCGGGGAGGGAACCTGGGAAGTGATGAAGATCACCCTGGCCTTGGCCGTGCTGAGCATTCCCACCGTGGGCCGATTGGCCCGGGCCAACACGCTGACCTTCGCCGCCCGGGAGTTCGTGACCGCGGCCAAGGCGATGGGGGCTTCGAATCGGCGAATCATCTTTCGTGAGATTCTTCCCAACGTCTCGTTGCCCCTGGCCTCCTACGCCTTCATCATCGTGGCGGTGCTGATCGTGGCCGAAGCCTCGCTCAGCTTCCTGGGGGTCGGCATCAACCAGATCACCAGTCCGACGTGGGGCAACATGATCTCCGAGGGTCGTGACCCCAACCTGCTGGAAGAGGCCCCGCACATCGTGTTCGTACCCGGTGTGCTCATGTTCCTCACCGTGCTTTCCCTCAACCGCATCGGCGAAGCCCTCCGCGCCATCTGGGACCCCCGCGAAGCCAAGCTCTAGGGCAGTTCGGCGGCAGCAGCCCTAGAGGGCGCGCCACCTGAGCAGGGTCACGCATATGCAAAAGAGCGGAAAATTATGGAAAGTACATAAGAGTTGAAGTTCTGAGAGCTGAGGAGTAGGGTTGGGGCGTGGAAGCGGTGACTTTCGCCGATCTGGCGCCGCTGGTGGCTCTCGTGCTGGGACCGGTGCTCGCCTTGGCTGTGGCCATGATGCGGTACCAGCACGTCGACAGCGCCAAGATGCGTGACCTCATTGCCGAGTCCAACCAGGAGTTGCGTGACCTCATTGCCCAGTCCAACCAAGAGCTGCACAGGCGTATTGATCGATCTGATCAGGAGCACCGCGAGTCGATTGCCCAGTCCAACCTGGAGTTGCGTGACCTCATTGCCGAGTCCAATCAGGAGTTGCGTGACGTCATCGCCCAGTCCAACCAGGAGCACCGCACGGCAATCGAGCAGGTTCGCACCGAGAGCAACCAGAACTTCAAGGAACTGAGCCGGAGCCTCGGGGATGTGCGAGAGCGTCTTGGTCGCATCGAGGGCCACTTGAGGATCTGGCCACCGCGGGGCGACGGAGACGGCGAGGCCGAAGCAGCCTGACCCCCCTGAACCTCTTATCCCACAATTCCGCCTATCCTCCCGGTGTCGCCTCGGGGGCGACAGCTTGCTCTTGCATGGTGGGGGTGGGCGTTCCTAAGGTGGTCGGACGCATTGGGGCAGTGCGCCTCGATGTCTCACTGATCAGAGGGGGAGAACCCACTATGAGGTCTCGCTGGGTGAAATTGCTGCTGGCGCTGTTGGCGCTGGCTCTGGTTGCCGCCGCTTGCGGCAACGATGACGACGACGGCGGCGTGGTGGCCGGGACGCAGGCTCCCGACGCCACCGATGCACCGGATTCGGGCGGCGGGGACGGCGACGCCGGTGATGCCGGTGATTCCGGTGACTCTGGCGGGACCGGAGACGGGGACGCCGGCGATTCCGGTGATGCCGGCGATTCCGGGGACGGCGATACCGCCGAGCCCGAACCCGATCCCGACCCGGGTGACGACGGGGCCATGATGGGCGGCTGCGAGGCCACCGTCCCGGGCAGCGAGATCACCATGGGCATGTTCTCGGAGACCGCGGGGCTCGACCCCACCGTTTCGTCCGGTTCGGGCACCACCGGGATGATGGAGCTGGCGTCGCTCTACGACGTACTCGTCATCTACGACCAGGTCAACAAGGAGTACGTGCCCCACTTGGCCGAATCGTTCTCGGCCAACGACGACCGCACCGAGTGGTCGCTCACCCTGCGTCCGGGCATCACCTTCCCCGACGGCACCCCGCTGGACACCTCGGTGGTGCAGTTCACCATGGAGCGCTTCCTGCGCGAGGGGGGCCGCAATCAGGGTCGGGCGTACGTGGCCTGGATCGAGGAGTTCGAGATCATCGACGACCTCAACATGGTGTTCCACCTCGACCGGCCATGGGGAACGTTCCCCTACGCGCTGGCCGACGAGACCGGCATGATGGTCAACCCCACAGTGGTCAACGCCATCGGCAACGAAGAGTTCAACCTCAACCCGGTGGACGCCGGCCTCGGCGCCTACAACATCTCCCGCTACGCGCCCGGCGAGGAGATCGTGGTCACCGCCAAGGACGACTACTGGGGCGGACCGGTGTGCGTCGAGACCATCCGCTTCATCCGCATTCCCGGCGCCCCGGCCACCTATGACGCCTTCGTCAACGACGAACTTGAGGTGGCCTTCCTGCGGGAGCCCCGGGTGATCTCCGAGGCTCGGGAGAACGGCGATTCCGAAAACGGCCATGTGTTCCTCCAGAATGCGGGCGGCGTGGTGTTCATCAACAACGGCGTGCGGGGCTCCACCCCGCCCACCACCGATGTGCGCCTGCGGGAGGCCATCGGGCTGGCCGTCGATCCCAACGTGATGGATCAGCGGGCCAATGAGGGGACCGGCAAGCCTGGCTTCTCCCTGCTGTCCACGGAGTCCATCTACTGGGACGACGAGCTGTTCGCCCCGGTGGAGTCCAACCTGGAGCGGGCCCAGGCCCTGGTCCAGGAGGTCAAGGACGAGACGGGCTGGGACGGCAGCATCCGGCTCATTTGCCACAACGCCCCCAGCCGCATCGACTGGGCCATCGCCGCCGAAGCCCTGCTGGAGGCCGCCGGGTTCGACGTGCAGGTGGACAACGACGGCACCATCCAGGACCTGATCGGCGCCGTGTTGGTCAACGCCGACTTCGACTTGGCCTGCTGGGGCTTCAACATCTCCGACGAGACGCCGTTCATTCCGGTGCTGCAATTCCGGTCGGACGCCGCCAACAACCGCATCGGCTATGCCGATCCGAACATGGACGCTGCTTTGGACAAGCTCCAGGTGGCCGTCGGCAACGACGAAATCCAAGCGGCATTGGCGGAGATCTGGGCGGTGTGGCAGCAGAGCTGGCCCAGCGCCATCTACGAGACCATCGAAGAAATGATGATCTGGAAGCCGCATGTGAAGGGCATCATCGGCACCCAGGCCAGCGCGCTGTTGTTCCACGACGCCTACCTGGACCAGAGCTGATTCCTTCTCGTTGTCGGCCCGGCGGGACACGCCCGTCGGGCCGACAACACAAACTGTTGGTCGGGGGTTGATCGGACGTGCTGCGCACCATCGGGCTGAAGCTGGTTCGGCTCGTGCCCGTGCTGTTCATCGTGAGCGCGGCCACGTCCCTGCTCATCGAGCTGGTGCCCGGCGACCCAGTGCTGGCCATCATCGGCATGGAGAGCACCGCCGAGGACTACCAGCGCATTCGCACCGAGCTGGGACTGGACCAGAATGTGGCCAGCCGCTACATCGACTGGTTGGGCGGCATCGTCCAGGGTGACTTCGGAGAGTCGATCACCCGCGCCGGATTCGGCGTGGCCGACCTGCTCAAGCAATCGTTTCCCGTCACCATCCAGATCGCCCTGACCGGCATGCTGATGGCCCTCATCATCTCGGTGCCCATGGGCTCGTGGGCCGCTTACCGGGCCGGCACCCGGTTCGACCGATTCAGTAGCGGTTCGGCCTTCGCCATCATCTCCGTTCCCAGCTTCCTGGCCGGCCTCCTGTTGATATTCCTGTTCGTGTTCCACGTCAGCATCCCCCGCTACGGGGTGCTGGTGTTGGGCCTGGCCTGGGCGTTGTGGCTGCTGGGCCGGGCGGTGCGCAGGCGCAGTGAGGGGGAAGGGCGAGTCTTGCTGCAGGCGGCGGCCGCGCTGGTGGTGGCCGGACTCACGGTCTGGCTGGCCAACAAATGGCCGTCGTTCAACCGCCAGGGCTTCGACCGGTTGACCTCGGATGAAGGGGTGCTGGAGAACCTGCGGGACTCGTTCTTGCCCTCCCTCACCGTGGCCCTCACCGAGATCGCGGTGTTCATGCGGCTGCTGCGAGCCGACATGCAGTCCACTTTGCAGGAGGACTACATCCTGTCGGCCCGGGCCAAGGGCATGCCCCCGGTGCGCATTCTGGCCCGAGACGCCCTGCGACCGTCGTCGTTCTCACTCATCACCCTGGCCGGGGTGGCCTTCGGTCGCCTGATCGGCGGCACCGTCATCGTGGAGTCCATCTTCAACTTGCGGGGTATGGGCAGCCTGATCGTCAACGATGGGGTGAACACCGGGGACTTCCCGGTGGTGCAGGGGGGCGTGCTGGTGCTGGCCACCTTCTACGTGGCGCTGAACGGCATCATCGACATCTCCTACAACTACCTGGATCCGAGGCTGCGCCGTGCCCGCTGACACCCTGCTCGTTCCCGATGACGGCTACGTGGCCGGGGCGGTGATGGACCCGTTGGGTCGCGCCCAGCGCCTCCGTCGGGTGGTGGTCGGTGTGGTCGGCGGGGTGGCCGCCGTGCTCATCGGCCTGATGTGGCTCCACCGGTGGGTGGACGACGTGAACGCGGGCTACCGGGTGGTGCTGACCGCGGGCGGTCTGGTGTTGCTGTTCATCGGGCTGGACAGTGCGGGCAAGCTGAAGTGGGGGCCGCTGTTCGAGACCGGCTTGTGGCTCTCGGTGATCTGGGTGGTGGTGGTGGGCCTGTCGGCGGCTTTGGCCGACTTCCTACCGCTATCGGAGGCCAAGGACGCCTCGGCCACCATCTTCGACGGAACCCTCACGCTCCAGCGGCCCGATCTGTTGTCCGCCCATCCCCTGGGCACCGACCGCCAGGCCCTCGACGTGCTGGGCGGCATCGTGTACGGGGCCCGGGTGTCGTTGCAGGTGAGCGTGTTGGCCGTGGCCATCGGCATCTTGGTGGGGGGCACCATCGGCGTGGTGGCCGGGTTCTTCCGGGGGCGGCTGGACACCGGCATCGGTGTGCTCACCGATTCGCTGTTGGCCTTTCCGCCGCTCATCTTGTTGTTGGCCCTGGCCAGCGTGATGGACCGCAGCCCCCGCAACATGGCCATCGCCTTGGCCGTGTTGGGCATTCCCACCTACATCCGGTTGGCTCGGGTCAACACCATGGTGTTCGCCGAGCGGGAGTTCGTGCTGGCGTCGAGGGCGATGGGATCGACCCGCCGCCGCATCATCTTCAGGGAGTTGGTGCCCAACGTGGCCCTGCCCATCTTCAGCTACGCCTTCATCATCATCGCCGTGCTGATCGTGGCCGAGGCCTCGCTGAGTTTTCTGGGCCTCGGCATCCAGCGACCCGACCCCACGTGGGGCAACATGATCGCCGCCGGTCAGGACGATTTCGACCGCATCCCCCACTTGGTGTTCGCCCCCGGCATTGCCATGTTCCTCACCGTGTTCGCTCTCAATCGGGTGGGTGAGAAGGCCCGAGAACTCTGGGATCCCCGCCAGGCCAAGCTCTAGCGCGGTGTCGGCGGCGACGTTGGCGACGGGTGCCTGGTGGCGGCCCTTTCGCCACGTGGACGATGTGGCCGTCTGCCACGTCGACCTGGCCCCGAATGAAGGTCACGAGGCCCAGGCGTGGGCGTGGCTCGACGACCAGGAGCGGTTCCGGTGCCGGGATTTCGGACATCCCGGTCCTCGTCGGCGGTTCGTGCTGTGCCGGGCCGCGCTGCGGGCCGAGCTGGGCCGCCACTTGGAGGTGGCCAACGACCGCCTGGGGTTCGCCGCCGGTGAGCACGGCAAACCACTGGCCACCGTCGATGGGTCCGCCGCGTTTGCGAGTTTCAATTTGAGCCACAGCGGCCTCCATGGGCTGTTTGCCGTGGCCCCCTTCGGCCAGGTGGGGGTGGACGTCGCAGACCGGGCCCCCCGCCGCAACCTCGACGGCCTGATTCGAGCCATCACCAGCCCCGACGAGCGAGCCGACTTCGAGGGCGGCGACCGGAACGACCGTGAGCACCGTTTCTTCCGCCTTTGGACCCTCAAAGAGGCGTTGATCAAGGCCCACGGAGCAGGCATCTCCTCGGTGGGGCTCGCCAACGTGGAGATTCCCGAGGCCCTGCGCCGGGGCGCAACCGGAGGAATCGCCCAATTCCCCCCGTGTCGGCCAAGCCGATGGCACCTCCACGACCTGGGCACCGTCGACTTTGCCGCCGCGCTGGCCTACGACGCCACGTAGCGCGACCCACTGCATCGGTTGCCCGGCAGGGCCAGGTTCCCTACAGTGTCGGGACCAACTTCCATGAGGGGGACATGACCATGCGTTCACGGCTGATGCACTTGTTGGCGTTGCTGCTGGCCTTTGGCCTGGTGGCCGCGGCATGCAGTAACGACGATGACGGCGGGACCGTTGCCGGTCCCGATGAGGAGGCCACGGCCGCACCGTCGGGGGGCGACGACGGTGGATCCGATCCCGCGCCGGCTGAAGACGACGAGCCCGCCCCGTCGGATGACGACGGTGACGACGGGGACAGCGGAAGTGGCGTGTCGGCCCCGATCGAAGAGGACGAAGACGTGGCCCCCGCCGTTCCCACCGAGGAAGAGCTGGCCGGCGGCTGCGAGGCCACGGTGCCGGGCACCAAGATCAACTACGCGGTGTACTCGCAAAACGCCAGCATGGATCCGACGGCTTCCAGCGGCTCGTTGGTGGGTGGCACCCAGCTCGTGAACGTGTGGGACATCATGATGACCTTCGACCCCGACGCCGGCGTGTACAACCCCCACGTGGCCGAGTCGATGACCCCCAACGACGACTTCACCGAGTGGACCCTGGTGATCCCCTCGGGCGTCACCTTCGGTAACGGCGACACCCTGGTGGCCCAGGACGTGGTCGACTCTATGACGCGCTTCCTGGACGGCCGGGGCAACGGGGTCAACAACACCATTGAGGGGTCGTTGCGCCTCATTGACTTCGAGGCCACCGAGGTGGTCGACGACAACACCGTCGTCTTCCGCCTGATCCAGCCTTGGTCCACCTTCCCGCTGGTGCTGGGCGACGAAGCGGGCATGATCGTCAACCCCCGGGTGATCAACCAACTGCTGGAGGAAGAGGCGGCCAACGCCACCGACGAAACCAGCGCCGAGCGTCTGGTGCGGAACCGGATGGCGGTTTCTCCCGAGTTGATCAACGCGGCCAGCTACGGTCCCTACGAGGTGGCCGAGGTGGAGCCCAACGTGCGCACCGTGCTGCGGGCCCGGGACAACTACTGGGGCGGCCCGGTGTGCATCGAGGAAATCGAGTTCACCTTCCCCGGCAGCTCCACCGCCAACTGGGAGTCGTTCCAGGCCGGTGACTTCAACGCCGCCTTCTTGCGTGATCCCCGGGTGTTCGCCGATGCCCGCGAGGCCGGTGCCGTGCTGAACACGGAAATCCAGAACGGTGGCGGGGTGTTCCTCATCAACAACGGGGTCATCCGGCCCAACGAGGATGGGGAGATGGTACCGGTCGACGTGATCGGCGCCGACCTGCGGATTCGCCGGGCCATCCACCACGCCATCGACCGCCAGGTGATCAACGAACGCGGCTTCGAGGGCGACGGCATCATGACCAACGCTTTGGCCCACGAGGGCACCCTGATGTGGTCCCCCGAACTTCAGGAGTGTGCTGACCAAGAACCGGCCTACGACCCCGACGCGGCGGCCGCCATTGTCGAGGAGGTCAAGGCCGAGACCGGCTGGGACGGCTCGCTGCTCATGGTGTTCACCGATCAGGATCCCTCCCCGGCCATCGGTCAGGCCGTGGAAGGCATGCTGGAGCGGGTCGGCTTCGACGTGACCGCCGAGTACGGCGGCATCACGACGGTGCTGATTCCCCGGGTGATCGTGCAGGCCAGCTTCGAGTTGGCGGGCTGGGGCCTCAACAACGACGGCGCCGTGTGGGTCTCGTCGCTGAACCAGAACTTCCACTCCCAGAGCCGATCCAACCGGATCGGGTTGCGCAACCCCGACATGGACGCCGCCCTGGAGCAGCTCTACCGGGCCGATTCCCTGGAGGATCGGCGGGCGGCGCTGGCCGGTGTCCAGTGCGTGTGGAAGGACATCTTGCCCACCATGATCACGTGGGTGAGCGAGGAAGGACTGGCGCTGGACCCGAACATCAAGGGGGTGCAGCGCTCCATGACCACGCTGTTCCTGTTCGGCAACGCCTACATGGAGAACTGAGCCCAACGGCACCCAGCCCTGAGTCACCAGGCTCTCGAGGAGGAAGAGCACCGTGTTGCGAGCGATCGGCTTGAAGCTGGTCCGGCTCGTGCCGGTGCTCTTCCTCGTTTCCCTGGCCACCTTCTTCATGGTCGACCTGATCCCCGGCGACCCGGCGGCGGCGTCCCTCGGAACTGAGGCCACCCTGGAGGATCTGGAGGCGGTGCGCAAGGCGCTGGGCCTCGACAAGCCCATCACCGAGCGTTACTCCGATTGGCTGAGCGGGGCGGTGACCGGGGACTTGGGGGATTCGCTGCGGCCCCCCCATCAGCCGGTCGCCGAACTGTTGCGAACCAACGCCGGTCCCACCATTCGGTTGGCAGCCATGGCCTTGGGCATGTCCCTGGTCATCTCCGTCTTCTTGGGGGTGTGGTCGGCGCACTCCTCGGGGAAGCGGGCCGACCGCCTGGTGAGCGGAACGATGTTCGGCTTCATCTCGATTCCCCCGTTTCTGGCCGGGTTGTTGTTCATCTTCTTCTTCGTGTTCCGACAGTCGGTTCCCCGGTGGATATGGCTGGTGGTCGTCGGGCTGGTGGCGGTGCGCCTGCTGTACTTGGCGGCGGCTCGATGGTGGGAAGACCGCTCCGACGCCTCCGGCTGGGTGGGGTACGCCGTTGCCGCTCTGGTGGTGACCGGGATCCTGTTGTGGGTCTTCGTCCAGTGGCCCGACTTCCCCCGGACCGCATCGCACCGCTACGACGACGGGTGGCGGGAGCAAATCCGCTCGTTGTTCCTGCCCGCGCTCACCCTGGCCATCACCGAGATCGCGGTTTTCACACGCCTGCTGCGGGCCGACATGCTGTCGACGCTGCAGGAGCAGTTCGTGCTGTCGTCCCGGGCCAAGGGGATGCCCACGTGGCGCATCCTGTTTCGGGATGCGCTGCGGCCATCTTCGTTTTCGCTCATCACCATCGCGGGCATCACCCTTGGCCGGCTCATCGGGGGCACGGTCATCATCGAGACCATCTTCGGCCTGGACGGCCTCGGCAAGCTGATTGTGGCCTTCGGGGTACTGCCCAAGAACTACACCATCGTGCAGGGGGGAGTGCTGGTCTTTGCCGTGGCCTACGTGCTGTTGAACGCGGCCATCGATATCTCCTACCAGTATCTGGATCCCCGAATCAGGCGGGGCCGTGTCTGACCCCCCCGTGCCGGTGGCGGAGGCGTCGGCGGTCGAGCCCGAGATCAGGGCTCGCAGCGCGCAGCCCCGCTCGTTCTGGCTGGCGCCATTTCTGCTGGTCGGCGTGGCCCTCATCTGGGTGGGCACCGCGATGCTCACCGATACCACCGCGGAGATCCGGGTGCTGTTGGTGTTGGCCGGCGTCGTGGGGGCCTACTTCGGGTTGGACGCCCTGTGCCAGCGTCGCTGGGGGGCGGGCTTCGACCTCTCGGCGTGGCTGTCGGGCATTTGGCTGGTGATGATCGCATTGTCGGCCATCACGGTTGCCTGGCTGCCCCTGCCGGAATCCAAGTTGGTTATGAACACCTTCGACGAGGGCCTTCGACAGCGCCCCGATTTGTTCTCCCGTCACCCGCTGGGAACCAACGGTCAGGCGCTCGACATCCTGGGCGGGGTGATGTGGGGGGCGCGCACATCGCTCATCATCAGCCTGGGGGCGGTGGCCATCGGTTTGCTCATCGGTGGGATCATCGGCGTGGCCGCGGGCTACTTCCGCGGGTGGCTGGATTCGGGGGTGGGCATTCTGGCCGATTCCATGCTGGCCTTCCCCCCGCTCATCCTACTGGTGGCGGTGGCCACCATTTTCGACCAGAACCAGTGGACCATGGCCCTGGAGCTGTCCCTGTTGGGTGTTCCCACCTATATCCGCCTGGCCCGGGCCAACACGTTGACGTTCGCGCAGCGGGAGTTCGTGCTGGCCGCCCAGGCCATGGGCTCGGGCAATCGCCGGGTGATCTTCCGGGAGTTGACGCCCAACGTGGCCCTGCCGCTGGTGTCCTACGCCTTCTTGGTGACCGCCGTGCTGATCGTGGCCGAGGCCTCGCTGTCGTTCCTCAACGTGGGCATCCAGCCGCCCGAGCCCACGTGGGGCAACATGATCCGCGGCGGTTTCGAACGGTTCCAGGAGCACCCCCACATCGTGTTCGTGCCCGGCATCGTGATGTTCCTCACTGTGTTCGCCCTCAACCGAATCGGCGACAAAGCCCGCGAACGCTGGGACCCCCGCGACGCCCAAGTCTGACCCTCAGCCAACCTGACGAGCGACTCCTTGGCGGTCGAGTACGGCGTCGGCCCACTCCAGGTGCTCCTGGTCGATGGGGCCTTCCTCAGCTTCCCAGGACGCGATCAGCCCGAGCATCGCCTCACGGCGTTGCTGCCGCATCGCTTCGGTGGCGTCAGCGTCGATTGGCGCGCACATGTTCCGAGAGGCTGAGGCCGTGGCCAGCACGCTTGCGGGCCGCTTCAACTTCAGTATGGTCAGGCGGCTCTGGTAGGTCCGCGCTGGCCTCGGCGAGGAGACCGGCCAACTCGAGGCTCGCTCGGATTTCTTCGCCAAGGCTCGGCGAGGGCGGGGGATCGGACATTGGTCAGGGGAGATTCTGGGTGAGGTGGGTGCGGAATTTCTTGACGTTGGCGATTTTGATGGTTTCGTAGCCGCGGACGAGGTCGGCGGCCTCGGCGATGGCCAGGGCGGGGGCGAGGCCGTCGGGGGTGGTGGCCGGGGCGGTGGCCGTGCGGAGGGCGGCCAGATACTCGTCCGGCAGGGCCCGCTCCACCCGGCGCACGTGGGCCCGGCCGAAGGGGTCGAACGGGGTGCCCCGCAGCTTCTTGCCCTTGGCCAGGAGCACCATGACCGGTCGCCAGCGGCCTGCGTGCAGGGCGATCTTGTTCTTGAAGCCCAGCGCCCGCAGCGCCGGTGGGTGGAGCCGCCAGGCCACCCGGTCGCCCGGTTGGGCCAGGTCGGCCACCGGGGCGTGGCCGTCACCGTCGAGCAGCAAGCGGGCCACCTCGTACTCGTCCTTGTAGGCGGTGAGCTTGAACAGACCGGCGGCCACCGCAGTGGTGAGCGCGGCCGAGCCGGGGTTGACTCGGCGTTCGACGGCGGCGAACTCCTCCACCTGGTCCAGGTACCGCTGGGCCAGCGCCTGGTTCTGGAACCCCACCAGCTCGGCGGCGTACAACGCCAGGCTGTCGGCCAACACCTCGTTCTCCTCGGCGATGTCGACGATCCGCTCGGCCAGATCGGGGGCCAACCCCGCGGGAGGGCCCGACGTCTCATCGGAGTCGGGTTCGGCCTCGGCTGCGGCGGTCTCCGGGTTGCGGCTCGCTTGGGCTGCGGCGGCGGCCTCCACCAGGGCCGGGTCGATGACCCACCACCGACCCCAACGGAAGGCGGACCGGTTCATCTCCACGGCCACCCCGTTGAGTTCGATGGCCACCTCCACCGCTTCGGGGGCGATGGGCAGCAACCCGGCCTGGATGGCCATGCCCACCACGAACACGTTGGCTCCCACGGCGTCGCCCACCAGCGCCTCGGACAGGTCGGTGGCCCCGGCCCAGTGCTGGGCGTCGGGCCGGGTTTCCGCCCGGACACGATCCAACAGCTCCTCGGCGGTGGGCATCGCGATTTCGGGATGGGCGGTCTTCTCTCCCGGCGGGGTCACGTCCAGCGACCCCACCACCGAGGTGCGCTCGGGATGGGCGGCGTTGAGGCCCACCGGCGAGGCGGCCACCAGCAGGTCGAAGGCCAGCAGTAGATCGGCCTGATTGTCGCTCAGCCGGTTGCTGCCCGATTTGGCCCCGTACTTGATGCGGATGTCGCTCACCACCGGACCGGCCTTCTGCGACAGCCCGATCTGGTCCAGTCCGGTCACGTTGGCCCCGTCGATCATGGCCGCGGTGCCGATGAGCTGGCAGGTGGTGACCACCCCGGTGCCGCCGATGCCGGTGATGTGTACGTTGCACTCGCCTTCCAGCATCACCGGCAAGGCGGGCAGCGAGTCGGGGGGCACGGCAACTCCGGAAGGGGGCCCCGCTCCGGCGGACAGAGCCCCCGCCCCGTTGGCCTCACGGGAGCGTCGTCCCCCCACCCGAGCGAGCCCGCTCGACCCCGCACGCCCCGCGGTCCGCAGGGCCCGTCGCCAACGGGTGACGGTCGGCCGGGTCACGGTGACGAAGGCCGGGCAATCCCCCTCCAGGCACGACAGGTCGATGTTGCAACTGTCCTGGTCGATGGTGGTCTTGCGCCCGAACGGGGTGTCGATGGGCTGCACCGACAGGCAGTTGGAGATCTCCGCGCAGTGTCCGCAGCCCTCGCACACCCGGTGGTTGATGGCCACCCGGGTGGGGGCGTCCTCGATGCGGCCCCGCTTGCGATCCCGGCGCAGCTCGGCGGCACACCGCTGGTCGTGGATCAACATGGTGACCCCGGACACCGCGGCCAGCTCCCGTTGCACGTCGGCCAGCTCGGTGCGGTCCCGCACCTCCACCGGGCGGGGCAGGTCCAGGCGGCGGGTGCGGGCCGGGTCGTCGGAGGTGATCACGATGCGGGCCACCCCTTGGGCCAACAGCACCCGGCACACCCGGTCGAGCGGGATCCCCCCGGCGGGATCCTGGCCCCCGGTCATGGCCACCGCCCCGTTCCACAACAGCTTGTAGGTGATGTTGACCCCGGCGGCCACCGCGGCGGTGACCGCCAGTTGCCCAGAGTGGAAGTAGGTGCCGTCGCCCAGGTTCTGCACCAGGTGCGGGGTGTCGACAAAGGGGGAGAGGCCGATCCACTGGGTGCCCTCGCTGCCCATGCAGGTGAGCCCGGTGATGTCGCCGTAGCGCTCCTCGCCGCCCAACAGGATCATGGTGTGACAGCCGATGCCCGCTCCCACCAGGGTGTCGGGGTCGGTGACCGTGCTGCGATTGTGGGGGCACCCCGAGCAGAAGTAGGGCTTGCGGTTGACCGACAGCGGGATGCGTTCGCGGGTGGGCGCCGGCGGGAGGAGCCGGTCCTGCAGGCGCACCAGGCGTTGGCGCAACGGTTTGAGGAGGTCGTCGGCGTGGAGGGCGCCGCTGCTGCTGACCAGCCGGTGATCGTGCTCGTCGAACTCGCCCACCACCAGCGGCCGGTGGGGGGCGTTGTAGAGGGCGTCTTTGACCAGCAGCTCCACGTTGGGGGTCTTCTCCTCGATGACCAGGATCTCCTCGAGGCCGACGGCGAACTCCCGGATGGTCGACGGGTTGAACGGCACCGGCATCCCCATGCGCAACATCCGGATGCCGGCGTCGGCGATGTCGGCGTCGTTGCGCAGCCCCATGATGGACAGGGCCTCCCGCACCTCCCAGTAGGTGATGCCCGAGGAGATGATCCCGATCCAGGCGTCGGGCGAGTCCACCGTGACCCGGTTGAGCCGGTTGAGGGCGGCGTACTCCAGGGCCAGACCGGTGCGGACCTCCACGATCTCCCGTTCGATGTCCAGGGTGTAGGGGGTGAGCAGGCGATGGTCGGGCTGGTGGTGGTAGGGGACACCGTCCAGCAGCGGGATCACCGGCGAGAGCGGCTCGGGGTCGAGGGCCACGTTGGCCGATCCGTCGGCCACGTTGGCCACGATCTTGAGGCCCACCCACAACCCGGTGGTCCGGCTCATGGCCACCGCGTGGCGGCCCAGCTCCAGGGTGTCGGCCGGGTCGCCGGGGTACAGCACCGGGATCTGCAGGTCGGCCAGCACGCCCGCCGAGGTGGACGGCAGGGTGGAGGACTTGGCGTTGGGGTCGTCGCCCACCAACAGGACGGCCCCGCCCACAGGGTGGGCTCCGGCGAACACCCCGTGGCGGATGGCGTCGGACGCCCGATCCACCCCCGGTGCCTTGCCGTACCAGAACCCGACCACCCCGTCATAGCGGGCATCGGGGCGGGAGCCCGCGAATTGGCTGCCCATCACCGCGGTGGCGGCGTACTCCTCGTTGACCGACGGGCGCAACACCACCGGCAGCTCGGGCGCATCCCTGGCCGCTCGGGCGAGGGCGGCGTCGAGACCCCCCAGGGGTGAGCCGGGATAACCGGCGGCAAAAGCCGCCGTGTTCAAGCCGGCCTCCCGGTCGGCCCGGAGCTGCACCAGGGGCAGCCGGGCCATGGCCTGGATACCGGTGAGAAAGACGGTGCCCCGGTCCTTGGTGTAGCGGTCGGAGAGCTGATAGCCGCGGGGGGATTCGATGGTCGTCATCTGCCGCCAGTCTAGGGGTCGGCCTGCGGGCTGATGTCGGGGAGTTGTCGACGGGGCGCCGAGGCCGCTCAGGTGGCCGGGGTCCGGGGGGCGAACACCGGGCGGGTGCCGATGATCTGGTCGGTCTCCAGGCGGGCCAGTTCGTCGTCGTCCAAGCCGAGCAGCCCGCCCAACACCTCGGCGTTGTGCTCGCCCAGGAGGGGGGCGGGACGGGAGAACCAGCGCTCGGGTTGGCGACCGAAGCGCATCGGCAGGGCGGGCAGGCGATGGGTACCCGCCAGCGGATGGTCCACCGCCTCGTAGAAGCCGCGGGCGTTGACCTGGGGATTGCGGTCCCCGCCCCGGCTGATCTCCAACACCGCGGCGGGCACGCCGAACGAGATGAGGCGATCCACCACCTCGGTGGACGACTGCTCGGCGCACCAGCGGCCCAGACGCTCGTCGAGGGCGTGGCGGGCGGCGAACCGATCAACCAAGGCCGCCGAGGCCGACAGCGCCTCCAGCCCCAGCTCGGGCACCGCGTCCAACAACCCCTGCCAGTGCCGGGTGGTCTCCACCGACAGGGCTACGTGCTCACCGTCGGCGCAGGGGTACACCCCTTGGGGGCAGGCGTCGGGGTGATGGTTGGTGTCTCGGGTCATGAGGTGGCCGGTGGCGGAGTACTCCACCACCTGTTCGGCGGCTGCGTTCAGGGCGGTCTCCACCATGGTGGCCTCCACGAAGCTGCCCTGGCCGGTGCGTTGGCGGGCGTGCAGGCCGCAGATGAAGGCGTAGGCGGCGTGCAGACCGGCCAACGGGTCGGACGGGCCTCGGGCCAGTTGGGGGGCGGTGTCTGCGTACCCGCTCAGCCAGCACATGCCGCTCACCTGCTCCATGGTCTGGGCAAAGCCCACCCGGTCGCGCCACGGCCCGTCGAGGCCGAAAGCGGGCATCCGCACCATCACCAGCCGGGGGTTCAGCCGGTGGACGGTGTCCCAGTCCAGCCCGAACTGGTCGATCACCCGAGGGGAGAAGTTCTCCACCAGCCCGTCGGAGACGGCCATGAGGCGGTGCAGCAGGGCCATGCCCTCGGGTCGGGTCAGGTCCAGGGTCACCGACCGCTTGCCCACGTTGGCGTGGTGGAAGGTGGGGCCGAACTCCCACCACAGATCGTCGGCCGGGGTGCGGACGGAGCCGAAGCGCATCCCGTCGGGCCGCTGCACCGATTCGACGTGGATCACGTCGGCCCCCAGGGTGGCCAGCACCAGACCGGCGTAGGGGCCGGCCCAAAAGGCGGTCATGTCCAGCACCCGGACCCCGTCGAGGGGAAAGGCGTCGGGCGAGGCGTCCGGATCGGGGGGCTCACGCCGGGCGTCGGGCGAGTCGGTCGGCTCGTGGGTTGGTGGGGGCGGTTGGGTCCGGGGCCTCGGGCCGGAGGTCGTCTCATCCAGCACCTCGACGTTGTGTTGGCCCAGTCGGGGGGCGGGTCGGAACGGCACCGACGGGTGGGACAGGTTGGCGTAGGGCACCCGGGGCTGGATGAACCCACCTCCGGGGTGGGACACGTACACCCCTCGCTGGGCGAACTGGTCGAGGTCGGGCAGATTGGCCCCGTTGCCGATGGGGGCCACCGGTATGCGCAACAGCACGGCCTGCTCGACAACCTCGGCGGTGGTGCGGGCCGAGGTCCATTCCCGGATGGCCTCGGCGATGGACGCCCCGGCGGCGATGCGCCCACCCATGGTGGACAGTTGGGGGTCGTCGGCCCACTCGGGGTGGCCCACCAGGACAGTGAAGTCGTGCCACTGCTGGCCGGTGAACACGCAGAACCCCACGAAGCCGTCCAAGGTGGGTTCGATCGACGGCACTTCCGGCAGGGCTCGGGTGTCGTACTCACCGGTGAACGACCGCCACAGGGTTTGCACGTTGGTGCAGGTGGGGGTGATGGTCTCCAAGAGCGACAGGTCCACGTGATCGCCCCGTCCGGTGCGCCGGGCCCGGCGCAGGGCCGCGGTGGCGGCCACCGCGGCGGTCACCCCGCCCATCCACTCCCCGATGCGGCCCCCGGCGTTGAACGGGATCCGCCCCGGCCGTCCCCGGGTGGCGGTCGATCCGGCGATGGCCATGAGGGTGAACTCGTTGGCCGGACGACGGCTCCACGGTCCTCCCCGGCCGAAGTTGGACACCGACACCATGGTGGCGTCGGGCCGCCGGTCGGCCAGCGCCTCCCACCCCAAACCCAGGGACTCCAGCCCGCCGGGCTCGGACCGCTCCACCACCAGTTCGGCGGTGGCGTACAGGTCCAACAGCCGGTCGCGCCCGGCCTCGGTGCGGTAGTCCAGCACCACCCCCCGCTTGGTGGTGTTCAGGAACGAGAACAACGGGCCACCGTCGCCCACGGGCGAGAACGACGCCGAATGGCCCCGCAGCGGATCACCGGCGGGCAATTCCACCTTCATCACGTCGGCCCCGGCGTCGGCCAGCAGCTTGGTGGCGTAGCCGCCGGCGATGCCGTGGCTCAGATCCACCACCCGAACCCCGTCCAGCGCCGGTCGCCCAACCATGAAATCGCCACGTTAGCGGCTGACCACCGCCCCGGAGCCCGACGAATGCCCACAAGGGCCGGCGGAGCACTACCGTTCGCGGCCGATGACCGATGCAAGCAATGGTGCCGTGGATCAGCCTCGGATCGAGGCCGCCGTCCGGGAGATTCTGGTCGCCATCGGCGAGGATCCGAGTCGCGACGGCCTGTTGGACACCCCGGCCCGGGTGGCCCGCATGTACGCCGAGATCTGCGAAGGACTGCACCAGGATCCCACCGCCCATCTGACCCGCCAGTTCGAGGCCGACCACGACGAGATGATCCTGGTGCGCGACATCCCCCTCTACTCGCTGTGCGAGCACCACCTCATCCCGTTTCTGGGCAAGGCCCACGTGGGCTACATCCCCAACCAGGACGGCTGCATCACCGGGCTGTCCAAGCTGGCCCGGGTGGTGGAGGGGTATGCCCGGATGCCCCAGGTGCAGGAGCGGCTCACCACCCAGATCGCCGACGCGGTGGAGACGGCCCTCAACCCCCGGGGCGTGCTGGTGGTGGTGGAGGCCGAGCACTTGTGCATGTCGATGCGGGGCATCCGCAAACCGGGGTCCAACACGGTGACCTCAGCGGTGCGGGGCCTGTTCCGCACCGACATCGCCACCCGTGCCGAAGCGATGCGGTTCATCGACCGCCGATGACCGCGGCCTCCGTCGAATTGGCGGCCCACCGCTAGGGCGGCCCGCGTCGGCGGCGGTACGGTGAGACGGTGGAGTCAGCCATGACACGACCGATGGTCATGGGCATCGTCAACGCCACTCCCGACTCCTTCTCCGACGGCAACCGCTACCCGACCCCCGACGCTGCCGTGGCCCGAGGCCTTCAACTCTTCGAGGAGGGGGCGGCCGTGGTGGATGTGGGCGGCGAGTCCACCCGACCGGGTGCCTCCCCGGTGTCGGTGGAGGAGGAACTGGCCCGGGTGGTGGACGTGGTGGCCGGCCTGTCGCCCCACGGCCGGGTCTCCATCGACACCACCAAGCCCGAGGTGGCCCGCGCCGCAGTGGGCGCCGGGGCCGATGTCATCAACGACGTGTCGGCATCGCTGCACGAGGTGGCTGCCGAGTTGGGGGTGACCTGGATCGCAGTACACCGACAGGGCACCCCCGCCACCATGCAGATCGCCCCCCACTACGCCGACGTGGTGGCCGACGTGAGCCAACACCTGGCTGCGGCACTCGAGCGGGCCCGGGCCGCCGGGGTGCCCGACGTGTGGATCGACCCCGGCATCGGTTTCGGCAAGACCACCGAGCACAACCTGGAACTGCTGGCCAACCTGCGACGGCTCACCGGCCTGAGCGCCCCGGTGGTGGTGGGGGCCAGTCGCAAACGCTTCATCGGGGAACTGCACGCCCGCAGCGACGGCCGCGGGAATGGCTCCGAGGGCGACGAGGTGCCCACCTCCGATCGGTTGGAGGGTTCGCTGGCCGCGGCCGCCTGGGCGTTTTCCCAAGGAGCGGCCGTGGTCCGGGCTCACGACGTGGCCGCCACCGTGGGGGCAATGAAGGTGGTGGCGGCGTGAAGGGCAAGTGGGCGGAGGGCATTTGCCCGAGGAACTTCCGCTGGATCATGAAGGGCCGATTGGCCATCTGCGAGCGACCCGGTGGCCGAGGGGAGAGCCATCGCCGGGTTCGGCGCACCGAGGAGATCCTGTGGATTCGCGAGCAGGGCTTCACCCGAATCGTGTCGCTGATCCCCTCCACCCACAACCTGCACAGCTACACCGAACAGAATGTGGCCTGGAGCCACTGGCCCCTGGCCGACAACGAGGACTACCCCACCCGCCTGGGACCGCTGTACACCGAGATGCACGGGCTGTTGAGCCAAGGTGAGAAGCTGTTGGTCCACCGACGGCGGGTGGGCGACGAGGTGTGCGGGTTCATGGCCGGCTATCTGCTGTGGTCGGGCATGGTGGCCACCGAGTCGCAGGCCGTGGTGGTGACCGAGAAGATGACCGAACGTCCGTTCGGGGCGCTGGGGCGTCACATGGTGAACATCTCCGCCGGACTGCCCAAACCGAAGGCTCGACTCCGGTTGGTGGAAGACCCCGAGAAGGCTGACAGCGGCCCGTCCGGAGATGACTGAGCACCGCCGCGCGGGCCGGGCCGGGGAGGAACCGGTGACCACCGGGGATCGCCTGGTGCTGCGGGGCCTTCGGGTCATGGCCCTGTGCGGGGCGCTCCTCGAGGAGCGGGACCGGGTGCAGCCCTTCGAACTGGATGTGGACATCGGGGTGGATCTGGCCCCGGCCGGTCGCTCCGACGAATTGGGCGACACGGTGGACTACGGGAGAGTGGGCGACGCCATCGTGGCCGCGGCCACCGGCGAGCAGTTCACCTTGATGGAGGCCATGGCCCAGCGGGTGGCCGAGGCCTGCTTGGCCGCCGACCGGCGCGCGGGCTGGGTGGCGGTGGAGGTGCGCAAGCTGCGGCCTCCCGTGCCCCACCCGCTGGCCGCCAGCGGTGTCCGCATCACCCGTCACCGTGGCTGACCGGGCGGGCGCCGCCGCGGCCGGCCGAGCCCCGCACCGGCACCGGGGGCCGGCGGTATGACCAGGGCGTTCTTGGGTCTGGGAACCAATTTGGGCGACCGGCTGGGTCATCTGGTGACCGCGGTGGCCGCCATCGAGGACGCCGTGGCCGTCTCGGGGGTGTACGAGACCGACCCGGTGGGGGGTCCCGATCAGGGTCGGTACCTCAACGTGGTGGTCGAGTTGGACACCCGGCGGTCGGCCCGGGAGTTGTTGGCGCAGGGCCAGGCCCTGGAGGCCGACGCCGGGCGAGTGCGGGAGGTGCGGTGGGGTCCCCGTACCCTGGACGTGGATGTGCTCTGGGTGGACGGGGAGACGGTGGACGAGCCCGACCTTGAGGTGCCCCATCCCCGCATGTTCGAGCGGGCGTTCGTGATGGTGCCGCTGGCCGAGCTGGCCCCCGACCTGGCCGGCGGCTGGGCCGGTGATCACGACGGGGTCCGGCGGCTGGGGGACTGGCAAGAGCTGGTGGCTCGGGGCCTGGAGGCGGGATCGTGACCACGCCCTGCGAGCGCCCCGGGGCGGGTCGATGACCGGCGGGACCGACATCGCAGTGGTGGAGCGGGCGGCCGAATTGTGGCAGCACGTCGAGGGAGTGCGGCGGGCCGGCGGATCGGTGGGCCTGGTGCCCACCATGGGGTATCTGCACGAGGGGCATCAGTCGCTGGTGGCCTGTTCGGCCGCCGACAACGACGTGACGGTGGTGAGCATCTTCGTGAACCCCCTGCAGTTCGCCGAGGGGGAGGACTACGGCACTTATCCCCGGGACCTGGACCGGGACCGGGAGCTGTGCGCCGCCGCTGGGGCCGATCTGGTGTTCGCCCCGTCCACCGAGGAGATGTACCCGCAGGCCCCGATCACCTCGGTGGTGGTCCAGGGACTCAACTCGATCCTGGAGGGCCGGTACCGGCCCACCCACTTCGACGGGGTCACCACCGTGGTGGCCAAACTGTTCTCCATGCTGGGGCCGGGTCGGGCGTACTTCGGGGAGAAGGACTACCAGCAGCTTGCCATCGTCCGGCGGATGACCGCCGACTTGTCGCTGCCGGTGGAGGTGGTGGGGTGCCCCACCCTGCGGGCCCCCGACGGGCTGGCCCTGTCCAGCCGAAACGTGTACCTCACCCCTGAGGAGCGACCGGCGGCCACGGTCCTGTGGCGTTCGCTGCAGGCCGGGCGAGACGTGGTGACCGCGGGAAGCCGGGATCCCGACGAGGTGGAGGCGGCCATGGCCGCGGTGGTGGCCGCCGAGCCCCTGGCCACCGCCGACTACACCGCGGTAGTGGACGCCACCACGCTGGCCCGCCCCGAGGTGCTGGCCGGCGAGCTGCGCCTGCTGGTGGCCGCCCGCCTGGGGCGGGCCCGCCTGATCGACAACCTGGGGGTCGACGGTGACCCGGCCTGAGCCCGTTTCGACCACTCCCCCCGAGCGTGACCCCTACGCCGACGGGGTGAGGTCCAGCGTGGATCCACCGGCCTCGGCCGTACATGCCGCGGTGGAACTGGCGTTGGCCGAGGACGTGGGCCACCCGGGCGACCTCACGTCGTTGCTGTTGCCACCGGCCACCATGACGGCCAGGATCGTGGCCCGAGCCGCAGGCAAGCTGGCGGGGCGGGCGTGCGCCACCGAGGTGTTCGCCCAGGTGGACCCGGCGGTGTCGGTGTCGTGGCAGGCCAACGACGGCGACCCGGTGGCGGCCGGCCAAACGCTGGCCACCGTTCGGGGGCCCCAGGCCTCGGTGCTCACCGCCGAGCGCAGCGCCCTCAACTTCCTGAGCCACCTGTCGGGGATCGCCACCGAGGTGGCCCGGTACGTGGCCGCAGCCGCGGCGGCGGGGCCCGCCGGGGCCCGCATCCGCGACACCCGCAAGACCACCCCCGGTTTGCGGCTCCTGGAGAAGGCGGCGGTGCGGGCCGGGGGCGGCCACAACCACCGCATGGGGCTCTCCGACTGGGTCATGTTCAAGGACAACCACCTGGCCGACATGACCATTGCCGACGGGGTGGCCGCCGCCCGACAGCGTTGGCCCGACCGCCCGGTCTACGTGGAGTGCGACCGCATCGACCAGGTGGACGACGCCCTGGCCGCCGGCGCCGACGCCCTGTTGCTCGACAACATGACGCCCGAACAGGTGCGGGCCTGTGTGGCCCGAACCGCCGGGCACGACTGCCTGCTGGAGGTGAGCGGGGGGATCACCCCGGAAACGGTGGCCGAGTACGCCGCCACCGGCGTCCACTACGTGTCGGTGGGCCGCCTCACCAACTCGGCCCCGGCGTTGGACATCGCCCTCGACGTGGACGAAGCTCCCCGCACGGCTTCAATCGCCCCGAGCCGCGATTGAAGCCCATCGGGAGTTCACATGCTGCTGGCGCTCGACATCGGTAACACCCAAACGGTGGTCGGACTGTACGAGGCCGAGCGCGTCGAGGATTGTCGGGCCGCCGACGGGCTGATCGAGCACTGGCGGCTCACCACCGTCCACGAGCGCACCCCCGACGAGGTGGCCGTGCTGCTGCGCAGCCTGCTGGACAGCGTGGGGGTGGACATGGAGGCCGAGCTGACCGGGGTGGCGGTGTGCTCGGGGGTGCCCCGAGTCCGCGAGAGCGTGCGGATGATGGTGGAGCGCTATCTGGAGTTCGAGCCGGTGGTGATCGAGCCCGGCACCCGCAGCGGCATCCCCATCCTCTACGACAACCCCCGGGAGGTGGGCGCCGACCGCATCGCCAACGCGGTGGCGGCCCACCACCTCTACGGGGGTCCCGCCGTGGTGGTGGACTTCGGCACCACCAACAACTTCGACGTGATCTCCGAGGACGGTCAGTTCCTGGGCGGGGCCATCGGACCGGGCATCGAGGTCAGCCTGGACGCCATGGTCGGTCGGGCGGCCGCCTTGGGGCCGGTGGCGCTCACCGAGCCCCGCAGCGTGATCGGCAAGACCACCATGGAGTCGATCCAGTCGGGGGTGATCTACGGCTTCGTGGCCCAGATCGACGGCATGGTGGGCCGCTTCTCGGCCGTGCTCGACGGCGAGGTCGTGGTGGTGGCCACCGGCGGCCTGGCCCATCTGATCGCCCCGCTGTCGGAGACCATCCAGTACACCGAGCCCTACCTGACCCTGCACGGGCTGTGGCTGGTCCACCAGCGCAACCAACGAGACGAGCGGTGACCCCTCCCTACCGCTTCGAGACCACCGCCACCGCCGCCGACTGCCGCCAACGCCACGGCGACATCGAACCGGGCACCGAGACCGGCCAAAAGGTGGTGGTGGCCGGTCGCATCATGCTCCGGCGGGTCCAGGGGCGGCTGGCCTTCGCCACCCTGCAGGACGCCACCGGTCGCATCCAACTGTTCGCCCCGGCCAAGGTCACCCCCGACCACGAGGGGTTCTGCGCCTTGTCGCTGGGGGACTGGGTGGGGGTCACCGGCGAGGTGATGAAGACCCGCACCGGGGAGCTCTCGGTGAGGGTGGAACAGTGGGTGCTCCTGGCCGAGGCCCGGCGGAGCTTCCCCGACAAGTGGCACGGGTTGAGCGACCCCGACACCCGATTTCGCCAACGCTACGTCGACCTGTGGGTGACCGAGGAGGCCCGGGAGACGTTCCGGTTGCGGTCGGAGATGATGGCCCGGACCCGCCGGTGGCTGGAGGACCGGGGGTTCATCGAGGTGGAGACCCCCGTGTTCCACCCGGTACCCGGCGGCGCCCTGGCCCGCCCCTTCGCCACCCACCACAACGCCCTGGACATGGAGCTGTATCTGCGAATCGCCCCCGAGCTGTACCTGAAGCGGCTGGTGGTGGGCGGCCTGGAGCGGGTGTACGAGATCGCCCGGGTGTTCCGCAACGAGGGCCTGTCCACCCGGCACAATCCCGAGTTCACCATGCTGGAGCTCTACTGGGCCTACGCCGACTACGGCGACATCATGGAACTGGTGGAGCAACTGGTGGCCCATCTGGCCGTGACCCTCAAGGGCGACACCACCTTCACCTACGGCGGGCGCCAACTGGACGTGACCCCCCCGTGGCGCCGGGCCCGGCTCACCGATCTATTGGCCGAGCACAGCGGCCTGGAGGTGGACCTTGACACCCCGGTGGCCGAGTTGCGGGCGCACTGCGCCGCCCGGGAGATTCCGGTGGAGGACCGGTGGGGGCCGGGCAAGCTCATTTTGGAGCTGTACGAGAAGACCACCGAGGCCGAGCTGTGGGGGCCGGTGTTCGTGTGCGACTACCCCCAAGAGGTGTCGCCCCTGGCCCGGGAACACCGGGAGCGCCCCGGCTGGGTGGAGCGCTTCGAGGCCATCGTGGCCGGGCGGGAGTTGGCCAACGCCTTCAGCGAACTCACCGATCCCGACGAGCAGCGCCAACGCTTCGAGCAGCAGGCGGCCGACAAGGAGGCGGGCGACGCCGAGGCCATGGCGGTGGACGCCGATTACCTGCGGGCGCTGGAGTTCGGGCTGCCCCCCACCGGCGGCCTGGGCATCGGCATGGACCGCCTGGCCATGCTGTTGGCCGACGCCCCCAGCATCCGCGAGGTGATCCTCTTCCCCACCCTGCGCCCCGAAGCCCCCTGAGTTCCCCACGAGGGCTCGGTTGACGGGATTGGGTGGTCACCACCCGTCGCCGGTGTAGGCCGCTCGCACTGCGGGGTTCGTCCGGATCTCGGCCACCGTTCCCTGGGCGATGATCGTTCCTTGGTCCAGGCAGTACACCCGATCGCAAATGGCGGTGATGAAGGCCAGGTCGTGGTCGATGATCACCACCCCACAGCCGATCCGGGTGGCGATGGCTCGAATCTGTCCCACCATCTGCTGGGATTCCGCCTCCGAGAAGCCCGACGTCGGCTCGTCGAGCAGCAAGAAGCGGGGGCGCGAAACCGCCGCCCGGGCCAGTTCGAGCCGCTTGGACGAGCCGTAGTCGAGACTCCGGGCCCTGGTACCGGCCACGTGGCCGAGCTGATTCAGCTCGAGCATCTCGGCGGCCAGAAGCCGGGCCTGGGCGGCCGAGGCGCCGTGGGCCAAGGCGACGACCTCCACGTTCTCCCGGACGGTCAGGTCCCCGAACAGGCGGAGGTTCTGGAAGGTGCGGGACAGCCCGGCTCGGGACCGCCGGTAAGGGGCCAGGTGGTCCATCGGCCGCCCGCCCACCGCCGTGCGGCCCGCCGCGGTGGGCACCAAGCCGCTCATGACGTTCACCATGGTGGTCTTGCCCGCGCCGTTGGGCCCGATGAGGCCGCATATCTCGCCTCTGGCCACCGCCAGGTGGGCATCGGACAACACCACCAGCTCGTCGATCTTGTAGGTGACGTCGACCATCTCCAGCCGATCCTGGCCGGCGCTGCCCGGCAGCGGGCTCACCGCCGGTCCGGTCGGGTCGCCGGTGGACGGGGATCGGCCCTGGGCCCGATTCCCGTTGAACCGGCGCAACAGGTCGGTGATCTCCCGGTCGTGCAGCAACCCGTTGGGCCGCAGGATCATGAATCCCACCATGGCCAGGCCCAGGCAGATGTCGGTGAGGCCCGGCCGGATCACCACGTCGAAGGGGCCGGGGTCCACGTCGGGCCCCGACAGGGTTCGGGTGCCCTCCATGAGCGCGGTCACCACCACGGTGCCCACCACCGCGCCGGTCACGCTGTTGCGTCCCCCCACCACCAGCATGGTCAGCGTCAACAGGGTGTAGTCGACGAAGAACCGCTCCGGGGACACGGTGCCGGTGAGCCAGACCCGCAAGCATGCGCCCACCGCCACCAGCGCCACGGAAGCCATGAGGGCGGCCATTTGGTGGCGAGCCGGATTGACGCCCAGCGCCCGGGCGGCCAGATCGTCTTCCCGACCGGCTCGGGCCAGCCGACCGAAGCGGGATGATCGGTAGAGGAGGGCCACCACCAGCGCCAGGCCGAAACCGGCGTAGGCGTGGGAGCGGCCGGCCATGGCCGTGCCCGGACGGAAGCTGATCCCGCCGCGATTGCCACCGGTCAACTGCGTCCAGTTGATGGCCACCTCGTAGGCGGCGAACAGCACGGCCAGGGTGATCACGGTGGCGGCGATGTCTCCGGTGGAGGTGCCCGACCGGATCATGCCCAGGCCGACCACGAAGGCCACCACCAGGGCTATTGTCACCGCCACGGCGATGGCCGCGTCGACGGGGAGCGAGGCTTCGGACGCTCCGAACGGGGCGTCGCCGATCAGCCGCTGTTTCCACTCCACGTCCACCGCCAAGACGGCAAAGGCGTAGCCCGCCACTGCGCCGAAGCCCACGTGTCCGAACGACAGGACTCCGGTGTTTCCGATGAACACCTGCATGCCCACCACCACCGTGGCGTTGATCAGCAGCGTGGTGAACAGCGTGTCCCGGGCGGCACCTCCGCCCGCGGTGTAGGCGAATCCCAGGCCGGCCACCGCGGCGAACAACACCGCGGCGCCGACCAAATCGACCAGGGCCTGCCCCGCTCGCCCCGTCCCCGGAGGCGTCCCGGGCCACCCGACTCGCCCACCGGCGGGGCCAAGAGCCGTGTTCATGGTCGGGTCGATGATCCGACCGTCAAGAGGCCCGAGGGTCGGAAGATGAACAGGACGGCCACCGACACGAAGATCACTGCGTTCACCATGCCGTCGGCGCTGTCGGGCAAGTGGGTCACCAGCAGGATTTCGGCCAGGCCCAGCAGGAGGCCTCCGATCACCGCCCCCTGCAGGCGGCCCAGCCCGCCGATGAGGGCGGCCAGCACCCCTTTCAGCATGGGAATGAGACCGGCCGACGGGGCGGCCCGCCCGGTTCTCATCAACAGGAACACCGCGGCGATCCCGGCCAGCAATCCGGCGAGGGCGAACGCCGCCCGGATCACCAGGTTGGAGCGCACGCCCAGCAGCCGGGCGGTGTCGAAGTCCTCGGCCGCGGCCCGGATGGCCATGCCGTACACGGTGCGCTGCAACAGCCAGACCGTGAACCACAAGCCGGCCCCCGCCGCCGCAATGGTGGCCAGGTCGATCACCTCCAGGCGGACGCCGCCCACCGACACGGTGGCGGTGATCCAGCCGGGTCGGGGGAACTGCCTCGATGAGGCCGACACGAACATCACGAACGCGGCCTGCACCACGAAGTGGACGCCGAAGGAGGTCAACAACATGGTGAAGTCGCTGCTGGAACGCACCCAACGGAAGGCCACGAACTCCACCAGCACCGACGCCCCGACGGCGCAGACGACGATGGCCGGTGCCAGCATCCACCAGGATGCGCCGGTGAGGGTGAGGCCGTAGGCCACGTAGGCGCTCACGGTGATCAGCTCCCCGTGGGCGAAGTTCACCATGCGCATGACCCCGAAGATGAGGCCCACACCCAAGGCGATCAGGGCGTACTCGCCGCCCCGGCCCAACCCGTCCACCAACTGCTGGACCAGTTCCGTCACGGCAACGGCCTTTCGACGGGGTTCGCCGGGTCGGTGCCCAGAAACGACTCGAACAGATCGTCCCGGGCGGCGAAGTGCCGGGCCGGTCCCCGGTCGGCGATCCGCCCGGTGCGGATGATGCAGGCCGAGTCGGCGGCGGCCAGGGCCCGCCGGGCGTTTTGCTCGACCACCATCAACGTCATGCCGCTGCGCTTCAGCTCACCGATGAGCTCGAAAACCCGGGTGGCCATCATGGGGGCCAGCCCCAGCGTGGGCTCGTCCATCAAGAGCAGCTCCGGCGACGCCATCAGGGCCCGAGCGATGGCCAACTGCTGGGCCTCGCCGCCCGACAGCACCCCCGCTCGTTGCGAGCGCTTGCGACCCAGCACGTCGAACCGTTCGATCAGCTCGTCGGCCCGGATGCGCCGCAGTCGGCGGGGCAGGAAGCAGGCCCCCATCAGCAGGTTCTCCTCGACCGTCATGGTGGTCAGGATCCGGCGATGCTCGGGTACCAGGGCGATGCCCAGGCGAACCCGCTGCTGGGGGGCCAGCCCGGTGATGTCCCGCCCCCGCCAGCGGACTCGGCCTCCACTCGGAGGGTGCAGCCCGATGATGGCGTGCAGCAGGCTGGTCTTTCCGGCCCCGTTGGGACCGATGAGCGCCACCGTCTCACCGGACCCAACCGACAGGGAGATGCCGTAGAGGGCCCGAATCGGCCCGTAGGAAACCTCGACCGATTCCACGGAGAGCAGCTCGTCGGCCACCGGTCGGTCCCCGTGGCCGTCGGTGTCGATGCCGAAGAGACTGCTGACCGTCACGTTGCCCCCGGCCTACTCGAAAGTCTCGTACACCTCGGCCAGCGAGGGCCCGCCGTCGACCACCTCGTGGACGTACACCGGCGTGTTCGGGGTGCCGCCCCCTCGGTAGGTGAGCACGCCGGTCAGCCCGTCCACGCCGGTGCCCGCGATCATGGCCTCCCCCACGGTGACGGGATCGAGGGAGCCGGTTTCGGTGACCGCTTGGGCGATGACCAGGATCGAGTCGGCGGCCAGCGCGGCGTACGAATCGCTCTCCAGCACCGAGCCCTTGGCCTGCTCGAAGGAGTTCAGGAACCGGACCATGCGGCCGTCGGGCGCGGGGAAAGTGTGTGAGGTGTGGAAGACGCCCTCCACCCCTTCGGTGAAGTAGCCGCCGGTGGCGGTGAAGGCATCGGCCACCAGCATTTCGGACTCGACGCCGGCTTCGGCCAACTGCCCGCCCAGGATGGCCACCTGGAAGGCGATCAGCGCCGAGTAGATCACGTCGGGCTGGGGTTCGAGGGCGGCGATCTCGTTCACCTGGGCGGAGAAGTCGGTGGTCTCCACCGGGACGAAGGGGTAGTCGCCCAGCACGTTGCCGCCGAGGGCTTCGTATTCCTCGGTGAACACCTCCACCAGGTAGCCGAAGTACGGACCGGGGACGCTGAACGTGGCCGCGGTCTGCCATCCCCGATCGAGGGCGAACCGGGCGGCCGCCTTGGCTTGGGCCGTGTCGGTGAACGAGGCCAGCAGGCTGAGCTGCGCGGGATCGGCCAGCAACGGCTCGGTGGACGACACCGAGATCAGCGGCACCTTGCCCGCCGTCACCTGCAGGATGGCCTGGTTCACGTCGAAGAAGGCGGGACCCAAGATGGCGGTGACGTCGTCGTCCAGCAGCTCCTGGGCCACCCGACCCGCGGTCTCGGGGTCGCCTTCGATGTCGCGGATCACCATCTCCACCGGGCGTCCGTCCACCCCGCCGACACAGTTGACCAACTCCACGAAGTACTCCGCCGCCTGGGATCCGGGAATGTCCACGAAGCCCCCGAGTTCGGAGAAGTCGGCGGCGTAGCCGATCCGCAGGGTGTCCCCCTGGGGGGCGGGTGCGCAGTCGTCCAGATCAGCGGCCAGCACCTCGTCCACGTCCAGCGGTCGACCGGTCGACGCCGCCGTCGGCGGGGCCTCGGCCGGGGGTGGGGCCTCGGCCGTCGGCGTGGCCTCCGTCGTCGCCTCGGTCGGTGGGTTGGTGGCCACCGGGGTGGGCGAGCTGGTGTCATCGTCGTCGCCGCAGGCGGCGGCGAGCAGGCACAAGCTCACCAGGATGGGTAGTAGTCGTTTGCCGAACATGGTCAGTCCTTTCCGGGGCTGGGATTGGCAGTCGAGGTGCCGATCAGGAAATCGAGCACCAGTTGGTTGAAGCGGTCCGGGTTCTCCACGAACATGAAGTGGTTGCCCCCTTCGTGGCCACCGATCACCTCGAAGCGGGCACCGGGGGTCTGCCCGGCGGCCCACTTGGTGGCGGTCATGGGCACAAAGGAGGCTTCGCCCGCGATGTAGAGGCTGGGACGGTTGATCCGGGGCAGCACGTCGCGCCAGTCGGCCAGGATGTCGGAGAAGAACTCCCGAGCCGACAGGGGTCCGGGCATTCGCCGGTTCTCCTCCAGGATCCAGGCCTTGTCCTCGGGCGTGATGGATTCGGTCACCATGTGTTCGAGCAACGACGGCATGATCTGCGCCTCGGCGCCGTTGGCCAGACCGTTGAACAACTCGAAGAAGTCGGCTGCGGGCATGGTCGAGCCGTAGTCGGCCACCTGCTCGTCGGTGAAGGCGGGATTGTGCACCGGGTGGGTGCTCATGTCCACGAACACCGCCCGGTCGATCCCGTGGCCGCAGAAGAGGTCGAAGTACGACCACAGCACGCAACAGCCCATGGAGTGGCCCAGCACGTGGGCTCGACCGTCGGCCACGTCGGCGATCAGGGTGTGGAGATCCATGGCGTGGCGGGACATGCGGTAGCCGTGGTCGGGCGCCTCCGAGTTGCCGTGGCCCCGGGGATCGAGGGCCAGCACCCGGAAGTGCGGACGGAAGGCCTCGATCTGGCGTCCGAACAGCGCGGCGGTCTGGTTCCACCCCGGCAGCAGCACCAAGGCCGGCCCGCTCCCGGCTTCGATGTAGTTGAGGCGGACGCCGTCGTTGGTGGTCACTGTTCCCATGGGTTCTCCTCTCGGGGGGTGGGCGGCTCGGTGGCCAGGTGCTCCTGAATGCAGGCCCACAGCCGGTCCAGGTCATGGCGGGTGGTCCAGGTGGCGCCGATGGCCACTCGCAGGTAGGGCCGTCCGTCGATCTCGGAGACGGTCACCAGGAAGCGACCGCTGCTGTTCACGGCTTGGGCCAAGGCCAGCGTGGCTGCGCTCCCGGCGGTGTGGGCGAACGACACCAGGGCGAACGGCGTGGGGGCGATGCGGTGGAGTCGGGGATGGCGGTCGATGCGCTCGGAGAGCTCGGTGGCCCACTGGGTGTGGCGGCGGATGAGGCCCCGGAGTCCCTCGGCGCCGAAGGCTCGGAGCACGAACCAGAGCTTCAAGGCCCGGAAGGGCCGACCCAGGGAGATGTCCCAGTTTCGGTAGTCGATGACGTGGCCCGATCGGGAAGCGTCGTTGTGCAGGTAGGGAGGTTCGATGCCCATGGCCCGGTTGAGCGGCGTGCGGTCGGCCACCCACAACACCGAGCAGTCCAGGTTGGTGGCCAGCCACTTGTGGGGGTTGAAGGTGTAGCTGTGGGCCCGGTCGATCCCGTCGAGATGAACGCGGAACTCCTCGCAGATCATGGCCGATCCGGCGTAGGCCGCATCCACGTGGTGCCAAAGGTGGTTGGCGTCGGCGACGCGTCCGAATTCGCCGATGGGATCGACGGCGGTGGTGCCGGTGGTGCCCAACGCGGAGACCACCACCGCCGGTACCAGGCCCAGGAGACGGTCCCGTTTGATCGCCTCGGTGAGGGCCTCCGGCGTGGCCGCGAAGTGTTGGTCCACCGCCAGCGACCGCACCCGGGTGAAGCCGGCCAGGCGGGCCCCCTTCTCCACCGAGGAGTGGGCCTGACCGGAGGCGTAGACGGTCATCTGCTCCACGTCGGCGCCGGTGCGCCGGCGGCAGTGGTCGCGAGCGGCGATCAGGGCAACCAGGGTCGATGTGGATGCCCCCGAGGTGAGGACGCCCCCACCGGCGGAGGTGGTCTTCCACCGCTGGGGCAAGCCCATCAGGTCGACCAACCAGTCGAGCACGTGGGACTCCAACTCGGTCAGTGCCGGGGATGTGGCCCACATCATCCCCTGCACCCCCAGTCCGGCCGCGGCCAACTCCCCGAGCACCGAGGCGGGGGAGGACATCGCCGGGAACCAGGCGAACCAGCCCGGGTGTTGCCAGTGGGCCAGCCCCGGTCGGATCACGCGGTCGAGGTCGGCCAGCACCGCCGAGAACGGCTCGGGGGCCTCGGGTGCGGCCGCGGGCAGTTCAGCCCGGACCTCGCCGGGGGCTACCGCCGCGCCCACCGGGTGTCGACTGAGATCGGCCAGGTACCGGACAATCCAGTCCACCAGAGCGTGCCCGTTGCGGCGGAACGCCTCGAGATCCAAGGGGTCGGCCGGGGTTTCGGGGAGCAGTTGAGGGGCGATGGCCATCGAATGCCTCGTGTGGTGTGCGGGTGACCCCCATGGCATCCGGCGGGGAGGGGGTGCGCAATCCCCTGGCGGCCCGGCGGCATCCAACACGCGGCCCCCGTTGTCCGCTTTGCGCACAACTTGCCGAGTCGGACCGGATTATCCGTTTTGCGCACAGAGTTCTTGGGTCCGAGCCGGCGTGCGATTAGGTTCACCTCATGCGCACGGGTGCCTGCCTGCAGCAGTACTCCAGCATCGACGCGCAAGCCGAGCAGCTCACCGGGTTCGACCAGCACTACGAGCAAGTCGACTCGGGGGCCTTTTCGGGGGCCTTCATGTCGGTTGACGGCGACCGGGTGGGCGTGTTCATCGAGCGCACCAACCGGGCCCTGCACCAGTACGGGGCCGGTCCCGACGATCAGATCAGCGCGGTCGTGTTGTTGGAGTCCCCCAACGGCACGATGTCCAACGGCGCCCCCTTCGGGGTGGAGGACGTGCTGCTGGTGGGGCCGGGCGGGTCGTACGACGCGGTGGTCGGCCAAGAGGCGGTGCCCGCGGTGTTCAGCCTCTCATTGGCGTTGAGTCCGGCATTGCCGTTGCAGCGGTTGGCCGCCCGGCTTCAGGGCAAGGTGCGGCTGGTGTCCGACAGCGCGCTCAGTCATCGCTTCCGGAGCACCGCGGCCGGGGTGTTGCGGTCGTGGGACGCGTCCCAACAGTCGGCCGAGGTGCCGGTGGAGGTTGTGCAGGGGTTGATGTTGGACCTGCTGACCACCCCGGCGGCCGCGGGGGGCTCCTCGTGTCGCAACCTGGAACTGTTTCGGCGCACCAAGTCCATCATGGTGGACAGCCTGCGGGAGCAGATCGCCATCTCCGAGGTGGCCTCCCGAGCCGGGGTGTCACGCCGCAGCATCGAGCAGGCCTTCCAGGACAGCGTGGGGCTGAGCCCGAGTCGCTTCCGCAAGCTGCTCCGACTCAACAACGCCCGCCGACTGTTGGAGCAGGGAAGCCACCGGGTGACCGAGGCCGCCATGGACAGCGGCTTGTTTCACCTGGGGCGGTTTTCCGCCGAGTACTTCGACCTGTTCGGCGAGCCTCCTTCCCACACCGCCCGCCGCAGCCGCTGATTCCTGCTGGGGGGCCTCGCCTCGGCGTCGGGGGTCGTTCCGAGCGTGGGGAGGTACCGGCGGCGCCGGGGGTCAGCGGTCGCCGAGGGGGACTCGGGCTCGTTCGATGAGGTGGTCGGTGGCCACCTGCAGGGCGGCGGTGGCCGTGGTGGGGGCCAGCGAATTCAAGCTGGCCGACGCCTGGTGGACGTAGTGGCGGGCCACGTCCAGGGCCTCCTCCACCCCGCCGCTGGCCCGCACCAATTGCAGGGCGGAGCGTACGTTGGCGTCGGAGGCCGCCCCGCCCAGAAGCTCCGTCAATTGGGGGCCACACGGCGAGTCCAGGGCCCGGATGACCGGCAGGGTGTAGATCCCCTCGTGCAGATCGTTGCCCGAGGGCTTCCCCAGGTGCTCGTCGGTGGCCACGATGTCCAAGATGTCGTCCACCACCTGGAAGGCCAGGCCGTAGTAGCGGCCGAATTCGGTGAGGGCGTCCACCGTGACCCGATCCAGCCCGCCCACCAGGCCGCCGATCCGACAGGAGGTGGCCAACAAGGAGGCGGTCTTGCCCTCGATGGAGTCGGTGTAGGAGGTCTCGGAGCGGGCCGGGTTGCCGGTGTCCTGCAACTCCCGCACCTGACCCTCGCACAGCTTGCCGATGGTGGCGGCCAGCAGCCCGGCCACCTCGGTCCCCAGCGAGGCGGCCAACTCCGAGGCTCGGGCCAACAGGAAGTCACCCGCCAGGATGGCCCGCAGATTCCCCCACTTGGCGTTCACGCTGGCCACGTTGCGACGCACCTGGGCCTCGTCCATCACGTCGTCGTGGTACAGCGAGCCCAGGTGCACCAACTCCACCGCCACGCCCCCGGTGAGCACGTCGTCGGTGGCCGGTGTGGGCGGATCCTGGCCGATGGCGGCCGCCGCGATCACGAACCCCGGGCGCACCCGTTTGCCCCCGGCCCGGATGAGATGACCGGCCACCTCGGTGAGGAACGGGTCCTGGGTTTGCACCGACGCTTCCAGCCGCAACTCCAGCCGATCCAGGTCGCGCCCCATGGTGGGGACCAAATCGAGGGGGCTGCGAGCCACGATCCCAGCGTAGTGCGGTGATGTCGGTTTTCCCCATCCAGGTCGGGGCCCGCCGGTGCGGGCCGGGGGGTGGGCGAGGCCTTGGGAACGTGGTTTCGGGCGGGGGATGGTTACACTGCCAACTGAACCCACAGTGGGGAGCCTCCGAGGGAGCCCCACCGGGAGAGTGCCTTGGGAGATTGCCGTGTTCGAGAGATTCACTGATCGAGCCCGCCGGGTGGTCGTGCTGGCCCAGGAGGAAGCCCGCCTGCTCCACCACAACTACATCGGCACCGAGCACATCCTTCTGGGCCTGATCCACGAGGGCGAGGGGGTGGCGGCCAAGTCGCTGGAGTCGCTCGGCATCTCCCTGGAGGCGGTGCGCAACCAGGTGGAGGAGATCATCGGCCAGGGCGGCTCGTCACCATCGGGCCACATCCCGTTCACCCCCCGGGCCAAGAAGGTGTTGGAGCTGTCGCTGCGGGAGGCGTTGCAACTCGGCCACAACTACATCGGCACCGAGCACATCCTTCTGGGCCTGATCCGAGAGGGCGAGGGGGTGGCCGCCCAGGTGCTGGTCAAGCTGGGGGCCGATCTGTCACGGGTGCGCCAACAGGTGATCCAGCTCCTGTCGGGATTCGGCGGCCCCCAGGGATCGGGGTCCGGGGAGAAGGCCACCACCTCCCCCGGCGGCAGCGGGGACAGCAGCGCCTCGGGATCGCTGGTGCTCGACCAGTTCGGCCGCAACCTCACCAAGCTGGCCAAGGACAGCGGCCTGGATCCGGTGATCGGTCGCCAGCGGGAGACCGAGCGGGTGATGCAGGTGTTGTCCCGGCGCACCAAGAACAACCCTGTCCTGGTGGGCGAGCCCGGCGTGGGCAAGACCGCCATCGTGGAGGGCTTGGCCCAGAAGATCGCCGCCGACGACGTGCCCGAGACCATCAGCAACAAGCAGCTCTACACCCTGGACCTGGGCGCCCTGGTGGCCGGCTCCCGCTACCGGGGGGACTTCGAGGAGCGGCTCAAGAAGGTGCTGAAGGAGATCAAGACCCGGGGCGACATCATCCTGTTCATTGACGAGCTGCACACCCTGGTGGGGGCCGGAGCCGCCGAAGGGGCCATCGACGCCGCCTCCATCCTCAAGCCCATGCTGGCCCGGGGCGAGTTGCAGACCATCGGGGCCACCACCCTGGATGAGTACCGCAAGCACCTGGAAAAGGACTCGGCGCTGGAGCGCCGGTTCCAGCCGGTGAAGGTGGAAGAGCCCACCATCGCCCACACCATCGAGATCCTCAAAGGGCTGCGGGACCGCTACGAGGCCCACCACCGGGTGACCATCACCGACCAGGCCCTGGTGGCCTCGGCCAACCTGGCCGACCGTTACATCTCCGACCGCCATCTGCCCGACAAGGCCATCGACCTGATCGACGAGGCCGGCTCCCGACTGCGGATCAAGCGGATGAGCACCCCCAGCGACTACAAGGACTTCGAGAACCAGCTCTCCCAGGTGGTCACCCAGAAGAAGAACGCCGTGGAGCAGCAGGACTTCGAGGAGGCCGGGCGGCTGCGCGACAAGGAGAAGGAGCTGCTGGCCGGCAAGGAGCAGATCGAAGAGGAGATCCGGGCCAAGGGCGTGGAGCTGTTCGACGAGGTGGACGAGGAGGCGGTGGCCGAGGTGCTGTCCATCTGGACCGGCATCCCCGTCTACAAGCTCACCGAGGAGGAGACGGCCAAGCTCCTGCGCATGGAGGATGAGCTGCACAAGCGGGTGGTGGGCCAGGAGGACTCCATCAAGGCGGTGTCGCAGGCCATCCGCCGCACCCGGGCCGGGTTGAAGGACCCCAAGCGGCCCAGCGGGTCGTTCATCTTCCTGGGCCCGTCGGGGGTGGGCAAGACCGAGCTGGCCAAGACGCTGGCCGAGTTCTTGTTCGGCGACGAGCAGGCGCTCATCTCCCTGGACATGTCCGAGTACATGGAGAAGCACACCGTCAGCCGGCTGGTGGGCTCGCCGCCCGGCTACGTGGGCTACGAGGAGGGCGGGCAGCTCACCGAGGCGGTCCGCCGCAAGCCCTTCTCGGTGGTGCTGTTCGACGAGATCGAAAAGGCCCACCCCGACGTGTTCAACACCCTCCTGCAGATCCTGGAGGAGGGTCGCCTGACCGACAGCCAGGGCCGGTCGGTGGACTTCCGCAACACCGTGTTGATCATGACCTCCAACCTGGGAACCCAGAGCCTGCGCAAGGCCAACCTCGGCTTCACCAAGGCCGACGAGGCCATCACCTACGAGCGCATGAAGGAGAAGGTCACCGACGCCCTGAAGGACCACTTCCGTCCCGAGTTCCTGAACCGCATCGACGAGGTCATCGTGTTCCACGAGCTGACCCAGGAAGAGGTGACCAGGATCGTCGACCTGATGATCAAGCGCCTGCAGAACCAGCTCGAGGCCCAGGGCATCGGGTTGGAGCTCACCGAGTCGGCCAAGGTGCTGTTGGCCCTGCGGGGTTACGACCCCACCCTGGGGGCCCGACCGCTGCGCCGGGCCATCCAGCGGCTGGTAGAGGATCCCCTCTCCGAGCGGCTGCTGTGGAAGGAGTTCCGGGCCGGGGAGACGATCCTGCTCGACGCCGAGGACGATCCTGACGAGCCGGGCTCGCAGCGGCTCAGCTTCCGGGCGGTCGAGGGCTTCGAGCCGCCACCGGTGGAAGAACTGGCCGGCGCGTAACCAGTGAATCGCAGGCTTCCGCCCTGGCGCACGGCGGTCCTCCTCCTGGCCCTGGTGGTGGGGCTGACCGCCTGTCAGGTGGACATCGAGGTGGGCATCGGCTTCAACGAGGACGGCTCGGGGGTGGTCACCGTGGACGTGGCCCTCGACCAGGAGGCGGCCGCTCTGGCCCCCGACATCACCTCCTCGCTGCTCACCGGCGACATCGAGGACCCGGCCTCGGGGTGGACCTACAACGGCCCCCGCATCGACGGCCAGGGCCGGACCAGCTTCTCCGCGTCCAAGAGCTTTGCCTCGCCTCAGCAGCTTGAGCTGGTGCTGGCCGAGATCTTCGGCTCGCCGGAGGTGTTCCGGGATTTCACCTTCGAGCGGTCCACGTCGTTTGCCCAAACCGACTATGCGGTCGCCGGGGTGGTCGACCTGTCGGACGGCTGGGAGCTGTTGACCGACCCCGAACTCACCGACCGCCTCGGGGGCGAACCCTTCGGGGAGCCGATCGGCGATCCCGCCGCCGCGCTGTCGGGGGTGTCGGTGATCCTGACCCTGGATCTGCCGGTGGGGGCCGAACAGCAGGAGGTGTTGGCCCTGGGGCAAGGGGCAGTGAGCGTGGAGATGACCGCCCAAGAGGAGAGCGGCACCGCGGTGATCCTGCGGTGGGTGGCCTGGGCGGCCTTCGCCCTGGTGGGCCTGTCGGTGTTGATCGCGGTGGCGGGCTACCTGCTGGAGCGACGGGCCCGCGAGCGCCGAACCGACCCCACCATCTCCGAGGAGTCGCCCGTCCGCACCACCGGCCCCTCCCCCGAACAGCCTCCCTCCCGCCGGCTGCGCCAGGTGGTCCTGAACCCGCTGGGGGTGCTGCTCGAACCGGGGGCGGAGCCGGCAGAGTTGCTGGCCTCCTTCGCCGCCCAGCGTGGGTCCGAGGCCGACGAAGAAGAGGCTCAGCGACTCCACCACCAGGCGATTCTGGGCCGTATCTCCCCGGCCGAGCTGTGGACCGGATTGGGACTGGACGACGACCCCGCCGAGCTCACCGAGCAGTTCCTGGCCCAGTACACCGTACGCTCGGGGGCCCGGGACTTCATGGCCGAGATGGCCCGCCGCCGGTTGCCGGTGGCCTGTTTGACCAACGACATCGCCGCATGGTCGTCGGCGTTGCGGGAGCGGCTGGAGATCGTGGGCGTGGACACCTGGATCGTGAGCAGCGACGTGGGGGTGTGCATGCCCGCCCCCGGCATCTACGAGGCCCTGCGCCGGACCACCTCCATCCCCTACGAGAACACCCTGCTGGTGGACGTGAGCGTGGAGCATCTGGACGCCGCCCAGGCCCTGGGCATGTCCACCGCATTGTTGGCCGACGTCCGGCCCCAGGAGGGTGACGCCCCCTCGCACGCGGTGGTCACCAGCTTCTCCGACTTCTTCCGCCGCCGAGCCCGCTCCTGATCGGGGCGGCCTCCCTCAGCCGAGAAGGCGGGCGGCGTCGGCGGCGAAGTAGGTCAAGATCACGTCGGCCCCGGCCCGGCGGATGCCGGTGAGGGTCTCGGCCACCAGCGACTGCTCGTCCAGCCAGCCGGAGGCGGCCGCCGCCTTGATCATCAGGTACTCGCCGCTCACCTGGTAGGCGGCCACCGGCACCACCGAGGCGTCGGCGAACCGGCGCACCACGTCGAGATACGGTCCCGCGGGCTTGACCATCACCATGTCGGCCCCCTCGGCGGTGTCCAGCTCCAGCTCCCGCAGGGCCTCCCGGGCGTTGGCCGGGTCCATCTGGTAGGTCTTCTTGTCCCCCGAGCGGGGGGCCGAGTCGAGGGCGCCCCGGAATGGGCCGAAGAACGACGACGCGTACTTGGCCGTGTAGGCGCAGATGCCCACCTCGGTGTGGCCGTGGTGGTCGAGCGTCTCCCGGATGGCCCCCACCCGGCCGTCCATCATGTCGCTCGGGGCCACGATGTCGGCCCCGGCGTCGGCGTGGGTCAGGGCTTGGCGGCACAGAATGTCCACCGTCTCGTCGTTGATGATGGTGCCGTCGGGGGCCACCACGCCGTCGTGGCCATCGCTGTTGTAGGGGTCGAGGGCCACGTCGGTCATCACCACCGTGGCGGGGCACGCCGCCTTGATGGCCTTGATGGTCTGGGGAATGAGCCCGTCGGGGTTCCAGGCCTCGTCGCCGGTGGGGGTCTTCAGTTCGTCGGGGGCGGCCTCGAACAGCACCACCGACTGCACGCCCAATTCGGCCGCCCGCCGGGTCTCGGCCACCAGGCCGTCCACGCTCCAGCGGTACACGCCGGGCATCGACGCGATGGGTTCGTCGGGACCCCGGTGGACGAACAGGGGGAGCACGAGGTGGGCCGGGCTCAACTCGGTCTCCCGCACCAGGGCCCGGATGGCCGGGGTTCGCCGGTTGCGCCGGGGCCGGGCCGACAGCTCCAAGTGGGGATGTGCCATGGGACCATGCTCCCAGATCGGCGGCGACCGCGCCCCGCCGATGGGGGAGACGGGTGCGCTGCGTTCATGGCACCCCCGCCGGTGGGGTAGAAAAGGGGCGTGCGCATCGAGCTGGCCACGGGGACGACGGCTGAACTGGTCGAGGTGGAGGGGGCCGACCGGGGCCTGGTGCTGATTCCCGACATCATGGGGCTGCGGCCCCTGTTCGACGACCACGTGGCCCGCCTCGCCGGCCAACAGGGCTGGACGGTGTGCGCGCCCCAGATGTTCCCCGGCCAGGAGCAGCTCACCGTGGAGGAGCGGATGTCGGCGGCCGCCGAGCTGGACGACGCCCAGGTGCTGGCCGACGTGGCCGCCGCGGCCGGCGCCACCGGCTGCGCCACCGTGGTGGTGGCCGGGTTCTGCATGGGGGGCATGTACACCCTGAAGGCCGCGGCCACCGGGCGGTACCACCGGGCGGCCGCCTTCTACGGCATGATCCGCCTGCCCGACAACTGGAGGGGCCCCGGCCAGGGTGAACCGCTGGAGATGCTGGCCGCCGGCGACCCCTGTCCGCTGATGGCCGTCATCGGTACCGACGATCCCTTCACCCCCGCCCCCGATGTGGCCGCCCTGGCCGCCACCGGGACGCAGATCGCCTCCTACGAGGGGGCCCAGCACGGTTTCGTCCACGACCCCGATCGGCCCGCCCACCGGCCCGCCGACGCCGCCGACGCTTGGGCCCGGGTCCTGGATTTCCTGGGCCAGTAGGCACGATGGCCGCGCCCCTGTCGGTGTGGACCGTGGTGGTGGCCGCCGGGTCCGGCACCCGGTTCGGGGCGGCCAAGCAGTACGTGGAGCTGGCCGGTGTCCGGGTGGTGGACCGCAGCGTGGCCCACGCCGCCGCGGTGAGCGACGGGGTGGTGGTGGTGGTGCCCCCCGGCGACGTCGAGGCCGAGACGCTGCGTTCCCGGGCCACCGCGGTGGTGGCCGGTGGATCCAGCCGGGCGGCCTCGGTGCGACGGGGATTGGCCGCCGTGCCTGACGATGCGGCCGTGGTCTGCGTCCACGACGCGGCCCGTCCGCTGGCCGACCGCCACGTGTACGAGCGGGTCATCGGCGAGGTGCGGGCCGGGGCGGCCGGGGCGGTGCCGGTGGTGCCGGTCACCGATACCATCCGCCGGGTGGACGGAGGCGTGGTGGATCGCAGCACCCTGCAGGCGGTGCAGACCCCCCAGGCCTTTCGGGCCGAGTTGCTGCGGGCCGCCCACGCCGATGCCGCCGAGGCCACCGACGACGCCGGCCTGCTGGAAGCGGCCGGGCACCCGGTGGTCACCGTGGCCGGCCATCCTCGGAACATCAAGATCACCCACCCCGACGACGTGGCCGCCGCCGAGGCCTGGTTGAGGTCATGACGGGGGATCTGCGAGTGGGTCACGGGTTCGACACCCACCGGTTCGCCGACGACGGGGATCGCCCCTTGATCCTGGGCGGGGTGCGGTTCGAGGGCGCCGCCGGCCTCATCGGGCACAGCGACGGGGATGCGGTGGCCCACGCCGTGGCCGACGCCCTGTTGAGCGCCGCCGGCATGGGCGACATCGGGATGCTGTTCCCCGACACCGACGAGGCCTGGGCCGGGGCCGACAGCATGGGGTTGTTGGGCACGGTGATGGAACGGCTCTCGGGAGCGGGATGGCGGGTGGTGAACGTGGACTGCACGGTGGTGACCGAGGCCCCCAAGATCGCCCCCCGTCGCCCGGAGATGGAGGCCCGTCTCGGCGAGGTGGTCGGCGCTCCGGTGGCGGTGAAGGGCAAGCGGGCCGAGGCCCTGGGCGCACTGGGACGGGGTGAGGGGTTGGCCTGCTGGGCGGTCACGCTGATCGAGCGCCGGTGAGCGCCCGCAAGCGACCACAAGTTCGGGGCGGGCGGCCACCGGGCGGAAACCGACCGAGGGGTCAAGGCTCCCGGCGACCGCCGGGTGGCCCGGGGAAGCCCCGTCGCCAACGGTCGGCGGGCCTGGGCGGAGAGCGGGTGGAGGGCCGCCAGGCGGTACGGGAGCTGCTGGTGGCCGGGATTCGCCCCACCCACGAGGTGGTGATCGCCGCCGGTCAGAACCACTCGGGCATGCTGGCCCAGATCGTGGAGTTGGCGGGCGAGCTGCGGGTGCCCGTCAAGGAGGTGGCCCGATCCAAGTTCGAGGCCATGGCCGTGACCGAAGCCCCCCAAGGGGTGCTGGCCCGGGCCGCACCGCTGGCCGAGCGCGACCTGGACGATCTGGCTCGAGGGGCCCCGGACCGTCCGGCGTTCCTGTTGGTGCTGGACGGGGTCACCGATCCCGGCAACGTGGGGGCCGCCCTGCGCACGGCGGAATGCGCCGGGGTCACCGGGGCGGTGCTGGGCCGACACCGGGCCGCGCACATCACCCCGGCAGCGGCCAAGGCGGCGGCCGGGGCGGTGGAGCACGTGCCCATGGCGGTGGTGCCCGGTGTCCCCAATGCGCTGTCCCGGCTGGGCGAGCTGGGGGTCTGGACGGTGGGGTTGGACGTGTCGGCCCCCACCGCGGTGTACGACATGAACGTGGCCGCCGAGGCGGTGGCCCTGGTGGTGGGCAGCGAAGGCCGGGGGCTGTCGCGCCTGGCCCGCCAACGCTGCGACGTGGTGGTCACCATTCCGTTGGCCGGTCGCCTCAGCTCGCTCAACGCGGCGGCGGCCACCGCCATCGGTTGCTTCGAGGTGGCCCGCCACCGCCCGCGCCCGGCGCCACCCTCATAGGGCTTCACCGAGGGCGTTCAAATGGAGCCCGAGACGGTGCCGAGACTCGGCCCCATCGAGCCCGAGACAGGAATCGAACCTGCGACCGGCTGTTTACAAGACAGCTGCTCTACCGACTGAGCTACTCGGGCGTTGGTCGGAGCACCGGCGAGGCGGCTGGGGCTCTTGGGCAGAGCATACGGGGTCGGTTCGGGGAGGGTGCTTGAATATGGCCCTGGCGTAGGTAACGCTTGTGGCATGGCTCTGACGCAGCGGGATCGCGCGATCTTGGACTTCGAGCGCACGTGGTGGCAGGAAACCGGGTCGAAGGAGGCCGCCATCCGCGAGCGCTTCGAGTTGTCCACCACCCGCTACTACCAGTTGCTGAACGAACTATTGGAGGAGCCGGAGGCCATGGCCTACGACCCCATGGTCGTCCGGCGCCTGCGGCGGCTGCGCGATCGCCGGCGCCGGTCGAAGTTCGGCCAGCCCTCGGTGGGCCGCCAACCGTCCCGTTAGCTCCCGAGAACCAGAGGCACCATGGAGTCGAACCGATCATCCAACAACCAGATGGCCCTCAAGGGCGTGCTCCTGTTGCTGGCCCTGTTTGCCGCCGGGGCGTTCGTTTTGGCCCGGGGCCTGGATGACGACAATTCGGGCTCCGAGGCGACCGCCCCCGCGGTGGAGCCCACGGCGGACGTGGTGGCCACCGCCGATCCGGTGGAGGCCCCGACCGACGCCGGCGACACCTCCGCCACCGTGCCCCCGGTGGTCGTCGATGCCCCGCTGCCCGATCCGGTGACCGACACCACCGCGGAGCCGGTGGTCACCTCGGCCCCCGATGAACTGGAGTGCCGCGATCCGTCCACCATCAGCGTGCTGGTGGCCAACGGCACCGACGTGAGCGGGGCGGCCGGCCGGTTGTCCAGCGAGTTGAATGCCGCCAACTACGTGACGCTGCCTCCGGTGAACGCCAGCCCCCAGACCAGTTCGGCCTTCTACTACCGGGCGGGCTACGAGGTGGATGCCCAGTGCATCGGCGAGCAGCTCGGGGTGGGTTCCGGACCGTTCTTTTTGATGTCCGATCCCCCTCCGGGCGGCATCACCCTCGACACGCTGGGCAACGCCTACGTCCTCATCCTGATCGGACCCGACAGCCTGGCCCAGCGACCTGGCTGAGCCGCCGTGCACATCGTTGCCGCCCCCGACAAGTTCCGGGGCACGGCCACGGCGGCGGAGGTAACCGCCGCCATAGCCCAGGCGGCCCGGCCGGTGGGGGCCACCGTGGACGCCGCTCCCATGGCCGACGGCGGCGAGGGCACCCTGGAGGTGCTGGGCGGGGCCAACCGGATCACCACCGTCACCGGTCCTTTGGGCGATCCGGTGGCGGCCCCGTGGCGCCTGGACCGCCGCACCGCGGTGATCGAGATGGCCCGGGCGTCGGGCCTGGCCCTGGTGGGCGGGGCCGAGAGCAACGATCCCCTGGGGGCCACCACCTACGGCACCGGGGAGTTGATCGAGGCCGCCCTGGAGCGGGGGGCCCGCAGGATCCTGGTGGGGGTGGGGGGCTCGGCCACCACCGACGGTGGCCTGGGCGCGCTGCGGGCGCTGTACCCCACCCAGCGGCTCAAGGGGGTGGACCTGTCGGTGGCGTGCGACGTGACCACCCGCTTCGTGGACGCCGCCGAGGTGTTCGGCCCCCAAAAGGGTGCCGGTCCGGCCCAGGTGGAGCTGCTGCGGCGGCGCTTGCAGCGGCTCGCCCAGGTGTACGCCGAGACGTACGGCATGGAGGTGAGCCCTCTGGAGGGCTCGGGGGCCGCCGGGGGGTTGGCCGGAGGGTTGGCCTGCGTGGGGGCCGAGCTGCGCGGCGGCTTCGAGCTGTTGGCCGAGGAGGTCGACCTCTACGGCCGGATCGAGCAGGCCGATCTGGTGATCACCGGGGAGGGAGCCCTGGACGCCACGTCGGTGGAGGGCAAGGTGGTGGGGGGCGTGTGGGAAATGGCCTCCGTGGCGGGCGTGCCGGTGTTGACGGTGGTGGGCCGGGCCGACCCCGCCGTCTCGTCGACCGGCGGGCCGCTGGTGAGCCTGAGCGAGCGCTTCGGCACCGATCGGGCCATGGCCGACACCACCGGGCTGATCACCCAGGTGGTGTCCGACGTGCTGGCCACCCTGTAGGGGCGCCGGCCCCGCGGGTCGCCGCCTTTCTTCGCGAGGCCACCTCAGGGGCCGTGACGGAAGTAGCCGGGCACCTCGATGAGGGGAGGGCGCTCTTGCATGGTGATCTCGGTGTCGCCGAATCCGGGGCGGCGCAGTGTGATGGCCGTGTTCACCAGGGTGCGGTCGGCCCGGTGCAACGCCGCCTGGAGCACCTCGGTGGCCTGGGAGGAGAGCTCGTGCAGCGGGCGATTGCGGTGGACCCGCACCCCCAGGTCCACCTGGGCGATGGCGTCGGGGCCCGCCAACCGCCACACATCGATCAACAGCCCCATCTCCACCCCGTACCCCTGCACGAACGGCACCCGCTCCAGCAGCTCCCTTCGACCGGCGTACTCCCCGGCCAAGGGCTGCACGATGTGGCCCAACTCGGGGAACAGCAGGGCGATGAGCGGTCGGGCCACCAGCTCGGTGGTGCGGCCCCCGCCTCGCTGGTCGGCCCCCACCGGGCGGTGGTAGAAGCCCTTGCAGTAGCCCACCGACGGGTCGGTGAGCAGCGGCCCGAGCAGCCCCACGATGAAATGGGGGCCGAAGTTGGCCACATCGCTGTCGCACCACACCACGATGTCGCCGGTGGACACGTACAGCGACTTCCACAGCGTCTCGCCCTTGCCCGGCTGGTTGCCCAGGTGGGTCAGCACGTCGGAACAGGCCACCACGGTGGCCCCGGCCGCCTTGGCCACCTCGGCGGTGCGGTCGGTGGAATGGTCGTCCATCACGATCAGCTCGTCCACCAGGCCCGGCGCGTCCATGAGTTCGGCCCGCACCGCGGCCACGATGTTCCCCACCGTGCCCTCCTCGTTGCGGGCGGGCAGACACACCGACACCGTGGTCGACCCCTTGGCGTCCACCAGATCGGCGGCCTCGAAGTCGGCTGCGGAAAAGGAACGCCGTCCGCCCACCATCACCCTCGGTCCCTGAGTCGTCTTTGGCGCTGCACCCGAATAGCATCATGGCCCATGAGCGTGACCGTTCGGATACCGACCACCCTTCGCCCGCTGTCCGGAGGGGCCAGCGAGGTCAGCGTCGAGGGCGCCACCGTGCGTGAGGTGATCGCCTCACTCGACGCCGCTCACCCCGGGTTTCAGGACCGACTGATCGACGAGTCGGGCGGACTCCATCGCTACGTCAACCTGTTCGTGGACGACGACGACGTGCGCTTCGCCGATGGCCTGGCCACCTCGGTTCCCGACGGCCAGACCGTGGCCATCGTGCCCGCGGTGGCGGGCGGCTGATTTCCTCCTCGACGCACCACTTGGGTTTGGCGTTTCCCCGCCTCGTCGGTAACCTTTAGCAGTCTCGTGCTGAGAGTGCTAAACGACCGGCACTCCGCCGAGAGGAATCGCCGATAGTTCACAAGGGAGATTTCGAGGATGCCCAAGATCATCTCATTCGATGAGCAAGCCCGGCGCTCGTTGGAGTCGGGAATGAACCAACTGGCCGACGCCGTGCGGGTCACGCTTGGCCCCAAGGGGCGCAACGTCGTGCTGGAGAAGAAGTGGGGCGCACCCACCATCACCAACGACGGTGTGTCCATCGCCAAGGAAATCGAGTTGGAGGACCCCTACGAGAAGATCGGCGCCGAGCTGGTCAAAGAGGTGGCCAAGAAGACCGATGACGTGGCCGGCGACGGCACCACCACCGCCACCGTGCTGGCCTGGTCGATGGTGCGCGAGGGGCTGCGCAACGTGGCCGCGGGCGCCAACCCCATGTCCATCAAGAAGGGGATCGAGGCCGGCGTGGAAGCGGCCGTGGAGGCCATCCACTCCCAGTCGGTGGACGTGTCCTCCGACAAGGCCCAGATCTCCAACGTGGCCGCCATCTCCGCCGCCGACCCCGAGATCGGCGAGCTGATCTCCGAGGCCATCGACAAGGTGGGCAAGGACGGCGTGGTCACCGTCGAGGAGTCGCAGACCTTCGGCCTGGAGCTGGACTTCACCGAGGGGATGCGGTTCGACAAGGGGTACATCTCCCCCTATTTCGTGACCGACGCCGAGCGGATGGAAGCGGTGCTCGACGAGCCCTACATCCTGTTCGTGGGCTCCAAGGTGACCGCCGTGCGCGACATCGTGCCGGTGTTGGAGAAGGTCATGCAGGCGGGCAAGCCGCTGTTGATCATCGCCGAGGATGTGGAGGGCGAGGCCCTGGCCACCCTGGTGGTGAACAAGATCAGGGGTACCTTCAACTCCACCGCGGTGAAGGCCCCCGGCTTCGGCGACCGTCGCAAGGCCATGCTGCAGGACATGGCCATCCTCACCGCCGGCCAGGTCATCAGCGAGGAGGTGGGTCTCAAGCTGGAGAACACCACCCTCGACCTGTTGGGCCGGGCCCGCAAGGTGGTCATCACCAAGGACGAGACCACCATCGTGGAGGGCGCCGGCGACCGCAGCGACGTGGAGGGTCGGATCTCCCAGATCAAGGGTGAGATCGACAACACCGATTCCGACTACGACCGGGAGAAGCTGCAGGAACGTCTGGCCAAGCTGTCGGGCGGCGTGGCTGTGCTCAAGGTGGGAGCGGCCACCGAGGTGGAGCTCAAGGAGAAGAAGCACCGCATCGAGGACGCGGTGAGCACCACCAAGGCAGCCATCGAAGAAGGCGTGGTGGCAGGCGGCGGCGTCACCCTGCTGCGGGCCCAGAGTGCGGTGGACGCCGCCGCGGCCGGTCTTGCGGATGACGATGAGGCCACCGGTGCCCGCATCGTGGCCAAGGCCCTTGAGGGGCCGTTGTCGCAGATCGCGGTGAACGCCGGCCTCGAGGGCGGCGTGGTCGTGGAACGGGTCCGCAACCTGGAGGGCAACTCCGGGCTCAACGCGGCCACCGGCGACTACGAGGACCTGCTGAGCGCGGGCATCATCGATGCCGCCAAGGTCACCCGTTCGGCGCTGCAGAACGCCGGTTCCATCGCCGCGTTGTTCCTGACCACCGAAGCGGTGATCGCCGACAAGCCCGAGGAGAACGGCGGCATGCCCGGCGGCATGCCCGACATGGACTTCTAGGGTTCTCGGACCCAACCCGACGCTCGCCGACCCGGGGCAGTAGTACGCCCCGGGCCCTGCGCCCCGGCATCCCGGTCGGGGCGTCGGCAGCGGTAGCCTGTGGCATGGCCGAACTGCACCCGGCGTGCGTGCCGCTGGCGTTCCTGCTGGGAACGTGGCGGGGAACCGGTATGGGGGCGTACCCCACCATCGAGGACTTCTCCTACGCCGAGGAGGTCTCGTTCACCCACGTGGGCAAGCCGTTCGTGGCCTACGCCCAGAAGACCACCGACGCCGGCACCGGGGTGCCGGTCCACGCCGAGGCCGGCTACCTGCGGCCCCAGGGTGATGGCCGGGTGGAGCTGGTGGTGGCGCAGCCCTCGGGTATCGCCGAGATCCTGGAGGGCACCGTGGCGGGCTGCGACATCCAACTGGCGTCCACCGCCGTGTTGGGCACGCCCACGGCCAAGCCGGTGACCGCCACCCAGCGGCGCTTCTGGGTCAACGGCGAGGTGTTGTTCTCCTCGCTGGCCATGGCGGCCATGGGGCTGGAACTCCAGCACCATGTGGTCTCGGAAATGTACCGGCGGGCATGACCCGGAGCCGGTCCCGGCGGGTGTTGGTGCGCCACTGGGACGGGAGCCACGAGCACCGGCGCCCCGACGACCTGGTGGTGGAGGAGCCGCTCACCATCCAACTCGACGAGGTGGTGGTCACCACCACCATGCGCACCCCGGGCCACGACTTCGAGTTGGCCGCCGGGTTCTGCTTCACCGAGGGGCTGTTGGGCGACGCCCGGATCACCTCGGTCCGCTACTGCGCCAACGGGCCGGCCGCCGACACCGAGTACAACCTGGTCACGGTGGCCACCGACGGCGCCCCCCCGGCCACCCCTCGCCTCGGCCTCACCACCTCGTCCTGCGGGTTGTGCGGCGCCGAGAGCATCGACGCCCTCCGGGAGCGTCTGCGCCCCCTGTCGCCCAACGGGCCGCCGATGCCCGCCGACGTGCTGGCCGCGGTGCCCGAACGGGTTCGGGCCTTCCAGGAGCTGTTCGGCGCCACCGGAGGCGTGCATGCGGCCGCTGCCTTTGGGGCCGACGGTGAGCCCCGCCTGGTGCGGGAGGACATCGGCCGCCACAACGCGGTCGACAAAGTAGTGGGCCGCCTGCTGTTGGACGGCGAGCTGCCCGCCGAGGGTCGGGGCTTGTTCGTGAGCGGTCGGGCCTCGTTCGAGATGGTGCAGAAGGCTTGGGCGGCCGGGTTCGCCGAGTTGGTGGCGGTCAGCGCCCCGTCGGCGTTGGCGGTGGAGACCGCGGCGGCCGCGGGCTTGTGCTTGACCGGCTTTGTCCGCGATGGTCAACTCAACCGGTACACCCCAGCCGAGCAATAGCCGTCGGGTGTCGACCACGGGGGGCATGTCCCCGAGGGGACGCCTGGCCAAGGGGTGAAAGGAGCCCGCCGTGCGCCCACTGCCCAAGCTGACCCCCGAGAACGAGTTCTTCTGGACATCCGGCGCCGACGGGACTCTGCGGTTCCAGTACTGCGAGGCGTGCGGGCGCTATCTCCATCCGCCCACCGTGGGCTGCCCGGGGTGCGGCCGCCCCCCTGAGGTGAGGGCGGTGTCGGGTCGGGCCACGGTGGCGGGGGTCACCGTCAACCATCAGCCGTGGCTGCCCGACATGGAAATCCCCTACGTGATCGCCGTGGTGGCCCTCGAGGACGACCCGCTGGTGCGGCTGACCACCCTGATCGTGGACGCCGAGCCTGACACCGTGGCCATCGGCCTGCCGGTGGCGGTGCGATTCGAGCAGCACGACGACGTGTGGCTGCCGGTGTTCGCCCCCACCGGGGAACCGGTCGCCGAGGATGCGACTTTTCCCGAGCCCGTCCCGGCCCCGCCCGCCCCCATGGTCCGAACCGAGAAGTTCGAGTCTCAGGTGGCCCTCACCGGGATCGGCATGTCGGAGGTGGGGCGTCGGTTGGGCCGTCCCCCGTTGAGCCTGGCCATCGACGCCTGCCGGGCCGCGGTGGCCGACGCAGGTCTGACCATGGACGACATCGACGGCCTGTCCACTTATCCGGGGGGCGGGGCCAAGGACGGCGGACACTCCGAGGGCGGCATCTATCCGGTGGCCGAGGCCCTGGGCATCGCCCCCACCTGGTTCTGCGGCACGATGGAAACCCCCGGCCAGAGCGGCGCGGTGGTGAACGCCATGTTGGCCGTGGCCGCCGGGCTGTGCCGCCACGTGCTGTGCTTTCGCACCGTGTGGGAGACCACCTCGATCGCCTGGGGCAATCGCCGCAACAGCGGGGTGGACGGGGCCAGGCGGGTGTCGGGTGACATGGAGTGGCGCCTGCCCTACGGGGCCATGTCGGCGGGCAACTGGATTGCGCTCATGGCCAGCCACTACTTCCACCGTTACGGCGCCACCCGGGAGCAACTGGGGTGGATCCCGGTGACGGCCCGAGCGGGGGCGGCCCACAATTCCTACGCCATCTACAAGGCCCCGTTGACCATCGACGACTACCTGGGCGCCCGCATGATCACCACCCCGTTCGGCCTGTTCGACTGCGACGTGCCCTGCGACGGTTCGGTGGCCCTGGTGGTGTCGGCGGTGGACACGGCTTACGACCGCCCCCACCCGCCGGTGTTGGTCGAGGCCGTGGGCACCCAGATGGCCGAGCGGATGTCCTGGGACCAGGGCACGCTGCTCCACGAGCCCATGGTGGACGGACCGTCGGCCCATCTGTGGCAGCGCACCGATCTGGTGCCCGCCGATGTGGACGTGGCCCTGTTGTACGACGGGTTCAGCTTCAACGCCCTGTCGTGGTTGGAGGGGCTGGGATTCTGCGGCCGTGGCGAAGGAGCCGCGTATGTGGAGGGCGGTCATCGGATCGCCCTCGGCGGGGAGCTGCCGCTCAACCCCCACGGCGGGCAGCTCTCGGCCGGCCGGTTGCACGGCTACGGGTTCCTGCACGAGGCGGTGGTGCAACTCCGGGGCCACGGCGGCGGCCGGCAGGTGGCCGATGCCGAGGTGGCGGTGGCCAGCACCGGCGGCGGCCACCCCGGAGGCACCTTCCTGTTCACCCGCGGCTGACGGTCACGAAGACCCATCCGACGAGTTCCTGGCCGGTCGGATCAGCTCGGGCCGGACGGGATGATGCCGTACTCGAGCTTGAGGTCCATGATGCGGACCACCGACTCGTAGACGCGCTCGGCGCTGATGGCCCCGCTGGCCACCGCGTCGAGGAGGGCCTGCTTCACCGCCTCCACCTGGCTGAGGTCGTAGTCGCCGGTTTGGTTGGCGATGAGGATCACATCCACCCCGGCGGCCACCGCCGCGATCACCGCCTGATCCAGGCGGTACCGCTCCACGATGGCGCCCATCTGCATGTCGTCGGACACCACCACCCCGGCAAAGCCCAACTCGTCGCGGAGCAGGCCGGTCATGATGGCCGATGACAGGGTGGCCGGGGAGGCCGAGGCGTCCAGATTCCGGTTGACGATGTGGGCGGTCATCACCACGTCGTCGTAGCCGCCGTCGATCATCATGCGGTAAGGGGCCAACTCCTCCTCCCTGGCGTAGCTGTCGGTCACGTCGGTGACCCCGAGATGGGTGTCGCCCACCGCGCTGCCGTGGCCGGGAAAGTGCTTCAGGGTGGGGATCACCCGGCGTTCCTGCAGGGCGCCCACGAAGGCCTCGGCGTGTTCCACCACCACTATCGGGTCGGCGCTGAACGAGCGTTCGTAGGCCCCGATGGCCGGGCTCTCGGGATGGACGTTGACGTCCACCACCGGCGCCAGGTTCCAGTTGATGCCCAGGTCGTCGAGCTGCACGGCCAACGCCTCGGCGGCCGCCGCGGTGTCGCCCACCGGCCCCTGGCCGAGGGTCTGGGCCGACGGGACCACGGCGGTGAACCCGTATCTCTCCTTCAGCCGGTTCACGAACCCGCCCTCGGCGTCCACGGCCACGAAGTAGGGGATGGCCGCTTGCGACTGCAGGTCGGCGATAAGTCCCCGGAGCTGTTCGGGGGAAACGATGTTGCGGGGCTGCTCGCCCCCGCTGGGCACGTCGTAATCGAACAGGATGACCCCGCCGGGCTTGATCCGGTCGAGTTCGGCGGCGGTGGTGGCGTCGAGCTGGGGGCCACGGAACCCGATGAGCAGAAGCTGGCCCACCGCGTCCTCGAGCGACAGGGCTCGGGCGGCGGCCTCGGCCGGTGTGGGTTCGTGCGGCTCGTCGGTGGGGGGTGCCGGGGTGGGCTCCGGCGTGGGCTCAGGGGTGGCCGGTGCCGTGGCGGGGGGCTCAGGAGCAGTGGGCTCGGCGGTGGCGGTGGGTGCGGGTGGGGCCGACGCAGGCTCGGGGCCGTCGGAAGAGCCACAGGCCGCCGCCAGGAGCAGGGTGGCCCCCAGGAGCAGCGCGCCGAGGGTCAACTTCCCCCACGCGACACGCCCGGAGGTCGTCGCGCACTTGTTGGTGCGGGGTCGGGCGACCTGGTAGGCAAAGACCATGCCAGCGTATCTGATCGTGAATTACCAGGTGGACAACCCCGACCTCTACGGGGAGTACATGGCGGCGTCGGCCCCGGCGCTCGGCGTGGGGGAGAACTGCGAGGTGGTGGCGTTCGACACCGCCTCGGAAGTGATGGAGGGTGACACCGCCGGCCACCAGACGGTGGTGCTCAAGTTCGACACCAAGGAGAAGGCCAAAGAGGTGTGGGCCTCGGAGGCCTATCGGGCCGTGGTGGGCAAGCGCCTGGAGGCCACCAGCCGCCACTTCGCCGTTCTGGTGGACGGATTCGGCTGACCGCCTCCCCGCCTCCGTGAACGCTCCCCGGTCCCCGGTCGAGCCCGCCCAGGGCGTCGGGGTGGTGCACCTGTTCTGTCGGACCACGCCGGTCACCGACGCGGCCGCCGTGGTCCAAGCGGTGGATGCCGCCGTGGCCGACGGCGTGCAGGTGGTGCCGGTGGTGGTGCTGGGCCACAAGGCCGACCTGGCCGTCATGGCGTTGCACGCTGATCTGTGGAAGCTGCGCGACCTGCAGTCGGCGCTGGCCCGGGCCCGGCTGGAGGTGGTGGACTCCTACGTCTCGCTCACCGAGTTGTCGGAGTACGCCGCGGGCCTGCCCGACGACACCAAGCAGGCCCGCCTGTATCCCGAGTTGCCCCCGCCGGGGAAACCGGCGTGGTGCTTCTATCCCATGTCCAAACGGCGCAACGTCGACCAGAACTGGTACGAGCTGGCCTATGAGCAGCGACGGGAGCTGATGTACGAGCACGGGGCCACCGGGAGGACGTTCTCGGGGCGGGTGGTGCAGCTCATCACCGGGTCGACGGGCATCGACGACCACGAGTGGGGCGTGACCCTGTTCTGCACCCGGCCCGACGACCTCAAGGACGTGGTCTACACCATGCGCTACGACACCGCCTCGGCCCGCTACGCCGAGTTCGGCCCCTTCTACACCGGCATGGTGACCTCTATCACCGATGCGGTGTCCCATCTGGCAAAATGATCGGCGGCTGTCCCCACACTGTCACCGCCGCCCCCTACAATGCGATGACGAGTTCCTTGGAGGTCTTGAGGCAATGACTACGGCAACGAACACGGCAAAGGGCAAGACGATGTCCAAGTTCTGGCTGCGGATGCTGGCCGGTCTGGCGGTTCTGGCCCTGGTGGCCACCGCCTGTGGGAACGACGACGACGATCAGCCCGACGGGGCCGATGCCCAGCCCACCGCCGATGCCACGGCCGCGCCCGAACCGGACGAGACCGCCGCCCCCGCTCCCGCGCCGGCTGGTGATGTGGAGTTGGTGATTGGTCGGGTGATGCCGGAGACGGGTGCGTTGGCGTTTTTGGCGCCGCCGATGGTTGAGGGTGCCCGGTTGGCGGTTGAGGATATTCAGGCTGCTGGTGGTGCGGTGTCGTTGTTGACGGGTGATACGGGTACGGATCCTGATGTTGCGGTGGAGGCGGTGAACCGTTTGTTGGGTGAGGGTGCTCATGTGATTGTGGGTGCGGCGGCGTCGGGTATTTCGCAGTCGTTCATTCAGACGTTGTATGACGCGCGGGTGCCGCAGTGTTCGCCGTCGAACACGTCGCCGTCGTTTTCGACGCAGGACAACGCGGGGTATTACTTCCGGACGGTGCCGCCGGATGAGGCGGTGTCGCCGATCATCGCGAATGTGGTGGCTGCTGATGGGGCGACGAATGTGGCGATTGTGGCCCGGGCCGATGATTACGGGAGTGCGTTGGCCGGTTTGATGGAGTCGGGTCTGGATGACTTCGGGGTGGCTTCGCAGGTCATCTTGTATTCGCCGGATGAGACGAGTTTCGATGCGACGTTGGGTGAGGTGTCGGCGATGGGTGCCGATGCGGTGGTGTTGATCTCGTTCAGCGAGGGCGCGCAGATCATCCGGGGTGCGTTGGAGGCGGGGGTTCCTGCGTCGGTGATGTACGGGGCCGATGGTATTTTCGACCCGAATCTGGCTGCTGCGGTGGATCCGTCGGATGCGAATGTGTTGGACGGGATGAAGTTGATCGGCGCGGCCGGTGGTGCGGAGTTCAGCGACCGGTTGGCGGAGATCACCGACGGGAACGTGATTTACGGTGGTCAGGCGTACGACTGTGTGGTGGTGATGGCGTTGGCGGCGTTGGCGGCGGGTTCCACCGACGGCACCGAGATCATCAATCAGGTGCAGGCGGTGACTGGTGGGGGCACCAAGTGCACGACTTATGAGCAGTGCGCCGGGTTGTTGGCCGACGGGGCCGACATCGATTACGACGGGGTGTCGGGTCCGTTGGACCTCGACGCGGTGGGCGACCCCACCTGGGGCCGTTACATCATCGCCCAATTCCAAGACGGCGCCCTGGTACCCATCGACAGCCAAGACGTCAATCTCGGAGCCATGGACGAGGATCCGGGCGACGGCGCCGCTTCGGGTGAGCAGCCGGAGTTGGTGATTGGTCGGGTGATGCCGGAGACGGGTGCGTTGGCGTTTTTGGCGCCGCCGATGGTTGAGGGTGCCCGGTTGGCGGTTGAGGATATTCAGGCTGCTGGTGGTGCGGTGTCGTTGTTGACGGGTGATACGGGTACGGATCCTGATGTTGCGGTGGAGGCGGTGAACCGTTTGTTGGGTGAGGGTGCTCATGTGATTGTGGGTGCGGCGGCGTCGGGTATTTCGCAGTCGTTCATTCAGACGTTGTATGACGCGCGGGTGCCGCAGTGTTCGCCGTCGAACACGTCGCCGTCGTTTTCGACGCAGGACAACGCGGGGTATTACTTCCGGACGGTGCCGCCGGATGAGGCGGTGTCGCCGATCATCGCGAATGTGGTGGCTGCTGATGGGGCGACGAATGTGGCGATTGTGGCCCGGGCCGATGATTACGGGAGTGCGTTGGCCGGTTTGATGGAGTCGGGTCTGGATGACTTCGGGGTGGCTTCGCAGGTCATCTTGTATTCGCCGGATGAGACGAGTTTCGATGCGACGTTGGGTGAGGTGTCGGCGATGGGTGCCGATGCGGTGGTGTTGATCTCGTTCAGCGAGGGCGCGCAGATCATCCGGGGTGCGTTGGAGGCGGGGGTTCCTGCGTCGGTGATGTACGGGGCCGATGGTATTTTCGACCCGAATCTGGCTGCTGCGGTGGATCCGTCGGATGCGAATGTGTTGGACGGGATGAAGTTGATCGGCGCGGCCGGTGGTGCGGAGTTCAGCGACCGGTTGGCGGAGATCACCGACGGGAACGTGATTTACGGTGGTCAGGCGTACGACTGTGTGGTGGTGATGGCGTTGGCGGCGTTGGCGGCGGGTTCCACCGACGGCACCGAGATCATCAATCAGGTGCAGGCGGTGACTGGTGGGGGCACCAAGTGCACGACTTATGAGCAGTGCGCCGGGTTGTTGGCCGACGGGGCCGACATCGATTACGACGGGGTGTCGGGTCCGTTGGACCTCGACGCGGTGGGCGACCCCACCTGGGGCCGTTACATCATCGCCCAATTCCAAGACGGCGCCCTGGTACCCATCGACAGCCAAGACGTGGACCTGGATTCGTAATCCCATCTCGTGGCGCGGGCCGGGCGTCGCCGAAAGCGGCGGCGTCCGGTTTGACGCCGCTGCTCAAGCTCGGGCCAGGGTGCCCAAGTAGAGCTGGATCACCTGAGGATCGCTCAGCAGGTCATCGCCGGTGCCGGTGTGGGCGTTGGTGCCTTGGTCCAGCACGTACCCCCGGTCACAAATCTGCAAGCAGCGTCGGGCGTTCTGCTCCACCACGATCAGCGACACCCCCAGGCCGGTGATGTGGGTGATCCGCTCGAACACCTGGTCCTGATAGGCGGGGGACAGCCCGGCCGAGGGCTCGTCCAACAGCACCACCTTGGGGTCCATCATGAGCGCCCGACCGATGGCCACCATCTGGCGCTCGCCCCCGGAGAGCCCGTCGGCTCGTTGGCTGCTCCGCTCGGCCAACAGGGGAAAGAGCTCGGCGACCTGGGCGAACCGCTCCTCGAACATCTTGGGGGCCTGGAACACCCCCATCTCCAGGTTCTCCCGGATGGACAGCCGGGGGAACACGTTCTGGGTTTGCGGCACGTAGCTGACGCCCTGGGTCACCAGGTCATGGGGGCTCTGGCCGGTGATGTCGTCATCCCCCAGACGAATGGTGCCCGAGCGAACGTCGACCAAGCCGAAGATCGCCTTCAACAGGGTGGATTTGCCCGCCCCGTTGGGGCCGATCACCCCGATGATCTCGTTGGGGAACAGCTCCACCGAGCAGCCGTTCAAGATGTCGATGCCGGGCAGGTAGCCGGCCACCACGTTGTGGGCCTGCAACAAGGAACGGGGGCTGGCGTCGCCGTTCACGCACCGCTCCCCTCGTCCACGGCGTCCGGTCCGGTGACCGGAGGGGCCTCGCCGCCGTTCTGAGTCGCCCGGTCGCGCCGCCCCAGGTAGGCGTCGATCACCACGTCGTCGTGGATGACCTTCCATGGCCCGCCTTCGGCGATCACCTTCCCCTGGGCCAGCACCACCACCCAGTCGCTGATGCCGGTCACCACGTCCATGTCGTGCTCGATGAAAACCACGCTCACCCCGTCGACGGCCAGGGCGGTGACATGGCCCATCAGCGACTGGGCCAGGGCAGGGTTCACCCCGGCCATGGGCTCATCCAGCATGATCAGCTTGGGGTCGGTCATCAGGGCGCGGGCCACCTCCAGCAGCTTGCGCTGGCCTCCCGAGAGGGTGCCGGCCAACTCGTCGCGCATGTGGGCCAGGTTGAACCGATCCAACAGTTGCTCGGCCTTGTGGATGTTGGCCTGCTCCTGGGCCTGCCAGGCCGATCGAAACGGGGCGGCCCACAGCCGCTCGCCCACCTGGTTGGGGGCGCCCAGTAGCACGTTCTGGATGACCGGGAGCTTGGCCAACGACTTGGTGAGCTGGAAGGTGCGGATCATGCCCTGGCGGGCCAGTTGATCGGGGGCGGGCGACGTGACCGGTCGGCCGTCGAAGCTCCACCGACCTCGGTCGGCCCGGTCGAAGCCGGTCAGCAAGTTGAACAGGGTGGTTTTGCCCGCCCCGTTGGGGCCGATCAACGAGGTCACGATGCCCCGCTCGATTTCGAGATGGTCCACGTCCACCGCCACCAGCCCGCCGAAGCTCCGCTGCAGCCCTTCGATCACCAAGATGGGGTCGGGCTTGGCCACTCCCGGCACCGGGTGAACGGTCAAGATGGGCTCCACCTCGGTGTCGGTGGGCGGCGTGATGGTGCTCGGGGGCGCGTCAGGGGGCATCGAGCTGCATTTCCGTTCGGTTGCCGGTGATGCCCTGAGGCCGGAACAACATGAGCAGCACCAAGGTCAAGCCCACCATGCACACGCTGATGATGCCCTCGCTGCCCTCCAGGAAGTTGGCCACGACATCGGGCAGCCAGGCCTCGGCGGTGAGCTGACGCAGGAACGATTCGATCCACTCCCGCAGGAACCAGAACAAGATGGCCCCCAGCACCGGACCCAGATACGTGGCGGCCCCGCCCAACAGCAGGGCGGTGTAGGTGAAGAAGGTCACCTGGGGCCGAAACCCGTTGGGATCGGCGCCCGACGTCTTGATGGCGTCGACCACGCCGGCCAGCCCGCCGAAGAACCCGCCGATGATCAACGCCTGCATCCGGTACAAGAACACGTTCTTGCCCAGGCTGCGGGCCGCGTCCGGCTCCTCCCGGATGGACTTGACCACCCGACCCCAGGGGCTGCGCATGATCAGGAACACCACCAGGCTGGCCAGCGCCACCAGCACCCAACCCACGGTGATCACCCACATCTGCTGGCCGGTGAACGAGAAGGTGCCGAACCCGTAGCGATCCTGGGGTCCGTGAGCGTAGGGATTCAGATCGAAGAACGAACCGGCGTCGAAGCTGATGCTGAGCGGCCCGCCGGTCAGGCCGATGGCGTCGGTGGAGCCGATGAGGATGCGGATGATCTCGGCGGCCGCAATGGTGACGATGGCGAACAGCACCGCCTGCAGCCGCAGGGTGGGAAAGCCCAGGGCCACCGCCAGGGCCACGGCCACCAACAGGCCGACGGGGATCCCCAACCACAGCGACCACCCGAAGGTGGCCACCGAGACGCTGGTGCCGTAGGCCCCGAGCAGCATGAACCCCACCTGGCCGAAGTTGAGCAGCCCGGTGAAGCCGAAGTGGACGTTCAAGCCGGTGGCGGCCAAGGCCAGAATCACCGCCTCGGGTCCGAAGGCCGCTCGGGCGGCGTTGCCGAAGATGATGTCGAACTCCACCTAACCCACCCGTTCCCTCAGGCCGAACAGGCCCTGCGGTCGCACCAGCAGCACCACGATGAGCACCGCCAGCGGGACCACGAACTTGAGTTCGGGCGAGATCCACAGCGTGCTCAGCTCGGTGGACACGCCGATGATGAGCGACCCGACCAGGGCACCGTAGGCGGTGCCCAACCCCCCCAGCTCGACCCCGGCGAAGATCAACAACAAGAGCTGGAAGCCCAGGAAGGGGTCGATGTCGGTGTCGAGCCCCTGGAACACGCCACCCAGCCCGGCCAGGGCGGCCCCCAGGATCCACACCACCAGGATCACCCGGTTGACGTTGATGCCCGACACCGCGGCCAGCTCGGCGTTGTCGGCCACCGCCCGGGTGGCCTTGCCGAATCGCGTCTTCTGGAACATCACCCCGATGGCGATCAGCACCACCACGATCACCCCGATGGTGGCCAGCTCCCGGGGAGTGACCGACCACGGGCCGAACTCCCAGCGGTCCTGCACCTGGTAGTCGGCGTAGGGCAGCGGCTCCGCGCCGAAGAAGAGCTGAATGAGCTGGCGACCGGCCAGCGACATGCCGATGGTGATCACCACGAGCTGGAAGATACCCAGCTTCCGGGCCCGCAGCGGGCGGAACAGCCCCGACTCCAACCCCGCGCCAAGTGTCCCGCAGACCACCAGCGTCAACACCGCGGCCCAGATCAGGTTCAAATCACCCCAGGAGCTGTTGAAGTACCAGGCGATCACCGCCCCGAAGGTGACCAGCTCGCCGTGGGCGAAGTTGACCAACCCGGTGGTGCCGTAGATGAGCGACAGTCCGATGGCGCTCATGGCGATGATCAGCCCGAACTTGAACCCGCTGAACAGGGTCTGGGCGAAACGCTCGCCGAACGGGGTCCCCTGGGGGGCGCCCCCCACGGCAAAGACCACCGCCCGCCGGGGTTGGTCCGGTTCGAGGGTGGCCACCACGGTGGCGTCCTGGCCCTCGCGCAGCGAAAGCCCCTCGGGGAGCGTGTCGGTGGTGATGGTGACCGCGTAGTCGCCCGGTGCGGGCACCACGATCGACCACCGGCCGCTCTCGTCGGTGGTGGCCCGCCCCACTTCGGCGCCGTCGGTGGTGGTGGCCACGATTTCCACGTCGGCGAAGAACTGGTCGAAGCCCAACCGGATGGTTCCCTCCAGCGCTTGGGAGGCGGTGTCAGGGCCGGTGTCGGGCTGGGTGGAAGCCGACGCGGCCCAGGCCAACAGGATGCAGCCCATGAGCCCGAGCACCGCTGCCGTCTTGCCCACGCCGGCTACCTTAGGTTGTGGCGACCACACCTGGCTCGATCCCGAGGGGGCTCTGCATTTCTTCGGCATCGGTTCGGGGGCCACAATGGTGCGGTGGGCGACATGGAGCGTTTGCGGCGCGACCTGGCGGGGCTGGATCGGGTGGTGGTGGCCTTCAGCGGGGGTGTCGATTCGTCGCTGTTGGCCTGGGTGGCCTACGACGAGCTGGGCGACCGGGCCGAGGCGGTCACCGCGGTGTCCCCGTCGCTGGCCCCGGCCGAGAGGCAGGACTGCGCGGCCCTGGCCGGGGAGTTGGGCCTGGTGTGGCGCGAGGTGCACACCCAGGAAATGGAGCGGGCCGCCTACGTGGCCAACGACGGGGACCGCTGCTACTGGTGCAAGGACGCCCTCATGGACGCCTTGGCCCCGGTGGCGGAGGCTCGATCGGCCACCGTGTTGCTGGGTGTGAACACCGACGATCTGGTGGATCACCGACCCGGCCAGAGAGCCGCCGCCGAACGGGGAGCTCGCTTCCCCTTGGTGGATGCCGGATTCTCCAAGGCCGATGTGCGCCAGTGGTCCCGGCGGTACGGGTTGCGCACCTGGGACAAGCCGGCCGCACCCTGTTTGGCCTCCCGGATCCCCTACGGAACTCCGGTGACCCTGGGGGCGCTGGCCTCGGTGGCCGATGCCGAGGCCGCCCTGCGGGCCCTGGGGTTCGGCGAGCTGCGGGTGCGCCACCACGGCACCCTGGCCCGCATCGAGGTGCCCCTCGACCGGTTGGAGGCGGTGGTGGCCCAGCGGGAGGACGTGGTGGCCGCCCTGCATCAGGCCGGGTACCGCGACGTCACCGTCGATCTGCAGGGCCTGCGCTCGGGCAACCTCAACGCCGCCTTGTGAAGGCGACGATTGCTCCCGGTGAGCGGACGCCCGGTGAGCACCGTGGCCTCTGAGCGGCGGCCAAGTTGACGGCGACCCCAGAGGAGCAACTGGCGGCCCATGGGCAAGAGCTAGCTGACGGCATCCGCCGGGCGATGCCCGATTGGGTGGTGGCCGCCGTGCAGCGGCGCCTGGGTGATGTGTCACCGGAGATCCAGCGGGCCGCGCAGGCCGCCGGGCAGGCCGCGGCCGCCGCTGTGGGCGACGAGGTGGCCGACCTGTTGGCCGCCGACATCGATCAGCAGCGGGAGAATCCCCTCGCCGTGGTCCGCCGGGCGGTCCGGTTTCCCACCGAGGTGCTGCGGCAGGCTGGGGTTGCCCCGGTGGCGCGGGACCATTTTGCCGCCACCCGCTTCCCCGAGGACGTCTACGACCTGGCCCCGGCCACCTTTGCCGATCTGCACCCCGATCTGCACCAGCCGGGGCTGGAGTGGGGGGCGGCCAAGGCGTTCGTCCATCGCCGCCGCCGGGCCGCCACCGAGACGCAGTCCCCGTAACCGGAGGGCCGGGGTCCACTAAGCTGGCCCACCAAGAGCCAACTCTGATGGAACCAAGGGTTCATCGAAGGAGGAGACATGGGCGATACCGCATGGGTTCTGGTGTGCGCGGCTTTGGTGATGTTCATGGTGCCGGGCTTGGCGCTGTTCTACGGCGGCATGGTCGGGGCCAAGAACATGCTCAACATGCTGAATATGAACCTCTACTGCCTGGGGGTGGTTCCCATCTTGTGGGTGCTCTTCGGCTACGGGTTCGCCTCCGGTAACTGGAGTTTCCCCCTGTTCGGCGATTTCGACGCCCTATTCCTGGAGGGCCTCGACGACGAGGTGTCCAAGCGGGAGTTCGTGTTCGGGATGACCTTTGCCGTCATCACCCCGGCGCTGATCTCCGGGGCGGTGGCCGCCCGCATGAAGTTCAGCGCCTGGGCCGTCTTCGTCCCGCTGTGGTCGTTCCTGGTGTATTCCCCAGTGGTCTACTGGATCTACGCGGGAGAGGGTTGGATCAAGGAGCTGCCCGCCCACGACTTCGCCGGAGGAACGGCCATCCACATCAACGCCGGCATTGCCGCTCTGGCCCTCGTGATGGTCCTCGGCCCCCGGCGGGGTTGGCCGGCCGACGTGGATCTGCCCCACAACCTGCCGTTCGTGATGTTGGGTGCCGGCATCCTGTGGTTCGGCTGGTTCGGCTTCAACGCCGGGTCGGCCCTGGCTGCCGATGGGGCGGCGGCCCACGCGTTCCTGACGACATTCTTGGCCGCAGCCGCGGGCATGTGCGGCTGGATGGTGATCGAGATCATTCGCGGGGGCAAGCCCACCTCACTGGGCATTGCGTCCGGGGTGGTTGCCGGTCTGGTGGCCATCACCCCGGCCGCCGGGTTCGTGGGCGCCTTGGCGGCCATCGTCATTGGCGCGGCCGCCGGCGTGCTGTGCTTTCTGGCCATCAGCCTCAAGCGACACTTCAACTACGACGACAGCTTGGATGTGGTCGGCGTCCACATGTTCGGCGGCATCATCGGCGGGGTCCTCATCGGATTCTTCGCCGACGCCGGTGCGGTTCCCGGCGGCGACTTCATCAACGGTGTCTTCTTCGGCGGCGGGGAGCTGTTGTTGAACCAGGTCATATCCATCGTGGCGGTGATGGCCTACAGCTTCGTGGTCACCTACGTGATCGCCCGGGTGCTCAAGGCCACCATGGGGCTGCGGGCCACCGTGGAGGAAGAGGTCACCGGCCTTGATCAGACCCAGCACGCCGAGTTGGCCTACAACCACTAGTTGCCCCTGACCAGCAGGCCCGCCGCTCTGCGGCGGTAATGGCGCGGCGGGCCGTGGTCACCGCTCCGACCACCGGCAAGAGCCACTAGGGTCGCGCCCATGGCACCGACGACCGCGGGCAAGCTGAACCGGGAACAGTTTCTGGCCGAGAGCGGCCTGTCGGGCACGGTGTTGTGCCGATCCCTGTCCCGTCACGTGGATGAATGGCTCCAGGCCATCTTCGACGCCGAGGTGGAGGATCACGACGGGGTGGCGCTGGTGGCGGTGGGGGGCTACGGCCGGGCCGAGCTCAGCCCCCAGAGCGACATCGACGTGCAACTGCTGCACCGGGATCGCCTCGACATCAGCGAGATCGCCTCCCGGCTCTGGTATCCGGTGTGGGACGAGGGGCTCAAGTTGGGGCACTCGGTGCGGTCGCCCAAGGAGGCCAAGGAGCTGACCAAGGTCGACCTGGACACCGCCACATCGCTGTTGGAGGCCCGCCACATCGCGGGCGACGAGGCCCTCACCCAGGATCTGATCGACTACACCGCCAACCAGTGGCGGCGTCGGGCCCAGCAGTGGTTGCCGGAAATGGCCACGCGGGTGGCCGACCGCCATGCCCACAGCGGCGAGGTGGCCTTCAAGGTGTCACCCGAACTGAAGGAGGGCCGGGGCGGGTTGCGGGACGTACACGCCCTGCGCTGGGCCGAGGCCGCCGGATTCCCGGTGGACGACGCCGACAAGCGCAAGCTGCGCGACGGCTACGAGGTGCTGCTGGCGGCTCGGGTGGAACTGCACCGGGTGACCGGCCGCCCCGGCGACACCCTGCAACTGGAGGATCAGGACGCGGTGGCCGCTGCGCTGGAGTATGCCGACGCCGACGTGCTGATGGCCGACGTGGCCGCCGCCGGTCGGTCCATATCCTGGATCAGCGACGAGTACTGGTTTAGGTGGCAACAGCCCGAACCGGCCAATGAGCGCCGCCTGCGCCGTAAGCGCACCAGCGCCGCCCCCGCCGAGGCCGCCATCGGCGATGGGGTGTTCGCCGCCGGGGGTCTGGCCGTGCTCGATCCCGAAGCGGACCTCACCGATCCCTGTACCGCCCTGCGCTTTGCCCGAGCGGCGGCCACCCACCAATTGCGCATGGACAGGGAGGGCCTGGATCAGCTCCGGGAACACATGGCCCCCATGCCCGACCCGTGGCCCGACCCCGCCCGCGGGTTGCTGGTGGACCTGTTGTTGGCCGGAAAGGCCGCCCTGCCCGCCATCGAGGCCCTTGACCAGTCGGAACTGTTCGTTCGCATCCTGCCCGAGTGGGAGCCCACCCGCAGCCGGCCTCAACGCAACCCCTACCACCAGTTCACCGTGGATCGGCACCTGTGCGAGGCCGCCGCGTTGGCCGCCGAGCTGGTGGAGCGGGTGGATCGGCCCGACCTGTTGGTGATAGGCGCTTGGCTCCACGACATCGGCAAGGGGTATCCCGGCGACCACACCGAGGTGGGCATGGAGTTGGTGTCCGACATCACCCACCGCATGGGCTTTCCCCCCACTGATGTGGATGTGCTGGTGGCCCTGGTGGAGCATCATCTCCTGCTGCCCGACGTGGCCACCCGGCGCGACTTGGAGGATCCCGACACCATCGCCGAGGTGTCCCGCAAGGTGCGCTCGGTGGACACGCTGCGCCTGTTGGGAGCGCTCACCGAGGCCGATTCCCGGGCCACCGGCCCCTCGGCGTGGAGCAACTGGAAGTCGGGGCTGGTGCAGGAGTTGGTGGCTCGCTGCGCCCACGTGGCCGAGGGGGGCAGCATCGACGAGATCACCTCCCGCTTCCCCACTCCCGAACAGCGCCTCATGATGGAGGTGGGCCGCCGCATCGTGCTGGGCGACGGCGACACCCTGACGGTGCTCGCCCCCGACCGCCACGGCATGTTCTCCCGGGTGGCCGGCGTGTTGGCCCTCAACGGCCTGCGGGTGCTGTTGGCCGCGGCCCATTCCGAGTACGGGATGGCCTTGGAGCGGTTCCAGGTGGAGAGCATCCTGGGGTTGCCCATCGACTGGCCCCAGGTCACCGGCCACGTCGAGCAGGCTCTGGCTGGCCGGTTGGCCATCGAGGCCCGGCTCACCGAGCGCATCAACGCCTACGGGACGGCCATCAACGAATCGTCCCCGCCGGTGGTGCCCCCCAAGCTGACCGTGGACAACGAGCTGTCGTCCACCGCCACCATCGTGGAGTTGGCCACCAAGTCCCGCGTCGGCCTGCTCAGCCGGGTGACCAGTGCCCTGTCCCAGCTCGATCTCGACATCTTGAGCGCCAAGGTGCAGGACTTGGGCGGCGACGTGGTCCACGCCTACTACCTCCGTGACGCCCAGGGCGAGAAGGTGACCGACCCCGACTACATCAGCGAGATCAAGCGGGCGCTGAACCATGCCATCGACAGTTGCACCATACGGGGATGAATGACCGGCGCTTTTGGCCGCCACCGGAAGGGTCGTTCCGGCGGCCCCGACCATGACCGATAGCAGCGAGCCTGCGCCGATGGCGGGCCACGACGACTTGCGGCGGTGGTCGGAGACCCTGGCCGGCATCGCCCGCACCGGACTGGCCTTCACGGAGAACCGCTACGAGCAGGAGCGTTTCGAGGAGGTGCTGCACGTGGCCGCCGACATCGCGGCCACCCTGAGCGCCGGGTGGACGCCCGACCGGTTCGTGGCCGAGTGGATGAAGTCGGTGGGCGACGGGGTGCCCGGTTACGTGACCCCCAAGGTGGCCGTGGGCGCGGTGGTGGGCAACGACGACGGGGAGATCCTGCTGGTGCAGCGGGCCGACTCGGGGGTGTGGCTGTATCCCACCGGCTGGGCCGATGTGGGCTACTCCCCGTCGGAGATCGTGGTGAAGGAGGTGGCCGAGGAGACCGGCATCGCGTGCGAGGTGGAGCGGCCCATCGCCATCCACGACGGCCTGCGCCGGGGGTTCACCACCGTGCCCATGTACTCCCTGGTGTTTCTGTGCCGGGCGGTGGGCGGTGAGCTGACCCCCCACCCCCTGGAATGCCGAGCCGTGGGGTTCTACGGACCGGACAACCTGCCCGAGGGCATGCGCAACAGCGAGTGGTGGTTGACCCACGCCTTCGCCGCCATTCGCGGCGACCCCGTCGAGTTCCTCTTCGATCCCCCCCGCACCCCACCCTGGCGCCCCTGATTCTTCATTTTCGGAGTATGGGGTTGGTTTGGGGTGGGGGTGGGGTGTTGGTGGTTCCGTGGGTGGGGAAGGGGTCGGGTGGGGGGTGGGTGTGCCACCGGTTGGTGTGGGGGTTGTGGGTGACGGTCCAGTGGTGGTCGTGGATGTTGTGGTGGCAGTCGTTGCAGACGAGTGCGAGGTTGGCGAGGTCGGTGGGGCCGCCTTCGGACCAGAATTTGATGTGGTGGGCGAAGCATCGGTGGGCGGTGGTGCCGCATCCGATGCAGTGTTGGTCCCGGTAGGTGAGGGCGGCTCGTTGGGTGGTGGTGGCGGTGCGGCGTTTGCGGCCGAGGTTCATTTCTTGGGTGGCGGCCCGGTACACGCCGGGCAGGATGTCGGCGTCACACGCCAACCGGACCAGTTCGGCGGCGGGGATGGGGGTCCCGTCGGAGAGGCGGGCGTCGGTGAGTTGTTGGTTGACGACGTCGTAGTCGGCGACGACCAACAGGGCGGTGCCTGCTGTTTTGCCTTTTTCGGGTTCGAGGATCAACTCGGCCAACGCGTCGGCCGTGCGCTGTTGGGAACTGCGCCGGGCTTTGGGGTCTTCTTGGTTCCACAGTTCACGTACTTTGGCGGCCAACACGGTGTCGATGTGGGCCCCGGTGATCGGGTCGAACTCTGCGGAGAGCACGAACATGCCGGACTCGGGTCGGGTGAACACCCGGGCACTGCGCTTCTGGAGTCTGTGTTCGTGGAGGGCGTGGCCGTCGTCACCGGAGGCTTCGTGTTGGTGGCGGGCCATGGTCCGGGCGAACGTGTCGTAGTCCTGGTGGGTGGCTGCTTGCACCATCAACGACTCGTCGATCGGCCCCTCGGATGCGGCCCGGGCGATCAACCGGGCGTGACCGGCGGGTATCACCCCGGCACCCAACGCGTCGGAAGTGGCAGCCAGCCCGGCGAGGCGCCCTGCGGTTTCCACCTCGGTGCGGGCGGCCCGCTTCGACGACCGGGTTTCCTGCCGGGCGATCCTGCCTGCTTCCACCGGACTGTGACGACGAGCCAACTCGGCCAACGTCTGTGCCTTCATGGCCGACAAACAAGACTCCGCCCGCCCGATCACCCCCAACCGGTCCCGCAACCGGTCATCGGACAACGAACCCACGTCCACCGGCACCGGCCACACCACCGCCCCGGCGCCTCTGGGGGTGGCCTCTGAAGTGCTCCCAACAGTTCTGCTCACGACCCCTCCTCCCCGAAGACGGCCCCCGGACCAACCGGGCTGAATAACACTGATGTCATTCTACCGGCCCCGGTGACACAACCCAACCGAACATCGGTCCTCCCCGACCCACCGGTCGGCACAAAACCCCAGGTCACAACCCCAAAATCCATGCCCCCACCCTACCCACCACCAGTGACAACATCCCCCTGCCCCACCAGAAGAAGAGGTCCATCCCCACACGACCGGACCGGGTAATCCGTGCCGAGCACTGGGTCAGTCAGATGCTGCGAGTAACCGGCCGGCTCATGGCGCCCCTTCGTGGGCCCGCACGGCCGCGGCGACCGCCCCGGTACTTGGATTGCCTCCCCACTTGCTGGAGCCTGAGGAATGCCCTCAGGCTTGAGCACTGCCGCACGCAGGTCGCGGACATTCCGGGGCCCCGAGACCACCACCCCCATGCGCCAGCCGATCTCAACCCGCGCCGTCCCAGCCCGGCAAAGAAACAGCCCCAACCAGGTGGTTGGGGCCGTCAGGCCGAGGCTGCTCACCTCGGTGGGGTTCGCTCAGAATAACACGACGGCCACCACCGGTCGGTCGCTGACATGACAACCAGCCATCATGGCTGATCCGTCGCGACAACCGGTGGTGTGTTGGGGCTGTCCGGGGGGGTCCCAGCCACCCACACCCCCCACGACAACGCGAATTTCGATGAGCGCAGAACGCGACAACCAGCGGGCGCTCACAGACCCACCCCCCGTTCACTGAGCAGCAGAACTCTGTTGCGGGGCTGAGGCGCGGGAGTTGTCACCGGGCGTCTGTAGGGTGGCGCTTTCACTCGGGCTCGGAAGCGCCCCTCAAATGCCCCAGGAGACTTCATCCAGATGTTGCGGTCAGGATCGAGGTCTACTCTCGAACCCGGAGTTGGAGACTCATGATGCAGCCTAGGACGTGCAGGGAAGCAGTCATGGAGGCGATGAGCCTTCTTGAGGGCCAGCACGGCCCACAGGTGTTTGCGGTCGAAGAAATCGTCCGGGAGGTTGAGTCGAACTGGTCCCGTTGGAAGTCGTCCACGATCAGGAACCACGTATGCAGTCACATGGTGCGCGGAGTATCAAGCTACGGATGGGCAGACCTCGAGCGAATTGGGCGGGGGCAGTACCGCAGGGCAGCCCTGGATCCAACTGCTGGGTCGGTGGGCGGGACTGAGGCGGGAGGCTCGGCACCATTTCGGCTGTCAGCGTCCGGCCGTCGAGGGTCCAGACCGGTGATTCAGGATGGGGCGAAGCTCCTCGATGAGGTGTTGGCGGGCGCCGGCTACCGCTCGGTCGAGGCTGCGGTGGCTGCCCATACGATCTTCCTCGATCCTGCAACAGTGGAACAGTCCGAGGGCAAGGCGATCTTCCCCGTGGTGCGCGACGCAACCAGGCGCGATGAGATCGCCGAACTGCCGCCCCATGGGACCGTGCTCTACGACGACAACACCACACCGACTCGTGTGTTCTTGTGGGCGGCACAGCGTAAGAAGGGGCCGGACGTGCAGTTCAACCACGTCTGGCCGACCTCAAAGGATCCTCACTCCTACACGGCCCTGTGGAACGTGTGTTGCACCCCGGCTTTCCTCGCCAAGACCACCGACACGCATCCTGTGGTCCGCGACATGATCAGGTACCGATCCTGGGACCTCTACGGGATGATCCCAGATGGCGAGGGCGCCCCCCTGAAGCCAGAAGGCTACGACGAGCTGGTTTGGGCCGACGCCCCGCCTGCCGTTGAGAACCTTGAAGAGCTCTTCCGCAAGCGGCTTGCGTCGGCACCCAAGAGCAGGCCTGCTCGCGCCGCTCGGGTTATCGGCTGGGCCTTCTCCGACGGCCCGGACCCCGAAATCCGGTGAGGTGCCGGGCGGCAGAAACGTGTCGCGTGGCAGGGAGCGCGCAAGCTGTCACCGGGCGTCTGTATGGTGGCGCTCTCACTCGGGCTCGGAAGCGCCCCCCAAATACCCCAGGAGACGTAACTCAGGTGTTACGGTCAGAATCAGATGGCCTCGAACGTGTTGTTGACGGAGTTGGACGACGCCCGCCGCAGGGCGGGGCTGTCGAAGTCCGAGTTGGCCCGGCTGGCCGGCACGCAGCCCGCATCGGTCCGGCGGCTGCTTTCCGGCAACGGTCACAACCCGCAGATTTCCACCCTGGCCGCTCTGGCCGATGTGCTGGGACACGAAATCCGGGTGTTGCCCAAGTCGAGGGAAGAGTTGGCTGCGGCGGCCGAGCCGAAGCCAGGGGCCTTGCCAGTGGCCGACGATCTTCGCTTGCTGGAGGGAGGGCCGTTCTCCACGGTCCTCGCTGATCCACCCTGGCGGTTCATGAACCGCACCGGCAAGGTCGCCCCCGAGCATCGGCGGCTCTCCCGGTACGACACGATGACCACTGCCGAGATTCGGGCCCTTCCCCTTCCGGAGATCGTGTCCGACAAGGCACACCTCTATCTGTGGGTGCCGAACGCGCTGATAGCCGACGGGCTGCAGGTGATGGAGTCCTGGGGCTTCACCTACAAGTCGAACATCGTGTGGGCCAAGCGACGCAAGGACGGTGGGCCCGACGGTAGAGGAGTCGGGTTCTACTTCCGTAACGTCACCGAGCTGATCTTGTTCGGGGTCCGGGGCAGCATGAGAACCCTGGCACCCGGCCGCAGCCAGGTGAACATGATCGAAACCCGCAAGCGGGAGCATTCGCGCAAGCCCGATGAGCAATATGAGATCATTGAAGGCTGTTCCCCTGGCCCCTACCTGGAAATGTTCGCCCGCTACCCAAGAGCAGGCTGGGTCTCCTGGGGCCTTGAAGCTGAAGAGGGCGTCACCCCAAGAGGCCAGACCTACCCTGCCTATCGCTGAGCAATCGAGCCTCCATAATTTCACTCGCTTCCAACAGGTGGCATGAGGCCAAACGCCTCTCTACGCATTTCCTCATAGATTGGCTTGGCTTCTTCCCAACTAGCAAAAGTGTCACGCCACGACGCTCTCAGTGTTTCAGCTTCATCCAATTTCGCCCGGACTCTCTCGGCCAGCTCGATGCCTTGGATGCGTTCGGGCAGAATGCCTATGAGCAGAAGCGGACACTCGCCACCGCCACCGAGGTTGACTCTGGGGATCAGTTTGTCCCAGTGGGTGGTGGATCCACCGTACTTGAACCCACCATCCTTGCTCTGTATGACGCCCGAAATGAGGTCTTGAAGACCTCTACCTCGGGTGACAACGACCCCGACGGCGATTGCCCCCTCGTGGTGAAGTGCTTGGAAGTTGATGAGGTCACGATCGAAGAAGGGATCCTTGTTGTTCCATTCCATCTCTACCGCGATGCCAGGAAGTGGCTGCTCCAGGGATCCGAGGCCGAACATATCGATCTCATGGCTCCTTACTTTCGACACAGGTGTCAGGTTGCCTTCGAATCCAATTGCCTTTTCGATGGAGATTTTCTGCTTACCCCAGATTCTGGTGTCTTGCTCGAGTTGAGTAGCCAGAGACTCATCGAACCGCTTCACGAAGACAGTTCTTCCACCCCCGCCCCTTCTAAGTTCATCGAGAGTGGGATTGAATTGCTCCAGTGCCCTTCTCAGGTCGTGAAATCGGTTGGGAAAGGCCTCCTTGAGAATGACATCGGCGTGGCGGGTTGCCTTGTAGTCGTAGCCGGGGGGTAGGCCGCTGACGGTGATGTCCCGGACCTGTCCGGCGAGGTCTGCTGGGGCTTGGGCTGTGTCGTCTTCGTTGCTCTGGTTGTCGGGCACGGGGGGAGGTCAGGTGGGTTGGTCGCGGAGGAATTGTTCGATTTGGTGGACGAGTTCGTCGGGGTCGGTGGAGCTCATGTCGTCCATCTCGTCGGATTCCTCGGCCTGTTGGTCGTAGGCGCTCTCCAGTTGGGCGATGTAGTCGGAGGTCTCGTCGGCTTGGGCGGCCAACTCGGACACGTGACGTTCGTAGCTTTCGGCCATTTCCTCCAGCTCGGAAGTTTCGGGTGAGATGTCGAGCAGCGTCCCCAGCCTGCGTATGAGGGCCAGCGAGGCCTTGGGAGAGGGGATCTCCGAGGCGTAGCCCGGCACCGCCGCCCACAGCGAGGCGGTGTGCAGTCCCGCTCGGGAACAGGCGTTGTGGAGCACTCCCACGATGCCGGTGGGTCCCTCGTAGGCCGACGGTGTGAGCCCCAGTTGTTCGGCCACGGCCGGATTGTCGCTGCTGCCGTAGATGGGGGTGGGTCGGGTGTGGGGTACGTCGGCCAGCAAGGCCCCGACGGTGACCACCATGGGGCTGTCGAGCCGTCGGGCCATCTCCACGATCTGTTGGCTGAAGGTCCGCCACTTGAGTTGCGGCTCCGTGCCCACCAGCAAGGCAACCTCGGTGTCGTCGCCGTCGGCGGTTTCGACGCCGGGGATGGTGGCGGCCAGCAGGTCGTTGCTGGGCCAGATGAGCGAGCGGGTGCCGTCGTCGTTGAGTTGGAGCTGGGGGCGGGTGTCGGCGAAGTCGTAGAAGGGTTCGGGATCCAGCGTGGCCAGATCGCTGGTCTCCCAACGTGCGGCCAGCCACGCCAAGGCCCCCGAGGCGGCGTCGCCCGCATCGTTCCACCCGGTGAACGCGGCCACCAGGGCCGGTCGCCCGCCGGGTGTCCCTCGTAGCCAGGTGGTCAACGGCACCCGCCCAAACTATCGCCCCCCGCCCCGGTTCTCCTTCTTGGACTCAGCGGCATCGGGTGACGTGTTCTGGGTGAATGCCGACGAGCCTCCGGGTCGGTAGTCTCCCGCCATGGCGGTTGAGGTCACCGAGGCCACCGAGGTCAACACCGAGCTGGAGGAGGCCTTCCGGCGACTGACCCCGCAGTTGTCGTCGTCCAACCCCCCGCCGTCGGCTGAGGCCCTGGGCGAGATTGTCGCCTCGGACGCCACCCGGCTGTTGGTGGCCCGCTCCGGCAACGGCGACATCGTTGGCAGCCTGACCCTGGTGGTGGTGCGCATCCCCACCGGGTTGCGGGCCATCATCGAGGACGTGGTGGTGGACGAGAGCCACCGCGGCCTGGGCGTGGGCCGCGCCCTCAACGAGGTGGCGTTGGAGATGGCACAACGAGCCGGCGCAGTGACCGTGGACCTCACCTCCCGCCCCTCGAGGGAAGCCGCCAACCGCCTCTATCTGCGCCTCGGCTTCGAGGTTCGCGACACCAACGTCTACCGCTACACCCTGTAGCGACCCTGTAGCCCTGTAGCAACAGGGTCGGCGACTACGCGCCGTTGCCGTTGACGCTGACGGGCACCTCATTGGGGAAATGGCAGGCCACGTAGTGGTCGGGGGCGATCTCCCGGAGTTCCGGCTCCTCGGTGGAGCACAAGTCCTGCACCTTCTCGCACCGGGTGCGGAACCGACATCCCGACGGCGGGTTGATGGGCGACGGCAGCTCGCCGGTGATCTGGCGGTCGGACACCGGCTGGTCGGGGTCGGGCTCGGGAATGGAGGCCAGCAGCACGTCGGTGTAGGGGTGGGCGGGATGGGCGTAGAGGGTGTCGGGGCCGGCCACCTCGCACACCTTGCCCAGATACATCACCACCACCCGGTCGGACACGTTCTTGACCACGGCCAGGTCGTGGGCGATGAACACCAGCGTCAGCCCGTAACGGTCCTTCATCTCCTCCAGCAGGTTGAGGATCTGGGCCTGCACCGATACGTCGAGGGCCGACACCGGCTCGTCGCAGATGATCACCTTGGGGTCGAGCACCAGGGCCCGGGCGATGCAGATGCGCTGGCACTGGCCCCCGGAGAACTGGTGGGGCCGCCGGTCGGACACCACCTCGGGGTCGAGCCCCACGGCGTCGAGCACCTCGTTCACCTTCTGGGACGACTGGGCACCGCTGTCGTTGTGCCAGATCGACAAGCCCTCGGCCACGATGTCCTTCACCTTGCGCCGGGGATTCAGCGACGAAATCGGGTCCTGGAAGATCATCTGCATCCGGGTGCGGGTCCGGCGCAGGTCCTCCTTGGACAGATCGGTCATCTCCACCCCGTCGAAGCGCACCGATCCCGACGTGGGGGACGGCAACTGCATCATGGCCCGACCGGTGGTGGACTTGCCGCAGCCCGACTCGCCCACCACGCCCAGGGTCTCGCCCTCCAGGATGTCGAAGCTGATGCCCGACACGGCGTGGACCACCGCTCGTCTACCGGCGGGGAACTCCACCACCAGGTCCTCCACCGACACCAGGGCCTGATCGCCCCTCATGTGGGCCTTGCCTGTTCCAGCCATTGCTGAGTCCTCCTCGATTGGGTGCTTGCCGCGCTAGGACACCGCGGCGGCGGTCAGGTCCAAGCCCGCGGCGGTGATCCCGGACTCCTGGTTGGCGGCCAGCGCCTGGGCGTTCTCCGTCGACCCCACCGGGTAGAAGCAGGCCTGGCGGTGGCCGGTCTGGCCGGTGTCGAACAGCTCCGGCTCCTCGGTGAGGCACCGCTCCTGCGCATAACGGCACCGGGGGGCGAACCGGCAGCCCACCAGCTCCAGCACCATGTCGGGCGGGCGGCCGCTGATGGCGTCGAGGCGGGTGTGGCTCTGGTGCTCCACCCGGGGGATCGACTTGAACAGTGCCTCGGTGTAGGGGTGGTTCATGTGGTGGAACAGCGTGGTGGTGTCGGCCGTCTCCACCATCTTCCCGGCGTACATCACCCCGATGCGCCGGGCCCGGCCGGCCACCACGCCGAGGTCGTGGGTGATGAGGATCATGGCCATGCCCAGCTCGTCCTGCAGCGAGCCCAAAAGGTCGAGGATCTGCTTTTGCACGGTCACGTCCAGCGCGGTGGTGGGCTCGTCGGCGATCAGCAGCTTGGGGTTGCAGGCCAAGGCAATGGCGATGGTGACCCGCTGGCGCATCCCGCCGGACAACTGGTGGGGATACTCCCGGAGCCGCTTGCGGGGCTCGGGGATGCCCACCTGCACCATCAGCTCCAGCGCCCGGTCCATGGCCTCCTGCTTGGAGGCCCCGAGGTGGTAGCGGATCGACTCGGTGATCTGCACCCCCACCTTCTTGACCGGGTTGAGCGAGGTCATCGGGTCCTGGAAGATCATGGCCATCTGGGTACCCCAGAAGTGCTTGGCCTCGCTGCGGCTCAGGTTGCGGGTGTCCTTGCCGTCGAAGAACACCTCGGAGCCGTCGGGCACGATGGCGTTGCTGGTCAAGATGTTCATGATCGACCGCACCAGCACCGACTTGCCCGACCCCGACTCGCCCACGATGCCGATGGTCTCTCCCTTGTCCAACGAGAAGCTCACCCCGTCGACCGCCTTGAGGATTCCCCTGGGCGTGTCGAAATAGGTGCGGAGGTTCTCCACCTCCAGCAGCGGACGCTCAGCTTCCACGGCTCTCCCCCCGTTGTTCTCCGACCGACCCGGGGCGGCGGGCCTCGGTGGCGCCGCCTCCCGGTCGTGTCGATGCCGACCTGGTTGTGGCCGACATGGTAAGCGAATCTTGGCGCCGCCGGGAATCCCGAGACGGTTGGCGGCCGGCGGGGGGCTGATTGCGGCGGCGGCCGGGCAGATCACCGATGCCGCCGAAGATCCCCAACAGCCCGTACTTGCGCCGAATCTGGGCCCGAACCGACAGGGGTCGGCCGAACTCGTCGAGCACCTCGTCGGGCTGGTCGCCGGGATCCTCCTTGTCGCGGTCGTACGCGATCACCGTGGTACCCGCCAGCCAATCCGACACCGTGCGGCGACGGCGGTCGAAGGCCACCGGCAAGTAGGTGGCGGCGTTCACCACCAGCCCGCCGAACAGCACCGGCGGCACCGCCCACGACGCCCCGCCCACCAGCCAGCGGAGCGCACACCGGCCCAGCCCGAGATGGCTGCCGTCGGCGGTGCGCACCGCCCGGAGGTTCATGAGGTCCATGGCCGGGGTCTGCCCCTCGTTCCAGCGCAGGAACACCATGGTGTAGACGAAGTGGAAGAACACGTACACCAGCACGGCGGCCGACGCCCGCCCCCAGGGGTCGGGCTGCCAGCGGGTGGACACGTCGTCCATGAACCACAGCAACTGGATCACCGTGAGCATCCACTGAATGAAGAACACGGTGATGGCGTCGATGAGCCGGGCCAGCGCCCGCCGCCACACCGCGGCCACCGGGAAGGGCAGCCCGCCGGGGCCCGCCACCAGCATTTCTCCCCCCGAGCGCGCCGTCACCGGTGTCGTGGTCACAACAGCTCTTCGACCAGCTCCGAGGGCCGGGCGATCACCGCCCGGTCACCCCGCACCACCACCGGGCGCTGCATCAGCTTGGGGTGCTCCAGCAACAGGTCGATCACCGCATCGGCCTCCTGATAGTCGTCGATGTCCAGCCCGAGTTGCTTGAAGTGGTTGTCGCGCCGAACCAGCTCGGAGGGTTCGTTGGGCAGCATCTCCAGGAACCGCTCCAGGTCGGACCGGCTGAGGGGGGTGTCCAGGTACTTGATGACGTCGAACTCGACGCCGCGCGCCTCGAGAATCTCCAGCGCGCCCCGGGACTTGCCTCAACCAGGGTTGTGATACACGGCGATCTCAGCCATGGCGAGATGCTACCCCACCCCCGCCCGGCACGGTGCGGGCCGCCGAAGGCCGGGCCTGCCGACCCCGTGCGGGGTGGGATGGGGGTGGGTGAGGAGGCCTAGGATGGGGCGATGGCACATGACGTGGTGATCTCCGGTGGTTTGATCGTGGACGGGACGGGGGGTGAGCCGTTCGTGGGCGACGTGGCCATCGACGGGGACCGCATCTCCGGGGTGTACGCCGGGGGCAACCCCGACCTCCGGGCCGACGAGATCATCGACGCCGACGGCCTGGTGGTGACGCCGGGCTTCGTGGACTGCCACACCCACTACGACGGCCAGGTGACCTGGGACCCGGTGCTGGAGCCGTCGGCCCACCACGGGGTGACCACCGTGATGATGGGCAACTGCGGGGTGGGGTTCGCCCCGGTGCGACCCGGCACCGAGGAGTGGCTCATCCAGCTCATGGAGGGGGTGGAGGACATCCCCGGCGCCGCCCTTTCGGAGGGCATCACCTGGGAGTGGGAGACCTTCCCCGAGTACCTCGACGCCCTGGAGCGCAAGCCCTTGTCGATGGACATCGGCTGCCAGGTGCCCCACGGCGCCGTGCGGGCCTACGTGATGGGGGAGCGGGGCGCCCGCAACGAACCGGCCAACCCCGAGGACATCGCCCAGATGCGCGAGATCGTGGCCGACGCCCTGCGGGCCGGGGCCTTCGGCTTCTCCACGTCGCGCACCATCGCCCACAAAGCCATCGACGGCGAACCGGTGCCCGGCACTTTCGCCGCCGAGGACGAGTTGTTCGGCATCGGCGAGGCCCTGGCCGAGGTGGGCCACGGCCTGTACGAGCTGGCCCCCGCCGGCGTGGTCGGCGAGGACCTGGCCGCCCCGGCCAAGGAGGTCGACTGGATGCGCCGCCTGTCGGCCGCCACCGGCCGCCCGGTCACCTTCGCCCTGGTGCAGATCGACGCCGCCCCCGGGATGTGGCGGGAGATCATGGATCTGTCGGCCGACGCCGCCGCCGAGGGCGCCCAACTCCACCCCCAGGTGGCCCCCCGCTGCAACGGCGTGCTCATCGGGCTGCAGACCAACCACGCCTTCAGCAGCCGCCCCAGCTTCGCCGAGATCGCCGAGCTGCCCCTGGCCGAGCTGGTGGCCGAACTCCGCCGACCCGAGCGCAAGGCGGCCATCCTGGCCGAGTCGAGTTCGTTCACCAACCCGTTCGCCGAGTACATGGGCACCCAGCTTCAACGCATCTATGTGCTGGGCGACCCGCCCGACTACGAGCCCGGCCCGGAGCGGTCGGTGGCCGCCATCGCCGAGGCCCAGGGGCGCGACACCGAAGACCTGCTGTACGAACTCCTGCTGGAGGACGACGGGCGGGCCCTGTTGTTGTTCCCGTTCCTCAACTACAGCGACGGCAACGCCGATGCCGTGCGGGAGATGTTCCTGCACCCCTCGGGGGTGTCGGGGCTGTCCGACGGCGGTGCCCACTGCGGGGCCATCTGCGACGCCTCCATGCCCACCTGGCTGCTCACCTTCTGGGCCCGCGACCGCCGGCGGGGCGAGCGGCTTCCGCTGGAGTACGTGGTGCAGAAGCAGTCCCGTGACACCGCTCGGCTGTTCGGCCTGACCGACCGGGGCACCCTGGAGCCGGGCATGAAGGCCGACCTGAACATCATCGACCACGACCGGCTCACGCTGCACCCGCCGAAGTTGGTGGCCGACCTGCCCGCCGGCGGACAGCGGTTCGACCAGCAGGCCACCGGGTACGTGGCCACCATGGTGAGCGGCGTGGTGACCCGCCGCCACGGGGTGTCCACCGGGGCCACTCCCGGCAAGCTGCTCCGGGCCGGGGCCACCAACGGCCACTAACCGGCAACCAGTAGTCGACAACCAGCCGTCAACGGCGACAAACTAGGCCCACCAAGGGCCAATCCGGACAACGGGCCGGACAAGGGGGAGGTAGTGCTGTGCTGGACAAGGTGATTGCCAATGGCACCGTGGTGGACGGGACCGGGGCCGACCGGTTCACCGGCCACATCGGCATCAAGGACGGCAAGGTGGCCGTGGTGGACCGCAGCGGCGGCCCGGCCCCCGAAGCGGCCACCACCATCGACGCCGACGGCCTGGTGGTGACACCGGGCTTCGTGGACTGCCACACCCACTACGACGGCCAGGTGACCTGGGACGAGAAGCTCCAGCCGTCGTCGGGCCACGGGGTGACCACCGTGGTCATGGGCAACTGCGGGGTGGGGTTCGCCCCGGTGCGGCCCGGCACCGAGGAATGGCTCATCCAGCTCATGGAAGGGGTGGAGGACATCCCCGGCGCCGCCCTGTCGGAGGGCATCTCGTGGGGGTGGGAGACCTTCCCCGAGTATCTGGACGTGCTCGACGAGCGCCGCCTGTCCATCGACGTGGCCACCCAGGTGGCCCACGGGGCGGTGCGGGGCTACGTGATGGGCGAGCGGGGGGCCCGCAACGAGCCCGCCACCCCCGCCGACATCGAGGCCATGTACGCCATAAGCCGGGAGGCCCTGGAGGCCGGGGCGCTGGGGGTGTCCACCTCCCGCACGCTGGGCCACCGGGCCATCGACGGCGAGCCGGTGCCGGGCACGTTCGCCGCCGAGGACGAGCTGTTCGGGCTGGGCCGGGCCCTGGCCGACGCCGGGGCCGGGGTGTTCGAGCTGGCCCCCGCCGGAGCCGCCGGGCTCGACTTGGTGGCCCCGCCCAAGGAAATGGACTGGATGCGGCGGCTGTCGGCCCGCTTCGACGTGCCGGTGTCGTTCGCCCTCCTGCAGGTGGACGGGGCCCCCGACCTGTGGCGGGAGATGATGGACGAGTCCCTGCGGGCCACCGACGAGGGCGCCCGGGTGTATCCCCAGATCGCCGGCCGCCCGTTCGGGATGCTGATCGGCCTGCAGACCAATCACGCCTTCGCCAAGCGCCCGAACTTCGTCTCCCGGGCCCACCTGCCCTTCGACGAGCTGGTGGCCGAACTCCGCACCCCGGCGGTCCGCCAGGCCATCCTGGCCGAAGACGACCTGCCGCCCAACCCCAACGTGCTGTTCGACCAGATGCCCGCCCTGGTGGCCAGGATGCTCCACCGGCTGTACGTGATCGGCGATCCGCCCGACTACGAGCCCACCGGTGACCGCACGGTGGCGGCTCTGGCCGAGGCTCGGGGCGTGGAACCCATGGAGATGCTCTACGACCTGTGCCTGGAGGACGACGGCCACGCCCTGATGATGCTGCCCATGTTCAACTACTTCGAGGAGAACCACGACGTCATTCGCGAGCAGCTCCTGCATCCCGCCGGGGTGTCGGGCCTGTCCGACGGGGGCGCCCACTGCGGCATGATCTGCGACGCCTCCATCCCCACCTTCATGCTCACCCACTGGACCCGCGACCGCAGCCGGGGCGAGCAACTCCCCCTGGAGTGGGTGGTGAAGAAGCAGACCCACGACACCGCCGCCCTGTACGGGCTGGGCGACCGGGGCACCCTGGAGGTGGGCAAGCGGGCCGACGTGAACGTGATCGACCACCAGGCGTTGACCCTGCGCTCGCCGAGGGTGGTCCACGACCTGCCCGCCGGGGGTCGCCGCCTCGACCAGGAAGCCGTGGGCTACGTGGCCACCCTGGTGGCCGGGGAGGTCACCCGCAGCCACGGCTCCGACACCGGCGCCCGCCCCGGACGCCTGGTGCGCGGCGCTCGATGACCAAGGCCGCCCCCGCACCAGACCTCGACCGGTACCGATGAGCCCGGCCGCCACCACCAAGGCCGCCCCCACCAAGGCACCAGAGTTCGATCGGTACCGCCTCCGGGCGGGCGACGGCGCGGGTCTCCCGGCCCGGTTGCCCAAGGGCCGCTACCTGGAGGAGGAGTTCGCCGCCCTGGAGCGGCGGCGGCTGTGGCCCGCCACCTGGCAGCTCGCCTGTTTGACCACCGACGTGGCCGAGCCCGGCGACTGGTGCGAGTACCGCATCGGCGACCAGAGCTATCTGGTGGTGCGCGACCACGACGGCGAGTTACGGGCCTTCCACAACGCCTGTCGCCACCGGGGGTTCCGGTTGTGCGAGGGCAAGGGCCACGCCGACGAGCTGCGCTGCGGCTTCCACGACTGGTGCTACGGCCTCGACGGCTCCCTGCGAGAGGTGGTGTACCGCAAGAACTTCGGCGTGATCGCCAACGACGACCTGTCGCTGGCCCCCGTGCGGCTGGGGGTGTGGCACCAGATGGTGTTCATCAACCCCACGCCCGACGGCCCCGACCTGGAGGAGTTCCTCGACCCGGTGCCGTCCACCCTGGCCCCGTTCAAGCTGGACGAACGAACCCTCACCGCCTCGTGGACCATTCCGCTGGCCGGCAACTGGAAGACCACGGTGGACGCCTTCAACGAGGCCTACCACGTGGAGGGCCTGCACCCCGGGCTGCGGGGGTTCATGGACGCCCTCAACACCACCTACGAACTGTGGGACCGGGGCCACTCCATGATGAAGATCCCCCTGGGGGTCGGATCGCCCCGGTTCCCCGACGCCGACCAGGCCCAGGTGGCCCAGGCCTTCGTGGACAACTACAGCTCCATGCTGGGGATGGCGCCGGGCGACCACCCCGACCTGGACGGCCGCAGCGCCCGGGACTGGGCGGTGGACAAGGTGCGCGGTCGGGCGGCCGCCGAAGGGGTGGACTTCACCCACTACAACGACGAGCAGATCCTCGACGACTACCACTACCTGGTATTCCCCAACGTGGTGTTGAACGTGCACAGCGACCTGTTCACCATCTTCCGGGCCCGCCCCGGCGACCACCCCGGACGCTCCCACTTCGACTTCTGGTTGTTCCACCGATTGGGATCGCACAACGGCGCCGGCCCGCCCCCGGAGATGATCGAGTTCCCCGAGGGCACGGTCATCGCCGAGGTGGTGAACCAGGACCTCGACGGCATCGGCCGGGTGCAGGCCGGCATGGCCTCCGACGGCATCGACGAGCTGGTGTTGGGCGACTTCGACTGCCGCCTGGTGAACATGCACGCCGAACTCGACCGGGTGCTGGCCCACCCCGTCTCCTCGTAGCCGCCGAACCGCGTCCACCACCCCGTCTCCTCGGGGTAGCCGGACAGGGCCAACCCAGCCGAACCCAGCCGCAGGCGGGCGAGAGGCCTCTTGATTCCGGGCCTCGCCATCAGCAAGAATCGGGGGTTTATTCCTCAAGGCCGTGCCGTCGAGACGTGGCCCTCGTCGGCGTCGCCGGAGAGCTTCGGAGGTGCCCCATGTCCGACGTGGTCAGAGCAGCCATCGTGCAGGTCGCCTGGACCGGCGACCAGGAGTCGATGATCGACCAGCACGAGAAGTACACGGCCGAGGCGGCGGCTGCGGGCACCCAGGTCATGTGCTTCCAGGAGCTGTTCTACGGCCCCTATTTCTGCCAAGTGCAGGAGGCCGAGTACTACCGCTACGCCGAGGCCATTCCCGACGGCCCCACCACCAAGCGATTCCAGGAGATCGCCGCCCGCCACGGCATGGTGATGGTGCTGCCCATGTACGAGGAGGAGCAGCCGGGCATCCTCTACAACACCGCGGCGGTGATCGACGCCGACGGCACCTACCTGGGCAAGTACCGCAAGACCCACATCCCCCAGGTGAAGGGCTTCTGGGAGAAGTTCTACTTCCGCCCCGGCAACCTGGGCTACCCGGTGTTCGACACTGCGGTGGGCCGGGTCGGCGTGTACATCTGCTACGACCGCCATTTCCCCGAGGGGTGGCGGGCGCTCGGGCTCAACGGCGCCCAGGTCGTGTTCAACCCCTCGGCCACCAGCCGGGGCCTGTCGGCCTACCTGTGGCAGCTCGAACAGACGGCGTCGGCCGCGGCCAACATGTACTTCGTGGGGGCCATCAACCGGGTGGGCGTGGAGCCGTTGGGCGACAACGACTTCTACGGCACCTCGTACTTCGCCAACCCCCGCGGCCAGTTCGTGGATGATCCGGCCTCGGACCAGAACGAGGAGCTGGTGATCCGCGACCTGGACTTCGCCATGATCGACGAGGTCCGGGCCCAGTGGGCCTTCTACCGCGACCGCCGCCCCGATATGTACGGCCCGCTCACCGAGGCCTAGGCCCCCTCCCGTGACCACCAACGCCGACCTGCACCAGCGCTACCGGGCGGTGCTGCCCTCCTACCTGAAGCCGCTCTACGCCGATCCCATCAGCATCGACCGGGGACAGGGGGGCTACGTGTGGGACGTGGAGGGCAACCGCTTCCTGGACTTCTTCGGCGGCGTGCTCACCACCATGGTGGGGCACAACAACCCGGCGGTCACCGAGGCCATCCAACACCAGGCCGCCAAGGTGCTGCACACCTCCACGCTCTACCTCAGCGAGCCCATGATCGAACTGGCCGAGGAGATCGCCGCCATCAGCGGCATCCCCGACGCCCGGGTCTTCTTCACCACCTCGGGGTCGGAGGCCAACGACACCGCCATGTTGTTGGCTACCAGCTACCGCAACTCCAACGAAGTGCTGGCCATGCGCAACAGCTACCACGGCCGCTCGTTCACCGCCCAGGCCATCACCTCGCACTCGTCGTGGCTGTCCACCGCCCTGTCGGGGTTGTCGGTGAACTTCGTCCACGGGGCCTACCGGCTGCGCAGCCCCTTCCGCCACCTCGACGACGACGAGTTCACCGAGGCCTGCACCGACGACCTCCGCCAGATCATCGACATGGCGACCACCGGCGACGTGGCCTGCCTCATCGCCGAGCCCATCCAGGGGGTGGGCGGCTTCGCCACGCCCCCCGACGGCTTCTTCGGGTCGCTGCACAAAGTGCTGGCCAACCGGGGCATCCTGTTCGTGAGCGACGAGGTGCAAACCGGCTGGGGGCGCACCGGCGAGCACTTCTGGGGCTACCAGGCCCACGACATCGTGCCCGACATGTTGACCTTCGCCAAGGGGGTGGGCAACGGGATCACGCTGGCGGGCATCGTGGCCCGGGCCGAGATCATGGACACCATCACCAAGCTGAGCTTCTCCACCTTCGGCGGCAACCCGCTGTCCACCGCGGCCGGGCTGGCCACCCTGCGCTACGTACGCGACAACGACCTGCAGGGCAACGCCCGGCGCATGGGCGGGCGACTCCGCGACGCCCTGGCCCCGGTGGTGGACCGCACGCCGTGGATCGCCGAGTTGCGGGGCCGGGGGCTCATGCAGGCCATCGAGATGGTGGTGCCCGGCGGCATCGAGCCCGACGCCGACCGGGCGGGCCGGATACTGGAGGGCTGCAAACAGCGGGGCCTGTTGGTGGGCAAGGGCGGCCTGTACGGCAACGCCATCCGCATCACCCCCATGCTGGACGTGAGCGAGGCCGAGATCGACGAAGGGGTGGCCGCCCTGGTGGACACCATCGCCGAGATCGACGGTCGGGAATGACGGCGAGTTCGACAGGGAGGCAAGCACCATGACCACGCTGATCAAGAACGGAACGGTGGTGAGTTCCACCGGGGCCGACCCCGCCGAGGTGCTGATCGACGGTGAGGTCATCGCCGGGGTGCTGCAACCGGGATCGGCATTGGCGGTGGCTGCCGAGGGCGGGGCCGACCGGGTGATCGACGCCACCGGCAAGCTGGTGGTCCCCGGCGGGGTGGACGTCCACACCCACATGGAGCTGCCGTTCGGGGGCACCGTGGCCTCCGACGACTTCGAGACCGGCACCCGGGCGGCCGCCTGGGGGGGCACCACCACCATCGTGGACTTCGCCACCCAGAGCTACGGCCTCGACGTGCGGGAGTGCTTCGACGCCCGCATGGAGCAGGCCGAGGGTCGCTGCGCCATCGACTACGGCTTCCACATGATCATCGGCGACGTCACCGACGCCGCCCTCAAGGAGATGGACCTGCTGGTGAACGAGGGGGTCACCAGCTTCAAGCTGTTCATGGCCTACCCCGGCGTCTTCTACAGCGACGACGGCCAGATCCTGCGGGCCATGCAGCAGTGCGCGGGCAACGGCGGGCTGTTGATGATGCACGCCGAGAACGGCATCGCCATCGACGTGTTGGCCCAGCAGGCCTTCGAGCGGGGCGAGACCGACCCGGTGAACCACGGCTACGTGCGCCGGGCCGAGTTCGAGTCGGAGGCCACCCACCGGGCCATCCAGTTGGCCAAGGTGGGCGCCGCCCCCCTCTACATCGTGCACCTGTCGGCCAAGCAGGCCCTCGAGCAGGTGGCCATCGCCCGCAACGACGGGGCCAACGTGTTCGCCGAGACCTGCCCCCAGTACCTGTACTTCAGCCTGGAGGAGCACCTCGACCAGGGTTGGGACGGCGCCGCTTACGTGTGCTCCACCCCCATCCGGCCCCGCCACGAGCACCATCAGAACGAACTGTGGAAGGGCCTGCGCACCAACGACCTGGCGGTGGTGTCCACCGATCACTGCCCGTTCTGCATGAAGGAGCAAAAGGAGTTGGGCGTGGACGACTTCCGGGCCATTCCCAACGGCATCGGCGGGGTGGAGCACCGGATGGACATGATCTACCAGGGGGTGGTCACCGGGGAGATCACCCTGCCCCGGTGGGTGGAGCTGTGCTCGACCACCCCGGCGCGCATGATGGGCCTCTACCCCCGCAAGGGGGCCATCCAACCGGGGGCCGACGCCGACGTGGTGATCTACGACCCGGCGGCCACCTGGACCATCAGCGTGGAGAACCACCACATGAACATCGACCACTCGGCCTACGAGGGGTTCGAGGTCACCGGCCACGTGGACACCGTGCTGTCCCGAGGCCAGGTCATCATCGACAACGACCGGTACCTGGGCGCCATGGGCGACGGCCGGTACCTGCGCCGGGGCCTCAGCTCGTACCTCATCTGAGCCCAGGGGCGTCTACAGGAGGAACGCATGCAAGAGATTCACCACTTGATCGACGGCCGGCCGGTGGCCGGGGCATCGGGGCGCACCTCGGCGGTCTACAACCCGGCCACCGGGCAACAGACCGGCGAGGTGCCGTTGGCCTCGGCCGACGAGGTGGACGCCGCGGTGGCCTCGGCCCGGGCCGCCTTCGAGGACTGGGGGGCCACGTCGATTGCCCGACGCACCGCTTTGATGTTCGCCTTCCGCAACCTGGTGGTGGACAATGCCGACGAGATCGCCACCCGCCTGACCGCCGAGCACGGCAAAGTCCACAGCGACGCCCGCGGCGAAGTGGCCCGGGCCGTGGAGAACATCGAGTTCGCCTGTGGGCTGGCCGAGCACCTCAAGGGCAGCCACAACGAGGCCGCCTCCACCGGGGTCGACGTCTACTCGGTGCGCCGCCCCCTCGGGGTGGTGGCGGGCATCACCCCGTTCAACTTCCCGGCCATGGTGCCGCTGTGGATGGTGCCCAACGCCGTCGTTTGCGGCAACACGTTCGTGCTCAAGCCCTCCGAGCGCGACCCGTCGGCCCCGCTGTTCATCGCCGAGCTGTTCGGCGAGGCGGGCTTCCCCCCCGGCGTGCTCAACGTGGTCCACGGCGACAAGGTGGCGGTGGATCGGCTGCTGGCCCATCCCGACGTGAAGGCGGCCGGCTTCGTGGGCTCCACCCCCATCGCCCGGTACGTGTACGCCACCGGCACCGCCCACGGCAAGCGGGTGCAGGCCCTGGGCGGGGCCAAGAACCACATGGTGGTGCTGCCCGATGCCGACATCGAGTTGGCCGCCGACTCGGCGGTGTCGGCCGCCTACGGATCCGCCGGGGAGCGGTGCATGGCCATCTCGGTGGTGGCCGCCGTGGGTGACGTGGCCGACCCCTTGGTGGAGGCCATCAAGGTGCGCATGGAGAAGCTGGTCATCGGCGACGGTACCGACCCGGCCTCCGACATGGGGCCGCTCATCACCGCCGAGCACCGGGACCGGGTGGCGGGCTACGTCGGCGGGGCCGCCGATCAGGGGGCCACCGTGGTGGTGGACGGCCGCCGCGCCCGCTTCGACGGCGGCGGCTTCTTCCTGGGGGTGTCGCTGCTCGATCACGTGACCCCCGCCATGGACGCCTACCGGGACGAGATCTTCGGCCCGGTGCTGTGCGTGGTGCGCTGCGACACCTACGGCGAGGCGGTGGGGCTGATCGCCGACAACCCGTGGGGCAACGGGGCCGCCATCTTCACCCGCGACGGTGGGGCGGCCCGCCAGTTCCAAGAGGACGCCGACGCGGGCATGGTGGGCATCAACGTGCCCATTCCGGTCCCGGTGGGCTACCACTCCTTCGGCGGGTGGAAGGACTCCCTGTTCGGCGACACCACCATGTACGGCCCCGAGGGGATCCGCTTCTACACCCGGCCCAAGGTGATCACCTCCCGCTGGCCCGATCCGGCCACCAGCGCGGTCGACCTGGGATTTCCGACCAATGAGTGAACGGGGGCCGAGCCGACCCGGCCACGGCCCGGCGAGGGGGTAACCATGGACTTCGGCGTCGTTTTGCAGACCGACCCCCCGGCGTGGCGGGTGGTGGACCTGGCCCGGCGGGCCGAGTCGCTGGGCTTCTCCTACGGCTGGACGTTCGACAGCCACGTGCTGTGGCAGGAGCCCTTCGTGGTCTACAGCCAGATGCTGTCGGCCACCAACCGCATGGTGGTGGGTCCGATGGTCACCAACCCCGGCACCCGCGACTGGACGGTCACCGGGTCGCTGTTTGCCACCCTCAACGACATGTTCGGCAACCGCACGGTGTGCGGCATCGGCCGGGGCGACTCGGCGTTGCGGGTCATCGGTCGTCCGCCCTGCAACCTGGCCACCCTGCGGGAGGCCATGGGGGTGATCAAGGACCTGGCCGAGGGGCGCACCGCCACCTACAACGGCACCGAGCAGCAATTCCCCTGGGCCCGGGCCTCGGAACTCAAGGTGCTGATGGCCGCCTACGGACCCAAGGCGCTGCAGTTGTGCGGGAGCGAGACCGACGGCTTCATCCTGCAGTTGGCCGACCCGGCCATTGCCGAGTGGACCATCGCCGCCGTGCGCCGGGCCGCCGCCGACGCGGGCCGCGACCCCGACAGCCTCTACATCTGCGTGGCCGCCCCGGCCTACGTAGGCCCCGACGTGGCCCACCAGCGGGAGCAGTGCCGCTGGTTCGGTGGGATGGTGGGCAACCACGTGGCCGATCTGGTGGCCCGCTACGGCGACCAGGGCGCCGGCGTGCCCCAGGCCCTCACCGACTACATCGCGGGCCGCCAGGGCTACGACTATTCCGGCCACGGCAAGGCGGGCCACGACCACACCGATTTCGTGCCCGACGAGATCATCGACCGCTTCTGCCTCCTCGGCGACGAGCAGTCCCATCTGGCCCGGCTCCGGGAGCTGGAGTCCCTGGGGGTGGACCAGTTCGCCATCTACCTGATGCACGACCAGAAGGACGAGACCCTCAACGCCTACGGTCAGCGGATCATCCCCGCCATGAACGGCTAGGACCAGCCCCCGATGCCGACCGCCGAGCCTGCCGTCGACCCGACCACCGACGCTGCCGCCGACCCTGCCACCCACGCCTCTGTGGGCCACGGCGATCCCCTGGTGCGTGACCACCTCATGCGGCAGCGGGCGGCCCAACAGGATCGCCGCGACGTCATGGGCCGGGTGGTACGCCGGACGGTCACCTTCGTGGTCTTCTTGGCCCTGCTCGCCGGGCTCTACACCGGGTACAAAGCGGTCGGTCAGGCCATCGACGACGACCAGAAGGACTGGCCGGTGGTGGGGTCGATGCTGCCCCGTTCCAACGATCTGAACATGCCGCCACTGGGTGAGATCATCGGCCAGTTCGGCGAGGTCCCCGGGGGCCGCGACCGCATCTACGTGCTCATCCTGTTCGACGAGGCGTTGTTCACCCTGCGGGAGGCCTTCGCCGGCTTCGTAGTGGGCCTGGTGATCGGCATGGCCATCGCCTTGGTCTTGGCCCAATGGCGACGTCTCGAGGAGGGGCTCCTCCCGTTCGTGATCGCCAGCCAGACCATCCCGCTCATCGCCATCGCCCCCATCGTGGTGATCTGGGGGCGCAAGAACTTCGATGTCTTCCCGTGGGAGTGGCAGGACTGGATGTCGGTCTCGGTCATCGCCACCTACCTGACCTTCTTCCCGGTGGCGGTGAACGGACTGCGGGGCCTGCAGTCGCCGCGCCCCGAAAACGCCGAGCTGATGGCCTCCTACGCCGCCAACTGGGGCCAGACGCTGTGGCGTCTCCGCCTGCCCGCCTCCTTGCCCTACCTGTTCGCCGCCCTCAAGATCGCAGCGACGGCCAGCATTGTGGGGGCCATCGTGGGGGAGATCTCCGCCGGAGTGGAGGGTGGCCTCGGTCGGCGGATCCTGCGGGAGGCGTTCAACTACACCACCGGTCCCGACCGCTTGTTCGCCAGCGTGCTGGGGGCCGCCGCTTTGGGGATCTTCGTGTTCCTGGTGGTCAGCGCGGCCGAGCGCGTGGTGGTGGGCCGTCACGGCGAAGGGTCGATCTCATGAGCGAGCAACCCCCGGTGGACGAGGTGGCCGCCCCGACCGCGCCGGATCCTGCCGATGACGCCGGGCCCTCGCTGGTGATCGACATCCAGGGGGTCACCAAGGTGTTCAACCCGGGCCGGGCCAATCAGGTGGACGCCCTGGCCGAGATCGATCTGGCGGTGGCCCCTGGGGAGTTCGTCACCCTCATCGGCCCGTCGGGGTGCGGCAAGAGCACCCTGTTGCGGTTGATCGCCTCGCTGGTGGCCCCCACCTCGGGGTCGGTGCTGGTCAACGCCAAGCCCGCCGAGCAGGCCCGCCTCGACCGGGACTACGGCATGGCCTTCCAGACCGCCGGGCTGTTCGACTGGCGCAGCGTGGTCAAGAACATCGAGTTGCCCCTGGAGCTGATGGGTTGGTCCAAGTCCGATCGCCGCCGGCGGGCCACCGAGATGCTGGAGTTGGTGAAGCTCGGGGAGTTCGCCGGCCACCATCCGTCGGAGTTGTCCGGCGGCATGCAACAGCGGGTGGCCATTGCCCGGGCGCTGGCGTTTCGCCCGTCGTTGTTGCTGATGGACGAGCCGTTCGGGGCCCTCGACGAGATGACCCGCGAGCACATGCAGGACGAACTCCTGCGCATCTGGACGGAGACCGGGACCACGTTGGTGTTCGTCACCCACTCCATTCCCGAAGCGGTGTACCTGTCCACCCGGGTGGTGGTGATGTCACCTCGTCCGGGCCGGATCGCGGCCACCATCCCCGTCGACCTCGGCGAACGCAGCGCCGCCACCCGTGACGACCCCGCCTTCTTCGCCAAGGTCACCGAAGTGCGCACCGCCCTGCGAGAAGAAGAAGCATGAGCGCGCCCGAGCGCCTCTTGGCTCCCTTCGTGACCGGGGTGGTGATCTTCGGTCTGTGGGAGGCGGTGCTGCGTTGGACCGACCCCGACGGGTTCGTGCTGCCCGCACCGAGCGAGATCGTGGGCGCGCTCATCCACAACTGGGACGTGGTGTACCGGGGGGCCCGCATCACCGGCTTCGTGGTGGTCACCGGTCTGGTGGCCGGCGTGGTGCTCGGTGCGGTGGCCGCCCTGTTGGTCACCCGGTTCCGCACCGCCAATGAGACCATCACCCCCCTGGCGGTGGCGGTCAACGCCATCCCCATCATCGCCTTGGCCCCGATCCTCAACAACTGGCTCGGGGTCACCTCCCCCCGCTCCAATCAGGCCATCGTGGTGGCGCTGGTGTTCTTCCCCATCTTCATCAACACCACCCGGGGGCTCACCCAGGTGGACCGCAGCCAGATCGAGCTCATGGAGTCGTACGCCGCCGGGCGCTTTCGCATCACCCGGGAGGTGCGGATTCCCAACGCCCTGCCCTACTTCTTCACCGCCCTCAAGCTGGCCACCTCGCTGGCGGTGATCGCCGCCATCGTGGCCGAGTACTTCGGCGGTCGCCAGGACGCCCTGGGCCCGTTGATCACCCAATCGGCGGGCCTCACCCGCTACGACGACGCCTGGGCCGCGGTGCTGGCGGGCACCGGCATCGGCGCCGTGCTGTACGTGGTGGTCACGGTGCTGGAACGGGTGGCGATGCCGTGGCACGCACTCATCCGCTCCCGAGGTGACCGCCCCTAGTCGACCAACAACCAAGACCGCGGCTTGCCGTCCGGCAAATCGCTCTCCAGAAAGGAATGATCTCCGGATCAGTGGTGAACCATGAAAGCAAACAGGATGCGCAAAGGGCCCAAAGGGACCGTGTGGCGGCTGCTGGCCGTGCTGGTCGTGTTCGGCCTGGTACTGGCCGGATGCGGCAACGACGACGATGACAGCGCCCCCGAGCCCGATCCCACGGCCGCACCGTCCACCCCGGAGCCCACCGAGGCCCCCGCACCGGCCACCGAGGAGTCCGAGGAACTCCGTGAGGTCTCGTTGCAGCTCCAGTGGGTGCCCCAGTCGCAGTTCGCCGGCTACTTTGCGGCCCGTGACCTGGGCTTCTACGAGGATGTGGGCCTGGAGGTGACCATCATCGACGGCGGTGTCGACATCGTGCCCGCCACGGTGCTCGACTCCGGGGGGGCCGACTTCGCCATTTCCTGGGTGCCACGGGGGCTCGTGCCCCGCGAGGAGGGGTTGGACATCACCAACATCGCCCAGGTGTTCCAGCGCAGCGGTACCCTGCAGGTGTCCTTCGCCGACGCGGGCATCAATGGTCCGGCCGATTTGGCGGGCAAGAACGTGGGCAACTGGGGCTTCGGCAACGAGTTCGAGCTCTTCGCCGGGCTGGTCAGCGTGGGCCTGGATCCCCAGTCCGACGTCACCTTGGTGCAGCAGGACTTCAACATGACGGCGCTCATCAACGGCGACATCGACGCCGCCCAGGCCATGACCTACAACGAGTATGCCCTGGTGTTGGAGACCATCAACCCCGAGACCGGCGAGTTGTTCCAGCCCGAGGACCTGACCGTCATCGACTGGAACGACGTGGGCACGGCCATGCTGCAGGACGCCATCTGGGCCGACGCCGACCGGTTGGCGGACGACCCCGAATACCGCGACACGGCGGTGCGCTTCGTGGAAGCGTCGCTGCGGGGCTGGATCCACTGCCGCGACAACTTCCAGGAGTGCGTCGACGTGGTGGTGAACGCCTCCCCGCCGTTCGGTGGGCCCGCCCACCAGGCGTGGATGATGAACGAGATCAACGCCCTCATCTGGCCGTCCCCCGGCGGGGTGGGCGTGATGGACCAGGCCCTCTACGACCAGACGGTGGAGGTGGCCACCTCCCAGGGCATCCTGGCGGCCGCGCCCGACGACGGTGCCTTCCGCACCGACATCGCCGAGGAGGCGGTGGCCAACCTGGTGGCCGCGGGCTACGACGTGTACGGCAACGACTTCGCCCGTCGCACCGTGGAGCTCACCGAGGGCGGCAATTAGCCCCGCCAACCCGCCGTGGCCATTGGCCCCGGCAACTGACCATGGCAGCCAGCCGTGGCGGGCAGAATTTCACCGTGGACGGGCGAACCGACCGTCGCCTGTCGCTAACGTCTTGGTGAGACCTGCCCCCACGGCGGCTTGCCCGCACGACCCGGCCCCACGGCCCGTCCCGATAGAAGGAGGATGCTCATGCTGAGGTTCGTCGAGGAGATCATGCTCCTTTTGTTGCGCGACGACGACGGGAAGTTCATCAGCATCCCCCAGTCGTCCATGGACCGGGCAGTGGCCGGAGCGGTGCTGATGGAGCTGGCCATGGAGAACCGCATCGACACCGACCTGGAGAACCTGATGCTGGTGGATGCCACCCCGCTGGGCGACAGCCTGTTGGATCCGGCCCTGGCCATGATCGCCGAGGGCGAGGAGAGCGACGCCCGCCATTGGGTGGAGCAGCTCGCCCGGCAAGGGCCGCAAATCCGGGAAGAGGCCCTGGTACGGCTGGTGGACAAGGGCATCCTCGAGCGTGAGGACGACCGCTTCTTGTGGGTGTTCCGGTCGCGCCGGTATCCCCTGGTGGACGGCGAGGCCGAGCGGGAGGTCAAGCTGCGGATCATGGGGGTGCTGTTCAGCGACGACATCCCCAGCCCCCGCGACGTGGTCATCATCTGCTTGGCCCACGCCTGCGGGATCTTCGGGGAGATTTTGTCCAAGCGGGAGCTGGAGCAGGCCGGCGCCCGCATCGACCAGGTGCGCAAGCTCGACCTGATCGGCCAGGCCATGGCCCAGTCCATCCAGGACTTCGAGGTCTGGATGGCCAGCGCAGCCGTGCAAGGCCGTGGGTTTTTCTAGGAGGTGTCCGACATGACGCAATGGCAGGTGGAACCCATCGGCGGGGTGCTCGGCGCCCGCGTCGGCAACATCGACCTGCGAGAACCGCGGGACCCGGACGCCCAGGACGAGCTGTACAGGCTGCTGTTGGAGCATCTGGTGTTGGTCTTTCCCGACCAGGCCATCGACGACGACCAGCAGATGGCCCTCTTGGCCCCCTGGGGGCGGCCCTACATCCACCCCATCGGCCGGGTGGCCGGGGCGTTGGAGGCCAAGGTGGAGCGCATCGTCGACGACGAGGCCCATCCGCCCTACCAGGACAAATGGCACACCGACGTCACCTGGGATCCCGACGCCCCCATCGTGGGCAGCCTGCGGGCCGTGGACATGCCTCCCCGCGGGGGCGACACCATGTTCGCCAGCATGTACGCCGCCTACGACGGCCTGTCCGAGGCCCTGGCGGAACGGCTGGAGGGCCTGGTGGCCTGGCACGACATGGGGCCGGGTCAGGCGTTCATCTCCAAGGCGGGCGGCGAGCTGGTGGACCGCACCCGGGAGCAGTACCCCGGCGTCGAGCGTCCGGTGATCGCCGTGCATCCCGACACCGGGCGCCGCCATCTCAACGTCAACCAGAACTTCACCAGCCACCTGGTGGGGTTCGACCGGGCCGAGAGTGACGCCATCTTGGACATGCTCTATGAGCACGCCACCCAGCCCAACTACACCATCCGCTACGAGTGGACCGAGGGCGACGTCATCGTGTGGGACGAGCGTTGCACCCAGCACTTCGCGGTGGCCGACCACTATCCGCAGCGCCGGGAGATGGCCCGCCTGACCGTGGCCGCCCCCGCCTGAGGGCGGCCGGCGGGGAGGGCCCACCATGAGCATGTACGAGGGAACGCCGCTGGCCGGCAAGGTGGCGTTGGTCACCGGGGCCAGCCGGGGGATCGGCAAGGGGTGCGCCCTGGAGCTGGGCGCGGCCGGGGCGACGGTGTACGTCACCGGTCGCACCACCGACGCGGGCCAGCACCCCCTGCCCGGCACGGTGGGGGCCACCGCGGCGGAGATCACCGAGGCCGGGGGCACGGCGGTGGCGGTGGCCTGTGACCACCGTGACGACGACGCCGTGAGGGCCGTGTTCGACCGGATCGCCGCCGAGTGCGGTCGCCTCGACGTGGTGGTGAACAACGCCTTCGCCATTCCCGACGAGCTGACCTCGGGCCTGCCGTTCTGGGAGGTGCCCCTGTCCAACTGGGACGACATGATGGACGTGGGCACCCGGTCGGCCTACGTGGCCTCGGTGCTGGCCGCCCCGGTGATGATCGGCCAGGGCGACGGGCTGATCGCCAACATCAGCTCCTCGGGGGCGGCCGAGTACGCCTGGCACGTGGCCTACGGGGTGGGCAAGTGCGCCCTCGACCGGATGACCGCCGACTGCGCCCGGGAGCTGGCCGACACCGGGGTGTCGATGGTGTCGGTGTGGCCCGGCTTTGTGCGCACCGAGCGGATCGACGTGGCGGTGGCGTCGGGGATGGAGCTGCCCCCGAGTCTCGACGTGGGCGCCGCCGAGTCCCCCCGGTTCACCGGGCGGGCGGTGACCGCCCTGGCCGTTGACCCCGACCGGGCCCAGTACACGGGCCAGGCCGTGGCCGCCCGCACCCTGGCCGACGCCTACGGCTTCACCGACACCGACGGCCGCCTCCCCCCCGGCCCCCTCCACAACCGCACCGAGTGAGGCCAAACGAATGAGCGCAACCGCATGAAGCCAACCCCAGGGGAGAGCCGGCGATGAGTGGGGCGGCGGTGGTGCCGTTCGCCATCGAGGTGGGCGACGAGGTGATCGACGATCTGCACCACCGCCTGGACGCCACCCGGTGGTTCGAGCCGCTGCCCGGCGCGGGCTGGAACGAGGGGATCGACCTGGACTACCTGCGGGAGCTGTGCCGCCGGTGGCGCCACGAGTTCGACTGGCGGGCCGTGGAGGCCCGGCTCAACCGGTTCCCCCAGTACACCACCGAGATCGACGGCCAGAACATCCACTTCGTCCACGCCCGCAGCCGCAACCCCGAGGCCCAGCCCCTGGTTATCCACCACGGCTGGCCGGGGTCGTTCACCGAATTCGCCAAGGTGATCGACCCGCTGCGCCAGCACTTCCACGTGGTGTGCCCGTCGCTGCCCGGCTACGGCTTCTCCGGGCCCACCTCGGATCCGGGGTGGACGCCCAAGCGCATGGCCGCCGCCGCTCTCGAGTTGATGAGCCGCTTGGGCTACGAGCGGTTCGGGGCCCAGGGGGGTGACTGGGGCTCGACGGTGTCGTCCCAGATGGCCCTGCAGGCCCCCGAGCGGCTGGTGGGCATCCACCTGAACCTGTTGATCGTGCCGGAGCCCCCGCCGGGGGCGGTGCGCGACCTCAACGACGAGGAGCGGGCCCACCGGGTGGACGCCGGGGCCCGCAACCGGGTGGAGCGGGGCTACCGGGAACAGCAGGCCACCCGCCCCCAAACCCTGTCGGTGGGGCTCAACGACTCCCCGGCCGGGCTGGCCGCCTGGATCGTGGAGAAGTTCAAGGCCTGGAGCGACATCGGCCCCGACGGGAGCCCCGACGAGTGCTTCACCACCGAGGACCTGTTGACCAACGTGATGGTCTACTGGGTGACCGGCACCATCGCCTCGGCCAACCGCCTCTACTACGAGACCCGCACCGGAGGCCGGGGTGCCGCCGCCCCCGACCGCCGCGTGGAGGTGCCCACCGCGTACGCCCGCTTCCCCGGCGACGGCATCTTCCCGGCCCGGCCCTGGGCCGAGTACTGGTACAACATCGTCCGCTGGACCGAGATGCCCCGCGGCGGCCACTTCGCCGCCCTCGACGCCCCCGACCTGTTCACCGCCGACGTGGTCGAGTTCTTCTCGTCCCTGCGCTGACCTGTCATCGCCGCCGCGCCAACCCGCCTGCCTTGGGAAAGCCGGCGGGGGTGTGGTGGACTGGATTTCGTGGCTGCCCTGCATGACGTGGACTACACCCTCGAGTACCCCTACACCCGCACCACCGGACCGGTCATCGGACCGTTTCTGACCGGCCTGCGCGACGGCAAGATCCTGGGCCAGCGGTGCGGCGACCGGGTGCTGTGCCCGCCGATGGAGTTCGACCCCGACACTTTCGCCACCCTGGAGCCCGACCTGGTGGAGGTGGGCCCCGGCGGGGAGGTGGTGAACTGGACGTGGGTGGCCGAGCCCTCGGCCCGCCACCCCTTCGACGAGCCTTTCGCCTTCGCCTTCGTCAAGCTGGACGGGGCCGACACGCCCCTGCTTCACGCGGTGGACACCGGCGGTGACCCCGACGCCCTGAGCACCGGCATGCGGGTGGCCGCCCAGTTCCGGTCCGAACGCCACGGCAGCATCACCGACGTCTACTTCGTGCCCGAGGCCCAAGCCGTCCCCCAGACCATCGAGCCCGGCGACGACCCGGTGACCATCACCGAGCACCTCATCAGCCTGCGCATCAACGAGCCCCTTTACCCCCATAGGGCCCGCTTCGCCCAAGGGTTGCTCGACGGCAAGATCATCGGCCAGCGCAGCCCGGTGTCGGGCAAGGTGTACGTGCCCAGTCGGGGCTTCGACAACATGTCCCGGGTGCTGATGGGCCCGGACGACGAGGTGGAGGTGGCCGATGTGGGCACGGTGGTGGCCTTCACCGAGCTCAACCCGGTGCAGTACTACGGCCAGACCGAGACCGAGCCCTACGTACGCTGCTCCATCCTGTTCGACGGGGCCGACCAGCCGGTCATCGGCATCGACATCCGTGACATCCCGGTGACCGACATGCGGGTGGGGATGCGAATGCGGTGTGTGTGGCGGGATCCCGAGGACCGCTCGGTGGGCGACATCGACAACCGCTACGGCACCATCCCCGAGACGGTGTACGTGCGCTTCGAGCCCACCGGCGAGCCCGACGTACCCGCCGAGCAGCTCAAGGAGCACTCATGGTAAGCCTGGCCGAGGACGTGGCCATCGTCGCGTTCGAGCAGACCCCCTCCTACGCCCAGTTCGACAACAGCGAGCCCGCCATGATCATGTCGTGCGTGAACTCGGTGATCGAGCAGGTGGGCATGGATCGCCACGACATCGACTTCACCATCGCCGGGAGCTGCGACTACCTGTCGGGCATGCCCTTCGCCTTCGTGATGAACATCGACGCGGTGGGGGCGTGGCCGCCGGTGTACGAGAGCCACGTGGAGATGGACGGCGCCTGGGCCCTGTTCGAGGGGTTCGTGCGGCTGCAGTCGGGCGACATCGACACCGTGTTGGTGTCGGGGTCGGGCAAGTGCTCGCCGGGCAGCTACCGGGAGGGGTTCTCGCTGCAGACCGACCCCTACGTTCACGCCCCCCTCGGCCTCGACCCCCAGACCCAGGCCGGATTCCAGGCCCGGGCCCTCATCGAAGCGGGCAAGGCCACCGAGCGGGACTTCGCCGAGGTGGTCTCGCGCAGCCTGGCCAACGCCGCCGACAACCCCTACGCCCAACTCAGCGGCCACCGGTCGCCCGACGAGCTGCTGGCCGAGCCCTATGTGCAGGATCCCCTGCGCCGCCACGACTGCCCGCCGGTGAGCGACGGGGCCGCGGCCATGATCATCGCCCGGGCCGACAAGGCTCGGGAGTTGTGCGACAACCCGGTGTGGATCCGGGCCATCGACCACCGCATCGAATCGCACCACCCCACGCTGCGCGACCTCACCGACTCCCCGTCGGTTCGCACCGCGGCCGAGCGGGTGGGGCTGCACGACGGCCCGGTGGACGCCGCCGAGCTCACCGTGACCTTCAGCCCCGAGGAGATCATCCTGCGCAATGCCCTCGGCCTGGGCGACCACACGGTGGTGAACCGCTCGGGCGGCCCGCTCACCGGCAGCCCGTTCATGGCCGTCGGTCTGACTCGGGTGATCGAGTTGGCCCGGCTCATTACCGACGGCGGGGCCCGGCGGGGGGTGGCGCACGCCTCCAGTGGCCCGGTGTTGCAGCAGAACCTGATCTGCGTGCTGGAAGGAGAAAGCTGATGGCGCCTCGACCCTGTGCGGTGCTCGGTGTGGGCCAAACCAAGTACAAGCGCCGCCGTGACGATCTGACCCTGGACGGACTGGTGCGGGAGGCCGCCTTCCGGGCCCTGGAGGACGCCGGGGCCGGCCTCGACGACATCGACGCCATCGTGTTGGGCAAGGCCCCCGACGCCCTCGAAGGGGTGATGATGCCCCTGTTGAGCCTGTGCGATGCCCTGGGTGCGGTGGGCAAGCCCATCCACCGGGTCCACACCGCCGGGTCGGTGGGGGCGTCCACCGCCATCTCGGCGGCCAACCTGGTGGAGTCGGGCCTGTACGACACGGTGTTGACCGTGGCCTACGAGAAGCAGTCGGAGGGCAACGCCACCTGGGCCCTGTCGGGGGGCAAGAGCGGTGGCCAGGGTGCCGGCGGGTCGTTCGCCCCCTGGATCCGCAACTACATCGCCCGGTCCAAGGCGCCCGAGCACATCGGCTGGCAGGTGGCGGTGAAAGACCGCTTGAACGCCCTGAAGAACCCCTACGCCCACCTCCATCTGCCCGACATCTCGGTGGAGAAGGTGCGGGAGTCGCCCATGTTGTGGGATCCGTTGCACTTCTTGGAGTCGTGCCCGTCGTCGGACGGGGCCGCCGCCATGGTGCTGGGCAACGACGACATCGTCCGCAAGTCGGGCCGCACCCCGGCGTGGGTCATCGCCCACGCCAAGCGCACCGAGTTCGGTCAGTTCCCCGGGCGCGACACCGTGCGACCCCAGGCCGGGGTGGACTGCTCAGCGGCCCTGTACGCCAAGGCGGGCATCACCAATCCCCGGGAGCAGATCGATTGCGCGGAGCTGTACGTGCCCTTCTCGTGGTACGAGCCCATGTGGCTGGAGGGTCACGACATCGCCGCCGAGGGCGAGGGGTGGAAGATGACCGACGCGGGCGACACCGAGCTGGGGGGGTCGTTCCCGGTGAACATGTCGGGCGGGGTGTTGTCGTCCAACCCCATCGGGGCGTCGGGCATGATCCGCTGTCTGGAGGCGGCCAACCAGGTGCGGGGCACCGCCGGTGAGTACCAAGTGGAGGGGGCCCGTACCGCCATCGGCCACGCCTACGGGGGCGCCGCCCAGTACTTCGCCATGTGGATCGTGGCCTCCGAGCTGAACCCGGGGTTCTAGATGGCCGCCGAGGCCATGGCCGAGGGACGGGTGGTGGTGATCACCGGGGCCGCCCGCGGGCTGGGGCGGGCCCACGCCCTGGAGTTCGCGGCCCACGGGGCCCGGGTGCTGGTGAACGACCTGGGGGTGGACCGCGACGGCTCCGGTGGGGCGTCCGCGCCCGCTCAAGAGGTGGTGGCCGAGATTCGGGCCTTGGGGGGTGAGGCCGAGGCCAACGCCGCCGACGTGGCCGACTGGGACCAGGCCGAGGCCATGGTCGCCCAAGCCGTGGAGCGGTGGGGTCGCCTCGACACGCTGGTGTGCAACGCCGGGTTCCTGCGGGATCGGATGCTGGCCAACATGAGCGAGTCGGAGTGGGACGCCATCATGCGGGTCCATCTGAAGGGGCACTTCGCCCCGGCCCGCCACGCCATCGCCCACTGGCGGGATCGGTCGAAGGCGGGCGAGGACGTGGCCGGGCGGGTCGTCAACACCAGTTCCGGGGCGGGGCTATTGGGTTCCATCGGCCAAGGCAACTACGCCGCCGCCAAGGCCGGGGTGGCCGCCCTCACCATTCAGCAGGCCGCCGAGTGGGGGCGCTACGGGGTGATGGTGAACGGCATCGCCCCCGACGCCCGCACCCGCATGACCGCAGGCATCATGTACGAGGCCGAGGCCCCCGAGGGATGGGACGACAAGGATCCGGCCAACGCCTCACCGCTGGTGGTGTGGCTGGGGTCGGACGCCTGCGACGTGACCGGCCGGGTGTTCGAGGTGGCCGGGGGCGCCCTCAACGTGTGCGACGGCTGGCAGCACGGCCACGTGGTGGACATCGGCCGCAAGTTCACGGTGGCCGAGGCGGGCGACGCCGTCCACGCCTCCATCGCCGAGTCTCCGGCACCCGCCCCCGTCTACGGCGCGACCTGATCAGGAGGGAATGTCGCGGAAGGCCACGCCCTTGTCCACCCGGATGTCGGGGGGTAGGCCCAGCACCTTCTCGCCGATGGTGTTGCGCTGGATGTTGTCGGTGCCGCCCCCGATGCGCACCGACCACTGGCCCAGAAACTCCTGCTGCCAGCGGCCCTTGTCGTGGGCGTCGTCGCCGCTCAGCATCCCCGTCGCCCCGTTCATGGCCATCACCAGGTCGCCCATCAGCCCGCTGTGCAGGGAGATGGCCAGCTTCATGGTGGAACTCTCCGGGCCGGGCGGTTCCCCCCGACTCGAAGCGGTGCGCACCCGGTAGCCCTGGTAGCGCAGGACCTCCATGCGGGTGTAGGCCTTGGCCAGTTCCTGGCGGATCACCGGGTCGCGGTCGCAGCCGGTGTCACGGGCCAGCTTCACCAGTTGGTCGATGCCGGTGCGCCCGGTGCTGCCCCCGATGGCGGTGCGCTCGTTGGCCAAAGTGGTCATGATCGGCCCCCACCCGGCGTTCACCTCGCCCAGGATGTTCTCGTGGGGGATGCGCACGTCCGACAGGAACACCTCGTTGAAGTGGGCGGCGCCGGTGATCTGCACCAGGGGGCGCACCTCGATGCCCGGGGTGCGCATGTCCAACAGGAAGTAGGTGATGCCCCGGTGCTTGGGCTGGTCGGGGTCGGTGCGGGTTAACAGGATGCCCCAGTCGCTGAACTGGGCGCCCGACGTCCACACCTTCTGGCCGTTGATCACCCACTCGTCGCCGTCTCGCACCGCAGTGGTGCGCAGCCCGCCGAGGTCGGATCCGGCGACGGGCTCCGAGAAGAGCTGGCACCACACCTCGTCGCCCTTCAACATGGCGGGCAGGTAGCGCTCCTTTTGGGCGTCGGTGCCGTGGGCGATGATGGTGGGGCCGGTCATGCCGATGCCCACGGCGAACACTCCGGTGGCCGACACCCGGCGGGCCTCCTCGTCCTTGAAGATGCCGTCGTGGATGCCGCTCAGGCCCTTGCCGCCGTACTCGGTGGGCCAGGTGATCGATCCCCAGCCTCCGTCGTACTTGGTGCGCTGCCAGGCCTTGCACCGGGCCACGTAGGCCTTCTCCACCTCGGGGTCGGTGATGGTGGTGGCGTTCTGGTCACGGGGGCCGCCGCCGTCGGGGGGCATGTTGGCGTCCAGCCAGTCGATGCACTCGGCCCGGAAGGCGGCCTCTTCGGGGGTCTCGTCGAAGTCCATGTGCTGTTGATGGTAGCCAGGGGTCTCCCGCTGGGCCTATCGGGCGGACGGGGTGGCTCGTTGGTGCTTGCGTTCGGGGCCGACGGGGCCAAGGTGGTTCAATGGCCGGGTGAAGTTCTCCATGATTTTCGAAGCCCAGATGGCCGACCCTTCCCGGGAGTTCGAGCAGCAGGTGATCCGCGACTGCGTGGATCAGGCGGTGCTGGCCGAGGAGGTGGGTTTCGACCGGGTGTGGGCGGTGGAGCACCACTGCCTCAAGTGGTACGCCCACATGAGCGCTCCGGAGATCTTCTTGACGTGGGTGGCGGCCCGCACTTCCCGCATCCGCATCGGGCACGGGGTGGTGTGCATGCCCTTCGGCTACAACCACCCGTTGCGGGCGGCGGAGCGCATCGCCATGCTGGATGTGTTGTCGGGGGGCCGCCTGGACGTGGGGGCCGGTCGGGGGGCCACCCTCCAGGAGATGTCGGCGTTCGGGGTTCGCCCCGAGGACACGTACGCCCAGGTGGAGGAGTCGCTGCGGATCATCGCCAACTGCTGGCGGGACGAGGAGTTCGAGTGGGAGGGGCTGTTGGACATCTCGCCCCATCCCATTCTGCCCCGGCCGGTGCAGGACCCCCATCCGCCGTTGTATCTGGCCTGCACCAAGGTGGACACCGTGAAGCTGGCCGCCGAGTTGGGCATCGGGGCGCTGGTGCTGGGGTTCGCCGGGGCCGACGAGATACGGCTGATGAAGGAGACCTACGACGAGGCCATCGCCACCCGCTCGGGGGAGCGGTTCGTGAGCGACCACCCCAACGACTGGTTCTCGGCGTTGTGCCCCACCACCATCCTCGATGACCGGGAGGAGGCCTTCCGCATCGGGGCCAGGGGCCAGCGGTTCTTCGCCGAGGCCATCATGCACTGGAACCTGGGCACGCCCCCGCCGAGGGCCGGCTCAGCCGACGAGGACACCGCGGCGGCCATCGACGAGGCGGTGGGCAACGTCCACGCCAAGATCAGCGAGATGAACATCCCGCTCAGCCCCAACGCCACCAGCACGTTCAACATCGAGCACGCCTACGGGAACTACGAGGACGCCATCCGCTACGTGAGCGAGCTGGAGGCCATCGGCTGCGACGAGATCATGTGCATGATCCAAATGGGCACCATCCCCCAAGAGGTCATGCTCGAAACCATCCGCCAATTCGGCCACCACGTCATCCCCCACTTCCGAGCCCCCCACCTCACCCCGGCCTAGCCGAGAGGAGTGGCTGGGGCCCCTCCCTTCCCAGTGGTCCCGCCGGTACAGTTGTGTTCGTGACTCGTCGCGACACCATTCTCGGGGTCCATCGGAGTGCCATTGTCGACGCCGCCCGGCGCCACAACGCCACCTCCATCGCCCTCGTCGGGTCAACCGCTCGCGGCGACGACACCGAGCGAAGCGACTGCGACTTCCTGGCCGACTTCGCTCCGGGTACCTCCTATTTCGACCTGTCCGACCTCGCCGCCGAACTGCAGACCCTCCTCGGCTGCAACATCGACGTCATCCCCACCGAAGGCCTGAAGCACCAGCGCCACCAACGCATCCTCCAAGACGCCATCCCCCTGTGACTTGGCTCCGCGACCGCGTCGACGGTCAGGTCCTGGTTTAGGCCGGTAGCAGAAGGGCCAGGACTGCACCCACCCGGGCGCCTTCCCCACTTCGCCCGAGTCGTCGCCAACACTCCACCGCCGTTCGCGCCAGCCAGAGCAGTGCCACGGCATCGCCAAGCACGAGCAAGCACCGCCTAAAGCTCTCTGACCTGGGGATTTGCAATTTTTCTCTGAGATGTCCACGAAACTGTCACCACCCCGTGCAATCCTTTGGGGCACCAATTCGGTGTCATGAACCCGACAAGGAGGACCAATGACCGAACTGACCTATGAGAAGCTCCGGGAAGCCGTGGCGGGTGGATCCGTCGCGTTGCGGTCTCGGACCGATCTGCAGCCGGCCGATGGGCCGGGCGGAAAGGTGTTCCCACCCACCTATGCCGTCAACAGCGGCAACAAATATGCCTTAGAGGAACGCCAAGTGGGTGATCGCGTGGTCACCACCGTCCTGTTGGACTCTGTGGCCTCACAGGCAAACCGAGCAGAACTCAGCCTGCGCCTTGGGTGGGAGGCAGGAGAGCTGAAGTTCCCCGTCCCCTTCGTGGACTTCACGAGCCCTGATGGAGAATTTGACGATGTCGGCAAGTTGACCGTCCTGGATGCACCCCACCGCATTGCCGATGCCATATTTCGGGACAGCCTTCTGGATGGCACATTGTTCCGGCTGTCGGAGATCGGCCGGGCCATCACGGAGGCGCAACCGCGCAACGCAACTGCCATGTTCCGACATGCACCGACCGCTCTACTGTTTGGGCAATGGGACTCCACTGGGCCCAAAGGGGGGCTGGGTTCGAAGTTCCAGCGGGCGTATGTGTCAGAGATCGTCGGTCACGATGCCGTGATTGGAAAGAAGGTAGGTGGCCGCATGGACCCCCTTCAGATTGTAGCGAAGTCAGCGACCATTTATGAGCATCAAGATCAGGGTCAACAGTGGACTCTGAACATGGACGAAGCTGCTAAGGATGAATCTGGCAAGGGCAAGGTCAAGCCAAGGGTCAAGGGTGACGAGGGCCGACCATCAGAGATCATCCACGGTAATATAGCTCCAACCATCGATGCAGACGCTGGCGGCATCACGATTTCTCGCGCGGTCCAGACCACCGTGGTCTCTCTCGCCGCGCTGCGCAAGCTGAGTTTTCCTGGCCACAGTCGAGAAGCTGAGGTCGCTGCTCGGGCAGCGGTTGCCGCGCTGGGGGTCGCCGCCATCGCATACCTGCACGAAATGGACCATGACCTCCGTTCCCGTTGCCTGCTGATCCCCGAGCACGCTCTGCGCCTCGAGCTCGTCGGTAGAGACGGATCAGCCGCTGAAGGTGTCGACATCAGCCGCGAAGGGGCAGCCGCGATCCTGACTGAGGCTGCCGAATCAACTGCTGCAATGGGTCTGGCCTGGGAGGCTGATGAAATCAAATTGCATCCGGCCCCCAAGCTGTTGAAACTGCTTCGGCGCAGCCGGGAGCTGTCCGCACGAGAGACCCCGGGTGAGTGACTCATGCTCGCCGTAGAGGTCAACTTTCTCACCGGGCGGTACTTCGCCACCGCCTACAATGATCGCCAAGCTGGTGAATGGCCGCTACATCCAGCGAGGTTCTTCTCGTCGTTGGCAGCAAATTGGGCTGAAGGCGGCAAAGATGAAGCGGAGCGCAGTGTTTTGGAATGGTTGGAAGCTCTGCCGCCACCAGGCATCGTTGCCTCCGACGCTGTACCCCGTCGAGTAGTGAGCTTCTTCGTGCCAGTCAATGATGCCCGAATCATAAGTGGGTCGGTATACGAAGGGCGTGCGAGGAAAATCGAAGACCTCGCAACCACCCTTGAAGACCAGTTAGAAGAGTCCCTAGGAGAGCTGACCAGGCCCATAGAGCGAACCCGCGACAAGTTTCATGAGGCACAAGATGTAGAAGATCTAGTTTCTGCTGTGGGAAGAATGTCAGAAAGATCATCGGATGCTGCTCTAAGGGTGCTACCCGAATACCGTGGCAAGCAGGAGCGGTACTTTCCCTCAGTAACCCCTTCTGAGGCCCGCACTATCCTTGTGTGGAAGAATGTCACAATTTCCAAAGAGAGTCACTCCATTTTGGACAATCTGGTGAGTCGGGTCACCCGTATTGGACATTCATCATCGCTAGTGTCCTGCCGCATTGTCAATGGTGTCTCTGAGCCCAACTATCGAGCTGGATCAGGGACACACACACTTCGGTGTACTGGTCCAGGCCAGTTGGTTGAATTGGAAAAGAGACACCTCCAACACCAAGGCATCAGCCCCAGAGCCTTGCCGTTTGTAGCGGTTCGCTACAGTGAATCCACTCTTGATGACGGAACGGGCATACCGCATGTAAGTGCAGACACGAAGGGCGACTGGATCGTCTTTGAGTGTGTGCAGGGGTCACGGAGGCTGCCTTCAACTCGAGCAGTAGACATAGCCACAACCATGCGGGCTGCCATCATGTCCCACACGGAAGACCCAATTCCTGAAGGGCTGAGTGGTCATCAATCTAACGGTGATCCGACTCGGATGCCCCATGTAGCCTTCCTGCCCTTGCCGTACGTTGGCTTCGAGCACGCAGATGGCCGCGTCATGGGAATTGCAGTGTCCTTGCCGTTGGCGCTTCCTGATGACAGTCGCCAGGCAGTTCTGAGGGCAATGGGACACTGGGAGGCTGAAACCGAATCGGACTTGACACTCAGGATGGGCAGGGGAGGTCACCTGCAGGTGAGGCGATGTATCGGCCCGATCGACCTTGTCACCATCCGGCCGGGGCAATGGCATAAGCCAGCTCGCCGGTGGCTATCTGCGACACCGATTGCACTGCCCACTCATCCGGGGCTCCTGAACAGGGGGAGCGTGAACGCCCGGGCCAAGGCTTGGGAGCGGGCGGAGAATGCCGTAGTCACCTCTTGCCGACATGTAGGCTTGCCGGAGCCCACCCATGTTGATCTCTCGTTCCAATCGGCGCTACGGGGAGGGCGACCTTCTTCCGAGTTTCCCACTTTTGAGCAGCGAGATAGGGACGGCAGGCCAGCACCTCGTCGGCTCTTGCATGCAGCCATCACTTTTGATCGGCCTATCGCGGGGCCCCTGATGCTGGGTGCTGGGCGTTTCCTGGGCCTTGGCCTGATGCGACCAATAGGGGACGTCGAAGAGGCTGCGGGGACTGGGGAGTCTCATGAGTGACCTGGGCGCGGCAGACTTCGCCTCCTATTTCGAAGCCGTCCACGGGCATGAACCCTTCCCATGGCAACGGCGTCTCACTTTGGAGGTCCTCGATAGGGGCCGCTGGCCCGATGTCATCGACCTTCCTACAGGCACGGGAAAGACGGCGGTTCTGGACACCGCGGTGTTCTCCCTGGCGGTTCGGCCGGAGCTCTTTCCCCGTCGGATAGTCTTCGTTATCGACCGCAGGATTGTCGTCGATCAAGTCTGCCAGAGGGCAGAGAAGATTCGACAGGAAATCAGTACAGCATCGTCATCCAGTCCAACTCTGATGAGGGTACGGGAGCGGTTGGAGGCACTCAGCGGTGATGCTCCCCTGGGTGTCGTGGCCCTACGTGGCGGCATACCGATCGACGGCGAATGGGCCCGCCGTCCGGACCAACCGTGGGTGATGGTCTCCACGGTGGACCAATTTGGCTCCCGCCTCCTATTCCGGGGCTATGGAGTCAGCCCACGCATGCGGCCGGTTCAGGCTGGTCTCTCAGGCAATGACTGCCTGGTCATTCTTGACGAAGTTCACTTGAGCCGGGCCTTTTCGCAGACGCTGCGTGAAGTGCAGCAGCAGCACGTGGGGGAGTCCCTACCAAAGAGATTCCATACTGTGGAAATGTCGGCAACACCGACCAACTCAATTGGAAGTCGGTTTGAGCTGTCCAGCAGCGACCTGGAGCAGTCCGAGGAACTCCATCGCCGTGTTCATGCTGCCAAGGCTGCCACCCTGGTCGAGGCCAAGAGCAAACAACCTCACGAGGCAATCCCTACACAGGTTAAAAAGATACTGAAGTCACTGGCATCAGATCGTCGTGGTAACATACAAAGCGTAGGTGTAATCGTGAATCGAGTGCACACGGCTCGCGAGACTCACCGAGCGCTTGTTGATGCAGGCTATTCTTCCTACTTGCTTACCGGTCGGATGCGCTCACTTGACAAGGTTCGGGCATTGGATGAGATAGCAGAATTGGTTGACCCCGACACTTCAGCGACCAGCGAGGACTTATCTGTTGTAGTAGCTACCCAGGCAATAGAGGTGGGAGCGGACTTCAGCTTCGATGCTCTCATCACCGAAGTGGCACCTCTCGATAGTCTACGCCAGCGATTCGGTCGGCTTGACCGCCGTGGTACATTGGCGGAAAGTACAGGGGAAGCAGCCAAGGGTTGGATCATTGGTGTCAAGGCTACACTGAACCCAAAGCAAACAGATCCTGTGTACGGCCACAGTGCTCGCAAGACCTGGGAGCGGCTGCAGGAAGTAGCCAACGATGGCGTCATAGACTTCACGCCATGGCAGGCCATACCCTACCAGTTTGCAAGGGATTGCTTTGCCGAGGACAAACAGGCACCATTGCTCTTAAGGACTTACATGGATGCTTGGGTACAGACAGGCCCTGAACCAATTGTGCAGCCTGCTGTTGATTGGTTTCTCCATGGTATCGACACTGACGCGCAGAATGCGGAAGTCTACCTGGTGTGGCGATACGACCGAACGCAAGAAGTCCTGAAGGAAGTGCCTCTTCGACCTACTGAATTTCTGCCTGTGCCTATTGGGGCAGCAAAGTCTTGGTTAGGAAGGGTGGAAGAGGAGGTTCCAGTAGCAGATATCGGCACTAGCAGCATGGAAGAGTCGCATCTTGAGGGTGACCAGGGGGAGGACTGGGCCCGGTGGCGTGGGCATGCTGAGTGCCCAGAGGCGATAACTCTCGCTGAGATTCAGCCAGGCGACATTCTTATAGTGGATCCCAAGAGGGGCGGCTTGTCAGAGGGAACTTGGGATCCTACTTCCAGTGAAACAGTTGCAGACCTGGGCGATGAAGCGCAAGCCTCCTACGACCGACGCATCACTCTCCGTCTTGATCCCCCAAATACACTGCCTGCTACTTGGCCCTCACCACCTCGTCCAAATGAAGAAGCCGATCCTGAGGAATCACTTTCAGCACGGATAGACCAGTGGCTTCAAGAAGTCCAGGTGACTCAAGACCTGGCTAGGTGGCAATCTCAGGCTATTTCCCAGTTGCAAGAAGGCCATGAAGCCATATTCAATGAAGCACGCAACTACTACATATTAGCCGCGGGTAGAATAGACCCTTCCACACTAGATGCTTCAGATCAATCTTCTTCCTTCACTGGTAGAGGAGTATCTTTGCGAAAACACTTGAAGGGGGTAGGCAAACGAAGCGAAGATTATGGGCATAGGATCGGATTGGGGGCTGAATTATGCTCAGACCTCCGGCTAGCAGCAGAACTGCACGACCTGGGGAAAGTGGACAGTCGCTTCCAGCGGCAGTTGGTCGGGGGGGATGTAGTAGCGCTCGCCATGCAGGAGGAGCCCCTGGCGAAGTCTCTACCAGGGGCTCGTCCCACTGGTGCAGAGTGGCCACCAGTGCGTCACGAGATCATGAGCGTCGTGCTGGCGCAATCGAACGTTGCCGTGCTCCAGTCTGCACATGATCCTGACCTCGTCTTGCATTTGGTAGCGTCTCACCATGGCTGGGCCCGACCTCTGCCGCCGATCCGATCGGATGACGCTCCTCAAGTGCTCCGTTTCGACCATGATGGGATTCCCATGGAGGCCAGCACGGACCTCCAAGACGGCCATGTGGCGCTGGAGATGACAGACCGCTTCTGGCGATTGGTGGAACGCTACGGGTATCACGGCCTCGCATGGCTGGAGGCCATTTTGCGACTGGCGGATCATCAACAGAGTGCAGCGGAGACTACATCATGAGTGGCACCCACCTGCCTGGGCTGGAAGCGACCAATCCGTTGGGCTTCTTTGCCGCGCTCGGCATCCAGGTAGCCTTTGCCCAGGCCCCCTCCTGCCCTCGTCTTTGGTGGACCGACGGCGTAGTGCCGCATGCCATGGTGGATGTGGAGTCGTCGGTCGAAGCCATTGCCGAGCAAGTCATCGAGGTCCTACCTATATGGCAAGAGAGTCCTGCAATCGCTCACGGTCTGGAGCCTGTTCATGACGTCAAATTCCAGCCTTGTGAAATGAGGCGGTACCTGCAGAAAGCTAGGGCTGCTGGCCTTCTAGGCACTTTGGCTGGTGCACTGGTAGCAGAGGGAAGTGTGGACAACAGCGGAAAGGCAAAGCCTTCCCCTCTGTACTTCACCAGCGGAAACCAACTCTTTCTCAAGGTGATTGACGACCTTATTGCTAAGGTAACGTATGAGGACATCGTCGCAGGCTTGGCAGGTCCATGGCCTTACACAAGCACGCTGCCGACACTCATGTGGGATGTGGTAGATGACCGAAATTATGCTCTCTTGGCAAGCGATCCCTCTCCCCAGACCAAGAAGAATAGGAAGAGAACGAACCCTGGCCCAGAATGCCTGGCACTTCTCGGGATGAGCAGATACCCTGTCTTCGGCAGCAGGGGTCGAACTCTCACACAAGGTACGTCGGGGGGATGGAAGAAGGGGGCCTTTAGCTGGCCCGTTTGGACAGCCCCGGCGACTCGTGCAGCAGTGGCCTCAATCCTGGCTCATGCATCCGGCACCAAGGAACAGTTGCGCAGCCGCACCCAGTGGTTGGGTGCGTGGGGGGTGCAGAAGGTACTGCAGGCACCGATCCGGCGCACGGATCAGGGGGGTTATGGCAGTTTCGGGCCCCACGACGTAATCTGGGAGCATGAGTGAAGTCCCAGACCTCGTGCCCGCACGCATGGTCAACGAGTTCGAGTACTGTAAGCGGTTGTTTTTCCTAGAGTGGGTCCAGGCTAGATTCGAGGATAATCCCGACACCGTGGAAGGACGGTACATTCACCGAGCCGTAGATGCTGGTGGAGGCCTCATGGCCGGATCCGATGAGGAGAAGCCAGTACGGAAAGCTCGCTCGGTGACAGTGAGTTCAGAGGCTCTGGGAATCATTGCGAAGGCAGATATTGTCGAAGGCAGAGGGAATGAAATCAGGCCAGTAGAAGTAAAGCGAGGCCGACCACCAAAGCATGGGCCAGCGTGGTCACCAGAGCTTGTACAACTGTGTGCTATAGGTCTCATACTACGAGATAACGGATACAAGTGCTCCGAGGGCGAGATCTACTTTGCAGAGTCCAGAGAACGAGTGCGGGTGGAATTTGACGACAAGCTAGTAGAGCAGACATTATCTCTTTTGGAGGAGTTGCGCTTGGTCGCAGCCCAGACCGATCCGCCTCCACCTCTGATTCATAGCACGAAGTGCCCCCGGTGTTCGCTGGTAGGAATCTGCTTGCCCGACGAGACCAACTACGCTTCCAGCCGCTCCGACAAGCCTCCACGCAGACTAACACCCAGAGACTCCGCTGCTCGACCACTCTATCTCACCGAGCAAGGAACAAGAGTTGGCATCAGAAAGGGTCGTGTTACAGTGACTCAGAAGCAGGATACTCTGCAGGAAGTGAGATTGATAGATGTCTCCCAGGTGTCCCTATATGGTAATGTACAAGTAAGCTCTCAAGCAATGCGGGCCATGTTTGAACGAGAGATACCGGTCTGCTGGTTCTCCTACGGTGGTTGGTTTCAAGGCATGGCGCAGGGTCTGCCATCAAAACATGTGGAATTGCGGAGACGCCAGGTTGGAATTGCTGCTCAAGCAGGTCTGCCTATTGCAAAGAAGATGATTTCAGGTAAGATACGAAACTGCCGTACATTGCTAAGGCGTAACTCCCGAGACGATGTCAAGCCAACACTAGCTCAACTGAAGAGCGCAGTGGGAACCACAGACGTTGCAGACTCTATTGAGTCCTTGTTGGGAGTTGAAGGTGCTGCAGCTCGGAGCTATTTTGCATCTTTCAGTTCCATGCTGAAGGATGACGGCCTGGGGACTTTTGAATTCACAAAGAGACACCGACGCCCTCCTACTGACCCGATCAACTGCCTGCTCTCGTATGCATATTCTCTACTGACGAAGGACCTGACAGCCACTACCCTGGCAATCGGGTTTGATCCATATATTGGTGTGTATCATAAGTCACGGTTTGGTCGCCCTGCCCTGGCTCTGGATCTTGCAGAGGAGTTTCGGCCACTTATCGCTGATTCAGTGGTTGTCAATGTGATCAACAACGGGGAGATCCAGGAATCGGGATTCCTCCGCCGAGCCCAGGGTGTCGCCCTAACACAGGATGCGAGGCGCTCACTGATATCTGCCTATGAAAGACGGTTGGAGCAGGAGGTAACTCATCCAGTGTATGGCTACAAGATTACCTACCGGAGGGTGCTGGAAGTCCAGGCCCGTATGTTGGGGGCACATCTGCTGGGGGAAATACCGGAGTACATCCCTTTCGTGACGAGGTGAAGCATGGCTAGGGGACGAAAGCGGTACGTGGTTGCCTATGACATCCATGACCCTCGGAGGTTGAGGAAAGTTCACAAGACCATGGTTGGCTATGGGTGGGCAATGCAGTTCAGTGTGTTCGTCTGCGATCTGGATGCAATAGAACTTCTGGAGATGAAGAGAGAGCTGGGCGAGGTCATTCACCACGGTGAAGACTCGGTTGCTATGATCGACGTCGGTGATCCAGAGCAGAGGGGCAGGGAGTGCTTTCAGTTCATGGGTGTGTCGACCCCGCTACCGACAAGTGGGCCGGTCATCCTGTGATGCGAGCGCTGAGGTCAGACCATCCACGCTAGGGAGCGCTCGAACCCTTGCTACCACAAGGGAAATGACGTACCTTGACAACTGAAGAGAACCCAAATTGTGCTTCCAATTCATGACCGCTCGAATCACCGTGCAAAGCCCCAGGTGAGGGGCCTCGGCTGACGAGAGCGGTTCCGGGGGGTCTTGTACCCCCCCTTCATTGAAGTAAGAATCAAGCGCAGATCACGTTGGGCGACACGCTGCGTTCCGGGGGGTCTTGTACCCCCCCTTCATTGAAGTGCGATTTAGCGCGATGACTATATAGGTCAATTCGCGTTCCGGGGGGTCTTGTACCCCCCCTTCATTGAAGTTTTGGCACGGTGCGCCTCGTCGTATACAGCTACGTCGTTCCGGGGGGTCTTGTACCCCCCCTTCATTGAAGTAGGAGGGTGGCGGCCCGGACGAGTTCGGGGGCGGGGTTCCGGGGGGTCTTGTACCCCCCCTTCATTGAAGTGTGTAATGGGCTGGCCGTGTGAGCTTTCCGCCCATGTTCCGGGGGGTCTTGTACCCCCCCTTCATTGAAGTCCGGCCTCGCATCATCAGCACGACCTTCTGGGCGGCGGTTCCGGGGGGTCTTGTACCCCCCCTTCATTGAAGTCGTGTGCCGCGTGCTGACCGTTTTGAGGAAGCCATGTTCCGGGGGGTCTTGTACCCCCCCTTCATTGAAGCGCGGTGACTACGTTGGTGTCGGCCCACCGCACCTGGGTTCCGGGGGGTCTTGTACCCCCCCTTCATTGAAGCCCGGCGACCTTGACCTTGGCGTCTGTCCATCGGAAGGTTCCGGGGGGTCTTGTACCCCCCCTTCATTGAAGCGCGAATGCTTTCCACACGGTTTGTTGGAGGCGTGCCCGGTTCCGGGGGGTCTTGTACCCCCCCTTCATTGAAGCCGATTCCTTGGCGTCGAGAGTCCGGGGCAGGGCCTCGGTTCCGGGGGGTCTTGTACCCCCCCTTCATTGAAGCCTGACGCTTGACCCGGCTTGACGCTTTCATGTCTCGGTTCCGGGGGGTCTTGTACCCCCCCTTCATTGAAGCATTCGACCTACGTTGATGCCGAGTCTTCGGCAAGGCAGTTCCGGGGGGTCTTGTACCCCCCCTTCATTGAAGCGGTCCGATGATGGCGAAGGGTGGTTCGCGTACCCTTGGTTCCGGGGGGTCTTGTACCCCCCCTTCATTGAAGCCTGTTTCAGGCGGTGCAGCCAGCCAGGTGCCTGCTGGTCCCGGGGGCGAGAGCTAATTCCCATGTGCCCGAGTGGGTCTATGATCTTTGCATGCCCAACACGCAGGTGGGAGACGATTCTGAACACGTTTACTGGACATGGCTCCTTCGGGCAAAGAGGGGCGGTCCGTCGTCACAGGAGCAACTCAGCGAGCAGCCTACCGAAATGGCTTCACAGCCGACCGTCGAAGAGGTGTTCGAGCGCATTGAGGGCCAGAATCTGGGGCAAGTGAGCGGTGAGGATGTCGTAGCTGCCCTAGATGCCGAGCGTGCTCGTCGTTGACGCCTCGGTACTGATGCCGAGGACTCTCGCCGCCCACTCTGGCCTCAGGGGTTAACCAGAGAAGTACTTGGCCATGACAGCGTCGAGGGCACCCGGTGGATCGGGTGCGAATGCTTGATTGTCGCGGGCGGTTGCGACATGTTCCCTCATCTGGGTGACCCAGTCGGGCTCAACACTGAAGAAGTCGATCAACGATCGGTGGGAGATCACCTGATTGGCAATGTTGCGTCCCCCGTTGGTGGCTGCTCGCCAGGGCTCCTCGGTGTGGGTGGATCGGATGAGTTCCCTGCCCGTCAGGTGTCCGAGTCGGCTGATGACATTGACGGTAATGTTGCGAACGCTCTCGGGCAGCGTGCTGCCTTGGGCACTTGAACGGTTTGTCTTGCTGGTCGCCCCGTGTTTCCGGTCACGCCAGAGCGAAACAACGACGGGACCCAGTTCCCAGGCTTCGATAGCGTCGTGGAAGGCTGGTCGGCCTTCCCAGGCCAAGTGGTAACCCTGCACGTAGTACAGGAGCTTGTGCAGCTTGGTCTCGCCGACTCCCGGCAGACGCCGTTCGATTTCCGCTGCGACGTCGCCAGCAAAGGCGATGCCCACCTCGTCCATGGCCCTCCCTCCAACGTGAAGTCAACCTCAGTGTATCTAGCCCTGGTGACGGTAGGTGCACCTACGCCATCCCTTCGTCACCACCGGTGCATCTGCCGTGCGCCTGTAAGACCAGCAACGGCACGACGTGTGGCAGGCCCCTCCTGATCCGCACGGTGTCGCCGTGGCCAGCGGTGCTTGTGGTCATGGTGTCGGGCGGGTTTCTGGGCGTCGGCGGAAAGGGCGGTTGAGGTCCTTCGTTACTCCGTGGGCCCAGGAGGTGGACATGCCGAGGGCTTGTCCGACTTCTTGCAGGGTCAGTCTTTGGTGTCGCAATCGGATGGCCTCGGCGGCTCCTCAGTTTCTGATCCCACTTGCTGACGACTGCGTCAATCCTCCCCAGTAGCCCCTCCGCGTCGTCACAAGACGCCTCCGCTGCCGATGAGAAGAGCGACACCCACGGGTCGAGCGATTCCGCATGAGCCGCCGTTCCCGCTTCACCCTTGAACCGAGAAGTGATGAGGGCATTGATGTAGCCGTCCCGGTTGAGAGCGAGGATGGCGCTGATCGGGGGCGTCGTGAAGCGGGTGATTCCCCCCTGGCGGAGGATCGTCTGCACCAGCGCTCGGCCTGTTTCCCCGTTTCCGTCGCGAAAGGGGTGAATCGACTCGAACTGAACGTGGGCGACAGCAGCAGCAATCACCGGGTGGTGGCTGGTCGTGTCGATGTACTCGAGAAGATCCTCCAGGAGCCCCGGTACTTCCTCAGCCGGGGCAGCGACATAGGCCGGAGGGGGATAGCCACCCAGCACACCGCCGATGTGAACCCAGCTCGGTCGCAGGTGCCCACCCAATTCCGGGCTGGGTGTGTGGCTCATCAACACATCGTGGATGGCGAGGAGCCCGAGAAGCGAGATCACCTCGCCGATTCTCGAACTCCCTGATGGTCGCCTCCACGGCGTGGGCGGCGACCTCCCAATGTGGCAGGACGCTCAAGCCAGGGATGCACAGGGGATCGGGATGGTACGCCGTGAAACTCCCGACGGGATACTCGAGCCTGCGGGCAGCGCTCCTGGACACCGGGGGCAGACCACTCTTCGGTGCATGGTGGATGGTGCAGCGGCCTACCGACCCATGGTACCCGTGCCATAAGTGAGAAGAATGAAAAGGGTGTTCCCACGTGGCCGGTCTTCGGGATCTCGGCAACACCAAGCTACGAGTTCAGTGACCGTGAGCATTGATGGCGATCTTTGACGAGGTGTCTGCATGACGCACAAGGTGTCCGCATGACGCACTACCTGTCCGCATGACGCACAAGGTGTTCGCACGACGCACAAGGTGTCCGCACGACGCACTACCTGTCCGCATGACGCACAAGGTGTCCGCATTAGGGACGAGGTGGGAGAGATGTGACGATACCCTCACACGGCACTCATGCAACGGTTCCCTCACAAACCGAGCATGACACGATTCTGCTGCTAGCCGGAGTGGTCGGGGCCGGCGCGTTGGATGTGGAAGCGCACCAGGCAGCGTTGGTCGTCCACCATGACTTGGCGGTACTCATCCCAGTCGGGGTGCTCGCCCCGCAGGGTGCGGTAGTAGTCCACCAGCGGCTCGATGGCGTCGGGGCCGGAGATGATCTCGGCTCGGCACTCCACCTGCACCCAGTCGCCGAACCAGTCGCGGGGAAACACGCACAGCCAGCTTCTGGGGTCTCGCCGGAGGTTCTTGGTCTTGTAGGCCGTCACCCGGGTGCTCATCACCACCGTGTCGTCCACCACCGCCAGGGTGACCGGCGACATCTGCGGGGTGCCGTCACGCCGAACGGTGGCCAGCACCGCATTGGTGTTCTCCCGGATGTAGTCCAAGGCTCTTGCAGGGTCCATGCAGGCATCCTAAGCCCCGCCGTCCCAGCTTTAACGCGTAGAGCCAGAAATGGGAAGTTCTCTTTCGTTGACCCGGGCAGCACCGAATTCAAGTGCCGCTGTGATGTCCTCTGGTTCGAGGTAGGGGTAATCAGCCAGCAATTCGTCATGAGATCTGCCAGCCGCGAGCTGGCCCAGGATCATGGAGACGGTCACGCGCAAATCCCTGATGCAGGGCAAACCGCCCATACGGCCAACGTCGACGGTGATCCGGTCCAGGTGCATGGCCTTACGGTACTTCTCCCGCTTGACTTCGTGGTCGGGATATTCCCGGGAGTACTGCCTACCAGTGGTTCCAGCGGGTGACCAGCTCCAGGGGTTCCCGGCGGGCGGGGCGGAAGTCGGTGCCGATGGTGTGGGCGAAGGGGATGAGGGCCACCTGCATCACCTCGTCGTAGGGGATGCCCAACAGCTCGGCCGCTTCCTCCTCGTAGCAGAGATGGATGGTGGTCCACACCGTGCCGATGCCCCGCTCCCGAGCGGCCAGCATGAACGACCAGACCGCCTGGATCACCGACCCCACATGGGAGGCCACCGTCACCGGGTGGTGGCCCCACACCCGGCCCATCAGGCAGGGGATGAGCATGCCCGGCACCTCGTGGATGTGGTCGAACAGGTGGCCGGCCGAGGCGTGCATCTTCTCGTCGTCGGCCTCCAGGCGGGAAGGATCGGCCCCGTCCAGGCGGGGGAGCACGCTCAGGTGGTCGCCGACCACGTCCCGGGCCCGGCGGTACAACTCGGCCAGGGCGGCAATCAGGTCGGGTTCGGTCACCACCATGAACCGCCAGTTCTGGCGATTCGATCCGGTGGGGGCCTGCACGGCGATGTCCAGGCATTCGTTGATGAGCTCGGGGGCCACCGGTCGGGAGGTGTCCAACCGCCGGCGCACCGCTCGAGTGGTGGTGAGCACCTCGTCGGCGCTCAAGTGCAAATTGGCCATGGCCTTAGTTCTAGCGGCTGGCGACCGGGGTGAGGGGACTCTCCAGTGCCGGCATCTCCGGGTCGAACAGCCACGCCCTCACCACCGCCACGGCCTCGGCGCCCCCGATGTCGCCCACGATCCCGAGGAAGGCGTCGGTGTTGGTGTTGCCCCCGGCGGCCCGGTCGTAGTGGGTGCGCAGGATGGCGAGGAACTGCTCCTCGCCCACCTGGGTGCGCAGGGCGTGCAGGGTCAGCGCGCCCCGGCGATAGACCGAGTTGGTGTCGAACAGTTCGTGGATCTCGATGGCACCCGGTGGTGTGGTCCCGGTTTCGACCAGGTCACGGTGCTCACCGGCCATCACGGCATTGATGTCCAGGTCGTTCCTGTCGGCGATGAACATGAGCGAGAGGTAGTGGGCGAAGCCCTCGTGCAGCCAGGTCTCACTCCAGTCGTCGAGGGTCACGGAGTTGCCGATCCACTGGTGGAGCACCTCGTGGGCGATCACGTAGGAGCCGATCCTGTCGGGGCCGTGGATCGACAGCGTTTGGTTCTCCAGGGCATAGCCGAGGGGGAAGGGCATGACGATGGTGCCGTAGGCGTCGAATGGGTAGGGCCCGAGGATGTCCTCGAAGTAACCGATGGCGTCGATGGCCACCCTCACCCGGTCGAGCATCGAGGCGTCCGCGCCCTTGGGCAGGTAGTCACGGATCAACAGGCCGTCGGGCAGGCGCTGCTCGTGGCGCTCGAAGTCCCCGATGTACACCGCGGCCAGGTAGGAGGCCATGGGGTCGTCCATCCGCCACGTGGTGGTGGTGCGGCCGGCGGCGGAGGACTCATTGGTGAGCAGGCCGGTGGCCGCGGCGGTCACTCCGTCGGGAACGGTGAGGTGGAAGGTGAAGGTGGCCTTGTCGGTGGGGTGGTGGTTGCCGGGGTACCACGTCATCCCTCCCGACGGCTCGCTGACGGTGTAGATGACGCCCTCATTGGCGTGCCACCCCAGCGGGACAAGGCCCACTCCGGGATCCTCGACAGGCTGGGGGATGCCCGAGTACGTGACGGCCACTTCGAAAGTGGTGCCCGAGGTGATCGAATCAGCGGGCCGGATGGTGAGTTCCTGCCCGTTGCGGGAGTACTCGGCCCGGCGGTCGTCCACGGTCACCTCGGTGACGTCGAGGCCGTGGAAGTCCAGATTGAAGGTGGTGAGATCCTGGGTGGCCACCGCGGTCACGGTGGTGACGGCGTCGATGGAGTTCTCCGCCACGGCGACGTCGAGGTCGATGTCGTAGTGGACGACGTCGTAGCCGCCGTTGCCCAGCAGGGGGTAGAAGCTGTCGCCCACCCCGGCCAAGGCATCCACCGGGTTGGACGAGGCGGTGGCCGAGGCCGTGGTGGACGAGCTGACAGTCGGGGAGGAGCTGGCCGTGGCCGATGGGTCCGTCGTGGGCGGGGCCGATGGCTGTTGGTCCGGAGTGAGCGGGGCGTCCGACGTGGCCGGCGGGGAGGTGGTCGGGTCGTCGTCGCTGCAGCCGGCGGCCAGGGCCAACAGCACCACCACGACAAGAATCCCGAGCCGCTTTCCGGGGATCACCACTCAAGCCTACGGGTAGAGTGGAGAAATGGCGCTGGTGCTCGACCGGTATCCCGACATCACTTACGACGCTGCTCCTTCCCAGATTGACGACCCCGAAGAGCTGCGCCTGCTCCGCCAGTGGGAGGTGGCCATCGGCTACCGGATCTTCGCCGCCCTGCGGTGGGGGCAGATCGGCGACGGGCACATCACCGCCCGTGATCCGATCCTCACCGATCACTTCTGGGTACTGGGGTACGGCATCCGATTCGGGGATGCCACCGTGGAAAGCCTCACCCTGGTCGGTCCCAACGGCCAAGGCGTGGCCGGCCCCGTGGGCAACGGGGTGAATTTCGCCGCCTACCACATCCACTGGCCCATCCTCGATGCCCGCCCTGATGTGGTGTCGGCGGCCCATACCCATACTCCTTTCGGTACGGCGTGGTCTGCGAATGTGGCGCCGTTTCGGGCGATCAGTCAGGAGTCGTGTGGTTTCGTGTTCGATCAGGCGTTGTATGAGGGTGAGAACCTGGAGATCAGCGACGTGGGTGGGGGTGAGGCCATTGCCCGGGCCATGGGCAACAGTCGGGTGTGCATCCTGCGCAACCACGGGCTGCTCACTGCGGGGCGTTCTCCCGCGGAGGCGGTGGGGTGGTTCGTGGCGGCCGAGCGGGTGGCGGAGGTTCATGTGAAGGCCCCGGATGCTCGGGCGGTGAGCGAGGAGGCGGCCAAGGAGGTGGAGGCGTCGCTCTACACCGCCGACATGGGTTGGCGGATGTTCCAGTGGTTGGCCCGCGACCTGGTCCCCGACCCCTCCGTGGTGTTGACCTGAGTCCCAATGGCGGCCAACGGCGATAGGATGCCCCCATGGTGAAATCCAGGATTCTTTGGCCGTTGTTGGCGATGGCGGTGGCGATGGCCTTGCTGGCCACTGGCTGCGGTGGAGGCGGCGGCGGGGAGACGAGTCCCGCTGAGTCCGAACCCCAGGCGACGATTTCCCCGGAGACGCTGGACTTGTCGAGGTCGATCCAGTTGGCAGCCGCCCAATCAGCCGAAGCCACCTCAATGCGTGGCGACATGGCTGTTGGCTTACACAATGTCCCCGAACTCGACACTTTGGAAATGCGCTGGGAAATGGAATGGAACATCAATGGCGACACTGTGGTCAGTATTGACCTTAGTGACCTGCCGGGCAGTGGAGGTGACCTTGTGATGGAAACACGAGATGTTGACGGGATATACTATGTGCCTTCATGGGCCATGGAGGGCATGTACAGGGCAACCAGCCCTTGGGTTAGTTTTACAAACGAAGAATTCGAAGAGTGGACAGGTGCTGACCTTGGGCCGTTGGAGCAGATGGAGAGCAATGCCGCTGGCATGTTCAACTTCCTTGATGGATTGACAGACGTGGAATATGTGGGTCGCGAGACAATTGATGACATGGCGACCTCCCACTATCGAGGCACACAGTCCGTGGCCGAGCTATTGGAGTCGTCAATAGTGGGAACCCAGGAGGAAAAGGACGCGGCAGTGGATAGCCTTATGTCACTTGTCGGGGATGTGGGTGGTCTCGACATTGGTGCCATGAGATTCGACTATGAAGTGTGGATTGACAGTGAAGACTATGTTCGTCGTCTCAACCTGTATGTTGACGACCTGACCAGCATGTTTTCTGATGAGGCTCGTGATGAACTCGACGACGCTGCCTGGAAGATCTTGAGCGAGGCCACCATGTCCATGGAGTCGACCTACTACGACTACGGTGCGGCCATTGAGATTGAGGCGCCGCCGGCGAGTGAGGTCACGCCGTTCTCGGAGCTGGAATCTCGTTTCCTGAGCACGGATGAGGCTCTAGAGCGGTTGGGGGTCGACGACGTAGACAGCCTCTAGGGCGACGATCGCCGCGGGGAGATCGACGCCCAGGCGCTGGGCTTCCCGGGCGAACGTCTCGGCGGCGTCGGCCAGTTGGCGTTCGACCACCGAGAAGGCCACGGGGGGCTCATCCACCACGAAGGTGCCCGCTCGGCCTCGGCCCTCCACGATTCCGGCCCATTCCAGCTCACGGTAGGCCCGGGCCACCGTGCCCGCCGACAGCGCCAGGTCGGTGGCCAGGGCGCGAATGGGCGGCAGTCGTTCATTGGGCTTGAGCCGTCCCGACGACACCATGAGCTGGAGCTGGGCCCGAAGTTGCTCGTAGGGGGGCACCTTGGTTCGTTCGTCGATCCAGATTCGCACACCGATATTGTACCAATGTATTGATGCATAAGGCACAATATTGGGCGAATTCGCCATAAACATTTGGTAGTTGCCTCTTTTGTATTGACCTGATAGCGTCACGGCGGCGACCAGAAAGGACACAGCCATGAAACTCATCACCGCGGTGGTCAAGCCGCATCAGGTCGAGGACATCAAGGAGGCCCTGGCCGAGGTCGGCGTGCAGGGCATGACGGTGAGCGAAGCCCAGGGCTTTGGTCGCCAAGGAGGCCACACGGAGACCTACCGGGGCACCGAGTACAAGGTGTCGTTCACGCCCAAGTCGCGCATCGAAATCGTGGTCGACGACTCGTCGCTGTCGGCCGCCACCGAAGCCATCGTGGGGGCGGCCCGCACCGGCAAGATCGGTGACGGCAAGATCTGGACGTCGTCGGTGGAGAGCCTCACCCGCATTCGCACCGGCGAGCAGGGCGCCGACGCACTCTGACACCAGGGCCGGTCACGTCCTGACCGGCAGATACGGAGCCGCTACCAGCCCTTCCACTCAGGGTCGCGCCGCTCCTTGAAGGCGTTGACCCCCTCGTCGGCGTCCTCGCCGGCCAGCAGCAGGTCTTGGGCCCATGCCTCCATCTCGAACATGGTCTGGCGGCTGGTCTCGAAACTGCGGTTCACCAACAGCTTGCTCATGGTCAGGCTCTTGGTGGGCTGGGCGGCCAGCCGCTCGGCCCACGCTCGGGCGGTGGGCATCAGCTCGTCGGGAGGCACCACCCGATTCACCAGTCCCATGGCGCAGGCGTCGGCCGCGCTCACGTCGTCACCGAAGAACATCAGCTCCTTGGCCTTCTGGGGGCCGATGAGTCGGGGAAGCAGGTAGACCCCACCGGCGTCGGGCACCAGTCCCCGGCGCACGAACACCTCGATGAACCGCACCCCCTCGGCGGCGAGCACCAAGTCGCAGGCCACCGCCATATGAACCCCCATGCCAGCGGCCGTGCCGTTGACGGCGGCGATCACCGGCTTCTCACAGTCCAAGATGGCCGCCACCAACTTCTGGGCGCCGGTCTTGATGCCCCGGGCCCCGTCCAGAATGGCCCGGTCGGGGGCGCCCGGGGGCCGCGCCGGGGCGGGGCGGGCCACCCGCAGGTCGGCGCCGGTGCAAAAACCCTTGCCCACGGCGGTGAGGATCACGGCCCGAACAGCCAGGTCATCGCCGGCTCGGGCGAACTCGTCGGCCAGAAAGTCCCGCTGATCGGGGGTGATGGCGTTGTGGGCTTGGGGCCGGTTGAGGGTGAGGGTGAGCACGCCACCGTCTCGGGTCACCAGGATGTCGCCGTCCAGAACCTCGGTGACCGTGCCGGGTTCGCTCTCGCTGCTCATGTTGGCCATCGCTCACCTCTGGGTCCGGTCGGGTCGGGCAACACCTGTACGGTGAAAACTAGATGACGCCATCGGGTGCCCCGCAACCGGTGACCCACCATCCGGCGGTGGGTCTGACCGCCCTGGTCATCGCGGCCTCGTTGACCGGCATCGCCATGTCGATCATGGCCGTGGGCTACCCCGCCTTGGGCGATGCCTTTCCCGGTACCTCGGCGCCGACCCTTTCGTGGGTCACCAACATCTTCACCATCGTGGGGGCGGCCGTCCTGGTGCCTGCGGGGGCGCTGGCCGACATCCTGGGACGGCGGCGGATGCTGATGGTGGGCACGCTGATATTCCTGGCCGGATCTGTGGCGGGCGGGTTGGCTCCGACGGTAGGGGTGCTGATCGGGACCAGGGCCGTGCTGGCCGTGGGCTCCTCGGTGATCCAAACCGCGGCGGTGGCCCTGCTCTTGGCCACCATGCCCGCCAACCGGCTGCCGCTGGCCATCGGGGTGTGGGCGGTGGCGGGGGGTACTTCGTCGGCCATCGGCCCCCCGGTGGGCGGGCTGATGATCCAGTGGCTGGGGTGGGAGTGGATGTTCTGGCTGAACGTGCCGTTTTGCTGCTTCGTGCTGGTGGTGGTGCCGCTGGTGTACCGGGAGTCTCGGCCCGCCGAGGCCGGGCCCCTTCCCGATCCGGTGGGCGGGGTGATGGTGGCCGCGGCCACTGCCATGGTGACCCTGGGCATCGTGCAGAGCGATCCGTGGGGCTGGTGGGACGCCAAAGTGGCGGGCAGCATCGTGGCCGGTCTGGTGGTGTTCGGGCTGTTCGTGCGGCGGAGCTGGCACCATCCCAACCCGTTGGTGGAGCTGCGGTTGTTCCGTTTCCCCAATGTGCGGCGCAGCAATCTGGCCATGCTCATCTTCGCCTCGTCGTGGTTCGCCATGTTCTTTGGTTTCACCGTGATCGTGATCCGGTCGTGGGGGTGGACACCCCTCGAAGGCGGATTCGCGGTGGCACCGCTGGCGTTGTTCGCGGGTTTGTCGGGCGTGCTCATCGGTCGGATCGCCCACCGCACCGGCCACCGGGTGTTCATCCTTCCCGGAACCGCCCTCTACACCGGGGCCACCATCGGGCTTTGGGCGCTGCTGGGCGACGAACCCGATGCGGTGGTGTTCGTGACCGGAATCACGGTGATCGGGGTGGCCACCGGCATGGTGTTCCCGTCGCTCATGGCCGCGGCGGTGAGCGACGTGCCCCCCGCCCAGCACTCGCTGGCCACCGGCATCAACTTCACCTCCCAGCGGGTGGCCACCACCATCGGAGTGGCGTTGGGGCTCACCTTCGTGACCAGCGCCGCCTCGGCGTCGGAAGCCCTCGACTTGCTGTTGGGCATGGTGGTGGTCACCGCCGCGGTGTCGTTGCCGTTCAGCGCCCGGATCGACACCCGCCCCCGCCGGAGGCCAAGCTGACGGCGTGTACATCGCAATCGGTGACGGCGTCACCCTTGAGGACGAGAACAACTTTGGGGAGTTCCACGTGGCCGTCGACGGCGACGTGGCCGCCGCGGTGGCTGCGCTGGGCGGACGGGCCCACCCCTCGGAGCGGGACAACCACCTGTGGATGGACATCGCCCTGGTGCGGGAATTGGCGGGCGAAGCCGCCGACACCGCCTGGGAGGAGCGGTTCGAGGCCATGCTGGCCTTCGCCGCCGACCACGGCTGGATCGACGACGCCGGCAACCGGGTGGAGGCCCACATCCAGGCTCCGCCGTCGCGGGGATGACCCGCCAGGAGCTTGCCCGGCCGACGATCTGACGGCTTGGCAGCCTGACGGACGGAGGGTCAGGTGCGGTAGCGCCAGGCCATGTGGGCGGTGCGTCGGCGCAGGTCGTCGTGGCGGTCCACCGGGGGGAGGTCGAGGTCGGCCAACGGGACCACCCGGGCGCGGACTTCGGGGGTGGCGGGGGCGTCCCACCAGCGGATGGTACAGAGCACGGCTTCTCGGCCTTCGGTGTCGAGCCAGTTGGGGCCGCCGGGGTCGGAGGCGGCGATCACGATGGGTCCCGGTTCGGCCAGCGCGTGGTTGAGACAGGTGAGCCGGTTGGAGAAGTCGAGGGCCTCGTACCAGGGCCGGTTGTAGAGCTGGATGTCCCAGGTGCGGGCGCCCCGGTGGTCGATGTCCACCACCAGGGCGTCGTCGGGATGAAGCGCCACCCCGGCGTGGCTGTAGAGCACGCTCTGCACGCCCCGGGCCATGCCCGCGGGGGCCAGGAACGTGTTGGGCGGCTGATCGCCGAGCATGCGCTCCTGGTAGCCCGACCAGAACCGGTCGGAGTGCTCGACCTCGTTGGCCGCCGTCTCCAGCAGGGCGGCGACGTCGAGGTTCGGCTTGGGGTCGCCCACGGTGTCGAGCCGTTCGATCACGAAGGTGGCGGGCTCCCCCGGCTGCCAGTTGAAGTAATAGTCGCGGATGTGGACGAAGGTGGCCTCCGGGTCGAGTTCCAGCCAGTGCCCCTTCCCGCCGGCGGGCGGCGGGCCGCCCAGCAGGATGTGGATGTCGTCGCCGGGGCCGAGGCCCAGGCTCGAGGCGGTCACCTCCAGGGCCACCCCGGCGCCGCCGCTTTGGGCCTGGCCCAGCTTGATCTGCAGGATGAACTCCTCGCAGGTGCCCATGTGGCCCGAGATCCGGTAGACGCCGCTGCCCTCGATGCGGGCCCGTCGGGCCACCTGGTCGGCGTTGGGCCCGCCCCACTGGTACACCGGGTCGCTGCTGCGGAAGAAGGCGGGGTGGCGGGGGTCGGTGTAGCCGATGGCGTAGGTGAGCCAGCACGCCACCTGATTGGCCAGGTGGGCCACGCCCTCGTCGTCGAGGCCCTCACCGAGGGCTGCCATCCGGTCACAGAACTCACGCCAGTCGCTCATACCCACCCCGCAACCTAGCGGGCCCCGCGGCCCCTGAGCCCACGACCGCCGTCCGGGCCCGTTGGTTGCGTCGTCCGCCGGAGAGCCTCAGAGGAGTTGGCGGAAGAGTAGGGCCACGCCGCCGATGAAGGCCACCACCAGGACCACCGGGCGGAACCAGGTGCGATCCACGCGGGGGCGGACAAATCGGGCGATGAGCAGTCCGAGGAGGATGCCGGGGATGAGCCAGCCGACGAGTTCCAGTTCGTGGCCGCCGAACTGGCCGGTGGCCACCAAGCCGACCACGCTCGACACGGCCACCAGGAAGAACACTGAGCCGATGGTGCCCCGCATGGTGGGCGGTTCCATGTCGCTGAAGGTGAGGGCGAACATCGGGCCGGGCAGACCAGCGGTGACGCTGGTGAACGCCACCGCGGTCCCGGTGGTCACCTCCACGGGGGTCGAACGGGGAATCCGGAGGCCGCACAACCGGATGAGGGCGCCCCCCGCAGCCACGCTGCCCACCAAGATGGCGATGGTCTCGTCGCTCATCGCGGCCAGAACGGACAGCCCCGCGGCCAAACCGAAGGGCAATCCGATGGCGCAGTGACGCACGGCGGAGCGGTCGGTGTGGATGCGCTCGACGACCACGTTGCGCAACCCCACGATCTGGCCCACCACGATGAGCGGTCCCGGGGCGAAGTCGGCGTCGACGGCCACCAGGGCCGGTCCCGAGACCAGGGCCAGTCCGAGCCCGATGCAGCCCTGCACCATGGCCCCCGCCGCCGAGAAGACGATGACGACGAAGGCCTCGATAACGGACACCGCGGTTGCTATCCGCCGGTCGAAGAGGCCACGGGGTCGCAGCGGTCCATGGGCGGTAACGGTTCCTCAACGCCGCGAACGAACCGGCCGAAACTGTGGAACCTCAACACCGGCGTGAGCCTCAGCCCTTGAGGGCGTCGAACAGTTGGGCCACCAGGGGCAGCGGGGCGCCGTGGAGGGAGAGGTGGATGCGGTCGGCGAGGTCCCCGAAGCGGCGGCGGATCTCGGCGGCGGCTTCGGTCGGCGTGCCCTGCACGCTGAGGGTGTTCACCATCTCGGGATCCCACACCGCGCCGATCTCGCCCCAGCGGCCCTGCTTGGTGAGCCGGTTGAGTTCGTCCTGCAGGTCGCCCCAGCCGTGGGCGTCGAGCACCACCCGGTAGGCGGGCGTGGAGCCGTAGAAGCCCAGGTTGGCCCGGCACCGCTGGTCCACCGCCTGGGCGGCCTCGTGGTCGGCGTCGTCGTCGTACAGTCCGACGATCACCCCCACCCCGACGGTGAAGTCGTCGCGACTGCGTTCGGCGGCGTCCAGCCCGGCCTGCACTTCGGGCATGGTGTGGGCCTGCAGGAATTGCCGGGTGCAGAACGGGTGGATGAGGATGCCGTCGGCGGTTTTGGCCACCATCCGGGTCATCTTGGGCCCGAGCGCCCCGGCCCAGATGGGCGGGGGGCCGAACGGCAGCGGTCCGGGCTCGAACGTGGGGATGGACAGGGTGAACGTGTAGTAGTCGCCCCGGAAGTCGAGGCGTTCGCCGTCCTGCCAGGAGGCGAAGATGGCCCGAGTGGCCTCCATGAGTTCGCGCATCTGGGCCACCGGTCGATCCCACACCGCGCTGTATCGCTTGGTGATGTGGGGCTTGATCTGCGACCCCAACCCCAGGGCGAACGTGCCGCCCGACAGCCGGTGCAGGTCGAACGCTTGGTAGGCCAGGTGCATCGGGCTGCGGGGCAGGGCGATGGCCACGTTGGTGTAGAGGTCGAGGCCGGTGTGTTCGGCGGCGGCCACCAGGGGGAAGAACACGTCCCGCTGGCCCTCGAAGGTGAACACCCCGTCGACCCCCATGGCCTCGTAGGCCTGGGCCTGGGCCCGAACCTCCCCCAGCTCGGCCGACAGGGCCATGTCGAACTTCACGGTTGCCTCCGGGCGGGCCGGGCCATGTCGAACTTCATTGCTGCCTCCCGTCGGGTCGGGCCACGTTGTACCGGATCAACCCTCGGCCTCCAGGCGGGGGAACATGGGGAAGAACACCTGATCGCCGTCGGGCGATTCGGGCAGGCCGCCGGCGAAGATCGGCCACACCGTCTCGGCGGTGTGGGGGTGGGGCAGCGACCAGTCGATCTCGTGGTCGATGCCCACCATGGAGGTGAACGGCCACATCAGGCCCCGGAAGTAGACATGGGTGCCGTTGCGCACCTTCTCCTCGAAGCTCCAGGTGTTCATCAGCCGGTAGGCGTCGGCCTGCGCTCTCTTCACGGCGGCCAGGATGTCGGGCAGCTCCTGTCGGTCCACCGGCACCAGTTCGCCGCCGGGGCGGGGGTCGAACACCGACACCGCCTCCAACCAGGCCAGGTTGTCGGCCGGCACCGAGAACGTGGACGACAGGTCGCTCACCCGATTGTGGACGCCGGGCCGAAACACCAGCCCCACCACCAGGTTCTGGTAGGGGACGTCGGCGGCCACGTGGCTCCAGGGGATCCAGCTCTCGGCCAACGACGAGAACTCCCGCACGATCATGTGGCGGCCGTTGGGCAGCGGGTAGGGGCCGGTGTCGCCGGTCCCCAGCCGGGTGTCCAGGTACAGCAGGAACAGATACTGCTGGAGGCCGGCCACGAACCGGCGGGCCATCCGGTTGTCGTCGTCGGTGGTGATCGGCCAGGCCGCCTCGTACAAGGTGTCGATCACCTCGGGGTCGCAGGTGCGCAGGGTGTCGGCCGCATCCCAACAGGAGCGGAACCCGTCGTCCCGCCAGGGCTCCACCCACCGAATCCAGTAGTCGATGAGGAACCGCACCCGGTCGCCCACGTCGTCCACCTGAGGGGCGAGGCCCATCTTGGAGAACTCCTCCAGCGCCCGCCAGCCCCCGAAGGGGATGCACGCCAGGGCGAAGGGGTGGGCGTTGGTGGTCTGCGTGCCCGGGCCCCGCATCTTGGCGCCCAGCTCCGACGCCTCGATCACCTCGTCGCACCGGGCCAGGATGTCGGGCCACCGCAACCAGGCCTCCATGCCCGAATAGCCCGTGTACTCCCGCACCGGGATGAGCCCCGAGGTGAGGCCGGTGCGACGCTTGGAGTTCTCCGACACCAGGATGTCCCAGAACTCCACTTGTCGGTTCAGTTCCCCGACGTCCAGCGGGATGGTTTGGGGCACAGCCGACGAGGATACTCCTGGGTACGGGGGCCAGGTGTGTCGTGGAGGGCGGGCTCGGCCTACCATCGCACCATGTGGGCGGCGACTGTGCGAGACGGGGGCGACCCCAACCTCGACGCGGGCGACGACGTGGTGATGGAGGTGCTCTGATGGGCAGGGCGACGAGGGCGTTGTGATGGGGCAGTTCTGATGGGGGCGCATTGATGGGCAAGGTGGTGGGCCGGGGCAGCCCGGTGTTCTCCGGGGTTTCCGGCGCCGGGCGGCTGAAGCGCTTCGAGACGCCCGACGACGTGATCGCCGTGCTCGATGCCGGTGAGGAGGCCGCCGCGGCCACCGTCGCGCTGGTGAAGGACGCCGGGGCCACCTTCCTGGCCCCCATCGAAGCCGATCTGGCCGGGATCCTGTGCCGGCTGGGCGACATCGAGAGCCACCTGGCCATCATCAGCCGGGACTTTCGGATCCCGTGCCTGATGGGGGTGACCTTCGACGGCGACGAGCCTCCCGACGGCACGCCGGTGGTGATCGACACCGATGCCGGCACCATCTCCGTGGACGGGGCAGGATAGGACCATGGCGGAGGGGGACACAGTGACGGCGGAAACTTCAGGCCCGACCCAGGAACGGTTGCGGGCCGACCTGGTGTTGGAGTACCCGTTCACCCGCACCACCGGCCCGGTGATCGGAGCCTTCCTCACCGGGCTGCGGGAGAAGATGGTGCTCGGCATCCGCCGCCCCGACGGCACGGTGCTGTGCCCGCCCACCGAATACGACCCGGAGACCTCGGTGCCGCTCACCGAGTTGGTGGAGGTGGGCCCGGGCGGCGAGGTGGTGAGCTGGACCTGGGTGGACCCGCCCCGGTCCCAGTCCCCGTGGGACGCGCCCCACGGCCTGGGCCTGATCCGCCTGGACGGGGCCGACACCCCCATGGTCCACGGGCTGTTGGTGGATGACCCCGGCGAGCTGGCCGTGGGGATGCGGGTCACGGCCCGGTGGCGGGCCGAACGCGAGGGTCACATCGCCGATTTGGAGGGGTTCGTGCCCGAGACATCGCGAGGATCCGACCGGTGAGCGTCGACCCGAGCACCCCTCCGGCGGCGTTGGCGGGCGAGGTGCGGCTGCCCGACGGGCTGGCCGACGTCGAGCCGGTGCGGTCGGTTCGCACCCCCATCCGCCTGCAGTACGACTTCATCCCCGGCGAGGCCTCGTCCGGCTATCTCAACGCCTTCGCCGACCGGAAAATCCTGGGCCAGCGATCCCCGATCGACGGGGCGGTGTTCGTGCCCCCCCGAGGGGTGGACCCCCGCCACGGGGCGGCCACCCCGGAGTACGTGGAGCTGCCCGACACCGGCCACGTGGGGAGTTTCTGCGTCACCCGGCTGCCCATTCCCGGTCGGGACGATCTGGAACTGCCCTACGTGAGCGCCTGGATCCACCTGGACGGCGCCGACATCGGATTCCTGGGGTTGGTGGCCGGAATCGACACCGCCGAGGTGCGCATGGGCATGCGGGTGCGGGCCGTGTGGAAGCCCGACGACGAGCTGGGCCGCACGGCGGAGAACATCTTGTACTGGACGCCCACCGGCGAGCCCGACGTGCCGGTGGGAGAGGCCGGCACCAACGCCTGGCACGCCAAGCAGGCCGCGGGGGAGGGAAGCTGATGCGCCCAGTGGCGGTGGTCTCGGTGGCCCAGCACCAACAGAAGGCCCTCACCCACACCACCGAGGTGGAGTTGATGGTGCCCGTCATCAACGAGGCCCGGGGCGGGGTGGGGCTCACCCAGGACGACATCGGCTTCACCTGTTCGGGCAGCAGCGACTTTCTCGCCGGTCAGGCCTTCTCGTTCGTACACACCCTGGACGCGGTGGGGGCCGTGCCCCCCATCAGCGAGAGCCACGTGGAGATGGACGGCGCCTGGGCCCTGTACGAGGCGTGGGTGAAGCTGCAGATCGGCGGGGTGGACACCGCCTTGGTCTACAGCTACGGCAAGTCGTCGCCCGGGTCGCTGCGCGACGTGTTGGCCACCCAGCTCGACCCCTACTACCTGGGGCCGTTGTGGCCCGACGCCTTCGCCCTGGCCGCCCTGCAGGCCCGGATCATGCTGGAATCGGGAGCGGTCAGCGAGCAGCGCCTGGCCGAGATCGCGGTGCGCAGCCTGAACGGCGCGGCCACCAATCCGCGGGCCGTGCGTTTCTCGGCGGAGGCCACGGTGGAAGCCGTGCTGGCCGAAGAGCCGATTGCCGATCCCCTGCGGCCCAGCGACTGCGCGGCGTCGGCCGACGGCGGGGTGGCGGTGGTGTTGGCCGCGGGCGACCGGGCCCGCGACCTGTGCGACCGGCCCGCGTGGATCACCGGCATCGATCACCGCATCGACCCTCACCAGCCGGGGGTGCGGGACCTCACCCGGGCGCCCAGCGCCCACCAGGCGGCTGTCCGGGCCGGTGCGGGCCAGGATCGCCTCGACGCCGCCGAGCTGGCGGCCCCGTTCACCACCCAGGAGCACATCTTGGAGGTCGAGCTGGGGCTCGGCCCCGACACGGCGGTCAACGCCACCGGCGGGGCCCTGGCCGGCCACACCATGATGGCCGCGGGCCTCATGCGCATCGCCGACGCCGCCGACCGGATCCACCGGGGCCAAGCCGACCGGGTGCTGGGCCACGCGGCGGCCGGCCTGTTCCTCCAGCAGAATCTGGTGTGCGTCATGGAGGGGGAGTGATGGCCGACGGCGGGCAGGGCCGGTTCAGGGAGCACCGGGGATCGAAGTCGGGGGGGAACAATGGCTGAGCGCACCGCGGTCCTGGGTGTGGGCCAGACCAAGTATCAGACCACCCGGGGCGACGTGTCGCTGCCCGGCTTGGTACGGGAGGCGGCGTACCGGGCGTTGGAGGACGCCGAGTTGGGCTGGGAGGACATCGACGCCGTGGTGGTGGGCAAGGCGCCCGACTTCTTCGAAGGGGTGATGCAGCCCGAGCTGTTCCTGGCCGAGGCGCTGGGCGCGGTGGGCAAACCCCTGTTGCGGGTACACACCGCCGGGTCGGTGGGGGGTTCCACCGCGGTGGTGGCCGCCTCGCTGGTGCAGTCCGGGATTCACCGCCGGGTGCTCACCTTGGGGTTCGAGAAGCAATCGGAATCCAACGCCACTTGGGCGCTGTCGCTGCCCCAACCGTTCTCGGTGTCGATCAACGCCGGCGCCGGGGGCTATTTCTCCCCCATCATCCGCCAGTACATGGCCCGCACCGACGCTCCCGAGCTCATCGGCTGCATGGTGGCGTTCAAGGACCGCCAACACGCCCTGCGCAACCCCTACGCCCACCTGCAACAGCACGACCTGACCTTCGACCAGGTGGTGGAGTCGCCCATGCTGTGGGCCCCGGTGCGCTTCTCCGAGACGTGCCCCTCCTCGGACGGGGCCTGTGCGCTGGTGCTGGGCGACGAGGCCGCCGGGGACGCATCGGCCAAGCCGGTGGCCTGGGTCCACGGGGCGGCCATGCGCAGCGAGGCCAACAACTTCCCCGGACGCGACGAGGTCAACCCCCAGGCCAGCCGGGACTGCGCCGACGACGTGTTCGCCCAGGCGGGCATTGCCGACCGCCGGGCCGAGATCGACGCGGTGGAGATGTACGTGCCGTTCTCGTGGTACGAGCCCATGTGGCTGGAGAGCCTGGGGTTCTGCGAGGTGGGCGACGGCTGGAAGCTGGTGGAGGAGGGGGCCACCCACCTCGACGGCGGTGATCTGCCGGTGAACTGCTCCGGCGGGGTGCTGTCGTCCAACCCCATCGGGGCGTCGGGCATGATCCGCTTCGCCGAGGCCGCCCTGCAGGTGCGGGGCATGGCCGGTGACCACCAGGTGGACGGAGCCCGCAAAGCGTTCGGCCACGCCTACGGCGGGGGCGCCCAGTACTACGCCATGTGGATCGTGGGTGCCGACAAGCCCGGTTAGTGGCGTGACGTTCTTCGCCCGGGCCGTGCTGGTGATGGCCGTCGTTGTGGTGGGTTCAGCGGCCTGCGGGGGCGACGACCAGGGCGACGTCGAGGCCTTCTGTGGGTTGGCCATCGACGGGGTGGGGATGCGCCCGGCCAACGACACTGAAGACTTGGAGCAGTTGCAGGCCCTGGAGGAGGCGGCCCCGCCCGACATCGAAGTGGCGGTCACCACCGTGGCCAACGCCTCCCGGGAGATCGAGGAGATCGAGGATCTCCGCGAACTGTTCCGCCGGGCCTTCGACCTCGAAGAAGCCGTCGCCCAAGCCCGCCAAGAAATCCGCGCCTACACCCAACACCACTGCCTCTAACCCTCAATGCCCCCCACCGCCGCACCCTGCATCATGCTGAAGTGAGTTAGTAGTCGGGGGTGTCGAACTCGATTGTCTCGAGGTCCAGTGTCTTGGCGATTTGATCCAAGAATTCGATACTGGTGAAGAACCACTCATTCCCACCCCGCTGAAAGTCGACCGAACCGCGCTTCGGCCCGGCATGGCCAGCAGTGTCCAGCATGTTGTGGAAGGTCCGTTCGAAGTCTTTGGCCGTGCCACCCTTGTCTGCAGTGACGAGATAAGCGCGCAGTACGCGGCGGTGCTCGGGGATTCCAGCACCTCGGGTTTCCTGGTTGACGCGTTCCAGAATGTCGCCCTCGGTGTACCCAACCTTGAGAAGCGTTCGATCGGGCATCTTTTCGGTCTCGGGAGAAGGGTGCGTTGGGTGCCGCAGATAGTGGGGATAAGTGAAGACGTACACCCCGGCGCGGCTATTGAGTTTGTCCTCCTGGCTCTGTTCTTTGATTTCCGCCTCATGCTGCTCAGCCTCATAGGCATCGGTGTCAGAGGCGATGTCTTCCAGCGCAGCAACATTACGCTCGAGGAGCGCCCGAGTGCTCTGGGAAAACTCATGCCTGCGCAAAATGGATCTCATGCGAGCAGCGATATTTCTTGCCATAGATGGACCCTGCGGAAAGATCCCAAACCGCAGGGCGTCGAGGTGTTGCCTGAGGCCAACGGAAGAGCCAGGACTGGCATGACCAAAGTGCTCTTGGAGGGTGCCGATGCGCTCCTCATCGGGAATGTCGTCGACAACGAGAAACTTGAAGGCAACGCCAAGAGAAGACTCTTCGTCAATTTCACGGTGAAGCGCGTTGTCGATCTCTGCGCCATGCTCTTCGCTCGGCAGGTCGCCAAGGACGTACCTGTTCCGAGATGAGAGAGCCTGAGCCCGAAGTTCAGCGCGGGAAGGCCCATGAGCTTCCTGGTTGGTGGGAGTTGGGTCCGCGGGAGGGGAGGAAGGCTCCGCGAGGGCCTGTCCGTCGTGGCTATCGAGCGTCGACATGGTGCGCTACCTCTCGTCGTCGAGTCCGGTGGAAAAGGGCACTCTAGCGATTTGCCTTGGCGTCCTCAGATTGCCGGGTCCTGCGCAGCGCTCGAGAGCGGTTCGTGCGGGAACCGTGTAAGGCTCAATGAGACTCTCGGTCGGAGCGGACGATCTCTACGATGGCCTGCCGGTCGAGGTCAACCTCCCCGTAAGCGACCGCCTCGACGCGCTTGCGGCCCATCATCTCCTCGATGGTGACGACATCGGCCTGTCGATACACCACGTCAAGCAAGTACTGCTGCAGCGACTTTCCAGCGTTGGCCGCCTGAGCCCGGAGCGTGCGGTACACCTCGTTGGGAACGTCCTTGATCAGGATGGTTGGCACCCAAGACACCTTATTGTGTCGCGCCGCCACCAGCGTGCGGATTTGATCTGCGTGAGGCTCCAGGGGCGCGCTTGGTCAACTCGCGCCCCTCGCCTCGGGCGCAACTGCGGCTGCGAACTCTTGATGGGAGAGAATTGGGGTCGCCCCGTACCTCCCGTCTAGGTATCGCTTGCCGATCGCCTCCTGCTTGCGTGGCTCAAGATCGGCCAGTGGGTAGAGATGCGTGCTGCCGTCGCCGTGCTTCTCGGTGAACCAGACCTGGTCTCGTCCGAGGAGCCGCTCTCCGACAGAGCCACCGAGCAGGGTCGAATCGTGCGAGTTGAACACCAGTTGCGCGCGCCGAGGGTTCGTCTGGGGATCCTGGAAGAGTCGAACGAGTTCGGTCGAGAGGGCCGGGTGGAGACTGGCATCCAGCTCGTCAGCCAGGAAAACGGAACCGACCTCAAGAGCTTGCACGACTGGTCCAATGAGGCCGAACCAGACACGCGTGCCGAGTGATTCGTCCTCCGCGTGTAGCGGCACCTCTTCCCCATCCGCTCCCCGGTGCAGGAGTTCAACTCCGAGTTCCTCGAAGGTTGGACCCTCGTCCAGTTCAGGCTCCTCCTCCGCCCCCTGGAGAATCCTCACCGCGCGACGGAGCCGTTCCTGCATGACTGGATCCGGCTCCCGCTTCTGGGCGGATGTCACTCCGAGATCAGCCGCATGGAGCAGAGCAATGACTCGATCCTTGAGTCGGTCGCTGCCAAGCATCTCAGTGGTAAACGCCTGACGCCAGGGCCTTGAGTCGGCCTCGGCAAGGCGGAGGTTCCTGCCAAACCACTGATACAGCGGGAGAAGCACACCATGGTTCGCTGACGCAGCCGTGGACAGGAACAGGGCGTTCGGCCTCAGTAGCTTCTGGACCGCACGAGTCTTCTGGCGGTCCACCGAGCCGGCCTCCACCCGATCGCCTTCCCGGCGGAAGATCAATGCAGCCCGACCCTTCGGATAGCGATAGGCCCACTCCTCGATGACGTGCTCATCGTCGAGGACGAAACCGTACTCGTGCCGCACTCCCTCGAGCACGAGGTCAACCTCGAACCGCGAGGGCTTGGCGCGTGCCTGTCGATCCAGGACGAATGGCCGGCGGGGGATTTCTCCCTCCGGGTCGAGCCGCCGGAACGAGTAGAGGACACAACTACGCATGTCATCCATCGCCTTGAGCAGATTGCTCTTGCCGGAGGCGTTCGCTCCGAACACGCCCGCCACCGCCAGCACATCGAGCGGTGTACCCCCCTCCCGCCAAGGAACAGAACGGACAACCGCTCGTTCTCCGACGGCCGTCGCAAGCATCGAGAACTCCAGGTCGTCCCTGAACGACCGGACGTTCTCCGCCCGAAAGGCAAGGAGCACTGAGGGTTGTGAAGCGCCACTCTGCTCAGTCATAGGCAAATTATCGCAAAAGATCTGCGTCAGAGCGAGTCAGGTCTCAAAAATCTGGCATCCAGTAGTTGACATCGGTAGAACTACACTGTTAGAATTCGCTCCGCCCAAAGTGGGCAAACAAGCGCAAACAAACAGAGGGGCCAGCCAAAGGCCGGCCCCTCTCAGAACCTGGAGACCAGTCGGCCACCACGCTCGTGTTTTCCGACTGAGATCGTAGGTCGCATGACTGGTCCTCCGCAACGACCGGAGGTCACAGACATGACTACGCATTGGCAATCGTTCTTCGACAGGTGGGCAGCGCCACCGAGCCAGACCGAGATCGACGAACGAAATCGCACCGAGAGGCAGATCAAGGCCGCGCTGCTGGCATCACCCGCAGTCGCCCGGCGGAATTTCCGCCTCTTCGTGAAGGGTTCCTACCGATCAGGAACGAACGTCCGGCGGGGCCCTGACGTCGACCTCGCCGTCGAGCTGCTGGGCGCATCGGAGAGTGAACAAAACTCCATCGTGCATAAGGCGTTTGGCGCCCAGGAGCTGCCGCTTGCCCAGCTCGGGCTACGGGAGGCACCGATCGAGTACCGCCATGCGCTGAAGACTTTCAAGGACGATTGCTTCGATGCGCTCGTGGACGCGTTCGGCCCGACCCAGGTGGATCGACACAACAAGTGCATCAGGGTCTCCGAGAAGTCGACAACGCTGCCAGCCGACGTCGTCCCATGTGCGACGCACCGACGCTATGACTCGGTGGTGACGTACCACGACGGCATTGAGATCACGCCTGACCAGGGCCACAAGATCATCAACTGGCCGCAGCAGGACTACGACAACGGCGTCAGAAAGAACGACCGGACTTCTCGCCGCTACAAACGCGTCGTCCGGGGTCTCAAGGCCCTCGAGAATCGGATGGCCGAGTTGGGTCTTCCAGAGACCCCGTCGTGGCTCGTCGAGTGCCTGGTCTACAACGTCCCGAACTCCGTCTTCGACTCCCCGAGCAACTACGTGAACGTGTTCAGCACATTGCTGTGGCTCTCCAAGGAGTTGGAGTCGACAACGGGCCGTGGCGAGTGGCACGAGGTGAACGAACTCAAGTACCTGTTCGCAAGCACGCAGCCTTGGTCAATCCAGGACGCCCAGTCGTTCGTCAGCCAGGCGATGCGATTTCTCGCACCGTGAAGAGGCAGCACCAAAAGGATGCAGCACCAATGAGCCGCTCCAGGATCATCGCAGTTGTACCCATTGCCATCTTCACCGCCCTGCTCTGGATCGGTGGCGAAAGCGTCTCCGTCGACTGGGTGCGCTACGCATCCCTCGCCACGTCGGCGGCCACGGTCCTCGTGGCCGCTTACGAGAAGTGGCTGTGGGCCATCATCCCGGTAGGCAGGTCGCGCCGACCGGTGCTTCGCGGCACGTGGTCGGGCAGGCTGGTCACACATTGGCCCGACCCGGAAACGGGACAGGCACCTGGACCAAGGGACTGCTATCTCGTCATCCGCCAGACGGCATCCACGATCCGTGCCACCCTGCTCACCGACGAGTCGCGATCTTCCTCGGCGGTCGCTGAACTCGCAGACAACGACGGAGGTACGTCGCTCTGCTACATCTTTCGGAATCAGCCCCAGATACAGGTGGACCATCGGAGCACGGCGCACCACGGCGCAGTTGTCCTTGAGATCGACAGTGGGGGGACTCGACTCGAAGGCCACTACTGGACGGACCGCTACAGCCGAGGGGAACTGGAGTTCGGGAAGCGCGTTCGGAAGTACGCAGCGACTTTCGCCGAAGCAACCGACCTCCAGAGCTTGGGACCAGGTGCCCATGATGACTGACCCCGCAGAATGGACTCTCATCGGAGGCCAAGTGCCGGGCCGAGCGAGGTTAGCACTGGGGACAAGCCAAGTGTCTGGCCATTTGACAGCAAAGTACTGGCAAGCCGACTACAGCCAGGGCTCTTGTGGTAGTGGGGGTGGGTCCTGATCCCGCGATTCTTGCTGAGCACGCTTCCCGACAATCCCTGGTAGCTCCCAGAAGGAGGCTAACATGTCAATGAATATCAACCGACGTTCGTCCCGAACAGGTGACGTACAGTACAGCGACCCTGTCGAACTGCACGATACAAATAAGTTGCGGATCGAGTTTGTGCCTTTCTTCATAGAGCGGACGGGCACAGATCAGATGTCGTGCAAGATCGTGAGATACGACAAGACTGCAGGCTGGAATCAGACATCGATAAGTCTTGCAGAGCCAGCGCTCCACAAGCTGCACGACGCGCTGCGGAACCATCTCGCAGTAGCCGATGCTGGCTCGGGAAGGTTTGTCATTATTCCATCCGATGAGAGCATCAACTTGGATTGTGAACTCTCGATAGAGCAGGTGGCGCGTGCTCTCGAGGAACTCGTCCGCACCCAGGGTATCGTCGAGCACTTTTGCAGCATGGATTTGGGAGCTGAATTGATTCATGCGCTCAGAACTGGCCTGAGGGTCCGCGAACTGCGCGACGCCGTAGCGGAGCTGACGAACCATCTAAGGGAGGGAACGAGCAACGAGGCTGTCTACCAGAACTGGTGCAAGCGCCACAGTTGGTCGTTTGGAAACTCGTATGTGGTCAACGACCAAATCAGATCGATCTCAGCGACCGACCAGATTGACCTTCTTCTTCCCCGACACCTTGGCGGCTTCCGTGACCTCATCGAGCTGAAGCGACCCGACTTGCAGATTCTGGTGTGGGATGCCTCCCACCAGAACTGGCACTGGTCAGCCGATGTGTCGAAAGCCATCGGCCAGTGCCATAGGTATCTAGACGTCCTTCATGCCGAGGTCGGGCTGTCGGGGCTGCGCGACGCGCCTGAAGTCGTCGCCTACCACCCTCGGGCAACGATCGTCATTGGTAGGAGTGTTGACTGGCAAGACGTGCAGCATCAAGCGCTACACGGGTTGAACCGTCGCTTGGCCGATATCTCGGTCATGAGCTACGACCATCTGCTCTCACAGGCGCGTCGCACACTTGAGCTAGTCGAAGCTCCAGAGCCTGAGATTGAGGTCTCTGTCCCGGTCGTGCCGAGCCGGGATCTAGAAGATGACTTCTTCTGAAGGCGCAGAGGCCAGCTAACGCTTGCGTCCGAGGGCACAAGGATGGAGCCCGGCAGCTCGGGGCGGTGGGCGCAAGATACCCGGAAAGTGACTGGGGAGAGCGGCCCCCGAAGGAACGGCTCTCCCCGTGTAGAAGGTGGACTTGAGTCCTGAGGAGCAGGATAGCGGGAGGATGCGCCTCTCAGGACTCCTGTGGGTTGAACTCGAGGGTGGCGTCGGGGTCGAGTACTCGGAAGACCTCGGTCGCTACCCATCGCTTGGATCGGCCGGGGATGCCGACGACCTCTTGGACGATACCTTCGCTCTCGAGCCGGCGGATGTGGTTCATTGCGCTTTGAGCCGTCACGTCTAGCTGAGCAGCGACGCGATTCGTAACCAAGAAGGGGTTCTGGAACACCAGGTCGACGACCTCGCCCGCTCTCGACCGATCCCCGGCGAGCATCGAACGGTACTGCTCCCTCAGGTCGGCCAGAGCCTCGGCGCGGGAAACGGCGTCCGCTGATTCCTCGGAGACGCCGGTGAGGAAGAAGTCGAGCCATTCAGCGAGTTCGCCGCGCTCCCTGACCGCTTGCAGGCGGTCGTAGTAGTCGCTGCGCCGTCGCTCGAAGTAGGCCGAGAGGTAGAGCAGCGGCTGTGGAAGCAGAGAACGCTGAACCAGCAGGAAGGCGATGAGCAGGCGTCCGAGACGGCCGTTGCCGTCGAGGAAGGGGTGGATTGTCTCGAACTGATAGTGGATCAGGGCGATCTCGATCAGGGGCGGAAGTTCGGTGGGCGCATGGAAGTACCGCTCCAGCGCGTCGAGGGCGACTTCCATCTCTGCCGGTGGCGGCGGCACAAACCGCGCCGTGTCCGGGCGATTGTCCGCAGAACCGATCCAGTTCTGAGACCGGCGGAACTCACCCGGCATCCGTTCCTGGCCGCGGACATCTTCAAGCAGGATGGCGTGCACCTCCCTGAGCAGTCGCTTCGAGACAGGGAGATCGGCCAGACGGGCCAAGCCGTGCTCCAGCGCCCGGATGTAGTTGGTGACCTCCCGGACCGGGCCCTCGGCCGTTTCCCTCGCCTGAGCGTCGAAGACTTCGGAGAGAGAGGCCTGCGTACCTTCGATCCGGCTGCTGGCCAGTGCCTCGCGGGCGACGTAGGGCTGCAGGAGCAAATGGGGGTTCGGCAGCAACCGGCCTGCTCCGGCCAGGCGACCCAGGGCGCGATCGGCCTCAGAGAGAATGCGGACCGTCGAGGCCTTCAGGGCCAACGCGGTTGGCAGCGGCTGGGGGTGATAGGTCCAGTAGCCGTGCGCCCCCGGGGTCTTGACCGGCTTCCCGAGGGAGGGAGCATCAAATCTCTTTGGGTCCACGGGGCCAAGCTACAACGAAAAGGGGGAAACCTTTGGGGCTCTTTCTCCAGCATCAAAGAACTTTGGGGCTCTTGGGGCGGAAGCCCCCTTTCTTGGAGTGCCTGGCGCCGTTGCTCGAGCGACCGAGGCGGGGGGCTGGATGGTGACGGGGTGGGGGTGGGTTGGCTAGGGTCGGGGTGCCACATTGGGAGATGGGAGGAACCGATGGGATACCGGGTGGTCGTGGACTACGACCTGTGCGAGAGCAACGCCATCTGCATGCAGGTCGCCCCTGACATTTTCGAGGTGCGCGACGACGACTTCTTGTACCTGCTGAACGAGACCCCGGGCGATGATGCCCGCGAGCGGGTCAACGAAGCGGTGCAACGCTGCCCCAAGCAGGCCATCGCGGTCGCCGAGGAGTAGCCGGCCGCTGCGCTCTTTGGCCATCGTCGGAGCGTCGCTCGCCGGAACCCGGGCGGCGGAGACACTGCGGCGAGAGGGATTCGACGGGACCATCACCATTGTCGGTGATGAACCCCACCAGCCCTACGACAGGCCTCCCCTGTCCAAACAAGTCCTGGCCGGGGACTGGGAACCCGACCGCATCGAGCTGTCCGACGAGGAGTCCCTCGGTGATCTGAACGCCGATTGGCGGCTGGGCCGTCGGGCGGTGGGGCTCGACGTGGCCGACCGCACCGTCACCCTCGACGACGGCGTCACGGTCACCGCCGACGGCATCCTCATCGCCACCGGAGCCCGCTGCCGGGAACTGCCCACCGGCGGGCTCGAGGGCATCCACACCCTGCGGGGCCTGGACGACTGCCTGGCCATACGGGCCGAGTTCGACGCCACCCCCCAGCGGGTGGCGGTGGTGGGCGCCGGCTTCATCGGGGCCGAGGTGGCGGCCACCGCCCGAAGCCGGGGCCTGGAGGTCACCGTGATCGAGGCCCTGCCGGTACCGCTGGGCCGCATCCTGGGTACCGAGATGGGCACGGTGTGCGCCGAGGTCCACCGGGATCACGGGGTGGACCTGCGCCTGGGGGTGGGCGTCGACGGCTTCGACGGCCACGGCCGGGTGGAGCGGGTGAACCTGAGCGACGGCACCGCGGTGGACGCCGACGTGGTGGTGGTGGGCATCGGGGTGATCCCCAACACCGAGTGGCTGGAGGGCTCGGGGCTGACCTTGGACAACGGCGTGGTATGTGACGAGACCTGCCTGGCCGCACCCGGCATCGCCGCCGCCGGGGACGTGGCCCGCTGGCCCAACGCCCTGTTCGGCGAGACCATGCGGGTGGAGCACTGGGACAACGCCATCGCCCAGGGCCACCACGCCGTGCTCCGACTGGCAGGCGCAGAAGCCAGCGCCGACGCCGAGCCCTACACCCCGGTGCCGTGGTTCTGGAGCGACCAGTACGACCGCAAAATCCAGCTCGCCGGCCGGGCCCGGCCCGACGACGAGGTGCGCATCATCACCGGCTCCACCGCCGAGCGGCGGTTCGCCGCCCTCTACGGGCGGGCCGGCCGCCTGGTGGGGGTGCTCGGCTTCAACCGGCCCCGCCATGTGATGAAGTACCGCAACCTCATCGAGCAGGGCACCAGCTTCGACGAGGCCATCAGGATCGCCGAACAGGAATGACATGGCCACGCCCGGGGAGTTCCCCATCAGCGAACTGGTCGCCCGAACCGGGGTTCCGGCCGCCTCCATCCACCACTATCGGCGGCTGGACCTCCTGCCCCCACCCCGTCGGGCCGCGGCCAACCGATTTCTCTACTCCCAGCGCCACGCCGACGCGGTGACCCGCATCCGGGATCTCCGGGAGCGCCACCGCCTGCCCCTGCGTCTCATCGCCCAGATCCTGGACGCGGAGAACTCCGACCACGCGCCCGTGCCCGCCATGGCCGACAGCGGCGAGCAGCTTCGGGCGGTGGCCATCTCGGAGTTCGCCCTGCGGGGCTACACCGAGGTGAGCGTGGCCGACATCTGCGCCCAGGCCGGGGTGGCCAAGGGCACCTTCTACCGCTACTACAAGTCCAAGCAAGACCTGTTCTTCCGGGCGGTGGAAGCGGTGGTGGACAACACCGCCGAGGAATTTGCGGCCGCGGTCTCCGGTGAGGTGGGGCTGAGCCGCCCGGAACTCACCCGCCGCCTGGCCCGGACGCTGCTGCCCGGGTTGCCCATCATGCTGGAGGTGGCCAAACGCTCGGTGCAGGGCCAGGTGGAGCACGCGGCGGCCGCCCAGCGGGTGTTCTGGCGGTTGGCCGAGCGTTTGGGGGAGGCCCTGTCGGACGATCCGCGGGGACATCGCCTGGCCGGAGCCCTCATCATGGACGCCATCGCCCACATCTTCGCCGAGGGGCTGATGGGCCGATTTGCCGATCGTCCGAGCTTCGACGAGGCCGGTGCGGTCATTGCCTTGACAGCACCGCACTGAGCGCGTACAAAAAGATGACCTAATGGTCAGTTCGTTGTTCGCAATGGGGTGACGCCACGGGCCGACCAGCAGGGTGACCAGCGGTCACAACCACATCCACGATGCCCCGAGTGGCCCGACGGCCGGTGGGGTGATCAAGAACGACTGACCCAGCCGGGGGGCTTTGTGCAGACCGACGTCGAGTTCGACCTGAACTCGATCATGACCCAAGCGGGGAGTGAGAACTTCCCGGTGGCCATGAAGGCCCTCCCGGCGCGCCCCCGCGCCCATCTCCTGGCGGTGTACGGGTTCGCCCGACTGGTGGACGACATCGGCGACGAGTACGACGGCGACCGCCAGGTGGCCCTGGATTGGTTGGAGGCCGAACTGCAACGGGCCCGCGCTGGCCAAGCCACCCACCCGGTGATGGTGCAACTCACCCCCCTGTTCGACGACCTGGCGGTGGCCGACGAGCCCTTCCTGGCCCTGATCGAGGCCAACCGGCTGGATCAGCACAAGCACCGCTACCGCACCCAGGCGGAGTTGGCCGAATACTGCACGCTGTCGGCCAACCCGGTGGGACGGTTGGTGCTGGCGGTGTTCGAGGTGTCCACCCCCGAGCGGGTGGCCCTGAGCGATGCGGTGTGCAGCGGCCTGCAGGTGGTGGAGCACCTCCAGGACATCGGCGAGGACTACACCGACAAGGGCCGCATCTATCTGCCGGCCGACGAGATGGCCCGCTTCGGCGTGAGCGAAACCGACTTGGGGGCGGCCACGGCGTCGGAATCCCTGCGTCGGTTGGTGGCCCATCAGTGCGACACCGCCCGGGGCCTGCTGCTGCGGGGCCGACCCCTGGCGGCCTCGCTCACCGGATGGGCCAAGGTGACGGTGGCGGGCTACGTGGCGGGCGGCCTGGCCGCCCTGGATGCCATCGCCAGGGCCGACCACGACGTGCTGGCGGGGTTGCGGTCGCCGACGAAGGCCCGCACGGCCCTCCACACCCTGGGCCTGGTGGCCCCCCGCTCGGTGGCCGACGCCGCCGCGGTGCGCACCGTGCGGAAACTGGCGGCCCGCCGGAGGCGGCGATGACGCGCCTCACCACCCCCCGCCGGAGGCGGCGATGAAGGCCGAGGACGCCTTTGCCCGCTGCGAGGAGATCACCCGGGCCGAGGCCCGCAACTTCTCCTACGGCATTCGCCTGCTGCCCAAGCCCAAGCGCCAGGCCATGTCGGCGCTGTACGCCATGGCCCGCCGCATCGACGACATCGGCGACGGCCCGCTGGCCGCCGACGAGAAACGGGCGCAACTGGCCGAGGTGCGGGCCGATATCGACCGCCTGGCCGACGGCGGGCTCGGCAACCCCGACGACCCCGTGCTGGTGGGACTGCGCCACGCCATCGACCGCTTCCCCATACCGGTGGCCGCCCTGAACGAGATCGTGGCCGGGTGCGAGCAGGACGCCGAGGGCAAGCACTACGCCACCATCGAAGAGACCGAGGAATACTGCCGGCTGGTGGCGGGCTCGGTGGGCCGACTGTCCCTCGGCGTGTTCGGCAATCGCGGCGATGCCGAGGAGGCCGCCGAGTGGGCCGACGTGCTGGGGGTGGCCCTGCAGCTCACCAACATCCTGCGCGACATCGTGGAGGACCGGGGCATGGGCCGGGTGTACCTGCCGGCCGAGGACATCGAGCGGTTCGGCTGCGCCGCCGACCTGTCGGGACCGCCCGAAGCTGTGGGCAAGCTGGTGGCCTTCGAGGCCGAGCGGGCCGAACGCCACTTCGCCGTCGGTCTGAAGCTGCTCGACGTGCTGGACCACCGCAGTCGGGCGTGTACCGGGGCGATGGCCGGGATCTACCACCGACTGCTGGCCCGCATCGCCGCCATGCCCACCGCGGTGATGGAGGGGCGGATGTCGCTACCCACCCGGGAGAAGGCGTGGGTCGCCTTCCGCAGCCTGGCCGGGGTCGCACCGTGAACCCGGCGGGCTCCGAGGCCACCGCAACCATGAACCCCCCTGCTTCGTCGCCGCACGTGGTGGTGGTGGGCGCCGGGCTGGCCGGGCTGGCCGCCGGGGTGGCCGCCGCCGACGGTGGCGCCCGGGTCACGGTGTACGAGCGGGCGCCCCGGTTGGGCGGGGCCACCTGGTCGTTCGAGCGAAACGGTCGCTGGTTCGACAACGGCCAGCACGTGTTCATGCGGTGCTGCACCGCCTACCGCCGCTTCCTGGATCGGGTGGGGGTCGCCGACCAGGTGGTGCAACAGCGCCGCCTGTCGGTGCCGGTGGTGCGCCCCGGTCGCCGCCCGGCCCGCATCTCCCGCATCGCCGCTCCGGCCCCGCTGCATCTGGCCCTGTCACTGCTGCGCTACCGCCCCCTGGCCGCGGGCAAACGCCTCCGGGCCATGGGTACCGCATTGGCCCTGCGCCGCCTCGATCCCGACCATCCCGACACCGACCGGATCACTTTCGGGCGGTGGCTACGGGATCGGGGGGAGTCGGATCGGTCCATTGCCGGGCTGTGGGACCTGATCTGCTTGCCCACCGTGAACCTGCGGGCCGACGACGCCTCGCTGAGCCTGGCCGTCAAGGTGTTCCGCACCGGGCTGCTGGACGACGCCACCGGTGCCGATCTGGGGTGGACCCGGGTGCCGTTGGCCGCCCTCCACGGGGACGCCGCCGTCCGGTGCATCACCGAAAGGGGCGGGACCGTTCGCCTCCACACCCACGTGGACGCAGTGGGCCCCGGCCCCTCGGTGCGCGTGGACGGCGAACTCATCGACCCCGACGCGGTGATCCTGGCCGTGCCCCACGACGCGGTGGACGCCCTGTTGCCGCCGGGCACCGTGGCCCACCAGGAGGGGCTGGTCGGGCTCGGGGTGTCGCCCATCGTGAACGTGCAGTTGGTGTTCGACCGCCCGATCATGGACGTGCCCTTCGCCGCGGCCCTGGATTCGCCGGTGCAGTTCGTGTTCGACCGCACCGAAGCCGCCCACTGGCCCGCGGGCTCGGCTGCGTCGGCCGGCTCGCCGCCCCATGGGAAAATCACTGCCGGTGGCTCGAGCGAAGCGCACCCCCCAGGCGAGCAGGTGGTGGCGGTGTCGCAGTCGGCCGCCTTCGACGAGATCGGGGACCGTCCGGCGGAACTGATCGAGCGCTGCCGGGCAGCCCTGGTCGATCTGTTCCCCCGCGCTGCGGAGGCCGAGGTGGTCGACGCGGTGGTGACCCGGGAACACCGGGCCACGTTCGCTGGACGGCCCGGTACCCGGCGGCTGCGCCCGGCGGCCACCACCGCCACAGACGGCCTGTTCGTGGCCGGGACGTGGACCGACACCGGTTGGCCGGCCACCATGGAGAGCGCCGTTCGCTCCGGCAACGAAGCCGCCCGCCTGGCCCTGGCGCACTGCCGCACCGCCAAGGCCAGGAGTTCATCGCCCGAGCGGGAGAGGTTGGGGGCATGACCACCGCATCGTCGGCACCGGGCGTTTTGGGCCGGGCCCGGGAGCTGGTCGACCCGGCCATCGCCGAGGCCCTGGCCGGCCTGTGCGGCGAACTCAACGAGCCTGCCGTCTACCACTTCCAGGGACGGGGCAAGGGAACCCGACCGGCGCTGGCCATCCTGTCGGCCGAGGCCGTGGGCGCGGCTCCGGCGGTGGCGGTGCCGGGGGCGGTGGCCATCGAGCTGATCCACGACTTCTCGCTCATCCATGACGACATCATCGACGGCGACACCGAGCGTCGGCACCGGACCACGGTGTGGGCCAAGTTCGGCACCGGGGTGGGCGTGATCGCCGGCGACGCCCTGCACACCTTGGCCTTCGACGTGCTGCTGCGCGAGCCCACCCCGCCCCGGGTGAAGGCGGCCCAACACCTGGCCCGGGCGGTGTCGGCCATGATCGCCGGCCAGAGCCAGGACATGGCCTTCGGCGCGACGGACGGCGTGTCCCTGGAGCAGTGCCTGATCATGGAACAGGGCAAGACCGGGGCGCTGTTGTCGTACGCCTCCTCGGTGGGGGCGATGCTGGCCGGCGCCGACGACGCCACCGTCGAGGGCCTGGCCGACTACGGCGCCCACGTGGGGGTGGCCTTTCAGGCGGTGGACGACTTGCTGGGCATCTGGGGCGATCCCGAGCGAACGGGCAAGCCCGCCGGGTCCGACCTGCGGGAGCGCAAGAAGTCGGTGCCGGTGGTGATCGCCCTCAACAGCGACACCTCGGCGGCCGATGAGCTGGCCGAGCTGTACGCCCGGCCCGAATTGGACGAGGGCGAGGTCCACACCGCCCGAGCCCTGGTGGAGGCGGGCGGCGGCCGAGAGGCCACCCGGGCGCTGGCCCACAACCACCACAACCTGGCCGTGGCCGCCGTGGACGCCCTGGTCGGCAACCAGGAGATATCCGAGGCGGTGGCCGACGAATTGCGATCGATGGCGGAGTTCATCGTGGGGAGGGATTTCTGATGGGTGTCGAGCAATGTCTGACCAGGGCTCGGGATCGGCTCTTGAGCCTGCAGGACATCGAGGGATGGTGGAAGGACGAGCTGGAGACCAACGTGTCCATCGAGGCCGAGGATCTGTTCCTGCGCGAGTTCCTGGGCGTCGCCGACCCGGAGATCACCCGTCAGACGGCCAATTGGATCCGCCACAGCCAGCGGTCCGACGGCACCTGGTCCACCTACTACCAGGGCCAGCCCGATCTGTCGGTCACCGTGGAGGCCTACTGGGCGCTGCGCTACGCCGGCGACCCCGCCGATGCCCCCCACATGACCAAGGCCGCCGCCTACATCCGAGACGCCGGGGGTTTGGAGCGCAGCCGGGTCTTCACCCGCATCTGGATGGCCCTGTTCGGCTTGTGGCGCTGGGAGGACCTGCCCGCCCTGCCCCCCGAGGTGATCCTGTTGCCCAAGCAGGTGCCGCTCAACATCTACGACTTCGCCTGCTGGGCCCGCCAGACGGTGGTGGCGCTCACGGTGGTGGGGGCCCATCGCCCGGTGCACTCCATGGGCATCAGCCTGGACGAGATCCGCACCGGGGCCACCCCCGCCGAGCGGGAGCCCGCCCCGCCCAACTCGGTGGCCCGGCGATTCCAGCTCCTGGACGGGGCGTTGCACGTCTACGAGAAACACGCCCCCCGGAAGCTGCGGGAGTGGTCGCTGCGCCGGGCCGAACAGTGGATCATCGCCCGCCAGGAGGCCGACGGCTGCTGGGGCGGCATCCAGCCCCCGTGGGTCTACTCGCTGTTGGCCCTGTATCTGCGGGGCTATTCCCTGCACCACCCGATCATGGCCCGGGGTCTGGCCGGGTTCGACGGCTGGACCATCATCGAGGACGACATGCGGCGGCTGGAGTGCTGCCAGTCGCCGGTGTGGGACACCTGCCTGGCGTTGATCGCCCTGGCCGACGCCGGGGTGGATCCCGGCGACCAGCAGATGGTGGCCGGGGCCCGCTGGCTGTTGGACCAAGAAGTACAGGTGGTGGGCGACTGGTCCGAGCAGCGCCCCCATCTGGCCCCCGGCGGGTGGGCCTTCGAGTTCGAGAACAGCTACTACCCCGACTTGGACGACACCGCCGAGGTGGCCTTGGCCCTGCGCCGCATCCACACCGGCGACGCCAAGGAGGTGTGCGACGCGCTGGATCGGGCCGTCGTGTGGACCCAGGGAATGCAGTGCTCCGACGGCGGCTGGGCGGCCTTCGACGCCGACAACTGCTCCCCGCTGGTGGCCGAGCTGCCCTTCTGCGACTTCGGCGAGGTGATCGATCCGCCGTCGGCCGACGTGACCGCCCACGTGGTGGAGATGCTTTGCGAGCTCGACGCCGACAAGACGGGCATGCCGGTCAACCAGGAGGCGGTAGCCCGCGGCCTGCAGTGGCTGAGCGACGCCCAGGAGGACGACGGCTCCTGGTACGGCCGCTGGGGGGCCAACCACATCTACGGCACCGGGGCGGTGGTGCCCGCCCTGATCAGCGCCGGTGTGTCGGCGGACGACGACCGGGTGGTGCGAGCCTGCCAGTGGCTGGAGTCGGTGCAAAACGGCGACGGGGGTTGGGGCGAGGACATGCGCTCCTACGTGGACCAGAGCTGGCGGGGGCGGGGGGAGTCCACCCCGTCGCAGACGGCGTGGGCGTTGTTGGCGTTGATCGCCGCCGGGCGGGCCGACGGTGAGGCCGCCCACCGGGGGGTGGCGTGGCTGGTGGCCAACCAGCGCAGCGACGGCGACTGGGACGAGCCCTGGTACACCGGCACCGGATTCTCCGGGGACTTCTACATCCGCTACCACCTGTATCGCCTGGTGTTCCCGGTGATGGCACTGGGTCGCTGGGTCCGGGCCACCTCGGGACAGGAGTGAGCCTGGTGGTGCTGTGTCCCATGGCCGCTGAGGCCCGAGCAGCCCGCCGAGGCCTGCGCCACGCCGGGGACGGCGGTGGCAACGGGGCCACGGTGGTGCGCACCGGCATTGGTGCGGCCCGCAGCCGCCGGGTGCAACCGCCCCCCGGACCGGTGGCGGTGGTCGGCGTGGGCGGGGCGCTGGTGGAGGGCATCGACCCCGGTGACGTGGTGGTGGCCACCGAGGTGTCGGCGCCCGACGTGGCCCCCGTCACCCTGGACGGAGCCGCCGCGTTGGCCGCCCGCCTGGGCGACGCCGGGTTCACCGTTCACACCGGGCCGGTGGCCAGCGTGGCCAAACCGGCCGTCGGCACCCGGCGAACCACGCTGGCCCAACAGGGTGCGGTGGCGGTTGACATGGAGTCGGCGTGGCTCCTGGAGCATCATGGAGGTCCGGCGGCGGTGGTGCGGGTGGTGGCCGACACCCCCCGCCACGAGCTGCGGTCGCCGGCCACGGCGGCCAGGATGATCCGGGCGCTGCGCACCATACGCCGGTTGACACCGGTACTGACCAAGGAGGTCTGCTGACATGCCCATACCGGTACGCCAGGCGGTGCGAGTGGGCGCCTACGTGTTCAAGAACAAGCTGCGCCGCCGCCAGAAGTTCCCGCTGATCGTGGAGTTGGAGCCGCTGTTCGCCTGCAACCTGGAGTGCCCTGGTTGCGGCAAGATCCAGTACCCCACCGAGGTGCTGCGCAAGCGTGTGAGCGTGGACGAGGCGGTGGGGGCCATGGAGGAGTGCGGGGCCCCGATGGTGTCCATCGCCGGGGGCGAGCCGCTGCTGCACCCGCAGATCGGCGAGATGGTCACCGAGCTCATCAAGCGCAAGCGGTTCGTGTACCTGTGTACCAACGCGGTGTTGCTGCGGCGCAAGATGCACCTGTTCGAGCCGTCGCCCTACTTCTCGTTCGTGGTCCACGTGGACGGCCTGAAGGAACGCCACGATCTGGCCGTGGCCCGGGAAGGGGTGTTCGACGAGATCGTGGAGGCCATTGCCGAGGCCAAGGAACAGGGCTTTCGGGTCACCACCAACAGCACCTTCTTCAGCACCGACAGCCCCGAGGACGTGCGCAGCGTGCTCGACTTTTTGAACGACGACCTGGAAGTCGACTCCATGATGATCTCGCCGGGCTACGCCTACGAGAAGGCCCCCGACCAGGAGAACTTCCTGCCCGTCGAGCAGACCCGCCAACTGTTCCGCGACTCCTTCTCGGAGGGCAAGCGCAAGAAATGGCGGCTCAACCACACCCCCCTGTTCCTGGACTTCCTGGAGGGCAAAGTGGAGTACGAGTGCACCGCCTGGGGCATTCCCAGCTACTCGGTGTTCGGCTGGCAGCGGCCCTGCTACCTGATGTCCGACGGCTACACCGAGACCTACCGGGAGCTGATCGAGACCACCGATTGGGACAGTTACGGCCGGGGCCGCGACCCCCGCTGCGAGAACTGCATGGCCCACTGCGGGTACGAGCCCACCGCGGTGTTCGCCACCATGGGCTCGCTGCGGGAGTCCATTCGAGCGGCGGTGGGCACCAACTAGCTCACCTGGCCCGACTGGCTCTGTCAGCTCGGTGCGGCGGGGGCCAGGGCGGCTTGCACGCGGGCGCGCAGGCCGACGTTGACGTCGAGCCGCTCGAGGTGTTGGGCCACGATCAGGGTGCCCTGAGGCACGGGGTGGGCGTCGAGGAACGCCCGCACGGCCGCGGCCGACTCCACCGTTGACAAGGCGCAGATCCCGCCCAGCAACCGGGGGATGATCTGCGAGGGCAGTTGGCGGTTGATGTCGCCCCAGTGCTCGGTGACGAACGACCAGGCCCGGGGGCCGAGTTCTCGGTGTTCGAGGCACCCCATGAGCACGAAGCCGCTGTCCTGGGTGCGGATGGAACCGTCCAGGGTGGCTGCCAGGGTGCGGTCCATCAGCGTGGGATCGCCGAAGGCGGTGAGCGCCATCTGGTAGCGGCGTTCGAGCTGGGGGGTGGGAGCGGCCCGGAAGCGGTCCCAGAACCGGTCGTAGTCGGCGGCGTCGCCGTGGGCCGCGGTCACGGCCACCGCGGCGGCGGCCACCGCCGGGTCGAGGCCGGTGGGATCGGTGTCGAACAGCTCCCGGCAGCGGGCGATCACGTCGGGATCGGCCCCGCACCGGGCCCGGGTCCCGATGAGCACGCCCCGCAGCTCTCGGGCCCGGTCGTCGTCATCGGGGCGGGGTTCCCATCCCAGCCGCTCGAACGCCGGGCCGGTCATGGCCCGCACCCGGGCCTGCAGATCAGCCCGCGCCCGGTTGTCGACCAGGTGGTCCAGGGTGGCGAGCGAGCCCGCCAGCCGCTGCCACACGGCCAGGTCGTCCTCGGCGGGGGCCAGGCGCTCGGCGAAGGCCAGGTAGTCGGCCACCGGGAGACGGTCGGCCACGGTGAGGGCCCACTGGTCGTCCACCAGCCCGTAGCGGGCCGGGGCGGCCAGGTCGGGGCCGTCGTCGCTCACCAAACGGTCGAGCAGGCCGTGGTCGTAAGCCACCCGGTAAAAGCCACCTCCGGAAGGGTTGACGATCACCCACCCGGCGTCGGGTGCCGCCAGTGTGGCGGGCTGATCGAGCACCAGCCGCTCGGTGCGGCCCTCGTCCGGTCGGGGCCCCGAGCCCACCGTCACCACCACCGGCACCTGCCAGCGGGTGTCGTCGGCCGCCCCGTCGAAGCGGAACCGCTCCTGGGTCAAGCCGATGGCCCCGTCGCCTTCCTCGGCCACGGTGATCACCGGGTGGCCGCCCTGGAAGATCCACGAGTCCATCACCTCTCGCACCGGTTCGCCGGTGGACTCGCCGAGGGCGTCCCACAGGTGGTGGGTCTCGGTGTTGGCGTGGATGTGGCGCCGGAGATAATGGCGGACCCCGTCGCGGAAGTGGTCGGCCCCCAGGTACTGCTCCAGCATGCGCACCGTGGCCGCGCCCTTTTCGTAGGTCAACAGGTCGTACATTCCCTCGGCGTCGTCGGGGGACACCACCGGGTACTCGATGGCCCGGGTGGCGGCCAGGGCGTCCACGTCGAAGGCGGCGGCCCGAGAGAGGCCGAACGCCAGCCACCGCTGCCAGTCGGGGCGGTAGGCGTCCACGGCCAGCAGCTCGCAGAAGGTGGCGAAGGCCTCCTTCAGCCAGATGCCGTTCCACCACTTCATGGTCACCAGGTTGCCGAACCACATGTGGGCCAGTTCGTGGGCGATCACGTCGGCGGCGGTCTGTCGCTCCCGCTGGGTGGAGGTGGCCGGGTCCAACAGGAGCAGCACCTCCCGGAACGTGACGCACCCCATGTTCTCCATGGCCCCGAAGGCGAAGTCGGGGATGGCCACCAGGTCGAGCTTGTCGCCGGGGTAGCCGATGGCGAAGTACTCCTCGAAGTAGTCGAGGGCGAACGCCCCGGCGTCGAGGGCGAACTCGGTGAGGTGGCCCTTGCCGGTGGGGTGGATCACCCGCAGCGGCGTGCCGTTCACGTCCACCGGTTCGGTGGCCTCCAGCGGGCCCACCACGAAGGCCAGCAGGTAGGTGGACATCACCATGGTGGGGGCGAAGGTCACCTCGTGGCGGCCGTCGCCCACCGGTCGGCGGGCCACCTCGGCCCCGGAGGACACCGCCATGAGATCGTCGGGCACCACCAGGGTCACCGCGAAGGTGGCCTTCAGGTCGGGTTCGTCCCAGCAGGGGAAGGCCCGGCGGGCGTTGGTGGACTCGAACTGGGTGGTGGCGATCACCCGCGGGTTGCCCTGTTCATCGGTGAACGTGGAGCGGTAGAACCCCCGGAGCTGGTCGTTGAGCGTACCCGTGAAGCTCAACTCCAGCCGGGCCGGGCCCGCCGGCCGTGGCTCGGCCAACCGGAGCACGGCCCGCTCGTGGTCGGGGTCGTAGGTGATCCCGACCGGGGCCTCCCCGTCGAGGCGGCCGGCGGTGATTTCCAGATCGGCGGCGTTGAGCACGATCTCGTCGGTCGGCGTCGTCACCTCGATGTCCACCCCCACGGTTCCGCCAAAGGTGGCCGCCTCCAGGTCGGGTTCCAGCCGCAGGTGGTAGTGGCGGGGTACCACCGTTCGGGGCAGTCGATGAGGGTTCACGCCGCCCGATGCTATTGCTGGGCTCCTCCACCCGATGCACCGTGCGGCCTGGGGCCGCTAGCCTCGGGCGGCGCCGAATTCGGGAGGGGTGCATGGGCAAGCTGGACGTGGTGGGGATCGGCAACGCCATCGTCGACGTGATCAGCACCGAGGAGCACGCCTTCATCGACGACCACGGTCTGACCAAGGGGGCCATGACCCTCATCGACGCCGAGCGGGCGTCGCAGCTCTACGGGGCCATGGCGCCCGCCATGGAGACGTCGGGGGGATCGGCGGCCAACACCGTGGCCGGGGTGGCCTCCTTCGGGGGTGCGGTGGGCTACATCGGCAAGGTGCGCGACGATCAGCTCGGTGAGGTGTTCGCCCACGACATCCGGGCATTGGGCGTTCGCTTCGAGGTGGCCCCGGCCACCGACGGGCCACCCACGGCGCGCTGTCTGATCGTGGTCACCCCCGATGCCGTCCGCACCATGAACACCTACCTCGGGGCCAGCACCGAGCTGCACCCCGACGACATCGACCCCGACCTGGTGGGCGACGCCCGGGTGCTCTACTGCGAGGGCTACATCTGGGACGTGGACATCACCAAGGAGGCCATCCGCAAGGCCATCTCCATTTGCTCGTCCGCCGGGGGGACCATCTCGTTCACATTGTCGGACAGCTTCTGTGTGGAACGGCACCACCAGGAGTGGCTCGACTTGGTGGACGGGCCCATCGACCTGCTGTTCGGCAACGAGAAGGAGATCTGCGCGCTGTACGAGACCGGCGACGACTTCGAGGCCGCGGTGCGGGCCGTGCAGGGCCGGTGTGCGGTGGCGGCGCTGACCCGCAGCGCCCGGGGCTCGGTGTTGGTCACCCCCACCGAGGTCATCGAGGTGCCCGCCGCGCCCGCGGCCTCCGTGGTGGACACCACCGGGGCGGGCGACCTGTACGCCTCGGGCTTTCTGTACGGCTGGACCCGGGGGATGGACCTGGCCCGCTGCGGTTGGTTGGGTTCGTTGGCCGCCACCGAGACCATCAGCCAGTTCGGCGCCCGACCCTCGGGGTCGCTCACCCACCTTGCTGATGCGGGGCCGGCCGGCTCGCATCATGGGGAATCGTCACCACCGGGTCGTAGCATCGGGGCATGAATCCCAACGAGCCCGTAGAACGGACCAGAGCCCGGTGCGCCATGGTGGGGAGAACGGCATGAACCCTTATGCGCTGGCTGAACAGGCCGGGAGAGAGCTGACCGATCACCTGGGCGGACCCTTCGACGCCGCCGTGGTGCTGGGATCGGGCTGGGCCGAGGTGGCCGACGATCTGGGCGACGTGGAGGCCTCGGTGGCCGCCGAGACCATCACCGGGTTCCACCCGCCGACGGTGCTCGGCCACGGAGGCTCGCTCAGCGCGGTGGCGGTGGGGTCCCGACGGGTGTTGGTGATGGCCGGGCGGGTGCATCTCTACGAAGGCCATTCGCCCGCCGAGGCGGTCCACGGGGTGCGCTCGGCGGTGGCCGCCGGATGCCCGACGGTGGTGCTCACCAACGCGGCCGGCGGCATGAACCCCGAGCACGGGGTGGGCCAACCGGTGCTGATCAGCGACCACATCAACCTCACCGGGCTGTCGCCGCTGTCGGGCCCGGCCCCGCCCGACGGGTACGCCGTCCGCTTCACCGACCTCACCGATCTGTACGCCGAGCGCATCCGAACGGCGGTGCGCCGGGCCGATCCGACCCTGGCCGAGGGGGTGTACGCCGGGCTGGTGGGGCCGCACTTCGAGACCCCCGCGGAGATCGCCATGTTGAGGGGCATGGGGGCCGATCTGGTGGGCATGTCCACCGTGCTGGAGGCCATCGCCGTGCGCCATATGGGCGCCGAGGTGGCCGGCGTGTCACTGGTGACCAACGCCGCGGCGGGCATGGGCGGGGCGCTCGACCACCAAGAGGTGCTCGACGCCGGCCAGGCCGCCCAGGGCCGGGTGGCCGAGGTGCTGCGCACGCTCGTCGCCTCGTTGTGAGCCCCACGCCCCAGGAGTGGCTGGCGGCCGACCCCGACCCGGTGACCCGGGCCGAGTTGGAGGGGCTGATCGAGGCGGGTGACCAGGCCGGGATCGACGACCGGTTCGGGGGGCGGCTGACCTTCGGCACCGCCGGCATTCGGGGCCCCATGGGGGCCGGACCCAACCGCATGAACCGGGTGGTGGTCCGCCAGCTCGCCGCCGCGCTGGCCGAGTGGCTCGGGGGAGCGGGCGGGGTGGTGATCGGCCACGACGCCCGCCACAACTCCGACGTGTTCGCCGCCGACATCGCCGAGGTGCTGGCCGCCGGGGGCTGTTGGCCGGTGCTGCTGCCGCCCCGGTCGCCCACCCCGGTGTTGGCCTTCGCCGTCACCCGGCTGAAGTGCGCCGCCGGGGTGATGGTCACCGCCAGCCACAACCCGGCGGGCGACAACGGCCTGAAGGTGTACCTGGCCGACGGCGCCCAGATCATCCCGCCCCACGACCAGGCCATCGAGGCGGCCATGGCCGCCCAGTCCCTGCCCCCCCGGGAGTTGCCGTCCCGGGGTCTTGACCCGGAGTGGCCCCAATCGGTCACCGTGCTCATTCCCTATCTGGCGGCCATCTTGTCCAACGTGACCGTTCGGGGACCGTTCCACCCCCTGGCCTACACCCCCCTGCAGGGCGTCGGCTTGCCCATCTTGACCATGGCCCTCGAACACATCGACAACGGCAAGCCCTTCGTGGTCAAGGACGAGGCCGAGCCCGACCCGTTCTTCGCCAATGTGGTGTCGCCCAACCCCGAACACCCCGACACCTTGACCAAGCTCATCGCCCGGGCCAACCAGATCGACACCCCGTTGGCCTTGGCCACCGACCCCGACGCCGACCGGTTGGCCGCCGCGGTGTGGGCCTACGACAACGAGTGGCGCATCCTCACCGGCGACGAGATCGGGGCCTTGCTGTGCGACTGGCTGCTGACCACCACCCACGGCGGCACCGAGCGGGTGGTGGCCAACAGCATCGTGTCGGGGCGACTGGTGGGGCGCATCGCCGAGGCTCGGGGGGCCACCCACGTGGAGACCCTGACCGGGTTCAAATGGATCGCCCGGGCGGCCGACAACCTGGGCCCCCGGCCCGACGGGCTGGATTGGCGGCTGGTGTTCGGCTACGAGGAGGCCCTGGGCTTCGCCTGCAACGACGCCGTGCGCGACAAGGACGGGATCAGCGCGGCGGTGCAGTTCGTGGCCATGTGCCGGGCGCTGGTCATCGACGACGGGAGCACCCCCATCCAACGCCTCGGGGAGCTGATGGACGAGTTCGGCCTCCACCGCACCGATCAGGTGACCGTGGATCTCGACGGCCGCTCCGGTTCCGCCTGCATGGACCTCATTCGAGCGGCCCCACCCGACCGGTTCGGCGCCATCGAAGTTGCTCGCACCACCGATTTCGGCGAGGGGGTGGGCGGGCTGTATCCCGCCGATGTGCTCCGGTTCGACCTGGCCGACGGCAGCCGGGTGTCGCTGCGCCCCAGCGGCACCGAACCCCTCATCAAGGGCTACATCGAGGTGGTCGGCGACGTTTGCTACCCCGACCCGCTGGTGCGATTGCGCGAGGCGGTGGCCGAACTGATCGGCGGCCTGTGAGGTTCTCGGCTCCGGTGAACGCAGGGAGCCAGGCCAGGGCTGGGGGCTAGGCCAGCGCGGCGATCTCCGCCCGCTGGTCGGCGGACATTGCCCAAGAGGCGGCGGCCACGTTGGAGGCCACCTGGGAGGGCTTGGTGGCGCCGCAGATCACGGTGGAAACCGCCGGGTTTGAGGCCAGCCAGCCGATGGCCAGTTCCAGGATGCTGCGGCCCTGGTCGGCGGCGAACCCGGAGAGACGCTCCACCGCGGCCAGCTTGTCCTCGGACAGGAACATGTCGCGCATCTGACCCTGCCACATGGACAAGCGGGTTCCCTCCGGCGGGGTGGTGCCCGAGTACTTGCCGGTCAACAGCCCCGACTCCAGGGGGAAGTAGGGCACCACCGCCATGGCGGCCCGCTCGCAGGCGTCGATGACCCCGTCGTCCTCCACGCTTCGGGTCAACACCGAGTAGTGGTTCTGCACGCTGGCGTAGTTGCCCGCCCCGATGTCGGCGGCGGCCGCGGCCGCCTCGTCGATCTGGTCGGCGCTGAAGTTGGAGCAGCCGATCTCCAACACCTTGCCCTCGTCCACCAGCTCTTGGAGGGCCCCCAGGGTCTCGGCTTGGGGGGTTTCGGCATCGGGCATGTGGAGCTGATAGTGGTCGATGCGATCGGTGTTGAGCCGGGTGAGGCTGGCGTCGATTGCTTGGCGAATCCAGGCCGGGTCACCGCCCCGCTGCCCCTCGGGCAGGGCGCCGGGGTGGCCGAACTTGGTGCCGATGATCACCTGGTCGCGTCGGTTGCCCACCGCCGCGCCCAGAAACTCCTCGGACTTGCCCCGGCCGTAGAGGTCGGCGGTGTCGAAGTAGTTGATCCCGGCGCCGATGGCCGCATCCACCACCGTCTGGCTGGCATCGGCGTCGATGGTCATGCCGAAGTTGTTGCACCCCAGCCCCACCACCGAAACCGACAAGCTGCCCATGCTGCGCATTTCCATGGCGATGACCCTATAGGCCACCGCCGGTCAGGACACCTCTCGAACCGAGGGGCGGGCCAAGCCGTCACCGTCCAGGGGATACCGGTGGGCGGCCTGCTCGTACACGTCGGGGGCCAGCTCCCCCTGGGGGCGCCCGGACCGCACTGCGGCCACCTCGTCCACCGCCACGGTGGCGTTGCGCAGGCAGCAGGCGATGCCCCGGGTGGCGTCATCGCCGGTGGCGATCACCACGTGGCCGTAGCGGTCGGCGACGCCGAAGGATTCGGCCAGGCCCGGCTCGAACAGGGCCGGGGAGCGGCGTTGATCGATCCACAACATGCCGATCTCCACGGCGTCGAATCGGTAGGCCGACGGGTTGTCCAGCGACGCCAGATGAGCGCGGACGGCGTCGGTCTCGCTGCGGGGGCCCTCGATGCCCACCATGCGACCGCCCTCGAAGGTCAGTGTCACCGTCGAACGGGCGTACCAGGCCAGGGGCAGCCAGATGTCGCCGGGGGCCATCACCACCGTGCCGTTGGCACTGCCCATCGCCGGGGCCGTCCCGATCACGCCCCGGGGCCATTGGGCCACCGTGCCGGGGCGGGCCGCCAGACCGTCGTGGTGCCACCGGCGGGCTCCCTGCAGGGCGATGCTCAGGTTCGTGCCCTGGGTGCTGCTCACCTGGAGTTCCCCGCCGGCATCCAGCAGCTCCAGTCCCCGCCTGACCCGGCGGCTCAAACCGGGGTGGGGTACCACCCCCTGCAGCTCCCCGGGACCGGGGGCCACCACCGACAGCACCTTGGCCTGGGGGGCGATCATCGACTCGAAGTCCTCGAGGCGCTCCGCGAGGAGGCTGACGATCACCTCGGGCGGTGTCCCGGCAGCCCCGCCCCCGCCCGGTGGTTGATCGTCGACCACCACGGTGGTGGGCGACAGGCCGAGCTGCTCGAGGGCGGCCACGGCGGCGTCGGCCATCGCGGGGTCGGTGGCTTGGTCCACCAGCACCGCGGCGGCCTGCCCCGGTGCGGTGCGGCACAAATCCAACTGGCGGGCCATGGTGTCGATCACCCGGCGATCGCCGGTTGCCGTCTGCATCCGTCCACTTATCTACTGCGGTCGCACCCGCCGTGCAACCGGAGGCATCCGCCGACCCCGAATCCGGGGCCGGTAACCTGGGTGTATGCAGAGTCGTTTCTGCGCGCGTGTTTCTTGTGGGGAGCCGGCAACCGCCGCCCTGTTCATCAACGCCCGAGAGTTGGTCGCTCAGATCGTCGACATCACCGACGAGGCCGGCATCGACGGCGTTCCGCTGTGCCGGGCCCACGCCGACGCCGTGATCGCCCCGGTGGGTTGGACCCAAGAGGACTTGCGCTCCCCCTTCTCCCCGGTGGAGTTCGAGCCCGAGCTGACCCTCATTGACGATGTTGCTCCCGAGTCCCCGGAACTCCCCGACGTCGTGCCCTTGCCCCGAATGGAATCCATCGACGGTGCCCGGCTGGACGGCGATGACGACCTCAACGACGAAGCCGTCGGCGAGGTACCCCCCCTCCTCAGCCGCGCCTTCCGAGCCGCCGGCCTCGACTGACCCCGACCCGCTTCACCGTCGGCAGGTGTCGGCAGAGCCCCGGAATGGGCGAGGCCCTAGCACGGGTTGTGTGGCACGTCGTAGGCTCTGGTCATGACCATCGTGGACATCCATGAGAAGCCCAGTGAGCGGCTGTTGCCCGACCCTGAGCCCCAGCACATCCGTTACACGCTGATCTCGGTGGACGACCACCTGGTGGAGCCGCCCTGGCTGTTCGAGGGCCGGTTGCCCGCCCGCTTCGCCGACCGGGCCCCGAAAGTGGTGGAACGCGACGACGGGGGCCAGCACTGGGAGTTCGACGGGCAGATTTTCGCCCAGCTCGGCCTCAACGCCCTCGTGGGGCGATCCGACCGCAACGATTTCACCATGGAGCCCGCCCGCTTTTCCGACATGCGCCGGGGCTCGTGGGACATCAAGGCCCGCATCCACGACATGGACCTGGGCGGCATCTGGGCGTCGATCTGCTTTCCCAGCCAGATCACCGGCTTCTGCGGCCGGGTCTACTCCGACTGTTCCGACCCCGAGTTGGGTCTGGCCGTCACCCGGGCGTTCAACGACTGGGTGTTCGAGGAGTGGTGGGGCTCCTACCCCGAGCGCATCATCCCCATGGGGATCACCTGGCTCAAGGACGCCGAGTTGGCCGCCGCCGAGATCCGTCGCAACGCCGAACGGGGCTTCGTGGCCGTCACGCTGCCGGAGATTCCCCACAACATCGGCCTGCCGTCCATCCACAGCGACTGGTGGGATCCGGTGTGGCAGGCCTGCGAGGAGACCGACACGGTGATCTGTTTGCACGTGGCGTCGTCGGGTCACGTGATGCCCAAGGATCCCGGCGGGCCCGCCCTGGGGGTGGGGGCCACCATGTTCCAGATGCACGCCTACATGGCGGCGGCCGACTGGGTGTGGTCGGGCATTCCCGTGCGCTACTCCGGCATCAAGATCGCCATGTCGGAGGGGGGCTGCGGCTGGCTCCCCATCATGTACGACCGGCTCAAGCACCAGATCGAGATCTCCGGCCACGGACGGGACATGTGGCCCGGTGGCACCGACGTCGGCCCCCACGAGGTGCTGTTGCGGAACTTCTACTACTGCACCATCAACGACCCGTCGTCCATCGACGCGGTGATCGCCCTCAATCTGGATCACACCATGGTGGAGACCGACTACCCCCACGCCGACTCCACCTGGCCCGACTGTCAGGACACCCTGGTGTCCAAACTCGGCCACCTGAGCGACGACGTGATCCGCAAGCTCACCCACGAGAACGCCGCCCGGCTCTTCCGCCACCCCCTCCCCGACGTCCGCCTGCCGTAGCCGGTCGGCGGCTGCGTGGCGGCCGGGGGTTCCGGTTCTGCTCAGTCCGTCGGCCCTCGATTGGGGAAGTGCGTGGCGGTGAAGCTGTCGATGGTCGTGGAGGCTTCGCTCCAGGCTGCGGGCAGTTCGGCGAGGTCCTCGAAACCGCCGATGAGTTCGCCCGACGTCGTGTCTTCGATGAGGAATCCCTCAGCGTAGGGTGCGAGCACGGGTGCCCCGTCAGGGATGGAGGGCGCTTCTTCGATGACGGGGAAAGTTCTCATTCCCTCCGTGTAGTCGTCCAGGAAGAGCACCAGGCGCTGGTTCTCAGGTGTGGCGTTGCGGAAGGTCTCGACCGGGAGTTCTTTGGTTCGGGCGATCTCGACGTAGACCAGCCCGTCGCGAATGAGCGACTTGTTACCGGCGAGGACGCGATCGACTTGGACAGTGAGCGTCAGATGCAAGAACGCGGGCTCGTCATGGCGGGTTGGGCCGACGCCGAACACCCGGCCGTCGTCCACTGCGGTGATGGTCCCGGTCACCGTCACCGACGCACGGTCGCCGAGGTCGGCGGGAGAGTCGTGGGGGTCGTAATCGGAACTCTCACCGGTGCCGCGCATAACCGACACCAGGGCGTCAGAGCCTGTCGGGCGGATCCCGGACGAATTAGCCGGGGTGATGTCTCCACCCCCACAAGCGGCAGCGACCAGAAGCAGGGCAACGAAGCCACCAGACACGCTGCCCACAAGGAGACGACCATGAGGGTGTGTCAGCGAAGTTGATCCTGCTGGCATGGAGGCTCCTCTTCGGCGCCGACACCGGACCCCCTCCACCCCTCTGAGGCTTGAGGCGCCCACCGGCCCAAGTCCACCCTACGAGCCCTTCGGAGGAATCCCAACAAGCCGATCCGTCGCGACCATCGGTGGAGCCCGCCACCCCTCCACGGCTACACCTTCTGCGAGCGGGCCACCGCCCGCCGGGCCATCTTCGCCTGGATCAACCGGTACAACACCCGCCGACGCCACCCCCGGCCTCGGCTACACCACACCCATCCAATGGGAACACCACTACCATCAACCCAAAGCCCACCAAACCGCACAGCCAACACGACCAGCCAACCGGGGGACACCCAGACGAACGGAGGCCACACGATGATGCTCAGGTTCGCATTCGAGGCCGCTGAGGCCGTCGGGCGACTTCTTTGGCGGCTTTTTACAGGTAGGTGGCGGCGACGCGACAGCTACACGGCCATCCTCCTCGTCATCGTGGGCTGTGTTGCCCTGGTTGTCTGGCAGTGTGGGGGGTAGCTCAGCCCAGGACGGTGACATCCTCGGGCGGCGGGGGAGAGCGGGCCGCTGACGGTTACTCGTCGTTACGGGCCTCCTCAGGGACGGCCTCGCCCATTCGCGAACTTGTAAACGCAGATTCCCAAAGCGTGATGAAGGCCATACCAATCACGCTCGCCCCCAGGAAGGCAAACGCAAGGGCCGCCACGTAGGGCCTGGCACCGTGGTCTTCGGGAATCGGCAGCGTTGCCAGTGCCGCCACAAAGTAGGGGAGTACACACACCAAGATGAGGTCCCCGGCCGACTGAATGTGCTCCCCGAGGAACCCTTCCGCCCCCTGCATAGCCCACCCCCACCCACCCCCACCTCAACGCGAATTTCGATGAGCGCAGAACGCGACTACCAGCGAGCACTCACAAGCAGGGCGTGGGCCCTTTCCCAGGCTCTCATCTCCCCGTCCCAGTACGGTGTCCGACGCGACCCCGTTCGGGGACGTGATCGCACGGGTGGACGCTGCCATCGAGGGGGCCCAGGCGGTCTGGAAGCAGCAACTGGCACCCGGTGACCTGCACCGCTTGAAGCAGGAACACCAGTTCGACCGCCGGCGTGGTGAGCCGGGCGGCGGTTTGAGCCAGTGACCACCCGCCAAGAGACCAACTATCAGGGTGTTCTAGTAGTTTCAATAATCTTTGAACACTTATATTATGTTCAGTTGTAGAACTGTCTTCGGGGGTTGCAAGCAGGGGGCCGGCGTTGGCCGATGGGGCTTGCCCGTTCTCGGACATTGGGCCAGCATGGGTCGATGACCGGTTCTTTGCCCAGAGGTAGGTGGCACCCCACCCGCTCCTGGCGCGGATACGCATCGTTGGTTGCCATCCTGGTGATGCCCCTCGCCAGGTTCCTCACTGGCAAGACTCACAGTTGGTTTTTCCGTGTCGCGGGCACGGTGCTGGCTGCCACCTTCACCGTGGCGATAACCACGCGCTACCACGGGGATGCTCGCTGGGTCGCCTACCTCAGTGCCTTCGGTGCCGTAACCCTTGTCTATTGGCTGTTCTACGCACCGGCAAAGTATGCCTACAAGGACAACTGCTGGAACGAGTCGAAAGAAGCCAAAGGAGGAGCCAGCCCTCCGCGCACAGACTATGCTTACGAGGACATTACGGACCGGATGATAATTCACAACGGTCAGCATCCCAGTAAGCACTACATACCGGTCGAAATAGAGGTATTACAAGACTTTGTTGACTTGGGAGGCAGATACCAGCGTAAGGATAAAGACTCTTACACCCACTTTCGCCAATGGCGACCTCCTGGCTTTTGGCACGGCCATGAAGAATATATGATCTTACGGCGCCGGGTGAGTGGATTAGATATTGAGACTTCACATCTCTTGGAGAGTGCTATCTCCTATGACTTGTGGGACCACAGCATGCAGCACTTGGGATACTTGAAGAGCCAGCATCCAGCAGCGTTTGTAGTGCTAATGATGGCCCTTATGTTGGACAATGATGCCCCTAAGTGGCGTGAACAAGCTAGGCAATGGAAACGAAGACAGGCTCGTAGGGCATAGGGGTTATTACGCAAGGCGTTCTGCAACTCCAATGGTGGCAGTACCCGTATGGCGTCAAAGTCCAGGTGAGAACAGTACGGGGTGCAGGCCAGAGCCAGCCACAACGCCGAGCGGTTCAAGCGCATCCTTACCGATTATGTTCTCTACGCATACAAGTGCAGATCAGAGCCCACCTACCTCACGCGTGCACGACCTCTATGGGTACTGCACCTAGTCGAACTCTGCAGCTTGCTGGCCCAGGAAGCGCCTGTGAGGGGACTCCCTTACAGGCGCTAAGTCGACGCGGCAGAAGAAGACGAGCCCGGGCAACCTTGAGGTGGGCTCCACCGGTGGGCTACCGACTCTTCGAGCCTGCGCGGATTTGTGGGGTGGGGGTGGTGTGCGGGTCCGGCTCGCAACTCCAGGCCCACCGAGTTCACGATTCGCCCCACCGTGTCGAGTGTGGGGTCAACCCGTCCCGACTCGATGTCAACCAGCAGTTCCTGCTCGCAACCGGCCGCCTCGGCCAACTCGGCGACCGTGACCCCCATCGCCAACCGGGCCGTACGGACCAGCGTCGACGCCACAGAGGCATTCCCCAACGCACGCGACGCCGAAGACGGTCGCACCCCGGCCGCCTTCTCGAACGCCCGGATCGAAAGCACCGGTCCCAAACCCATCAGAACCTCGACAGACACCATACAGGAAACACACCAGGGTCAGTCTTGTGTTGGGCCAGCCATTCCCCGGCTAGGGATGGGTGCCCGCTCGGCCCGCCGTCCTCCAACTAATGGGGGAGTCTCGCCGTCCGGCTCTTCCGCCACCCCCTCCCCGACGTCCGCCTGCCCTAGCCGGTCGGCGGCTGCGGCTGGGGGGGCGGCGGGGGCATTCGACTGTCAATCCTGATTTCCGGGCCGATACCGTGGGGCGGGTTATGTCGTTTGAGCTTCCCCCCCTTCCCTACAGCCACAGCGCGCTCGAACCCTACGTGAGCACCGACACGCTGAACTTCCACTACGGGCGCCACCACGCCGGGTACGTGGCCAACCTGAACCGCCTGACCACGGGCACCGAGTGGGAAAGCGCCGCCCTCGAAGCGGTAGTCGCCGGTGCGGAGGGGCCGATCTTCAACAACGCCGCCCAGATCTGGAACCACACCTTCTACTGGAACTCCATGAGCCCCGACGGTGGCGGCGCTCCCTCCGGGGCGTTGGGCGCGGCGGTGGCCGAGTCGTTCGGCTCCACCGACGAGTTCCGCCGCCGGTTCGCCGACGCATCCGTGGGTCTGTTCGGCTCGGGGTGGACCTGGCTGGTGGCCGACACCGACGGCCGCCTCGACATCATGCAAACCTCCAACGCCGACCTGCCCCTGCTCCACAATCGACGGGCCTTGCTGGTGATCGACGTGTGGGAGCACGCCTACTACCTCGACTACCAGAACGCCCGAGCCGCCTACGTCGAGGCTTTCCTGGACCACTTGATCAACTGGGAGTTCGCCGCCCGGAACCTGGCCGCCGACTGACCCGCCCCCGTCGGGCACCCCCGCCGCCGAGGCGGCCCGCTACCATCGCCGGGTATGGCCACCGCTGAGGCAACCCAAACGATCGACCTGCTGGACGGGTACACCTACGCCCAGGACCCCTGGCCGATGTACGCCTGGCTGCGGGAGAACGACCCGGTCTACTGGGACGACAAGAACCGGATCTGGGGGGTGTCGCGCCACGCCGACGTGCTGGCCGTGGAGAAGGACACCGACCTGTACAGCTCGGCGTCGGGCAGCCGGCCGCTGATCGACATGTCCGACTCCATGATCAACATGGACGACCCCGACCACCAGCGCCAGCGCATGCTGGTGGCCCGGGAGTTCACCCCTCGGGCGGTGCGCAAGCTGGAGGACAAGATCCGGGCCGTGGTCACCGAGCTGATCGACCGGGTGGCCCCCCGGGGCTGCTGCGACGTGGTGTACGACCTGGCCGCCCCGCTCCCGGCCTACCTGATCGGCGAGAAGCTGGGGTATCCCCCCGAGTTGTGGCCCCGGGTGATGCACTGGTCGGAGGCCACCATGCAGGGCGGCGGCGGGCCCGCCTACCACACCGTGCAGGGGGAACGGGCCATCGAGGAGTGGGGCATGATCACCTACGAGCTGGTGCAGAAGCGCAAGGCCGACCCCCAGGACGACCTCATCTCGCTGTGGGCCCACAAGGAACTCGACGGCAAACCGCTGAGCGACGAGGACATTATGCACGAGGTGCTCTTGGTGCTCGACGGCGGGGCCGAGACCACCCGCACGGTCATCGGCACCACCTGTTTGGCCCTGATGGAGAACCCCGACCAACGCCAGATCCTCATCGACGAGCCCGAGGTGATCGGCGAGACGGCGGTGGAGGAGTTCATCCGCTACGTGTCGCCCATCTTGAACATGCGCCGCACCGTGACCACCGCCCACGAGCGCCACGGCCACACGCTGAACGAGGGTGACCAGGTGCTGTTGATGTACGCCTCGGCCAACCGCGACCCCGAGGCCTTCGACAACCCCGACGAGCTGGACGTGCGGCGCGACGCCCGCCATCACTTGTCTTTCGGCTTCGGCACCCACTTCTGTTTGGGGGCGTCGCTGGCCCGCCTGGAGTTGAAGGTGATGTTCGAGGAGCTGATGCGGCGCATCCCCGACATGCGCCTGGAGCCCTACTACGAGCCCCGCTTCCGTCCGGGGGCCTTCACCCGGGGCCTGGAGGGCCTGAACGTGGAGTTCACCCCCAGCGAGGCCGAGGGCGACGGCTCCCTCGGCATGTTCCCCATCACGGTGAGCTGAGCCGATGGCCGTGGCCGACGCGGTGGCCGCCGGCGCCGATCGGGCGTCGGATTCGGATTCGGTGCCGGTGGAGATACCCCCCATCGTCTCGGTGGACGACCACGTGATCGAACCGCCCCACGTGTGGGAGTCGCGGCTGCCCGCCCGCTACCGCGACATCGGTCCCCGGGTGGTGACCGCGCCCGGCGAGATCACCTACGAGGGGGGCGTGCTGTCGTGGACCGAGGGCACCGGGCGCCCGACGGCCTGGTGGTACTACGAGGATCTGCACTACCCGATGGTCCGCACCCACTCGGCGGTGGCCTTCCCCCGCGAGGAGCTGCAGATGGTGGGCATCACCTTCGAGGAGATGCAGCCCGGCGCCTGGCAGGTGGCCCCCCGGCTGGCCGACATGGACATCGGCCATGTGGAGGCGTCGCTCTGCTTTCCGTCGTTCCCCCGGTTCTGCGGGCAGGCCTTCGCCGAGGCCGGTGACAAGGAGCTGGCCCTGTTGTGCGTGCAGGTCTACAACGATTGGATGGTGGAGGAGTGGTGCGGTCCGTCGGGCGGGCGGTTGATCCCGCTGTGCTTGATTCCCCTGTGGGACGTGGACCTGGCCGCGGCCGAGGTGCGGCGCAACGCCGAGCGGGGGGTGCGGGCGGTGTGCTTCTCGGAGATCCCGCCCAATCTGGGCCTGCCGTCGATCCACTCCGGCTACTGGGACCGGTTTTTCGCCGCCTGCGAGGAGACGGCAACCGTGGTGTGCATGCACATCGGCTCGTCCTCCAAGATGGTGTCCACCTCACCCGACGCCCCCGGCGCGGTGGGCTCGGCGCTGGTCCACTCCAACGCCACCTACTCCCTGGTGGACTTTCTGATGTCGGGGGTGTTCGTGCAATTCCCCGGCCTCAAGGTGGCCTACTCGGAGGGGCAGATGGGCTGGCTGCCCTACATCTTGGACCGGGTGGACGTGGTGTGGAAGGAGAACGCCGCCTGGGGCGGGGTGGCCGACAAGGTGCCCGAGCCGCCCTCCACTTACTTCCGGGACCACGTTTTCGTGTGCTTCTTCGACGACAAGGTGGGGCTGGCCAACATCGACGCCATCGGGCTGGAGACCATCACCACCGAGACCGACTACCCCCACTCCGACTCCACATGGCCGCACTCCAAGGAGTTGCTGGGCGCCCAGATGGCCCATCTGACCCAGCCCGAGGTGGACGCCATCTGCCGGGACAACGCCATCCGCATGCTGGGCCTGGAGCTGCCCACCGCCGCCGAACTGCGGGGTTGAGCCGCCGGTGACGGCCGCGCCCGGCGGCCTCGCCTCTACCGGAACGGCGCCCCGCAGGTGGGCCAGGGCTGCCAGCCCCGCTCCTCCCACAGGCGATAGGCCATGCGGTCCTGATCGGTGGGCTCGGCATCACGGGGATCGACGCCCACCAGGTGGGGGTAGTGGCGGCCGGCCACGCCGTTCCAGGTGCCCTGGTTGAACTGGTAGGCCCCCAGGTAGGGACCGGCGGGGTTGTAGGCCCGGTAGTTGCCGCCCGACTCGCACCGACGGAGCTGTTCCCACTGCTGCTCGGTGGTGCCTGCGGGCGGGGCCAGGTCGTCGGGGTCGTCGGGGCACCCGTCGGGAACCACCTCGGTGTCGATGTCGAACAGGCAGCGGTACTCGTTGAGCAGCGCCTCCTGGGCCACGATCAGCGTTTCCTGCTCGGCGATGAGCGCGGCCTGATTGGCTATCACCGCGTCGCGCTCATCGGTGTCCTGGCCCCCGGCGGGAGCGACCCCCACTCCCACCGCCGCCACCGACACCGCGGCCACCACGGTGGCGAGCACCGCCACCCGATACCTGCGCCGAGTTCCCTTCATCGGTCCCGTCATGTGTCCGGTCATCTGTCCCGACATCTTTCCCGTCTCCATTCGCTTTGCCTCACCCCGTGAGTACACCACTGGGCGCCACCGTCGGCCTCACTCGCCCTCCGGCTTCCCGATGAAGCGGCAGAGTTCAACCAGTGATGCCAACACCGCCTGTCGCTTCTGCTGATTGGTCATGTAGGGGGCCCGGGACAACTCGATTTGCAACCAGGGCATGTCCTCGGCGCAGGTGCGGGTGATGTAGCCACCCCGGAAAGGGGTGTTGACGGTCACCTCGCCGCCCAGTCGGGGGGCCAACGCCTCTTGCAGGGCGACCAACCACTCGGTCGGACAGGTGCGGTCGTCGTTGCTGAGACAGGCGTGGGGCCGGGTCGATCCCGCATCCGACGCGGTCGGGGGACCGGTGGCCGCCATGGTGTGACCGTCCACCCCCAGCAGGAACCGACCGCTTTGCCCGAGTTGGCGAAGGCGGCGATGGTACGGCCGCCAGTAGGCGTCGATCAGCGCCCTCACCACGTCCGGAGGCGGAAACGCGGCGTAGACCGGCTCCTGCCAGCAGGTGTGGGTCTTGATGATGCCGTCGGGTCGGAAGTCGTCGGGTGCCCGGTTCAAGTCGACGATGGCCCGGGCGACCTCGGTGGTCACGTGGACCTCCACCTCGTCGGCCAGGGCATAGATCTCGGCGGCCCCCTCGTCGCCGTCGGCCTCGATCTGGGCCGGAGTCAACACGCAGTACGGCTCGGCCTCGGGCGGCACGCTGGTGCCTGCGTGGGGAACCGACAACACAAGGGGCAACGCCACGCTAACCCCCACCCCCGAGTGGAAGGGGCCTGCCTTGGGGGCGTGGGCTGGGCGGCGCAGGGGACATCAGCCCGGTCCGGCGGCGGTGCCGTCTCGGCGGGGGTCGGCCACGCCGATGAACTGGTCGCCTTCACGCTTCACGAGTTGCACGCACCCCAAGTAGAACGCGTACGCCTCCCGGCGCCTCACCGTGAAGCCCCGCTGCTCCAGAGCGGCGGGAATCTCATCGCTCATTCGAGGAGCCTCCAGGGAGACCTCCCCGTCCAGCGAGCAGTGCAGGCGGGGGGCGTCCACCGCGGCCGGCGGTGACTGCTCCTCCAGCCGGATCATCACCTGGAGCACGGCCGGGGCGATCCTCTCGCTGCCGGGAGAGCCGATGGCCAGGCAGCACTGCCCGTCGGAGAACGCCAAGGTGGGGGCCACGCTGGCCCAGGGGACGGCGTTGGGCCGCAGGTAGTAGGGGTGGGTGGCGTCCTCGTACTCGTAGGCACTGAGATAGTTGTTGTACAGAAAGCCCAGCTCGGGTGAGGCCGCGCACGCCCCGTAGACGTTCTCGATGGACTGGGTCAGGGCCACGGCGTTTCCTGCGGCGTCCATGACCGACAGGTGCGTGGTCTCCCCCTTGCCGATCGCCATGTGGTGGATCCTTGACGCCAGCCTCCGGGCGTACTTCCGGCTGAGCATGACCTTCTCGTCGACTTGCGGATAGACCTCCGGGTGGAAGGGCCGGTCCTGGCGGTCCTGGAAGGCCTGCCGAATCGTCTCGGCGAAGAGCACGGCCCCGTCGGGAGAGTCGAGGTCGCGCGGTTCGGAAGGGAGCGACTGGTACACGTTCATCATCTGAATGAGGGTGCGGCCGGCTCCCGGCGGGGGCATGGTGTGGACCTGGAGGTCGTGGAAGCGCCCGTCGAGCGGCTCGCGCTCAATGGGTACGGGGATCTGGGCGAGATCGTCGGCCTGGATGAGGCCCCCGTTGGCGTCCATGTCGGCGGCGATGAGCCGGGCGATCTCCCCGTGGTAGAAGTCGTCCATGCCCACCGTGGCCAGGCGGCCCAGGGTGGAGGCCAACACCGGTTGACGGAAGACGGCCCCCTTCCGGTAGGGGTGCCGCCCGTGACGCAGGAAGAGCGAGGCGGCGCCGGGCGAGCGGCGCAGGTGCTTGCGTTCTCGGGTGGTCAGTCGCTCCTGCAGTTCGCTGACCTCGTACCCCTCCTCGGCCAGGCGTATGGCCGGCTGCAGGACGTCGCCGAGTCCCAGGGCTCCGTAGCGGCTCAGGGCGTAGTCGTAGGTCGCGGGCGAGCTGGGAACGGTGGTGGCCCGGTGGCCTCGCCGGCGTTCACGTGCCAAGTCGCCGAACGATTCGACCGTGGCCCGGTGGGGCGCCCGGGAGGATCCGTCCAAGGCGATGGTTCGGCCCTCGTCGGCCAGGTGGATCATCATCATCGTCTGGCCACCCAGCCCCGAGGCGGCGGGCTCGCACACCCCGAGTGCCAACGCGGCGGCGACGGCGGCATCGACGGCGTTTCCCCCCGCTTCCAGGATGGTGGCTCCGGCGGCAGTGGCACCGGGGTGGGCGGTGGAAACCATGCCCCGGTTGGAAGTGGCCACCCGCTGGGGCTGGTGGCCGGGGAAGGACGTCACGCGGGCAGTTCCTGGGCCAAGAACTCCGTCAGCACCAGGGTCCGCTCGATGAGGCTGATGCGCTCGATGTGCTCGTCGGGGGTGCTGCGGCCGTGGGCGGCTGGCCCGATGCCGCAAAGACTCGGCGTGGTCGCGGCCACCAGGCCCCCGAGGGAGGCGACGCTGGAGGTGGTGCGCTGGAAGCTGATGCCGTGCTGGTCGGCCACGTCGTTCCAACGCTCCAGCAGGGCCGCGTTCTGGTCGGTTTCCGGCATGGGCGGTCGGTCCCAGTCCACCGTGAGATCCCATCGGCAGCCCCTGCGACCCAGGATGGCGCGGATTTCCCGCTCCAATTCCGTCGCCCGTTCGCGGTCCTGATAGGTGATCAGGAGTCCCGCCCGCACCTGGTGGGGAAGATATTGGGCGTAGCCGTGGGTGGCGAGGTCGAGGATGGACACCGACACCGCTTTGCTCCGGGAGGTGAGCTGCACGATCTGCTCCAGTTTGGCGATGGTCCAGCGGGTGGTGGCCTGCCGTTGGGTGGTCTGCACCGGCAATATGGGATTGCCGGTGACCTGGAGGGTCAGCTTGCGGTTTCCCCGGCGCCGCAGCACGATGCCGTCGGATTCGGGGGACGGGGCCAACACAAAGACCCGCTGGGCTCGGGCGGCCGCCTGGCTGATCTCGGCGCTCTTGCGGCAGCCCAACACCTCGTCGGTACACAGCATCACCCCGAGGGGGAGGCGTCGCAGCCGCCGGATGCTGCGCAGGCTGCGGAGGGCGTATTCCAACATCACCAGGCCGGCCCGTTGCCCGACGGCTTCCCCGTAGAGCTTCTCGGGGTCGCGGCGGAACGGCTGCGTGGGCGAGAGCTGCGATCGGGGGGTGTCCAGACCGGCCAGAAAGAGCGTGCCCCCGTCGAGTCCGGCCTGGGTCTCCCAGGCGCCGACCTGCGGGGCGTCGGTCAGCTCCGGTATGGGCTTCATGGCCAATTCGTCGAACAGATTGCCCGCCCTGGTCATGGCTCGTTGCAGGCCGACGGGATCGTCAAAGGCACTGGGCAGCTCCACCCATTCCTTGACCCGGCGCTCGATGCGGTCGCGCCGTTGCGTCACGTACGCCACCGCGTGCTTGCGGGGGTCGGCCTTGGCGCCGTCGACCACCGGGGGAGTGGGGGTACCGAAATAGCGGGCGCGGGCCACGTCCAGCAGGCGGTTCACGAACCCCTCGAAGTCCAGGCCCACGTAGGCGGCGCCCACGAGGTACGACCCGTGCTCCCCCAGGCTGGGCAGGCTGTTCACTTCCAACACGTAGAGGTTGCCCTCGTCGTCGAGGCGCAGATCCACCCGGGCGCAGTCGTACAACCCCAGGGCGCGAAACGACCGCACGGCGATGTCCTGAGCTTCGGCGGTGAGTTCGTCGGAGATCGGTGCCGGACAGACGGGCTCGATGCTGCGCCCGCTGCGGCCCGTCTTGTCCTCGTAGGTGTAGATTTGGGGACCGTCGACGCCGAACGACAGCTCGACCGGGGGGAAGGGCTCCGGGGGGCAGTTGCCGAGGATGCCGACGTTGATTTCGCGGCCCTCGATGAAGCGCTCCACGAGCACCGGCTGGTGGTAGGCCTCGAATATCACCCCGGCGCCTTCTCGGAGTTCGTCGTCGTTGTTGACCACGCGGAGGCCGAAGGAGACCGCTTCGTTCTTGGGTTTGACGATGGCCGGGTAGGCCACATCGCCGGGGATGGGGGCTTCGGGGGTTTCCAGCACGGTGAACTCCGGGGTCGGGATGTTCTGCTGGCGCAGGATCATCTTGGTGACCACCTTGTCCAGGGCCAAGGAATGGCCGAGCGGCCCGGAGGCGACGTAGGGGATGCCCACCATCTCCAGGATGCTGGGCACGTGGGTGTAGCGGGCTTGGCCCTGCAGCCCATAGGACACGTTGAACACCATGCCGGGCTGTTCGCCCTTGATCACCCGGGGCATGAACTCTTCCAGTCGGTTGATGAGTTCCTTGTCGGCCTCGAACGCCTGCACCTGGTTCCCGCCGCTGGTCAACGCCTTGGTCAGGCGTCCGATGGTGCGCATGCCGATCTTCTCCTGGTTGGGCGCACCGAAGAGGTTGATGACGTTCTTGCTGTCCCGGTTGTAGACGACCGCTACCTTCACGGGTCCACCCTATCCCTTGGGCCCCAACGTCCTTTGGGCGCTGTCACTCGGGGCCGCCCGTGATCGAGCAGGTCAGGGGCAATGAACCAGCGGCGGTTTCGGCCGGGGGACCGTGCGGCAACGTTGATGGGTGCCAGGATGCCTCGGTCGACCAGTGCCGTCAGGGCGCCGTGGGCGGTGCGCTCGCTGACGCCGAGGAGCTCGGCCACGTCGGCGGCGCTGATCAGCGGGTGGGCAGGCAGACGAGGGAGCAAGGCTCGAGCGGAGTGGTCCGCGCGCAGGCCGGCTGTCGCCTCTGCCCAACGGGACAACAGTGCTTCGGTCTCCTCGATAGTCTCCATCGTGGTGGACGCGGCCTTTTCGGCGGTTTCGGCGAACCACCTGACCCACTGGTCGAGCGATCCGAGTTCGAAGAAACGGAGCCCGGCCAGATATCCGCCGGGATCGCGAGCAATGGCCATGCTCATGGGAGCGGTCGAGCGGTTGGCCACGCCCAGGCGACGAAGGGTTCGGCTGATCAACGCCCGACCCAGGCGCCCGTTGCCGTCGCCGTAGGGATGGATGGCCTCGAACTGGGCATGAATGATGGCCGCATGGGAGACCGGATCGAGTTCTTGGGGCTCCCGGTCGGCGAAGGTGATCAGGTCGTCCATCAGGTCGGAGATTGCCGAGGGGGGTGGGGGGACGTAGGCCGCGTTCCGGGAAGTCTGACCGCCCACCCATCCCAGTGAGGGTCGGAAGACCCCTACCAGGTCGGGTGGCAGCGTCCCGTGTTGCATCAACTGCCGATGCCATGCGTTCAGCAATTCCACCGTCAACGGTTCATGGGCGGTGTTCAGGGCCCAGTCGATGACGGCCAAGTTGTCGGCCACCCAGCCTGCAGTGCCGCCCATTCCGGTGCGGCCTGCGATCAACACCGCCTCCATGGGTTCACGCAACCCCTCGATTCTGGAGGAGGCCACTCCCTCGCTCCGCAGCAGGAGCCGAGCGAGCGGTTCCCAGCGCTCGGGCAGCCGGGCGTCGGCCAGGCTCAGAGCAGCATGCGCCCTTTCGCCGGCTCGTGCCGTGGAGGCCGATACGTCCAATGGGCGATCTCGAAGGCGGGCCGGAACCCACGCCTCAACGGGATGCCCGTTCCACTCGACAACGACCGTGTGCCCGGCCACACCCGGTGTGTCTTGGCTCATTTCCGAAGGATAATCCCCTAATCTTCAGAATCAAACCTCATTTCAGAAGGATAAGCTCATAAAGTTCAGAAATAGGGCCAATTTCGGAAGGAAACCGGGATTGCGCTCTTGTTGCCCCGCAATGGCTACGGCGCTTGGGCTGAGGCCGCTCGTAGTGGCTGATTGCCGTGGTGGTGGGTGGCTGGGGGTGTGGGTCCGCGTCGGTGCTTCTTGGGGTGGCCGTGGTGGTGGTCGTGGCGGTGGGTTTTGCGGTGGCAGGTGGGGCAGAGGAGGACGAGGTTGTCGATGTTGGTGGGGCCGCCGTGTTCCCAGGGTTGGATGTGGTGGATGTCGCAGGCTTGGGCGGCCAGCCCGCAGTCGACGCAGGCCTGGTCCCTCGCGTACAGGGCGAGGCGTTGGGCTTGGTTGGGGGCTCGTTGGGTGCGGCCGAGGTAGAGGGGTTGGCCGTCGGTGCCGAAGATGGCCGGAATGATGTCGGCGTCACAGGCCAATCGGCGGAGTTCTTCGACCTCGATGGGGGTCCCGTCGATGAGTTCGGCGTCTTGGAGCACCCCGTAGATGGGATCCCATTCGGCGGTGACCACCAAAGTCGTCTTCTGCGGGGTAGGCCCGCAATCGGCTCCGCCTGCAGACTCCCCCTCGGTAGCGGGGCGGCTTGCTGCGGGTTGTTGGGTGATGAGGGCGACGAGGGCATCGGCGTTGCGTTGCTCGAACGACCGTTCCTGGCCGACTTGGCTGTCGTGGTGGAGCAGCCGGGTGCTCATGGCCCCCAGGGCGGTCTTGACGCGTTGGCCTGCGATGGCGTCCAACTCGGCGTGGACGATGACCATGTCGTTGTCCCCCTCGAACACCTTGGCGGTGCGCCGGGCGTGTTGGCGTTCGGTGCGGGTCATCCCACCGGCGGCCAACCGTTGGTTCTCCATGGTTGCCAACGACCGGCGGAACTGGTCGAACGACTGGGTGAGGGCCAGCTTGACCAACTCGTACCCGTCCCCATCACGCAGGGGGGCGCGTTCGTGGGAGGCGGCGATCAACTCGGCGTGGTCCATGGTGATGAACCCGTCGCGGGCGGCATCCAACACATCCGGCAGTGCCCGCAACCCCTTGGCCGTCTTCGCCTGACGCTTGGCCTTGCGGGAAGGCAAACCGAACTGCTGGCACACCGCCTCCACGGTGTCGTCGCCGGCGAGTTCACCCAACCGGACCAACAACCCGGCCAGGTGCGCCTCGACCTGACGGCGCACCATGTCGGCTTCCAACACCCTCTTGATCACCCCAGGGGCGTCCAACTCCGAATAATCCTGCAACTCGAACTCAGCAACCATCGCCGCCACCGCATCCCGAACCCCGCCCGGCGGGCCAGAACTTGTGCTGGTGGAAGAATCAAACTCCATGCATGCAAGTATACCGGGCCGGGTGACATAACCGGACAAGAAATCCTACAATAGAGCGATTATTTCAGGATTATTTCAGCAAATGTAGAGCATCGAGAAAGCTGTAACGATACGTGGTCCAAAATGTACTCAGAAGTGCATCGAGGTTGATTTCAGAGAAGCGTTCCATCCTGATCGCTCCTTCCAATTGATTCATGGGAGCAGCCGCTCGGGGAGGTGGTCAGGGCGGGGTTTGGCGGGGGTCGGTGTGGCCGAGGATGTTGACGTGGCGGAGCTCGCGTACTTGGTCGGAGGGGAAGGCCTCGCGCTGGTGCATCGTCTGGGTGTTGAGCCAGAGTGCGGCGTCGCCCACGGTCCAGTGGTGCTCGTAGACGTATCGGTCCTGGGTGCAGTGAGCGAACAGGTCGGCCAACAGGGCGTCCCCTTCGTCGGGTTCGCAGCCCGTGACCTCGGCGGCGAAGTCGGGGCCGGTGTTGGGCCACACGCTGCGGCGACCGTTGCGGGGGTTGGTCTGCACCAGGGAGATGCAGGTGCGGTCGGCCAGCAGAGCCTGGCCGTCGGTGGCCTTGAAGTAGCTGCCGAAGTCGAGTCCGTCCCGAAGCCGGTAGACCACACCCAGGTCGTCGATTTGGCCCTTGGTGGCGTCGTCGAGATCACGGTAGGCGGCCACCAGGTTCACCCACTTGGTGGTGCCACCCGATGACGGCAACCGCACCGCGTCCAGATACAGGAACTCGATGAGCGGTGGGGTGAAGCTGAGATCGGAGTGGTAGGTCACCACGTCGCTCCCGCCGGTGCCGACCACGCCGTCGACGTCCACGTTGGACACCCGGTTGATGCCGGGGAAGCCGGGCAGGCGGGATTTGTCGGCCAAGGTGGGTCGCAGCGGTCCGAACCGCTCGCAGAAGTTGGTGATCTGGGCCGGGGTGGGTGGTTCCGGGTTGCGAAAGAGCAGGAGCAGGTGCTCGTCCACCGCGCCCTGGAGTTGGGTGGTGATCTCGGGGTCGGCGGGGGCGGCGAAGTCGAAACCGGACACCTCGGCGCCCAGCGGGGCATCCAGTGGCGTGATGACCAGGCTCATCGGGGGCTGCCGATCAGCTTGGTGCGCTCCACTTGGGGGTAGCCCTCCACCCAGGTGGACGGGTCGTCCCATCGACCCAGCGGCGGCGGGTACTCGTCGGGGTCGAGCTTGTCGTAGGGGCCGAGGCTGAAGAAGAGGTACTCGCAGCCGTCGGGCCCGGCCCGCTCCGGCCCGTAGGCGAACCCGCCCCGCACCCACCGCAGGTCGCCCGTCCGGTAGGGCTCCTCGCCCTCCACGATGAACTCACCCTTGGTCACCAGATAGACGGTGTCGGACAAGTGCCAGTGAGCCGCGGCGTTGCGGCCCGCCCACGACTTCACGTGCATCACCCGATTGCCCGAGGCCGGGTCCACCAGCCACCGCACCAGCGGCCCCGGCGCCCGGCCCGGCTCGTTGGGATCGGAGTAGTCCTCCCACGGGACATCCTCGATGCGGATCGGCCGCCGCTCCCCGATCGCCTCGCTGCCCTCCGTATCCCCCATGGAATTGCCGCTCACGGGCCTCACGCTACCCGCGGGCGACATCCCCGTCGGGGGCCGGGCCGTGAACAGCCGCGATGAAGTCCAGGATGCGGCTCGGGGGAAGGTACTGCTCGGTGATGGTGGCACCCCAGGGGGCCAAGGCGTCCTCGATGGCGTTGCACAACGCCGCAGGGGCACCGATGGCGCCGCCCTCACCCACACCCCGCCAGGGCACGTCGCCCTGAGAGGGGCCCTCCAGGTGTTCGATGTCGATGCGGGGAATCTCGGCGGCGGTGGGCAGCAGGTAGTCCATGAACGTGGAGGTCAGGCACTGGCCGTCGCCGTCGTAGACGATGCGCTCGAACAGCACGCTGCTGATCCCCTGGGCCACCCCTCCCCGGATCTGTCCCTCCACCACCGCGGGGTGGATCATCTCCCCGCAATCCTCCACCACCAGGTAGCGGGGGACGGTCACTTGGCCGGTGCCGGGGTCCAGCTCCACCCAGCACACGTGGGTGGACTGGGTCCACCCACCTGCCGGCGTCTCGAAGTCGAACGAGGCGTCGAAGCCGTCCCCCAGGTCTTGGTGGAGGGTGAACGGCGCCAGGTAGGACAGCCGGGCCACCTCGGCCACGGTCCTGTGGCGATCGGGGGAGCCCCGCACGGCCACCACGCCGTCGGTGATCTCCAGATCGGCCGGGTTGGCCTCCAGTAGGGCGGCCACCACCGACAGCAGTTTGTGGCGCACGATGCGGGCCGCTCCCTGGGCGGCCCCGGCGCCGAGGGTGGCCGCCCGGCTCCCGCCGGTGCCCACCATGTTGAACGGCGCAAGATCGGTGTCGCCGACTGCCACCCTCACCTTGTCGATGTCCACCCCCAACTCGTCGGCCACCACTTGGGCCAAGGTGGTCTCGTGGCTCTGGCCGTGAGGCTGCTGGCTGGTGTACACGGTGACCGCCCCATCGGGCTCCAGCTTGACCCGGGCCCGTTGGAGGGAACGCTGTTCGTAGGTGAATCCCAGGGCCTGCCCGTAGTCGGTGGGGCCGGGGCCGGGCTCCAGGTAGGTACACAGCCCGATGCCCAGATGCCGGCCCTGGCCCCTGGCCTCGACCTGAGCCTGCCGGAAGCCGTGGTAGTCGGCCAGCTCCACGGCCCGGTCCAGGGTCTGGTTGATGGTCATGTACTCCAGCGATGGTCCGGTGAGCATGGTGCCGGGGAATTGGTCGTCGCCCCGGTAGTTGCGGCGACGGACCTCCAGCGGGTCGAGGTTGAGACGACGGGCGATGAGATCCATGAGCCGCTCCCGCACCCAGCACTCGATCTCCCACGGCCCCCGGTAGGCCACGTACGACGCCTTGTTGGTGGCCACCACCGACCCCCGGAAGCGGTAGTGGCGCACCCGCAGCGTGCCCGGCAACAGCACCTTCACGATGTTGGCGAACAGTGACAGCGGCAGGTTCAAGAAGGGGTAGGCCCCGTGATCCATCACCAGCTCGGCCTGTAGTCCGGTGACCACCCCGTGTTCGTCGAGGGCGGCCTGCACCCGCACCTGTTCCTCGCGGGCGTGGCCCCCGGCCACCAGGTTCTCGGCCCGGTCGGCCACCCACCGCACCGACCGGCCCAGGTGCCGGGCGGCGGCGCACACGGCCACGTCCTCCCGGGTGGGGTTGGACTTGAGGCCGAACGACCCGCCGATGTCGGGGCAGGTCACCCGCAGTTGGGAGGCGGCGATGCCCAGGATGGCGGCGAGGTGAAGCCGCAGGGCGTGAGGGTTCTGGTGTGACACCTCGTAGTGGAGGTTTCCGGTGGACGGGTCGAAGTGGGCCACCCCGGCCCGGGCCTCCAAGGGGGCACAGGTGTGGCGGTGCTGGGAGAGGGTCTCGGAGATGACGTGGGCGGCCGAGGCGAACGCGGTGTCCGGGTCGCCCCAGGTCGCCTCATCGGACCAGAGCACGTTGTCGGGGGCTTCGTCCCAGACCGGCACTGCGCCTTCGGCCCTCTCAGCGGTGGTGGTCACCGGGGGTAGGGGGTCGATGTCCAGCACCACCGCGTCGGCCCCGTCCTCGGCGCCCGCCCGGCTGGTGGCGATGACCAGGGCCACGGGGTCGCCCACGAAGCGAACCCGGTCGCCGGCCAGGGGATGGTGAGCAGGCACGATGAGGGGCCCCGCGCTCGCCGACGCCATCGGGGCGCAGCTTCGGGCCAGGTGCTCGGCGGTGAGCACGGCTACCACCCCGTCGACGGCGGTGGCGTCGTCGGTGGTGACCGACAGGATCCGACCGTGGGCCACCGGGCTGCGCACGAAGGCGGCCTCCAGCAGGCCGGGCCGGTCGATGTCGTCCACGAAGCGCCCGGCACCGGCCAACAGGCGGGGATCCTCTCGGCGGGCAACGCGGGCGCCGGTGAACCGCATGGCCGCCGAGCGTAACTTGTCGCCGATGCCGGCGGTCAAAGTTCACCGGGCGGCCACTTTGGGGCAATGTCCGGTAGCTCGGGCGTTTCCCCAGGTCACATAGTCTTTTGACTGTGACATACGCCTGATCCCCACGACGCTGTTGCTTATCCCTTCCGGCGCAGCGTCCCACTGGACCTTGGTGGGGTGCCTGTGACACCCTCCACCAGCACCCCGCCAAGGTTCCCAGTCCTGTTTCGATCGCGGCAAGGACCAACCTGTTGACATGGCGGGCAATCTGACCGAACCAAACAGAACATGGCCGGTGGAGTGTGACGTCACCCTTGCCTCGAGGCGGGGGAAGTGAACGGCACAACGTGACTGAAGTGGTGAAGGGAATGGAGTTGTCCCGCAAGCTGGTGGCCGAGTTTGTCGGCACGGCACTGTTGCTGATCGGGGTGGTGGGGTCGGGGATCATGGCCGAGCGGTTGTCGCCCACCGACGTGGGGCTGCAGCTCCTCCAGAACGCGGCAGCCACCGCGGGGGTGCTCTACGCCATCATCTTGATGTTCGGCCCCGCCTCGGGGGCCCATTTCAATCCGGCGGTGACGGTGGCCGACTGGGTGTTGGGCGACTTTCCCGGGCGCCGTATCGCCCCCTACGTGGCCGCCCAGGTGGCCGGAGCGGTGGTCGGGACGGTGTTGGCCAACCTCATGTTCGACTTGGGGGCGGTGGACTGGAGCACCAAGGACCGTTCCGCCGGTCACCTGTGGCTCGGCGAGGTGATTGCCACTGCCGGGCTGGTGGCGCTGATCTTCTCGTTGGTGCGCACCGGGCGGCTCCGGTTCGTGGCCGGGGCGGTGGCCGCCTACATCGGCGGGGCCTACTACTTCACGTCGTCCACCAGCTTCGCCAACCCGGCGGTGACCGTGGGACGTATGTTCTCCGACACCTTCACCGGCATCCAACCTTCCTCGGCCCCTCTGTTCATCGTGATGCAGGGGACAGGCCTGGTGGCCGGAGTGCTCCTGATTCGACTGGTCTATCCCACCCCCCAGGCCACCGGCGGTGGCTCGCCCTCGTCGGAGGCACCCGAGGAGGCCGGGTAGCCTCAACCCGTGACCCGGCGACGGACGTGCCAGGCCGGGTTCGAGCCGGGCGCTTGGGTAACCTCGGCCCGTGAAGATCGAGTTGGGTGGCCCGGTGCTGGCGGTGGATATCGGTGGCACCAAGGTGGCCGCCGGCGTGGTCGGGCCCGACGGCCGGGTGCGGTGCCATCGCCAGGCGCCCACGGCATCGCCCGACGGGGAGGCCCTGTTCGCCAAGTTGGTGGCGTTGGCCGAGGCCACGTTGGCCGAGCACGACGGGCCGGTGGGGGCTTGCGGGGTGGGCAGCGGGGGACCGGCCCGGGACCATCACCGGCTGCTGTCGCCCCTCAACATCGACGTCTGGCGGGACTTTCCCCTGCAGGAGCGGCTGTCGGCGGTGCTCGGGCTGCCGGTGGCGGTGGACAACGACGCCAAGGCCCTGGCTTTGGCCGAGGGATGGGTGGGGGCCGCGGTAGGGGAGGACAACTACCTGGCCATGGTGGTGTCCACCGGGGTGGGGGGCGGCATCGTGTTGAACGGACGGCTGCTCGACGGCGCCGACGGCAACGCCGGCCACATCGGCCATGTGTTCGTGACCGAGGGCGGGCGGGCCGACGCCGCCGGGGCGGTGGGCCTGTTGGAGGGTCAGGCCTCGGGCACGGCCATCGCCGACCTGCTCGACGGCGTCGCCCCGGCCGAGGCCCCGCCGGAGACGCGCCGCCGGGTGGGCACGCTGGTGGGCCGAGGGGTGGGCTCGGTGGCCAATCTGTTGGACTTGCGCCTGGCCGTGGCCGGTGGATCGGTGGCGCTGGGCTACGGCGATGACTTCTTCTCGGCCGCCCAGGCCGAGATCGACCACATCTGCCGGTTGATCCACTCTCGGGGTACCCGCATCGTGCCCAGCCCCCTCGGCCCTCACGGTGGCCTCATCGGCGCCGCCGCCGTCGCCGCCCGACTCCTGGGGTGAGCCCGGGCCCTCTACTGAGCAAACTCGCAGCTCGCTACTGAGCAAACTCGCAGCTAGCAACTGAGCAAACTCGCAGCTCGCAACGTGACAAATTCGCAGCACACGCCCACGGGTGTCGATGTCCATGGGTGGGGAGCGGCTAGTCGCTGAAGGTCTGGATGCGGAGGTGGCGCGCCATGGCGGAGCCCGCGGGGCCGAGGAGCATCTGGGCCCGCAGGTTGCGCTTGTGGAACAGCGTGACCAGGGCCTCGTCGAATCGGTCGGTGTCGGCGTTTGCCAGCACGAACTGCTCCAGCTCGGCCTCCCCGGTCAGCCACGACTCGGGGCGGTGGCCCAGCAGCTCGTGCAGGTCGTCGAGGTCGGCCTCGGACACGGCGTCGCCGATCTCGTCGATGCGGGCCGCGTGGCGGGCCATGCGGAACATGGTGCGCAGCTTGTAGCGGAGGTACTCGTCGTCGATCTGCACGGTGCGCAGATTGCGGACCAGATGGTCGAGCACCACCTCGGCCCGGGACTCCCGGGGCTCGGGCAGCTCCACGGTGGGCAATTCCACGTCGAGGATCTCGGCCAAGGCCTCGGTGGCGAACAGGTTGGTCTCATAGCACCACTGGAGGTTGGTCATCAGATCGGAATCGGGGGTGGGCCGGCGACACGCAGCCCCCAGCGGTAGCTGGTTGGAGAGCGTGAACATGAAGTGGTGGCGCTGGATGGCCTCCAGGTCCACCGGCTCCCCGGCCAGCTCGCCGTAGCGGTCGTAGAGCTTGGCGAAGTTGCCGAACCCGAGCACGGTGTCACGCTGGCGCCAGGCGGCCAGATCCATCATCGGGTCGCCGATGTGGCCGATCTCCACGTCGAGCACGGCCAGGATGCGGTTGTTGTCGTGGTGGAACTGCCCGGTGTCCCACACGATGACCGACTCCCGTCCCCGCGAGAACGGGGGGTTGCGCCTCAGCCAGCCCAAACAGAACTCCAGGAACGGGTCGGGAAGTTCCTTTTGGCTGCGATACAAGTCCTCGTAGCGTCGCAGGCCCAACAAGCCCGACTCTTCGGGCCGTTCGGCTCGGCTGATGCCCGCGGCGGCGAAGGGCTCCACGTCCAGGGCGTGCATGCGGGCCAGGATGTGCAGGTAGTCGTCCACCACCGCGTCGCGCTCGGCGTCGGTGGAGTTCTCGAAGTGGTTCTCACCGGGCACCCGGTCCATGACGTAGGCCATCGGGTCGTCGATCCACCCGTAGACCTGCGCCACCGGGATGCCGTGTTCGCCGAGCAGTTTCTGCAGGCGCATCTCGTGATCCAGCGGGAATACCAGTCGCATGTCGGTGCGGTCCCCCCGCACGCACAGCTCCAGCCGCTCGCCGTTGCGCTCCAGGTCGGCGAACCACACCGGCCGCCAGCGGGCCTGTCGGGAGATGTCGGTGACCGTGCCCCCCAGGTTGGCCTCCAGCCAGGCCACCACCTTCTCGGTGGCGGCGTCGGTGTCCATCGGATCCTTGGTGAGGGTCATCGGTGGTCTACTCCTTTGTCAAGCCAAGTCGGTTGGCGATGTTGTTGCGCTGAATGGCCGACGAGCCGCCGATGATGGGCATGGCCAGCACGTCGCGCACGTAGCGCTCCATGTCGAAGTCTTCCACGTAGCCGTAGGCGCCCATCACCCGCTGCATCGACAGCACGATTTCGGTGGCGGTGTCGCACACGAACAGCTTGGCCATGGAGGTCTCCACCCCGGCCGGCTTGTCCTCATCCAGCAGGCGGGCGGCGTGGTAGGTCATCAGGCGGGCGGCCAACAGCCGGGTGCGGCCCTCGGAGAGCATGTGGCGGATGGACTGGTGGCTGCTGACCGGCCTGCCGAACTGCACCCGCTCCTGGGCGTAGGCCCAGGCGTCCTCCACCGCCCCGGTGGCGATGCCCAGCGCCATGGCGGCCACCTCGATCTTCTCCACGTCCAACCCGGGTCCGGCCAGCTTGGCCCACCCCTGGTTCCAGCCCTGGTCGCCGCCCACGATGTTGGTGGCGGGCACCTCCACGTCGGTGAAGGTCACGTCGGTGGTCATCGAGCCCTTGAGGCCCATGGCGTGCTGGGGCTCGATGGTCACCCCCGGCGACCGGGGCGGGATCAGCACGAACGAGAGGTTGCGGTAGCGCTCGCCGTCGGGGTCGGAGTTGACCAGAGTGTAGATGTAGTCGGTGAAGGTGGTGCCCGAACAGAACCGCTTCGCCCCGTTGATCCGCACCACCTCGCCGTCGCGCACCGCGGTGGTGGTCACGCCGGCCAGATCGGAGCCCACGTCGGGTTCGGTCAGGCCGTAGGAGAACAGCATCTCGCCACGGGCCACCAGGGGCAGCCACTCCTGGCGCTGGGACTCGTCGGCCGACTCCACCAGGTTCATGCCCGCGTAACAGGCGCCGTAGATGTAGGCGCTGCCGATGGCGGTGCTGCGCCGGCAGAGCTCCTCGATCACGATCATGGTGGCGGTGATGTCCCGACCCGACCCGCCGTAACGCTCGGGGATGGTGATGCCGAACAGGCCGAGGTCGGCCAGCTTGGTCAGCACGCTGCGATCGATTTGATTGTTGCGATCCCACTGGCGGGCCAGCTCCCGGGGCATCTCCGCCTCCACGAACCGCCGGACGGTGGATCGCAACAGCTCGTGGTGCTCGGCTTCGGGAAGATGGTCCACGGTGGTGCCTGGGGTCAGCGCCGGTTGGGCGCGGTCGTCGGGGCGGGGGGAGTCTCGGTCACGACCGGTCAGCGGCCCACGAAGGTGGGAGGTTCCTTGGCCAGGAAGGCGTCGAGGGCGATCACGAAATCCTCCGACATCATGGTGAGCCCCTCGGTGGAGGCGGCCCGGTCGGCCACTGCCACTGCGGCCTGGCGCAGGCCGGCGTTGATGGACGCCTTGGTGAATTTGATGGCCATGCGGGCCCCGTCGCGCATGCGCTCGGCCATGGCCTGGGCGGTGTGGTCGAGTTCGTCGGCGGCCACGCACTCGGTGATGAGCCCGATGTCGGCGGCCTCCGGCGCCGGGATCAGATCGCCGGTGAGCAGGTAGCGCCGGGCCCGGGCGTAGCCCACGAGTTGGGGCCACAACAGAGCACCCCCGTCGCCCGCCACCAGGCCCACCGATACGTGGGGATCGCCGAACACCGACCGCTCCGAGGCGTACACGAAGTCGCAGAACAGCGCCAGCGTGCATCCCAGGCCCACCGCGGGCCCGTTCACCTTGGCCACAAGGGGCTTTTCCAGGGCCAGCGCCGACTCGGTGATGCGCCGGTCGGCCCGGATCACCCGCTCCACCTCGGTCAGATCGCCCGCCAGGCTGCGCAGCCATGCGATGTCGCCACCGGCACAGAACGCCCCTCCGGCCCCGGTGAGGATGGCCACCTCGGTGTCGGGATCCTCGTCGAGGTCGGTGAACACCCGGGTCAAGTCGGCGTGGAGCACCGGATCGATGGCGTTGCGGTGCTCGGGCCGGTTGAGCACCACCGTGGTGATGCGATCGACGGTGGACACCTCCAGGGCGCCGTAGTCGTCGGGGTTCATCAGCACCTCCTCCAGGTCTTGGGGTGCATCGGCGGTTTGATACCGAATTTTCCCGCTCCACAGTGCATCGGCCCAGCAATAGTGCCAGACTTCGAGCAAGCCCGACGCTTTCAAGGAGGAGAGGCCAATGGCGACCTGCCAGCCGGCAATTTTCGACGAAATGGGCAAGTACCAGTGGTACGTGCATCTCAGCCGGGGCGACGGCGCTGACCTGGGCGCCATCAAGTCGGCGATCTCCGACTGTCGCAGCAACTGCGCCGCTCAGGGGATCAACCTGGTCCTCGGACTGGGCCCCACGCTGCTGGCCGACTTGACCGACGACATCCCCGACGACTTCCAGCCGTACCACACGGTGGAGTCCATCGACGGCAGTGGCCGCGAGGCCAAGGGCACCCAGGAGGAATTGCTCCTGTGGATGACCCACGACGAGAAGGACCTGGTGTGGAAGGCCCAGTGGGACGCCCGCCAGGCCCTGCAGGCGGCCGGGATGAGCGTGGCCCGGGAGACGCCCACGTTCATTTACGGCGAGAGCCTGGACATGACCGGGTTCATCGACGGCACCGGCAATCCCGCCGATGAGGATCAGCCGGCGGTGGCCATCATCCCCGACGGCCAAGCCGGAGCGGGCGGCAGCTTCATCATCGCCCAGCGCTGGGTACACGACCTCGAGGCCTGGGAGCAGCTCGACGTGCCCACCCAGGAGGTGAACTTCGGTCGCACCAAGGCCGACTCCACCCGCCTGGCCAACCAGGCCCCGCATTCGCATCTGTCCCATGTGGAGTTGCGCGACGGCGAGACCGCCGACGACTCCAAGCCCAAGCGTGACGAGATCGCCCGCCGGTCCACCCCCTACGCTTTCCACGACGGCACGGTGGGGCTCTACTTCATGGCCTTCTGCAGGACCCAGGCCCCGTTCCGGGAGCGGATGGACGCCATGTACGGCCGCAACGGCCAGGTGCGCGACATGCTCACCGACTACTCCAACCCGGCCTCGGGCAGCTACTACTTCGCCCCGTCGGTGGAGTGCCTGGACGCCTCCCTGGCCTAACCGGCCTCAATTGACCTGAATCCGGGTCAACTGATCTGAGCCCCGTCAACCACCGTGCTCGTGGTTGACGCCATGAACGTGATCGGAAGCAGGCCCGACGGTTGGTGGGCCGATCGCGACGGCGCGCTCATCCGGCTGGTGGACGACCTGGTCGACGCCGGGGTGACCGCCATGGTGGTGGCCGACGGTCGGCCGGTAGCTGAGTTGCCCGCCGGGCGCCACGGCCCGGTCGAGTTGTTGTACGCGTCCCGCCGGGGCCCCAACGCGGCCGACGACCGCATCGCCGCCGAGGTGGCCGCCATGGACGACCCGTCCTCGGCCACGGTGGTGACCTCCGACGCCGAATTGGCCCGTCGGGTTCGCCGCCACGGCGCGGTGGTGGTGGGCGCCCGAGCCTTCCGTACCCGCCTGGACCGCCGCCTGGGCTGAGTTGCGGGGGCTCTCCGGCACCGGCCCCGTGGCGGTGGCAGCGACCGCTCCCTCCGGTGAGTAGGGTTGGCACTCTCGATCGAAGCCCAGGGGAGGAGGCCCGGTGTTCCCGTCACGATTCGAATTCGTCGCGGCCACCACCGTCGCCGAGGCGGTGGAGGCCAAGGTGGCCGCAGGAGAAGGGGGTCGGTTCCTGGCCGGGGGCCAGAGCCTGCTTCCCATGATGAAGATGCGGGTGGCGTTCCCCGACACCCTCATCGACATCAACGGCGTCGCCGGTCTGGATGCCATCGGGCGATCCAACGGCCATCTGCAGGTGGGGGCGCTGGTGCGTCACGCCGACGTGGTGGCCTCGGATGCCACCTTCGGCGCCGTTGCCGCCGCCGCTCCCTGGGTGGCCGACCCCTTGGTGCGCAATCGGGGGACCATGTGCGGCTCGGTGGCCCACTGCGACCCCGAGGGCGACTGGAACTCGGTGCTGTTGGCCACCGGGGCCGAGGTGATGGCGCAGGGGCCCGGTGGTCAACGTTCCATCCCCATCGGCGAGTTCGTGGACGGGGCGTTCACCTCCACGTTGGCCGAGGATGAGATGGTGGTGGGGCTGCGCATCCCCGTGCCCGCGGGCCGCGCCGGGGGGGCTTACCTCAAACTGGAGCGCAAGATCGGCGACTACGCCACCGTGGCGGTTGCCACCCACCTGGAGTTGGACGACGCCGGGGCCATCGCCGGGGCCGGGCTGGCCCTCACCTCGGTCAATCCCGTCAACACCAAGGTGACCGATGCCGAGGCGCTCCTGGTGGGCCAATCGCCCTCCGAGGAGCTGTTCGCCGAGGCGGCCGAGTTGGCCGTAGCCGCCGCCGAGCCCCGTGACGATGTTCGGGGAACCGCCGCCTGGAAGCGCCAGGTGGTTCGCACCTACACCCGCCGGGGGCTGGCCGCCGCCGCCCAACAGGCCAACGAGAACCAAGGGAGCTGAGATGGAAATCACCGTCACCATCAACGGCGCCGATCACGCCGCCGACGTGGAACCCCGCACCCTGCTGGTGGACCACATCCGGCGCACCGTCGGACTCACCGGCACCCACGTGGGCTGCGACACCACGAGCTGTGGGGCTTGCACCGTGCTGCTCGACGGCAAGCCGGTCAAGTCCTGCACCATGTTGGCCGTTCAGGCCGACGGGGCCACGGTCACCACCGTGGAGGGCCTCAAGACCGCCGAGGGACTGCACCCCATCCAAGCGGCGTTCTCCGAGGATCACGGCCTGCAGTGCGGATTCTGCACGCCGGGCATGATGCTGGTGGGGGCCTCGCTCATCGCCGAGAATCCCGACCCGTCCGACGACGAGGTGCGGTGGGCCATCTCGGGCAACCTGTGCCGGTGTACCGGCTACATCAACATCGTCAAAGCCATCCGCACGGCTGCCGGCCGCGTGGCCGCCGACCAATCCAACGGAAGCTGAGGAGTCCCCATGACCGAACCAACCACTCCGGCGGAAATCGGCGGCATCGGCCACAGCGTCCAGCGCAAAGAGGACGCCCGGCTCATCGAAGGCCAGGGCAACTTCCTCGACGACATCGAGCTGCCCAACATGTTGCACATGGCCATCCTGCGCTCGCCGCTGGCCCACGCCCGCATCAACGGCATCGACTCTTCGGCGGCCCAAGCCGTGGACGGAGTGGTGGCCGTGGTCACCGGGGAGCTGATGGACCAGCACGGGCTGGCGTGGATGCCCACCCTGTCGGGCGACACCCAGGCGGTGTTGGCCACCGACAAGGTGCGCTATCAGGGCCAAGAGGTGGCCGCGGTGATCGCCACGGATCCTTACATCGCCACCGACGCCCTGGAGCTGATCGAGGTGGACTACGACGAGCTGCCCCCCATCACCACCCCCCAGCAGTCGCTGGAGCCGGGGGCGGCCATGATCCGGGACGAGAAGGAGGGCCAGACCGACAACCGGGCCTACACCTGGGAGACCGGCGACAAGGCCGCCACCGACGAGGCCTTTGCCCGGGCCGACCGGGTGGTCACCCTGGAGACCCACTACCCCCGCTCGCACCCTGCGCCGCTGGAGACGTGCGGCGTGCTGGCCGACGTGAACTCGGTGACCGGACAGGCCACCATCTACCTCACCTCCCAGGCCCCCCACGCCCACCGCACGCTGTTCGCCATGGTGGCCGGGCTGCCGGAGCAGAACATCCGCATCGTCAGCCCCGACCTCGGGGGCGGATTCGGGAACAAGGTGCCCATCTACCCCGGCTACGTGGTGGCCACCGCCGCCTCGCTGCTGTTGGGCCAACCGGTGAAGTGGGTGGAGAGCCGCACCGAAAACCTCATCTCCACCGGGTTCGCCCGCGACTACTACATGAAGGGCGAGCTGGCCCTCACCGACGAGGGCCGCATCCTGGGCCTGCGGGTGGACATGCTGTCGGACCAGGGCGCCTTCTACTCCGACGCCCAGCCCACCCAGTTCCGCGCCGGGCTGTTCCACGTGGTCACCGGCAGCTACGACTTCCCGGCCGCCCACATCAACTGCGAGGGGGCGTTCACCAACAAGGCCCCCGGTGGGGTGGCCTACCGGTGCTCGTTCCGCATCACCGAGGCCTCCTTCCTGATCGAGCGGCTGGTGCAGAACGCGGCCTACGAGCTGGACATCGACCCGGCCGAGATGCGGCTGAAGAACTTCATCCAGCCCGAGCAGTTCCCCTACGAGACGGCCACCGGGTTCGTGTACGACTCCGGCGACTATCCCACCGCCCTGCGCACCGCCCTGGACGAGGTGGGCTACGAGGACCTGCGCCGCCAGCAGGCCGAAGCCCGCGCCGAAGGGCGGCTGATCGGCATCGGCATCGCTCACTTCACCGAGGCGGTGGGGGCGGGACCGTCGCGCACCTACGACATCGCCGGGCTGAAGATGATCGACTCGGCCGAGCTGCGGATTCACCCCACCGGCAAGGCCATCTTGAAGCTCGGGGTGAAGACCCAGGGCCAGGGCCACGAGACCACCTTCGCCCAGATCGTGGCCGAGATCCTCGGCATCCCCGCCACCGACATAAAGGTGGAGCACGGCGACACCGACCACACGCCCTACGGCCTGGGGACGTATGCGTCTCGGTCCACCCCGGTGGGGGGCGCGGCCACCGCGGTGGTGGCCCGCAAGCTGGCCGACAAGGCCCGCAAGATCGCCGCCCACCTGCTGGAGGCGGCCGACGACGACATCGAGTTGGCCTCCGGGGTGTTCTCGGTGGCGGGCAGCCCCGACCGGTCGGTCACCATCCAGGACGTGGCCCTGGCCGCCTACACAAACCTGCCCGAGGGCATGGAGTACGGCCTGGAGGACGTCACCTACTACGACCCGCCCAACCTCACCTACCCCTACGGGAGCTACATCGTGGTGGTGGAGGTGGACCCCGACACCGGGGAGTGGGAGGTGCAGCGCATGGTGGCGCTGGACGACTGCGGGGTGCGCATCAACCCGATGATCGTGGAGGGGCAGATCTGCGGTGGCCTGACCGAGGGGTTTGCCATGTCGTCCATGCAGTGGATCACCTTCGACGACGACGGCAACTGCATCGGCTCCAACTTCATGGACTATCTGGTGCCCACCGCCTGGGAAACCCCCCGCTTCGAACTGCTGGCCACCGAGGTGCCCTCCCCCCACCATCCCATCGGGGCCAAGGGGGTGGGTGAGTCGGCCACCGTGGGGTCGCCCGCCGCGTTCGTGAACGCGGTGATCGATGCGGTGGCCCACCTGGGGGTGCGCAACATCGACATGCCGGTGATGCCCGACCGGGTGTGGACCGCCATCGACCAAGCCGGGTAGCGGTGCCCGCGGTGCTCTCACCGGGAGCGTGAGCCCGTGAACGTGGAGGTGATGGCCCGGGCGGTGGCGTTGCGATCGCAGCGCCGGCCGTTCGTGCTGGCGTCGGTGATCTGGCGGCGGGGGCCGTCGTCGGGCCAGCAGGGTTCGCAGGCCGTCATCCTGGCCGACGGTGCGGTGCGGGGCTGGCTGGGTGGCGCGTGCGCCGAGCCCACCGTGGTGAGCGAGGCGTTGCGGTGTCTGGACGACGGGGAGCCCCGGCTGCTGTGCCTGGGCTCGTCGCCGGGGAGGGAACGCTTTCGGGATTCGGACGGAGGCCACGAAGGCGACGGGACTGAGAACGGCAACGGGATGCGGGTGATGGCCATGAACTGTGAATCGGAGGGGGCGATGGAGATCTACCTGGAGCCCAGCCTGCCCGCCCCCCAGGTGGTGGTGATCGGCCGCACCCCGGCGGTGGACGCCATTGCCCAGGTGGCGGAGGCCATCGGCTGGGACGCGGTGGTGATTGACGACGGCGGGGTGGCCGACGACCACGCCCGACCGGAGCTGGTCCGCACCCGCTTGGACCTTGACGGTCTCACCGTGGATCGGGCCACCGCGGTGGTGGTGGCCACCCAGGGTCACTACGACGACGTGGCCCTGGCCGCGGCCCTGGGCACCGACGCCGGCTACATCGGCCTGGTGGCGTCGGCCAAGCGGGCCGACGCGGTGCGCGAGCACCTGCAGCGCCAGGGGTTCGGCGCCGACGACCTGGCTCGCATCAGCGCCCCGGCCGGGCTGGACCTGGGCCGCATCCCCAACCGGGAAATCGCCGCCGCGATCATGGCCGACCTGGTGGCCCGGCGGGCCGACGGCACCCTGGCCGCCGACGCCGCCCCAGGCGCCGAGGATCGCCCGGTCGAGGCCATCGACCCGGTGTGCGGAATGACCGTGATGGTGGCGAGCAGCCGCCACCGCGCCACCCACGAAGGGGTCGACTACCACTTCTGCGCCCCCGGCTGCCGGGAGCGCTTCGACGCCGATCCCGGTGCTTATCTGGCGGCCACCGATTCGGCCAGCCACTCCTCGTAGCCCGGACCGCAGTGGCTGAGCGGTAGGGCCGCGATGGCCGGGAGGTCGTAGCTGTGCAGCTCGGCAATGGCTGCGCAGACGGCCTCGAAGCAGGCGTCGGTGGTCTTCATGAGCACCAGGTGCTCCCGGTCGTGGTCGATGTCGCCGTCCCAGCGAAAACAACTCTCGATGGGCCAGGTCTGAGCGCAGGCGGCCAGCCGCCGCCCCACCACCGCCTCCATGATGGTGCGGGCCTCATCGGCCGTGGCGCAGGTGACGGTGACCTCGATGGGGTTCACGTCAGGCCGCGGGGTGCAGCACCACGTCGAGGGTGACCGGCGAGCGGAGCACGATGCCGGTGTCGGGGGGCACGTCGCCCGCGAACTCGAAGTGGTCGAACCGTTCCAGCAGGTATTCGAGGGTGCGCTCCATCTCCAGTTTGGCCAACAGCGAGCCGGTACAGGTGTGGGGGCCGCCGCCGAAGGCCCGCACCGGTCCGATGGGGGTGTAGTTGGGCCGCTCCTGGCCCTGGAAGCGGCCCACGTCGAACTCGTCGGGGTTGTCGAACCGGGACGGGTCGTGGTTGGCGCTGGACACGAACGACATCACCTTGCTGCCCGCGGGGATGGAGGTGCCGTCCACGGCCAGATCGTGCTTGGCCATCCGGATGGTGACGTGGACGGCGGGCCGGTAGCGCAGGATCTCGGTGACCGCCGAGCTGACCAGCTCGGGATCGGCCCGGAGGCGCTCCCACTGCTCGGGCTGCAGGATCAGGTGTTTCACCAGGTTGGCCAGGGCCCGGTCGGTGGTCTCGATGCCCGCCGACAACAAGAAGGCGGTGAAGCTGCGCACCTCGTCGTCGGACAGTCGCTCGCCCTCGTACTCCATGGAGCACAGGTCGGACAGCAATTCGTCGCCGGGGCACGTCCGCCGCTCCTCGATGCTCGGGGTGACGAAGGCGTAGAGCTCGTCGCGGGCGGCCTCGCCCCGGGCGTGGACCACCGGGTCACGGGTGACGTTGGAGGTGCCGGCGGCCACGATGTCGTTGTACCAGTTGCGAAAGTTGCTGGCCTCGCCCATGTCCATCAGCTCGGCGATGGCGCCCAGCGGCACCGGCTCGGTCAGCCCGGTGCGCAGGTCGGCGGCTTCGGGGGCCACCGGCAAGCGTTGGCCGTACTCCTGGACCAGTCCCGAGACGATCTCCTCGATGGTGGAACCGAGCTGGCGGGGGCTGCGCAGGCGCTTGGCGATGATGGCGTCCTTGCGGCGGTGTTCGTCGCCCGACATCTGCAGGATGGCCCGTCCGAAGATGCTGGAGGTGCCCGGCTGGTTCATCAGCGGACCGAACGACTCGCCGTCCTCGAGCATGTTGGTGATGTCGTCCCAGCGGGTGAGCACCCATGCCTGGAGGGGCTCGACCCACAGGGCCGGGGCGTCTTCTCGCATCCGGGCGAAGATCGGGAAGGGGTCGGCCCCCTCGTTGTCGGCCAGGTAGGCGGTGAACTGCTCGGTGATCGAGTTGACATCCGACATGTGGTGTACCCCTTCTGCGGTTCCTTGGGAGAATAACGCAACCGGCCGCCGACACCGCCCCGATGAGGCAGTGCCGGCGGCCGGCTCGAAGAGTTCAGTTGGTCAGCCGCGGGCTGCGGCCGAGGGGGCTAGCCGATTTCGATGCCGTACTCGCCGTCGAAGCCAGCGCCGTAGAAGTCGAACGGGTTGGCCGCAACCATGCCGCCGGTGCCCGCGTCCAGCGAGAACGCCGCCCCGCACGGGCTGTGGTAGGGCGCCGAGGTCCAATCGATCGGGCAGGTGATGCCCATGGTGTCGTAGGTGCCCTTGAGCGCCTCGGTCAGGCTCTCACGGCTCAACTCGCCGGTCTCGGCGGCCCGCAGTACGGCCTGCTCGAACACGTAGCCGTTCAGGAAGCCGTGGGCGAAGTTCAAGGTGAGGTGCTCACCGTCGTAGCCGGCCAACGAGGCGCAGCGCTCCATCTCGGCGGCGGCCTCGATGTCGTTGTTGGCGGTGAGGAACGAGTGCATGCCGAAAGTCTGGTCGCTGACCGACTCCGGTCCCTCGGTCCAGATGGAGTTGGCGGCGATGCCGTGGATGCCGATGATGGGGAGGTCGGTGATGCCCGCGTCGGCCATGCCCTGCATCACCACCAGGCCAGCGGCGGGGGAGCCGTGCAGGGTCACGTAGTTCACGCCTTCCTCGTCGATTCCCCGCTGCAGAGCCACCATCTGGGCGGTGACCTCGGTGGCGCCCGGGGCCACGTAGAGGGTGTCCAGGTAGGTGCCACCTCCGTTGGTGACCGACTGCTCCACGTAGGCGGCGAACTCGGTGCCGGAGGGCACCTCGAGGCTGATGCCCATGACCACGGCGTTCTCGATGCCGCCCACGGAGGCGGCGATGTGCCCGGCGGCCAGGTCGGCCTGGTCGCCGTAGTGGGCCAGGTTGTTGAAGTACTGGTCGCCCTCGAGCTGGATGTCGATGGTCTGGGGCGGGCCGATCACCGGCAGGTTCAGAGTCTCCACGTCGGGCTGGAGCTGGGTGCTGATGTGCGAGCCACCCAAGCCGACGAGGGCCAGGACTTTGTCGTCCTCGGTGAGCTTGGTGAAGTTGATGGCCGCGGCCTCGGCACCGAACTGATCGTCCTCGGGCAGGTACTCGAACATGCGGCCCAGCACGCCGCCCCGCTCGTTGGCGCACTCGAAGTAGGCCTCGCTGCCGTGGCTGTTGAAGGACTGCGACGATGCCGTCGGGCCGGTCAGGTCGCCCATCCAGCCCACCTTGATCGAGCTGGAGGTGACGCCGTTGTCCGGGTTGTCGGGCACCGTTATCTCAGCCGGTGCATCCTCGGCCGGGGCTTCTGCGTCCGGGGCGGGCGCATCCGCGGCTGGCGCATCTTCTGCAGGGGCTTCCTCTGCAGAAGCCGGAGCTTCGGTGTCGGCCTGATCAGTTGAGTCCGCCGGGGCGGGCGCAACATCAGCATCATCGTCGTTGCCGCACGCCATGGCGATCAGTGAGATCGCGACTAGGGCGACGACAAGTTTCATCCAGCGTCGGGACATGGGTTTTCCCCTCCTGTTGTCAGCAGTTGTCGGCTTGAAAGGCAATCACGTTCGCTACAAGCCGGGGCTCACCGTAACCCACGGTGCCTGCCGGGGTCTACCTTTGGCCATCACCGACCGTCGGCGGCGAGTTCGGTTCCCAGGTAGGCGGCGACGACCCGCTTGTCCTGTTGCATGGCCGCCGGCGTCCCTTCGGCGATCTTCTGGCCGAAGTCCAGCACCATCACGTGGTCGGCAATCGACATCACCACGCCCATGTCGTGCTCGATGAGGAACACCGTCATGTCCAGTTCTGCCTGGGCGGCGTAGATGTAGCGGATCATGGCCTGCTTCTCGTCCACGCTCATGCCCGCCATGGGCTCGTCCAGCATCAACAGCTCGGGCTCCATGGCCAGCACCCGGCCGAACTCGATGCGCTTCTGCACGCCGTAGGGCAGATCACCCACTGGCTCCCGGCGAACCTCCCGCAGGTCGAGCAGGTCGACCACCCGTTCAATGGCCGCCCGAGCGGCCAATTCCCGCTTGACCGCCCGACGGGTGAACAGGCCGCCCTCCATGAGCCGGGTGTGCTCATGGACATAGCGGCCCATCAACAGGTTGGTGAGCACGTTCTCGCCCATGAACAAGCCCAGGTTCTGGAAGGTGCGGGCCACCCCCAGCCGGCTGATCTGGTAGGGGCGGTACCCCAACAGATTCTCGGTGGCCTTCCCGTCGGGGTGAAAGTCCACCCGTGAACCGGCCAGGGGCTTGTAGACGCCAGAGATGGCGTTCACCAGGGTGGTTTTGCCCGCGCCGTTGGGGCCGATCAGGGCGAACAACGATCCTCGTTCCACTTGACCGCTGATGGCGTCGCACGCCCGCACCCCGCCGAACTGCACGGTGACCTCGTCAAAGCTGAGGATGACGTCGCTCATGACTCCGACCCCGATGGCGACCGCCGTTGGGAAGAAGCCCGGCGCTGGGCGGGCCTCGGGATGGCCGCGTAGGAGTTTTGGGCCTCATCCCCGCCCCCCAGATACAGCTCCTGCACCATGGAGTTGCCCCGCAACTCGGCCGCGCTGCCCTGGATCAGCACCCGGCCCAACTCCAGCACGTAGGCGTTGGCGGCGTGCTGCAGGGCCAGGTTGGCGTTCTGCTCGATGACCAGGATCGACGTGCCCCGGGTTTCGTTGATCTCGGTGAGCAACTCGAAAAGCCGGTGGACGATCCTGGGGGCCAGCCCCAGCGACAGCTCGTCGCAGATGAGCAGGGCCGGTTGCGACATCAGGGCCCGGCCCACGGCCACCATCTGCTGCTCCCCTCCCGAGAGCAGCCCGGCGGTCTGGTTCAACAGGGGGCGGAGCTGGGTGAACAGCTCCAGATTCTGCTCCAGCGACTCATCGATGCCGCTGATGTCGTTACGGCTGGCCGCCCCGCACAGCAGGTTCTCCTTGACGGTGAGATTGGGGAAGAGCTTGCGCCCCTCGGGCACCTGGGCCACCCCGGCCTGCACGATCTCGAAACTCTTCTTGCCCAGGATGGACTGGCCGCCCAGCGTGATGCTGCCGCGGCGCACCCGTCCCTTGTGCAGGTAGAGCAAGCTCGTGATCGACCGCACCAGGGTGGTCTTGCCCGCCCCGTTGGCCCCTAGCACCGACACGAACCCCCCGGCGGGCACGGTGATGTTCACGTCGGCCAAGGCGGTGACCCCCCCGTAGGCCACCTCTAGGCCGGCAACCTCTAGCTCGAGCCCGGCCGGGTTCATGTTCGGCTCCCGGTCAACGATCGGCTCACCCAGGCCTTGAAGTCCTTCCATATGCCGGCCAGCCCCTCGGGCTTGAACACCAGGATGATCACCACCAGGACACCTCTGATGGCCACGTCAATCTCAGATGCGTAGGTGCTGAGGAAGTCGATGTCGCGAATCAACCAAACCTCTTCGCGGGCCCACTCGAACCACTCCGGCAGCACCCAATAGAAGATCGATCCGAAGATGGCGCCCTGGATGCTGGAGAAGCCCCCCACCACGATGATCACCGCGTAGTTGAGCACCGTTTCCACGTTGAAACTGTTCTCGTCCCGGGCGCCGATGTAGAACGAGCCCAGCACGCCCGACATGGATACCACCGCCGAGGACAGGGCGAAGGCCAAGAGTTTGGAGCGGGCCACGTTGATGCCCATCAGCGAGGCCGACACGTCGCGGTCGCGCACCGCGGCGAACGCCCGCCCTTCCCGGGTGCGGATCACGTTGACCATGAACAACAGCGAAACCACGGTGATGGGCATGATGACCCAGTACCAGCGAAACTGGCCGGTGATCACGAACTCGCCGTTGGCGTCGGCCTCGATGTTGGGCAGCCAGTGCAGCCACGAGGCGATGCGGGGGGAGGCCTCCCCCTTGAAGCGGATGCCGACGAAGCCGAAGTACTTCTGCAAGTACTCCCGCCATGCCAGCATCATCACGAAGTGGAACCCGAAGGTGACCAGCAGCAGGTAAAGGTGCTTGAGCCGCAGGGCGGGAAGTCCCACCACGGCACCGATCACCGCCCCGGCCACGGCCGCGGCGGGCAGGGCCAACCAGAAGTTCCCCCCGCTCCACTGCACTCCGACGACGCCCCCCACGATGCTGCCCAGGGCCAAGAAGGCCACGTGGGCCAGGCTGATCTGGCCGGAGTAGCCCACCAGCAGGTTGAAGGCTGCCGCGCCCAACGCAAATATCAGCACTTGGTTGGTCACGGTGAACCAGGTGGCCCACGGGAAGTCCATGGGCGGGGTGAAGTCGGACGCCAGCACGAAGGGCAGCACCAGCAGCCCGAAGGTGGTGACCGCCGCCCAGGAGCGGTCGCTGGGCGTGCGCCACAGACGCATGTCCTCGCGATGGGTCAGCTCCCCTCGGGGCGTCCAGCTCCAGGCCATCCGGGCCACGACCGCCATGACGGCCGCAATGATCAGGGCCTTCCACCCAAACCACATGTTCTCGGTCATCGATCCCAACACGAACGGGATGACAACGGCGATGGCAAAGGGCAAAAGACGCTGCAGCGTCGTCGGTCGGTAGGTCTCGGTCATGCCCAGGGGTGCGGGGTGGTCGGTGGCGGTCACACCCGCTCCAGATCCTTGCGGCCCCACAAGCCAGTGGGGCGTACCAACAGCACCACTGCCATCACCGTAAAGGCCACCGGTTCCCGCCACTTGGTGCCCAGGTGCAAGCCCGCGAACTGCTCGATCACTCCCACCACCAGACCCCCGACAATGGATCCACCCAGCGAGGTGAGGCCCCCGATAACCGCGGCGGGGAAGGCCCGCAGACCGATAGCGGCCAGATTTTGGTCGATGGACCCGGTAACGTGGCCGAACAGCACCCCCGCCAGCCCGGCCATGGCCAGGGCGGCGGCCCAGGTCATGGCGTAGACCTTGTCGGGGTCGATGCCCATGGCGGCGGCGGCCTCGATATCGTCGGCCACCGCCCGGATGTGCAGGCCCCTCCGGGTGTACTGGAAGAAGGCGAAGAAGGCCAGCACGCACAGCGCCACCACGCCGAGGCTGATCATGTCCACATATTCCACTCTTGCCCCGCCGATCCAGAATTTGCCCTGGGGCAAGACGGATAGGCGGCCCCGCTCGGTGGACCCGTAGAAGATCCGCAACAGGGCGCGGATCACCGTGGCAATGCCGATGGTGGCCAGCACGATGGCGAAAAAGCCCTGGCCCACCATGCGGCGCATGATGCCGTAGTGGAGGAACAGGCCGAACACCAACATGACGGCCAACACCACCACCAATCCCAGGAAGAAGTTGAGGCCTTCCGACACCAGGAACGTGACCGCGAAGTAGGCCCCCAGCATCACGAACTCCCCGTGGGCCAGGTTCAACACGGCGGTGCTCTTGTAGACCAGCACGAAACCCAGGGCCACCACGGCGTAGATGGCTCCCAGGGCCACCCCCTCGATCAGCAGTTGCAGGTTTTCGCTGGGATCAGCGGTGAAGTTGCCGACAGCAAAGAGCATGGCCCCCCTTGGGCCGGCCGGGGATTGCCGACCAGCGCACGGCGACGGTAGTTTTCTCGGGCCGATGCGCGCAAGTGGCCACCGGTTGGGCGGGCAGGCCCAGTCCGGTTCGGGCCGCCTGATCGCCGCAGAGAAGGGGTGCTGTATGTCGATGAGTTCTTCGCCATCGCCGGACTTGTCCGAGAGGATTGCCCAGCTTGAGGCCCGCGAGGCCATACGGGACTTGGTGGCCCGCTACGGCATGGCCGTGGACGACCGGGACATCGATGCCGTGGCCGACATGTTCACCTCCGACGCCGAGTTCGGCCTGGCCGACGGCATGGTGTCCAACCAGGGGCGCCAAGCGGTGATCGACTTCTACACCGAGCGCCTGACCGCGTTCGGGGCCACTTACCACTATCCCCACAGCCACCTGATCGAGCTGGATCCCGACCGGCCCGACCACGCCACCGGCACGGTCAACGCCCACGCCGAGTTGGCCCTGGACGGGCGCACCCTGGTGACCGCCCTGCGTTACGACGACCGATACCGAGTGGAGGACGGTTGCTGGCGGTTCGTGGAGCGAAAGGTGGCCATGCTCTATTACATGGACATGGCCGAGTTGGTGGACGGCGGCCTGTGCGAGCCCGACCGCAAGCGGTACTTCGGCACGGTGGGACCTTCGGAGTTGCCGGAGAGCCTCGATACCTGGAGGCGGTTCTTCGCCGAGGCCGGCTGAACGGCGGCTTGCCCAGGCCGCCGGTTTGGCCTGGCCTGCTCAGGCGGCCGACATGCCGCCGTCGATCACGATGGCGGTGCCGGTGGTCCACGACGACTCGTCGGAGGCCAGGTGCAGGGCGAGCTGGGCGATGTCGGTGGTGGTTCCCAGCCGCCCGATGGGGTGGCGCACCTTGGCGGCGTCGATCAGCTCGTCGACGGTGGCGTCGGCGGGCGCGTTGGCCGTGGCCGAGAATCCCCCCCGCTTCTCGTAGGTGGCCCGCACCAGCGGGGTGGGCACCGTGCCCGGGCAAATGGCGTTGACCCGGATGCCGTCGGGCCCGTAGTCCACCGCCATCTGGCGGGTGAGGCCGATCACCCCCGCCTTGGCTGCCGCGTAGGAGGCGATGCCGGGCACGCCGATCACGCCGCCCACGCTGGCCTGGAGTACCAGCGATCCGCCCCCGGCGGCGATCAGGTGGTCGATGGCGTACCTCACCGACAGCCACACCCCGGTGAGGTTCACCCCGATGACCCGGTTCCACTCGTCGATGTCGAGGTCGCCCGCTCGCCCCGGTCCGTCCACCCCGGCGTTGGCGTACACCGCGTCGAGGCCCCCGAAGGCGGACACGGTCTGGTCCACCATGGCCTGGCAGTCGGCGGGCCGGGACACGTCCACCGCTAGGCTGATGGCTCGCTCCCCGATGTCGGTCGCGGTGGCTGCGGCGGCGTCGCCGTTGATGTCGGCGCACATGACGTGGGCCCCCTCGGCGGCAAACAGCCGGGCTGCGGCCTGGCCGATGCCCGATCCGGCCCCGGTCACGATGGTTCTCTTTCCTGACAGTCTTCCGGTCACGGTTGCGAACTCTAGTGGCGGCTCCAGCCCTTGTTGTCCTGTGCCCTCCGGTCCCCTTGGGCGGGCGGGCCGGAGGTGGGCCGAGATACGGTCAGGCCATGGCGCAGGAGTTGGTGTTGGACCAGGCCGACGTGCAGGAGGAGTTCTTCGCCCGGGGATGGACCGACGGGCTGCCGGTGGTGCCGCCCACCGGTGATCTGGTGGGGGCCATGCTGGACCACGCCGGGGTGGTGGCGGGCGACATCGTGGGCACGGTGCCGGAGCGTTCCCGGGAGGTCACCGCCGAGAAGGCGGCCGTCAACGCGGTGATGGCCGGGTGCCGCCCCGAGTACTTCCCGGTGGTGTTGGCCGGGTTGTCGGCCATGTTCGATCCCCGGTTCGGCTGCCACACCGTGGTGACCAGCACCGGCGGGGCGGCTTTGTGCGCCGTGGTCAGCGGCCCTCTCACCGCCGAGTTGGGATTCAACTCCGACCGCAACGCCTTGGGGCCGGGGAATCGGGCCAACGCCACGGTGGGGCGAGCCCTGCGGCTGGTGGCCATGAACGTGCTGGGGGCCCGGTCCGACAGCTTGGACGGCTCGTCGCTCGGCCACCCCGGCAAGTTCACCATGGTGATCGCCGAGGAGCCGCCCCCCGAGGGCTGGCCGCCGTTGCGAGTGGAGTTGGGCCATGGCCCCGGCGACACCACCGTCACCGTGTTCCCTTCCGAGGGGCCCCACCAGGTGGCCAACCATCTCAACGGTGATCCCGAGGGCATCTTGTTGACGTTTGCCGCGGCCATGACCAACCCGGCCACGTTCGGGGTGGGCAAGAAGCACCAAGTGCTGCTGGTGCTCGGCTACGAACATCGCCGGATTCTGGCCGAGGGCGGGTGGACCAAGCAGGCGGTGCGGGAGTTCTTGGCCGCCCACTCCCGGGTCACCCCCGAACACCTGGCCGCCGCCGGGGTGTTGTCGGAGTTCACCGCACAAAACGACATGACCCCCGACGCCGACGGCAAGCTGGCCACGGTGCCGGGTCCCGACGACATCTTCCTGGTGACCGCGGGCAGCGCGGGCGCCGGGTGGTCGGCCTACATCCCCAACTGGGCCCCGGCGGTGCACTCGGTGGCCGTCACCCGCAGGGTGGCCGCCCCCGGCGCCGGCCTCCCCGTGGTGTGAGCCACTGCCACTCTGCCGCCAGGTGCGCTACTGTGGGATTCGAGGAGGTCGTGCTGTGTCGTCAGTAACCGTCTTGTCTCCTGAGTACGAGCAGCCGCAGGTGGCCGAGGTGGCCATGGCCCCTCGGATGATGCCCACCGAGCCGGTGGTCATCGGGGTGATCGACAACGCCAAGGCCAACGCCAAGGAGTTGCTGACCTACGTGGCCGAGGGCCTGCGTGCCCGCCTGCCGGTGTCCGACGTGGTGGTGCACTCCAAGTCGGCTGCGGGCAAGCCCATCGACGCCGATGCCGCCGAGGCGCTGGCCGCCCGGTCGCATCTCATCATCTCCGGGCTGGGTGATTGAGGGGCCTGCACCGCGTGCAGTTTGCACGACGCCGTCCACATGGAAGGCCGGGGCATCCCGTCAATGCTGGTGATCACCGAGCCGTTCCAGCCGGTGGTGGACGCTTTCGCCCCCACGGTGGGCATGGACGCCTATCCGGCGGTGGCCGTGCCCCATCCCGTCTCCACCCTGGACGACGAGGCCCTGCAGAAGCTGGCCACCACCATCATCGACCAAGCCGTCACCCGCCTGACCACGCCTTAGCGCCCAGATGGTTCGGCCACGAGCGGGCCGGTTATTTCCAGGGGTCGCGGAGGAAGGCTTCGAATTGGGTGGCGAGGTCGTCGCCGGTGGGCAGTAAGTCGTCGGCTTCGTCGATCTGGCGTTCGAGCTGCGCCACGTAGTTCTTGAGATCGTCGTCACCGGCCACCGCGGTGTCCACCCGCTCCCGCCAGGCGGCGGCGGCCTCGTCGAGTTCTTCGTGGTCGGTGATGATGCCGGTGATCAGCTCGAAACGCTTGAGCAGCGACCGGGTGGCCTCGGGATTGGGCGGTCCGGGCACGTAGTGGGGAACCGACACCCGCAGGGAGATGACCGGAACGCCGGCCTGGTCGAGGGCGTCGTGCAGCGCGCCCACCAGACCGGTGGGGCCTTCGTAGGAGGGTCGACCCAGCCCGAACATCCGGGCCAGTTCGGCGTTGGTGGAGCTGCCCACCACGCCCAGGGGTCGGGTGTGGGGAGCGAGGCCGACCATGGCCCCCAGGGTGACCACCAGCCCGGCCTGGCATGCGTGGGCCACGTCCACCAGGTGGCGGGCAAAGGACCGCCACCTGAGGTGGGGCTCTACTCCGTCCACCACCACCAGGGGGTGCTTGGCTCCCATACGATCCACGTGGGCCACCTCGGTTATGGGCCAGTCGATGACCCGTCGGCCACTGTCGTTCATGCGCACCTCGGGCCGGCGGTCCTGAAAGTTGAAGAACTCCTCGGGGTCGATGCGGGCCAGCGGCTCCACCTTGAAGGCGGTCTCCTTCATGAGCCGCACCGCGGTGGTGGCCGCGTCGGCGGCGTCGAACAGCCCCTCCAGGGCCACCACCATCACCGGTTTGGTCTGGGCGGGCTCATCCACCAGCCATTCCAGTTCCGCCGCCATGGGCCCAGATTCACACCTGCCACCGTGCGGGGCAAACTCGGTTGCGGCCGGTGGAGGACGATGCGCTCGTGGCTGTTGGCCCAGTGGTAGCGCACCGGGGGGAGCCGTGCGACAGACTGGGCCGGTGGAGGGGCTCGGAACCTTTGACCTGATCGGTCGCGCGGCGTGCATCACCGGAGCGGCCGACGTCATCGGCGAGGTGGCCGAAGTAACCCTGGCTGCCGTAACCGCCTGATGAGGGCCACGCAACCGGTTCGGCTGCGGGCCAACGGGGTGGACTACACCGGCGAGGCGGAACCCCGCACCACGTTGGCCGACTTCCTGCGCCGTCAATGCGGCCTCACCGGCACCCACGTGGGTTGTGAACACGGGGTGTGCGGCACGTGTACCTTGCTGGTGGACGGTGCCGCGGTGCGCTCGTGCCTGTTGCTGGCGGTGCAGGCCGACGGGTGCGAGGTGACCACCATCGAGGGGCTGGCGGATAATTCCGATCGGGCCAACCCGGTGCTGGGGCCGGTGCAGCAGGCGTTTGCCGACGCCATGAGCTTTCAGTGCGGCTTTTGCACGCCCGGCATCGTGATGTCCACGGTGGCCTGGCTCGACGCCCGACCGGAGGGGTCCGACGCGCCCACCGATCACGAGATCCGGGAGTTCCTGGCCGGCACCCTGTGCCGCTGCACCGGCTACACCAGCATCGTCGAGGGCGTCCGCCTGGCCGCCGCCCGCTACTCGGCCTCGGAAGCGTCGGCAGCGGCGCCGTGACCCCCGCCTCCGGGGGTGGCGATCTCGAGGACGTCGCCGGGGGCCACCTCGGTGCGGAACACGCCGGGCAGGGTCTCTGTCGTGCCGTCGGCTCGCAGGATGCGGTTGATCCCTACCTCGCCGGGTGAACCACCCTGGATGCCGTAGGGGGCCACCATCCGCCGGGACGACAACACGTTGAGGCTCATGGGTTCGCAGAACCGGACCCGGCGCACCACCCCGTCGCCCCCTCGTCGGGCACCGGGGCCGCCGCTGCCTCGCCGGACGGAGAAGTCCTCCAGCACAACCGGGAAGCGTTCCTCCAGCACCTCGGGGTCGGTGAGCCGGGAGTTGGTCATGGCGGTGTGGACGGCGTCGCACCCGTTCCGTCGGGCGGTGGCCCCCGCCCCGCCGCAGACGGTTTCGTAGTACTGGTGGCGCTGGTTTCCCCACACCACGTTGTTCATGGTCCCCTGGGAGGCGGCTACCGTGCCCACCGCCCCGAACAGTGCGTCCACCACGAGTTGCGACGTCTCCACGTTGCCCGCGAACACGGCTGCCGGGGCCACCGGACTGAGCAGGCTGGGCGACGGCACCACCAGTTCCACCGGGTCCAGGCACCCGCTGTTGAGGGGGATGGCGTCGTCCACCAGGCAGCGCAGGACGAACAGCACCGCCGCCCGGCACACCGGCAGCGGGGCGTTGAAGTTGCCCGGATGGGGGCCGCTGGTGCCGGTGAAGTCGACGGTCAAGGCCCGGCGACGGCGGTCGATGCGCAGAGCCACCGCCACTTTCGACCCGTCGTCGGCGTCGGCGGTGAAGGAGGTATCGGTGAGCCGGTCGATCAGGCGGCGGACCGAATCGGCGGCGTTGGCCCGGACGTGGCCCATGTAGGCGTGGACGGTGTCCAGCCCGTAGTGGCCGATGACCTCGGCCAGGGTGGTCGCTCCCTGGTGGCAGGCGGCGAGCTGGGCCTTGAGGTCGGCGATGTTGACGGCAGGGTTGCGGGCGGGCCACGGGGCTTCGGTGAGCAGGGTCCGCAGCTCCGTCTCCCGGAAGCGCCCCTTTTGGGCCAGCACCTCGGCGTCGAGCAGCACGCCCTCCTCGGCGATGTCGGTGGAGTCGGCCGGTGCCGAGCCGGGGGTGGTGCCGCCGATGTCGGCGTGGTGGCCCCGGGCGGCGGTGAAGAACAACACGGTGTCGCCCTCGGAGTCGAACACGGGCATGACCACGGTCACGTCGGGTAGGTGGGTGCCGCCGTCGTAGGGGGCGTTGGTGACGAAGGCGTCGCCCGGGGCCATGTGGGGGTGGCGGGCGATGATCGCCTTGACCGCCATGTCCATCGAGCCCAGGTGTACCGGCATGTGGGGGGCGTTGGCCACCAGCTCGCCGTCGGGGTCGAAGACCGCGCAGGAGAAGTCCAACCGCTCCTTGATGTTCACCGAGGAGGCGGTGTTCTCCAGCGCCACCCCCATTTGCTCGGCAACGTTGGAGAACAGGTTGTTGAAGATCTCCAGCATCACCGGCTCCACCTCGGTGCCGACCGCGGCCCGGTGGCGGGGCACCCGCCGACGCAGCTCCAGTTCGCCGGCGGGGGCCACCGTGGCCGCCCAACCGGGCTCGACCACCGTGGTGGAGTGGGGATCAACGATCACCGCGGGACCGTCCAGGCGTGCGCCGGGCCGGAGCGCGCCGCGGTGATGGAAGGGGGTCGACCGGGTTGTGCCGTCCACCCAGGTCTGATGCCGAGCCGCCGGGTGTGGTGTGGCCGATGGGCCGGTGGGGGGCCGATCCGAGAGGTCGGTTGCTGTTCCGGTGGGGGGCCGATCCGAGAGGTCGGCCAACAGCGTGGTTTGGCCGACGGCTTCGACCTGGAGGGACTCCAACACGACGGTCGCTTCGGGTGAGACGAAGCCGAATCGTCTGCGGTGGGCCTCCTCGAACGCGGCCACCACTGCTCGGCATCGGTCGGCGGTGCTCTCCGGGTCGGAGCCGGCGCCGGGCTCCGCCACCGTTCCCGCAGCTACCTCCAGGGCGGTATCGGTCCCCTCGTAGCGCAGGAACAGCCCGAGATGCACGGTGACGGCGGACAGGGCCTGATCGGCGGCCACCTCGGCCCGGGTGGAGGCCGCCAGCTCGGCGACGGCGGGAGCCGCATCGGCCAGCACCTCCTCGGTGAGCGGGCGGCCCACGGCCCGTTCGGCCACCGATCGCACGTCGGCCAAGCCGATGCCCAGCGCCGAAAGCACCCCGGCTCGGGAATGGATCAGGACCGTGGACATGCCCAGTTCGTCGGCCACCCGACAAGCGTGCTGGCCGCCGGCGCCGCCGAAGCAGGCCAGGGTGTAGGCGCTCACGTCGTGGCCTCGCTGCACCGAGATGGTCTTGATGGCGCCGGCCATGTTCTGCACGGCCACGGCCACGAAGCCCTCGGCGGCCCGCTCCGGTGTCCACGGTTGACCAGTGGCCTCGGTGATGGTCCGGGCCAGGGCATCGAAGCCGATACGGGCGGCGGCGGCGTCGAGGGGCTGGTCGCCGTCGGGGCCGAACACCGCGGGGAAGTGGTCGGGGTGCAGCCTGCCGAGCACCACGTTGGCGTCGGTCACGGTGAGCGGCCCGCCGTTGCCGTAGCAGGCCGGTCCGGGGTCGGCCCCGGCGGAATCGGGGCCGACGCGAAAGCGGCTGCCGTCGAACGACAGGATCGAGCCCCCTCCGGCGGCCACGGTGTGGATCAAGATCATGGGGGCCCGCACCCGCACGCCGGCCACCACCGCGTCGGTGGTGCGCTCGAAGCGGCCGTGGTAGTGGGAGACGTCGGTGGAGGTGCCGCCCATGTCGAACCCGATCAGGCGGTGGTGGCCCGCGGCCTCGCCGGTGCGGGCCATGCCCACCACTCCGGCCGCCGGACCGGACAACAACGCGTCCTTCCCCCGGAAATGGTCGGGGTGGGCGAGGCCCCCGTTGGACTGCATGAACTGCACTCGCGGCTGTGGTCGGGGTGGTTTTCGCGCGGGCTCGCCAGTGCTGGATTCCCTTTGTGGGAGCGCTGAGTGCTCGGGGGCGTCCATCCGGTCTTGCAGCGAGCGGATGTGGCGGCGCAGCACCGGGGTGAGGTAGGCGTCGGCCACGGTGGTGTCGCCCCGAGGTACCAGACGGATGAGCGGGTTCACCTCGTGGCCGGCCGAGACGTGCTCGAAGCCCAAGTCGGTCGCGATCTCGGCCACGCGGGCTTCGTGGTCGGGGTAGCGGTAACCGTGCATGAGCACGATGGCCGCTGACCGCAGGCCGGCCCGGTGGGCCTCGGCCAGTTGTTGCCGGGCGTCGTCGGTGTCGAGGGGGCGCTCCACGGTGCCGTCGGTCCGGATCCGTTCGTCCACGGCGATCACCCGTTCGTACACCATGTCGGGCAGCACGATGTCGAGGGCGAACAAGTCGGGGCGGGCCTGGTAGCCGATGCGCAGGGCGTCGGCGAATCCCCGGGTGGTGACCAGCACGGTGGGCTCGCCTTGGCGCTCCAACAGGGCGTTGGTGGCCACCGTGGTGCCCATCTTCACTTCGGCGATCTGATCGGTCGGGATCGGTTGGCCGGGGTCGAGGCCCAGCAACCGCCCGATGGCCTCCACCGAGGCGTCGGGGTAGCGGGGGCTCTGCGACAACAGCTTGGCGGTGGTGACGGTGCCGTCGGGCCGGCGGGCCACCACGTCGGTGAAGGTGCCCCCCCGGTCGATCCAAAAGCTCCATCCCGCCGGTGGGGGTCCGGCCGCCTCGGGCCCGCTGCCTCCGGTTCCCGCGGTGGGTATGGGGGGTGGCGCTGGTGGGTCCACGGCGGGTCAGCCCGCCAGATCGGCGGCCACCCGGTCGGCCACCGCCATGGCGTCGGCGATGGCCTCGTCCTGGTTGATGTAGCGGTAGGTGGCCAGCCGCCCGGCGAAGTAGACGGGTATGGGCACCCGTTCGGCGATGGCGGCGGCCAACTCGGCGTTGCGGCGCTCGTTGGCCCCGTCGGCAGTCAGCACCGGATAGTGGCGGTGGGGGGCGCCGGGCATCTCCTGGCTGACCACCGTGCCCCCGATGTGCTGGCCGGTGGCGTGCTTGGTCTCCACCGTTCGTGTGTAGGGCACCCGCAGCGACGGCCGGTTGGTGACGTAGGCCGGGGTGACCACCCCGGCGGGATCGTCGGTGGGGGAGTAGTGGGACACCATCTCGATGCCCCGCCACTCCAGCTCGCCGGGACAGCGGGCGAAATCGTCCAGCGCGGCGGTGACGATCACCGCGTTGTAGTCCCGGGCCAGGTCGTCGGCGTGGTCCACGGAGACTTCGGTGTTGAGCGTGACCGCCACGGTGGACAGCACCGACTCGATCACCTCGTTGATGCCCTTGGGCGGGAAGTACTGCCACCGGTCCCGGAACAACCCCCGAACGCCGTCTCGGCGCAGCTCCACCCGTTTGGGGGCGAAGCGGGCGGACAGCTCGGTGGCCGGGCGTCCCCACTGCTTGGCGGTGTAGTCGCGGATGAACAGGTCGTACAGGGTGCGGCCCATCATCGACACCACGTAGTCCTCGAAGTTGTCGCCGTTGGGCGTCGGCGGCAGGTCGGCCAGCTCCCGCTCCACCGTGGGCCACACCGGCAGCGCTTGGAGTTCGGCCACCTGCGGGGGCCACGACAGCAGTCGGCCCTCGTGCTCCTCGTCGTCGGGCGAGAGGTACACCTCGGTGAGTACCTGGTGGTCGTAGGGTCGGGTGAGGCCGTGGGAGTTCACGAATCGGTTCACCGCCGGATCGGAGGTGTGGAAGATGTGGGCCCCGTTGGGCTCGTAGACCACGCCGTGCAGGGTCTCGGCCCGGGAGTGCCCGCCCACCACGTCGGCCTTCTCCAGCACCTCCACGGCCATTCCGGCGTCGGTGAGCAGGCGACCGGCCACCGCACCGGTCCACCCGGCCCCCACGATGCCCACCCGGTGCCTCACCGGGCATTCCTCGATGGGATTGGCGCCACGGTGCACTCCAGTCGAGCGCCTCGGGTAGGTGGGGGCCGGTCGGAGAACACCGAAAACCGACGATAGCCCAGGAGTCGCCCATATTGGACTACGGGATCACCCCGCCCCCGTGGTCGCCCATGGGGCTTGTAGCTTGGGGAGATGGCACCGAAGCCCGGCGTCGCCGCCGATCACCCGCCTCCCTTCGATGCAAGCGACGATTCTGCGCAGGTCTGGCCCGACTTGCCGGATTTCGAACTCTACAACCACACCTACATCGAGAGGAGCGGTCCATCGCGTTACCGCTCCAAGGAACAGCGAGGGCCACTGTTCGACAAGTTGCGCTGGCCCAGGCTCTTTCGGCGTTCAGCGTCCGTCTCGCGTTGATGTGTCCTGGCTCACGGCTCGTCAGCAAGCCTGAGAATTCAAGGGTCGGAAGGCGACTGTGCTGGAACCGATTGCACTGGTGAGGGAGGGCGGGCTCCACCGGTGGTCGGCAATGCCGTAGGTGGATCAGGAGACGCTTCTAATGGTCCTCCGGGGTGATAATCCGAATTGACAAACCGGGCGTGGCGGCAAGCCGTTGGTCGAGGGTGGCCAGCACAACGTCGCTGCGTCGATCGTCTGACATGAGGCGCTCGACGAGTGCCACATACGCGGCGTCGTAGGCAGTGACGTTGAATCGCAGTTCCCAGATTCGACGGGCCATTGTCTGAGTGATCTCACGGCGTCGGGTAGGTAGCTGAAGAAACATGTCGATGGCGTGAGCAGCGAGATCGTTGGAGATTGCGTCTTTGGCGTTCAGTTTTCGCAGCGCACTGATGACTTCGAGGTAGGTAAGATTGCGGACAGTCTCTACCAATTCACCATTGGCGAGTTCGGTCAGCCAAGAGCGGTACCGGTCCCCATCTGGGCCGGTCTTCGTAAGTGCTTCGACAAGCAGTGATACATCGGCGACGACCAACATGCTCGTCGGACCGCTCAGAGGTTGCTGGCGTCGCGGTCCTTGCGCACGGCGTCGACCACTTCTTCGGTGGTGGCGGTGGATGTCCCCGGAGCGGTCGACTTCACCCGTTCGAAGAACTCCGCCAGGGTCTCATCGCGATTCTCCGGTGCCGCCGTAGTCGTCTTCGCCACCCGACAATCAAACCATACCTGTGTCATTTGACGCAACGGTTGACGATTGGTGGCGACCCTCCCCAGTGGGCAGGGAGTTGCGGCGCGGGGGTTGCGGCAAGGGTGCAGGGGACTCCAGTTGGGCGTCGGGGGATCGTTGTCCGCGCTGCGTTGGCTGCGGGGGCTTGTAGGTTGGGGAGATGGCACCGAAGCCCGGCGTCGCCGCCGATCACCCTGGCCAGGTTTCTGATGGGGAGGCGTTGGAACTGTCGGCGGTGGAGCGGCGGATTTTACAGGCGTTGTCCAATCGGCCCTTGGGACTGTGCAGGGCGTCGTCGGTGGCGGTGGCTGCCGAGGTGGGCCGTGATGAGGTGCAGCCTGCCCTGGACCGGCTGGTGGAGTTGGGTTTGGTGTCGGGCACCGAGGAACCGATCCGTTCCCTACCGGTTCGACGTGAGGTGGTGTGGCGCTTGGAGGTGGTCGAGGCGTGGTGGCGGGTGCCGGAGGTGCTGAAGTGGGCTCCTCGGCCCAAGATGAAGTCCGCGCCCATGCCCGATTGCGTGCCGGACAGGTTTCGTCACTTGTTCTGGTGGGGTGATCCCAAGCTGTGCAAGCTGCCTCGCGATGCCGTGTTTGTGGCGGAGCAGATTCTCACGTCCGATGACGTCACGTCATGGAATTGGGCGCTGTCCCGGCTGCCGTGCGAGGCGCTCGAACGGGTGGCCGAGCGCCCCCACGTGCCCGAGGACCGCAAGCAGGTCATTCGCTCGACGTTGGCGAGGCGGCGTGACGAGCCTGTCAGAACTCTCTGACGTCATCGCCACCCTCGATCTCATTCTGGGTGAGGAGTAGTTTGCTGCCGGCCGCAGAGAGCGGTGGAGCCGAAGCCGAAGGCGGTGAGCACTATGAGCCGGGCTGGTTCCCCGCGAGGTTCGACTAGCCATGTTCACCCTACACCAGACGAATTGGGGGTGTACTCCAGTTGGCACACAAGCCACACTCCACTTTGCAGGGAAGTCACACTCCACTTTGCAGCAAAATCACACTCCATTTTGCAGACTGTGGAACACCAGGTTTCAAGGGCCGCAGGGGGGCTGAAGCAGACGGAGGGGCAGGCGGGGGTGATCAGCTCACTTCGAGTTCCATGACCAGGTCGCCGTGGTGGTGGGATTCCACCTCGAAGATGCCGGGGATGTCGGACTCGAAGGTGAGGATGCCAGGTCGGCCGGGGGCGAACGGCACCACCAGGTCGTAGCCGTGGATGTGCAGCTCGTCGGTGGTATCCCCGTTCACGATGATGGTGACCGTGTCCCGGGCCTTGATCCGGACCCGCCGCACCCCGTTTACCGGCTTGCCCCCGGCCAGTTCCACTTCGATGGTGGTGCCAGCCGTGGCAATTGGTGACGCCTCCGGGGTGGGCTGGATTGTCGGCTCGGGGGAGGGCGCAAGGGTCGCTTCCGGCGTGGGTTCGAGCGTGGTCGCGAGTGCCGGTGTTGGGACTGCCGTCGGCTCGGGGGAGGGCGCAGCAGTTGGGGACGGCTCGCTGGTGGGCTCCGGGGTGGTCGTGGCCGGCTCCGGGGTGGTCGAGGGTGTGGAGGTCGCTGTCGGTGGGGGGACGGCGGCATCGTCGTCGTTTCCGCAGGCGGCAATCAGCAGGCAGAGTGCGGCCAGCATCCCGAGCATGAGGCGCGGGCCAAGGGTGGATTTCATGGAGACTCCTCTCGACAGAACGCGTTCAGGTCAGATGGTCAGAGCACGTAGAGCGGGAGGACCGCCAGGCGACGGGAAGAGGCCGATGAACGGTTCCATACATCGCCCCAGCCGGGCCAGCGCCCATGGCCAGCGAGCCATAGCCAACGAGCCGCTCCGAGCGCACCGACCCAACCCATCCGATCAACTGGGAAGTTGCGGCGCGGGGCTGTCGAACACCACGGGGTAGCGGGCGAAGTACGGGCGGGTGGTGGAGGCGTCCATTTCCGGGGGGTCGTCGGGGTCGGGGCGACACCCGTGGTCGAAGAGGGTTTGCACGGCGACGGGCACCAGTCCGAAGAGGTGGGCGTTGGGGTCGTCGCCGTCCATGAACGTGACTCCGGCCGCCAGGTCCTGGCCGATGCAGGCGTGCATGCCCTGCCCGAAGCTGAGCCCCCAGGGAGCCACCCCGTCGGCCAGCTCCCGGTCCGGGTTGAACTCGGTGGCGTCGTCGCCGAACACCGAGGGATCCCGGTTCACCGCCAACAGATCCAGGGTGACCCGATCGCCCTGGGCAATGGCCACGCCGCTGGACAACCGGGCGTCGGCCTGAGCCCACCGCATGCCGGTGGGGCTGGAGGGCTGCAGCCGAATGGTCTCGTGGGTGCATCGCTGCACGAACAGGCGGTCGTCGCGCACCCGGTGCTCGTCTTCGGGATGCTCGGCCAGCCAGCCGAAGATGTTGTGAACCACCCGGTTGAACGCGGTGGCCGAGGTGTGGGCTCCGGCCAGCAGGTAGAAGGCGATTTCCCGGCGAATGGTCTCATGGGTCAGTTCCAGCCGGTCCTGGTTGTGCATGAGCACCATCAACACGTCCTTGGGCAGATCATCGGCCGTGAGTTCCTCGGCCTCGTGCTGTTCGAGCAGCTCCCGACGCCGAGCCATGCCAGGGGCGAGGAACTCGGCGTCGAACGCCTCAAGCGCGGCCAGGACTTCGGCCGCCTTGGCCTCCTTGTCACCCGTGTAGTGGGCCAGGGTGGCGCCCTCGATGAACGTGGTCAGGTAGTCGTACAGCCGGAAGGTCTCCTCGGGGGTGCCCTGGGGCCGGTCCACCCCGGCGGTGAGCGCAGCCAGGTTCATCATGAGCTGGTGTCCCAGCGTGACCAGCTCGGCCTTGCCCTCGGCCAGGTAGGGGGCCAGGGTCGATTCAATGATGGGTGGGAACAGGTCCTGCTCGTACAGGGTGAAGGTGTCGCGGCGGAACAGGCGGTTCTCCAGGCGGCGGCGGTCCCGGTGCTCGGCTCCGTGGAGGTTCACCACCACATCGCTCATGATCACCTCGCCGGCGTCGTACAGAGCCTGGCGCAGATCCCGGTTGCGGTAGCAGTCCCGGGCATCGGCGAACGTGGTCACGGTGATCTCTGCCATCGCCAATATGTTGCCACAGTGAGAATCTCTGTTAGGGTCTCGAACTTGTGAACGTCCATTGGATGGAGGGGAGTCCATGTCCAAGTTCCTGAAACTCTTGGCGCTGCTGTTCGCAGTCGCCCTGATCGCCGCCGCCTGCGGCAACGACGACGATGACGCCGCAGGTCCCGCCGGCTGTGGTTACGCCACCGACGGTGACGTGCGCGGGGTGGACAAGGACGCCGGCGTGATCACCATCGGCACCTCCCAGCCGTTCACCGGCCGAGCTGCCCCAGCTGGGGAAGGCCTGCTAGGTGGCTTGCAAATGGCGGTGGACGAGGTAAACGCCAAGGGCGGCATCGATGGCTGCACGTTCGAGTTGGCCTGGGAGGACGACCGCTTTGAGATCGAACAGATGGTTATCAACGTCCGCAAGATGATCGAACAGGACAACGTGTGGGCCTTCGTGGGTACTGCTGGTTCGCAAGCCATCCCGTCCACCTATCCCGACATCGAGGCCGCGGGCACGCCCTTGTGGGGCCCGGTGTCCCCCGCCGACCAGGACATCCAAGAGGTGTACCTCACCAACCCCACTCGTACCGAACAGGGTCGTATCTGCATCGACTACTTCGCCGAGCAGGGGGTGACCAAGGTGGCCGCCATCGGCCAGGACAATGAGTTGGGTGAAGAGGCGTTCAACGCCATCGACCAGCAGGCTCCCGTCCATGGCATGGAGATCACGGCCAAAGAAGAGGTTGAGGTGCTCTCCGACGTTGTGGGCCCGGCAGTGCTGGCCGTGATCGACTCCGGTGCCGAAGCCGTGTTGACTGCGCTCGACAACGCACAAAACGCATTGGTACTAGACCGATTCCTTGAGGCTGGCTTCGACGCCCCAGTCTGTTCTGACGCCGGTTCCTCTGGTGCTGGAGGCCCGAACACGGTGAGCTTGGCCAATCCTGAGGCCGCCAATGGGTACCTCGGTGCTTTGCAGGTTGCACTGCCCGACTCCCAGGCCCCGTTCGTGCAGAACTGGAGCGCCCTTTGGGATGCTTACGACGGCCCTGGCAAGGAGGGTGGGGCTCCCAACTTCAGCCTCCAGACCTATTCCATAGCCGCGGCCTTCTTCGAGTTGGTGGATCGGCTGGACGGCGACTACTCCTATGACAACTTCCACGCCACCGCAGAGGCCCTGGCCGGTGATCCGATCTTGGTACCCTCGATCCCGCCAATTGCCTGCCGGCCCCTCCCCAGCGGGCACAGTTGCGCTTCCGGCGCAGGCGTGGCCCAGTACAACGCCGAAACGGATTCTTGGACTCAGGTCCGGGACTTTCTGCAGCCGGCGAGCTGAACGAAGCCCAGGCCTGGGGCGGGGACCGCTCGCCTAAGGCCGAGGCGCCGATGTAAACCAGCATCTTAGCGTCTAGGGCTTGCAGCATCTGAGGGGGAACCGGAGTGGATCAACTCCTCGACCAAATTGTAGTCGGCCTTGAGGCCGGATCGGGTTACAGCTTGATTGGCTTGGCCATCGTGGTCATCATGAAGGCCACCGACGTGCCCAACTTTGCCACTGCGACGATGGGCTTGCTGGCCGCATACATGGCGTGGTTCCTGTCCACCGATCCGGAGAGGGGCGGAGTGGGTTGGCCGTTCTGGCTGGCCATCGTGATCGGCCTAGCCTTTGCCGCAGCATTTGGAGCTGTGACCCAATTCCTTGTTATTCGACCGTTGACCGGTCTATCCAACCAGCCTCTGGCAGTAGTCGCTTCCCTGGGGTTAGGAGCGTACAGTGTAAAGTTCTTGAGAGGCGAGGGCTTACCTTCATTTCTAGACTGGTTCCCGGTCACTAGCGAGGGTTTTCCTTTGGTGGTGGCAGTCATTTTGGCCATCATCACTGCAGTATTGACCTACCTTATGCTCCGCCACTGGGTGAAGTCCTTGGCCAAAGTAGATCACTTTCCGCTGCTCTTACTGACCATCGGGTTGACCTATGTCTTGGAGGCATCAATTGAGCTTGGATGGACTGCCAACCCGAAACGCTTTGACGCCCCCTGGTCGGGAAAGACCTTCGAATGGGGCAACACTACAATTGGCTGGGATGAGGTGATCACCATTGCAGTGGGCTTGACTGTCGCCTCAGGCTTGGCTTTGTTCTTCCGCTCCACCTGGGGAGTGCGAATGAGAGCCATCGCCGAGGACGGCCCCACCGCCCGGATGCTGGGCATCAACGCTGGTGCGGTGTCGCTCATTGCCTGGGCGATCGGCATCTTTGTGGCCGGAGCGGGCATGATTCTCAAGACCAGCTCTACAGTACTGGAAGCAACCGGCGGTGAGAGGTTGATCCTTCTAGGCTTTATTGCTGCCGTGCTCGGTGGATTCACCTCTCTAGGGGGGACTTTTGCTGGTGGTCTGCTGGTGGGCCTGGGCGAGGCCCTAGCAGGCGGGCAGATAAGCACTAGCCTGCAGCCCACCATTGCCCTGCTCGTGGTAGTGGTGGTGTTGTTGGTGGCTCCTGGCGGCTTCAGTCGCATCGCCCGGACCCGAGAGGTGTAGTCGATGTCTGTGGCAATGGACTCTTACCGCCCGCTCTATCCCCCCAAGCCAGCTGGCCTGCGCCGGTACCATGAGCAGTTCGCCACCGTGGCCATCTTCGCGTTTATGGCGCTCTTGCCCTGGGTTCCCATCTTGGGTTGGACGGACATCTTTGACAGCAGCGGTGACTACGGACGCGGTAACTTGGCACACGTCTTTGCATTTGGTGTCGCAGCGGTGGGCTTCAACCTCCTGGTTGGCTACTCGGGAACCCTGGGTCTGGCTGTGGCCGGTCTCTTCGCTATAGGGGCGTACGGCACGGCCGTGCTGACGGGCCCAAGTGATGCCCGAGAACAAATAGTGGGTTACGACTGGCCATTCTTCCTGGCCCTGCCGGTGGTGTGTTTGGCCGCTGCCATCATTGGTGTACTGGTGGGCTTTCCCGCCGCCCGGCTGAAAGGCTTCTTCCTGGCCATTGCCACCTTGGCTCTGGGCTTCTTGATCATTGACATAATCCGGCTCGATGACAAAGTATGGAGTGGTCTTAAGACGAATGGGGGTACGGGCAAACAGGTGTCCCTGTTCTTGATACCAGGTCTGGATCGTGTGCTCAGTGTCTACATGCTCTCCCTTGGTGCATTCATGCTCATAATGGTATCCTACGTCATTTTGACCAAGAGTCGCTTGGGGCGCACCCTGAAGGCAGTGCGCGACATCGATATCGCCACCGGCCCCCTAGGAATATCCTCCACCTACTACAAGCTGGTGGCCTTCGGTCTGTCGGCATTCGCCGCCGCGTTGGGCGGGGCCATGTGGGCCCAGAACTACGCGTTTGCCAATCCGAGCTCTTTCAAGACCCGGATGCTGGTCTATCTGCTCGTGGTGCTGATCGTGGGTGGCTTGGGCCGCAAGTGGGGTCCGCTGATCGGAGCATTGTTTTTTGTTTACTTGCGCCAGAGGCTACAGGAAACCCAAAAGTTGCTGTTCTTGTTGTTGGGCATAGTCCTGATGCTTACTGTGCTTGTCCTACCCAGTGGTCTTGCGTCATTGCCCAAGCGCATACGGGACAGCCGAGGAGTCAAGGATCTCCAGCGACGCTTGGAGAGTCTTATGAGTCTTTCGCCATGGGCGTGATCGACCCCTCTGAATGGGTGGCGGACAAAATCCCGCCAGGTACAGCATCTTTAGCCATTAGCGACCTGCATGTCGCTTTCGGTGGTAACCAGGTGCTCGAGGGGGTTGACCTGCACTTCACCCCAGGCTTCAACGGGCTCATCGGTCCCAACGGAGCGGGCAAGACCACAGTGTTTAACGTGATCTCCGGTTACGTGCGCAGCAGTCGAGGAACGGTTCGCCTGCACGGTGAGGACGTTCTGTCCAAGTCTCGCACTCAGCGGGTGAAGGCCGGTATCGGCCGCACCTTCCAGTCACCCCGGCTCATCCTTGATGCCACCGTCATGGAGAACACCCTGTTGGGACGGCATCACTTGTTCCGGTGGGGGCACCTGGCCGAGCTTCTGTTGTTCCCCCCGCAGCGTCGCGAGGAGACCGAGGCCCGACAGATCTGCATGGACATGCTCCACCGATTCGGGCTGGCCGACGCCGCCCACGAGGAAGCCGGGGCGCTGTCGCTGGGTTCGCAGAAATTGGTGGAGGTGGCCCGAGCCTTGGTGGCCGATCCCACCGTGGTGCTACTGGACGAGCCGGCCGCTGGCCTCGGTGCCGATGACGTGACCGTGCTGTTGCGGGGGCTGCGAGGGATCGTGGCCGAGCGGAAATTGTGCGTCATCATCATCGAGCACGATCTGCAGTTGGTCACCAGCCTCTGCCCGAAGATCAGCGTGCTGCACTTCGGCAAGATCATCTCCGAGGGCAGCCCCGAGCACGTGACCTCCGACCCGGCGGTCATCGAGGCCTACCTCGGTCACGGATTCAAGATGGAGGCGGGAGGGCCGGGCTGATGTTGCTCGAGATCGACAACCTGGTTTCGGGTTATGGCCGCCTCGAAGTACTACACGGGGTGTCGCTCACCGTGGATGAAGGCGAGATCGTGTCGGTGTTGGGGGCCAACGGAGCGGGCAAGACCACTTTGTTGCGTACCATCTCCGGCGTGCTGGACACCTGGTTGGGGTCGGTGGTCTTTGACGGGGAGAACCTGGGCAGTCTGGCCATTGAACGCCGGGCCAAGCGGGGGCTTGGTCACCTACCGGAGGGGAGGGGCATCTTCCAGAACCTGTCGGTGAGGGAGAACTTGGAGCTGGGCTTGGGGCTGCGAACCGATGGGGCCGCCGCCATCCGCCGTGACCGTGACCGGCTGTTCGACTTGCTGCCCGCTCTGGCCGAGAAAGTCGGTGATCCCGCTTCCTCCCTGTCGGGGGGTCAGCAGCAGATGCTGGCCCTGGCCCGGGCCATGATCACCCGGCCCAAGCTGCTGATGATCGACGAGCTGTCGTTCGGCTTGGCCCCCAACCTGGTGGGCCAGCTCTTCGACTTGGTGGTGGATCTCCGCGCCGAGGGCGGCACCACGTTCTTGCTGGTGGAGCAGAACGCCGGGGTGCTGGAGGTGTCCGACCGAACCTACGTGCTGCGCACCGGCAACAACGATATAAGCGGGCCGTCGGCGGAGTTGCGGGCCTCCCACGATTTGGTCCGTTCCTATTTCGGCCACTGAGCGGTGATACCGCCTCGGGTGCTGGTGACCGGTGCCGCCTCGGGCATAGGAGCCGAGACGTGCAGGGTGCTGGCCGAGAATCACTGGAACGTGGTGGCTGCCGACGCGAACCCTGACGAGGGTGCCCTTGAGCTGGACGTGACCGAAGAGGCCGCCTGGGACCACGTGCTCGATGAGGTGGGTTCGCTGACCGGATTGGTGAATTGCGCCGGTATTCGCACTCGGGGTGCCATTGTGGATGTCCCGGTGTCAGAATTTGAACGCCATCTCCAGGTCAACGTGGTGGGCACGTGGCTGGGCATTCGGGGATTCCTGCGTCGCCACCGGGAGGGCGCAATCGGGGCCATCGTCAACGTGTCGTCGGTGAACGCCGAGATCGCCGTGCCCGGGCAGGCTCACTATGTGGCCTCTAAAGGGGCGGTCTCGGCGCTGACCCGGGCGGCGGCCGTGGAGGCGGCTCCCCAGGGGGTGCGGGTAAACGCGGTGGCTCCCGGTCCGGTGCGCACCCCCATGACCGCCGAGCGGCTGGGCGATCCCGACCAGGCGGCCTGGTTGGACGCCCGGGTGCCCATGGGTCGGGTGGCCGAACCTGCCGAGATCGCCGAGGCGATCGCCTACTTGTTGAGCGAGAAGGCGTCGTATATCAATGGGGAAGTTCTGTTCGCCGACGGGGGGTGGCACGGTCATGCCTGAATCGAATCCCGGCTCTGGGGCCGGGCCAGCGGGGGAGAAGCTCCAAGGGTTGTTGCCGCTGGATGACTTCTACCACTTCGGGGTTGTGGTCAATGACCTGGATGCGGCCATGGCCGAGTGGAGTGCTGTCCACGGGATGCAGTGGGCCGCACCGCAGCACCGGCAATTCCTGGTGCGCCAGCCCAACGGCGTGGTGCAGGCCGACTTCCGGTTCACCTACTCCATCGACGGGCCGCCCCACATCGAGTTCATCACCGGCACTCCCGGCACAGTGTGGGATCCGTGTACGGCGGGCGGCGTCCACCACTTGGGCTACTGGAGCCACGACCTGGTGGCCGATGCCCAGCGCCTGGCCTCCGGCGGCTTCGAGCCCCTGGCCTCCTACGACGCCCCCGACGGCCGCCCCTTGGGTTTCACCTACCACTGGCTCCCTGCCACCGGCCTGCGAGTGGAATTGGTCGACGCCGCCCGCCGCCAAGCCTTCCTCGACTGGCTGGCCGGCGCCGACTTCCCCGCCGCCACCGACCCCGGCGGTATGTCCGGCTGATACACCACTAGCCGTGCCGAGAGACGACACGGCCAACACGGTCGAAGGCTCACCCGCTTGGGGCCTCTCAGGATTGATCAGGTTTGGCCGAGGCCGAGGGCGTGCTCAACGCTGATCTGTCCGAAGCAGAACGCTTCCGACAGGTTGGATCCGTCGCCGGGGTAGAGCAGGCCGGTGGCCTGACCCAGTTCCCCGGCGCCGTAGAGACCGGGAATCGGCTGGCCGAAAGCGTCCAAAATCCGACCGTGTCGATCCCGTCGGGGCCCACCGGTGGTGTTTGACCCCCCGGGCCACAAGGGCACGCAATGGAACGGTGGCTGCTCGATGGCCACCATGGTGCTGGGGGGCCGTCCCCAAGAGTCGGGCTCCCCACTACGACACAACCGGTTTTAGTCAGCCACAGTTGCTGCCGCCCGAATGGCGGCAGTCGGGCTCATGCCGGCCGCCTCCCCAGCCTCGGCGATGGAATCGCCGGAGGCGATCCAGCCCCGGTTGATCTCAGCGGAGTTGTCTTCGCTCCAGTCGTACAGGCCAACCGCCACCGCGCCGAAATGGGTGTAGGTGAGCGGCCCGGCTTGCCGCCGTGACTCGTCGAAGAACCAATAGCACGGCACCCGGGGCTGAGAGTTGGTGGCCGGGTCATAGGCCAGCAATTCGTAGTAGAAGTCGTGGCGCAACTGGGCTTGGTGGTGCTCGTTGGCAAACCGATGGCCCGCCCGGTCGCAAATCACATAGCCGGGTGGGTCGATGCCGATGATGAAATTGACCGGTCGGCCGTCGAGATCGAAGTGGCCGATCGCCCGGCCGATCATCTGATTCATGTGCCAGAGGGACGCCCCCGCCTGCTGAGCCATGCGCACACCGTCGCCGGTGTTGTTGGGGTTGCCGTAGAAGTGGACGGGGTAGGTCCGCAAGTGGTCCCGCTTGAGTTCTTCGTCGAACTCGTAGCCCCCGCAAGCCAACACCACTGCGTGTCGTGCCCCCACCGACACCGACCGACCGTTGCTCGATGCGGTGAGTCCTGTTATCCGTCCGTGGTTGTCTTGGGTCAGCCGGTCCCCGGCCGTACCCCAAAGAATGGGAATGCGGCGCCGAAGCACCGCCGCCGACAGGCCCTCGAAGAGTCGGGGCCCTGCGCCGGCCGCCGCGGCCAGTCGCTCGCCCACCCCGCCCGGTTGCACGGCCACGATGGCTTCCGCCCCTTCGAAGTCCGGGTGCTCAGCGCCTGCGGACGGCACCATGTCCAGACCCCCGATGACCTCTTGGAACCACCAAGGGAGGTGGGTAGCCCGCTCCGCCCAGGCCTGGGATACGTCGAAGGGGACCATGCCTGACGCGCAAGCATCCAGATAGCGGGCCGCCGCGGCCCCGTCGGTCGCCGTCATCACCATGCCCCCCGACATCCGGGTCGACGGGGTGTGTTGGTGTTCCGGGTTCTTGTCCAGAAGCACAACGGAGGCTCCGCCGTCGTGGGCGGTGATGGCTGCCGCCGCGCCCGCTGCCCCGAATCCCACCACCACGACGTCGACGTTCATGTCCACCCCGTCGGGGCCCACCGGTTGTGGACTCATGGGGTTGCTGCCCCCCTTGACTTCATCCCGTCGGATCGACCGGGCATCAGAAGTCGGGGGTGTTGAGGGTGACGGTTTGGCGGGTGATGAGGCCGTTGGTCACCTCGAAGCGGTCGGTGCCGGAAGTGCCGTCACCCGGGCCGCCAACCAATCTCCAGGCCACGGCCACCTGGTCGCCGTCGAGTCGGGGCTCGGCAAACTCCACCTGGCCCTCGCCCAGCCGGTCGGGCACGGTGGCGAAGTATCCGGCGATGGCGTCACGGCCCTCGTAGGTCACGTCCCGCACCAACACGGCGTCGGCGGCATAGTCGGCGGCCATGGCCTCGGGATCGCCGGTGGCGACCGCGCCGAGATGATCGGCCACCACCGCCAGGGCCTCCCGATCCCGGGGCTCACCCACGGATCGCCGCCGCCCTCGGGCCGGTCGGATCCGGCGAGGCGGGAGGATCAGGCATTGGTCACCCCCAGGCTCAGACCGCCGTCCACGGTCAGCACCGCGCCGGTGGCCCACTCGGCCCGCAGGAGGTACTCGAACGCCTCCGCCACCTCCTCCACGGTGCCGATGCGGCCGAGGGCATGGGCGGGCCCCAGTCCCTCCAGCCGAGCCAGGGCCTCGTCGTCGGCCATGAGGCCGGCCCGTTGGTTGATCTCGGTGAACACCGCCCCCGGTCGCACGCACCCCACCCGCACCCCCTGAGGACCCAATTCGGCGGCCAACACCCCGGTGAGGGCCTCCAGCGCCCCCTTGGTGGCGGCGTAGGGGGCCACACCGGGAAACGCCCGCTGGGTGTGTACCGACCCCACGAACAGCACGCACCCCTGACGCTCCCGCAAGAGGGGCAGCGCTTCGCCCACCAGCATCATGCCCCCCACCACGTTGGTGTGGAACACCTCCAGCAGGGCCTGCTCGTCCAGCTCGTCGATCGGGCCCCGGTACATGTTCCCGGCGTTGCTGATCACCCCGTCCAACCCGCCTCCGTGGGCAGCCGCCGCTCCGATCATGGCCGAACGATCAGCAGCCACCGTCACGTCGCCGGCCACGGCCCGCACCCCCGACCCCAGCCGGGCAGCCACCGCTTCGATGCGATCCGGTCGCCGCCCGGTGATGGTCACCCGTGCCCCCCGACCGGCCAGATGTTCGGCCGCCCCTGCGCCGATGCCCGAACCCCCGCCGGTGATCAGCACGGACATCCCTTCGACAGCTCTCATCGCTCTGCGACCTTACCGGGCCTCGCCCGCCCCGCGGCGACCACGACACGCCACTAAGTTGGTGCCATGGGTTACCGGGTGGAGATCGACCAGGACGAGTGCATGAGTTCGGGCCGCTGCGTGGCCGACTACCCTGCGGCGTTCGGCTTTGACGACGACGAGCTGGCCACCGTGTTGCCCACCGTCGGCAACCTCACCGACCAGCAACTTCTGCGGGCTGCCCGCAACTGTCCGTCCCGGGCCATCAACGTCCTGGATACCGACGGCAACCCCGTGGAATAGCGCCGACGCTCCACGCACCACGAACGACCGTCACGACCGCGGCGCTGCTCGGGCGCACTACAGTGAGCCCTCGTGGCCAGATCAATCATCGTGACCGGAGCGGGAACGGGCATCGGCGCCGAGATCGCCCGGCAGGCCGCTGCCGGCGGCTACCGGGTGGGAGTGCTGGACCTCGACGAGGCCGCCGCCCGAAGCACCGCCCAGTCGCTGCCCGACGCGGAGGCCCTGGTGGCTTCCACTACCGACGCCCAAGCGGTTGACGGAGCGCTCGATGCCTTCGGCACCCCCGACGTGTTGGTGAACAACGCCGGCATCGTTCGCTTCCGCCCGTTGCTCGAACACCCCGAGGCCGACTGGCGGGCAGTGGTGGACGTGAACCTCACCGGGCCGTTCATCTGCGGTCGGGCCGTGGCCCGCCGCCTCATCGCCGAAGGGCGAACGGGGTCCATCGTCAACATCTCCTCGATCAACGGCATCGCCCCCGGCCCCAATTCCGGGGCCTACAGCCCCACCAAGGCGGGGGTGATCCAACTCACCCGGCAGATGGCCATCGAGTGGGGACCGCAGGGCATCCGGGTCAACTCGGTGGCCCCCGGCATCATCGACGACGGCATGTCCGCCCCCGTTCTGGCCGACCCCGAGGTGCGGGCCACCCGATCGGCCCGCACCCCCAGCCAGCGGTTGGGCACCGCCGCCGACATCGCCCAGGCCGCCCTGTGGCTGTGCTCCGATGACGCCGACTACGTGAACGGCCACACGCTGGTGGTGGACGGCGGGGTGGTGTCCACCGTGCTGGCCGGTATGCCCCGCCCGGCGTCCATAGACGGCGTTGCTGCAGGCAACTGAGTCCCACAGCCCACCGAGGAGGAAGCCCCCAATGACCGAGATCACCCTCACCCGATTCGACGATGTGCGCGACGCCTATCGCCAGAAGGGACTCAAGCAGGCTCTGTACGACGCGGCCGGGGTGATCATGGCCGACACGCTGCTCACCCTGTGGGGTGACGATCACCGGAAGCGACGCCGGCTGGAGAACCGGCTGTTCCGCCGGGACACCTTCGAGCACTACGAGCGGGACCTGCTTCCCGGCGCGGTGGACGAGGTGCTCGACCCGGCGGCCGCCGCCGGTCGGGGCGACGTGGTGCCCTTGGCCCGGCGCATCGTGGTGAACCTCACCGCGGCCGCCGCCGGTGTGGATCGACCGGAGGGAACGCCCGCCGAAACCGACCGCCTGTACTCCTACGGAGTCAAGTTCAGCGAGGGGGCCACCGCCGTCCACAGCACCCGGGATCCCGAGGAGCTGAAGGCCGAGGTATCCGACGCGCTGGACCGCTGGGACGAGGACTTCTTCGCCCCCTCCCTGGACCGCCGCACCGAAATGTTCAGCCGATTCGCCGCCGGTGAGATCACCGAGGACGACCTGCCCAGAGACGTCCTCACCGTGTTGGTGCGCAACCAGGACGCCCTGGACCTGCCCCGAGACGTGATCCGCCGGGAGGTGGCCTTCTATCTCCTGGCCGGCATGCACTCCACCGGGGCGGCCACCACCCACGCCGTCCACGGCGCGTTCGGCTGGTTCGAGGACCATCCCGACGACCGCCGCCGCATCATCGACGACCCCGTGTTCCTCCAGCAGTGCGTCCACGAGTCGATGCGGCTGCACCCGGCCAGCCCGGTGGCCCGCCGGGAGGCGATGGAACCGGTCACCATGCGCGACGGCACCGAGATGGCCGTGGGCGACACGGTGGTGATGGATCTGTGGTCGGCCAACCGCGACCCCGAAGTGTTCGGTGACGATGCCGACCGCTTCAACCCGCTCCGGGAGATTCGAGACGACGTCCCCCGGTGGGGCCACACCTTCGGCGGGGGACGCCACGCCTGCATCGGCATGGAACTCGACGGGGGTGTGCCCGCCGACGAGGCCACCGGCGCCCCCATCTTGTTGGGCACGGTGGCGCTCATCCTGCGGGGTCTGTTGGCCCGCGGCGCCCAACCCGACCCCGACGACCCCCCCGAGCAGGACCCCAACATCACCCGGGTGTGGTGGGGACGCTACCCGGTGCGGTTCTGAGCACCCCGCCCCGAGGCGACAACATGACGGGTGACGAGCGCACCGAACGGCCACTCACCGGGCCGTTCTGGGCGGCGGTGAACCGCCACGAGCTGGTGCGCCCGGTGTGCGGTGCCTGCGGGGTCAGCTTCTTCGTCCCCCAGTTCGCCTGTCCCCGGTGCCAGAGCACCCGCTGGACTTTTGAGCCCAGCAGCGGGAGGGGCCGCGTCCACAGCCACACCACCGTGTACCGGCCTCCCACCCCCGAATTTGTCGGCCCCTATGTGTTGGCCGACGTGGACGTGGAGGAGGGGTGGCACCTGCTCACCTGGATCGTGGACTGCGAGCCCGACGAGGTGTACATCGACATGGCGGTGGCCGTGCGGTTCGTCCCCGGCCCCGACGGTCGGGACCTCCCCGCTTTCGCCCCGGCGGCCCCGGAGTCCGGAATGCCCGCCGAAGGGACGGCTCGGTGAACGTCGGCTTGGCTTTCGCCCGCAATGCCGCCCGCCATCCCCACCACCCCGCGGTGTTCGGCGAGCGGGAACTGACCCACCGGGAGCTGGACGAGCGCACCAACCGTCTGGCCAACGCCCTGGTGGGGGCCCATCGACTGGCCAAGGGGGACCGGGTGGCGGTGTTGACCGCCAACCGGCCCGAGGTGGTGGAGGTGCTCGGGGCCATCACCAAGGCGGGGGGCTGCTACGTGGGGCTCAACTTCCGCCTCGGTCCGGTGGAGCTGGATCAGGTGTTCGACAACGCCGACCCGGTGCTGGCCGTCACCGACGCCGAGCACCGCGACCAGCTCGACCGGTTCGATCTCCCGGTGCTCGACATCGACCGCGACCTCGACGCCTTGGCCGAGGCCGCCTCGCCCGCGCCCCCCGACACGCTGCATCAGGTGCGCCCCGGCGACGACTTCTGCATCGTCTACACCAGCGGCACCACCGGGAGGCCCAAGGGGGTGCATTTCGACCACGCCCGGGTCCTGCAGCACGCCACCGTGGCCTGCCTGGAGTACGAGATCGACCGGCACAGTCGCTACCTCATCCAGATCCCCCACAACTCCAGCGTCAACATCACCATCGTCCCGTGCCTGCTCATCGGCGCCGCCCAGGGATTCGCCGACAGCCGCCACTTCGACGCGGTGGGATTTGCCCGCCTGGTGGAGGACCACGGGGTGAGCCACTCCTTTCTGGTGCCCACCCAGCTCATGCGGCTGCTCGACCGCCTGGATCGCTCCGACGACCACCGGCTGGGGTCGCTGCGCACGCTGGGCTACGGCTCCTCCCCCATATCGCCCGACCGGCTGGGCGAGCTGGTCGAGCGCTTCGGCCCGGTGTTCAATCAGCTCTACGGCATGGCCGAGATCGCCTCCATCGGCACCATCCTGCGCAAGGAAGACCACGTGCGGGGCCTGGAGCACCAACCGCGGCTGCTGTCGTCGTGCGGACAGCCCTCCTACGCGGTGGACGTGCGGGTGGTGGACCCCGAGGGCCGGGACGTGGAAGTGGGCGAGCGGGGCGAGGTGATCTTCGGCGGCCCCCACGTGATGATGGGCTACTTCCGGGATCCGGAGCGCACCGCCGAGGCTCTGCGGGACGGATGGATGCACAGCGGCGACGTGGCCGAGGTGGACGACGAGGGCTTCATCTACATCGTCGACCGGATGAAGAACCTCATCATCCGGGGCGGGCTGAACATCGCCCCCACCGAGATCGAGAACGTGCTCTACCGCCACCCCGCGGTGCTGGAGGCGTCGGTGATCGGGGTGCCCGACCCCGAGTGGGGCGAGGCCATCGTGGCCGTGGTGGCCCGCAAGCAGGGGGCCACCGCCGACAGCCAGGAGCTGCGCCAGTGGTGCCGTCACTCGGAGCTGTCGTCGATCAAGGTGCCCGAGCGGGTGGAGTTCGTGGACTCCCTCCCCAAGAACGCGGTGGGCAAGATCGCCAAGGAGGAGTTGCGGGCAGCCCACTGGGGCGAGGGTCGCCGGGTGTGAGCACCTCCGGGGGCCAGACCCATCCGCTGCACCGGGTGGCCATCGTCGGGGTGGCGACCACCGAGATGGCCCGCCGTCTCGACACCACCTCGGCGGAGATCTCGCTGCGGGCGGCGTTGACCGCCCTCGACGACGCCGGTTTGACCCCGGCCGACGTCGACGGGGTGGTGGCCCGCTGGCCCGGTCCGGGGGGCACGGTGTTCCAGCCCGGATCGGCCGACTGGGCCGAGGTGTTCGGCCAACCGTTGCGGTGGGTGTGCGACACCTACCCCCAAGGGGTGCCCGGGGCGCTGGACGCGGCCGCCGCGGTGGCCGCCGGGCTGTGCGAGGTGGCCCTGGTGTTCGGCGGCCAAGCCGGGGTGATGGGGGCTGCCGGGGTGGCCGACTACACCCGGCCCGACAACGAGTTCCTGGCCTGCTGGGGGTCGCTCACCGCCGCCCAGTTCGCCCTGGTGGCCCAGGTGTACCGGCACCGCTTCGGCCCCGACCCCGAGCAGGTGGCCGCGGTGGCCGCCACCATACGCAACGCGGGCCACCGGAACCCGGCTGCGGTGATGGCCGGCCGAGGGCCCTACACCGCCGCCGACGTGTTGGCCTCCCCCCTGGTGACCGAGCCCTTCCGATTGCTGGACTTGTGCTTGGCCACCGAAGGGGCCGCGGCCATGGTGATCACCTCCATCGAGCGGGCCCGGGATCTCCCCCGGCCGCCGGTGACCATTCTGGGCGGGGGTGCGGAGTGGCACCGCCAGCAGTACGTGAACCCGCCCCGCTACGAGGAGGTGTGGCCGCTGGGAGCCGACGCCGCCCGCCGGGCCTTCGGGTTGGCCGGGCTGACCCCCGCCGACGTGGACGTGTTCGGGCTGTACGACATCAACACCTACGAGGTGATCCGCCAGTTCGAGATGCTGGGCCTGTGCGGCGAAGGTGAAGGCGCGGCCTACCTGGCCGAAGTGGGCATCGGCCTCGGTGGCGGTCATCCCACCAATACCGACGGCGGGCTGCTGAGTTACGCCCACATCGGCTGGGGCGGCCCCACCCTGAAGGTGGTCGAAGCGGTCCGGCAGCTTCGGGGCACCGCCGGGGGCGGTCAGGTGCCCGGTGCCGAGGTCGCCCTGGTCACCGGGGCCGGCTCCGGCGCCCAGTACCACAACGTGATGATCCTCGGACGGGGGTGATCGGTCGGGAGGTCAGCGCCGGGCCCAGTCCAGTTCGGTTCGCATGGCCTGTTCGCCCCGGCGGCCGATGGTGAGCAGGCGGGGGTCGTCGGAGCGACCGTCGAGCCAGGCCCGCAGGGCCCGCATCGATGCGGTGAACGAACGGACCCGCTCGAAGCGGGCGGCGTAGGCCAACCGCTCCTCGTCCAGCGGCCGGCCGTAGTCGGCGTCGTCGTCCTCCACGGCGCACCAGCCGGAAAAGCGGCGGGTGAAGGCCACATCGCACATGGGGTCACCCGCCCAGGCCCGCTCCCAGTCCAAGACGCCGCCCAGTCGGCCCGGTCCGTCCCAGCTCAGATTGGCGAACCGGAAGTCACCGTGGCACCACACCGCCGGTTCCTTGACGTCGGGGCGATGCGCCCGCAGCCAGCTCAACGCGGCCTCGAACTCCCGGTGACGGTCGGGGGCCGCCCGCCGGTAGGCCGCCTCGGTACGGTCCAACTCGGCGTCGTAGGCCTCGGCCACCGTGACCGGTGCGGTGAGCTCGTGCAACCTCCCCAGAGCCCGGGCCGCGGCCGCGACGTATCGCGGGCGGGTTCCGGTGGCGATCCCCTCCTTCGGCGCGGGATTGCCTTCCTCGTCGGGGCCCTCGGCATCTTGTGCCGGTTGCTCGGCCACCTCGTCGAGTCGCAGCACCCGACCGGGCACTCGGGTGTGGACGCCGAAGGGCCGTCCGATGGGATTGGCCGACTCGGGCTGCACGGCCAGCACCCGGGGAGCGGGCACCACCCCATCGACCCGGCGCAGATTGGCGGCCTCAACGGTGGGGTCGTAGGGATCGAGCGGTCCGCCCCGAGGGGCCACCCGCACGATCACCTCGGTGGTGCCGTCGTCGTCGGCCGACTCGAAGGCCACCATCAACGTCACCCACGAGAACCCCCGATCCAGCCGCTCCACCCGAGCCACCACAGCCCCATCCGCCACCACACCGTCCATTTCGCCACCCAGGACCTCGGCCACCGCCCGGCCCACCGCGTCCGGCGACAAATCCACCCCCCGAGCGTACCGGCCCACCCCGAAATGACCGGGCCGGAACCGCCGAACGGTAACGTCGCTCGCAGTGTCAGGTGAGGGAGCCGGATGAGGGGAGCTGCGGGCGCGGGTCGGGGCCCGGCGGTGGTGGCGGCCAGCATGATGGTGGTGGGCGTGGGGTCGAGTCTGGGCTTCTTCCCCGGCTACTTCGCAGCGGCGGTGCGCGACGATCTGGGAATCTCCCGGGCCCAGGTGGGACTGCTGGTCAGCCTGCACTTCGGTTGCACCGGTCTGGGGTCGGTGATCGGCGCCCGGGTCACCGAGAAGGTCGGCACCCGGACCGCGGTGGTGGTCGACCAACTGATGGTGGCGACGGCGGCGTGGACCGCCGCGCTAATCGGCAACTACGCGGCCTTGCTCGGCGCAGCGGTGTTCGCCGGATTTGGCTACGCCCTGGCCAACGCGGCCACCAACGAAGCGGTGGCCGCCGCGGTGCCGGAGTCCCGGCGCACCTTGGCGTTGTCGGCCAAGACCTCGGGGGTGCCGTTGATGGCCACGGCGAGCGCCCTGCTGGTGCCGTGGGCCTCCGACCGCTGGAGTTGGAATCTCATCTTGATGGCGGCCGGGACGGTGGCCGCGGCGGGTGCTCTGGTGTCGGCGGCGGTGATTCCCGACATCCGTACCGTTCACCGGGGCCGTGGAGGCGGCGGGTCGCCCCTCCCCCGGGGGTTTTGGTGGTTCGCGGTGTCGGCCTTCTTTCTGATCGGCTCCGCCCAGCCCCTGTTTTCCTGGGCGGTGCCCTACCTGGACGAGGGGTTGGAAAGCTCCAAGGCAGTGGCCGGTGCCATCGCCGGGGCGGCCACCGGGCTGGGCGCCGTGTGCATGTCGCTGACCGCTCTGCGGGCCGACCACCTGGGCCGGGCCCGACGGGTGCCCCTCATCGTGGGGCTGTGCCTGGTGGTGGTGGCCGCCAACCTGGTGGTCATGGGCGGGCTGACCCTGGGCCTGATCGTGGCCACCATCGGGCTCCTGGCCGGTTTCATCGCCCAGTTGGCCGCCATCGGCATCATGCACGCCGCAGTGGTGGACCGGGCGCCCCATGCCGTGGCCCGAGCCACCGGCGTCACCATGACCGGCTACTACCTGGGCGCGCTGGCCACCCCGGTGAGTTTCGGTGCCCTGGTGGACTGGCTGGGCACCTACACCTGGGCCTGGTTGGTGATGGCGGTGGGCAGCGCAGCGGCCGCCGCCTGCTTTGCTCGCGCCAACCACGTCGGCGAGGGTTGACCCTCAAGCCATGCGAGGTCGACGTCCCTGGCGGCCACCGTTCGGCAGGCCACCGACATGACCTACGAACACGTCCTGGCGCCGATCGAGATCAATGGGCTGGTGGTCAAGAACCGGGTGGTGCGCACCGCCCACGGCACCAACATCGGCGGGGGGCGGATCACCGACGAGCTGATCGCCTACCACGAGGCCCGGGCCGCGGGTGGATGCGGGCTGACCATCTTGGAAGCGGCCTCGGTGCATCCCACCGACCTTGGAACGCTCCGGTTGCACGATCCGTCGGTGGTGGACGACTACCGACGGCTGATGAGCCGATTGGCCCCCTCCGGCATGGCGGTGTTCCAACAACTCGGCCACCTGGGCTACGAGGGGATCACCGCCGATGGCGGTCCCCCGTGGTCGGCCTCGGCGGTGGCCGGGCCCAGTGTTCGGGTGCCGGCCAAGGCCATGACCATCGACGACATTGCCGAGCTGACCGACGCGTTTGCCCAGGCGGCCCGGTGGTGTGCCGAGGGGGGCCTGCACGGGGTGGAGATCCACATCGCCCACGGATACCTGTTGCAGCAGTTCATGTCGCCCGCCACCAACCAGCGCACCGACCACTACGGCGGTTCCTGGGAGAACCGTATTCGGCTGGCCTGCGAGGTGGTGGGCGCGGTGCGCGCCGCGGTCGGCCGGGGGATGGTTGTGGGGGTGCGGATCGGGTCTGAGGCCGTAGGTGAAGCCGGCGTGACCGAGCACGACTGCGCCGAGTTGGTGCGGACCCTGGCCGAGGACGGCCTGATCGACTACGTGAACCTCACCTACGGGAGCTGCCTGCGCCCCCACAAGATCATCGGCGGCATGCACGAGCCTCCCGGCTACGAGTTGGAGGCCGCCGCGCCGGTGGTGGCGGCCACCGGGCTGCCCGCCATCGTCACCGGTCGGTTCCGCACCCTGGCCGAGGCCGACGAACTGATCGCCGCCGGGGCGGCCGATCTGGTGGGGCTCACCCGAGCCCACATCGCCGACCCTGACCTGGTGGCCAAGAGCGTCGCCGGCCGTGAAGGCGAAGTGCGCCCCTGCATCGCCGGTAACGACGGCTGCGTCGGCGGCCTCAACCGGGGCCGGTTGTCGTGCGCGGTGAACCCGCTGGTGGGACGGGAAGCGGAGAATGCCGGAGGGCCGCCACGGGTGGGGGACGCGAGCGCCGATCACAACAATCGCCATCCCGAAGGAGCCCGTCGGCGGGTGGTGGTGGTCGGAGGCGGCCCCGGCGGCATGGAAGCGGCCCGCCTCGCTGCGTCGGCGGGCCATGAGGTGGTGGTGTTCGAGGCCCGTGATCGCCTCGGTGGGGCCGTTCGCCAGGCTCAGCAGTTGCCTACCCGAGGCCTCTTGGGCGACATCTGCGACTGGCAGGAGCGCGAGCTGAAACGCCTCGGTGTCGACGTGCGTCTGGGCCAAACCGCCGATGTCGGGGCGGTACGGTCGGCCCGCCCCGACACCGTGGTGGTGGCCACCGGGGCCACTGGGGCCGAGCTACCCGATCTCGACGGGGTCACCTCCGGGACCACCGCCGTGGTCCACGACCGATTCGGCGGCTACGAAGCATTGGGGTTGGCCGAGTGGCTGGCGGTCCGGGGTGTGGCGGTGACGGTCACCGCTCCAGGGCGCCGGGTGGCGGCCAACGCCCTGCTCGACCTGGTGGTCCAACCGGCCCTGGAGCGTCTTCAGGCCCTGAACGTGAGCGTGCGCACCAACGTGGACGAGCCGCCGGATGCCGATGTGCTGGTCATCGTGGACAAACAGACCCACGACCCCCTGTCGGCCGACCTGCGGGCCGCCGGCTTCGACGTGCAGCTCATCGGCGACGCAAGCCAACCCGGCACCATCCTCACCGCCATCGCCGACGCCCACAACCTACGCCTCCCCACTCCCGCCCGCTGATGCCACCCGCTGAGCCCGGCGGGGGGCAGCGTCAGGTGAGGATGGTGGGGTCGATGTCGTCGAAGCGGCGGCGGCCGATGAGGGCCAGGGTGCGGTCGATGTCGGCTCGGAAGATGTCGAGCATTCGGGCAACGCCGGGTTCGCCGGCTACGGCCAATGGCCAGAACCAGCTCCGCCCGCCCATGGCCGCTCGTGCGCCCAGGGCCCGGGCCTTCACCACGTCGGACCCCCGTTGGCATCCACCGTCCACCAAGACCTCCACACGATCTCCCACCGCTTCGGCGATGCGGGGAAGCACCGAGAAGGCGCCCGGCACCGAGTCGAGCTGGCGGCCACCGTGGTTGGACACGATCACCCCGTCCGCTCCCCATTTGGCGGCCGCCTCCGCGTCGGCCACGGTGATCACCCCCTTCACCAGCAAGGGCCCCTCCCACTCCCGACGGAGCCAGGCCACGTCTTGCCACGTGCGGGCCGGATCGGCCAGCTCCCGGTCCACGTAGGCGCCGATAGCGCTGGCGTCGTCGCCGATGCCCAGCTCCACCAGGCTGCCGAAGGTGATGTCGGGTCCGGTAACCATGTGGTGCAGCCAACCGGGCCGCCGGGCGGTGTCCAGGGCGCGGTTCCAGCGAATGCGGGGAGGAAGCGACATTCCGTTGCGCAGGTCGCGCTCCCTCTTGCCCACCACCGGCACGTCCACGGTCAGCACCAGGGCCTCGTAACCGGCGTCACGGGCCCGGTTCACCAGCGACCGCACTACCTCGGGGCTCTTCCACAGGTAGAGCTGGAACCACCGGCGGCCGTCGGGGGCGGCCTCGGCGATGTCCTCCAGCGAATAGCCCGAGCCGGTGCTCACCGCGAACACGGTGCCCGCGGCGGCGGCCGCCCGGGCCGCGGCCAGCTCCCCTTCACGATGGACCAGCGTGGCCAGCCCCGCCGGGGCCAACAGGTACGGCATCGACACCGGGGCGCCGAGCACGGTGGTGGACACCTCCCGGTCGGCCACGTCCACCAAGTAGCTCGGGGCGAGTTCCACCGCGTCGATCGACGACCGGTTGGCCGCCACCGTCACCTCGCCCTCCGCTCCACCCTCCACGAAGTCGAACACCATGGTGGGCAACCGCCGCCGGGCCGCCTGCCGGAAGTCCTCATAGGTGTGCCACCGGGCCGCCCCCTTCGGGGTCCGGGCCAGCATCCTGGCCATGTCCCGTACCTTCATCGCCGTATCACCTCTGTCTCATCTCCTGCCTCATGCGGTTGGCCCAGGGCCGCCCGGCATGGCTGCGGTCAGCAACCGGGTGACGGTTCGCAGCACCGGAACGGCCAGCCCGTGGCCGTCGGCAATGGCCACCAGGTCGCCGAACACCGCCTGCAGCTCGAACGGACGGTTCCGGTCGATGCTCTGCAGGATCGACACCCGCACGTCGGTCTCGCCCGCAGCCTCCATGCGCTCGCCCACCGCCCGGAGCCGCCGGTGGGCCGACGCCCGGTCCTCGGCCACCAGCGATCGAATCTGGAAGGGGCCGTGCCCGTCGATCAGGGCCACCCCCTCGGCCGAGGCAATGGCCGCCCCCTCACGGGCCAGGTCGTAGAACACGTCCCGGGCCTCGGGGATCAGAAACACCCGGTGGTACACCAGCCGGGTGAGGCCCACCACCCCCATGGCCGCCGCGGCCAGCACCGCTTTGGACCACAGCGCCGGGGCGATGTCGTCGTGGACTTCGACGGGATGCCCCGGCAGGATCCGGGCGATGGACTCGGCCGTGCCCGGTGCGGTGGTGGCCAGATCGCCCAGCAGGGTGGGGCCGTCGAAGGAATGGTGGGCGTGGCCGGGTGAGCCCAGCGTGCCGCCCACCAGCGACACGCAGCCCACCGCTGCCGAGCCGAACCGGGCCACCAGCGGCTCGGCCTGGCGCACCCCGTTTTGCACCGAGAAGGCGGCGTCGGGCGAACCCTGGTAGTCGGCCAGCAGCCCGTCCACGTCGAAGGCCTTGGCCGCCACCAGCACGATGTCGCCGTCGCCCGCCTGCCGGGGATCAACCACCGCCCGCACCGCCATCGGGGGTCGGTCGTCGATCCGCAACCCACCCCGATTCACGGCCTCGGCGTGAGCCGGGCGGGCCACCAGCGTCACCTCGGCGCCCGCCTCGGCGAACCACGCCCCGTACACCGACCCCAGGGCCCCGGCCCCCAACACCACGACGCTGGTCACCGGTCAGCCCCCCGATGGACCCGTTCGCCAACCGCAGGCCCGCCCCCGAATCGCGCGGGTCGGCAACCCATATGCCCGGCCACCCGTGCCGTCCACCGGCCAACAGTCCTCATCGGTGACGTACTCTAGAGCCATGGCAGTGGCAGAGATCGTTCAAGACATCGTGTTGGCCAGTCGGGCCTTGGCCGCCCGGGGGTGCGACACCGGCATCGGCGGCCACGTGAGCGTGCGCGCCCAGGGTGAGGACGCCTTTTGGATCAACGCCTTCGACCGCACGCTGGGCGAGATCACCGTCGACGACGTGATGAAACTCGACTACCACGGGAACCTGCTGGAGGGCAGTCGAGAGGTGAGCCTGGGCTTCGAGTTCCACGCCGGGGTGTACCAGCACCGGGCCGACGTGAACGCCATCGTCCACAGCCACGGTCGGTGGATCACCGCGCTGGCCTCGCTGGCCCGCCCGCTGAAGATGCGCCACAACCTGTGCTGCATCTTCCACGACGACCAGGTGCTCAGCCCCGACGACCGGTTCGAGTCCATCGGTCCGGCCATCGAGACCAACCACACCGTGATCATCCCCTGGCACGGGGCCATCACCGTGGGGGCCACTCTGGCCCGAGCCGCCGCCCTGCACGCCACCCTGGAGGACCAGGCGCAGCTCGACGTGCTCCTCGAGCCCACCGACGCTCCCGAGATTCCCGAGCACCTGCGCCTCGGCCTGAAGAAGCTGGTGGACGACCAGGCCGGCTACCTGGAGCAGACGTGGACCCTCATGCGTCGCCAGGGTGAGTGCCACCTGGAGGACCACCCGAAGGGTTAGCCGAGGGCCAGTTCCCCCATGCCGGCGAGTCGGTAGGGCTTGGCCGCCAGCCACTCCCGCCACGAGTCGGTGCCGAAGATCCGGTACTCGTCGGTGCGAACGTGGTGGAACTCGGGCTCGATGGCCTCCACCTCGGCCCCGCCCGGCGCACACGGATGGAAGGCGCAGTAGACCAGGCCCTCGTCGAGGTCGCTCAGCATGGACGGGTAGTCCGGGGGCGTGTGGCGGGGTCGGCCGAAGTCGGTCTCCAGCACTCGGTCGAACACGGGCATGCCCGCGGCCGCCGCCGTCCGAGCCGCCGCACCGATGGCCTCGTCGGCCCCAGGGCGCTCCTCCTCGCCTGCGGTGAGGTGCCCGTTGGGGCCATAGGCGGCCAGCGTCGAGGTGATCAGCACCGGCACGCCGTAGTCGATGCCCACCGCCACGTAGCGGTGGCACCACTCCGGGGCCAGCGCCGAGCCCATGTGGGCGTCCAAATGGGTGACGTTGATGCCCATGGCCAGCGCCCGGTCGATCTGGGCCCGCCACTCCTGCTCCACCGCCTCGGGGTGGGCCCGGCGGCGCACCGAGGTCACGTCGGGCCACAGGAAGCCGTGATCGTCGAGCAGCCCCGACGTGGGGCCGACTCGGCTCAACGGGCCCCACCGGTAGTGGGCGTGCTCGGAAGTGAGGGTGAGATGCACCCCGCAGTCGAGGGTGTTGTCGGAGGCGGCCGCCTCGGCGATCTCGCTGAACCAGGGGCACGGCACCATGACCGACCCCGAGGTGATGGTGCCCACGTGCGACAGCTCCACGAAGGCTCGATTGGCCCCGTGGCACATCCCCACGTCGTCGGCGTGGATCACCAACGTGGTCATCACCGGAACCCTACTTCTTCCACCCACCACTACCATCGAGCCGTGGCTCTGACGCATCTGCCGCCCACCACCGACCCGGCCGAGGTCAGCGAGCACCTGAGCCGCCACGGCTACGCCATCGTCGACGATGTGGCCGACGGCCCTACCATGGACCGATTGGACGCCGAGGCCGTGCCCTTCATCGCTGCATCGGCTCCCGGGCGCGACGACTACGACGGCACGTTCACTCGCCGAACCGGGGCGCTGATCGCCCGTTGTCCCACCGCTCGGCGACTGGTCATGGATCCCCTGGTGGTCGGGGTGGTGAGCCACTTCCTGGGCCACGCCACCGCGGTGCAACTGCACCTCACCCAGATCATCTCGGTGGAACCGGGGGAGACCGACCAGAAGCTGCACCGCGACGAGATGGCCTTCGATTTCTTCCCTTTCGGCCCCGACTACCACGTGCAGTGCAACACCATGTGGGCCCTCAGCGACTTCACCGCCGACAACGGGGCCACCCGCATCCTGCCCGGTACCTCCACCATGAGCGACGCCGAGGCCCAGCGTGTGCCCGCCGCCCAGGCCGAAATGCGCCGGGGCAGCGTGCTGTTCTACGACGGCAAAGTGCTCCACGGGGCCGGGGCCAACACCAGTATCGGGGTGCGTCGGGGGGTCAACATCACCTATGCGGTGGGCTGGGTCCGCCAGGAGGAGAACCAGTATCTGGCCTGCCCGCCCGACATCGCCCGCACCCTCGACGACGACCTGCTGCGGATGATGGGCTACACCCAAGGGGCCTTCGCCCTCGGCTACGTCGGCGACCAAACCGATCCCCTGGCTGCCCTGCGCGGCGAAACCGCCAAGGCCAAGACCATCACCGCCGTCGGCGAACACAACGAACAGGCCCGCCGGTTCGCCACCGACGTGACCGAAAATCGCTAGCGGGCTACGGTGCCGCCATGGCGTTGCTCACCGACCCGTTCCATGCAGGCATCATCGTGGCCGACGTCGAGGAGGCCATGGCCCAGCTCTCGGCATCCGACGGGCTGAGTTGGCATTCCGTGCAGGGCTTCGACCTGAATCTGTTGGTGGACGGCGAGGTGGTCACCACCAGCGTGCGCTTCACCTACTCGGTGGAGGGACCCCTCCAGATCGAGTTGGCCCAAGGCCCGCAGGGTTCGTTCTGGGATGCCAATCAGTACGGCGGGTTGAACCATTTGGGCTATTGGACCGAGGACCTCCACGGTGACATTCGGGCGCTACAGGCCGGGGGGTGCGAGGTGATCTACGGAGGGGCGAGCGATGATGGCGGCCTCGAAGGGTTTGCCTTCCTGGCCCCTCCGACCACCGGCCAGCGGATCGAGTTGATCGACGTGGCCATGCGGCCCGCCTTCGACCGGTGGTTCGCCGGCGGCGACTTCGCCTGATCGGCTTCCGGGGAATTCCGCTATGGTCGCTACGCTTGATCGGGTGAGCACGCCCGTCCCCTTCGATCAGATTCCGGTGGTGGATCTCGGTCCCCTGTCGGGTACGCAACCGCAGCGGGAGGAACTGGCCGAGGAGTTGTGCCGCATCTGCCACGAGGTCGGGTTCTTCCTGGTGGTCAACCACGGGGTGGACGATGGATTGCACGACGGCATCTTCGAGATGATGCACCGGTTCTTCGCCCTGCCCCGAAAGCAGAAGATGCTGATCGACAAGCGGGTGTCCCGCCATTTCCGGGGGTGGGAGCCGATCGGGGCCGAATACACCAACAACCGCCCCGACATTCGGGAGCAGATCGACTGGTGGACCGAGTGGCCCGCCCATCCCACCGACGTGGAGCCCTACTACCTGCGCCTGCTCGGCCCCAATCAGTGGCTGCCCGACGGGGTGCTGCCAGGGCACCGGGAGCTGGCCCAGCAGTGGTTCGACGAGTTGGGGGGCTTGGCCAACCGCCTGATGGGGGCCATTTCGCTGGGACTCGGATTGGCCGAAGACCACCTGGAGCGGCTCTTCGGGTCCCAGACCATGTCGTTGGCCAAGTTCATCCATTATCCCCCCACTCCCGAGGGGGAGGCCGGGGTCAACGCCCACCACGACACCGGGTTCCTCACCGTTTTGGATCCCGGTCCCACCGCCGGGCTGCAGGTGCAGAACCAGGCGGGTCAGTGGATCGACGTGCCCTCGGTGGAGGATTCGTTCGTGATCAACCTGGGGGAGACCCTGCAGGCCATGACCGGCAACTACCTGGTGGCCACCGCCCACCGGGTGATCACCACCGAGGAGCGCTACTCCGCGGGCTACTTCCACGGCCCTTCCCTCGACGTGTGCCTGGCCCCGCTTGAATTGTCCCCCCGCTTTGCCGAGGCAGTGGCCGCCAGCCCCCATCACACCGGCGCCGGGTTCATGGCCAGCATCGCCGAGACCGAGGCGGGCGTGGCCGACATGTCCAGCTCGCACCGCCCGGCCACCTACGGCGAGCAGCTCTGGAACTACTTCTCCCGCAGCTACCCCGAAAACGTCGCCCTCCACTACGGCTGAGGTCACCGGGGCCAGCCGCCAGGTTCAGTGCTTTCAGGGGTCAGGTTGGGGCCGCAGGCTGACCGGGGGCGGAAGTCTCGACCGGGTGCTGTCGCTGAGATGAACTGGTGTGGTCGGGGGATCTGGGTCGGTGGCGGTGGCTGTGCCACTTGGGGTAGCCGTGGTGGTGGTCGTTGCGGTGGGTTTTGCGGTGGCAGGTGGGGCAGAGCAGGACGAGGTTGTCGATGTTGGTGGGTCCGCCGTGTTCCCAGGGGAGGATGTGGTGGATGTCGCAGGCTTGGGCGGCGAGGCCGCAGTCGACGCAGGCCTGGTCCCTGGCGAACAACGCCATCCGTTGGGCTTGGTTGGGGGCTCGTTGGGTGCGCCCGAGGTAGAGGGGTTGGCCGTCGGTGCCGAATATGGTGGGGATGATGTCGGCGTCGCAGGCGAGGCGGCGGAGTTCTTCGATGTCGATGGGGGTGCCGTCGATGAGTTCGGCGTCTTGGAGCACCCCGTAGATGGGATCCCATTCGGCGGTGACCACCAACGTCGTCTTCTGGGGGTTTGGTTCGCACTCGGCCCCACCCTCACTCTCAGCCGGGCGTCCGGGTTGTTGGGTGATGAGGGCGACGAGGGCATCCGCGTTGCGTTGCTCGAACGACCGTTCCTGACCGACGGTGGAGTCGTGGTGGAGCAGCCGGGTGTTCATGGCTGACAGGGCGGTTTTGACGCGTTGGCCTGCGATGGTGTCGAGTTCGGCGTGGAGGATGACCATGTCGTTGTCCCCGTCGAACACTTTGGCGGTGCGTCGGGCGTGTTGGCGTTCGGTGCGGGTCATCCCATCGGCGGCCATGCGTTGGTTCTCCATGGTTGCCAACGACCGGCGGAACTGGTCGAACGACTGGGTCAGGGCCAGCTTGACCAGTTCGTACCCGTCCCCGTTGCGCAAGGGGGCGCGTTCGTGGGAGGCGGCGATCAACTCGGCATGGTCCATGGTGATGAACCCGTCACGGGCGGCATCGAGCACATCGGGCAGTGCCCGCAACCCCTTGGCCGTCTTCGCCTGACGCTTGGCCTTGCGGGAGGCCAAACCGAACTGTTGGCACACCGCTTCCACGGTGTCGTCGCCGGCGAGTTCACCCAACCGGACCAACAAGCCGGCCAGGTGCGCTTCGATCTGGCGGCGGACCGTGTCGGTTTCCAACACCCTCTTGATCACCCCAGAGGTGTCCAACTCCGAATAATCCTGCAACTCGAACTCGGCAACCATCGCCGCCACCGCATCCCGCACTTGGTCCGGTGTGTCAGAAGTTGTGCCGTTGGAAGAACCAATCTCCATGCACACAAGTATACCGGCATGGGTGACAACATCCCCCCTGATTTCCAAAGAGATTTCAAAAGTCAGAAGCGAAGGTGCCCTGCCATCAGCACAGGTAGTGCCTCACTTCTGAAGAACAGAAAGTCGGGCCAGCCAAACCAGTCACAGATGATGTAGGTGTCGAAGTCTTGGTTGGGCTATTGGTCGCCAACATGCTTGTTTCGAGCTGCTTGGATGGCTCTGGCCATGTTCTGGGCCTCTGTAGCGAGAGCTGTTACACATATGTCTGCTAGACCTGGCCCCACAAGCTCCAAGGTGCCGAGCCGTCGCTTGATTTCAAGGTCAACAGAAGAGATAGACTCCAGTGGTATTCCTTTCTGCTTCATTTTGCTTCTCGATACATTCAGAAGCAAGACTCTTCTATTCGTGCATATTGCAAGTCCAGGACTCTTGAGCACCATTCCACCCGTAGCACCCTCAATGTGCTCATCATCCTCCAAGATGTGAACGAGGGCCGCGATTTCCCGACGCACAGCCTTGAGCCGGGCAATTCCTAGGGCCTGCAGGCGTTGTGTGACCTCTTCAATCGTTGCTGTCATGAGGACTCTCCTGTCTGGTCAGCTCCAGGTGGTGTGGGTGGGGAGGGGGGCGTAGGCGAGGTTGGCGGGGAGTGGGGGGTAGTGGTGGTCGGCGACCGGGGAGAGGGCCGCCACCTTGTCGAGCAGGGTTTCGATGGCGGTGACACCTTCGAGGCGGGCCAGGCTGGCACCGGGGCACACGTGGGCTCCGGCGCCGAAAGCCACGTGGTTGAGGGGATCGGGGCGGTCCAGGCGGAAGCTCTCGGGGTCGTCGTAGTGGGCCTCGTCCCGGTTGGCCGACGCCAATCCCACCTCCACCCAGTCGCCCCGAGCCATCTCCACCCCGCCCAACGTGGTGTCGGCCAGGCACCGCCTTGCCACCCGGGGGGCAGGAGAATCATGGCGCAACGATTCCTCCACGAACACCGGGATCAACTCCCGATCGGCATCCAGCGTGGCCCACAGGTCGGGCTCGGCGATCAGGCGGTGTACGCAATGGGCCAACAGTCCCCGGGTGGTGTGTACGCCGCCCAGCACCATGGTCTGTAGCTGGTGGGCGATCACCGTGTCGCTCAGGGGTGCACCGTCGATCTCGGCACCCAAGAACACCTCGAAGGTGTGTGAGGAGGGCTCCTCGGCCGCCCGCTGCTGGGCCACCAGCTCGGTCAGATAGCCGGTGATGGGCGGACCGTCGGGGGCGTACCGGGGGCACACGGGCCGGAACATCACCGAACCGTCCAAAGACCACTCTTTCAATTTGTCGGCCCCGTCTTCGGGGAGCCCGATGATGTGGGCGATCACCTCGCAGGGGATGGGCACCGCGTAGTCGGCGTGCAGGTCGACGGTGTCCCGGCCCGCCAGTGAGTCCAAGAGCTCCTCGCAGGTCTGGCGCACGAAGGGCTGGATCCTGGCCGTACGGTGCGGTCCGAGGGCCGAGTTGTACAACCGGCGGATCTGCCCGTGGACCGGTTCGCCGATCTCGGGAAGGAACAACTGCTCGGTGGGCACCTCCTCCACGCCGCTCAGCCCCGTGCCCGGTGTCATGTCTGATCCGTAGGTGTCCACCGCGAACAGCAATTCGTCGGCCTCCTGGCGGCGGGTGAGGTAGTAGCCCAGTGGAGTCTTGGCCACCGGCCCCTGCCGACGCAGCTCGGCCAGCAGGTCAAAGGGCAACCCCCGCTCCAGGTACTCCGGATTGTGAGGATCAAACGCGGCCAACGCGTCGGTCATGGTTTCGCCCTCCGGTTCACCGCACGGCGCCGGGTGCCACCGGCGGGGCGGCGGGCACGGTTGCCGGACCTGGCGGTGGGCCGCTCACTCGTCGAAGTGCTCTCGCCAGGGGCCGGCCAGGTGGCCGCCGTCGATCACGAATTGGGCCCCGGTGATGTAGGAGGCTTCGTCGCTGGCCAGGAACAGGGCCAACGAGGCGATCTCGTGGGGCTCGCCCATGCGCTTGATGGGTTGCATGTCCATGAGGCGGTCGAGCCGGGCCCGGGTCTCGGGCGGCGCCTCCTGCACCATGGGACTGTTGATCACACCGGGGTGGATGGAGTTCACCCGCACCCCCAGCGGCCCCAACTCAATGGCGGCGGAGCGGGTCATGCCGGTCACGGCGAACTTGCTGCCCGCGTAGCTGGTCATGCCCAGCACACCGACGATGCCGTCGATGGAGGAGATGTTGATAATGGCCCCGTTGCCGGTGGCCACCAGCGCGGCCTTGGCCGCCCGCATCCCCAGGTACACCCCGTGGAGGTTGATGTCGATGATCTCGTGGTGGGTCTTGAGGTCGAGCCCCTCCAGCGTGCCGAACGCCCCGATGCCCGCGTTGTTGACCAGAATGTCGAGCTTGTCGAACAGGTTCACGGCGACGGCCACCGCCGCATCCCAGTCGGCCTCGCGGGTGACGTCCAGCCGCTGGTAGCAGGCGGCGGCCCCCAATTCGGCGGCCAATTGCTCGCCGGGATCGTCCCGCACGTCGGTGATCACGACCTTGGCCCCCTCGGCCACGAACCGGCGGGCCTCCGCTTCCCCTTGACCCCGGGCCGCGCCGGTGATCAGGGCCACCTTGCCGTCGAGCCTTCCGCTCATGGGTGCCGCCTGCCTTCTCGACTCGACGGTCGTCAGGCGACCGTCAGAGGAGCGGCTTCGTAGGCATCCTCATCGATGGCCGCGGTCTGGTCCTTGAAGGTGGTCATGTTGTGGGGCCACTGGGTGACGACGCGACCGCTGGGGCTGCGGTAGTAGCCGTTGCAGCTCGCATTCCACGGCTCGATCCCGTCGATCCCCTCCTGCACCCACTGGTTGTAGTCGGCCATGGCGTCGGACTTCACGTCGACCCAGGCCAGGCGCTGGGCGGCCAGCCGCCGGATGTGGGCCAGCGTGTATTCCACCTGGTACTCGATCATGGTGATGATGGAGCCGTTGTTGGTGTTGGGGCCGTACAGCATGAACAGATTGGGGAAGCCCGCGGTGGTGATGCCCATGTAGGCGGTGGCCCCGTCGTTCCACGCGTCGGCGATGGGCAGGCCGCCCCGCCCGATGACCTCGATGGCCGACAGGTACTTGGTGGTGGAGAACCCGGTGGCCAACACCATGGTGTCCAGCACCCGCTCGGTGCCGTCGGTGGTGCGAACCCCCTTGGGGGTGATCCTCTCGATGGCGTCGGTCACCAACTCCACGTTGGGGCGGTTGTAGGTGGTGAAGTACTCGTTGTGGAACAGGGGCCGCTTGCAGCCCCACATGTGGGTGGGGGTTAGCTTGGCCCGCAACTCGGGATCGGTCACCGCCTCCAGCGCCCGACGGCCGATGGCCTCCATCTCCGCCCGCCGGTTGGGATCCTTGAACGCCATGCCGGTGTCCACCTGCTCGAACAGCTCCTGACGGCGGGCCAACACGATGGACGGATCAGCCTGGCGGGCGGCCATCTCCTCGGCGGTGTAGGGGTCGTCCTCTTTGGGGAGCACCCAGTTGGCGGTGCGCTGGAACACGTGGAGCCGGTCCACCTCGAGGGCGATCTCGGGGACGAGCTGCACGGCGCTGGCCGCCGAGCCGATCACCCCGACGGTCTCCCCGGAGAGGTCGTGGCTCCAGTCCCACCGGGCGGAGTGGATGGTGGTGCCCTCGAAGTCACCGAGGCCCTCGATGTCGGGCAGGGGCACGTCGTTGAACATACCCAGCGCGCTGATCACCACGTCGGCGGTCACCTCGAAGCCCGACTCGGTGGTGACCGTCCAGGTGGCGGAGTGGTCGTCCCAGCGGGCCGATACCACCGCGTCGTTGAACCGACAGTGGGGGAGCACCCCGTACTTGTCGGCGCAATGCTCCATGTAGCGGAGGATCTCGGGTTGGCGGGCGTACGGGCGGGTCCACTCGGTGTTGATCTCGAACGAGAAGGAGTACAGCTCCGACTGGATGTCGCAGGCACAGCCGGGATAGCGGTTGTGGTACCAGGTGCCCCCCACTCCGGCGCCCTTCTCCAGCACCACGAAATCCTCGAAGCCCGACTGACGGAGCCGGATGGCGGCACACAGCCCGCCCGGCCCTGCCCCGATGATGGCGATCCGCAGATTCCTGCGGCCATCGTTGGTGGTGGTTTGTGCAGAAGTCATCGGTCAGGTCACCTCGTATTGGACGGCGGCTCGGGCGCTGATGGCCGGTCGGATCACCTCGGTGATGATCCGTCGGTGCTCGGGGTGGTCGCGGTAGGCCTCGTAGGCGGCCCGGTCGGCGAGGTCGGCGACCACGGCGAAGTCGTAGTTGTCCTCCCCCAAACCCAGGTCACCACCGATGGCATAGGCCTCGGTCACCCCGGTGGCCTCGGGCATGGTGGCGATGGCGTCGTGTACGGCTTGACGCTGGGCGGCGTCGACGTCGTCTCGGAAGCGGAACAGCACCACGTGTCGGATCACGTCAGGCTCCTTTCCCTCGGGCGTCCCTCAAGTTTCCCTCAAGTTTCCCCCATGCTGGCCTCACGGCAGGCCCGCTCACTGCAGCCCGCCGTAGAGCCCGCCGTCCACGGGGATGGCGGCCCCGTTGATGAACCGGGCGTGTTCAGAGCACAAGAAGGCGGCAATGCGGCCGAAATCGCCGGGGTCGCCCACCGATCGGGTGGCGGAAGTGGCCTCCAAATCGGCCATCCGCTCGCCGAAGAGCTGGCGGAGTCGATCGGTGCCGTGATAGCCGGGCTGGAGGGAGTTGACGGTCACCCCGTCGCCCGCCACCTGATTGGCCATGGTCTTGAGGTAGCCGGTGGCCCCGGCCCGAGCCGTGTTCGACAAGATGAGCGTGTCCAGCGGTTGGCGCACCGATATGGAGGTGATGGCCAGCACCCGACCCCAGCCCTGGGCCTGCATGGCGGGCACCGCCGCTTTGGTCATGGCCACCACCGACAGAAGGTTGAGTTCCAGCGCGGCCGGATACTGCTCGGTGTCGGTGTCGGCCCAGTTGCCTCCGGGCGGTCCGCCGGCGTTGGTCACCAGGATGTCGATCCCTCCCAGGGCGTCGGTGGCCGCCTCCACCAGCGTGGTGGCGCCAGGGGCGTCGGACACGTCGCCGGTGATGGGGATGGCGCCGGGCACCGAACCGGTCGCGGCCTTCAGGCGGTCGGCATCCCGACCGTTGATGACCACCCGGCACCCGGCCTCGGCCAGTGCCACCGCGGTGGCCAGCCCCAGACCCGCCGAGGAGGCGGCCACCAGGGCCCGTCGTCCCTCTATGCCGAGATCCATGGGCTGAGGTTACCCGAGGCTATGACACCGGGGTCAGGCTGCCGTCGTCCACGTCGTACACGTAACCCTCCAGGCGGGCGGTGTTCACCAGGGTGGACTGGCGGAGTTGGCCGAGGGCGGCCCGCACCCGCTCGTAGGGGTCGATCACCGGTTGGACGTCCCAGGTGGGCGACGTGCCGGTGCCGGCTTCCACCAGGGCCCGGTAGCCCTCGGCGGTGTCCTCCGACGCCTTGCAGTTGGTGTGGTGCATCACCAGAATCCGCTCGGTGTCGGCCAGTTGCTGCGACAGACACAGCGACCGGATGGCGTCCTCGGTGACGTAACCCCCGGCATTGCGGAACACGTGGGCCTGGCCCTCGGCGAGGCCCAGGATGGCCACGGGGTCGATCCGGTGATCCATGCAGGTCAGCACCGAGGTGTCCAATTCGACTGGTGGTGTTGCTGGTTGGCTCATGGGTGGTTCCTCGTCAGGCGGTGATTCGGTGGGTCGTCAGGCGGGCAGGTCGTGTCCGATGGGGGTGGTCACCCCGGCGGCCTGCAGCCGGGCGATCTCGTGATCATCCATTCCAATTTCACCCAAAATGGCCGCCGTGGCCCAACCGAGAGGCAGGGCCGGGGGCTGCGGCGCGGGGGCGGAGGAGAACTGCAGGGCGGGCCCGGCCCGCCAGTAGGCACCCAGGTTGCTTTGTGCGGCACGCACCGCCACGCTGGCGGCCCGCATGTGGCTTTCGCCGAGCATGTTGTGTTGGAAGTTGCCCCGGTCGGCCAGGGCTGCCGGCACCCCCACCGCCAACAAGCGGGCTTCCCAGGCCTCCGCTGTGTTGGTGGCCAGCGCCTGGGCCACGAGTGTCGCCGTTTCCGGGGTCGGGGTCTCGGGAAGCCGGGTGCCCAGCGCGGCCCCCAGCGCTTGACGCTCGCCGTCGGTGTGGACGTCCACCACCAGCCACCCCTGGGCTGTCTCGTAGAGCCGCTGGTAGGCGTTGAAGCCGTACTGTCCGGCGTCCACCACCGGGGCGGCCACGCCCAGGGGCTGCACGCTCCACTCGGCCACCGCGTAGGCGGTGGCGGTCAACATGGTGGTCTCCAACGTCTGGCCCCGCCCGGTGCGACGGCAGCCCAACAGTCCCGCCATGATGGCCGCGGCGGTGGCCAGCGCCGCGGTGGGATCGCCGTAGGTGCGATTGCGGGGAGGGTTGGTGTGGCCCGACTCCACCACGCCCGCTCCGGCGATGGCGTTGGGCGACGAGTGGAAGCCGGCCTTGGCCGCCCACGGTCCCCGGCTGCCGAAGCACGAGGCGTACACATAGAGCAACCGGGGGTTGCGGGCCCGCACGGCGTCGGCGTGGATGCCCAGCCGCTCGGGGGTACCCGGTCGGAAGTTGTGGAGGAACACGTCGGCCCGCTCCACCAATCGGAGCAGGATGTCGAGACCCTCAGGGGTCTTGAGGTCCAAGACGATGGACTCCTTGCCGATGTGCGACTTCACGTAATCGGTGGTCCAGTTGCGCCGGCCGGGATCGCCGGTGGGCGGCTCAACCTTGATGACCCGGGCGCCCGCCTCGGCCAAGAGCGTGGCCGCGAACGGGCAGGCGTAGAAGTAGCCCACATCCAAAACGGTCACATCGGCCAGGGGCAGCCGGCCTGGGGCCGGGCCCGCCACCGGTTCGTGGGACTGATCGGACAGCCACCCGCCGGACGGATCAGCCTGCCGGCGGGCCGCCACCTCGTCGGTGTGCTCGCCCAGGAGGGGTGCGGGCGGGCCGACCACCGACGGCGTGTCGGAGTACAACCCCAGGGGGCCGATCTGGACGGTGGGGCCGGCCTCGGGGTCCACCACCACCTGGCGACGCCCGTTCTCGACGCACTGGGGATGGTCGAGGAACTCCGAGGGTGCCAAGAAGGGATCACCGCCGATGTCCTCAGCCGAGAACACCTCCATCCACTCCTCGGCGGTGCGCCGGGCCATGGCGTGGCGAATGGCCTCGATGGCCTCGGCCAGTCGTTCCTCGCTGGGCCACAGATCGGGGGCGTTGACCAACTCGGGGTCGTCCAGCAGCGCCTCCAACCCCAGCACCGTCAGCCACCGCCGATAGTGGTGGGCCTGGCGGCTGCACATCTGGATGAAGCGGCCGTCGCTGGTGGGAGCGGTCATGAACGGCACCCGCATCACCCCGTACACCCGTCCCGGCTCGGGGGGCAGGTGGGTGCGGTTGCCGTGACCGCTGGTCATGTCGTACACGCTGAGGGCGTGCAGCAGGCTGGTGTGGACGGCTTGGCCCCGTCCGGTGCGGCGGCGATCCCAGAGTCCGGCCATGAGCCCCACCGCAGCCAACATGGCAGCGCCGTAGGAGGCGATGGGCACCGGCGTGTACACCGGGCCGGGCCGCACCCCGTCGTAGCTGGTCATGCGCCCGCTCTTGGCGGCCACGATCTGTTCGTAGCCGGGGAGGTCGCGCCACGGCCCGGTCCGGCCGAAGCCGGTGACGGCGGCGTACACCAATCGGGGGTTCACGGCCCGCAGGGTGTCGTCGTCCACTCGCAGCCTGGCCACCGTCGAGGGGCGAAGGGCCACGATCACCCCGTCGGCCGCTCGGACCAGCTCGAGGAACCGGCGGTGGCCGTCGGCGTCGGCCAGGTCGATAACCGCGCTCTTCTTGCCCCGACCCCACACGGCGAAGCCCGCTCGGCCCCGGCACCGATCCCCATCGGGAGGTTCGATCTTCACCACCTCGGCCCCGTTCTCGGCCAGCACCATTCCGGCGATGCCCGCGGCCACCCCCGAGCCCAGCTCCAGAACCCGCATTCCCGCCAACGCCCCGGCCATGTGGAGATTCTGGTGCCTGGCCAGGCCTTCAGCCCACTGCCATGGGTATTGCGCCGCGGAGCCTCAATTCTCGGCCGGCTATGGTCGGCGACGTGTCGGGATGCTCAGGAGTCGCTGATGTCGATGGCGCGGTCGTCGGTGCCGAGGTAGCTGGCGATCACCAGGGGGTCGTTGCGTACGTCGGTGGGGGAGCCCTCGGCGATCACCCGACCCGCCTCCAGGCAGTACACCCGGTCGCTGATGCTCATGATGAGGGGCATGTCGTGCTCGATAATGAGCATGGCCGCCTCCAGCTCCCGACGGATGTTGACGATGAGGGGCCCGAAGGCCTCGGTCTCCCGCTGGGCCACCCCGGCGGTGGGCTCATCCAGGCACAGCACCCGGGCACCCAGAGCCAACAGCCCGGTGATCTCCACGATCCGCCGGGTGCCGGTGGACAGATCGCTGATGAACGAGTCGGCGTACCGGCCCAAGCCCATGAAGTCGATCAGCTCGTCGGCCTCGGTGCGCCGCCGCCGCTCCAGGGCGAACGTGTGGGGCAGGTGCAGGGCGGTGCTCACCAACGGCGTGCGACCCCGGGCCTCCAGGGCCACCTGCACGGTCTCCCGCACGGTCAGCTCGGGGAACAGGGCGGCGGCCTGGAAGGTGCGGCCCAGCCCGGCCCGGGCCCGGCGGGGGGCCGACAGCCGGGTGATGTCGGCGTCCAGCAACTCCACCCGTCCGGTGGAGGCCACGTAGCCACCCACCGCGTTCATGAAGGTGGACTTGCCCGCCCCGTTGGTGCCGATGAGGCCCACGATCTCGTCGGGGCGCACCAGCACGGTGGCTCCGTCCACCGCCCGGACGCCGCCGAACCGAACGGCGATGTCGCGACCGGCCAGCATGGGATCGGCCGCGGGCCGAGGATCGTCGGGCCGATCCGGACGACGGGGGGCGGCGTGGACGGTCTTGGCCCAGTCGCCGGGGCCGAGTCGCCGCTCGGCCAAGCCGATGAGGGCGTTGCGGGCGCTGTAGCCGATCTGCACCAGCCCGCCGGGGAAGTACATCAGCACCACCAGCAACCCGATGCTGGAGGAGAACAGGGCTACGGTCTCGGCGTTGTCGAACAGGTTGGGAAGCCCGTACACCCAGATGGCGCCCAACACCGCCCCCACCGATGACCCCAGCCCCCCGATGACCACCATGCCCACCAACTGCAGCGAGTCGCCCACCAGGAAGAACCGCTCGCTCACCGGGACGCTTTGCACGAGGCCGCCCAGCATGGCCCCGCCCAGCCCGGCGATGCCCCCGGCCAGGGCGAACGACGAGAGCTTGGAGCGCACGGGGCCGATGGTGTAGCCCGAGGCGCTGTCGCTGTTGTCTCGCACCGCAATGGTGGTGCGCCCGATGCCCGATCGTCGCAGCTTGGCCACGATCAGCACCACGATCAGAAGCAACACCAGGCAGAAGTAGTAGTAGGACTTCTGGGAGGAGAGGTCCAGGCCGAACAGCTCACCCCGGCGAAACGCCACCGACGAGGAATTGCCCCCGGTGAAGAACGGTCTCCGGAAGAGGTACTGCTGGGCGGCCAGGGCGAAGACGAACGTGGTCACCGCCAAGGTGAGGCCCCGAACCCGCAGCGACCCCACCCCGATCACCGCAGCCACCAGGGCCGAGAACAGGGCGGCCAGGGGTAAGGCCACCATGAAGGGGATCCCGGAGGCCTCGAAGCGAACGTCGAAGAAGTCCACCGACAGGGCATCGCCGGGCAGGAATCCGGTGCCCACGGAGAAGTCCATGGACAGGCCCCGGGCCAGTGCGGCTGCGAACAACGCCCCCATGCCCGCGAAGGTCATCTGGGCCAAGGAGAGCTGGCCGGCCCACCCCGTGATGATGGTGACCGACAGGCCGCACACCGCAAAGCACAGCACGGTGGCGTACAGCAACTGGCGTGACGGGAGGTCGGCGATGCCGGGAAGCTGCACCAACACGACGCCCAGCACGGCCAGTGCCCCCAGGGAGATGCGGCTCAGGTGGCGCAGCCACCACACCTCCCGGAGGCGCTCGGGGATGGGTCGCACTTTGGGGGTGAACGAGAAGGTGACGGTCTCCCCCTGGCGGCGGCTCTGGAAGTAGGCGGCCACCAGCACGGCAAGGAACACCACGAAGTCGATCAGCCCCGGATCGGCGAAGAAGTTGAACCGCAAGAGGGCCTCGAAGAAGCCGATCAGCACCCCGGCCAGCATGGCCCGCGGGAACGACACCATGGCGGCCAGCACCGCGGCCACCATGGCCTTGCCCAGCGTCAGCGGTCCCAGGTTGGCCAGACCGGCGATCTGTCCGGTGGTTCCCGACAGCATGATCATCGACACCGAGGCCAAGAGCCCGGCCATCACCCACACGAAGGTGGACACCGTCTTGGGGTTGATCCCCGACAGTCGGGACAGGTCGGGATTGTTGGCCGACGCGGCCACCGACTTGCCGAACGACGTGTGGTTCATGAGCCAGCCCAACAGCAGGGCCAGCACGGGCACCACGATGAGGATGGTCAGTTGCGGTCCCCGCACCCGAATGTCGGTGCCCAGGACGCTTTCCCAGGTGCTGCCCATGACCACCGGGTACCTCTTGCCTGCGGCCTCGATGTCGGGGAGCTGCACGACCACGAGCTGCGCCAATTGGGCGATACCCACCGTGGCCACCAGCACGATCACCCGGGGGGATTTGAACAGGCGGCGGATCACGGTCAACTCCACGGCGGCGGCGAAGAGCACCCCCAACAGCAACGAGAGGGCCAGGGCCAACCAGAATCCCCAGCCGTAGTTCAGCATCAGAAGCGCCATCATCGACGTGGCGATGAGCCCCATGTTGCCCACGGCGAAGTTGATGACGCGGGTGGACCGGTAGATGAGCACGATGCCCATGGCCACCAGGCCGATCACCAAGCCGTTGACCACCCCGTTGAACGCCAATTGCTGGGTGATCCACGTGCCCAGCACCGGAACAGACGCGATGCCCATCATCGGTCCTCGCGGTCCAAGGGCCCGACCGTGCCCATCATCCGCCCTCTCGGCCCAGGAACACCGCCCGGGCCAGGTCGTCGCGCTCGGCCAGTTCTCGAGCCGAACCCTCGAAGCGCACGTGCCCCTTTTCCAGGAACACCGCCCGATCGGAAATGGCCAGGGCCACGTTGAGGGATTGCTCGACGATGATCATCGTCTGGCCCTGAGCCTTGAGCCCCTCGATGGTCTCCAACAGCGACTGCACCACCACCGGGGCCAGCCCCAGTGACAACTCGTCGATGATGAGCACCTCGGGCTCGTGCAGCATCACCCGGGCCAGGGCCAGCATCTGCTGTTGGCCACCGGAGAGGTTCCCGGCCCGCTCGTTGGGTCTCCGGGCCAGGTCGGGGAACATCTCCAGCACCTTGGCGATGCGCCGGTCGCGATCGTCACGGTCCTTGCGGTAGGCGTAGGCCCCCATCAGCAGGTTGTCGCCGATCGACAAATCGCTCCACACCCCGGCGCCGCCGGGCAGCATGTGGACGCCCATGGCCGCCCGCTGCTCGGGCGTAGCGAAAGTGATGGTCTGACCGTGCAGGCGCACCACCCCCCGCTCCGGGGTGACCAACCCGGTGATCACCTTCAGGGCGGTGGACTTGCCCGCCCCATTGGTGCCCAACAGCGCCAGCGTCTCCTGGCGGCGCACCTCCAGGCTGAGATCGAAGAGCACCTGCACCTGGCCGTAGCTGAAGTCCACGTCGGCCACCTGGATGGCGGGGAGGTCCTCGGGGGCGGTCTCGGCCTGGCGACGCTCCTCGGCCTGCTCCTCCTGCAACTCGCTCACGATCAACGAGAGATCACGGCGCAGCCGTCCCGCCCCCCGCAGCACGAAGTAGGCGCCGACGGGCATGGCGGTGGCGGTGATGATGGTGATGGCCGTCTGCTCGCCCAGTTCGTTCTGCAGGAACCCGGCGATCAGGCTGCCCCCCACGCCCCCCACCATGACCATGAAGAACGTCAAGAACGCAGTGCCCATGCCCCGCAACCGGTAGGGGAACACCGCTTGGATGGACGGTTGCACCATGGCGAACGCCCCACCCAACAGGGTGGAGTTGAGGGCGGAGAACGCGATGAACAGGCCGAGGTTGCCCATGGCGTACTGAATGGGCACCAGCACGCCGATGGGCACCAGCAAGATGCCGATCAGCCGCATGGCCCGGTCGGGATCGCTGCGGAAAGTGGCGTCGAAGCGACGCCCCACCACGGGCAGGAACATGACCAGGCCGATGCCCGCCGGGGCCACCGCCAAACCCCTCTCCAGGGCGTCGAGGCCGAACTCCTCCTCCAGGAAGAACGACTGGATGGACCCCGCCGGGAACAGGGCGAACCCCATGGCGGCAAAGGCAATGGTCATGTTGCGGATGGTGTCGATGTTCCAGATCCGGGTGAAGGCGGCCTCCACCGACATGGGCATCTTGCGGTCCTGCTTGAGGCCGGAGCCCAGCACGTGCTTTTGCTCCCACTGGCCCCGAGGCGGCTCTCGCAGGAAGAAGGCCAGCACGGCCAGGGCGGCGGTGGGCAGCCCCAGCAGGTAGAAGGCCCAGCGCCAACCGTCGTCGCCCCCCACCCACACGGCGATGCCCCCGGCCAGGATCGGACTGAGGGCGGCGAACACCCGCCCCACCCCGGCGTTGGTGGCGTACATGCGGCCCCGGGTGGACAGGGGGTAGGTGTCGGCCAACATGCTCGGGTGCACGGTGATGGTGTTGGCCTTGGACATGCCCGCAAAGAACCGCATGAAGAAGAACATCAGGGCGTTCACCGCCGCCCCCGACAGGGCGCTGAAGGCGGCGAAGGCCGCGCTGGCGACGCCCACGATGGGGCCCCGCCGCAGCCGGTCGGCCAGCCATCCCATGGGGCCCGCGCCGAGCACGAAGAACATCAGCGACGCCGTGCTGATGGCGGTGATGGCCCCGTCGCTCACCCCGAAGCTCTCGCCGATGTCGGGCCCCAGGATGGCCACCGCGCTGTTCTCCAGCTCGTCCAGGCTGTTCAGGGCCAACAGCACCAAAAACGTGCGGAAGCCGCCCTTGCGCAGGCCCTCCATGAGGGTGGACTGTTCACCGCCCACGCCGGGCAGCAGGTCGTCGGGAAAGAGCACGTCGGCGGACTGGGCGTCTCGCCGGGCAGCTTCCCCTTCGAGCACCGTGGTGGCCAGTGCGTCGATGGATTCGCCCTGATCCGGCTTCTCGTCCAATGGCCCCCCCGGTGTGTCCAGGCCCGTGCAGCCTGGGCCGGCTCCAAAGAGTAGCGTGGGAGCCCGGTTGGGTTGCAGAAAGTGTCACGGAAGACAAGGAGGGGGAGTCGATGGACACACCGGCCAACGTTGCGGTGGTGCTGCTGGACTCGCTGAACCGCCACTTGCTGGGGTGTTACGGCGGCGCCGAGTTCGCCACCCCCAATTTGGACAGGTTCGCCAAAGAGCGGGCCACCCGGTTCACCCGGCACGTGACCGGCTCGCTGCCGTGCATGCCCGCTCGCCACGACATCTTGTGCGGGGCGCTCGACTTTCTGTGGAAGCCGTGGGGGTCGATCGAGCTGTGGGAGGAGCCCATCACCCGGGTGCTGCGCCACCAGGGCGTCACCACCGCGCTGATGACCGATCATCCCCATCTGTTCGAGACCGGCGGGGAGAACTACCACACCGATTTCCATTGCTGGGACTACCTGCGGGGCCACGAGGGCGACCCGTGGCGCACCTACTACGACCCCTCCTGGGCGGGGTCGCCGGCCATGCCCGCCCGGCGGGGCGGATGGTGGTGGTCCAAGATGTGGGGACTCGACGAAATCGACCGGGGCTACGACCGGTCACGCACGTTCTTCCGTGCCGAGGACGACTACCCCGGTCCCAAGACCATGAGCGCAGCCGCCCAGTTCCTGGCCCAGGCCACCCCGCACCACGACCGGTGGTTCCTGTTCGTGGACGAGTTCGACCCCCACGAGCCCTTCGACACCCCGCCGCCGTGGGCGGGCCGCTACCACGACCAGGCCTGGGACGAGGAGTGGATCATCTGGCCGCCCTACGCCGACGGGGCCATCGCATCGGGCAGCCTCACCGAACAGGAGGGGCGGCACATCCGCGGCAACTACGGGGCCAAGCTGTCGATGATCGACCACTGGTTCGGGCGCATCCTCGACCGGTTCGACGAGCAGGGCCTGTGGGATACCACCGCCCTCATCGTGTGTACCGACCACGGCCACTACCTGGGGGAGCAGCGGGAGGGCCGCGACATCTGGGGCAAGCCGGGGGTGCCCCAGTACGAGCCGTTGGGGCACACGCCGCTGTTGGTGTCGTGGCCGGGAACCCCCGGCGGAAGCCGGTGCGATGCGCTGACCACCAACGTGGACATCTTCGCCACCATCGCCGACGTGTACGACGCCGAGGTCACCCAAACCACCCACGGGCGGTCGATGGTGCCGCTGCTGAACGGGGAGGCCGACGCCATCCGGGACTGGGCCCTGGGGGGCGTGTTCGGCGGCTGGGTGCAGGTCACCGACGGGCGACACAAGTACGCCCGAGGGGCGGCGGGCGAGAACTTCCCGCTGTCGATGTGGTCCAACCGGTGGTCCACCATGCCCTTCGGCGACATCGGCATGCCCGGCCTGCCGCCCCCCGACCACCGGGCCTGGCTCGACCGGATGCCGGGGTCGGAGGTGCCGGTGATCCGCCAGCCCTACGAGCCGGGTGACACCCTTCCGCTGTGGGTCACGGTCAGCGCCAGCAACGACCGCCACTTTCTGTTCGACCTGGATGTGGACCCCGACGAGCAGGAGAACCGCAGCCAGGAGGCACGGTCGGCGGAAATGCTCGACCTGCTGCACACCGCGCTCACCGAGATTTCGGCCCCCGACGAGCAGTTCACCCGGCTGGGCCTGGGATGACCGGCGAGCGTTGTCCGATCCACGAGGAGGACACATGAAGCCAACACGATTGGGCCGCACGGCGGTGTTCCTTTGGTGCCTGGCGGTGTTGGCCCTGGTGGCCAGCGCCTGCGGCAGCAATGACGACGACAGTACCGGTGAGGGCGTGGTCACCGCGCCCACGGCGGCGGCCCCCACCGCCCCGGACGAGGGGGACGGCGGGGCCCAGGGCGAAGACGCCTCGGCGCCGTCGGCCGAGGATGCGGACCGGGAGCCGGCGCAGGCCCCATCCGAGGGCGACGCCGACGACGCCGATGGGCCGGCGGACCAACCGGCGCCGGCCGAGCCCGACACCACGGCCGAGCCGACACCGACACCCACCCCGGTGGTGCTCACCGCCAGCTATCAGGGGGTGACCGAGTCGGAGATCGTCATCGGCGTGGCCGCCATCGACCCGATCCAGATCAACGAGATGTTCGGCATCGACATCGGCATCTTCCCGGTCGACAAGCTGTACCAGGCCCTGTCCGACGACCTGAACAGCCGAGGCGGCATCAACGGTCGCAACGTGATCACCCACGTGGTGTCCTTTCTGCCCATCGGGGCCGCCGACAGCGAGCGGGTGTGTACCGAGCTGATCGAGGACAAGCGGGTGTTCGTGGTGATCGGCCAGTTCATCGAGGACAACGCCCTGTGCATCACCGAATTGCACGGCCATCCCTATGTGGGCCATTTCGGCGAGAACGCCGAGCGGCAGGAGCGGTCCGACGGGCTGTTGTTCGCCACCGAGATGGAGCAGACCCGCCAACGGGTGGGCGGGGTGACCGAGATGATCCGGGCGGGCGACCTCGACGGCTACAACGTGGGCCTTTACTACGAAGCCCCGCCCGACAAGGCCTACGTGGAGGCCGTGCGGCCCCTGCTGGAGGAGGCGGGCATCAACGTGGTCGGCGAGTATTCCCCCGGCGCCCCCTCCACCGACACCGTGGCCAACGAGATCGCCACCGACTCCATCACCCAGCGCATGGAAGCCGACGGGATCGACATGATCCTCAACGTCTCCAACGTGTACGGCGTGATCCAGTCGGTGCAGCGCATCGGCTGGGAGGTGCCCATCGCCATGACCAACGGCCAGGCCGCCGACCGTCTGTCGGTTCCCGACGATCAGAACATCGAGGACGAGGTGCTGGCCCGCACTTTCGCGGTGACCACCAACAAGCCCACCCGCGAAGAGGCCCTGGCCGACCCCGGCGTGGCCCGGTGCCTGGCCGCCTTCCAGGAGCACCACCCCGACGAGCCCCTCGATCTGACCAGTAGCGACGTGGTCAACGGCCTCACCAACCACTGCCGGGCTTTTGCCCTCACCGTGAAGATCCTGGAGGCCGCCGGCGGCAACATCACCCCGGAGACGTTCCGGGCGGCGGCCGAGGGCTTGGGTACGTTCGACCTGCCCGCCATGGTGAACGCCTCACTGTCGCCCGACAAGCACTCGGCCGGTTCGCTGGTGCGCCGCTACGAGTACTTCCCCGAAGCGAGAACCTGGTTGCCGGTGGGTGAGCCCATCGCCACCGAAGCGGTCGGGTAGGTGTCGTTGGCCGGGGCCAAGGAGGTCGTCCCATGATCGTGCATCCCAGTCCGCTCCCCGACGAGCCTCTGAGCACGCAGCCCGTCACCGGCTTCGTGCTGCAGCGGGCCGCCGAGTTGGCCGATCAGCCTGCGGTGATCGACGGGGTGGGGGAGTGGTCGCTCACCTACGGCCGGCTCCAGGAGTTGGTGGCCTCGTTGGCCGGTGGCCTAGTGGCCGGCGGATTCCGACCGGGCGACGTGGCCGCCCTGATCGCCCCCAACTCGCCGTGGTACCCGGTGGTGTTCCACGCGGTGGCCACCGCGGGCGGCGCGGTGACCACCGTCAACCCCACTTACGGCCCCGAGGAGATCTCCTATCAGCTCACCGACTCGGGAGCGAGCCGGGTGTTCGCCGCCGAGATGTTTGCCCCCGCGGCCCGGACGGCCATGGACCAGGCCGGCGTGGCCGGCGACGTGGTGGTGATCGACGCGGAGCAACCCGCCGAGGGCGTTGCGTTGGCGTCGGTGATGGGGGAGCCGATCGCCCAGGTGGCGGTGGATCCCGGCGACCACGTGGTGGTGCTGCCCTACTCGTCGGGCACCACCGGGCTGCCCAAGGGGGTGATGCTCACCCACGCCAACCTGGTGAACAACATCGAGCAGTGCGCCTCCACCGTTGCCTCCCGGGCCGACGACGTGGTGCTGGCCGTGCTGCCGTTCTTCCACATCTACGGCATGCAGGTGCTCATGAACGATCAGCTCCGCCACGGGGCCACGCTGATCACCATGCCCCGCTTCGACCTGGCCCAGGCCCTTTCGCTCATCGAGCGCCACCGGGTCACCCGGTTCTTCGCCGTGCCCCCCATCGTGCTGGCGCTGGCCAAGCACCCCGTGGTGGCCGACCACGACCTGTCGTCGCTGCGCCAGGTGCTGTCGGGGGCCGCACCCCTGGGGGCCGAGTTGGCCGCCGAGGCCTCGGCCCGGATCGGTTGCGAGGTGGTGCAGGGCTACGGCATGACCGAACTCAGCCCCATCACCCACGCCACCCCACCGGGGAACGCCAAGCCGGGGTCGGTGGGGGTGACGGTGGCCAACACCGAGATCAGGATCGTGTCGCCCGACGCCGGCGACGATTTGCCCGCCGGCTCCGAAGGGGAGCTGTGGATTCGCGGCCCGCAGGTAATGAAGGGCTACCTGAACAACCCGGAAGCCACGGCTGCCACCATCGTGGCCGGCGGCTGGCTCCGCACCGGGGACATCGCCCGGGTGGACGACGACGGCCACGTGTACATCGTCGACCGGCTGAAGGAGCTCATCAAGGTCAAGGGGTTCCAGGTGGCCCCGGCCGAGCTGGAGGCGTTGCTGGTGGATCACCCCGAGATCGCCGACGCCGCGGTGGTGGGCCGACCCGACGACGAGAGCGGTGAGGTGCCGCTGGCCTTTGTGGTGGCCGCGCCCGGTTCCGCCCTGGACGAGGAGGCGGTGAAGGCCCACGTGGCCGAGCACACCGCCACCTACAAGCACCTCGGCGAGGTGCGCTTCACCGACGCCATCCCCAAGTCGGCCTCGGGCAAGATCCTGCGGCGGGAACTGCGGGCCGCATCGGAACCGGGCGATGGCTGAGGACCCGGGCCGGCCCCGCGACCGGTCGGAGGCTCGGCCGGCGGGCAGGCCCACGGTGCGGATGACGCCGGAAGAGTGCTGGGAGATGCTGGAGACCTCGGTGAACGGCACCCTCACCACGCTGCGGGCCAACGGCCAACCGGTGGCCCTCCCGGTGTGGTACGTGGTGCTGGACCACAAGATCTACGTCGTGACCAGGGGCAAGAAGGTCACCCGGGTGCGCAACGACTCCCGGTGCTCGTTTCTGGTGGAGTCCGGTGAGCGGTGGGCCGAATTGCGGGCCGTCCACGTGGAGTGCGCGGGCGAGGTGATCGAACCGTCGGAAGAGTTGGCCGGGCGGATCACCTTGGCGCTCGACGAGAAGTACGCCCGCTACCGCACCGCTGGCGACGAGATGCCCCGGCAGACTCAGGACTACTACCGCAAGAACCTGAACGCCGTCATCCAGCTCACCCCGGTGGGCAAGATGCTCAACTGGGACAACGCCAAGCTGCTCTAGTGGTGGCCGCGGCCGCTACTCCCACTTGAAGTCGGGGTCGCGCCGTTCCCGAAAGGCCCGACGGGCCTCCCGGGAGTCCTCGAAGCGCAGCAGGCGGGCGGTGTAGTCCTGCTCGGTGCGGTAGGCCTCCCGCAGCGACAGGTGCTCGGTGCGGTTCATCGACTCCTTGGCCAGGCGCATGGCGATCGGGCTCTTGGACGCCAACACGCCGGCCAGCTCCCTGGCGGTGTCCATGAGTCTGTCGGGGTCGGTCACCTCGCGAACGGCCCCGATCCGGTGCATCTCGGCGGCCGACACCGCCTCGCCGGTGAGGAACATCTCCCGGGCCTTGTGGCGGCCCATCATCGACAGCAGATGGGCGCTGGCCCCCAACAGGCCGACGTTGATCTCGGGGGTCCCGAACGTGGCGGTCTCCGAGGCCACCAGCATGTCGCAGCAGGCGGCCAGGGCCAGACCGGCTCCGAGGGCGGCGCCGTTGACGGCCCCCACCACCGGCACGTCGCAATCGATGATGGCCCACATGGCCTCTCGGGCCACCCGCCCGGCGTCGGTCAGCTCCTGGGGGTGGCGTTCGGCTCGGGGTTTGGTGCGGGTGGGTTTCAGGTCGGCTCCGGCGCAGAACGCCTTGCGGCCCGCCCCGGTGAAGATGGCGGCCCGCACGTTTCGGTCGTCCCCCAACCCGGAGAACACCTCGTGGAGCTGCCCGAAGACCTCGTTGTCCACCGCGTTGACCGGGGGGCGGTCGAGGGTGACGGTCACGATGTGGTCGCGCTGTTCAACCTGGAGATCGGACACGGGAGGCTCCGGGGGTGGCGGGCGGTCGGGCGGTGCCCCCACAGTACCGGGAGGGCGGTGGCGGGGTTCGGGCCGGAGCTGGTCCGGGGCCGGTCGGGGGGTCGTGCTTCCTCTCAGCCGGGGGCTCAGCTCTGCCAGGGGCTTAGCCTCAGCCCAGTCGGACCCGGGCTTCCTTCTTGGCCGCGGCCAGCCGGAGGCGTTCCTCCCGCTGGTGGTAGAAGTCGTCCAGCGGGTAACAGCCCGAGATCATTCCGTGGCGGGGGGCGGTGGTGCAGTCGGAGAAGGTGCGGCAGATGAGCCGCCGGTCGAGTTCGCGCCCGCTGAGCACGTCGGCCGGCATCCGGGGGTACGACAGGATCATGCGGCCCAGGCCGACGGCGTCAGCCGCTCCTCGGTCCACCAGGGTCTGGCCGACGTTGGGCAGCCACTCCTGCAGGTACGACAGCCCGGCGGCCACCACCTGCAGTTCCGGGTGGCGGCGGGTGACCTCGGTGGTGGCGGCGATCAGGCGGGCTACCCCCACCAGAGGATCCTCGGGTGGCCGGTAGCCGTCGGAAGGTGGGAAGTAGGCGGGCCGCTGGATGTGGGGCACGTAATAGGGGCTGCCCGCGGTGGCGCACACCAGCCCCACGCCGAGGTCCCTCAGCATGGCCAACAGCCTGTGGGTCTCGGCGAGGTCGACCCCGAGGCCGGTACCGTCACCGCCGAAGGCCCACCGGTAGGGGCCCTGGGTTTCGGGAATCCCCCGGCCACCGGGGCCGGCGGTGTGGGGCACGAAATCGAACAGCGACAGGCGCACCGCCACCCCCAAGTGCGGGGCGCGGCGGCGGATGCCCTCGATCGCCGACCGCAGGAAGCGGGTACGCCCCTCCAGGTCACCGCCGTAGGGGCCGGGCCGGTCGAGGGCCGAGAGCAGCTCGTGGCCCAGGTAGCCGTGGCAGGCCTTGATGTCCACCAGGTCGAACCCGGCGTCGGCGGCCAGCACGGCCCGGTCCACGAACAGCTCGACCAACTCGTCCAACTCCTCGTCGGTCAGCACCTGGTCGGCCCCCGACCCCACCCGGTCGTCCAGCAGCGGATGGGGGTAGGCCGTTTTGGGCGCCTGCCCGGCGGCGGTGGGCCGGGCGTAGCGTCCGGAATGGGTGAGCTGCAGCACCGTGACCTGGGAGGGATCCAACCGGGCTCGCAGGGCGGCCATGTCGTCCACGGTGGTTTCGTCCAGCACGAGTTGGCGGGGGTTGGCCCGCCCGTCGGGTCGCACGGCGGTGGCTTCCCCCCACACCAACCCGGCACCGCTGGCGGCGAACCGGTCCCAGCGGCGCCGCACCAGGTCGGAGGGCCGTCCGTCGGTCTCGCCGTCCCAGCCCTCCATGGGCAGCACCGCCCAGCGGTTGGGCGCGGTCATGGCGCCGGCCGAACCGTCGACCACGGTCAGCGGCCGAGCCAGCGCCCCGGCGGAATCCACGTCGGCGTCCATCGGGATGTGGACGCCCAGGGTCTCCAGGTGGGCCTGCAGGGCGGCCGGGGTGGTCAGCTTCTTCACCTGGGTGATGCGGGTCATGGCGCTACCGCACCCCGAGCCGCTCGGCGATGTGGCGAAGTACGGGGAGGTCGCTGTCGGGGCGGCGGGGCGCGCCCGCCGGTACCGCCGGGGCGGAGGCCCAGCCTCGCAGGTGCAGGAACACGGCCGCGCTGTGGCGATAGGCGGGCACCGGGGGGCGGAAGGTGAAGTGCCCCAGAAACTGCAACACGTCGTTGATCTCATGGAAGCCGGGGTCGCCCGCGGCCCACAGGCGGTCTCGCTCGGCGAACTTGTCGGGCGCGAAGGTGGACAGGCCCAACAGGTAATCCGAGCCGTACATCACCATGTCGATGGCCAGGTCGTTGCCGGTCAATACCAGGAAGTCGGGGCGCACCTCATCCCGCAGGGCCAGCCGGTCCCACTCCTGGCTCCGGTCCAACGAGGAGTGCTTGGCCCCGATGCACGGGGGCAGCGCCAGCAGGCCCCGGTAGTGCTCCAGCGACACGATGCGGCCGTAGGGCACGAACATGGGGCCCAGCTCGAAGCCGATGAAGCGGTCCAGGTGGTCGGCCAGGCGACCGTGGGCGTCCAGCCAGGCGTCGTCGCCGTGTTCGTTCAGACCGTGCGACGGGAAGATCACCGGCAGTCCGCTCCGGTCGGTGATCTCGTCGGCCGCGGCCCGGTAGGCGTCGAGGTCGAAGGCCGCTCCCGGTTCGTCGTCCACGAACGCCCCGGCCACGAAATTGCCGCCGGTGAGGGCCGAGGCCCGGTCGAGCACTTGGGTGCGGGTGTCGGCGTCCAGCAACTGCACATAGCCGGTGTCCATGTTCACCGCCGGGGTGAGCCCGGCCTCGTGGGTGCGGGCGATGTGGGCGTCCAGAGCGGGCCAGTCCACCGTGGTGGGGTCGAGGTGGGGCAGAAGAATGGCCGACATTCCGGTGATGGCCCGGCGGGGTTTGATGGCCTTCAAGAGCCAACTCCTTGCACATAGCCCATGGCGGCGACAAGCTATCTGACAAATGCCGAACGGTGAAGGCGCTCTTCGAGCCATCGGAGAAATGCCGAGAAGAAATGCCGAACGGCACAGACGAACTCCTGGGAGGGGCCATGTCGAAGCTGCTCGAGGGTGTTGATCAGAGCAACGCCCCCTACATCATCGTCTCGTCGGACACGCACGCCGGTCTGTTCGTGGAGGACTACCGGGAGTACCTGGAGACGGCCTATCACCCGGAGTTCGACGAATGGCTGGTCACCCGCCACCAGCACCGGGCCATGGTCGAGGAACTGAACGGCGAGTACGTGGAGCAGTGGGAGCGGGAGAACGAGGTCGGCCTCAAGGGGGCCTACGACCCCGACATCCGCGACAAGACGCTGGACGCCGACGGCGTGGCCGGCGAGATCATCTTCGCCGACGGCGACGCCGTGACCGGCATGGAGTCGCCCCCGTTCGGGGCCGGACTGTCGGCCGGGATGATCACCGACTCCCGCCTGGCCTGGGCCGGCGCCCGGGCCCACAATCGCTGGCTGGAGGAGTTCTGCGCCACCAACCCGCCCCGGCGGGCCGGGGTGGCGCTGGTGCCCATCACCCACGGCGTGGACGAAGCGGTGCGGGAGATCGAGGCGCTGGCGGGCAAGCCGGGCATCAGGGGCATCATGATCCCCACCCGGTGGCACGACAATCCGTCCTACGGCCACGGCTCCTACGACCCGGTGTGGGCCGCCTGTGCCGACGCCGGCCTGGTGGTCCACACCCACTCGGGGGAAGCCGACCCCGAGGCCTACAACGACAACATGGCCCAGTACATGCAGGAGGTGCCGTTCTGGACCCACCGCCCGCTGTGGCAGTTGCTGTTCTCCGGGGCGTTCGACCGGTTCCCCAACCTCAAGTACGTGCCGGTGGAGTGCGGCTCGTGGTGGCTGGGCGACCTGCTCTACAAGGCCGACGCCATGTTCGGGGGCCGCAACTGGAAGGTCAAGAAGATGAGTTCACGCACCAAGGGGCTCATCCAGCGCCTGCCGTCGGAGTACGTGGGCACCAACGTGTTCATCGGGGCGTCCACCATGAGCAAGGTGGAGATCCGCCGCCGCTACTTGAACGGCATCGACGCCCTGATGTGGGGCACCGACTATCCCCACCCGGAGGGTTCGTGGCCCAACACCGTCACCCGGCTGGAGACCGACTTCCAGGCCGTGCCGGTGGAGGAGACCCGGCTCTTGTTGGGCCTCAACGCGGTGCGCTGCTACGACCTCGATCTGGACGGCCTGGTGGACATCGCCCGGGAGATCGGACCGACTCCCGAGCAGCTCAACCAGGATCTGGGCCTGCGGACCGAACCCAACGCCATCCGGGAAGCCCGCTTCTGGTTCGACGACTACGACATCGAGTGGAAGGGCTGACGGACCCGTCAGCCGAGATCGGCCACGTTCACCAGCCTGGTGGTGATCTGCGGGGGTGATTCGGGCTCCACGAAGCGCAGCCCCATGACCCCGTGGTCACGGCCCGCGGTGTCCACCCACACCCCGGAGGGGGGCTGCTCGGCCGACACCACGATGCGCACCACCCCGTCGGGGTCGGCTTCCACGTCCTGGGAGGACGCGTATCCCTGCCCGGTGAGGTAGTTGGCCAGGTTCTCCATCCAGTGGTTGCACAACTGGAAGTTCCAGTGGCGACACACCGGCGGGCTGAACTCCACCACCAGGGCTTGGCCGTCGCCCACCCGCCAGTAGCCGAACTCGAAGTGGCGGTCGTCGGGGGAGCCGCCCACCCGGAGGTAGTGATCGTTGGTGAGCTGGAGCTGGTTCTCGTTCTCCAGCAGCGTGTCGGTCCAGTCGGCGTAGTCGGACTGCACCGACAGCACCATCTGGCCGGCGATGGAAAGCCGCTTGGACATCTCGGCCGCGCCGGGCGTGAGGTTCAGGGCCATGGGCTCGAGGGGTTCGATCATCAGCCTCGGGGTGGACTGCGTCTTGCGGTCGTCGTACACGACCCGCATCATCAGCTCCCGGGTTTCCGGGGCGATCTGCATCCAGTTGTCCTCGCCGGGGTCGTCCACCGACAACACGAAGTCCACGTTGCCCGCGCCGTCGGTGAACTCGTCCAACAGGGCGGTGAACGGTGTGCTCGACCAGCTCGGGTTGAACTCCTCCAGCACCGCCACGGCCCGTTCGCCCACCGACTCCACGCCCACCCACTCGGGCACCTTCGGCGTCCAGGCCGACATGTGGACGTAGGGGGCCGAGCCCCGCTGGCCGGTGACCCGGTAGCGCTTGGTGGCGTCGATGGCCTGGACCACGTGGTCCTGGTCGGGGGACTGGACGCCCTGGCCCCCCACCGGGGGCGGCTTGAGCACCCGGATGGGCATCTTGACCATCGGGGGGAGGTTCTCGATGCAGCGGCCGTAGGCCATCACCGACATGCGGGTGACGTAGCGGAACCCCTCCACCCTGTCCTGCTCGTCGGCGTTGGGCGTGCGATCGATCACCACCTGGCCTGCGGCCCGCAGGGTCTCGCAGAAGTCGTTCCAGGCCTCACCGTCCATCAGGCGCCGTTGCGCCCTTTCGTCTTGAGTCATGCGGGCACACTACTCAACGCCGGCCCCCGCCACAGAGGTGCCTTCACTACAGTCCGGTCTGTGGGAGACGCCGGCGCGATCACCGATGAGGCCATTGCCCGGCTGCGGGCTCGGATCGGGATTGCCCAGCCCCATCCGCAACCCCCGTGGTATCGCCGCCCCGACACCGACGCCTTTCGCCACGTGGCCGAGGCCTTCGGCGACGACAACCCGTTGTGGTGTGATCCCGACTACGGCGCGGGCACCGTGTGGGGTGGTCCGATCGCCTCGCCCAACATGAACGGGGGCGACACCCTCATCGGTGAGAACGAGGTACACCGGCTCGACCCCGACACCAAGGCGCTGCTCAAGGGCGATCCCCTCAAGGGGGCCCACGCCTACTACTCGGGCAGCTTCCGGGAGTGGTGGGCGCCGTTGCGACCGGGGATGCGGGTCACCCGCCGCAACGCCTTGGTCGGGGTCCACGACAAGTCGAGCGAGTTCGCCGCCCGCACCGTACACGAGTGGACCGCCGAGGTGTTCGCCACCCCCGGCACGGTGCTGTCGGCCCAGTATCGGTTGATGATCCGCACCGACCGGGGGGCGGTGGAGCGTCGGGCCGATAAGGGTGGGGGCAAGTACGACGGTGTGGTGATCGACCCCTACACCGACGAGCAGATCGAGGATATCGCCGAGGCGGTCCGGGGCGAGGCCGAGCGCCGCCGGGGGGCCGAACCCCGGTGGTGGGAGGACGTGGCCGAGGGCGACGAGCTGCCCCCGCTGGTCAAGGGGCCGCTGCGGGTGACCGACATCGTGGTGTGGCACACCGGCATGGGCATGGGCCTCTACGGGGTCAAGGCGCTGCGGTTGGCTGCGCAGCAGCGTCGGCGGGTGCCGGGGTTCTTCCGGCCTGACGATCTCAACATCCCCGACGTCCACCAGCGGGTGCACTGGGATCCCGAGTGGGCCCGTCGGGCGGGCAATCCCGCCATCTACGACTACGGCAGGATGCGGGAGACGTGGCTGGTGCATTTGTGTACCGACTGGATGGGCGACGACGCCTGGCTGGCCGCGCTCGACGTGGAGTTCCGCCGGTTCAACTACGTGGGGGACACCCACTGGATGCGGGGGACGGTGACCCGCAAGTACCGCACCGACCAGGGGGCCCCGGCGGTGGATCTCGACGTCTTCGGCGAGAACCAGCGGGGGGAGATCACCTGCCCCGGCCACGCCACCATCTTGCTGCCCAGCCGGGAGCACGGACCGGTCCGCTTGCCTGCACCCCCCGGCGGGGCGACCACTGCCGCCGAGGCATTGGAGGCGCTGGTGCAGCGGTTCGAGGCCATGTCGGGGTCATGAGCCCCGACCGGAAGGGGCGTCACCCCTGATGGGCCAACGGGACGAACGGCGACCCAACCTGACCGATCTGGTGCTGGACCATCCGTTCGACGACGAAGAGCCGCTGCTCCATGACCTCGACCGCACGTGGCGGGCGGGCGAGGTCCGACGTGAGGTCCGCTCGATGGCCCGGCGGCTGGCGGACCTGGGCTGCCGGGAGCGAGGCGTGGCCGTCAATCTCGAGCGGGGTGCCGAGGTGGTGTTGGCCATGGCGGCGGTCTGGGAGGCCGGGGGGGTGTTCGTGCCGATCAACCCGCGGCTCCCCGATCAGGCGGTGTCCGAGGTGGTGAGTCGACTTCGCCCTGCTTTGATGATCGACGCCGAGGGCATTCACCCTGTCGACCTCGGCCCCGTGAAGGGCCGGGACGCGGCTTGCACGGTGTACGACCAGGACGCCGCCTTTGTGCTGTGGACGTCGGGCACCAGTGGCGATCCCACGCCGGTGCTCAACACCCACGAGGGCTACCTGGAGATCATCGACCGGGTGCTGGAGCCTCTGCGGGGCAAGCGGGCCACCGGCGAAGGCCCGGCCAAGCGGCCGACACCCAACTTGATTCCGGTGTCGATGGCCCTCAATGCGGGCATCTACAACGCCCTGTTCGGTCTACGGGCCGGGGCGGCGTTGGTGGTGATGGACCGCTTCACCACGGCCGACTTCGCCACCTTGGTGCGCCGCCACCGCATCCGCTCCACCATCCTGCCGCCGGCGGCCATGGCCATGCTCAACGACGATCCCGACATTGCTGATCTGGGGGAGCTGAAGTACGTGCGGTCGGTGACGGCCCCGCTGTCGCCGTTCCAGGCCCGGCGGTTCGCCGACCGGTTCGGTGTGGTGGTGCTCAACGGCTACGGCCAGGCCGAGATGGGCGAGGTGATCGGCTGGACGGCGGCCGACGCCCGGGAGCATCCCGACAAGATCGGCGCGGCCGGGCGTCCCCACCCCGGCGTGAGCGTGCGCATCGAAGCTCCGGACGCCAACGGCGTGGGGGAACTCGTGGTACGGCCCCCGCTGGTGTGGGACGACACCCGGCGAGCGGCTCTGGCCGGGCGCCTCACTGCCGACGACCACATCCGCACCGGTGATCTGGCCCGGCTGGACGACGAGGGGTTTGTGTGGATCGAGGGCCGGTTGGGCGACGTGATCAACCGGGGCGGCAACAAGGTGGTGCCCACCGAGGTGGAGGAGGTGCTGGCCGCCCTGCCCCAGGTGAGCGAGGCCGCTGTGGTGGCCGAGCCCGATGATCGGCTGGGCCAGGTGCCGGTGGCCTTCGTGGTGGAACGGGCGCCGGTGACCGACCAGGAACTGGAGCAGGCCTGCCGAGCCGCCCTGGCCCCCTACAAGGTGCCCGTCCGCTTCGAGCGACGCCCCACCCTCCCCCGCAACGAAGTCGGCAAACTCCTCCGCCGCTCCCTCGACCCCCGGTAACGGCCACCTGGTGAATGAATTAGGGGTTGGGAAACACCGGTGAGTGCCGGCCGGCGGCATCCGTCAATGGTGGCGCAGACGCTATGCAGGTTATCGCCGTTTCGTCTGACGGCCTGGGCAATCGGTGCAGGGTTTGGACTGCCGTTGGGAGGAACGGGCGTCGACCGTCCACGTCTTCAGGCAGACCGGACACTCTATGGATTTGCGGGCGCCTTCGACCGTACGAGCGGGTATCTCCTTGCCCGGCGCAGCCGTCAGAAAGTCATCGATCGCCGCGATGGGTATCCCGTACTTCCGTGCCTTCTTTGCTTTGCCAGAATTGGTCTCAGGCTCCAGCGCCGCGACCAGGCTGGTCTGCTTCGTGACGTTCTTCTGGACCTCAAGCCCGAAGGAGACAGCATGAGCTTCCAACTGGTCGCGGTCGTATATCGGATGGTCACCTGTGAACACGACGCTCATGCCGGCCTCGATCCGGATGGAGCCTGACCGCTCTCTCCATTGACGCAATCGGGTCTCGATGAGGCTTTGGTCGACGTCCAATGCCCTTCCGACCCGAACCAGAGCGTCGTACTCATCTGATGTCAGCACATGGTCGGCCAACGCGGCATCGATCAACTCATGGACGAACCGGCGGTGCGCCTGACCGACATGGGCGTCATCGAGTCCGACCGTTCGGGCAATGTCGGCCAGTTCGGCCCGTTCGTCGCGATCGAGGTGAAGATCCTCTACCGCTCGAGCCAGTACTTCGAGATACGCCAACACGGCGGGCTCGGCGCCGTCATGGGCAAGGTGGGCGGCCTGGTTCGCGATATAGGGAGAAGCCGGAAGCCGAATCGGCGCCGCGTCTTCACGGCGAAGCACCCGGCCTGTCGGGCGCAGTCTGACCCGTGCCGACGCAGGTGCTCCGGGGTGGCACGCCGGTGCCACCGAGCACAGCAGCTCTGCGGTGGCCAGTGCATCATTGCGGGCGCGGTGCTCCTCTCCAAGGTCAATGCCGTGGACGGCGCACGCGGCCGAGAGTTTCGCTCCAGTTGCGCGAAGGGTGTCGATTCCAGCGTGGACATCAAGCAACCCACCAATCCGACTGAACTCGTAGCCGAGCATGCGATGGTCGAACGGGAGGTTGTGCGCGGCCACGGCCGCGCCGTCGAGGCGCATGGCGACATCCGCGGCAACATCATCGAAGTTCGGCGCTGACTCAACCATGGCGGCGGTGATGCCGTGGATGTGGGTGGCCGAGATCGCACGTCCGGGCTGGATGAGCGAGTCCCACACGTCCACGATCTCCCCGTTGGGGGACATCGTGACCAGAGCGATCTCAATCACTCGATCCGCCGAGTAGACGCCAGTGGTCTCGGTGTCCACCACCACCAGGCGATCAGCCCCACCGAGAAGCGCACGCAAAGCCGCCGTCATCACCCCACGCTAACTCACCAATTTCGCGTAGGTGTTCAGCTACTGCCCACCATGGTGAGGTCGTCGTTACACCGTCGTGATGGCTGATGTCTGGTCAGTACAGTACTGCCTGAGGTGCCTTTAGGGATTGGCAAAACAGTACTGTAAACAGTACGCTAGTGACAATGACCCAGGACAGCAGTGCCCCAGTGGTCCGCTTTGCCGCCCATGCTGACTTGATGGTCACCGAGGGCGGGGCCATCGGTCGAGAGCTGGAGCGCATGCAGGCCCGGCTGGGTGAGGTGCTTGATCCGTTGCTTGCCGAGGCGACCAAGGGCATGCAGGATCGGCTCGCAACGATGATTGCGTCCCGCCTGGAGGAGGTTGCCCAGTCCGAGGGGTTTCGGGAAGCGATCTCCGAGGCGGCGCGAGAGATCACTCTTCGTGCCAGCGTCGTGGAGGCGATGGACCGTTCGGGATACCGGTCTGCGCTTTACGCTTTGGCGGCCAATCATCACGGCTTCCTCACAACCGAGATGGCCAGGTCCGTTGGGGTGCCGGCCGTAGAGGTGCGGAAACTTGCGGCACGCGGAGGCATGTCCAACGTCGCCAGAGGGCTGTATCGCGTCGAGGGGATCGACGGAGGCGACCATGCACCGTTTGCAGAGGCGGTTCTGAGAGTGGGACAAGAGGCGCACCTTGTCGGCGAAAGCGTGCTTGCCCTCCACGATCTGGCTTTCGTCAATCCACGCCGAATCAAGGTCGGCACGCCCCGCCGCGTGCGGCGAGAACTCCCCGCACACATCGAACTCGTGCACACCCGAACCGACCCAGCAGACCTGACCGAGTACTACGGCATCGGTTCCTTGACGGTCGCCGCTGCCATTCGCGATTCCATCGGCGCAGTGATGCCTGAGCGGCTCACGGAATCGGTTGAACGGGCTACTGAAGAAGGCTTGGTGCGACGGCGTGATGCCAGCGCCCTACTCGCAGAGATCGCAGCGGCGGAATGAGCCCACCCCTCAATGTCAAGGGCCGCCGCTCTAGGCCGGAGCGTTCGCAAAACAGGGTGGGCAAGTCTCTCGACTCTGTTGCGAGTGCAGGCGGGAGAGGTGCAGCGCGTAGCGCAGAACCGTGGATTGTGAGGAGTTGAGAGCCGTGCTGGATGCACTCGGCGGAGTCAACGCGCTGCGGAGGGAGATGCTGGCTGCGGTCACCGAGGAGGTGTGCGAGGAGGCCCGCGCCGGATTCGGCGACCCTGACCTCGCCACCGAGTGATTTCGCCGCCCGACGCTCCGCTCCCGCCCGTACAACATCTCGCCTTTGCATCCTTCCTCGCCTTCAGCAGGCACTCGGCTGTGACGGCAGCCTTGGCATTGGACTGGTTCCTGAAGATTCGCCCATTTCTGCTATTGCGAATATTGCGGATAATGGTAGCCTGACGCTAGCGGGGCTCGACAGAACCCCGCACAAGATGAATCGCCATACTGCCATAAGGTCCGAGCAACGCTGTGAAGGAGTGATCTGAGATGGCCAGCGCACCTGTTCTTGACCACCGCTTGGCGGTCCCGGACGACGATACAGTTGCCAAAGCCGCCGAAGCGGTCGACATCTTGGGTCGTTTCCTCCGCGACCCAGCGCCGCTCACCGCCACGACGCTTCTGCTCACAGCCAAGGGTGAGGATCCGACAACGATCGAACTGCCCGCCCCGGCGCTGCATCTGCTGGCTGACATCCTTGTCCAGATAGCAAATGGCCATGCCGTCACCGTCGCACCCGTCCACGCTGAGCTCACCACGCAGCAAGCAGCTGACCTGATGAACGTGTCTCGCCCATACCTTGTCGGCCTCCTTGAGGCCCGTAAAATCCCCCACCGTCGTGTCGGCAACCGCCGACGCGTTCTCCTGACTGATCTTCTCGAATACAAGCGCCGTGACGATACTGACCGTCTTGCTGTGGCTAGCGAACTCGCTGCCGAAGCACAGCGACTCGGCTTCGACTACTAGCCGCGGTCTGAAGCTGCCGTGGCGTTCACTGCGATCTACGACGCATGTGTGCTGCATCCTCAGGGCCTGCGCGATCTGCTCGTCCGCCTGGGCATGACCGGCCTCTTCCGTGCCCGGTGGACCGACCAAATCCTCGATGAAATGGTTGGATCAGTCCTCCGGCGCTATCCGGACCTCTCCCACGCGGACCTCGCTCGCACGCGTCAGCTGATGTGCGACGCAGTCCCGGACAGCCTCGTAACCGGTTACGAAGGCCTCACCGAAGTGCTCGCCCTACCAGACCCCGACGACCGACACGTGCTCGCAGCCGCGATCGTTGCGGGTGCAGAGGTCATCGTGACCGATAACGCGACCGACTTCCCGCCCGATGCGCTCGCACCCTTCAACATCGAAACACAGACCGCAGACGACTTCGTCCTACACCTGGTTGACCTTGCCCCAGCAGCCGTCTCGACCGTCGTGAACCAACAGGCCGCAGACCTCAGGAACCCGCCCATGACAACTGAAGAGGTCCTTGATCGCCTTGCAGTTTCCGGACTCCGGAGATCTGTTGCAGCACTGCGCCATCTCTGATGCACAGGCGGCGGACCTGAATCAGGACGCTGCCGGCTCTATGGAGTCGAGAATCCTCATGAGCAGGCTCGCCGTTGTCACAGCCTCGGCCGCCTCTGCCACATTGTCGTAGTTCACATCTCGGTGACCAGCGGGATTCCGCAGAACCGCGTAGGCCCCCGCGAACAAGGCTCGGCGACCCTCGCGTTCACCTGTGACGGCATTGCCATCAACCAGCACACCATCATTGCCAAATGCCTGATTGATGAGGTCAACCCCAACGACGTTATCGCCGAGGTCGCTCAATTCCCGTACTCTGACCTCGACGGCTTTCAGTGACACGAATATCGCCTGCTCGTACTCCCCCAACAAGAACTGGGGCCGGGCTCGGCGCTCGATCTCGGGATGTAGCCCCTCAGCAAGCCGATGCTCTGCCCGCACGCGGTCGATTCCCTCAGTTATGGCAAGCTTGCCGGCGCGACTCACGGCAATGGAATGCAGATTGTGTCGGTCCAAATCGGGCACCAGCAGGCCTCTGCTCATGAGCCAGGCGAGGGCCTCCTGAATCGCTTGTGGCACGGCTGTTCCCGCATAGACGTTGCCATTGCCGTAGTTCAGCCAGTAGTCGTGGGCGTCTCGTACATCTGAGGAGTGGATGTCCTCGAGTATGAGAAGTCCCAGCTCATCAACCGGTAGTTCCTCGATTTGGGCAATCTCGAGCTGGAGCACTCTAGAATCTTGCACTACAAGGGCACGAAAGTCGAGGCAATTCCGACAAGGCTATTGTCCTCGAAGATACGAGCATCCCGACTGCCACGGCGTGATTGTTGCTCCGGAGAGCTTGACGGGCCGGTTAGTACATGATCGTTTGGGTGAGGTGGTGGGGCCAGAAGGTGGCGTGGAAGGCCTTCCACAGCCGGTAGTCCACCTGGGGGATGATCAACTGGAGGCTTGGGGGTCGCAGCTCGTTGATGGCGTCGGTCAGCAGGGCGGTGGCGTACAGCGTGTGGGCCCGGATCTCGATCTCCTCCTCGGAGTCGCGAAGCAGCGGGACGCCGGCGTTGATGTCGGCTTCCAGCTCGTCGGTGTAGCCCAGGATGCCCATCCGCCGCAGCGCCACCGGCACGATGTAGTCGGCAAAGGCGGTCATCCGGTCGATGTCGCTCACCTGCCAGCCATGGCCTCGTAGCGCGATGTGCAGCGCCCACAGGGCCAATTGGGCGAGCTTGTAGAGCCGCACCTGGTGGCCCCGGTGGACGCTCATGTCGTCGAACCGGGGGAACTCGCCGATCAACCGCTCCATCAGCCCGTCTCCGTCCGCATACATGGCCGGTTGGCAGTCTCGAACGAACCGGTGGAACTTCCCGTCGTAGTTTTCGGTCAGGGTGGCTCCCACGTCGTGGAGGATCTTCACCCGCTCGTCGAGCATGGGCATCTCGATGTTCCCGTGGAAGATGTCCTCGAGGTCGCGGCGGCTGATATCGGCCAGGTAGGCACCGTCGAGCAGCGGGATCCCCGCGTCCAGGGCATCCATCACCCGGGCGAACATGGCCTCGGTGTCCGAGTAGGTCGTGCCGTGGCGGTCGGCCTCGAACTTCACTCCGGTGTCGAAATCGCTGAAGGCAAAGTTCTGTGTGGCGATGAACATGGTGATGTCGATCACGCGGTCGGGGTCTTGGCCCAAGGGGAAGGGGCCGCCGATGCCGCCCGTCGGAAAGACGAACTCCTCGTAGGCCATCCAATCTGCAACCTGGCCAATGCCCTCCGGCCGGGTCTCCACGTGACGTGATGTTTCGACGACGGGAAGCACGGAGCGAAGAACGGGTGCGTCCCAGTAGCGACCTCGTGACACGTCGGCGACTCCTGTGGCTTGTTCGATTCAGGGGACTCGGTCCACTCCATTGGAGTGTTGGCGACCAACGGTAGAGCACGGCGAATCGGCTCTGTCGGTCGAAACCGTATGCTGGCACCGACAGACCGCTATGTCCGGCAGATAGAGGGAGGCTCCACCATGGGACAGGCGTCCGCACCGTGCGTGGTCGTCATCGGTTCAACGATGATCGATCTCGTCACTTATGCCGACCGTCTGCCGGAGTCCGGCGAGACCGTGGTGGGCAGCCGGTTTCAGATGGGCTTCGGGGGCAAGGGCGCCAACCAGGCGGTGATGGCCCGCCGCCTCGGGGCCCAGGTGGCCATGGTCAATTGCCTGGGCAACGACGGCTACGGCGACATGACCGTGGACAACTTCGTCTCGCTGGGCATCGACATCTCTCAGGTGCATCGGGTGGAAGGATCGAGTGGGGTGGCCCCGATCTGGGTCGAGCCCGACGGGTCGAACCGGATCATCATTGTGCCCGGAGCCAACCACGCCATGGAGCCCGAGCAGGCCCGGCGAGGTGTTGAGGCCTTCGAGGCCCAGGTGGTGGTGGGCCAGTTGGAGATTCCCCAATCGGTCACCACCGCAGGCTTCGAGGCGGCTCGCAGTCGGGGCGTGCCCACCATCCTCAATCCGGCCCCGGCCGCCTCGCTGGAACAGGAGCTGCTGGCGGCCACCGATTGGCTGGTGCCCAACGAGGTGGAGTTCCGAACGCTGACCGGGTCCTCGGCCGACGACGATGTCGCCCTCGCTGAGTTCTCCACCGCTACGGACGCTCGCCTGGTGGTCACCCTCGGCGAGCTTGGCGTGGCGATCGTGGGAGCTGACGGCACCGTCACGCGACTGCCAGCGCCCGCCGTCGACGCGGTGGACACCACCGGCGCCGGCGACGCCTTCGTGGGGGCATTTGCCTACGGTGTCGCCGCTGGTCTCGACGACGATCAGGCCGTCCGCCTGGGCATCACCTGCGCCAGCCACTCGGTAACCCGAGCCGGAACGCAATCCTCATTTCCCGATCCGGAGTGGTGCGCTCAGCAGCTTTCCCGCCCTTGAGCCTCAACCGGGGTCGGTAGTCTGGGCGAGCTGGGCCCGGGTGGCGGAATAGGCAGACGCAGGGGGCTTAAACCCCCCGGCCCCCACGGGGGCGTGTGGGTTCAAGTCCCACCCCGGGCACCTCGACCAGGGGCATGGAGGCCTGAACAAGACAAGTGACCGCCTGGTGAAGTTCCGGGGGAGCTTTGTCGGTGGTGGCGATCGGTGCGGACCGGCCGTTGCGATAGTGGCAGGAAGGAGTGGGTCCACATGAGTGTCAGCGTGTCCAGGGTCAGTTCGGGCCGCGAGGCTGAACTGTGGGCGATTGAAATGGCGAGCGATTCGCTCACCGCGACGTTGCTCAACGTCGGCGCCTCACTGTGGAAGTTGACGGTACGGACGGGTGGCGGTGAACGCTCCGTTTGCCTCCACCATCGTGACGTCACCAGCTACTGGTCCAATCGCCCCTACTTCGGCTGCACCGTCGGGCCGGTGGCAAATCGGATTCGAGACTCCCACTTTGAGCTGGACGGAACTGTTCACGTCCTGGAGCCGAACGAGGGTCCCCACCACCTCCACGGCGGCCCGCGAGGTCTCGGCACACGAGCCTGGGACTTTGATGTCGACCGCCAAGCTGCCGCCGTGACGTTCGCAACGCGCCACGAAGCCGGCGATGGCGGCTACCCCGGCAACCTCGATGTCGCAGTGACGTGGCGACTGGGCGGCAACACGCTGGCATTCGAGTGGATCGCGGTTGCTGACGAGGCGACGCCGATTTCCCTGACCACGCACCCCTACTGGAACCTCGGTACGACCGACTCGGTTGACGGTCACGCCCTCCGCATCGATGCCTCGCACGTTGTCGAGGTGGACGAGGGGAAGATACCAACAGGTCGCCTGCTACCCGTGTCCGCCCTCGGGCTCGACTTTCTCGGCGGAGCCATGCTTGGTGACACCGCCCAAGTTCGCCGCGAGGTGGACCACTGTTTTGCCCTCGACCAGGGGGGAACGGTCGAACTCGCGTCTCCGAGCCGTGATCTCGTCATGACAATGGAGACCGATCTACCCGGCCTTCAGGTCTATACGGGAGATCTCCTGGATGGCTCCGCCGCCAGCGGTGGCTACGGTCCTCGAGCAGGTGTCTGTCTCGAGCCCCAGTACTTTCCGAACGCCGTCAATGAGCCGTCCTTCGAGTGCCCCATACTGTCGCCCGGTGTACCACTGAAGAGCCGAACGGTGTTCAGCTTCACCCCGACCGACCAAGGCTGAACCGACCGAATGCCGCAGTGCCGCGGGCGTGCGGGTTGGAATCCCACCCCAGGCCCTCGATCAGGGACCAGTAGGCCCGCAAATGACAAGAGCCCGCCTGGTGAGGCGGGCTCCGAACTCAGCCACCGTAGCGCTGAGTAGGTATGCGCCTAGTATCCCCGACCTGAGCACCGAATTCAACTCTCTTGTGGATGGCAGAGTCGGTCCTCTCGAGAATTTCTCAGGCAGGGTGCTGCAGGATCTCGCTCAGCGGGCGGGTCGGCACCCCTTATTGGCAGCTCACGGGGGCTCGGGGTGTGGGTCTTCGGCGGTGTCCGGTGGGGTGGTGGTTGCGGTGGGTTTTGCGGTGGCAGGTGGGGCAGAGCAGGACGAGGTTGTCGATGTTGGTGGGTCCGCCGTGTTCCCAGGGGAGGATGTGGTGGATGTCGCAGGCTTGGGCGGCGAGGCCGCAGTCGACGCAGGCCTGGTCTCGGGCGTATAGGGCCATGCGTTGGGCTTGGTTGGGGGCGCGTTGGGTGCGGCCGAGGTAGAGGGGTTGGCCGTCGGTGCCGAATATGGTGGGGATGATGTCGGCGTCGCAGGCCAGGCGGCGGAGTTCTTCGATGTCGATGGGGGTCCCGTCGATGAGTTCGGCGTCTTGGAGCACCCCGTAGATCGGATCCCACTCGGCGGTGACCACCAACGTCGTCTCATGCGGCACCGGCCCGCAATCGGTGCCATTGGAAGCCTCACCGTCGGTGTCGGGGCGGTTGCCTGCGGGTTGTTGGGTGATGAGGGCGACGAGGGCATCCGCGTTGCGTTGCATGAACGACCGTTCCTGGCCGGTCTTGCTGTCGTGGTGGAGCAGTCGGCTGCTCATGGCCGAAAGGGCGGTTTTGACGCGTTGACCGTTGATGGCGTCGAGTTCGGCGTGGAGGATGACCATGTCGTTGTCCCCGTCGAACACTTTGGCGGTGCGGCGGGTGTGTTGGCGTTCGGTGCGGGTCATCCCATCGGCGGCCATCCTCTGGTTCTCCCGGGTGGCCAGCGACCGGCGGAACTGGTCGAACGACTGGGTCAGGGCCAACTTGACCAGTTCGTACCCGTCACCATCGCGTAAGGGGGCGCGTTCGTGGGAGGCGGCGATCAACTCGGCATGATCCATGGTGATGAACCCATCCCTTGCGGCATCCAACACATCCGGCAGTGCCCGCAACCCCTTGGCCGTCTTCGCCTGACGCTTGGCCTTGCGAGAAGCCAAACCGAACTGCTGGCACACCGCCTCCACGGTGTCGTCGCCGGCGAGTTCCCCCAACCGGACCAACAACCCGGCCAAGTGCGCTTCGATCTGACGGCGGACCATGTCGGTTTCCAACACCCTCTTGATCACCCCAGAGGCATCCAACTCCGAGAAATCCTGCAACTCGAACTCAGCAACCATCGCCGCCACCGCATCCCGCACCCCGCCCGGCGAGCCAGAAGCTGTGCCCGAAACTGTGCCGTTGGAAGTGTCAAACTCCATGCATGCAAGTATACCGAGCCGGGTGACAATAGCCCCCTGAATTTCTGGAGAAATAGCTATATTCTGAGGAAATTTGCGGTAGGTAGAACGGCACAACGGCCATTTGCAGGTGCTACACCCAAGATCTAACTCAAGGTCAGCTCATTTGTCCGCAAAGGAAGGGTACGGTATCCGGCTTGAAGGCCATGAGGCACTGGCGGGTCTTGGGGTTCAACGTGTGGTGCTTGCGAGACACCACTAGGCAAGTGCTAGCGCCGACCCTCGGAACTCATCGTCAAGTCCCAGTGGACCAGGTGTTGGGCTCTGTGGCGGCCATTGGGTCATCACCTTCGTTGGTGATGGGAGGGTTTTGGGGGGTTGGGTTGACGAGAGGCACGGACGGCAGTTGTTCGGCCTCGTCGGGCTCGGGTTGGGGTCGGAGTTTCGGCGCTTTGGGCTGGTAAGAGGTGAGGTCTTGCAGGACATCGCCGTAAAACGACTCGATGGCGGCAGTCACCGATTCGACGAAGCCGCGGCCTTTGCCGCTATGGCGATTCGGTCCGAGTTCCGTGCGGGCGATCAGGCGGAAACGGTGCGGGGGCTTTCCGTCGGCGCCCACCAGCAACGAGGAGTCCTCGGCCACCGCCGACAGGGTTCCGGCAATTCCTGAGGATGCGTTCTTGGGGTAGGCCTCGATGACCAGGTTCGGAGGACAGTCGCGAAGCTGGCGGGTGAGCCAACTCACTCTGCCCCGTGCGCCCTTGTCGGAGGGGGCGTCGAGCTGCACGGTCGTGACGCATTGCCGAGCCTTGAGGTTGACGGCGATCTCAAGGTCTCCCGCGGTGTTGGGGATGCGCAGCGTGCCTTCCAGTTGGCCGTTGGCGCACAAGGTGTCGACGATGTGCTTCGTGCGTAGCTTCGGATCGTTGCGCTCGGAGCGGGGGATCACCTCGGTCACGTCGGCGCCGATGTCGGCGCCGAGTCGCAGCGAGATGTAGCCCAGGAGCTGGTCCCAGCGCTGGGCGATGTCAACCACTGCATCGTCGCGACTGTTGAGCGTCCCATCACGGGCTCCGTCGCGAACGGTTGTCCAGTTTGTGCCCATGTCGTCGAAGTCCACGACCCCGGACGCCGGGTGGCGCAGGTATCGGATGAGTTCGCCCAGGATCCACTCCTGCTCGGGATCATCAATGCCTCGGTGCGTCTTCTCCTTTACCGCTTCGGTGAGCAGGCGAGTCCAGGACGAATGGTGGACCTGGACCCTGGAGTTCGACCGGACTCTCAGGCCCTCGGTGGGATGCACGCCTGGCGACGGTGCAATCTCATTGGAAATCGTGAGCACGCAGTCGAACCCCTCGGAACGAGCAACGTCCCAGTAGGCGTTGACCTGCTCTGCCTCGAGTCTCGAAGCCCCGGTCTTGACCTCCACGAGGGCCACCCACGGGTCTCTTGATCCATGTGTCACCCGGATCAGACCGTCAGGCCGGATCCTTGTCCCCGACTCGGCCTTGATCTGGGGCTCGACGAACGCCTCCACGAGAGCCCGGTCCGCCTTCGATGCCCCAAGCGGTGTCAGCAACGCCTTGGAGAACGGGCGAACTATTGTCAGGACCGCAAGCACCGCCGACGTGGCCCGTTGTTCCGCCTCCCGGTCGCCGCGAATGCCCGAGATGGGGATGATCCTCGCTCGTTGCCAGCTCTCGCTCATGTTCCCCCTCCTGTCTTTGCCGAAGCGCCAAAGATAGCTCTATGCGTTCCAGAAGCTGTGGTGGGCGGGGGTGGCTTCGTGGGAGAGGAAGGGGCCGAGCACTTCGATGGGGCGGTGGCCGGTGGCCAGGATTGCTCGGCATCCGATTTCGAGCATGGTCTGGTTATCGGGGTCGGCCATGTTGACGATCTGCATGAGGTCGGCCTGGCTCATGGCGTACACAATGCGGTTCACACCCGCCCAGTAGAGGGCCCCGGCGCACATGGCGCACGGCTCGCAACTGGTGTAGACGGTGCCGGCGGCTATGACTTCGGGAGCAAGCCTCAACCCGATCTCGCGCACGAGATTGGCTTCCGCATGCCCGGTGACATCCCCGGTGGTGACGACGCTGTTCAGTCCTTCGGCCAGAACGTTGCCGGCGGCGTCGACAAAGGTGGCCCCGAAGGGGTGGTCACCCCGCTCACGGGATGTGAACGACGCGGCTATCGCCTCACGAAGGAATCCCTCGTCGGCGTCGGTCAGGGTCGTGGGCATGGCACCTGGACAGGCTCCGGCACCCCAGAACGGCTACTTGCCCATGAAGGCGGGGGAGGTGGCGTCGGGGGGGATTTCGGAGAGGGGTTCGGCGATCTCGGCCACGGTGGGGCCGTGCTCGGCGGCCAGGGGGGCCAGGGCGTCGAGGTCGAAGTTGTACACTTCGGCGGCATTGCCGGCCAAGATGCGGCGCATCGACTCTTCGTCGCGGTCGTGCAGGGCGTAGCGGATGCCCTCCCGGCTGTAGGGGTAGGTGCCCTCCCGGTGGGGGTAGTCGGAGCCCCACATCACCTTGTGGTCGCCCACCTGGTCGAGCACGCGCATCTCGTTGGGGCCGGGGAAGCTGATGCCGATCCAGATGTTGCGCTCGAAGTAGAAGCTGGGCTTCTCGGGTAGCACCGCCTCGGCGGAGAAGCCCAGTTCGCCGCTGCGCCCGGTCTTGGCCATCTGGGCGTGCAGCCCGTCGAGGCGGCGCAGCACGTCGGGCACCCAGCCGAAGCCCTGTTCGGTGAACACCGCCTTGAGCCGGGGATAGCGCTCGAACACCCCACCCATGATGAGGTGCCACATGGACCGATTGGAAAAGAACGGGGTTTCGATCACGAACATGGGTCCCGCGGCCGGGGCGTCGCCGTAGTCGGGCATCCCGGTGCCCCCGGAGTGCAGGGTCATCACCACGTCGTGTTCCTCGCAGGCGGCCCACACCGGGTCGTAGCGGGGATGGAAAAGGGGCGGCAGGTCGGAGTTGGGGGCGATGCTGGGGATCAGCGCGCCGCCCCGCAGGTTGTGCTCGGCGATCCAGGCCACGTCGGCCACCGCCTCGTCGATGTCGTTCAGGAAGATCTGGCCGATCCCGGCCCGACGCTCGGGGTACTCGGCGCAGAAGTCGGCCACCCAGCGGTTGTGGGCCCGGATGCCGGCCAGGCGGCGGGGCAGGTCCTGATCGGTGGGCTGGGGGGCGATGAGGGTGCCGGTGGGGAAGAAGGGGGGCACGGTGTTGGGGAAGGTGATCTCGGCCACCACCCCGTCTTGGTGCTGCTCGGAGATGCGGCGGTCATTGTCCCAGTTGCGGGACCGCCCGTCGTCCTGCAGATCGCGGAACGGGTTGCGGTACTTGCCCCGCCAGGCGTCGAACTCCTCGTGCCAGCTCGACTCAAGGTACTCCCGGTAGGTGGCGTGGTTGGCCCCGGCGTGGCAGTCGGACGAGATGATGGTGTAGCGGTCAGCGGTGGCAGTGGTCATGCCGCCCAGGTTACCGGCCCCGATGTGGTCGGCACCGATTGGCCTGGACGACGGGGGTGGCCCCCTGGGAAAAGAGCGGAGGGGGTGGTTGGGGGTTAGTCGGGGGGTGGTTGAGGGGGTGAGTGGGAGTCCAGGAGTTGGTCGCGGACGAGGCGTTTGAGGTACTTGCCGGAGGCGTTGCGGGGCAGGGGGGAGTCGAGGAACCAGATTCGCTCGGGGATCTTGTAGGCGGCCAGACGACCGTCGAGGTGGGACCTGAGAGCGTCGGCATCGAGCCCCTGGCCGGGACGCAGCACCACCGCCGCGCCGGGCACCTCGCCGAGGCGATCGTCGGGCACGGCGAACACGATGGCTTCGGCCACCGCGTCGTGCTGGTAGATGGCGTTCTCCACCTCGGCACAGGCGATGTTCTCCCCACCCCGGATCACCAGGTCCTTGGCCCGGTCCACGATGGCGATGAAGCCGTCGGAGTCGATGACGGCGATGTCGCCGGTGCGCAGCCAACCGTCGGTGATGGCCTCGGCGGTGGCCTCCGGGCGGTTGAGGTAGCCCCGGATGACGATGGGCGACCGCACCAGCAACTCCCCCGGTTGGCCGGTGGGCTGCTCGGCACCGTCGTCGTCCACCACCTTGGCCTCGACGGTGGGCAGCGGCCGGCCCACGGTGGTGGGTTTGGACCGGTAGATGGGCCCGATGTTCATGGTGACAACCCCGCTGGTCTCGGTCAGGCCGTAGCCGGTGCCGGGGTTGCCGCTGGGGATGCTCCGGGCGATCTTGTCCACCAAATCGGGGTGCAGCGGCGACCCCCCGCCCCCCAGCGACCCCAGGCTGGAGGTGTCGTAGCGGTCGAAGTCGGGATGCAGCACGATCTCCCGGGACATGGCGGGCACCGCGGCCAACGTGCTCGGCCGCTCGGCGTCGATCAGCCGGAGGGCCTCGGTGGCGTCCCACCGGTACATGAGCACCAGCTTGCCGCCCACCACGGTGGTGGGGTGCAGGTAGCAGTTGCACCCGGTCACGTGGAACAGCGGCACGCAGATCAACCCGGCAGGCTGGTCGTTGCGGTCCCGAGGACCCGACGCCTTGTCGTTCACCAGGCCCAGCACCGACGAGTAGAAGCCCATGTTCATCACGTTGTGGACCGCCCCCCGGTGGGTCATCACCGCCCCCTTGGGGAACCCGGTGGTGCCCGAGGTGTAGAACACGCACAGGTCGTCGTCGGGGCCGATGGCCACCTCGGGCAGCCCCGGCGGGTCGGGGTCGCCCACCACCTCGGCCCAATCGACCGCCCCGTCGGGCAGCGGCCCGGGGTAGCGGGTGAGCAGCACGGGGATGTCCGGTCGGTCGTCCAGCGACACCAGCCGCTCCCACCGCTCACCGTCCACCGCCAGCACCTTGGGCGCGCTGTCGCCGAGGCCGTAGGCCATCTCCGCCGCCGTCCACCAGGCGTTCATGCCCACCACCACCGCCCCCAGCGACACCGTGGCCCAGTAGGTCACGATCCACTCGGGATAATTCCGCATGGCCACCGCCACCCGGTCGCCCGGTCCCACCCCGCCGTGGTCGGCCAGCCACCGGGCCATGGCCCGCACCTGGCGGTGGACCTCGGTATACGACAGGCGCTCGGTGCCGTACACCAGGTAGTCGGCCGATCCGTGGACGGCGGTGGCGGCGAACAGCTCCGTCAGGGAACCGGGGGCGTTGTCGAACACCCGCAGGGGGATGCCGTCGACCTCTCGGACCGACCAGGAGAACGGCGCGCCGGGCGCGCTCAGTTGCGCGGCAGCCTCGTTCCAGGCGTCGAGGGTCACGACGAGGTCAGGTCCCAGCTCTCGATGATGATGGGGATCAGCTCCCGGACCAGCTCGCCGATATCGGGATCGGGGGGCAGCAGGTTGGTTGACGCGGCCACCGACAGATCCAGCTCGGGGAGGTACATGGCGATGGAGCGGAAACCGGGGACGCCACCGCCGTGGCTCAAGACCGCATGGCCGTCGGCCTCGCCGATACCCACACCGAGGCCGTAATCGGGGTTGACGCCCGCGGTGGTCATCTCGGCCAGGGAGTCTGCGCCCATCAGCCCGCCGGCGAACAGGCCCCGAAACAGCCGGGGGAGGTCTCCGATCTGTCCCTCCAGGCCGCCACCGGTCCAGCCCGCCGATTGCACGAACTCCTGGGGGAAGCCCACCGAGGAGATGTAGTCGCGACCCATGAAGCTGGCCCGGGCCTCGTCGGGCACGGTGGTGAGCGTTTCGTAGGCCATGGCCAACATCCCCTGGTTGTAGCCGACCACCACCGGTTGGGGCGGGAACTCGCCGGGCGTGAGGTAGGTGTTGCGTACGCCCAGCGGCTCGAATATGCGGGCGCGGAGCTCCTCGTGGGCGAGATTGCCGGTGACTGCCTCGATGACCATGCCCGCGATCACGTGGCCGGCGGTGCTGTAGTTGTACTCGGTGCCGAAGTCGGCCACCGGGCCGTAGTTGGTGGTGAACCGCACGATCTCCTCGGGAGTGATGGGCACGCTCAGGCGGGCCGAGGCCAACACGAAGAATCCGGGATCGAAGGCGTACTCCACGAACCCGGCGGTGTGGCCCATCAGGTGGCGCAGCGTGATGTCGGGGCCGTGCTCGTAGTCGCCGTACCAGTCGTCGCCCAGGTAGGCGGTGACGGGAGTGTCCAGATCCAAGACGCCCTCGTCCACCAGCGACATCACCGCCGTGGTGGTGACCGGCTTGGTGATCGAGCCGATGCGGAAGTAGTCCTCGGTGCTCAAGGGCTCGCCGGTGACCACGTCGTCGGTGCCCCAACTGAACGCCCACGGGTCTTCGTCGCCGTGGGCCACGGCCAGCACCAGCCCGGGGGTGCGGACCTGTTGCATCCAGGCGGCAGCGGCCGTCTCGATGGCGGCCATGTCCAACCCCGACGGGTGGGGCCCGTCGCCGTACTTCAGAGGGGGCGACGGCGTGGAAGCAGGGGTTGGTTCCGGGGTCACCACCTGGTCCGGCGTTGCCGCCGCGGTCGGACTCGGGGTCGGCTCCGGGGTGGCCGGAGCAGTGGGCTCCGGGGTGGCTGTCGGGGCGGTGGGGGCCGGGGTGGCTACCATCGTCGCGCTCGGCGACGCCGCCGGGGTTGGCACCGCCGTGGAGGTGGCCGCCGCCGTCGGCGCGGGCTCGGTGGTGGTGCCCCCGTCGCCACCGCAAGCCGCCGCCACCAGGGCGAGGGCCAAGAGCATCCCGAGCAACCTCAAGGCCGATGTTCGTGTCATCGCCTCAGGCTACGCTTCACCATGGCCTCAATGCGTTTCAACCACATGGAGCTGACGCTTCCCATCGGAACCCTGACCGACGACTACCGCGCCGAAGTGCGGGAGTTCTACGGCGACGTCTTCGGGTGGACGGCCACCGACACCCAGATTCTCAAGCAGACCGCGCTGTTGCTGTCCACCGATGCCGCCACCAGCCAGTTCATCCTGCTGGCCGAGCACAAGCAGCCCATGGCCCCGCCCCCGTTCGACCATCTGGGCCTGCTGTTCGAGACCCGCGACGAGGTGGATACCGCCCTGGCCAAGTGTGAGGCCTGGCAGGAAAAGGACCCCCGGGTGGAGATCAAGCGCTACGACGACCTGGTGATGCCCACGGTGACCGTGCATGCCTTCTACGTGCGCCACCTGCTGCCCATCCATCTGGACGTTCAGTGCATGGAGCGTCCTGCCGGAGTGGCCGGGCCGTCGGGTCGCTGGGTTTGGGTCGAGGACGAATAGGCGACCACCGGCCGTTATCCTCGGCCCCGTGGATTTCGGAGACACCCCGGCGGAAGCGGCATTCCGGGCCGAGGCCCGGGCGTGGCTGGCCGACAATGGGCCCGTCCGGGGCACGTCGGACGCGTTCGACCTGCTGAACAGTCCGGGCCAGAGCGCGGGCATCGACGAAGAACTGGCCGGCCGAGCCCGCCGCTGGCAGGGACGGCTGGCCGAGGCGGGCTGGGCCTGCCTGGAGTGGCCCCCGGAATACGGTGGGCGGGGGGCCACCACTGCGGAGGCCATCATCTTCGACCAGGAGCAGAGCCACTACGGCGTGTCCACGTCGATCTTCATGGCGGCGTTGTCGATGGCCGCCCCCACGCTCATGGCCTGGGGGACCGAGGAGCAGAAACAGCGGTTCCTGGATCCGATCCGCCGGGGGGAACTGATCTTCGCCCAGTTGTTCAGCGAGCCCAACGCCGGCTCCGATCTGGCGGGCCTGCAGACCAGAGCGGTCCGAGACGGCGACGAGTTTGTGGTCAACGGCCAGAAGGTGTGGAACTCCTATGCCCATTTGGCCGACTGGGGCATCCTGTTGGCCCGCACCGATGTCGATGTGCCCAAGCACCAGGGGCTCAGCTACTTCCTCGTGGAGATGGACACCGAGGGGCTCGAACCCCGTCCCCTGCGTCAGATGACGGGCGGGGCCGAGTTCAACGAGACCTTCTTCGACAATGTGCGCATACCGGTGGACAACGTGATCGGCGGCATCAACAACGGCTGGGCGGTGGCCCAGACCACCCTGAACAGCGAACGGGCCGCGGTGGGTGCCCAGTCCAACGCCATCGACGTGGATGCCCTGGTGGACCTGGCCCGCCGCCAGGGCCGGGCCGACGATTCCGGGGTGCGCCAAGCCCTGGCCGGAGCCTGGATCCGAGCCGAGGTGCTCCGCTACCTGAGCATGCGGGTGTACACCGCGCTGAGCAAGGGCACCGAGATCGGCCCCGAGGCGTCGATCATGAAGATCCTCACCGGGGACCACATCCGGGCCACCAGCCAGGCCGCCATGGAGCTGCTGGGACCGGCAGGGATGCTGGACGACGATCCGTGGGCCCAGCAGATGGTCGGACACTTCGCCTTCAAGATCGGTGGGGGCACACCGGAGATCCAGCGCAACGTGATCGGCGAGCGCATTCTCGGTCTGCCCCGAGAGCCCCGAGCCGACAAGGGCATCCCCTTTCGCGACCTCCCCAGGTGATGATCCGTCCTGGGGTCGCGCCGGTGACGTTCGGCGCGTTGGCCCTGATGTCGCTGGTGGCGTTGACCGGGTGCGGCCTGTTCAGCCAGGGCACGGTCATCAGCCCGGCACCGGTCACCGAGGAGGGGCAACCCCTGGCCGACACCTCGCCCGCGCCGGTGGCCACCCCCGACGGGGTGCCGTTGGCCGACGATGCCATCGTGATCGGGGCGCTGATGGCCACCGCCGGTTTCCTGGCCACCTACGATGAGCCCGCCCTGGTGGCCGCCCGCAACCGGATCGACGCGGTGAACGAGGCCGGCGGTCTGTTGGGGCGGCCGGTGGTGCTGCGCCACGTCGACAGTTACACCGAACTCTCAGCCATGAAGGGAGGGGCCGAGCAACTCCTGCTGGACGGCGTGGACGTGGTGCTCATGACCTGCGACGCCGCCTATGCGGCCCCGGCCCTGGAGGTGCTGGCCGGTTCGGGCGCCCTGGTGATCAGCCCTTGTGGTACCGACGACGCTTGGGCCATCGGGGCCCTGGGCGAACGGGTGTTCTCCATGGGCACGCCGGTCAGCACCGAAGCCGCCCTTGTGGCCTCGCTGGTGGCCGACCGGGGCTTCACCACCGCGGCGGTGGTCGTCGACCAGACCAGCACCGAAGCAGTGGCGGTGTGTGATGCCTTCATCCCGGCGTTCGAGCAGGCCGGGGGCCGGGCGTTCGGGCCCTACCGCTATCAGCCGACCGATCCCGGTCTGCTCGACCCGATCCTGGCCGGCCTGATCAACCGGGGCCCCGAGGCCATCGTGTTCTGCGGGACCCGGCTGGTGGCCCCCGAAGTCCTGGGGCCGATTCGGGCCGCGGGCATCAGCCGTCCGATGTTCGCCAACTCCACCATGGACGGCGACTTCTGGCTGGGCCGGGTTCCCGGCCTGGGTGATTTCACCATGCTGTCCTACGCCTCGATCTACTCCGACACCCCCGATCCCAACCCCGCGGTCCAGCCGATTCTGGACGACTATCGGGCCGTGACCGGCCACGTGGCCCGCGACGGCCGGGTGGTGACCGGGGCCGATGCCGTCGAGGCCTACGTTCGGGCGGTGGAGCGGGCGGGCACGGTGGAGCCGGGAGCGGTGGCCGCCGAGTTGGCGCGCTTCGACGGCGAGGAGTTGGCCGCGGGCCCGGTCACGTTCGCCACGGGCAACCGGGCCGCGGTGGGACGTCCCATGCGGGTGATCACCGTGGTCGAACCCTACGCCCGGTTCGAACGCATCGTCGGTCCTTAGACCGACCAAGGGAATCATCGGTCCTTAGACCGACCAGGGGCATCGTCGGTCCTTAGACCGACCAGGGGCATCGTCGGTCCTTAGACCGACCAGGGGCATCGTCGGTCCCTGAACCGACTCGGCAGAGCCCAGCGGCTCAGTAGCCGAGCTCCACGTCCACCGGCCCCAGCAGGTCTTCGCCCGCGATGTAGCGGCGGAGGTTCTCGGTCACCCGGCGGGCCAGGAGCTTCAGTCCCATTTCGGGGGTGTTGGCCACGTGAGGGGTGATCAGGCAGTTGTCCAGGGTCCACAACCGGTGGCCGTCGGGGAGGGGTTCGGGGTCGGTCACGTCCAGGGCGGCACCCCCGATGGACCCTGCCTCCAGGGCGGCCACCAGGTCGTCGGTGACCACATGGCCGCCGCGCCCCACGTTGATCAACCACCCGTGGGGGGCCATGGCCCCGAGCGCAGCCGCGTCGATGATGCCGGTGGTTTCCGGCGTGAGGGCCAGGGCCACCACCACCACGTCGGCGTCGCCCAGCGCGTCGTGCAGGCGGTCGGGCCCGACCACCCGGTCGACGCCGTTCATGGACACCGGGTGGCGACGCAACACCGTGACGTGGCAGTCCCACGGGGCCAGCAGCCGCACCAGCGACTCGGTGATGCCCCCGCCCCCCAGCACCGTCACCCGAGCGCCCAGCAGGTTGCGCCCTTGGGGTGGCAGCCAGCTCTGGGCCCTGGCGTAGGAGCCCATCCCCCGCAAGCCGGCCAGGGCCATCATCAGCACGTGTTCGGCCACCGGCTCGGCGTACACCCCCTTGCCGCAGGTCCACCGGTGCTGGTCGTCCAGCAGATGGATGAGATTCTCGATGCCCGCGTAGGGGAGCTGCACCCAATCGATACCGGGGCCCTGGGCCAGCACGCCGGGCAGCAATTCGGGGGCGGCGGGCTCGGCCCACACCAGCGCCTCGGCTTCGGGCGGCTCCACCACCCGGCCCCCGCCCGCCACCACGGCGTCGACCAGGGCGGGGCGCCGCCAGCAGTCGGGGGCCACCGCCACGTGGGGCGGGCCGGCGGTGGGGCCGTTCACGGCGAGGGTCCCAAGACGGGTGGCGGGGGGATGGCGGGCCGGTGCATGTCAACGGGTACTTTATGGGCGTGGAGGTCGCCGACTCGATCCTCGATCTCATCGGGGACACGCCACTGGTGCGGTTGCGCCGCATCGCCGACGGGGTGCCGTGCGACGTGCTGGCCAAGCTGGAGATGCTGAACCCCGGCGGCAGCGTGAAGGACCGCCCGGCAGTGGCCATGATCGACGCCGCCGAGCGGGAGGGGCTGCTGCAACCCGGCGGCACCATCATCGAGCCCACCTCGGGAAACACCGGCGTGGGGCTGGCCCTGGTGGCCGCCCAGCGGGACTACCGCTGCATCTTCGTGATGACCGACAAGGTGAGTCAGGAGAAGGTGCAGCTCCTGCGGGCCTACGGGGCCGAGGTGGTGGTGTGTCCGGTGGCGGTGGACCCCGACGACCCCGAGTCGTACTACTCCACCGCCGAGCGGCTGGTGGCCGAGACCCCCGGCGCCTTTCGCCCCAACCAGTACTTCAACCAGGTGAACCCCCTGTCGCACGAGCAGACCACCGGCCCCGAGCTGTGGCGCCAAACCGACGGTCGCATCACCCACTTCGTGGCCGGGGCGGGAACCGGCGGCACGCTCAACGGGGTGGGCCGCTACCTGAAGCAGCAGAACCCGGCCGTGCAGGTGATCGCCGGCGACCCCGAGGGGTCGGTGTTCAGCGGCGGTTCCGGTCGCCCCTACCTGGTGGAGGGGATCGGGGAGGACTTCTGGCCGGAGACCTACGACCCCGCCGTGGTCGACCGGGTGATTCCCATCTCCGACCAGGACTCCTTCGACATGGCCCGGCTGGTGACCCGAAGGGAGGGCCTTCTGATCGGTGGGTCGGGGGGCACCGCGGTGGTGGCCGCCTTGGCGGTAGCCGAGGACTGCGGCCCCGACGACGTGGTGGTGGTGCTGTTGCCCGACGCCGGGCGGGGCTATCTGTCCAAGGTGTTCAACGACGACTGGATGGCGTCGTACGGCTTTTTGATCGGCGAGCACCCCTGCGTCAAGGACGTGCTGGACGCCAAGGCCGGCGCCCTGCCCCCGCTGGTGTACGTCAACCCCGAGGATCCGGTGAGGTTGGCCGTGTCCCGGATGCGCGACCACGGCCTCAGCCAGCTCCCGGTGGCCAAGGGGGAGATGCCCCTGGCCGCCGCCGAGGTGATGGGGTCGGTTCACGAGCTGGCCCTGATGGAGTTGGCCTTTGGCGGCAGCCTGCTGAGCCAACCGGTGGAGAACGTGATGAGCCGCCCCCTGGAGCAGATCGGGGTGGGGGAGCCGGTGGCGCTGGCGGTGGCCAAGCTGGAGCACTACCCGGCGCTGTTGGTGCTCGACGGTGGCCGCCCCCGAGCGGTGATCACCAGCACCGACGTGCTGGGCTTCCTGTCGGCGGGGTCGTCGGGGTCCACGCCATGAGCGGCGACGAGTGGCAGAACTGGGGCTTTGACACCCGGGCCATCCACGTCGGCCAGGAGCCCGACGAGGCCACCGGGGCCATCACCGTGCCCATCCATCTGGCCACCACTTTTGTGCAGGCCGCCCCCGGCCGGCACCGAGGCTTCGAGTACGCCCGCACCTCCAACCCCACCCGGGTGGCGCTGGAGCGGTGTGTGGCCGGCCTGGAGGGGGCCCGCCACGGCCTGGCCTTCGCCAGCGGCATGGCCGCCGAGGACGCCCTGGTGGGCATGATGCACCCCGGCGACCACGTGGTGCTGGGCACCGACGCCTACGGGGGCACGTTCCGGCTCATCCACCAGGTGTACGGCGAGCGGGGCATCGAGTGGTCGGCGGTGGACCTGGCCGATCCCGACGCCTTGGCCGGCGCCATTCGCCCCGAGACCCGTCAGGTGTGGGTGGAGACGCCCACCAACCCGATGCTGGCGGTGGTGGACATCGCCGCGGTGGCCGACATCGCCCACGCATCAGGGGTCGACGTGGTGGTGGACAACACCTTTGCCACCCCCTACCTGCAGAACCCGCTGGCGCTGGGGGCCGACGCGGTGGTGCACTCCAGCACCAAGTACCTGGGGGGCCACTCCGACGTGGTGGGCGGGTTCGTGGCCGTCAACCGTGACGACCTGGCCGAGCGGTTGGCCTTCGTGCAGAACGCGGTGGGAGCGGTGCCCAGCCCGTTCGACTGCTACCTGCTGTTGCGGGGGGTCAAGACGCTGGGCGTGCGCATGGACCGCCACTGCGACAACGCCCAGGCGGTGGCCGAGTTCCTGGCGGGTCACCGGGCGGTGGAGCGGGTGCTCTACCCCGGACTGGCCGACCACCCCGGCCACTCGGTGGCTGCCGCCCAGATGCGGGGTTTCGGCGGCATGGTGTCGTTCGTCCACGCCGGGGGGGAGCCCGCGGCGGTGGCCGCGGCGTGCGCCACCCGGGTGTTCCGTCTGGCCGAGTCGTTGGGGGCGGTGGAGTCGCTCATCGAGCAGCCGTCCACCATGACCCACCTCTCGGTGGCCGACTCCCCGCTGGCCGTCGATCCCGGACTGGTGCGGTTGTCGGTGGGGATCGAGTCCGTGGACGACCTGTTGGCCGACCTGGATCAGGCCCTGGCCCGGAGTCAATAGTCGCCCGAGCCTGCGGGGGCTCAGTCCTGCAGGGGCAGCAGATCGGCGCCCAGGGCTTCGAGTTCGGCCTCCCAGTGGGGTGGTTCGTCCAGGGGCATGACCACGAACTTGGACGCCCCCGCCTCGATGAACGCCTCGATCTTGGGGCGTAGCTCCCGTCGGTTGGACGCCACCAGTTCTTCGGGCTGCTTGTCGGGTTGGCGCAGCGCGATGGCCCGCATAAAGCGGTCGGGCAGGGGCCCCGAGCTGTAGGCCAGCAGCACGCCGTAGTGCTCGGGGTCGATGGTCCGCCCGGCCTCCTCCGCGTGGCGGCCAACCTCGGCGATGCCGGTGCGTACGTCATCGGGGGTGACGAACGAGGGCAGCCAGCCGTCACTGAGGCGACCCACCCGGCGCAGTTCGGACGGGGCGATGCCCCCCATCCACACGTCCAGGGGTTGCTGGACGGGCTTGATCTCCACGCGGGCGGCGTCGAGGTGGAAGCGGTGGCCGTGATGCTCCACCACCTCTTCGGTCCACAGTCGGCGCATGAGCGGCAGGGCCTCGTTGAACCAGGCCGCCCGGTCCATGCGGGCCACCCCGAAGGCCTGGTGCTCGGCGGTGTCGGCCACCCCGAGGCCGAAGGCGGGCAGCAGCCGACCGTTGGAGATGCGGTCGAGGCTGGCCATAGTTTTGGCCAACAGCACCGGATTTCGGCCGGGGAGCACCATCACGCTGGGCCCGAACTTGAGCCGGGTGGTGCGGGCCGCGGCAAACGTCATGGACACCACCGGGTCCAAGGTCGAACCGCCGGCTCGCTCGGCCACCCACAACGAGTCGAACCCCAACCGCTCCAGCCCGTCCACCACCGTGGCGAACGCCTCCGGGTCACCCGAAGCCGCCCCGCCCCCCACGCCGACGCCGATCCTGACTCTCATGGCCTGCCCCTCGTGGCCTGCGCTCCTCGGCAGTTACGAGTCGGCGGCCAGGCGGGAGACGTCGAAGTCGTAGAGGGCGGCGCAATTGTCCCGGACGATCATCTGCTGCTCGACGTCGGGCACGTCGGCCAACGTCTCGGCCACCACCTCCCGGGACCGGGGGAAGGTGGACTCGGTGTGGGGGTAGTCGGAGCCCCACATCAAGGTGTGGGTGCCGAAGGTGTCCCGGACCCGCACGCCCACGGCGTCCTCCTGGAAACTCACGAAGCAGTTGGAGCTGAAGAAATGACTGGGGCGGGCGTCGGGATCGGTGAAGCGGTGCCAGTCGCCCCGCAGCGGGCGGTCGGTGTAGCAGTAGTCCATCTGGAACAGCCAGAAGGGGATCCACCCCACCTCGTGTTCCACCGACCCCACCCGCAGGTCGGGGTGGCGCTCGAACACCCCGGAGAAGATCATCTCCCCCAGTGACTTCCGCACGAAGTGGTCCTGCAGGTAGAAGGCCGCCTCGGTCACCACCCGGACGTCGTTCTTGCCCTGCCCCGAGGCGCTGGTCAGGGCCCGGCCGGTGGCCACGTGCATCGACAACGGCACGTCCAGATCAACCGCCGCCGACCAGAAGGGTTCGTAGCGGGGCTGGTCGTAGCCCTGGCCCGCCGGGGGCATCACGCTGACCATCGCCCCGGCCAGGCCCATGTTGCGACAGCGGGTGAGTTCGGCGACGGCCTCCTCGATGTCGTCCAGGTTGATGAGGGCGATGCCCTTCAGTCGCATGGGGTCGTGGGCGCAGAACTCGGCGATGAAGTCGTTGTAGGCGGCCATGGTCACCGAGCACAGCTCGGGGTCGGGGATGCTGTAGGCCAGAAGGGCCTCGCTGGGGTAGATCACCGAGGCGGCCACCCCGTCGGTGAGGTTGTCGGCGATGAACTTGGCCGGGTCGTAGGCGCCGGGGCGCACCTCGTCGAAGGAGGCCTCGATGCGCAGCTTGGTGGGGTCCTGGTCGAACCGGTTGCCGGTTTGGAACCCCAGAAACGACATGGACCGCTGCCCGTCGATGTACCACCAGTCACCCCCCGGCTCCCGGCGGACCTGGGGCACCCGCTCGGCCATCGGGCCGGTCACCCTCTCGGTCCACAGATCGGGGGGTTCGATGATGTGGGAGTCCGACGAGATCATCATCGTGTTCGGGTTCATGGGGCGCTCCTTCTTCGGTTTCGGCTTCTCCGGTTTCAGCGGTCGAAGGGCAGCGACAGCATCTTGATGGCGTTGCCCCGCATCACCTTGTAGATCACCTCGTCGGACAGCCCCTCGCACATTTTCTCGGCCACCGCCTTGGTCTCGGGCCAGGAGCTGTCGTTGTGGGGGTAGTCGGTCTCGAAGGTCACGTTGTCCACCCCGATGGCCTCGATGTTGGCCAGCCCGAACCGGTCGTCGAAGAAGCACCCGTACACGTGGTCGGCGAAGTAGTTGCTGGGCCGCTCGGGGATCACCCCCCACACCCGGTTCCATCCCCGGTTGTGCTCCCACACCACGTCGGCCCGCTCCAAGATGTAGGGAATCCAGCCGATCTGGCCCTCGCTGTAGGCGATCTTTAGGTCGGGATAGCGCACGAAGACCCCGGAGAACAGCCAGTCGGCCAGTGATCCCATGGCGTTGTTGAAGGTGAGCGTGGACATCACCGCGGGCGGGGCGTCGTCGGAGGTGGTGGGCATGCGCGACCCCGAGCCGATGTGCATGCACACCACGGTGCCGGTCTCCTCGCAGGCGGCGAAGAACGGTTCCCAGTGCCCGTCGGCGTCGTGGATCGACGGCAGCCCCAGGTTGGTGGGCAGCTCGGTGAACGACACCGCGTGCGCCCCCCGGTCGGCGTTGCGCCGGACCTCGGCGGCGGCCAGGGTGGGATCCCACAGCGGGATGAGCGGCAGGGGGATGAGCCGCCCGGCGGTGCCCCCGCACCACTCGTCGATCATCCAGTCGTTGTAGGCCTGCACGCACAGCAGGGCCAGGTCCCGGTCGGCGGCCTCCAAGAAGGTCTGGCCGCAGAACCGGGGGAACATGGGGAAGCACATGGCCGCCTCCACGTGGTTGATGTCCATGTCGTCGAGGCGGGCCCGTTGTTGCCAGCAGCCGGGGCGGATGTCGTCGTAGGTGATGGGTCGGGGGCCGACGTCGTCCTTGGGGTAGCCCGACGCCGCGCTCAACCGGATGAGGGGTTGGCTGAGGTCCTCGTACTGCCAGAAGTCCACCGTGCGCTCGGTGTCACCGTCCACCCACACCGCGGTGTTGTTGATGAAGGCCCGGTCCTTCTTGATGGTCTTGCGCACCACCCGGGGTCCGGTCTCGGCGTACTGGCGGGGCAGGCGGTCGGTCCACAGGGTGGGCGGCTCGACCACGTGGTCGTCCACCGAGATGATCTTGGGGATCTCGGGCATACGCCGAGCGTACCCTGCGCCTCGCCCTTCCTGGCTGCCGGGGGCCCGCTGGGGCCGGGCCGGCCGGATGCCGGTAGGGTGATCCCATGCTGGATGTGATGATCAAGGGCGCAACCGTGGTCGACGGCACCGGTGCTGCCGGAGCGGTTGGCGACGTGGGGATCAGCGACGGGAGGATCACCGCCGTCGGGGCACTCGACGGGGGCGCCGCCCATGTCATCGACGCCGACGGGCTGGTGGTGGCGCCGGGCTTCGTCGACGCCCATACCCACTACGACGCCCAGCTCTTCTGGGATCCGCTGGCCTCGCCGTCCAACGAGCACGGGGTGACCACCGTGCTCGGGGGCAACTGCGGGTTCACCCTGGCCCCGCTCAAGGCCGATGATGCCGACTACATCCGCCGGATGATGGCCAAGGTGGAGGGGATGCCCCTGCCCGCCCTGGAGCAGGGGCTGCCGTGGAGTTGGTCGAGCTTCGGTGAATACCTGGATGCTCTCGACGGCAACCTCGGGGTCAACGCCGGTTTCCTGGTGGGCCACTCCGCGCTGCGCCGCTACGTGATGGGCGCCGAGGGCACCGGCAACGTGGCCTCGCCGGAGCAGGTGGCCGACATGGTGCGGCTCCTGCACGAGGCGCTGGACGCCGGCGGCTTGGGCTTCTCGTCGTCGCAGTCCACCACCCATTCCGACGGCAACAACGATCCGGTTCCCTCGTTCTTCGCCGACCGGGCCGAGATGCTGGCGCTGTGCGAGGCGGTGGCCGATCACCCCGGTACGTGGTTGGAGTTCATCATCACCGGCTGCCAGGGCTACTTCAGCGACGAGGAGATCGACCTGATGACCCAGATGTCGGTCCGGGCCCAGCGGCCGCTCAACTGGAACGTGCTGACCCACGCCTCCAGCGCCATGGACCGCACCCGGCACCAGCTCGGGGCGTCGGATGCCGCCGCCCGGGCGGGCGGGCGCATCGTGGCTTTGTCCATGCCCTCGATCGGCGGGCTGAAGATGAGCTTCGCCACCTACTGCGCGCTGTACCTGCTGCCCAACTGGGGCGACGTGTTGTACCTGGATCACGACGAGAAGAAGGCCAAGCTGGCCGACCCCGCCGTGCGGCGGTGGCTGGACGAGCAGGCCCACAGCTCGCAGGGGGCGTTCCAGTTCATCTCGGAGTGGTCCAACATGCAGATCGGCGACACCTACGCGCCCGAGAATGCCGGGCTCACCGGGCGCACCGTGGGCGAGATCGCCGCCGAGCGGGGGGTCGATCCGTTCGACGCCCTGTGCGACATCGTGGTGGCCGACGACCTGCGCACCGCGCTGTGGCCGTTGTCGTCCGATGACATCGACTTGGCCTGGGAGCAGCGGGCCGAGTTGTGGCGGGACCAGCGGGTGCTGGTCGGCGGCTCCGATGCCGGGGCCCACCTGGATCGCATGTGCGGGGCCCGGTATCCCACCGAGATGCTGGCCGAGGCCGTGCGGCGGCGGGGTCTGCTGTCACTGGAGGAGTGCGTCAGCCTGATGACCGACACGCCTGCTCGTCTGTTCGGGCTGAAGGACCGGGGCCGGGTGGCCGAGGGCTACTGGGCCGACTTGGTGGTGTTCGACCCCGACACGGTGGCCTCCCAACCCATTGTGGAGCGGGCCGACCTCCCCGGTGGTTGCGAGCGGCTCTACGCCGGGGCCGTCGGGGTGGAGCACGTGCTGGTGAACGGCACCGAAATCATCTCCGACGGCCAACCCACCGGCGCCACCCCCGGCACCCTCCTACGCTCCGGCCACCACACCCAAACCGTCCTCCCCTGACTGGTCAGGTGGATCGGCGGGCGGTTGAGACCGATACGTTTCCGGAGGGGGAAACAATCCTCTGGGCACCCCTTCCTCTCCCACTGAGGCACCAGGGGAGTACCCGTACTTCCGTCGGATCTGACGGTCAACTCCTGCGTGGCGGCCTGGTCGGTCTTTCTTGCGCATGACTCTTCACCTCCCGAGGTGGGGCTGCTGCTCTTAGCGGTAGGAAGTCTATTGTCTCAATTTCGTCGGCCTTGACGTACAGACCACCTGAGGTCCAGGCGTAACTGCCGCCCTTCCAGAGCACTGCACCATTGCTCTGATCGAACTCTACCGCTGACCCAATGTAGATGTCCCTTGAAGCGTTGCCCTCCGACGCGAAGGAAGCGACTGGGTCGGCGAGGTCGTAACGCCCCCCGACCCACCGTCCGGACCGAAGTCTGCACCTCACCAATCCAGGCTGGCCCGAATCGAAGAGGTGGTCCCATGCTGTCGGTGACTTCGACGGCCCGAGGACCCTCAAGACCAACTTGTCGGACTTGGCCGCAATCCACCGTCCTACGATCGGGGCCAGCCTCGTCTCCAACCACTGCCCTTCACGCCGGATGTTCTCTGCGGCCCATCCCAGGCCCCGCCCGGCAATGAGCGGCAGGAAGACGTAGGCAACCGGGAACGAATAGACCATCCACGGCAGTGTTCTGCCTGCTGCCAAGTCCTCCCAGTAGGAGGTGAAGAACCAGTGCAGTGGCCAAGCTCCCACCGCCAGGCATCCAGCCGATAGGCCCGCCAACCACAACACCCAGTCCTTGAGCCTTCTGCTGTGAAGCGGTCGGTACCTCTCGAACCCTGCAGTGAAGAACACTCCAGGGAACAAGAACACAAACACAAGAGCCGCAGCGTCGAATCCCGACATCAGGTTGTGCTCCTTCTTCCGTCAGGGGTGTGATTTGGGCAGTTGGCCTGGTCGTCTGTCCCCGGCCGCGTGAGGGATGGGCGCGGCCGGGGACAGAGTGGGGTTCAGGCGGCGAAGTATTTGGCTTTGGCCTGGTAGTACTCGTCGAGGCCGGTGAGGGCGGGGTGGCGGAGTTCGGAGGGGCGGAAGCGGACGGATTCGCCGATGCGGTAGGCGGGTATGAATCCGTCGTTGATGGCTCGCAACAGGGTGTGGGATTGGATGCCGAGGAGGTGGCAGGCGGCGGCGGGGCCGATGAGGTTTTCCACAAGCTGGGTCATGGTGTTGCTCCTGTCGTGTGTTGGGTCTCGGCCCGGTTTCGACGCCGAGACGAAAGTGAGGCCGGCATTGTCGCGGGGCAAACTCTCAAATCATTCCCAACTTCGACGGTTTTCCGGGGGTCTGAGTTGGTAATTTGGCGGTTGTCGTGCTGCGGAGGCCGCCGACTGTCGGAGAAGGACTTCCGCGCAGGCCTGTGACCAGGGGTTTTGCCGGCCGGACCCGCGGAGGGGACCTGATGGGTCCGCTCAGCAGCGAAATCTGAATTTCGCGGAAAAATCTGGCTTCCGGGCCGGAATCGCCCCTTTCGGGCCCATCGAGACCCCCACCGTGCGCGTCAGAGGCGGGCACGGACCCCTCGTCGGACGCCAAAGAGGCCCTCAACCCTGGCTTCAGGGTCTGGATGAAGGGTTCACAGGGTGGTGATCTCCAGGTTGAACACGGAGGTAGACGAACGCCGAAGCCGCCATCTCCAGTCGGCTTTGTGAGCGCTGAACGGCGGTCAGCACCTCGGTAGCCAAATCGTGGTGGATGTCGTTGGTATCGAGGAACCCGATGAAAGCGCTGGCGTCAAGGGTGGATCAAGCCCATTCGTCGCGAAGGGCGTCGAGTTCACCGTCGGCGTAGACACTGGTCAATGTCCCGGCCAACTCGGTCAGGACGTCGTTATCGCGCTCAAGCACTCTCCGTACGGCATCAGCCAGTTCTGTATCCAGGGACACGGTCAAACGTTCCACTGCCACGGCACCATCGTATTTCTTCATGGCAAGAGTTCCTGGCTCAATTGGGACTTCGACCAACCTGCCGGTACCTGCCAGCGCTCCGACCACCACACTGAGACCGTCCCCTCCCATAGGACTCTGCGCTACAGGCTTCCCAGCGTCTCGGAATCACCGTGGATGTGGATTACCGCCCCAGTACCCTCGACGATGTGTTCCCATTTGTCCATGAAGTTCCTCACATGGACATGGACTGCGGCACCATGCCGGATCGCTGTTGCCAGCATCCCTGCAGGCAACAGTGGGATGCTGTGCGAAATCGACAGGCTGGCCGCGTCAGCGGTGTAGGGCCTTGGATCCAAGACCTGCAAGACGTCCGAAGGGGGGTTCAGCGCAGCTTCTAGGGCCCCCTCGAAGGCTTCCCTGGAGAGACTGCCTGTAGTAGAGCTTCCCAGCAGGGCCCGGAGCAGCCTGGCATGGGCCAGCCAGGAAATTGACGGGGTCTCGAAATCCCAAGCGGGCGAACGCCAGCCTTGCAGGGCCTTCAAGGCCAACCTGTCGTCGACGATCTGCAAGTCAGCGGTTCGGAGGGCTACTGAGGCTCGAGCTGCTTGCTTGCCTGGTAGCTGAAGACGGGATCGTCGGCACAGAGCCGGTCACATAGCTCGTCGTATTCCTCGTCGAGCAATGCGAAGACGCGGCGCGTGGTCTCATCGATTGGAGCGGCGGAGCCCGAACACACCGCTCCCGCCGAACTCTCGTTGGCGTCCATGGTCACGTCCTCCACGTCGTCCACCCTATCTGAACCTATCCGAACCCGGGAGCCTGCCGCAGCAACCAGAGGGGGCCTGGTTGTCTGTCCCCGGCCGCGTGAGGGGTGGGCGCGGCCGGGGACAGAGTGGGGTTCAGGCGGCGAAGTATTTGGCTTTGGCCTGGTAGTACTCGTCGAGGCCGGTGAGGGCGGGGTGGCGGAGTTCGGAGGGGCGGAAGCGGACGGATTCGCCGATGCGGTAGGCGGGGATGAATCCGTCGTTGATGGCTCGCAACAGGGTGTGGGATTGGATGCCGAGGAGGTGGCAGGCGGCGGCGGGGCCGATGAGGTTTTCCACAAGCTGGGTCATGGTGTTGCTCCTGTCGTGTGTTGGGTCTCGGCCCGGTTTCGACGCCGAGACGAAAGTGAGGCCGGCATTGTCGCGGGGCAAACTCTCAAATCATTCCCAACTTCGACGGCTTTCCGGGGGTCTGAGTTGGTAATTTGGCGGTTGTCGTGCTGCGGAGGCCGCCGACTGTCGGAGAAGGACTTCCGCGCAAGCCTGTGACCAGGGGTTTTGCCGGCCGGACCCGCGGAGGGGACCTGATGGGTCCGCTCAGCAGCGAAATCTGAATTTCGCGGAAAAATCTGGCTTCCGGGCCGGAATCGCCCCTTTGGGGCCCATCGAGACCCCCACCGTGCGCGTCGCGTGCGAATGGCAGCCCCCCGTTGACCGCAGAAACGGCCCACTCTCTGCCGGTGGATTTGCTTCCGCTTCGAGTTTTGCCGAGGTTTTCCACAGGCCCGATGGTGTTGCCCAATGGGTACCGTCTCACCGGCGGAGTCGCCCTAGGGTGGTCGGGCCATGTCTGCCTCACCGGTCCTCGGACAGTTCATGCCCGCGACGGGCGATCCCGACGACCTGCTCGGAGCGTTCTGCCACTGGGCCGACACCGCCGGACTGGAGCTGTACCCCCACCAGGAGGAGGCGATTCTGCGGTTGTTGGCCGGGGACAACGTGGTGCTGGCCACCCCCACCGGCTCGGGCAAGTCGCTGGTGGCGATTGCGGGGGTGTTCGCCGCGCTGGGTCAGGGGCGTCGGTCGGTGTACACCGCGCCGACCAAGGCTCTGGTGAGCGAGAAGTTCTTCGAACTGGCCGCCGCTTTCGGCGCGGAGCGGGTGGGAATGGTCACCGGCGACGCCACCGTGAACGGCGATGCTCCGGTGATCGCCTGCACCGCCGAGATACTGGCCCAGCGGGCCCTGCGTTCGGGGTCCGACACCGATGTCGATCTGGTGGTGATGGACGAGTTCCACTACTACGGCGACCGCGACCGGGGCTGGGCCTGGCAGGTACCCCTGCTGGAACTGCACCGCCCCCAGTTCCTGTTGATGTCGGCCACCCTGGGAGACACCACCGCCCTGCGCCGTGATCTCGGCGAGCGCACCGGCCGGTCCACCGCCCTGGTGGCCTCCGCCGAGCGACCGGTACCGCTCGATGTGGTGTACCGGGAGACGCCGCTGCACACCTCCATCGCCGAGCTGTTGGCCACCGATCGGGCCCCGGTGTACATCGTCCACTTCACCCAGCGGGAGGCCACCGCCCAGGCCCAGAGCCTCACCAGCCTCGACGTGTTGCCGCCCGAGGCCAAGGCCGCCCTGAAGGAGGCGGTGGGCGGCTTCCGTTTCGACACCCCCTTCGGCAAGGACCTGCGCCGCTTCGTCCTGGCCGGGATCGGCGTCCACCACGCGGGACTGTTGCCCAAGTACCGGCTGTTGGTGGAGAAGCTGGCCCAACAGGGGCACCTGCGGTTGATCTGCGGAACCGACACCCTGGGCGTGGGGGTGAACGTGCCCATCCGCACCGTGTTGTTCACCCGCCTCTACAAGTACGACGGCCGCCGCACCCGGGTGCTGTCGGTGCGGGACTTCCAGCAGATCGCCGGCCGGGCGGGTCGACGGGGGTTCGACGAGGAGGGCAGCGTGTGGGTGCAGGCCCCCGAGCACGTGATCGAGAACCGCCGGGCCGAGGCCAAGGCGGCCGCCAACCCGGCCAAACGGCGCAAGGTCACCAAGAAGAAGCCGCCCGAGCACAACTACGCCCATTACGACGCCGACACGTTGTCCCGTCTGTGGCACGGGCGCCCCGAGACCCTGGAGTCGAGCTTTGCGGTGACCCACGCCATGATGCTGAACGTGCTCGACCGACCCGGTGACGGCTGTTCGGCCATGAAGCGCCTGCTCACCGACAACCACGAGCCCCGGTCCCGGCAACGCACCCACATTCGCCGGGCGGTGGGGGTGTACCGGTCGCTGCTCGACGCCGAGATCGTGGAGGTGCTCGGTGAGGCCGACGACCGGGGCCGCCCGGTGCGGGTGAACCTCGACCTCCAGGACGAGTTCCGGCTCAACCAGCCGCTCGGGCTGTTCGCCGTCGAAGCCCTGGAGGCGCTGGACCGAGACGCCCCCGACTACCGCTTCCAGGCCCTCAGCGTGGTGGAGGCGGTGCTGGAGGATCCCACCGTGGTGCTGTTGGCCCAGCTCGACAAGGCCCGCGACGATCTCATGGCCCAGCTCAAGGCCGAGCGGGTGCCCTACGAGGAGCGACTGGAGCGGCTGGCCGAACTCACCTGGCCCCGCCCCGAGGCCGAGTTCATCGAGCCCGCCTTTGCCGTGTTCGCCCGCCACCACCCCTGGGTGGGCCACGATCGACCCAGCCCCAAGTCGGTGGCCCGCGATCTGCTGGAGCACGGCGACACCTTCAACCAGTACGTCTCCCGCTACGGCATCAAGCGCGCCGAGGGCGTGCTGTTGCGCTACCTGTCCGACTGCTACAAGGCCCTGGTCCAGACCATCCCCACCGCCGCGGTGACCGAAGCCCTGGCCGCCCTGACCGCCGACCTCCGCGCTCTGTTGCGCTCTACCGACTCCAGCCTTCTCGACGAATGGGAACGCCTCCGCCAAACCTGACCCAACGCCCACCCACCGCATTCCAAGGGGCTCCGGGATGGTCCCCTGAGGTGGGGGATTGCTTGGTGGTGGAGGGCGGGGTGGGGATAGGTTGCTGGATTCGTGGGCGACGATGCGGTGTTCTATCTGGAGGGCGACATCGTGGTGCCCACCATCTATGCGCAGGGGCCGTGGGATCACGGGGCGCAGCACGGCGGGGCGGTGGCCGGCATCCTGGCCCGGGCGGTGGAGCAGGTGCCCACGCCGGTGCCCATGCGGGTGGCCCGTCTCACCCTGGACATGTTGCGGCGGGTGCCGGTCAAGCCGCTGGGCGTCACCACCGAGGTGCTGCGCACTGGCAAGCGGATTCACACCGTCCAAGCCTGGCTGCACGACGGCGACCACAGGGTGGCCACGGCGGTGGCCATGTCGGTACGGACCGGTGCCGATATCGACGTCGCCGGCTACCGACAGGCCGAGGCGCCGCTGCCCCCGCCGCCGGGCAGCGCGGGACCGCCGCGAGAACTGGCTCCCCGGGCGGTGATGCCCGAGGGCTTCCCCCACGTGGTGGAGTTCGACCGGGTGGAGGGCGGAACCGCAGGCGGTACCCCCAGCAAGACCTGGGTTCGACTGGAGGTGCCGTTCGTTCGGGGGGAGGAGACTTCGCCGCTGGTCCGTCTCATGGCCCTGTCCGACTTCACCAGCGGCCTGGGGTCGTTTCTGCCCTACGACCGGTACGTGTCCATCAACCCCGATCTCACCATTCACGTGCTGCGGTATCCCAACAGTGACCGCATCGGCATCGACGCCGAGACGTGGATCGACCCCGACGGCATGGGCCAATCCCGGGCCCGCCTCTACGACGAAACCGGCCTGTGCGCGCTGTGCTCGGCCTCCCTGTTCGTCGAATCCCGCAGCCGCTACTACCCGGCTTGAGCCACGGGGCCGGAGCCCGGCCGAGCCCACTGCGACCTGCCCGCAGCCGCTGCTACCCGGCTTGAGCCACGGGGCCGCCGGCCCGTTGCCGGTCGACCAGCACCAGCAGGCAGGGGAGGATGACCATGGCGGCCAGCATCGACAGGACACCGGTGATGGCCACCAGGATGCCCAACTGACTCACCACCAGCAGGGGCGCGAAGGCCAACACGACAAACCCCAGAGCGGTGGTGGTGGCCGATCCGAACAACGCCCCGCCCACGCTGTTGGCGGTTGCCGTCAGCGCGTCGATGGTGGGGGCGCCGTGTTGGCGTTCGTGCAGGTAGCGGTGGGTGAAGTGGATGGTGTAGTCCACGCCGATCCCGATGGTGAGCGCGGTCAACAGGGCGGTCAGGGCGTTGTAGTTGATGCCCAGCACCCACATCAGGCCGAGCAGCAGCACCAGCACCACCACGATGGGCACCACGGTCACGACCCCCAGCAGGGGGCGGCGATGGGCCCGCCAGAAGAAGGCGGTGAGCAGGGCCACGGCGGTGATCACGGTGATGAATGTGGCGGAGGTCTGGCTGCGGGTCACGGCGTCGCCGGTGACCACCGGGCTGATCTGCGACCCGGTCAGGGTGAAGGTCCCGCGGGCGTCATCGCCCCACAGGTCGTCCCCGGCGTGATACAGGTCGCGAACCTCCCACTCTTCTCCCAGGTGGGCCTGGATGGCGATGATGGTCACGTCGTCATCGGAGGTGTCCGACCACGACGCCACCGAGGCGAACTGGTCGGGGGCGGCTCGGGCCACCTCCCGGTACAACGCCGCCAGCTCGTCGGGAGAGCCCCCGGTCAGCACCGCCCGGGCGTCGGGCACGGTGTCGACGGCCAGCGACACCAACGAGGGGCCCACCACGCCGCGGATTTGCGGAGGGCGATCCACCCGCGAACCCATGTCCACCCCGGAGGGCAGGTCCTCGGCACCGGACGGGGACACGGCACCAGCGTCGCCGGTGGGCCCGCGCAGCAGGTCGTCCAGGGCCACCAGGGCCGACGCGGCCGACGGATCGTCCAGATCGGTGATGAGCACCCCGGTGATGGTGGTGCTCAGGCCTCCGGTCTCCCGGCTGGTGAGACGGATGTCCTGGACCACCTCGGAGTCCTCGGGCAGGAACTCGTCCTGGTTGAACTCGGTGTCCACGTTGAGGGCCCCGGCCACCGCCGCGCCCGCTACCGCCCCCACCGCCACCAGGGTCACCATCGGTCGCCGGGCGCACCGGGCCACTGTCGGGGCCAGGATTCGACGCACGCCGGGGATGGATTCCACCACCGCTCGGGTCGGCAACCGCCGCCCCCGGCCCAGGCGACGCCGATCACCCAAAATCCGAACCGCGGGCACCAGCGAGGTCATGATGAAGAAGCCGGAGACGATGCCGCAGGCCGCCAGGATTCCGAAGTCCTGAATGGGCGACAGCGGGCTGGCCAGATTGGTCAGAAAGCTGAGCGCGGTGGTCAGCGCCCCCAGCCCGATGGCCGCCCCGGTGACGGCCACGGCCCGCTGGGTGGCCCGGCCGGGGTCGTCGTGGCACTCCTCCCGACGGCGGGACACCACCTGCAGGGAGTAGTCCACGGTCAGGCCCACCAACAGCACCGGCACGATGATGCTGATGGGGGTGATGCCGTTGATCTTGTCGAGGCCGTTGGGTCCGAGATAGCCCGACAGGCCGATCTGCCACAGGGCGGTGAGGATCACGCCGATGATGGTGGCCACGGTGTCGGCCACCGAGCGGAACAGCACCAACAGCACCACCACCATCACCACGATGGCCGCCGGGAACAAGATGCCGCTGTCGGCCAGGGCCTGCTCCGCCCCCTCCTGGAACCGGGCGCTGGACAGGGTGCGGGCCGAGGCGTCCGGCCCGTAGTCGCCCGCCGCGATCACGTCGTGGGTGGCCAGCAGGGCGTCGTTCACGTGCCACTCCGGGTGGTCGATGCGCTGCAGCCGGATGTGTCCGGTGCCCACCCCGTCGCCCAGAAGCTGGTCGAGTTGGACGGCCCGAGGGTCCACTGTCGGGTCGGTGGCCAGCACCCGGGTCACGTCGTCGGCGGTGAGGCGGTCGGGCGGCACCCCGGCCATCGCCAGGATCAGGTGGGCGTAACTCAATGCCGGGGGTTCCCCGGACGAAGGGACGAAGGGCGCCACCGTGGGGTGGCGCAGGGCCATCTCCGATCGGGCGATCACCTCTCGAATGGCCGCCGGGGAGGTGGCATCGCCGCGGACCACGAGCTGGGCGCTGGCAAACGCCCCGGTTTGGGGAAACCGGTTTTCCAGTTGGTCGATGGCCCGTCCGAGGTCGCTGCCGCGGGGGACGAACGAGGCGATGGCGTCGGGCTCCTGGGTGGTGAGGGCCACCCCCGGCAGCAGGGCGGCGGTGATGAGCGCGATCACCGCGATGGTCCGCCCGGGGGAGCGGGTCACCAGGCGGGCGTAGCGGTTCAGCACGGAGGATCAGGAGGCGACGTCGCCGACCGAACAATCAGCCCGCCGAGCCGGGGCTGTCGGCCGCCGCCGGGTTTGCCGACGGGCCTGGGCCGTCGGCCGGCGCCGAGCTTGCCGACGGGCCTGCCGCCGAGGCCATGGCCGCGCCGACGATGCCGGCGTTGTTGCGCATCCGGGCGGGCAGTACCTCGGTGTCGAGTTCCAGCAGCGGCCCCCACTTCTCGAATCGCTTGCTGATGCCGCCCCCGAGGATGAACAAGCCGGGCGAGATGATCTTCTCCAGATGCTGCAGGTAATCCCGGACCCGGCCGGCCCACGTGGGCCAGTCCAAATCGTCGCGTTCTCGGGCCTTGGCCGACGACCACACTTCCACGTCGTCGGTGTGGCCCTGCAGATACATATGGCCGAACTCGGTGTTGGGCACCAGGGTGCCGTCCACGAACACCGAGCTGCCGATGCCGGTGCCGAAAGCGGTGAAGCACACCGTGCCCCCCCGACCGACCCCGGCACCGTGGTGCATCTCGGCGGTGCCCGCGGCATCGGCGTCGTTGATGATGGTGACCGGCGCCCCGATGCGGCTGCTGAGCAGCCCGGCGATGTCCACCCCGGCCCAGGAGTCGTCCAGATGGGCCACCCACTTGACGGTGCCCCCCACGATGGGCGCGGGGTAGGCACACCCCACCGGGCCGCTCCATCCAAACGATCCCACCAACTCGGCCACCACCTCGGCCACCTGCTCGGGGGTGCCCGGCTTGGGGGTGGGAATGCGGTTGCGGTCGCCGAGCAGCTCGCCGCTGGTCACATCCACCGGCGCGGCCTTCATGCCGGTGCCCCCGATGTCGATGCCGAATGCTGCGCTCATGGCCGCCCTCAATATTCCGGCAGGTGAACGTACCAGCGCACCGGCACCGTCGGGGAGTCGAGTAGCCGTGGCCCGTCGCTTCGGCGTGACCCTGGGCGCGGGCGACCTCCTTTTGACGTGGGTACGCGAACGCCCGCGTCGGTAACGCCCGGGCGCGGGGCCACCGGCCCGTTATCGTCGTGGGCACCATGGTCACAAGCGGCGGCACCCCAGCAGGGATCGGCATTGCCGAGGTACTGGCCGACGCCGGCATCACTCACGTGTTCGGCGTGCCCGGGGGTTACACCATCAAGGTGTTCGACGGGTTGCGGACGGTGGCCGACCGGGTCCGCAGCGTGCGGGCGGCCCATGAGCACCAGGCATCGGTGATGGCCGAGATGTACGGACGGCTCACCGGGCTTCCGGGGGTCTTCAGCGGGCAGGGCCCCTTCGTGGCATCTTCAGGCGGATTCGGGCTGATGGAAGGGCATGCATCGGGCACCCCCATGGTGGCGATCACCGACACCACTGACCACGGCATTCCTCAGCATGCCCCAACCCAGAGCACCACCGGCGACCACGGGTCGGTGGATGTGCCTCGCATCCTGTCGGCGATGACCAAGTACGTCGGCGTGGCCACCACCCCCAACGAGGCCGTCCACGCGGTGGAGCTGGCTGTCCACCACGCCACCTCGGGCCGGCCGGGTCCCGCCGCAGTGGTGCTGCGCCTCGACGCCATCTTCCGGCGTACAGACGAGTCTCGCCACCCCCGTCTGTACGGGCGCCCTCGGGTGGGGTCGGCGGCCCCTCCCCGGCCGGACGCGTCCGCGGTGCAAGCCCTGGCCGATGTGTTGGCCACCGCCCGGCGCCCGGTGATCGTGGCCGGCAACGGCGTCCACCAGGCCAGAGCCTATAAGCAGTTGGCGGCTCTGGCCCGGCGGGCGGCCACCCCGGTGGTGACCACGGCCAAGGCCCGCGGGGCGATCGCCGACGACCATCCCTGGGCTGGTGGGCCGCTCAGCCCGTTCGGATGGCAGGGTGCGTTCGAGCTGTTGGCCCGAGCCGACGCCGTGGTGGTGCTGGGATCGCGCTTGAACCCCCACGACACCCTGGTGGAGTCACCCACGTGGCTCGACGCCGACCACCGGCGACTCATCCAGGTGGATATTGAGGCCACCAACTTGGGGGTGAGCTTCCCCGTGGAATTGGGCATCTGTGCCGATCTGGGCGCGTTGCTGGACGAGTTGGTGCCCGCGGTGGGCGTGGACGAAGACCTGGCCGTCGACCGCTGGTCCGACCTGGCCGAGATCAAGGCCTCACGAGACGAGCCCGCGGTGCTGCACCAGTCGGCCCGCCCCGTACCGCCCCAGCGGGTGGTGCAGGTGGTCAACGAGGTCTGGCCGCCCGAGGGCCGCATCACTCTGGATGCGGGCAACAACCGTATTTTCGCCTTCCACCACCTCAACATTCGCACCCCCGGAAGGCTTCACCTTCCCGGCGGCCAACTGGGCATGGGTTGGGGCCCGCCCGCGGCGCTGGCCGCGGCCATGGTCCACCCCGGCGAGCGGGTGCTGTCGATCAGCGGGGACGGCGGATTCTTGATGTCGCTGCACAACCTGGCCACCGCGGTGGAACACGACCTGCAGGTCACGTTCTTGGTGCTCAACAACAGGCTGCTGGGCAACGTGTACGACTTCCAGGGCCCCGACCGCCGCTCCGCGGTGGACATCGGCGATCACGACTTCGCCGCCGTGGCCCGGTCGTTCGGCCTGGACGCCCACCGGGTGGACGACGACGGTGCCCTGGCCGAGGCCCTGGCCGAGTCGTCGGCTGCCGACGGACCGACCCTGATCGAGGTGGTCACCGACCCCGACCAGTCGTCGGATCTGGTGCGGGTCCGGGATTCAAGGTCGCCGTGAAGGTCACGCTCGAAGCCGAGATCAGCCCCGGCATGAGCACCGCCGAGGCGGTGGCGCTGGCCCGGTTGGCCGAGGAGGCCGGGTTCGCCCGCCTCGGCATCTCCGACGTGGTGTTCTGGCCCGACTGCTTCATGGTCCAGGCCCTTTGCGCCCAGGCCACCAACAGGATCGCCATCGGGGCCATGGTCACCAACTCCTACACCCGCCATCCGGTGGTGCTGGCCGGGGCCTTGGCCACGCTGGACGACATCGCTCCCGGCCGGGCGTTCTGCGGCCTCGGCGTGGGGGCCGGGCTCGAGCCGCTGGGCATCGACTACCCGTCGCCGGTGGCCACCCTCCGCCGGGCGGTGGCCGACATCCGTACCCTGTTGACCGGCGAAGCGGTGGGCGGCGAGCGGCTCGTTCGCCCGCCCGACCACCCGGTGCCCATCTCCATCGGCACCCGCAGCCCCCAGGTGATGCGCCTGGCCGGCGAGGTGGCCGACATGGCCCTGGTGGGCGGTCGTTTCTTGTCGGCCGATCTGGCCCGCACGTACCGCCACTGGCTGGCCGAAGGCGCGGCCCGAGTCGGGCGCACCCTGGACGACTTCGAGATCGCCCCCCGCCTCACGCTGTGCTGTTCGGAAGACGGCGACCGGGCCCGGCGCAGCGTCAAGCGTTACGCCGCCCATTATCTGAACATCATCCGCCCGCCCGACCTCGATGTGGACCCCGACCTCATGGCCGCCGTCGAGACCGCCTTGGCCCGCAGCCGCGGCTGGTACTTCGACCACCACCGCCACGACGACCCCGCCCTCGACAGCCTCATCGACGACCGCCTGGTGCAGGCCTTCACCATCGTGGGTACCCCCGACGAGTGCGCCCAACAGCTCGGCGCCGTGCTGGACATGGGATTCACCAGCGCCAGCTTGAACTTGGCCGCCACCGACCGCCCTACCGCGGCCGAGGGGTTGGCGGAGACGATCACCAGTTTTGCCCCGGTGGTGGGCTCGCTCGCCGGGTAGGAGTCTGGTGCTGCCCGAGGCTTCGGGTGGGGGGAGCCGGTAGAGTCTCGGCGGACGCCACGGGATTCCGACAAGGGGATTTCGACCACAGGGAGGTCAGTGATGGGCAGATTGGACGGCAAGGTTGCGTTGGTGACCGGTGGCGGGGGCGGGCTGGGCACGGCCATCAGCACGCTGTTCGCCTCAGAGGGCGCCCAGGTGGTGGTGCAGGATCTGAACGAGGCCGCCGCCGCGGCCACCGCCGAGTTGGTGGCGGCCAATGGCGGTGAGGCCATGAGCGTGGCGTGTGACGTGTCCGACAGCAAGGCCATCGAGGCCATGTTCGCCGACATCGACGCCCGTTTCGGGCCGGTGACGGTGTTGGTGAACAATGCCGGGGTGGACCGCACCCCCGGTGACGGCTCCGGTGAGGGCAACACCGTCAACGAGCGGCAGGTTGTCGACATGAGTGACGACGGGTGGCAGCGGATGCTCGACATCCACCTCAACGGTGCCTTCTACTGCACCCGGGCCATGCTGGCCCGGCTGTTGGGGACAGGCATCAAGGGTTCCATCGTCAACATGTCGTCCATCGCCGGCCTCGCCGGTTGGGGGCCGATTCACTACGCCACCGCCAAGGCCGGGCTGTTGGGCTTCACCCGGGCCATGGCCCGCTTCTCGTCGGCGGCAGGTATCCGCACCAACGCGGTGTGCCCCGGTGTGATCGACACCCCGATGACCCAGTCCATCGGTCAGGACATGGTCGAGGGCCTGAAGATGCTCACCCCGGCCGGTCGGGTCGGCACCCCCGACGACATCGCCCACGCCGCCCTCTACCTGGCCTCCGACGAGAGCGACTTCGTCACCGGCGAGTACATCACCCCCAACGGCGGCCTCGTCATCGGCTGACCCCACCAGGGTTCCGTCATGGCTTAGGGCAGGGGACAGCCACGCCAAACAACCGACGTCGGGTTGCCCAACGCCGAGTGGGTTAGGTGTCGAGGGGGATTTCGAGGGCGCCGAGGGTGATGAGGCGGGTGACTTCTTCGGGGGGGATGCCGAGGTCTTGTTCGCAGATTTCTCGGGTGTGTTCGCCGAGTAGGGGGGCGGGGGCGATTGGGGGGGTGGGCATCTCGCTGCCGTAGAAGCAGGGGCCCTCGAGGATGAGGGTGCCGGCACCGGGTTGGTCCACTTCCACCTGGAAGCCGCGGGCGGCGAGCTGGGGGTCGGTGAGGTGGTCCAGGGCGGTGAGCATGGCGGCACCGGGGACTCCCTCGGCCTGGCAGGCCTCTTGGGTCTCTTGGGGGGACAGTCCGGCGGTCCAGCGGGCCACCCCTGCGTTGATGGCCACCCGGTCGGCCAGGCGTCCGGCGGCGGTGTCCCACCGTGGCTCATCGGCCCAAGCCGGGTTGCCCATGGCCTGCTTGATGGCCACCCAGTCGGCGTCGTGGCGCACGCAGATCACGCACCACTGCTGCTCCCCGGCGCACTGGAACACCCCCCAGGGCGCTCCCTGGTCGGAGTCGTTGCCCACGGGCTGCACCGAACCGGGGCGCAGCGACTCGGCCATGAACAGATCGCCCAGGGTGTTGACCAGGGCCTCGGCCTGGCTGATCTCGGCGTGGGCCCCTGCTCCCCGCTCATCCCGGCCCAACAGGGCGGCCAGCGCCCCGAGGGCGCACAGTCGTCCGGCCAGGTGGTCGGGGTGGATGGCGTTGGACCCCGGCGGGGGGTCGCCGTCGGTGAAGTTCCACAGATACTTGATGCCGCCCACCGTCTGAATGGTGGGCCCGTAGCCGATCCAGTCGGCGTAGGCCCCGGTGGAGCCCATGAGCTGGCTGCTGGCCATGCAGACGTTCGGGTTCAGCTCCTTGAGCGTCTCGTAGCCCACGCCCATGGCGTCCATGGTGCCGGTGGAGTTGTTCTCGATCACGATGTCGGCGGTCTTCACCAGCTCCTTGAGCACGGCCAGCCCCTCGGGAATCTTGGAGTTCACCCCGAAGCTGCGCTTGGTGCGGCTGGACGAGGCGAACGACGGGGTCATCTCGGTGCCGGTCACCAGTCGCATGAAGTCGGGATAGGTGCGGGTCTCGATCTTGATGACGTCGGCCCCGTACTCGGCCAGCATCCGCCCGCCCTCCACGCCCACCCCGCCGTGACCGAAGTCGAGCACCCGCAACCCGGCCAGGGGTTGGGCCTCAGGCCCCGCGCCGGTTGCGGCCTCGGAGGCCGGGGGGCCGGCGGGGGAGCCGGGGGCGGTCTCGCCGGCCACATCGGCATCGTGTTGGCCCACCGCGGGGGCGGGGAAGCGGAAGCCCTGGCGGTGGCGGTTGATCTCCATGAACCCCGACGCCACCGACGCCGAAGCACCGGCAGCCACCTCCACGGGCACGAACGTGTCGCGGGACACGTAGTGCTCGTTCACCAGGATGTCCGACGGCTTCAGCATGGGGGTGACCACCACGCCCCGGCGCTGGGCCTCCGCCGCGGCCTCCTCCATGCCCATGGTGGCGAAGTGCTCGGCGATCACCGGGTTGAGCACGTCGCCGTTCATCATGCGGGTGAGGGCCTGGCTCCACATCTCGTCGGCGAACGCCTCGGGGCGGCCCAGCCACTCCCACATGGCGTACCACTGGCGGGGGCTCAGGATCACCATGGTGATGAAGCCGTCGGCCGTCTCGAACAGGGGGTAGACCACGGTGGTGCCCGACCGCACGATGGGGGGGTCGAGCCCGGCGTCCAGGGTGGGCCGCATGTTGGCGAGCTGCCAGGTGTTGAGCTGGATGGCGGCCTCCAACGCCGACAGGTCGAGGTGCTGGCCCCGCCCGGTGCGGCGTCGGGCCACCAGGCCGATGAGCACGGCCAGCGCCCCCACCACCCCGGCGGCGTCGTAGGCGAACGCACCGGGTATGAGCAGCGGCGGCTTCTCGGGGATGCCGGAGGCGGCCAGGTGCCCGCTCATGGCCTGGATCACCTCGTCGGTGGCCTCGAACCGGGCGTAGGGCCCCTCCTGGCCGAAGTCGGTGACCGACAGCACCACCAGGTGGGGGAACCGGTCGGACACCGCTCGGGGATCGAGCCCGAAGGGGGCCAGCGATCCCGGCTTGGACGACTCGATCCACACGTCGGCACCCGCCAGTAGCTCCTGCAGGCGGGCCTGGCCCTCGGCGGTGGCCACGTCGACGGTGATGCCCCGCTTGTTGAAGTTGCGGAAGGCGAAGTAAAGGCTGGTGTCGCCGTCGGGGGCGAACGGGGGCAGGCGGCGGGAGGCGGCCCCGCCGGGCGGCTCCACCCGGATCACGTCGGCGCCGAAATCGGCCAGCAGCCGCCCGGCCAGCTCGCCCTTGACGTCGGCCGAGTCGATGACCCGCAAGCCCTTCAGCGGCAATTCATTGGCAGACACGACCGGCACCCTACCGCCACGGAGTGACAGGTCACGAAAGGACGTGGCCCCCGCCAGGATCGGGCCGGGGACACCAGCCGGAGGCCGAGCGCGTGGTCAAGAACGGCGAAACGTGGTCAACTGGGGCCATGAGCGCTCCCGACAATCAGGCAATCCTCCGGTCGGTGTTCGACGCCATGGGCGACGCCGACGCCGTGGTGGCCCACTACACCGACGACTACGTGATGGAACTGCCCTACGCCCATCCCGACGGACCCGACCGCACCGAGGGCAAAGAGGCGGTTCGGGAGCGGCTGGTGGGGGCCTTCAAAGTGTTGCGATTCACCCTGCACCTGACGGACGTCCACCCCTGCGTCGATCCCGACCTGCTCATCGCCGAGTACACCAGCGAAGGTGAGGTGATCCCCACCGGGCGCCGATACGCCAACCGCTACATCGGACTGTGGCGGTTCCGCGACGGCAAAGTGTGCTTCACACGGGAGTACTTCAACCCCGACCTGGCCCGGGCCGCACTGTCAGAGTAGGGGCCACCTCCGCCGGGGTCGCCGCCCCGAACCCGCCGAGTCTTGACTCGCCCCCCATGCTCGTCAACGCGGTGGTGCAGCAGCACTTTACTGTCGCCCTGCTGCAAACAAACTGACTATTTCAGCGTAAACTTGCAAAATCGCTGCTTTGCATGCAGAATATAACCCCAAGGAGGCATCATGCTTCTGCGCTTCTCAGTGGCCAACCACCGCTCGATCCTGGATCCCGTGGAACTCTCCTTGATCGCAGTGGACGAAGATCGCCCGGCGACCCGGGCATTCGATCGACTGTCCCAGCGAGTCTTGCCGGTTGCCGGGATCTTTGGTCCCAATGCCTCAGGCAAGTCGAACGTGCTCGATGCCGTAGCCTGGCTGGCCACGGCGGTGGGCACCTCGTTGTGGCTTTGGACCGACACTATACCGCGAGACCCTCACCGATTTGCCGGTGGCCAAGGCATGCCCACCGAGTTCGACCTTGATCTGATGGCTGAGGGCGTCAGGTACAACTACCAATTGAAGCTAGATGACACCGCTGTCCTGTCGGAAAGCCTTCACAGCTATCCGGAGAGACGACCGCGGCAACTCTTCACGCGAGTGGGTAGGGATTGCAAGTTTCGCCGAGGAGTTCAATCTGTTGGGGGAATTCAAGAACTTCTCACTCCGACGACGCTGGTCTTGTCAGCGGCAATGCGCCTCAGAGAACCCACGATTGCCCCTGCCGCCAGAAAGCTCACAGAGATGAGTGCTATCTGGCGGCAACTCAAGGGGCGAACCGGGCCGTTGTTGTCGAATGCCCTGTCCCCTCTGGCGCTTACTGGACAGTCAACAATTCGCCTGTTCGAGGAACTACAAGGAGCTTCTGAGGGATTGCCATTTGTGGTGAATGACTTTCGACCACAACCACTAGAATTGCTCCGACTTGCTGATCCAAGCATTAGCAATGTCAAAGTCTCCTCGAGTAGCGACCCTGAAGAGAGCATGCGTCGGCTGGAACTCTTCTTTGTACGCAAAGATGGTCCTGATGATGCTCTGCTCAATTTTCTCGAGGAGTCTCTTGGCACACAGAGATGGTTTCAAACGATTGGCCCAGTTGTTGATGCACTGGAAGGTGGCAAGACAATGCTCATAGATGAATTAGATGCAAGTCTACACCCAAAGCTCTCTTCACGTTTGGTTGAGCTATTCCAAGATCCTACAACGAATCCACACAATGCCCAACTCATTTTCACTAGTCACGACATGCATCTCTTGAGCCAGTTGAATCGCGATGAAATCTGGCTAACGGAAAAGTCTCAGGATCTGAAAACCAAATTGGTGGGTCTGGCAGAGTACAAGGGGGAGAGGGTTCGAAAGTCACTAAATCTGGAGCGAGCATATCTCCAAGGTCGATTTGGTGCCGTACCGGACATAGACCATCATGATGTAAGCCGAGCCCTTGGTCTCGTGTAGGGTCCATTGCTGTGGCCAAGGGAAAGAAGGGTCGTGGACTAAACAGGCGATCCGCCTATCGTACAGAAAAGAGAATGTTTCACATCTACACCGAGGGCGAGCGAACCGAAAAGGATTATATTAGACTACTAAAGCAGATTGATAGAGTATCAGAGTCAGCAGTGTTGAGGCTCAAGGCAAGTGTTCCGCAGCCCCTGAGGCTGGTCCAGCGTGCTGCAAGAGATCTAGAGAGGTTGGACCGTGATGAAGCACGAGATCAGGTGTGGTGTATCTTCGATGTCGAAAGTTCCAATGAGCCCAATGAGCCCAATAAGTGCAAGAACCTCTTGGAAGCTAGAAACTTGGCACGCAAAAATGGGATAAAGGTAGCTACTTCAAATCCATGCTTTGAGTTATGGTTGGTGCTCCACTTTCAGGACCATACAAAGCCTGTCTCAACAAGTGATATCCAGAAAGTGCGGCACGGGTGCGATGGTAGTACTGGGAAAGAGGTTAACGCGGCACAGTACATGGATGTCCAGAGGATGGATGAGGCAGTTGCTCGGGCCAAGAGGCTGCAGGAGAGACACAGAAGAGAACAGAGGCCCTTCCCAGATGACAATCCCTCTTCTGGCATGTACCTGTTTCTCGAGGCGATTGGTTACCAGGGTGAGCCCAAGGCATGAGGCTCCCGTCAGTTCATGGCCATATGCTCCCAAGGGAGGGGGCCACTGTTGCTTTCAGACTCTGTCCTTCGGAAGAAGAAGCTGACTCCGGGTTCACGCTCGAAGATGCCCGAGCCGGAGAGGCTGGTGCCGCGTACCCGATGGGGCGCTACACCTGGCCGGAGTTGCGCGAGCTGATGCACGGGGGTCCGGTGGCAATCCCTGTTTCGGGTGGAGACTGAGGGCCAGCAAGGTCGGGTCTCGGGGCCGTCCACGCGGAGGGAAAATGGGTACGGCCGGGGCTCAGTTATGCGCGTTGCGCATAGTTATGCGCGTTTTCGCAAAACTTTTCACACGCGCATAACGTGCCGCGCATAACTTGGGGCCAGGTGGTGGGCGACGCATCGGTCGACCACCACCACGGCCCGGCTCGATCTCGACGCTGGTCTCCTTGCGGACGCCGACGGCCCCACCGCAACCTGGGGCTTGGCGGAGGCCATCTCCAGATTGGTCCCGGTAGTGGCCTCGCTCTCCGGTCCTGCCGTCGCCCGAGTGGGGAACAGATAGGGTTGCGGCAGGAGGTGCGCTCGTGGCCAAGACAGAAATGATTCGAGCACGGGTTGAACCGGAATTGAAGCGGGAGGCTGAAGAGGTGCTGGGCAAGCTCGGCATGTCCGCGACAGAGGCGATCACCTTGTTCTATGCGCAGGTGGCCATGCGGCAAGGACTGCCGTTTGACGTGAGGATTCCCAACACCGAAACCGTCGAGGCCCTGCAGCAGGCCCACGCTGGAACCAATCTGGTGGAGCATTGCACGCTGGAAGATCTGAAGGCCCGGGCGTAGACGCCTGCGGGTCTCTCGGCTGGGAATGCCACATCGAGCCGGATCGGCTGCTGATCTGGGCACACCAAGAAGACGCGCTCACGTTGGTGAGAATCGGGACGCACGCCGACCTGTTCGGTTAGGAGTCTGCGGCTTGGCGGCTCTACGCGACCAAGCCCATCCCCGAAAGGGCACGCTAGACCTGGTCCGGGCCGCAGCGTCCCCATGGGGCGGGGTTGGAGGGGTTGCAGGTCCGTCCCTGCGGTGGTGGAGCGGGTCCGGACGGGCCCCACTTATGCGCGTTGCGCATAGTTATGCATGTTTTCGCAAAACTTTTCTGACGCGCATAACTCCATACGTATAATGGGGGGATGGATCACGACGAGCTCAGAGCCGCTCTCCGCGGCGGTGAGACCTTCACCGTGGAGTTCAAGCGAGACCCACTCAACGATGCGGAGTTGGTCGAGGCCGTCGTGTGCTTGGCGAACGGGGATGGGGGCACGCTGATCATTGGGGTCGATGACGACGGGAGGGTGCTCGGTGCGAAACACCGACACGGCACGTCGACTCACCCGAACCGCCTGGATGCCCTGATCGCCAACCGGACCCAGCCACCGGTGACGGCTCGTAGTTCCGTGGAGGAGATCGATGAGCAGCAGGTCATCGTGGTGACCGTGCCCGCCGCCGACACCGTGGTGGCCACGACGGACGGAAAGTACCTTCGACGGGCCATCAACGTCAATGGCCGCCCGGAGTGTCTACCCATGGCACCGAATGACGTGCTGTCCCGCGCCGGCGCGATTGGTGCCAAAGACTACTCAGGCATTGCCATACCTGAACTCGCCGTTGAAGATCTGGCGGTAGCCGAACTGGAGCAATTTCGTGACATGGTGAGGGCTGGCGGTGACCACAGCTTGCTCAGGCTTTCTGATGTCGAACTTCTGCGAGCACTCAACCTGTTGACTCCCAGTGGGGATATTACCCTTGGTGCAATTCTGCTATTTGGGTCACCCACCATGATTCATCACTATGTTCCAACTCATGAAGTTAGGTTTCGTGTGCTTGAGGGATCGGAAGTTCGTGTCAATGAAGGGGGGTACACCCCACTGTTTCGAGCAATGCAGCAGTTGGTAGACCGAGTCAAGGTGAGGAATCAAGAAGAGGAAATTGATCTCGGTATCTTGAGGGTTTCGTTGCCACAGTATGCTGATGTTACGACGCGAGAGTTGATAGCCAATGCCCTCGTCCATCGCGACTATGCCGCCATGGGAGCAACTCAGGTGGAGATCACTCCTGAAGCCTTGAGAGTATCCAATCCAGGAGGATTTCCGAGCGGAGTCAGATTGTCCAACCTGCTCACCACACCACCTCTGCCGCGCAATCCGCTGTTGGCAGAGGCATTCACTCGCGCCGGTCTGGTAGAACGGACGGGCCGAGGCATCAACAGAGCATTCGAGAGCCAGCTTTCCTTGGGGAGACCTGCACCTGACTACAGCCAGACCGTACCCAACACAGTCATTGTACGTGTGCATTCAGGAGCAGCGGACAAGGGTCTTGCTGCCTTCATCGCCGAAGCCCACCAGAGTGGCCACAGATTCGACTATCAGCATCTCTTGGCCCTCCACGAAATCCGCCAAGAACGTCGCATCACCAGTGACAGGGCAGCGGAACTCTTTCAGGTCGGAGTTGCCGATGCGAGAAATGTTTTGAACCGATTGGTGGAATTGGGATGGGTGGAGTCACGAGGAGAGCGAAAAGGGCGCACCTACCATTTGTCAGCGGCTGTGTACGACAGGTTGGGGGAGTCAATCCAATACCTGCGTACCCGCGGATTCGATGACATCCAGCAGGAGCAAATGGTTTTCAGTTATCTGGAGAGATTTGATTCCATTTCACGCCATCAAGCCGCTGAGCTGTGCCACATCAGTCCTGACCAAGCCAGCCGACTGCTCCGTAGCCTGCGCGATGAGGGAAGGCTCGTATTGGTCGGTTCCAAGCGCGGTGCGCGCTATGTGCTCCCCGATGTGGAGCCCCGGGTTAGAAGCGGGGGGATTTGAAGCGGGACATTAGGGGGCCTTGGGAGCGTTCGTGGAAGGCGTCGTTGATGCCGGAGGTCTCGAAGCCCATGGGGATTTGGCCGGTGGTGGCGTAGAGGTAGAGGGCCATTTGGAAGATGGCGGTGAGCGTGCTCATAACCACGGCCACCAGGGCGATCCAGGCCACGCCCACGGCGATCCCCACAACGGCGGCCACCGATCCGGCCGACGCCCCGATCACGGCGATGAGGATGCCGGGGATGGCGACCAGCAGTCCGATGAAGCCGAACCCCACCTGGGCGATGAGGTTCTCCCCCCACGTGGTGCGCAGCAGCTCCCCCGACCGGCTCACCGACCGGAACGGTCCGGTCTGCTCCACCACCAGGATCGGCACCACCAAGAAGGTGAGCACCCCCCAGGCCATGTCCAACAAGCTGCCCAGGATGCGGGCCACGATGTTGTCGGAACTCTGGATGGCCCGCAGCACCAACCCCACGGTCAACGCCAGAATCGCCCAGGGCACGATCACGTGCAACCGGGCAAAGGCCCCCTTGATGGCGCTCGAAATGGTGGGGTCGCCCCCGCTGAACCGTTCCCGGGCACCCGAGACCACCGCGGCGTTGAAGAAGATGGAGATCACGGTGATGGCGAACAAGATGATGATGCCGCCGATCCACATCATGGGCTCGCTGCCCGCGCTGCTGCCCCCGTCGTCGATGCCGTCGGAGGACAACCACATGGGGATGCCCACCGCCGCGATCACCACCAGGGAGGCCAGAGCCCCCAAAACCGGCAGGACGGCCAGCTCTCGATCGTGTTGCAGGACCTTCCAGGATGCTCTGGCGGTCTCCAATGTGCGGCGAAATCTACCCATAGGCGGCAACGCTACCAGCGAGGGCGACCACTTGTGGGCAAATCTCAGGAGACCGCAGCCGCCACCCCAGGCACCTCGCAGGCCTGGTCCAAGTCGATCTCCACGGTCACGTGGCCGTTGCCGTGGGGTCCTGCCCCCCAGGAGGGCATGACTGCGGAGTACAGACCGGTGCCCCCGGCCACCAGGATCAACAGGGCCTCCGGGCCGGACACCGCGGCCACCACGGCCTCGGCGTCGGCCCCTTGGTCACGCTGTTCTCGGTTGATGCCCGAACCCCTCGACCGCACGGTGGCCAGCTCGGCCCACGTGCGAACGGCCCGCTCACACAGCACCAGGGCCACCGCAGCCCGGTCGTAGCCCACGTCGGCCAAGGCCACGGCGTGATCGGGATTGAGCACCACCACCTGGGTACCCCGAGCGAAGTGGGTGTTGTTGGCCCCCAGCCCCGACAGCGAAGCGGCCAACACGTTCAAGAGATGGTCGGCGTACACCTCCGGGTCGTCATCCGGGAAACACAACACCGAGTGCGGCCCCTCGGTGCAGGCCACCGTCACCGCGCTCTGATCGGCCCCGAAGCCCAACGAGGTGTGCAGCGGGGGCCAGGGGCTGGACTCCTCGTCCTCCCCCAAACAGAACGTGAACTTGCCGGGATGGCCGAGCAGGGCCATGTCGGAGGTGCCGGGCCGCCCCCCGCCGATGTTGATCATGGCCAGCCGCACGGCCCGACCAATGGAAGCGTTGGCCCGGTGGCCGGGACCCAGCGCCCCGAACCCCACGGCCAGCCCGCAGGCCCCCACCGCCGGGCCGTTCACCACCACCAGCGGGCCCAGGTTGTGGGTGGTGGACTGCACCTCGGTCATGTCCAAACGGGGATCGCACACCGCCCGCACCGCAGCCACCACCACCGGGAAATGGTCGGGCAGACAACCGGCCATCACCGCGGCCACGGCGGCCTTCTCCACGGTGGCCTCGCCCAGGTTGGGGCCGAGCCGCCCCAGCGACCGGTCGCCGTCGAGGCCCGAGGCCAGCACCATCCGCTCCACCCGAGCGGGGGTGGGCACCACCACCGGCAGCCCGTCGGTGCAGCCGGCCTCGTGGAGCTGTTCGAGGGCGGCCTCCTCGGAGGCGGCGGCCAGCCGACGGCTCATCCGGTGGCGCCCAGGGCCCGGAACACCTCGTCGGCAATGTCGTCGGCCACCATCTTCATGGCCTTGGCCCCGGTGCCGGCCACCGGATGGGGGAGCAGCACCCGGGGGATGTCGGGCATGCCCGCGGCCCGGGCCACGTAGTCGCCCTGAGGGGAGAACTTGGTGGTCACCAGGGCCACCGCCGGTGTATGGCGGCGGGCGGCGGCGATGGCGTCACGCACGGTGCCGCTGGTACAGCTCCCTCAATGGCCGTAGGCGGCCACCACGGCGTCGCAGCCGTCGGTGATCTCGCCCATGAGCCGGTCGTCGGCGATCATCGAGGCGTTGCCCTTGTTCCAGGCCCGCACCTGCACGTCGGGGCGCACCCGGCGCAGGCTCTCGCCCACGGCGTCGAGGAAGGGCACCGAGTCGGGAAAGCCGTTGGCCAGAAGCCCGATGGTGAGGGCACCACCCCCCGCCGACAGCTCGTAAGGGGTCTCTCGCTCGGCCGGTTCGGCCCGTGGGTCCAAGTATTCGATGGCCATGGCTCTACGGTAGTACGAGTGCGGGCGTGGAGGGCGTGGTGACGGGGACGGCGGCGGTGGCGGCGGCCGCCGGTATCGCGGCGGCGGTCGACGTGAGGATGCGGTAGTGCGCGTGCGGGCGTGGAGGGCGTGGGCCGGGCTGGCGGTGGTGGCGGCGGCCGTCGGCATTGCCGCGGTGGTGGCCGACGGGGAGCTGTTCGACACCGACGAGCCCGAGCTGATCACCTCGGCCATCCCCATGCCGCTCACGCCCACCCCCGACACCACCCCGACCCCGGCCCCCACGCCCGCGACTCCGACGGCAACCACGCCGCCGCCGGCCTCCGAAACAACCGAACCCACCGCCACGCCCTATCCGGGGTGGGTGGACCCGGCCTCCGAGGGCAAGCCCCACGGCTCGGTTCCCGGCCTGCTCACCTTTCGGGGCAACCCCACCCGCACCTTCTACGGCACCGGCCCCGTCCCCCAGTCCCCGGAGGTGCTCTGGCGGTTCACCGGCAGCCCCGAGCGGGACCTGTGCTCGCTCACCTCGTGGGCGGGGGGCACCACCCTGTGGTGCGGCAGCGGCTGGACCGGCCAACCGGCGGTGGTGGAGTGGGACGAGCGCACCTGGGTGGTGGTGGGCACCTTCGCCCCGGCGGTACATTTCCTGGACGCGGCCACCGGCGAGCCCCTGCTCGGCGAGTTCCTGGTGGGCGACCTCATCAAGGGGTCGGTCACGGTCGACCCCGACGGCTACCCCCTGGCCTACTTCGGCTCGCGTGACGACTACTTCCGCATCATCGCCTTCGACCGAGACCAACCCGAAGAGCTGTGGTCGCTGCACGCCTACGACGTGGCGCCGGTGCTGTGGAACAACGACTGGGACGGGGCCGCCCTGGTGCTGGACGACTACCTGTTCCAGGGCGGGGAGAACAGCCACCTGCACATCGTCAAGCTGAACCGCGGCTACGGCCCCGACGGCCGGGTGACCGTGGACCCCGAACTGGTGTTCACCGCTCCGGGCTGGGACGAGGAGCTGCTGAGCGTCCTGGGCGACAACAACGTGTCGATCGAAACGGGCATCACCGTGGTGGGCGACACCCTGTACTTCGCCAACTCCGGGGGCCTGGTGCAGGGGTGGGACATCGCCGGGCTGGCCGACGGCCGAGACCCCGAGCGGGTGTTCCGCTACTGGGCGGGCGACGACGTGGACGCCACCGTGGTGGCCGACGCCGCCGGCCACCTGTACGTGGGGGTGGAGTACGAGCGGGGCACCGCCCGCAGCCAGGCCCAGGGCCAGGTGCTCAGGCTCGACCCCAGCGCCGACGATCCCCTGGTGTGGGGCGCCGACCTCCGCAACGCGGCGGTGGACGGCGTGTGGGCCACCCCGGCGCTCACCGACGAGATGGTGTACGTGCCCACCAACGCGGGATTCCTCTACGGGCTGCGCCGCGACACCGGTGAGGTGGTGTGGTCGAAGCGGCTGGCGGGCCCGGTGTGGTCGTCGCCGGTGGTGATCGACGGGGTGCTCATCCAGGGCGACTGCGCCGGGGTGATCCGGGCCTACGACGTGTCCCTGCCGTGGGTGGACCCCCCGGAGCTGTGGCGGGTGACGCTGGACGGCTGCGTGGAATCCACCCCGGCGGTGTGGAACGGGGTGATCTACGTGGGGGCCCGCGACGGCGGCTTCTACGCCATCGGCGACCGCTGAGCCGCCACCTCGCCGGGCAGCGGCTACGACCGATGCGCAAGAGGAGACGCAAGAAGCACCGACGCGGCCGGCAGCGGAAATCCCGACTTGGGGTGACAGGGGCTGTTATGGTGCCCCGTTGATGGGTGTTCCCCAGAGTCGGTTGCCCGCGACTCCGCGGCTGGCCACACCGGGGCACGCCGCGGCCGGACCCGGCCCGTGGGGGGCGCGGCTGAAGTCGTGGTTGAGCCTCGGGCTGGCCATCGCCCTGCTGGGCGCAGTGCTGACGTTGGTGCCAGTCAAGGTGGCGGAGGCCGGCTTGAGCAACCTGCGGCTGAGCGCCGGGCGGGAACGCGAGGGTGGTAGTGATCCACACCGTGGATGGCTCAACCTTTCGCTTCGGTGGGACTGGAACAGGAATACCGGCATCAACAAAATGGAAAGCAAGATCACGCCCATCGGCGATGATTGCGTGGGTTCAGGCTGGGGGGGCGTCAAGAAATCAGACATCTTGAGGGAGTCCCTCAAGGCGTTGTGGTCTCCGGGCTGTGGCGACAACACGGGCTGGGACGAACTGAGAGAAAACCAAGAGTACGAGATGAGGCTGCGGCACAAAGGTGCCGGCATAGGCGACAAGTGGCAGTACACCAGCAAGCCGCGCGCCACCACCGGCTACCGCATGAACAGCGCGCCGAAGATGCTCACCTACGAAGGCAACAAGACACACAAGGCAAGCTCCACTTCGTTCACTGTCAAGTGGGAACGCGGCACAAAGGGGGATACGGGGGCAGACTATTCCGGTTATCTGGACAGATATGAATACCGTTACAAGAAAACAAGTTCTTCCTCCTGGAGTAGCTGGAAGGACAATGGTCTCACCACCACGGCCCAGATCACTGGGCTGACAAAGAGAACCTCCTACCAATTTCAGGTCCGGGGTCGCAATGGAAGTGGCGGTGGCCACATCACAACCCTCAGCAATATCGATACGATCCCGCCGGAACCCAATCCGCCGACCAATTTGAGAGGGTTTCGCGGCGATGGGCTCATTGAGATTCGTTGGCAAGCGCCCTCAGGAACTGACGACAGCGGCGGTGAAGTAGAACGGTATGAGTACCGGTACAAGCTCCAAGGTGAAAATGACACTGCCTACAGCAGTTGGGTCATCATCCCGGGAGGGGGGGGTATCCGATCGGTCGACATCACCGGGCTGGGAGACGTAAGTAGCAAGGTCTACACTGTGCAGTTGCGGGCATGGAATACCGCCGGCCACGGAAGCCCGGCGAGTGTAGACGTCTCGACGGCGCCTCCAGACCCACCGACCAAGACACCGGTGTTGAAGCTCGACGGCAGCATCCCCACCGACAAGGAGGCGACGGTCCATCTGACCTGGGCCGATACCGGGGAAAACGTGAGGGAGTGGGAATACCGTTTGCAGTGGTACAGACGCAATGGTTGTTGTGACAGTGCAGGGTGGTTTGATTTGAAGGCCACTAGACATGTAGACGAGAACGCCAAAGTGACTTGGAAGGCGACCATCCATTCCGATGCTTCCAAGGGTCCCGATCTGGTGGCCTCCGGTCGTGACTACGGATTCGGCGTACGACCCAAGGGTGCCACAGGTCTCGTTCCCCATTATGACTTTTGGGCTCCCCATGCGTTCAAGGCCAATATGGACGCCTCCTTGGTGTCCGTGGGTACGAAAACCGAGACCAGTGTCCAGCTCAATTGGACTTTGCCCGAGGCGGACGAGGCCAAGAAGATCACCAGATTCTGGGAGGTTTTTTCGGGGCGCTATCGCAAAACAGGCTCCAGTTCGTGGGAGGGCTGTGGTGGCGGCGAGAAGTGGTGTGAATGGCGCGGAAGCACCCGCTCCCATACGTGGACGGGGTTGGACCCGAGGAGCATCTACGAATTCGAGTTGCGGGCGTCCAACGGCCACGGAGGGGGATCCAGAAACGCAGGAGCCTGGGGGGATACGGTCTCGATACGCGCGTTCCCGAAAATGAATACGCCGGCGCCGCCCGGCGATCCGCCACCCGAGGAGGTGACCACCTCGGTGGACGGACCCCATTCGGTGACGATGAGGTGGTCGGCACCCACCAATACGGTGGTGGTGGACTACTACGAGACGCGTTACCGAAAGACGCCCTCGGACGATGACGATGATGACGACGACATCTCAGAGAATGAACAGGTCGATGCGTCTCCGTGGGACAAGGGAACCGACGACCCGAATCACCCGTGGTCGCGAGTAGGGGGCCGGGGCGGCGACGGGACGCTCCGCAGCCACACCCAAACGGGCCTGGATGACAATACCGAGTACGAATTCCAGGTCCGGGCGGTCAACAAGACGTTCAGTAGCATCACCAGCAATCGCGACGTCGTGCAGAAGAGCCTGCCGCAGGACTACACGGCCTCGACCCCGGTGGCGGTGCCCGACTCTCCGATCGATCTGGCGGCGGCGGCAGGCGACGGCGTGGTGGACCTCTCGTGGAAGCCGCCGACCAACTCAACCGTGTTGGATTGGTTCGAGGTTCGCTACCGCCCGGTGTTGGGAACCTGGGGGGATTGGGCGGTGGTGCCCGGCATCGGAGAGGCGACGGCCCACCAGGTGCAGGGTCTGACCAACGGCACCACCTACGAGTTCCAGGTGCGGGCGGTGAACTCGGCGGGATCGGGGGTGGCGGCGCAGGCCAGTGCCATGGCGAGCTTTGTGCCGGCGGCGCCGTCGGGGTTCACGGCGTCGGGGTCGGGGGTGGCCGGGCAGGCGGCCCTGCGGTGGACCGGCCCGAGCGACGACCGCATCACCGGTTGGGAATACGAACTGGCCCAGACCGGACGAACGGGAACCTGGCAGACGCTGCAGGGGGCGGCGGGCACGGCCCGCGCCGGGGTGATCACCGGCCTGCAACCCAGCACCCCGGGGAGCGTGACCAACTACGACGTGCGGTTGCGGGCGGTGGCCGGGACGGTCAAGGGACTGGCCTCACCGCTGGTGACGGTGGCGAGCTACACGGTGGCGAGCCCCTGGAAGTTCGCGGCGGGGGCGGTGGTGCCCGACATCGACGGGGTGGTGGGGGAGTCGGTGCAACTGGGGCCGTTCGCGGCAACCGGTGGCGACCTGAGCCGGGGCTACACCTTTGAGTTGGTGCCGTCGGTGCAGGGGTTGACCGTGACCTCCACGCCCAACCCGGATGACGGCACCATTTCGGTGACCATTGCGGGAACGCTCGGCGGGGCCTTCGACGGCTCGGTGGAGCTGGTGGCCGAGACGCAGCCTGCGGGAGGGAGATCCACCGATCGGACGCGTACCGATGCGCGGCGATTCAGCGCCCGGGTGGTGAGCAACTCCGCCCCGTGGTTCAGCAGGGACTCTTCGGTGGCCGACCAGGTGTTCTTGGTGAGCGAGCCGCTGACCCCGGTGGTGCTGCCGGAGGCGACCGGCGGAAACGGGGCACTGGTCTATACGGTGCTGGCCGCCGACGGTAGCGGCCTCCCGGCCGGGCTGACCTTCGACGCCGCCACCCGTACGCTGTCGGGCACGCCCCAGGCGACGGCGGCCGAGAAGTCGTTCACGTACAAAGTGGTGGACTCCGACCGGATCACCGGGTCGCGTGACGAGGCGACGTTGACGTTCAACCTGGCGGTGCGACACCGGGCGGTGGCCCTGACGTTCCCGGCGGGAGCGTCGCTGGATGTGTGGGCCACGGAGGGCGATTCGGTGTCGGCAGGGCCCGTGTTGCTGACGGGGGCGGCGGGGGCGCACGACTACGGGGTGAGGTTGGCCGCGGGTGATTCGTTGCCGAACGGATTGAGTCTGACGACGACCAAGGACGAGACGGCGGGCACGGTGTCGGTGTCGGTGACGGGTAGGCCCAACTCGGCCACCCAGGGCACCGTGGACGTGGACCTGGTGGCCTACACCAAGGCGACGGCAAACGGAACCGAGGTGGAGACCGACCGGCTGACGGCGCGGATGGAAGTCGAGGCCAACAGCCGACCCAGATTCGAGGATCGGGATGCGGTGGCGCTGAACTGGGAGGTGGGGTTGCCGGTGTCGGTGACGCTGCGGTCGGCCACCGACGGAAACGGGCCGCTGAAATACAGGCTGCTGTTGCAGAGTGCATCGGTGCCCGCAGGAATCACTTTCGACCCAGCGACGCGGACGTTCTCGGGCACACCCACCGCCGCGCAGTCGAGGGCGACTTACCTCCTCCATGTGGACGATTCCGATCAGCGCACGGGCACCGATGACGCAACGAGCTTGACCGTCTACATCACGGTGGCCGCCCAGCAGGTGAAGCTGCGGTTCAAGCCGGGGTCGGCGGTGGCCGACATCTCCACGGTGGTGGGCGAGCCGGTGAGCTTCGGGCCGGTGGAGGCCTACGGGGCGCCGGGGGCGGCGGAACTGGAATTGGCGGTGGTCCCCAAGACGGCCGCCGATCCGGCGTGGCCCACCGAACTGGCGTTGACCACCACCTACGACCGGGACGCGGGCACGGCGTCGGTGAGCGTGGCGGGCACCCCCACGTCCGCGGTCTCGGGCGACTATCAACTGGAGGCGCGGACCAAGGCCGCGGCCGACGACCCCAGCGCGCAGGTAACCGACACGCTGGACTTCTCCCTGACGGTGGAGGCCGTGACCGTGCCGGTCAACACCGTGCCGGCGTTCGACGAGGATGCCGCGATCGAAAACCAGACCCTGGTGAAGGGCACGCAGTTCTCGCTGGAATTGCCGGCGGCGACGGGGGGCAATGGCACGCTGGTGTACTCGCTGGCGGCGGCCGACGGGAAGCGTCTGCCGGCGGGGTTGGTGTTCGACCCGGCCACCCGCACGCTGTCGGGTACGCCGTGGGCGGTGTCGGCGGCCCGGTCGTTCTCCTACACGGTGGCCGACTCGGACAACATCACGGGCTCAGCAGATGAGGCGGCGTTGACGTTCTCGATGACGGTGGGGGAGGCGGCGTCGCCGGTGCCCGCGTTGGTGTTCGGACCGGATGCGACGTTGGGCGACGTGACGGCGGCGGTGGGGGAGTCGGTGACGGTGGGGCCGGTGTCGGCGTCGGGGGCGTCGGGGGCGTTCAACGTCGAGTTCCGGGTGTCGCCGGCGTTGCCCAAGGGGTTGTTGGTGTCGTCGTCGTTCAATGTGGTGGCGACGGGAGACGGTCGGGTGAGCATCAAGGGGCGGCCGCAGGAGCTGTTCGACCAGGTGGTGCGGTTGTCGGCGTACACCCAGGCCACGGAGGACGCGTTGCCCGAGGAGACGGACTGGTTGGAGTTCCGGTTGACGGTCACGGGAACGGCCAACCGGGTGCCGGGGTTCGGCACCCAGTCGGTTGACCCCCAGGTGTTCGGGAAGGACAGCACCGTCTCGTTGGTGTTGCCGGCGGCTTCGGGCGGTGACGGGGCCCTGGTGTACTCGTTGACGGGGGTGGGCAACGGCCTGTCGTTCAACGCGGCCACCCGCACGTTGTCGGGCACGCCGGTGACGGTGGCCACGGAGACCGACTACGTGTACACGGTGGGAGATTCCGATGTGTTCGGGGCGGCCGACGGGGACACGTCGTCGTTGACGTTCGGGGTGACGGTGCTGGCCAATCGGTCGCCGGTGGTGGCTCGGACGCTGGGGGACCACACCGTGCTGGTGGGGGTGCCGCAGCGGGTGTCGTTGGCGCCGGGCGGTCGGGAGATGTTCACCGATCCCGACGGGGACGACTTGGTGGTGTCGGCGGTGTCCTCCAATGCGTCGGTGTTGTCGGCGGTGGTGTCGGGCACCACGTTGACGTTGACGGGGCTGGCGTCGGGGACGGCCAAGGTGACGCTGTCGGCCGATGACGGCTTGAGCAAGCCCGCGTCCACCGAGTTCGACGTGGTGGTGAACAGTGCGCCGCGGGTGGTGGCGCCGGTGGCCGACCGGGTGGCCACCGTCGATCAAACGTTCGAGGTGGTGCTGTCGGGCACGGGCGGGGTGTTCGCCGACGCCGACGGCGACCCCCTGACGTTCGAGGCGGCGGCCAAGGACTCTGCGGTGGTCACGGTGTCGGTGGCGGGTTCCGAGCTGTCAGTGACGGGCAGGAGGGCAGGGACGACCACGGTGACGGTGTGGGCCCGAGACGGGCGAGGGGGTTCGGCGTCGGAGACGTTCACGGTACGGAGCAACACCGCACCGAAGACCGTGGCGGGGAAGACACCGGGTGACGTGAACGTGGCGGTGGGCGGTACGACGGCGGTGTCGGTGGCCGAGACCTTCACCGACGATGAAGGAGACGCCATGTCGTATCTGGCCCGGGTGTCGGACACGGCGGTGGCCACGGCGTCGGCGTCGGGTTCGGTGGTGACGGTGACCGGCGTGGCGGTGGGGTCGGTCACGGTAGCGGTGCGGGCTCGGGACATCCACGGCGGGCTGTCCCCGGAGGTGACGTTCACCGCGGTGGTCACCACGCAGCTCGCCCAGTTGAAGTTCGAGCCCAACAGCACCATCAATGACATCTCGGTGGTGACCGGCGTCCCCATCAGCACCGGGGCCAAGCGGGCCTTCGGCGCCGACGGTGCCCTCGAATCCCGGGTGGCGCTGGTGCCCGCGCCGAGCACCCTTCCGCAAGGGGTCACGTTCGTCACCACCCCCTACTCGGATGGGGCCCGCACGGGGATTGAGGCGAAGCTCTCGGGCACCCCGACGAGAACCCTGGCCAAGAAGGACTACGCCTTCGTGGCCTACACGAAGTTGACGGCGGACTCCGACGAGGTGGAGACCGATCGGCTGGCGTTCTCGTTGGAGGTGGTGGCCGATTCGTCGCCGTCGTTCGGGAGGGACACGGTGGCCGATCAGACGTGGGAGCAGGGGTACACGTCGGTGGATCTGACGTTGCCGGCGGCGTCGGGGGGCAACGGGGACGTCGTGTACTCGTTGGAGGGGCCGTTGGTGGACGCGTCCGATCCGTCGAAGGGCCGGGTGCCGTTGCCCGCGGGGGTGACGTTCGACACTGCCACGCGGAAGCTGTCGGGGACGCCGACGGCGGTGTTGGCGACCACCATCTTCACCTATCGGGCGGTCGACTCCGACCGGCTGACCGGTAGCAGGGACGAGGCCAGCCTGACGTTTTCCATCACGGTGGAGGCGGCCAAGGTGGAGCTGCGGTTCGAAGAGGGGGCGTCGATTTCCGACATTACGGCGGTGGCCGGCGAGCGGGTGTCGTTCGGCCCGATCACGGCGGCGGGGGCGCCGGGGGCGGCGGCGTTGGAGTTCGTGATGGAGCCGGACACCAGTGACGACGACCCGTGGCCGACCCAATTGGCGTTGACCACCAGCTACAACCTGACGGCCGGTACGGGCACGGTGTCGTTGGACGTCGAGACGGACATGGCGGCGAGCGCGGTCTCCGGCGACTACGAACTGGTGGCGTACACGCAGGCCACGTCGGACGTCGCTTCCCGCACGGCGACCGACACTTTGCCCGCGTTCCGCCTGTCGTTGGCGGCCAACCTCAAGCCGGGGTTCTACCCGGATGACACGGTGGACGACCAGACGCTGGTGCGGGGTACGGCCATCTCCCCGGTGGTGTTGCCGGAGGGGTTCCTGGATGACGACGACGAGCCCTACGGCAACGGCGTGGTGGTGTATTCCCTGGAGGGGCCGGGGGGGCAACGGTTGCCCGCGGGGTTGGCGTTCAACCCGGCCACCAGGACGTTGTCGGGCACCCCCACGGCGGTGCTGCCGGAGACGACCTACACCTACACGGTGGCCGATTCGGACGGGAACACCGGGGCGACCGACGAGGGCAGCCTGACGTTCACCATCACGGTGACCGAGAACGCCGCCCAACCGACGGCACTGGTGTTCGCGCCGGACGCCTCCATCGGCGATGTGTCGGTGGCGGTGGGCGACGTAGTGTCGGTGCGGGTGAACGCGTCGGGGGCGGCCGGGGCCAAGGGCTTGGCATTCACCCCCACCCCGACCGGTCTGCCCGACGGGGTGACGGTGACCACGGAAAACATCGATCTGGTGGCGGGTACGGCCACGGCGTTGATCAGCGGGCGACCCACCGAGCCGTGGACCACCACCTCCTACCTGCTGAACGCCCGGACCTGGCCGTCGGACGAGGCCACCGAAGCCTATGAGACCACCGACACGCTGGCGTTCAACCTCACGGTGACCGGGGAGGCCAACAAGGTGCCCTCGTTCGGGACAGCCTCGGTGGCCAACCAGCGGGCCATCCGGGGCATTCCCTTCCGTGTGGAGCTGCCGGTTGCGTCCGAAGGGGACGGAACCTTGACCTACGCGCTGGCGGGGCCGTTGGTGGACGCCACCGATCCGTCCAAGGGGCGCCGGCCGCTGCCCGCGGGGTTGGCGTTCAACGCGTCCACCCGCACGCTGAGCGGGACGCCCTCGGCGGTGACGGCTCCGGCCACCTACACCTACACGGTCAAGGACAACGACGTGTTCGCGGGCGATTTCGTGGATGACTCGCTGACGTTCGCCCTGGTGGTGATGGAGAACAACGCCCCCACGGTGGCCAACGCCACTGCCGACGTGACCGTGACCACCGGCGGCACCGAGACGGTGGCGCTGGAGGCCGACGGAGCGGCGGTGTTCACCGACGCCGACACCGGTGACCAGCTCACCTACACCGTGGCGGTGGCCCCCACCGGGGTGGTCGCCGCCACCGTGGACGGGGCCACCATCACCCTGACGGCGGCGGCCACCGCGGGGACGGCCACGGTCACGGTCACCGCCACCGACCTGGGGGCCAACACCGTTGCCGACGAGTTCACCGTTACCGTCAACGAACCCACCAACCAGGTCCCCCGAGTTTCCCGACCGATCGGGGACACCTCCGTGGCGGCGGGGTCGGCGGCGGTGGTGGACCTGGAAGCCGACGGTTCGGAGGTGTTCACCGATCCCGACGGCCACCCGCTCAGCTACACGGCCACCACCAGCGCGGCGGGGGTGGCGGCGGTGACCCTGGCGGGCAGCTCGTTGACGGTGCGGGGGGTGGCCGGAGGGACGGCCACCGTCACGGTCACGGCCACCGACAGCAGGGGAGGCACGGCCACCGACGACTTCGGGGTGACCGTGACCGAAACCCCGTCGGCGGGCAACCAGTCGCCCCGGGTGGCCCGTCCCCTGCCCGACGCGGCCATCGACGCCGATCGGGCGGTCCCCTCCACGCTCACCCACCGGGTGTTCCTCGAACTGGCCAGCGGGGACGTGTTCACCGACCCCGACGACGACCCCCTCACCTACACGGCCACCACCAGCGACGCGTCCAAGGCCGCCGTAGTAATCGACAGCGCCACCACGGCGGTCACCGTGACGGCCAAGGCACCGGGCACGGTCACGGTGACGGTGACGGCCACCGACCCGGACGGGGCCACCGCGGCTGACGCCTTCAGTGTCACCATCACCGAGAAGGCCAACCGGCCCCCCGAGTTTGCGAACCACTCTGCTGTCATTCCCCCGATCGAACGCGGTAAGAAAATTGAGAACCTTTCCCTTCTCAAGGCCATTGATCCCGAAGGGGACACGGTCACCTACTCCGTGACCTCGACCAACCCGGCCGTGACCACCGGCTCTTGGTTGCAGGATCCGGATCAGGCGACGCGCATTCGAATCACCCTGTTCGGCCACGCCAAGGGGCAGGCCACGGTGAAAGTCACCCCGGTGGATGACCGGGGAGCAGCGGGGCGGCCACTGGAAATCCCGGTGTGGGTGCGAAACTCGGCGCCGGTGCTCCTGGCCAACTTCCCCGACGTGGCGGTGGGGCCGTCCCCGGGGATGTCGATCGACCTGAACGAGTGGTTCTCCGACCCCGACAGGGACGCCCTGACCTTCACCGCCACCTCCTCTGACGTCCTTGACATCACGGCCACGGTCAGCGACACCGGGGTGCTCACCCTCATCGGCATCGGCAATCGCTCCTCCACCATCGAGGTGACCGCCACCGACACTCCAGGCGTTCGCGGGAGCACCGCCTCCGACAGCTTCACGGCCACCAACATCACGGCGACCGACGTGTACTTCCGGGCGGTCATTCCCGACCAAAGCTGGGTGGTCGGCCAGGCCATCACCCCGCTCGTTTTGCCCGAAGCCCTCGGGGGCACCTCGCCCTACACCTACACGTACGCCGCGGTGGGTACCGGCTCCCTCCCGGCCGGGGTGAGCTTCAACGCCGCCACCCGCACGCTGTCGGGCACGCCGACCACCGCCCAGGCCGCCACCGAGGTCCGCTACCAGGCCACCGACTCGGCCACACCCACGGCGGCCACGGCCTCGCGTACCTTCTCGGTGACCGTGGAGGCCACCGGCCCGACCCAGCCCAACCGGGCCCCCACGGTGGCCAACGCCCTGAGTGCGAGCCAGGTGAACGTGGGGGCCGCGCTGGCCATCGACCTGGAGTCGGCCGGGGCGCCGGTGTTCAGCGACCCCGACGGTGACACCCTCACCTACACGGCCTCCCTGGCCTCCCAGGGGGCCACCGCGCCGGCCAACGCCACGGTCAGCGGCACCAACCTGACGGTGAACGGCCTGGCGGCGGGCACGGCCACCGTCACGGTCACGGCGGCCGACTCCTCGGGGGCCACCGCCACCAGCTCGTTCACGCTCACCGTGGTGCAGGCCAACCGGGCCCCGTTGGTGGCCAGCCCCCTGGCCAACGGCACGGTGGAGGTGGCGGGCACCATCACCCGCTCCCTGGCGGGCGCGTTCACCGACCCGGACGGCGACACCCTCACCTACACGGTGGCCTCCTCCAGCATCGGGGTGGCGGCCGCCGCTCGCACGGCCAACTCGGTGACGGTGACCGGGGCCCGAGCGGGCACGGCCACCATCACGGTCACGGCCACCGATCCCTCCGGGGCCACGGCCACCTCACCGTTCACCGTCACGGTCACCGCGGCCAACCGGTTCCCCACCGCCGATCGAACCATCCCCAACGCCGGCCTCTACGTGGGCGGCAGCACCACCCGCTTCCTGGTCGGCGTCTTCTCCGACCCCGACAGCGACCCCCTTTCCTACACGGCGACGTCGTCCAGCGTCGATACCGCCACCGTCAGCCGGGTGGGCACCACCATCACCGTCACCGCCGTCCGCCCCGGCACGGCCACCATCACGGTGGCGGCCTCCGACAATCGGGGCGGTCAGGCCTCCACCACCTTCACCGTCACCGTTTCGGTGCCCAACAACCCGCCGGTGCTGGTCACTCCCCTCGCCGACGGCTCCCTGCGGGTCGCGGGCTCCCTCAGCCGAAGCCTGGACGGCGTGTTCTCCGACCCCGACAGCGACGACCTCACCTACACGGTGTCGTCGTCCAACAGCAGCATCGCCACCGCCGCCCTCCAGGGCACGGCCGTGACGGTGACGGCGGTGGGCGCCGGTAGGGCCGACATCACCGTCACCGCGTCCGACGGACGGGGCGGCCGCGCGTCGGACACCTTCGCCGTGACCGTGGCGTCCACCAACCAGCCGCCCACAAGGGTCAGCGAGATCGCCGATGGCAACGTCGGGAACGGGGAAACCCTCCGGCGGTCCCTCATCGGCGTGTTCTCCGATCCCGACGGGGACCCCCTCACCTACACGGTGACCTCCTCCAACCCAGCAGCGGCGGCGGCCACCGTCTCCGGCACCCTGGTCAGCGTCGCCGCCCGGGCGGTGACCCAGGTGACGATCACCGTCACGGCCGCCGACGGCAACGGGGGCACCGCGGCAGACGATTTCAACGTGACCATCCAGGCAGGATCGCCGGGCAATCAGGATCCGCTGGTGGCCAAGGCCATCGAGGACGGCCGGTTGGTGGTGGGCAACGTGCTCACCCGGTCGCTGGTCGGCGTGTTCACCGACCCCGACAACAACCCCCTCACCTACGTGGTGAGGACATCGGACCAGAACGTCGCCACCGTCGACTGGACCGACACCGCCATCAGCGTCACCGGGAGGGGCGGGGGCACGGCCACCATCACGGTGACGGCCAACGACGGAAGACTCGGCACCACCAACACCTCGTTCACCGTCACGGTAGCGGCGGTGGCCAACCAGGCCCCCACGGTGGCGGCGGCCATTGCCGACCTCTCGCTGGTGACCGACGACATCAAGACCCAGGCGCTGAGTGGCGTCTTCGCCGACTCCGACGGCGACACCCTCACCTACACGGCGACGTCCTCCGACGCGGCGGTGGTCACCGCCACGGTCACCGGGGCCACCCTGACCATGACCGCGGTGGCCGCAGGCACGGCCACCGTCACGGTCACCGCCACCGACCCGCAAGGGGCCACGGTGTCGGACACCTTCTCCGTGACCGTGCAGGCCACCAACCGGTCGCCGGTGGTGGACGCACCCATCACCGACGGGGCGGTGGAGACCGGCGGCACCCTCTCTCGCTCCCTGACCAGCGTGTTCTCCGACCCCGACGGCGACGCCCTTACCTACACCCAAGCCTCCTCGAACGGCTCGGTGGCCACCGTGGAGCGGGAGGGCACGACCCTCACCGTGAACGCGCTGGTGGCGGGCACGGCCATCGTGACGGTGACCGCGGCCGACGGACGGGGGGGCACGGCCACCGACCAGTTCACCGTCACCGTCACCACCGCGCCTCCCCCGAACCGACCGCCCACCGTGAACGCCCCGGTGGTGGACGGCACGGTGACCACGGGCGGTACGCTGACCCGGTCGCTCACCGGTACCTTCACCGACCCCGACGGCGACACCCTGGCCCTCACGGCGGCGTCGCTCAACCCCTCGGTGGCCACCGTGGCCCTGGAGGGCACGCAGCTCACCATTACCGGCAGGGCCGTGGGGTTGGTGGTCATCACCGTCACCGCGGCCGACGGCAAGGGCGGCAGCATCAATACTGCCTTCGCGGTGTCGGTCACCGCCGCCAACCGGGCGCCCACCGTGGCCAACCCCATTCCCGACGGCACGGTGACCGCCGGGGCCAATCTCACCCGGTCGCTGGCCAGCGCGTTCGCCGACGCCGACGGCGACACCCTGGCCTATTCGGCGTCAACGTCCGACGCGAACGTGGCGGGCGTGGCCCGCAACGGGACCACCCTGACCATCAGCGGGGTGGCCCCCGGGACGGCCACCATCACGGTGACCGCCGACGACGGCCGGGGCGGCAGCGTGAGCGACACCTTCACCGTGACGGTGACGGGGGCCAACCGGCCGCCCACGGTGGCCGCCCCCATCGCCAACGGGTCGGTGGCCGCGGGGAGCCGGCTCACCCGCTCCCTGGTGGGAGTGTTCGCCGATGCCGACGGTGACACCCTGGCCTACTCGGTGGCCACCTCCGACGCAACGGTGGCCACGGCCACCCGGTCGGGCACCACGGTGACCGTCACCGGGGTGGCGGCGGGCACCGCGGCGATCACCGTGACGGCGAGCGACGGCAGCGGGGGCAGCGTCAGCACGGCGTTCACCGTGACCGTGCCGGCGGCCAACCGAGCCCCGACGGTGGCCAACCAGATCGCCGACGGCACAGCGGCGGTGGCGGGCACGCTCACCCGCTCGCTGGTGGGGGTGTTCGCCGATGCCGATGGCGACACGCTGACGTACGCGGCCAGTTCGGGCGACACCCGGTTGGCCACGGTGGCCGTGGCGGGGACCACGGTGACCGTCACCGGGGTGGCCGTGGGCACCGCGGTCATCACGGTCACCGCGGCCGACGGCAACGGGGGGGAGGGGTCCGACACGTTCAGCGTGAGGGTGGCCGCCACCGCGCCGACCAACCGGAGCCCGCTGGTGGCCACGGCGCTGGCCGACGGTTCGCTCTTGACCGGGGGCACGCTCACCCGTGACGTGGCGGGCACGTTCACCGACCCCGATGACGACACGCTCACCTACTCGGTGACCACCTCCGACCGATCGGTGGCCACGGCCACCCGGTCGGGCACCACCGTCACCGTGACCGCGGTGGGGGCCGGGTCGGCCACCATCACGGTGACGGCCAGCGACGGCAACGGCGGGTCGGTCTCCACCGGGTTCACGGTGACCGTCACGACCCCCAACCGCAGCCCGTCGGTGCCCAAGCCCTTGGCGGGAGGAACGGTGGTGGTGGGGGGCACGCTCACCCGCTCGCTGGTCGGGGTGTTCTCCGACCCCGACGGCGACACCCTCACCTACACCGTGGCGTCGTCCAGCTCGTCGCGGGCCTCGGTGGCCATCGACGGCAACACGGTCACCGTCTCCGGTAAGGCCGCCGGGAGCGTGGCCGTGACCGTGACCGCCAAGGACGGCAAGGGCGGGGCGGTGTCCGACGAGTTCACCGTGACCGTTTTGACCCAGGCACCGGTGAATCGGCCGCCCGTTCGCTCGAAGCAGATCGACGGCGGGTCGCTGTTGGCCGGGGGTACGTTGGAGCGGTCGCTGGCCGGGGTGTTCAGCGACCCCGACCGCGACCGATTGACCTACACGTTGCAGACCTCGAACGTGGCGGTGGCCACCGCCACCCACACGGGCACCAACGTGACGGTGAGCGGGGTGGCCCCCGGTACGGCCACCATCACGGTGACCGCCTCGGACGGCAACGGCGGTGCGGCGTCGGTGTCGTTCGTGGTGACGGTGACGTCGGCCAACCGGGCCCCGGTGGTGGCCAACCCCATCGCCGGTGGCATCGTGGAGACCAACGGCAAGCTGTCGCGGCTGCTGATCGGGGTGTTCGCCGACGCCGACGGCGACACCCTGGACCTGAGCGTGGCGTCGTCGGACACCGCGGTGGCCACCGCGGCCAAGGCGGGCAACACGCTCACCGTGAACGGGGTAAAGGAGGGGGCGACCACCATCGCGGTGACCGCCGAGGATCCCCGCCAGGCCCGGGTGACCGACGCCTTCACGGTGACGGTGGTCACGCCCAGGGTGCAGAACCGGGCACCCCTGGTGGCCAGCGGGCTGGGCAACAGCAGTGTGCAGGTGGGGGGATCGTTCAACCGCTCGCTGACCGGGGTGTTCAGCGACGCCGACGGCGACACGCTCTCGCTGCAAGCGGTGTCGTCGGCCCCCTCGGTGGCCACGGTGTCGCTCACCGACGAGGTGTTGACGGTGAACGGGGTGGCCACCGGCACCTCCATCATCACGGTGACGGCCGACGACGGCAATGGCGGCTCGGTGGCCGAGACCTTCGTGGTGACGGTGTCCACCACCGCGCCGACCAACCAGGCGCCCACGGTGGTCAGCGGCATTTCCGGGGGCTCGGTGGAGGTCGGGGGCACGTTCACCCGGTCGCTGTCGGGGGTGTTCAGCGATCCCGACGGGGACGTGTTGTCGTACGCGGTGTCGTCGTCGGCCCCCTCGGTGGCCACGGTGTCCCGCACGGGTACCACGTTGACGCTGCGGGGGGTGGCCGCCGGTACGGCCACCATCACGGTGCGGGCCTCGGACGGCGAGGGGGGCAACGCCCAGACCACGTTCACGGTCACGGTGGGGTCCGGGGGCAGTGGCGGCGGTGGCGGCATCGGTGGTGGAGGCGGTGGGGGTGCGCCCGCCGGTCCGCCCGCGCCGGGCGAACTGGAGTTCGCCCCGGGAGCGTCGGTGGCCCCCGTGCAGTTGGTGGTGGGCGAGTCGGCCGTGGTGGGCCCGGTGGTGGCCACCGGGGCCCGGGGAGCGTTCGACCTGCGGGTGCGGGTGGAGCCCGCCCTGCCCAAGGGCCTGGCGCTGACCGCGGTGTACAACGCGGCGTCGGGGGTGGCCACCGCCTACATCGTGGGCATCCCGCGGGAGCCCGCGGCCAACCGGCAGTACGAGCTGGTGGCGCTGACCCGGGAGCTGTCGAGTTCCCGCTGGGAGGAGACCGACCGGCTGGTGTTCACCCTGGCGGTGGAGCGGGACGTGGCACCCCGGTTCGCCCCGGCCACGTTGCCGGCGCAGACCTGGCGGGCAGGCGGCGAGGCCATCGCGTGGGTGCTGCCCGCGGCCTCGGCGGGGAACTACGGGGTGCGCTACTCGGTGGTGGGCCCCCACAACCGTCCGCTGCCCACCGGAATCCAGTTCGACCCGGCCACCCGCATCGTGTCGGGCCGACCGCTGGTGGCCCAGCAGACCACCACGTACGCCCTGTCGGTGGTGGACGGGGACGCCAACACCAGCCCCGGCGACGCCGACGTCGTGTACTTCGACATCACCGTTCTGCCCCCGTTGTGAGCCCGCAATGCCGACCGCCAACCAAGGTGAATGACTGATGGAAAACAGGAAGACCGCAGAGGTCGATTCGGCGACCGGAATGGCCCAGAACCGAACGATGAGGCTGCTATTTTGGCCACGAGTGATCGGGAAATCGACCGGGCTGCGCCTGGTGGCGGCGGTGGCCGTGCTGGCCATGGGATTGGCCACGAGTTCGGGGGTGAGCGCCCAGACGGGCGGGGCCGGGTTCTTCTCGGGGCCGGTGATCACCGGGCCGGACTTCTGCCTCAACCTCAGCCTGGGTGGCCCGGTGACGTACCCGTTCGACAGCAACGGCGACGGGGTGGCCGACGTGTGCTCGCTGCCCCGCACCCGCCGGGCGGCGGTGGCCCGCCAGCACGCCCTGGAGCGGCTGGGCAGCGGCCAGACCGCGGTGTTCGGCCAGCTCTTCGCCGAGGAATGCCGCAAGGTGACCGAGAGCTACGGCGAGGTCAACCAGGAACCGTTCGACGAGTGCGCCGCCCCCCGGGCGGCCGCTCCCGGCAACGTGCCCGCGGTGCCGGTGAGCACCCAGGCGGGGGCGCCCGGCGTGGAGGCGGTGACCTTCTACTCCGGCGGGGTGATCACCGGCCCGGACTACTGCCTGGTGGCCAGCTTGGGCGGTCCGGTGACGTACCCGTTCGACAGCAGCGGCAACGGGGTGGCCGACGTATGCTCGCTGCCCCGCACCCGCCGGGCGGCGGTGGCCCGCCAGCACGCCCTGGAGCGGCTGATCCAGAGCCATGCGGCGGTGTTCGAGCAGCTATTCGCCGAGGAATGCCGCAAGGTGGCCGAGACCTACGGGGAGCCCGCGGTGGAGCCGTCGGACGAATGCGCCCCCCACCGGGCGGCCGGGCAGCGTTACACGCAGTTGGCGGTGGGCGGCACCCACGTGTGCGGCCTGACGGAGGGCGGGCTGGCCGAGTGCGTGGGCGGCAACGACTTCGGCCAGGCGTCGCCCCCCACCGGCCAGGTGTTCACCGCGCTGGCCGCCGGGGTGTTCCACACGTGCGGCCTGCGGCCGGACGGCGGGGTCACCTGCTGGGGCAACAACGCCGACGGGCAGGCCCAGGCGCCCCCGGTCGGATCGTTGACGCAGGTGGTGGCCGGCGGGGCCCACACCTGTGCGCTGCGCTCCGACGGGGTCGCGGTGTGCTGGGGCAACAACGAGTTCGGCCAGTCCACCCCGCCCGCGGGCCAGATCTTCACCTCCCTGGCCGCGGGCGACGTCCACACCTGTGGGGTGCGGTCGGCCAACGGGGCGGCGAGGTGCTGGGGCTTCGACGGGGACGGCCAGGCGGACCCCACCACGGTGCAGGCCTTCTCCCAGGTGACCACCGGGGCCCGGCACTCCTGCGGGCTGTGGGTGGCCACCGGCGGGGTGCAGTGCTGGGGTTACGACGGGGACGGCCAGTCCACCCCGCCGGCCGCCGGGACCTACACGCAGGTGGTGGCCGGGGGTTGGCACACGTGCGGGTTGCGGGCCGACGGCACCGCGGTGTGCTGGGGGTTGAACGAGCAGGGCCAGGCCTCCCCGCCGGCGAGGCTGAGCTTCGTGCAGTTGTCGGCCGGGGACGGGCAGACCTGCGGGCTGAGTGCCGAAGGGGTCCGGACGTGTTGGGGCGGCAGCGTGCCGCCGTCAGGTCGCTAGCAGTGCGGGGCGAGGCCGGGCTGATGGCACGGAGGGCGAGGGCGTGGTGACGGCCTTCTCGTGGGTGATGCGGCCGGTGAAGGTGGCGTTGGCCCTGGTGGCGGCCACCGCGGTGTTGAGCACCGTCTTGTTCGTGGTGGTGCAGCCCGAACCGGCCTCGGCGCAGTTGGTGAACATCCGACTCTCCCAGAACGGCGAGGAACGGCTCCGGCTGTCGACGGGCTCGTCCGTCCCGTGGAAGTCCCGCTGGCGGTTCAAGCAGGTCGGCGACGATTGCAGTGACCATGGCTGGAATGACTTCGAGCAAGCTGACTTCGACAGGGGCTACATCAATCTCACCCACGCACCGGGATGCGGAACCGACAACAGCAACGTCCCTCTGCAGGAGGAAACCGAATACACGGCACGGGTGTCGTGGCGAATATCCATCTGGAGAGAGTGGACATACCGGTCCTGGATCACACAGTTCACACAAGCCAACCTCAACAGCGCCCCCCGGAACATCGAGTTCATCGTGGGCGACGACGACCGGCACCAGTACTTCACCGCGACCTGGGAGCGAGGTCAAGAAGCCGACGGTGAACCCAACTCCAGGTTCTTTGATTCCTATGAGTATCGCTACCGGCCCAAGTCGGGGGGCGAGTGGACGGCGTGGGAGAACAATAGCCAGAGGACCTCCGCCAACGTGCAAGAGCTCACCCGCGGTGTCCTGTACGAGTTTCAGGTTCGGGCCAGGAACAAGCAAGGGGCGGGGGCGATCGCCACCGCCGACGTGGTGCAGGTGGCCCCCGGTCGGCCCACCAATCTGACCGGCACCTCCGGTGACAAGAAGGTGACCGTGGGCTGGGAGCCTCCGGCGAACACGTCGGTCGTCTCCTATTACCAATACCGCTACAAGTTGGAGGGTCAGAGCTTTCCGGCCGGGTGGACCCAAATAAGCGGCGGGGGGGACGCGAGGTCGGTGGTCATCTCCGATCTGCAAAACGTGGCGGGCAAGGTGTACACCGTGGAGCTGCGGGCGACCAACGTCGGGGGCACCGGCCCGGCGGCGTCGATCGACATCGACGCGGGCAACCCGTCGCAGCCCACGGCGAAACCGACGCTGACGGCCACCAGACTCAACCGGGAAACCGTGGTGGGGTTGCGGTGGACTCAGTTGGCCGCCAGCGAGGGGGTCTCCGCTCACGACTACCGCTTCCGTTGGAAGAAGGCCGACAACACGTGGACCGAGTGGACCTCGCCCGGCGAACTGGATACCCGGGTGAGCACGAACACCGACGGTTCGCGGTTCGAGGTTGCGTACGTGGCCAACCGGGCGAGTGACTGGACCCCGGGATCGGGGGAGCGGACGGCGGACGATCCGCCGATCACCAACCCGGGTCGCGAGCATGAGTTCCAGGTGCGGGGCAAGAACGACGCCGGCGCCGGCCCGTGGTCGAACAGCGCATCGGTGACGCCCAACGTGAGCCGACCCTCGGTGAGCAACCTGCAGGTGCGGTCGGTGGGGGAAGCCAGTGTGGAGCTCGGCTGGAGCCTGGGGGGCACCCGGTACATCGGCGACGTCGAGGGCCGATACAAGGCGTTGATCGGGGGCACGGGAGAGCAGTGGGCGGGCTGCGACGACGATCCGGGTAAGTGGTGTCGGCTGGGTGGCAACATCCGGACGTACAACTGGACCGGCCTGAGTTCCAAGGTCAGCTACGAGTTCGAGATACGGGCCCGGAACACGTCCGGGCAAATCAGCTCCTCGGCCAGCGTCCGGGGATATCCGGTCCCGAACACCCCGGTGCCCCCGCAGAACCTCGCCACCACCGCGGTGACCGTGGATTCCGTGGCGTTGTCGTGGACCGCGCCCACCAACACCAACCTGCTCGAGTTCTACCAGTACCGCTTCCGGCCAACACCATATGGAGAAAACGCCGATTCGGACGTGTGGCCCAACGCCTGGGTACGGGTCGGGGGTGATTCAGGCGATGAGGACGATCTGACGTACGAGCAGATGGGGTTGACCGACGGCACCAGCTACGACTTCCAGGTGCGGGGGGTGGTAAAGCGGCTGCGGCGGGTGAACACCCTCGCTGTGGACGATGTGCCCGGCGCGCCCGACGATCTTTCGGTGACGACCGTGGTCAAGCTGGCCGACGCGCCATCCGGGTTGGCGGCGCAGACCGACGACCACGAGGTGCGGCTGTCGTGGGGGCCACCGGCCAACACTGGCAATATCGATGGGTACGAGTACCGGTATCGCCAACAGGCGGGCGCGTGGCAGGCGTGGAGCACGGTGGTGGGGGGCGGCGCGGCGTCGAGCCAGACGGTGGCTGACTTGACCAACGGGGTGACCTACGAGTTCGAGGTGCGGGCGGTGAACAGCCAGGGCAAGGGAGAGGCCGCGTTCGTCTCCGCCGTGCCCCAGTACGTGCCCGCGGCCCCGACCGACGTGTCGGGTTCCCCCACCGGGGTGGCGGGAGAGGCCCGGTTGCGGTGGCGGGGGCCCACCGACGAGCGCATCACCGGGTGGGAGTACAGGGACGAGACGGCCGGGACGGATTGGACGGCGGTACCGGGTACCACGGGGAGTTCGCGCTCGGGGGTGGTGACCGGGCTGACCGAGACCTCCGGAACGGCGAACTATCTCCGGTTGCGGGCGGTGGTGGGCACGGTGAAGGGAGCCGCGTCGGACCAGTTCGGGGTGTTGGCCACTGCGCTGACCTCGCCGTGGCGGTTTGCCGACGGGGCGGTGGCCGAACCCATCCAGGCGGTGGTGGGAGAGACGGTGAACGCGGGACCGTTCGTGGCCACCGGCGGTGACCTGGATCGGGCGTACCGCTTCTTCCTGGACCCAAGTCTGCAACGCAGGGGGCTGACCGCGACGGCGACCGAGGATACGGCGGCGGGCACGGTATCGGTGTACGTGACGGGCACCACCGTCGACACGTGGAGCGATCCACCGGTGAAGCTGGTGGCCAGCACGCAGTCGGGGGAGACGCCGACCAATCTGGTCCGTACCGATGCCCTGTCCATTCCCGTGCAGATCAACCGGAACTTGGTGCCCACGTTCAAAGGGGCCACGGTGGCCGATCAGGTGTTCGTGGTGAACGAGCCGGTGACCCCGTTGGTGTTGCCCGCAGGGTCGGGCGGCAACGGCACGCTGGCCTACTCGCTGGCTGCGACCGGGGGCGGCGCCCTGCCCGCGGGGCTGTCGTTCGACCCGGCCACCCGTCGGCTGTCGGGGACCCCGCAAGGGGTATCGGGGCCGGTGGAGCTGACCTACACGGTGACCGACTCCGACGGCGTTCCCGGGTCGGGCGACCGGGCGTCGCTGACGTTCGACGTGTCGGTGATCCAGCGTCCGGTGGGGTTGCGGTTCCCGGCGGGGGCGTCGCTGGACATCACCGCGGTGGCGGGGGAGACGGTGTCGGCGGGCCCGGTGGTGTTGTCGGGAGCGGCGGGGGCGTCCTCGTTCCGGGTGGCGGTGGCGCCGGGTTCGTCGCTGCCCGCCGGTCTGGACCTGGTGTCCACGCCCCGGACACCGGACACGGCAGCGGGCACGGTGTCGGTGTCGGTCACGGGCACCCCCACCCGAGCCGCCGACGTGACCAGGAATTTTGTGGCCTACACCCGGGCGACGGCGAACAGCCGGGAGGTGGAAACCGACCGGCTGACGGCCACGATACGGATTGCGGTCAACAGCGTGCCGTCGCTGGGGCGCCAGTCGGTGGCCGATCAATCCTTGGAGCAGTCGATACCCATGTCGCTGCAGTTGCCGGAGGCCACCGGGGGCAACGGGGCGCTGGTGTACTCGCTGACGGGCCCCAACGGGGGTGCCCTGCCGGCCGGGTTGGCGTTCGATGCGGCCACCCGCACGCTGTCGGGGACGCCGACGGCGGTGTCGGCCGGGCAGACGCTGACCTACGTGGTGGCCGATTCCGACCGGGTGACCGGTTCGGGCGACGAGGCGACGTTGACCTTCCGGGTGTCGGTGGCCGTCCGGGACGTGCGCTTGCGGTTCAAGCCGGGGGCGGCCATGCCCGACATCAGCGCGGTGGTGGGCGAGCAGGTGAGCGCGGGCCCGGTGGAGGCCTACGGAGCAGGGGGCGCGGTGTCGTTCGACATCCGGGTTGCCCCTCCGTTGCCCGACGGTTTGGCCCTGCGGGTGGTGGAGAAGGATCAGACGGCCGGGACCATGAGCGTGCGGGTGGAAGGGGTGCCGTCGGGGGCGTCCGCCGCGGCCACCTACACGTTGAGCGCGGTGACCCGTGAGGTGGGGTCGCCGGGCGAGTCCACGGACACCAACACGCTGACCTTCACGGTGGAGGTGACGGCCGACAGCGTGCCGTCGTTCGGCAACGCCACGGTGGGCGATCAGACGCTCGTGAAGGGAACGGCGTTTTCCCGGGTGTTGCCCGCGGCCACGGGGGGCAATGGCACGCTGGTGTACTCGTTGACGGCGGCCGACGGGGAGCGTCTGCCCGCGGGGTTGGGCTTCGATGCGGCCACCCGCACCCTGTCGGGCACGCCGTGGACGGTGGCGTCGGCGCGGACCTTCCGGTACACGGTGGCGGACTCCGACAATTCGACGGGATCGGCCGATGAGGACGTGGTGGCGTTCTCCCTAGCGGTGGGGCCCCCGGCGGCGCCGGTGCCGGCGCTGGTGTTCAGCGCGGATGCGTCGGTGGACGATGTGTCGGTGAAGGTGGGGGACGCGGTGTCGGTGGGGCCGATCTCGGCGTCGGGGGCGGCCGGGGCTGATACGCACCGGTTCCGGGTGACGCCCCCCATGTTGCCCGAGGACCTGTTGTTCTCCTCGTCGATCAACGTGGTGGAACCGGGCGACGGGCAGGTGCGCGTGTCGGGACGGTCGAAGGTGCCGTTCGATCAGGTGGTGCGATTGTCGGCCGAAACGCGGGTCACCGCGGACGGGGCGTTCGTGGAGACGGATTGGCTGGAGTTCCGGTTGACGGTGACGGGGACGGCCAACCGGGTGCCGGGGTTCGGGTCGGCGACGGTGGACAACCGGTTGTTCCGACAGGGGGGCTCGGTGTCGCTGGAGTTGCCCGCGGGGACAGGCGGGGACGGGGCGTTGGTGTACTCGTTGTCGGGGGTGGGCAACGGGTTGGTGTTCGACCCGGCCTCCCGGGTGTTGTCGGGCACGCCGGTGGCGGTGGCCGCCCAGACCGATTACGTGTACACGGTGGGGGATTCGGATGTGTTCGGGGCGGCCGAGGGGGATGTGTCTTCGTTGACGTTCGGGGTGACGGTGGTGGCCAATCAGTCGCCGGTGGTGAGCCGGCCGATGGGGAATCACACGGTGTTGTTGGGGGTGCCGCAGCGGGTGTGGTTGGCGGCGGAGGGTCGGGAGGTGTTCTCCGATCCGGACGGGGACGACTTGGTGTTGTCGGCGGTGTCGTCGGACACCTCGGTGGTGTCGGCGGTGGTGTCGGGCACGGGCTTGACGTTGACCGGGGTGAAGGCGGGCACGGCCAAGGTGACGGTGACGGCCGATGACGGGGTGAGCGTGCCCGCGTCCACGATGTTCGACGTGGTGGTGAATCAGGCCCCCCGGGTGGTGACCCCGGTGGCCGACCGGGTGGTGACGGTGGGCTCCTCGTTCGAGGTGGCGTTGTCGGGGTCGGGCGGGGTGTTCGCCGACGCCGACGGGGACGCTCTGACCTTCGAGGCGTCGGCTTCCAAGTCGGCGGCGGACACCGATGTGGCCACGGTGTCGGTGTCGGGGTCGACGCTGACCGTGACGGGGGCGGGTCCGGGGTCGGCGCAGGTGACAGTGTGGGCCCGGGACGGGAAAGGGGGCTCGGCGTCGGAGGTGTTCACGGTACGGGGCAATCGCAAGCCGGTGGCGGTGGCCGGCAAGGCCCCCGACGACAGGAACGTGCTGGTGGGCGGTACCGAGGCGGTGGGCTTGGCCGGGGTGTTCACCGACCCGGAGGACGATGCCCTGACCTACGAGGCCACGGTGTCGGACGCCACCAAGGCCACGGTGTCGGTGTCGGGGTCGACGGTGAGCGTGCGGGGGGTGGCCGCGGGCACGGCCACGGTGTCGGTGCGGGCCAAGGACGTCCACGGCGGGCTGTCGGAGGCGGTGACGTTCGAGGTGGTGGTGACCGCCCAGTCGGCGCTGTTGAAGTTCGAGCCGGGGACTTCCGTGGACGACATCTCGGTGGTGGTGGGCGAAAGAATGGACACCGGCCTCATAGAGGCCCTGGCCTGGCCGGGGGCGGCGTCCACCAGCCTCAAGTTCGTGCAACTCGCCACACCCAACAGCACCCCCCGCTACCCGGGTGGAACGCTGCTGGTGGGCCGGCCGGTCAGCGACTTCTTGAGGAAGGGGTACAGCTATAGGCTGGCAGGCAATCCCAATCGGACCTGGTCGAAGCAGGACTACGCCTTCGTGGCCTACACGAAGTTGACGGCGAACTCCCCCGAGGTGGAGACCGACCGGTTGGAGTTCTCGTTGGAGGTGGTGGCCGACTCGTCGCCGTCGTTCGGTGCGGACACGGTGGCCGATCAGACGTGGGAGCAGGGCTACACGGCGGTGGAACTGACGTTGCCTGCGGCGACGGGGGGCAACGGGAACCTGGTGTACTCGTTGGAGGGGCCGTTGGTGGACGCCGACGATCCCTCCAAGGGCCGGGTGCCGTTGCCCGCGGGGGTGACGTTCGACGCCGCCACCCGAAAGCTGTCGGGGACGCCGACGGCGGCGTTGGCGACCACTCGGTTCACCTATCGGGCGGTGGACTCCGACCAGTTGACCGGCAGCAGCGACGAAGCCAGCCTGACGTTCTCCATCACGGTGGAGGCGGCCAAGGTGGAGTTGCGGTTCGAAGAGGGGGCGTCGATCCCCAACATTTTCGTGGTGGCCGGTGAGCGGGTGTCGTTCGGGCCGATCAACGCGGCGGGGGCGCCGGGGGCGGCCGCGTTGGAGTTCGTGGTGGAGCCGAACACAGTCGGCGCCGACGACCCGTGGCCGACGGAGTTGGCCTTGACCACGAGTTACAACCTCGCGGCGGGAACGGGCACGGTATCGTTGGACGCGGCGTCGGACATTTCGCGGGGCCGTAGCGGCAGTGCCTACAACTTGGTGGCGTACACGCAGACCACGTCGGACGTGGCCACCCGCAAGGAGACCGACCGCTTGTCGTTCACCCTGGCTTTTGCGGCCAACAGTGTGCCGAGGTTCAACGACCGCGATTCGGTGGCCGACCAGACGCTGGTCAGGGGTACGGCGTTGAGGCTGGTGTTGCCTGCGGCCGTTCGCGACACGGGCAACGGTACTCGGGTGTATTCCCTGGAGGGGCCAGGGGGCCAGCGGTTGCCCGCGGGGTTGGTGTTCAACCCGGCCACCAGGACGTTGTCGGGGACGCCCACGGCGGTGTCGCCGGAGACGACCTACACCTACACGGTGGCCGATTCCGACGGGAACACCGGGGCGACCGACGAATCGAGTCTGACGTTCACCATCACGGTGACCGAGGACGCCGCCGAGCCGACGGCACTGGTGTTCGCCCGGGGCGCGTCGATCGACGATCTGTCGGTGGCGGTGGGCGACCTGGTGTCGGTGCGGGTGAACGCGTCGGGGGCGGCCGGGGCCAAGGGTCTGCGGTTCACCACCAGCCCGGCGTTGCCCGCCGGGGTGACCCTGTCGACGGAGAACATCGACCTGGTGGCGGGCACGGCCACCGCGGTGATCCGCGGTCGGCCCCGTTCGCCGATGGCCGCGACGGCCTATCGGCTCAACGCCCAGACCTGGCCGTCGGACGAGGCCACCGAAGCCTACGAGACCACCGACACGCTGGCGTTCAACCTCACGGTGACCGGTGAGGCCAACAAGGTGCCCTCGTTCGGGACGGCCACGGTGGACAACCAAATGGCCATCCGGGCCGTTCCCTTCAGCGTGGTGCTGCCGGCGGCGTCCGACGGCGACGGGGCCTTGACCTACGCGCTGGTGGGGCCGTTGGTGGAAGCCACCGACCCGACCAAGGGGCGCCGGCCGCTGCCCGCCGGGTTGGCCTTCAACGCGGCCACCCGCACGCTGAGCGGCACGCCCTCGGCGGTGACCGCGTCGGCCACCTACACCTACACGGTGGCCGACACTGACGTGTTCACCGGTGACTTCGACGAGGCCGCGCTCACGTTCGCCATCGAGGTGGTGGAGAACAAGGCCCCCTCGGTGGCCAACGCTATCGCCGATGTGACCCTGGCCACCGGCAGCACCCGGACGGTGGCGTTGGAAGCCGAGGGAGCGGCGGTGTTCGCCGACGCCGACACCGGGGACGACCTCGCCTACACCGTGGCGGTGGCCCCCACCGGGGTGGTGACCGCCGCCGTGGACGGGGCCGGCGTCACGCTCACCGCCACCGCCGCGGGGACGGCCACGGTCACGGTCACCGCCACCGACCTGGGCGGCAACACCGTGAACGACGACGTCACCGTCACCGTCCCCAACCGGGCCCCGCAGGTTGCCCGTCCGTTGGCCGACGCCACCACCGAGGTGGACCGATTCCTCACGGTGGCCCTGGCCACCAGCGGCGCCGAGGTGTTCACCGACCCCGACGGCCACCCGCTCACCTACTCGGCCACCAGCAGCGCCGACCGGGTGGCCACCGTGACCGTGAACGGTTCGACCCTCTCGGTGCGGGGGGTGGCGGCCGGGGTGACCACCATCACGGTCACCGCCTCCGACGGCCGGCAGGGCACGGCCACCGACGAGTTCGCCGTGACCGTGACCGAGAGCCCCACGCCGGGCAACCAGTCGCCCCGGGTGGCCCGGCCCATCCCCGACCAGACCATCTTGGCGGTGTGGAAGGACAGCTCCTCGCTCACCAAGAAGGTGCTGTTGAAGCCCGCCGCCGGGGACGTGTTCACCGACCCCGACGGCGACACCCTCACCTTTTCGGCCACCACCAGCGACGCCGCCCGGGCCACCGTGGCCATCGACACCGTGGCCGGCGCGGTGGACGTGACGGCCAAGGCCGCCGGGACGGTCACCATCACGGTGACGGCCACCGACCCCGATGGGGCCACCGCGGCCGACGCCTTCACCGTCACCATCACCGAGCGTCCCAACCGGGCGCCCGCATTCCCCTCCGGTGTCGACCTCTCGGACCTTGAAGTGCCGCGGGGGACGATGGAGGAGCGGTTGCTCGCCCAGGCCACCGATCCCGACGGGGACTCCGTCACCTACACGGTCGCGTCCAGTGACGCCTCGGTGGCCACCGCCACGTGGTCGATGGACGGGACCGACGTGGAGGTGACCGTCACCGCTCACCGCAAGGGCACGGCCAACGTCACGGTCACCCCGGTGGATGACCGGGGCGCGGCGGGGCCAACGGCGGAATTCAAGGCAACGGTGCCGAACTCTCCGCCGGTGCGCAGCGCCGAGTTGCCCGATGTGGACGTGTGGCCCGCGCCGGGGCGCACCATCGACCTGGTGGGCTCGTTCACCGATCCCGACGGTGACGCCATCACCTACTCGGCCACCTCTGCCGACAGCGACGAGGTGACGGCGGCGGTCAGCGACGCCGGGGTGCTCACCCTGGTGGGGGTCAGCGATCGGGCGACCACCATCACGGTTACGGCCACCGACGCCGACGGAGCCACCGCCACGCACGATTTCGTGGCCACCAACACCTCGGCGGCCGCTTTGCACTTCCGGGCGACCATCCCGCATCAGTCGTGGGTTGCCGGGCAGGCCATCACCCCGCTGGTGCTGCCCGAGGCCCACGGCGGCACCCCGCCCTACACCTACTCCTACGGTTCGGTGACGACCACGCCGGCCCCGACGGGGGTGACCCTCAACGCCGCCACCCGCACGCTCTCGGGCACCCCGACCTCGGCCCAGGAGGCCGCCCAGGTCCGCTATCGGGTGGAGGACGCGGCCAACGCCGAGGCGACCATCTTCTTCAACGTGACGGTGGCCGCGGGCGATCCGACCCAGCCCAACCGGGCCCCCACGGTGGCCAACACCCCGGCGGCCCAGACCATGGCTGTGGGGGGCTCCGTGACCGTCGACCTGGAGGAGCAGGATGCGGCGGTGTTCGCCGACGCCGACGGGGACACGCTCACCTACCTGGCCACCATCGGCCCCTCCATCGACGTGGCCACGGTGTCGATCACCGGGACCGAGCTGAGCATCACCGGGAGCACGGTGGGCACCGCCACCGTGACCGTGACCGCCACCGACCCCGACGGGGCCAACGTGTCCACCAGCTTCGGGGTGACGGTGGAGGCCCTTCCGGCCACCAATCGGGCCCCGCTGGTGGCCAGCCCGTTGGCCAACGGCACGGTGGAGTCGGGCGGTACCATAACCCGGCTCATCGGGGAGGTCTTCACCGATCCCGACAACGACACCCTCACCTATGCGGTGAGTTCCTCGAACACCGGAGTCGCCACCGTCTCCCGGACCGGCACCAGGGTCACGGTGACCGGGGGTCGACCGGGCACGGCCACCATCACCATCACCGCCACCGACCCGTCGAAGGAGTCGGCATCGTCCACCTTCACGGTGACGGTGACCACCGCCAATCGGTTCCCCACCGCCGACCGGACCATCGCCGACGTCGCCATCAACGTGGGCAACTCCACCACCCGGTCCCTGGTGGGCATTTTCTCCGATCCCGACAACGACACCCTTGCCTACGCGGTGTCGTCCTCGGACGCCACGGTGGCCACCGCCGAACGGGCCGGGGCCACCATCACCGTCACCGGGGTCCGTTTCGGCAGCGCCACCGTCACGGTGGTGGCCACCGACGGTCGGGGTGGGCAGGCCACCACGTCGTTCACGGTGACCGTGGCCGCACCCAATCAGCCCCCGGTGGTGGGCAATCCCATCGCCGACGGCTCGGTGGTGGTGGGCAGCAGCCTGACCCGCAGCGTGGCCAGTGTGTTCGCCGATCCCGACGGGGACACCCTCACCTACACGGTGTCGTCGGGGAGCACCTCGGTGGCCACCGCCACCCTGAGCGAGACCACCGTCACCGTGACCGGCGCGGCCGTCGGCACGGCGACGATCTCGGTGACCGCCGCCGACGGGAACGGAAACGCCACGTCGGACACCTTCACGGTCACGGTGGTGGCCGCCAACCGGGCCCCCACGGTGGCCAACCCCATCGCCGACAGCAGCGTGGGGGTGGGCGGCACCATTGATCGGCCCCTGGGCAACGTGTTCACCGATCCCGACGGCGACACCCTCACCTACACCCAGGCGTCCTCGGACACCACGGTGGTCACCGTGGCCCGCGACGGTGACACCCTGCAGGTGACCGGGGTGGCCGTGGGTTCGGCCACGGTCACGGTGACGGCCGCCGACGGCCAGGGCGGCACGGTGGACGACGTGTTCACCGTGACGGTGGCGTCGACCGCGCCGAGGAACCAGCCACCCCTGGTGGCCACGTCCATCGCCGGCGGGACCACCGCGGTGGGGGGTACCCTGACCCGGTCGCTGGTGGGGGTGTTCACCGATCCCGACGGCGACGAGCTCACCTATACCGGGGCGACCTCGGACGAGACGGTGGCCACGGCGCAGATCACCGGGGAAACCACGCTCCTGGTCCGGGGCGTCAGCGCCGGTACCGCCACCATCACGGTGACCGCCAAAGACACCGCCGACGCTTCGGTGAGCACGTCGTTCACGGTGGTGGTGGAGGCGGCCAACCGGGCCCCCACCGTGGTGGCGGGCGTCCCCGATCAATTGCTGGCGGTGGGTGGCTCCACCACCGCGTCGTTGACGACGGTGTTCTCCGATGCCGACGGCGACACGCTCACGTACGCAGCGTCGTCGGGGAAGACCTCGGTGGCCACGGTGGCGCTGGACGGGGCGTCACTCACCATCACCGCGGCGGCCATCGGTTCGGCCACCGTCACGGTGACCGCTTCCGACGGTCGGGGGGGCTCGGTGATGGACACCTTCAACGTGGAGGTGACCGCCGCCAATCGGGCCCCCGTGGTGGTCGCGCCCATCGCCGACAGTTCCATCGAGGCGGGTGGCACCTTCACCCGGTCGCTGGCGGGGGTGTTCTCCGATCCCGACGGCGACACCCTCACCTACACCCAGACCTCCTCGTCCACCTCGGTGGCCACGGTGACCCGGCTGGGCTCGGTGGTCACGGTGAGCGCGTTGGCGGCGGGCACCACCACCGTGTCCATCACCGCTTCGGACGGGAGCGGTGGGCAGGCCACCGATCAGTTCACCGTGACGGTGACCGCCTTGCCCGCGGCCAACCGGACCCCGGTGGTGGCCAACCCCATTGCCAGCGGGTCGGTGGCGGCGGGCAACACCCTCACCCGGTCGACCGCCGGGGTGTTCACCGACGCCGACGGCGACACCCTGACCATCACGGCGTCGTCGTCGAACCCGGCGGCGGGCACCGTGGCGGTCTCGGACACCACCATCACCGTGTCGGCGCTGGCCGCCGGGGCCACGGCCATCACGGTGACGGCCAACGACGGCCGGGGCGGCAGCATCAGCACCTCCTTCGTGGTGACGGTGGCCGCGGCCAACCGGGCGCCGGTGGTGGCCCATCCCATCGCCGGCGGGTCGGTGCAGACCGGCGACGCGCTGACCCGGTCGCTGGTGGGCGTGTTCTCCGATGCCGACGGTGACACCTTGACCTACTCCGTTTCGTCGTCGGACACGGCGGTGGCCACCGTGACCCTGTCGGGCACCACCGTGAGCGTGTCCGGGGTGAGCGAGGGGACGGCCACGGTGACGGTGACCGCGGCCGACGGCAACGGGGGCAGCGTGGACGACACGTTCACGGTGACGGTGGCCGCCTCGGTGCCCCGCAACAAGGATCCGCTATTGCTCTTGGTGGTGGGCGACGGGTCGGTGTTGCCCGGCAATACGTTCACCCGCTCGCTGGTGGGGGTGTTCACCGACCCCGACGGCGACTCGCTCGTCTACTCGGCCACCTCGGCCAACACCCAGGTGGCCACCGTGTCGGTGAGCGGCACGACCCTGACCGTGACCGCGGTGGCGGTGGGCACCACGTCGATCACCGTGACCGCCTCCGACCGTCGGGGCGGGGCCATCAGCACCTCGTTCGTGGTGTCCGTGGTGGCCGCCAATCGGCCGCCGACCACGGCCAACCCGCTCTCCGGTGGGGTGGTGGAAGCCAAGAGGTCGCTCACCCGGGTGTTGGTGGGCGTGTTCTCCGATCCCGACGGGGACCCCCTCACCTACGACACGGAGTCGTCGGACATCAAGGTGGCCACCGTGGCCCAGGCGGGCAACTTCTTGACGGTGACCGGGGTGTCCGCCGGGGATTCGTCCATCAGCGTGACCGCCTCCGACGGCAAGGGCGGGGAGAGCACCGACGCCTTCACGGTGACCGTGCTCACCCCCGTGGCCGACAACCGGCCGCCCACGGTGAGCACACAGCTCGCCGACGGTTCGGCCAAGGTCAACGAGACGCTCACCCGTTCGGTGACCGGGGTGTTCTCCGATCCCGACGGGGACACCCTCACTTATTCGGTGGCGTCGTCGGCGACGGCGGTGGCCACCGCGGCCCTGACCGGAACGACCATCACCGTCACCGGGTTGAGCGCCGGTACCGCGGCCATCACCGTGACCGCCTCGGACGGGAGCGGGGGATCGGTGTCCACGGTGTTCACCGTGACCATCACCTCCTCGAACAACCCGCCCACCGTGGTGGCCGCCCCGGCGGCGGGGACGGTGACCACCACCGGTACGCTGTTCCGCTCGCTGGTGGGCACGTTCGTCGATCCCGACGGGGACACCCTCACCTACTCGGTGTCGTCGTCGGCGCCGTCGGTGGCCACGGCTTCTCTGAGCGGCACCGACATCACCGTGCGCGGGGTGACGGTGGGGACGGCCACCATCACGGTGACGGCCAGCGACGGGGTCAACAGCACGCCGACCACCTTCGTGGTGACGGTGACGGGGGCTTCGCCGACCAATCGACCGCCGGTGGTGGCCAACGGCATCGCCGACGGGTCGGTGGAGGTCGGGGGCTCGGTGACGCGGTCGTTGGCGGGGGTGTTCAGCGACGCCGACGGGGACACGCTGAGCTACGGGGTGGTGTCGTCGGCGCCGTCGGTGGCCTCGGTGACCCGGTCGGGCGCGGTGGTGACGGTGACCGGGGTGTCCGCCGGGTCGGCCTCGGTGATGGTGACCGCCTCCGACGGCAAGGGCGGTTCGGTGACCGACAGCTTCACGGTGACGGTGACGGCCGGTACCGGCGTGAACCGCCCGCCCACGGTGGCCAGCGGGATCTCCGGGGGCTCGGTGGAGGTCGGGGGCACGTTCACCCGGTCGCTGACGGGCGTGTTCAGCGACGCCGACGGGGACACGCTGACGTATTCAGTGGTGTCGTCGGCGCCGTCGGTGGTGGCGGCGACCCGGTCGGGTGTCGTGGTGACCGTGCGGGGGGTGTCGGCCGGGTCGGCCACGGTGACGGTGACGGCGTCGGACGGCAACGGCGGCAGCGCCTCCACCTCGTTCGCGGTGACGGTCACGTCGACCTCCGGTGGTGGCGGCGGTGGCGGAGGCGGCGGCGGTGGGTCCGCCCCGTCGGGTGGGCCGTTGGCCGGGCGATTGGAGTTCTCGCCGGGTGCGGAGATTGCCCGGGCCCGGTTGGTGGTGGGTGAATCGGCGATGGTCGGCCCGGTGGTGGCCGGCGGGGCCCGGGGGGCGTTCGCCATGCGGGTGCGGGTGGTACCCGAGCTGCCGCGGGGGCTGGCGTTGACCACGGCGTACGACGCCACCACCGGTACGGCCTCGGTGTCCATCGTGGGCATTCCCCGGGTGGCGGTGCCGTCGACGCAGTACGAGCTGGTGGCCATGACCCGCAGGTCGGTGATCACCCGCTGGGAGGAGACCGACCGCTTGGTGTTCGAGCTGGCGGTGGAGCGCGACAGCGCTCCCCGGTTCGATCAGCCCTCGGTGCTGTCGCAGAGCTGGACGGTGGGCATGTACCCCATCTCGTTGCAGCTTCCGGGGGCCACCGGCGGGAACTACGGGCTGACCTACACGCTGGTGGGCCCCCACAACCGGCCGCTCCCCGCCGGGCTGACGTTCGACCCCCTCACCCGCATCGTGTCGGGACGCCCGGAGGTGATCCAGCAGGCCACCACCCACGCCTACACCGTGGTGGACGAGGACTCCAACACCACCGCGGGCGACTCCCACACCCTCTACTTCAACATCACCATCCAACCCCTCTTCTGAGTTCGGGGGCGCGGGCCGGGTTGGGCTGCGCCGGGAGTTCCGGGGAGCGGGGCAGGGGGCCACCATGACACGACTGGGGATCATCGGGCTGGGCGAGATGGGGGGTTCCATCGCCGCCGGGGTGCTGGGCGGCCCCTGGGGCGACGAGGTGACGGTGGTCGGTTGCGACGTCTCCGAGGAGGCTCGGGAGCGGTTTGCGGCGTTGGGCGGGGTTGTTGCGGGGTCGCCGGGCGAGGTGGCCCGGCAGGTGGATCTGGTGGCCGTGGTGGTGGTGGACGACGCCCAGGTGCGCCTGGTGGGCGGCGGTGACGACGGGGTGATCGCCGGGGCGGCCGAGTCGGGGGCGCTGGTGGCCGTTCACGCCACGGTGCGACCGGCCACGGTGGTGGGGCTGGCCGACGAGGCGGCCGGGGCCGGGGTGCGGGTGATCGACGCCCCGGTGACCGGGGGCATCCAGGGGGCCAGGAGCCGGGATCTGGTGGTGCTGTGCGGGGGTGACCCCGGTGACGTGGAGCGGGCGCGCCCGCATTTGGCCCGTTACGGCTCCCTGGTGATCCACGTGGGGCCGTTGGGGGCGGCCCAGCGGGCCAAGGTGGCCCGCAACCTCATCACTTACGCCGAGCTGGCGGTCGCCCAGGAGGCCATCGCCCTGGCCGCCGCCGCCGGGGTGGACCTGGGGGCGTTTGCCGAGATCGTGAACCATTCCGACCGCACCATCGGCCCCCACGTGGGGACGTTCACCCGTCCCATCGTCCACCCGCCCCCGCCGATGGGCGGCAGCTACACCGCCATCGCCCACAAGGACTTGCAGGGGGCGCTGGCGTTGGCCGAGGAGTTGGGGGTGGACCTGCCCATCACCGCGCTGGTGGACCAGCACATGGACGCCGCCTTCGGGGAGTGAGCCGGAGGTGTAGTGGGGGCGCCCCCTGGGGGCAACGCCCCTGTCCGCCCCGGTCAGCTCACCGTCACCGTGCCGGCGTCGAGCACCACCCGGTCGCCCACCCGGGTCTGGAAGCGGGCGGGGCCGTCGGCCTGCTCCCAGATGTGGACGTCGAGGGTCTCGCCGGGCAGCACCGGCGAGGAGAACCGCCCGTGCATGGCCCCGAAGCGGGTGGGGTCGCTGTCGCACAGGGTGTGGAGCAGGGCCCGTCCGGTGAACCCGTAGGTACACAGGCCGTGGAGGATGGGGGTGTCGAACCCACCGGCCGCGGCGAACGAAGGGTCGGAGTGGAGGGGGTTGCGGTCGCCGTTGAGCCGGTAGAGCAGGGCCTGGTCGGGGCGGGTGTGGTAGGTGACCACGTGGTCGGCGGCCCGCTCGGGCACCTTCTCGGGGCCGGCCGGTCCCCGGTCGCCGCCCCAGCCCCCTTCGCCCCGGATGAACAGGGAGCTGGAGGTGGTGAACAGGGGTTGGTCGTCGGCGGTGTCGGTGGCCTCGGTCTCCAGCACCACCAGGGCGGCCTTGCCCTTGTCGTAGATGCCCGCCACCCGGCTGACCGAGCTGACGGTGGCGGCCACCGGGAGCGGCTTGTGGAGGGTGAAGCCCTGCTCGCCGTGGACCAACAGGGCCGGGTTGTAGGTGCCGATCTTGGCCAGGGGGCTGTCGGGGCCGGCCAGGCCGCCGCCCAGCACCACGCACATGGTGGGCAGGGCCTTCTGGGTGACGCCGTTGGTGTTCTCGGTGGTGAACTCCAGCTCGAACCCGGTGGGGTCGGTGGTGCCCGCGCCCACGCCCAGGGCGTAGAGCAGGGCGTCCTTGGAGTGCCAGCTCGAGGTGCGGGGCTCGCTGGTGGTGCCGACGGCGGTGGGATCGAGGGGCATGGGATCTCCTTGCGGGTTGGTGTCGGTGTTGGGGGCGTTCCTGGCGGTTCGGTTGCGCCGAGGTGCTGATAGCACCATACCGTTGCCGTCGTGGCGCACATCAATCAGCCCGGCGGGCCGTTCCAGGCCATCGAACACCCGGCGGTGTCGGGGCGGGAACGGGAGCTGCGGTCGCTGGCCGACGGGGTGCGGCGCCTGGTGGCCGCCACCGTGGCCCACGTGGCGACGCCGGCCGAGACCGCGGCGTTGGCCGCCGAGGTGCAGGGGCTGGCCGACCGGTTGGAGGGTCTGGTACCCGCGGAGCCCTTGCCCCGGTTCGGGACCGTGGACCCCCAGTTCGACGGCCCGCCGGTGACCCACAAGCGGGCGCCGTTCGATCTGGTCACCGGCATCTGCAACCCCGCCGCGCTGCCGGTGGAGATGGTGGTGGACACCGAGGCCGACCCGCCGGTGTCGCGGGGTCGGGCGGTGTTCTCCACGGTGTACGAGGGGCCGCCCGGCTGTGTCCACGGGGCGGCCATCGCCGGGGCGTTCGACATGGTGTTCACCAGCGCGTGCTCGGTGGCCGGGGCCAGCGGTCCCACCATGATGCTGTCGGTGCGCTACGTGGCCCCCACGCTGCTGCAGACCGAGACGGTGTTCGAGGGGTGGGTGGAGAAGGTGGGGCCGAAGACCACCCGGGTGAAGGGCTGTGCCCGCCAGGGCGGCCACGTGACCGCCGAGGCCGAGGGGGTGTTCCGGCGGTTGGACCTGGAGGCCATGCGCAAGCTGTCGCAGCAAGCGGCCGAGCGGCGGGGGGTTTAGCTCGACTGGGGCTTGGCGGGGGCTTGGCCGGGTCGGCCGGCTACCGGGTGGGCTTGGCGGGGGTGAAGGCGGCGGGCAGGTGCTTGATGCCGTGGATGAACGCCGACGACAACGGGTCGGGTTCGCCGGTGGCCCGGATGTCGCCCAGGCGGCTGAACAGCTCCCGGTACATGACCTTGATCTCCCGGCGGGCCAGGTGGGCCCCGAGGCAGAAGTGGGGGCCCGGTCCGCCGTAGCCCACGTGGGGGTTGGGGTGGCGGCGCACGTCGAAGGTCTCGGGGTTGTCGAACACCGCGGGGTCGCGGTTGGCGCACAGGTAGTTCATGACCACCATGTCGCCCTCGTCGATCTTCTGGCCCTCCAGCTCGGCGTCGCACAGGGCGGTGCGGCGCATGTAGGTGACCGGGCTGGCCAGGCGTACGATCTCCTCCACCGCGGTGTGGGCCAGGCCCTCGAAGTCGTCGGTCCACAGGGCGCGCTGCTCGGGGTTGTCGGTCAGGTACAGCAGGCCCCAACTGATGGCGTTGCGGGTGGTCTCGTTGCCCGCGATCACCAACAGGATGAAGAAGCTGGCCAGCTCGGCCCGGGTGAGCTGCTCCCCGTCCACCTCGGCGTTGACCAACAGGCTGGTGAGATCGCCCTCGTCCTTGCCCACCTTGGACTCGGCCACCTCGTCCATGAGCCCGGCCAGGGCCTGGCCCGCGGTGAGGATGGCGGTGATGAGGTCGCCGATCTCGGGCACGTACTCGGGGTCGGCGGCGCCGAGGATCACGTTGGTCTGGTCGAACACGAAGTCGTGCTCGGAGGCGGGGATGCCCATGAGGTCGCACACCACCCGCAGGGGCAGGCGGGCGGCCACGTCGGTGACGAAGTCGCATTCGCCCCGTTCGCACACCTCGTCGACGATGAGGCGGGCCTGGTCGACCACCGAGTCCTCCAGGCGGGCCAGCATCCTTGGGGTGAAGCCGGCGGACACCAGCTTGCGAAGGCGGGCGTGGCGGGGGTCGTCCATGGCGATGATGGAGTTGAAGTACTCGTTGAACTCCGGGGGGAAGTCGTTAATGGTGACCCCGGCCAGCGAGGAGTAGACCTGCGGGGTGCGGGACACTTCCAGGATGGTGGCGTGGCGGGTGACCACCCAGGCGCCGGGGGTTTTGATGGCGCCGAGGTCGCCGGTGAACTCGAAGCCGGGGTAGTAGGTGAGGGGGCGGGCGCTGAGGGTGCGGACGTCGTGGTCCACCTCGGTGCGGGGCCGCTTCCAGAAGAGGTTGTGGATGATGTTGTGGGGGTCGGGCTCGTTGGCCGGTGGGGGTTTGGTGCCCGGTTCGGGCGGGGTGACCGTGTCGGTCATGACGGGGTGGATGCGGCCAGGCTGGGCTCGACCACGGTGGCGAGGCTGCCCTCGGGGGCCGGGCCGGGGTTCACCTTGGGGCCCGGGGTCCAGGCCACCGGCAGGTGCTTGACCCCGCCGATGAAGTTGGACCGCAGCCATTCGGGCTCGCCCACCCGGTGGATGTCGGGCATGCGCTCGATGATCTCCTGGAAGATGAGCCGCAGCTCCATTTTGGCCAGGTTGGCCCCCAGGCAGTAGTGGGCGCCGCCCCCGCCGAAGGCGATCTGCTCGTTGGGGGTGCGGTTGACGTCGAAGGTGAAGGGGTCGTCGAACACCTCCTCGTCCCGGTTGGCCGAGATGTGCCACATGACCACCTTGTCGCCCTCGTCGATCTGTTGGCCCCGTATTTCGGTGTCGGCGGTGGCGGTGCGGCGGAAGTGCAGCACCGGGGTGGCCCAGCGGAGGATCTCGTCGATGTGGGTGTCGGTCACCCCGTCGGGGGAGTTCTTGACGATCTCGAACTGCTCGGGGTGGTCCATGAGGGCCAGCATCCCGTGGGCGGTGGCGTTGCGGGTGGTCTCGTTGCCCGCCACGGTGAGCAGCAGCATGAACATGTCGAACTCCAGCTCGCTCAGCCGGTCGCCGTCGATCTCGGCGTTGATGAGCTTGGTGACGATGTCGTCTCGGGGGTTGGCGGCCCGGTCCTTGGCGAGCTGGTTGCTGTAGGCGTAGAGCTCCATGGCGGCCAGGGTGCCCTCGTCGCTCTTGCCCGAGTACTCGGGGTCGTCGATGCCGATGAGGCGGTTGGACCACTCGAAGAGCTTCATGCGGTCTTGTTGGGGGACGCCCATGATCTCGGCGATGGCCTGCAGGGGCAGCTCGGAGGCGATGTCGACCACGAAGTCGGCCTCGCCCTTTTCGATCACGTTGTCGACGATGAGGATGGCCCGGTGGCGCAGGTACTGCTCGATCAGGCCGATCATGCGGGGGGTGAAGCCCTTGTTCACCAGGCGGCGGTAGCGGGTGTGCTTGGGGGGGTCGGTGGTGAGCATCATCACGCCCCGGGTGTCCATGGCCCCCTCGTCGTCGCGGCTCTCGTAGTCGGGGATGGAGGTGCCGCCGATCTCCGAGGAGTAGCGCTCGGTGTCGCGGTTGACGTCCACCAGGTCGGCGTGTTTGACCACGTTCCAAAAGGACGGTCCCTTGGGGTCCTGGTGGAGCATGACCGGGGCCTGGTCGCGCAGGATCTTGAACATCTCGTGGTGTTCTTGGCGCACGAAGCGGTCGGGGTCGAGCAGGTTGACGTCGGTGAGCTTCACGATGGCGTTCCTTTGCTTCGTTCCTTGGCGGCGTTCCCAGTGTACGGGAAGCGCCGATGCGGCAGAATACCCCCGTGGCGAGCAATGGTGACGTGGTGTCGGGCGACAGAGTGTCGGGCGTGGCTTCGGGCGACGCGGTCATGGGTGACAGAGTGTCGGGCGTGGCTTCGGGCGTGGTGTCGGGGGACGGTGTGTTGGAGCGGGGCTCGATGCTGGCGGGCATTCGGGTGGTGGATTTCTCCGTGGGGGTGACCGGGCCGTACGTCACCAAGCTGTTGGCCGACGCCGGGGCCGACGTGATCAAGGTGGAGGACGCCGACGGCGGTGGCGACCCGGTGCGGCGGTGGTCGGCCACCCGGGCGGAGTTCGAGGGCGACAGCGCCTTGTTCAGTCTGCTCAACGCCTCCAAGCGGGGGATCGTGGGGCGTCCCGGTGACCCCGAGATCGAGGAGTTGGTGGCCGGGGCCGACGCGGTGGTGGAGTCGTTTCCCGCCGGGTCGGGGGTGGGGGCGGCGTGGGCCGAGCGGCATCCGCATCTGGTGGTGCTGTCGGTCACGCCGTTCGGGCAGAGCGGGCCGCTGGCGTCGCAACCGTCCACCGAGTACACCGTGCAGGCGGAGACCGGGGCCATCGCCTGCCGGGGGCGGCCCGACCAGCCACCGATTCACGCCGGAGGGGGGATTGCCGATTGGACCGCGGGTGCCTACGGGGGCCCCGCGGTCCTCTCGGCTCTGTTGCGGGCCGGGCGCACCGGGCGGGGTGAGCACATCGACCTGGCCGTGGCCGACGTGATCGCCATCGCCGCCACCACGTTCAGCGACCTGGCCCATTCCATGCGGGGCGGCGGCCATGAGTTCGACCGGGTGGCCCGGTCGGTGGAGGCGCCGTCGATCGAGCCCGCCCTGGACGGGTGGGTGGGGTTCAACACCAACACCGCCCTGCAGTATCAGGGGTTCGTGTTGATGATCGAGCGGCCCGACCTGATGGACACCGAGTGGAGCCAGATCGGGGAGCGGGCCGGTCGGCTGGACGAGTGGAACGCCATGGTGCATCCGTGGACGTCGCGCCACACGGTGGCCGAGATCATCAAGGCGGCCTCGGAGTTGCGGGTGCCGGTGGCCGAGGTGAACGACGGGCGCAGCGTGCTGGACAACGAGCAGTTCGTGGCCCGGGGGGTGTTCGTGCGCAACCCGGGCGGGTTTCTGCAGCCCCGCCCGCCCTATCTGATGGACGACGGCGGCGAGCGTGGGGCGGCGACGCCCGCTCCCCGGCTGGGCGAGCACACCGGCACGGTGGAGGCGCGTACGCGGCCGGTGGTGTCGGGGGGTGGCGCGGCGTCGTCCTCCGGTGGCGGTGGTGGGGTTGGTGCCGGCGCGGCGGCCGGGGCGTCGTCCTCCGGTGGCGGAGGTGGCCCCGAGGGGGATCCCGAGCGGCCGTTGGCCGGGATTCGGGTGGTGGACCTGACCAGTTGGTGGGCCGGTCCGTCGGCCACCGGCACGCTGGCCATGCTGGGGGCCGACGTGATCCACGTGGAGTCCACCGGTCATCCCGACGGGATGCGCATGACGGGGTTCATGTTCGGCGCCGAGGACTGGTGGGAGTGGGGCTCGATGTTCGTGGCCGTCAACGCCAACAAGCGGGGCCTCACCCTGGATTTGGACACTGACGCCGGTCGGGATTTGCTGTGGCGGCTCATCGACGGGGCCGACGCCGTGGTGGAGAACTTTTCGCCCCGGGTGGTGGAGAAGTGGGGGTTGAGCTGGGAGGCCGTCTCGGCCCGGAACCCCCGGGCGGTGTTCATGCGGATGCCCGCCTTCGGTCTGAGCGGACCGTGGCGGGAGCGGGTGGGGTTCGCCCAGACCATGGAGCAGCTCACCGGCATGGCCTGGGTGACCGGCCACGTGGACGACCAGCCCCGCATCATGCGGGGGCCGTGCGACCCCATCGCCGGGATGCACGGGGCGTACGCCCTGATCGTGGGGCTGGCCGTGCGGGAGCGCACCGGTCGGGGGGTGTTCGTGGAGTCCACCATGGTGGAGGCGGCGTTGAACTGCTCGGCCGAGCAGATCGTGGAGTACACGGCCTACGGGAACGTGATGGAGCGGGCGGGCAACCGGGGCCCCTACGCCGCTCCGCAGGGGCTGTATCCGTGTCGGGGCCACGAGCAGTGGTTGGCGTTGGCGGTGGCCTCTGATGCGCAGTGGGAGGCCCTGGTGGGGGTTCTGGGGCGTCCGGGGTGGGCCGACCGGGCCGAGTACGCCACCGACGCCGGTCGCCGGGCGGGCCACGACGCCATCGACGAGGGCTTGGCCGCCTGGGCCGCCGGGCAGGATGTGGGGGAGGCGGTGGCCGTGCTGGTGGCCGCCGGGGTGCCCGCCGCCCCCGCCAGGGATCCCCGGCTGCAGCACGAGCATCCCCAACTGGCCCACCGGGGCCTGTTCGAGACGGTCGAGCACCCCGCGGTGGGCACCCACCCCATGCCGGGAATGCCCTACCGGTTCGCCTCGCTGGACCGCTGGATCACCTCACCGTCACCCACACTGGGCCAGCACAATGGGGAGATCCTGGCCGAACTGGGCCTCTCCCCCGCCGACATCGCCACCCTCGAGGCCAACGAAGTCATCGGCACCCGCCCCAACGGCCTCTAAAGCTCTCTCGCCCAACCAACCAACCGCCCCTCCTGCCCCATCAGGGTCGTCCTCGAACTTTAGCTGAGGTGGAGGGTAGGGTCGGAGTGTGATGGGGGAACGGGGGGTTCCTGGGGAGCTGTTGGATCTCACGGGCCGGGTGGTGGTGGTGACCGGGGCGGGGGGTGGTATCGGTGCGGGCATAGTGGCCCGGATGGTGGCGGCGGGGGCTTCGGTGGTGGCCCACACCCGTCACTCACCGGTGGACCAGGCCGGCGGCGGCGTGAGCGAGGTGCGGGCCGATCTCACCGGCGAGGATGGTCCGGCGGCGGTGGTGGGGGCGGCTTTGGATCGTCACGGGCGGATTGATGCTCTGGTGAACAACGCCGGGATTCAGCCGGTGGCCCCGTTCACCGAGTTGGCCGATGAGCAGTGGACCGAGATGATCGACACCAATCTGACCGCCGTCCATCGGCTGACGCAGGCGGCGGCCACGGCCATGGCAGGCCAGGAGTCCGGCGGGGCCATCGTGCATGTCGCCTCGATTGAGGCCCGCCATCCCACCCCGGTTCACGGTCATTACGCCACGGCCAAAGCCGGTGTGGTCATGCACGCCAAGGCCGCCGCTCTGGCTTGGGGGCCTCACGGGATTCGGGTGAACTCGGTTTCGCCCGGTCTGATCGACCGCCCTGGTCTGGCCGAAGACTGGCCCGAAGGGGTGCAACGGTGGCTGGCGGCGGTGCCGCTGGGGCGGCTGGGCACCCCCGACGACGTGGGTGACGCCTGCGTGTTTCTGTGCTCCGACCTGGCCCGGTGGATCACCGGGGTCGACCTGGTGGTGGACGGCGGTATCCTCACCAACCCCACCTGGTGACCGGGTAGGGCCGGCGGTGGCCAGTGCCCAAGGTGTCATCGGCACCCGCCCCCACGACCTCTAACCCCCCGCCGCCAACCGCTCCTCCGGCATGGTCAAGGTTGTCCTCCAACCATGACGGTCTTCGACAGTCAACTTGGTTGCAGCGGCTACTGGGTGATTGCTGTGCTGGCGGCCTGAGGGGGAGACTTGGGGCCGATTTGGAGTGATACCGGAGGGGAATCCGGATAGGTGACAATGAGATGGAGGTCGCCGCCTGTTGCTTGGATGAACGAGCGGAGTGTGGACAAGAGGATGTCACTTCGGTGTTCCAGGTGCGACACCGCTGATTGATCCATGTTGAGATTCGTCCCGATCACCTCTTGAGTAAGCTTGCGGGCCTTTCGGACCTGCGCCAGGGTGTCTTGCCGGGCAGAGATCTCTTCAGCGAGTCTGTTGAAGGCCTCCATGGCTACGGGAGACTCGGCCAGCATGTCGTAGAACTGCGCCATGCCGTCGTCTTCTTGCCAGGCGCTGTCGGGTACGTCTTCGATTTTGGCATCGTCAACGGGAACGGCTGGTCTGCTCGGGTTGCTCATCTTGGTCCTCCGCTCTTGCGAATGGGCTTGTAACCGGGGTGATTTCGACACCACTGATCGATCCTCGCCTCGGCTTGGGCAATGTTGGCCGGATACCAGTCATTGCCGAGACGGCTCTTGTCGCCGCCTAAGGCCAGGACTGCCACTTCTTGACCAGTGTGGTCTCGGACGTAGCCGTAGAGGAGCCGTAACACGGGCGGCCCGTCGGCAAACGGCGTGGTCTGCGTAGGAGGGTTGCGCCGAAGGGCGTGGAGGTCATAGCGGGTGCTGTACACCGGGTGTGACTCGTCCCCCTCGAGTTCGCGGCCTCGGTCTTCCAGTGCATTGATCAGGGCCATGACCTCGCCGAATACCTCTTGGGACTCCTCAGTGCGCCCTTGCTGCTCGAGCCAGGTCCGAAAGAGAGGGTGCTGGCGAACCTCCACAAATATGAAGCGTACATCATATTCTGCTCAGAGGGAATTGACGCAGGTTGGCGCCGGGCGTGCCTGCGGCGGGGAAGTGAATCGGTGGGCGGGTTAAGGTTGGGGGTTGGTCAGGGGGGGAAGGCGTCGTCGGCACCCGCCCCCACGGCCTCTGGGGGTATTCCCTGACGGCTTGTTGGCGTTCGTGAACACATGGATTGTTGTTGATGTTCGTGAACATTGGGCGTAGTGTTCACGTTCATGAACTTTGGGGTGATGGGCACTTGGGGGCCGGGGTCGGCGTCGGGGCGGGGTGGACGATGAGGCCGACGGTGGTGCCCAGTGCCCCTCGGTTGGGGCGTCTTGTGGGGGCGGTTCGGGCCAATGCGGGGATCACGCAGGCCGAATTGGCGGAGGCGGCCGGTGTTTCCCGTACCTGGCTGATCCACTTCGAGGCGGGCAAGAAGCGTCGGGCCCAGATGGACACCGTGTTCAAGGTGCTGCGGACCCTGGATTGCGAGATGGTCATCCAACCCCGACGCCGCCGTGACTTTTGAGGGCCACCGATGGATGAACTCTTCGTGTTGATGGGCGGTGAGTCCGCCGGGATCCTGCGTCGGGATCGGGGTGTCATCAGTCTTGACTACGACCTCGACTACTTGGAGCATCAGGAGTCGACCCCTCTCTCAACGTCCATGTCCCTGGATTCCCGCCATCATTCCGGGGAGCATGTCGCGGCGTGGCTGGATGGGCTTCTTCCCGACGACGACCGCGTCCGGTTCCTCTGGGCCAGCGAGTTCGGCGTCAATGAGTACTCGCCGTTCGACCTGCTGAGCACCAAGATCGGTCACGACTGTGCTGGTGCGGTGCAGTTCTGCCGTCCGGAGGAGTTGGACGCCTTGACGGCAAGGGGCGGATCGCAGCACCCGGTGACCGAAGATGACATTGCCGGTCACCTGCGCGTCTTGGCCGGGGACAGTGCCCAATGGCATCGACGGGGCGTCGTGGGCGGGCGGTTCAGTCTGGGGGGCGCGCAGGCCAAGTTCGCCTTGCATCGAGACGAATCGGGCCGGTGGTGGCAACCAGAGGGCGATGCGCCGACCACTCACATTTTCAAGCCGTCGATTCGGGGATTACCCGATCAGGCCCTGGTGGAGCATCTGACCATGGAGACGGCCCACCACTTGGGGTTGCCGGTTGCCCGAACCCGGATCGCCGAGTTCGACGGTCATCAGGCGATCATTGTGGAGCGCTACGACCGGCGGCGTTCCGATCGGGGGGTGAGGCGGCTTCATCAGGAGGACATGTGTCAGGCGCTGGGTTTGCGGCCCCGGTTGAAGTATCAGCGGACGGGCGGACCCTCGCCGTTTCAGATCGCCGACCACCTGTGGGATTGGGCCACCGATGCCGACCTGGATGTGGGGCGGTTTGTCGACGCGTTGTTCTACAACTGGTTGATCGTGGGCCCCGACGCCCACGCCAAGAACTACTCGATCAGGCTTGAACCCGACGGGGTTGCGCTTGCACCGTTGTATGACGTGTGCTCGTTTCTACCGTGGCTGGTCGACGAGGAGGCGACGGATCGCCAGCCATTGTCCATGAGCGTCGGTCGGGGTTACTCGGTGGGTGATGCGGCCCACGTGACGGTGTGGGAAGCGGCGGCGGAACAGATGGACCTGGAGCCCGGTGATTTGGTCGAGCGGGCGGTGCAGATGGCGGAAGACTTGGAAGCGGCGATGCACGCCGCAGTCGACGGGTTGCCCGCTGAGTATCGGGGGAAGCCGGTGGTGGGGGAGTTGGTGGACTGGGGTGTCAGTCGTTCTGCCCGCTGCTGGGAGATTTTCGTGGGAGGATGACCCTATGGATGACGTCATGAGAGCGGTTCGGTGTGTGGACGGGCGGGCGACGGTGGCTGAGGTTCCGGTTCCTGTTGGTGAGGGGGTGCGGATCAAGACGGCGTCGGCGGGGGTTTGTGGTTCTGATCTGCACATGATGGAGTTGGGTTTTCTCGGCCCCTTCACGGTGGGCCATGAGTTCGCCGGTTGGTTGGACGACGGTCGTCCGGTGGCGGTGGAGCCGATCCGGGGGTGCGGGGCGTGTGGGCTGTGCCGGGCGGGGCATTACAACCGGTGTCCGGCCACCGTGGGTGAGGTGGCCGGGGTTTCCCGTGACGGTGGGATGGCCGATGAGGTGCTCATGTGGCCCGAGGCGGTGGTGCCGTTGCCTGCGGGGGTGGATGCCCGGGACGCTTGTTTGGTGGAGCCGTTGGCCATTGCCGTTCACGGCTTCGCCATGGTGGGGCTGCGGGGTGATCTGCGGGTGGCGGTGATCGGGGGCGGCACCATTGGTCAGACCGCGTTGGCGGTGGCGGCGTTGGCCGGTTGCGAGGTGGGGTTGGTGGCCCGTCACGATGCCCAGAAGGAGGCGGGGGCCCGGCTGGGGGCGGTGCCGATGACCGAGGAGCCTTACGACGTCGTGGTGGAGGCGGCGGGCACCACCTCGGCGTTGGCCGATGCTGCCCGGGTGTGTCGGCCCGGCGGCACCATTTTGGTGCTCGGCACGTACTGGGAGGGGATGGAGTTGCCCGGTATGGATTTGTCCATGAAGGAGATCACGGTGGTGCCGTCGTCCATGTACGGGCGCAGCGGTGCCGGTCGGGACTTCGACCTGGCCGCCGCCGCGTTGGCCCGGCTGCCTGATTTGCCCGACGCCATCATCACCCATCGCTTCCCCCTCGACGCTTGTGCCGACGCCTTCGCCACCGCCGCCGACCGCTCCTCCGGCGCCATCAAAGTCGTCCTCGAACCCTGAAGGGGTTGAAGTTAGGGTCGGGGTGATGGGGGGAGACGCGGTGGCTGGGAGTTCTGGGGGGATTAGTGGGGATGAGGTGGTGGCGTTGTTGGGGTTGGTGCCGTTGCCGGAGGAGGGGGGGATGTGGCGGGAGGTGTGGCGGGACGAGCACAGTACCGCCATCTACTTCCTGGTTCGGCCCGGCGACTTTTCGGCCATGCACCGGTTGGACGGTCCGGAGATGTGGCATCACTACGCGGGGGCGGCGGTGGAGATGTTGTTGTTGGGCCCGGACGGGTCGGTGGCCAGGCCGGTGTTGGGGGATGACTTGGCGGCGGGGGAGCGGCCGTGTGTGCCGGTTCCTGCGGAAACCTGGATGGGGGCTGCCACTCGGGGGGAGTGGTCGCTGGTGGGGACGACCATGGCGCCGCCGTATCACCACGACGGGTTCGAGTTGGGCGACGGCGACCGGCTGGCCGCCCAATACCCGTCGGCAGCCGCCGACATCACCCGGCTGGTGCGGTAGTGACGGGGGTAGCGGCGACGCCTGTGTGTTTCTGTGCTCCGACCTGGCCCGGTGGATCACCGGGGTCGACCTGGTGGTGGGCCCCGAGTTCTTTGATCCCCTTCCGGACGAGGAACTCGATGCGTGGGAAGGCTCGTGACCGGGCTGTTGCTCGACACCCACGCCCTTCTTTGGTGCTGGTCAGATGACCCGGCGCTGTCGCCGTCGGCTCGGGAGGCGGTCTCCGATACACAAACCGTGGTCTACGTGAGCGCGGCGAGCGCCTGGGCAATTGCCTCCAAGGTCCGATTGGGCCGCCTCCCGGAGTTCGTGGGTGCTCTCCTGCGATTCCACGAGTTGATCGCAGCGGGGGCGATGCGGCACCTTGCCGTCACCTACATGCACGGGCTGCGGGCCGGCCGGTATCCGGCGAAGCACCGGGATCCCTTCGACCGAATGCTGGCAGCCCAAGCAGAACTGGAATCGCACTTATTGGTTACCAGAGACGCGGCCTTTCAAGAGTTCCCCGTGCAGACTTTGTGGTGATGGGTGAGGACGGGGGTGGTGGAGGAGCCCTTCGACAATGGGCGGGGTAGGGTCGGAGTGTGATGGGGGATGTTGGGGGGCCGGGGTGGGCGGTGGGGTTGGTGGGGACGGGGGTTATCGGGGCGGGGTGGGCGGTGCGGGTGCTGGCTCGGGGGTACGACGTGGTGGCGTGGGATCCCGGCGAAGGGGCAGAGCGCAGGTTGCGGGAGGCGGTGGAGCGGGCGTGGCCCGCGGCCACCGAGTTGGGATTGTTCCCGGGGGCCGATCCGGGGCGGCTGGCCTGGGCCGACTCCCCGGAGGCAGTGGCGGCCGCCGCCGATTGGGTGCAGGAGAGCGCCCCCGAGGACGAGGCCCTCAAGCGGGCTCTGCTGCGGCGAGTGGCCGACGCCGCGCCCCCGGAAACGGTGATCGCCAGCAGCTCGTCGGGGCTGTTGCCCACCCGCTTGGCCGAGGGGTGCCGCCACCCGGAGCGGGTGCTCATCGGCCACCCGTTCAACCCGGTGTACCTGCTCCCGCTGGTGGAGGTGGTGGCCGGGGAGGCCACCGACCCCGACGTGGTGGCCGCCGCAGTGGCGCACTACGACGATCTGGTCATGCACCCGCTGGTGGTGCGCACCGAGATCGCCGGTTATCTCTCCGACCGCCTCCAAGAAGCCCTGTGGCGGGAGGTGCTGCATCTGGTGAACGACGGGGTGGCCACCACCGCGGAGCTGGACGACGCCATTGTGTACGGACCAGGGCTTCGTTGGGCGGCCATGGGCACGAACCTCACCTTTCACCTGGCCGGCGGCGACGGGGGGATGCGCCACATGCTGCGCCAATTCGGCCCTGCGCTGAAACTCCCGTGGACGCACATGGAGGCCCCCGAGCTCACCGCGGAGCTGATCGAGGCGATGGCCTCGGGCTGCGAGGACCAGGCGGCCGGGCGAACGGTGGCCGAGCTGGAGCGCCGGCGGGATGAGAGCCTGATCGCGGTGATGCGAGCCCTCGGCGCCACCGGGATCGGGGCGGGAGAGCTGGTCACGCAACGAGAGGCCCGCATCCGGGCGGCGACCCAAGGGGCCGACGCCACCGACTGACCTGGCGGCAGAGTTGGATCAGGTGCCGACGGCGGCTTTGTCCCGGAGGCGGTACTCCGGGACGAGCACGGCCAGGATCACGGCCAGCGCAGCCATGGGGACGGTCCACCAGTAGAGGTCGGCGATGGCCCGGGCGAACGACTCCACGATGCCCGCCCGTACCTCGGTGGGCTCGATGGCGTCGATGCGGGTGGGCACGGCCACCAGCGCGTCGATGTCCAGTCGGTCGCTGCCCGGCACCAGCCGGAACAGGTAGTGGTCGAGGCGGGCGGTGAAAATCACTCCGAGCACGGCGGCCCCGAACGTCTGGCCCAGGGAGCGGAAGAAGTTGGACGCCGAGGTGGCCGCCCCCAGATCGCCGTGGGGAACGATGTTCTGTACCGCCACCAGCAGCACCTGCATGATGCCGCCCACCCCGCAGCCCACGGTGAACAGGTAGGCCATGGCGGTCCACGTGGTGGTCTGGGCGTCCATGGTGGACAGCAGCCAGCACCCGGCGGTGAGCACGCAGGCCCCGGCGATGGGAACCGCCTTGTAGCGGCCGGTGCGGGTGAGGATCTGCCCGCTGCCCACCGAGGTGATCAGCATTCCCATGGTCATGGGCACCAGCAACAGCCCCGACCGGGTGGCGTTCACGTTGGTCACCACCTGGAGGAACAGCGGTCCGAAGATGCCCGCCCCGAGCATGGCCGCCCCGGTGATGAACTGGAGCACGCTGGAGATGTTGAACAGCCGCAACCGGAACAACCGGGGCGGGAGCACCGCCTCGGCGGTACGCCGCTGATGCACGATGAACAGCCCCAGCCCGACCCCGCCCACGGCCAGCAGGCCGAGCGACGGGAACGACACCCAGGCCCAGGAGTCGCCCCCCAGCTCGAGGGCCAAGATGATGGCGATCACCCACACCACAAGCAGCCCGGCGCCGGTGTAGTCCACCGCGCCGCGGCGGCGGGTGAAGGCCAGCTCCAGGTGGGTGACCGACATGACCAGGGCGATCACCCCCAGGGGCAGCACCATGAAGAACACCCACCGCCAGTGGGCGTAGTCCACCAGCAGACCCCCGACCAGGGGCCCGAGGATGGTGGCCAGCGCGAAGATCCCGCCCATGTACCCCTGGTAGCGGCCCCGCTCCCGGGGAGAGATCACGTCGGCCAGGATGGCCATGGACAACGAGAACAGCCCGCCCGCGCCCAGACCCTGGATGGCCCGGACCACGACCAGCGAGGTCATGGTCGACGACACGCCGGCGGCCACCGAGCCCACCATGAAGATGACGATGGCGGCTTGGTAGAGGCCCTTGCGGCCCCACAGGTCGGACAGTTTTCCCCACAGCGGGGTGGAGGCGGTGGAGGCGATGAAGTAGGAGGTGAACACCCAGGTGTAGAGGTCGCGTCCTCCCAGGTCACCGATGATGGTGGGCAGCGCGGTGGAGACCACCGTACCCTCGACGGCGGCCATGATCTGGGCTAGCATCAGGGTCAGGATGATGACCAAGACCTGGCGTTTCGGCAGGCCGGTCACCTCCGAGGATGGACTATCTCGATTGGAGATAGTTTTATCGAAACTATTCATATCGGATATCGTGACGAGCGCTATTCGAGCGTCTAACTTTTTGTAGAGAGAGTACGCGGGGTAGTGGGCTTTCGCCTGGTATCCTGGCTGCTGTAGCACAAGCTAAACGAAGAGGAGCCCCCGGACTCGAACGGGAGGCAATGGGTGGAGATGGCAATGGAGCCTCGTCCTTGGTGGATGGAAAACGCGAATTGCAAGGGGAAGAGCGAACTGTTCTTCCCCCCGGCCGGCGAGCGCCCGTCGGCCCGTGAGCGTCGGGAGAATGCAGCCCGGCGCATCTGCGGTGAGTGCGTGGTGATTCGGGCGTGCCGAAACTGGGCTCGCGACCAGCGCGAACTCGGTTTCTGGGGCGGCGAGTCGGAGATCGAACGGGCCGAGGCGGGCTTTGCTCCCTCAACCCCGGTCATCGGTCTGCGCCGTCACCGCACCGAGCGGGAATCGGCCTGAGCAAACCGCACTGAATGGGCGCCCCCTCCCGAGGGCGCCTTCGGGCATTCGTGGTCGGCGTCGGCGTGGTCAACGCAGGTGGCGCCGGATGAACTCGACGATGGCCTCGGTGCCCTCGACCGCCTCGGGGTAGTTGGGATACATGATCTGAAAGTCGTGGATCATCCCCGGCCAAATCCGGTGGTCCACCTCCACGCCCGCCCCCTCCAGCAGGGCGGCAAATTCCGTGGCGTCGTCGAGCAGCACCTCGTGGTCTCCGGCGTGGACCAGCATGGGGGGCATGCCCTCCCAGGAGCCGAACAGCGGGGAGGCCAACGGATCCCGAGGATCGTGGCCGTCGAGGTACCAGCGGGCCGCGGTCACGGCGTCGTCATGACCGAACATCACGTCGAGGTGGTCGCGCTCGGTGTGGCTGGCCGACGAGTTGGTGAGATCGACCCACGGTGACAGGCACACCCCGGCGCCGGGCAGCGGCCACTGTCTCCGGTCGGCGCCGAGCAACACCGAGCCCACCAGGCCGCCGCCCGCGGAGTCGCCGATGAAGGCGATGCGGTCGGGTTGGATGCCGGTGTCCAGCATCCAGCGGTAGGCGGTCAGGGAATCGTCGAGGGCGGCGGGGAAGGGGTGCTCGGGGGCCAAGCGGTAGTCGATCAACAGCACCCGGGCGGGGATCAGTGCGGCCAGGTGGGAGGCGAAGCCCTGGTGGGAGATGATGGAGCCCACCCGGAAGCCGCCCCCGTGGAAGAACAACAGGGCGGACAATTCCTCGGGTTGGGGGGCTTGGGGTTGCAACCAGGCGGCGGCGGGAACGCCGGGTACGTCGACCGATTGCTTGACGACCCCGTCGGCCAGCGGTGTGCCCGAGGCGTTGGCGTCGAGGCGGGCTCGGCGTTCGGCGGGGGACTCGGACGGGTCGGGCGGGGGGGCGGCCGCCAGCATGGATCGGACCGCTTCGAATTCTGGGCTCGCCATGCCCGGAGGATATCGGCTGGTCGGCGGTCGACCGGACACCGGGTGCCGGTGGCCGACTCTCCGGCACCGGTTCTTGGGCCGGTGGGGGCGTCGGACATTCCGGCCCAGGTTCTTGGGCCGGTGTGGGCGGGGTTAGCCTGGGCGGGCGATGACCGGCGACCGTCGACTGCTCACCATCCATGCCCACCCCGACGACGAGTCCTCCAAGGGCTCGGCCACGGTGGCCATGTACGCCGACCAGGGTGTGGCGGCCAGTTTGGTGTGCTGTACCGGCGGGGAGGCGGGCGACATCTTGAACCCGGCCATGGACCGCCCCGAGGTGCGGGAGAACATGGACCAGGTCCGCCGGGATGAGCTGGCCGAGGCCGCCGACGTGCTCGGTTACCACCGGGTCCACTGGCTGGGCTACCGGGACTCGGGAATGCCCGACAGCGAGGCCAATGCCCATCCCGACTGCTTTGCCCAGGCCCCCCTGGACGAGGCGGTGGAGAGGTTGGTGGCCTTCATCCGCCAGGAGCGTCCCCAGGTGGTGGTAACCTACGGCGAGGATCAGCAGGGGTACCGCCATCCCGACCATCTGCGGGTGGCCGAGATCAGCGGCCCGGCCTTTGACGCCGCGGGCGACCCCGAGGCCTATCCCGATGCCGGCCGGGCGTGGCAGCCGCTCAAGATGTACTACGTGACCTGGTCACGCCGACGGATCAGCGCCCTGCACGCCAAGTTCGGGGAACTGGACCTGGAGTCGCCCTACGACGAGCGTTGGTTCAGCCGTCCGTCCAACGACGACGCCATCACCACCCGCATCAACTGTGCCGCCTACTTCGATCGCCGCTCCAAGGCGTTGCTGGCCCACCGGACCCAGGTGGACCCCGACTCCAAGTTCTGGTTCGGCCTGCCCGACCACCACATGGCCGAGGCCTATCCGTGGGAGGACTACGTGCTGGCCCGCAGCCTGGTGGACACCGACCTGCCCGAGACCGACCTGTTCGCCGGTCTGGAGGCCAGTTGACGAATCACGCTCGGTACCTCAGCGAAGCGTGGTTCGGGTTGAACCTGGCGGCGGCGTCGGGGTGGCCGGAGCGGCCGGGGGTGGACTGCACGGCCAACGTGGAGGTGACCGGGGCGCCGGAGGGCAAGGTGCGCTACCACCTGGTGATCCGCGACGGCCGCCTGGTGGAGATGGCCTTGGGGAAGCTGTCCGAGGCCGACGTTGCCATGGTGTACAAGTACGCCGACGCCCGCGACGAGGTGGCCGAGGGCAGCCATCCCGACCTGGCCTACATGACGGGCCGCATGAAGCTGGAGGGCGACTACGCGAGGTGGGTGTTCGGCCTGCGGGAGCTGCTGGATTCCGCCGAGTACGCCGACTTTCGGGCGGCGGCGGCCGAGTTCACGGAATTCTAGGAATCCTCCTCAGGCCCCGGCGCCGTCGCGCTGAGCCTCGCGGAGGTCGGTGTAGGTCAGCATCGTGACCCCGGAGCGCTGGATGACCCCGGCCAGAGCGGCATCGTGGGCCACCAGCAGATACTGCTCCACCCGGCTGAGCCAGCCGGGATCCATCTCCCGCAGCTCGGGGGTGTCGATGGCCGGGGAGATCACGATCTCGGTCACCCCTGGTGCCAGGTCGGCCACGGCTTGCTCCAACGTGTGCCGGGCCGGGCGACCCCGAAGGTGGACCACGTGGTCGGGGGCCAGGACCCCGGCTTCCTCGGCCAAACGCCGAAACGGGAAGCCGGCCCGCCGCTCCTGGTCGGCGCCCCCCAGGCGGACGGGCAGGGCCATCTCGGTGGCCAACTCCAGGTAGACGTCGAAGAACTCGGGGCGCAACAGCAGGGTGTCCAGGTGGGGGCACAGATGGGTGAGATCGCTGCCCCATTGGCCGGCCCGCTCGATCTGGGCCCGGCACTCCCGGTGGACCTCGTCGAGATCGCTGTGTTCCCAGGCGTCGGCCGGGGTGCGGGGGAAGCCGCCGTCGCCGTCGAGCAGGGAGGGGGCTTGGGTGATGGGTGCCCAGCGGTAGTTGTCGAATTCGGCGTTGAGGGTGAGGTCGACCCCCACCGGGGTTTGGGCGAAGCGCCGGGCTGCGTCGCGGGCCCAGGGACAGGGGACCATGAGGCTGGCGGCGGTGGCCACGCCGATGTCGAGGCACTCGGCGATGGCCGCGTTGGCGGCGTGGGACTGGCCCAGGTTGTCGCAGGTGATGATGAGGCCGCGACCGTCGGGGGCGCCGCCCAATCGTTCCAGAAGCTCGCTCACAGGTAGGGCCAAACTATCGCCCGCGGCGGTGGGGAGGTCACTGGATCACCACGTCGGCCGAGCCGCAGGCGGTCCACAGGCCGAGCCCCCGGTCGCGGGCGGCGGCCTCGGCGGAGCGGAAGGCGGCGGCGTGGATGGTGTTGGGTTCGATCGACAGGGCCTCGGCGTAGCCCTGGGCGGCGATCTCGAGGTTGACGAACAGCCCGTCGTCGGTGCGGTGGAGGTAGGCCAGCAACCGTCCGTAGCGGTCGCGGGCCTCGGTGTCGCGGGTGAGGCTCACGGCGGTACCGGCGGGCAGCAGCGATCGGGTGAAGGCGCTGGCTTCCTCGCCGTAGCACTCCTCCGGCAGGAAACCGCCGGGGGTCTCGGGGGTGTCGATGCCGATGAGGCGCACGTGCTCGGTGTGGTCGGCCACCCGTACCACCACGGTGTCGCCGTCGATGACCTCGACCACGGTGGCGATCCCGTTGCCGCCCACCTCCCCGTTGCCGCCCGCCTCCCCGGCGTCGGGGCCGGATGGGGATCCACAGCCGACGGTGATGAGCAACCCGACGAGCAGCAGCCCGGCCCGCCGTCGGCCCCGCTTTCGGCCCCGGCGGGGCCGGGGGGTGGATGGCCGGGGGAGCACGGGGCTCAAGCGGCGCGGGGAACGGGGCCGGCCGGAGTGCGGTTGGCGGGGGCCGGGGCCGGCTTGGGGGCGGCGGGGGAGTGGCGCTGGAGCACGGCGCGGGCCTGGGCCAAGCCCCGGCGGCCGATCTCGATGGTGCGCTCGTCGATGCGCCAGTCGGGTGGGGTTTCGAGGAGGGTGAGTTGTTGCTTCATGTCACCAGTATCTCGGGGGTGGTGACGGTTTGTGGGGGGAGGGGGTGGGGGCGGCCTTCAGGGAGTGGGGCTGTCGCTGGTCATGCTGCGGTAGACCTCCAGCAGGGCCGCCTTTTGCTCGTCGGAGAGGTTGGCGTCGGCCCGAATGGACGAGGCGGTGTCGGAGCCGTTGGAAGGGCCGGTGCCGTTGACGTCGTCAATGCCCGCGGCTTGGGCCAAGAGGGTCTCGGCCGACAGATTCAGGGCCTTGGCCAGGGACTTGATGACCCGCACCGAGGGCTGGTGCATACCCCGTTCGAGTTGGCTGAGGTAGGGGTTGGAGACTTGGGCCAGGTCGGAGAGTTCCCGCAGGGTGAGCTGGGCCAGTTTGCGCTGGCTGCGCAGGTAGCTTCCGAAGGCCTCGATGGCGGTGTTGTCCATGGGGGCGCCTCAGCCGTACTCGTAGAATCCCCGGCCCGTTTTGCGCCCGAGATGGCCGGCGGCCACCATGCGCCGCAGCAGGGGCGGGGGGGCGTTGTGGGAGCCCTTGAACTCTTCGTAGAGAACGTCGGCCACCGCCTCCACGGTGTCCAGCCCGATGAGGTCGCACAGCGACAGCGGGCCCATGGGGTGGCCGCAGCCGTGCATCATGCCGCTGTCGATGTCGGCTGCGCTCACCTTGCCCTCGTCGAACATGCGGATGGCGTCGAGCAGGTAGGGCACCAGCAGGCGATTGACCACGAAACCGGCCCGGTCCCGACAGCGGATGACCTGCTTGCCCAGAACCTCCACCACGAAATGGTCGGCCCGTTCCATGGTCTCGGGGGCGGTGCCCAGCGATCGCACCAACTCCACCAGGGGCTGGACCGGGGCGGGATTGAAGAAGTGCATGCCCAGCACCATGTCGGAACGGCTGGTGATGGAGCCGAGCGTGATGATGGGGATGGACGAGGTGTTGGTGGCCATGATGGCGGTGGGGCTCATCACCTTGTCCATGGCCCGGAAGACCGAGAGTTTCTCCTCCAGGGACTCGATGACCGCTTCGATGGCCAGGTCGCGGTCGGCCAGGTCGCCCAGGTCGGTGCTGAAGCTGATGGAGTCCAGGGCCAGGTCTCGGGTGTCGGCGGCCAGCTTGTTGCGGGACACGGCCTTGTTCAGGGACTGCTCGATCTTGGCTCGGGCGTTGTTGACGGCGGCGTGGTCCACCTCGATGACCAGGGTGTCGAGCCCGGCCCGGGCACACACTTCGGCGATGCCCGATCCCATCGTGCCCCCGCCCACCACGCCGATTCGATGGATCGGCGACGAGGGCGTCGCGGGTTCTTGGCTCAGCAGCTCGGTGCTCATTGCGTCCCTCCCGTCCGCCCTTGGTGGCGGCCCCTTGGAGTTGTTCACAATAGTTCGCAAGTGGGAGGAATATGAAACGGGGCCGGTCATTGACCGGCCCCGTTGACGGAGAAGAGCGGAGGGGGGAATCAGCTCTTCTTGCCGACTGGCTCGTTCGCACTCGAACCGTTGGTGCCGACGGCGGCCAACAGGTTCTGGGCGAACTCCTTTTGGGTGTTGAGCAGGGCCTCGGCGAACCCGAAGCTGACGTCCATCAGCTCCTTGGGGTCGGGCAGGGCGTCGAGGCCGGGAATGGCCTCGGTCTTCATGCTCTCGGGGGTGATGTTGCCCACCGTGTCGGTCCAGGTGCGGACACCTTCAACAATGGCCGTCTGGCCAACCTTGAGTGCGCTGAGCACCTGCTCCTGCACGGCTTCGGTGATTTCTTTGGCATCGGTCATGTTGCAAACTATACCTAGCAAACGCTTGGCGGGCAACTCATGGGCCGGATTTCTTTGGGATAATTCCCGGCGGCTCCGGCGCGGCGGTCGGAGTCTCAGGCGGCCAGGGAGTCGCCGGGGCGCATCTTCACGTAGAGGCCGGGGGCGTCGTCGGCGGGCGGGAAGTCATCGCTGCCGAGGTGCGGGGGGGCGTCCACCTTCTTGCCCGCACGCTCGCCGATCCAGCGGGCCCAGTCCTCCCACCAGGTGTCCTGGTGCTGCTCGGCGCCCTCCAACCATTGGTCGGGCTCCTCGGCGATGTGGTCGTTGGTCCAGTGGCGGGCCTTGGGGCCGGGAGGATTGACGATGCCGGCAATGTGCCCCGAGGTGCTGAGCACGAACCGGTTGTGGCCCCCCAGCAGGGTGGCGGTGCGGTAGGCGGCCGTCCACGGCACGATGTGGTCGTCGATGGCCGACAGCACGTAGCAGTCCTGGGTGATGTGGCCGGGGATCACCGGAGTGCCGTCGATCTCGAAGGCGTTGTGGGCGAACTGGTTCTGGAGGTAGCACCGCCGCAGGTAGCTGCTGTGCATGCGGGCGGGCATGCGGGTGCTGTCGTTGTTCCAGGCCAACAGGTCGAACGCCGGGGGGTCCTCCCCCAGGAGCCAGTTGTTCACCACGTATTGGAAGATCAAGTCGTTGGCCCGGATGGCGTCGAAGGTGCGGGCCATCTCGCTGGCCTCCAGGTAGCCCTGGTCGGCCATCTTGCGCTCCAGGCCGGCCACGGTGGGCTCGTCGGTGAACGCCCCCAGCACGCCGGGGTCGGAGAAGTCGGTGAGGGTGTTCAAGAAGGTGGCGGTGCCGACGGGCTGGTCGTCGATGGCCGCTCCGTAGGCCATGGCGATGGCGGTGAGCGTGCCCCCCAGGCAGACGTTCACCGTGTTGACCTTGGGCCGCCCGGTGATCTCCCGCACCACCCGGAGGGCGTCGAGGGGCCCCTGGTGCAGGTAGTCCTCGAAAGTGGTGTTGCGCATCGACTCGTCGGGGTTGCGGTAGCTGATGGCAAAGCAGGTGTGACCGTGTTGTACCGCCCACTCGATGAGGCTCTTTTGGGGGGCCAAATCCATGATGTAGTACTTGTTGATCCACGGCGGGCAGAACAGCAGCGGGGTTTCGTAGACCTGCTCGGTTTGGGGTTGGTACTGGATCAGCTCGATGAGGTTGCTGCGGTACACCACCTGGCCGGGGGTCATGGCCATGTTCAGGCCGGGCTCGAATCCCGAGTCGTCCACTTTGGACGGCCAGCCGTCGTTGTGCTGCACGTCGCGGAGGAAGTTGGCCGTCCCCTTGACCACGCTGGCCCCGCCGGTGGCCACCGCGGTGGACAGGGCGTCGGGGTTGGTGATGAGCAGGTTGGTGGGGGCCAGGGCGTCGAAGGCGAAGGAGGCGGCGAAGGTGGCCTTGCGGTGCTCGGCCTCGTTCAGGTTGGCGGCGTCGATGATGTCGTCGACCAGTTTCCGGGACAGGAGGTACGTCTGCTGGAGGCCGAAGAAGTAGGGGTTGTCGCGCCATTGCTGGTTGGTCCAGCGGTGGTCCTTGGGCTCGGGGGCCACGGGGGGCGGGGCGTCGGGATCGGCGGTGTTGGCCGCTTTGGCCATGGTGGCCGCCCCCACTCTCATGGCGGTGGCCCCCGCCTTGAGCAGGGCCGAGGTCACCCCCACCGGGTTGGTGGCCGCCCGCAGGCCGGTGTGGACCAGCGTGCGGGCGAAGTGTGCGGGATCGACGGAGTCGAGAATGTGGTCGCTCACGGTTGGGAAGGATATCAAGCAAGGATGCTCGATCCGTCACCCGGCGGCGGGTAGAGCGGCCGCCGCCGGCGGGTGGTGGTGGGTCGGGGTTCCGGAGGGTCGTAGAGTGACGCCATGGCGCAACGACGTGACGGGATGACCGTGCCCTTGTTCGGCCCGCTGGACCAGCAGGCCCAGCGCATGGCGGAGCTGGTCGAGCTGGGCTACACCGACGCATGGTCGTCGGAATCCAACGCCCACGATGCCTTCACCCCGCTGGTCCTGGCCTCGCAGTGGGCGCCCACGCTGCGGCTGGGCACGGCCATCGTGCCCGCCTACACCCGGGGGCCGGCCCTGGTGGCCCAATCGGCGGCCACCCTGGCCACGCTGGCGCCGGGGCGGTTCCTCCTGGGGGTGGGCAGCTCCTCGGACGTGATCGTGGAGCGGTGGAACTCGATCCCGTTCGACTCGCCCTACCAGCGGGTGCGTGATCTGGTGCGGTTCCTGCGGCCCGCGCTGGCGGGCGAGAAGGTGAGCGGCGAGTACGAGACGTTCTCGGTGCAGGGCTTTCGGCTGGGCTTGGTGCCCGACCAACCTCCCCCCATCCTGGTGGCCGCCCTGCGGTCGCAGATGCTGACGCTGGCGGGCCGGGAGGCCGACGGGGCCATCATCAACTGGTTGTCGGCTCACGACACCGCCCGGGTGAGCGAGATCGTTCACGCCCAAGGGCCCGACAAGGAGGTGGTGGCCCGCATCTTCGTGTGCCCCAACCCCGACCGGGACACGGTGATCGACCAGGGGCGACGGGCGGTGGCCGCCTACCTGAACGTGCCGGTGTACCGGGCGTTCCACCAGTGGTTGGGGCGGGGAGACCTGTTGGCCGAGCACTGGGAGCGGTGGGCGGCCGGGGATCGGGCGGGGTCGCTGGAGGCCATTCCCGAGCAGGTGGTGGACGACCTCATCGTCCACGGGACACCCGAGGAGTGCCGCCGCCACATCGACCGCTACTTCGACAACGGGGCCACCACCTCGTCGCTCATGGTGATGCCCCTGGGCGGCATCGACCCGTGGGAGGCGGTCCGGTCGCTGGCGCCGGGGCCTCGGTAGCCGGTCAGCGCAGCGGCCAGATCTTCTTGAACAGGCGGGCCAGCACGGCGCCCACCAGCGCGCCCACCACCACGTCGGAGGCGTGGTGGATGCGCACGTGGACCCTGCTGGCGGCCACCACCGCCGTCGCGGTCCAGAACGGCCACCGGCGGCGTCGGGGCTCCGACAAGAGGGCGGCGGCCACCACCGCGGCGCTGGCGTGGCCGCTGGGAAAGCTGCTGGTGAGCGGCTGGCGCAGACGGTGGGGATGGTCGTGCTGGACCAAGGGTCGGGAGCGGTTGAACTGGGCCTTGATCGGGCCGTTGACCAGGGCCGACTCCACGGCCAACGCCACCGACACCCGCAGGGCGTTGCGGCGTTGGCGGGGGGAGCGCGCCCCCGCCCAGGCCAGGGCGTGCCACAGAATGCTGAAGTTGCCCAGCTCGGAGGCGGTGTAGAAGATCCGGTCGGCCACGGGATTCCCCCGAAGGCGGGCGAAGAGCTGTTCGGCGGCCTCGTCGAAGGCCTCGACCGCAGCCGTGGCGTCCGGGTTGGCGTCGCTCTCGTCGCCCTGGTCGTCGGGGTTCGTGGCGTCCGGGTTGGCGTCGCTCGCGTCGCCCTGGTCGTCGGAGGCTTCGACCGCGGCGGAGGCGTCCGGGTTGGCGTCGGCCTCGTCGCCGTGGTCGTCGGGGGTGATCATTCGGCGGCGGCCCGGATGGTCTTGTAGGCCAAGCCGACCTCGTGGTTGGCGTCGTCGAGCACCAGGTAGCCGGTTTCGTCGCGGATTTGGTCGAAGTTCTCGGCCACGTCCTCGGCGGTGAGGTCGGCGTTGTAGTAGCCGACGGTGCGACCCACGAAGAACCGGGACACGGTGCCCCCGGCCGCCGAGTACACCTCGCCGGAGACCGGGCAGTCCTCATGGGCCAGAAAGCACACCGCCGGGGTGACCAACTCGGGCCGCAGGGCTTCTTTGATCTCTTGGCCGAAGATGGACTCCGTCATGCGGGTGGTGGCCATCGGGGCGATGCAGTTGGCCTTGATGTTGTACCGGGCCCCCTCCAGCGACAGGGTGTTGGCCAGGCCCACCAGGCCCATCTTGGCCGCGCTGTAGTTGGACTGTCCGAAGTTGCCCAGCACGCCCGCGTTGGAGGTGGCGAACACGATGCGGCCGTAGCCCTGCTCTCGCATTTGGCGGAAGGCGGGTCGGGTCACGTTGAAGGCACCCCGCAGATGGACGGCCAGCACGGGGTGGAGTTGGTCGTCCTCCAGCTTGTGGAAAGTCTTGTCGCGCAGGATGCCCGCGTTGTTGATCACGATGTCCACCTGGCCGAACGCTTCCATGGCGGTGGCGGTGATGGCGGCCCCGCCCTCGGAGGTGGCCACCGAGTGGGCGTCGGCCACCGCTTCGCCCCCCTGCTGGTTGATCTCGTCGGCCACGATCTGGGCCGGTCCCTCGCTGCCCCCGGTGCCGTCGGTGGCTCCGCCGAGGTCGTTCACCACCACCCGGGCGCCCCGCCGGGCCAACTCCAGGGCGTACAGCTTGCCCAGCCCGCCCCCGGCCCCGGTGACGATGGCCACCCGATTGTCGAAAGTCAATGTCATGGCCGACAGGTTAGGGCCGTGGGTTCGGGGAGCGGTAAGCGCCGGGGGAGGCGAGGTTGGTGCGGCGTCAGCGGGGCAGGGGTGGAATGTCCAGGTTCAGGGTGTGATAGTCCGAGGCGTCCTCGGTGAACAGGGCGTATTGGGTGTGGAGGCCGGTGGGCGGCTCCAGCGTGCCGGCACAAATCGAGATCGTGTCCGAACCGACCACGGTCCAGAACAGCGAGCTTCCGCACCGAACGCAGAACCCGTAGGCGACCTGCGGGTACTCCTCGGGATGATGCCACCGCAGCGCCTCATCACCGAGAATCCGGATCCGTTCACGGTCACAGCCGGTGGCCGCGATGTGGTGCCCGGTCCAGCGGCGACAGCGCACGCAATGGCAGTCCCACACCGGGCGCAGAACCCCCTGCACACGGTAGGAAACGGCGCCGCACAGGCACCGCCCCCGCATCGGAGGTTGAGGGTCGTTGCTGTCGTCCTTGGCGTTGTTTTCGCTGCGGATCTGGCTGCGAGGCTGGTTCTTGGTCATGGCTTGGCTCCTCGTTGCCGGTTCCACCCGATGTGTACCACTGCGAGGCCACAGTCAACGTCAGGGTCGGCAGGTTAGGGCTGTGGGTTCGGGGAGCGGTAAGCGCCGGGGGAGGCGAGGGTGGTGCGGCGCCAGCGTCGGGGGGTGGTGATGATGGAGCGGGGGTAGTCCTCGAACAGCCAGCGGGCGAAGTTGCGCCGGGTCCAGGGGGTGAGGCCGGCGATGCGGACCGCTCCCCGGGCGCCGGGACGCGACGCCAGGATGCGTCCGAGGCGGCGGGCCATGCGGTGGTCGGCGAACAGCTCCCGGCGCACGAACTGCCGGTATCCGGCCGTCACCCGGCGGGCGTCGGGGCCGCCTTGGGTGATGGCGTGGGCGGCGCCGATGCCGGTGAGCAGGGCCTGGGCGATGCCCTCGCCGCTCATGGGGTCGCAGGCGGCCGCCGCGTCGCCCACGAACAGGGTGCGGCGGCCGGTGAGGGTGACCCGGTCGATGCGGGCGGGGATGGGCCAGGCCCGGTGGGCGGCTTCGGGGGTGGCGTGGTGGCCGAGCACGTCCCGGATGTGGGGCCGGGCCAGCAGCTCTTGCCACAGGGATCCCATGTCGCCCACCGCCACCGGCCCGCCCCGGCGCACCCCGAAGCCCACGTTGGCCCGACCGTCGGGCAGGGGGAACGACCACACGTAGCCGGGCAGGATCTCCTCCTCGAACCACACCCACAGGGCTCCATTGGCGGGTGGCGCCACGTTGGCGAAGTACTGGCGGAAGGCGTGCCAGTCGCCCCGGTAACCCCGGTGGGTGAGCCCGAGGAAGCGACGGGTGGGCGACCACATGCCGTCGGCGGCGATGGCGTAGCGGGCCCGCAGCGGTCCGACGTCGTCCACCTCCAGCACGACGTGGTCGTCGGCCTCGGTGGCCCCCTGGCATCGGGCCCCCTCGTGCAGCACGGCGCCCTCGTGTTGGGCTTGGGCGGCGAGGCCGTTGTCGAGGTCGTCGCGCTGGACTACGGCGGCGAACTGGCCCCCCGTCCGGGGCAGGGGAAACTCGACCGTTCGCCCGGAGGGGGAGCGGATGCACACGTCTTCCACCGGCATCCACGAGGCGATGGGGGCGGGGTCCAAACCGAGAGACTCCAGCAGCCGCAGCGCCCCGGAGGTCAGGCCGTCGCCGCAGGCCTTGGGCCGGGGGAAGCGGGCCCGGTCCACCAGCACCACCCGTTGCCCGGCCCGGGCCAGGGTGATGGCCGCCGCACAGCCCGCCGGTCCGGCGCCCACGATGGCGGTGTCCCAGAGGGGGTTCACGGGCGGCTCAGGCGGCTTGGGTCGGCGAGGCCGGATCCAGGGCTTGGGGGGTGCCCGATTCGGTGTCGGGGTCCGAGGAGTCCTCGGGGTCGTCGGCGTCGTCGGTGTCGGGGTTGGGGTTGGGGTCGGCTTCGTCGTCAGGGTTGGGGTCGCCGGGGTCCGGGTCGGGGGCGGGTGGGGCCAGGGTGCAGAGGTCGGGACGCAGGTCGTCGTTGGTGTCGACCGGGGCATGGGTGTCGATGCAGTCCTCGGGCAGGACGCACTCCATGGGCAGCCCCTCGTCGTCGAGGTCGGTCTCGCCGTCGCCGTCGGCGTCAAGGGGCAGCACCGAGGAGGTGCAGCGGCCGTCGCAGTTCAGGCCCTCTCGGGGTTGGTAGAGGGCGGTCACGGAGTCCCGCAGCACGGTGCCGTCGGCGTAGGTGCGGGTGCGCTCGGTGGTCCGCAGCGTGCAGAACCGCCTCGGGGTGTCGTAGCGGTCGGTCCACTCCACCTCGGCGTAGGCGGTGGAGTACACGCTCACGGTCACGCTGGCGTCGGTGGTGGTGGGCCACAGCAGCACGGCGTAGGGGTGGGGGTTGCGGAACTTGAAGTCGGGTTTGGGCCAGGAGATGGTGGCGTCCACGCCGTCGCGGTAACGGGGGATGTCGATGCTGTGGGCCTGGTACTCGGGGAACTCCATGCCCGCGTTGAAGGTGGCGGTGAACAAGGTGGTGATGAACTGGGAGATGCCCCCGCCCACGTCGTCGTCGTACACCCCGTCGTAGATCACCCCGGCGGACACGAACCCCTTCTCCTCGGTGCGCTCCCCCACGTGCTCGTTCACCGAGAAGGTCTCACCGGGGTAGACCACCACGCCCTGGTGCAACTCGGCGATGCGTTGGATGTTGAGCACCCGGTCCTGGGCGGGCTGGAAGTGGGTGGTGAAGCGGCCGGTCAACTCGACGATGCCCCGGTTCTGGAGCCAACTCTGGTCGTTGATCTCGTCGGATTCCCGCAGCTCGAGGGTCACATCGGGCTGTTCGGTTTCGAGGGCGGTGGCGATGGTGTCGAGGGCGGTGTCCTCGCAGCAGACCAGGGCGGGGACCTCGCTGACCAGCACCGGGCGGTCGTTCGTGATCGTGAGCACCGGCTCGGAGGCCACCGTGGCCACCTCCAGGAACAGTTGGGCCAGGTCGTCCTCCAGTCGCCCGCGGTCGATGCTGTAGGAGGGGGTGCGGCCGGGGGCGGCCACGGTGAGCCAGGTGCGCAGTTGGGCCGGTTGCACCCGCTTGGTGACCTCCTCCACGGTGACCAGCAGGCCCTGGCCGGTGCGCCGGTTGAGCTCCCCGGTGATCCGGTGCAACTCGCCGTCGGCCAAATCGGGGGGCACGAGACGCACGTCGGCGGCCACGGTGAGGGGGTTCTCGCCTCGATTGGCGGCCTCCAGCAGTTGGGGGGCGGCGGCGGCCAGGTCGGCCACCTCGCCGGGCACGCCGGGGATCACCTGGAACAAGCCGTTCTCCAGCACGATGGTGGGGTCCGTGGAACGGCGGCGCAGCTCCTGCTCCAGTTCGCCGATGCGCCCGGGGTCCATCCGCAGGGTGTAGGCCGGGGTGGCCTGGGAGTCCTCGAAGAACGAGGCCGTCCACCCGAAGGGATTTCCCTGGCCGCTGTCCAGGCCCATGACGACGGCCACGGTGGCCTCCACGTCTAGGGCCAGCCCGAGGTCGGCGGCGGTGACGGTGAGGGCTCGGCTCGGGGTGGTGATCTCCACCGGGGTCTCACCGAAGCGCTCGGCCAACTCGGTTACCACCGCGGTCACGTCGTCTCGGCTCATCCCCCCGATGTCCACGCTGATGTCAGCGTTGGCGGGGCTCTCCAGCGTGAGGCCTCGGGGGGTTTTGTCGCTGTTGGCGGCCGAGTCCACCAGCCAGAACACCAGCCACACGGCCAACACGATCACCGGGGTCACCATGAGGGCCCAGACCCACGGCGGGCGGGGCGGTCGGCGCAGGCGGAGAGGGGGGTGCGGATCCATGCCGATCAGGGGATGGTAGCGGGGCCGGGGGCCGTTTCCGACGCAGGTTGGGGGTGGAGCCGCTTCGGACCTGGAACAGTGTGACGTTCAGAAGAGCTTCGGACTCAGAACAGCACGGTGTTCAGTGGAGTCTCGCCCTCAGAACAGCCGGTGCTGGTCGGGCTGGATGCCCCGCAGCAGGTCGTAGTCCACCTCCACGCACTCGATGCCCCGGTCGGCGCTGAGGGCCCGGGCCTGGGGTCGAACCACCTGGGCGGCCAGCAGGCCCCGCACCGGGGCCAGCACCGGATCTTGGTTGAGGAACTGGAGGTAGCGGGTGAGCTGCTCCACCCCGGCGATGTCGCCCCGCCGTTTGACCTCCACGGCGATGGTGGCCCCGTGGGCGTCCCGGCACAACAGGTCGACCGGTCCGATGTCGGTGGGATACTCCCGGCGGACCAGGCGGATGCCGTCGCCCAGCACCTCGGGGGAGGCGGCCAGTAGTTCCTGGAGGTGGGCCTCCACGCCGTCCTTGTCGAGGCCGGGGTCGACGCCCAGCTCGAATGTGGTGTCGGAGATCAGCTCGGCGATGGTGATGGTGAGCTTCTCGCCGGCGGGGTTGACCACCGTCCACACTCCGTCGCTCTCCGACAGCCGGTTGGGGGCGTTCATCCAGTTGAGCGGCTTGTAGGCCCCGCCGTCGGCGTGGATGCAGACGCAGCCGTCGGCCTTGACCATGATGAGGCGGACGGCCTCGGGCAGGTGCGCCGACAACCGCCCCTGGTAGTCCACCGAGCAGCGGGCGATGACCAGTCTCACGGCCTGCTCGGGCTCACGGGGGCGGCGGTGGCGACGTTCATCGGGCGATCACCGGTGTCACGGCGTGATGACGGCGGGGGCGAGGTCGGGGTGGCAGATCACGAAATCGGACACGTAGGTGTCGGGTTGGTTGAACCGCAGTGGTGCCCCGCTGAGGCGGGAGACGTGCAATCCGGCGGCGGCGGCCACCGCGGCGGGGGCGCACAGGTCCCACTCGTACAGCCCGGAGGCGTGGGCGTACACCTCGGCGTGGCCACCGATGACGGCGGCGGCCTTGGCCCCGGCCGAGCCCATCTGCACGATGGAGGCCCCGAGGGCGTCGGCGATTTGGCGGGACCGTCGACCGGGGCGGCTCCTGCTGGTGATCACCCGGGGTGGGACGGCGGCGGGGGGCCGGGGCGGGGCCGGTTCGGTGGCCAGGGTGATGCCCTGGGCGGGCAAGGCCACCGCGGCGGCCACGGGAACCTCATCGGCCACCAGGGCCACGTGAACGGCCCAGTCGGTTCGACCGGGGACGGAGAACTCGCGGGTGCCGTCCAGCGGGTCCACGATCCAGACGCGGGAGCGGTCGAGCCGCCGCCGGTCGTCCACCGACTCCTCCGACAGCACCATGTCGTCGGGCCGGTGACGGGCCAGGGCGTCCACGATCACCTCGTGGGCCACGGCGTCGCCGCGGGCGCCCACGGTGAACGGGGCCACCCGCCGGGTGCTCATCTCGGTCCGCAGGGCCAGCAGCTCTCGGCCGGCCGCGGCGGCGACGTCGGCAGCCACCTGGTGGTCGTTCACTGCTTCCAACGGCGAGCCGACGGCGCCACGACTACCAAGCGGCGGGGATCCGCCTGCGCCACGAGGGGGCGGAGGATCATGGTCGGGCGGGGATGTCGAGCAGGCGCAGGACCGGGGCGAACAGGCCGGGGGCGGTGGCGATGAAGCCGCTCATCAGGGGGTCGGGCCGATTGAACACCACGTCGGCCCCGCTGAGGCCGGCCACCCGGCCACCGCCTGATCGGACCAGGGCGGCCCCGCCGGCCACGTCCCATTCGTTCTTGGGCACCAGCGTCCAGGTGGCGTCGGCCAGGCCGGCGGCCACCAGGCTCAGCTTGTAGGCCACCGAGCCCATGTTGCGCACCGCCACGGGGGTGGCGAAGAAGCGCTCCCACTCCCCCCGCTTGACCTCGCTGCGGGAGGCCAGGATCAGCGCCCCCCGTATGTCGGTGGTGCTGGTGGTCCGGGCGGGCGCCCCGTTGCAGGTCACCCCGGTGTGGTCGGACCCGACGATGAGGTGCCCGTTGGGCGGGCTGAGCACGCCACCGGCCACCGGCACCCCGTCCTCCACCAGGCCCACCGACACGCACCATTCCGGGATGCCGTCGACGAACTCCCTGGTTCCGTCGATGGGATCGACCACCCACACCCGCCGGCAGCCCAGCCGCTCGCCGCCGTCGGCGCTCTCCTCCGACAGCCACCCCTCTTCGGGGCTGCGCAGCTCTCGGGACAGCACCTCGTTCACCGCGGTGTCGGCCGCGGTCAGCGGGTCGCCGCCCTCCTTGCGTTCGGCCTCGATCTCGCCGGGGGTGAACCGCTGGAGTACTTCGTCGGCGGCGGCCAAGGCGTCGGCGATGCGGGCCACGTCGTGGGTGCGCGACATGTGGGTGGCCTCGATCTCCGTGGCCTCAGGGGCGATGCCGGGCCACCTCGGCGGGGCGGGTCACTCGGCCTCGATCGGTACGAGATAACCCGCGGCTTCCAGGTGGTCGATGATGGTCTGGGCCGACTGGTCGGGGGTCTGATCCACCGTGGGCAGGGTGATGTCGGCGTCGATGGGCACCTCGTAGGGGTCGGAGATGCCGGTGAACTCCTTGATGATGCCCGCCCGGGCCTTGGCGTACAGCCCCTTGCGGTCGCGCTCCTCGCACACCTCCAAGGGGGTGGCCACGTGGACCAGCACGTAGCCGCCGTTGGCCGAGATGGCCTCCCGGTTGCGGCGGCGGGGCTCGGCGTAGGGGGCGATGGGGGCGCACAGGGCGATGCCGCCGTGCTTGGTGATCTCCGAGGCCACGTAGCCGATGCGGGTGATGTTGATGTCGCGGTGTTCCTTGGAGAAGCCCAACTCCGAGGAGAGGTTGGTGCGCACCACGTCACCGTCGAGCAGGGTGACCGGTCGCCCGCCCCGCTCCAGCAGCATGGACATGAGGGCGTTGGCGATGGTGGACTTGCCCGAGCCGCTCAGCCCGGTGAAGAACACGGTGAAGCCCTGCCGGGACTTCTGGGGGTGGGTGCGGCGCAGTTCGGCCACCACTTCGGGGTAGCTGAACCACTCGGGAATCTCCTCGCCGGAGGCCAGCCGGTCCCGCAGCTCGGTGCCGCTGATGCTGAGGGTGGTGGTGGACTCGTCCACCTCGTCCACCGGCTGGTAGGTGTCGCCGTCGGGGACGTACACCATCATCTTGAACGGCACCATGGTCACGCCCAGCTCCTCGGTGTGGTCCTGGAGCATGTCCTGGGCGTCGTAGGGGCCGTAGAAGGGGTTGCCGGCGGCGTCGGACCCCGGTCCGGCGTGGTCTCGGCCCACGATGAAGTGGGAGACGCCGTGGTTCTTGCGGATGATGGCGTGCCACACCGCTTCTCGGGGGCCGCCCATGCGCATGGCCAGGGGGAGCATGGCCAACATGGCCGAGTTCTCAGGGTAGCGCCGGATGATGTGCTGATACACCCGGCCCCGGGTGTAGTGGTCGACGTCGCCCGGTTTGGTCATGCCCACCACCGGGTGGATCAGCAGGTTGGCGTCGGCCTCCACCGCGGCCCGGCGGGTGAGTTCCACGTGGGCCCGGTGCATGGGATTGCGGGTCTGGAAGGCCACCACCCGGTGCCATCCCCGCTCGTCGAAGGCGGCGCGGAGGTCGGCGGGGGTGCGGCGCAGCTCGGTGAAGTCGTAGTGGACGGGCAGTTGCAGGCCCTGGAGGCTGCCGCCCAGGTACCAGGGGGCGGTGGAGCGCAGCAGGTGGCCGACGCCGGGATGGTCGGGGTCGGTGCTGGCGAAGACGGCCTCGGCCTCGGCGGTGGGGTCGGGTTGGTAGGCGTCGGTCACGGTGAGCACGGCCAGCATCACCCCCTCCACGTCCCGCAGGGCCAAGCGGCCGGCGCTCTGGGCGGCCTCGGCGGTGTCGGCGTCCACATCCAGGGTGATGGGCATGGGCCACAGCGTGCCGTCGGCCAGCCGCATGTCGGCGCACACCCGCTGGTAGTCGGCCTGGTCCATGAACCCCCGCAGGGGGGAGAAGCCGCCGTTGAGCAGCAGCTCCAGGTCGCAGAGATGGCGGGGCTGGAGGGTGAACGACGGGAGGTCGCGCGATTCGGCCTTGAGGTCGGCGGCGACGGTGTCGTCGACCATGACGTCGACCAGCTCGCCGCCGTGGGGTTGGATCAATAGGGAAGCCACAGCCGTACTTCCTATCGCAGGGAAGCAGCCCGTACCCACTACTGCCCGGCTCCGCCTTTGGACTATCGGGCGCCGACTGGAGCGTGCCGACTTGAGCGCGCCGGCTACAGCACGCCGGTGGCCAGGTCGGCGGCGTGGGCCAACATGGCGTCCACCCGGCGGCCGATGTCGTGGACGTCGCCGGTGGTGGCCATGCCCCCGCTCATTCCCTGCAGGCGGCGGGCGTAGGCCCCCTCCACGATGCAGGCCTGCTTCCACCAGCTGAACACGGTGTAGTAGGCCAGGTCGGACAGGTCGAAGCCCGACTGGGCGGCGTAGCGGTCGGCCACTTCCTGGCGGCGGACGAAGCAGTCCAGCACGGTGGGCGGGTCGCTGAGGAAGCTCATGTCGTCGCCGGGATCGGCCCAGTACTGCAGCGACCAGGCGAAGTCGGCGATGGGATTGCCGGTGGTACACAGCTCCCAGTCCAGGACGGCGGCGATCCGCCACTGGTCGTCGAGCACGGTGTTGTCGAAGCGGTAGTCGCCGTGGGCCAAGGCGGGCGGGGCGGTCTCGGCGGGCTTGGCCGCGCTCAGCCGCTCGTGCAGCTCGATCAAAAGGGGCACTTCTCGCACCCCGGCGGCCTCCACCTGGCGACGCCAGCGCTTGAGCTGGCGGCCCACGTAGTCGTCCCGGCGGCCCAGATCGCCGAGCCCCACCTCGTCGAGATCCAGGGTGTGGAGGGCGATCTGCACGTCGAGCAGGCTCTGGGTGGCGATGTCGGCCTGTTCGGTGGTCATGTCGGAGGCCGAATGACGATCCCGCAGGATGCGCCCCTCCACGAAGCTCATCACGTAGAAGTCGGCGCCGTTCACCGAGTGGTCGTCGCAGAAGGCCACCGTCTCGGGGACGGGCACGTTGGCCACCGGTCCCAGGGCGGCCATGATGCGCCACTCCCGGCCCATGTCGTGGGCGGTAGCCAGGGCCGATCCCACCGGGGGCCGGCGCAGCGCCCACTGCCGACCGGCGGCGTCGGTCAGGCGGAAGGTGAGGTTGGACCCGCCCGCGGCGATCAGCTCGAACGCATAGGGGGGCTCGCTGGGGGTCACGTAGTCGGCCAGCCAGGCGGTGACCGGCGCCTCGTGGATGCCGGTGATCTGCTGGGGCTCGTCGCCGGGCGGGTTTGGTGGCGTGTGGCTTGGCGGCGGGCTTGGTGGCGGCGGCGGGGAAGAAGGAGATGGCGGGCCGGATTGCGGCGGCGGGGAAGAAGGAGACGGCGGGCCGGATTGCGGCGGCAGGGAAGAAGACTCCACGGCGTCAGTCTGGCGTTCCGCTACGGTCTGTGCCATGTCTGCGATTGCGCTGCAAGAACGCCCGGGTGCGGCCCGCGGGGAGTCCGACCGGTTGGAGGTGGCCCTGGGGTCGCGGGAGACGCCCATCGGGGTGCTGCACCTGGCGGCCACGGCCCAGGGGGTGGTGCGGATCGGCTTCGGATCCCAAGAAGCGCTCGACGACATGGCGGTCGAGCTGGGCTTTGGGCCGGGCTCCGATGGCGCAGGCGACCCGGCGTGGTTGGAGGAACCGGCCCGACAGCTCGACCAGTACTTCACTGGTACCCGCCGGCGGTTCGACCTGGCGCTGGACCGGCGGTTCAGCCACGGCTTCTATCGCCGGGTGTTGGACACCCTCATCGGGGTGGCCTACGGCACCACGGTGTCCTACGGGGAGTTGGCTCGCCTGGCCGGGGCCCCGAGGGCGGCTCGAGCGGTGGGTACGGCCATGTCCACCAACCCCATTCCGCTGATCGTGCCCTGCCACCGGGTGGTGCGAAGCGACGGCTCGGTGGGGGAGTACGGGGGTCGGCCCGAGGTGAAATCCTGGCTACTGGAGCACGAGCGCTCCCACCTGGGTTCATGACCCGGCTCAGCAAGCTGAACCGCTCGGTGGCCGGTCGGGTGGCGGTGGTGACCGGGGCCGCCGCGGGCATGGGTCGGGCCACGGCCTGGCTGTTGGCCGACGAGGGGGCCAAAGTGGCGGCGTTGGACGTGAACCGTGCGGGGGTGACCGAGACGGTGGCCGCCATCACCGATGCCGGCGGCACCGGGCGGGCCGTGGTGTGCGACGTGTCCGATGCCGATGCCATCGACCGGGCGGTGGCCGAGGTGCGGGAAGAGCTGGGGCCGGTGGACATCCTGATCAACAACGCGGGCATCACCGCGGCGGTCACGGTGGACACCCCCGACTTCGAGGACGTGTGGGCGGCCGCGCTGGAGGTGAACGTGACCTCGCAGGTGCGGATGGTGCGGGCCTGCCTGGACGACCTGAAGCGCAACGGCGACGGTCGCATCGTGAACGTGGCCTCCACCGAGGGGATCATGGCCACCGCCGAGATGTCGCCGTACTCGGTGAGCAAGCACGGGGTAGTGGGGCTCACCCGGTCGTTGGCGGTGGAGTTGGGGCGCCACGGCATCACCGTCAACGCGGTGTGTCCCGGTCCCATCCGCACGGCCATGACCGATTCCATCCCCGAGAAGGACAAGCAGACCTACGCTCGCCGACGGGTACCGGCCCGTCGCTACGGGGTGCCCGAGGAGGTGGCCCAGATCACCTTGTCGTTGGTGCTGCCGGCGGCCTCGTTCATCAACGGGGCCATCGTGCCGGTGGACGGCGGCCACCACGCCAAGTCGAACTGAGCTACTGCTCCAGGCGCTTCGGTTGCTTCAGGCCGATCTGAGCCGTCGAACTGACTTGTCGGCTCAGGCGGTGCGGCGCTTCTTCTCGTTCCAGAAGACGGCCTGCAACTCGAACTCGTCGATCTCGTGGTTCTGGTCTTCCCTCTCGGCATCCCAGAACGAGTGGGTCTCCACGAAGGCGGTGTACTCGGCGAGCTGCCGGGGCTCGGGGAGGTCGGGCACGTTGCGGAAACGGCCGAACAGATCCTGCGCCACACCGGAGGCGCGCAGGAGGTAGGCGCCGAGCAAATGCACGACGAGATAGGCCCCTACAGCTATTCCCAAAGTCATGCCTGAACCGGCACTATAGAGAGCCGCAGGCCGGACTACAACTGTTTCGCGCGAATTTCGTCGCGGCCGCTGTTGCCCCGTCCGGGCTCGGAGCGGGGCAATTTCCGTTCCCGGTGGCCGGCCCGTGCGCCGTCGGGTGCCCTCGAGCCGTAGAGTGACAGCCGTGACGGCATCATCCACCGTGGAGGTCGAGCACCCCGAACCGGGTGTCGCCCTGATCACCCTGTCGCGTCCGGAGCGGCTGAACGCCATCAGTGCGGAGCTCATCGCCGACCTGCACGGGGCCTTGGAGGAGGTGGAGCGGGACCGAGCCCAGCGGGTGGTGGTTCTCACCGGGGCCGGCCGGGGCTTCTGCTCGGGAGCCGACCTCAAGGCCTCGGCCGACGGGGAGCTGACCGAGGGTGCCGGCCAGAGCCGGCTGGGGGCGATCTACGACATGCAGTTGGATCTGGCCAACCTCATGCTCAAGATCTACGAGCTGCGGGTGCCGGTGATCGCCGCGGTCAACGGGGTGGCCGTGGGCGGGGGCTTGGCCATCGCCCTGCACTGCGACGTGCGGGTGGCGGCGTCGTCGGCCCGCTTCGGCTCGGTCTTCATAAAGGTGGGGCTGTCGTCGCTGGACGTGGGCAACAGCTACCTGCTGCCCCGGTTGGTGGGGGTCGGCCGGGCCCGGGAGCTGATGCTCACCGGACGGATCTTCGACGCCGAGGAGGCGGAGCGCATCGGGCTGGTGCTGCGGGTGGTGCCCGACGACCAGGTGGTGCCCGCCGCCCTGGAGGTGGCCCGCCAGATCGCGGCCAACAGCGAGTACGGGGTGTGGATGACCAAGCTGGGGGCCAACGCCGCCCTGGACGCCCCGAGCCTGCGCCACGCCATGGAACTGGAGAATCGCACTCAGGTGCTGGGTACCTTCACCGGCAACATGACCGAGGCGTCGGCGGCCTTTCGCGACCGCCGCGAGCCCCGTTGGAACCCCCTGTAGAGCGGGAGAGGACCGGAGCCGATGCTGCGAATCGACGACCAGGGACGGGTGCGGGTGCTGACCCTCGACCGGCCCGAGGCCCTGAACGCCTTCAGCGAGGCCCTGTACGACCTCGCCGCCGACGCCCTGATCGACGCGGCGGCCGACCCCGACGTGGCGGTGGTGGTGATGACCGGGACCGGGCGGGCGTTCTGCGCCGGTACCGACCTGGTGGAGATGGGGGCTCGGAACCCGGGCGGGGGCGGCGTGGAGCCGGGCCGGCACGGCTTTCCCGGGATGATCGACCAGATGGACTCCTTTCCCAAGCCGTTTCTGGTGGCGGTGAACGGGCTGGCGTTGGGCGTGGGGGCCACCATGCTGGGCTTCGCCGATTTGGCCTTCATGTCGTCGGAGGCCCGGCTGCGGTGTCCGTTCTCCAGCCTGGGGGTGGCACCGGAGGCGGCCAGCAGCTACACCTTCCCGCTGCTGTTGGGCCGCCAACAGGCCATGTGGACGTTGCTCAGCGCCGAGTGGATCGGGGCCACCGAGGCCCAGGAGATGGGCCTGGTGTGGAAGGTCTGCCCGCCCGAGGAGCTGATGGACACCACCTTGGCCCACGCCCAGAAGCTGGCCGTGCTGCCGGTGTCGTCCCTGGTGGAATCCAAGGCGCTCATCACCCACGGTTGGCACGACGGGGTGGCCGCCGCCCGCGAGCGGGAGAACGCCGCCTTCTCCCGGCTGATGGGCGCGCCCGCCAACGCCGAGGCCGTCGCCGCCTTCATGGAGAAGCGGCCCCCCGACTTCACCGGGCTCTGATCCCGGTTGCGGCCCTTCGGACCCCCTCGCCTACCATCCATCGGGCCCGAGGGTGACCGGTTCCGGGAGGGCCGCGGCGCCCGATTGCCGGGCGGCCCGCCACCACGGGGGAGTTCGAAGGGGAGGATGAATGGCTGAGACCGACGCACTGGGATTCTGGAGGATAGCCGAGGCCGACCCCTCCCGTTTGGCGGTGGTAGACCCCGACTACCAGGAGATCACCTACGGGGAGTTGGCCGAGCTGACCAACCGCATCGTCCACGGCCTGCGGGCCGCCGGCCTGGGGGTGGGGGATCAGGTCACCACCGTTTTGCCCAACGGCATCGAGCAGGTGGCGGTGTCGCTGGCCGCCTACCAGGGCGGCTTCTACCTCACCACGGTGAACTGGCATCTGGCGGGCCCGGAAATCGCCTACATCGTGGACGACAGCGAGACCAAGGCCTTCGTCGTCCACGAGGACTTCGCCGACCAAGCGGCCAAAGTGCTGGAGGAATGCGAGGTACCGGCGCAGGGACGCTTCTCGGTGGGGGCCATCGACGGCTTCCGGCCCTTCTCCCAAATGGCGGGCGACCAGCCGGCCACCCGGCCCGACGACCTCACCACCGGGTCGTTCATGTTCTACACGTCGGGCACCACCGGGCGGCCCAAGGGCGTGCGGCGGGCCTTGCCCGGGACCCATCCCGACGAGACGGCCGCCTCTTCGGGGGGGCTGTTCATGCTGCTGGGCATCATGCCCCACCAGGACAACGTCCACATCACGCAGGCCCCGCTGTATCACACCGCGGTGAACATCTGGACCACCACCTCTTTGCACATGGGCCATCCCGCGGTGCTGATGGGGCGCTGGACCGCCGAGGGCGCTCTGGAGCGCATCGACCGCTACCGGGTGACCCAGAGCCACATGGTGCCCACCATGTTCCACCGCCTGCTGCAGTTGCCCGACGAGGTGAAGGCCCGCTACGACGTGTCGTCGCTGCGGCGCATGATCCACGCCGCGGCCCCCTGCCCGGTGGAGACCAAGCAGAAGATGCTCGACTGGTGGGGCGACTGCATCTGGGAGTACTACGCGGCCACCGAGGGGGGTGGCACCTACATCCCGCCCGACGAGTGGCGCCGCTATCCGGGCACGGTGGGCCGGCCGTGGCCGGGGTCGGAGGTGATCGTGGTGGACGCCGACGGCAACCGGCTGCCCCCCGGTGCCAGCGGCACCATCTACATGAAGATGCCCGCCGGGCAGACCTTCGAGTACTACAAGGACAAGGACAAGACCGACAAGGCCCGCCTGGGGGACGAGTTCTTCACCGTGGGCGACGTGGGCTACTTAAACGAGGACGGCTACCTGTTCCTCAACGACCGGGCCAACGACATGATCATCGTGGGGGGCCTGAACATCTACCCGGCGGAGATCGAGGGGGCGATGCTGCAGAGCCCGCTGGTGGGTGACGTGGCCGTGTTCGGGGTTCCCAACGAGGACACCGGCGAGGAGATCAAGGCGGTGGTGGAACCCGCCGCGGGCGTGGCGGCCGACGACGACACCCGGGCCGCCATCATGGGGTTCCTCCGGGAGCAGATCGCCAAGCAGAAGTGGCCCCGGTCCATCGATTTCACCGACGAGATGCCCCGCGATCCCAACGGCAAGCTCTACAAGCGCCGGTTGCGGGACCCCTACTGGAAGGGCAAGACCCGAGCCATCTGATCGGCAGGGTGAACGCCGTGGGGCAACAGCGCGAGAAGGACCGGCCGACATGACGGCCCGCCTGTTTCGGCGTGATCTGGTGGAGCCCGAGGATCTGGCTCCCCGCCAGGTCCACATCATCATGATCGCCTTGATGACCGGCATGTTCCTGGCCGCTCTGGACAACTCGGTGCTGGCCACCGCGGTGCCCACCATCGCGGGCGAGCTGGGGGGCCAGGACCAGGTGGCCTGGATCCTCACGTCCTACTTGCTGACCGGCACCATCGCCACCCCGCTCATCGGCAAGCTGAGCGACATCTACGGCCGCAAGCTGGTGTTCCAGCTCACCATCGGCTTCTTCATCGTCACCTCGGCGTTGGCCGGTCTGTCGCAGACCATGCTGCAGCTCGTGCTGTTCCGGGCGCTGCAAGGGCTGGCCGGGGGCGGACTGCTGGCGTTGCCCATGGCCATCGTGGGCGACGTGGTGGCCCCCAGCGAGCGGGGCCGCTATCAGGGGTACATCGCGGCCACCTTCGGGTCGGCCAGCGTGGCCGGGCCGCTCATCGGCGGGTTCTTCGTGGATCACCTGAGTTGGCGGTGGGTGTTCTACGTGAACATTCCGGTGGGCCTGGTTTCGATGGCGGCCATGGCGGTGCTGTTCAACGTGCGCTTGAGCGCCGCCCCCCGCCCGATCGACTGGCTCGGTGCCGGGCTGCTCATCGCCGGGTTCGGTCCCCTGTTGATCGCCCTCAGCCTGGGGGGCGACGAGCTGGGATGGACGTCGTCGGGTATGGTTTTGGTGCTGGTGGCCTCGGCGGTGTTGCTGACCGCCTTTTTCTGGTGGGAGACCCGGGCCGAGGATCCGATCCTCCCGCCCCGGCTGTATTCCAACGACATCGTGCGCTGGTCGATGGTGGTGATGCTGCTCATCGGGTTGGTGATGTTCGGCGCCACCCTGTTCATCCCCGTGTTCCTGCAGGTGGTGACGGGGGTGAGCGCCACCGGCTCCGGCCTGAACATGATGCCCATGTTCATCGGCATCACGCTGACGTCGGTGGGGTCGGGGAGATTGCTCACCCGGTTCGGGCGCTACAAGGAGTTCCTGGTGCTGGGGACCGCGCTGATGGCCGTGGGCATGGTGATGTTGGCCGTGCTGTTGGATCGGGGCACCACCCAGGTGGAGGTGGGCTTCATGGTGTTCGTGATCGGGCTGGGGTTGGGGATGACCATGCCGGTGCTGGTACTGGTGGTGCAGAACGCCTGCGCCCACCGCGACATCGGCATGGTGACGGCGGCCACCAACTTCGTGCGCTCGCTGGGGGGGACGATCGGAGCCGCGGTCATGGGGGCCATCTACGCCGGTGGGCTGGAATCCTCCCTCGGTTCCAAGGTGACGCCGGAACAGCTCGCGGCCCTGCCCGATCCCGAGAGGCTGTTGGGCAGCCCCGAGCAGATCCGCGCCATCGGTGATCCCTCCACGCTCGAGGCGGTGCTGGACTCCTTCACGGTGGGGGTGCAGCGGTGCTTCGTGGTGGCGGCGCCGGTGATCGTCTTGGGCATCCTGGCCGCGGTGTTCATCCGGCAGATTCCCCTGCGGGGGCGAATCCAGTCGGAGGACGACGAGGACGGTGAGGTGGCAGGGGCCCACGGTGGGGCGCCGATGGGCTGAGGGGCGCGGGGTGGAGTTGGTGGTTGCGTGCTGAGGGGCACGCGTTGTAGTTGGTGGTTGCGTGCTGAGGGGCACGGGGTGGGTGCGCTGGGCTAGACACTCGGGTATGGGATGTTTGGAAGGTCGGGCGGCCATCGTGACCGGGGCGGCCCGGGGCCAAGGCGAGGCCGAGGCCCGCAAGTTCGTGGCCGAGGGCGCCTTCGTGGTGATGGGCGACGTGCTCGATGAGCAGGGTGAGGCGGTGGCCGCCGAGTTGGGCGAGCAGGCCGTGTATCGGCACCACGACGTGTCGTCGGCCGAGGATTGGACCCGGATGGTGGCCGAGGCGGTGGACCGAGGGCCGCTGCGGGCGTTGGTGAACAACGCCGCCATCCATTGGACCGCCCCGATCGCCGAGGAGACCCCGGAGAGTCTGCGCCGCATCTGGGAGGTGAACTACCTGGGGACGTTCCTCGGCATCCAGAGCGTGGCCGAACCCATGGCCGCGGCCGGTGGTGGGGGGATCGTCAACGTGTCGTCCATTGCCGGGATGACGGGGATCGCGCACCACGCCGCCTACGGGGGCACCAAGTGGGCGGTGCGGGGGCTGACCAAAGTGGCGGCCGTCGAGTTGGGGCCCCAGGGCATTCGGGTGAACTCGATTCACCCCGGTCCGATCGAGACGGCCATGCTGGCCGCCGAACGCCACGGTCGCCCCGAGCTGTTCGGCCATGTGCCGCTGCAGCGGGCCGGGGTGGCCGACGAGGTGGCTGATTTGGCCTGCTACCTGGTGTCGGACGCGGCGTCGTACCAGACCGGCCACGAGTACATCATCGACGGCGGCTCCACCGCCGGCATCCCCCTCCGCCCCCCACCCCAAAACTGACCACGGCACCTCTCCCCGCTTGCGGACGGGTGGCGAAGCCCTTGGCTCTGGGTCCGCGTCTGTGCCTGCTTGTGCCTAGAATTGCTTTTTGTCTGTTGCAAGCAAATTGCTAATCTAGGCAATTACCAGCTACTTGCTGTGCGCTTGACCGGCAAAATCGGATTGGGGGTTCTTCCTTGGCCCGCAAACAAGTTCCTCGGGCACCTCGACGGCTCTTCGAGGGAGCCGGCGCTGCGCTCGGAGCGCTCATGCCGCCAGGGTGGTCCCTAGACGTCGGGCGTTGCTCCGAGGCGGGGGGAACGATCCGAGTGACTTCACCTGATGATGGCACTGCCGACATTGCCGTGATTGTTCGCGAGGGCATCTCACCTCGTGAAGCAGTGGAAATCGACGGGCCTGAAGGCCAGGCACTGGTCGCGGCGAGCTGGCTGAGTCCCCGCACACGGGAGCTGCTTGGTGACCAGGGTCTCGGATACCTCGACCTGACGGGCAATGTACACCTCGTGGTGGATCGACCGGGCTTGTTGATCCGTACTGAAGGGGCGTCCCGCAATCCGTCTCCTGAGCCGACCAAGGGGCCCGGACTTCGAGGCCCGAGGGCCTGGGCCCTCATGCGGTCCCTTGTCGAGGTGCAACCGCCTTATGGCGTTGGCGAATTGGCCGCCGAGATCAATGCCGACCCTGGCTACACGTCTCGACTACTCACTGCGCTCGGTGAAGAGTTGTTGGTCAGCCGTGCCCCACGAGGCCCGGTGGAACGTGTCGAGTGGGATGCGCTGCTGCGGCAGCTTGCCCTGAGCTACTCCTTGCTGGAGAGCAACGGCATCACGAATTGGGTCGCGTCGGCGGGATCCGAGCAATTTCTTCGAGACCTGGTGGCCAGCCAAACCCCCAATTGGGCGGTCACCGGATCGTTCGGGGCCAGCGAACTCGTTTCGGTGGCCGCTCCGGAGATCACCATGGTCTACGCCGACGATCCCGATGGGATTGCCGCGCTCACCCGGCTGCGACCGGTCCGCCGAGGGGGCAATGTTGTCATCGCCCTTCCCTACGATGACATCGTGTTCGATCGCACCTGGCACCGCAACGGCATTACCTACGCCTCCCCGGCACAGCTCTGCGTTGACTGTTTGACCGGCCCTGGTCGCATGCCCGCCGAGGGGGAAGCACTGCTCGACTGGCTCCGCGCCCGCGCTCCGAGTTGGCAGGCCCCCTCCCTCATTCAGCCGGCGGATGCCCCATGACCGAGAAGCCACCCCGGATCGAATACGTCGAAGCCCGCCGTGTGCTCCTGGATGCCCTCGTTGCGTTGCGGCCGCACCTGGGAGCGGTTGTGCTCGTCGGTGCCCAGGCTGTCTATCTCCGCACTGACGGGCGGCTTCCCACCTACCAGGCCTTCACCACCGACGCTGACCTCGTGATCACTCCTGAACTGCTTGCCGGTGCCCCCCTCCTGGGCGCAGCCATGGAGACAGCCGGTTTTGTCTACACCGGTGAACCCGGCATCTGGGAACGGCGTGTTCATCGGCATGGCTTCGATGGCGCATTGGCGGTGCCGGTCGATCTCATCGTCCCGTCACAAATTGCGCCCGAGGCCGGTAGTCGCGGGGCCCGGCTGCCGGGAGGCCACGGCAAGACCACGGCCCGCAAGTGCGATGGCGTGGAAGGCGCTGTGGTCGACTTTGACCCGTTTGAAATTTCCTCGCTCGAGTCTGACGACCACCGGAGAATCGTGGTCAACGTGGCCGGACCTGCTGCGCTCCTTGTCGCCAAGTCCTACAAGCTCGGAGAGCGACTCGAGACGCCCCGCCGACTCCTGGCAAAGGACGCCGGAGACGTCTACCGACTCATTGACGCGACGGCAACCACCGACATGGCCGCAGCCACTATGCGGCTACTCAGGGACGACCGGACCGCGGCGACGGCTCGACGGGGACTCCTCCACTTGCGAACCCTGTTCCTCACGCCGCGAAGCACAGGCATCACGTTGGCAACCCAGGCGCTTGCGGGGGTCGTTGATGAACCCACGGTCACAACGGTGATGACCGGCTACATCCGAGAGCTACTCGAACTGGTGGATTCATGAAGGCCACTGCGCCCCAGAGTGCTCGATCTTCGGATGCTCATTTGGGCGGGGTGGTTTCGGGGATGGGGGGAGGTTGGGCCTGCGTGGATTCGGGGGGTGGGAGAGGCCGCATCCAATGGGGCCAAGTACGAGCAACGGGAGCTGGCTTCGGCCCGACATGGGAAGGGTCACGGTCTGGACGCAAGCGGTACCATCGCCGCTGAAGTACTGAGCCGACGAACGGGAGACGGGCATGGAGGGCATGGAAGGGGCAACGGCTGGCTCCTCTCAGCAAGCGGACTACGAATCCGCACTAAACGTCCGCTTGGCCAGTCTGCTCCGTCAGGAAGGGCTGCAGGTCATACGAACTGAGCAGCATCAGCCCGGATCGGCGCGCAGGAGACTTGACATAGAACTCAAGGTCGGCGGCATCATCGTCGCAATAGAGGCTGAGATTGACAACCGTCGCGGCGCGCTTCGCGATGCCAACAAGCGGCTGCAGGAACACGCTCAGGATGAAGCCGTCGTCCACGAAGCAGTGGCTGTGAGTTACCCAGAGGGCTTGCGTGTTGACGTGTTTGATGAGGAGACGGTGCTGGAGTGGGCGGTTCTTCCGTCAGAGCAATTTCATTCTGGGCGACCTTCAGACCTGGCCAGTGCCGTCCGCCTGATGCCTGAGCAGAGGGGCGACCCTGAGGCCGTAGCGAGGATCCTGGATGATGCACTGACGCAGGCCTGTGAGGAGTTGTCCACGAACCAAATGCAGGAACTTGCGGAATCCCTGGATCTCCCGGTGTCTCAGACCGTGAAAGGCAAATCAAAAGACACCACCGCCCCAACCGCCAAAAGGGGCCTCTTGACGGTGATGGCGGCAGCGATGTTCCATTCCCGGCTTGACGATCATCTTCGTGCCATGCGGCCTTTGGTTGATGCCCGCTCCGGACAGCCCTACCAGGGCGGGTGGCCACCGGGCAAGCTCGCAGTATGTATCAGCCAGGACGAACCTGTAGGTGCTCTCCACGATGCCTGGCAGAAGATTCTGGCCGTGGACTACCGGCCCATCTTTGAGGCTGCCTGTCGAGCTCTGATGGCCCCATCCCGCAACGAGGGTTGGACCTCTGCGGTCCGAAGAGTGGCCACAGCCGCCCTCTCGGCCGCCGCTGCCCCCTCGGCAGGCAGCCACGATCTGATCGGTCGGATATTTCACAGACTGCTGGACTCCGCTCGCTATGACGGTTCGTTCTACACCAGCACAGCAGCAGCGGTTCTCCTGGCGGGGCTCGCCATCCGAGATCGTGACCTGCCCGAAGACTTGTCCAACTTTCGGGTGATTGATCCAGCCTGTGGAACGGGCACCTTGCTGATGGCCGCTGCAGAGCGAATCCGCGAGCTGCGATCACCCGCCAACCGTGAGAGCGACGCGCAGACGCTGATCCAGGATGTGATCTGGGGCTTGGATGTAAACCTCACCGCATGCCACATGGCTGCTACCACGCTCGGACTGATGTCACCGTCCACCACCTTCAAGAATATGAACATCCACTTGATGCCACTGGAGACCATTGACAGAACTGGAACAGCGGGCTCTGGTGGAGCCCAAAGTATCGAGGCAAGAGTTGGATCGTTGGAACTACTTGCTGGCCTAGGTGCTGAGGGTGATGATGGGCAACGCCGTTTGGCAGTTGGCTGGTCGGCGGGCAGACAGGTGGACACCGAGACCGAGATTGAAGCTGACCCTAACTCCAATGACCTCGTCATCATGAACCCACCATACACCCGTGACTCGCTCCGACATGACCAGTTCGGAAGGGCCGAAAAGAGATTGCTGAAGAAAAGAGAGAAGCAATTGTTGTTCGGAACTGCAGCAAGGGGTGAGAGCGGTTCGACAGCTTTCTGTGTCCTCGCTGAGCATCTTGCTAAGCTAGACACGGGGACAGTAGCCAGCGTATTGCCATTGTCGGCTGCGGGTGATCCTTCTGGCAAAGAAGTCCGAAAACTCCTAGCTGAGTGGTTCCATATAGAGTGGGTGATTGCTAGCCATGATCCTGATAGACATTGTTTCTCAGAAAACACTAGTATCTCTGAAATGCTGGTAGTTGCACGGCGCCATGCTGAATCCGACCCATCTCAGCGACCTGCGACAAAATTCGTATGCCTGCGTCAGAACTCCCCTCTGTCAACCGATGCCCTCGCGCTTTCTGTGGCGCTGCAAGATGGCTCATTGGATGAGTCCATTGGAAGTGTGTCAGAGTGGCCAGCGGCTCAGATGGCTGATGGCAAGTGGCGACCACTTGGGTTACAGTCAAACGTGTTGGTAGAAGCCACAGAAGCAATTTCTCGCAGTAAGACATTTCCATCTATCCTATTGAGTAGCATTGCCAGTGTGGGCCCAGCCGGGCGGCGGATACGTGATGTGTTCACCAAACATGAAGTTTCAGACTCCCTTGGATGGAGAGCGCTGTGGCACAATGATACCAAACACATCCGTAGCCTTGAGGCAAAGAGTGATGTGTACATACATGCCAAACCTGGAGAGAGAGAGGATCGACTTGCCAAATCCTATTGGGCGCAACGATCAAGATTGTTCTATTGTGAAAAAGCCCGTCTGAATACATCAAGGATTTTCGCGGTTCGGACCCCAGATAGGACTCTTGGCTCGCATTGGATTCCTGTGCAGATAAATCGTTCAGAGGAGGGCGACTCATTGGAGAAAGCTATCTGCCTGTTCTTGAACTCTACACTCGGGGTTGTCTGTGCCGTGGCCGTTGCCGCTCCCAACATCCTGTCCCGAGTGAATTTCTCGTTGGATGCCACTGGTTCCATCCCGGTTCCTGATCTGACAGATGAGCAGGCAGCGAAACTTGCTGATGTGTTCGATGTTTACGCGAGCGAAGAGCTCTTGCCACTGGCGGAAGCGGCGGAAGACTCTGTCCGAGAAGCACTTGACAATGCAGTGGGCAGAATCCTCGGCGTGCCGGTCGAAGAGATGTCTCGAATCCGCTTCGAGCTCAGCCGTGAGCCATCGGTTCAGAAGTAGCGAGACAGGGTCGCCATGCTCGTCATCTTCCCGTCCTCATGGAGGACCCAATCCTGAGTCGGGATTAGGTCCGCGCCGCCAGGTATGCGGCTCGATGCGTTGAGGCTGGGCTCTGGATGACGTCGGGGGAGGGTCTCCCTCTCTGTCAGTGCGGAGTGTGCGGTGAGCGGATGGGAATTTTTTGAGCCTGCGTGGTTTCGGGGGGTGGGGGTGGTGTGGTAGCAAGGGCTGGTGACTGTGGGGCCGCTTCGTTTCTTCCATGTGAACGTGAACTGTTCCGACCTGGAGCGGTCGTTGGGGTTCTACCGCGACTTGGTGGGGCTGACGCCGACGGTGCGTACCCGCCCGGAGCGGCCCCAGCCGGGCGGCGCTTTCGGCTTGGACGAGGTGCAGTGGGACGCCTGGATCATGGCCGGCGACGACGCCCCCGAGGGAGCGGTGTTGGATCTGCTGGAGTGGCAGGTGCCCCGGCCCGGGGGATCGGCGCCCTCGTCGGTGACCCAGTTGGGTTTCGGCCGATTGTGCATTCTCACCGACGACCTGGCCGGTTTGCACCGGCGCCTCATCGACGCGGGCCACGACGTGTGGTCCCCACCAGGGCCCGTCGAACTGGGCGCGGCGGGTATGGCGGCGCCGGAGTTGTTCCTGTGCTCTGATCCCGACGGTACGGCCGTGCAATTCGTGCAGGCCGACCGCACCTGCTTGGCCCACGTGAACGTGAACTGCTCCGACCTGGAGCGGTCCCGCCACTTCTACTGTGACGTGCTCGGGCTGCACCCGCTGGTCCGCTCCTGTCCCGCGGAGCCGCAGCCCGGTGCCCGCTTTCGGGTGGACGGGGAGGTGACCTGGGACGCCTGGTTCATCGGCGCCTCGGACGATGGCTTGTCCGGCTTCATCCTGGACCTGGTGGAGTGGACCCAGCCCCGGCCCACCGGCACGGCGCGCCGGGCGGCCAATCACCTCGGGATTTTCCGGCTGGCGTTGTTGACCGACGACATCGACCGGGACTACCAGGGCCTGCTCGACGCCGGTGTGGTGTGCTACTCCCCGCCCATGGAACTGGAGATGGGCCCCGGTCTGCCGTCGGACCTGCGGGCGTTGTTCTTCGAGGACCCTGACGGCACCTGCATCGAACTCATCGAATCCCCCCCAACCTGATTCACTTCTTCAATTGATACGGCTATAAGGGTTTCAGGCGTGTTCCCAATCCTGCCTCAAAGTCTGACTTGCTGACCGTCCTTGCCGCCTGGAGCCGCTCTTTGGTGTCCTCAAGTGTCAGTACTTCCCAATGGTCCCGCACCAGAGTAAAGGCATTTCTCTTTGTTGGAGCTAGACGAACTACCAGCCAGATGATGTCTCCATCATTGAGGTCCTTGCTGGGAGTCTCACTGGCGCCACCCACAGCCTGGAAGAAAGGCCGGTCAATGGCTATGGCTAGCTTGGCACCCCATCGCCGCACTGTCGGTGCCTTGATGTCGAGTTGTGGCATGAGGCGCTTGGCACTGGAGGACCGCCAGTCAGGGTGACGAATTGCGTCGGGGAAGGGGGGAGGGTCCTCTTCGTCATCTCTCAGTTGTTGAAACTCTTGGGTCATCCCTTTACCTGAGAAATATACGGCTTGAATTTCCAATGCATGCCATCTCAGCTCATCTCCATGAGAATGAGCAATGACCATGTCAATTTTGCCTGCAGGCTTGTTGGTCTCTGTGCTCCGCATGAAGGGAACTTCGCGTGCTACTTCAGTGTCATGAATGGGAAAGTTGGCAACTTCAGTCAACCACTTGGTCACGAGATCCTGCTCTTCGAAGCGCCGAGGACAAGTTATCACTGGATCATCAATTGGATCACCTATCCGGTTGTCTGTACCTTCGGTGTAGCGCCGTATGGAGCATACACCACCCCTCTTGGAACATGGTGGCTTATCTGCCTGAAAGGGGCAAGCGGGATGTTCCTCACTTGTCTCACCCAGGGCATGTGTAGCGCACGAAACTCGTTCCTCTGAACTGAGCGACGTAAAGCTCTTGCCATACCATTCAGCTATCCCATAACGCGTCTTGACATTGTTAGGCATAGAACTAGTCAATCCTACTCGAATATGGGCCGTCGAGTGATGACTAATTCAGCAATGTCAGCATGATGAGTATTCCGCATGACAACTTCAACTGCACTAAATCTGTACTCCTGTATAAGGTCAGCAATCTCAGGGGAACGGTCGTAGGTCATGAGAAATTCTACAGGGGCTTCAGCTAGAAGTTTGAATAGTTGTCGATGGTCCAGATTGTGGTGAGCATAGAGGCGGCTTCCTGCACGTTTGCCACCAGCGGTGTATGGAGGGTCAATGAATGCGACGGCACCGGGCAAGTCGGCCAAGAGTTCCAAGAGTTTGAGGCCGTCCGTCTCGCAGAATGTGATGCTCTGCTTGTGTGCGGCAATGTTGTGTAGCCGCTTGATGATTGTATCGGGATACCATCGAGAAGTTAGGCCCCTATTGTTCTCCCCCAACTTGGTCAGGGCGGCACCAGGGGCCAGAATGCCGCCGCGGCGAGTCCGATTGAGCACAAGAGTCCTGAAACCATGCTCCAGAAGTCCTTGGGGAGCCTGCATGGCTAGGGCGGAGACGGACTCGTGAGTGGGGGTGAACTCTGCCACGAGTTCGCAGAGTTCCGAGTTCTGGTTCAATGCTGCATGCCAGAAGGCAGCCACGTCGTGATCCAGTTCGGCCATGATGCAGTGTTCCGCCAGGCCTTCGCACACGGAGGTGAGTGCGACCGTGCCACCGCCGCAGAAGGGCTCGATGAGGACCCGGGGTCTTGGTTGCAGGGGTGTGAGCCAGGCCCGGATATGAGGGATGAGCCAGGTCTTGCCCCCCGGATATCGCAGGGGTGACCTTTGGGGCACCGAAGCGACATTGACGGCTGGGATCGGGGACGTGGGAAAAGAGGGGCGAAGGCCAGGCGCGGAGGGCTGGTCTACAGCCGTTTCGTGCAGAGCCGTCATGGCTTCAGTGGTCTCTGGTAGCCCACTCTCCGTCCCTTCACCTCTGCCCAGCATTGCACGCCGACTGTTCTTGCTGGTGGACCCGGTAGCGGGGCCCTCAAAGGGGTCGGAAGGAGGTGGGGCCCAGTGTGGAATCGGCATTTGCTGGTCGTGTGGAGGTGGGTGCATCGACCGATTGTACGGAAGGGGGTGACAGCGTCGGGCAGGCCGTGGTCTCAGGAAGGGGTTCATTTGTCGCGCTCGGGGCGGGTGCCGATGACCTGGGCGTTGATCCAGGCCCAGAAACCGTCGGGTTGGGCGGCCCACCGTCGGAAGGCATCGGAGATTTCTTGCAGTTCGGCCTGGTCGGCCAGGCCATGGGTTTGGGCGTGGCGGGCGAAGTCGCTGTCGAGTACCCGCACGGCCCACATCTCCCCCCAGGCGGAGCGCGAATCGGCGTCGGCATGGACGGTGGTGTCGACGGTGGTCTCCACGTCGACGAATCCGGCCTGCATGACCCACGACTGCAGGAACCGGCCGGCGTCGGCCTCTCCACCGTTGGCGGCGGCCACCAGGTGGTACAGCTCACGCCAGCGCTCGATGGCCGGCTGTACCGGTGCGTGCACCATGGTGCCGTAGTCGGAGTCCCGCACGGCCACCAGCCCGCCCGCCCGCAGCACCCGCCGGGCCTCCCGCAGGGCTCGGACCGGGTCGGACAGGTGCTGGAGCACCTGGTGGGCGTAGACCACGTCGAAGCGGTGGTCGTCCCAAGGCAATTCGTAGGCCGAGCCGACCTCGAAGGTGGCGTTGTCCAGCCCGCAGTCGGCGGCGTGGTCGCGGGCGGCGTCCACCATCTCGGGAGACCGGTCCAAGCCCACCACCTGGCCGCAGCGGCGGGCCAGGCCGGCGGTGATGGTGCCGGGACCACAGCCGAGATCCAACACCCGGGCATCGGCGCGCAGCCGGGGCAGAAGGAAGGCGGCGCACACCTCGGCGGAACGTCGGGTGTAGGACCCCACCACCACCGGGTGGTAGCCGTGGGTGTAACGCTCCCCCCCAGGCTCAGGTAGTTGCGGCATCTCTGGAACGGGCTTCGACTCGCGGGTCGTCAGTCCGGAGACCAAGGATTGACAACCTGCAGTTGGTCGAAGCGCTCGAAGTCGCCTTGGTTGCGGGTGACGACGGCCATGCCTCCGGCCATGGCGGTGGCGGCTACGAAGGCATCGTTGACCGGGGCAGGGTCGGGAACGTGAAGCGCCGCAGCCAGACGGGCGACGTTGGTGTCGATGGGCAGAATCCGCTGCTTGAAGGCACCGAAAACGTTATGGTCGAGCCACTTCCGCAGCACGGCCCCACCCTCCTGATCACGTCTCTCGATGAGTTGTACCCCGTGTTCCAACTCGTGAATGGTGATCACAGAAACGAAGGTGAGGCCGGTTGGGGTTCGGCGGATCCAATCTTCTACTCCCGGGTTCGCCCGGCCCGCCCTGATCTTGCGGATTTCGGACACGACGTTGGTGTCGAGCACGTACATCAGTCGAAGGCGGCAGGCTCGGCCACGTCATCGAATTTGGGAATCTCGAAATCGATGTCGCCAACCCCCGGGGTTTGGCACAGCACTCTGCGAGGTTCGGCTCCTCGACGAGCATTTGCCGGTAGTGCTCAATGCTCAAGAGCACGAAGGCGGGGCGACCCCGATCGGTGATGTACACCGGACCGCGGCGGGCGGCCTTCTTGGCCTGTCCGGTGCCTTGGTTGAACTCCCGGCTGCTCATGCTGCTCGCCATATGGGCCATCAGTCTACCTCTCGGATATAGCAACGTTGCTTCAAAATAGCCGATTTAGGGTGGGAACCGGCGACCGACGAGGCAGATAGATGGTTGGCGGGTCTACTTGAGGGGGGTGAGGAGGGCGTCGAGGCGGTGGGGGCCGTTGGCCCAGAAGACCGGGGTCTTGCGGCGAGTGCTGCCGGGGGCCAACTCGGCGGCGGCCACCCGGTCCAGGAACACCTCCAGGGCCACCCGGCCCTCGAGTCGGGCCAGGCTGGCGCCCGGGCAGATGTGGGGACCGCCGCCGAAGGCCACGTGATCCTTGGGCCGGGCCCGGTCGAGCCGGAACTCATCGGGGTGGTCGAAGTAGTCCTCGTCGCGATTGGCGGAGGCCACACCGAACACGATCTTCTCGCCGGAGCGCATGGGCACGCCGAACACGTCGGTCTCGGCGGTGCAATCCCGCATGAGCATGTGGACCGGCGAGTCCAGCCGCAGCGACTCCTCCACCGCCCGCTCGCACAGACCCCGATCGGCCTTGAGGGTTGCGAACAGCTCGGGATCGCTGATGACCCGCCACAGCAGGTTGCCGATCAGATGCCGGGTGGTCTCGTTGCCCGACATGATGAGGAAGGCCAACTGGGTGCGAATCTCCACGTCGGACAGTCGATGACCCTCGATCTCGGTGGTGATGAGCCGGGTCACCAGATCGTCGCGGGCGTCGTCGCCCGCCCGGCGGTCGGCGATCAACGCGTCGATGTAGGCGGTGAACTCGGGGTGGGCCCCGGCCAGCCCCTCGCCCCGCTCGTTGCGGTTGGTGCGGGAGTAGGAGCCGTTCACCACCTCGTCGGTCCAGGCGTGGAACTGCTCCCAGTCTTCGGCGGGCACGCCGATGAGATGGGAGATCACGTTGATGGGCACCGGGGTGATGAACTCGGCCACCAGCTCGCCGTGGCCCCGCTCCAAGATGGGATCCAGGTACTCGTGGCACAGATCCCGGATGAACGGCTCTGCTCGCATCGACTTGTGGTGGGCCACGGTGGCGTTGACGATCCGCCGCACCTGGCCGTGGCGGGGCTCGGCGATCTCGCTGAGCAGCTTCTCCTCCTCGGGGACCACCACGCCGGCGTCGCGGAAGCTGGACACGAAGGTCTCCACGTCCTTGGTGGCGGCCAGCACCTCATCGAACTTGGTGAGATACCACCCGGTGGGGGTGCGGGCCACCGGGCACCCGGTCCGCAGTTCGGCCAGGGTGTCGTAGGGAACGTCATCCAGGTGGGCCAGAGGATCAAATGTCCGGGCGCCAGCGGAGGTCGGGGTCGACGTCTGGGACGGTGGGGTGGCGATGCTCATGGTTCTCATGGTGCCACATGGGGCGATGTCCTGTTCCCTGTCGTCGGTTGCTCCGAGCGGGATGACGGCGCCTCAGGTGACGGTGAACACGACGATGCGGGCCCACTGGTCGGGGTCGCCGGGGTCGGCATCGCCGTAGATGGGCCGCATCTCCTGACCCAGCTCGCTGATCCGGCCCTCGGCTTGACGCGCCTCGAACCAGCGGTCGAAGCCCCGTTCGCCGAAGTGGGCCGAGTTGATGCCGAGCGCACCCCTTGCGCCGGGGCCGGCCACCCGCAGCAGCCCCGCGATGGACTCCGGCCCGAGATGGCCGTGGGTGAACGCTCCCGCACTCACGATGCCGGCGTAGGTCCGGTCGGCCACCTCGACGCCCGCGGTGAGGTCGGCTTCGATGAGCCGGCGATAGGTCGGGCGGCCGTCAACGTGTTTGGCTCGGGCCTGGGCCAGCATTTCCGCTGAGATGTCGATGCCGTCGACCACGGCCACCCCCAGCCGGGCCAGTTCGACCCCGACCAGTCCGGTGCCACAGCCCACATCCAGCACCGGTCGGGTGGCGTCGGCCAAGCCGTCACAGAACACCTCGGCCACGTGGCGGTGATACACGTAGCCGCTGTCGGCGATGAAGCCCGACTCGTAGGTGGCGGCCCACGATGCGTACAGCTTGCGGTTGGCCTCGGGTCCGTCGACGGCGTAGGCGTCCTGCGGTCCCAGGGCCGGGGTGCCCGGCGGGGTGGTGCGCTCGGGCGACTCATCGCCCGGCGGCGTCGGGTGTTTACGGGGCCTCGAACCCACGTGACCATGGTGGCACGCCGGCCCCCGTGCCCTGGTGGTGTGTCGGCAAGGACGATGGCCGCCTCCGGGCCGGTCGGGGGTGCCGGTTGCGCCGGCCGGCGGTGGGCAGCAGCGTCGGCAGGGCCGACGGCCGCCTCCGGGCCGGTAGTGTGCCGCGCCATGGAGTTGGTGATCGGTTCGGTCTTCGACAACGCCGCCGCCGCGGTGCCCACCCGACCGGCGGCGGTGCTCGGGGCCCAGACCCTCACCTACGGGGAACTCAGCAGCCGGGCCCACCAGATGGGCCATGTGCTGGCCGGGCTCGGGGTGGGCCGGGGCGACCGGGTGGTCACCTGGAGTGACAACAACCTGGCCTCGGTGCCGCTGTTCGTGGCCCTGGCCCGAGCCGGTGCGGTGTTCGCCCCGGCCAACGCCCGGTTGTCTGCCGATGAGGCCACCGAGATGGTGGCCTTGGCCCGGCCCTCCTTGCTGGTGGCCGACGCCGACCATGCCGAGGCCGCCCAGGCAGTGGCCGAAGCCGTGGGTGTGCCCCTGGCCCGCCTGGGGGGTGCCGGACCGGAGGTCGACCTGGTGGCCGAGGCCCAGTCGGCGTCGGTGTCGGCCCCGGCTCCCAGCGGGGTGGGGGAGGCCGACCCGCACGTGGTGTTCTTCACCAGCGGCAGCACCGGACGCTCCAAGGGGGTGGTGCTGTCGCACCGGTGCAACTGGCTGCGCACCCGCACTCCGGCGCTGCTGGAGCCCCGAGGGCCCACCGTGTGCATGTTCCCCATGTTCCACATGGGGGCGTGGACCATCGCCCTGCAGGCCTGGCAGGCCCGAGGGCTGGTGGTGTTCACCGACCGGGCCGAGGCCGACGGCCTGATCGACGCGGTACACCGCCACCGGGCGGCCTACCTCAATTGCATCCCGGCGGTGTGGCGGCGGGTGCTGGAGGCCGACCGGCACCGCCACCTGGAGTCGCTGCGGTTCGCCACCTCGGGCACGTCGGCCACTCCGCCGGAGTTGCTGGCCGACCTGAAGGCGGCGTTTCCCCGAGCCCACCGCCGGGTGTTCTACGGCTCCACCGAGGCCGGTTCGGTGACCATGTTGGACGACGCCGACATGGAGGCCCGCCCGGGGAGCTGCGGCCAGGCCCACGTGGGGGTGGAGGTCCGCCTCGACCGGGGCGAGCTGCAGACCCGGTCCCCGTTCCTGTTCGACGGCTACTTCGACAACCCGGCGGCCACCGACGAGGTGTTCACCGCCGATGGCTGGTTCCGCACCGGCGATCTGGCCGAGGTGGACGGCGACGGGTTCTACTCCATCGTGGGCCGAGTGGCCGACGTGATCCGCACCGGCGGCGAGACGGTCTCGCCCACCGAGGTGGAGGGCCACCTGGGGGATTTCCCCGGAGTGGTGGACGCGGCCGTGGTGGGCATTCCCGACGACCGCTGGGGTGAGGTGGTGTGCGCCGTGTTCGTCGTGGCCGACGACGCGGCGGCGCCCACCCCCGAGGCGCTCCAGCGGCATCTGGGCGACCGCTTGGCCCGGTTCAAGCACCCCCGTCGGGTGGAGGTGGTGGACGCCATCCCCCGGACCTCGGCCACCGGGCAGGTTCGCCGCCGGGACCTGCTGGCGGCTCTCCTGCAGTAGTCGGCCGACCTGGGCAAGTAGCGCCGGTCAGTACCCCTCGGCGGGGTCGACCACGCCCTGCAGGGGGAGGCCGTCCAAGCGGCGTTGGAGGTTTTCGGTGAACGGGGCCATGAGCAGGTCGAAGGAGTCGGGCATGGACCAGGAGACATGCGCGCTGATCCGGACTTTGGGGTGGGCGTACAGCCAATGGCCTGCGGGAAGGGGCTCGGGGGTCATGGTGTCGAGCGAGGCCCGGGCCACGGTGCCGTTGTCCAGCGCAGTGCGCAGGGCGCCTTGGTCGATGAGGTCGCCGCGGGCGATGTTGATGATGTGGATGCCCGGTTTGGCGGTGGCCAAGGTCACTGCGTCCAGAAGGTGGTGGGTGGCCGGGGTGGCCGGCGCGGCCACCACCAGATGGTCGGATCGGCTGAGCAGCTCCGACAGGATTTCGGCCCGCTCGATGCCCTCGAAGGGCGGTGGCGCCGCGGTGCGGCGCACGGCCACCACGTTCATGTCGAAGGCCAGGGCCCGACGGGCCACCGCGGTGGCGATGCCGCCCAGGCCGATCAGGCCCAGCGTCTTGCCGTACAGGGCGCCCAACGGGGCGGTGAACCAGCGTTCGGGCGGTTCGCTTCGCCACACGTCGGGCAGGTCTTTCTCGAAGGCCAGCATCATGGCCAGGCACCATTCCGAGATGGCGATGGCCGAGCTCCCGCGGGAGCAGGTCATCACCCGGTGGCCCAACAGCTCGAACGGGAAGCCGTCCACCCCGGTGCTGGTGATATGAACCCACTCCACCCCCCGGTCCAGCAGCTCGGCCAGATTGGGGTAGTCCCGCGGGATGGTCAACAGCACCTCGCCGGAGGCGCCCTGGGGAATCTCGCCCTCACGGGGAACCCGCACGAACTCCACGTCGGGGCAACGGGCGGCCATCGACGCCAGCCGGGCGTCGTCCAGATGATGCATCACTCGCACGGCGCCCCACGGTAGCGGTCACCCGCAGCGTCATCGACGCCCCCAGCGTCATCGACACTCCCGGCGCCATGGACGCCGCCGCCACGGTGGTGGGGGTGACGGGCTCGGGCCGTTGGCCTAGTGTCGGGCCGTGACGTCGAAGGCGCTGTCGCACATTCGCATCTGTGATTTCACCGGGCAGTTGGCCGGGGCGGGGGCCACCCGGTGGCTGGCCGCCTTCGGCGCCGAGGTGATCCGCATCGAGGATCCCGTGCGGCTGGGTCGGTGGGACGTGTTGCGGGGAACCTCCCCGTTCGTGGACGAGCGTCGGGGTCACGAATTCGGCGGGGGATTCAACAACCACAACGTGGAGAAGCTGGGCGTCACCTTGAACCTGCGGACCGACCGGGGCAAGGAACTGCTGGCCGAGCTGGTGGCCGTCAGCGATGCGGTCACCGAGAACTTCGCCGCCGGGGTGCTGGACCGGCTGGGCTTCGGCTACGACCGGCTGGCCGAGATCCGACCCGACATCGTGTACGTGTCGAACTGCGGCTTCGGCCACGCCGGCCCCTATCGCAAGTACAAGACGTGGGGGCCGATCGTGCAGGCCTGCTGCGGCCTGACCTTCACCTCCGGGTTGCCCGACATGCCCTCGGCGGGCTGGGGCTACTCCTACATGGACCATCACGGGGGCAACTTCATGGCCATGGCCATCATGGCCGGGCTGATCCACCGCAACCGCACCGGCGAGGGCCAGTGGATCGACATGTCGTGTACCGACGCCGGGGCCACCCTGCTCGGGCCGGCGGTGCTCGACTACACCGTGAACGGGCGACCGCTGCGACGCCCTGGCATGCCCTTCAGCAACCGCAACCAGTTCCCGGCCATGGCCCCCCACGGCATTTACGAGGCCGACGGCCATGACGCCTGGCTGGCCCTGGCCTGCAGGGACGACCGGGATTGGCAGGCGGTGGCCGAGATGATGGGGATTGACGACCGCCGCTTCGACGACTTGGCCGGTCGACTGGCCCACGAGGACGACCTGGACGATGCCGTGCGGTCATGGACCGCCACGCGGGACCGCTTCGAGGCGGCCGCTGCGCTGCAGGCGGTGGGCGTGCCCGCCGAAGGGGTGGCCAAGCCGGTGGACCGCATCGACAACGATCCCGACACCGCGGCCTGGGGGCTGTGGCCCGAGGTGGACCACGGGGCCATGGGCCGGGTTCGGGTGGACGGTATCCCCGTCCACTTCTCGGACACCGACTGGTCGCTGGAGCAGGGAGCACCGTTGCTGGGCGAGCACAACCAGCGGGTGCTGGGTGGCCTGTTGGGGCTGTCCGAGGCCGAGTTGGCCGACCTCTCCGACCAGGGCGTCATCTGATGGCCGGGGGTGACCGGTTGGCATCGGGGGGCGCGCCCGGCGCACTGGCGGGCATCCGGGTGGTGGAGTTGGCCGGGGAGGCGTCGGCCTACGCCGGGCTGCTCTTGGCGGGCATGGGGGCCGAGGTGATCGTGGTGGAGCCGCCCGAGGGCCATCACTGCCGGGGGTTCGAGCCCTTCCTCGACGACGAGCCCGGCCCGGAGCGCAGCCTGTGGTGGTGGCACTACAACGCCTCCAAGCTCGGCGTCACCCTCGACCTAGCCGATCCCGCCGACCAAGGGCGGTTCCGGGCGCTGGTGGCCACCGCCGATGTGGTGCTGGAGTCGGAGCGCCCCGGTCGCCTGGCCGACCTGGGGATCGACCACGACGCCCTGCGGGCCGAGGACCCGGCGCTGATCTGGGTGTCGCTCACCCCGTTCGGCCGCAGCGGCCCCCGGGCCCACAACGAGAGCGTGGATTTGACGGTGCTGGCCGCCGGTGGCCCGGTGTGGAGTTGCGGGTACGACGATCACGCCATTCCGCCGCAGCGGGGCGGCGGCAACCAGGGCTACCAGACCGGTGCCATTTTCGCCGTGCTGTCGGCGCAGACCGCCCTGTTGGTGCGCGACCAGACCGGCGCGGGCCAGTTCGTGGACGTCAGCTTGCACGCCGCGGCCAACGTGACCACCGAGTTCGCCACCCTGCAGTGGTTGGTGGCCGGGGACGAGGTGCAGCGTCAGACCGGGCGCCACGCCGCGGTGGAGACCACCACCTTCACCCGGGCCCTGTCCCGAGACGGCATCGACGTGAACACCGGCTTTCCGCCCCGGTCGGCCCGCGATTTTCGGGTGGTGTTGGAGTGGATGGACGAACTGGGAATCCGGGACCGATTCGACGAAGCCTTCTTCCTGGAGATGGGCACCCGACTGACCGAGGACCTGCACCTGTCGCTGATCGGTCAGGACGCCGAGGTCACCGCCATGTTCGGCGCCGGCCGGGAAGCGGTGCGCTTCATCGCCGAGAACACCACCGCGCACGAGTTCTTCATCGGGGCCCAGGAGCGGGGATTGGCGGTGGGCATCATCTACTCGCCCGAGGAGGTGCTGGCCGATCCCCACTTCCGGGCCCGGGGCTTGCCGGTGGAGGTGGAGCACGAGGACCTGGGCCGGAGCTTCACCTATGTGGGGGCGCCCTACTTGGCCCCCAAGTCGCCCTACCGGGTGCGCCGTCGGGCACCCCAGGTGGGCGAGCACAATGCCCTGCTGGAGGAGTTGGTGACGGGGGGCTGATCCTGCGTGGCCGAGCTGCCGGGATCATCTGGGCCAAGGGCGCTGATGGCCCCTGGACCGTCCGTTGGATGGGCGTCGGCAGGCATCGGGCATGATGGGGCCATGCATGACGACATTCTGGCGGCGTTCGATCTCTCCGACCGGGTGGCCGTGGTCACGGGGGCGGCCTCGGGCATCGGCCGGGGAACGGCGGTGACCCTGGCCAAGGCGGGGGCGTCGGTGGTGCTGGCCGACATCGACGCCGACGGGATGGGCGAGACCGGCGGCGAGCTCGATGCCCTGGGTGCGGCCTGGTCCACGGTGCCCACCGACGTGAGCGACAAGGCGGCGGTGGATGCGCTCGTGGCCGACGCGCTGCAGCGACACGGTCGGCTGGACATCATGGTGAACAACGCCGGGATCATCACCGACAGCCTGATGGTGGACACCACCCCCGAACAGCTCGACCGGGTGGTGAACGTGAACCTCAAGGGCGTCTACTGGGGGACGGCGGCCGCAGGTCGGGCCATGGCCGATCAGCAGTCGGGATCGATCGTGAACCTCTCGTCGGCCGGGGCCGACATGCCCGCGCCCATGATCTCGGTGTACGCCCTGACCAAAGCGGCGGTGAAGATGATCACCCGCACCGCGGCGGTGGAGATGGCCCCCATCCGGGTGAACGCAGTGGCCCCCGGCTCCATCGAGACGCCCATCTACGACCGCCACTTCCTGGGTGCCGACGGCAAGGTGGACCCGGAGCGCCAGCGGGCCCACTTCGACAACATCGCCGGCCTGAATCCCCTGGGCTTCGTGGGTGATCCCAGCGACATCGCCTACGCCATCTTGTACTTGTGCTCCGACGCCGGTCGGTTCGTGACCGGCCAGACCGTGCGGCCCAACGGCGGCGTGGTCATGCCGCTGTAGCTGACCGTTTGCGCAGCCACAGTCCGTAGCCTGGGGTCATGAACCGCATCCTGAATGTCCGCGCCCTGACCGCAGCGACGATCGTCGTCTTGTTGTTGCTGGCGGTGGCTTGCGGCACCGACGACGGCGGCACCGACACCGTTCCGGCACCGTCCCCCGAGGCTCCGGCTGCCTCCGAGGTTCCGACGGTGGTGGAGGCGGAGCCCGCGCCGGAGACCGAGCCCGACTCGGAAGCTCAGCCTGCCTCTGAGACCGAGCCCGCCCCCGGGGCCGACTCCGACACGGAGGCTCAGCCCGACTCGGAGACCGGGTCGTCGCCCGAGCCGACCACCGCCCCCGGGACTGACCCGGCCGCGGAGACCCCGCCGGTGTCGGAGTCCCAGCCCGTTGCGGAGACCGCCCCGGTGTCATTCGAAGGGGTGGCCGAGGGGACCGCGCCCCAATTCGCCCAAGGGCAGGCCGTGCCCGCATTCTCGGGAACCGACATCAACGGCGCCCCCTTCACGTGGACGCCGGGTGCTGCTCCGACGGTGATGGTGTTTCTGGCCCACTGGTGTCCGGCCTGCCAGGCCGAGGTCACCGAGCTGACCGAGTGGTTGGAATCGGGCAACCGACTCCCCGACGGGGTGGAGTTCGTCGGGGTGTCCACCTTGGTCAATCCCGAGCGCGGCAATTATCCGCCGAGCCAGTGGCTGCGGGAGGAGGGCTTTCCCATCCCGGTGCTGCTGGACGACGACGCCAGCTCGATGGCCGAGGCCTTCGGGCTGACCGGCACCCCGTTCTGGGCCACCATCGACGGCGGCGGCGTGCTGGCCGGCACCGGGAGCGGTCGGATCCCCCCCGCCGAACTGGTCGGTGTGTTCGACCAACTTCTGGCGGCGTCCCAAGGGTAGGGTTGCCCCCCGTGACCGGATATCTGGACGGAAAGAACATCGTCGTCACCGGCGCGGGCAACGGCATCGGCCGGGCCATTGCGCTGGGGTGCGCCGCGGAGGGCGCCAATGTGGTGGTGGCCGATTTCGGCGTGTCGCTGCACGGGGAGGACCCGTCGTCGGACGTGGCCGACGCAGTGGTGGCCGAAATCGCCGCCTCCGGGGGAACGGCGGTGGCCTTGGCCTCCGACATCAGCACCATGGAGGGGGGCGCCGCCGCCGTGCAGGCCGCGGTGGACACCTGGGGTTCGATCGACGGTGCGGTGTGCGTGGCGGGCATCCTGCGGGAGCGGATGATCTTCAACATGACCGAAGAAGAGTTCGACGACGTGATCCGGGTGCATCTCAAGGGCCACTTCACGGTGTACAAGCACGCCTCGGCCATCATGCGCAAACAGGAGACCGGCGGATCGTTGGTGGGCGTCACCTCGGGGGCGTTCACCGGGTCGACCTCCCAGGCCAACTACGCCGCGGCCAAGGGAGGCATCATCTCGCTGACCAAGAGCGCAGCGCTGGCCCTGAAGCGCTACGGGGTGAACGCCAACTGCATCGCCCCCAGCGCGCGGACCCGCATGTCGGAGAACGTTCCGTTCGAGATCGAGGCCGGGGAGCCCGAGGACGTGGCCCCGTTGGCGGTGTATTTGCTCAGCGACGCCGCCCGGGACATCACCGCCCAGGTGTACACCGTGGTCGGGCCCCGCATCTCGGTGTGGGCCCAGTTCGGCGAGGTGCGTTCGATGTTCGCGCCCGATCTCACCTCGTGGACCCCGGAGGGCATCCAGGAGGCGCTGCCCCGCACCATCGGGACCGAGGAGCATCCCACCATGGCCCTTTTGGAACAACAGGCGGCCCAGCGTCAAGCCGCCGCCCAGGCCAACACCTGAGGGCTCTGCCGTGAGCGGGATGCGTCCGTGAGCCGAGAGGTGCCGCCGGAGCCTCCGGGACGGGAGTTGCTGGCCGGGAAGTCGGCGGTGGTGACCGCGGCGGCCGGTACCGGGATCGGGTTTGCCGTGGCCCGGCGGTGCATGGTCGAGGGGGCGAAGGTGCTCATCAGCGACATTCACGAGCGTCGCCTGGGTGAGGCGGCCGATCGGTTGGCCGAGGAGTTCGGGGAACGCCCGGCCGTCCAGATGTGCGATGTAACGGTGGAGGACGACGTGCAGGGGCTATTGGCCGCCGCCGTCGCCGAGTTCGGCCACGTGGACGTGATGATCAACAACGCCGGGTTGGGGGGCACCGCCGACTTGGTGGACATGACCGATCAGCAGTGGCACGTGGTGCTCGACGTCACCCTCAACGGCACCATGCGGGCCACCCGGGCGGCGCTGCGCCACATGATGCCGCGACGATCGGGGGCGATCGTCAACAACGCCTCGGTGATGGGCTGGCGGGCGCAAGCGGGACAGTGCCATTACGCGGCGGCCAAAGCCGGGGTAATGGCGCTCACCCGGTGTGCGGCGATGGAGGCGGCCGAGGCGGGGGTGCGGGTGAATTGTGTGGCGCCCAGTTTGGCCATGCATCCGTTTCTGGCCAAGGTGTCCAGCCAGGAGTTTCTGGATGATCTGGTGTCGTTGGAGGCGTTCGATCGGGCGGCGGAGCCGTGGGAGGTGGCCAACGTGATGGTGTTCTTGGCCAGCGACTACGCCAGTTACATGACCGGTGAGGTGGTGTCGGTCAGTTCGCAGCACCCCTGAGCGGGCGGGCTGGTCGTGACTCGGAGGATGTGTTGATGAGCCCCGTGCGGCGCATCCCGTTGGACGGGTGCATGAATTTCCGGGATCTGGGCGGATACGCCAGCGCCCTGGGCGGCGTCACCCGGTGGGGGGTGCTGTTTCGGGCCGACTCGTTGCACCGGCTCAGCGTGGCCGACGTCGAGGTGGTGGCCGGTCGGCTGGGCGTGCGCACCGCGGTGGATCTGCGGGCCGATGACGAGCGGGAGCGGGTAGGGGTGTTGGATCCCGCCCACGGCATCGAGGAACACCACGTGAGCACCGTGGACGGCTCCCTGCACGCCATGCGGCCGCCCGACACCGTTTTCGAGGACCTCACGTTCGCTCAGCTCTACGAGAACATGATCCGCAGCGGCGGGCCCCGCTATGCCGCGGCCATCGAGTTGGTGGCCGACGCCGACCGGTGGCCCACCGCTTTTTTCTGTATGGCGGGCAAGGACCGCACCGGCTGTTTGGCCGCCATGGTCCTGGGGTTGGTGGGGGTGAGCCCCCAGGACATCGTGGCCGACTACGCGGCCACCGCCCCGGCGGCGGAGGCCATTCGGGAGCGCGCCCTGGCCGAGATGCCGGAGATGGAAGAGGTGTGGGCCCGCCTGCCCGACGACATCATCACCGCCCCCACCTCGGCCATGACCGAGCTGTTGGACATCATCGACCATAACTGGGGCGGCCTCGAAGGCTACGCCACCGCCCACGGCGTCCAACCCGACACCATCAACCGCCTCCGCCAGAACTTCCTCACCTGACCCCCTCCTCCACCGAAGGGCGGGAAAGCCGACCTCCGTCGGGCCTCAGAGGCGTGGGTCGAGGGTAGGAACGTCGTAGTGGACGAACTGGTGGTCAGCGGTGACCAGGGTGAGTGACTCCGCCTGCGCCTGGGCAATGAGCATGCGGTCGAACGGGTCTCGGTGGTGAGGAGGCAGCAGAGGGGCCAAGTTGGCATGGGTCGAGGTGATGGGCAGCTCTTTGAAGCCGCACTTCATCAGTTCATCCACCAAGCCTTCGGGGTATTCGATTCTGCCTTTGGCACGCTTGATGCCGAGTTCCCAGGGCGTGACTGGCGAGAAGTGGGCCTCACTCGCCTCCACAATTCTCTGGCGGCACGTCGGCCCCAAAGCGTCAAATTCGCCCAGGGCCCAGAGGACCACGTGGCTATCGAGAAGCAGTCTCAATCGAGGGTTTCCTCCGCTGATTTCTCGAATATTGCGATCACCTCGTCGTCGGAGCCGACGATGTCGCCGGAAATGCTCACTCGACCGGCCCAGGACCCGAGCACCCTTTCTGGGTCCTGGGGTGGCCAGGCGATGATCTTCGCCACCGGTCGGCCGTTGCGGGCCACAATGACATGACTACCCGATTCTGCCTCTCTGATCAGCTCGGACAGTCGACTCTTGGCCTCATGTGTGTTCACCAGAAGGGTGGTCATGGTCCTAGTCTAGCCAGCTTCACTCGTCCGCATTCACCCCAATTCTCATCCGACGGCCTCAACCCGGCCGGTGCCGAGGCCGCCATCCCCTTGGAGGATTGGGCTCTCGACTAGTCGCCTACGTTGATCCGAGGCAGTAGTCGTCCTTGTCCGGGGGTTTGGTGATGGGTCATTGAGTGTGTGAGCCGGATTCAATCGGCTGTCGCAATGCGGGTCAGGCGCCTGTTGTGAATGACGCCTTGGTGGCGTCGGGGAATCCCTGGTCGGCGGAACGTCAGTCGGCGAGGTCTCGGACCCGGGTATCGCCGTGGACCACCAGAATGTCGACGAGCCGCTGCCAATTGGGCAGTTCTTCCTCACCGCAGTAGTACCGGACTTCGCGCAGCCATGCTGGGAGTAGGTCAGTCTGGCAGTCCTCTGGGTTCTTGGCGACGAGTCGTTCGACCCACTCGATGCCTATTGATGCCTGCTCCTCAATCGGCTGGGACTGCAACATGTGGACTATGGCGTCGATTGCCTCGAGACCGCCATCCGACGCGTTGACCCAAGTGTCGACTTCGGTCCGCCACTGTTGCGGTACAGGCCAGCGGATCGGTTCGCACGTCAGCTCCCTGAAGTGGTGCCGGTGCTCTTGGGTCATGTGCGGCAGGAGCGATGACAAGGCTGAATCTCGCCAATGCATATGAGCTCGCCCCCGGCTTCGTCGGCCAGCGCGGCGCAGCCTGGTGCGGACGCGGTCAAACGCTCTCCGGATCCGCGATGGGCGACTACCAACGTCCTTCAGACTGTCCCCTGACGCTGCCTGAGTGCGGGCAAACAGGCCCAAGACGTCGCGCATGAGCTGCGGCCATACTCCTCGCGCGGCTTCTGCTAGGTCGGAGCGTTCTTCCGCTGCGGCTGCGATCGCTACCACGAAGTCTCGCAAGGCGTGCGTAGCGTCCGCGGCGAGGTCGCGGGCGTGCTCCAAGAGCAGCTCATTGTTCCCACTAGCTGCGACCGTCAAGGTGGCTCGCGCAGCGAATAGGGCATCGGATTCGCTCTGGATGTAGCCGTGCTCGAACGTCTTGACGCTGCGTCGATGCGCCGCCAAGACGGCGACCAGCAGGTCGGTCGCTGCGGGATGCACACAGGTCGAGTGACGTGCTTCCGCTCCGAGCGCTCGAAGCCCTGGACTGAGATCGGGAGCGACCACGTCTTGCTCCGAGGCCGCCGCCAGCGCCCGGACCAGAGGGCCGGACAGCGGCTCTTGGTTGTCTTCCGGATTCAATGACGATCGTCGCAGCGGGGCGTGGCGCACAGAAGCCTCCACCAGGTCGAAGGCGATCTTGTGGTGGCAGGGCACCCCGTCACAGGGTGATGCCCACACCGGGTCGAGCGCTCGACTGGCGAAGATGCGCACCTCTTTCGGGGCCAGGGTGAACAACCACGTGAGCGCCTCTTCCGTCGGCGCGGCTCCCAGATCAGCGAGTGCTTGGCGGAGTTCCGCGGCAGCAGGTGTGAGTAGGAGTGGCAGGCCCCGCGCGGCTGATCGGTCCGCGCCGATTGAGAACAACTGGATGTCCTCCGAGACGTCGGGCGTACGCCCCATGCGCTCCGCGACGACGTCGAGGAGCACCTGGGTGGACCACAGAAGATCGTGGAGTGGGACGTCGAGATTGTCGAGGTAAGCCCCTTCAAGGGCAGCGGCCGCGGTGGCGGTGGGACCCCGAGCCTCCTGCTGATGCCCATCGGGGGGCCGGTTGACCAGCAGGTCGCGTGCGACCCCCAGGTCAGCGGCGAGTTCCGCGAGCACCAGTGGGGGCGGCTTATGGGCCTGATCGAAACGGTCGGCATAGCGGGACTCAAGCCGCAATGACTCGGAGAAGCGTGTGAAGTCCGCACGCTGCGTCTTGAAGGCCTCGGCGTCCTCCGGGTCCTCGCGCTGCTGGACGAGGATGCCTTCGTCGGTCTGGGTCATGTCGTACGAGTTCCGATCGAGCGCCGCGGCCCAACGCCGCGCGGTGGTGGCGTCCTCCCCGATTTCCCGGGAGCGGGCTTCAAGCCGGGCGCCCACCCTTCGGAGTTGTTCGCCGCGAGCATCGTCTGCGCTCAGGGCCAACACCATGGCGACATGCCACGGGTTCCAGTCGCGTCGCTCGGGGGCCGTCACGGGTGCTCCGCCTGCCGCGAGGATCGAACGCTCGCTTAGCACTCGACCGACCTCGAGGTGCCAGACCCTTGGCTCTGAGAGGAACGGGTCGATGGCAGCGGTGCCCGAGTTCAGATGACGCACCAGCATTCCGTAGACGAGACCGGGCATGGCCAGGTTGTCGCAGTCGGTGAGCAGGAATCGGGCGAGTCTGTCCGGCGTCAACTGCCCTTCCTTGATGAGTTCGTCGACGACGACCTCGAGCGCCTGCAGTGCGCTCATGCAAGGGTAGGGGCCCACGCCCGTACCTCGATACCAACGCCACGAGTTCTCATCGCCGACGTACGTCCCCGGCGAGCCGGTGAGGTTCAGTTCAAGTGCCACACCGTCCTGCGGATCAGCTTGGTCACGCTCGCCCTGGGTCTTGGACCTGGCGCGGGCAGCGTGATTCAGCATTCGGTTCAAGCAGCCCACCCCACGGATGAAGTCGTGGCGGAACATGGCAAGGAAGGGTCCGCGGTCGTACGCGGCCAACGGCCTGAAGGCTTCGTGTACGTGGCGACGGATGCCCTCGTTCCCAAAGCTGTCGCGTCGGAACGGCCGCTCGATGTAGTAGGCCTGGGTGAGGTCGGTGAGCAGCTTCGGGTCGAACTGGGCAATCGCTTCGCCGGCCAGTGGGTACTCGAGCGCGGGCGCCAGATGGTCAGGGTCCCGGTCGGCTACCCGCCGGAGCAGGGCCTCGCCTTCGCGGCCCATGTCCGGGCCGAGAAAAGCCAAGCAACGGACCGTCGACTCGAGCGTCAGCTCGCCGGGAAGGTCTCTCGCAGGAAAGTCGAAGTCGTCGTCCTCCTCGAAAGGGATCGATGAGAGGAAAGCGAATTGTGCTGCCCGAGCTTCATCCTCGGCGACCTCCTCGGGTGTACGTGACGCCAGGCGCGCCGCCTCCGCTTCAGCCAACTCACGCCCTCGTCGGTCGCCTTCGCTCACGCGATGCAAGAGCAGCTCGAGCAGGCGCCGGCGGTTGTTGTCACCGGCGGGGGTGGGCACGATCACAAGACTGAGCAACCACCCCTCAATGAACTTCACCGCCTCAGCGCTGGCGCCCTCGGGCCAGCCGTGCTCGAGAAGCAGCGCGGCCAATTCCTGGGCGACCAGACGGTCGGGAATCCCTGAGCGCCGGAACCGCAGGTCAACCACGCGGAGTGTTCGCTTCAGGCCACTCCCGTTCTCGGCATTGAGTTCCTCCCACGATTCGGCAAGCAGCTCTCGTGTCTCCGGCAGGCCCAGAGCCGCTTCCGACGGGACGTCGGACCAGCGGAGTCCAAAACCTGAGGCGGCGAGTTCATCGAATTTGTGCTGCGCGTCCTGCAACGTCCAGCGGGCAGTCGGGTCCCTACTGCGAAGACGCTTCTCGACGACCAGGCGCATGGCCGGTAGAGCCCAGCGCGGCGTGTTGTATCGCTTCAGCCTTTCGACTGGCTGAGTGTCCTGACCGAGGACTCCTGCGACGGCGTAGGTGCGGAGTATGTCGTGGGTGAACGAGGGCAAGGCTGACCACGTGGACTCGCTTGAGTGCAGCACGCCGTCACGCTTCAGCCCGTCGAGTGCCTGTGCGTCCAATTGCCCCGGCTCCGCCCTGCCCGGTTCGAGGGCATTCGCGGCGAGCTGCCTGACCACTTGTTCGCGTGCGTCCGGGGTCCCGCGCACGGATCGCTCGTGATTGCGAACGAGGCCTGCCCAGACGGCATCCATGGCGTCGCATTCGCTCAGTGGTAGGTCATCGCCGCCTGCTCGTGCGAGAAGGTCGGCTAGCGCCGGTCGTCGCAGCAGCTCTCGACTATGCGGGTCGCCGGCCAGGCGTTGAAGCGACGGAATTTGTTCTACGAGGCTGTCGATCTCCTCGTTGGTCAGGCCCACCACCTCATGGTGAGCCACGTTGACGCCGAGGTCCGCGGCGACACCTTCGACGGCGGCGCGGCCCTCCGAGGTGGCCACCATGCACACAGCGACGCCAGATTCCAGAGCTGAGCGGGCCAGGCTGTGGAGCGGGGTTTCGTCTCTCTCGGCTTGGATGTCGGCGCCGTCGAGCACCAGGAGCCGGCGAGGTGCGTGCATCTCAGAGAACAACTGCTCCAGCGGGGCTCCCAGCGCTTTCCGAAACTCAGTAGGGCGAGGAGGAAGCTGGCGAAGATTCAGGACGACGGCTTCGATGTCCTCGGGTTTGGATCGCTCCTGCTGCTCCACGAAGACTCGCACCAATGCGCTCTTGCCTGTCCCGGAGTCGCCAGTGACGATCAGGACCGGGGAGTCTTCGAGTGCCTCTGCGAGCGCAGCCACGGCCTTGTCACGGGGAAGCTGGACGCCGTCGTTTCCACAAGTCAATCGAACGCGGTCACGAGCCTCGCGATCCAGCCGACGCAGCTCCTCCCAGGCCGCTGCCGCCGCGTGGCGGTCGGTCCGCAGCGCTGCGTGCGCGTCGCGAGCGAGCCTTGTGCGTTGAACCGTGGCGGCGTGCGGCGAGTAGTCCGCGGCGAGCGACTCCAACTTGGCTCGGAGCACATCTGCGCCTACCGGAGTCTGAGCGCGGGCCCAGCTCTCGAGTTCGGTGAGGAGAGCCGTCCAGTCAGCCTCGTCCGGAGATTCGAGGCGGGGCATCGAGACGTGCAACCGCTCGAAGAGCTGCCAGGTCGTTGCGGCAGCGTCACCGTCCGATGGAAGTGCGGCGGCTACGAGATCCCGAACGTGCTCGTAGCGACTCCTGAGTTCCTGTCGGGGACGGCCGTCAGTCGCCATCTCCACAGCGAGCGCCTCAGCGTCCATGCTCCTGGCGAGGTCCGTCAACTCCGCAAGCTGGGATGCGCTGGTCTGGTGGCCGGCGACGGTCACGACGAGACGACGTTCAATGCCAGGCTCCATCGGCGTCCAGAGGGCTTCCACTAGAGCGCCGATGAGTTTCCTTGTGTCCGCGTCGCTTCGCACGAAAACCGGGCTGCGCCTCACTGCGACCCGGAGTTCGAGCGACACCTGTTCCTCGCCTTCTCGCGCCAGGCGGATGTGGAGGTCATCAGGGGGTCCGGCCTGCCCCTGCTGGAAGGCGACCTCAGTGACTCGCCAACCCTCGGCCTCGGACCGGGCTGCGCCGGTCAGCATCGCCGCCAGATAACGAACAGCGACACGGCGCTCGAACGTCACCCCGCCACCTCCGGTCGCATACGCCGGCGCAACGCGGGGGGAGTTCGACTCTCCTCCACCGGGGGCATTCCTGGATTCCGCCACGCGCCAACTACTTCTCGTCGTCGGCAAGTTGCGGGCCAAGAGCCAACGCAGCGGCAGGTACCGTCAGCACCTCAACCAACCTAAAGGAGGACGGTCCCGGGCCGCGTAGACCAAAACCCTTGAAACGCCGGCGCAGATCTAGGTCAACCAGCAGTTCCGTGCGCATATCGACACGCAACTGTGGTGCTTTGACAGTCAAGAACCCGACACCAAACTCCCGGCCAGGGACAACTAGTCGGCCTCCGACAGGCCTTGTTTGTGGTATTCGCTTTGGGCGTAGACGATGCCGCCGAGGTGTTGGTCGGCGTCGGGGGAGGTGGCCAACCAGGCCACCACGGCGCCGATGGTGGCGGGCTCGCCGCCAGGGTAGGGAAACGAGCCCGCGGTGTTGCGGGCTCGGGCGGCTTCGGTGATCACGTAGCCGGGGTCGATGCTGAAGCACCGGATGCCGTCGCCGCCGTGTTCCACGTGGAGGTGGGGCGTCATGCGGCTGAAGGCGGCCTTGCTCATGGCGTAGGCCATGCCCCAGCCACCCTTGCCGATGGGTCCGGGCGGGTCGGTGTAGGCCGAGGCCGAGATCATGTTGATGATGGTGCCCGAACCCCGCCCGGCCATGGCGGCCAGCACCTGCTCGGTGATGGCCATCTGGGCGAACACGTTGCCCTCGAACAGCTTGTGGACCTCGGGCTCGTCCAGCTCCGTGAACGGGGTCATGCTCACCTTGCCCTGGTAGATGGCGTTGTTCACCAACACGTCCAAATGCCCCAGGCGCTCCGTGGCGTCGGCCACGCAGGCGTTCACACTGGCCCGGTCCAACAGGTCCATGACGAAGGCGAACCCCCGGCCCCCCTCGGCCTCGATGGCGGCCACCGTGGTGTCAAGCCCACCGGGTATGGCCAGTTCGGGGTCGTACATGTCCCGGCCCGATCCGTCCACCAGGGTGCGGGCCGACACGGCCACGTCGAATCCGGCCCGGGCCAGGGCAATGGCGCTGGCCCGGCCGATGCCCCGGCTGGCTCCGGTGACCAGGGCGGTCTTTCGCTGATCGGTGCTCATTGGTTGGTCTCCCTTTCGGGTGTCGGCCCTCGGCGACATACCGTAGGCCCATGGGCCCGCTGAACGGAATGCGCATCATCGAGCTGGCGGGCATCGGTCCGACACCCTTCGCCGGGATGATGCTCTCGGACCTCGGCGCCGAGGTGGTGCGGGTGGACCGGGTGGGCGGTTCGGGCAGCCCGGTGGGGTCGCAGTCGGGGCCGATGGAGCGGGGCAAGCGCACCGTGGCCGTCGACCTGAAACAGCCCGAGGGGGTGGAGGCGGTGCTGCGGCTGGTGGAGGCCTCCGACGGCTTGTTCGAGGGCTTTCGGGCTGGGGTGGCCGAACGCCTCGGGGTAGGGCCCGAGGCGTGCCTGGCCCGCAACCCGGCCCTGGTCTACGGGCGGATGACCGGGTGGGGCCAGACGGGGCCGCTGGCCGAGCGGGCCGGACACGACATCAACTACATCTCGTTGGCCGGTCCGCTGGCCCACATCGGACGGGCGGGCCAAACCCCAACGGTGCCGCTCAACCTCATCGGCGACTTCGGGGGCGGGTCGGTGTTCCTGGTGCTGGGCATGATGGCCGCCCTGTTGGAGGTGGCCCGGGGTGGTGACGGCCAGGTGGTGGATGCGGCCATGGTGGACGGGGCGGCCTACCTGCTGTCGCCGCTGTACGCGGCCCACGCCGGCGGGTTCTGGACCGACGAGCGGGGGGCCAACTTCTTGGATTCCGGGGCCTACTTCTACGAGGTGTACGGCACCGCCGATGGCCGCTGGCTGGCAGTGGGGGCCATCGAACCCCAATTCCACGCCGAGTTCATGGCCGGTATCGGCCTGGCCACCGCCGACGACCTACCCGAGCAGATGGACCGCAGCCGTTGGCCGGAAATGAAGGAGCGTGTGGGGGCCGCGATCGCCTCCCGCACCCTCGACGAGTGGATGGCGGTGTTCGACGGCACCGACGCCTGTGTCAGCCCGGTGCTGTCCATGGGCGAGACGCCGGATCATCCCCACGCCCAAGCCCGAGACTCGTTCTTCGACGCCTGCGGCGTGCGTCAGCCCCGGCCCGCTCCCCGGTTCGGCGGCACCCCGTCGGTGCCCGCGGTGGAGTCTCGTCCCCCCGGCGCCGACACCGACGCGGTGTTGGAGGAGTTGGGCTACTCGGCCGCCGAGATGGACGCCCTCCGCTCGACCGGAGTGGTGGCTTGAGGGGCCCCGTCCCTACGGGGTACCCCGGTAGTACAGCGCGTCGGTGCCGGTTGGACCGTCGGTGCCCACCCGGCCGTCGGCGGTCATGGCGATGAGGTGGGCCAGCACTGACCGGGCCGCGGGCTCGTGTAACTCGGGGGCCACCTCGGCGTACATCACCTCCACCATCTGGGCGATGGTGGCCGGCCCTGGGGCCAGGCAGTCCATGATCTGACGCTCCCGGTCGAGGCGGTGGGCGTACAGGGCCTCCACCAGCGCGTGGGGCTCGGTGACCGGCGGCCCGTGAGTGGGCCAGTAGGCCCGGTCGTCGGGGGCGTCGGCCAACAAGCGCAGGCTGGCCAGATAGTCGGTCATGTTGCCGTCGGGCGGGGGAATGACGGTGGTGGACCAGCCCATGACGTGGTCGCCGGTGAACACCCCCGACGCCTCCTGCCAGCGGTAGGCGATGTGATTGGAGATGTGCCCCGGGGTGTAGAGGCACTCGAAGCTCCACCCCGGCCCCTCCACCACGTCGCCGTGGACCACCGGCTCGTCGGGGACGAAGGCCAGGTCACCCCGCTCCTCGTTCTTGCCGTCGTCACCGTCGGCGGCGGGATGCGGGCCGAAACCGTAGGCAGGCGCACCGGTGGCGTCGGCCACCGCCCGGGACGCCGGGGAGTGGTCCCGGTGGGTGTGGGTGACGAGCAGGGCCTCCACCCGCTCACCCTCCACCGCCGCCAGGACGGCGGCGATGTGGGCGGCGTCGTCGGGGCCGGGATCGACGATGGCCACCCGTTCCCGGCCCACGATGTAGGTACCGGTGCCCCGGTAGGTGAACTTGCCGGGATTGCGGGCCACCACCCGGCGCAGGCCGGGGGCCATCTCCACCGCGGCGCCGTAATCCACCTCGGGTTCGGTCAGAAACGGGATGTGTACCCCCACCCGGCCCCGCCCCCGTTCAGCCGCCCTCGGCGGCCACCTCGCCGGTGGATGCCCCCAGATAGGCCGGCTTCTCCCCGCCGCCGTGGACCTTCACGTTGGCCCCCGACATCCACCGGGCCAGGGGCGAGGCCAGGAACAGGCACACGTCGGCCACGTCGTCGGGGCGACCCATGCGGCCCAGGGCGATGGTCTCGCCCACGGCGGCGATGCCCGCCTCGTCGCCGTAGTAGAGGTGGGCGTCGTCGGTGACGATCAGGCCCACCGTCACCGTCAGCACCCGGATCTTGGGGCCCCACTCCACCGCCAGGGTCTCGCTCAGGTTCACCAGGCCGGCCTTGGCCGCCCCGTAGGCGACGCCCATGGGGTTGGGTCGAACGCCCGACACCGAGGAGATGTTGAGGATCACCCCGCCGGTGTCCTGGGCCTGCATCACCGGGTACACGGCCTGGCAGAAGGCCATGGGGGCCAGCAGGTTCAGGGCCACGATCTTCTCGTTGAACCGGGGCGACACCGTGGCCGACTCGGCCGGCGGGGCCCCGCCCGCGTTGTTGACGAGCGCATCCACCCGCCCGGTGCGGTCGGTGGCGGTGGCCACCACCCCGGCGATCTGTTCGGGATCGCGCACATCGGCGGCCACGAACACGGCTTCGCGGCCCTCGACGGTCACCGGCGTTTCCGGGGGGCGGCGGGCGCAGATCACCACGTCGGCCCCGGCGGCCACAAAGCGGGTGGCCAGGCCTCGGCCCAGTCCCTTGGTGCCGCCGGTGATGATGACGGTCCTGCCGGTGAAATCCAGGTTGTCCATTGCTGCCAGTGTGCCCGATGGCGACGCCGGGAACATCACTACGCCCCTGGGGGACCGTCGGGGCCATCGGGGACCGGTCGCGGGGGCAACCGACAGGGGCCACGGGGCGGGACGGGTCGGCGGTGTGGGACCGGTCACAGCAGCGGGCTATCGTCGCCGGAATGGTCGACAAGCGGATGACCGAGGACGAGGTGGTCGCCGAGCTGCGCGACGGCATGACCATCGGCATCGGCGGTTGGGGGTCGCGGCGCAAGCCCATGTCGCTGGTGCGGGCCATCCTGCGCTCCGACCTCAAGGACCTCACCGTGGTGGCCTACGGCGGCCCCGACATCGGCCTGCTGTGTGCCACCGGCAAGCTCCGCCGGGCGATCTACGGATTCGTGTCCCTCGACTCCATTCCGCTGGAACCCCACTTCCGCCAGGCCCGCCAGAGCGGGGCCATCGAGTTCACCGAACTGGACGAGGGGGCCTTCTACCTGGGGCTGTTGGCCGCCGCCCACCGGGTGCCGTTCTACCCCACCCGAGCCGGGCTGGGCTCCGACATGTTGACGATGAACCCCGAGCTGCGCACGGTGAGGTCGCCCTACGACGACGGGGAGGAGTTGGTGGCCATTCCCGCCTTTCGGCTGGACGCCGCCCTGATCCACATGAACCGGGCCGACGCCGCAGGCAACGGCCAGTTCCTGGGGCCCGATCTCTACTTCGACGATCTCTTCGCCATGGCCGCCGAAAAGACCTACATGAGCGCCGAGAAGATCGTGCCCACCGAGAACCTGCTGGACGAGGGCTCGGTCCACACCCTGCGCATTCAGCGGATCTTCACCGACGGGGTGGTGGAGGCCCCCCACGGGGCGCACTTCACCGAATGCCCCCCCGACTACGGACGCGACGAGCCCTTCCAGCGGGAGTACGCGGCCACCGCCCGCGACCCCGAGGCGTGGGAGGCCTTCCGCCGCACCTACCTCGAGACCTCGTCCCATGCCGACTACCGCAAAGCGTTGGAGGCCCGGTCATGAGCGTGCCTGCCGACGTCACCATCGACGAGATCTGCGTGGTGGCCTGCGCCGAGGCCTTCCGGGGCGACGGCGAGATTCTGTGCAATCCCATCGGCACCGTCCCCATCGTGGGCGGCCGGTTGGCCCGGGCCACCTTCGAGCCCGACCTGGTGTACACCGACACCGTGTCGGTGCTGGCGGCCAACGACTTTCCGGTGGGCGACCCCGACGCCCCCAAAGTGGTGGAGTCGTGGGTGCCCTACCGCACCGTGTTCGACATCGTGTGGTCGGGCAAGCGCCACGTGATGATGGGGGCCAGCCAGATCGACCAGTGGGGCAACCAGAACATCGCCGCCATCGGCGACTTCCGCCGACCCAAGGCCCAGCTCCTCGGCCTGCGAGGCGCGCCCGGCAACCTGGTCAACCACACCACCAGCTACTGGGTGCCCAACCATTCTCCCCGCTCCTTCGTGGCCTCGGTGGACGTGGTGTCGGGTCCGGGGTACGACCGGATGCGAGAGCTGGGGGCTCCGGCCAACCGCTTCCACGAGGTGCGCCGGGTGGTGTCCAACCTCGGGGTGTTCGACTTTCGCACCCACGACCACCGCATGCGGATCGTCTCGGTCCATCCGGGGGTGACCGTCGAGCAGGTGACCGAGGCCACCGCCTTCGAGCTGGCCGGCACCGACGAGGTACCCGAGACCCGGCTGCCCACCGCCGAGGAACTGCGCTTGATCCGAGAGGTGCTCGACCCCGCCGGTGCCCGCAAGGCCGAGTTCCGCTGATCGGTCGATGAGCGCCGACCCGCGCCTGCACACCCGGCTGTGCGAGCTGTTCGGGGTGGAGCACCCCGTCGTGCAAACCGGCATGGGCTGGGTGTCGGGGGCCCGGCTGACGGCGGCCACGGCCAACGCCGGCGGGCTGGGCATCATCGCGGCGGCGCCGTTGACCTTCGATCAGATGGTGGCGGCCATCGACGAGGTGGCGGCCACCACCGACCGGCCCTTCGGGGTGAACCTGCGCACCGACGCGGCCGACATCGACCGCCGGGTGGACCACGTGATCGCCGCCGGGGTGCCGGTGGCCAGCTTCGCCCAGGCTCCCGGCGAGGTCATCGTGAAGAAACTGAAGGACGCCGGGGTGGCGGTGGTGCCCACCATCGGCGCTCCCCGCCACGCCGAGAAGGTGGCCGCCTGGGGGGTGGATGCGGTGATCGCCCAGGGCGCCGAAGGCGGGGGCCACACCGGTCCCATCGCCACCTCGCTCTTGCTGCCTGCGGTGATCGACACGGTGGACATCCCGGTGATCGCGGCGGGCGGGATGCTCGACGGGCGCTCGCTGGCCGCGGCGTTGGCCTTCGGGGCCGACGGCATCGCCATGGGCACCCGCTTCCTGTTGTCGTCCGACAGCGACGTTCCCGACCACGTGAAGTCGATCTACTTGGCCACCAAGCTCACCGGCACGGTGGTCACCACCGCGGTCGACGGGGTGCCCCAGCGGGTGATCAACACCGACGTGATCAACAAGCTGGAGCGGTCGGGACCGTTGTCGTTCGTGCGGGCGGCCCGCAACGCCCTCCGCTTCCGGTCCCTCACCGGGGTGGGCTACCGCCAACTGCTGTCGGAGGGGCTGGCCATGCGCCGCAGCCTCGACCTCTCCTGGGCCCAGATGGCCATGGCGGCCAACGCCCCCATGATGACCAAGGCGGCCATGGTGGACGGCCACCCCGAGGTGGGCATCCTGCCCACCGGCCAGGTGGTGGGCAACATCGACTCGTTGCCCAGTTGCCGAGAGATCATCCAAACCGTGGTGGCCGAGGCCGTCGCCGCGCTGGACCGCCTGGCCGAGCCGACAGGGCCTGGGGTTTCCCGCTGATGGACTTGTCGTTCACTCCCGAGCAGGCCGCATTCCGGGACGAGGCCCGCACCTGGCTGGCCGAGAACGTGCCGGCCGAGCCCCTGGCCTCGATGGACACCCCCGAGGGGTTCGAGCAACACCGGGCCTGGGAGCAGGTGCTGTTCGACGCCGGTTGGGCGGTGGTGTCGTGGCCGAAGCGCTACGGCGGCCGGGAGGCGTCGCTGGTGGAGTGGCTGATCTTCGAGGAGGAGTACTGGGCGTCGGGGGCGCCGGGACGGGTGTCGTCCAACGGGGTGAGCCTGTTGGCCCCCACCATCTTCGACTTCGGCACCCCCGAGCAGCAGGATCGCTTCCTTCGTCCCATGGCCCGAGGCGACGAGATCTGGGCTCAGGGCTGGTCGGAGCCCGACGCCGGGTCGGACTTGGCCGGCATCAAGACCAAGGCCCGGCGCGACGGCGAGTACTTCGTGGTCGAGGGCCAGAAGACGTGGTGCTCCCGGGGGGCGTTCGCCGACTGGTTCTTCTGCCTGGTGCGCACCGACCCCGACTCCGAGCGCCACGCCGGGTTGAGCTACCTGCTGGTGGACGGCGACACCGAGGGCTTCGAGGCCCGGCCCATCGGTCGCCTGGACGGCGAGCCCGGCTTCGCCGAACTGTTCTTCGACGGGGCCCGGATCCACCAGAGTGCCCTGTTGGGCGATGAGGGGCAGGGGTGGGCGGTGGCCATGGCCACCACCGGCAGCGAGCGGGGGCTCAACCTGCGGGCGCCCGGCCGGTTCACGGCCGCCGCCGACCGGCTGGTGGCCCTCTACAAGGCCCAGGCCGAGCGTCAGGGACCGGACGGGGACCGGCGGGACCAGGTGGTGGGGGCCTGGATGGGGGCTCAGGCCTACCGCTGGCAAACCTACGCCACCGAGGCCCGACTGCGGGGCGGTGCGCCCATCGGGGCCGAGGCCAGCTTCATGAAGGTGCTGTGGTCGGAACTGGACGTGGAGCTGCACGCCACCGCCCTGCGGCTGTTGGGGCGCGACGGCGAGCGGGCCGACAGCTCGTGGATGGACGGCTACGTGTTCGCCCTGTCGGGACCCATCTACGCCGGTACCAACGAGATCCAGCGAAACATCATCTCCGAGCGGGTGCTCGGACTGCCCCGGCGATGACGTCGAGATATCGGGCGCCACGGCCCGGCCCCGCCGGCGGGGCCGAGAGGGGATAGCCGTGGAGTTCTCGTTCAGCGACGATCAGCGCATGTTCCAGGAGGTGGTGCGGGATTTCCTGGCCAAGGAGTGCCCCCCGGCGGTGGTGCGGGCGGCGTGGGACTCCGGCACCGGGCGCACCGACGGGCTGTGGGCGGAGTTGGCCGAGATGGGCGTGGTGGGCATGACCGCACCGGCGTCGGCGGGCGGTCTGGGCATGGACGAGGTGGACCTGGTGCTGTTGCTGGAGGAGGCGGGCCGGGCCGCCCTGCCCGAGCCGCTGTTGGAGCACACCGCGGTGGGGTTGCCCACGCTGGCCGAGGCGGGCGGGCCGGTGGCCGAGGCCTGGCTGGAACGGGCGGCCACCGGTGCGGCCACGCTGGGGGCGGCCCCGGTCGGGGGCTACGCGGTGGGGGCGGCGTCGTGTGATCTGGTGGTGCTGGTCGGTGAGGACGTTCGGGCGGTGGAGGTGGCCGGGGCGTCGCTGGTGGAGCACCCGTCGGTGGACGGTTCCCGCCGCCTGTTCGAGGTGGACGGAGACTCGGTGGTGCTCGACGCCGATCCGGCCCGGGCTTTCGACCGGGCCGCCGGGGCGGCGGCCGGGCTGTGCGTGGGCGTGGCCCAGTACCTGCTCGAGGCCACCGTGGACTACGTGGCCCAGCGCTATCAGTTCGGCAAGCCGGTGGGCTCCTACCAGGCGGTCAAGCACCACCTGGCCAACGCCGCCCTGAAGGTGGAGTTCGCCCGCCCGGCGGTCCATCGGGCCGCCTGGTGCCTTGCCACCGACGACGGTGACCGCAGCCGGGACGTGTCGCTGGCCAAGGCGCTGGCCTCCGAGGCGGTCGATCTGGCCGCCCGCACCGCCCTGCAGTGCCACGGGGCCATCGGCTACACCTTCGAGTACGACCTGCATCTGTGGATGAAGCGGGGCTGGGCGCTGTCGGCCTGTTGGGGAGACGCCGCCTGGCACCGGAACCGCATCGCAGCGGCGCTGGGCATCTGACCGGTTGCGGGTTGATAGCGTGGCGGGGATGAGCACGGAGGGGGCGACGGCGGTGGCAGAGCGGACCCCCGAGGCGGACGGCGCCCTGTTGGCGGTCGAGGGTGTGGTGGTGCGCTTCGGTGGCGTGGTGGCCGTGGACGGGGTGTCCCTGGCGGTGCCCCCCGGCGAGATTCGGGGGCTCATCGGGCCCAACGGCGCGGGCAAGACCACCCTGTTCGACAGCATCACCGGGGTGAACACGCCGAGCGCCGGGGCCATCCGGCTGGAGGGCGAGGACATCACCGGGCGACCGGCCACCTGGCGGGCCCGCCGGGGCATCCGCCGCACTTTTCAGCGCCAGCAGCCCTTCGGCTGGCTGTCGGTGGCCGACAACGTGCTCTCTGCGCTGGAGTGGGAAGGGGGCGGGGGAGGCATTGCCGCCGACTTGGTCGCCTGGCCGTCCCGCCGTCGCATCGAAGCCCGGCGGCGCGAACGGACCGATGAGGTGCTGGAGCGGTGCGGCCTGACCGATGTCCGGGACACCCCGGCGGGGGAGTTGCCCATCGCTCGGGCCCGGATGGTGGAGTTGGCCCGGGCCATCGTGGCTCGTCCCAAGCTGCTGCTGTTGGACGAGCCCACCTCGGGCATCGAACACGACGAGGCCGAGCAGCTCGGCCAGATCATCCAGGCCATTCGGGCCGAGGACCATTGCTCGGTGCTGCTGGTGGAACACGACGTGGCCTTCGTCATGGCCCAGTGTGACCGCATCACCGTGTTGAACCTGGGACAGGTGATCGGCGAGGGGTCGCCCGAGGAGGTCCGCACCAACCCGGCCGTCCGGGACGCCTACCTGGGATGACCACCGACCGACGGGGCGACGGCCGCCCCAAGATTGCGCATCCTGCCCTGCCCGCCCCCGATGAGCTGAGTTGATCCATGCAGACCGTGTCGTCTTCGACCCCCATTGCCGCCCCTCAGGAGATCGCCTGGGAGGTGATGACCGATCACGCCCTCTACGCCCGCTGGACACCGGCGTCGCAGGTGGACCTCGAGGTGGAGGGCTCGCCCGAACCCAACGGGGTGGGCGCCATACGGGTGTTCCGTACCGGCCCGGTGAACACCCGCGAGGAGATCACCGCCTTCGAGCCCCCCCACCGCATGGCCTACCGCATGTTGAACCTGCCGCTGCCGGTGCGAAATTGCCGTTCGGAGTTGACGCTGGTGGCCGACGAGGGCAACGAGAGCTGCCGGCTCCACTGGGACACGTGGTTCGAGACGCTGGTGCCGTTCACCGGTGGCATCCTGCGACCGATCATGTCCTCGGTGGTGGCCAGGATGGCCACCGGCATCGCCGGGGAAGCGGAGCGCCGGGCCCGATCCGCGTGACCGGTCCCGCCACGGTTGATCCCCGGCCGGCGGTGGTGATGCTGTGTACCGGCAACGCGGCCCGGTCGGTGATGGCGGTGGTGATGGGTCGGGCCCGTACCGAGGCGGTGCGGTTCATCGGGGCGGGCACCCACAGCATCGAGGGCCTGCCCATGAGTGGGCGAACCCGGCGGGCCCTGGAGGGGTTGGGCCTGGCCGATCCCGCCCACCGCAGCCATCAGCTCACCGCCGCCGATGCCGACGGGGCCGACCTCATCGTGGCCTTCGCCCCCGAGCACGTGGACTACGTGCGCCGGATGCACCCCGAGGCCGCGGCCCGCACGGCCACCATCAAGCACCTGGTGGCCGAGCTGCCGCCCGGCCCAGCCCCCCTCGGCCAACGGGTGGCCGCCCTCCGGCTGGCCGACGTGGAAGTCGCGGGCGCCGAGGAGGTGGTGGATCCCGGTGGCGGGGAGGACCCCGCCTTCGTGGCCTGTGCCGCCGAGATCGACCACCTCATGGACCAACTCCTGGCACTGATTTAGCGGGAGATCCTGTAGCGGTGGATCCCCTGCCGTAGCGATGGATCCAGTGGCGGCAGATACGATGACCGGCGATGGATCTGCGATTCACGGCGGCCGAGGAGGCGTTTCGCGACGAACTGCGGGAGTGGCTCGGGGCCGTGCTCCCCACCCTGGGACCGCCTCCTGAGCGCACGGACTGGGCCGGTCGCCGAGAGTGGGACACGGCCTGGCAGCGAATGCAGTACGACGCCGGCTACGCGGGCATCAACTGGCCGGCGGAGTTCGGGGGCCGGGGGTCCACGCCCACCGAGCACCTGATCTTCCTGGAGGAGACCACCCGGATGGGCGCCCCTTACGTGGGGGTCAACTTCGTGGGGCTGCTCCACGCCGGGCCGACGCTGATTGCCGAGGCCACCCCGGCCCAGCAGGCCGCCCACTTGCCCGCCATCTTGAAGGGCGAGGAGGTGTGGTGCCAAGGGTTCTCCGAACCCAACGCGGGCTCCGATTTGGCCTCGCTGTCCACCCGGGCGATTCGCGACGGCGACCACTACGTAGTGTCGGGCCAGAAGATCTGGACGTCGTTCGGCCATGTGGCCGACTACTGCGAGCTGCTGGTGCGCACCGATACCGAGGCCCCCAAACATCGGGGCATCACCTGGCTGATCTGCCCGATGGACCTGCCCGGTATCGAGATCCGACCCATCACCACGGTGGCCGGCTCCAGCGAGTTCTGCGAGGTGTTCTTCGACGAGGTCCGGGTGCCGGTGGAGAACCGGGTGGGCGACGAGAACGACGGCTGGCGGGTGGCCATGGTCACGTTCAGCTTCGAGCGGGGCACGGCCTTCATCAGCGAGCTGCTGGGCACCATGACCCAGCTCGCCGAGATGGCCGCGGAGGCCCGGCTCATTCCCCGCCCGGGGGGTTCGGTGTGGGACGACGTGGAGGTGCGCCGGGAGATCGGTCGTCTGCAGGCCGAGTACGACGCCCTGTGGGCGTTGACCAAGCGAGTGGTCTCGCAGGCCCAGCGCACCGGGATGCCGGGCCCGGGCGGCTCGGTGTTCAAGGTGTACTACGCCGAGGTGAAAAAGCGGATGGCCGATTTGGCCCACCGGATGCTGGAGCGGGAGGCGCTGGCCTTCGCCGATGACGTGGGCGACGAGCAGACCGGCGGCGACCTGGTGGCCTCACGGCTGTACGTGCTCAGCCTGTCCATCGCGGCGGGCACCTCCCAGATCCAACGAAACATCATCGGCGAGCGCATCCTGGGCTTGCCCAAGGAGCGGTGATGATGGGCCCAAGCGGCATGCTCGGTGGCGGCGTGGCCCTGGTGCTCGCCAACGGGGAGCGATAGATGGATTTCGAGTTGTCGGAGGATCAGGTTGCGCTGAGCGAGGGCATCCGGGACTTGTGCCAGGGGCGGTTCGACATCGACACCGTGCGGGGGCTGGCCGATTGCGGGGGCGTGGACCGGCGGCGGTGGGACGAGTTGACCGAGACCGGCGTGTTCTCTTTGGTGGTGCCGGAGGCCGACGGCGGGGTCGGGTTGGGTTGGGCCGATGCCGTGCTGGTGTACGAGCAATTGGGGCGGGCCCTGGTGCCGGGACCGTTGGTGGGCACCCTGTTGGCCGCCGGGGTGACCGACGACGCCGTGGTGGGCCTCATCGAGCGCACCGAGGGCCCGGCGCTGGTGGAGTACCCCGACGTGATCGACGCCCTTTTGGTGGTGGACGGCGACGGGGTGTGGCGGGTGGACGCCGCCGACCTGGGGGGCCAGGCGGTGCAATCGGTGGATCCCCTGACCCCGCTGGCCCGGATGGCCGGGTTGCCCCGAGGTGATCGGGTGGCCGACGCCGGGGGATGGGCCGACCGGGCCGTGCTGTTGAGTTCGGCCCTGCAGGTGGGTGTGGCCCAGGGGGCCCGAGAGCTGGCCGTGGCCTACGCCGGGGAGCGGCGGCAGTTCGGCAAGCCCATCGGCCAGTTCCAGGCGATCAAGCACCTCTGTGCCGACATGTTCAGCCGGGAGGAGGTGGCTCGGGCCGCCCTGTACTTTGCCGGTTGCGTGCTGGATTCCCCCGAGCTGGGCGACGTGGGCCGGGCGGTGTCCGGGGCCCGCATCCTCGCGGCCGAGGCCGCCGACCACAACGGCAAGGACTGCGTGCAGATCCACGGCGGCATGGGGTTCACCTGGGAGATCGACGCCCACCTGTACCTCAAGCGGGCCTGGGCGCTCACCCCCAGCTTCGGCTCACTGGACGAGCACGCCGAGCGCATCGCCGCGCTGGTGTGATCGGTGTCGTCGGGCTCTGACCGGGAGGGCCGAGACGCCAAACCGCGTGGTACCCGGCGATGGACCGAGAAGCTGTTGCCTCATCTCGATCCCGAGCTGGTGGAGGCGGGCGACACCCGCAACGTGGTCGACGGCTATCGCTTCTGGCGCCAGGAGGCCATCGTGGCCGACCTGGACGGCCGCCGCCACGGGTTTCACGTGGCCGTGGAGAACTGGCAGCACGACCTCAACATCGGCACCATGGTCCGCAACGCCAACGCCTTCGGGGCGGCCGCGGTACACATCGTGGGGCGTCGGCGCTGGAACCGGCGGGGGGCCATGGTCACCGACCGCTACCTGCACGTCCACCATCACCCGGAGTTGGCCGACCTGGTGGCCTGGGCCGCCGGGGCCGGCCTGCCCCTGTTGGGTATCGACAACGGTGCTGGTGCGGTGCCCATCGAGAGCCACGACCTGCCGGAGCGGTGCGTGCTCCTGTTCGGCCAGGAAGGCCCCGGTCTGTCACCCGAGGCGGTGGCCGCTTGCGAGGTGGTGCTGGCCATCACCCAGTTCGGCTCCACCCGCTCCGTCAACGCCGGGGTGGCCTCCGGCATCGCCATGCACCGCTGGGTCTGCACTCACGCCCTCTGACCCTTCCGGAAGCACCACCCACCGGGCCGTCATTCAGGGTCTCGGCAAGAGGTTGCGGGGCACCAGATGATCGAGTTCATCCAGCGTCCAGGGGTCGACTTGGCTGTGGTCGCCCCGGTAGATGGCCCGTTCCTCCCGCAGGTGGTTGAACACCGCCACTTGACCGCCCGCGGCGTGGACCACCTGTCCACTCACGTAGTCGGCGGTGTCGGTGCAGAGCCAAACCACCGCCGGGGCGACATACTCGGGCGGGGGAGTGGTGAGGTAGCTCTGCCACATCTCGTCGTCGATGATCCCCTGCTCGTGCCAGGCCTGAAAGTCGTCGTGGGACTTGGCGTGCAGCCGAGTGGCGGCGCCCGGGGCCAGGCAATTGACGGTGACCCCGGTTCCGGTGGTCTCGGTAGCCAGAGCCTTGGTCATGGAGATGACTCCGCCCATGGCCGCCGCGAATGCCGGTTGGCCCAGGTCGCCGAGCGCGCCGTGCGAGGTGGTGTTGACCACTCGGCCCCAACCCTGGGACACCATCAGGGGTACGGCGTGGCGGGCGACGTACCACTTCTGGGACATCTGCAGGGCAATGGTCTTGTGGTACAGCTCGGGAGGCATTTCGTAGATCGACCCCTCGATGGCCGCCCCGGCGCAGTTCACGGCGATGTCGATGCGCCCATACGTGTCCACCACCTGCTGCACCACGCCCCCGGCCCCCGCAAAGGTGGCCACGTCGGCGTGGTTGGCCACGGCGGTGCCCCCGTTCGCCTCGATCTCCGCCACCGTCCGAGCGGCGTGGGAGACGTCGATTCCCTCGCCCATCTCATCGGTGCCCAGGTCGTTCACCACCACCTGAGCCCCGTGTCCGGCCAGCAACAGCGCAATGGCTCTCCCTATACCGTTGCCGGCCCCCGTCACCATCGCCGCCCGCCCCGCCAGCCGTTCACTCACCCTTCCCACGCTATCCCCCCATTCTCCCCCGCACCGCCGACTACTGGCGGCGGAGGTAGACGGTCCAGTTGGCGAGGCCGACGAGGGCGCCTCCGACGATGTTGCCGAGGGTGACGGCGGCCAGGTTGTGGACGATCCACGGGAAGTTCAAGCGGCCGATCTGCTCGCTGGTGAGTCCGGCGGCGGCCAGGGCATCGGCGTCGGCTGACACCAGCCAACCCAGGGGCAGAAAGAACATGTTGGCGATGCTGTGCTCGAACCCGGCGGCCACGAACGCGGCGATGGGCAGGATGATCCCCACCATTTTGTCCACCAGGGTGCGGCCCGCGGCAGCCAGCCACACCGCCAAACACACCAGCACGTTGGCCAACACCCCCCGCACGAATCCGGTGCCGAAGGAGAGGTTCACCTTGTCGTTGGCGATCTGGATGGTCCGCACCGAGAACGAGTAGTCGCCCTGGGCCCACCAGCGGCTGAAGTAGAGCATGAACACGATCACCAGGGCGCCGATGAGGTTGGCGGCGAAGGCCAGCGCCCAGTTGCGGGTCAGTTCCCGCCCGCTGATGCGGCGGCTGAAGAAACTGGCCACCATGAGGTTGTTGCCGGTGAACAGCTCCGCCCCGGTGATCACCACCAACAGCAGGCCCACCGAGAAGGCCACCCCGATGAGCAACCGGCTGGGACCGGTGCCCAGCTCCGGGTTGACCGCCAGGGTGAGGGCGAACACCCCGCCCAAGGCGATGAAGGCCCCGGCCATGATGCCGAGCATGGTGGTCTGGGACAGGTCGAATTTGGCCTTGCCGATGCCCGCCCGCTTGATTTTTCGGGCGATCTCCTCGGGTGTCAACGCGTCCGACATACCCCCATTCTTACCCACACGCCACTAGCGTCGGGGCCATGGTTGAATCCGCAACGGGCGCCGACTTCCCGCCGGGAGGGGTGGTCGCCGACTCCCGGTACTACTCCAGCGCGGTGGAAGCCCTGCGCAGCGCCTGTGCCCACATCGGCGAGGCGGCTGACGCGGTCCAGCGCTCCCAGTTCTTCGCCCAGATCTCCGACTGGGACGACGAGGCCAACGCCACCGCCCACGACGCCGACAAGGCGGCGGTCGTGGCCATGGCCGAGGCGCTCCGGGCCAAACAGTCGGTGGCGGTGTACGCCGATGCGGCCCGTCGCACGCTGGCCGAGGTGAACGCGGCGTACGCCGCCACGGTGTCGCCCGGTTTGACGCCGGCCCCGCCCGCGCCCGGTGACCCCGGAGCAGCGGGGGAAGAGCCGGGGGCCGCCGGGGACGTGGCCGAGAGCGCAACGGGAGAAGCAGCGGGCTCGGTGGGGGGCTATTCCGTACACCTCGCCGGGGCGCTGGCCACCCTGGCCGAGGAGCAGGACACGGAGGCGGGACGCCGGGCTGGCGAGCAGAGCTACGTCAAGATGGCCCAATCACTGTCGGTGCTGGTGGGGGGCCGCACCGACTATCAGGAAATCGACGAGGCGCTGGTGATGCTGGACCGGGCCCGAACCGACTACCAGCAGGCGTCGACCACCGTGGGCCGAACGGCGCTGGCCGGCGATGTCCGGGCCACGTTGTCGGCCGACATCCGAATGTCGGCCATCGGTGAGTTCCGTCGGGCGCTGACCGCGTTGGCGGTGGCCCGCACCGCCTACAACGCGGCGGTGGCCGACCATCTCTGGAGCGACCTGGCCGAGATTCGGGCCAACCACAGCGCCGCCGCGACCACCATGTTCGAGTTCCAGTCGGCCATCGGCGACGACCGCGCCACCGACGATCCCTACGCGGCGTCGGCCTTCACCTCCTCGCTGGAGGATCCCGATGCCCCCACCAGCATGTACGACGCCGCCCGGGACGCCGCCATCGACATGAAGAAGCTGCTGTTGGAGGTGCAGAACACCAGCGACGCGGTGGACGCGTTGCTGCTGGAGAACCGGGCGGTGGCCGCCGACGCCCTGATCGAGGCCCGAGCGGTGGTGGGAGTCGGGGCGCTGGACGAGATCCATCGGGCCTACGACGTCGCCCGGGAGGCCATGGACTCCCTGTTCGGGGCTCGGGCCGCCTTTGAGGTCGGTCTGGACCTGGCCCTACCGGAAGACCTCGGCTACCTCACCTCGGGTATCTGAGGGTCGCCGAGGATCGCGGGTGAACCGGGGCGAGGTGGCTACAGGGCCACGCCCACCAGCACGGTGCCCACGGCGGTCAGGCCGGACAGGGCGCCGGTGAGGGCGATGCGGCGAGGGTTGGTGGCCACGCTGTGGCGCCAGGCGGCCACCCCGGTGGCGATCACCAACACCACCTTGACGGTGAGGGTGACGTGGTAGCTGGTGGCCACGTCGTCGAACTCCACCTCGGCCAGGTTCCAGATGCCGCTCACCACGGCCACCGCGAAGAACGGCCAGGCCACGCGGGCGAACTGGCGGGCGGCGGCCTGGGTGGCCTCGGGGCCGACCCGGCGCAACGCGGGCACCAGCGCGGCCACCACGATCTGGCCTCCCACCCACACGGCGGCGCCCAAGATGTGCAGGAACACCCGGAGGGTTTCCACGTCCCAATTGGCTTCGATCATGGCCTCAATCTAGCGGTAGCGGTCGGTCGGGTGGAGATTGCTACGGTCGGGCCATGAGTCCGGTACCGCGCATCGACCGATCCACCTACATGGAGGCCCTGGCCGCCGACGGGGAGGCCATTGCCGCCGCCGGTCGGAGGAACCTGGAGGCCGAGGTGCCCTCGTGTCCGGGCTGGACGGTGGCCAAGCTGTTGGCCCACGTGGGCCGGGTGTACCGCTCGGTGGGGCGGCACGTGGCCGAACGGGCCACCGAGATGATCCCCGCCGACCAGATTCCCCGTCCGCCCGAGGGCGACGCCATCGTGGAGTGGTTCGAGGAGGGGCACCGGTTCGTGCAGGAGGCCTTGGCCGGGGCCGAGCCGGATGAGCCGGTGTGGAGTTGGGCCGGCCAGCACACCATGGCCTTCTACTTCCGCCGCATGGCCCACGAGACCGCCGTCCACCGCTGGGACGCCGAGGCCGCCTTCGGCGAGCCCGGTCCCATCGACGCCGACCTGGCCGCCGACGGGGTGAGCGAGCTGTTCGAGTTGGTGCTGCCCTTCGCGGTGGCCAACTGGGACATGGGCCTGCCCGACGCCACCTTGCACCTGCACCGTACCGACGGCGACGGCGAGTGGCTGCTGTCCAACGACGGCGGGCGCATCAAGATGAGCCTGGAGCACGCCAAGGGCGACGCCGCCGTGCGGGCGGGCGGGGCCGAACTGCTGTTGTTGTCGTGGGAGCGCATCGGATTGGACCACCCCGGCGTGGAGACCTTCGGTGACGCCGATGCCGCCCGGGCCTGGTTCGCCCTGTCCCGCTAGCCCCGCGCTCCCCGAGACTGCCCGTGAGCGACGACCCCACCTCGCCGTACCGGACGCCGGTCGCCCCGACCAGGGCCGACGTGGTGGACCAGTACATGCCCATCGCGTTGTTCCTGGTGCTCAACAGCGTGGGCGGGCTGGTGTGGGCCATCGGGGCCATGACGCTGTGGGCGGTCAAGGCCCAGGTCAGCCGGTACCGCCGGGGCCTGCCCCTGGGTCGGGTGATGCCCATCATCGTGGTGTACCTGCTGATCCGGGGCACCCTCGGGATCATCTACGACAGCGAGGAGGTGTACTTCGGCATCGGCATCGGGGCCAAGGGCCTGGCCGCGCTGGCCCTGGCGGGGTCGGTGGCCATCGGCCGCAACGTCACCGGCTACGCCCTGTCGTTTCTGTTGCCCCTGGATCGGGACACCCGGTCCCACCCCGAGTTCCGGTCGGCCACCAACCGGGTGTCGATCGGGGTGGCGTTGGTGGTGCTCATGAGCGTCGGGTTCGACACCTGGCTGTTGCAGAACGCCTCCATCAACAAGTTCGTGCTCATCCGGCTGGGGGTCAACTGGGGCCTGTCGCTTCTGACCCTGGTGGTGATCGGGGTGTTCCTGGACCGCCGACTGCGGCGCATCCCCGGCTTCCCCGGCTTGATGACCCTGCTGGAGCGTCGTCTGGCGTCGCCGGGCATGAAGCGGCCAGGGGTCTCGCCTCCGCAAACCGATGATGAGTAGGATCGCCCCATGGCAGACAACAACTGGGGCCGATGGGGTGACGAGGACGAGCGGGGGGCGCTGAACCTGCTCACCCCCGAGGTGGTCAAGCAGGCCGGTGCGTCCATCACCACCGGCAAGGTGTATCCGCTGGGCATTCCCATCCAGTCGCAGGGCGTGCCCCTCATGGACTACCGGGGCACCCCCATGCGGCTCACCCTGCAGAACGCCTCCGACGAGGGGATCTACGAGGCCTACGGCTGTCACGCGGGCACCGGGGCCCACGAGGACGTGCTGGTGTTCGCCTCCCACACCACCAGCCACATGGACGCCCTGTGCCACGTGTACGGCGAGGACCAGCACTACAACGGCTTCTCCAAGGAGGCCATGAAGACCCACACCGGGGCCTCCCGCCTGGGCATCGAGAAGGTGGGCGCCATTGCCGGCCGGGCGGTGCTGCTCGACATGGTGGCCCACACGGGAGCCGAGCGCTGGCTGGAGCCGGGCACCCCGCTGGGGGGCGCCGACCTGGCGGCCTGCGCCGAGGCCCAGGGCACGGAGGTACGGGCGGGGGACACCGTGCTGATCCGCACCGGGTATCTGGACATGTGGTGGTCGCTGAACGCCGATCCGGGGGCCGAGCAGCCCTTCGCCCAGCCGGGCATCAACAACGACGGGGCCCAGTGGCTGGCCGCCCACGACGTGGTGGCCGTGGGCAGCGACAACGCCGCGGTGGAGGTCATCCCGTTCGACGAGAACGACTTTCTCACCGTCCACAAGATTCTCCTGGTGGGCGCGGGCATCTACATGCTGGAGTTCCTGAACTTCTCCCAGATGGCCGCCGACGGCTGTCACGAGGGCTTCATCACGGTGTCGCCGCTGAACGTGACCGGCGCCACCGGCAGCCCCATCAACCCGGTGGTCATCGGTTAGCAACGGTACGACGCCTCCGGTTTCGGCGACGGCCATGAGCGCGGCCCGGATGGGTGCGGCCGAGGGGGCGGTGCTCGGCCACCTGCGGGTGCTGGAACTCACCCGCACCATCGGCGGGGCCTACGCCGCCAAGCTGTTCGCCGACGCCGGAGCCGAGGTCATCACCGTGGAACCCCCCGAGGGGGACCGGTGGCGGTCGTGGTCGGCATCGGGATCACCGGCCGGGGGGGACGCGGGCGACGGGGCCTTCTTCCAGTTCCTCAATGCGGGCAAGCGCAGCGTGAGGTTGGACGTGGGCGACCCGGCTGGGCGAGCCGGTCTGTTGGAGCTGGCCGCCGGGGCCGATGCGGTGGTGGAGGACCTGGGGGCGGGGGTGGTGGAGTCCCTGGGCTTGGGCCACCAGGAGCTGGCCGCGCGCAATCCGGCCCTGGTGCTGGTGTCGATCTCGCCGTGGGGCCGGGGCGGGCCGTGGGACCAGCGACCGGCCAACGAGTTCACCCTCCAGGCCTGGGTGGGATCCACCGAGGGTCGGGGCATTCCCGGCGAGATGCCCTTCGGGGTGGGGGGCAAGCTGGGGGAGTTCCTGGTGGCGGCCAACGCCGCCTCGCTGGGGCTGGCCGCGGTCACTGCCGCCCGACAGGACGGACGTCCGGGCGAGCACGTGGACGTGTCGGCCTACGAGGCCATGACCACCAGCTTCGTGGTGTACGCCCACCTGTACGCGGCCTACGCCCCCGATTCCCGCACCGGGGCCCGCTCCATCGAGATCCCGTCGGTGGAACCGGCCCAGGACGGGTGGGTGGGCTTTTGCACCATCACCGGTCAGCAGTTCAAGGACTTCTGCGTGGTCATCGATGATCCCGCCATGGCCGACGACCCGGACTTGGCCAAGGCCGACGGTCGGATGGACCGCCGCCAGGAGGTGTGGGACCGCATCGCCCGCTACACCAAGGCTCACACCGTGGACGAGATCGTGGACAAGGCCACCCTGTTGCGGGTGCCGGTGACCCCCATCGGCGATGGCAGCCGGGTGGCCCAGATCGACCACTTCCAAGAGCGGGGCGTGTACGTGGCCAACCCCGGAGGGTTCACCCAGCCCCGGGTGCCCTACCTGCTCGGCGGCCACCCGTCGACCCCGGTGCGAGCGGCCCCCGCCCTGGGCGAAGCCGACGCCGAGCAGTGGGCGTCGCCAAGGCCCTCGGAGGCCCCGCCCCAGCCGGGGGAGCCTCGGACGGAGCCGTCGCTGCCCGTGGCCGGGTTGCGGGTGTGCGATCTGGCCACCTTCTGGGCCGGGCCGGTGGCGTCGTGTCTGCTGGCGGCCCTCGGGGCCGACGTGATCAAGGTGGAGTCCATCCAGCGGCCCGACGGGATGCGCTTCGCCAGCGGGCTGCAACGCGACGACCTGTGGGAGTGGAGTCCGGTCACCCACGGGGCCAACACCGGTAAGCGCTCGGTCACCCTGGACCTGTCCAGCGACGACGGCATGGCCCTGGTGAAGCGCCTGGTGGCGATGTCCGACATCGTCATCGAGAACTACTCCCCCCGTGTGGTGGAGAACTTCGGCCTGGACTGGGACGAGGTCCACCGGCTGAATCCCCACGCCATCATGGTGCGGATGCCCGCCTTCGGCCTGACCGGGCCGTGGCGCGACCGCACCGGCTTCGCCATGACCATCGAGCAGGCCAGCGGCCTGGCCTTCCTCACCGGCGACCCCGAGGGCCCGCCGTTGGTTCCCCGGGGGGTGTGCGACCAGCTCGGGGGCATGCACGCGGTGTTCGCCACCCTGTTGGCCCTGGAGCGCCGAGCCCAGACCGGAGAGGGCCTGTTGGTGGAGGTCCCCCTGGTGGAGGCGGGGCTGAACGCGGCCGCCGAGCAGGTGATCGAGTGGACGGCCTACGGCGAGCTGCTGGAGCGACAGGGCAACCGGTCGCCCTACGCCGCCCCCCAGGGCATCTACGCCGCCGCCGGGGAGGATCGCTGGGTGGTGATCTCGGTGGACGACGACGCCCAGTGGCCCGCCGTGGCCCGACTCCTGGGCCACGACAAGTGGACGGCGTGGTCGGAGCGCGGCGAGCGGCACCGCCACCACGACGAGATCGACGCCGCCATCGGCGCCTGGGTGGCCGACCGGGACCGGGACGAGGCGGTGGCCGAACTGCTGGCCGCCGGGGTGCCGGCCGCCCCGGTGATCACCGGCCGCCAGTCCCTGGACAACCCGCAGCTCGCGGCTCGGGGTCACCAGCAGTGGATGGACCACTCGGTGGTGGGCCGGGTGCCCTATCCCAGCTTCCCCGGCCGCCTGGACGGGAGCTACCACCGGCTCGGCAGACCGGCGCCCACCCTGGGGGAGCACAACCACGAGGTGCTGAGCGAGGTGCTGGGCCTGGACGAGGCCGAGATCGCCCGCTTGGCCGAGGCGCAGGTGATCGGCACCCGCCCCGTCCTGTGGGGCTGAGGGTGGCCGGGCAGCCAGGCGTTACCATCAACGGCCATGTTCCTCGCGCTCTCTGACCAGCAGCTCAAGCTCCAGTCCACCCTGCGGGAGTACTTCGAGGGCCTGATGACGCCCGAGCGGCGGGAGGCGTTGGGGGGCGAGCACGGCGGACCGGTGTACAAGGAGACCATCCGCCAACTGGGCAAGGACGGCTGGCTGGGGGTGGGCTGGCCCACCGAATGGGGTGGCCAGGGCTACACCCCGCTGGAGCAACTCATCTTCTTCGAGGAGGCCAACCGGGCCGGGGCCCCGCTGCCGTTCGTCACCCTGAACACGGTGGGCCCGGCGCTGAACGTATACGGCACCGAGGAGCAAAAGGCGTACTTCCTGCCCAAGATCCTGGCCGGGGAGCTGCACTTCGCCATCGGCTACTCCGAGCCCACCGCAGGCACCGACCTGGCCTCGCTCACCACCCGGGCGGTGCGCGACGGCGACGAGTGGGTCGTCAACGGGCAGAAGATCTGGACGACCGGGGGCCACGAGGCCGACTGGGTGTGGCTGGCCACCCGCACCGATCCCGACGCCCCCAAGCACAAGGGCATCACCATCTTCGCGGTGGACACCACCCTCGAGGGGTTCAGCCACACCCCCATATGGCTGCTGGGCGGGGGACACACCAACGCCACCTACTACCACGACATCCGGGTGCCCGACGGGGCCCGCATCGGCGAGGTGAACGGGGGGTGGAAGCTCATCACCGCCCAGCTCAACCACGAGCGGGTGGGGTTGGCCCCCGCCGGCAACATCGACGGGCCGCTGCGCCGGGTGGTGGACTGGGCCCGCCACACCACCCTGGACGACGGCCGCCGGGTGATCGACCAGGAGTGGGTGCGCCTGGCCCTGGCCGAGGTGTTCGCCCGCAACGAGGCGCTGAAGATGTACAACTGGAAGGTGGCCGCCGCCCTGGAGGACACCGAGCTTCAGCCGGCCGACGCCTCGGCCATGAAGGTGTTCGGCACCGAGCTTCGGGTGAGCGCGCTGCGGAGCCTGATGGAGGTGCTGGGGCCGCGGGCCTGCCTGGTGAAGGGCACCCCCGAGGCGGTGCTGGCCGGGGAGCTGGAGCAGGCCTACCGGGGGGCGCCGGTGGGGACCTTCGGGGGCGGCGTGAACGAGGTGCAGCGCGACATCATCGCCACGGCGGGCCTGGGCCTGCCCCGATCTCCCCGCTGAGAAGCCGCAACCGCGCTACGGCCGGCAACCGGTCTACGGCCCGGCTGCCTCGCTCTCCTCGCTGAGGGTTCGCAACCGGGTCACCACCTGGTCACGGTCGGCGGTTCGGCGGAACGGCGGCAGGGCCCGGACCAGCTCCCAGCGGTAACCGGCCCGGGCCATGCGGGAGTCGAGCACCGCCACCACCCCCCGGTCGTCGCCCCGTCGGATGAGCCGACCCGCCCCCTGGGCCAGGCGGGTGGCGGCCCGGGGCAGGTCGACCAGGCGGAAGGCCTCGGCCCCGTAGCGTTCCCGGCGGGCCTCCAACAGGGGATCGTCGGGGCGGGGGAAGGGCAGCCGGTCGATGGTCACCAGCGACAGCGAGGGGCCGGGCACGTCCACCCCCTGCCACATGCTCATGGTGGCGAACAGGCAGCTCTCCTCCTCGTCGGAGAAGTGCCGCAGCAGCTCGGGTTTGGGCAGGTCCCGCTGGGTGTAGATGCGAAAGTCGAGTTGGTCTCGCAGGGCGTCGGCGGCCCGGTCCATGGCCCGGTAGCTGGTGAACAGGGCCAGGGTGCGGCCCCCGGCGGCTTCGATCAGCACGGCCAGCTCGTCGTGGAGGGCCGCCTCGTAGCCGTCGCTGCGGGGGTCGGGCAGGTGCTTGGCGCAGTAGAGCAGCCCGTTGGCCTCGTAGTCGAAGGGGCTGCCCACGTCGATGGCGTCGTGCTCGTCGGGCTCGAGCCCCAGGATCTCGCCCAGGTTCATGGGGATGGTGGCGCTGGTCAGGATCGAGGTGGTGGTTTCCCACAGGTGCTCGGTCAGCAGGTGCCCCAACCGGATGGGAGCCATGCGCCACGCCGGGGCCGATTCGGTGCCCGACACCCACGACACCTCGGCGGCGGTGGCCTCCACCGCCCGGTTCAGGTCGTCGGTGAGGGCCGAGGCCACCAGCAGGGCCCGCACCTTGCGGGGGATGGCCTCGCCGGGGGCGTTGTCGGGCACCGCCCGCAGTTCGGTGGCGGCCTGGTTCACCCGGCCCTGGGCCAGCACCGCCAGTTGCTGCAGTTCGGCGGGCAGGGGAGCGGGCAGGGGTTTGTCCCGCCAGGGGGCCAGGGTCTCCCGGAGGAGACTGCCCACGTCCTCGAGGTCGCCTGAGGCCGCAGAGTCGGCCACCACCGCCCGCAGGAGGCGGGCCAGTTCGTCGAAGCGGCCCCCGGTGAGCGACACCCCGGCGGTGTCGGACACGATGTCCTCCAGGCCGTGGGCCTCGTCGATGACCACGGCGTCGTGGTCGGGCAGCAGCGGGGCGTCGCTGAACAGGTGCAGGCAGTAGAGGTGGGTGTTGACCACCACGATGTCGGCCTCTTCGGCCCGGTGGCGGGCCCGTTCGGCAAAGCAGTCCGGCCCGGACGGGCACCGGTTGGCGCCGGGGCATTCTCGGCCCGACACGCTGAGGGCGTCCCAGGCCGTCGCCGAGGGCTCGAAGTCCAGATCGGCCCGGTCGCCGGTGGGGCTGTGTTGGGCCCAGGCGGCCAGCCGGGAGATCTCTGCTCGGGGTCCGTCGGTGATTTCCAGGCGGAGTTGGTCGTCGTCGGCCAGCTCCTGCAGCCGCTGCACGCACAGATAGTTGGACCGGCCCTTGAGCACGGCGAAGCGCAGTGGCAGCCACGGTTCGTCGGAGGGGTCGGGGTCTTCCCGGTGGCGGCTCTCGTCGGCCCGCCAGGTTTCGAGGGCGTCGGCCAGTTGGGGGAGGTCCTTGTCGACCAGTTGGTCTTGGAGGGTCTTGGTGGCGGTGGCCACGATCGACGGACCGGGGCTCAGCGCCAGCGGTACCAGATAGGCCAGCGACTTGCCGGTGCCGGTGCCCGCGGCCACCACCAGGTGCCGCCCCGAGGCCACGGCGCGGGCCACCGCGGCGCACATTTCCTGTTGGCCCGGCCGCCGTTCGCCTCCGCCGGCCAACGTCCCAACGGCTGCCTCCAGCACCTCGTGAGCAGCGGCGATGTCGGGCACCGCCCCGACGCTACACCGGGGGCTCGCCCCCTCGGGCCCCATCGGCGGGGAGGCCGGGCCTGCGCCCCCAATCCGGGGTGTATCGGCGAGTACCCGGACGCTTCGGCCCCATCGGCGGGGAGGCCGGGCCTGCGCCCCCAATCCGGACGCTTTGAGGAGTACCGTTCAGGTGTGGGCGCGTCCGGCCATGGCCTCGATCCGACTCGAATTCCTCGCCACGTGGGCTGTGTCATGGACGGCAACGGCCGGTGGGCCGAACAGCGGGGCATGGCCCGCACCGAGGGCCACGAGCAGGGCGAGCACGCCCTGTTCGACGTGATCGAGGGCGCCCTGGAGCTGGGCATCGAGTGGCTCACCGTCTACGCCTTTTCCACCGAGAACTGGAACCGCCCCGACGACGAGGTGCGCTTCTTGTTGAACTTCAACCGCACCATCCTGCGCCGACGCTGCACGGAGCTGCACGAGATGGGGGTGCGCATCCGCTTCGTGGGCCGGCGGGACTGGCGGGTGCCCAAGGGGCTCATCAACGAGATGGACGAGGCCATCGAGCTCACCCGCGACAACCAGCACATGACGCTGGTGATCGCCTTCAACTACGGGGGTCGGGCCGAGATCGTGGACGCGGTCAAGCGCATCGCCGCCCAGCGCATTCCCTCCCGCCGGATCAACGAGCGAACCATTGCCCGTCACCTGTACGACCTGGAGATGCCCGAGCCCGACCTCATCATTCGCACGTCGGGGGAGTACCGGATCTCCAACTTCCTGCTGTGGGAGCTGGCCTACAGCGAGTTGGTGTTCACCGACGTGCTGTGGCCCGACTTCTCCCGCCGCGACCTGTTCGCCGCCATCGCCGAGTACCAGCACCGTCACCGCCGATTCGGCCGGGTCCGGTAGGTCTGCGGTGAACGAGGCGGGTGACCGAGGCCGGGAGGGCTCGCGCCGGTGAGCCTGTATCGCGACGAGGGGATCGTGTTGCGCACCTATCGGTTGGGCGAGGCCGACCGTATCGTGGTGTTCTGCACCCGCGGCCACGGCAAGGTCCGAGCGGTGGCCAAGGGGGTGCGCAAGACCCGGAGCCGCTTCGGGGGTCGCTTGGAGCCCACCAGCCACGTGCAGCTCCAGCTTCACCGGGGGCGCAGCGAGTTGGACGTGGTCACCCAGACCGAGACGGTGGACCGGTTTCGGGCGGTGCGGGAGGATCTGGCCCGGCTGGGCAAGGCCATGGCCATGCTGGAGGCGGTGGACCGGGTGGGGGTGGACCGGGAGCCCGACGGGGCGCTGTACCGGATGCTGTTGGGTGGGTTGCGGTCGCTCGACGCCGGGGACTCGGCGTTGGTGGTGCCCGCCTTCTACCTGAAGCTGCTGGTTCACGACGGGGTGGGCCCCGAGGTGGGGGTGTGCGCCCTGTGCGGGGACGGTGACGATCTGGTGGCCTTCGACTACGCCAGCGGGGGCGGCCTGTGCCGGGGGTGCCGCCGGGGGTCGCCCCTGTCGTCGGAGGCGCTGGAGCTGTTGCGCATGGTGTTGGACGGCAGGCTGGGCGCGGCGCTGGCCCAATCGGCCTCCGCGGCCACCGGCGAGGTGGAGCATCTGGCCACCGCGGCCCTCGAGTACCACCTGGAACGCCGACTGCGGGCGGTTGACGCCTACTCCTGACGGCCGGCCGTCGAGCCCTTGGGCTCACCCCCACGGCCCGCCGATATGGGCAATCGATATGGGTGGCGGTCCGGTCACAGCAGCCCGGTAGCCTGCCTCCCCATGAGCAGTGGCAGCACCGCCCCGGTTGTGGGCGGGGATCTGATGGACAGCGTGGTCAACCTGTGCAAGCGGCGGGGGTTCGTGTACCAGTCGGCGGAGATCTACGGCGGCTTCCGCAGTGCCTACGACTACGGCCCCCTCGGGGTGCTGTTGCTGCGCAACGTGAAGGACGCCTGGTGGCGGACCATGGTGCAACTCCGCACCGATGTGGTGGGCCTGGACGCCTCTATTTTGTCGCCCCCCGAGGTTTGGGAGGCGTCGGGCCATCTGACCAACTTCTCCGATCCTCTGGTGGACTGTCGGAGCTGCGGCAGCCGATTCCGGGAGGACCATCTGGACGACTCCGAGACCTGTCCCAATTGCGGGGCGGTCGGGCAGTTCACCGAGGCGCGGGAGTTCAACCTGATGTTCCGCACCCAGGCGGGCCCGGTGGCCGGGGCGGGCGCCGACGTCTACCTGCGGCCCGAGACGGCACAGGGCATGTTCATCAACTTCGCCAACGTGTTGAACACCATGCGCCACAAGCCGCCGTTCGGCATCGCCCAGATCGGCAAGTCGTTCCGCAACGAGATCACCCCGGGCAACTTCATCTTCCGCACCCGGGAGTTCGAGCAGATGGAGCTGGAGTTCTTCGTGCCCCCCGAGGAGGCCTCCCGGTGGTTCGAGTACTGGTGCCAGGCTCGGTTGGACTGGTACACCGAGTTGGGCATCCCCGCCGAGCACCTGCGGCTGCGGCCTCACGGGACCGACGAGCTGAGCCATTACTCGGCGGGCACGGCCGACGTGGAGTACCTGTTTCCGTGGGGGTGGGGCGAGCTGGAGGGCATCGCCAACCGCACCGACTACGACCTGGCCCAGCACGCCCAACACTCGGGCACCGACCTGGAGTTCTACGACCAGCAGGCCAACGAGCGCTACCGCCCCCATGTGATCGAGCCGGCCGCCGGGGCCACCCGGACGATGATGGCGTTTCTGTTGGCCGCCTACGACACCGAGGAGGTGCGGGGGGACACCCGTACCGTGCTCCGGCTGCACCCCCGCCTGGCCCCCTACAAGGCGGCGGTGCTGCCGCTGTCGAAGAAGCCCGAGCTGCAGGCGGTGTCCGAGGAGGTGCTGGGCCTGCTCCAGCCCCGGTGGATGACCGACTACGACGTGACCCAGTCCATCGGCCGGCGCTACCGCCGCCAGGACGAGATCGGCACGCCCTACTGCGTGACCGTGGACTTCGACACCCTGGAGGATCGGGCGGTCACCGTGCGCGACCGCGACACCATGGACCAGGATCGGGTGCCCATCGACGGGTTGAGCGAACACCTGGGGGCCAAGCTGGCCCTGTAGGGCGGCGCCCCACTACGAGTTGTCACCGCTTCGGCGTAGTCTCAGGTTGTGGGCATCCACGACGACGACGTGGCCCGGGTGAGAGAGGCAACCGACATTGTCGCGGTCATCGGCGAGTACGTGCCGCTGAAGCGGGTCGGCCGCCGCTGGCAGGGGCTGTGTCCGTTTCACGCCGAGAAGACCCCGTCGTTTTCCGTGAACGCCGAGATGGGCGTGTACCACTGCTTCGGCTGCAAGGCCAGCGGCGACGCCATCACCTTTGTGCGGGAGGTGGAGCACGCCGACTTTCCCGACGCGGTGGAGCGCCTGGCCGCCCGGTCGGGGATCACGCTGCGCTACACCGCCCCTGGGGAGGGCAGCGACCGCCTCAAGCGGGGCAAGCTCACCGAGGCTCTCGAACAGGCGGTGGAGTGGTACCACCAGCGGTTGTTGACCGCCGCCGACGCGGGTCCGGCCCGGGGGTACCTGCGCCTGCGGGGCTACGACGGTGAGGTGGTCCGCCGCTACAAGCTCGGCTGGGCCCCCGACGGGTGGGACGAACTGGCGGTGGGGTTGGGGGTGGGTGCGGAGGCGGGCATGTCGGCGCAGGTGTTCTCCGACGCCGGGTTGGGTTTTCGCAACAAGGGGGGCCGCATCCAGGACAGCTTCCGGGCCCGGGTGCTGTTCCCCATCTTCGATCCCAGCGGTCGCCCGGTGGGGTTCGGCGGGCGGGTCCTGCCCGGCGGGGAGGGCCCCAAGTACAAGAACTCGGTGGACAACGCCGTGTACCGCAAGTCCCGGGTGCTCTACGGGCTGAACTGGGCCAAGCAGGACATCGTGAACTCCGGTGAGGTCATCGTGTGCGAGGGCTACACCGACGTGATCGGCTTCGCCACCGCCGGCATCCCCCGGGCGGTGGCCACCTGTGGTACCGCGCTCACCGAGGACCACGTGCGGGTGCTGCGGCGGTTCGCCCCCCGCATCGTGTTGGCCTTCGACGCTGACTCCGCCGGCCAAACCGCGGCCGAGCGGTTCTCCCAGTGGGAGCACGCCTTCGAGCTGGAGGTGGCGGTGGCCGACCTGCCCGCCGGGGCCGACCCGGGGGATCTTGCCCAGAGCGATCCCGAGCGGCTGGCCGCCTCGGTGCGCGACGCGGTGGACTTCATGGACTTTCGCATCAACCGGGTGTTGGGCGAGGCCGACCTGGGCACGGTGAAGGGCCAGGTGCGGGCGGGGGAGCGGGCCGCCCGGCTGGTGGCCGAGCACCCCAACCCCGAAGTGCGCGACAAGTACCTGGTGGCGATCGCCGACCGCTGCCAGGTCAGCGCCGATCACTTGCGGACGGTGGTGGCCGACGCCGCTCGCCGGGGCCGAAACCAGGCCTCCCGCTCGGGGGCCGACGACGCCCCCCACCCGGCCGACGGGGGCGGCGAGCCCCACCTCGACCCCGGCGGCGGGGACGACTTCGGCGCCCACGGGGCCAACGGGGACGGCGGCGGCCCGCCGCCCGACAACGTGGAGCGCCTGGTGTTGTGGCTGGCCGCCCACGATCCCGGCCGAGTGTGGCCCGAGATCGGCCCGGAGATGTTCCACCACCCCCTGTACCGGGGGGCGTTCGAGGCCCTGCTGGAGTATCGCGACATGGACACGCTGTTGACCCAGGCCGAACCCCGGCTGGCCGAGTTCATCACGGAACTGCTGGTGGCCGAGGACGAGACGCTGGCGGACAACGCTCACCGCCAGGACGTGGTGATGGCCGTCTTGTTGTACGAGTCGGCGCGGCGGGAGTTGGATTATCTGGAGCGCCAGTCCCGCACCGGCCGCGCCGACGAGGAGTTGCTGCGACGGGTGATCAGCCTGACGTCGGCCACCGACAAACTGCGGGAGTCGGAGTGGAAACGCCAGGAGGCGGAGAACCTGGTGGCGGTGCTCCGCCAGAGTGAGGACCGGACGGCTTCGTCGGCGGCCCCGCCGGAGTGAGGACCAGCAGCGCCTAGAAGTCCTCGTCGAAGGCCACGTCGCCCTCGACGCCCACCTGGTAGGAGGCCACGGTGCGCTCGAAGAAGTTGGTCAGTTCCTGCACGTCCTGCAGTTCCATGAACGAGAACGGGTTCTTCGAGCCGAACTCCTTGGGCAGACCGAGCTGGGCCAGTCGCTGGTCGGCCACGTACTCCAGGTAGTGCCGGGTGTCGGCCACCGACATGCCGGGGACGCCCTGGCCGAGCAGGTCCTCGGCGAACTGGTACTCGCAGTCCACCGCCTCGCGGATCATGGCGGCCACCTGGTGGCCGAGTTCCGCATCGAACAGGTCGGGCTCCTCGGCCCGGACGGTGTTGACCACCTCCAGGGCGAAGTTCATGTGGCAGCTCTCGTCGCGAAACACCCAGTTGGTGCCGGCGGCCAGCCCGTTGAGCAGGCCCTTGGACCGCAGGAAGTAGACGTAGGCAAAGGCGGCGAAGAAGAAGAGGCCCTCGATGCAGGTGGCGAAGCAGATGAGGTTCAACAGGAACTGGCGGCGTTGGGTGGGAGTGTCCAGTTGGCCGATGGCGTCCATCGAGTGCATCCAGCGGAAGCAGAACTCCGCCTTCTTGCGAATGGAGGGGATGTTGTCGATAGCGGCGAAGGCAGCTTCCCGCTCGCCCAGGTCGGGGATGTAGTTGTCCAGCAGGGTCAGGTAGAACTGGACGTGCAGGGCCTCCTCGTAGAGCTGTCGCGACAGGTACATCCGGGCCTCGGGGGCGTTCACGTGGCGGTAGAGGTTGAGCACCAGGTTGTTGGCCACGATGGAGTCGCCGGTGGCGAAGAAAGCCACCAGCCGGTTCACCAGGTGCTTCTCGGCGGGCAACAGGGTCCGTTCCAGGTCGACCAGGTCGTCGGAGAAGTCGATCTCGTCCACCGTCCAGGTGTTCTTGATGGCGTCGCGGTACATGTCGAAGAACTGCGGGTAGCGCATGGGCCGCAGGGTGAGGTTGAAGCCGGGATCGAGGATGCGCCCGGTGGCCGGTGGGGTGGGGGCGACCGGCTCGGTGTCCGGGCGCAGGAGCGGGTCGGGGGCGAGCAGGGGGGTGTCGACAAGAGCCATCAGTCGCAGGCCTCACAGGTCTCGGGGTTCTCCAGGGAGCAGGCCACCGCCTCGGCGTCGGCCACCGGGGCCGGGCCCGACGTGGTGGTCTGGTTGATGCGGGTGGCCGGGCGGGACCGCAGGTAGTAGGTGGTCTTCAGCCCGGCCTTCCAGGCGTGCAGGTACATGGAGCTGAGCTTGCCGATGGTGGGGGATTCCATGAACAGGTTGAGCGACTGCGACTGGTCGATGAAGGCCCCCCGGTCGGCGGCCATGTCGATCAGCGACCGCTGGGGGATCTCCCAGGCGGTGCGGTAGACGGCCTTGAGGTCGTCGGGGATCCGGTCGATGTCGGCCACCGATCCCTCGGCCCGCTTGACGTCGGCGATCATCTGCTCGTCCCACAGGCCGAGCCGCTGGAGGTCGCCGACCAGGTAGCGGTTGATCTGGAGGAACTCCCCGGACAGGGTCTCCCGCTTGAACAGGTTGGACACCTGGGGCTCGATGCACTCGTAGCACCCGGCGATGGAGGCGATGGTGGCGGTGGGGGCGATGGCGATCAAGAGCGAGTTGCGCAGACCGTGCTGGTCGATGCGCTCCCGCAGGGTCTGCCACCGGTCCGGGTCGCCCGCCTCGGTGCCCCACAGATCGAACTGGAGGTGGCCGTCGGCCGCTCGGGTCTGGTCGAACGCCGGGTGGGCGCCGTGCTTTTCGGCCAGTTCGGTGGAGGCCCACAGCGCGTTGAAGTAGATCTCCTCGGAGATGGCGGCCGACAGGCGCCGGGCCTCGGGGGAGTCGAACGGCAGGTCGAGCTGGAAGAACACGTCCTGGAGGCCCATCAGGCCGAGGCCCACCGGACGCCACTTGGCGTTGGAATCGGCGGCCTCGGTGGTCGGGTAGAAATTGATGTCGATCACCCGATCCAAGAAGGGCACCACGGAGCGAACCACCTGGCCCAGCCGCTCGAAGTCGAAGCCGGCGGCGTCGGGGCTCACGAAGGCCCCCAGGTTGACCGAGCCCAGGTTGCACACCGCGGTCTCGTCGGCGCTGGTGACCTCGATGATCTCGGTACACAGGTTGGAGAGGTGGACCGTTCGGCCCGACTTGCCGGTCTGGTTGCACCGCTGGTTGGAGGAGTCCTTGAACGTCATCCAGCCGTTGCCGGTCTGCGCCAGCGACCGCATCATGCGGCTGTAGAGCTGGCGGGCGGGGAGCTGGCGTTCGTAGAGACCGTCCTCTTCGGCCTGCAGGTAGGCGGTCCGGAAGTCGTCGCCGTACAGATCGGTGAAGTGGGGCACCTTCTTGGGGTCGAACAGCGACCACTGCCAGTCGTTCTCCACCCGCTCCATGAACAGGTCGGGCACCCAGTTGGCCAGGTTCAGGTTGTGGGCCCGGCGGGAGTGGTCGCCGGTGTTCTCCTTCAGCTCCAGGAAGTCCTCGATGTCGGCGTGCCAGCTCTCCAGGTACACGCAGGCGGCCCCCTTGCGCTTGCCGCCCTGGTTGACGGCGGCCACCGAGCTGTCCAGCGTCTTGAGCCAGGGCACGATGCCGTTGGACAGACCGTTGGTGCCCCGGATGAGCGACCCCTTGGACCGGACCCGGTGCCAGGCCACGCCGATGCCGCCCGCGAACTTGGACAGCCGGGCGATGTCGGTGTAGCGCTGGTAGATGCCCTCCAGGCTGTCCTCCGGGGAGTCGAGCAGATAGCACGACGACATCTGCGGGTGGGCGGTGCCCGAGTTGAACAGGGTGGGGCTGGAGGGCAGGTAGGCCAGCGAGCTCATCAGGTCGTAGAAGGCGATGGCCTCGTCGGCGTCGGCGGCCAGCCCGCAGGCCACCCGCAGGAAGAAGTACTGGGGGGTCTCGATCACCAGCCGGGTGTCGGGATGGCGCAATAGGTACCGGTCGTACACCGTGCGCAGGCCGAAGAACTCGAAGTTGCGGTCGCGCAGCGAGCTGATGGAGGCGTTCAATTCGGGGGCGAAGCGCTCGGTGAAGGCCACCGTCTCGTCGCTGATCAACCCCAGGGTGTGCCCGGCCTTGATCGACTCGGTGAACCAGGGGATGTTCTGGTTGCGGACCTCCTTGTCGATGCAGGTGGACAGCAGGCGGGCGGCCAGCTTGGAGTAGTTGGGCTCGGTGACGATCAGCCCGGCGGCGGTGCGGATGGACAGCTCGTCCAGCTCCCGGGTGGTGGCGCCATCGGCCAGCGCGGAGATGGTGCGGGTGGCCACCCGCATGGGGTCCACCCCCACCAGGCCCTCGGCGCAGCGGGCCACCGCGTTGACGATCTTGTTGACGTCCACCGGTTCCAGCTCGCCGCTGCGCTTGCGCACCCGCATGCCGGTGTCGGGGGCGCCCAGTCCGTTGGCTTGTGTCTCATGGCTGTCCACTGCGGCCAGTGGCTCCTGGATGAGTGTCATCAGCCCCCCTTGGATGCGGTCGAGTCGAAGTTGCAAAAGTGTAGTTACATCGGGGAAGTTCCATCAACCACACCTTGGGCGCGACCCCGTGACCTGCGGGTTCGCGGCCCGGGGTTGGTCCGCAGGGCGCGCGAAGGGCCCCAGGGCGCGCGCCGCCCGGCGCGCGCCAGGGGGTTGGGAAGGCGCCGCGACCACTTGACGGCCGGCCGGTGGTCAGAGGTCGGTGGGGCGTCGGTCAGGCGGGCCGGACGGTCAGCTCGGTGGCCTTGAGGGCGGCCCAGCACCGGGCGCCGGCGGCCAGCCCCAGTTCGGCGGCCGCTTGGGGCGTGACCCAGGCGTGGGCGGGCGCCGGGGCGCCCAGGAACACCCGGACCCGGTCGCTCTCGGGCTGGACGCGGGTGACCTCGGCCTCCCAGGTGTTGCGGGCGCTGGTGTGGGGCTCGGAGGCCGACAAGGTGATGGCCGCGGGGGAGAAGGTGACCAGCACGGGTCCGGTCAGCGAGGTGGCGGTGATCAGGGTGAGCCCGCAGTCCAGGGCCACGTCGGTGCCCGAGGAGTGCCCGGTGAGCAGGTTCACGTCCATGAGCCCGGCGGTCCAGGGGGTGCGGGGGTCGGCGGCCACCGCCGCGGGGGCGCCGGTCTGGGTGACCCGTCCGTGTTGCATGATCACGAGCTGGTCGGCCAACACCCGGGCCTCCACCGGATCGTGGGTGACCAGCAGCCGGGTGCCGTCCAGGTCGGCCAGCAGCTTGCGCACGTGGGTGCGGCTCTCCGCGTCGAGGGCGGCCAGCGATTCGTCGAGCAGCAACACGTCGGGTCGACAGGCGGCGGCCCGCACCAGCCCCACCCGCTGGGCCTGCCCGCCGGACAGTCGATCGGGCCGCTCGGCGGCCAGATGGGCCAGCCCCACCTTGTCGAGCCACTCGGCGGCCCTTGTGCGGGCCGGGCCGGTGGCCAGTCCCGCACATCGGAGGCCGAAGGCCACGTTGTCGACCACGCTCAGGTGGGGAAACAGCAGGTTGTGCTGGCTGTGCAGGGCGATGGGACGGCGCTCGGGAGGCAGCCGGATGCCGAGGTCGGAGTCCTCGACCACCTGATCGGCCAGCACCACCCGGCCCCGCTGCACGGGGATCAGCCCGGCCAGCACGTGGATGAGGGTGGTCTTGCCCGCCCCGTTGGGACCCATCACCGCGGTGCAACCTCCCCCCGCCACCTCCACCTCGACGTCCACGGTCACGTCTCCCATGGGGGCGTACACCTGGGCCCGCACGCTCATGGGGACATCTCGCTCATGGGGATTCCGCCTGGGGCTCGGTATCGGCTCGGGGGGGCCGAGACGGGATCCAGCGGTGGCGCAGGCCCACCAGCACCACCAGCGAGACGCCGATGAGCAACACCGACATGGCCATGGCCGCCTCGGGTTGGCCCGCCTCGTTGGCCTGGGCGATGGCCAGGGGCAGGGTGCGGGTGCGGCCGGGGTGGTTCCCGGCAAACGTGATGGTGGCCCCGAATTCGCCCAGGGCCCGGGCCCAGCTCAAGGTGGCGCCCGCGGCCAGCGACGGCAGCAGCAGCGGCAGGGTGATGCGGCGCAGCACCGTCCAGCGGCCGGCGCCCAGGGTGGCCGCCGCCGATTCCAGCCGGGGGTCGAGTTGGCGAAATCCGGCCTCGGCGGTGATCACGAAGAAGGGCATCGACACGAAGGCGGCGGCGATGACCGCGCCGGTGGTGGTGCCGATGAGGGTCTCCACCCCGAAGGCGTTGTGGAGGGCGCGGCCCAGCAGCCCGCGGCGGCCCAGGGCGAAGAACAGGGCGATGCCGCCCACCACGGGGGGCAGCACCATGGGCAACAGCACCGCGGCCCGCACCAGGGCCCGGCCCCGAAACGACCGCCGGGCCAGCACCCAGGCCAAGGGGAGCCCCAGGAGCACCGACACCGCGGTGGCCACCAGCGACACCACCACCGACACCCGCAGGGCCTCCAGGGTGGCGGCCTCCCCCAGGGTGGTGCCGAGCGACGACCAAGGGGTGCGCTGGAGCAGGCCCACCAGGGGCAGGCCCAGCAGGCCGACGGCGGCGGCGGCCACCACCAGCACCACCACCGGGGGTCGGTGGCCGGGCTCGGGTGCGGGCGGGGGTGGGGTCATGGGGTCTCGAACCCGTGGCGCCGGAGGATGTCCGCGCCGGCGGGGCCGGTCACGAAATCCACGAAGTCGGCGGCTCGGGACTGGTCGCTGACGGGGGCGATCGGATAGTCGGTGCGGAATCCGGAGGGGCCGAGGGACACTTCGGCCACCCGGTTGCCCCCGGCGGCGATGTCGGTGGCGTACACCAGCCCGGCGTCGGCCTCGCCCAGGGCCACCTTGGTGAGCACCGCCCGCACGCTGGTCTCCTCGGTGTCGGCGTCGACCGCCAGCCCGGCGTCGTCCAATACCGCTTCGGCCAGGGCGCCGCAGGGCACCTCGGGGGCACACACCGCCACCACCAGCGAGTCGTCGGTCAGATCGGCCAACCCGGACACGTCGGCGGGGTTGTGGGCCGGAACGGCCAGGGCCAGCCGGTTGCGGGCGAACACCAACGGGTGGTCGGCGGTGCGCCCGGCGTGTACCACCCGATCCATGGTGACGGTGTCGGCCGAGGCGAACACGTCGGCCCGGGCCCCGGCGGTGATCTGGGCGGCCAAGCGGGCGCTGCCGGCAAAGCTGAGCCGCACGTCCACCTCGGGGTGGGTGGCCTCGAACTGCTGGGCCAGTTCCTCGAAGGCCTCCGACAACGATGCCGCGGCGTACACGGTCACCATGGTGTCATCCTCGGCCCCGCAGGCTACGCAGAACCCGGCCAGAACCCCTGTGAGCACCCCGAGGGCCGCCCCTTTCATGTCGGGGGGCCCCGGTGGTGGCCTCCGTGGGACCTCTGGCCGGCGAGGATCCCGAGGCCCGCTGTGCCCATGTCAGGCGGCGGTCTCGGTTTCCAGCTCCGCGGTCACCGAGAGTTCAGGGCCCTCGGCGGTGAGCAGCTCCCGGCAGCGGCCGGCGTCGGCCACATCGTCGGCCACCAGGGCCAACACGGCCAGTCGCTCGGCGGTGTCGGTGATGGTGGCGGTGGTGACGGGGATCGACAGGCGCACCTTGGCGTCGCTCTTGATGCGGCGAATCTCCCGCAGGGTGTCGGCGGCCACCGCGCCCACCTGGGGGTTCACGTCACCGGCAGCGGCCGCCAACTCGGCGGCACCGGGCCACGACGAGCGGTGGATGGAGCCCGGCTGCCACCACGACCACACTTCCTCGGTCACGTAGGGCAGGAACGGGGCGAACAGCTTCAGGTAGACGGTGAGGGCCGTCTCCAGGGTGGCCCGTCCCGACTCGCCCGCCGGTCCCCCCCGAGTGCCATAGGCCCGGTTCTTCACCAGCTCCAGGTAGTCGTCGGTGAACGACCAGAACGACGCCTCGGCCAGCTCCAGCGCCCGGGCGTAGTCGCCCCGGTCGAAGGCGGCGGTGGCGTCGTCCACCAGGGTGGCCAGGTGGGCGAGCAGGGCCCGGTCGAGGGTCTCGGTGGGCCGGGCCCCGTCGGCGGGCTGATGGCCGAGCACGAACCGGCTGGCGTTGAGGATCTTCACCGCCAGACGGCGGCCCACCTTCATCTGGCTCTCCTCGAAGGCGGTGTCGGTGCCCGGTCGACCCGACGCCGCCCAGTAGCGGAGGGCGTCGGCGCCGAAGGCTTCCAGGGTGCCCATGGGGGTGACCACGTTGCCCTTGGACTTGGACATCTTCTTGCGGTCGGGGTCGAGCACCCAACCGGAAATGGCTGCGGTGGACCACGGCAGGCCCCCGTGCTCGAAGTGGGCCCGGGTGACGGTGGCGAACAGCCAGGTGCGGATGATCTCGTGGGCCTGGGGCCGCAGGTCCATGGGGAAGGTGCGGGCGAACAGCTCGGGGTCGTCCTCCCAGTAGCAGGCGATCTGGGGGGACAGCGAGGAGGTGGCCCAGGTGTCCATCACGTCGGGATCGGCGGTGAACCCGCCGGGTTGGTCCCGCTGGTCGGAGCGGTAGCCGGGGGGCACGTCGGAGGAGGGGTCCACCGGGAGGGTGTCCTCGGAGGCGGCGATGGGGTGGTCGTAGTCGATCTCGCCGTGGGCGTCGACGGGGTACCAGAGGGGGAAGGGCACGCCGAAGAAGCGTTGGCGGCTGATGAGCCAGTCGCCGTTCAACCCGCCCACCCAGTTCTCGTAGCGCACCCGCATGTGTTCGGGAACCCAGTTGAGTTCCCGACCCCGCTGCACCAGGGCGTCACGGAGCTGTTGGTCGCGGCCGCCGTTGCGGATGTACCACTGGCGGGAGGTGACGATCTCCAGCGGGCGCTGGCCCTTCTCGAAGAACTTCACCGGGTGGGTGATGGCCCGGGGCTCGCCGATCAGCTCGCCCGACTCGGCCAGCAGCTCCACCACCCGCTGCTGGGCGCCGTTGACGGTGCGCCCGGCGATCTCGGCGTAGGGGGCCGGGTCGATGCCGTCGGGGGCGTCGGCCACCAGGCGGCCACCCCGGTCGATGATGGCCCGCACCGGCAGGTCGAGTTCCCGCCACCAGGTCACGTCGGTGGTGTCGCCGAAGGTGCAGATCATGGCCGCCCCGGTGCCCTTTTCGGGGTCGGCCAGCTCGTGGGCCACCATGGGCACGGTGGCCTTGAACAGGGGGGTGGTGATGGTCTGGCCGAACAGGGGCTGATAGCGGGTGTCGTCGGGGTGGGCCACCACGGCCACGCAGGCGGCCAGCAGTTCGGGGCGGGTGGTGTCGATCAAGAGATCGCTGCCGTCGGAGCGCCGGAAGGCCAGCCGGTGGTAGGCGCCGGGCCGCTCGCGGTCCTCCAGCTCGGCTTGGGCCACCGCGGTGCGGAAGGTGACGTCCCACAGGCTGGGGGCCTCGCTCTGGTAGGCCTCGCCGCGGGCCAGGTTGCGCAGGAAGGCCCGCTGGGAGGCCCGTCGGCTGCGCTCGTCGATGGTGGCGTAGGTGAGCGACCAGTCGATGGACAGGCCCAGGCGGCGCCACAGCTCCTCGAAGGCCTGCTCGTCGGTGGCGGTGAGCTGCTCGCACAGCTCAACGAAGTTGCGCCGGGAGATGGGAAGTTGGTCCTTGGGGGGATCGTCGGGGGGACGGAAGTCGGGGTCGTAGGGGAGAGAGGGATCGCAGCGCACGCCGAAGTAGTTCTGCACCCGGCGTTCGGTGGGCAGGCCGTTGTCGTCCCAGCCCATGGGGTAGTACACCTGCTTGCCCTGCATGCGGTGGTAGCGGGCCAAGGTGTCGCAGTGGGTGTAGCTGAACATGTGGCCCACGTGCAGCGAGCCGCTCACCGTGGGGGGCGGGGTGTCGATGGAATAGACCTGGCTGCGGTCGGCGCTCCGGTCGAAGCGGTAGGTGCCGTCGGCTTCCCAGATTTGGTCCCACTTGGTTTCGAGGCCCTCGAGGGTGGGCTTCTCGGGGATGGGGCGGGCGGTCATCGCCCGGTCATCGTACTTGGGCACCACCAGCCGGTGGCAGTTGTTCTCCGGTTGTCTGTTCTCTGGTTGTCCTCCGGCGTTGGGCCGGCTGCAGGGTTGTGGTCACGGCAGGGGCGGGTGGTGACGTTGCGGTTGTCCTCCGGCGTTGGGCCGGTTGGAGGGTTGTGGTCACGGCAGGGGCGGGGCGGCGGGATTGGGCCGGGCGGTGGGATGTAGTTCAATGCAGGGTTGATGGGCATGGTGCGAACGCTGAGGTCGGTGGTGCGGTTCCGGCGGTTCGAGCCCGACCGGGCCAAGCGGCGGCTGAGCCGGGCGGCCTCGGTGGCCGACTTGCGGGAGCTGGCCCGTTCCCGGCTGCCCGCCGGGGTGTTCGACTACATCGACGGGGCCGCCGAGGGCGAGTTGACCATGGGTCGCAATGCCGAGGCCTACGACCAGTGGGAGTTCGTGCCCCGGGTGCTGCGGGACGTGTCGGCACTGGACACCTCGGTGGAGCTGCTGGGCCGGCGTCACCCGCTGCCGATGGCGCTGTCGCCCACCGGCTTCACCCGCATCGTGTGCCCCGACGGGGAGCTGGCCGTGGCCCGGGCGGCGGCCCGGCGGGGCATCGCCTACAGCTTGTCCACGCTCAGCACCCGGTCCATCGAGGAGATCCGCCAGGTGAGCGACGGGGCTCTGTGGTTCCAGCTCTACTTCTGGCGGGACCGGGGTTTGGTGGCCGAATGGCTCCAGCGGGCGGCGGACTGCGATTACGAGGCCCTGCTGGTGGCGGTGGACACGCCGGTGTTCGGCCGCCGCGAGCGGGACGTGCGCCGGGGATTCACCCTGCCTCCTACTTTGGGCCCCGACACCGTGTTCGACGGGCTGCGCCGGCCGGGGTGGACGTGGTCGCTGTTGCGGTCCGAGCCCATCACGTTTGCCAACCTGACCGGGGTGGCGGGCTACGACGGCAGCTCGGCGTTGGGACTGGCCGATTTCGCCCACAACCAGTTCAACCAGTCGCTGTCGTGGGCCGACTTGGACTGGCTGCGGGAGCGGTGGGACGGCAAGTTGGTGCTCAAGGGGGTGCAGTCGGTGGCCGACGCCCGGTTGGCCGCCGAACAGGGGGTGGACGGGGTGATCCTCTCCAACCACGGGGGACGCCAGCTCGACGGGGCGCCCCCCATCCTGGATTTGGTGGCCCCGGTGGCCGACACGGTGGGCGGTGAGCTGGACGTGATCTGCGACGGGGGCATCCGTCGGGGCAGCCACATCGTGACCGCCCTGGCCCTGGGGGCCACCGCGGTGATGTTCGGACGCTCCTACCTCTACGCCCTGGCCGCCGCCGGCGAGCACGGCGTGGACCACCTGCTCGGTCAGTTCACCGAAGACCTCCACCGCACCCTCGCCCTGGTCGGCGTCCCCGCAGCCGCTACCCTCACCCCCGATGCCGTCCGCCGAAGAAGCTGACCATCCCCCCACCCCCACCCGGGAGGCACGCCCACCCCGCCGACCCGGCCGCCTGGCCGGTCAAGTGTGGATCGCCCCCGACTTCGACCCAACCCCAGAAGAGATCATCACCGCCTTCGAGGAAGAGCCGGATTCGCTGCGAAGACCTGGATAGGGTCGGGGGTGGTGGAGGCGGTGTTGTTCGACATGGGCGGGGTGATCGTGGAGGGTCCGTGGGAGGGGTTTGCGGCCTATGAGCGGGCCAACGGGTTGCCGGAGGGGTTGATCCGGCAGATCAATGCGACCGATCCCGACACCAACGCGTGGGCGCGTATGGAGCGGGGGGAGATCGGGCACCAGGAGTTCGCCGAGGCGTTCGAGGCCGAGGCGGCGGCGATGGGGTATCGGGTGGACGGCATGGCCGTGCTGGACGGCCTGAGCGGGGAGCTGCGTCCGGCCATGGCGGAGGCGGTGCGGCGCTGCTCGCGGCGGTTGAAGACGGCGCTGTTGACCAACAACCATGCCCCGATGGCGTCTTCGGAGCGCTCGCCGGAACTCGCCGAGGTGTTGGGCTGGTTCGACGTGGTGGTCGAGTCGGCCGTGGTCGGGGTGCGCAAGCCGGAACCGGCCTTCTACACCATGGCCTGCGAGACGCTGGGGGTGGAGCCGTCGGCCTGCGTGTTCCTCGACGACCTGGGGGTGAATCTCAAGCCGGCCCGAGCCATGGGGATGACCACCATCAAGGTGGTCGATCCCGACGATGCCCTGACCGAGCTGGAGGCAGCGGTGGGGTTCTCGCTCAGGGGTTGAGGCGGAGGGTGGCGGCCAACTCGGCGCGGAGTTCGGGGATGCCTTGGCCCTTGGCCGCGCTGGTCCACAGGACGTCGCCGGGGGCCACGCCGAGGCCGCGGGCCAGTTCGTTGCGGCGGGCCGAGCGGCGGGAGGACTTCACCTTGTCGGCCTTGGTGGCCACGACCCGCAAGGCCACTTCGTGGTGGGTCAGCCACTCGGCGGTTTGGACGTCGAGCGGCGTGGGGCCGACCAGACCGTCGATCAACAGCAGCACCTGTACCAGCGTGGGCCGGTCGATCAGGTAGCCGTCCATCATGGCCTGCCACCCGGCCCGCTGTGCCTTGGGGGCCTTGGCGAAGCCGTAGCCGGGCAGGTCGACCACCCAGCGTCCGGGCTCGCCGTCGAGTTCGAAGACGTTGATCAGGCGGGTGGCCCCCGGCGCCTTGGACGTGCGGGCCAGCCCCTTGCGGTTGGCCACCGCGTTGAGCAAAGACGACTTGCCCACGTTGGACCGCCCCACCAACCCCACCTCGCAGCGGGACTCGGGCAACTGCCCGGCGTCGCTCGCCGACCGCAGAAAACTCAGCGTCAGCGGCTTGGACATCCCCCGAGGCTACTCGCCACCCCCTGGCAACAACCCCCCACCCCACACCGACGAACTTGACCGTCGCGAGGACGGCTAGCTGTTGAGGACTTCGATGTCGAGTAGGTCGGAGAAGCGTTCGAGGGCGGCGGCTCGGCGGGGTGGTGGGGTACCGTCGTGCCGTGGGACTCGATGAGGAACGCAAAGCCCAGTTCGACGAGTGCCTCACGCCCTCTGCGGTCGAGGTGGCGAGGGCAAAGAGGGTGATCTTGAAGGCGGTGGACTCTGGCCCGAAGACTTTCCGCGACCTTCAGACCGAAGTGCTGGAATCCGAGAAATTACCCCGGAATGTGCCACCACCCCACCCAAGGCAGGCAATTCAGATGCCGTGGCCAGATAATCCGGATTGGCGTCCGGATCACAGTGACCCGGTCATCGCTCGCATCCGAATGCTGCGTGCTGCTCGTTCGGCGATGGCGGAGCTTGCCCATGCAGGCGCACTGGATGAACTTGAAGAAATCGAGGGCGCTGACAGCCCCGACTTCGAGGTGAAGGTCAGTCGTGGCAGTGATCCTATTGACTTTCCGGCTCTGAAGTTCGGGCCGGCTCTGGCTGAACGGTACGGGCTGGCGCGCCGAGAGGGTCTGGATGAGGTTGGTCTGCTCGACGTGGACGTCTTCACTGCCGATCTGGAAGCGCTCGGCTTGGACCGGCGAACTCTGCGATGCCTTCAGGAGGCACTCTCGGCCTACCGAAGGGGGTTGTACCTCTCGGCTGTCAACTTGTTGGGCGCCGTGAGCGAGGGGGCCTGGTATGCCGCAGGGGAGCAACTCCGGTCATTGTCTTCCTCGATCGCCAATGCTCTGGTCAGAAGGGACACCTTCAAAGTGATCAGCGGGGTGGCCGAGCAACTCAAGGCCACCAAGAGTGTCACCCCTTCAGCGAGGCGGGAACTTGAGGTCCATGCGGCGTACTTGCGTGATCTCCGCAACTATGGGGTTCACCCACGGGGTGAGTCGTCCACAAGCTTGGAGCATGCCTTCTCAGAACATGGTGCAGGGCTGTTGCTCATGGAGACCCACCGCTATCTGGTCCGGCTCGCCGAGGCGACCGAAGCAGCCCTGCGGTCCCACGATGTGGGGACATGAGCTGGCCGGTCGTCCACAGCATCTGACGAACCCTCTGTCTGTCCCAGTTCTCGGTTCGGCGGGGCCTTCAGCGATCCGGTTTGGGGGGATGTTGTCACTGGTGTCGGTAGGGTGGTTGGTATGGATTCTGGGGTTGTGACCAGGGGAAACGCCGGCGGCGGTGGCGGCATGGCTGTCGGCGGCGGCGCGGCGGCTGCCGGTGGCACGGTTGTGGGCGATGTGGCGGCGGATGTCGGCGTTGCCGCCGCGGCTGCTGGTGGGGAGGCCGGGGTTTGGGTGGGTGTGGTGGATGTGGGTGGGTTGGATGATGCGGGGTTGGATGCGAGGTTGGGGTTGTTGGGTCGGGCTCTGAGTCGGTTGGAGGGGTTCTTGGCTGAGGCGGTGGCGGAGAAGCAGCGGCGGTGCGGGTCGTATGACACGGCGCAGGCGATACGGAAGGGGTTGCGTCATTCGGGGCAGAAGGCGCATCGGGTCATGCGCGACGCGGAGCAGCTCAGCGAGGTGCCGGCCGCCCGGGAGGCTTTGTCGCAGAGCAGGATCACTTCGGAGCATGCCCGTATTTTGGGTGGGGCGGCCAAGGCCGGCCCGTTGGATGAAGAGTTGATGGTGAGGGCGGCGGAGACGCAGACTCCGGAGGAGTTGCGGCGCACGGTGCGCGACCATCAGGACGAACTCGCCGGTGATGTTGACGGAAAGAAGCGGCTGGCCCGCCAGCAGAAGGCGCGTTTGGCGACGTTTTGTGAGCAGGACGACGGGATGTGGAGGTTGTACGCGTTGTTCGACCCGGTCACCGCCCAGGGGATCCGGGCGGTGTTGAACAAGAAGACCGACATGGCCTGGCACCAACACACCGGAAGAGAACGATTGGACGCCCGCCACCGCCGCGCCGACGCCATCGCCGAGCTATTGACCCGCACCGGTGGCGGTGAAACCGGTGACCAACCCCAAACAGCCAGCGTGGTGATCGTCGCCGACTACGACACCGTGGACCAACAGCTCCGCAGGCCACGGTTGTCCGACGGTACCCGGTTGCCGGCCGAGGAGTTCCGCCGACTGGCCTGTGACGCCGAAGTGCTCACCGGCATCTTCGACACCGACCTCCAATGCCTGTCACTCGGCCGCCAACGCCACCCCAGCCCGCAGCTCCGCGCCACCCTCATCGCCCGCGACCAAGGATGCATCGGGTGCGGCAAAGAACCCGAATGGTGCGTCACCCACCACATTCACCACTGGGAACACGGCGGCCCCACCCAACCCGACAACCTCGTCCTCGTCTGCGGCGACTGCCACCACAAAACCCACCACCGCAACTGGACCGTCGAACACCACCCCGACACCCGCCGACCCTACCTACGACCACCCTGGCAACAACCCCCCACCCCACCCCAACGAACCTGACCGTTGCGAGGACGGCTAGCTGTTGAGGACTTCGATGTCGAGTAGGTCGGAGAAGCGTTCGAAGGCGGCGGCTCGGCGGGTGGGGATGTGCTCGGAGGGGAAGCCGTCGGCCGCGGCGTACTGCTTGAGCGTGTGGCGGGTGATGGTCACCTTGTGGACCTCGTCGGCCCCGTCCACCAATCGCGACGATCTGGCGTTGCGGTACATCTCCTCGAGGGGCATGTCGGCGGAATACCCCAGGGCCCCGTGGACCTGGATGGCCCGGTCGATGGCGTTGTAGAGCATCTTGGTGCCGTACACCTTGATCATGGCGATCTCGGTGCGCGACGCCGAGGAGCCGTGCTTGTCCATGTGCCAGGCGGCGTGCAGGCACAACAGCCGGGCCGAGGCGATGTCGATGCGGGTCTCGGCGATGAAATCCTGCACCATCTGCTTGTCGGCCAAGAGGCTGCCGTGGGCGTACCGGGACAGGGCCCGCTCGCACATCATGTCGAGCGCCCGCTGCGACTGGCCGATCCAGCGCATGGCGTGGTGGATGCGGCCGGGGCCGAGGCGCTTTTGGGCCAGCACGAACCCGTCGCCGGGGTTGCCGATCAGGTTCTCGGCGGGCACCCGCACGTCGCGGTAGATCACCTCGGAGTGGCCCATGGGCTGGCGGCGGAAGTTGCCCGGATAGGGGTGGTGCATGTTGGGTACGTCCCGCACGATCTCCAGGCCGGGGGTGTCGGTCGGCACCACGAACATGGACGATCCCTGGTAGGGGTGGACATCGGGGTTGGTCACCACCATGGAGATGAGGAAATCGGCCGCCGAGCCCCCCGAGGTGAACCACTTGTGACCGTTGATCACCCAGGTGTCGCCGTCGCGCACCGCGCTGGTCTTCAACAACTTGGGGTCGGAACCGGCGGTGTCGGGCTCGGTCATGGAGTAGGCCGACCGCACCTCCCCGGCCAGCAGCGGCTCCATCCACCGCTTCTTCTGCTCCTCGTTGCCGCCGATGGCCAAGAGTTCGGCGTTGCCCGAATCGGGGGCGTTGTTGCCGAAGATGGCGGGGGCAATGGTGGACCGCCCAAGGATCTCGTGCATGAGGGCCAGCTTCACCTGGCCGTAGCCCTGGCCCCCCAACTCAGGGTCGAGATGGCAGGCCCACAGCCCCCGGTCCTTGACCTGTTGCTTGAGCGGGGCGGTGAGCGTGGCCCACTGCTCGTCGGTCACCTGCAGCTCGAGGGTCTCCAGCGGCAGGATGTGCTCGTCGAGGAACGCCCGGGTCCAGTCCAGTTGCTCCTGAAACTCGGGTTCGGTCTCAAAATCCCAGGCCATGTTCGCTCCCTTTGGCGGTCAACGGTGGCCGACGTGCCATGCCGCACATCCGAGTTCGGCCACGGCTCCATCTTGGCCCATGGGTGCCGGTGGCGTCGTACCGCCGGGCCACCGGCCGGACTCGGTTCAGGTCCGGGATCAGTAGACGACCACGATCCGCCCGGTGGTCAGACGGTCCTCCATCTTGTCCAGTGCGTCGGGGAGATCACCGAAATCCACGGTGCCGCCCACCACCGGGGCGATGCGGCCTTCGTCCAATCTCAGGATCAGCTCGGCGTGAATCTCGTCGCCGAGCGACCGGGGGTTGATGTTGAACCCGGCCATCCCCCCGTACACCGACGGATCGCTGTTGTAGGCCAGCAGCACTCCGCCGATGGACACCTGCGTGTAGCACAACTGCCTCGGGTTGAGGCCGGGGGAATCCTCGGCCTCGATGCCCGAGGCGAATCCGATGACCATCAGCCGCGCCCCCCGCCTCATGCACCGAAGCGATTCCTCGGTGACCGCACCACCCACCCCGTCGAACACCAGGTCGACGCCTCGGCCGCCGGTGATGTTGCGCACCTCGGTGGCAAAGTCACCGCCTCGGTAGTTCACGGCGGCCTCCGCTCCGAGGGATCGCACCAGGTCGCACTTCTCCGGGCTGCCCGCGGTGCCGATGACCCGGGCGCCGGCGTCCACGGCCAACTGGACGGCGGCCGAACCCACCCCGCCGGCGGCGGCGTGGACGAGCACCCATTCGCCGGGCTGGACGGCGCCCCGCTCGTGCAGGCCCAGCCACCCGAGGTGGAAGGGGAAGAAGAAGGCGGCCGCCTCGGTGTCGTCGAGCGCCTCGGGGGCGTCGAAAGCCATGTCGGGCTGGGCGATCACCTTGTCGGCGTAGGCGCCGAAGGCGGACTCGGCGGTGGCGTGTACCCGCCGGCCGAGCCACTCCTCGGCCCCCTCGCCGACGGCGTCCACCGTACCGAGCACCTCCATGCCCAGGGTGTAGGGGATGGGCGGGTTCACGGTGCGGTACCGCCCGTGGCATCCGTCGATCTCGTTGTAGTTCAGCACGGCTCGGGTGGGGGCCACCCGTATCCGGCCCGGTCCCGGCTCCGGCTCTTCGATGTCGTCCAGTCGCAGCGCCTGCGACGGTCGGCCGAATTGATGAACACGCCATGCTCGCACGGCTGAGGAGCATAGTTGCGCGCCGCGGTCCGGGCGCCGGACCGGGACTGCGGCCGATTGCCCACCGTCGCTGAGTTGCCGCCCGGAGAAATTCCGGCTCCGGTAGGGCTAGCCGGTTACCGCCATGCGGGTGATCTGGGCTTGCTGGGATTCGGACTGTGGCCCGGCGGCGGGGCGGGCGGCTCGAACGGCGGTCACCGCGTCCTCCAGGTCCATGCCCCGGGAGGTGAGCACGGAGATGCACACGATCCCGGCTCGGCCGTAGCCGGCACCGCAGTGCACCATCACCCCGGTGCCCTGGTCGAGGTGGCGGTTGACGGTACCGATGAGTTGGCGGAAGGTGTCGTCGCCGGTGACCCCCTGATCGATCATGGGTACGTGGATGGCTTGGTGGGGGTCGGGGTCGGCCAACCAGGCTGGGTAGTCGGGGTAACGCATGGCGATTTCGGTTTCGGTTAGCAGGCACACCATGACCCCGGCACCAACATCGTCGAGGGCCGCCGCCGGATCGGGGCCGGTCACGGCGAAGGCGGTGGCAAAGAGTCGACCGGGGGCACCCGGCACCGGAATGCGGTGGATGCCCCCCGCCATCTGATATCTCGCCGACCCCACCTGCACCCCGCAACCCTACCGGCCGACCGATCTCCGGCCGGCAGCCCAGCCAGGTACCTCCCCCCACCCCCCGGAGGGGCTAGTCCAGCGATTGGCGACGCTGTCGGGGGGCTGGGTCAGCGGTTGACGCCTTTGTTGGTGGCGCTGAAACCGGCGAGGTCGCGGTTCTTGCCCTGGTGGCGGCCCCGGTCCATCGACTGGATGGAGATGTCGTGGTCGGCGGCGGAGGCCCGCAGGGCGCCCACCGTGCAGTCGGCCCGATCCCGGTGGGCGAAGGGGTCGAATTGGTACCAGGCCATGGCGTTGCGGTGGGTGATCTTGTCGACCTCGTCGTCGGGGACCCCCGTGAGCGTCTCGGCCAGTTTCTCGGGGGCATCCGGCCAGGTGGAGTCGCTGTGGGGGTAGTCCATCTCCCAGCAGATGTTGTCGATGCCGATCTCGTGGCGCAGCACCACGCCCACCGGGTCGTTGATGAAGCAGGTCAGGAAGTTGCGCCGGAACACCTCGCTGGGCAGCAGGTCGTCGAAGTCCTGTCCGGTCCACAGGTGGTGCATGTCGTAGGTGCGGTCGGCCCGGTCCATGAAGTAGGGGATCCACCCGGTGCCGCCCTCCGACAGGGCGATCTTCAGGTCGGGGAAACGGCGGGGGATGGACGACCACAACAGGTCGGCGGCCGCCTGGCTGATGTTCATGGGCTGGAGCTGGATCATCACGTCCATGGGGGCGTCGGGCGCGGTCACCACCATCTCACCCGACGATCCCAAGTGGATGGAACACACCGTGCCGGTGTCGCTGAACGCCTCCCACAGCGGATTCCAGTAGTCGCTGTGGAAGCTGGGCTCGCCCAGCTTGGCCGGGTTCTCGGTGAAGGTCATGGAGTGGCAGCCCAGGTCGACCACCCGGCGCACCTCGGCGGCGCACTCCTCGGCGCTCCAGATCATGGGTAGGGCCATGGGGATGAACCGACCCGGATAGGCCCCGGCCCATTCGTGGATGTGCCAGTCGTTGTAGGCCCGGATCAGGTCGGCGGCGAACTCCTTGTCGGGATGGTTGGCGAACAGGCGACCGGCAAAGCCCGGGAACGACGGGAAGCACATGGAGCCCAGCACCCCGGCGGCGTCCATGTCCTTGACGCGGGCGTGGACGTCGTAGCAGCCGGGGCGCATCTCGTCGAAGGCGGTGGGCTCCACCCCGTACTCCTCCTTGGGGCGGCCCGCCACCGCGTTCAGGCCCACGTTGGGGATGACCGCGCCGTTGAACGCCCACACGTCGTCGCCGGTCTCGGTGCGCATCACCCGGGGGGCCTCGTCGCGCCACTTGGCCGGGAGATGGTTGTCGAACATGTCGGGGGGTTCGCACAGGTGATCGTCCACGCTCACCAGGATCATGTCGTTCAGGTTCATGTCGCCCTCCCGTGGTGTGTCGGTGCGGCCTCCACGATAGTTGGCGAAGTAGGATGCGTCAGCCGAACCGGCTCCGGCAGTCGCCCGAGCCCGCCACCCAAGGAGAGCCCCCATGTCCAATCCGATGAGCTACGAAGGCCGCAACGTGGTGGTCACCGGCGCATTTTCCGGCGTGGGCGAGGCCCTGGTGGGGTTGCTGGACGACCTGGGGGCGGCGTCGATCACCGCGCTGGACATCAAGGAGCCCACCGGACCTATCACCCGCTACATCCCCGCCAACCTGGGCGACCCGGTGGCCGTGGACGAGGCCGCCGCGGCCATCGACGGCCCGGTACACGTGTTGTTCAACAACGCCGGGATCGCGGCCACGTTCTCCCCGGCCGACGTGATGAAGGTGAACACCTTCGGGCTGATGCGCCTGACTGACGCCCTGTTGCCCAAGATCCCCGCCGGGGGCGCGGTGGTGAACACCGCCTCCATCGCCGGTATGAACTGGCCGGCCCATCAGGCGGAGATCACCGAATTGTTGTCCATCGACGACTGGGACAAGGCGGTGGCCTGGGTGGAGGAGCACCCCGAGGTGGTGGCCGACGGCTACATGTTCTCCAAGGAGTGCGTGCAGATTTTCACCATGCAGGCGGCCAAGGGCATGTTGTCCAACGGCGTGCGCATCGCCAGCGCCTGCCCGGCGCCCATCGACACCCCGCTTCTGCCCGACTTCAAGAAGACCATGGGCGAGCAGATGATCGACTGGACGGCCTCCCACTCCGGGGGTCGCTACGTGACCGCCGCCGAGGTGGCCAAGCTGCTGGCCTACCTGGGGTCGGACGCGGCGTCGTTCGTGTCCGGCGTGAACGTGAACATCGACAACGGCTTCCAGGGCTCGATGATCACCGGGCAAGTCGATTTCGGGGAGTTGGCCGGCTAGACGGCCAACCGAGTCGCCACTACGCCGAGGCGGCTGGCCGATACCGGGCGCCGGCTGAGTCCGGCTGCTACGCCGAGGCGGCCAGTCGGGCCTGGAGATCGGCGGCGTGGGCGGCCACGTCGTCGGCGGCCGTGGCCAAGGCTTTAGGATCGAGCCGGGCGGCCAATTCGGCCCCACCGGCTTGGGCCAGCATGGGGGCCAGTTCGCCGCTGCGGATCTTGGCCACCGCCCAGTCGGCGATGGGGCCGTGGGCGGTCTCGTCGAAGGGGATGATGTGGTTGCGTCCGCCGCCCAGGTGGTTGTAGTGGTAGTGGGGGGCGTCCTCGAAGAGGTCGAAGCGCAGGTACTCCCAGTGGCCGTCGGCGTCGAACACGTGCAGGGAGACGCCCCGATCCTCGATGCCCAGCGGCGCCGTGCGGCGTAGTTCCTCCACGTAGTCCTCGTCGCCCCCGTAGTACTCCACCAGGGCCTCGGGGGTGAGGTCTCGAAACTCCACCCCGATCTTGATCACCCCGGCGGGGAAGTAGGTGGTGTGGGCATCGTCGGGCCGCATGGGGGGCATTTCGTAGACGTGGCCGATCTCCATGGTGGCCAGCGTAGCCCGCCACCTGCAGCGGTGACCCCCGTTGCGGGGCCCACGCCCGTGGCTCACTACCATCGGGGCTTCATGGCCCAACGTCGAGTTGATCTGGAGGAGTTCTTCCATCCCCGAGGCGTGGCTCTGATCGGCGGGGTCGACCGCACCCAGACCGAGGACACGCTGCGCGCGGCCATGGACGCCCGATGGGGGGCCGACAACTGGCACGTGGTCAGCCCCAAGGGCGGGTCGATCGGGTCGGTGCCGGTGTACGAGTCGGTGGCTGAGGTGCCCGCGGCCATCACCCTGGCGGTGCTCCGGACCCCGGCGGTGGCCTGTGCGCCGGTGATCGAGGAGTGCGGGGCGGTGGGCATCGGTTACGCCGTGGTGTTCTCCTCGGGTTTCAGCGAGGTCGGCCCCGAGGGGGCGGCGCTGGAGGCCGAACTGGGGGAGGTGGGGCGCCGCCACGGCGTGCGCATCGTCGGCCCCAACACCAACACCAACGCTTTCGAGCCGGTACCGGCGGTGCCCGGATTGCGGGGCGGCAAGATCGGGGTGGTCACCCAGTCGGGCCACAACGGTCGCCCCATCATCCAAGGGGTACACGTCGGCATCGGGTTCAGCCGCCAAGTGCCGTGCGGCAACGAGGTGGACCTGGAGGTGAGCGACTTCATCGAGTACTTCGCCTACGACGACGACACCGCGGTGATCGCCGGCTACATCGAGGGGTTCCGCTCGGCCGACAAGCTGCGGACCGCGCTGGTGGCCGCCAACGCCGAGGGCAAGCCGGTGGTGCTGTTGAAGATGGGCTCGACCGACGCCGGGTCGCGCATGGCCTCGTCGCACACCGGTCATCTCACCGGGTCGGATGCGGTGATCGACGGCCTGTTCGAGCAGTACGGGGTGGTGCGGGTGCGCGACCTCGACGAGTTGCTGGAGACGGCCGCCCTGTTCGCCAAGCTGGGCCCCGGTGTGGCCGAAGGGGCCGGGCTGTACTCCATTTCGGGGGGTTCCAGCGCGCTCATGGCCGAGTCGGCCGAGTTGGCCGGGGTGTCCGTACCCCGGTTGGCCCCGGAGACCCAGGCGAAGTTGCACGAGCACGTGCCCGCCTACCTGACCGTTTCCAACCCGGTGGACAACGGGGGCACGTTCATCACCACCCACCCGGCGGACATCCGCCGCCAGGTCCTGCGCCACATCAGCGATGACCCGGCGGTGGGCTACACGGTGGTGGGGGTGACCGGGGCGGTGTCGCCCATGACCGATCTGTTGGGCGAGGACATCGCCGTGTTGGCCGACGAGCTGCCCAAGCCGATCATCGCCACCTGGAACTCCCTCAAGGTGGACGAGCCCGGCTTCGAGCGGCTGGTGGCGTCCGGCGTGCCCCTGTTCCGGTCGTTTCGGGGGTGCTTCGGTGCCCTGGCCGCCTATCACCGGTACCAGCGTCGCCGGGTGGATTTCCGGAGGCGCGCCCGGTTGCCCGACGCCCTGCCGGCCGGAGTCGCCGAGGCCCTGGGTGCTTCTCCCCCCGATGCGGCGGCGGTGCTGCGGGCATTCGGGCTGCCCCTGGCCGCCGCCGAAGTGGTTGCCACCCCCGCCGAGGCCCGTCGGGTGGCCGCCGGGATCGGCCTGCCGGTGGCGGTCAAGATCGCCTCGGCCGATTTCCCCCACAAGTCCGACGCCGGATTGGTGGTGCTGGGGGTGGACTCTCCCGACGGGGTGGAGCAGGCGGCGCAGGTGGTGCTGGACCGGGCCCGGGCGGCGGCGCCCGAGGCGGCCATCGACGGTGTGGAGGTGCAGCAAATGGTGACCGGCGGCACCGAGATGATCGTGGGCGTGACCCGCGACCCCACGCTCGGCCCGGCGGTGATGGTGGGCACCGGCGGGGTGTTCGCCGAGATCCTGGCCGACACCGCGGTACGCCCCCTGCCGCTGGACGAGGCCGACGCCGCCGAGATGATCCGATCGCTGCAGGGCTTCCCCCTGCTGGACGGCGCCCGGGGCCGCCCTCCCGCCGACGTGGACGCGCTGATTCAAGTGGTCATGGCCACCGCCACCCTGGCCACCGCCCTGGACGACCGACTGGCCGAGCTCGACCTCAATCCCGTCGTCGTCCTCGACCAAGGCCAAGGCGCCGTCGTCGTCGACCACCTGCTGGTGCCCGCCGACTGACCACCACCCGGGCCATCCATTGAGACACGCTGCTAGCCGAAGTCGGCTAGGTATTGACGTAAGGCCGCGGCATCGAGATCGCCGAGGCCGGCCTCCACGGCGGCCTGGTAAAGGGGAATGGCGGCGTTGAGCAAGGTGGTGGGAGCACCGACATTGCGGGCGTGGTCGGCGATGATGCCCGCGTCCTTCAGAATGATGGCTAGGCGGGCGGCAGGCGGGTCGTAGTTTCCGGCGGCCATCATCGGGCCGCGAATCTCGAACATGGCCGACGTACCGACACCCGCCGCGATCACCTCTTGAACCAGGTCGGCTTCAAGGCCACACGATTGGCCCAGTTCGTGGGCCTCCGCCGCGGCCAGGGTATGCACTGCCACCAGCAAGTTGGCCACGAACTTCATCCGGGAACCATTTCCGAAAGAACCGAGGTAGAAGGTTTGCTTGCCGATCAAGTCAAAGATCGGCACCGCCCGATTGTGAGCATCCTCTTTCCCACTCGAATACACCACCAGAGTTGCATCTGCGGCCTGGATCCCGGTGCCGCTGACCGGGGCGTCGAGGAGATCGACCCGGCTCGCAGCCAAGAGGCTGTGGGCCGTGTTCTTGTCGGCCAAAGGGAGGGTTCCCATCTCCACCACGACCGTCCCCGGCGCGGCCCAGTGGGCCAAGTCGGCCACCACCTGGGCCAGGGCGTCTGATGACGGGAGCAAGAGCAGCACCATCTCGGTCCGGCGGGCCACATCTGCTGTTGATTCAGCAACTGAACCGGCAAACTCTCGCCGGCGAACGGGATCAATGTCGAACCCGACTACTTCGTGGCCTCCTCCGATGAGGTGGCGTGACATGGCTGTTCCCATGACTCCCAGACCGATAATGCCCACGGGGGCTCTGCCCGCCATCGTGGTCAGCCCTTCACCACAGCCACGCGGCCGGCGCCACCGTCGAGCATTCCCAAGTGGGGGCCGGACTTGACTGCTTCAGCGATTGGGCAGTTGATCACCGCCGGCACCGTCAGTGAACGAGCGACCTCCAACAGGTGCGCGGTGGATGCACCTCCGACCGTCACAATCCCAGCGGCATCCCACAGCAGGGGAGAGAAGTTCTGAAGGGGATACTGGGTGACAATGATGTCGCGGGGGCGCACATGTCCGGTCTGTTTGGAGCTGTCAATCCACACCATTCGCCCCGAACCCACGCCACCGACGCCGGGTTCGCCCTCATAGGCGTCACCCTGCAGGGCCAGCACTCCGGCGAGGACCGGCTCCCAGCGACCCATCCCCCGTCGTGGCGGGGCAGCGTCGGTGGCCATGAGAAACTCGACCATACCCAGGAGCCTCCCGCCGAGCACCGGATCCACGGGCTTTAGTTCCCGCAGGGCATCAATCGACTCGTTGGGACGGTCGCTGCGCATCCGCCGAAGCACGAATTCGGCCTGCTTCAACGCTTGGTCCTCGGGTTGTCCCCAGGCCTGCGCCGTCAGTTTGGCTGCGATCTGACGGGCTCTACGAAGTACCGAATCACGGTCGCCGGAGGGAGTGTACGCCGACGCGGCGAGGTCGCGGGGGGCGGCTGAAATCCAGCCCAGAACCAGCTCATCTCCCATCTCGCCGGGGAAGCGGTGGGCGAGCCGGACAAACTCAAGGGCAAACGGGTGGGCGAGCGCTGCGGGCACCACCATGGGTTCTTCGGTCTTCTGGTCGGCTGACCGTTGGACTTGCAAGAGAAGCGGTATGCCCTGGACGATGGCCCACTCGATCAGATTGCAATTGAGTACTTCCTCTACTTGGAGAGCCATCTTCGCGATGGCACGTGTGTGGTCATCTCCCATAAGGGCGACGCACTCGTCACCGAGCAGGGCCCCCTGTTCGTAGGTCGCCCGGACCCCGGGCACCCAGCCCGCCATCAAGTCCCGGGGCGAGCCCTTCACCGCATCGACGGTCACCCCACCGTCGGCATCCACAAGAGCCGCTCCACCGAATTCGGGCTGGATTTCCGGTTGGACCAGAACACCCATGGGTGCGCTTCCGGGCGCCAGCTCGGCCGCCTCGAATCGCTCCAGAACTTCCATGGAGAAGCAGGTGGCCCAGACGCTCTTGGCGGCCCGACCGATCTCGCCGACCTGGACCTCGGGCACGGAGGTGAACGCGCCTGACCACTCGCCGCTGCCTTCCAACACGCTCGAGGATCGAACGATGAAGGGAGGTTGAAGTGCGGCGGCATGCGACTCAATCTGCTTGTTCAGCGACTCGGGCAACGGGTGCCTGATGATGGACATTCTCGCCCCGCCGGTACCGCGGGACTCAAGTACTGCCAGAGCCCGGCCGAGTGCTTCCTCGGAGCAAGCCGGGGGCAGCACGAAGCCGTCGAGCACCGGAAATCCGCAGGCGCGGGCGCGAGCCAAGCCCGCGGCCTTGGCTCCACTGGTGGTGACGTCAACCGCCTCCGGGTCGTTGAGAGAGCGGACTCGGTAGCGGTCTGCCGTCATCCGGCGCGGATGATCTCGTGGCTCTTGAAAGTGGAGAGCATCTCGATGCCGGTGTCGTTGACCACCAGCATCTCTTCAAGTCGGACCCCGAATTCGTGGAGCTTGCCGTGCTGAGTCTCCAGGGCGAAGACCATTCCAGGCTGAATCTCCTGAGGGTGATCGAGCGACCAGATCCTCGAGATCACCGGCTGGTCGTACTGAGCCAGCCCGAGACCGTGGCCCCACAGGTTGGCGGCGGCCTCGTCTTCTTCCTCGTAGCCCCAGATCTCCTTGGCCGACGGCCACACAGCGGCGATGTCGGCGGTGGTCACCCCCGGTCGGACCTGTTCGATCGAGTCCCAGAGCCACTTGGAGGCCAGGTCGTAGTAGCGCTGATGTTCGTCGGTGGGTTCCCCGCCCACGCAATAGGTGCGATAGACGCAGGACTTGAAGCCGTTCCAGGTGAGCGCGGCAAGGTCGATGATCACGATGTCGCCCGGCCGGATGATCCGGTCCCCGTGGTTGCGCCAGTTGGGCCACGCATTCGGACCCGAAGAGACGATGACGTCCTCGACGTTCTCCATTCCAGGGATGTTGTAGAGGTACTCCATGGTGAACGCAGTGACCTCGTTCTCGGTAATGCCCGGCTTCAGCCACTGCGACAGCTCATAGTGGGTCACGTCGCAGATGGAGCCCACCATTTGCAGGGCCTTTTGCTCATTGGGGCTCTTGATGGCACGGGCCTCCATCATGGGGGTCATGCCGTCGACCCAGTTGATGCCCCGCTCCTCGAAGGCGCGGATCATGTTGAGGTCCATGAAGTCCACGCCCAATGGCTGGTCGGTGACCCCGGCATCCTCCAGGTCGTTCATCAGGGCATTGGTGAACTTGTCGACCTGTGCAGTGGAAGCCGGTCCGGCGGCTCCCTTGATCCACGCGTAGGAGTAGCGGACGTTCTCCTTCGGGATCCAGGGTGAGTGCTCCCGAATGTGGTAGCCGATGTCGCCCTGCTCATAGAGGATCGGCTCCTTGCCCTCGGTGAGCACGGCATAGCGCAAGCCGGGCTTGAGTTGGTTCCAACCGGGGGTCATGGTGGAGGTCACGTACCGGATGTTCTCGTCGTACATCAACAGCATGGCCCCGAGCCCATGGCGACGCATTGCCTCCCGCGCCCTTCGCAGCCGCCACTGGCGCACCTCTTGCCAGTTGATTCCTTCGCGCCAGTCCGTGGCCAGAACGCCGAATGCTTCCTTCATGGTTGCTCCTTCTCATCCAATTCCGTCAACCTATTCCAATTCCATCAATATCTTCAGGGTTGATGGTTCCTTTGTCGCGGCAATGGCCTGGTTGATCTCGTCCAGACCGTATCGCCACGAGATGAGCGGAGCCCCGTTGATGGTGCCATCAGCAACCAGGGCGATGGCGCGCTCATAGTCGGCGGTCGTGGCACCTCGGGGGTTCCGCAGCGTGAGTTCCTTGTAGTAGAGCTGGTAGTAGGGCAACCCGCCCCCTGATCCGGCGGCGGTGCCGAAGAACACCACGGTCGCGGCCGAGCCGGCCAACTCGATGGCCAAGGCAAATGTCGGCACCGTGCCCACGGCTTCAAACACGGTCTCCGGCCCCCTGCCCTCGGTGAGGTCCTCCACCAACGCTGCGGCCCGCTCCGGAGTGGTCGCAGCCACCGCGCCCTGCTGGAGTGCCAGTTCCCTCTTCCACTCGGACCGAGTGACACCCACAACGTGAGCCCCTTGGGCGACCAGGAGCTGCGTAATGAGCTGGCCGGACACGCCAAGGCCGATGACCACGGCGGTGTCACCCGGCGAAACCGGTGCCTGGCCGACGGCGTGGACGCACGTGCCCAAGACTTGGATCACACCGGCTGCATCTGAGGGGACGTGATCGGGGATCGCGAGCAATTGCCGTTCGGGTGTGGCGGTGTACTCCGTGAAGAGGCCGTCCAGGTCGCGACCGAGAAGGCCACCTTCGGGGCAGAGGTTTTCGCAGCCGCGTCCACAGAGGTGGCAGTGCTCGCAGAAGAAACCTGGATTTATCAGGACACGCTGGCCGACTTCGAAAGCCGCGGAGGGGCCACTCAGCTCGATGACGCCGACGCCCTCGTGGCCCATGACCCTGGGTATCTCGACGGGGATCTTTCCGGCCACGATGCTCACGTCGGTCCCGCACAGGCCAAGGGTCTGCATGCGAACGATGGCCGCGCTACCGGCATCCGGCATGGGTACGTCAACAATCTCCACAACCCCAGGTTCCGTGAGTTGCGCGGCGCGCATGGCCATAGGGTAGTCCTGCGACCACGCATGCCTGGTCGGGGCTAGTATTTTGGCCGTCCACCCTGACCGACCAAGGTGCTGAGAGGAGGTGCCGAGGGACCTCATGGCGCAACTCACCCAACTCGACCATGGATCGGTGTGCGTCGGCGACATCGATGAAGCGGTGACCTTCTACGGTGACGTGCTCGGCCTGTCCCGGATTCCCAGGCCGGACTTCGGTTTTCCGGGTGCATGGTTCAACGCGGGCGGCTTCCCTGTGCATCTGACTACCGGCGGCACCCTGAGAGGAGCTGACGCGCCGCTCCGGGCCAATGAGAGCCACTTGGCCTTTCGAGTGGACGACATCGAGGCGATGATGGAGCGGCTCGCTGCTCACGGAGTGACGACGTGGGAACTCCCGGATTCACCAGCCGCTCTGCGCCAGGTGTTTTTCCATGACCCCTGGGGCAACATGATCGAAATGATCGTCTACTGACCGGACAACTTGCGCTAACAGCATGACGTTCGATCTTGTTGTCCGGGGCGGAACGGTGGTCACTGCGGGCGGCCGGAAGCGCGCCGATGTGTACGTCCGCAACGGCCTTGTCGCCGCAGTTCTTGAACCGGGCCAGGCCGAGGCCGCCGATGTAGTGGTCGAAGCCGATGGCCGTTACGTGCTCCCCGGCATGGTGGACACCCATGTCCATCTCATGGAACCGGGCGATCCGACCCGAGAGGACTTTCCCACCGGAACCCGCGCGGCCGTTCGCCAAGGGGTGACCACCATCGTGGAGCACACCCACAGTTGGCCGCTCACCAACACCGGACGATTCGAAGAGAAGTGGCACCACATCCGGGGTCGGTCATTCGTGGACTACGCGTTCGCCGCCCATGTTTTTCCGGATCACGTCGGCAACATTCGACGTCTGTGGGAGGCGGGCGTGGTGTTCTTCAAGATCTTCACCTGCGCCACCCACGGGATACCCGCGGTCACCCCTGAGATCCTGCTGGAGGTGTTCCAGGAACTCTCCGGCTTGGGTGCGCCTTGCCTTGTGCATTGCGAAGATGACCTCATGACCGCTCGCAACGAACGGCGGCTGAAGGCCGAAGGTCGAGTCGACCCTGGGATTGTCCCGGAATGGCGGTCGCGCGAAGCGGAGTTGGTCGCCGTGGGGTCGGCTGCGTTGCTGGCCAAGGTGACTGGTGCCCGGGCCACCGTGGCCCATGCCAGCAGCGCCGATGTGGTCGACCTGATCCAGCGGGAGCGAGCTGCAGGCTCACCCATAGCGGCGGAAACCTGTCCACAGTATCTCTACCTGTTCGAGTCGGAGATTCACCAACACGGGCCGTTTCGAAAGTTCACACCGCCGGCTCGTATTCGGTCTGCTGAGGAGCAGGACCGAATGTGGACCGCCTTCAACAATGGCTGGGTCAACCACCTCTCCACCGATCATGCCCCATCCACTGTGGCGCAGAAGATGGAGGGTTCGATCTGGGAATGCCACTTCGGGCTACCGGGATTGGATACGACCATGCCCCTCATGATCGACGCCGCCCTGAGCGGGCGAACGTCGTTGGAGCGACTGGTCGAGGCCTACGCCGAGCGGCCTGCCGAGCGGTATGGACTCCGGGGCAAGGGTCGGATAGCGGTGGGATTCGACGCCGACCTTGTCGTTGTCGACCCCTCTGCGAAGTGGCAGATCCACAACGATCACGTGGTCTCTCGTGCCGGGTGGACCCCGTACGCCGGACGTGACGTACGCGGCCGAGTGGAAGAGGTCTTGCTACGTGGTCGGGTCGTCGAAGACGGAGCCCCCACCCGCGGTCGGTTCATCCCCGGTCCGGGCTCCGAGCCGCGCACCTCGTTCCCCTAGAGTGCAAGTTCGGCAGGAGGAGCGAATGAGGGATCAGGGGGTGCCCACGGTCGACGTTCACTGTCATCTGGCAACCCCCTCGGCTGCCGAGCTGCTCAGGGACCATGCACGGCCCCGAGACGAGCCCTATCTCTATTTCATGGGCCAGGAGTCCCGAGACCAGAACCAGGTGATGATTCCGCAAATCCTCGATGCCCTCACCAACCCTGGCACTCGAATCGAGCACATGGACGCGATGGGAGTCGACATCCAAGGACTGTCCACTTTTGTCTCCGAGTATGGGTATTGGGCACCGCCGGCAGTGGGTGCCGAAGCCGCTCGACTGCAAAACGACAATCTGGCTCAAGCGGTGGCCGAGACCCCTTCTCGATTTTCGGCCTTCGGAGCCACCGTACCGCTCCAAGACGTGGACCGGGCGATCGCCGAGATGAATCGGGCAGTCGATGAACTGGGCTTCAAGGGTTTGCAGATCGGCGGCACCATTGCCGGTCGAAACCTCGATGAACCGGTCTTCCGCCCCTTTTGGGAGGCGGTGGCAGCCAAGGGAGTCCCGGTCATCCTGCATCCGAACGGCTACGAGGAGAGCCATCGGCTCGGGGACTACTTCATGGTCAATTGCGTCGGCAATCCGCTCGAAACCACGGTGGCCGTGACTCGCATGGTCTTTTCGGGATTGTTCGAGGAACTGCCCGAACTCAAGCTGGTACTGGTTCACGGGGGCGGGTACCTGCCGTTCTACGCCTCCCGTTCCGACCACACCTGGAAGGTCCGCCCCGAGACTCGGGTCCACATCCCCGACCATCCACCCAGCTACTACCTGAAGCGCCTCCTCTACGACACGATGGTCTTCCAGCCGCTCTACCTTCGCCATCTCATCGAGGTCGTGGGGAGCGATATGGTCATGGCGGGCACCGACTATCCATTCGACATGGGTGAGCCCGACCCCATGGGCCTCATCGACGGCACCGTGGGTTTGAGCGCTGCCGACCGACTCGCCATCAAGGGTGGCAACGCCTGCCGAATCTTCGGTTTGTAGTTGGTTGTTCCTCACTCGCCGTCGGAGTGCGCCGTTTCGGAGTGCCCCATAGTCTGGTCCCGACCAGTCGTTGAGCCTTGTTGGGGAATCTCTGTATGAAAGAGTCGGGGGTCAAGCCCCTCCAGATTGCCGTCGTCGGAGGGTCCATCGGAGGACTGACGGCCGCAATCCTCCTGCACGAAGTCGGGCATGACGTCCACGTCTTCGAGCGCTCCGCCAGCGCCCTTGAGGACCGGGGAGCAGGCATCGTCGTGCTGCCCATGACAGAGCGCTATTTCGCCGAAAAGGGCTCGGCGTTGGGTGAGGACAGCGCAGGAAACTCCGATTTGGCCCTGACGCTCACCTACTGGACCTATGTCGATCGGTTCGGCTCTGCCATTGACGCGGCGGCGACCTACAACCGATTTACGTCTTGGAACACCTTGTACCGAGCCTTGCTTGAGGAATTTCCGAGCGAACGGTACCACTTGGCCCACAACGTCAAGGATTGTGCCCAATTTGTCGGAGGGGTGACCATCGCATTCGAGCACGGGGAATCTCGAAATTGCGACTTGCTCGTCGCGGCCGACGGTATCGCCTCCACGGTGCGGGGCATCGTCTCCCCGCACACCACGACTGACTATGCCGGATACGTGGCGTGGCGCGGCACCGTGCTGGAGCGCAACCTTGAGCCGGCTACGGCGGCGATCTTTGAGGATGCGATGATTTATCAGGTTCTCGACCACGCCCACATCCTGGCCTACGCCATTCCCGGACTCGGTGACTCGACCGTACCCGGACAGAGGGCCCTCAACTTCGTGTGGTACCGCAACGCCGCCGGGTCGGCTTTCGAAGAACTGATGGTGGACCGTCACGACGTCCATCGCCCGGCCACGGTGCCGCCGGGCTTGGTGCAAGACCGCTTTGTCTCGAAGTTCCGGCAGGACGCGGAGCAACTCCTCGCCCCTCCCTTGCGCGATCTGGTTTTGGCCTGCGAGAAGCCGTTCATCCAGGCCATCTTCGACATGGCCGCCGACCGGTTCGTCCATGGCCGGATCGTGCTCATCGGTGACGCGGCCACGGCGTTGAGGCCTCACGTGGCAGCCGGTACGGCCAAGGCGTGCGCCGACGGGTGGGCGCTGTGCGATCACTTGGGTGACGGTGACGACCTGGACGCATCGCTGGCCAACTGGGAGCGACAACAGCTCAGCTTGGCCAGAACCGTGGCGGCCAGGTCTCGGCGCATGGGTCAGCGAGCGCAATTCGATTCGAAGATGGTGGCCGGGGATCCGGATTGGCGATTCGGACTGTTCGAGCCGGGAAACTGAGCGGGCTGAGCGTCAAGAACTCGGACAACAATCGAGCAACCCAAATGTCGGAGTTTCTGTCTGTGCCTACGCGACGGCTGCCCGGCGGAGCCCCAGCAAGGAGTTGACGGCCAGGACGGCAACGACGATCGCACCGCCGATCAGCGCCTCCGAGTTGGGCTGCTCCTCGAGAATCCACCACACCCACAAGGGCCCAATTGTGGTTTCCAAGAGCATGAGCAGACCGGTTTCCGGGGCGGAAATCCTTCGAGGGCCGAGCGCAATCAGGGCAAAGGCGACAGGAAGCACGAGCATGCCGCTGGGGAGCACCACCGCCACGTCCTCGCCGGGGATGCTGAGAGGCTCGGCAAACCACACGGTGAATCCCGCAGCCAGCAGCGCCCCCATGCCCCAGGCCGGGATCATGCTGATGTGGCTGCTGCGGCGCATGATGGTGAGGCCGATGGCCATGGCCAGGGCGGCACCCGCCGCCGCGAGATCACCGCCGATCCGGCCGGTCCCGATGCTGCCGAAGAAGATGAACACGATGGCACCCAGGCTGATGATCACTGCCAGCCAAACCCGCAAGGGGACAAGTTCGCCCAGAAAGAACCTGCTGAGCACGGCAGCGAACAGCGGGGCGGTGGCGAAAATGACCAAAGTGTTGGCCACACTGGTTTGGGTGATTGAAGTGGTGAACAAAGTGAGTTGCGATGCGAACAGGACTGCAACCACGAGTCCGGCGGTGCCGATGGATCGGAAGTGAGCAACTGCGCCACCCCGCATCCATACGAAGATGCCGACGACAATGGTCAATCCCATCAGCAATCCCCGCCAGAAAATGATGGTCCACGCGTCGGCGTCGACCAACCGTATGAGCAAGCTGTCCGGGGTGAGGACGAGGACGCCGGCGGTGGTGAGCAGCAGTCCGATGGCGTGCGAGGAAAGCCCAGATTGGCTGCTCGCGGGTTCCGTGGTCATGTTGTCACTTGCCTGCTTGGGGATTCAGGGGAGAACCTACTGCGTAGTGCACGTCGATTCAGTGGTTGATGGCCCGAAGTCGGCGCCGGAGGTGCATCGCGGCGGCGTGCAGCAGCCGTACCCTCGGCGTGCGCCAGCACTGCAAATGGTGGTGCCCCTCGTTTTCCAGGCAGAGGTTGCACGACGTGCAATCAAGGCGGCCCCGACGGCCGGCTTCGATCTGGGCGATCAAGTCCGGTTCGCGAATGAGGGGACGGGCCAGGCAGACGAAGTCGCATGACCCATCGTTCAGGACCCGCTCGATGGTCTCGGTGGTCCGGAGGCCACCCACGAGGAGCACCTTCAACTCGGGAATTGCCTTCCGGACAGCCCGGGCGAACGGTTCGAAGTAGGCCTCTTGGCCTGGTGGTCTCAGCAACCGGTGGTAGAGAAGATCGGCCAATGCCTGTCGTCGATCCACGGCAACGTGCTGGTGGCAGGAGTCGGCGCCCGAGGACATCAGCCCGACGCTCACCTCCACAGCATCCAGACCAATCTCTGCCAGATTCCGCACTCGCCCTACGCTTTCTTTAATCTTCAGACCATCGTCCACCTGGTCAACCATTCCGACTTTGGCGGTCACCGGTACATCTGTTCCGACTGCATCCCGAACCGATTGGTACACGAGAGTCAACAGCCTTGACCGCCGCGCTGCATCGCCGCCCCAGTGGTCCTTGCGGGTGTTGGAGTGTGGGGAGCCGAACGAGCTGAGCAGATAGCCGTTGGCAGCATGAATGTGTATCCCGTCGAATCCTGCGGCCATCGCCCGGGAAGCGGCGGAGCCGAACGCCGCGATCACTTCTTCCATCTCGTTCTCCTGGGCCGGTTCGACCGCCGACGAGGTCAGCGCATTGGGGACTGCCGATGGGGCCAGCATGGCCACGCCACCCATTCCCCCCTGGTTGCCGGCGTGGGCAAGCTGGGCAAAGATCTTCCCCCCGGCTTCATGGACAGCGCCGGTGAGCTGGGCCAAGCCGGGAATCATGGTGTCATCGTGTATTCCCGTCTGGTTGGGCAGCGACTGGCCTCGGGGATGGACGAAGGCGTGTCCGAGAATGGAAAGCCCGACACCACCGGCAGCCAACGACCGGTGGAGTTCCACCAAGTGCTGCGTGACGGCACCGTCCTCATCGGCCATGGTCTCAGAAGTGGCCGCACGGACGAAGCGGTTCTTGATTTCCAGGCCTCCGATCCGACCGGGCGAGAACGCGTGCATGAGATCCCCCTGGGATGATGTTGGCGATCTTGAGAACGCTCTCGCAAAGACTCCTAGAATGCGGGAGCGGGCGCAAGCAACCTGCAATGAAGAGGAAGCCATGAGCACGTTCAGTGAAGTTCGAGACGGCATGCGAATCGACTGGGACGTGATCGTTGAAATGGACGACGGCCTCCAGTTGCGGGCTGACGTGTTTCGACCCGATGACGATGGCCAGTATCCGGTCATCTTGAGTTACGGCCCTTACGCCAAGGGTCTGGCCTTCCAAGAGGGCTATCCCAGCGCGTGGAATCGGATGGTCGAGGAGCACCCCGACGTCGCTGCCGGTTCCAGCAACAAGTATCAGAACTGGGAGGTATGTGATCCCGAGAAGTGGGTGCCCGAGGGCTACGTGTGCGTTCGGGTGGATTCTCGGGGGGCGGGCCGCAGCCCTGGCTACATCGACCATTTCTCACCCCGAGAGACCCGGGACTTCCACGACTGCATCGAGTGGGCCGGCGTCCAGCCTTGGTCGAACGGCAAGGTAGGTGTGTCGGGGATCTCCTACTACGCCATCAACGCCTGGCACGTGGCCTCGCTCCAGCCACCTCATCTCACCGCCATGATCCCTTGGGAGGGGGCCGCCGACTGGTACCGGGACATGACCTATCACGGGGGAATCCTCTCGACCTTCTGGGACAACTGGTACGACATGCAGATCAAGACCGTGCAACATGGAGTTGGAGAGAATGGTGCGAGGAGCATCGTCACTGGCGAATTGGTCGCCGGCCCCGACACCCTAAGCCAAGATGAGTTGGCGGTGAACCGGTGTGACTTCGGCAACGAGATCGCTTCACATCCGCTTGACGACCAGTACCACAGGGACCGTTCCCCCGATTGGTCCAAGGTGACCGTACCGTTCTTGTCGGCGTCGAACTGGGGAGGGCAGGGGCTTCACCCCCGAGGGAACTTCGAGGCCTACATCCGAGCCGCGTCCGCCGAGAAGTTCCTGGAGTGCCATGGCATCGAGCACTGGACCGAGTACTACACCGACTATGGCGTGCAGCTCCAGAAGCGCTTCTTCGCCAAGTATCTCCAGGGCAATGACGCCGCGTGGGACGATCAGCCCAGAGTGCAGTTGCTGATTCGCCACGTCGACCGCTTTGTCGAGCGGTCCGAGTCCGACTGGCCCATTCCCCGCACCGACTGGACCAAGTTGTACCTCGACCCGAAGGGCCAGACGCTGGAGCACGATCCGGTGGCCGCTGAAGCGGCCGTCACCTATGACGCCATGGGTGACGGCCTGACGTTCCTCATGGCGCCGGTCGAAGAGGAAACCGAGGTGACCGGTCCGCTGGCCGCCAAGCTCCACATCTCGTCGTCGACGGCTGACGCGGACGTATTCCTGGTCTTTCGGGTGTTCGATCCGGGTGGTGAGGAAGTGACCTTCATGGGTGCCATCGATCCCCACACGCCGGTGGCCCAGGGGTGGTTGCGGGCATCACATCGAAAACTGGACAAGGCATTGTCCGAGGTCTGGCGCCCTTACCACGCCCACGACGAAGAGCAGCCGTTGGTGCCCGGCGAGATCTACGAACTCGACATAGAGATCTGGCCGACGTCGATCGTGATCCCTCCTGGCTACCGCATCGGCCTTTCGATTCGGGGGCGAGACTACGAATGGGCAGGCGACACGTCGGGACTCCGACTGTCGAACTTCAAGAACGAGTTACGGGGCTGCGGTCCATTCCTGCACGATGATCCGAGGAACCGCCCGCCGGAAGTGTTCGACAATCAGGTCACCGTACACTTTGGGCCCGACCATCCGAACTGGGTCTTGGTGCCGTACATCCCCGGCAACTGAACGGTTCATCGTCAATCGGGCGGCTGGACCTCGAAGGCACTCATGAGTTGGGCCAGGAGTCCGTAGTAGCCCACCACCATCAACAGCTCGACCAGTCGGTCCTGCCCGAACTCTTCTTCTGCGCGACGGTACACATCGTCCGAGATCGACCTGTCGTGCAGAATCGACTGGCATACGTCGTATGCGGCCATCAGATCGGCTTGATCCAAGTCGGGCTGTGTCCCGGCTCGCAGGGCGGCGACCTGCTCATCGGTCAATCCCACTCGTCGAGCGATGGATTCGTGAGCCCACCGCTCGAATTCGCAGTCGTGATAAGTCGCTACCGCGAGAATGGCTAGCTCGCGCACCGGCGCACTCAATTCGGTGTGAAATCTCAGCGCGGCACCCAGTCGTTGGATGACGTTCCCCACCCGAGGGCTGAAGAGCAGCACGTTGAAGGGCCCGACCAGGGCCCCGTTCTCGTCGATCAGGGGAAACGAGGCATCCTTGGCGCGATCGCCTCCGGCGATGGAGCCATACAGAGCCTCTTGGTCCGCGCTGAGCATGTGCGGTTGCAGGCTGGGCAGTCGTGCCATGTCAGCCGAGATCGACGATGGCGGCGACCGATCCACCGCCGGCCGGTCCGGACTGAAGTCCGGCCACCGAGACGAACACGGCAGGATCCCCGAGCGCGGCGGCGGCCACCCCTCCGACGGCACCCTTGGTGTGGTGGGTATGGTGGATGTCCGAGTCATTCAGCGAAACCTGCCGGCGTCCCCGCAGTCGGCCGCTGGGGTGGATCTCGCACTTTATGAAGCAGTTGACCACCCGACCTTGCAGGTCCTCTGGGATGGGCCGATCAGGCAGGTCGAGGCCGGCCGAGCGGATGGCTCGGTAGATGCCGGGAAAGTCGAGGTTGTCCTCCATGATCGAGTGCCCGGCCCGGTAGCGTCCGCCGACGCCGAGCCGATTGCCGACCACGACCACCTGGGCATTGGTCTGCTCAACGCCCGACGAGCAGGATGCGACCGACGAGTAGACGGAGAGGTCCTTGGCGATCTGGTCCTCGCGGGGTCGTTCGATCTCACCGAGCGCCGTGGCGATTCCCAAAGCGGATGTGGCATTGGAGACCGCCATCGACTCCATGGTGTCCTCCAAGGCAACCATCTTGCCGCGGGCGTGGGCGTCGGCGATTCGCTCAGCGGTCAGCAGCGGCGTCTTGGTCTGCACGTAGTGGACATCGGCGGAGTCTTCGATGCCTGCATCGGCCACAGCTTGTCTGACCGCGTCGGCCACCTTGTCGAGCATGTCGAGTCGGCCGATTTCCTCGGGCAAAATGGGAACCGACACTGCCTGCCCGACCGTCAGTCGTTTCTCGTGCGCAGGCTCAGCGGGACCGTCCACTTCGGCAAACACCGTCATGTGGGGTGAGATCACTCCATCGGTGCCGCCGGACCAGGCGATGGGTACTTTCAGCGCCGATTCCCTGGTGTGCCCGCAGTGCTCGACGAGAAAGTCCCGTAGCACCCGATCGGCCAAAATTCGGGAGAAGTCGTTCACTCCGCCGTTGCCTTCCACCTTGCCGACCACTCCCACGATCTGGTCGCCCCGAAAGGCGCCCCCGGAGATGGCCTGCTCCAGACCCGAAGTGTCCGTCACGTGCTCGAATGGAATCTTGCGAACTTCAAATGGCATGAGGGAGCCTCTCCTTCGGCATCGTCCACGTCAGATGACGTGTGAATCTCAAATTAGCCCGCGCGCGAGAATGATCGACAACGACCATGCCTTTTGACCCAGCAGACTGCGATGCCTTGGTGCCCAACACTGTTGCGCGGAGCGGGTCGGGGGAGGGCGGCTTGCGGGGGGTCTCCTTTGTGGCCAAGGACCTCTTCAGCCTCAAGGGTCATAGAAGTTCGTTTGGACACGAGCGCTGGCGGTCCACCCATCCGGCGGCGACGACGACCTCGCCCGTGCTTGCTCACATGCTCGAGGCGGGGGCCGACCTTGTGGGGCTGACGAAGATGGACCAGTTGGCTTATTCGTTGATCGGCAACGTGGGCGAGGGTGCTCCGCCGCGCAATGCCTTGGACAATCGGCTCTATTGCGGGGGATCGTCCTCGGGTTCGGCCGCGGCGGTGGCGGCAGGGCTCGCCGATCTCGGCCTCGGTACCGATACTGCAGGGTCAATCCGGGTGCCCGCCACAGTCTGCGGGTTGCACGGCCTTCGGCCCTCACATGGAACGATCAAGCCGGAGGGGGTCATCCCGCTCGCCCCTCCGTTCGACGTAGTCGGGATCCTCGGCCGCCGGGCCTCAATCATGGCCGATGCACTCGAAGTGATCACCCCATCCGGCGGCAGTCGCATCACGCTGTCGAGAGTCATGTTCGCTGTCGACGTCTTTGATTCGGTGGATGCAAGCACTCTTCAGGAAGGACGGGCAATCGCCGATGCCGCCGCCGGCATCATGGCCGTGCCATGCGAAGAAATCGAGTTCGGCGAATTCACCACCCCAGATGTCGCAGACCTCTTCGCGCGGCTCCAAGGTCGAGAAATCTGGTCGAACCATGGCGCGTGGGTCGAAGAGCACTGGCACGTACTGGCCACCGACGTGCGGTCGAGGCTTGAGCGGTGCCGGCGCCTGTCTCGCGACTCGCCGAACTTCAAGAAGGAAGATCGGGAAGAGTGGCGCAGATACAGACGACTGTTCCGTGGCGTGGTTGCCCAGGGAACAGTTGTGGTGCTACCGATCCTGCCGGGGCACGGTCCGATGCGAGATTGGGATGACCAGAGGTTGGCAGAGTTCAGGAGCGGATGTTTCCGGCTCACGGCTCCCAGCAGCCTGACAGGTGCTCCTCAAGCGGTTTTCTCCACTCCCCACGATGGCGATCAGAGGTCGATCGGAGTCGGTTTGCTCACCGCATCGGGAGGCGATTTTTCTCTCCTCGAGCTCATGACCTTGCTCGGCGACCGGGCCCCAGCGGCGATGGTGGAAGATCAGTAGGATCTGTCCGTCAGATCGGCCGCCGGTGGCTTCTGCGTGGAGGGGTGAGTTCTGTGGTCGGCAAAAGTGTGTTGCGCCCGGCTGGAGTGTGGGATCCGGCCAAGGCGGGATTCGAACACCCACAACCATTCTCTCAGGGCATCGTGTGTGATGCCGGCCAGATGCTCTTCACCGCTGGTCAGGTCGCCCTCAGTGAAGACGGGACCGTCATCGGGGCAGGAGATCCGTCCGCCCAGACCGAAGCGGCGTTGGACAACCTTCAGCGGGTGCTCGCCGAGGGCGGTGCAACTCTGAGCGACGTCGTGCGATTGACCGTGTTCCTCACCGACATGGCGCAACTACCGGCGGTGCAGGAGGTCCGGGCCCGGTACTTCCCGGTTGATCCTCCGGCAAGTTCGACCATCGGAATCAGTGCTCTGGTCCTCCCCGAACTAATGGTCGAAATCGATGCCATAGCGGTGCTAGAGGCGCCGGTTCGATGATCCGGACAATTCTGTTACATTCGACAGGCAGGGGCTACAAGGACAAGGGGGAAGAGATCCGTGGTGACAGCAGAGTCCAAAGTAGTGGTGCTGCGGCTGAACCAGCAGCAACTTGAGTTGGTGGATCGGACCATTGCAATGGCGGAGGCAAGGGACCGATCCGACCTCTTTCTCTTGGCCTTGCAAGAGTTCCACTCGGAGACCCTTTCGTGATCGAGAGAAAGCTGCTGTTTGAGCACGTCATGGAGCCGGCGACCGGGAAGGCCGTTGAACTCCTGGCGGGGCAAGTCCTCCGCATCGAACAGGTCGGCGTGGGCGGTCAGTGCGCGGATTTCAACTGCTTCAACCTTCACGACTACAAGGAGCACTTCCACACCGGACGTACCAGGCACATGCACGGAATGCATCCCACCACCGGGGACTTCCTTTGGTCGGCGCCCCCGCGAGACCGGCCGATCGCGGCCATCATCGCTGACACCGTGGGAACCAACGACGTGCTGTACCCGCGATGCAGCGGGTTGCTGTTCGAATATCAGTTCGGGGCGGAGGTCCACACGAATTGCCACGACATCCAGGCGGAGGCGCAACGGGAGTATGGGCTGACCAGCGACGACGTACACGACTCCTTCAACTTCTTTATGCACACCGGTGTTGATCAGTCGGGTCACCCGTTCATTGCCGACAACCGATCCGATCAGGGTGACTACGTGGAGATCATCGCGCTGATCGACCTTCTGGCCGTGCCCAACGTCTGTGGTGCCGACATCATGGCCACCAGCAACTTCGAACTCAAGCCGCTGCGAATCGCAATCTATGAGGGCCTTCCCGAGGATCTCGCCCGGTTCGAAGGTCGCCCGGAACTCGGCCAGTTCGCAACCCGGCGTACAACCGCGGAACTGGCGGCAAGGCCGATCAAGGCTGACCGCGAACTCTACCGGGATGACTCCTACCGCCCGGATTTTGTCAATCACCCCATCACGATCGCGGAGGTGCCCGTCGAGTTGAGTCCCGGGCAGCAAACCATGCTGGATGAGCTGGTGGCGACGGGAGCATATGGCTCGACCGACGCAGAGGTGCTTCGCTACGTGTTTTTCAGTTGGTGGATCTCGCGCTTCATGCGGGGGCCGAAGCATCTGGACCAGTTGGCGTCGGAATGACCATCTCCACGAGAGGGTCGCCCGGGAACGCTGGGAGGGGCACATGATCACACACCCGATTGCCGTCGAGGTCAATGGCGTGGAGTACCAGCGATCGGTTCCCCCTCGCTTGCTGCTGTCAGATTTTCTTCGTCACGAACTGCGCCTGACCGGCACACATGTCGGCTGTGAACACGGCGTCTGTGGGGCCTGCACCATCCAGCTTGACGGCTCTCCTGTTCGATCCTGCCTGGTGTTCGCGGTGCAAACTGATGGCTCCACCATGAGGACCATCGAGGGCATGGCCGACGGCCCGGAATTGCACCCCCTTCAGACGGCTTTCAGCGCTACTCACGCCCTGCAATGCGGATTCTGCACTCCTGGCCTGCTCATGACCATCGACGCGATGCTCGAGGCATTTTCGGAGATGACCGAGGCTGAGATTCGGGAGGCGCTCAGCGGGAACCTCTGCCGCTGCACCGGATACCAAGGGATCATTGATGCCGTTCTCGCCACGATTCAAAGCCATGCCGACCAACGCAGCAGGGATCTCTAGCGTGCGCTCGCACTCAGGTCTAGTGTTTCGTGCTGGGAGAGTGCATCCGATGTCGATGACCAGAAGACCGCTCGAGTGGAGGGGTGTCAGCCATGGTCGGTGAAGACTTGGTGCCCCAGAAGGTCGAGGCGATCCTCAACCCGGGAAGGATGCTCTCCGACGGCATTCCCTACCCGGACTTTGAGGCCGCTCGAGCGTTGGACGATCTGTCCGCCTGGCTGCCGTTTTGGGCCGACACCGCCGAGCGCTACCAATCCCTCGGATTGGCCGCTCTCGACGCTGGAGATCGGGTCAGCGGAGGGGAATGGCTGTGGCACTCATCGCTGTCATGGCACTACGGACAGCTCATGTGGTTCCACGAGCCTGAGCGCCGTGAGCATGGGCAGCGCAAGAAGGTCGAGTTGTACGAGTTGGCCGCACCCCACCTGGTCGTCCCAGCCGAACGGGTGGAAGTCGATTTCGAATCAACGGTCATTCCCGGCTATCTCCGTATTCCGGATGGCCCCGGCCCTCATCCGTGTGCGGTGCTCATCGGTGGCCTGGAATCAACCAAGGAGGAGAGCTACCACTTTGAAGCCCTGTGCCACCGCCGGGGTGTGGCAACTCTTGCGTTTGACGGCCCCGGTCAGGGCGAGATGTTCTTCGATGTCAAGCTGTGTGGTGACTTTCACCGCTATACATCTGCGGTCCTCGACTGTGTCAGTGCTCGCCCAGAACTGGACAGCGATCGCATCGGGGTTCTCGGTCGGAGCCTTGGCGGCTACTACGCCATGCAGTCAGCAGCTCTCGACAAGCGCCTCAAGGCGTGTGTGGCATGGGGCGGGTTCTTCGACATGTCCGATTTTGACGGCATGCCGGCTCACACTCGCGCCGGATTTGTGTACGTGTCAGGCTTGGAGGACTACCAGGAAGGGCGCGCCTACCTGCAGGATACGTTCGATCTCTCCCGGACTATCGGCGAATTGTCCTGCCCCACTCTGCTGGTTCAAGGATTCCACGACCCGATCTTCCCTCCCCACCAGACCGAACTCCTCCGGGCCGGGCTGGCCGGCAATCCCCAGGCGGAGATCATCTTCGAACTCGACGGTGACCACTGCTGTCACAACATGGGACCGGTTGTCCGGCCTCGCATGGCCGACTATCTGGCCAGGGTCCTGCGGGAGTAGCCGATGTCGACGCCTGCTGTGCTGATGCCAGGGAACATCGCGGGGGTGGAAACCCGCAATCGGATCATTCGGTCATCAACCTCTGAGACCATGGCCGACCACCGCGGCCTCATCACCCAGCAGTACCACGACTTCCACACCAGGCTGGCTCGCGATGGTGTCGGGCTCATTTTCACGGGCCACTGTTCGGTCCACCCCCGGGGCAACTACATCCGTGGCATGACGGCGCTCGACCGCGACGAGGTCATAAGACCCTTGAAGAAGCTGACGGACGCCGTCCACGCCGAGGGCGGGAAGATCTTCGCCCAACTCAACCATGCAGGAAGCCAAAGCCGGGACGACTCGATTGCACCGTTGGCCCCGTCCATCGTGGAGAACCCCCAGTTCCACCGTATGCCCCTGGCCGCAGCCGGCTCCGATGAGATCTGGGAAGCGATCGAGGCGTTCGGCAACGCGGCCAGGCGGGTGAGAGAGGCCGGTTTCGACGGTGTTCACGTCCACGCGGGGCACGGCTATCTCCTCTCCGAGTTCCTCTCGCCCGTGACCAATCGCCGGGAGGACGAGTGGGGCGGAACGCTCGAGAACCGCCAGCGCCTCCTGCTCGAGACGTACAAGTCGATGCGGTCCGCCGTCGGAGGGGACTTTCCGATCACGAACAAGATCGGGCTGTGGGACTACGTGCCCGGTGGTTTGACGGTACAAGAGGGCCGAGCCACGGCGGTGATGATGGACAACGCCGGATTGGATGCCATCGAACTCTCCGCCGGGCTCATGTCGCCCAAGGCCGAAAGCGCGGCCCGGTATGTCGGCGTGACGCGAAGGCGGGCCCTGCAGGACAAGCTCTTGCATCGCGTCTTCGCGGCCCCGGTGAAGGAGGCGTACTACCGAGAGGAGGCTCGCAGGCACAAGGCAACCGCGAGGAGCAAGACGATCCTTGTCGGTGGTGTCCGCTCGATCGAATTGATGAGTGAAGTGATCGAAGACGGCTCGGCGGACTTCGTTTCCTTGGCCCGTCCCCTCATTCGCGAACCGGACTTGGTTCGCCAGATCGAGGGTGGCCGAACAGGCCAGGTGGACTGCGTGTCCTGCAACATCTGCCTCATGCACGAGGGCTCCGCGCCGCTCAAGTGCTGGCGCGAGTCCAACATCGATCTTCTGAATCATGCTTGGGCTCGGATTCGAGGGAGAGTCTGATGAAGCCCCCCGACTTCGATTACGTGGCGCCGACTTCGATCGGTGGCGCAATCAAGGCCCTGGAGAGCGACTCCGAGGCCAGGCTGCTGGCCGGAGGACAAAGTCTGATACCGCTCCTGGCCTTTCGGATGGCGAGCCCAACACTGCTGGTGGACTTGGCCCGGGTGGAAGGACTCGACCACATCACCGATCACGGAGATCGCCTGGTCATCGGGGCCATGACGCGCCAGCGCCGAGCCGAACGCGATTCGCAAGTGGCTCAACGCTGTCCTCTTCTCATCGAAGCATTGCGTCATGTGGGGCATACCCAAATCCGATCACAGGGAACAATCGGAGGAAGCATCGCCCACGCCGATCCGGCTGCGGAGTTGCCGGGTGTGGTCGTGGCGTTGGGCGGCCGCGTCCACGTCGCCGGCCCAGCGGGGAACCGGACCATCGAAGCCGGGGACTTGTTCCAGGGGTTCTTCAACACCGCCATGGCCGAATGCGACATCCTGACCGCGGTCGAGTTACCCACTTCGGGACCGCGGAACGGGTGGTCAGTGGTGGAAATCACCCGCCGACCCGGCGACTTTGCCCTCTGCGGTGCGCTCTGCCAGCTCCAAGTCGGTGACTCCGGTCACGTGGTCGACGCCCACTTGGCACTGATCGGTGTGGGTGATCGCCCGATGCGGGCCGTCGCGGTGGAGCAGGCGATCCTAGGAGGTGCAAGCCCGGCCGAGGCGGCCGAACTGGCCCCCGAAGGCCTGACCCCCGTCAACGACGTCCACGCTTCGAGCGACTTTCGCCTGCACCTCACCAAGGTGACGAGCCGCCGTGCCCTTACCCAAGCCCTGGAGCGCGCCCTATGAGCCATCACCTGGTGACGATCAATGTCAATGGCATCAAGCGGTCGGACACGGTTCCCGCCCGGCTAACCTTGGCCGACTTTCTGCGGGAACGGCTGGATCTCACCGCGACCCACCTGGCGTGTGAACACGGTGTTTGCGGCGCCTGCACCGTCCTCGTGAACGGCGAGACCGCTCGGTCATGCCTACTGTTCACGGTGCAGGCCGACGGGGCCGAGGTCACGACGCTCGAGGGGCTCTCCGAAGGCAGCGAACTCGGTCCCATCGAACAGGCGTTTTGGGAAAAGCACGGAATGCAATGTGGTTTCTGCACCCCTGGATTCGTGCTGACCATCTTCGAGCTGCTGGACGATAACCCTAACCCGACCAGAGAGGAGATCATCGAGGGACTCGGCGGCAACCTCTGCCGCTGCACGGGCTATGTGAAGATCGTGGAAGCGGTGGAGGAGGCGGTGACGCGGCGAGGAGATGGGACATGAGTCTGTTCGGGGCGAGCATTCGTCGAAAGGAGGATCCCCGTCTACTACGGGGAAACGGGCGGTATGTGTCGGATGTCAAGTTGCACGGGATGGTGCATGCGGTGTTCATTCGCAGCCCCCACGCCCACGCGCTGATTCGGGGAATCGACGTGAGTGTTGCGATCGCCGACCCGCGGGTGGTCTGCGTCCTCACCGCGGCCGAACTCCCCCAGGATTTGCCACCTCTTCCCTGTATCGATGCCGAGGAGACCACCAAGCCGTTCAACCAACCCATATTGGCCACCGAGAAGGTCCGGTACGTGGGCGAGCCGGTGGCAGTACTCGTTGTCGAGGGTGATCGCTACGTGGCCGAGGATATCGCGGGGAATATCGACGTCGATTACGAACCACTACCCGCGGTGGCCTCGGCTACAGCGGCCATGGCGCCAGAAGCTCCGGTGGTCCACTTCGAGTCGAACATCGTCGACGTGTTGAAGTACTCGGTGGGCGATGTCGAGTCGGCCCTTGCGGGCGCGCCGCACACGCTCAGTGAGCGTTTCGTCACTCAGCGGTACGCGGGCACTCCGTTGGAGACCAGGGGAGTGATCGTCCAGTGGGACGAGGCCCGCAATGGGCTCACCATGTGGTCCTCGACGCAAGTTCCCCACAGTCTCAAGTCCACGCTGGTCGGCTACCTGGGGCTGGCGGAGAACGCCGTTCGGGTCATCGCTCCCGATGTGGGCGGTGCCTTCGGCGTAAAACTCCAGCCCTATCCCGAAGAGATCGTCTTGGGACTGGTTGCCGAACGGGTAGGTCGCCCCATCAAGTGGGTGGAGGATCGCTACGAGCACTTCCTGGCGTCCACCCACGGCCGCGAGCAGTACCACGACGTCGAGGTCGGCTACGACGATGACGGCAGGATCTTGGCCATTCGCGACCACGCGGTCACCAACACCGGTGCCTACCTCCAGCGGCTGACCCTGGTCGAGCCGTTCATCGGGGTTTCGATGCTCTCCGGGCCCTACAACATCGAGCATCAGCAGCTTGTGTCTTCAATTGTCATGACCAACACCACGCCCCTCAACCCCTTCAGGGGCGTCGGCCACGTACAGGCAGCCTTCACCATGGAGCGCATCATCGATCTGGTGGCCGCCGCGGTCGGCGCCGACCCCGGCGAAGTACGCAAGCGGAACATGTTCACTGCGGGCGTTTTCCCCCTTCACCGGGGAATCGGGAACGTCCTTGCCGGCGAGATCATCTATGACTCGGGTGACTACCAAGAGTGCCTGAACCGCGCCTTGGTCGCCTCCGAGTGGGAGGACTTTCGCCGAGAGCAGCAACGGGCCAGAGCGAAGGGTCGCCACCTCGGCATCGGGATTGGCTTTTTCGTGGAGGAGACCGCGCTCGGCCCCTTTGAGAGCGGCCGCGTTCGAGTTGAACCTTCAGGCCAGGTGGTTGTGTTCACCGGGGCATGCAGCAGTGGGCAGGGCCACGACACCGTTCTCGCTCAGATCACCGCCGACGAGCTTGGCGTCGAATTCGACGACATCACGGTCGTACACGGAGACACCGATCTTGTGGCCAGCGGTGTGGGCACCTACGCCAGCCGCAGCGCTCCCGTCGGAGGGACCGCCGTGCGTCATGCCGCCGGTTCGATCAAGGAGCAGGCCATCAAGATCGGCGCCGAGATGCTCGAAGCCTCACCGCAAGACCTCGAAGTGGGCGACGGAGAAGTCCGGGTCAAGGGATCGCCGGCGAGTTCAGTGCCCCTGGCTCAAGTAGCCGCAAGGGTGGCTCCTGGTCAACCGTTGCCGGAGGGGGTGGACGGTTACACCCTGGATGCAACCGACGTGTACCACCCGGAGACGAACACGTTCTCCTACGGATGTCACATTGCCACCGTTGAGGTTGACATCGAGACCGGAGTGGTCACTCTCCTTCGTCACGTGGTCGTCAATGACTCCGGCACGTTGATCAATCCACTTCTGGTCGAGGGTCAAGTGCAGGGTGGGGTGGCGCTCGGCGTGGGCGGCGCACTCCTCGAGGAAATTGCCTACCGCGACGACGGCCAGCCCTTGAACGCAAACTTCATGGACTATCTGATCCCGGCGATTGGCAACATGCCCGAAATGATCGTCGAGCACATGGTCGTTCCCACCCCCTTGAATCCCGACGGAATGAAGGGCGCGGGTGAAGGGGGAGCGGTTGGGGCGCCGGCCGCCATCGCCAACGCGGTGGCCGATGCCCTGCATCCGCTCGGAGTCAAGATCACCGAGACGCCTCTGGGGCCGGGAGCCATCCATCGGGCGATTCAAGACGCCGGCAGATTGACCAATTCCTAGAGCAGAGGATGACAAGATGGCAGACAAGGCACTGGCAGGCAAGAAGGCAATCGTCACCGGGGGTGGCCGAGGGATCGGCCGGGCCATTGCGTTGGCGTTCGCCAATTCGGGTGCGGACATCGGCGTCATTGGACGCACCACCAAGCCACTCGAGGCCACCGCGGCCGCAGTGCGCGACCTCGGTCGGAACGCCGAAGTCGAAGTGGCAGACCTAACCGATGTCGGCAGCATTCCCAGTCTGTTCGAGCGGCTCGCAGACCGTCTCGACGGTTTCGACATTCTGGTGAACTCGGCCGGGGTGCAGTTGACCGCGCCGGCGTTGGAAGTGTCCGAGCAGGACTGGGACGCCACCCTCGACATCAACCTGAAGGCGCTGTTCTTTTGCTGTCAGGCCGCGGGTCGGCACTTTGTCGAACAGGGTGCAGGCAAGATCATCAATCTCGCCTCGACCTTCAGCGTCGTCGGCTTTCCGGAGTTTGTTGCGTATTGTGCCTCCAAGGGGGGCGTGATGCAGCTCACCCGTACGCTGGCGCTGGAGTGGGCCTCCCGAGGGGTGAATGTCAACGCCATTGCCCCGACCGCGGTCCGAACCGAGATGAATGCCTATCTCTTGGATGATCCGGGCTTCTTGGAAGCGTTCATTCCCCACGTTCCCGCCGGGCGGGTGGGGCAGCCGGACGATGTCGCCGGCTCAGCGGTCTTTTTGGCTTCGTCGGCGTCCGATTTCGTCCACGGCCATCTGCTGTTCGTGGACGGGGGCTACACCGCGGTGTGATGTCCAGCCACCGCTAGGCAAACGCCTCGATTTCTTCGAGGACGCCGGAAGCCTCGGTCATCTTGACGACACCCTCCAGCTCCCAGGGAGCGGTCAAACCCTTTCGGGCGTACCACTCTCGAATCAGGGCGGGACCGTCGGTGACCAGACCCAAGTGCAATGACGTGACCAGTAGAGCAGCGGCTTCGGCCTCCTCGCTGCCCCCGGCAACGATGTCGCCGGGCACGATGACCCGGAAATCGCGGTTGGCGGCATCGAAGGCAGTCGACAGGACGCAAGCGTCGGTCATTGTCCCGGTGAGGACCAGGTTCTTGATGTCGAGCTGGCGGAGCAGGAACTCGAAATCGGTAGGAAAAAAGGACGAGAGCCGCTTTTTGGTCCGGACGTAGTAGTCGCCCTCTTCCTCCTCCACGAGAATGTCCAACCACTTCGTGCCTTCCCAACTGTGCTCGTCCATCTTCGGATTCGGGGGCAAGTACAGCTCGTACAGAACGCGCCAGTTGGCCATGCGGTTGTGCTGCCGGGAATGCAAGTCATCAATCCCGCCGTACCGTTGCCAATGCTGGACGTGGATGATCGGGATCTCGATGGCCCGGGCCATGCGGTGGAACATGTTGTGGGCGGGGATTTTCGCCCGCGCCCTCGGGCACGGACAGGTCAACTCCTCCTCGGGGCCGATGTGACCGCGATGCATGTCGATGCAGGCGATGGCCGTCTTGTCGGGATCGAGCCAGCGTTCGAACGCGTCCTCGAAATTGCTGGTGCCCGAAGGCAAAATGATGCGGTCCCGACCATCGAGGTATGCGTACATCTCAGTCTTCATGGGCGGCTCGGCTTTCGTGTGTGGCTCCAAGAGCCAGGACTTCTACCCAGGTGAACTTATTCGCTCTGCGGGACGGGTGCCACAAGCCGATGTCATGCCCCGCGCTCGAGTCGGGCCAGTACCCACTCGGGAGCAATGGGGAGGGAGTCGACCGCGCCGGGGTCCCCGAGCACCTGGCCAACCGCGGCAGCTATTGCCGCGCCGGCGCCCGCGATGCCGGCTTCGCCTGCTCCCTTGGCACCCAACGGGTTGGTCGGAGTGGGCGCGTTCTCGAGAATCGCTACTTCCACAGGGGGCAGGTCGGCAGCCGTGGGCATGAGGTAATCCATGAAGTTCGCGGCTTGGGGTTGCCCGTGCTCATCGAAGGGGAATTCCTCGAGCAGTGCACCACCCAACCCTTGGGCGAACCCCCCGAGCGCCTGACCTTCGACCAGTTTCGGATTGACCGCCTTGCCCACCTCGCATCCCAACCACACGCGGTGCAGCCGCACGCGACCGGTGTCAGGGTCGAGGGATGCATCCACGACCACCGCCCCATAGGGATAGTTCATTCGCTCGTCAAGGTGGGCGACACGAGCCCCGAGTCCCGGATCCTCTCTTCCTTCAGCCGCCTCGAGGGTGCCATTTGCCAGTGCAATTTGGCCGAGAGTCACCGACTTGGCCGGAGCTCCGGCCACGTGGACCCGGCCATTGGCCAGGATCAGGTCGTCGGTGGCGGCCTCGAGCAGGTTCCCGGCAATCCGCTTGGCTTTATCGGCGGTGCGGCGAGCGGCGGTTTGCACGGCGACGCCGCCGATCACCGTCGAGCGGCTGGACCACGAGCCCACTCCGTCGGGGACCAGGTCCGAGTCTCCATGGATGACCTGGATTTCCGACGGGTCCACGCCCAGTTCATCGGCTGCTATCTGGGCCATCACGGTCTCGATGCCCTGACCTGAGGATGCCCCCCCGATGAACACCCGGACGGACCCGGAGGAGTCGATGTCAACGGCGCCGGTCTCGTAGAGGCCGAGCCCGCTCTTGTCCATGAAAACCGAAATTCCGATGTCCCGATATCCACCGTGGCCGCCTGCGAGTTGGCCTCGCCATTCGGTGTACTTGGCCCCGGCCTGATCAATCAGCCCGGTGAAGTCACCAGAGTCGAGAACAAACGGCTCGCCGGCCAGCTCGAACCCGGGTTCGTAGGGCAGTTCGGCGGAGGCGAGCAGATTCCGACGGCGGATCTCGACCGGATCGAGGCCGAAAGCGGCCGCGGCCATGTCGAGCAGTTGCTCACGGGCCACGGTGAGTTCGTAGCGGCCGGGTGCTCGGTAGGGGCCGACAGGCGTCTTGTTGGTGGTGACGACATGGATCTTCGACCGGTAGGCGGGCAGCCGGTAAGGGCCGGGGATCATGCCTATGGTCAGCTCGGACACGACAACCCCAGTGGGGCGAATGTACGCACCCTTGTTGTGCCATATCTCGACATCAAGCCCGAGCAGGTGCCCCCGGGTGTCGAAAGCGCCCCATATACGATGGGTTTGCTCGCGGGCGTGGTTGGTGGTGGTGAGGTTCTCGGCCCGGTCCTCGATCCATTTGACCGGTCGCCCGGTCAAAGACGCGGCGTAGGCCACCAGGAAGTCCTCAGGGAAGAAGTCGCCCCGGACACCGAAGCTGCCGCCGGCGTCGGTCGAGCGCATGTGAATGCTGGAGGGTGATCGCGACAGCAAGCGGGCCAGAACCTGCCGGTGGTAGTGGGTGACCAGCGTCGCGCCCCAAACCGTCAGTTCATCGCGGCCGGTGTCGATGTCACACACCAGCCCCCTGGTCTCAAGGGGGACACCGGAGTGGCGCCCGATGGCGACTTCGGTGGCCAACACCCGCTCGGCACGGTCGAACGCCGATCCAATGTCGCCGTAGCCCTTTTCCAGGACACAGAGTTCGTTCGACGAATCAGCCCACAGCGACGCTTCGTGGGGAGCACGGAGAGCGTCGACCACGGCTTCGAGCGGCTCGATGTCGACCATCACGCGTTCTGCCGCGTCCTCGGCCAGGTAGGGGTCTTCGGCGAGGACCAGGGCCATCGGCTCGCCCACATAGCGAACCCGATCCTGGGCGAGCACCGGCTGGAGCGCCTGCTCGAGCCCGAGCCCGTCAAAGGGCAAGCGCAGCGGTATGGGCTCAACGTGCGCGACGTCGGCCCCCGTGAGGATCAACCGGATACCAGCCATGGCCTTGGCCGCCGAGGTGTCGATCCCCACCACCCGGCCGTGGGCATGGCTGGAGCGAACCACCCTCATCCACAATTGGCCCGGCAAATCGATGTCATCCACAAAGCGACCCGCACCCCGCAAGAGACGGGAGTCCTCAAGCCGACGTATGGATTCCCCTACGAATCCCATGGTGTTCCTCCGGTCGAATTGGGCCGACGGTCAGGCCACCCCCACGGGACTGCCGGCCATGGCCAAGGCCAGATCGTCCAGGTCCAATTCGTCCACCGGCCGTTCCAGCACAACTCTTCCCCGATACATGACCGCCACACGGTCGCTGAGTTTCAAGAGCTCATCGAGATCCAAGGACATCAGCAGCACGGCGGTGCCCGCCTCTTTGAGCTGGAGCAGCCGACGATGCACGTAATCCACTGCACCGACATCCAGCCCCCAGGTGGGGTTGTCGGCGATGAGCACCTTGGGTCGCCGGGAGAATTCGCGTGCCAACACGACTTTCTGTTGGTTGCCCCCCGATAGGGTGCCTGCCTCCAACTCCGTATCGGCAGGGCGCACGTCGTATTCCTCGAGCAGTCCGGCTGCCTCCTTCTTGATGCGCTTCCAGTCCAGCAATCCTCGACGGGTGAACCCACCGGCGGGGATCTCATTGATGGCCAGATTCTCGGCCAGGGTCATGTCAAGGACCAAGCCCCAACCGTGGCGGTCTTCGGGAATGACCGCGAGACCATGCTCTCGGAGATCGCCCGGTTCAGAGCCGGTGACGTTCACGCCGTCAATCCGGACGGTTCCCGACTCGAGGGAGGCCAGACCGGTGACGGCGTTGACGATGTCACGTTGGCCATTCCCCTCGACGCCGGCGACGCCGAGAATCTCTCCGGCTCGGACCGACAGGTTCAAACCATCAAGGGAATTGACCCCGATCCCGGTCGTGACCAGGTTGTTCACCTGGAGCAGGGCCGCAGCTTCATCTTGGGGCGAAACTCGGTCAACCTTGACCGTCGTGATGTCCTGGCCCGTCATGGCCCTGGTCAAGGTGCGCTCGTTGAACTCCCCCCGCTCAACCTCCGTCACCTTCTTGCCCGCGCGGATCACGGTAACTCGGTCCGCCGCCTGCATGACCTCCGCCAACTTATGGGTGACCAGGACGATGGAATGACCATCGGCTCGCAGATCCTCCAAAATGCCCAGCAGGTTGTCGATCTGCCGAGGTCCGAGGAGGGACGTCGGCTCATCCAGAATGAGGATCTTCGCGCCGCGGTAGAGGACCTTCAGGATCTCCACTCGCTGTTGCAGATCAACCGGGAGATCGCGGACGGGGGTGGCCGGTGAGATTGGCATGTTGTATCGGTCGGCCAAGGAGGCGATCTCTCGCCGAATGGCCGAGGGTTTGAGACGCAGGTCGAGCACAGGGCGTGATCCGAGGACGATGTTCTCGGCCGCGGTGAAGGTCGGGACCAGGGAGAAGTGTTGATGGACCATGCCGATACCGAGCGCGAGTGCGTCATGGGGCGACCGGATGTCGGCCGGCCTGCCCCCGACCAACATGGTGCCCGAGTCGGGGAGAACGTGGCCGAACATGACGTTCATTAGGGTGGTCTTGCCGGCACCGTTCTCTCCGAGCAGGACATGAATCTCACCGGCCCGGAGGTCGAAGTCGATACCGTCGTTGGCTTGGACGTCGCCAAATCGTTTGGAGATGTCTCGAAGTTCTACGACGTTCTCAGCCACAGCGAATCAGTTCCCTCGGGTGCTTCTGCGTCACTTCAACTCCGTCTGAGCGAAGCCACATGGAGTCTCCCACCTGGACACCGGCTCGCGTCGGAAGGTCGATGACATTGGGCTGGACGACGAGCACCGTTCCTTTCGGGTAGGCCCAGTCGTCGGGGTGGGTGGCACCCCGATTCGGCCGAGTGCGCACAATGGGTGCGAGGTAGCCGCCGCCCCCGTAGCAATGCACCAGATCGTCCCAGATGTCGAAGCCCGCTTCGTGAATCGCCTCCGCCCGGTCCAGGATCTCTCCGATCGTCGTACCGGTGCGCATGATGCCTGCAATGCTGGAGTAGGTGCTCTCGGCGACTTCGTACATCTCCTGATAGAGGGATGTGGGTTCACCGGCAATGCAGAGCGTTCTCAGGATCTGTCCGGTGTAGCCCCAGAAGGTGGTACTGATTTCGGTGACCAGCACGTCGCCTGCCTGAATGATCCGGTCGGGTTGGTATTGGTGGGGCACGAAGAACTCCGGGTTGGCCATCGAGGTGGTCAGGGTGAAGTGGATGAGGTTGGTCCCCCTTCGGTCCAGGTATGCGTCCTCGATGACCTTGGCCAGCTCATATTCGTTCATCCCAGGAGTGGTTGTGGATGCCAGCGCGGCGACAGCTTCATCGTTCATGCGGGAGGCGATGCGGACGTATTGCATCTCCTCGTCCGTTTTGACCACGCGCAGGGCGAAGTAGTCGGCGTTGAGATCGACCAGCCGGTCCGCCCCGAAAGCGACCGCGTCGGCATAGGGAACCACCCCGATGGTGCCGATCCGTCGGTGGCCGTCGAGTCGTCGGGCGACCCGGTCCACGAGGTCTGCGTGGTCGTCCCCGCCAAATGTGATGTTCTCCACCACCGAGATGCGCTCGGCGTCCGGAATGTGATTCCAGAGCCGGACCACGAGTTCAGGATCGTCGTCGCGGGAGACGATCAGATAGACCGGGAACAGCGGCGGCCAGTTGCAGTAGTACTGGACCGACGTGTCGTGCGGACCCGTTGCCCCACCGATCAGCACCGAATCCAGCCGGTGATGCTCCATCAGTTCCCGAAGGCGTCGGTGCCGGCGGTCCATCTCATCCGGCGAGTATCGGGGATAGCCGTTGACCTGCAGAACGTCATCCATGGATGGTCCTCCAGATGCCTCGAACTCGGGCACGGACGACGGAATTGCCGAGGAACCTCACCCAGGGGGCACGTAGGCGATCAGGTCCATGAGGAACTGGGCGCCGGGCACCTGAAGCGGTCCGCCGATTTCCAGCGTCGTCGAAGCCGGTCGGTCGCCGGGGAAGTAGCCGGCCCACTGTTCGATCGACTGCTGGAAGTGGGTGAAATCATCATGGAAGCACTGTCGCCGGACGATGTTCTCGACGCTGGTGCCGGCCGCCTCGCAGATCGCCGAGACATTGTCCATGATGTAGGCCATCTGCAGCTTGGGGGGCTGCCCGTACCACGGGAACTCCGGGTGGCGCTGCACCGACGAGGGCAGGTTGCCCAATTCGTCGTAGGCAATGGCCGTGCTGAAGAACAAGAAATCGCCTGCCTTGACCGCCTGGGGCTCATGCCAGGGCGGCTGGACGGCATCGGAGGTTTCGATGGTCTCTTTCCGGATGGAAGCGTCGTCGGCGAGAACTTTGAGCGCGATTTCTATCCGGCTGCCCTTGCCGCCAAGCCCCATGTAAGGGATCACCACTCGGGCCGGTGGGTCCTCGGGGAACCACTGCTTCCAAACCCGTTCCATGCCCGCGAAGTCGCCCGGGCTGGCCAGATAGACGGTTGCCTTCACCGTGTTCTGGATCGATCCACCGGCTGTCTGCACAATCCGGTCGAGTTTCTGGAGGACATACTCGGTTTGACTCTCTATCTCCGAGCCGTACCAGAAGTACGGGTTGACGCGAGCCTCTGGCGCGAGGCCGCTCGGCTCACCCATGTCGTTACCCTGCAGGTAGTCGCCCATCCAGTCGACGGGGATCTCTCCCGCGCAGAAGATCCAATCTCCTCGCCGAATGGCCGGGGAGTAACCGGCCAGCGGTGACGGCACGCCTTCAGGAACTGCGAATCCCTCGCTGCCCCCACCCGGAATGGCGATCATGTCCACTTCCAGAATCGTCTTGTTTACCAGGAGACCGGTGTCGCGTATGCCCATTCCGGTGGATGCCGGCCGGGGTGGATGGACGTACTCGTCGCGAGTCCGCAGGTACGGGGTGATGCTGATCCTCGGCCAGGAGTTCCCCTGCCAGAACTCGTCAATGGTCGGATGGGGAGAGCAGAACCACTGGTAGATGCGCACGATGTCGGTGGCGATGTCGCAGCCCGCGGCTTCCAATGTCAGTTGGAGATTTTGCAGTACGTAGTGGGACTGGAGTTCGAGGGCGTCGAACCCGTTGGGGTTCCGGCCGTCACCCCCGGCCTCCGGCGCGAGGCCCGTTTCGAAGTCCGAGGCCAACTGGCCGGCCACGAAGACCCACCCGCCCGCCTTGATCGCCGGACTGTAGGGCATGAGGGGTTTGGGTTCCCCGCCCCAGATGGCGACGCGGTCGTTCTCAGCCATGCTGGCCTCTCCTCTCAGACTTTCCCCTCGGCCTCCTAGCGAGGCGTGCAGCCGATCGAGGACGGGTCGATGGACCCACCTGCGCCGGCGCTGCCGATGGTGGGATCCCCGGCAGTTTCGTCCGGAATCCTGATTTCTCCTGTGCGCACCTTGGCGTCGATGTCCTCGAATATCGCCCAGTCTTCATCGCTGAGCACACCGGCATTGTCGTACAGCGGAGCGGCGATGATGCCGGCCGTGTTGGTGACGTCGAACTGGTGGAAGGAACCTGGGCCGATCTCACCGGCGTAGGCCCGCTCGATCATGACCTGGCCGGCATCGGCCAGCCCGTGGACTGCTGACGTGAGCACCACGTCGGGAGCGATGTCGAAGCTGTCGTAGTAGGACGGCACCACCCACACCTGGGTGTCCGCCTCTTGGGCGGCGTCGATGATGCCCAGTACCGCCTGATCGGTGGCGGACAGGATGACGTCGGCCCCGCCGGCGATCAGGGACTGCGCGGCGGCCTTGGCCACCGCCGTGTCAACCCACGTGTTGATGTACTCCTGGGAGAAGTTGATATCGGGGTTCACGCACCGGGCACCGAGGTGGAAGGCCTCGGGCTGGCGGGTCAGCGCCGGAAACTCGAAGCCGTTGAGCGAGCCGATGGTGCCGGTGTCGGTGGCCAGCGCGGCGATGACCCCGGTCAGGAAGTTGGCGTTGTGCTGGTCGACCTCCACCCAGCAAAGGTTGTCCGGTATCGGAGGGGCGTCAGGGGCCGGATGGTGCGGAGCCATACAGATCTGGGTGTCGGGGAAGTTGTTGGCGACCTCGATCGCAGGGTCGACCATGGCGCCATGGGCGAACAAGAGGAAGTCGTAGCCCTGATCGGCAAACGCCGACCCCTGCTGGACATAGGCGTCCGGCTCATTCAACAGCTCGATGAACTCGAGTTCGATGTTCGGGTTGTCGGCTGCCGCGGCTTGGGCACCGTCCCACCACGCGTTGGACCAACTGATGTCATCATTTGTTCCGGGATAGAAGTATGCGACTCGGAACGGTTCTTCCGGAGCAGGTTCCGGTTCCGGGGCCTGCGTTGCCGCCGGGGCCTGGGTCGCCGAAGGCTCGCCGGATTCTGTGGTGTCGTCGTCGTTTCCGCAGGCGGCTGCAAGCAGCAGCAATGCGAGAATCGCGGCCAAAACCTTCACTGGTCGTGTGCTGTTCATGTCCCCCCCAATGGTCTCGGGCCCTTGTGGCTCGCCCTTGAATATAGGGGGCGATGTGCAACAGTGCCAGCGAGGTCACGCTCGGCCGGCCGCTTCCCTTCGCCACGGGATGCCCACTGCCGCTGGGTACCGGCTGCCACGCGACAACAGGACGGCGAGCACGGTAACCACGTAGGGCAGCGCCAGCCACACTTGGTCGGGGACCCCGTCGAGCAGGTCCACTTGTCCGGCGACGAACTGGAGTGCCTGGCTGAGGCCGAACACTGCCGAGGTGGCAAGGGCCAAGAACGGATTCCAACGGGCAACCACCACAACCCCAAGGGCGATGAATCCACGGCCCTCGGTCATGCCCGGCACGAATCCTCCGGCCGACGACATGACGAGGGCGCCGCCGCCCAGACCGGCCAGACCGTTGGCCAAGATCACGGCCGGATACCGGAGACGCTGGACATCAAGGCCTCCGGACTCGGTGGCGTGCGGTCGTTCGCCCGCTGCCCGGGTGTACAAGCCCCACCAGGTGCGGTGCATCAGATAGAAGACGAGAAGAACAATGGCCAGGGTCACCCAGAACATTGCATCTTGCCCGTTCAGCACGTCGCCGACCTTGGGGATGTCGCCGATAAGCGGGATGTCCAGCGGTGAGAGCGTCGGACCGATCTGGCCACCGACGAATCGATCATCCAGCAAACCGGTGAGTCCGAGCGCAAACACATTGAAGAGCAGACCGGTGACGATTTGATCCGTTCCCCGAAAGACGAAGAGGAAGGCCAGCACCGACCCAGCACCCATTCCGGCGACCCAGCCGAGGGCCAACGCCAGGGGGACAACCTCGGTTCTGATGCCGACCAGTGCGGTTATGAGCGCGCCGATCAGCATGGATCCCTCGATGCCCACATTGAGCACGCCACCACGCTCGGAGATGGTCTCACCCAGCGCAGCCAGGAGTATCGGCACCATCAATTGCAACCCAGTTGCGAAAAAGGCGATGACGACGGCTTCGGTGGGCATCAGTCCGACACGTTCTGGGCGTAGCGGAAGCGAATCGCGCCCGTCACCATCAGCAGGATCACGAAGACCGCCACGACGATGTCGCCGAGGGAGGGAGAGATGTCCGCCGAAGCCTGGAGGCTGTTGCTCCCGACCCGCAGCATGGAGAACAAGAAGGCGGCCGGGATGACAAGGGGCGGCTTCAGCCGGGCCAACAGAGCCACGGCAATGCCGATGAAGCCGAAATTGCTGGAGAAGTTGATGTCGAGATCATCGAAGATGCCTGCGACCGCCACGCCCCCGGCCAGCCCGGCGAACCCCCCGGCGACCAGGAAGGTCAGCATCGTTACCTGCTTCGTGGCCACTCCGGCCAGTCTCGCCGCGTTGGCGTTGGCCCCGATCACCCGGATGGAAAAGCCGAGTGATGTCTTGGTCATGAGGATCCAGGCCAGCGCGGCGGCAGCCACCGCGATGAGCACGCTGATGTCGACGTTTGCGTCCTTCCAAATGGCTGGGAATTGGGCCTTGTCATTGATGGATACGGTCTTTTGGCTAAACGGGTCGGGCCAGACATCGGCGATGATGTAGTTGGCGACGAAGACCGCGACGAAGCTCAACATCAAGGTCGTCACAATCTCGCTGGCACCGTAGAACGCCTTCAACGCGCCCGGGATCAGTCCCCAGACCGCTCCTCCGACGAAGGATCCGAGGACGATTATCAAGACGAAGAGAGCCTTGGGGATGCCAGAGGGCAGCTCGATTCCCAAGGCCACCGCGGCCATGGCACCGGCGAACATCTGTCCTTCCCCGCCGATGTTCCACAGCCTCGATGTGAACGGAAGAGCTGCGGCCAATCCGGTGAGCGCCAGGATGGAGGCGATCATGAGGGTTTGCCCGAGGAAGAACGGTTCGATCAGCGACCCTTCGACAAGTGCCTTGGCTGCCTCCCACGGGTTGGCCCCGATGACGAGAATCAGAGCACCGACCAAAATGACCGTCATGGCCAAGGAGAGCAGCGTGTTCACATAAGGCGGCAGGTCCGAACTCGGAGGCGGCCTCCACCATGGCCGGGCCGGTTGTCGGATCTGGCCAGCTTGTCGCAACGACTCCCCCCGCTTTCGGTAGGCGGGAGACTAGTCGCGGCATTGGCTCAACGCGCAAAGGCGCTCGGATGCCGGAGACTCACTTGTCGAGGGGGCGTGATAGCGTCTGTGGGCATCGAAGACGTTGGGCGAGCACGGGTGCGAGTCGTCCGAGGTTCCGACCTCGGCCCCACCGTGCCGATTGTAGAAGCTGATGGAACGGCCCACGCCGTCGTGTGGCCGGGAATGGGGGCGCAGCAGCGATCGTTGCACCTCATCAGCCTCGATCCCGGCGGTCGAACGGTGGACTTGAGGCATGAATCGGAATGCGTCTACCACGTGTCCTCTGGTTCAGGGACGATGCTCGATCTCGACTCTGAGGTGCGCCATGAAACCATCACGGGGTCCATGTTGTTGATCGAGCCGGGTACCAAGTACCGATTTGTGGCGGGAGCTGAGGGGGCAGTGCTCTTGGGCGGGCCGTGTCCTCCTGATCCTGCGTTCTACGCCCACCTGGGAGGCTGAGCAATGGCAATCAAACTGTTTCATCGGGATGAGCCCGATCACTACATGCCGATGATCTCCAGCGACGCCCGTCTGGTGGTTTGGCCTGGAGTCGGATCAGAGATGGCGAACATGAACTACGTCGTCTTGGAGCTGGAGGAGGAAAACGTGCCCCATGCTCATTCCGAGTCGGAGGACACAATCTTCATTCTCGAGGGCCGTGGATCGGTGGCCGACCTCGACAACGACCAGGTTCTTGAGTTCGTGGCGGGCGACGCGGTACACGTGCCGGCCGGCGTGAAGCATGCCGTTCGCGCCGACCGCGGCAGCCGAATCGTCAGTGTGGGTGGGCCATGCCCCCCTGATCGCCACCTCCTCAAGCTGTGCGGGGCCCTGTGACCCGGAAGCTCGCCATCGGGCTGGCCCAGATGGGCAGCCCACCGGGAGACGCCTGCGACAACCGATCCCAAACGGCCCGGGTGGCAAAACTGATGTTCGAGCAGGGTGCCGAATTGATTGTTCTGCCCGAGTTGGCCCTGCCGTGGTACACGGTTGATCCGATGCACTTGGCCCGGCTGGCTGAGCCTCTCAAGGGGCCAACGGTGGAGGCGTGGACATCAGTGGCCGCCGACCACTCGGGGGTGATCGTGGGGGGCTTCTGTGAGCGCGACGACGAGGCTCTGTACAACACCGCTGTTGTTGTCGACAGAACCGGGGTCATCGGCCACTACCGCAAGTTGCATCTGTTCGCGGGAGAGAAGGTCTCTTTCACTCCTGGTGACCTGGGTCTCCCGATTGTGGAGACTCCAGTGGGGCGCCTGGGTCTGTGCATCTGCTATGACCTCCGATTCGTTGAAGTGGTTCGTGTCCTGGCTCTTTCCGGTGCTGAACTCATCTGCGTCCCCTCGGCCTGGATCACCGGGTTTGACGCTGACCAGTGGGACGCCGATGGCTTCTGTCCTCAAGCCCACGGCGCCGTGCTGCAAGCAAAGCTGAGCCAGGTCTTCATCGCCTGTGCAAGCCAGGTTGGGGACCACTCGGGGTTCCGATTCTTGGGATCATCGGTGGTCGTCGACAGCTTCGGCACCGTGGTTGCCGGTCCCCTGTCTGGCAAACGCAACGAGTTCCGGGTGGTCACTGTGGATCTTGATGACGTAGACCACGCGAAGGCCCGAGGATCGTCCATAACCCCGCGGGCCGACCGACGTACCGATGTCTATGGTCTCGCGTACGGCGGCTCACTGCTGTGAAGCCCGCGCCCTTCCGGTACGAACGGCCCCGCGACGTCATCGAGGTCTTGGATCTTCTGGCCGAGCATGGTGGTGAGGCAAAAGTCCTGGCCGGCGGGCAGAGCTTGGTTCCCATGATGAACTTCCGCCTGGCCCGCCCGGAGGTGCTGATTGACATCGGTGCGGTATCCGGCCTGGACCAGGTGCTATCCGACGACCGAAGGGTCACCATGGGCACCCGAGTTCGTCATGTGGAACTGGAGCATCCGCCCTTCGGAGGGCCGTTGGGCTCGTTGCTGGCCGACGCAGCCCGCCATGTCGGCCATCTGCCAATTCGCTTGCGGGGGACGTTCGGGGGTTCCATCGCCCATGCCGACCCTGCGGCAGAGTGGTGTTTGCTGGCCCAAACCCTTGGTGCCGACATGACCGTCACCTCTGTTCGCGGGCGGCGAGTCGTTCCCGCGGAAGAGTTCTTTCGGTCGGCTTTCGTCACATCGATGGCTGACGATGAGCTGCTCACCGAGGTCCGGTTGCCGTGGCTGGACCACAACTGGACGACCGGGTTCTCGGAGTTCAGCCGCCGTGCCGGGGACTTTGCCGTGGTTGCGGTGGCGACCGCCGTGAAGATGGGCAGCGGCCTCATCGTCGAGGCGCGAATCGGTGCTGCGGGAGTGGGCCCCACACCCGTTCGATTGGCCAACGCGGAGGCGGCGTTGGTGGACCAACCGCTCAGCCCCGAATCAATTGCCGCCGCATCAGAAATGGCCGGTCAGGAAGTCGACCCACGGGGCGACATCCACGGATCGGCCGACTATCGCCGTGATCTCGTCCGGGCCCTGACTCGACGAGCACTTCGGTGACCATGGTCGACCCGTGGGTCGGGCGCTCGTTGCGTCGGGTCGAGGATCCGGCATTGGTGCGGGGGGAGGGCTGCTTCGTCGGCGACGCCGCGGTGAGGATGCACACGGCCAGGTTCGTCCGCAGCACAGTATCCTCCGGGGTGATTCGGTCCATAGAGGGGCCCTGCTACACCGCGGCCGACCTCGATGCCGGTGGGGTCGGGGACATCGAGGCGGTTCTCCACCGCCCCAATTTCGTGAAGGTTCGCCAACCTCTGCTGGCACGTCGCCGAGTGCGGTTTGTGGGTGAGCCGGTTGCCGTCGTCGTGGGGCGCTCACCCGAGGAAGCCGAAGACTTGGCCGACCAGGTCGTCGTCGACGTGGACCACGACGAGGAACCACTGGTCCATCCCCATGACTCCGAAAGCAATGCCGTTGTCGAGGCCGAATTGGCCACTGAGCAGATCGAACGGGCCCTTCATGAAGCGGATCACCTCGTCGAGGTGGTGTTCACCTCGCATCGACAGGCCGCCCTGCCTCTTGAGCCACGGGGCTCCACCAGCGAATACGATCGCCGGACCGGGCGCCTCGTGGTCCGGGCGTCCACGCAAGCTCCACACATCGTACGGACCGCCATTGCCGATCTTTTGGCCATTCCCGAAGCCGACGTACAAGTGGTGGCTCCGGATGTAGGCGGTGGCTTTGGGCAGAAGCTGCCGTTGGCACGGGAGGACGTGGTGGTGGCATGGCTGGCCTTGCAGCGGCGGGGGAGTGTCGCCTGGATCGAGGACCGTTCGGAGAATCTCACGGCGTCGTGGCACAGCCGCGATCAGGTGTATCGAGTTGTCGGTGGATTCACGGACAGCGGGGAATTACAGGCCCTCGATGCCGAGATCATCTGCGATGTGGGGGCATGGTCGTGCTATCCCTTCACCTGGGGGGTGGAACCCCTGATGGCGATGGGCGAGATGTGCGGTCCCTACAAGGTCGCCCACTACCGGGTCCGCACCCGAGGGGTGACCAGCTTCCGCTGTCCGATGGCCCCTTATCGGGGGGTCTCCCGCCCGGTGATCACCGCTTCGTTGGAGCGCCTCATGGACACGGCGGCCCGTCGCATGGCGATGGACCCCGTGGAGATCCGTCGCCGGAACCTCATCGCAGCCTTCCCCCACACCTCGGTGACCGGGATGACCATTGATGCCGGGTCGTACGTGGAGTCACTGGAGAAGGCGGCTGAGTACTTCGATCTCGGCGAGTTTCGACACCGTCAGTCGGAGGCCCGCAAGCGTGGCGGTCCACTGCTCGGTGTCGGGATTTCCTCCTTTGCGGAGCGGACGGGGTACGGCACACCGGTGTTCGCCTCCAGGGCGATGGGGGTTACCCCCGGGTACGAGACGGTCACCATGAAGATGGACCCCTCCGGATATGTCGAAGCGGCCGTCGGCGCGTCACCGCACGGTCAAGGCCTGGAGACGACGCTGGCGCAGTTGATCGCCGATCAGCTCACCGTCGACGTTTCCCGGATCCGAATCGTCCACGGCGACACCGATCGCACGCCCTACGGGTGGGGTACTTTTGCCAGCCGCTCCATGGTGATCGCCGGAGGCGCCGCTCACCTCGCCGCCGGCCGTCTGCGAGAGCGTTTGGCGCAGGTGGCCAGTGCGGTGCTCGAAGCAAATGCCGACGACATCGTGTTCTCCGGGGGCAGTGCGACGGTGGCCGGGACGGATATCGGAGTGCCCGTCGCCGAATTGGCACGAATCGCTCACCACCACACCGAGCGCCTTGAGGAAGGGACTCCAGTGGGTCTGTCGGTGGAGGCCTCCTACGATCCGGGGGGTACGTTCTCCAATGCGTGTCACATCGCCGAGGTGGAAATCGACCCGGAGACCGGAGCCACAAGAGTGACCCGCTTTCTCGTGGTAGAGGACGCAGGCCGGTTGATCAACCCGATGATCGTGGATGGCCAGATCCGTGGGGGTGTCGCCCAGGGGATCGCCAATGCGCTGTTCGAGGAGGTGGTGTACGACGAGGACGACAACATATTGACGGCATCGCTCATGGATTACTTGCCGCCCACTGCGGCCGAGATACCCGACATCGAGATTCGGCACCTCGAGACCATTACCGATGCGACGATTACAGGGGCCAAGGGACTCGGCGAGGGGGGCACCATCGGCGCGCCCGCGGCCGTGCTCAATGCCGTCTCCGATGCATTGGGCCACCTGGACCTGGCCATGAACGAGATGCCGGCCACACCTGAACGGGTTCGGACCCTCATCCGGTCGAGCGAGAATGCCCCATGAGTTCGGAGCAATTGCCCCTGAAGCTGACCGTGAACGGCGAGGAGTACCGGGTGCAGGTGGAGGCCCGGCGGACCCTGGCCGACACGCTGCGCGAAAACTGCGGACTGACGGGAACCCACTTGGGATGCGAGCAGGGAGTTTGTGGCGCGTGCACCATTCTGATGGACGGTGAACCGGTGCGCTCTTGCCTGATGTTTGCCGTGCAGGCCGAGACCTCGGATATCGAAACGGTGGAGGGGCTGGCCGGCGATGATGGAGAATTGCACCAGCTTCAGGAGGCCTTTTCGGCTCACCACGCCCTTCAGTGCGGGTTCTGCACGCCGGGATTCTTGATGCTGGCACGAGGAATCCTCGACCGGCAGCCCGACATTGACGACGACGAACTTCGGGAGGCCCTGTCTTCGAATCTCTGTCGCTGCACCGGCTACCAGACCATCATCGAGGCCGTCCGCAGCGTCCGCGACCAATTGTGAGCCCTGGGTCCGAGGCAGGCCGACAGGGAAGCGTCGGACAGTCGGTCCGCCGCCGAGAGGATAACCCGCTATTGAAGGGACGGGCTCCATTCGTGGCTGACCTCTCGTTTCCCGGCCAGGCTTATCTGCGAGTGGTCCGCTCCGAGGTGGCCAACGGAGAGATCGTTGACATCGACCTGTCCGAGGCACTCAAAGCCGATGGCGTAATCGGCGTGTGGACCGGGGAGGATGTCGCCACCGTTCCGCCCATCGACTTTCGCCAGATCGGCTACGACGAACTCCTGCCCTTTCGCCAACCGGTGCTGGCCCGAGGATCGGTCCGGTACGTGGGTGAACCGGTGGCCATTGTGGTGGCCGAGGATTCCTACGTGGCCGAGGACATCGCGGAACTTGTCGTGGCGGACATCGAACCCCATGACTTCGAGGCGGTCGAGGCCATGGTGCTGCGCAGCGAGTACGGGTCGGTCGACGAGGCGTTCGCCACAGCCCATCATGTCCTGGAGCTCGAATTGGCGGTCGGCCGCCACACGGGGATACCCATGGAGACCCGTGGGCTACTGGCCCGACCGGATCCCGCCACCGGGCGACTTGAACTCCACGGAGCCTCAAAAGTCCCCCATTACACCTGCGCGGCCATCGCTTCCATGCTCAAACTGGAGCCCCATGCCGTGGTCGGACGGGAGTGCGCCGTTGGTGGCGGCTTCGGCATCCGTGGGGAGCTGTACCCCGAGGACGTTCTGGTCGCGTGGAGCGCTCTTCGGTTGGGGAGGCCGGTGAAGTGGATCGAGGATCGTCGCGAGCACCTCATGGCCGCCAACCACAGTCGTGACCAGCGCCATCGCGTCCGGGTGGCGGTGGACCGCAAGGGAGTGATCACTGCGGTGGATGACGAGTTCTGGTACGACCAGGGGGCATACGTACGCACCCACGGGGCCACGGTGCCCTCACTGACCGCGGCCATGTTGCCCGGGCCTTATGCTATCGGCTCCTACCGATCCCGAGGCCACATCGTTCTCAGCGCCAAGACTCCGGCGGGCACCTATCGAGCACCGGGGCGATTTGAGGCAACGTTCGTCTGCGAGCGGATCATCGAAGCGGCAGCTCAGGCGGTGGGACTCGATCAGGTCACCATCAGGCGTCGGAATCTGATTCAGCCCGAATCGATGCCCCACGATCGGCAGCTCTCCGTCTTGGGTACGTCGGTGGTTCTCGATTCGGGGGACTATCCCCGCATTCTCCAGCGCCTGTTGGACCATCTGGACTTTGAAGGGCTCGAGCGCCGGCTCTCTCAACGCCGGCTGGATGGCGAATTGGTGGGACTCGGGATCGCCATGTTCGTCGAGAAGTCGGGTCTCGGCCCATTCGACGACGTTGAGATCACGCTGCGGCATGATGGATCGGTGGAGGTGGTGACCGGTGCCGCTTCGGTTGGGCAGGGGGTCGATACCGTCGTGGCCCAAGTCTGTGCCGATGCACTTGACCTGGACTACCGCGACATCGAGGTAGTCCACGGACAGACCGATCGCATCTCTCGCGGCATGGGCGCTTTTGCCAGCCGAGTGACCGTCATGACCGGCTCCGCCACGCACTTGGCGGCTGATTCCCTCAAAGACGTCGCCCGCAACATCGCAGCCGAAATGATGGAGGCACGGCCCGGAGACCTGGAGTTTCGGGCAGGGGGCATCGGTGTGCGGGGCCAACCGGATCGTTTCCTTGCCCTGGCGGAGATCGCAGGGGCCAATGGAGGAGAGTTGACCGCCGAGGCATCATTCACCTCCGAACACATGACATATCCCTACGGAGCTCATGCAGTGGTTGTGGCGGTGGACGCCGATACGGGAGAGGTGGAGATCGAGCGATACGTGGTCGCTTACGACGTTGGACGAGCCGTGAACCCGATGCTCGTCCAAGGGCAGATCCAAGGGGGTGCCGCTCAAGGCATCGGCGGGGCCCTGCTGGAGGAGTTCCTCTATGACAGTGCGGGCCAGCCGCTGGTGACGTCGTTCATGGACTATCTCATGCCGACGGCATCCGAGACCCCGGCCGTGGAGATTCTGCTCTCTGAGGATGCTCCCAGCCCGTTGAATCCTCTCGGGGTCAAGGGCGCAGGCGAAGGCGGGACCAACGCATGCGGGGCGGCGTTGGCCACTGCGGTGGAACAGGCGATCGGTCGGCCCGGCGCGGTTACCGAATTGCCCATCACGCCGGAGGCGGTCAAAGCGATGATCAAGTAGGGCTTGGCTCGGGCCAGAGTTCGTCGCGGAGTTGGGTCCGGAGGACCTTGCCGGTGGGGTCGCGGGCGATGGTGGGGCGGATGATGTAGCGGCGGGGGCGCTTGTAGCCGGCGAGGTGCTGGCCGCAGGCGTCGTCGATGGCGGCGGTCACTTCCTCGGGGGTGTACCCGTCCACCACGGCCAGGTAGACCACCACCTGCTCCCCCCGGTCGGGGTCGGGGCCGCCCACCGCGCAGGCGTCGGCCACGCCGTCCACGGCAAAGAGCACGTCCTCGATCTCCGCGGGGTAGATGTTCACCCCGGCGGCCACGATCACCTCGGAGCTGCGGCCCGACAGGTACAGGTAGCCGTCCTCGTCGAGGTACCCCACGTCGCCCACGGAGAAGAAACCGGCGTCGTTGTAGGCGTTGTCGGTCTTGTCCTCGGCGTTGATGTAGCGGAAGTAGCGTCCCTCGGGTCGGCGGAAGTACACGGTGCCCGGTTCGCCGGGGCCCAGCACCTGGCCGTCGTCGTCCACGATCTGGATGGTGAGATCGCCGATGGGGGTGCCCACCGTGCCGGGACGGGCCAGCCACTCGGCCGAGTCGCACATGGTCATGCCGCCCTCGGTGAAGCCGTAGTACTCGGTGAAGATGGGACCCCACCACTCGATCATGCGCTGCTTGAGGGGCACGGGACAGGGCTCGCCGCCGTGGAGCACGGTCACCAGCCGGGAATGGTCCAGGGCGGCCTTGCGGTGGTCGGGCAACCCCAGGAGCTGGCGAAACATGGTGGGCACCATGATGGTGGCGGTCACCCCGTCGTTGAACACCTCCACCGAGGCCTCGGCGTCCCACCGCCCCAGGATGCGCAGGGGGGCGCCGTGGGCCAGCGCACCCAGGCAGAACGCCAACGGGGCGCCGTGGAAGAGCTGGGCCACCACCAGGTGCTTGCCGTCACGGGGCAGTCCCAGGCCCTGGGCCCCGAGCGACGACGACGTCCACCACTGCTCGAAGGTGGACTGCGAATCGGCGGTGCGCTCCACCCCCTTGGGGCGGCCGGTGGTGCCCGAGGTGTAGGGGATGCGGTAGCCGGTGCCCCCGGCGGGAAACGGCGTGGAATCCTGGGCGTCGACCCAGGCGTCGAAGTCGTCGCCGATCCAGATCACCGGACGCCCCCCGGCGGCGTCTCGGGCGGCGGCCACGTCGGTCACCACCACCGTGGAGCCCGCGTCGTCCAGCACGTGGGTGATCTCGGCCGGGGTCCAGTTGGTCTTGATCGGGGTCATCTTCAGCCCGGCCCGAAAGCACGCCAGCATCACCTCGACGAACTCGGTGCGGTTGGTACACACCAGCCCGACGTGGTCTCCCGGTGAGGCCCCGGCGGCCAGGAGGCCCCGCCCGATGGCGTGGGTGCGGCGGTCCAACTCGGCCCAGGACACCAGGTGGGTGTCGTCCTCCAGGGCCAGATCGTCGGGTTCCCGCCCGGCCAACATCGCCAACATGGAGGGTGCCGTCACCGATGCGACACTACTGCCGTCCGCTGATGGGTGTCCTGCCCGGAGGCGGGTTCAGTTGTCCTGCAGTCGAGCCCCCGGCCAGCGCAGGGTCAGCCTCTCCAACAGGCCGATGAGATTGAAGAACACGATGCCCCCCGCCGACGAGAGCACCAGACCGGCGAACAGTCGTTTGGTGTCCAATCGGTAGCTGGCCTGGATGATCACATAACCGATGCCCCGGTCGGCGCCGGTGAACTCGGCCACGATGGCCCCGATCACCGCCAGGGTGGAGGCGATCCGCAGCCCGGCGAACACGTACGGCAGCGAGCTGGGCACACGCAGGCGCCAGAAGACGGCCGTCTTGCGGGCCGACAGCACGCTCATGAGCTCCACAGCTTGCCCGCTGATGGATCGCAGCCCTCGAGCCGTGTTCACCAGCACCGGGAAGAAGCAGATGATGGCGGCGATGGTCACCTTGGGTACCAGGGTGAAGCCGAACCAGATGGTGAGCAGCGGGGCGATGGCCACGATGGGGATGGTCTGGAGCACGATCGCCCACGGGAACAGGGCCCCTTCGATGATGCGGAAGTGGACGAAGACCACGGCGGCCACGAAGGCGGCCGCGCTCCCCACCAGGAATCCGAGCACCGCCTCGAGCATGGTCCAGCGAAGATCACCGAGCAGCGACCACCCTTCCTCGTACAATTCCACGCCGATTTCCGACACCCTGGGCAACAGGTAGGTGGGCACGTCGCGCACCACTACCCACACCTCCCAGACCACCAGGGCCGCCACGAACAACAGGGCCGAGAAGAGGTAGGTGAGCCCCTTGGAGTCCCGCGGCGTGCCCGTCATGGGGACGGCACCGCCTGGTCGGCGTCGGGGTGGGCGTCGGCCTGCAGGAGTTCCCGCAACTCGCCGTTCAACGCGGCGAAGTCGGGTTGGTAGCGGATGGCGAGTTCCCGGGGTCGGGTGAAGGGCACGTCGGCGATCCTGAGCACGTGCCCCGGCCGGGGGCTCAGCACCACCACCCGGTCCGACAAAAAGATGGCCTCGGCCAGGCTGTGGGTGACGAACACGATGGTCGAGCCGGTCTGTCGCCACACGTCCAGGAGCTGGAGGTTGAGGTTGTCCCGGGTGAACTCGTCCAGGGCGCCGAAGGGTTCGTCCATCAACAGGGTGGACGGCCCGTAGCTGAGCGCCCGGGCCAGTGCCACCCGCTGTTGCATCCCTCCGGAGATCTGCTCGGGGTAGTGATCCTCGAATCCCTCCAGCCCGACGTCTCGGAGCAGCTTTCGGGCTCGGGTTTCGGCGTCGTGGTCCCGGAGCGGGTTGCGCTTGCCCAGGATCCGGTCGGGCAACAAGACGTTGTTCAGCACCTGCAGCCAAGGGAACAGCACCGGATTCTGGAAAACGAAGCCGAACTCCACGTCACTGCGGGCCTGTGACGGCGTCTTGCCTCGCACCGTCACCGATCCCGACGTGGGTGGTTGCAAGCCGGCAATGATGCGCAACAGGGTCGACTTCCCGCAGCCCGAGGGGCCCACCACGGCCACGAACTCCCCGTCGGCGATGTCGAAGCTCAGCTCCTGGAGCGCTGCGGTGGCTTCGGGGCCGTCGAACCGCATGGTCACGTCGTCCACGACGATGCCCGCGGGGCCATCCGCTCGGCCCGGTGCCGCCTCGCTCACCCGCTGCTCTTTGCCGCCTCGTACCGTCGGATTCCCTCGAGGGCCACGTCGATGGCGTCGTGCCAGCCTTTGACGAGGGGCTCGTTGACCCCCTCGTAGTCGATGTCGGCGGGGGCGGTGAAGTTATACGACACGGCGCAGACCATGGCGGCCTTCACCTTGCGCAGGTGGGCCACGGTGAAGATGGCCGATGCCTCCATCTCCACGTTCATGATCCGGTGCTTGATCATCCGCTCCACCCACTCCGGGGTCTCGGCGTAGAAGCCATCGCTGGAGACGTTGATGCCCACGTGGGTGGCGAACCCCCGGCCGGGGCCAGGTCGCCGGCGGCGTCGATCAAGGCCCGCACCAGGAAGTGATCGGCCACGGCAGGGAAGCCCTCCTCGGCGTACATGGCGCTGGCCCCGTCGTTGCGCATCGACGCGGTGTTGATCAAGATGTCGCCTTTGTCGATCCCCACTTCGAAGGCGGCACTGCTGCCCACCCGGATGAAGTGGGTGGCGCCCACGTTGCAGAGTTCCTCCACGGCGATGGCCGCCGACGGGCAGCCGATCCCCGTGGAAGTCGCACTGACGGGAATGCCCCGGTAGGAACCGGTCACGGTTCGGTACTCCCGGTGGTCGGCCACTTCGCGTGGGTCATCCAGGTGTTGGGCGATCAACCCCACCCGGGCCGGGTCGCCGGGGAGCAGCACGTAGGGGGCCACGTCGCCGGGCCCCACCCGCAGGTGGTACTGGATCTTGTCCCGGGTGGACGCGCCCTTGTCGAAGATGGCCATCGTGTTCCTCTCGTCGACCGCCGGCATGGCCGCCGGGGGTGCTGGCCCCCGGCGGCCTACCGCAATTTAGGAGGTGAAACAGGTATCGGAGTAGACCGAGTTGAGGTCCAACTCGGCTTCGAGGCCGCCGTAGGTGCGCAACACCTCGTCGGCGGTTTCCCAGCGGCTGTGCTTCATCGACCCGATGCCGTCGGCCTGAGCATCCGGGGTCCACACGGCATCCTTGATGGCTTCCAGGCTGCGGGACTCCTTGTCGCGATCGAGGTTGTCCGGGTCGATGGCCAAGACGATGTCCACGGCCTCCTCGGGATTGTCGAAGGCGTATTCCCAGCCCCGGGCGATGGCCCGGACCATCCCGCAGACCACCTCCGGGTTGTCATCGAAGTAGCTCCGGGTGGTGAACAGGGCGTTGGCCGAGGTCTCCACTCCGTAGTCGTAGGGCACGAAGACCCTCGACTCGAAGCCCTGGAGTTCGGCCAGGATCGGCTCGTTGGTGGAGAACACCGTCTTGAGGTCCACGTCGCCGTTGAGGATCGGGGCCAAGTCGAAGCCGGTGGCCACCTTGTCGATGTCGTCGATGTCGATCCCGTTCTTGGCCAGCATGGCCTGGGTCAACTGCCACGGCCCGCCCTCGGCGAAACCGATCCTGCGTCCCACGAAGTCCTCCAGGGTCTCGATGCCGGAATCGGCCAGGGCCATGACCGCACCGGGGTGTTTGTGGAAGTAGGTGGCCACCGTCATCAGGGGGATTTCTTCGGCCGCGGCGAACAGCAGCGACCCGGTGTCGTGGAGCCCGAAGGTGTCGGAGCCGGCGGCCACCAGGGTGATGCTGTTCACGTCGAACCCACCGGGGTTGATCTCCACGTCGAGGCCCTCGTCGGCGAAGAACCCCTTGGCCGCGGCCACGTACGAGCCGCTGAACTGGGTGTTGGGGAACCACGGGAGCCGCAGCGACACCGAGACCGGCTCGGGCGCCGGTTCCGGTTCGGGCGGGGGCGGTTCCTCGGTGGGCGCCGGCGGTTCGGGCGTGGCCGGAGCCTCGGTGGCCGGAGCCGGTTCGGGTGCCGGCGCCGATGTGCCCGCGTCGTCGTCGTTGCCGCAGGCGGTGGCGAGTAGGGCCATCGCCATTACCAGGGCCAGGATTCGTCTCCCGGATCGTGCATACCTCATTGGTTTCCCCTCTCGGTGGTGAAGTTTCGGTTCAGATCGTGGTGGTCGGTTGGGCGGCCGGATGGCCGCAGTTGCAGGACTCCCGGGTGACCAGGGCCGTGGGTACGGTCACCGGGGGCTGGGGTTCACCGTCGCTGATGGCCTGGCGGAGGGTACCGATGGCCTCCTCACCGAGCCGGTCGGCGGGCAGGCGTACCGTGGTGAGCGGTGGGTCGGCCAAGCGGGCGAACGGGATCTCGCCGTAGCCGATGACGGCAACGTCGTGGGGCACCCGAAGACCCCGTTCGTGGATGGCGGAGATGGCGCCGAGGGCCAAAATGTCGCCTGCACAGAAGATGGCGGTGGGCGGATCGTCCTGCAGGAGCAGTTGGGTGGTGGCCTTGGCCCCGGCGTCGAGAGAAAAGTCGGACACCGGTGCCACCAGGTGGTCATCGGAGGGGAGATTGGCTTCGGCCAGGGCTCGGGCGTAGCCGGTGGCGAGGAGATTCGAGCTGGAGTCGGCCGGTGAAGAGATGTAGGACACCCGACGGTGGCCGTGGCCGATGAGGTGCATGGTGGCCTCGTAGGCGTCGTTGGTGCGGTCGGCCAGAATGTGCGAGCCCATCCCTACGTTGGGGCTGTCCACGAACACAAAGGGCAACAACGCCGAGGACGGCTCCACCACCCTCACCACCGCTTCGTCACCGGCGGTGGTGAAGTGAATGAGGACCACGCCGTCCACGTTGCGGCTGAACAGTTGGTCGAGGTGGCGGGACACTACCTGGGCGTCGTAGTGCTGGGTCTGGCAGATGATCGGCAGCCACCCCTCCAGGTCGGCGGCCTGGCTCAGTGCCTGGAGAAAGTCGGCGTAGTAGTCGGTGAACGCGGGCACCATCACGCCGATGCTGTAGCTGGGGTGGGCGTCATTGCGGGCCGACGCCCGGTTGCGGTCGTAGCCCAACACTCGGGAGCGGGATCCCCGGCTGATCGACGCGATGCCGTCGTCGGCCAGTTGCCGGTAGGCGGCCCGGACGGTGTGAACGCTCACTTGGAGTTCGGCGGCCAACTCGGCGATGGGGGGGAGGTGGCTGTCGGCGGCAATCCTGCCCGAGGCCACCTGCCACATGAGCTGACGGGCGATCTGTGTGGCCAACGGCACCCGGCTGGAATCCTGCACCCGGATGGGAGCAGCCAGCCCCCACCGGTGTGGTCGCCGGTCGTTGTGGTCACCATCGCGAGGTCCGTCGTGGAATCCCTCAGCCATAGTGTCGTTCTATCATTCATTCAAACATACGGTCAACCGTATGTTTAGGACCGGTGCCTGGACTGCAGATGCTGCCGCCGCGAGGGCAGCCCCCGGCGGGGGGTGGAGGGAGGGCTTCGAGCCCTCATTCGGTGGGGGGTGGGGGTTAGGGTGGCTCATGGCACCGTGGCCTGCCCGGGGAGCGTTCCCCAACCACCGTTGAGCATCCCATGAGAGTCGCCAGATGAGAGTCATCGAGTCGCGGTGTGATCCGGGCAGTGCCCGCTTCGCAGAGAATCGGGCGGCTTATGAGGGGTTGGTCGCCACTCTGCGGGATCGCCAACAGGTCGCCATTGACGGCGGCCCGGGCCGGCAGCGGTCGATCGAGCGGCACCGGTCGCGAGGCAAGGTGATGGTGCGGGACCGCATCGACATGGTGACCGACGCCGACACCGCGTTCCTGGAGTTCTCCACCCTGGCGGGATTCGGCCAGTACGGCGACGAGGTGCCTGGGGGCGGCATCGTCACCGGGATCGGCCTGGTTCACGGCGTGCCCTACGTGTTCATCGCCAACGACGCCACCGTCAAGGGCGGTTCCCTGGTGCCGGTGGCCATCAAGAAGCACGTGCGGGCCCAGGACATCGCCGAGGAGAACGGCCTCGGGGTGATCTACCTGGTGGATTCCGGAGGGGCCTTCCTGCCCCTGCAGGACGAGATCTTCCCCGACAAGGACCACTTCGGGGGCTCGTTCTACCGCCAGGCCCGACTGTCGGCCATGGGACTGCCCCAGCTCTCGGTGGTCCTCGGCGGCTGCACGGCGGGCGGCGCCTACGTGCCCGCCCTCAGCGACGAGGTGATCATGGTGCGGGGGATCGGGCGGATCTTCCTCGGCGGGCCGCCCATCGTGAAGGCCGCCCTGGGAGAGATCATCGAGCCCGACGACCTCGGCGGCGCCGATCTGCACACCCGGATCTCGGGGGTGAGCGACTACCTGGCCGACACCGAGGCCGAAGCCTACGGCCGCCTGCGGGAGATCTGCGGCACCACCAACCAGCGATCCATCGATCACCGGCAGGGGTGGATCGACTGGCGGGAACCGGAGCCACCGGCCTACGACCCCGTCGAGATCTACGGGATCGTCTCGGCCGACGACCGGATTTCGTTCGACGCCGTCGAGATCATCGCCCGGCTGGTGGACGGATCACGGTTCTCGCCGTTCAAGCCCGAGTGGGGCGACTCGGTGGTGTGCGGCTTCGCCCGCCTGTGGGGCCACCTGGTCGGCATCATCGCCAACAACGGGATCATCTTCAGCGAGTCGGCCCTCAAGGCCACCCACTTCATCGAGCTGTGCGAGCAGCGCCGCGTGCCGCTGCTGTTCCTCCAGAACACTTCCGGCTACATGGTGGGCCGCGACTCCGAAGCGGCGGGCATCGCCAAGAACGGGGCCAAGATGGTGGCCGCAGTGGCCAACGCCACCGTGCCCAAGTACACGGTGCTGATCGGCGGGTCGTACGGGGCGGGCAACTACGGCATGTGCGGGCGCGGCTTCAACCCCCGCTTCCTGTTCGCGTGGCCCAACAGCCGGATCGCCACCATGGCGGCCGACACCGCCGAGACGGTGCTGGTCGACATCCGACTCGGGGGCATGAGGGGCGCCGAGACCACCGAAGAGGAGATCGAGGCCATCCGGGCCGAGATCCGGTTGCAGTACGAGACGCAATCCGACCCCTACTACGCCACCTCCCGACTGTGGGACGACGGCCTGATCGACCCGGTGGACACCCGTGACGCTCTCGGCCTGTGCCTGGCCTTGGCCGCCCGACAGGTTGCGCCCGAGCCGGGGCCGGGCCTGGTCTACCGGATGTGAGGACCCGACCGTGAAGATCCTCATCGCCAACCGGGCGGAGATCGCCCGCCGGGTGATCCGCACCGCCCGACGGCTGGGCCACGCCACCGTGGCGGTGTACGCCGAGCCCGATGCCGGTGCCCCCTTCGTGGCCGACGCCGACGAGGCCGTGCCCATCGGCCCGGCCGACCTGGCCGCCTCCTACCTGAGCGTCGAACGGCTCCTGGACGCGGCGGCCATCTCGGGCGCCGATGCCGTCCATCCCGGCTACGGCTTCTTGTCGGAGAACGCGGCCTTTGCCACCGCGGTGATCGACGCCGGTCTGGTGTGGATCGGCCCCAATCCCTCGGTCATCGAGGCGATGGGCTCCAAGATCGAGGCCCGCCGCATCGCCGCGGCCGCCGGGGTGCCCGTCATTCCCGGTTACGACGAGAGCCAGCAGCCCGCCGATCTGGTGGCCGCCGCCGAGCGGATCGGCTATCCCATCCTGGTGAAGGCGGCCGCCGGCGGGGGCGGCAAGGGAATCCGCATCGCCCAGGCGCCGGAGGAGTTCGAACGGGCCCTGGACGAGGCGGTGACCGAGGCCGAGCGATCGTTCGGGGACGGCCGGGTGATCGTGGAGCGGTTCATCACCCGCCCCCGCCACGTGGAGGTGCAGGTGGTGGGCGACCGCCACGGCGGGGTGATCGAACTCGGCACCCGGGAGTGCTCGGTGCAGCGCCGCTACCAGAAGGTGCTGGAAGAAGCCCCGGCCCCCAACCTGGCCGAGCCCACCCGCCAGGGGCTTCGGGCCGCGGCGGCCGAGTTGGCCCGCTTCATCGGGTACGACTCCACCGGCACCGTCGAGTTCGTGGTGGACGACGAGACCGGCGACTTCTTCTTCCTGGAGATGAACACCCGGCTGCAAGTGGAGCACCCGGTGACCGAGTTCATCACCGGCCTCGATCTGGTGGAGCTGCAGATCGCGGTGGCCACCGGCGAGCCGCTGCCGGTGACCCAATACGAGATCGCGCCGGCGGGCCACGCCTTCGAGGCCCGGATCAACGCCGAGGACGCCACCCGTGGCTTCGCCCCCCGGATCGGAACGGTGAGCCACCTGTCGGTGCCCCCGGACGTGCGCTGGGAATCGGCCGTGGAGGCGGGCACCACCATCACCCCCCACTACGACCCGATGATCGCCAAGCTGATCGTGGGAGGCCCCGACCGCGAGGCCGCCCGCCGCCGACTGGGCCGGGCGCTCGAGGAGCTTCTCATCGGTGGCGTGGTCACCAACACCGGCTTTCACCGTTGGCTCATCGACCAGCCACCGGTGGTTGCCGGCCGGGTCACCACCCGCTTCCTGGACGAGGCCGAACTGCCCGGCGCCCACGATCGGGCCACCGCCGCCGATCGGGCCGCCGCGGCGTGGATGGCAGCTCGCCGGGACGCTGCCGGGGCGGGGCCGTGGACCGCACCGGGGGATCGCCGGTTCACCCCCCACCGGCCCACGCGTCGGATCGTGCTGGAGGACCAAGCCGGCGAGGTCCACGAAATTGTCCCCGAAACCATCCCCGAGGCGTCGGCGCCGACGCCACCGTCGGGCGTGAGCCACGTGGACCTCCCCGGTCGTCAGGTGGCGGTCAACGTGGACGGGCAGAGCCACACCTTCTCGGTTCGCTCCCGCAGTGAGCACTGGGCCCCCGCGGGCGGGGCGGCTCACGGGCACGCGGGCTCGGTGGTGGCGCCGTTTCCCGCCCTGGTCACCGAGGTGCCGGTCAAGCCGGGCGATGCCGTGGCCGGCGGCGACACCGTGGTGGTGATCGAGGCCATGAAGATGCTCCACACCCTCACCGCCGGCGGACCCGGCGTGGTGGCCGAGGTGCGGGTGGCGCCGGGGCAACAAGTGGCCACCAATCAGGTGCTGGTCACGTTCGAGGAGGACGAGTGAGCTCACCAGTGGCCGAGACGGCCCCGTCCTACGCCAGCGGGGCGGCCACCAGCGGGCTGCTCGGCATGACCATCGGGCAGGTGCTGAACCGGGCCGCCACCGAATTCGGCGACATCGAGGCCGTCGTCCATGCGCCCGACGGGACGCGCCTCACCTTTGGGGACCTGCTCGCCAGGGTGCGCCAGGCCGCCACCGGCCTGCTGCGCACCGGGGTGCGACCGGGCGACCGGGTGGGCATTTGGAGCCCCAACAACGTGGAGTGGATCATCACCCAGCACGCCACCGCGCTTATCGGCGCGGTGTTGGTGAACGTCAATCCCGCCTACCGTGTCCACGAACTCCGCTATGCCCTCGAACTGGTGGGCTGCTCGACCGTCATCGCCGCGCCCTCGTTCAAAACGTCCGACTACGAGGCCATGATCGCCGAGGTGGCCCCCGACCTCCCGGCGCTGCAACGCGTCATTCTGCTCGACACCGACTCATGGACGGCGGTGGCCGAGACAACCCCCGATGTCGCGGCCCTCGACGAGGTGGCCGCCTCCTTGAGCTTCGACGACCCCATCAACATCCAGTTCACCAGCGGCACCACCGGTCACCCCAAGGGCGCCACCCTCACCCACCACAACATCGTCAACAATGCCCGATTCGTCGGCGAAGGCTGCGAGTACCGGCCCGGCGACCGCATCTGCGTGCCGGTGCCCTTCTACCACTGCTTCGGCATGGTCATGGGCAACCTGGCCGCCGCCGTCCACGGGGCCACCGTGGTGATTCCCGGCCCCGCGTTCGAACCGGCCCCCACCCTGCAGGCGGTGCAGGACGAGCGATGCACCTCACTGTACGGGGTGCCCACGATGTTCATCGCCGAGCTGGCCCTGGACAATTTCGGCGACTACGACCTTTCGAGCCTGCGCACCGGCATCATGGCGGGCGCCCCCTGCCCGGTGACCACCATGCGCAGGGTCACCACCGAGATGCACATGGATCGGGTCACCATCTGCTACGGCATGACGGAGACCTCGCCGGTCTCCACCCAGACCTCGCCCGACGACACCGAGGAGCACCGGACGGCCACGGTGGGCCGGGTCCACCCCCACGTGGAGGTGCAGGTCGTCGATCCCGAGTCGGGCCGGATCGTGCCCCGAGGAACCGCGGGCGAGTTCTGCACCCGCGGTTATTCGGTCATGCGGGGCTATTGGAACGATCCCGAGCGCACCGCCGAGGCCATCGACGACGGCGGCTGGATGCACACCGGCGATCTGGCCGTCATGGACGATGACGGCTATGTGAACATCGTGGGTCGGATCAAGGACATGATCATCCGCGGCGGGGAGAACATCTACCCTCGCGAGATCGAGGAGTTCCTGCACACCCATCCCGCCGTCGAGGACGTGCAGGTCATCGGCGTGCCCGATGAGCGCTACGGAGAACAGGTGATGGCCTGGGTGGTGCTCAAGCGCGGGCACACGGCCACCGCCGCCGAGCTGCGCGACTTCTGCACCGGCAAGATCGCCCACTTCAAGGTGCCCCGATACGTTGCCTTTGCCGATGATCTTCCCGCCACGGTGACCGGCAAGATCCAGAAGTTCAAGCTGCGGGACATGGCCGCCGAGCACCTGCAGGCGGCCGCGGGCGAGCGCGATTGATGCGCAACGTCTACATGACCGACGAGTTGGAGGCGATCTACCGACAAACCGTGGATTTCGTGACGAGGCGGGTCACCCCCATGGGGGACGAGTGGGAGGAAGCCGGGCGGGTGCCCCGGGCGGTGCTGCGGGAGATGGGCGAGCTGGGGATGCTGAGCCTGCGGATACCCGCCGAGCACGGCGGCCTCGGGCTGGGGATGCTGGCCTCGGCCACTTTCTCCGAGGCCCTGGGGGCGTCGACCTACGCCGGCTTCGACGTCACCGTGCTGGTACACACCGACATGGCCGGTCCCCACGTGGTGAACTCGGGCACGCCCACTCAGCACGCCGAATGGCTGCCGAAGATGATGTCGGGCGAAGCCCTGTTGTCCATCGGCGTGTCCGAGCCGGACGCCGGATCCGACGTGGCCGGGATCCGAACCAGAGCGGCCAAGGACGGCGACGGGTGGCGCATCAGCGGGCGCAAGATGTTCATCACCAACGCGGTGTACGGCGATGTGACCATCGTGGCCGCCCGCACCGACCCCGACGACAAGTACGGCATCACCATGTTCCTGGTGCCCGCGGGCACCGAGGGCTTCGAGGTGGCCTCCAAGCTCGACAAGCACGGATGGCGTTGCTCGGACACCGCCGAGTTGGTGCTGGACGACGTGTGGGTACCCGAGAGCCACATCCTGGGCACCCTGCACCGGGGCTTCTACGAGACCATGAAGAACTTCCAGAACGAGCGGATGGTGTTGGTGGGCATGGGGGTGGGGGCGGCCCAGAGGGCCATCGACATGACCAACGCCTACTGCCACCAGCGCAAGGCGTTCGGCGGCACCCTGTTCGACCTGGGGGCGATTCGCCAGCGGATGGCCATGAACCAGGCCAAGATCGACGCGGTGCGGGCGTCGATGTACCACGCGGCGTGGATGCACGACGCCGGGCAGGACAATGTGAAGGAGATGTCGGGGGTGAAGGCCTGGGGGGCCGAGGTGGTGAATCAGGTGATGTACGACTGCGTCCAGTTCCACGGCGGCATGGGCTACATGCGCGAGTCCGACATCGAGCGGATGTACCGGGACGCCCGCGTCCTCTCCATCGGTGGGGGCGCCACCGAGGTCATGCTCGAAGAAGTGGCCAAGCGCAGCTAGGGTACGGGCCGCAGGTAGTGCAGCCGACCGGGACGAGCAGCCGGACATGACCGAACAGCACGAGAACCTTCAGGCCGACAAGACTCCCGAGGTCCACAACGCCGGCGACAGGGCCCCGGGCAAGGCCGACGACAAGACGAACCGCGACGGTCTGGCCGCGTTGGCCATATTGGCGTTGACCATCGGGTTCATTGTCGTGATCGTGGTGTTCGCCATCGCCTAGGCGAGCGAGTCGGCGAGCGCACAGCCGGGCGGACGGTCGAGCCGGGCCGGCCCAGGGCGGCTGAGCCGAGGCCCAAAACCGGCAAATGGAAGAACCGGTGTCGGTCTGCAAAGATGCTCTCGCTCAGTTGTGCCGCCTGCTGTGCCGCGCGGCGGCCCGTCAATCCCGGAGGGGGAGTTCATGCATTCCATTCAAGGTGATCCTCGGTCACGTCGAAAGATGCGGGTGTGGTCCACGCTGATCGCGTTGTTGGCCGTGTTCGCGCTGGTTGCCACCGCCTGTGGCAACGACGACGATGACGAATCGGCGCCTGCCCCGTCGACTCCGGCGCCCACCGAGGCGCCGACACCAGAGCCCACCGAGGAGCCCGCCCCCGCGGAGCCCATCAAGGTGATGACGGTGACCACGCTCAACGCCGCCGGACCGACCTACCAGAACATCGCCAACACCGCGGAGGCCTACGCCGCCTACATCAACGCCCGCGGCGGCATCGCCGGTCGCCCCCTCGAGGTGACGGTGTGCGACGAGATGTTCGACCCTTCCGTGGCCTCGGGCTGTGCCCGTGAGGCGGTGGCCGAGGACATGGTGTCGATCGTCGGCTCGTTCACTTTCTTCGCCGAGTCCATCGTCCCGGAGGCCTCCCAGTCCGACATCACCTGGTTCGGCCCGTGTTGCCCGATCACACCCTCGGAGCTGACCAGCCCCCACTCCTTCCCCATCGGCAACCAGCCCATGTACGCGGTGGGTGCGGTGAAGAAGGCCATCGAGGACGGCTGCCAGGCCATCTCGGCGGTCATCATCGACGGGGCCCAGATCTTCATCCCGCCCATGGAGAACGCCATCACGGCGTTGGGCCAGGAGTTCGTGGACACCATCATCCTGCCGCCCACCGCCCAGGACTACTCCTCGGAGGTGGCCCAGGCCACCAGCGGTGGGGTCGACTGCGTGATCGGGATCATCTCCGAGACGCCCTACATCACCTGGAACACCGCGTGGTCCCAGTCGGGCACCGACGCCCGCCAGTACGGCCCCCAGGGCAACCTGAACGAGGTGTCGGCCGCCGGTGCCGAAGAGGCCACCGACGGCGACATCATCGCGGGCATGTACCCGGACATCTCCACCCCGCCGTGGGAAGAGTACCGGGTGGCCCTCGAGGAGGGTGGCTACGACCTGACCGCCCACGACTACAACAGCCTGGGGGGCATGGGCACGTGGGCCGCCTTCGTGGCCTTCACGCAGATCGCCGAGACCATCGACGGGGAGATCACCGCATCGTCGTTCTTCGAGGCCGCCTCGGCCACCGACAACCTCGACCTCGGGGGGATGGTGCCGGTGTTGGACTTCACCCAGGAATGGACTGACGGTCTCGAGGGCTATCAGCGGCTCTTCAACCGCAGCGTCGTCTTCAGCACGCTGGAGAACGGCAAGGTCGTGCCGCTGACCACCGACTTCGAGGACGTCGGCGACTTGGCCACCGGCAACGCCGGCTGACCTCCCCCGCATTCAAGGGCCCGCGCCGAGTTGGGCGAGGTAGTCAGATTCGCGCTGTTGGGCTTTGGGGTGGGAGCGCTGTACGCGTTCGCATCCCAAGGCCTGATCGTGATCTACCGGGGCACGGGCGTGCTCAACTTCTCCCTGGGCGCCTCGGCCATCGCCGGGGTGTATCTGCAGTGGGAACTGCAGCAAGAGGCGGGCTGGCCCTTCCTGTTGTCGGCGCTGATGGGGGTGTCGCTGTCGGCGTTGCTCGGGGTGCTCACCCATTGGGTGATCATGCGGCCGCTGCGCCGGGCCAGCTCGCTGATCCGGGTCATCGCCACGCTCGGCGTGCTCATCTTGATCCAGGCCGCGGTGGTGATCCGCTACGGGTCCAACGCCCGCAAGGTGGAGAGTTGGCTGCCCACTGACCGGTTCACCTTGTGGGGTGAGGCGTCCATCACCGTGGACCGGCTCATCCTGTTCGGGGTCGCCGCCCTGTCGGCGGTGGTGCTGTGGTTGATGTACCGCTCCAGCCGGTTCGGCCTGGCCACCGAGGCGGTGTCGGAGAGCGAGCGCCGGGCGGCGGCCATCGGCTTGTCCCCCAACAAGATCGCCATCCAGAACTGGGCGCTGGGTTCGGCCATCGCTGCGGTGGCCGGGATCCTGGTGGTGCCCATCATCACCCTGCAGGTCACGGCCATGACGTCGCTGGTGCTGGCCGCCTTTGCCGCCGCCCTGGTGGGGGACTTCCGATCCTTCCCCATCGCCACCGCCGCCGGTTTGGCGCTGGGCATCGGCCAAACCCTGGTGGGCCGCTACGTGGATCAGCAGGGACTGGGGCCGTCGCTCCCGTTCCTGGTGATCATCGTATTCCTGGTGTTCCGGGGTCGGTCGCTGCCGCTGCGGGACTACTTCCTGCGGGAGCTGCCGATGATCGGCAACGGGCGCATGTCGTGGGACTGGACCATCTTCGGCGTCGGCACGATCGCCTTTCTGATGCTGACCAAGGAGCCCAAGTGGATCGACGCGCTGACCGTCTCTCTGGGTGTGGCCATCGTGTTGTTGTCGATCGTGGTGCTCACCGGCTACGCCGGCCAGCTCTCCCTGGCCCAGTACACCATTGCCGGATTCGGGGCCTACGTGGCCGGGCGGCTGGTGGCGGTCCACGACATCCCCTTCCTGTTGGCGTTGTTGGCCGGGGTGGCCGCGGCGGTGCCCCTGGGGTTCGTGTTCGCCCTGCCCGCGGTGCGCACCCGGGGCATCAACCTGGCCATTGTCACGCTCGGGCTGGGTACCACCATCGAGTTGATGCTGTTCCGCAACCGCGAGTACACGGGGGGTGTGCAGGGCACCCAGGTGGGGAGCCCCGATCTGTTCGGTTTCGACCTGGGATCGATCCGGTACCCCGAGCGGTACGGCCTCTTCGTGCTGGGCCTGGCCCTGTTTGCGGTGTGGGCGGTGTCGAACGTGCGCCGGGGTCGCAGCGGCCGCCGACTCATCGCGGTCCGGACCAACGAACGGGCGGCCGCCGCCCTGGGGATCGACGTGATGGCGGCCAAGCTGTTCGCCTTCTCGTTCGCCTCCGCCATCGCCGCGCTGGGCGGCATCCTGTTGGCCTTCCGGCTGACGTCCATCAGCTACCCGTCGTTCACCAACCTCACGTCCATCCTGTTCGTGGGGCTGGCCTTGGTCGGCGGGGTCGGCCACCTGTTGGGTGCCTTCGTGGGGGCCACCATGGCCACCGCCGGGTTCAGCCAGGAGGTGCTGGAGGCGGCGTGGGGTGGGGTGGGTCGGTGGATTCAGCTCATCAGCGGCATCGCCATCTTGTTGATGGTGCTGGGCTACAAGGACGGGGTGGCCGCCGAGTGGGTCAAGATGTTCCGGCTGGCCAAGAAGGCCCGCAAGTGGGGGCGGACCTACCTCATCGAACTGGAGGACGTGGCCGATCCCAACGCCGGCGACACCCAGGCCACCGTGGCGCCGGTGACCCTGACCGTGGACGCCATGACGGTCCGCTACGACGCGGTGGTGGCGGTGGACGACGTGAGCTTCTCGCTGGAGCCGGGCACCATCACCGGTTTGATCGGGCCGAACGGGGCGGGCAAGACCTCGCTCATCGACGCCATCAGCGGGTTCACCGGGGCCGAGGGCCGGGTGCTGGTCAACGGCACCGACATGTCCCGGCTGTCGCCCGCCCGACGGGCCCGCTCGGGGGTGGCCCGGTCGTTCCAGTCGCTGGAGCTGTTCGAGGACTCCACGGTGTTCGAGAACCTCAGCGTGGCCGCCGACCCCCAGGACCTGCGCTCGTACCTGCGCGATCTGGTGGCCCCGTCCAACCCGCCCTTTCCCCCCGAAGTGGTGCGGGCCATCGTGGAGTTCCAGCTCGACAAGGATCTTCACCGCGACGTCAAGGACCTCTCCTACGGCAAGCGCCGGCTGCTGGCCATCGCCCGGGCGGTGGCCATGCACCCCAGCGTGTTGCTGCTGGACGAGCCGGTCGCCGGCCTCAGCACGGCCGAGAGCGAGGAGTTGGCCGAGGTGGTCCGACGGCTGGCCCGGGATTGGGGCATGGCCGTGTTGGTGGTGGAGCACGACATGAACTTCGTGAACGGCGTGTGCGACCACGTGGTGGTGCTGGACTTCGGCAAGATGATCGCCTCCGGCCCCCCGGAGCAGATTCGCAACGACCCGCTGGTGGTGGCCGCCTACCTGGGCACCGAGGCCGACGCCGAGGCGCAGGGGGTTGAGCCCGCGGCCCCCGTGACGGGGGGCGGGGCATGAGGCCGCTCTTGCAGACCCGCAGGCTCAAGGCCGGCTACCTGGGCCGGGCCGTGGTGCAGGGCATCGACCTGAAGGTGCAACGGGGCGAGGTGGTGTGCCTGCTGGGACCCAACGGGGCGGGCAAGACCACCACGCTGTTGACCATCGCCGGCGAACTCACCCCGGTGGACGGCATCGTCATGTTCGACAACGTTCCCACCTTCACGCCCATGGACCAGCGGGTGCGCAGCGGCGGCATCGGCCTGGTGACCGAGGAGCGGCTGGTGTTCACCAAGATGTCGGCCCGCGACAACCTGCGGGTCGGGGGCGGGTCGGTGGAGGCCGCCCTCGAGCTGTTCCCCGAACTGGAGGCCCGCCTGTCGGTCCGGGGGGGGATGCTGTCGGGGGGCGAGCAGCAGATGCTGGCCCTGGCCCGGGCGCTCAGCCGCAACCCCTCCATCCTGTTGGCCGACGAGCTGTCGCTGGGGCTGGCCCCCAAGGTGGTCGATCGGCTGCTGGGGGCCGTCCGCCAGGCGGCCGACACCAGCGGCGCCGGGGCCCTGATCGTGGAGCAGCACGCCCGCAAGGCCCTGCAGTACTCCGACCGCATGTATCTCATGGCCCGGGGTCAGATCCTGCTGGAACTGTCGGCCCAGGAGGCCCTGGACCGCCTCGATGAGATCGAGGAGACCTACCTGACCGGAACCTCCGAGACCGAGGAGGACCACATCGAGCGGCTGCGCCGCAAGAACAAGAAGAAGGCCTGGAAGCGCCTCCGGGTCCGCGAGCGGGAGCTGGCCCGGCTCTCGGGCAAGCTCATCTCCACCCGCAGCGCGGCCGAGGACGACTATTACCTGGAACGAGAACAACAACGCAGAGACGCGGCCATGGCCCGCCGAAAGAGGTAACCACGATGGGATATCGAACCGCAGAACTGCCCGACGTGGATCTGGACGAATTCGCCAAGATCCCCTTCTTCGAGCGGATGAAGCTGTTGCAGCTCCACTGGGTGGAGCACGGCTTCGGCACCCCCAAACAGACCGGCATGTTCTACGCCTGGAAGATCTTCCTCTACGGGCTGTTCGGCCTGATCGTGGCCGGTGCCTTCACCGCCGGTTTGGAGTTCGACGACATCGGCGGGTGGTGGGACGAGCCCATCTTGTACCAGAAGCTGATGATCTGGACCATCCTGCTGGAGGTGATGGGCCTGGCCGCCACCTGCGGCCCGTTGGCCTTCCACTTCGACCCCCCCATCGGCGGTCTCCTGTACTGGTGGCAGACCGACACGCTGCGGGTGCCTCCCTACCCCAATCACGTGCCGTTCACCAAGGGCAACCGGCGCACCCCGTGGGACACCGGGCTCTACAAGTTGATCCTGGCCAGTCTGGTCCTGCTGTTGGTGCTGTCGCCCCAACAGGTGGACGGGCTGCCCGAGGGACGCACGGGGGTCTTGCCCTCGTGGGCGGTGCTGATCTTCTGCGGGCTGATCCTGCTGATGGCCCTGCGCGACAAGATCATCTTCTTGTCGGCTCGGTCCGAGCAGTACGTGCCCACGCTGATGTGCTTTGCGCTGTTCAGCAACTTCGTGGACATGATCATCGCCGCCAAGATCTTCATCGTGGTCATCTGGATGGGGGCGGGCTTCTCCAAGCTCCAGCACGGCTTCTCGTCGACGGTGTCGATCATGGTGCAGAACACGCCGTGGGTGATCTGGGATCGGTTCCGCAAGGCGACCGTGAAGGACTACCCCAACGACATCCGACCGTCGAGAAACACCCACCTGTTGGCCCACATCGGTGGCACCACGTGCGAGCTGGTCATGCCGCTGGTGTTGCTCCTGTCACCGTGGGGGTGGCCCACCTGGATCGCCATCGTGTCGATCTGGATGCTGCACACCTTCATCATCTCCACGTTCCCCTTGGCGGTGCCGTTGGAATGGAACGTGTTCTTCATCTTCTGCGTGGCCTTCCTGTTCGCCAACTTCCACGCGGGCAACGGCTACGGCGTGCAGGACATGGACCCGGTGCTGTTGGTGGTGGTGCTGGTGGTGGCCCTGTCGCCCATCACGTTGGGTGCGCTGCGGCCCCAGTACGTGTCGTTTCTGGTGGGGATGAAGCAGTACGCGGGCAACTGGGCGTCGGCCACGTTCTCGCTGCGCAACAAAGAGATGGAGGACCGCATCAACGACAAGATCGTCAAGTCGGCCGACAACCAGATCGACCAGCTTGAGCCGCTGTTCGGCCCGGAGATCTCGGAGATCTTCATCCAAAAGGCGGTGGCCTTCCGGATGATGCACCCCATGGGTCGGATGCACATCTCCGGGCTGATGGTGCACGTGGACGACCTCGACAACCGGATACAGCGCGAGGGCGAGTTCTTGAGCAACGTGCTCACCGGCTGGAACTTCGGGGACGGCCATTGCCTGGACGAGCGGCTGATCGCCGGGTGGCAGGAGCGGTGCCAGTACGAGCCCGGCGACGTGGTGGCCGTGTTCACCGAATCGCAGCCCGCGTTCAACAAGAAGGTGCAGTACCGGGTGATCGACGCCGCCCTGGGCACGGTGGAGAAGGGCTGGTACAACAACGACGACGCCTACAACTCCCAGCCGTGGCTGCCCGACGGTCCCATTCCCCACACCGTTACGTGGCGGCTGGAGGGCTACGAGCCCCAAGGGGTGCCCCACCCTGGCAACGCCCGGAACATCCCGTCGGTCGGCAAGGACGGCAAGTGGCTGATCCCCCGAGTGGGCGAGGGTGCCGGGCCCTCCGGTGCCGTTGGCAACCGGTCCGAGGGCACCGAGGGGTCAGCCTGAGCCAGGTCGGGGTGGCCACATGACGTCGGCCATCGTGGTCGGCAGCGGGCCCAACGGGCTGGCCGCCGCGGTGGTGCTGGCGCGCGCCGGGGTCGAGGTGACCGTGCTGGAGGCGGCCGACACCGTCGGGGGCGGGTTGCGCAGCGGGGAGCTGACCGTACCCGGCCTGGTTCACGACCACTGCTCGGCGTTCCATCCGGTGGCCGCGGCCTCGCCGTTTCTTCGGGGGCTCGACCTCGAATCGCTCGGGCTGGCGTGGTGCGCCCCTGCGGTGGACTGCGCCCATCCGCTGGACGACGGCAGCGCCGGGGTGCTGTACCGGTCCATCGGGGACACCGCCGCGGGGCTCGGGGCCGACGGCGGGCGCTGGCGGCGGCTGTTCGGCGCCCTCACCACCGACTTGGACGAGCTGTTGGCCGACATCACCCAACCGGTGTTGCGAGTCCCCCGGCACCCCGTGCTGACCGGCCGATTCGGCGTGCTGGCCATGACCCCGGCCACCTGGCTCGGCCGACTGTGGCGGGGCCCGGCGGCCAAGGCGCTGTGGGCCGGGGTGGCCGCCCACGCCCTGCACCGGCTGGACCGGCCCATGACCAGCGCCGTCGGGCTCATGATCCTGGCCGCCGGCCACCAGCACGGCTGGGTGGTGGCCCGAGGCGGATCCCAGGCCATCGCCGATGCCCTGGTGGCCGACGTGGTGGCCCACGGCGGCCGGGTGGAGACGGGCCGCCGCGTCCGGTCGGCGGGCGAGTTGGGGCCCCACGACCTGTTGATGTTGGACGTGTCACCGTCGATCGCCGCCGACATCCTCGGTGACCGGCTACCCCCGCGGGTGGCTCGGGCCTACCGGGGCTTCCGCCACGGGCCGGGGGCGTTCAAGGTGGACTTCGCCGTCGAGCAGGGGGTGCCCTGGCGGTCGGCCCCGGCGCAGCAGGCAGGCACCGTCCACCTCGGCGGGGACCTCCGCGAGGTGGTGTCGGTGGAACACGAGGTCCACCACGGACGGATGCCCGACCGCCCGTTCGTCCTGGTCGGACAGCAGTACCTGGCCGACCCCAGCCGTTCGGTGGGCGACGTACACCCGGTGTGGGCTTACGCCCATGTGCCCCACGGCTACACCGGCGACGCCACCGAGGCGATCATGGCGCAGATCGAGCGGTTCGCCCCGGGGCTTCGCGAGCGGGTGGTGGCCATGGCGGTACGCTCGACCACCGACATGTCGACCCACAACGCCAACTACGTGGGGGGTGACATTCTGGGCGGCGCCTCCACCCCGAGGCAGCTCTTCTTTCGCCCCCGCTTCGGGCCCAACCCCTACTTCACCGGGGTACCCGGCGCCTATCTGTGCTCGGCCTCGACGCCGCCGGGCGCGGGTGCCCACGGCATGGGCGGCGCCAACGCGGCCACTCGGGCCCTCGCCGCGCTCTGAGTCTCTGGGCGGCGCTCTCCTGGGCCCTCGCCGCGCTTTGAGTCTCTGGGCGGTGCCCTCCCGCTTCGCCGGCCGCGCTCTGAGCTGACCCTTCGGTTGCTCTCGGTCAGGACACCGCTCGGTCCTGGCCCTGCCAGTAGCGGGCCCGCAGGGCCTTCTTGTCGGGTTTGCCCACCGGGGTCAACGGAATGTCGTCCACGTAGTCGACCGACTTGGGGGACTGCTGGGGGCCCTTGGCCTCGCGCACCAGCGACTGCAGCTCCGAGGTCAACGCCGCGGACGGTTCGACGCCGGGCCGCAGCACCACCACCGCCTTGACAGCCTCGCCCCATTTCTCGTCGGGCACCCCGATCACCGACGCCATGGCCACCGCGTCGTGGGTGCTGATCACATCCTCGACCTCGCGGGGAAACACGTTGAACCCCCCGGTGATCACCATGTCCTTGGTGCGATCCACGATGTACAGGAAGCCGTCGTCGTCGAACCGGCCCACGTCGCCGGTGTGCAGCCACTCACCCGACAGCGCCTCGGCGGTTTGTTCCGGCAGATCCTTGTACCCGTGCATCACCAGCGGCCCCCGGGTGCAGATCTCACCCGATTCACCGGGGGCGACCGGCCGGTTGTCGGCGTCGAGCAGGGCCACGTGCATCCACGGCACCGGCCGGCCACACGAGGCCAGGCGCTGCGGTTCGGTCAGGTCGTGCTCGGCTCGCTTCAGGTGGGCGATCACCATGGGGGCCTCGGTCTGGCCGTAGAACTGGAAGAAGACCGGTCCCCAGTGCTCGATGGCCTCGGCCAGCTTGGACGGGCTCATGGGCGACGCCCCGTAGAAGACGGTCTCCATCGACGACAGGTCGGCGGTTCGGTACCGCTCGTGGGACTGCAGGGCGTACAACATGGCGGGCACGATGAGGGTAGCGGTGATCCGGTTCCGCTCCACCACGTCGTAGAACTCGTCGGGGTCGAAGCCGTCCATCACGTGGAAGGCGCCGCCGCTCAGCAGCACCGGGGCCAGCAGCGAGAGGGCGGCGTGCGACAGCGGGGTGGCCACCAACATGCGCAGTTCGGCGGGGAACTCCCACTCGGCCATCTGGATCCAGGTCATGGCCGCCCACACCCGATGGCTCATCATCACCCCCTTGGGGTGGCCGGTGGTGCCGCCGGTGTACACGATGGTGCAGAGGTCCTCAGGGCCCACATCGGGCGGGGTCAGCGGTTGGGGTTCGAAGGCGGCTGCGCCGGCCAGGTAGTCCACGCCCAGGTCGTTGGGGCCGAGGCCCAACAGGGTCAGGTCGGGGTGGCGCTGTTGGAGTTGGGCGGCCCGCTGGGAGAAGTGCTCCGGCTCGAACACGAGGTAGCGCACCTCGGCGTCGCCGACCACGTAGTCATGGTCGGTGAGCTGCCCCATGGGGTGCAGGGGGGTGACGATGCACCCGTTGATGATCGAGGCCGCCATATTGGTCAGGACCTCGGGTCGGTTCTTGGACAGCACCGCCACGTGGGTGCCCGGAGTCACGCCGACGTGGCGTTGGGCCTGCAGGAGTTGGCTGGTCTGGCTCCTGACGTCGGAGTAGGACAGCGTTTGGTCGCCGAGCAGGATGCAGGGCTGGTCGGAGTGGGCGTCGAGCCCCCGAATGATCAGGTCCGCCAGCAGCGGCTGGTCGAAGAGCACGGGCACCCGGCTCACGCTACTTCTTGGGGGATTCCGGCGGGACCTCTTGGGGATCTGGAACCTCTTGGGGGATTCAGGCGATGGGGCCGGGCCGGTTCAGCCCGAGCGTACGGCCAGGGCCAGGTAGTGGTCCTCGGCGTCGTCCAGCAACTCCAGCGTCCAGCCCCCTTCGGCCAGGAGCGGCCCGATGCGGTCCGGGTCGATGTTCATGTCGTGGGCGTGGGCCCCTCGCTGTCGGTGGCGAGCGGCCAGGGCCAAGCGGCCTATGGGATGGAACACGCCAAGGCGGGCGCCCGGTCGAGCGGCGCGGGCCATCTCCGCCAGGGTCGCTGCCGGATCGGGCAGGTGGGGCAACAGTCCGGCGGCCAGGATGCCGGTGGCGCTGCCGGTGCGGACCGGCAGTCGGGCCACGTCGCCCAGCGCAAGCCCCGCGACGGCCTGGCGTCCCAGCCGGGCGGACTCGGCCAGCATGGCCGGGGTGGCGTCGAGACCCAGCACCGCCCCCGTGGGTCCCACCGCCGCTCGCAGCGGCACCAGGGCTCGCCCCGATCCGCAGCCGGCGTCGATGGCCACGTCGCCCGCCGACAGCTTGAGCTGGTCCACCGCCCACTCGAACAGCACCCCGTCATCGGGGTGGCGGTCCTCCCAGCCCGCGGCGCGAGAGGTGAAGAACTCCCGGGTTTGCGCCAGGTCTCGCGACAGTTCCATCAGCGAAGAACCTTCAGACTGAACGTCATGGCCGCACCGAGGCCAGCAGGGCGGCCAGCTCGGCGGCGGTGGCCGGGCCGGCCAGGGAGGCCCGCACCGCGCCGGACCGGTCGGCCAGCACCACCAGGGGCACGGCATCCACCCCGTAGCGTTGGTGCAGTTCTCGGTGGCGTCGGTACTCCACCTCCTGCACCACCAGCGTGGCATCGGCCAGGCCGTGGGCGGCCTCCGACACGGCGGCACAGGTGGAGCACGTCTTGGAGGTGAACACGGCCATCAGCCAGTCGGTGGAGGGCTTCGAGAAGTCCCAGCGTTCGAGCCGGTCGGGTACGGCGTAGGTCGGGGCGGTGGGCACGGACGGTCGGGAGCGCCGCACCAGCCAGGCCACCACCAAGGCCAACGCGATGACGCCGAGGGTGATCAGGACGCGGGCCACGTCTCCGGGGTGTCGGGCTCCTCCGAGGCGACCGTGACGGCCGGGGCGGGCGGGGGAGCATCGGCGGTGGTCTCGGCCTTGCGGTGCCCCAGGGCGATACCGACCAGATCCCGAGGATCGCCCACGGGGCCGTCGATTGCCACCTTCACCAGCCGCCCCACCTCCTCGCCGGAGATCGTCTCGTGCTCCAGCAGGGCCCGGGCCACCAGGTCGAGCCCGTTGCGGTGCTTCGACAGCACCTCGCGGCAGCGCCGTTCCTGGTTCCGCAGGATGTCGGCCACCTCTTCGTCGATGACCCGGGCGGTCTCGTCGCTGTATTCCCGGTTGGTCATCAAGTCGTCGCCCAAGAACACCTGCCCGGCGCTGCGCCAGGCCATCGGTCCGATGCGATCGCTCATGCCCCACTCCCGCACCATGCGGCGGGCGAACTCGGTGGCCCCGGCCAGGTCGTCGGCCGCGCCGCTGGACGACACCCCGAACACCAGCTCCTCGGCGATGCGCCCCCCCATGCGCATGACCAGCATGTCGTCCAGGTAGTCGCGCCTCAGGGTGTGGCGGTCTTCCTCCGGCAGGGTCATGGTCACCCCCAGGGCCATGCCCCGGGGAATGATGGTCACCTTGTGCAGGGGGTCGGCGTGGGGCAGCACGGCGGCACACACCGCGTGGCCGGCCTCGTGGTAGGCGGTGATCTGCCGCTCCTCCTCGGACAGGGCCATGGACTCCCGTCGCTGGCCCATCAGCACCCGGTCGCGGGCGTTCTCGAAGTGGATCATCCGGATTTGGTCGGAATCGCCTCGCACGGCGAACAGGGCGGCCTCGTTCACCAGGTTGGCCAGGTCGGCCCCGCTCATGCCCGGCGTGCCCCGGGCGATCAGCGGCAGGTCCACATCGGCGGCGATCTTCTTCGACCGGACGTGGACGTTCAGGATCTGCAGGCGGTCGTCGGCCTCGGGCAACGGCACCACCACCTGGCGGTCGAACCGTCCCGGTCGCAGCAAGGCGGGATCCAAGATGTCGGGCCGGTTGGTGGCGGCCATCATCACGATGCCCTCGGTGGCCTCGAAGCCGTCCATCTCGGCCAGCATCTGGTTGAGGGTCTGCTCCCGCTCGTCGTGACCCCCACCCAACCCGGCGCCCCGCTTGCGGCCGATGGAGTCGATCTCGTCGATGAAGATGATGGCCCGGCCCATCTTGCGAGCCGACTGGAACAGGTCCCGCACCCGGCTGGCCCCCACCCCCACGAACATCTCCATGAAGTCCGACCCGGTCACCGACAAGAACGGCACCCCGGCCTCACCGGCCACCGCCCGGGCGATCAGCGTCTTGCCCGTGCCCGGCGGCCCCACCAGCAACACCCCCTTGGGGATGCGGGCCCCGATCTGGGCGAACTTGTCGGGGTGCTTGAGAAAGTCGACCACCTCGACGATCTCCTTCTTGACCCCCCCGTAGCCGGCCACGTCCTCGAAAGTGGTTCCGGGCCGCTCGGTGGTGTACGTCTTGGCCTTGGACCGGCCGATGGACATGATGCCGCTCATCTGTCCCTGGGCCCGGCGCTGGAACCACCAGAAGATCAAGAAGATCAACCCCACCGGGATGAGCAGCGGCAGGATGCTGGCCCAGATGCTGCTGCGGGGCGTGTGGAACTGCAGGGTGGCGATGTGGGTTCGCAGGTCGGCCTCCACCTGGTCGCTCAGCGGCACCGGCCCGGTGGTGTGGAACTTGGACTCGTCGACCCGCACGCCCTTGATCTCACCGGTGTTGTTGTTGTACTCCGCCTCGGAGATCTGGCCCAGTTGGGCGATGTCCACGAACTCCTTGAAGGAGATTTCGTCGCCCTTGTCCTCGCTGCGGAACACGTTGGAGAACAACAGGGCGCCCAGCAACCCCAACACCAGGAACCACACCCAGCGGGGCATCCGACCCGAGGATTGCTGGGTGGGCGGGCGCTGGGGGTCGCGTCGTTCCGGTGTGGGCGGGGGAGGGGGCGGCGGTGAGGCCATGACGCAATTCTACGGGCCGAGGTGACATTTCCACCATCGCGGCAGCCTGCGGCGCCGGGGCGGTCTCGTAGGCTGCGGACCGTGGCGGCAGGCGCGGCGCGCGGTCAGCGAGAAATCCGATGGGGCCTTCCCGATGTGCTCGTCGGCCTGGTGGTGTCGTGGGCCGCCGCGGTGGTCGTGCTGGTGACGGTGCTGGCCGCCATGGGGTTGGAAACCGGCCAGGCCACCGGCACCGGTTCCTACGTGGGTCGCTACGGGCTGAACGATGTCACCGCGCAACCGCGCAGCGATCCCGCCCTCCCGCTGTGGACCCTGCCGGTGGGCCAGATCGGGTTGTGGGCCGGGCTGGGGCTGACCGCGGTGGTGGCCGCCACCTTCCGGGGCAACGGGCTGCGCCGGGATTTCGGCTGGTCGATGCGGCTGAAGGACGTCCCCATCGGCTTGGCGGTGGGCGTGTTCGCCCAGATCTTCGTGGTGTGGCTCATCTACGCCCCGTTCCAGCAGTTCTTCGATTTCGACGTGAGCGAGGCCGCCCGTCAGATCACCGACCGGGCGGCCACCGGCGGCGACATCGCCCTGGTGATGCTGGGGGTGGTGGTGGGCGCGCCCATCTTCGAGGAGCTGTTCTTTCGGGGGCTCACCCTGCGGGCGATGGAGCGGAAGTGGGGGGCGGTCGCCGGGGTGCTGGTTTCCTCGGCGGTGTTCGGTGCGGTGCACTTCCAACCGCTGCAGTTCCCCGCGCTGATGGCCTTCGGGATCATTGCGGCGGTGCTGGCTCGGCGCTACCAGCGGTTGGGCCCGGCCATCTGGGCCCATGTCGGCTTCAACCTGCTGGCCGTGATCAACCTGATCTGGCTGGCATGAGCGGGCCGGGTCGGTGCCGTGGGCTCGTGGTGAGGCCGTGAGCGGGCCGGATGGGTGCCGTGGGCTCGTGGTGAGCCCGTGAGCGGGCCGGGACTCTTGCACGGGGTGGTGCAGCCCTACGCCTGGGGGTCCACCGAGGCTCTGGCCCGGATCATGGGGGTGCCGCCCTCGGGGGAGCCCCAGGCGGAGTTGTGGTTGGGCACCCACCCTCGGGGGCCGTCGGTGCTGCGTCGCCACGGCCAGGACCACCCCCTCGACCAGGTGATCGCCGCCGACCCGATCGGCGAGCTGGGCCCGGAGGTGGTCGGCTCGTTCGGCGGGGAGCTGCCGTTCCTGTTGAAGATCCTGGCCGTCGCCCAACCGCTGTCGCTGCAGGCCCACCCCTCGCGCCGGCAGGCCCAAGCGGGCTTTGCGGCCGAGAACGAGCAGGGCCTGGCCGCCGACGCCGAGCGCCGGTCGTTCCGGGACCGCAACCACAAACCGGAGCTGATCTGCGCGCTGGAGCCGTTCACCGCCTTCTGCGGGTTTCGCCCGCCCGACTCGGCTGCCGACGTGCTCGACTCCCTGGGGGTGCCCGGGTTGGCTCCGGCCGTCGCCCGGTTGCGGGCGGGCGACACCGACGGCGCCCTGCGATGGCTCCTGGAGCGGCCCCGAGCGACGGCCGCCGAGATTGCCCGTCGGGTGGTGGCCTCGTGTGGCTCACCGGGTCCGTTTCCCGAGGAACGGCGCTGGGCCGGGCGGATCGGGGAGCATCATCCCGGCGACATCGGGGTGGTGATCGCCTTGCTGTTGCACCTGGTGCGGTTGGAGCCGGGCCACGCCCTGTTCCTGGCGCCCGGCAACCTGCACGTGTACCTGCGGGGGGTGGCGGTGGAGATCATGGCCAACAGCGACAACGTGCTGCGGGCCGGCCTCACCCGCAAACACGTGGACGTGCCGGCGTTCCTGGAGGTGGTGGACTGCCGGCCGACCGAGGTGGCGGTGCTCGTCCCCGACGGTCCGATCCACCCGTTCGCGCCCCCCGTGCCCGATTTCCGTCTCACCCGAATGGAGGTGAATCGCCGGGTTCGGTGTGAGCCCAACGGACCGGAGATCGTGCTGTGCGCTTCCGGCCACCTCACCGTGGCGGGCCAGGAGGTGCCCCCCGGCCAAGCCGCCTGGCTCCCCGCCGGCACCGGCCCCTACGAGGTGGCCGGATCGGGCCTGGCCTTCCGCGCCGGCGCGTTGAGCATCTGAGGGGTGATCTGAGGGGTCGCGTTCTGCGGGGGAGGGGGTGGATGTGGTAGTCAGCAGGATATGGGCAAGCTGGACGAGGCAATTTCGGGGGCTGGTGCGTTCCCTAGGGTGATGCCCGGTGTGGGCCGGGAGTTGACCGAACCCCAGAAGATCGCGTGTGCCGCCCGCATCCTGGATGCGCAGGGGTACGCCCTCGACGTGGCCGGTCACATCACCGTGGTGCGCGACGACGCCGACGACGGTTCGATGTGGTGTACGCCCTACGGGCTGTGGTGGGGTGAGCTGACCGCGTCCGACATCTTGGTCATCGACACCGACGGGGAGGTGATCCAGGGTCGCTGGGACGTGACGCCCGCGGTCTTCATCCACACCGAGTTGCACCGGGCCCGACCGGACGCCAAGACGGTGATCCACAACCATCCCCATTACGGCAGCCTGCTGTCCACGCTGCACCGGCTGCCCGAAGTGACCGAGCAGCAGGCGTGCATGTTCGACGGCGACATGGCCCTGTTCGACACCTACACCGGCGGAGTGGACGACGCCCAGGGCGGCCGACACCTCGCCGACGCGGTGGGCAAGGCCACCGCGGTCATTCTGGCCAACCACGGGGTGCTGATAGCCGGGGAGACCACCGAACAGGCCACCTACCGGGCCTCCAACTTCGAGCGCGTGTGCCGGCTGAACTACGAAGCCCTGGCCACCGGACACTCACCGGTGCCGGTGCCCCCCGCCCAGCGGCCCACCCTGAAGGCGGCCATCAACAGCCACCACATGACGGTGCGCTACTTCTGGGACGGGGCCGTGCGACGCCTGCTGCACGATGCCCCCGACGTGTTGGACTGACCCCCACCCACTACCCCACCCACCAGCCCTGACGCGCGACGTCAGGGCCAGAGTTGGTCGGCGGTCAGAGCCTGGTGGAAGTGGTCGAGGGGCCAGACGTGAATGCCGTCCTCGGTGGTGAACTTTCGAGAGCCGTTGTTGACGAGGACTCGTCGGCACAGTCCGGGTAATCCGTCGAGGGCTCGCAAACCCCCACCACCCACGCTCCGGGCTCAACCTCCCTGAGAAGATTCCCGAACAGCCCCGGATCGGCCAGCAGGTCCGTGAAGAGGGCCTCGTCCAACAGATCAAACCGAGTCGCGTCGGGCAGTGCCATCTTCACCGAGGTGCTCTTGCCGACGCCCCGCACGCCAAACAGAAAGAAGCTGTGTTCCGGGGCGGGCAGGAGCCGTGTGTACATCACCCCATTAAAGAAAGCCGAAATCTGTTGTCGAGCTATACATTTTTCGGCTCGCTTGCCCAGAGGCAGCCCCAGCGTTGTTCCGGAGATCTGGCGGGTTAGGCCGCCACCGGGGTGGGGCGGGTGCGGCGGACGGCGGCCACTGCCTCGCGGCAGGCGAGCACGATGAAGAACTGCAGCACGCTGAACCCGGCCATGGTGGCCCCCCCGGCGGTGCCGTAATGGAAGCTCACCAGCAGCCCGCCCACCACCGAGATGGCGCCGAGCAGCATCGACACCAGCATGATGGCGGGTATCCGGCTCACCAGCAGCGACGCGGTGGCCGGCGGTCCGACCAGCAGACCGAACACCAGCAGGGTGCCGATGGCCTGAAAGCTGGCCACGATGCTGAGCGCCAACAGGGCCAGCAGGGCGGATTGGGCCAGGCGGGGATGCATGCCGAGGGTCTGCGCTTTGTCCCGGTTGAAAGTGAGGGCCAGGAACGGTCGGTACAACACCACTGAGAACACGATGACGATGGCGGTGGCAATCAACTGGCTGCGGATGTCGCCCGCGGTGACCCCGAGGACATCACCGAAGAGCAGGGCGGTGACCTCGGTGGCAAACGACCGAGCCTTGGAAACGATGACGATTCCCAGCGACAGCATGCCCACGAACAGCAGACCGACGGCGGTGTCGTCCCGGACGATGGTGCGATTGGACACCACGCTCACGAGCCCGCTCATCACCAGGGCGGCAATGAAGGCCCCGATGATGGGGTTGAACCCCCACAGCACCGCCAACGCGATGCCCGGGATGACCCCATGGGCCAGCGCGTCCCCCAGAAAGGCCAATCCTCGCAGTACCACCCAGGTGCCCACGATGGATGTGGCCACCACGGCAATCAGACTGCCGATGAGGGCTCGCTGCATGAAGGCCGGTTCGAACGCGTCGAGGACAACCTCCATGGGTGAGAAGGTACCTCAGCCAGTCAGGGCGTCGACGATGCGTTGGGCGTTGGTGCGGGCCATGTCGATGTAGGTGGCTCCTTCGGAGTCAGCGTCACCGAGCGACTCCGAGAACAAGGCGACGACCTGAATGTCGCCCACCTCGGCGGCCAGCGTCTGAGCCAGTTGGTCGGACGAGGAGATGTCGGCGAAGATCGCAGGCACGCCCTCGTGCTCGATCACCTCGGCGAGTTCGGCCAGTTCCCGGGCGCTGGTGCCGTCGAGGGTGGAGCCGCCGGGAATGATGGTGCCGACCACCTCGAAGTCGTAGCGCTCGGCGAAATAGCCGAAGACCTCGTGGTTGGTCACCAGCACGCGACGCTCGTCGGGGATTGCTGCCAGCAGGTCGGCGATCTCGGCGTCAAGGGCCACGAGTTCGTCGATGTAGTCCTGGGCGTTGGCGCGTAGGGCATCGCCGTCGACCCCGTCCACGTTGGTGGCCAAGAACTCGACGATGGCTTCGGCGGCGTGGGCCATGCGCGCCGTGTCGGTGAAGAAGTGCGGGTCGACGCCCTCGTGATCATGGCCGTGGTCGTCTTCGTCTGCGTGGTCGTCGTGGTCGTCATCATCTGCGTGGTCGTCGTCGGCATGGTCGTCTTCGTCGGCGTGGTCGTCGTGGTCTTCGTCGGCATGGTCTTCGTCGGCGTGGTCTTCGTCGGCGTGGTCTTCGTCGTCGTGGTCGTGGTCGTCTTCGTCGGCGTGGTCTTCGTGGTCTTCGTCGGCGTGGTCGTCGTGGTCGTCGTCGTCGTCGTGGTCTTCGGCGTGGTCTTCGTCGGCGTGGTCGTCGTGGCCGCCCTCGCCGAATTCGATGGGCTCGACGGCGCTGATGGCCTCCAGGACGGGCACACCGTCTTCTTCGGCGGCCTCAATCACGTCGATCAGGCCTTCTTCGAAGGCGGCGCCGTTGACGATGAGCACGTCGGCCTGACCGATCGCCGCCACCTGCTGGGCCGACGCCTGGAAGTCGTGGGGGTCGGAGCCCACCGGCATGATGGTCACCACGTCGAAGGCATCGCCCACGAGGTTTTCGACGACATCGCCGAGGATGTTGGTGGTCACCACCACGGTGGGTCGCTCCGTGGTGGTCTCCACGGGGGCGGCCGTCTCGGCCGGGGCGACGGTGTCGGTTTGGGCGACAGGCTCGGCGTCGTCGCCGCAACCTGCAGCCACCAACGCGACGGCCCCGATGACAGCAACCAGCGAACGGCGGAAGAACCTCATGTGCAACACTCCAGAGTGAGAACCACTATCAGTTGGCGACCACGGTAGAGCCCGAGCACGAGGACGACAACTCAATTCGAGAATCGGTTCCGTTCTCACAACGATCTACGCTGGGGCCGATGACCACGGTGATCACCACTCGGGGGCTCGAGGTCCGCTTCGGGGACACGGTGGCGTTGTCGGGGGTCGATCTCCACGTATCGGCAGGCTCTTCGGTGGCGGTCATCGGGCCCAACGGATCGGGCAAGTCCACCTTGCTGGGCGCGCTGGCGGGGACACTGGTGCCCAGCGCCGGCGAGGCCGCGGTCTCCGGAGCGGGGTCGGCGTTGGTGCTGCAGTCCACCGATGTCGACCGCAGCCTCCCGATCACGGTGCGCGACACGGTCAGCATGGCCCGCTATTCGAGCCTCGGCCTCTTTCGGCCGTTCGGGGTCGCAGACCGGCATGCGGTGAACGAGGCCCTCAGCAAGCTGGCGGTTGATGATCTCGCCGGCCGCCAGTTCCACGAGCTGTCGGGCGGGCAGCGACAGCGAGTCGTGGTGGCCCAAGGACTGGCCCAGGACACCGATGTGTTGCTGCTCGACGAACCGGTCACCGGGCTCGACGTGGTGTCCCGAGCGATCATCTTCGACGTGATCGATGAGGAGATCAGCAGGGGCCGAACGGTGGTGATGACCACGCACGACCTTGACGACGCCCGCCGGTGCGATCAGGTGCTGTTGCTGGACACCTCCCCGGTTGCCGTCGGGCCGCCCGAAGCGGTGTTGACCGAACAGTACCTGCGCCGGGCCTTCGGCGGCCGGTTCATCCGCATCGGCGACGAGTTGCTGCTCGACGACCCCCACCACCACCAACATTGAGGGCCACCCGAAGCGGAGCACCTGCCTGACGCCCGCCTCGCCTGGGACATTCCCAGTGGTTCTCAATTGAGGTAGTCTGGGGTGGTGACCTCAGCCGAGATCGACGCCAAGGTGGACGAGGAAGTCGCCGAGCGGCTCCGCCAAGCCGACCAGCGTTACACCAGCGGTCGCCGACGCCTTGTCTCCGTGCTGCAGAGGGCGGAGGGCCCCGTCACCATCACCCAGATCCTGGCTGCGGACCGCTCCTTGGCCCAGTCCAGCGTCTACCGCAACCTCGCCATCCTCGAACAAGTTGGCGTGGTGACCTGCATCGTGACCCGCGACGACTTCTCTCGCTACGAGCTGGCCGAGCACCTCACCGAGCACCACCACCACCTCATCTGCTCAAGCTGCGGCGACGTGGCCGATTTCTCCCTCGACAATTGGGCCGAGGCCAGCCTGGACCGAGCCCTCCACCAGGCGGCCGGCCGGTTCGGCTTCGCCATCGACACCCACCGCCTCGACCTGCTCGGCACCTGCGCGGCCTGCCCCAACTGAGTCGACCTCGACTGATTCGAGAGTAAGACTCATTCTTGTATAGGGTGGGGCCTTCGCATGCCCGACCGATACTCCCTCCCGCACCCCCGAATCGGGGATGAGCCGTGACCGGACCGGTTCCACCCGCCGTCCAACTGCGGGGCGTTGACGCCCGGCACGGCCGCACGCTGGCCCTGCAGGACGTGAGCCTGTCGATCGAAGCCGGGAGCGTCACCGCGGTGATCGGGCCCAACGGATCGGGCAAGTCCACCCTGTTCGGCCTGATCAGCGGCCGCCTCCGCCCATCGGCGGGAACCGTAGCCACCCGGGGGGCCGTGGCCGACGTGTTGCAGGCCACCGCGGTCGACTCGCAACTGCGGCTCACCGTGGACGACGTGGTGAGAATGGGCCGCTACCCCAGCCGGGGGCTACTCCGCCCGATGCGACGGGCCGACCTCGATGCCTGCGAGGAGGCCCTCGGTCGGGTCGATCTCCTGGACCATCGCCGACGCCCCATCAATCAGCTCTCCGGCGGTCAACGTCAGCGGGCCTTCGTCGCCCAGGGGATCGCCCAACAAGCGCCGGTTTTGCTTCTCGACGAGCCGGCCACCGGGCTGGACGCCCGGTCTCACCAGCTCATCCTCCAGGTCATTCGAGAAGAGGCCGATGCGGGCCGGGCCGTGCTGTTCTCCACCCACCATTTGGCCGACGCCCATTGCGCCGACACGGTGATCGCCCTGGCCTGTCGCTGTGTTTGCTGCGCCCCACCGGCCACCGCCATGGACGACCCTGCGGTGACGTCGCTGTTCGCCCCCCAACCCCTCCGACCACCTCAGTCCGAACCGGTGGCCATGGCCCGCTGACACCGGCTCCGTCGGCATCCGGCCCGCCACCGGCGCGGCGATCACCGGCGCGGTGGGGTGGGGCGAGCGGGGGCTGATCGGCAAGACTGGGGGGATGGGGCTGGATGCTCGATTGCTGGAGATTCTGGCGTGTCCCGACGACAAGGGGCCGCTGCTCTACTTTGCCGACGAGGACGCCCTCTACAACCCCCGACTGCGCCGCTGCTATCGGGTGGAGGACGACATCCCCAACATGATCATCGACGAGGCCGAGACCGTGGACGACGATGAGCACGAGCGGCTGATGGGCAAAGCCGAGGCCGAGTCCATCGCCTACACGTTCAACCCGTGAGCTCTCAGCCCGTGGGTCTCCGATCCGCGAGTGGCCGGGGGCACCTGTCGGGGTCGGGGCAGCGCCGGTTATGAGCGAACGGGTGGACACCCTGGGCATGGGACCGGCCATGAACCGGCTGCCCGAGCAGATCCTCGACGCCCTGGACGGGGCCAAGGACGTGGACGGGTTGCCCCACCGCTCGGAGATCTCCAACGTGCTGGTGTTGGGCATGGGGCCGGGCGGCTTCGCCGGCGATCTGCTGGCGGTGACCGCAGGGCCGTTCATGCCGGTGCCCATCGTGGTGGTCAAGAGCTATCAGCCCCCCTCCTACGTGGACGAGCAGACCCTGGTGTTCGCCCTGTCGGCCAGCGGCGACACCCCCGAGATCGTGCAGGCCGCCGCTCAGGCCGCCGAAGCGGGCGGACGGGTGGTGGCGGTGGCCGGCGGTGGCCGGCTGGCCCGAATGGCCGGGGAGTGGGGCACGCCGCTGGTGGAGGTGGATCTCATGCTGTATCCCCCTCGGGCCGGGCTGAGCGTGCTCACGGTGGCCCCCATGATCATCCTCGAACAGATGGGCCTGTTTCCCGGCGCCACCCAGTGGGTGCGCCATTCGGTGGACCAAATCCGCCGCCGACGCGACACGGTGCGCTCCTCGGCCAGTGCCCTGGCCCGCCGCCTCGCCGGTTCGGTGCCCCTGATCTACGGCGGCGGGGGCCTGGGGTCGGTGGCCGCCCGGCACTGGAAGAACATGATCAACACCTGTGCCAAGGCCCCGGCGTTCAGCGCGGGGGTGCCCGACCTGTTGCACAACGAGATCGCCGGGTGGGGCCAGCACGGCGACGTGACCCGACAGGTGTTCAGCTTGGTGGTGCTGCGCCACGAGCACGAGCATCCCGAGGTGATGCGGGGCTTCGAGTTGGTGGTCGACATGATGGAAGAAGTGGTGCGCTCGGTGCACACGGTGGAGGCCAACGGGGAGGGACCGGTGGCCCAGTTGTTCGACCTCATGTACCAGGGGACGGTCACCGCCATGGAGTTGGCCGCCGGGGTGGGCCTCGATCCCGGCCCGGTCCCGGCCATCGACTCCGCCCGACGGGTGCTGCAGGGCCGCACCTGATGGCGCCGGCGAAGCGCCGGGCACGGTGAGCAGCCCCGCCCACGGAATCGAACACGTACCGAAGCAAGCAAGGGAGAATGGCCGTGGCCGTTGACCACAACTCTGGCGACAACCAGGACGATCAGCACGACGACGATCAGGACCACGACATGGACTACCACGACATGGACTACAAGGTGGCCGACGTGACCCTGGCCGAAGCCGGGCGCAACGAGATCCGCCTGGCCGAACACGAGATGCCCGGTCTGATGGCGCTGCGGGCCCAGCACTACGACGACCAGCCCCTGGCCGGGGCCCGTATCACGGGCTCGTTGCACATGACCGTGCAGACCGCGGTGCTCATCGAAACCCTCACCGCCCTGGGCGCCCAGGTGCGGTGGGCGTCGTGCAACATCTTCTCCACCCAGGATCCGGCTGCCGCCGCGGTGGCCGTCGGTCCCAACGGCACCCCCGAGCGCCCCGACGGGGTTCCGGTGTTCGCCTGGAAGGGCGAGACCCTGGAGGAATACTGGTGGTGTACCGAGCGGGTGCTGTGCTGGCCCGACGGCGGCGGCCCGAACCTCATCCTGGACGACGGCGGTGACGCCACCCTGCTGGTCCACATGGGGGCCGACGCCGAGGCGACCGGCAACGCAGGCGACCCCGACGAGGCCGACTCCGAGGACCTGGCCGAGATCCGCCGCCTACTGGGCCGCACGCTGGCCGACAGCCCCGGGATGTGGACGGCCATTGCCGACGGGGTGCGGGGCGTGTCGGAGGAGACCACCACCGGCGTCCACCGGCTCTACCGGATGAAGGCCGACAACACCCTGCGTTTCCCGGCCATCGACGTGAACAACTCGGTGACCAAGTCGAAGTTCGACAACCTCTACGGCTGTCGCCACTCCCTGATCGACGGCATCAACCGGGGGACCGACATGATGATCGGCGGCAAGCTGGCCGTGGTGTGCGGCTACGGCGACGTGGGCAAGGGCTGCGCCCAGTCCCTGCGGGGCCAGGGGGCCCGGGTGGTGATCACCGAGGTGGACCCCATCTGCGCGCTTCAGGCGGCCATGGAGGGCTTCGAGGTGAAGCGGCTGGAGGACGTGCTGGGGTCGGCCGATCTGTTCATCACCGCCACCGGCTGTCGCGACGTGATCAGCGCCGAGCACCTGGGGCGGATGAAGCACCAGGCGGTGGTGGGCAACATCGGCCACTTCGACAACGAGGTGGACATCGCCGGGCTGAACGCCCTGTCGGACGTGCGCCGCATCACCATCAAGCCCCAGGTGGACGAGTACGTGTTTCCCGACGGCCACTCGGTGATCATCCTGTCGGAGGGGCGGCTGCTGAATCTGGGCAACGCCACCGGCCATCCCAGCTTCGTGATGTCGTGCAGCTTCACCAACCAGGTGCTGGCCCAGATGGAGTTGCACGCCAACGCCGAGGCCTACGGCACCGACGTGGTGACCCTGCCCAAGGAGCTCGACGAGATGGTGGCCCGCCTGCACCTGGATGCCCTCGGGGTGCGGCTGTCCACGCTGACCCCCGACCAGGCCGACTACCTGGGGGTGTCGACCACCGGGCCGTTCAAAGCCGACCACTACCGGTACTGAGGTCGGCTTGGTCGTGGCGTCGTCGCCGGCGGCGACCCCACGAGGCGGCCCGACTGGTCAAGGCCACCCGGAACTGTCACCGCCGGTGCCTAGAGTGCCGCCATGTTGTTGATGCGGGTGTGCGCAGGATGCGGCGGGCCGGGGTCGTCCCCGTGCGCGGCGTGCGTGGCCGGGTTGCGGCCGGTGGGGGAGATGGCCCCGCCGGTGCCCCTGTCGGGGCTGTGGGCGGCTTTTGCCTACCGAGGGCCGGGGCGAGAGTTGCTGGCTCGGCTGAAGTACCGCAACCAGCGGGCGGCCATCGGGTGGCTGGCGGCGGCCATGCACCTGGTGTTGCCCCCGGAACCGGCGGCGGACGCGGTGACGTGGGCGCCCACGTCTGGTCAACGGCGGCGCCGTCGGGGCTTCGATCAGGCCGAACTGCTGGCCCGGGCCCTGGGCCGCCAGTCCGGCCTGCCCGTGGTCCGTTTGCTCAAGCGGGTGGACGCCGCGGGCCAGACGGGGCGGAGCCGCAGCCAGCGGTTCAGCACCCCGGTGTTCGCGGCGTGCGGCCCGCCCCCCGCCTCGGTGCTGGTGGTGGACGACGTGATCACCACCGGGGCCACCCTGGTGGCGGCGGCCGACACCCTGGTACGGGCCGGGGCCCGGCGGGTGGACGCCGTGGTGGCCGGGGCCACGCCGCTGCCCTTCACCCGATCACCGTGTGGGGTGGCTACGATGAGCAACCACAACCAGACCCCCGCCGAAAGGGAGCCGCCATGGACGTGACCATCAGCAGCAGCGGTATGGAGGTGTCGCCGCGATTGGGGGAGTCCACCCGACAGAAGGTGGGCAAGCTCAACCGCTACCTGTCGGGCATCGATCACGCCACCGTTCGGTTCAGCGAGGAGAAGAATCCCCGCATCGCCGATCCCGACATCTGCGAGGTCACCCTGGAGGGTCACGGCCACCACATTCGCAGCCGGGTCAACGGCCCCACCCCGCTGGCCGCCCTCGACCGGGCCATCCACAAGCTGGAACGCCAGCTCCGCCGCACCAAAACCCGCAGGGTGGATCGCCAACAGCACACCCGGGAGCGCCGAGCCAGCTAACTGCCCTCCGGGGGGCACGGGCGCCTTTCACGGTGCCCGTTCTGCGACCCACCACGGGATCCCGCCCGTGGGCGCATTCCGGTTGCCCCTGTTCGTCCCCGCTGACCGGTAGACCAGAGGGGCAGGGGTAGAGTGGAGGCCACATGAGCGTGTTCAACAAGATCCTGAACACCGGCGAGGGCAAGAAGCTCAAGGCACTGCAAGAGCTGGTGCCCGACATCAACGCGCTGGAACCCGAGACCAAGGCGTTGTCCGACGACGGGCTGCGGGCCCGCACCGGGGAGTTCCGCCAACGCCTGGACAACGGCGAGGACCTCCACGACCTGCTCATCGAGGCCTTTGCCGTGGTGCGGGAGGCGGCCTGGCGGGTGATCGGGCAGCGCCACTACGACGTGCAACTCATGGGGGGCGCGGCCCTGCACTTCGGCTGGGTGGCCGAGATGCGCACCGGGGAGGGCAAGACCCTGGTCTCCACCCTGCCGGTGTACCTGAACGGCCTGGGTGGCCAGGGCGTCCACGTGGTGACGGTCAACGACTACCTTGCCGCGCGCGACGCCGACTGGATGGGGGCCATCCACCGCTGGCTGGGCCTCAGCGTCGGTTTGGTGGTGCCCGGCGAGCGGGGCTCGGACTTCAAGCGGGAGCAGTACGGCTGCGACATCACCTACGGCACCAACAACGAGATGGGCTTCGACTACCTGCGCGACAACATGGCCATGTCGGCCGACCGCCGGGTGCAGCGGGGCCACAACTTCTGCATTGTGGACGAGATCGACTCGATCCTCATCGACGAGGCCCGGACCCCGCTGATCATCAGCGGGCGCCTGGCCGACGCCGCCAAGATGTACTACAAGTTCGCCAGCGTGGTGCGGGGCCTGCGCCGCGACGTCCACTACGACGTGGACGAGGAGAAGCGCATCGTGGCCCCCACCGAGGACGGGGTCCACGCCGTGGAGCGGGCCCTCGGGGTGGAGAACCTGTACGACTCGGTCAGCGCCAACCTGGTCCACCAGCTCCAGGCCGCCCTGCGGGCCAAGGAGCTGTACCACCGCGACAAGGACTACATCGTGCAGCGCGGCGAGGTGAAGATCGTCGACGAGTTCACCGGGAGAGTCCTGGACGGCCGTCGCTGGTCGGAAGGGCTGCACCAGGCGGTGGAGGCCAAGGAGGGGGTGAAGATCAAAGAGGAGAACCAGACCCTGGCCACCATCACCCTGCAGAACTACTTCCGGCTCTACGACAAGCTGGCGGGCATGACCGGCACCGCGGTGAGCGAGGCCAACGAGCTGTTCGGCACCTACGGCCTGCACGTGGTGCCCATTCCCACCAATCTGCCGGTGGTGCGCGCCGACCAGGGCGACCTCATCTACAAGAGCGAGGCGGGCAAGTTCGACGCCCTGGTGGAAGACCTGGTGGAACGTTTCGAGCGGGGCCAGCCGGTGCTGGTGGGCACGGTGTCGGTGGAGAGTTCCGAGAAACTGTCGGAGGTGCTGAACAAGCGGGGCATCCACCACGAGGTGCTCAACGCCAAGCAGCACTTCCGGGAGGCCGAGATCGTGGCCCAGGCCGGTCGGCTGCACGCCATCACGGTGGCCACCAACATGGCCGGACGCGGGGTGGACATCGTGCTGGGGGGCAACCCCGAGGCCATGGCCCGCAAGGAGGCCGCCGCCGAGGGGCTCGACCCGGCCGGTGAACAGGGCCAGGCCCGGGCCGCCGACCTGCTGGAGAAGTACGAGGCCGAGTGCCGGGCGGAGGGCGAGAAGGTACGAGCCCTGGGAGGGCTGTACGTGTTGGGCACCGAGCGCCACGACAGCCGCCGCATCGACAACCAGCTCCGAGGCCGCTCCGGTCGCCAGGGCGACCCCGGCGAGAGCCGGTTCTACCTGTCGCTGGAGGACGACCTCATGAGGATCTTCGCCTCTGGGGCCATGAACTGGGTGATGGACAAGGCCCTGCCCGAGGACGTGCCCATCGAGGCCAAGATGGTGACCAAGGCCATCGAACGGGCCCAGGGCACGGTGGAGCAGAAGAACGCCGAGGCCCGCAAGAACGTGCTCAAGTACGACGAGGTGCTCAACGAGCAGCGCAAGGTGATCTACAAGCGCCGGGAGCAGATCCTGTCGGGGGGCGACCTGCGCACCGAGGCCATCGAGCACCTGGGCGAGGCGGTCGACGCGGTGATCGGCAGCCACTGCGCCTCCGACGATCCCACCGACTGGGACCTGGAGCAGCTCGAAACCGAGATCCGGGTGCTGTGGCCCTCCCAACTGTCGGCCGACCAGCTCGCCGACGCCGGTTCCACCGACGAGCTCTACGAGCGGCTGGTGGGCGAGGCGGTGGCCCGCTACGAACAGCGGGAGGAGCAGGTGGGCGCCGAGGCCATGCGGGAGGTGGAGCGCCAGATCATGCTGCGGATCATCGACCAGCGCTGGCGCGAGCACCTCTACGAGATGGACTACCTCAAGGAGGGCATCAACCTGCGGGCCCTCGGCCAAAAGGACCCGCTGACCGAGTGGCAGCGGGAGGGCTTCGAGATGTTCGGCCAGATGATGGCCGGGGTGGCCCGGGACTTCGTCACCTACATCATGCACGTGGAGATCAACGTGGAGGCCCCCGGAACCGCCGACGAGGCCGGCACCAGCAACGTCACCGAGTCGGGCCCCGCCGATCCGTCCACCCAGCCGCCGTTGGCCCGGGCCGGGGCCCAGGCGGCCCTGGCCGGCATGCGGGCCGCGCCCGCGGTGGTGGAGGAGTCGGCCCCCAGGTCGAAGGTGCCGGTGGTGCGGTCCGAGTTCGAGAAGACCCCCCGCAACGCCCCCTGTCCGTGCGGATCCGGCCGCAAGTTCAAGCAGTGCTGCGGGCGCTGACTGCTCAGTTCCGGGAATCCTCGTGCCCGACGTCACCGGCGAACTGTCCCTGCTGCGGTCCAAACTGCAAGAGGCCCGCCGCTACCTGCACATCGACGACCTGATCGACCGCCGTCCCCGCCTGGAGAACGCCGCCGCCGCCCCCGGCCTGTGGGACGACCCCGACCGGGCCCGCAAGGTCACCCGGGAGCTGGCCGAGCTGATGGAGGACCTGGAGCTGTTCGCCGGTCTGGAGGCCACCCTGGAGGACGCCGAAACCCTGCACCAGTTGGCCGCCGAGGAGAACGACGAGTCGTTGCTCCCGGAGATAACCCAGATGCTGGCGTCGTTGGCGGCCAAGGTGGACGACCTGGAGCTGCGGTCGCTGTTGGGAGGCGAGCACGACGATTCCGACGCGGTGTGCGAGCTGCACAGCGGGGCGGGGGGCACCGACGCCCAGGACTGGGCGGAGATGCTGTTGGGCATGTACCAGGGGTGGGCCGAGCGCCGGGGCTTCGACTTCAAGGTGGACTCGGTGTCGGAGGGCCAGGGGGCGGGCATCTCCTCGGCCGATTTCACCATCTCCGGGCGCAACGCCTACGGGCTGTTGCAGTCGGAGCGGGGCGTCCACCGTCTGGTGCGCATCTCGCCGTTCGACTCCGACGCCCGTCGCCACACCGCCTTCGCCCAGTTCAAGGTGGTGCCCTACTTCGACGAGGTCTCCGACGAGGTGGACATCGAGGACAAGGATCTGCGGATCGACACGTTCCGGTCGTCGGGCGCGGGCGGGCAGCACGTGAACGTGACCGACTCGGCGGTGCGCATCACCCACCTGCCCACCGGCATCGTGGTGTCCTGCCAGAACGAGCGCAGCCAGCACCAGAACAAGGACCGGGCCATGCAGATCCTGGCCGCCCGTCTGGCCGACCGGAAGCGGGCCGAGCGGGAGGCCGAGATAGCCGGGTTGGCGGGCGACTACATGAAGGCGGAGTGGGGCAGCCAGATCCGGTCCTACGTGCTGCACCCCTACCAGCAGGTCAAGGACGACCGCACCGGGGTGAGCATCGGCAACGTGGACGGGGTGCTGGCGGGCGACATCGACGAGCTGATCGAGGCCTACCTGCAGTGGAGGCGGATGTCGTGACCCCGGCGGGGTTCTTGGCGCTGGGTGAGCGTTCGGCACCGGCGGCGGGTGGTAGCGTGGTTCGAGTTTTTCGGGCCGCCGGTCGGGGTTCCGGGACCGTTCGGCAGTTCGGGGTTCACATCGCATGATCAGACTGGAAAACGTCACCAAGGTGTACAAGGGCGAGGTGCTGGCCCTGCAGAACGCCTCCTGTGAAGTGCAGCGGGGGGAGTTCGTCTTCCTGGTGGGTCCGTCGGGCTCGGGCAAGTCCACGTTCATGCGCCTCCTCAACAAAGAGGAGATGCCCGACCGGGGCCGGGTGTTCGTGGCCGGGCGCGACATCGGCGAGCTGCCGAGCTGGAAGGTGCCGTTTCTGCGCCGCAACATCGGCTGCGTCTTCCAGGACTTCAAGCTCCTGCCCAACAAGACGGTGCTGCAGAACGTGGCCTTCGCCCTGGAGGTGATCGGCCGCCCCCGCAGCGTGATCAAGTCGAAGGTGCCCGCCATCTTGGAGCTGGTGGGCCTGTCCAAGAAGATGCACAACTTTCCCGACGAGCTGTCGGGGGGCGAGCAGCAGCGGGTGTCCATCGCCCGGGCGTTCGTGAACCGGCCCCTGATCCTTCTGGCCGACGAGCCCACCGGCAACCTCGATCCCAACACGTCGCTCGGCATCATGACCCTGTTGGACCGCATCAATCGCACCGGCACCACCGTGGTGATGGCCACCCACGACCGCAGCATCGTGGACAAGATGCGCCGCCGGGTGGTGGAACTCGACCGGGGCCAGATCGTTCGGGATCAGTCCCGCGGCGTGTACCAGTAGCCCATGGGCCTGAGCCGACACCGCCCCCGCAGCCGATGACCATGGGCCGATTCTCCTTCGGGGGCCGATCAGCGGGCCGGCGCCGATGAGTCTCAAGCTGGACTACGTGCTGCGGGAGACGGTGGGGAACTTCCGGCGCAACGTGACCCTCACGTTGGCCACGGTGATCACGGTGACCATTTCGCTCACCCTGTTGGGGGCGGCCCTGTTGTTCGGCGACGCGGTGGACAACGCCACCGTGCGCTGGAAGGACGGGGTGGAGTTCATCGTCTTCATGGACCCCGAGATCAGCCCCCAACTGGAGGCCGACCTGCGCCGCCAGCTCGAGGAGTCCCCCGAGGTCAGCGGATTCGCCTACATCGACAAGGACGAGGCCTACGCCGAGGTGCAGGACCTGCTGGGGGATTCCCCCGAGCTTGTGGAGGTGATCACCCCCGAGCGGCTGCCGGCCTCGTTCCGGGTCAAGCCCACCGACACGCTGCCCGAACGGGTGGACGAGCTGGCCTCGGTGTTCCGGGCCCAGCCGGGGGTGGCCCGAGTGGTGACCGCCAGCGAGACCATCCGGGCCATCGAGGATTTGTCCAGCGGCCTGCGCCAGCGGGTGATCATCATCGCCATCGTGTTGTTGGTGACCGCCGCGGTGCTGATCCTGAACACCATCCGGATGGCCCTGTTCTCCCGCCGCCGCGACATCGAGGTGATGAAGCTGGTGGGGGCCACCAACTGGTTCATACGGGTGCCGTTCATGTTCGAGGGGCTCATACAGGGACTGATCGGCGGGGTGATCGCCATCCCGCTGATCTGGCTGACCAACAATTTCCTCAGCGTGATCAACGACGACGTCTCCCTGGAGCTGTTGCGGGGCTTCACCGTGGATCCCTCCCGGGTGTGGGCGTTGGGCTTCCAGATGGTCGGCCTCGGGGCGTTGGTGGGCACGGTGGGCTCGGGCATCGCCGTCACCCGGTTCCTGGACACCTGAGCGTCCGGGCCGCCCCGGACCGAACGACCGGCCCGACCGGCGAGCCGTAGTAGATTCGATCCACGGTCGGTACGACCAAGGGCCGCGGCTGTGGTGGCCGGTGGCCGGGGGAAAGGAGCAGGACATGGGCCAGCAGGTTCAAGCCGTCGTGGCCAAGGCCAAGGGCGAGGCCGTGGGCATCGAGACGATCGAGGTCCCCGATCCCGGACCGGGAGAGGCCCTGGTGGCCGTGCAGGCGTGTGGCGTTTGCCACACCGACTTGCACTACCGGGAGGGGGCCATCAACGACGAGTTCCCATTCCTGCTCGGCCACGAGGCCGCCGGGGTGGTGGAGTCGGTGGGCGAGGGCGTGACCAACGTGGCCCCCGGCGACTTCGTGATCCTCAACTGGCGGGCGGTGTGCGGCCAGTGCCGGTCGTGTCTGCGGGGACGCCCCTGGTACTGCTTCGCCACCCACAACGCCACCCAGAAGATGACCCTGGACGGCCAGGAGCTGTCGCCCGCGCTGGGAATCGGCGCCTTCGCCGAGAAGACCCTGGTGGCCGCCGGACAGGCCACCAAGGTGAACCCCGAGGCGGCCCCCGAGGTGGCCGGGTTGATCGGCTGCGGTGTGATGGCCGGGCTGGGGGCCGCCATGAACACCGGCGGCGTGGGCCGGGGCGACTCGGTGGCCGTGTTCGGCTGCGGGGGCGTGGGCGACGCCGCCATCGAGGGCTCCCGGCTGGCCGGGGCCCACACCATCATCGCGGTGGACATCGACGACACCAAGCTGCAGTGGGCCACCGAGTTCGGCGCCACCCACACGATCAACTCCACCCGGGATGATCCGGTGGAGCGGATCCGGGAGCTGACCGGGGGCCACGGGGTGGACGTGGCCATCGAGGCCATCGGCCTGCCCCAGACCTACGAGCAGGCCTTCTACGCCCGGGACCTGGCGGGCACGGTGGTGCTGGTGGGGGTGCCCAACCCCGAGATGCGCATCGAGCTGCCCATGATCGAGGTGTTCGGCCGGGGCGGGATGCTGAAGTCGTCGTGGTACGGCGACTGCCTGCCGTCGCGGGACTTCCCCATGCTGATCGACCTCTACCTGCAGGGTCGGCTGAATCTGGAGCGGTTCGTGTCGGAGACGATTCCCCTGGAGGGCGTGGAAGAGGCTTTCCACGCCATGGAGCGGGGGGAGGTGCTCCGCTCGGTGGTGATGATCTGAGGCTGCCGGCTGCGTCGGAAGCACCACCGCGGATTGCCAACACCGAACACCGGCCCCGGAGGCGGTTGCTTCCGGTCTGGTCCGGTGGCTACCCTGTGGTGTTGCGGGTGGGGAAGATGGGGCCTGTGAGGCTGGAGCACACCCTCGGGTTTGCTCCTCACGGAGGCCCCCGACATGCCCGAACTGAACCTGACCACGCTGGTCACCTCGATCATCATCCTCTTGCTGCTGGCGTTGCCGTTTCTGGTCGCCCGGATCGTCGGCGGACGGCGACCGGCGGCCGCCACCGGTGGGGAGGCCGGTCCGGGGCCGGGCTTCACCTATGCCCTGGTCCCTCCCGGCGGCCATCCCGATCTGGCCCAGGGCCAGGAGCGGGGATCGTGGCAGTGGTGCTTGGCCTTCATCCCCGAACAGACGGCCGACGGTGGTACCGAGATGCCCCCCTGGTGGGCCCCGGCGCCGCCCTGGGATGCAGTCGCCGGCCGTGGCGGGGAGTTCACCGGTGACGCCGATGCCCTCCAGGCCGTCTTCGAGGAGACCATAAGCCTGCCGAAGGCCAAGCCCTCTTAGTGGTGGGTGGCCGTCCCTGCATGAGTACATGAGCGATGGCCAAGGGTGCCGGGGTTTCCGAGAGTCGGCAGCGGGACCGGCGTCTGGCCATGGTTCGCCGCCAAGTGGAATCCCGGGGCATCAGCGACCGGCGGGTGCTGGCGGCCATGCGGTCGGTGCCCCGTCACCGGTTCGTGTCCGTTCGACACGCCGACCAGGCCTACGAGGATCACCCGCTGCCCATCGCCGCCGACCAGACCATCTCCCAGCCCTACATCGTGGCCCTCATGGCCGACGCCGCGGCGATCCATCCCGACCATCGGGTGCTGGAGGTGGGCACCGGCTCGGGCTACGGGGCCGCGGTGCTGGCCCACCTGGGCGCCTCGGTGATCACCGTGGAACGGCACCGGGTGTTGGCCGACCGGGCGGCGCAGGTGCTGGACGACCTGGGGTACCACAACGTGACGGTGGTGACCGGCGACGGCTCGCAGGGCCACCCGCCGGGGGCACCCTACGACGCGGTGGTGGTGACCGCGGCGGCCGACGGGATTCCCCCGGCCCTGGTCGACCAGTTGGCCGACGGGGGTCGGTTGGTGATCCCCGTGGGCTCCACCGCCGGGGCCCAGGAACTCACCCTGGTGCACCGTCGGGGCGACGCCACCACCACCAGGCCGCTCGGCCCCGTTCGCTTCGTGCCCCTGGTCGAGGATTCCTGACCGGAATGCCCCGGCCGGCTGGATAGGGTTGACCGGTGCTGCGATTGGCGGAGGACGTCCATGCCGAGGTCGTGGCCCACGCGCTGGCGGGGCTGCCCAACGAGGCGTGCGGGCTGCTGGCCGGCCCCGTCTGTGACGACCGGGTGACCCGGTTCTTCCCGGTGCGCAACGCGGCCGAGTCCAGCCAGATCTACCGGCTGGACGACGCCGAGTTCCTCCAGGTGGAGCGCACCGCCGACGCCGAGAATCTGGCCCTGGTGGCGGTGATGCACTCCCACACCCACACCAGCGCCTACCCGTCGCCCACCGACGTGCGCGACGCCACCGCCTTCGACCCGTTCGGGGCCCTGCAGTACGTGATCGTGTCGTTGAAGGATCCCGAGCCCGCGCTGCGCTGCTACCGCATTCTCGACGGGGTCATAACCGAAGTGGCGGTGACCGTCGAGGGGTAGGATTTCGTCCGTGGGGACGCACGAATCGGTGATCGATCTCATTGGGAACACCCCGATGGTCGACGTCTCCACCCTGTCGCCCAACCCGTCGGTGGCCGTCCACGTGAAGCTGGAGGGGGTGAATCCCGCCGGTTCGGTCAAGGACCGGGTGGCCCGTCAGATGATCCTGGAGGCCGAGGCCGACGGCACCCTGGTGCCGGGGCGCACCATCATCGAACCGTCGTCGGGCAACACCGGGATCGCGCTGGCCATGATCGCCCGGCTGCGGGGGTATCCCCTCAAGATCGTGATGCCCGAGAACGTGTCGGCCGAGCGCCGCCAGCTCTTGGAGGTGTTCGGGGCCGAGATCATCTGGTCGCCGGGCGCCGAGGGCTCGAACGGGGCGGTCCGCCTGGCCCAGGAACTGGCCGACGACAACCCGGAGTGGGCCTTTCTGTACCAGTACGGCAACGAGGCCAACCCCCGGGCCCACTACACCACCACCGGTCCGGAGATTTACGCCGACTGCCCGCAGATCACCCACTTCGTGTCGGGGCTGGGCACCAGTGGCACCCTCATGGGGGTGGGGGCCTACCTCAAGGAGCGCAATCCCGCGGTGCAGGTGCTGGCGGTGGAGCCCCCCGCCGGGGAGTTGGTGGACGGCCTGCGCAGTCTCGACGACGGCTACATCCCCCCGATCTACGAGAAGTGGGGGGGAGACCAGCTCCTGGACGGCAAGCGCATCGTGCGGCCCCGAGAGTCGATCGAGTGGACCCGGCGGCTGGCCGCGGAGGTGGGCATCTTTGCCGGAATCTCCACGGGGGCGGCCCTGGCCGGGGCGGCTCGGGTGGCCGACCGGGTGGACGAGGGCACGGTGGTGGTGGTGTCGGCCGACGGTGGTTGGAAGTACCTGTCCACCGGGGCGTGGACCGACCCGATCGATCAGGTGGTCGGCCGGGCCGAGTCCATCATCTACTTCTGAAACATCTGTGAGAAAAATCCCATTACTACGGGAATTCTGCATCTTGATGTGCTATAAGCGCTCGGCCCTGCTAGAGTTAGGGTTCCCAAACCACACCACCTAGCTGGAGCACTGCTCCAGCCGAACGGCCTCGACTCAACCCGCCAGAGTCGGGGCCGTTCCTCTTGCCGGCGAATTGTGCAGTCGAATTGCCGCCAACCTTCCCCCTGTGAGTCAATCCCTGTCAGCCCAGCGATGAGGAGCCAATCATGAGAAGCGACGGCCGGTCGGCCGGGGAGTTGCGGCCCATCGGTTTCGAGCGCGACTTCACCGAGATGGCCGACGGCTCGGTGCTGGTGTCGTTCGGTCGCACCCGGGTGCTGTGTACCGCCTCGGTCGATCCCGAGGTGCCTCGGTGGATGCGGGGCCGGGGAACCGGCTGGGTGACCGCCGAGTACTCCATGTTGCCGGGATCGTCACCCGAGCGGGTGAACCGGGAGGCGGCTCGGGGCCGGCAATCCGGTCGGACCCAGGAAATTCAGCGGCTCATCGGGCGGTCGTTGCGGGCGGTGACCGATGCCGCCAAGCTGGGGGAACGCCAGGTGATCTGCGACTGCGACGTGCTGCAGGCCGACGGCGGCACCCGAACGGCGGCCATCAGCGGGGCCTACGTGGCCCTGCACGACGCCTTGACCCGGCTGGTGCTGGCCGAGGAGATCGAGGCCCACCCCATCCTGGAGGCGTGCGCCGCCGTGTCGGTGGGGATGGTCGACGGGGTGCCGTCGCTGGATTTGCCCTACGAGGAAGACGTGGCCGCCGCGGTGGACATGAACGTGGTGATGACCGAGTCGGGCCGCTTCGTGGAGGTGCAGGGTACCGCCGAGGGTCAGTCGTTCGACCGCAAGGAGCTGGACGAGCTGTTGGACCTGGCCGCCTCGGGCATCGGGCAGATCATCGCCCGGCAGAATCGGCTGTTGTCCGACCCACCCGCCGCCCGTTGAGGCCGAGTTGAGTTCAGGCCGGGTGCAGTTGGTGGCGGCGACCGCCAACCCCCACAAGCTGGCCGAGATCGAGGTCATTCTGGCTGGAGCCGGTCTGGCTGAGGCCGGCCTGGCCACCAGGATTCAGCTACTGCCCCGGCCCGGTGATCTGGGCGATATTGTCGAGGACGGGGACACCCTGGAGGCCAACGCCCGCCTCAAGGCGGCTGCGGTGTGTCGCCACACGGGCATGGCGGCGGTGGCCGACGACACCGGCCTGGAGGTGGCCGCTCTGGGGGGCGCGCCGGGCGTGCGGTCGGCCCGCTACGCCGGAGAGCACGCTGCTGATGCTGGCGATGACGCGGCCAACCGAGCCAAGCTGCTGGCCGAACTGGAGGGGGTCACCGACCGGTCGGCCCGCTTTCGGACGGTGGCCATGGTGGTGTTCCCCGAGGGTTCCGGCCGTGCCGATGGTGCCGAGCTGGTGGCCGAAGGGATCGTCACCGGCACCATTGCCCGGGAGGCTCGGGGCCATGATGGCTTTGGCTACGACCCGCTGTTCGTTCCCGACGAGGGCGACGGTCGCACCTTTGCGGAGATGTCGCTGGAGGAGAAGAACGCCATCTCTCATCGGGGCCGGGCATTTCGGGCCTTGGCCGCCAAACTGCTTGAGTAGCCTGTTGATCAGCGGGGCCCGGTGGCCGGCTCCCCAGCCGGCCACAATCGGAGACACATCACACGACCACGCGCCAGTGGCGGAATTCGGCAGACGCGCAGGGTTTAGGTCCCTGTGGGCGCAAGCCCGTGTGGGTTCAAATCCCACCTGGCGCACAAAAGACTCGTAGGCGTCCAGCAAAAGGGTCTCGTCGTGACCACGGTTCCAGTATGCTGGTGTCAGACCTTGATGCGTACGTGTCGGTCACCGTCTGAACGGGAGGAGCCGCCTTCGGGCCGCTCCTCCCTTTACCTTTCAGTGGCCGGGGGGGCGTGGGGGGCCGGTAGAGTTTGGGGCATGAGCAATCCCGCCTTGTTCGAGCCGGGCAGCCCCGATCGCGGCGCATTCGAGATCTACAACCGGCTGTTGAAGAACCGCATCGTATTTCTGGGCACCGATGTGGACGACGACATCGCCAACTACATCACCGCCCAGCTCCTCTACCTGGAGGGCGAGGACGCGGAGAAGGACATCTGGCTGTACATCAACTCGCCCGGAGGGTCGGTGACCTCGGGCATGGCCATCTACGACACCATGCAGTTCATCGCCCCGGACGTGGGCACCATTTGCATGGGCCTGGGTGCCTCCATGGGCCAGTTCCTCTTGTGCGCCGGCGCCCCCGGCAAGCGCTACGCCCTGCCCCACGCCCGCATCATGATGCATCAGCCCCTGGGCGGCGTTCGGGGCCAGGCCTCCGACATCGCCATCCAGGCCGAGCAGCACGCCTACGTCAAGTCGCTCTTGGCCGAACGCATCGCCCACCACACCGGACAATCGGTCGACCAGGTGGAGGCCGACTCCGACCGCGACCGCTGGTTCACCGCCGAAGAGGCCAAGCAGTACGGCATCATCGACCACGTGATCGTCAAACGCGGCGAGATGATCTGAGCCCCTGAGGCTCTGGGGCTGGGGGGCCAGGGAGTTCTGAGCCTCAGCCCTCGACGTCGAGTCTCACCTCGCCGGTGATCCGGTCGGCGTCGGCTGGCACCAGAGGCACCTGGGTACTCTCCCAATCCAGCACCAGGCCGCAGTGGTCGCCGGAATAGCGGGCCAACTCGGCGGCGGCGATGCCCGCCTCCTGCAGCTTCTCGGCATTCACTCTTTCGGCGCCACTCTCGGCGCCACTGTCGGTACCGCCGGCGGGGTTGCCGAAGGCAGCAATGATCAGGCCCATGGTGTCGTTGATCACCGCCAGGGACGGCTCGATCTCCAGCGGTGCCACCTCCCGCACTGATTCCAGTTCATTGACCACGGCCTGGGCTGCGCTCGGGTCATCGGAGTAGTCCGAGGCCAGTGCCCCCTCGGGGCCGAACGCGGTCTCAAGCCTTCCGCAAAAGGCGTCCAGGTCGGGCTGGTCACTGCCGCCACAGGCACCGAAAGCGCTCATGCTGGTTACGGCCACGATGGCCAACATTGATCTCAGGCCCATCGAGACCTCAGCCTTGGTCAACGGGCGGTGGCTGCTTCTCGGAGGTCGGAGATGGCGTGGTCGAATCCCTGCTCGTCCTTGAACACCGCACTGCCGGCCACGAAAACATTGGCGCCGGCTTGGGCCGCGGCCCCGATGGTGGCTGGCCCGATGCCCCCATCCACCTCCAGCTCTGTGCTCTTGGTGTTCCTGGTGCTCTCGCCGACAGCACGACCACGCTCGTCGATCATCGCCCGGATCTGGGTCACCTTGGATTCCATGGAGGCGATGTACGACTGGCCGCCCCAGCCGGGGTTGACCGTCATCACCAGCACCTGCTTGCACAGATCCAGCACGTGGGCCACGGCCGACGCCGGGGTGCCCGGATTGAGGGCCACGCCCGCGTCGACGCCCAGCTCCCGGATCGCCCCCAGAGTCCGGTGCAGGTGGGGACAGGCCTCGGCGTGGACGATGATCAGCTCGCAGCCGGCCTCGACAAACTGGGGGGCCAGCTCATGGGGCTCTTCCACCATGAGGTGAGCCTCGAAGGGCAGAGACACCAGCGGCCGCACCGAGGCGATCACGTCCGGGCCGAAGGTGAGATTGGGCACGAACCGACCGTCCATGACGTCCCAATGGATCCGGTCGGCCCCGGCCTTCTCCAACCCGATGCACTCCTCGCCGAGGCGGGCAAAATCAGCGGGCAACACCGAGGGGGCGATCAGGGCTCTCGCACTGGGTGAACTTCCAGGCGTAGCTCCGGAGGAGGCTCCAGGGGCCATGCCCCGACCCTAGCGGCCATGAGACGGAGACTGGCGCAATGGTTTGCTCGGGCCGGGGAGTGCTCAGCCCGAGTCTCAGCGGAGCATCCCGCCGTCCACGAATACGGGGCGACCGCTCATGTAGGCCGAGGCATCTCCGGCCAGGAACACCGCCGCGCCCACCAGATCGTCGGGCACCCCGAGGCGACCGAAGATGGTCTCGCCCGCCACCTCCTGCTCGAAGCGGGCCCGGGCCTCGGGGTCGCGGGGCAGGATCATGTCGGTGGCCACCGGGCCCGGTACCAACAGGTTCACCCGCACCCCCCGCTCGGCCCATTCCCGGGCCATGGTGGTGGTCCAGTTGGCCATGGCCGCTTTGGCCGCGCAGTAGGCACCGATGCCCTCCATCGGCTGGTAGGCCCCCAACGCCCCGATGTTGATGATGGATCCGCCGCCGTTGGCCGACAGATGGTCGAGCGCGGCCTGCGACAGGAACAACGGCCCCTTGAGGTTCACGGCCAAGATGTCGTCCAGTTCGTCGGGCGTGACCCGGGTGGTCACATGGGGGCGCAGTACTCCGGCGTTGTTCACCAGCACATCCAGCCGGCCGAATCGGTCCATGGTGGCCTCCAGCAACGGCTGGTGTTGCTCCAGTTGGCTGACATCGGTGGCCACCGCCATGGCCTCGCCGCCCGCCGCCGTGATCTGGTCGGCCAAGGCCTGGCATGCCTCCAGCGTGCGGCTGGTGGCCACCACGCTGGCGCCGGCCTCGGCCAACCCCAGGGCCAGGGCGTGCCCGATGCCCCGGGAGGCCCCGGTGACGATGGCGGTCTTGCCGGTGAGATTGAATCTGTCGGGCAGGCTGGACTTCGGCTTGGGTTTCTCGCTCATAGTCTTTGGTCGTTCATGGGGCCGACTGTTGTTCCCGTAGCCACTGCTCCAGGCTGGCGTCTTCCCAGTCGTCGGGGCCGTACACCGTGCGGGGCAACGGCGTCATCAGGTGGGTGTCCCCACCGGTGACGTACTCGGCCGAGCGGTGTTCCCAGTCGATGATCCGGCTGTCCTCGTTGCCTTCCCGGCAGAGGCCCCGGGCGGTGTCCCGGTTCTGGCGGTAGGTCATGTGGGAGGCGATGTCGGTGGCCCACACCATCACCACCTCGTGCTGGTTGTTGAGCACCTCGTACAGGCCGGTGGGCCGGTGGTGGTAGTCGGCCATAAGGGGCACCCGCTCCTCGGCCACCGCGGCCAGGAACTCCAGCGGGGTGCCGGGCCGCACCGTGAGGATCTCGTTCACGAACAGCGTGCCGGTGATGCCCGCCTCGGCGATCTCGGCGGTGGAGGGGCTGCCGGGCACGCCGCCGCACAGCCGGTCGAACCCCCCGGAGCGCCACTGGGCAGCCTCGTCCCACCAGTCGCCGTAGAACGCCTTGCGCCGCTTGAGGTTGAGCCGGTCCAGGTTCTTGGCCAAACCGGCCCAGCCCTGGGTTCCGATGTCCCAGATGTTGATGACCTGGGGCCAGCGCCCCCCGCCCGCCGCCAGGATGTAGAAGGCGCCCTGGAGTCCGAACATCTCCGGCATGCGCAGCACCGGGTCCTGCCAGAGGTGCTCCATGTAGTCGTACTGGCCCTGCCCGATGATGTCCACCACCTCGTACAGGTACAGGTCGCGGGTCTGGCGGGCTCCCCGGTTCTCGTGGTCTTCCAGGGTGGGCTGGCTCTCCTGGTCCTGGCGACTCATGGCCAGAGCCTAGGTCTTGTGTGTCCGGGCATCCCTGGGGAGACCCGCCCGAGGCGCCCCTGATTCTTCATTTTCGGAGTATGGGGTTGGTTTGGGGTGGGGGTGGGGTGTTGGTGGTTCCGTGGGTGGGGAAGGGGTCGGGTGGGGGGTGGGTGTGCCACCGGTTGGTGTGGGGGTTGTGGGTGACGGTCCAGTGGTGGTCGTGGATGTTGTGGTGGCAGTCGTTGCAGACGAGTGCGAGGTTGGCGAGGTCGGTGGGGCCGCCTTCGGACCAGAATTTGATGTGGTGGGCGAAGCATCGGTGGGCGGTGGTGCCGCATCCGATGCAGTGTTGGTCCCGGTAGGTGAGGGCGGCTCGTTGGGTGGTGGTGGCGGTGCGGCGTTTGCGGCCGAGGTTCATTTCTTGGGTGGCGGCCCGGTACACGCCGGGCAGGATGTCGGCGTCGCAGGCCAACCGGACCAGTTCGGCGGCGGGGATGGGGGTCCCGTCGGAGAGGCGGGCGTCGGTGAGTTGTTGGTTGACGACGTCGTAGTCGGCGACGACCAACAGGGCGGTGCCGGCTGTTTTGCCTTTTTCGGGTTCGAGGATCAACTCGGCCAACGCGTCGGCCGTGCGCTGTTGGGAACTGCGCCGGGCCTTGGGGTCTTCCTGGTTCCACAGTTCCCGTACTTTGGCGGCCAACACGGTGTCGATGTGGGCCCCGGTGATGGGGTCGAACTCTGCGGAGAGCACGAACATGCCCGACTCGGGTCGGGTGAACACCCGGGCGCTGCGGCGTTCGCGGCGGCGTTCGTGCAGGGCGTGGCCGTCGTCACCGGAGGCTTCGTGTTGGTGGCGGGCCATGGTCCGGGCGAACGTGTCGTAATCCTGGTGGGTGGCCGCTTGCACCATCAACGACTCGTCGATCGGCCCTTCTGCTGCGGCCCGGGCGATCAACCGGGCGTGACCGGCGGGGATCACCCCGGCACCCAACGCGTCGGAAGTGGCGGGCAGCCCGGCGAGGCGCCCTGCGGTTTCCACCTCGGTGCGGGCGGCCCGCTTCGACGACCGGGTTTCCTGCCGGGCGATCCTGCCTGCTTCCACCGGACTGTGACGACGAGCCAACTCGGCCAACGTCTGTGCCTTCATGGCCGACAAACAAGACTCCGCCCGCCCGATCACCCCCAACCGATCCCGCAACCGGTCATCGGACAACGAACCCACATCCACCGGCACCGGCCACACCACCGCCCCGGCAACGGCCCCGCCTCTGGGGGTGGCCTCAGAAGTGCTGCCACGAGCTTTGTTCACGACCCCTCCTCCCCGAAGACGGCCCCCGGACCAACCAGGCTGAATAACACTGATGTCATTCTACCGACCCCGGTGACACAACCCAACCGAAAATCGGTCCTCCCCGACCCACCGGCCAGCACAAAACCCCAGGTCACAACCCCAAAATCCATGCCCCCCACCCTACCCACCACCAGTGACAACATCCCCCAACCCCACCCCCACCACCCGAGGAGTCCGGCAGGGCATACGGGTTGCTGGCATCCTCCTGGCCGGTGTGGGGGCCGGTTAGTCTGGCCGCTGATGAGCAGCGACCGGGCTAGGTGGGATTAGTTGCGGGCTCAGGGTCGGTGGGTGGAGCTGTGGGCCGATGTTCGGGCGAGCGGCACGGTCGATGACTTGATCGCCATCGATCGGGATCTCAGCCCGGAGGAGCGTCGGGCCGACAACGCCGCCCGGCAGGCCTTTGCTGCCTCTCCTGCAGCTTCAGCGAGATTCGACGCCATCGCGGAGCAACCATTAGACCGGATCCTCGATCGGATCGAAGAGCTTGAGGGGCAAGACCAGCGTGAGCTGGCCGAGGCGGGTCGCAAGTTGGCCATGGCCAACCGCCGGAGTGAATTGTCGTTGGGGTAGGGGGGAGTGGGGGCGGGGATGTCCGGTGGCATGAACAACTGGGTGGATGACCTGGGTGCCCTCAGTGGTTCTCCGAAGGCGGTACTGGCCCGCGTTGAGCAGTTGCGCTCCGACGCGCATGGGCTGCTTCGCCATCGGGGGGACGTCGACAGTCGGGCCCGGGCTGCCTATCGGAGCGAGCAGGGGCGCGCGGCTCAGAAGCAGCTTGAGGAGATGCCGCTCGACACGTTGAAGGCGTCCGGCAGGGGTCAACTTCGGCTGGGTCTGATCGAAAGTGCCGGCTACCGCACGGTCGCCGCGGTGCAGAAGGCCGGGAAGCAGCGCTTGGAAGCGATCTCCGGGGTGGGCGAGAAGACGTCGACCCAGGTCCTGGCCGCGGCCCGGCGAGTGGAAGCGGCGGTGCGGAAGTCGGCCCAGGTTCGCTTCGACGTGGATCGTCGTCCCCGAGGGCAGACGGAGCTACTGGCCAGACTGCAGGCCTACGAGGTTGCCCATCGCTTGATCGACCCCCTCGAGCCGGGGATGGACGAATTGCTCGGCAAGATCAAACAGCACCGTCGCCTTGCCCGACTGGAGGTCCAGCCGATCCTCCGCTTCTTCTCCACCAATCGGCGCAAGCAGAAGGCCCGCCGCCAACTGGAGAAGCTGGACGCCCTCATCAATGATCCAACCACCGCTCAACTCGCCGAGGAGATGGCTCGGGCCCGATCGGTTCTGTTGCTGAAGCGAGCCAACCGCCCGTCCCGGGCAACGGCGCAGGCCCTTTGGGACGACTACCTGCAGCGCACGGCCACCTACAACGGCCTGCTCATCGAGGTGAGCGGCCAGGGCCTGGCCGACGGACCGTCGCAGGGGTTTCTCCCCCCGGAAATCGTGGAGAAGATACGTGGGCTCGAACTGGACACGTCCCTGCTCAATCCCGAACTGCGTCTGCGCGGCTATCAGTCATTCGGGGCCAAGTACATCCTCGTCCAGAAAAAAGCGATCCTGGGCGACGAGATGGGACTGGGCAAGACCATCGAGGCGCTGGCGGCGGTGTCTCATCTGCGCTCCCAGGGGGAGACCCATTTCTTCGTGGTGTGCCCGGCCAGCGTCCTGGCCAATTGGGAACACGAGATTGCCCGGCACACCCATATCGAGCGGATATGGCGAGTCCACGGCCCCGATCGCAATCACCTGTTCCGTCAATGGGCCCAGGAGGGGGGTATCGGGGTCACCACCTTTTCCACCCTTCGGGCCCTCCGGGCACCCGACGTCCCGATCTCGGCGCTGGTCGTGGACGAGGCCCACTTCGTGAAGAACCCCGGCGCACAGCGCACGAACGCGGTGCGGACATGGCTGGGGCGGGCGGATCACGCTCTATTGATGAGCGGGACACCCATGGAGAACCGGGTCGAGGAGTTCCGCACGCTCGTCCACCACGTCAGACCGGACATTGCCCGGACCATTCAGGGCACCGACGGCATCGCCGGGGCCGACGTGTTTCGCCGGTCCGTGGCCCCCGTCTACCTGCGCCGCAACCAAGTCGACGTGCTCAGCGAGCTTCCGGAGAAGATCGAGACCCCCGAGTGGCTCACCTTGGAAGGACCGGCGGCGTCGGTGTACCGGGAGGCGGTGGCCTCCCGGAACTTCATGGCCATGCGGCGGGCCGCCTTCCTCACCCAACGCCTGGAGGACTCGCCGAAGATGGAGCGACTGCTCGAGATCGCCTTGGAGGCCGCGGACAACAACCGCAAGGTGGTGGTGTTCTCCTTCTTCCGCGAGGTGATCGCCCGGGTCCATGAGGCGTTGGACTGGCTGGCCGTCGGCCCGATCACCGGGAGCGTGTCGGCCACCGACCGGCAGAGAATCATCGACGAATTCACCAGCCGCAACGAACCCGCCGTGTTGGTCAGCCAGATCGAAGCCGGGGGCGTCGGCCTCAACATCCAGGCCGCTTCAGTGGTCATCCTGACCGAGCCGCAATGGAAGCCCAGCACCGAGGAACAGGCCATCGCCCGCTGTCACCGGATGGGGCAGGCCCAACGCGTGCAGGTCCATCGCCTCCTCACCGAAAACAGCGTGGACGAGCGGATGCTGGCCATCTTGGCCCGAAAGTCGAAGCTGTTCGCCGAGTATGTGCGCCAGAGTGCCATGAAGGACGCCGCGCCCGACGCGGTGGATGTCACCGAGGATGATCGCCTGTTCACCGACGCCGGCCGAGCCGAACAGGAACGCCGGATCATCGAGTTGGAACGCCGCCGATTGGGGCTGGACGACGAGTAGGCCACGACCCGCGGCCAGTGGTGCCGAGGCTCGGCGCGCTAGGTTGCCGCGGGGATGGGAGCGATGGCAGGGGAGGGTTGATGGCTGAGCAGGTAGGGGCCCCGCGGGTTCGGTCGGGGGGGTCGGCGGTGGTGGAGCAGCTTGTGCGGGAAGGGGTGGAGGTGGTGTTCGGCATTCCCGGCGTGCAGCTCATGGCGATCCTGGACTCGCTGCATCATCGGGCCGGGGAGATCCGCTACGTCACCACCCGTCACGAGCAGGCCACCGCCTACATGGCCGACGGCTACGCCCGGGTGAGCGGGCGGCCCGGTACCACGCTGGTGGTGCCCGGCCCCGGGGTGTACAACGCCGGCGCCGGGCTGGCCACCGCCTTTGCGGCGTCGTCACCGGTGTTGCAGATTTCCGGCCAGATCAATCGGGACGCCATCGGGCGGGGCCACAGCCTGCCCCATGAAGTACACGACCAACTCGACGTGGTGCGGCCCATCACCAAGCACGCCGAACGGGTCATCGACGCCGACCGGCTTCCCGCCGCCGTGCGACGGGCTCTCGCGGCCATGACCAGTGGCCGTCCGCGACCCACCCATCTGGAGATCCCGCCTGAGACCATGGAGGAGCCGACGTCCGCACCGGTGATCGACCCCGTGGCCTCCGAGCCGCTCCGGCCCGATCCCGAGTTGGTCGACCGAGCCGCCGACCTGCTGGCCCAGGCGGAGCACCCCTTGCTGGTGGTGGGCGGCGGTGCCCACGGGGCGGCGGGCGAACTGCGGGAGCTGCAACAGCACCTACAGGCGGCGGCCATCTCCACCCGAGAGGGCAAGGGCGTGCTCGACGGCCGCCACCCGGCCATGATCGGCACGTTGTTCGTCCACCAGCGCCTAGCCTCGGTCATCGCCGACGCCGACGTGGTGTTGGCCGTTGGCACCCGTCTGCAGGGCGTGGGCCTCAGTGACCGCCACCGGCTGATCCACCTCGACGTGGACCCCAACGAGATCGGCCGATTCACCACCCCGGAGATCACACTGGTGGCCGACGCCCAGGCCGGTGTCGCCGACTTGCAGGACGCGTTGCGCCGGATCAGCGACCCCAAACCCGACCGCACCGCCCACTGGCGAGCGGTGCGTGAGCGTGTCGATGCCGCCCACCGGGCCGCCGGTCCCCAAGCGGCCATTGTCGAAGCCCTGCGTGACGGCCTGCCCGACGACGCCGTCGTGGCCGTGGACGCCACCATGGTCGGCTACATGTGCCACATGTCCTTCCCCGTGGCCCACCCGAGGTCGTACCTCACCTCGTCGTACATGGGCACCCTCGGTTTCGCCGTGAACATGGCCCTCGGGGCCAAGCTGGCCGCCCCCGACAGACCCGCAGTGTCGATCAGCGGCGACGGCGGGTTCCTGTTCGGGAGCAACGAGCTGGCCACCGCCGTGCAGCACGAGATTGCGGGCATCCACATCGTGGTCAACGACGGGGGCTACGGCAACACCCGCCTGGATCAACAGCTCAACCTCGGCGGACGACTCCTCGGCACCGAGCTGCGCAACCCCGACTTCGTGGCCTACGCCGAATCTTTCGGCTGTGCCGCCACCCGGGTCACCACCAACGACGGCCTCCGCGGGGCCCTGGCGGACATGCTCGCCGCCGACCAGCCCGCCGTCATCGAACTCGCCATCGACCCCCTCCCCACCAACGCCTTCTGAGCTAGCACAACGCAACTCCCTACCTGGGCCGAGGACGCCCTACTGGATGGGCACCTGCGAGGTGGTTGGATCGAGACACATGGGTGGGTAGCAGCATCAGGTTGCACGCTCTGCTGATTCCCTGAAGACTTCGACACTTCTGGAGTTGGTGTCAGTCAGGGGGTATGGCCGTGGATCTGGGGCTGGGCAACGAGATCACCTTTGTGGGAGTGGTCAGGGCACGAAGGGACCGACCTCCTACACGTGATCGCGATGGTTTCGTCAAGGCAGATGTGGAGGCCGAGGACGGGACTCAGGTGGTCGTGGTCTGGTGGGATGCCGGACGCGCACCCGCCATTGATGCTCGGGTTCAGATATCAGGTCGGGTCCAAGAATTTCGAGGTGCTCTTGAGGTACATGCTCGGGATTGTCTTGTCCTACGAACCGGCCCTCCCGAAGACCCAATAGAGCAGGTCATGGGGTTCTACCTGAGCTGCCTCGAAGCCGAAGCGGCAGGCTCGGTGAGAATTCATCTGAATGACTCAGGTCACATTGAACTCACCAAAGGACCAAGCCCGGTGCATGGGTTGCGTCAACTGTCCTCGGGAGAGGCGGTGGCTCGCTGGTGTCGACAACGCGAGATGGCGCTGGGTGAGGCAGTGATCGCGGGATGGCCGATGATCGTCGGAACCGATCAGGAATCTCGTAGGACGGGCCTTGTTGCGTCGCCGTTGCTGATCGCAGAGATCGACCTCACAGAGTCCAACGGCTTGTGGAGCATTGAACCCCGCGAGATGGTATCGCTGAATCCCTTCGCCCTTGACCTGCTGGATGTTGACCGCCACGAGCGAGAAACGATGGTGAGGCTTGTCCAAGAAAGTGCAGCGGTGGAAGAGGCCCGAACGTCGGGAGACTGCGCTGCCGCGATTCTTTCCATCTTGCAGGAGGCGGGTGTCGCTGATTTCAGCTCATGCGACCCGAAGACGCTTTGGGCCCATGACAACACCGTCGGAGTCCACAACGCAGGCCTGTTGATCGTTGGAGTTTCCGGTTCAACCGCCTTCAACCGGATGCTTCTGGAGGATCTGGAAGAACTGCTGAATCGCCCCGACCTCTTGTCGAGCGGCCCGGCGGCGGTGATGTTGGGACAAGTGGCTGCCCCGGTGGCGTCACTGCCGGCCCCGCATACCACAGTGGTTCCGTCTTCGCTGGTCCAAGACCGGGCAGTGACCTCTGCCATGGAACAGGTGCTCACTGTGGTCACCGGCCCTCCAGGGACCGGTAAGTCGCAGGTCCTGGTCAATGTGGTGGCCGCCGCGGTCGCCCGCAACGAAACCGTGTTGTTTGCGTCCAAGAACAACCAGGCCGTCGACGTTGTCTTCGAGCGTCTAGCCCTGGCGACCTCCGACGCCTGCATGGTGCGGGCCGGGCCGGCAAGCCGAAGAAGCGAAGTCGCGGCGGGCATCCGCAGCATCTTGGCCACCCCACCCCGAGCGGTTGACCTGGCCGAGGCTCGCCGCAAGTGGGCAGCGGTAGCGGCCGCAGTCGAGAGCGCGCATGGGTGCATGCATCGCCGAGCCCGCCTGGAGGGTGAGGTGGATCAACTCAAGGTGGATTTGCGAGGGCTCTTGGAAACACTTCCCGAGCGCGCCGAGGTGGACGCGGATGAGCGGTACCTGGACGCCTCCGTCGAGCAAGCCCGTGTGGCCCTGGACGCCTTTGGAAGGGGGCTGGGCATCTTTGGTCGATGGGAGAAGCACCAACAGCGCCTTGAGTGGGCCAGGCGGGCGTTGAGCGCCCTGGGTGAGGTCCTCGCGCTCGATCAGGGGGAGATGGAACAAGTACTCGCCTCCGTCGCGGACAGGCCCAGGCGCTCACTGGCACCTCGTCAGGCCTTCAGGTCCATTGAGGAGGACGTGGAGAAGATCCGTCGGGTGAAGCGCACGAGGGCGAACATCGCGGACATAGCCGCAGAGTTGGAGTCCCTTCCCTCCAAGCAGGAATTGGATGACCGGCTGCACAGTATGAGGGACGAGCGCATCGAGGCGGGGAGGCAGCTACTCGATGCCAAATGGGAGCAGGTAAGGCGGGGTGACCCAGCGGCTCGAACCGCGGCAGGCAAGTTGGCCGAACTCCTGGAAGGGGCCGCGAACGCAGGTCGGAGTGCTCGAGGGGCCCGCAGGCAGGTCGTTCCCGCCTTGGCCGCCATCCCGGTCTGGGGTGTCACCAACCTATCGGCACGAACGAACTTGCCCCTCGAGCAGGGGCTCTTCGACCTCGTGGTCATTGACGAGGCCTCTCAGTGCGACATTGCGTCGGCCATCCCGTTGCTCGTCCGGGCGAAACGGGCGCTGATCATTGGCGACCGCCGGCAGCTCACGCACATTTCGTCGCTGAGCAACGCTCGTGAAGAGACCATCGCCCGCCGCTGGGGCTTGAGCGAGGACCGATTGGACGACTTCAGCTACCGGGACAGGAGCTGCTTCGGTCTGGCTTCCTCGCGAGTGGATGAGGAGCCGCTCTTCCTCGACCTCCACTTTCGCTCGCACCCCGCGATCATCGGATTCTCGAACGAGCGGTTCTATGACGGCAGGCTCGAATTGTGCTCCGATTCCCACCCACCTGGGGATTTGCCGGCCATCGAATGGACGGATGTGGTGGGGGACAGCAGCCGAGGCCCCCAAGGACGCAGCTTTGTGAACCTCCCAGAGGCACGTGCCGTTGCCCAGATGCTCGCTCAACAGTTGCCCGAGTTTGCCGGGCTGGGCCTGACCGTGGGCGTCATCACGCCCTACAGGGCCCAAAGCGAGCTCATCGGGGACCAGCTTCACCGCTTGGTGGGCATGGAGGTCGCACGGGAAGTGACGGTTGCCACCGCCCATCGCTTCCAAGGCGATGAGCGCGACATCATCTACTTCTCACCGGTGCTTGGTCCCTCTCTGCCCGATCGCCAGATCAGGTTTGTGGCCAACCCCAACCTCGTGAACGTCGCCCTCACCAGGGCGCGGCGGCGGTTGGTGATCGTCGGGAATCGGAACGAATGCCTGACTCACGCAAGTGTCCTGGCCGACCTGGCCCGTTATGTCAGTCGACTCGAAGCAGGGTCATTTGACAGCCCTCTGGAACAGACACTTCACGAGGCCCTGCTCGACCGTGGCGTCCATGCCCAGACGGGGGTCGTCGTGGCCGGGCACCGTCTTGATTTGGCTGTTGTCCACGGGGAGTCTCGGCTCGACGTCGAGTGCGATGGTGCCCCCTTCCACACCAACCGGGATCTTGACGAGGTCCGCGACCGCGCGATCCAAGCCGAGGGCTGGCAGATCATCCGCTTCAGCGGTCGGCGCATCAGCGGAGACCTCGAAAGCTGCGTCAACGACGTGCTCGCGGCGCTGGGCCAGTAGGGGGCCAGCGCATTTGACGGCGACTGCGACGAATCGAGCGGTCCCTACTCGGTCTTGCCGTTGCCAGGCAGTGTTCGGTGGGGAAATGGGCCGGAGAGGCGGCGCGCGTCCAAATCGTCAGGTAAAGCGCGTCCAAATAGTCAGGTAGAGAGCGTCCAAATCGTCTGGTAGAGGGCGTCCATTTGGTAAGGTTCGGGGGTGGTGTATCAGCCGAGGATCGTTGATCAGGAGCTGGACGAACTCCTGGGCGGGCTGTCGGCGGTCGCTCTGGAGGGTCCCAAGGCGGTGGGGAAGACCGAGACCGCACAGCGGCGGGCCGCCACCATGCATCGGCTCGATGACCCCGCCCAACTGGAGTTGATCAGGGCCGCCCCCGAGCGACTGACCAGCGGCGAACCCCCGGTGGTCATCGACGAGTGGCAACGCCTGCCCACCTCCTGGGATCTCGTGCGCCGCTCGGTGGACCACGACCCCAGCCCGGCGCGGTTCATTCTCACCGGCTCGGCCGTCCCCGCCGATGCGCCCGCCCACTCCGGTGCCGGTCGCATCGTGACCGTCCGTATGCGTCCGATGTCATTGGCCGAGCGGGGCATCGAGACGCCGACGGTTCGCCTGCGTGACCTGCTCAGCGGGACCAAGGCCCCGGTGGAGGGCAGCACCACCCTGGCCTTGGAGACGTACGCCGACGAGATCACCAGATCGGGATTTCCCGCCATTCGGCAACTCTCCGGACGCCACTTGCGGGCCCAACTCGACGGCTACATCGACCGGATCGTGGAACGAGAGTTCATCGAGGCCGGCCACAAGGTCCGCAACACCGGTGCGTTGCGGCGGTGGCTGGCCGCTTACGCCGCTGCCTCCTCCGACAACACGTCGTTCGAGAAGATCCGTGACGCCGCCACGTCAGGCGAGGGCGACAAACCCTCCAAGGCCAGCACCATTCCCTACCGGGCCACGCTGGAGCAACTGTGGATACTCGAAGAAGTGCCCGCCTGGATCCCGTCGTTGAATCGCCTGCGGCGTCTGGCCACCTCGCCCGTCCACCAGCTCACCGATCCGGCGTTGGCCGCACGCCTGTTGGGGGTCGACGCCGAGGCCCTCATCGACGGCGCTCCGGCAGGCCCTCCCTCCATCAGGGACGGCACCCTGCTCGGAGCATTGTTCGAGTCGCTGGTCACCCAATCCGTGCGGGTCTACGCCCAGGCCAACGAGGCGAGAGTCCGCCACCTCCGAACCCGAGGGAGCGAGCGCGAGGTGGACCTCATCGTGGAACGCGACGACGGGCGGATCGTCGCACTCGAGATCAAGCTCACCGCCACCGTGACCGACGGTGACGTGCGGCATCTGCATTGGTTGGCGGGCACCATCGGCGACAATCTGCTCGACGCCGCGGTGATCACCACCGGCAAGGACGCCTACCGCCGCTCCGACGGGATTGCTGTTGTGCCGGCGGGGTTGCTCACGGCGTGAGGGGCTCGGGTCGGGTGGGCGGCAGGCTGGAGGGGCAATGGGTCGCACGTGGGGGTTAGCCTGAGGGCGTGGACGAACTCGGTTACATCCCCTTCGATTGCGACAACCACTACTACGAGGCCCACGACGCCTTCACCCGCCACGTGGACCCGGCCATGCAGCCTCGCTGCGTGCAGTGGGCCGAGGTGAACGGTCGCAAGTATCACCTGGTCGGCGGCAAGATCAGCCACGCGGTGGTGAACCCCACCTGGGATCCCATCGCCATGCCCGGCGCCCTGCACAACTACTTCCGGGGCAACCCCGACGGTGGCAACCCGGCCGAGATGCTGCGCCAGCGGGAACGCCTGCCCCGCTACTACGTGGACGACCGGGACGCCCGGGTGGACAAAGTGGCCGAGCAGGGGCTCCAGTCGGTGTGGCTGTTCCCCACCCTCGGCGTGCTGTACGAGGAGCTGATCAAGACCGACATCGAAGCGGTGTGCGCCCTGTTCGGAGGGTTCAACCGCTGGTTGGACGAGCAGTGGGGCTTCGCCTACCGCGACACCATTTTCGCCGCCCCCTACATCGCGTTGGGCGACGTGGACTGGGCCTGTCGCGAGCTGGAGTGGTGCCTGGACCGGGGGGCCCGCACCATCGTGATGCGTCCCGCCGCGGTGTGGACGGCCGACGGCCCGATGTCGCCCGCCGACGAGCACTTCGACCCGTTCTGGGCCCGGGTGAACGAAGCGGGCATCTGCGCGGTGGTCCACGCGGGCGACAGCGGCTACTCCACCCACGGCTACGACGTGGACGGTTTCGCCTCCACCAACGTGGCCCGAGGAGGCCGGTACAAGCCCAGCATCAAGGCCTTCAACATCGAGCGGGCCGCCTACGACTACCTCATCACCCTGGCCCTGCAGAAGCTGTTCGAGAAGTTCCCCAACCTGCGGGTGGCCTCGGTGGAGAACGGCTCGCAGTTTTTGGGTGACATGTTCCGCAAGCTGGAGCAGGCCATCCACAAGAACGTGGGCTGGTTCGGCGAGGATCCCTGCGAGCTGTTCCGCCAACACGTGTGGATCAACCCGTTCTGGGAGGACGACGTGGCCGAGGTGGTGCACTACATGGGCCCCGACCGGGTGATCTTCGGCAGCGACTGGCCCCACATCGAGGGCATGCCCCAGCCGCTCGACTACCTGGTGGAACTCAAGGACAAGGGCTTCGACGACCCCACCAAGAGGAAGATCCTCCTCGACAACGTCACCGAGCTGAACCAACTGCAACCGGCCTGATCCCCGCTGAGCTTGGGCCGGGGCCGGGCCGGTCCCGGTCGGCCCAGGCCGAGTCCCGCTAGCCGGTGGGGTCGAAGTGGGGTTGGGTGAGGTGGTAGCGGGCCACCGCGTCTTCCGCCACCGAAGCGTCCACCGCCCCGTCGGCGGCCAGCGCGCTCAACACGGTGGCGATCACGCTGGGGGCGTCGGTCTCGAAGAATCGGCGCAGCGACTCCCGGGTGTCGGAGCGGCCGAACCCGTCGGTCCCCAACGGGATGAACCGGCGGGGCACCCAGCGGGCGATCTGGTCGGGCACCTGCGTCAGGTAGTCGGTGACGGCCACCACGGGCCCCCGGCCGGCGCCGAGCCGCTGGGTCACCAACGGCACCCGAGGCTCCTCGCCGGGATGCAGCCGATTCCAGCGCTCCACCGCCAGGGCCTCCTCCCGGGCCGCCTTGAACGACGGCGCGCTGTAGAGGTCGACCCCGATCCCGTAGCGCTCGGCCAACTCGGCCTGGGCGTCCCGGGCGGCGGAATGGGAGGGGCCGGAGAACACCACCGTGGCCTGCTGCTCGGTGCCGTCCGGGGCGTCGTTCCAGCGGTACAGGCCGGACAGGATGTGCTCGTCGCTGATGAAGTCGGCCCGGCGGGGCTGGCGGTAGTTCTCGTTGTAGATGGTGATGTAGAAGAAGACGTCCTCGCCCCCGTTGCCGTACATCCGGTGCAGCCCCGACCGCACGATGGCGCCCAGCTCGTAGGCGAACGCCGGATCGTAGGCACAGCAGGCGGGCACGGTGGAGGCCAGCAGGTGGCTGTGCCCGTCCTGGTGCTGCAGCCCCTCGCCCAACAAGGTGGTGCGCCCGGCGGTGGCCCCCATCAGGAAGCCCCGGGCCCGGGAGTCGGCCGCCGACCAGATCAGATCCCCCACCCGCTGGAAGCCGAACATGGAATAGAACGAGTAGAACGGCACCATGGGAACGCCCATGGTGGCGTAGCTGGTGGCCGCCGCGGTCCATGAGGCCAAAGAGCCCGCCTCGGTGATGCCCTCCTCCAGGAGCTGCCCGTCCTGACCCTCGGCGTAGGACAGCAACAGGTCGTGGTCCACCGGCTCGTAGAGCTGCCCCTCGGAGGCGTAGATCTTAAACTCCCGGAACAGGGAGTCCATGCCGAACGTGCGGGCCTCGTCGGGGACGATGGGCACCACCCGGGCCCCGAACTCCTCGTCGCGCATCATGTTGCGCAGCATCTGGGTGAACACCATGGTGGTGGACACCTCCCGCTCTCCGGACCCCTCGTCGTAGTCGGCGAACAGCTTGTCGTCGGGCAGCTTGAGGGGTCGGCGGATGTTCACCACCCGGGTGGGCAGGGGGCCGTCCAGCTCCCGCCGGCGGGCCATCAGGTAGGTGTGCTCGGGGGAGTCGGGCGGGGGCTTGTAGTAGGGGGGGTTGGCGTCGTCCTGCAGGGCCTCGGCGGGGATCTCGTCTTCCAGGTGGAGCCGGGAGCGCAGCTCCATGAGCTGGGCAGTGGTCATCTTCTTCACCTGGTGGGTGGCGTTGCGGGCCTCGAGCCCCTGGCCCAGCGTCCACCCCTTGATGGTCTTGGCCAGGATGACGGTGGGCCGGTCGGTGGCCTCCACCGCGGCCTTGTAGGCGGCGTAGAGCTTCAGGTAGTCGTGGCCGCCTCGGGGCAGGTCCTCCAGCTCCCGGTCGCTCAGGTGGGCCACCATCTTGCGCAGCCGGGGGTCGGGCCCGAAGAAGTTCTCCCGGATGTAGGCCCCCGACTCGGTGGCGTAGCGCTGGTACTCGCCGTCCACCGTGGACATCATCTTCTCCAGCAGCACCCCGTCCAGGTCGGCGGCCAGCAGCTCGTCCCAGCGGGAACCCCAGATCACCTTGATCACGTTCCAACCCGAGCCCCGGAAGTTGCCCTCCAGCTCCTGGATGATCTTGTTGTTGCCCCGCACCGGGCCGTCCAGGCGCTGCAGGTTGCAGTTCACCACCCAGATGAGGTTGCCCAGCTTGGCCCGACCGGCCAGCGAGATCGACCCCAGGGTCTCCGGCTCGTCGCACTCGCCGTCGCCCACGAAGCACCACACCTGCGACTCGCTGGTGTCCTCGATGCGGCGGTCGTGCAGGTAGCGGTAGAACCGGGCGTGGTAGATGGAGTTGATCGGGCCGAGCCCCATCGACACCGTGGGATACTCCCAGAAGTCGGGCATGAGCCGGGGGTGGGGGTAGCTGGACAGCCCCTGGCCGCCGATCTCCATGCGGAAGTTGTCGAGCTGGTCCTCGGTGAGTCGGCCCTCCAGGTAGGCCCGGGCGTAGATGCCGGGGGCGGCGTGGCCCTGGATGTAGATGGCGTCGCCGGGCAGCCCGTCTTCCTTTCCCCGGAAGAAGTGGTTGAAGCCCACTTCGTAGAGGGCGGCCGACGAGGCGAAGGTGGACAGGTGGCCCCCGATGCCGTCGGCCCGCTTGTTGGCCTTGACCACCATGACCGCCGCGTTCCACCGGATGAATGCCCGGATGCGGCGCTCGATGTACTCGTCGCCGGGGAAGAAGGGCTGGTCGGTGGTGGAAATGGTGTTCACGTACGGCGTCTGCACCGTGCCGGAGATGCCCAGGCCCAACTCGTCGGCCCGGTCCAGGAGCTGGCGCAACAGATAGCGGCCCCGCTGCCCCCCGGAGGCACTGACCACGGCGTCGAGGCTGTCGAGCCACTCCTGGGTTTCGGCGGGGTCGGTGTCGGGCAGTTGGTTCGAGAAGGTCACGGCCACGTCACCATGCTTTCAACTTTGGGGTCCCCGTGCCAGCATGAAGCGGTGGCCGATGGACAATCCGTGACGCCCGGCGGGGCCGGGGCCGAGGCCCCCACCGTGGTGTACACCGACGGCGCCTGCCGGGGGAACCCCGGACCGGGGGGATGGGCTTGGGTGGTGCCCGACGGGCCCCGGGACTCGGGGGCGGCCCCGCAGACCACCAATCAGCGGATGGAGCTCACCGCGGTGTTGGAGGCGGTGCGGTCGTTGGAGGGGCCGCTGGAGATCGTGAGCGACTCCACCTACGTGGTGAACTGCTTTCGGGACCGGTGGTGGGAGGGCTGGCTGCGGCGGGGGTGGCGCAACAGCCAGAAGAAGCCGGTGGCCAACCGGGACCTGTGGGAGCCGTTGCTGGAGTTGGCCTTGCCCCGGTCGGTGGCCTTCCGGTGGGTGAAGGGCCACGCCGGCGATCGCTGGAACGATGAGGCCGACCGGTTGGCCGTGGCCGCCGCCGACGGGGTTGATCTCGGGGGGTTCGATACCGAAGGGGCCGAGGCCGAACCGGTGGGGCGCGACCGGCGGCTGTTCTCGGTGGAGTAGCCGTATTCGGCCTCAGGCCACGGCCTGGGTGAGCACCGGGGGGAGGTCGGGGTGGCGGAACTCGAAGCCCGCCTCGGCGAGCACCCCCGGGTGGGCTCGGGTGCTGGAGAACAGGAGTTCGTCGGCCAGTTCCCGGCCGAGCAGCAGCCGGGGCCCGATTCGGGGAACGGCCAACGCCGCCGGCCGACGCAGCACGGTGGCCAGTTCCCGGGTGAAGTCCCGGTTGGTCACCGGGTTGGGGGCGCACAGATTGACCGGGCCCGACACCTCCGATTCCAACAGGAAGGCCAAGGCCCGCACCTCGTCGTCCAGGGCGATCCAGGGCCACCACTGGCCGCCTCGTCCCAACCGGCCCCCCAGGCCCAGCTTGAACAGGGGCAACATGCGGGTCAGGAACGGGGCGTTGTCGGCCACCACCAGCCCGGTGCGGGCCAACGCCACCCGGATGCCCGACTCCTGGGCCCGGTGGGTGGCGGCCTCCCAGTCGATGGTCAGGGTGGCCAGGTATCCGGTGCCCGGCGTGGACTGCTCGTCGAGTTCCTCGTCGCCCCGGTCGCCGTAGTAGCCGACGGCGGAGCCCGCCACCAGCACGGCGGGTGGGGTGGTGGCCGCCCCCATGGCTTCCACCAGCAATTCGGTGGCGTCCACCCGGCTCTGGCGCAGTTCCCGTTTGCGGCGGGTGCTCCAGCGGCGGTCGCCGATGCCGGCGCCGGCCAGGTTGACCACCGCGTCGATGCCGTCGAAGGCGTCTTCGTCGATGTCGCCGGTGGCCGGGTTCCAGTACTTGGCGTCCTCCCCCCGCTGCTGGGGGTCGCGCACCAGCCGTACCACCCGGTGGCCCCCCGACCGCAGGTGGTCCACCAGCGCGGTTCCGATCAGCCCTGATGCTCCGGTAACGACCACGTTCATGGCCCAAGTGTAGGAGGAAGACCGCCGCCGCGGTCAGGCCTACCGGGCCGTGGCGGTCTCGGGTAGGTTGTCCGCATGTCAGAGCCTGAAGACAACGTCCCCTTCGATCACGGTGAACCGGCGGTGGCCGAGTCGAAAGACCGGTCGTTCGGCGACCTGGTGCGCCAAATCAACGCCCGCATGGTGTTGGGCGCGCTGGCCGCGGTGGCGCTGATCGTGTTCATCGCCCAGAACACCGGCGAGACCCGGGTCAATTTCCTGGGGTGGGACTGGGATTTGCCCCTGTTCCTGCTGCTGTTGATCACCGTGGCGCTGAGCGTGATGTGTACCGAGATCGTGGCCTGGTACACCGGCCGCTACCGTCGCTCCCGGAGCCGCTAGGTCATCGTCTTTGTGAGCACCCGGCGGTTGATCGTGGCGGCGTTGTTGTGCGGGGTGGCCATTCTGGTGGCCTTCGCCGTGCAGGCGGTGCTGATCCTGCGCTGAGCGACGTCGGGGTGACTGCGTTGGTGGTGCCCGCCGGCTTGGGCGCGCGCCCTGATCCTGTGCCGAGCGTGTCGCGCCGAGATCGGCCACTGTCAGGGTGGTCGGTAGACTGTGCCCCATGAGCAGCAGCCACGATGTGGTGGTGGTGGGCGGCGGCCCCGGTGGGTACGCCGCCGCCCTGTACGGTGCCGCCGCGGGCCTGGATGTGGCCTTGGTGGAGAAGCACAAGGTGGGGGGCACCTGCCTGCACGTGGGCTGCATCCCGGCCAAGGAGTTGCTGGAGACCGCCGCGGTGTACCGCACGGTGGCCCACGCCGACCGTTTCGGGGTGAAGGCCGACTCGCCCGTGCTGGACATGGGAGCGGTGCAGGCCCGCAAACAGAAGATCGTGGATCAGCTCCACCGCGGGGTGGGCTCGCTGCTGGAGGGGCGCAAGGTCACGGTGGTCGACGGCCTGGGCACCCTGGGCGCCGACCCGTCCCAAAAGTCCGTGTCGGTGTCGGGGGGTGCCTCCGGCGACACCACGCTCACCGCCGACCACGTGATCCTGGCCACCGGATCGGTACCCCGCACGCTGGCCGGCTTCGAGGTGGACGGCGAACGGGTGATGACCAGCGACGAGCTGTTGTCCATCACCGACGTGCCCGAGGCGACGGCGGTGATCGGCGGCGGGGCCATCGGCTTGGAGTTCGCCTCGCTGCTGGCCGACATGGGGTCGCAGGTGACGGTGCTGGAGGCCCTGCCCCGCATCCTCATGGGCGCCGACGGCGACGTGGCCAAGCTTCTGACCCGGGCGTTCAAGAAGCGCAAGATCGACATCCGCACCGGGGTCGGGGTGAGCGGCTGCTCTCGGACCGACTCCGGGGTGGCGGTGGACATCGACGGCCAAGATCCCTTGGTGGTGGACGCGGTGGCCGTGTGTGTGGGCCGTCGGCCGTTCACCGACGGTCTGGGTTTGGAGGCTGCCGGGGTGGCCACCGACGACGGCGGCTACGTGGAGGTGGACGAGTTCTGCCGGGCGTCGGTACCCGGCGTCTACGCCGTGGGCGACGTGATCCGCACCCCGCAGTTGGCCCACGTGGCCTTCGCCGAGGCCATGGTGGTGGTCAAGCACCTGCTGGGGGAGTCGCCCACGCCGGTGGACTACCCCAACGTGCCCTGGGCCATCTACTGCCATCCCGAGGTGGCCTTCGTGGGCCACACCGAGGCCTCGGCCACCGAGGCCGGGATCGACGTGGTCACCTCGGTACACCGCTTCTCGGGAAACGGGCGGGCCATGATCGTGGGGGAAACCGACGGCTTGGTGAAGGTGATCGCCGCCCGCAACGACGACGGGACCGGCGGGCGCATCCTCGGCGTCCACATGGTCGGTCCGTGGGTGACCGAGCAGCTCGGCCAGGGCTACCTGACGGTGAACTGGGAGGCCACCGCGGCCGAGGTGGCCGAGTTCGTGCAGCCCCATCCCACTATGAGCGAGTTGTTCGGCGAATCGGTGCTCTCGCTGACCGGCCGGGCCCTGCACTGACCGGACGATGGCGGAGGTCATGGTGCACGGTCTGTTCGGCTACGCCGTGGGATTCCCGGCACTGACCGGAAGGAGATCTGATGTCTGAGGTCAGGATGCCCCAGTTGGGCGAAACGGTGGTGGAAGGAACCATCACCCAGTGGTTCAAGCAGGTGGGTGACGAGGTCGCCGAGGACGAACTGCTCTTCGAGGTGTCCACCGACAAGGTGGATTCCGAGGTGCCGTCGCCGTTGTCCGGGGTGCTGGTGGAGATCGTGGCCGCCGAGGGCGTCACCGTAGAGGTGGGGGCGGTGATCGCCATCGTAAGCGCCGACGGAGCGGCCCCCGTGTCGGCACCCGAGGCTGCCCCGGCTGCCGAGGTACCGGCCCCGGCTGCCGAGGCTCCGGCCCCGGAGCCACCAGCCGCAACCGAGCCCGCTTCGGTACCGTCGGAACCGGCACCGAGCCCGCCGACGGCCCAGAGCGAGGGCGTGGTGCTGTCGCCGGTGGTGCGCCGGTTGATCGCCGAGCACGGGCTCGACCCGTCGCACATCACCGGCACCGGCAAGGGCGGACGCATCACCCGAGGCGACGTGGAGGACCACATCGCCCGACACCGGTCCGCCCCCGGCCAGTCCCCCCCGCCGGCATCACCGGCCCCCTCGGGCGCGCCCGCGGCCCCGGCCCGCACGCAGGGTCGGGACACGATCGTGCCCCTCAGCAACATCCGCCGCATCACCGGCGAGCACATGGTGCGGTCCAAGTCGGTGTCGCCCCACGTGCTGACCGCGGTGGAGGTGGACTTCGAGGGCGTCGAGCGGGTGCGCCGGGCCCACCGGGAGTCGTTCAAGGCGGCCCACGGCTTCAGCCTCACCTACCTGCCGTTCATCGCCCGGGCGGTGTGCGACGCGCTCCACTCCTACCCCCACATCAATGCGTCGGTGGGCGACGGCGAGCTGGTGGTCCACAACTACGTGAACCTGGCCGTCGCCGTCGATCTGGACTTCGAGGGGCTGTTGGCCCCGGTGGTGGTGGACGCCGACCGCAAGCGGCTGGTGCCCATCGCCGAAGAGGTGGCCGACCTGTCCCGGCGGGCCCGGGCCAAGAAGCTCAACGCCGACGAGATCTCGGGGGGCACGTTCACCATCACCAACCCCGGCCAGTGGGGCACCATGATGCAGTTCCCCATCATCAACCAGCCCCAAGTGGCCATCTTGTCGACCGACGGCATTCGCCGACGTCCGGTGGTGGTGACCGCCCCCGACGGCAGCGAGGCCATCGCCATCCACTCGGTGGGGGTGCTGGCGTTGGCCTGGGACCATCGGGCGTTCGACGGGGCCTACGTGGCCGCGTTCCTCGATCAGGTGCGCACCATCATCGAAACCCGCGACTGGCACGCGGAGATCCCGTAGGCGGGTGAAGTCGCAGTGAGACCGCAGTGAGCCTGCGGATTCGATGGCTGGGGCGGGTGTCCTACGGGGATGCCCTGGCCTGCCAGCAGGCCATGTTCGCCGGCCGCGACCAGTACCTGTTGCTCCTGGAGCATCCCCACGTGTTCACCCTGGGGTTGCGGGGTGACGAAGCCAACATCCTGGTCGACCCGAAGGAGGTCGGCGCCGAAGTGGTCCGGGTGGATCGGGGCGGCGACGTCACCTACCACGGACCCGGCCAGTTGGTGGGCTACCCGGTGCTGACGGTGGCGGGCAAACGGGGCGGGGGTATGGCCGACACGGTGGCCTACGTGCGCTCGGTGGAGCAGTTGGTGATCGACGCCCTGGGCGATCTCGGGCTCGGCAACTGCGGCCGTCTGGGCGACTACCCCGGCGTGTGGGTGGACCCCGACAGCGACAACCCCCGCAAGATCGCCGCCATCGGGGTGCGCCTCAACCGCACCCGCTCCATGCACGGCTTCGCCCTGAACGTGGACTGCGACCTGGACTGGTTCGGCCGCATCGTGCCCTGCGGCATTGTCGACAAAGCGGTGACCTCGCTGGCCGCCGAGGGGCGACGGGCCACCCTGCGCGACGCAGTGGACGCGGTGGCCGCCCGGGCCGCTGACCGCTGGGGCGGTGGGGGAGCGGACCGGGCCGACGTGGCCTGGGGGCGGGGCCACCCCGCCGTCGGGGACACGGCCGGTACATGCGCCGCTCCCGGCGGGGCCGGCACATTCGGCGCCGACGCCGCGCCGGTGGGGATCACCGAGCGCAAGCCGGAGTGGATGCGGGTGGCCCTTCGCACCGGCCCGGAGTTCACCCGCCTGCGCTCGACGCTGCACGGGCGGGACCTGGTGACGGTGTGCGAGGAGGCCGGCTGCCCCAACATCTACGAGTGCTGGAACGAGGGCACGGCCACGTTCATGATCAACGGCGACCGCTGCACCCGGGCCTGCGGGTTCTGCCTGGTGGACACCCGCCGGCCCCTGGCCGCCGATCCCGGCGAGCCCGAACGGGTGGCCGACGCGGTGGCCGACATGGGCCTCGACTACGCGGTGGTCACCGCGGTGGCCCGTGACGACCTGCCCGACGGGGGCGCAGCCGGCTTCGCAGCCACGGTGGCCGCCATCCGCCGCCGCACACCCCACGTACGGGTGGAAGTGCTCATCCCCGACTGCAAGGGCGATCCCGACGCCCTGGGAACCATCTTCGAGGCCCGTCCCGAGGTGCTGAACCACAACATCGAGACGGTGGCCCGACTCCAGCGCACGGTGAGGCCCTCGGCCGGGTACGCCCGCAGCCTGGGGGTGCTGGCCCGGGCCAAGGCCGCCGGGCTGACCACCAAGTCGTCCGTCATCGTCGGCCTGGGCGAAACCGACGAAGAGGTGGCCCAGACCCTGGCCGATCTGGCGGCGGTGGGCACCGACATCGTGGCCGTCGGCCAGTATCTGCGGCCCACCGTCAAGCACTTGCCGGTGGCCCGCTGGGTGCCGCCGGGCACCTTCGACGAGTATCGGGCGGTGGGAACGTCGCTGGGCATCCGCCACGTGGAGGCCGGCCCCTTGACCCGGGCCAGCCACCACGCCCAGCACGCCCACGAACAAGCCGTTGCCCTTTCGTAGAGATTGATGATCGATCTGCATCCGGCCACGGTGCTGCTGCAGCTCGCGGTGGGGGGGTTGGCCTTCACGTGGGTGACCACCCGGCGGCGGGAGGCCGGGCTCGGCTACGGCTGGTTGATGCGGTCGGTGTTCGGCGTGCTGGCCGCCGGAGGGGCCGCGGTGGGATTCGCCACCGATCCGGTGCCGGTGCGGGATGCGAGCGCGGTGGCCACCGCCGGGGCGGCCGGGGTGGCGCTGGTGGTGTCCATTGTCCGTCGGCGGGCGGGGGTGGCGGGCCAACGGGCCCGACAGGAGCGGCGCAGCGCCGAACTGGCCGCCCGCACCGGTATCGACCGGGCCGACGTCCGCTTCGACCGGGACCGTCCCGAGTTCCCCCCCGTACTGGATCTGGTGGCCCCGGTGGTGGGCTTGGTGGGGGTGGTGGCCGGCGGGTGGGTGGCGGGCGATCCGGTCGCGTTGGCCGTGGCCCGCACCGTGGTGGGGGCGTTCTTCCTGGGGGCGGTCACCGACGCCATGCTGCTGGGGCACTGGTATCTGGTGCAGCCCGGCCTGGCCCGGGGCCCGCTGTTGGAGTTGGTGCGGTGGACCGGCGCGCTGTGGCTGCCGGAGGTGGTGGTGATGCTGTGGCCCACCGGCATGGCCTCGGTGCTGACCGGCACCATCGACGACGGCTACAACGGGTTGTTGGGTTGGTTCTGGGTGGCGTGCGTGGTCAGCACCGTGGGCTTGGTGATCTTGGCCCGAGCGGCCCTGCGGGAGCGCTTCTACTCGGCGATCATGGCCGCCACCGGGTTGTTGTATCTGGGCATTCTCACCGCCTTCGGCATGGATCTGGTGGCCCGAGTGCTGCTGGACACGGCGTGATCGGCGGTGGGTAGGCCGTTGGCGATGGTCCGACGCGGCAGGGCAGCAATTCGGCGCATGAGGGCGGGGTAGCATGACCCATGGCGTTTGCTGAGCGGTTGCGTCGGGCTCGGGGGCTGATGGCCGACCAGGGCGTGGACGTGGTGGTGCTGTCGGTGGGTGCCGATCTGCCTTACTTCTGCGGGTACGAGGCCACGCCGCTGGAGCGCCTCACCATGCTGGTGGTCCCCCGCGACGGCGACGCCCACCTGATCGTGCCCCGGCTGGAGGCCCCTCGGGTGGTGGAGCGGCCCGACGTCTTCTCCATGACCGTTTGGGATGACACCGAGAACCCCATCGGCCTGGCCCGGTCGCTGATCGGCCCGGCCGACGTGGTGGGGGTGGGCGACCACATGTGGGCCGGGTTTCTGGTCGATCTGCTGCGGGTGATGCCCGGCGCGGAGTTTCGCCGGGCCTCGGAGGTGACCGGCCCGATCCGCCAACGCAAGGATCCCGCCGAGGTGGAGTCCCTGCGGTTGGCGGCGGCCGCCGCCGACCGGGTGGCCGCCGAATTCCAGCGGGGCGACATCCCGCTGGTCGGCCGAACCGAGGCCCAGGTGTCGGCCGAGATCGGACGGCGGCTGCTGGCCGAGGGCCACCAGCGGGTGAACTTCGCCATCGTGGCCGCGGGCCCCAACGCGGCCAGCCCCCATCACGAGCCGGGCGAGCGGGTGATCCGGCCCGGCGAGGTGGTGCTGACCGATTTCGGGGGAACCATGATGGACGCCGACGGCGTGGGCTACTGCTCCGACATCACCCGCTGCGTGCATCTGGGCGAGCCGCCCGCCGAGTTGACCGACGCCTACGACGTGTTGTTCGAGGCCCAGGCGGCCCAGGTGGACGCCGCCGTGGTGGGTCGGCCCTGCCAGGAGGTGGACCGGCTGGGCCGGGCCATGATCGCCGAGGCCGGATTCGGCGACAACTTCATCCACCGCACCGGCCACGGCATCGGCACCGAAGCCCACGAGGACCCCTACATCGTGGAGGGCAACCACCAGTTGCTGGAGCCCGGTCACGCCTTCTCCATCGAGCCCGGCATCTACCTGGCCGGTCGGTGGGGGCTGCGCTTGGAGGACATCGTGGTGGCCGCCACCGACGGCCCCGACAACCTCACCACCGCCGACCACCACCTGGCCGTGATCGACGCCTGACGGCCCGGCCCGGCCAGGGCCCGGAGTCTGCTCAGCGGGCCACGAAATACTTGGCCTGGGGGTGGTGGCAGATAAGGGCCGAGGTGGTCTGCTCGGGCTGGTACTGGAAGCTGGTTTCCTCCCCGACCTCGATGCCCAACCGGTGGGCGTCCAAGAGGCGGGCCACGGTCAGGTTGTCCTCCAGGTCGGGGCAGGCCGGGTAGCCCCAGGAGTAGCGGCCGCCGCGGTACTGCTGGCGGAACAGCCCGGCCAGGGAGGGGCCGTCCTCGTCGGCGAATCCCCACTCGGTGCGGATGCGGTGGTGCCAGAGTTCGGCCAGGGCCTCGGCCATCTCCACTCCTAGACCGTGCAGGAGCAGGTAGTCCTGGTAGCGGTTGTCGGCGAACAGCTTGGCCGTGGCCTTGGACACCTCCGCCCCCATGGTCACGATGTGAAAGGCGGCGTAGTCCACCTCGTCGCCGTCGGCCGGGCGGAAGAAATCGGCGATGCACAGGTACGGGTCCCGGGGTTGGCGGGGATAGCGGAAGCGGGCCCGCTCGGCGGTGCGGTCGGGGCCGTCCCACACCACCAGGTCGTTGCCGCTCCCGTTGACCGGGAAGTAGCCGTACACCACCTGGGGCACCAGCAGTCCCTGGGCGGTGGCCGAGGCCAACTGTTCCCGCAGGGTGGGGCGGATGCGCTCCTTGAAGGCGGCGTCGTCCTCGCCGTCGACCGGTCGGAACTGCCACTGGTTGCGGAACAGGGCGGTCTCGTTCACGTACTCGGCGATGTCGGCCACCGGGATGCCCCTGACCACCCGCGAGCCCACGAACGGGGGCTCGAACACCGGGGTGTCGGTGGCCACCGACGGCGCCCGCTCGGGGATGTCGTCGCCCGCGTCCCCCGAGGTGGGGCGGCGGGGGCGACGGGGGAGGTCGCGCCCGCCCGGTCGTCGACCGAACTCGGGGTCGTCGGTGCCGGTGCGGCGCAGCTCGCCCAGGCGGTCCATCACCGCCAGCCCCTCGAAGGCGTCCTTGCCGTAGAAGACCCGGCCGCGGTACGTCTCCCGCATGTCGCGTTCCACGTAGGTGCGGGTCAGCGCCGCCCCTCCCAAGAGCACCGGCAGGTGGTGGAGCTCACGGCGGTTCAGCTCCTCCAGATTGTCCCGCATGATGAGCGTGCTCTTGACCAGCAGCCCGCTCATGCCGATGGCGTGGGCGTCCACCGACTGGGCCTGCTCGATCATCTCGCCGATCGACACCTTGATGCCCAGGTTGTGGACCTCGTAGCCGTTGTTGGTCAAGATGATGTCCACCAGGTTCTTGCCGATGTCGTGGACGTCGCCCTTCACGGTGGCCAGCACGATCCTGCCCTTGGCGCCGGTGTCGTCGGACCGCTCCATGTGGGGCTCCAGATACGACACCGCCGCCTTCATGGTCTCGGCCGACTGGAGCACGAACGGCAACTGCATCTCCCCGGTGGCGAACAGGTCGCCCACCGTCTTCATGCCCGCCAACAGGGTGCCGTTGACGATGTCCAGCGCGGCGGTGGTGGTCAGGGCCTCGTCCAGGTCGGCCTCCAGCCCGTCCCGGTCGCCGTCGATGATCCGTCGTTCCAGCCGCCGCTCCACCGGCCAGCCCGAGCGGTCCTCGGCCACGGTGGCGGCGGTGGTCACGTTCTCGAAAGCGGCCAGCAGCTCGGTCAACGGGTCGTAGTCGGTACGGCCCTCGGACGCGGCCCCGGCGGTGCCCCGGCGGTCGTGGATCAGATCGAGGCAGACGTCCCGGTGCTGGGGGTCGATCCGGTTCAGCGGGATGATCCGCCCGGCGTGGACGATGGCCGAGTCCAGCCCGGCGTCCAGACACTCGTGCAGGAACATGGAGTTGAGCACATGGCGGGCGGCGGGGCGGAGCCCGAACGACACGTTGGACACCCCGAGCGTGGTGTAGGTGCCGGGCAGCTCGGCCTTGATGCGTCGGATGGCCTCGATGGTGGCCACGCCGTCTCGGCGCAGGTCGTCGTCACCGGTGGACAGCGGGAAGGTCAACGCGTCGAAGATCAAGTCGCCGGGGGCCAGGCCGTAGCGGCCGACGGCCAGGTCGTGGAGGCGGTGGGCCACCCGCATCTTCCACTCCAGGTCACGGGCCTGGCCCTCCTCGTCGATGAGCAGGCACACCACCGCGGCCCCGAACTCCCGGGCCAACGAGAACACACGGTCCAGACGGGAGCCCTCCCCGTCGCCATCCTCCAGGTTGGCCGAGTTGAGCACCGCTCGGCCCCCGATCCACTCCAGGCCGGCCTGCATCACGTCGGGCTCGGTGGAGTCCAGTACCAGCGGGGCGGCCACCCCGGTGGCCAGTCGCCGGGCCAGCTCGTCCATGTCGGTGGTGCCGTCGCGCCCCACGTAGTCCACGCACAGGTCCAGCAGGTGGGCGCCCTCGGCCACTTGGTCCCGGGCGATCTGCAGGCAGCCGTCCCAGTCGGCGTCCAACATGGCGTCGCGGAACTTGCGGGAGCCGTTGGCGTTGGTGCGCTCGCCCACGATCAGAAACGAGGTGTCCTGGGCGAAGGGAACGGCCGTGTAGATGGAGGTGGCCGACGGGGGCAGCTCGCCGGCGCGGGGGCCGGGGGTGAGGGAGGCGCAGCGGTCGATCACCGCCCGCAGATGCTCGGGGGTGGTGCCGCAGCAGCCGCCGATGACGCTCACCCCCAGCTCGGTGACGTACTGGGCCAGGTGGTCGGCGAACTCGTCGGGGCCCACGTCGTAGTGCATGCGGCCGTCCACCACCTGGGGGAGGCCCGCGTTGGGGATGCAGGCCACCGGCACCGGACACTGCTCGGACAGCACCCGCAGGTGCTCGCCCATCTCGGCGGGACCGGTGGCGCAGTTCAGCCCGAACACCGCCGGTCCGAGCGGGGCCAGCGCGGCCACCGCCGCGCCGATCTCGGTGCCGGGCAGCATCCGTCCGGTCATCTCGATGGTGACTTGCACCTGCAGGGGCACTTCCCGCCCGGCGGCGGCCATGGCCCGTCGGCAGCCGTTGACGGCCGCCTTGGCCCCCAGCAGGTCGTACTGGGTTTCGATGACGAAAAGGTCGACGCCGCCGTCGAGCAGGCCCCGGGCCTGCACCTCGAAGGCGTCGCGCAGCTCGGCGTAGCGGATCTGGCCGAGCGAGGCCAGTTTGGTGCCCGGTCCCACCGAGCCGGCCACCCACCGGGGTCGGTCGGCGGTGGCGTGGTCGTGGGCCACCTCCTTGGCGATGCGGGCGGCGGCCACGTTGATCTCGTAGGCCTGATCGGCGATGCCGTATTCGGCCAGGGGCACGGCGAACGCCCCGAAGGTGGCGGTTTCCACCGCGTCCACCCCCAGCCGCAGGTACTGGTCGTGCATCCCGGCGATGAGGTCGGGGCGGGTCAGGCACAACAGCTCGTTGCAGCCCTCCAGGTCGGGGCCGCCGAAGTCGTCGGCGGTCAGGTCCTGTTCCTGCACGTAGGTTCCGAATGCGCCGTCGTAGATCAGCACGCGCTCGCGAGCCGCCTGCGCATAGGAACCCATGGGCAGCGAGGATACCGGGCTCCGGGAGGGTTTTCGGTGCTCGATAAGATCGCCGGATTGCCCGTCAACCCGAGGAGTTGTGGTGATCGCGTTTCGAACCGGCAGGAAGATCCCGGCCCGAACCGAGTTGCACGCGGTGGGGGTTTGCTCGGGTGACGGCGCCGAGCGTCCCGAGGATCTGGACTGGGGCGTGCTGGAGGGGCGGGGGTTCGAGGCCAAGGCCGGTCAGGTGCAGATCGTGTCGGGGCCGGACCGGCCGGTGGCGGTGGTGGGGCTGGGGCCCGCCGACAAGGTGACCACCGCGGTGATCCGCAAGGCGGCGGGTTCGCTGGCCCGGTCGGCCAAGCGGGTGCGGCGCCTGTCGGTGGCGGTGCCCGACGCCGTGCCCGATGCCGTCGAACGGGCCGACGCCGTGCGGGCCCTGGCCGAGGGGCTGGTGATGGGGGCCTACACCTACGGCCGGTTCAAGTCGGAGCACAAGCCCAACCTGCTGGAGACCGTGGTGGTCATCGGCCCGGGGGGCAAGGCGGTGACCGACGCCCTGGAGCAGGGCCGCCGGGTGGGTGAGGCGGTTTGCTTCGCCCGCGATCTGGTGAACGAGCCCGGCGGGTCGCTCACCCCCACGCGGTTCGCGGAGATCGCCGTGGAGATGGCCGAGCGGGAGGGCCTGGCGGTGACGGTGCTCGACCTGGACGGCATCCGGTCCGCCGAGCTGGGCGGGTTGCTCGGGGTCAACCGGGGGTCGGAGCAGCCCCCCCGCTTCGTGGAGGTCACCTACCACCCCGGCGACGATGCCGAGTGTCGGGGATCGGTGGCCCTGGTGGGCAAGGGCTTGACCTTCGATTCCGGGGGTCTGTCGATCAAGACGGGCACCGGCATGATGACCATGAAGTGCGACATGAGCGGCGGCGCCGCCGTGCTGGGGGCCATGGCCGCCATCGCCGCGGTGGCCCCGCCGGTGAAGGTCACCGGGTACGTGCCGATGACCGACAACATGCTCGGCGGTGACGCCACCCGGCCCGGCGACGTGTTGACCATCGCCAACGGCAAGACGGTGGAGGTGCTCAACACCGACGCCGAGGGGCGGTTGGTGCTGGCCGATGCCTTGTCGTTGGCCTGCCGGGCCCAGCCCGATGCGGTGGTGGACCTGGCCACCCTCACCGGGGCGTGCATGGTGGCGCTCGGCCCCAAGGTGGCCGGTCTGATGGGCAACAACCAGGCCTGGATCGACCAGTTGGTGGCGGCCGCCGACCGGGCCGGGGAGCGGGTGTGGCCGCTGCCGCTGCCCGACGACTACCGCGGCCAGCTCGACTCGTCGGTGGCCGACATGAAGAACATCGGCGGACCCCACGGGGGGGCGCTGACGGCCGGGCTGTTCCTGTCCAATTTCGTGACCGAGGGCATCGCCTGGGCCCACCTGGACATCGCCGGTCCGGCGTTCACCGACGCCGAGGAGGGCGAGACCACCAAGGGGGGCACCGGCTTCGGGGTGCGGATGCTGCTCGACGCCCTGGTCAACTTCGAGCCGCCGTCGGCCTCCTGAGCCACCAGAACACGCCGTAGGCCCCGGCGAGCACACCGACGGCGAACGGGGCCAGCAGCCACCGTCGGGTGTCGAACAGTTGGTCGGCGGCCTCCAGCGGCCAGGCGGCGGCCACCACCCCGGCGATTGCGGCCCCCACGTTGGCGGCCACGTGGCGCCAGGTGGCCGCCATGTCGATTCGGCCGAAGCAGCCGCAGGGCTCCCCGGCCCCGGCCCGGACCATGGCGGCGGCCACCACCGCGAACTCGGCGTAGAGCACGGCCAGGGCGATGGCCGGCACCACGCCGCCCACGACCACCGCGCCCACGGCCACGCCCAGTTCCACCACCCCCAGCAGCCGCATGGACCATGCCGGTAGGGGGCGTCCGATCCGGGCCCAGGCCGCGGCTGCCGGTTCGGGGGTGACCGCTTTGGCCGCGCCCGCCCCGGCCAGCAGAACGGCGCCCACCAGATAGACCGCGGCCACCACCAGCATGGTCGCAGTTACGGAACAGGGCGGGCGTCAGGGACTCCCACCGCGCTCATCGCGTGAATCGGCGCAACGCGTGGCGTCGGCGTTCGGCGTTGAGCGCGGCCCGGTCGTCGGCGCTCAGCCGGGGGGTGTCGGGGTGCAGGCAGGCGTCGATATCGGAGCAGTCCATGAGCCGCAGGGTGGGCACCGGCACCGATTCGGCGTTGTTCCAGCGGTAGGTGATGGCCCCCTGGGGGCAGCCGCCCAGCGCAATCCAGTTCTGTATGCCGGGATCCCGGTGGGAGATCACCACCCGCAGCACCCCGTCGGGGTCGATGTGGGCCTGGGAGTCGTTCAGGGTGGTGGGCTGATTCACGTAGTCGAGGCTCTGATACCAGGTGTCGCCCACCTGGATGTTCCAGTAGAGGCAATTCGGCGGGGTGACCTCGAACAGCAGGGCCTGGTCGTCGCCCACCTCGTACCAGCACTGACCGTAGGACTGCTGGTCGCTGCCGCCGAGACCGGATTCGTCCACCTGGCGGGCGGGGACGTGAGCAAAGGAGTTGATCTGTCCGCTGTTGCGCTGGGCCAGGGCGAAGTCGGTCCAGAACTTGGGCACCGTGCTCATCTCGTCGGCCAAGTCCTCGATCCGGGCGGCGGTGACCACCGGGTCGAGTCTGGTGGGCGGCCCGGAGGGGTCGAGGCAATCAAGGTACAACTCGGCGTGGTTCTCGGTCGTCCAGTCGGAGAAGAACTGGCGCACGAACAGCCGGCACTGACGGGGCGGCACCTGGTACCAGTTGCCGGGGTGGTCGCCGGGGTTGGCGTCGGGGCTGATGATCATGTCGAAGCGGCCGTCGCCGACGTCAATCAGGTCGGGGGTGCCCACGTTGAGCAGTTGCTCGATGCGGCCCCGGCCGAAGCGCAGGTCCATCAGGGTGATGCCCAGGTAGCGCAGGGCGTCGATGCGGCCGGTGAGCCGGTAGGTGCGGTTCAGGTCGACCGGGGCCGACATGTAGAGGCCGTCGGGGTTGTCCTGGCCGATCTTGGAGGGGTACACCCATCCCAGCTCGGGCCGGTCGGGGTCGTTGTTCTCCACGGCCCGGTCGATGGCCCAGTACAGCATCCGCAGGTGGTGGCGGAGCCCCTCGGCCTGCTCGGAGGGCCCGATCCCCAGCCCGGGGTCGAAGATGTAGTCAACCGACCCCTTCAGGGAATCGCACAACTGGTTCCAGGACGCTCGGAGATTCTGTTCCTGGTCTTGCACCTGGTCTTTATCCACGCCCACTGTCTAGTGGCCCCCGCCGCCAATTGCGACCGGAGAGTTACGGCGCGGGGGGTTCCGGTGGGGAGGGAAGGTGGGTGAGGGGGGTGGTCACCTCGGGCGTGTCGTTGGAGGCGGAGTTGACCAGGCGCGACACCTCGTAGGCCTCCAGGTTGTCGTCGGGGTAGGGCTCGAGGAGTTGGGTCAACGCGGCCGGGTCGTCGAGGGCGGTGTCCAACCAGAGGGCCTCCAGCTCCTCGGGCAGGATGACCGGCATCCGGTGGTGGATCGGCTCGAGCACGCCGTTGGCGGTGGTGGTGATGATGGCGCACGAGGAGACGGGTTCGCCGTCGGGCCCGTCGCCGGTCGCCCAGATTCCGGCGAAGGCGAAGGGTTCTCCGGTGCGCATGACCACCCGCATGGGGCGCTTGGCGCTGCCGGTCTTCTGCCACTCGTAGAACCCGTCGGCCACGACCAGGCAGCGCCGCTGTCGAAACGAGTGGCGGAAGGTGGGCTTTTCGGCCACCGTTTCGGCCCGGGCGTTGATGATGGGGCGGTTCTGGGAGCTGGTCTTGGCCCACGGGGGGACCAGTCCCCAGCGCATGAAGCCTGCTCGGCGAGGGGTTCCGCCCACGATGGTCAGGACCTGCTGGGTGGGGGCCACGTTGTATCGGGATCGGAAATCCTCAGGACCGTGTTCGAAGTCGAACCGGCGGGCGAGTTCCTCCAGGGAGGCGGTCAGGCTGTAGCGGCCACACATGTCGGGCCCATTATGAGTCTGTGCGGGGGCGTCCGGGTAATCCTTCGGTTCGGCCTCAGTGCCAATCGTGTGACGGCGGCATGACCACGTCGGAGGGGATGTTGCGCACCTCGGTGGCGACCACGTTCACCGTTCCGTCCCAGGTGGACACGCGCCCGGTGATCATCACGACCTGGTTGGACAGTTCCCGGCGGCGTCGGGCGAACAGGTCGGAAGAGACGATGATGGCGGCGTCGCCGGTCTCGTCCTCGATGGTGACGAAGACCGTGCCGTGGCGGCCGCGGGGGTGCTGTCTGGCCACCGGCCAGCCGGCCACCGTGACGAGGTCGCCTTCTCGACGCCGGTTCACGTCGGCGGCGGTCAGCACGCCGGAGTCGAGGTCCGCCCTGACGAACTCCATGAGGTGGCCTTGGGGGTAGATGCCCATGGTGCGGTACTCGCCCATCATCTTCTCCCGTTCGGTGAAGTCGTCCAGGGCAGGCACGCGGTCCTCGGTCGACAGCGACAGGGCGTGGTGGCCCCGACGGGCCGGCCGGGTCTGCAGCCCTGACTCCCACAGGGCTTCCCGCCGGTTGGCGGCAACGGCGTCGAACGCTCCGGCCTGCACCAGCGACAGCACTGCCTGGTGCTTCAGCCCGGTGCGGCGCACCAGATCACCGGCGGTGGCGTAGGGGCCGTGTCGCTGCCGTTCCTCCACGATGAGCCGGGCCGAAGCCGCCCCGACGTCCTTGATGAACGAAAGGCCGAGTCGTAGTGAGTTGCCCTCGGGCGAGCACATGGCCGGGCTCCGGTTGACGCACGGGTTCAGCACGGCCACGCCGAAGCGCCGAGCGTCTTGTTTCAGCGTTTCCATCGGGTAGAAGCCCATCGGCTGGTTGTTCATGAGAGCGACGAAGAACTCCAGCGGCCAGTGGTGCTTCAGCCATGCCGCCTGGTACGCGGTCACGGCGAAGGCGTGGGAGTGGGATTCCGGGAACATGTAGTGGCCGTTGATCTTGGAGAAGATCTGTTTGGCCGTCTCCTCCGGGACGCTGTTTTGCGCCGCCCCCTCGGCGAACCTCTCCCAGTGCCGGGCGATCAGTTGGTCGTGGTGGGGACGGGCGAAGGCGCGGCGCACCTCGTCGGCCTCGGCCGCGGTCATGTTGGCCACGTCCTGGATGAGCTGGACCACCTGCTCCTGCCAGATGATGACGCCGTAGCCCCGTTCGAGGGAGCGTTTTTCCAGCGGGTGGTCGTAGGCCCAGTCGGCCCCGTGGCGGTAGCGCTCGACGAACTGGGAGACGGCGCTGCCCTGGATGCCCACGCCGGGGCGTATGAGGGCGACCTGGTAGGCGAGGTCGAGCAGGCAGCGGGACTTCAACCGCTGGGCCATCTTCAACTGCGCGGGGGACTGGAGCAGGAAGACCCCTTTGCAGAGGCCCGCGTTGATCATGTCGTAGACACCGGGATCCTCGGGATCGATGCCGGCCAGGTCGGGTCGCCGGCCTTCCCGTTCCTCCACGAGGTCGAGGGCCTCCTCGATCTGGTCGAGCACGGGCAGCGAGAGGATGTCTATCTTGGCGAATTTGGCGTCGGCCACGCTGTCCTTGTCCCAGTCCATGATGTAGCGGCCGTCGGTGGCTCCGGCCCGTACGGGGACCATGTCCGGGATGGGCGAACTGCTGAGCACCATGCCGCCCACGTGTTGGCTGAGTCCTCGGGGGGCACCCATCAATTGCGGGGCGAGATCGATCAGGTCCCGCCAACGGGGCGCGTCCACCTTGTCGCGGAACTCGGGCCACTGCGCCATTTCGTCCCGAAGGTCGGCGGCATGGTGGGAGTGCAATCGCTTCGACAACGCGCCGAGGTGCTCTCGGGGGAGCCCCAGGGCTTTGCCCACGTCCGCGATGATGCCCTTGACCTTGTAGGTGGTGACCGCGCCGGCCAGCACGGCGTGCTCCGGGCCGAAGTGGTGGTGTATCCGCTCGATCAACTCGTCTCGCAGCCCCCGGGGGAAGTCGAGGTCGATGTCGGGCAGCAGGGTCATGTCCTCGGAGATGAAGCGCTCCAGGGTGAGGTTCCAGCGCAGAGGATCGACATGGCTGATGCCGATGAGGAATCCCACGAGCAGGGCCACCGACGAGCCGCGCCCCCGGCCGGGTGGCCTGTCCTCCATCGGTGCTTCGGGCCTGACCAGGCCCCGTTCCACCATGATGCGGCGCCCCAGAAGAGCGATCTCCCGGTAGAGCAGCAAGAAGCCGGCCAAGTCGAGGCGCTCGATCAGGCGGAACTCCTCGTCCAGGCGACGCTCCACCTCCCCCGTGACGCTTCCGTAACGCCGGATGGCCGCTTCCCGGCAGAGCCGTTCCAGGTACTGCGGGGGCGGGCAACCGTCGGGAACGGTGGCGTCGGGCAGGCCGTAGCCGAGGTCGGTGCTGAGATCGAAAGAACACTGCGCCGCCACGCGGTGGGTGTTGGAGACCGCGTGCGGGTACTCACGGAAGAGCCGGGCCATCTCGGTCGGCGACTTCAGGTGCCGGTGGTGGTTGGGGCGAAGGTGCGGCAGGGCCTGGTCGATGGTGGTGTTCAGCTTGGCGGCGGTGAGCGCGTGCTGCAGTCGGGAGCGGTCGGGGACGTGGTAGTGGACGTCGTTGGTGGCCACCGTGGCGACGGCGGCCTCTTGGGCGATCCCGGCCAGCTTTCGGTTGCGGTCGGTGTCGCCGGGCAGGAGGTTCTGGTGGAGTTCGACGTACACCGAGTCGGGCCCGTACCAGTCGAGGTAGTGGGCCAGCAGGTCATGGGCCTGGCCGGGTCGGTCGTTGGCCGCCAACCGGGAGAGCGGGCCGTCGCGCCCGCCCGTCAGCAGCACCACGCCCTCGCTGTGGTGGGGCAGATGGGTGGGGTCGAGCCTCGGATTCCTGCGGTCGGCGGCATTGGCGATGGTCAACAGGCGCGAGATGTTGGCGTACCCCGCCCGGGTGGCCGCCAGCAGGGCCAGCTTGGAATCGTCGGTCAGCGTCAGCTCTGCGCCGGTGATGGGCTGGATCCCCACGCTGTTGGCGAGTCGGGCGAACTCGAGCGCGCCACACAGGTTCGTGTCGGTCAGGGCCAGGGCCCGATAGCCGAGTTGGTTGGCCCGGGCCAGCAGCTCGTGAGAGTGAGATGCCCCTTCTCCAAAGGAGTAGAAGCTCTTGGCCCGAAGCTCCACCCCGGCGGCCATCAGGCGCTCTGGCGATACCAACAGCGCTCGAGGCAGTCTCGAAACAGGGTGATCAAACTGCCGTCGCCGGGATCGATCCGGTAGTAGGAGCGGGTCACCGGCCGGGGGAGCCACCACAAGTCGATGGCCCACCGGTCGTGGATGCGGGCAATGTCCACCCAGCGTCGCTGCGACCGCAACGACCGCGGCTCTCCCTCGGCGTCCTCCCGTACCTCTACCGGTGTCGGCGTCGACAACGGTCTCAGGACGGCCGGGGCCGAGGGGTCGATGGGTGTCTGGAGAAAGCGCATCTCCGGCACCGGATGGCCGGGTGCGACATCGGCGATTCGGTACAGGGCGGGGCCGCCTCCCATCAGCGGGCGCAGCCTGCGGTCGGTCTCGATGAGGAGTTGCAACCGATCAGTCCGGGCGTCCGGCAACAACCCCAACTGCCGGTTCGACCGCCGGGCGATGTCGGTGAGGGTGAGCGTCACCTCTTCGACGGGGTGGCGGGGCGGGTCGGCCTGCAGGCGGCTTCGGACGATGGGTGACGCCTGCTCCCATGCGCCGACCGGCTGCTTGAAGTGGGCGCAGATCTCCCAGACGGGCCGGCCCGGCGCCGTGGCGAGCAGGTGTAGCCCTCCGGCGTTCTTCCCCTCCACCTCCGGTCGGGCGAAGACCCGACGTAACAGGGTGTCCACCGCCACCACCAGTGCCTCGACAGAGGCGCAATGAGCGGACAACGAGATGCGCTCCGTCACCGGCTCTTCGACGGTGAAGGGCACCACGGGGGTGTCGTCGACGCCGTGGCACAACGACCACGCCCGCGCCCCGTCGACCCCGAAACGGTCGGTGAGCACGTGGCGGCCCAAGTCGGCCACCGCGCCCATGGTGTGCAGGCCCAAGCGGTGCATCTCGATCCTGGTGGCGGCCGGGAGGGGAAGCAGGTCGATGGTGTGGGGGGCCAAGAAGGTGACCACGTCGCCGGTGACCGCGTGGGCGCCCGGCGTGGGACGGGCCCGGGCGGCGACGAAGGCGGGGAACTTGGCATCAGCCACCCCGACGCGGGGCTGCAGATCGGCGGGCACCGTGTGCCCAAGCGCGCCAACAGCCGCCGACTCACTGCCGTACAGCCCCTCCAGCCCGTCCACCCGGGCGTAGGCAACGCCGAGATCGGCCCGCTCCACGCAGTAGCTGACGCCTCGCAGGGCCACCAGCACGCCATCGAAGACCCGGCGATAGTGAGGCTCGTCGGCATCCAGCGCGACCGCGTCGCCATGGCGGGTCAGCGCCTCCTCCAAGGTCATGCCGCTGCTCACACCGCAGGCCGCGGGGAAGCAGTCGACGACGAACGTCCCCGAACCCGGCGACGCGCCGTCCACGAGCAGCACGGGGTGGTCGCGGAGACGGCGATGTCGCCTCATCTCCACCTTGGCCCGCAGGTGCGTGACCAGCACGCAGGCGACTCTCACCGGCCACTCAACTGTTGCGAGCGGGGATGGGGCACGAGGCCCCAGAGCATCTCAAGAGCACAGAAAAAACCCTATTGACGAGGGTGACAGTTTCGACCGGACACGCCCAGCAGGGCAGGCCCCAGCAAGGTCATTCAGGGATCCCGGGGGCCGGACCCTCTACGTGTGGGGGTGGAGGCGGGGGCCTTGTTCGCCGGCAAGGACATTCGGGGATCCCGGGGCTGGACCCTCTACGTGTGGGGGTGGAGGCGGGGGCCTTGTTCGCCGGCAAGGTCATTCAGGGATCCCGGGGCTGGACCCTCTACGTGTGGGGGTGGGGGCGGGGGGCCTTGTTCGCCGGCAAGGTCATTCAGGGATCCCGGTGTCAACGGTCTTTGGGTCTCGCGCGGTGGCGGTCAGTGGAACCGCGCGGTGGCGGGCCTGGAATCGCACTTCAGGCCATCGGGCGCGGATACAGGGTGTGAGCCTGATTCTTGATTCGGGGGTTGGAGCGAGACGGGTTCAGCTTGGGTCAGCAGACGAGGGGCAATCCCTTGTCGGCTCGGGAAGCAGGAGCGGGAGGGGGGTCCGGGGTCGGAGTTCGCTGCGGGATTTTGCGCCGGTGCCCCTTGGGGTGCCCGGTGGGGTGGTGGTGGCGGTGGGTTTTGCGGTGGCAGGTGGGGCAGAGGAGGACGAGGTTGTCGATGTTGGTGGGGCCGCCGTGTTCCCAGGGGAGGATGTGGTGGATGTCGCAGGCTTGGGCGGCGAGGCCGCAGTCGACGCAGGCCTGGTCCCTCGCGTACAGGGCGAGGCGTTGGGCTTGGTTGGGGGCTCGTTGGGTGCGGCCGAGGTAGAGGGGCTGGCCGTCGGTGCCGAAGATGGCCGGGATGATGTCGGCGTCACAGGCCAGGCGGCGGAGTTCTTCGATGTCGATGGGGGTCCCGTCGATGAGTTCGGCGTCTTGGAGCACCCCGTGGATGGGATCCCATTCGGCGGTGACCACCAACGTCGTCTTCTGCGGGGTAGGCCCGCAATCGGTGCCGTTGGAAGCCTCACCGTCGGTTTCGGGGCGGTTGCCTGCCGGTTGTTGGGTGATGAGGGCGACGAGGGCATCCGCGTTGCGTTGCTGGAACGACCGTTCCTGACCGGTCTTGCTGTCGTGGTGGAGCAGCCGGGTGTTCATGGCCGATAGGGCGGTTTTGACGCGTTGGCCTGCGATGGCGTCGAGTTCGGCGTGGACGATGACCATGTCGTTGTCCCCGTCGAACACCTTGGCATTGCGGCGGGCGTGTTGGCGTTCGGTGCGGGTCATCCCATCGGCGGCCATGCGTTGGTTCTCCATGGTTGCCAACGACCGGCGGAACTGGTCGAACGACTGGGTCAGGGCCAACTTGACCAACTCGTACCCGTCCCCATCACGTAGGGGGGCGCGTTCATGGGAGGCGGCGATCAACTCGGCGTGGTCCATGGTGATGAACCCATCCTTGGCGGCATCCAACACATCCGGCAGTGCCCGCAACCCCTTGGCTGTCTTGGCCTGACGCTTGGCCTTGCGGGAAGCCAAACCGAACTGCTGGCAGACCGCTTCCACGGTTTCGTCGCCGGCGAGTTCACCCAACCGGACCAACAACCCGGCCAGGTGCGCTTCGATCTGGCGGCGGACCGTGTCGGTTTCCAACACCCTCTTGATCACCCCAGAGGCATCCAACTCCGAATAATCCTGCAACTCGAACTCGGCAACCATCGCCACCACCGCATCCCGCACCCCGCCCGGCGAGTCAGCAGTTGTGCTGTTGGAAGTATCAAGCTTCATACATGCAAGTATACCAACCCCGGTGACAACAACCCCCCAGAATTAGGGAAAAAGGCAAGATTCTTGTGGCAATTGTGAATCAACTGGCAGAAGTCTTCTTGCCATGAGTGTGTCACTATCTGCACCGCTCTAGATGTCTGCCCTGGTGTGTTCCTTCAGATTGTCTATAGAGCAGAAATAGTAAGTCCAACCACAGGATGAGCCAGCTATCACCGGCTCAATGGACCGTCGTGCCCCACACCGGGAGCTTCTACCGGCGGCGGTGTCGTACGGTGCTCGCCGTAGGGTCGGTCTAGACCACGATGAGATCCTGGTTGTCGCGGTCCGGGAGACTCGACGGCACGCTACGGTGGGGCCTGTGGACATGGATGCATCAGTGGACCCCATTGAGACAGTGACGCCAGCGGTGGTCATGACGGCCCATGAAGCGGCACTGCTACGGAATCCTGAGGTTCTCGCCCAGGTAGAAGCCGGCCTTGCCGAGGATGCTGCGGTAGCTCCGTCGGAATCGCGGCGGCGTTGGGCAGAGGTCGCATCTACATCGGGCTGATGGGAATGGGATCGGCCGGCGGCACTGGTCAGGCGGCGGGCTTGTAGTGGGAGGAGTGGGCTCGCTGGAGGTGTTCGGGTAGGCGGCGGAGCTGGGACGAGTTGAGTGGGGGGAGGCGTCGCCGGATGGCGTAGCCGGCGTGGCCCTCCGCGGCCAGGCGGAACATGACCAGCCGGTGCAGGGCGCGTTCGAGCCCGCCCCGGGCCCCCGGCTTGGGGCTGATGCCCAACTGCAGGGAAACCGGGGTCATCGCCAGTTCGAACCCGTCGGGCGAGTTGTCGAACTCCTGGGCCACGAAACGCAACAGCCACGCCGCCGTGGGACCGACGACCCCGAGCCAGAACTGCTCCACGTACCTGGACCGGGGGTCGTATCCGTGTTCCTCGGTGATCAGGTCGCGCCAGGGTTCGATCCACAGGGAACCGTGGGTGAAGGGTGTTGCCATGAGACAATCGTTTCTGCCGGATAAGGACCGGCCCGAGGTGAGGAGGAAGCTTTCAATGCATATTGCCTATTTCCATAGCGTGCTGTCAAGGGCCGTATGGGGCGGATCGAGGTAGGGCGGATAGAGATAGCCGAACAGAGAGAGGGGAGGACCGATGCAACCGATTTCTGAATTGGGTGACGAACTGCACCGTGCCCGCACGCTGGTGCAGGAGGCCGAGCGGGTGGTGGTGCTCACCGGGGCGGGCATCTCCACCGACAGTGGGATCCCCGACTTCCGGGGGCCGGAGGGGCTGTGGACCAAGAACCCCGAAGCGGAGAAGACGGCCACTCTGTCGTCGTACGTGGCCGACCCCGAACTGCGCAAGCGGAACTGGCAGCGACTGGCCGAGGGGTCGATGTGGGAGGGCAAGAGTCCCAACCCCGGTCACCGGGCCCTGGTGGAGCTGGAGCGCCAGGGCAAGCTGCACACCCTCATCACCCAGAACGTGGACGGCCTGCACCGGGCGGCGGGCACCTCGGAGGAGCGGCTGGTGGAAATCCACGGCACCACCTCCAAGGTCCGCTGCCTGACCTGCGGGGATCTCAACCCCATGGCGAGCGCCCTGGAGCGGGTGCGGGCCGGGGAGGCCGACCCCCCGTGCTTGATCTGCGGAGGCATCTTGAAGTCGGCCACCATCTCCTTCGGGCAGAACCTGGTGATGGAGGATCTGGCCCGGTCGGAGCAGGCCGCCCAGGAGTGTGACCTCCTGTTGGCGGTGGGCTCCACCCTCACCGTGTATCCCATCGCCAACGTGGTGCCCATCGCCCACCAGGCCGGGGCCCGGCTGGTGATCGTCAACGCCGACCCCACGCCGTTCGACGGGATGGCCACGGTTGTGCTGCCCGCCTCCATCAGCGACGCGCTGCCGGTGATCGTCGCCTCCTGACCGGTGCGGCCCCGGATGGGCCTTGCCCTCTGACCGGTGCGGGCCACCGGTGCGAATAGAGGTTGGCCAAATCGGACTAATTCAGTAGGATTTATGGGGATTGATGTCCGTTTGACCCGATGTCCGGCCCGACCGAGGTACACACCGCTATGCCCACGTTCCGAGACCTGCTGAGAGAAGCCAAGTCCAAGATCCGAGAAACCGACCCGGCCGGGGCCCAGGCCCTGCTGGACCAGGGTGCGGTGCTGCTCGACGTGCGCGAGCCCGACGAGTTCGAGCAGGGGGTGGTACCGGGATCGGTCCTCATCCCCCGGGGCAACCTGGAGCCCAACGTGGAGAACCGGTTGCCCGACAAGGGCGCCCCGGTGGTGGTGATGTGCGCCGGCGGCGTTCGCTCGGCCTTCGCCGCCGTGACGCTGCAGGAGATGGGCTACGCCCAGCCGATCTCCATGGACGGCGGCTTCAACCGCTGGAAGGACGAGGGCCGCCCCTGGGCCCTGCCGTCGTCGCTCACCCCCGAGCAACGCAACCGCTACCACCGCCACCTGCTGCTGCCGGAGGTGGGCACTGAGGGCCAGCTCAAACTGCTGAACGCCAAGGTGCTGTGCCTGGGTGCGGGCGGGCTGGGCTCTCCCGCCGCCCTGTACCTGGCCGCTGCCGGGGTGGGCACCGTGGGCATCGTGGACATGGACGTGGTGGACGCCTCCAACCTCCAGCGCCAGATCCTCCACAACCTGGACCGGGTGGGCGAGCGCAAGGTGGACTCGGCCAAGAAGACGCTCAACGCCCTGAACCCCGATGTGAACGTGGTGACCTACGACGTGCGGCTCGGGGCCGACAACATCTTGAACATCATCGCCGACTACGACGTGATCGTGGACGGGGCCGACAACTTCCCGGTGCGTTACATGCTCAACGACGCCTCGGTGAAGCTGGGTATCCCTGTGGTCCACGGGTCGATCTTCCGGTTCGAGGGCCAGGTCACGGTGTTCGACCCCCGCAACGGTCCCACCTACCGGGACATGATCCCCGAGCCGCCCCCCGCCGAGTTGGCTCCCAGTTGCGCCGAGGCCGGCGTGCTGGGCGTGCTGCCCGGCATCGTGGGGTCGATCCAGGCTCTGGAGGCCATCAAGCTGATCCTGGGCCACGGCGACACCCTGGTCGGGCGGCTCTTGGCCTTCGACGCCAGCGAGATGTCGTTCCGGGAGTACAAGCTGCGGCCCGATCCCGACCAGCCCATCACCTGGGAGAACCGCGACAAGATCCAGGTGGTGGAACTCGACGGTCTCTGCGCCCCCGCCCCCGTGGGTTAGCCCCCGGCTGCGGTCTCGCCCTCAGCCTCACCATCCTGTTCTTCCAGTTGGCGGCGGAGGAGGGCGACCTCTTCCATGAGGACCTGGATGCGCTGCTCGGAGCGGCTGAGTTCACCGGAATAGTGCACCAACACGATGAGCACGAAGCCCAAAGCGGCCATGAACACCAGTGACGGGGTGTAGTCGACGCCCAGCCAGCCCCCCACGGTGTCGGCCACGTCGGGGACGGCGGCCAACACCAGCATCAGCCCCGAGGTGGTGGCCCACAGCAGGCCGTACTTCGATCCCAGCCCGCCCCGACGCTGCAGGGTGAGGATGATGACCACCACCAACGCGGCCAACAGGGCCGACACCACCCGGGCAGTAAGGCTCATGATCCGGTTGCCATCGGATTGGCGTGCGACAGGGCAACAAGGCTCATGAACGACCTCCGATCAGGACCGCCAGCAGCGTTCTGACGTAGTGGAAGGCCAGCGCCGCGCCCTTGGCGGTGGGCTGGCCTCCTTGGCGGGGGGCCATGGTCACCGGCACCTCGGCGATGGCCAGCCCGGCCCGGGCGGCGATCGACAGGCCGAGCAGGTTGTCGAGGTAGCCGGCGGGGAGTTGCCGGGAGAACAGCTCCACGCAGGGCCTGGACAAGGCCCAGAAACCCGACGTGGGATCGGTGAGGAACACCCCGCGGCGGTGGCGCAGCACCACGGCGGCCAGGCGCATGGCCAACCGCCGGGTTGGCGACACCGGGTAAGTCTGGGAGCAGCCGGGGTGGAATCGGCTGCCCAGCACCAAATCGGCACCGCCGTCGATGGCTGCCAGTAGGGCCGGGAACTCGGCGGCGATGTGCTGGCCGTCGGCATCCAGCACCACGGCGTGGTCCCACGGGCGGCCGGCGGCGTAGCGGAACCCCAGCCGCAGGGCGGCGCCGTAACCCATGTTGACCGGGAGGCGCAGCACGGTGGCCCCGGCCCCGGCGGCCACGCCCGAGGTGGCGTCGAACGATCCGTCGTCCACCACCACCACTTCCACCTCTCCTGAATTGGCCCGCTGCACCTCGGCGATGACCGAGCCCACGGTGTCGGCCTCGTTGTAGGCCGGAATGACGGCGATCAGCCGGGGGACGGACACAGGGAAAGACTAGGACGAGGCAGCCACGCGACCGAATGTGGTCAATCCAAGGCTAGGCAGCCACACCGGCCAGGGTGGCCCCGGCGGTGGCCAGCACCACGGCGGTCACGCCCCAACGGATGGGGCGGTGGCCGATCACCGGCACCATCGCGGCCACGGCAAAGGGCAACAGCGACAGCCCGTAGCGGGGATTGGTGTCGAAGTAGACGCTCATGGTCACGTAGCTGGCCACCATGGTCACCACCCCGGTGGCCACCATGGCGATGGCCGTGGCCCCGGCCAGGGCCCGGTGCGTCGACCCCCGGGCGGCAAACACGGCCACCGCCCCCAGTCCGGCGAGCACCAGCAGGTTCAGCGCGTCACCCAGGGGTTCCAACCAGTTGCGAGGCAGGGTGTCGGGGACGAACGGATCCCGCAGCGGGCTGACCGCGGCCGTCAGCTCGTCGCCCAAGTTGTTCCACTGGAAGCTGTCCACCCGGTAGATGGCGTTGGTGGGCAACTGCTCGGCAGGGATCAGCCCGCGAGCGTCCTGTACGGCCGACCAGGCGACGATGGAGCCCACCGTCAGCACCACAGCAACCCCAGCGACGGCCACCAGGCGGGTGACGCGCGGGCCTTCCCTCCGATCCGGGTCATCCGGGGTGCCTCGGCGTTGCCAGGCCCGGATGGCCAGATAAATCACCGCCGCGCCCACCGCCATCGAGTTGGTGAACTTCAGCCACACCGCCACCAGGGCGGCCATGGGCAGCAGCCATCCGGGGGCCCGCTGCCGGTCCCAGCGCACCGCGGCGGCCAGCACCAGCGCCCCGCCGAGCAGGGCGGTGGTATCGGGGTTGATGATGGACGACTCGTGCAGCACCCGAGGGGACACCACCAACAGCCCGAGCAGTAGGGCCTTGGCCCAGATCGACGCCCCCAGGCTGCCCAGCACGTACCACAGCACCACGGCGGCGGCCCCGAGCCACACGATGCCCATCAGCCGGGCCCCGGTGACCGGGCTGCCCACCTCAGGGACCACCTCAATGACCGCGCCTCCCAGGGCGGTGGTGGTGGCGTAGACGGGCGGATGGGGTGAGGCGGTGTTCAGCCCCGAGTTGGGAAACTGGTCGGGCGTCATCAGCAGCGACCGGCAGTCGGGCAACTCCACCCGGCGGACGCTCTCGGGGCCGATGGTGGCCACCCCCCGGGCCCCCGTGAGGTGCAGGTAGTCGTTCAGGGCATCGATGGACAGCCGCAACGGATAATCGATTCCCCGGCAGGCCGCCTCCTGCATGGCCTGGGGACCGATCACGTCGCCATGGCGGGGCACGTGAAACGGCGACTTGAGGGTGTAGTCCATGTGCTGCAGCTCATCGATGTGGGACAGGGCCGGGTGGTCCCGCACGTGCAGCCCCACCAGCACGGCCACCGCCACCAGCACCGTCAGCAACGCCAGACGGTCCCGATTCCCCGCAGACATCTCGTGGAGTGTCGCAGAAACGAGCGCTCTTGTCCTGCTCGAAATGGGGCGCTCCTGGCGAGGTCGGCCCACCACGGACCCCCGCCATCGGCGCGGTAGGTTGCTGGGGGTGAAAGGGGGTACCCGGTCCGGACGGATTGCCGAGGGGACGGCGCCTGCACCGCGGGTCCGCGTGACGGTGATCCTCACCGGGTGGGCCGTGCTTCTGGGGCTGATGGCGGGGTGCGGGCCGGAGGTGCCCGACAACCTGACGTTTCGCCGGGAGATCATGACCGCCCACGACGTCGCCGCCCGTGATGCGCTGATCGCCGCGCAAGAGCAGCAACTGTTCCGCTTCCGCTGTCAGTTCGACTTCGACACCCACACCGTGCCCGGGGGCTGCGTCGACGGCCGGCCCGTTGGTGCCCCCCCGCCGACCGTGGCGCCGATGGGTGAGCCCGCGCCGGAGGATCCCACGCGGGAGGAACTTGCCGCCCGCGACGAGCTGGTTCTTGCCCAGGAGGCATTGCTGAACGACTATCGGTGCCGGTTCAACGTGGAGACCCAGCTCGTGCCCAACGGCTGCCCGGATCGATGAGCGGCGTCGTAGGGCTGCCCAGGACGAGCAACCGGGCTCGCCGGGTGTGGGCCGCTCTGGCCTCGAAGCGGGGGGCGGGCGCGGTTGGCCTGATGGTGGTGGTCGTGGTGGCGGTGGCCATCACCGTGTTGCAGGGGAAGGATCATCCTCACTTCTCTCGGGTGGACGAACTGCAGCACTTCGACTACGCGCTGAAGGCACCGTCGGCGGGGGTGCGGATCGGCGAGCAGTACGGGGCGGAGGCCATGGGGGTATTCGCCTGCCGGGGGGTCGACATCCCCGACTGGGGGCCGGGCAGTTCCAATCTGCCGCCTTGCGGGGACCCCCAACCCGATCCCGCCCGCTCGCATTCGCTCGGCTACAACTCCGCCTACCTGCACACCCCGGTCTACTACACCGCCACCGGATTGATCGGCGAGGCGGTGGGCGGCCTTCCCGGGGTGGAGAGTTCGCTGGTGGCGTATCGCCTGGTCGGGGTTGCGTGGCTGGCCGCCGGCTTGGCGGCGGTGTGGTACGCGCTGGGCTTGGCTGGGGTGGGCCTCGGGGGTCGCATGGCGGTGGTCGGGCTACTCGGGGTGTCGCCCATGGTGATTCATGCCTCGGCGTTCGTGAACCCCGACGCCACCGGACTGCTCGGGGGGGCCCTGGTGGCGGTGGCGCTCCTGAAATGGGAGGCGGGCCGGTGGCCGTGGTGGATGCTACCGGCGGCCTCGGCGGTGGCCGTGGCCTTGCGGATGACCAACTCGGCCGCCGTGGCCGTGGTGGCGATCTACTTGGGGGTGCGGGTGTGGCAGAAGCGGGATCGGGTGGGGGAGCGGCTGAAGGTGGCCGGGACGTCGGTCGGGGCTGCGTTGGCCGTGGTAGCGGCCTGGCGGGGGTGGCAGAACGCCCGCAAGCTGGACGAAGAGCACAACCTGCCCCTGTATCTCTCGGAACGCTTCGACTCCTTCCGCTGGGAATCGCTGGACGAGCAAATCCGAGCGGTGGTCACGCCGTTTCGTGACCAGTGGATCCCCGATGTCCTCCCCCGAGGCGCCCTGGTGCCTTTGGGGGCAATGGCCGACATCGGGCTGCTGGTGCTGTTGGGGGCGGCGGTGGCCTTCGCCGCGGCCAAGTCGGCTCATCGGGCCCTGGTGGGCGGGGTGTTCGCCGCCATGGTGGGCATGGGCCTGTTGGTGATGTTGACCAACTACTGGACGCTGTCGCGCGACGCGTTGGCTCCGGGCCGGTACGGGTTGGCCATCGTGCCGTTGGCCGCGGTGGCGGTGGCCCCGGTGTTCCGCCGTCACGTGCCGGCTCCCATCCTGGTGGGGGCGCTGGCGGTGGCCACTGGGGCGGTGATGCTCCACGGCGTGCTGGTCTCCGACACCTCGCCGGCCGTCGCCCAGCCGCCCGACGACGAGACCACCATGGGGGTGTGGTGCTCCACCACGTCGACGTCGGCGACCTGGCGGTGGAACGAGGTGTCGGGCGCCGACGCCTACCGGGTGAGCCGGGACGGCTGGTTGTGGGAGGAGTACTCGGCCACGTCGTTCACCGGCCGGGACCTCCCACCCGACACCGACGTGACAATGCAAGTGCGAGCAGTGAACGACCGGGGCGAAGAACTCGGCCCCACGGGCATCGGAACCTGTCGAACCGCCCCCGGAGGCGACATCGACGTCTCCTGCACGGCGACCGCAACCCGGATCACGTTCCTCTGGAACCAGGTGCCCGGCGCCACCCGCTACCGGGTGCAGACCGATCTGGGGTATCCCTGGCTGTTACAGACCCGACGGACCAAGGTGGTCGACCACTTCCGAGCCGGGGAAAGCGCCGAGTTGTTCGTGCAGGCGGGCAACGCCGACGGCTGGAACGAAGAGGGAGTGGCGAGGGCCTCCTGTCGAGCTGGGCCCTGAACGAAGAGGGAGTGGCGAGGGCCTCCTGTCGAGCTGGGCCCTGAGGCCGGCCCCTGAGGGGGCCCCGTCGGGAAAAGCCACCGGCACCCGGTGTAACCGGATCCGTCGGTCGGGTCCTACACTGGCCAGCGGATGAAGGGCTTGATTCTCTCGGGGGGTGCGGGCACTCGGCTGCGTCCGCTCACCCACACCCGGGCCAAGCAACTGGTTCCCATTGCCAACAAACCGGTGCTGTTCTACGGCATCGAGGACATGGCCGCCGCGGGCATCACCGAGGTGGCCATCGTGGTGGGCGACACTGCGGGGGAAATCCAGGAGGCGGTGGGCGACGGCGCCCGCTTCGGGGTGCAGATCACCTACATCCACCAAGAGGCGCCCCTGGGGCTGGCCCACTGCGTGCTCATCGCCCGGGACTTTCTGGGCGACGACTGTTTCGTGATGTACCTGGGCGACAACATGCTGGAGCAGGGCCTGGCCGAGTTCGTGGAGCGTTTCGAGGCCCGCCGCCAACGCCCCAGCCTGCTGGACGGATCCGACGCCGGGCCGTGTCGGGCCCAGATTCTGCTGGCCCCGGTGGAGAACCCGTCGTCGTTCGGCGTGGCCGAAATCGGCCCCGACGGCCGGGTGGTGAACCTGGTGGAGAAGCCCGCGCAGCCCCCGTCCAACCTGGCGCTGGTGGGGGTGTACTTGTTCGATTCGGTCATCCACGACGCGGTGCGGGCCATCGAGCCGTCGGATCGGGGCGAGCTGGAGATCACCGACGCCCTGGCCTGGCTGATCCATGGTGGCCATCACGTGAGCCACCAGCTCCTGGACGGTTGGTGGATCGACACCGGCAAGAAGGACCCCCTGCTGGAATGCAATCGCCTGGTGCTCGACACCATCGTCCGCCGGGTGGACGGGGGGGTGGACGGCGCCTCCAAGGTTGAAGGGCGGGTGGTGGTTTCGCCGGGGGCCAAGATCGTCAACTCCACCGTGCGGGGCCCGGTGGTGATCGGGGAGGACACCCGCATCGAGAACGCCTTCATCGGCCCCTACACCTCCATCGGCAAAGGCTGTGCCATCACCGACGCCGAACTGGACCACTCGGTGGTGTTGGACCACAGCCGCATCGACGGGGTGGGTCGGATCACCGATTCGTTGGTCGGCCAGCAGGTACAGGTGTCCCGATCGCCCGACCTGCGCCGGGGCCTGCGGCTCATGCTGGGGGACCACTCCCATCTGGAGTTGGGATAGCCCGTGGCTGCCGTCAGCCCGTGCGAGTCGATCTCGGGGGTGTTCATCGTGACCCCCGACGTCCACGGCGACGAACGGGGCCTGTTCGTGGAGACCTACCGCCGCGAGTGGATCCCAGGAGTCCGGGAGATGGTGCAGGCCAATCGGGGCGACCGCCGGGCCGGTTCGGTGGTGGGTTTGCACTACCACCGCCATCAGGCCGACTACTGGTACGTACCGGTGGGGCAGGCCCGGGTGGTGCTCCACGACCTGCGGGTGGGCTCGCCCACCGACGGGCGCACGGTGACGCTGCCGCTGGGCACCGAGCCCGACGGCGTGAACCACCACCGGGGGGTGTACATCCCCGCGGGGGTGGCCCACGGCTTCGCCGCCCTGTCCGACATGACCATCACCTACCTGGTGGACGGCTATTACAACCCCGAAGACGAGCTGGGGGTGGCGTGGGACGACCCCGAGATCGGCGCCGACTGGGGGGTGGACACCCCGGTCTTGTCGGCCCGGGATCAGTCGCTACCCCGCCGCTCGGCCATCCCCGACCATCTGCGCCCCCGATTCGGCGCCGTGGGGTGACGTGAGCCTCCCGGTGGCATGACCCTGCGAGTGGCATGAGGCTCCTGGTGACCGGCGGGGCCGGGTTCGTGGGCTCCAACTACGTGCGCTGGGTGCTGGGCCACACCGACGACCACGTAGTGGTGTACGACGCGTTGACCTACGCCGGCCACCGGGAGAGCCTGCAGGATCTGGACGACGACCCCCGGCTGGTATTCATCCGGGGCGACGTCTGCGACCTGGCCGGGGTGACCGCCGCCATGGAGGGTTGTGACGCGGTGGTCCACTTCGCCGCCGAGAGCCACGTGGACCGGTCCATCGTCGGCCCCGACGCCTTCGTCCGCACCAACTGCGACGGCACCAACGTGGTGTGCGACGTCGCCCGCCAACTCCAGGTGGACAAGATGGTCCACGTGTCCACCGATGAGGTGTACGGCTCGATTTCGGAGGGATCGTTCACCGAGGCCGACCGGCTGGCCCCCCGGTCCCCCTATTCGGCCACCAAGGCCGGATCGGACTTGATCGCCCTGGCCTACCGGGCGACCTTCGACCTGCCGGTGATGGTGACCCGCTCGTCCAACAACTACGGCCCCTACCAGCACCCCGAAAAGCTCATCCCCCGGTTCACCACCAACCTGCTGGACGGGTTGACCGTGCCGTTGTACGGCGACGGTCTGAACGTGCGGGACTGGTGCCATGTGCGCGACAACTGCGCAGCCATCGACTTGGTGTTGCGCCGAGGCCGTCCGGGGGAGATCTACAACATCGCCGGGGGCCGGGAGCTGACCAACCGGGAACTGACCGACCGCCTGTTGGCCCTGTGCGGGCGAGACCAGTCGTTCATCCAGCCGGTGGCCGATCGATTGGGCCACGACCGGCGCTACTCGGTGGACGCCGCCAAGATCACCTCCCTGGGGTGGATGCCCCGAGAGGATCTGGACGAGGCCCTGGCGGCCACCGTGGCGTGGTACCGGGACAACCGCTGGTGGTGGGAGCCCATCAAGCAGGCCGTGATGGCCAAGGAATCAAGCTGATGCGGGTGCTGGTCACCGGGGCCGCCGGTCAGCTCGGGCGTGAGGTGGTGGACCGGTTGACGGCTCTGGGCCACGAGGTGACCGCCGCCCCCCGCGACACCCTCGACGTGGGGCGGCGCGACCACGTGCTGGGGGCGGTGGGGGCCATCCGACCCGACGTGGTGGTGAACGGCGCCGCCTTCACCGACGTGGACGGGTGCGAATCCGACGCCGACGGTGCCTACCGCACCAACGCGCTGGCGGTGCGCCACCTGGCCGAGGCCTCCCGTCGGTTCGACGCCCACCTGTGCCACGTGTCCACCGACTACGTGTTTTCCGGTGACCAGGCCGAGCCCTACCACGAGTGGGATCGGCCCGATCCCCGGTCGGTGTACGGGGCCAGCAAGCTGGCCGGTGAACAGGAGGCCGGCGAGGCGGCCACGGTGGTGCGGACCTCGTGGCTGTGTGGTCGCCACGGCCCCAACATGGTGCGCACCGTGCTGCGGCTGGCCGGCGAGGCCGGCCCGTTGCGGTTCGTGGACGACCAGCGGGGATCGCCGTCGTTCGCCGCCGATGTGGCGGTGGTGATCGAGAAACTGTGCGCCGACCGCCGGCCGGGGCTCTACCACGTGACCAACCAGGGGGCTGCCACCCGCAATGAGTTCGCCCGGGAGATTCTCCGTGCCGCAGGCGGTGACCCCGACCGGGTGCAGCCCATCACCACCGCCGATTTGGATCCACCGCGGCCCGCGGTTCGCCCGTTCAATTCCGTGCTGGAGAACCGAGCCCTTGCCTTGGCCGGGCTCGAGCAGCCCGGTGACTATCGGGAAGCGCTCCGGCGCCTGGTGGCCGACTTCTCGGGCTGAGCATCGGGCCCAGCCGACGCAGGCTCACGGGGTGGCTCGCCTCAAGCCATGGCCGAGGCGATGTGGGGTTGGCAGGCGTCGACGGCCTCTTGTTCGGGTTCTCCCAGCGTCGACGGTCCGTTGAGGCAATTCAATAGGAACAGGGCCTCGTAGAGCATCTCCAGTTCCTCGGAGGCCTCGGACATGTGATCCAGCGCCCGTTGGCGGGCCACCGCGGCCCGGCGGGTGCGGGGTAGGGCGCAGATGTCGGCCACCCCGTCGCCGTCGCTGTCGAAGGCAAAAGTGATGGCCCCGCCGAGGCTGTGGTTCAAGCAGAAGTCCGGACTGTTGATGGTGCCGGAGTAGAACGCAGGATCGTCCTCGGCGTATTGGTCCGGTTCCCGGACGGTCGCCGGTTCCTGGCCTTCGTCGGTCGATCCCGACGGAGAGGTCACCTCGGCGGGTGTACTGGTGGGAAGGTCCCGGTACTGCTGGCATTCGTCCACCGCTTCCCGTTCGGGTTCGCCGAAGGAGTCGGCCACCGACCGGCATTCTTCGGCGAAACGAGCGATGAAGATGTCCTGCTTCACCAGGGCCAGTTCCTCCAGTGTCCGCTGGTGGGCCACCGCCTCCCGTCGGGTGCGGGGCAGCGAGCACAAGTCGGCCACCCCGTCGCCGTCGCTGTCGAAGGCATGGGTGACCGGCCCGCCGAGGCTGTGGTTCAAGCAGAAGTCGGGACCGTCGATAACCCCGGAGTAGAACGTCTGGTCGGCGGGGACGACCTCGGTGGGAGGCGTGGTGTCGTCGGGGTCGTCGGGGTCGGTGGGGTCGGTGGGTGGAGGGCTGCCGACGGCCACGGTGGCCGGGGGCACGTCGAAGGTGAACCGGGTGGACAGCAGAGCGTCGTTCCCGCTTTCGCGAGCGGCGGTGTTGATTCGGCTCTGGAGCCGACTACCGCTCACGGTGACCGTGCGCGTGGTGCCGGTGATCTCGATCTGGGCTTTGTCCAGGCGGCCCGATTGCCCCACGCCACCCACTACCTCCATGCTGATGAGGCGGCCCACGGCGGTGTCGGCGTGGTCGTTCAACCACTGGTTGAGGTCGGCCACGGAGTAGGTGCGGGTCCAGGAGCGGTAGGGATTGGGGCTCTGGGCGTCGAAGGGGTCGGGCAGGGCCATCAGATAGGGAAGATCGGTGGCGAACACGTACCCGCTGCGCTCGGTGTAGCCCCCGTTGGAGGCCGAGTAGAAGGCCCGAATGGCGGCCCCGTTGTGGTAGAGCACTTGGCCCGCGGTGTTCTCCACCGCCCGGAGCCAGGTGGCGGCGTCGGGGTGGCGTTCCCGGGTGTCGCCCACGAAGGCCTGGTCCCACACGTTGGAGTACAGGTCGAACGGCCGGTTCCAGGAGCTGGAGGCCCGCCGTTCCCGGAGGGTGGCGGTGGCGTAACTGCGGGCGGCGATGGCCTGGGCCTCGTGGACGGCCAGGCCCCAGTTCATCGGCGTCTCGGCGATGCCCCGCAGGTAGTTCTCCATCGACAGCGAGTCGAGGATGACGTAGAACTGGCCGGGCTCACCCCCGGCGGGAACCAGGTTGATGCGCCCGTGGGAGTAGGAGCGTCCGGTGTTGGAAACGCTCACCGACGTGCCGGTGGCGAAGTGGAGTTGGGCGGTTCGGCCCACACAGCCGGTGCCGCAGCGGTCGACCCCGTTGGCCACGATGTGCCAGTGGCCCGCGTGGTTGGTGATCGTCACCGGGGTGCCCGCCCCCACCTGGATGTCACCTTGGCCGTCCACGGTGATGCGGTGGATCCCCGGTGGGGTGAGCGTGGTGCTGGAGGTGGTGCTCAGGTGGATGCGGATGGTGTCCTCGGGGTTGGTGGTGCCGGTGGTCGGTTGGGTCACCTCCACCGGGGTGGTGGCGGGATCGTCGGCGGGCAGGGCGGAAAGGGCGCTGTGAGGATCGCCGAAGAACTTGGCGATGGTCAGCGAGTCGAGGACGATCAGGAACCGACCGGGATCTCCGGGAACGGCGATGAGGTTGATGCGTCCGTGGGAGTAGGAGCGTCCGGTGGTGGACACGGCCACCGCAGTGTCGGTGCCGAAGTGGATCTGGGCGGTATCTCCCGCACAGCCGTTGCCGCACACGTCGTTGCCCGCGAAGGCGATGCGCCACCGGCCCTCCACCCGGGCGACGGTGATGGGGGTGCCGTGGGGAGCCCGGACCGGGCTTTGACCCCGGTAGGAGATGTCGGCGTCGTCAATGGACACCCGGTTGAGGCCTTCGGGGGTCAGCGTGGTGGCCCCGGCGGCGGCCAGCACCACGGCCACGTCTCCGGGATCGGTGGGGGCAGGGCCGGGATCGGTGGGGGCGGGGCCGGCAACGACCGGCTCGACGGCGGGATCATCGAGGAACTTCTCCACCGTCAACGAGTCCAGGGTGATGTGGAATCGGTCCGGTTCTCCGTCCACGGCGATGAGGTTGATGCGGCCGTGGGAGTAGGAGCGTCCGGTGGTGGACACGGCCACCGCGGTGTCGGTGGCGAAATGGAGCTGGGCGGTTTGTCCGGCGCACCCCTCGGGGCAGATGTCGGTGCCGCCGTAGGTGATGTGCCAGCCGGTGGCGTCGCGGGTGAAGGTGATGGGGGTGCCCGCCGGGGCCCGGGCCGCGTCCTGGCCGCCCACCGGGATGTTCTGGTTGTCGATGCTGATGCGGTTCATGCCGTCGGGGGTGAGCGTGGTGGTCTGGGCGGTGGCCAGCCGCACCCGGGCGTCGTCCGCCCGGGTGGTGGGGGTGCCCGCCGGCAGCGAAGCCGGCGCAGTTGGGGTCGTGGGTGTCGGATCGGGGGTTGGCTCGGCGTGGCCGTAGTTCTCCACCAACCGGGTGCCTTGGTAGTAGAAGGCCAGGATCTCCTCGGCGCTGTGCCCGGCGTCGGATCGGGCCCGGGCGCCCCACTGGCCCATGCCCACCCCGTGGCCCCAACCGCTACCGGTGAAGGTGACCGAGGCGGCGGGGTCCACCACCGACACCGAGGAGGGGGTGCTGTCCTGCGCGGCGGCGGGGACGGCGAGGAGCGCGGCGGTGACGGCCAGCGCGGCCGATAGCGCCACGGTCGTGGGAAGAAGGCGAGGGCGGTTCACCATCGCCAACCGCTGCCAATGCATAAAACGTCCAAAACGGTTGGCCGCCCGCAGTGACATTCTCCCAGCCCCGCAGTGGTCCATCAAGTAGCCCCTGCCAAACCGGTCGCGTCATGGCCGCTGGGGCTGCTGCCCTGGGTGAATGGGAAACAGGGGCGCACGGGTAGGGTGTCGAAGTGGTCCGCGGCCTGCTCGAGCGAGTTCTGCCCCCGGGAACCCGTCGCCGACGGCTGCTGAGCGGGGCCATGGTGGCCGTGCGGGAGGCCCGAAACGCGGGCCACCGCACCCGGGCCGAATGGCGTCGCCGTCGCCACGACGTCGAGCCCGATTCCGGTCCGATGCATGGCCTCAGTGTGGCCGACGGTGCTGTCCCCGTTGTCGATGCCGAGCCGGACTCGGGGGCTGAAGCGACGGCCTCGGAGGAGGCCGACCCGGAGCCGGCGCGTCCGCCCGCAGGGGTGACCTACCGGGAGTGGTTTTGCCGACTGCCGGCCGATCCCAGCGTCTTGGCCGTGCAGCGACGGTGGTTCGAGGAGTGGGTGCGACCGCTGAAGGTGTGGGCCTTGGTGGTGGACGACGGCGGTGATCTGGTCGCCACCGAGGCGTCGGTCCACGGCCAGTCGTGGGGGCGGGTGGAGTTGCTCAAGGTGGCCCCGGCCGCCCTGGCCGAAGAGTTCGACCGGCTGGCCCGGCGTGATCCCCAGGGCCTGGTGGTGCTGCTGCGGGCGGGCGACCGGTTGCGGCCCGACGCCGCCTTCGTGATGGCGCAGGCGGCGTGGCGCGACCCGGCCTTGGAGCTGGTGTACTGGGACCACGGCCCCCCGGAGTTGGCCGAGGTGTGGCAGTGGCACCAGGACGGGATGCCCGAGGGCGTCTACTACCAGGGTGACCTGGAGCAGGTCGGCCGTCCCCGCATCAAGCCGGGGTGGTCGCCCGACCTGTTGCTGGGCGCCAACTACGTCGGACGGGCTTTTGCTGTGCGGGCCCGCCGTCTGTCGCCGGAAGCGGCCGCCCGTCATGGCCACACCGCGGCCGACGACGACGCCCTGTGGTGGGATCTGCTGCTCGGCCTGGAGGTGGAGGATCACCAGGTGAGCCGGGTGCCAGCCGTGCTCCAGACCCTGAGCGACGGCGGCGACATCGGACCCCGCCACCGGGAGGTGGTGGAGAGGGAGCTGGCCCGCCGGGGCTGGGCCGCCCGAGCCCTCGTGGGCACGAGCGGCATCGAGCTGGCATGGACGCCCGAACGGGTGGTGCCGGTCACCGTGGTGGTGGCCACCCGCCACAATCGGGAGCTGCTGGCCGGCGCCTTCGGTCTCATTCGGTCGGCCGGCTACCCCGCGGTGGAGGTGATCGTGGTGGACAACGGCGGTCACACCGCCGACAACGACGCCTGGTACCGGGAGCAGGCCGCCGACCTGAACCCCCAGGTGATCTGGTGGGACGAACCGTTCAACTACTCGGCGGTCAACAATCGGGCGGCGGCCCTGGCCACCGGCGAGGTGCTGGTGTTCCTGAACGACGACACCGCGGCGGGCCACCCCGGATGGCTCCAGCACCTGGTGGGCTGGGCCTCGTGCCCCGAGATCGGGGTGGTCGGGCTCCAGCTCATCGACGAGGACGGCCGCATTCAGCACGGCGGGGTGGTGGTGGGCATGACCGGTCTGGCCGGCCACCTGTTCCAGGGCATGACCCCGCACTCCGACAGCCTGATGGGACCCACCGACTGGACCCGCAACACCCTGGCCGTCACCGGGGCCTGTTTGGCCGTGCGCCGCTCGGTGTTCGAGCGGGTCGGGGGTTTCGACGAGCGACTGGAGCTGTGCGGAAGCGACGTGGTGCTCGGGCTGCGGGCCCGCCAGGCCGGCTACCGCAACGTGGTGTCGGCGGCCACCCCGATCACCCACGCCGAGTCGGCCACCCGGGGGCCCCACGTGCCCGACAACGACGTGTTCGCCAGCTACTGGTGGTACCAGCGGTGGCTCATGGGGGGCGACCCCTATTTCTCCCCCAATCTGAGCCTCGCCCATCCCGAGCCGGTGCTGCACTGCGAGGAGACGCCGGGGGTACACGCCCGACTCAGCGAGATGCTGGGTCGGCCCATGGAGGTGTTTCATCAGCGCAACGACGTGGGGGAGGCCCACGCCCTGGCCTTCGCCTCGGAGGCCGACCGGAACCTGGCCGACGAGGTGCGCCGCGGGCACCGGGCGGTGGCGGGCCGCCAAGAGGTGAGGACGGTCAACTGGTTCGTGCCCGAGTTCCAGAACCCGTTCTACGGGGGCATCCACACCGTGTTCCGCCTGGCCGACCACTTGGCCGTCCACCACGGGGTGGAGAACCGGTTCATGGTGACCGCCGGACCGGTGGACCACGACGTGCGGTGGTACCGGTCGGGCGTCGCGGCGGCGTTCGAGTCACTGGCCGACTGCCCCATCGTGTACCACGATTCCTTCGCCTTCGACCCCGACGACGTGCCCCCGGCCGACGCCGCGGTGGCCACCATGTGGACCACCGCCTACTTTGCCGCTCGCACCCCGGCTCAGCGTCGGCGGTTCTATCTGATCCAGGACTTCGAGCCCATGTTCTACCCGGCGGGCACCCTGTACGCGCTGGCCGAGCACAGCTACCGGTTGGGGCTGTACGGGCTGTGCAACACCGGCCATCTGGCCGACATCTACCGGGACCACTACGGGGGCCGGGTCCAGTGCTTTTGGCCCGCGGTGGACGACACCGTGTTCCACGCCCAGGGCCGGGCGGCCCCGGAACCCGACCGCCCCACCACAGTGTTCGTCTACGCCCGCCCCGGGCACCTGCGCAACTGCTGGGAGCTGGCCGCTCGGGCCATCCGGCTGGTGAAGGACGAGCTGGCCGACGACGTGCGCATCGTGACCGCCGGGTCGTGGTCCTTTCCCGAGCACATGGACTCGCTCATCACCCACCTGGGCCAGCTCGACTACCGCGAGACCGGACCCCTGTACCGAACCTGCGATATCGGCGTGGCCCTCACCACCTCGGAGCACCCCTCCTATCTGCCCTTGGAGCTGATGGCCTGTGGCGCTGCGGTAGTGGCCTTCGAGAACCCGGCGGGGAACTGGCTGCTGCGCCACGACGACAACTGCCGCCAAGCACCCCAGACCGCCGATGGGCTGGCCGCCGAGATCGTGGCGCTGGTGCGCGATCCCGCGGCCCAACAGCGGCTGGCCCGCCAGGGCCTGGCCGACATCGCCGCCCGCCACGCCCGGTGGGATGAGAACCTGGCCGGGGTGTACGACTACCTGTGCCACCCCGAACCATGAACGGACCATCCACGACCCCCGCGCCCGAACCGGCTTCCGGCCCGGTGCGAGCCGGGCAGGGCGGGAGCAGCAGGAGCAGCGGGAGAACGCTTACCGGGCGGGGTGCCCCACTGGAGATCTGGGGCTACCGGGAGCTGATCAGCCGGTTGGTGCAACGGGAGCTGGGGTCGCGCTACAAGCGATCGGTGCTGGGGTGGCTGTGGTCGATGCTGAACCCGGCGGCCACGCTGGCCATCTACGCCCTGGTGTTCGGCGTGCTGTTGAAGTTCGACCCCCCACGGGCGGGCAACGGCCGCTTCGAGAACTTCGCGCTCTACCTGTTTTGCGCGCTGGTGATGTGGAACGCCTTCCACGGGGTGGTCACCGGGGCGATGAACGCGTTGTTGGACCTGGGGTCGCTGTTGGGCAAGGTGTACTTCCCCCCGGAGGCCCCGGCGGTGGCCGCACTGTTCACCGTGTTGTTCCAGGCCGGCATCGAAGCCTCGATCCTGGTGCTGATCCTGGTCTGCTTGCTCAACGTGAGCTGGACGTTCCTGTTGTGGCCCGTGCTGCTGATGCTGCTCGTGATCTTCGCCCTGGGCATCGGGCTGGTGCTGAGCGTGTGGAACGTGCGCTATCGCGACGTGGGCTATCTGACCACCATCGCCCTGCAGTTTCTGTTCTACGTGACCCCCATCGTCTACCCGCTGTCGCTGATCCCCGAGCGGGCCATGGGGCTGCCGGTGCGGGACATCATCCGGTTGAACCCGCTGTCGCAGTTCACCGAGGCCTCCCGGGAGCTGCTGTACGGGCTGGACTGGCCCGGCGTACTGCGGCTGGTGTTGATGGCGCTGATGTCGCTGGTGGTGGGCGCCACCGGCTGGCTGGTGTTCAAGGCCCGCACCCGCGACATCGCCGAGGAGCTGTAGGCCATGGGCAACCACGCAGTGGTGGTGGACGGCGTGTCCAAGCGCTTCCGCCTCACCCTCGACCGACCGCTCTCCCTCAAGGAGGCCTGGACGGGGATGCGCCCCGGTTCGGGCCGGCCGGTGCGCCGGGTGCGCAGCGAACCGTTCTGGGCGCTACGGGACGTGAGCCTGGAAGTGCCCCGGGGCTCGTTGTACGGGTTGGTCGGGCGCAACGGGTCGGGCAAGTCCAGCCTGCTGCGGGTCATGGCCGGCATCTATCGGCCCACCGAGGGCCGGGTGGCCGTGCAGGGCCGGGTGTCGGCCCTGTTGGAGTTGGGAGCGGGCTTTCACCCGGCGCTGAGCGGGCGGGAGAACATCTACCTCAACGCTTCGGTGTTGGGGGTGCCGAAGTCGCAGATCGACGACCGGGTGGACCAGATCATCGAGTTCGCCGGCCTCGAGGGGTTCATCGACAGCCCGGTGAAGATCTACTCCAGCGGCATGTACGTGAGGTTGGGGTTCGCGGTGGCCGTCCACGTGGACCCCGAGGTGCTCATCATCGACGAGGTGGTGGCGGTGGGCGACGAGGAGTTTCAGCTCCGGTGCTTCAGCCACCTGGAGTCGCTGCGCTCCCAAGGAGTGACCATCGTGCTGGTCAGCCACGACCTGGGGATGATGCGGGCCAACTGCGACCGGATGGCCTGGCTGAATCGGGGCCTGCTGGCCGCCGAGGGCGATCCGTCGGACGTGGTGAACGCCTATCTGGACACCATCGACACCGAGGGGGCCGCCTCGGTGGGGCACCGGCCCCGCCCCGATGCCGACGGCGACACGCCGCTGCGCATCACCGGGCTGGAGTTCTTCGACGCGGCCGGGCACCGGCCCAAGACCTTCGCCTCCGGAGAACCGCTGACCGTGCGCATCCACTACCGGGCCAGCGAGCCGATCCGCGACCCGGTGTTCTCGCTGGGGTTCTACGACCACAACAACCTCCACCTGGCCGGCCCCCGTTCCCACATCGACGGGTTCCGCCCCGGCACGGTGGACGGCCCCGGTTGGGTGGAGTTCCACTTGCCGCGCATCCCGTTTCGCTCGGGCGGGTTCCACGTGAACGTGGCTGTGCAGGATGCCGACGCCTCCTTTCTCTACGACCGCCGGGCCCGGGAGTTCTGGCTCCAAGTCTCCGGCGAGCCCGATCCCGGGGCCAACGGGCTGTTGAACCTGGAGGGCGACTGGCGGACCGGGGGCCAGTGACGCGGTGGTGTTCGGGGGCTCGGTGGTGAGGACAAGACGGTGATGCCCGAGCCCTTGGCCGTCACCATGATCGGCGACTCGTTGCCCTACGCCGACGGGGCCGAGGCCGAGCTGTTGGCCGTGCTGGCGGCAGCCGAGGACCGACGGGTGGGGGCCGACGAACTGGCCGAGGCCGTACACGACTGGCCCACCGCCTACCACCTGGCCCCGGAGCGGGCCATGCTGTTGGCCCCGCTCGACATCCGCTCCGGCGACCGGGTGCTGGATGTGGGCGCGGGCTCGGGGGTCAACACCCGCCTGTGCGCCGACCGGGGGGCGGTGGTGACCGCGGTGGAGGGCAGCGCCGCCCGGGCGAGGCTCATCGCGGAGCGCAACGCCGGTCTGGACAACGTGGAGGTGCTGTGCGGCCCGCTGGACGGGCTGGGCGAGGATCGGCGGGCCGCCTTCGACGTGGTCCTGGTGGTGGGCGTGCTGGAGTACGCGGGCACGGCACCGGGCGGCGACGGGGGTCCGGAGCGGCTGCTGGGCCAGGTGGCCGACGCCCTGGCTCCGGGTGGGGTGGTGGTGCTGGCCATCGAGAATCGCCTGGGGCTCAAGTACCTGCTGGGTTTTCCCGAGGATCACCTGGGCGTGCCCTGGGTGGGCTGGGAGGGGTACCGGCCCGGTGAGCCGACCACCTGGTCACGCCGGGAGCTGGCCGGGATGCTGAGCGACGCCGGATTGGTCGCCCAGCGGTGGCTGTACCCCTTCCCCGACTACAAACTGCCCACCACGGTGCTGGCCGAGCCGATCCACGACCGGCCCGACGGGCCCGATCTGGTGGATCAGTTGGTGGGCCACCCCACCAGCGGCCAGTACGCCCAGCCGGTGTTGGTGGCCGACGACCGGGCGGCCCACCGCACGATGCTGACCGCGGGCCTGGGACCGGAGGTGGCCAACTCGTTCCTGGTGGTGGCCGGCCGTGATGGCGACGCGGTGGCCGGTCGGGTCGAAGCCGGGGCGCTGGCGTGGCGGATGGCGCCCGACCGCCGGGAGCGTTGGCGCCAGCTCGCGGTGGTGGCCGACACCGATTCGGGGGTGGTCGTGCGACGCCGATTGGTGGGTGCCCCACGGCAGCGTGAAGCCGAGGGGTGGCTCGGTCAGGTGGAGGTGGCCGAGGAGCCCTACCTGGCGGGCCGCAATCTGGAGCAGTGCCTGCTGGATTGGGCCCGCGAGGGCGACGTGGACGCGGTGGCCGGCGGCTTGGCGGCCTGGCGGGACAAGCTGGCCGCCCACGAGACCCCGGTGGCGTCGGTGGACGCCCCCCACCCGTATCTGCCCGCCGACACTACCCGGAAGCTGCCCCCGGAGTGGCTGGACGCCGGACCGGACAACTTCGTGGTGCGCCCCGAGGCGGCGGCCCGCGATTTTGGGGTCACGGCGGCCGACCTCACCTTTGTGGACCGGGAGTGGGTGGCGGCCGGGGGCGTGGACGTTCGCCTGGCCGTGGTGCGGGGGCTGTGGAAGGCGATGTCGGCGTTGTTGAGCGCCCGGATTCACCTCCCCTGGCCGGTGACCTGGAGCAACGACCGGTTGGTGATGCATCTGGGCGGGCTGATCGGCGAGAACATCGACCCCGCACTGCTGCAACGGTGGCGCGAGGCGGAGGCCGATCTGATAGCGCGAATCTACTGTCGGCCCGAGGAGAGGGTGGCGGAGCTGCACGACGCGGGCAGTCGCTCCCGCATGGATCGGCTGCGGTCGCCGCAGGCCGCCTACCGCCGCATGGAGCATCAGGTCCACCGGCAAGAGGAGCTGCTGGCCGCCCTGGCCGCTCCCCATGAGGTGGCCGCCGAGCGGGACGGGGCCCGGGCCCGCCAGACGCAACTTGAGACGGAATTGGACCGCATCCGGGCCGAGCTGGCCCACGCGCAGGCCCGCCTGGCGCGGCTGGCTTGGCGGGAACGGGTCCACGACGCCCTGGCCCGATTGCTGCGTCGCGGGGGACGGAGCTAACTCAGGCCCCGGCCTCCAGCAGGTCCTTCAGCGCAATCCACATCTGTTCTCGGGTGGCGGAGATGTCGAAGCGCCGGGCCGCCGCCGTGCCCTGATCCCGCAGTCGGTTGCGCAGTGATCGGTCCCCCAGAACCCGGTCGAGGGCCAGGGCCATGGTGACGGGCCGTTTGTCGGCCAGTACGATGCCCCCGTCCTGCACGGTTTCGGCCACCGCGGCGGCGTCGTAGGCCACCACCGGAAGGCCGTTGGCCATGGCCTCCACCAGGGGAACGCCGAACCCTTCGTGTTCGGACGCGCAGGCGAACACGTCGGCAAGCCGGTACCACCGCAGCAGATCCTTGTCGGAGACCTTGCCCGCCAACACCACCCGGTCGGCTACCCCCAGTCGGTCGGCCAGGCTCTTGAGGGAGTGCCGGTACTGCACCGGCGAGGCGTCGCCCACCAACACCAGGCGGGCTCGGGGCCGCCACCGGCTCAACACGGCGAACGCGGCGACCAGATCGTGCTGGCACTTGTTGGGGGCCAATCGCCCGACGAACAGGACCGTTCCCCCGTCCTCGGGACTCCCGTCCTCGGGACCCCCGTCTTCGGGGACGGCACCCTCGCCGGTGTGGGTAGGTCGAGCCCCCCGGTCGAGGTGCCACAACACCGGGGACACCACCACGTCGTCGATGCCCAGATCTCGGAGTTCTCGGGCGTTGAACTCCGAATCGGCAATGCCCCGAATGGTGAGAGGTGCCAGTTGCCGGAGTTGTTGGCGTCCCCGGGTCACGCTCCGGGCCAATTCCGGCTGCCAGGTCTCGAAGAAGGCGGCCGGAGTGATGTTGTGGTAGTTGAGCACCACCGATGCCCGGTTGCGGATGACCCACTGAGCCACCTCCGAGCCAATGGAGTGCTGCAGGATCGAGATGCGGGCGTCGCCCTTCCACTTGTCCACGGCCACCGTGGCGCCGTCGGACCGACTCTTGCGCTCGACCACGATGCGGACCTCACAACCCCGCTCTTCCAGCAGTTCCTGGATGAGCCGGGTGTGATTGCTGGTGGCGTCGCCCTCGGCCATTTGCGGGATCAGAAGATCAACCAACGGGCTCATGGGCGGCCCCCCTCTCGGCCTGCCTGGGGAGCGGCCGAGCCTGGCTCCGGGGTCATTTGGCTTCGCTGGGCCAGCACGATCTCGGTGATGCGGCTGTCGGAACACGGCTCCCGGAGGGCGTCGAAATCCGCCTGCTCCAGCAGGTAGTGCCAGGTGACCGGGGAGATGCCCAGCCCCGCTCCCAGTTCGGCGGCCACCCGATCTCGGCCGGCGGGGTCGGCCACCGCCACCACCACCCGGCCCGTCTTGGTCAGCGCCCGGCCGGCGTGGTGCAACACATCCAGAATCGTGGGCAGGGCCAGGGCCTCGACCACGCCGGTGAGCACGATGGTGCCGATCTCCTCGTCCTCGAGGCCGGCCAGATGCGCCTGCAGGTCATCGGTGCGAATGTCGAGCCGGCGGCGCAGCCCGGCCAGGACCCGGTCGGGATCCTGTTCCACGCCGTAGACCGGGATGCCTCGTTGGCCGACGGCCTCCACGATGCCTCCCTCGCCCCCGGACACCACCAGGCACGGCCCCGGTCCGACCATGAGGGCCACCTGGTTGATCACCGCGGGCGAGGGCTCGGGCGGGTCGCCCACCAGAGCCGGCCCGACGCGGGCCGTGGGGGGGCCGATGGCTCCAGCGGCGGCCTCCAGGCGCCCGAGGCGGTCTTCCTGGTGGCGCAGGTGCCGGACCAGTACCCCCGCGAACACGTTGAACTGGTCGGTCAGAAACCGGACGTACCAGTAGGTCAACTTGCGGATGAGCCATTTGGCCCCGTGCAGTCCTCGGCGTGAGCCGACGGGAACGTGAGGGTCGAGGGCGGCCAGGTTGGCGGCTTGGTCCAGTAGGGGCCCCTCGTGATGGACGACCGCCTTGGTGGGGGCGATGTCGGCCCACGCCTGTCGGATGTCGCTCTCGAGTTGGGCCAGGGTGCGGTCCGAGCGGCGGCGCGCTTCGGCTTCTGCCGTGATGGTCGCGCCGATCCCGGGAGAGTCGGGGGAATCAGGGCTGTTCATGGTGGCGGGGGCGGCGGGCGATCCGGCGAGCGATGCGGATGATGGCCGGTCGGTTCAGGTCGTGGTGCAGGCGGAGATTCTCGCCTTCCAGCTCGCTGATCCGGGCGTCCTTGTCGGCGATTCGGCGGTCTTTTTCGGCCATGAGCCCATTCAGTTCGGCGATGCGGGCGTCCCGCTCGGCCACCCGCCGGTCCTGGTCGGCGATGCGGGCGTCCCGCTCGGCGATGCGGGTGTCCCGCTCGGCCACCCAGGCGTCCCGCTCGCCGATCCGATGCTCGAGTTCGCGGCCGTGGTCCTCGAGGTGGGAAATGCGGGCGTCCTGATTGGCCGTGCGGTCGGTGAGGAACTGGTTGCGGGCCTCGGCGCCCAGGACCCGGTCGCGCAGCCGGAGAATCTCACGGCGCAGTGCTTCGGGATCCCCGCTGTCGATCACCTCGCCGCTTCCGTCCCCGCTCACGCCTGCACCCTACCGGCGCGACCCAAGGGAGTGGCCTGCCCGAGTGCATTCGGGCGGCCAATTGATGGGTGCCGCCAACGGCGGCAGGTTGGTTTGGGCCGCATGAATCCGCGAGGGCACCGTGGTGCTCCGGGCGGGCCAGGTGCCGTGTTGGTCCACCGGATCCCGATGGTCGGCGTTGGCGGTCAGGGCGTCGGGATCATTGGTTCGCCAGTACGCCGGGTGGTACCACGGGTCGTCCAGGTGGCCCCAGCGGTACACGAACCGCTCCCATTCCCAGGCCTCCACCACCGGGGTTCGGCTGGCGCTCTCGTGGTGGATGAGCGTGGCCGAGGGCTCGACCACCACCCGCAGGCCCCGACGCCGCAGCCGCAGGCACAGATCCACATCACCGAACGAGAGCGGGAACACCTCCGACATCCCGCCGAGGGCCAGCAGGTCACGGCGTCGGGCCAGCAGGCAGGCGCCGGTCACGCTGATCACGTCCCGTGCCACATCGCCGCCGTGGGCCGCGGTGTGCTCCAGGAGCGCCCGCTGGAAGGGATGGAGGGGGTGGCCGTCGGCGATCACCATGCCCGCGTGCTGCACCGTGTGGTCGGGGTAGAGCAGGGCGGCCCCCACGGCGCCGACACCGGGGTCGTCGAGGTGGGCGGCCATTCGGCCCAGCCAGTCGGAGGACTCGGCCTCGATGTCGTCGTTGAGCAGCAACACCAACTCGCCCCGAGCGGCGAGCAATCCGCGGTTGACCGCCCGGGAAAAGTCGAAGGGCCCGGTCCCCCGATCAACCACCCGCACCGCCGGCCGGGGGTGGGATCGGGGGGGATCGCCCCGGAACTCCTCGCCCACCACCACGATCACCTCCAGGGGCGGGGGCTCCAGCCCCCCCAGCGACTGCAGGCACCGTGTCAGCATCGAGGTGGGGTCGCCGGGCTGGGCGAATCCGGCACTGGGGATGATGACGGACACCGATGCCTGACCACCCGGCGAGGGTCGGCGGCGTCGGGTGCCGGGGCGCCCGCCGGGCTCGAATCGGGGATCATCGGGCAGGGGAGTGGTCGGCGGCACCAAAGGCGTTGGATGGCTGGACAGGACAAGGGGCAGGTGGAGCACCGGGGCGTGGGCGTCGGCCAGCTTCTGCTCGATTGCCCCCGGCTCGTCCTGGGGGTCGAACGGGGGCCAACCGGCCCGCACCGCCACCGGGAGTGATGCCCCCGGTTCGGATTGCACCCGGGTGGGGGACCAGGCCGGGCGGGGCCGACGGTGATCACCGACCCGGACATCCCCGTACAGGGCGACGGCCTCGGGGTGGTCGGCCAGGGCGGCCAGGATCACCTCGCACGCGTCGGGCGGCAATCGGGCGCCCCCGTCAAGGTGGATGACCACGTCGTCGGCAGTGAGGGTGAGCCCCTCGTCACCGGCGTGGGCCAGGCGCCACGCGCTACGGGTTTGACGGTTCAGCGATTCTTCCAGCGGCGTCGGCGAACGGTCGGCACCGGCGACACCGGGGACAAGGACGACGAGAGAGGCCATGAGCCGTTTCCCATGGTATCGGGCCACCCGGCCCGATACCGTCGGCTGAGGGGCTATTCGATCACCGCCACCACGTCGCCGCCGCCCACGGAATCGCCCTCGGCCACCCGGATTTCCACCACCGTGCCCGACTTCTCGGCGCACACGTTGTTCTCCATCTTCATGGCTTCGAGCACCAGGATGGGATCCCCGGCCTCCACGCTGTCGCCCTCGGCCACCACCACTTTCACGATGGTGCCCTGCATGGGCACGGTGACCTGACCGCTGCCCCCGGCCGCCCGGCTCTTGTCGGGGCTGGACCGTTTGGGGCGGGGAGCGGCACCGGCCCCCGCGGCCATCGGCACGCCTTCGGGCATCCACATCCGCACCGAGAAGCGCTGCCCGTTCACTTCCACATCCACGTCCTGGGGCACCCGAGCCTCGGGGCCCGCGGACGGGTCGCCCCCGGCCGGTTCGTCCTTCACGCCGGTGAGGTCCAGGGTGTCCTCCACCCATTTGGTGGAGTGGTCCAGCGCGGCGAAATCGGGGTGCGACAAGATGGCCTTGTCGGCGCTGATGGTGGTGGCCACCCCGGTCACGTCCAACTCGTCGAGGGCCCGCAGCGTGCGGGCGATGGCGGTGGGCCGATCCCGACCCCAACAGATCAGCTTGCCCACCAGGTTGTCGTAGAACTGGCTGATCTCGTCCCCGGCCTCGTAGCCCCCGTCCCAGCGGGTGCCGTAACCGCTGGGGAACCGAAGGCCGGTGATGAGCCCCGGCGAGGGCAAGAACGCCCCCTCGGCCGGATCCTCGGCGTTGATGCGCACCTCGATGGCGTGGCCGGTGATGGCGATCTCGTCCTGGGTGAACGGCAGCGGCAGTCCCGAGGCCACCCGGATCTGCTGTTCCACCAGGTCCACACCGGTGATCAGCTCGGTGGCCGGGTGCTCCACCTGGAGGCGGGTGTTCATCTCCAGGTAGTAGAACTGCCCGTCCTCGTAGAGGAACTCGACCGTTCCGGCGTTCACGTAGTCGCAGCCCCGGGCCACGGCCACCGCGGCCTCGCCCATGGCGGTCAATACCTCGGGGTCGATGCCCGCGGCCGGGGCCTCCTCGATGAGCTTTTGGTGGCGGCGCTGGGCCGAGCAGTCGCGGGTGCCCAGGTACACGCAGTTCCCGTGGTGGTCGGCCAGCACCTGCACTTCCACGTGGCGGGGCCGTTCCAGATAGCGCTCCATGTAGATCTCGTCGCGCCCGAAGTAGCTGAGGGCTTCCCGCTGGGCCGACTCGATGGCCTCTTCCACCGCGTTCTCGTCGGGCACCACCTTCATGCCCCGGCCACCACCGCCGTAGGCCGCCTTGATGGCCACCGGATAGCCGTGCTCGGCCCCGAAGTCCCGGACCTGTTGGGGGTCGGTGATGAGATCGGTGGTGCCGGGAACCCCGTGGACCCCGGATCGCTCGGCGGCCAGCCGGGCGGAGATCTTGTCGCCCATGACCTCGATGGCCTCGGGTTTGGGGCCGATGAACGTGACGTCCCGGTCGGTGATGGCCCGGGCGAAGTCGGCGTTCTCGGAGAAGAAGCCGTAGCCGGGGTGGACGCCGTCGGCGCCGGTGCGCTCGATGACGCCGAGGATGGCCTCGGTGTTGAGGTAGCTCTCGGCGGCGGTTTGTCCGCCCAATGCATGGGCCTCGTCGGCCAGGCGCACGTGCAGGGCGTTGCGGTCCAGCTCGGAGTACACCGCCACCGTGGCGATGCCCATCTCCCGGCAGGCCCGGATCACCCGCACGGCGATCTCTCCCCGGTTCGCCACCAACACCTTGGTCAACACGGCAATATGGTGCCAGAGCGCCTCCCGCTCTCGCGAATAGTGGGAAGGCGCCAAGAGTGAGAATGCCGGAAATTTGGGAATGGCGGATCGGGTGGACACAACCGGGACAGGGCAACCGATGGAGTGGATCTCGGGTTTTGCCGTGACGTGGGTGGAGGCCACCGGATCCACCAACGCCGACCTGTTGGCCGCGGCCCGCCAGGGCGCCCCCTCGCGATCGGTCATCTCGGCCGACCATCAGCACTCGGGTCGGGGTCGGCGGGGCCGATCCTGGGAGGCCGCGCCGGGGTCCAGCCTGTTGTTCTCTGTGCTGATCCGGCCCACGGTGGCGGCCAACCACGTCCATCTGGTGACCACCGCCCTGTCGCTCGGCGCGGCGGAGGCCTGTGAGACCGTGACCGGGGTGCGGCCCGGATTGAAGTGGCCCAACGACCTGGTGGTCGCCGACCGCAAGCTGGCCGGCGTGCTGGCCGAGTCGGTGGCGGGCGGCGACCGGGTGGAGGCGGTGGTGGTGGGCATGGGCCTCAACGTGCGGGCCGGAGCGGCCCCGCCGGAGATGGCCGACACGGCAGTGACCCTGGAGGAGGTGGGCGGAGCGGCCGTCGACCGCCGGGAGCTGCTGGCGGCGATCCTGGCCCGGTTTTCCCGGTGGCTGGAGGGCATCGACGAGCCCGAGGGGCGGCAACGGTTGCTGGCGGCCGTTCGCCGGGCGTCGGTCACCCTGGGACGCCCGGTGTCGGTGGAGCTGGGCGACGGCAGGGTGCTGCAGGGGCGGGCCGAGGAACTGGACGATACCGGGGGCTTGGTGCTGGACGGGGGCCGACGGGTGGTGGTGGGCGACGTGATCCACCTGCGCCCACGAGGAGGCGGAGACTAGGGGTCCAGGTCAGTGGCCTTGAGGGTGGCGAAGGCCTGGGCGGCGGCCTCGGTGAGGGGGCCGGGGGCGGCGGGGAGCCGGTGGCCGTTCACCACCCCGATGGCCTGCACGTCGCGGGTGGTGGAGGTGAGAAACGCCTCGTCGGCCTCGGCCAGGGCCTCGATGGGCAGGTCGAGTTCGGCGGCGCCGGTGAGCTCGATGACCAGTTGGCGGGTGATCCCGGCCAAGCACCCCGAGTCCAGCGAGGGCGTGACCAGCCGACCTTGGTGGGCCACGAAAACGTTGCTACCGGTGCCCTCGCACAACTGCCCCCGGGTGTTGGCCATGATGGCTTCGTCGGCCCCTTCGGCCTTGGCGGTGGCCAGGGCCCGTACGTTGGCGCCGTAGGACACCGTCTTGAGACCGGCCAGGGGGCCGCGCTCGTTGATGGTCCAGTCCACGGTGGCCACCGCCGCGGTGGGCGGCCAGGGGGCCTGAGGGGTGGCGGCCACCGTGACGGTGGGGGGGCTGTCACCCCGGTCGCTGCCCAGCGGCCCGGTGCCGCTGCTGACCGTGACCCGCAGGCGACCCTCGGTGAGCCCGTTGGCCGCGGCCACCGCCACCATGGCCGCCCGCACGTCGTCGGGATCGGGCAGGGCGATGCCCAGCGGCTCGGCCGAGCGGGCCAGCCGTTGCAGGTGGCGTCGGGCGGCAAACGGCATCCCCCGCACGATGACCAGGGTCTCGAACACGGCGTCGCCCACCAGCCAACCGTGATCAAAGGGGGAGATGCGGGCTTCGTCCTCGGGGAGCAGCGAGCCGTTGATCCAGACGATGCGGGGCTCAGCCGACGCCATGGTATTCCCCGGTGGCCACGGCCAACAGCCGCCTGGCCTTCAACTCGGTTTCCTGCCACTCGTCCTCGGGGTCGCTGTCGTAGGTGATGCCCCCGCCGGTCCCCAGGTGGAGGTGGTCGTCCTCGATCCACAACGTGCGAATGGCCACGTTCAGGTCACCCCGGCCCCGGTCGGCGTCCACCCAACCCACCGCCCCGCAGTAGACCCCTCGGGGCTGGGGTTCCAGAGCGGCGATGGCCTCGAGGGCGGCCAGCTTGGGGGTGCCGGTGACCGAGCCCGGCGGGAAGGCGGCCTCGATGAGGTCGGGCCATCCCCGGCCAGGGGCCAGCCGCCCCCGAACGGTGCTCACCAGATGCACCAGGCCGGGGTGGTGTTCCAGCGAGAACAGGGCGGGCACGCTCACGGTGCCGTAGTCGCACACCCGGCCCAGGTCGTTGCGCACCAGGTCCACGATCATGAGGTTCTCGGCCTGATCCTTGGCCGTCAGCCCGGACGGGTCGGCGGCGGTGCCCTTGATGGGGGACGACGCCACCCACCCACCGTCGCGCACCAGGAACCGCTCGGGGGAGGCCGAGGCGATGTGGACCCCCTGGCCGGGCAGCCGGAGCACGGCGGCGTAGGGGGCGGGGTTGCCCTCGGCCAGGGCCGCCCCCAGAGCGGCGATGTCGGTGTCGGGGTCGATGAGCGGGGCGCTCAGTCGACGGGTGAGGTTGACCTGGTAGACGTCGCCGGCGGCGATCATGTCGCGGATGGTGGACACCCCGGCGGTGAATTCGGTGCGGTCGAGCGAAGTGGTCCAGGTGTCGGCGGGCAGGCCCTTCCAGGGGCGGCCCTTCCAGGGGCGGGCCGGGCGCACCGAGTCGAAGCGGGCACAGACCGCGTGGCCGTGGAAGTCGATGGCCACCGCCCAGAAGCCGTGGGATTCCAGAGCCTCGACGTCGTGGGTGACATCGGCCAGCCGGGAGCACAGGTGATGTCCCACTACGGCAACGGCCGCCACCTCCATTGGGCGCAGTGTACTTACACTGGCAGGTGGTGGACCGCAGGATTGGCCGGAAGAGGACGGCAGGCGAGCAGGGATCGGACCGGGGACGGGTTCGATGAGGCGTGGAGGGCGGCGCCGAAAGAGGACGTGGGCACAACTCTTCGTCATCGTGGCCGGCCTGGTGGTGTTCGGCGCCGCCGTGGGTGGGGCTTACGGGCTGGCCACGGTGAAGTCGGAGATCAGCCAGATTCCCCGGGTGACGGTGGGCCTGTCGCTGGACATCGAGACCCAGAGCACCTCGGAGGCGCAGAACTTCCTCCTGGTGGGCATCGACAACGCGGCGGGCATCGATCCCGACAGCCCCATCCACATTGACCGGGACGTGAACACGCTGCTCACCGACTCGGTGATCGTGGTGCGCATCGACCCCGGTGCCGACCGGGTGGCCATGCTGTCGATTCCCCGCGACCTGTGGGTCCCGATCGCGGGTCGGGGGTGGAGCGAGCGGGTCAACGCCGCCCGGGGCATCGGGGGCCCGGCCACTTTGATCGAGACGGTGTCGGAGTCGCTGGGGGTGCCCATCCACCACTACGTGGAGATCAACTTCGCCGGGTTCCTCCAGATCGTGGAGGCGGTGGACGGGGTGCCCTTGGAGATCGACCAGCCCATTCGCGACGACTCGCTGGGACTGCGCATCGAGCAGGCGGGGGTGATCACCCTGGATCCCGACACCGCGTTGGCCTACGTGCGCACCCGTCGTCCATTGACGCTGGTGGAGGGGGGCAACCCGGCCGACGACAACGCGTGGGTGCCGCTGGGGGTGTGGAACGACCTGGAGCGCAACCAGCGTCAGCAGGAGTTCATGGTGGCCACCCTCAAGCGGGCGGTGGAAAAGGGCATCCGCAACCCGTTCGCCCTGCGCCAGGTGGCCAACCAGTTGCTGGACGACGACAACCCCAGCATCACGTTGGACGACCGCATCACGGTGGGCCAACTGGTGGATCTGGGCGACGAGTTCCGGTCGTTCCCGGTGGAGGCCATCGAGCGCCATCGGCTGCCGGTGGTGGACGCCACCATCGACGGCAAACAAGTGCTGCTCCTGGCCGAAGACCAAGCCGAGGAGGTGCTGGCCTTCTTCCAGGCCGGGAGCCGGGCCGGGGTTCGGGTGCGGGTGTTGAACGGCACGCCATCGGGCACCGTGGCCGGGGTGGAGGCTGCTCTGGAGCAAGCCGGGTTCTCGGTGGTGGACCGCCGCAACGCCGACTCGTTCAACGTGGCCGACAGCGTGATCCGCCACACCGAGGCGGCGGCGACCGAGGCGGCCCTGTTGGCCGGCTACCTGGAGCCCCGACCGGTGACGGTGCCGGTGGCGTCCATCGACGGCGCCGATGTGGAGCTGGTGGTGGGGGCCGACGGGCTCTCGGTGGTGGATCGTCCCCGGGACTCCGCTTCCTGACGGTTGGCCACATACCAGTCGTAGGTGCGGCGGAGCCCCTCGGCAAAGGGGGTGGTGGCCTCGAAGCCGAACAGCACCCGGGCCCGAGCGGGGTCGACGCAGCGGCGGGGCTGGCCGTCGGGTCGGGTCGAATCCCACAGGATGCGGCCGGAGAATCCGGTGACGTCGGCGATGTCCTCCACCAGCTCCTTGATGGGGATCTCCTGGTTGGATCCCAGGTTCACCGGATCGGCCCCCCGGTAGTGCTCGGTGGCCAGCAGGATGCCCCGGGCGGCGTCGTCCACGTAGAGAAACTCCCGGCTGGCCGTCCCCGTTCCCCACACCTCGATGCTGTCCTCCCCGGCCTCCACCGCGTCCACGCACCGCTTGATGAGGGCGGGGATGACGTGCGAGACCGAGGGGTGGAACTTGTCGCCCGGTCCGTACAGGTTGGTGGGCATCAGGTAGATGCCCTGCTGACCGTACTGGTGGCGATTGGCCTGCAGTTGGACGAGTTGGGCCAGTTTGGCCACCCCGTAGGGGGCGTTGGTCTCCTCGGGGTAGCCCGTCCACAGGGAATCCTCCGAGAACGGCACCCGGGTGTGCTTGGGGTACGAGCAGACGGTCCCCACCACCACCAGCCGGTCGGTACCCGCCCGGCGGCACTGTTCGATGACGTTGGTGCCCATGAGCAGGTTGTCCAGATACAGACTGGCCGGCTGTTCCTGGTTGGCCCCGATGCCCCCCACCCGGGCGGCCAGATGAATGACCACGTCGGCTCCGACGTCGGCCAGAAGCCGCTGGGTGGTCTCGGCGTTGCGCAGGTCGTAGTCGGCGCTGGCCGGGGCGGCGAGCAGGGTGGGTTGGGCCTGGTTGAGCAGGCGGCACACCGCTCGGCCCAAAAAGCCGGTGCCTCCGGTGACGAGCACCCGCTTGTCCGTCCAGAAGCTGCTCACAAACCCCCAGCTTATGAGATCGCCCAGTTGTTCTGGTGGTCGCGCCGGCGGGTGGTCGGGCTGGCAGAATCGGGGCGGTGAGAGTGGCGATCACGCTGGAGCAGTGCTGGCACCGGGTGCCCGGCGGCACCGCCGCGGCCGCATTGGGCTGCGTGAACGCCCTGGGCCGGCTCTCGACCCCCCCGGAGTTGGTGGGGGTGTCCGCCCGGCACCGCCGCCCGCCTGCCCCGCCGTTTGCCCCCGGCATCGAGATGGCTTCATTGCCGTTGCCCCGCACCGCCCTCTACTGGGGGTGGCATCACCGGCGGTGGCCGTCGGTGGAACGGGCGGCCGGACCGGTGGACGCCATCCACGCCACCGGCATGGCCGTGCCTCCCCGAACCGTCCCGCTGGCGGTGACGGTCAACGACCTGGCCTTCCGGCGGCACCCCGACCACTTCACCCGTCGGGGCCTGCGGTTCTTCGAGCAATCGCTGGACCTGACCTGCTCGGAAGCCGACTTGGTGGTGACCCCGTCGCACCACACCGCCGATGACTGCGTGCGGGCCGGCATGGACGCCGACCGGGTGCGCGTCGTTCCCTACGGCGTGGACGACGCCCAGGTGGCCGCCGACGCCGCCGAGCAGGTCCGCCTACGATTCGGGCTGGCCGAGCGGTTCGTGCTGTGGGTGGGTACCGCCGAGCCCCGCAAGAACCTGGCCCGACTGATGGAGGGGTGGGCCCTGTTGGGTCGCACCGACGAGGAACTGGTGCTGGTGGGCCCCCAAGGGTGGAAGTCCGGCCCTTCCGAGGCGGCCACGTCGGGCAACGGGCACATCCGTCGGCTCGGGTTCGTGGCCGAGGACGACAAGCGGGCCCTGCTGCGGGCCGCCGCGGTGGTGTGCTACCCCAGTCTGACCGAGGGTTTCGGCCTGCCGGTGTTGGAGTCCATGGCCCAGGGCACCCCGGTGGTGACCTCGTCGGTGGGGGCCACCGCCGAGGTGGCCGGGTCGGCCGCCGTGCTGGTGGATCCCACCCGGCCCGAGGAGATCGCCCAGGGGTTGGCCGGATTGCTGGACGACCCCGATGCCGCGGGCGAACTGGGCCGCAGGGGTCGGGAGCGGGTGGCGGAGCGCTTCACCTGGGAGCGCACCGCCACCGGGCTGCTCGACGTCTACCGGGAGCTGACCGGCTGATGGGGGAGGCCAACGCCGCCGGTTCGGTCATCTCGGTGGGGGTGAACCTGTTGTGGCTGCGGCCCGGCCGGGTGGGGGGCTCGGAGGATTACGCCGTCCGGCTTCTGTCGGCCATTGCCCCCGATGCCCCGGTGCGCCTGACCCTGTTCGTGCTGCCCGGCTTCGCCAAGGCCCACCCGGCGCTGGCCGAACGCCACGAGCTGTCGGTGGTGCCGCAGGGCCGGGGTCGGGCACTGCGAGTCGTCATGGAGCACACCTGGCTGGCCCGCCAGTGTCGGCGTCGAGGCCTGTCGGTGGTCCACCACCTCGGGGGGACCGTGCCCTGGGTGGGTGCTCGACCGGTCGTGGTCACCGTGCACGACATCCAGCCGTTGGACCACCCGGAACACTTCGGGCCGATCAAGCGGCGGTACTTGCGCCGGGCGCTGCCGTGGTCGGTGGGCAAAGCCGACGCGGTGATCACGGTGAGCGAATTCTGCCGCCGTCGCGTGATCGAGCGGCTGGATCCGGCGGACACCCCGGTGGTGGTGATGTCCGCCCCGGTGGACCTCTCCTCCGGTCATGCCGAGGGGCCGCTGGGGGCAGTCGAGCCCGATCTGGACCACCCCTTCGTGCTCTACCCGGCGGTGGCGTACCCCCACAAGAACCACGAGGTGTTGCTGCGGGCGCTGGCCCGCCTGGCGCACGACGGGGTGGACGTGGAGGTGGTGGCCACCGGAGCACCCGGCCCACAGGACACCGCCCTGGACCGCCTGGCCACCGAACTCGGGGTGGGTCCCCGGTGGCACCGACTGGGCCGCCTTCCCCGGTCGGTGCTGGACGGGCTGTACCGTCAGGCCGCCGCGGTGGTGTTCCCGTCGCGCTACGAGGGATACGGCCTCCCGGTGGTGGAGGCCATGGTGCGGGGATGTCCGGTGGTGGCCGCCGACGCCGGGGCCCTGCCGGAGGTGGTGGGTTCGGGCGGGCGCCTGGTCGACCCCGACGACCAGGCCGGTTGGGCCGAGGCCATCGGCGCGCTGGTGGGCGACGCCGACGCCCGCAGGGAGTGGAGCGAGGCCGGCCGGAACCGGGTGGGGGAACTGGCCGGGGGAGATCCAGCGGAGGAGTTGGTGGCCCTCTACCAGCGGGTGGCGGGCGGCGGGGACCGGGGCGACGGGGACCCAGTGGCCCGACGTGAGGCCCGGTCCTGAGATGCGCATCCTGGTGCTCTGCCCGCACTATCCGCCCGACACCGCCCCCACCGGGGAGGTCATGGCCGCCCTGTGCGAACGGTGGGTGGCCCGGGGCCACCGGGTGGACGTCATCACCAGCCTGCCGTGGTACCGGGACCACGCGGTCGCCGAGGGGTGGTCGGGGCGGATGGTGCGCACCGAGCGGTCACCGGGGGGCCGCATCCGGCGTTGGTACCCGTTTCCCGCCGACAAGGGGCGGCTGGCCGCCCGGGCGATGGCCTTCGCCGGTTTCACCGTGCTGGTCGGGGCCGACGCGGCGGCTGCCGCCCGCCGCAGCGACGTGGTGTTCGCCATGTCGCCCCCGCTCACGCTGGGGGCCGCAGGGTGGGCGGCCGCCCGGCGCGGGCGGGTGCCCCTGGTGTTCAACGTGCAGGACGTGTTTCCCGACGCCGCCGTGCAGACCGGGGTGTTGACCAATGCCCGGGTGGTGGCGGCCGCCGGTCGTCTGGAGTGCTGGGTGTATCGGCGGTCCGACGCGGTGACCGTGCTGTCGGAGGGCATGGCCGCCAACGTGCGGTCCAAGCTGGATGCCGGTGCCGACCCCGACAAGGTGGTGGTGATCCCCAATGCGGCCGACGCCGCCCGCATCACCCCGTCGGATCGGGACAACCCCTATCGGGCCGAGTTGGGCTCGGCCGGCGACCCGGCCAACACCGTGGTGATGTACGCGGGCAACCTGGGCCACTCCCAGCCCCTGGAGTTGGTGGTGGCCGCCGCCCAGCGGTTCTCCGATCAGGGCCGCGCCGACGTGCAGTTCGTGGTCAACGGCGCCGGGGTGGCCCGCTCGACGGTGGCCGAAGCGGCCCGGCGTCTCGACAACCTGCACCTCTCCGGATGGCAGCCGCCCGACCGCCACGGCGAGGTGCTGGCCGCCGCCGACGTGCACCTGGTGCTGTTGCGATCCGGCCTGGGGGCCACCAGCGTGCCCTCCAAGGTGTACTCGGTGCTGGCTGCGGGCCGCCCGGTCCTGGCCGCGGTGGATCGGGACAGCGAGGTGGCGCGGTTGGTGGCAGCCTCCGGCGCCGGCCGAACGGTTGACCCCGACGACATCGACGGCTTTGGCGCGGCGGTGGCCGAGATGGCCGACGATGCCGCCGCCCGTTCCGAGATGGGGCGCCGGGCCAGGTCCTACGCCGAGACCGCCCCCGGCCCCGACCGGATCGCCGAGAGCTACCTGGAGCTGTTCGCCGAGCTGACCGGGCGAACCAGCCGGATGGAGTAGCCGGGAGCCCTACAGGTGTGGGTTCCGGCGTGGGGCCGGGTAGCGTGGTGAGCCGTGGCAAGAGCCTCAGGATCACGAAAAGTGGCACGGGCCGCGTCCATGGGCGGGGCCGGACAGCGACGGATGATCGGGTTTCCCGCCGTGGTCGTGCTCATCATCCTCATCGGCATCGGCGTGGTGGCCGTGGCCCGGACCCAGCGCGACGCCGAGGCCCGTCCCGGTCTCAGCGACCACTGGCACTCGGCCTACGGGGTGTGGGACTGCACCGACGGCGAAGGCGGCGACTTCCAGCCCATCTTCGAGGGTCGTCAGAACAGCCAGGGCTATCCCTACGACCCCGAGGGCATCCACTCCCACTCCGACGGGATCATCCACATTCACCCGTTCACCGCCAACGCCGCCGGCGAGGACGCCACCATGGCCAAGTTCTTCGAATCCATGTTCGTGACCATGGACCAGAACGGCATCACCGCCGCCGAGTTCGGGGTGATCAGCGCGGTGGGCGCCGAGTGTGACGGGCAGCCTGCGGTGATGCAGATCGTGCGGTGGTCCAACGCGCTCACCGCCGATCCCAACCAACCGGACGAGCGGGTCTACGAGGACTTCGGCGACATGCGGTTCAAGAACGACGGCGAGGCCTTCACCATCGCCCTCGCCCCCCGTGACGGGGCGGTGCCCCTGCCGCTCACCGTCAACGACCTGGTGTTGGTGTCGCCCGCGTTGGTGGCCGACCTGTCGCAGCCCGAGGGACCGGTCCCCTTCGAGGAGGACATCGACGAGGACATCCCCGGCGTGCGGGTCGAAGACGACGGCTGAGCGGGGCTCTTCCCCGCAGGACCCTCTCCCTGCCGGAAGAGATCCTCGGAGGGCCCTAGCGGAAGAGATTCTCGGAGGGCCCTAGCGGAAGAGATCCTCGGTGGGAGGGCGGATCATGTCGGCCCGGATGCTGCCGGGGCCGAGCCACTCCGAGGGGACGCCCCGGATGACCGCCACCGGCACGCCCTCGGCCTTGCCCATGACCAATTCGGCGGCCGCGGCCAGCTCGTCGGCGATGGCCATCTCGGTCACCTGAAGCTCCCGGCCCGCGGCGTCGGGGGTGCCCCGCAGGTCGAGCAGGGGGCGGACTCCGGCCACCCCGATGGCCACGTCGGCCACCCCTCGGCGCCAGGGTCGACCGAAGGTGTCGGAGACGATCACCCCCACCGCTATGCCGGTTTGGGCCCGGATGCCGTCGCGGATGCGCCGGGCCGAGCGGTCGGGGTCGTCGGGCAGCAGCGCCGCCTGATCGGCGGCCACGTTGGACCGGTCCACCCCGGCGTTGGCGCACACGAACCCGTGCTTGGTCTCGCTGATGATCAGCTCGCCCCGGCGACGCAGCACCCGCACCGATTCCCGTTCCACCACCGCCTTGTGCGACAACGGATCATCGGGATCCACGGTGACCATGGCCCCCTCGGCCTTGGAGACGATCTTCTGGGTCACCACCACCACATCGCCGTCGGCAAGCTGAGCGGCGTGGGCAATGAGGCCGGCCAGGTCGTCGCCCCTGGCGATCTCCGGCAGGCCGGTGACCCCGACGACTTCCAACCTCACGACGAGCCACCCCCGGCCGAGCCGCCCAGCACCACCCGGGCCAGGGCGGTGGCGGCGTCGACATCGGTCATGATGGTGTCGGCCACCACGCAGGACACGCCGGTCGCCTCCACCTCGTCGAAAAGCTGGGCGTCGGCCCGGTCGATCACCAAGGTGCCGGCCACCTCCCGGTACAGGCGGGCCACACCCACCACCGAGCACTCGTGGCCCAGTTCCCGCAGCAGCCGGTCGGCCGGGCCCTTGAGAGCGGCGCCGCCCACGATGGGCGACACGGCCACCACCGCCTCCCGGCGGGCGGCCAGGGCGTCACGGACGCCGGGCACGGCCAGCACCGGCCCGATGGACACGATGGGGTTGGAGGGGGCAATGACGACGATCCGGGCGCCCGCCACCGCCTCCAGCAGGCCGGGGGTGGGCCGGGCGCTCTCGATCCCGGCCACCCGCACGGCGGAGGTGGGCACGTCGTGGCGGCGGCGCACGAAGTAGTCCTGAAAGCCGATCTCGCCCTCGTCGGCGGTGGTGACCATGGTGGCGATGCGATCGTTGGTCACCGGCAGCACGGTCAGTTCCAGGCCCCAGGCGGCGGCGATCTCGGCGGTGACCTCGGCCAGGTCGGCGCCCTCGCCCAGCCGATGGGTGCGGTAGAGGTGGGTGGCCAGGTCGCGGTCACCCAGTCGAAACCAGGTGATCCCGCCGTAGCGGTCCAGCGCGTCCATGGCCTGCCAGGATTCTCCCGCCAATCCCCAGCCGGTGTCGGGGTTGATCGCTCCGGCCAGCGTGTACACCACGGTGTCCAGATCGGGGCTGATGTGGAGGCCGTGCAGCACGGTGTCGTCGGCGGTGTTGACCACCGCGAGCTGTTCGGTGGCCGGATGGGCCCGGATCAGCCCGGTGAGGAGGCGGGCCGCCCCCACGCCACCGGCCAGGGTGACCACCGTGGGGGCAGGGGCGGCAGGGTCGGCCCGGTGCGGGCCGACGGTCACGAGAGCCCCTTGAGCTTGCCCTGGAGCAGATCCACGTCGGCGTCCACCATCATGGCCACCAGGTCGCCGAACCCGACCTCCCGGCGCCAGCCGAGGGTGCGTTCCGCCCGGTCGGCGTTGCCCACCAGCAGGTCCACCTCGGCCGGGCGCATAAAGGCCTCGTCCACCACCACGAACTCCTGGTAGTCCATGCCCAGGTGGGCGAAAGCCAGCTCGCAGAACTCCCGCACCGAGTGGGTCTCCCCGGAGCACACCACGTAGTCGTCCGGCTGGTCCTGCTGGAGCATCAACCACATGGCCTTCACGTAGTCCCCGGCGTAGCCCCAGTCGCGCTTGGCCTCCAGGTTGCCCAGACGCAGTTCTCGTTGGCGGCCCAGGTAGATGGAGGCCACCGCGTGGGTGATCTTGCGGGTCACGAACTCGAGCCCCCGCCGCGGCGACTCGTGGTTGAACAAAATGCCCGAGCTGGCGTGCAGGTCGTAACTCTCCCGGTAGTTGACGGTGATCCAATGCCCGTACACCTTGGCCACCCCGTAGGGGCTCCGGGGATGAAACGGGGTGTCCTCGGTTTGGGGCACCTCCCGCACCTTGCCGAACATCTCGCTGCTGGAGGCCTGGTAGAAGCGGATGCTGGGATCCACGATGCGGATGGCGTCGAGCAGACGGGTCACCCCGAGCGCCGTGGTCTCCCCGGTGAGCACGGGCTGGCCGAAGGAGGTCTGCACGAACGACTGGGCGGCCAGGTTGTAGACCTCGGCGGGGCGGTGCTGTTGCAGGGCCTCGATGAGGGAGGCCTCGTCCAGCAGGTCGCCGCTCACGATGGTGAGGCGGTCCTGCAAGTGGGCGATGCGCTCGAAGCTCACCATGCTGGATCGCCGGACCAGGCCCACCACCTCGTAGCCCTTGTCGAGCAGGAACTCGGCCAGATAGGAGCCGTCCTGGCCGGTGATGCCGCTGATCAGGGCCCTTCGGGGGCGTTGGTCAGTCACTGGGGTCTCCCGGATGGTCGGTGTGCCGGCGGGCGGCGTTCAGGGTGTCGGCCAGGGTGTCGGCCAGGTCGATCTCGGGGGCCCAGCCGGTGGCGGCCCGGAGCTTGCCGTTGTTGCCCCGCATCACCGGTACGTCGATCGGACGGAACAGGCGGTCGTCTCGTTCGAGGGTCATGGGCACCGCCGCCAGTCCCAACAGGATCTCGGCGATGTCGGAGGCGGCCACATCTCGCCCCGAGCATACGTTGTAGGCCTCACCGGGCTCGCCCCCCACCGCCAGCAGGCGATAGGCCCGCACCACGTCCCGCACATCGGTGAAGTCGCGCCGGGCGGCCAGGTTCCCCACCGGGACCGCGGTGGCGCCCGTCCGCTCGTTGCGGGCGATGCGGGCGGCCAGGGCCGAGGCCAGGAAGCGGTCACTTTGCCCCGGGCCCAGGTGGTTGAAGGCCCGGGCCCGGATGACCCCGAGGCCGTGGCCAAGATAGCCCTGGATGCACACCATTTCGGCGGCCGCCTTGCTGGCCGCGTAGGGGTTGACCGGCCGCAGGGGGGCCAACTCGCCGATGGGCAGCTCGTGGGGGGCCACCATCCCGTAGATGTCGCTGCTGGTCACCGACACCAGGCGTTGCACCCCGGCGTCGACGCAGGCCCGCACCACGTGGAGGGTGCCATCGGCGTTGGTCCGAAAGGTGCCCAGGGGGTCGCCCCAGGAGGCGGCCACGTCGCTCTGGCCGGCCAGGTGATACACCACCTCGGGCTGGGCCTCGGCGATGAGTTGGGCCATGGCGCCCGCGTCCTCCACGGGGGGGCTGCCGATCACGCGGTCCATCTCGATCACGTCGTCGGCGCAGGCGTTCAGGTGAGCAACGAGGTGTGTGCCGACAAAACCCCGCGAACCGGTGACCAGGGCTCGCATCGCCCCGAGTGTGCCACTTCTGCGGCTCGATTGCCCCACCCGATGACCAAGCGGGCTGTGCCTCCGGGACCAACCGCCCCGGTGCCTCCTGCCCCGGCGGTTGGGCCGGTACGGTGGTGCGGTGGACGATGCGCGCCCCGATCACGCACCGGGTGGGGAGGACCCGCTGGTCGAGTGCATCCGCAACGGCATCTACACCGCCGTCGGGCTCGGGCTGTTGGTGGTCAATCGCCTGCAGGCCGCCCGCCAGGACGTGGGCGGCCAACTCCCCGACGATCTGCGGGCGGCCCTGGCCGATGTGGCCGAGCAGGTACCCGAGGACGTCCGCAACGTGGTGGCCGACCTGCTCGGCGGACTCCCCGAGGCCGCGCGCACCGTGCTGTCGGACGCGGTGGAGCAGGCCCCGGCGTTGGCCGACGCCCTCCGTGAGTACCTCGGCCCCCGCTGAATGCCCCCGGTCACCGTGATGTCGGCTCCCCCGGCTCGCCCCTCGTCCCCGTCCTGATGGAGCCCAAGGCCGACGCCCGGGTTCACGTGGTGATCGTCAGCCACGACCCTGGTCTGTGGTTCGACGAGATGCTGGCGTCGGTGGCCGGCCAGGATCTCTCCCCGGTGGGGGTGACCGTGCTCGACACCGGCAGCGAGGCCGACCCCACCGCCCGGGTACACCGCTGGTTGCCCCAGGCCACCGTCCGCCGCTTGGGAATCAACCCCGGTTTCGGCGTGGCGGCCAACCAGGCATTGGACGAGGCCGGGCCGGTCCCCGACTTCTACGTGTTCTGCCACGACGACGTGGCCCTGGCCCCCGACACCCTACGGCTCTTGGCCACCGAGGCCGTCCGGTCCAACGCGGGCATCGTGGGTCCCAAGTACGTGGAATGGGACCGACCCGACCGAATCCACCAGGTGGGCCTGGTGGTGGACAAGACCGGCATGCCCGTGCTGGCCGTGGGGGCGGGCGAACTGGACCAAGAACAGCACGACGAGATCCGGGATGTGTTCGCCGTGCCGGGGGGGTGTGTGCTCGTGCGGGGCGACCTCTTTCGGGCCGTGGAGGGCTTCGACCCGGAGATGTTCCTGGGTTACGAGCACATTGATCTGTGCTGGCGGTCCCGGACGGTGGGTGCCCGGGTGGTGGTGGTACCCACCGCCATCGTCCGCCATCGCCAGCGGCTGGGCGAGCGGGTCCCCCGAGCCCTGGTGGAGCGGCTGTGGCACCGCCATCGGGTACGAACCCTGCTGTCGGCCTACGGACCCTGGCACCTGCTCCGGGTCCTTCCCCAGGCGCTGGCGGCGTCGATGGTGGAGGCGCTGGTCGCCCTGGTGCAGGGCCGCCTGGGCCGGGCGCGGCGGATCGGGGCCTCGTGGGCGTACCACTTGGTTCGTCCCGGTTCGATCCGCCGACGGCGGGAGGCGGTGGGCCGGGTACGCCGGGTGAGCGACGCCCATGTGCGGCTGTCCCAGGCCCCGCAACCGTCCCTGCTGAAGCCGCTGTTGGGCGGTCTGGGCGGGGGGGCATCGGGAGGCTCGGAAACCGTGGGTGCCTTGGCGGCCGGGGGGGTGCCGGGCGAGACGGCCGAGGCGGTGGTCCGGTCGAGCCGGTCACGGGCCCCGCTGCTGGTGGGCGTGGTCACCGTGCTGGTGGTGCTGCTCGGGGCCCGTGACCTGATCGGCGGGGGTATCCCGGCGGTGGGAGGACTGCCCCGCCTGGGCTCCAGTTCCGATCTGTGGCGCGGTTGGTGGAGCGACTTTCGCCCCGTCGGCCTGGGCCAGGAGGGGTTTGCCCCCACCGGCCTGGGGCTGTTGACCCTGCTGAGCTGGCTCTTCGTGGGTCAGACCGAGTTGTTGCGCACGGTGCTGATCGTCGCCATGGTGCCGGTGGGGGTGCTGGGCGTGTGGCGGCTCATGCGGCCCTTCGACTCCGCGGGAACCCAAGGGGTGGCGGTGGCGGTGTATCTCGCCAATCCCGTTCCCTACAACGCCCTGGCCAACGGGGTGTGGGGGGCACTGTTGGCCTACGCCGGATTGCCCTGGCTGATGGGGGCGGTGCTGCACGGCGCTCGCCTGGAACCCTTCGGGGTGGGGCCCGCCGATGCCCCCTCCGGTGAGCGTCGCCGGCAGGTGCTGCGGGCCACCCTGGCGGTTGGCCTGGTGTTGGCGGTGATGGTCGCCCTGGCGTCGCCGGCGGTGCTGGTGGTGGGCGTGCTGGTGGTGGGTCTGGTGCTGGGCTCGTGGCTGGCCGGTACTGCCACCGGCACGGTGCGCCTGGTGGCGATCACGGTGGCCGGAGCGGTGGTGGCCGGGGTGCTGCACCTGCCGTGGCTGGTCGATCACCTGTCGATGATCCTCGGGGACCGATCGGGCGGCAACGGCGAGAACTCCTGGGCGGAGATCCTGCGATTCGACACCGGGCCCTTCGGCATCGGCCGACTGGGCTGGGCCCTGCCGCTGGCCGCGGTGCTGCCCCTGGCCGTGGCCCACGACACCCGGTTGGTGTGGGCGGTGCGGGGATGGACCCTGTACCTGGGGGCGGCGTCCACCGCGCTGGTGGCCGAGCGGGGGTGGTCGCCGGTGCCCCTGCCCCGCCCGGAGGCCCTGTTGGCGCCCGGCGCGCTGGGACTGGCCATGGCGGTGGCCATGGGGGTGGTGGCGCTGCGGGTGGACGTGCGCCGCCATCGCTTTGGGTGGCGCCAGTTGGTGCCCCTCACCGCAGTGGCCGCCCTGGTGGCGGGCGTGCTGCCCGGCGTGGCGGTGGTGTCCCGGGGCGATTGGCACGCCACCGGCGACGACTACACTGACGTGGCGCCCTTTGCCGACGAGGCCGACGGAGCGGCCGGCGGGGAAGGCGCCGACGCCCATCGCGTGCTGTGGCTCGGCCACCCCGACGTGTTGCCCCTGGGCAGTTGGAGGCTGGACGACCGACTGTCGTACGCCGTGTCCGACAGCAGGCGCTTTCCCACCGTGGCCCAACGCTGGGTGGGACTCCCCGACGATCAGGTGGGCGACGCCGTGCTGGCCGGGCCCGGCTCGGGCACCGACCGGTTGGGGGCCGTGCTGGCCCAATGGGGGATCGGCACCATCCTGGTGCCGGAGCGGCTGGCCCCTGCCCCCTACGGCGAGTTGACCCAGCCCGCGCCCCGGTGGCTGTTCGACCTGCTGGACAGCCAACTCGATCTGACCGCGGGCGGGCTCACCTCGGGCATCGCCTCGTACCACAACACCGCGGCCACCCCGGCGGCCACCCGGGCGGCATTGGCCCTGGCGCCCGACGACGGCACCTCGGGCGTGATCCGGCTGCTGGTGGTGGTCCAGATCGGGGTGTGGGTGGCCGCCTTGGTGGGGCTGGGTGCCGTCCGCCGCCGGGAGGCGGCTCCATGAGAGGCCGGGTCTTTCGGAGGCCGGTGTGGGTGGTGGCCGTGGCGGTGGTGATCGGTTTGGCGGTGGCCGACCGGGGGCACGGCCCGGCCGACGAGCCAACCGCCGCAATCCCGGCGGCGCCCGCAAGCGCGACTCTGGATCCCGATGCCCAGGGCAGCGTGTGGTTCTGCACCGAGGGAACGTCGATGCCGGGAGACTTCGCCGACCACTCGGTCGTGGTGGCCAATCCCACCGGGGAGGCGGTCACCGCCGAGGTGTCGGTGTTCCCGGCCACGGCGATGGGGTCGGTCACCCCGGAGGCTCCGCCGCACACCCTGGCGGTGCCCGTGCCTGCCCGGTCGCAGGCCGAAGTACGGCTGGCCGATGTGGTGGTGTCCCGTTTCACCGCGGCGATGGTGGAGATCGATTCCGGATCGGCGGTGGTCGAGCAACGGGTGCAGGGCCCCACCGGGATCGACGTCACCCCCTGTGCCGGTCGTTCGTCGGAAAACTGGCACTTTGCCGCCGGGTCCACGCGAAGGGATGCCCGTCTGCTGTTCACGGTGTTCAATCCGTTCCCCGGTCGGGCGGTGGTGAGCTTCACCTTCTCCACCGATGAGGGTGCCCGTGAGCCCCAGCCGCTGCGGGGGGTACTGGTGCCCGCCCGGTCGCTGGTGGTGGTGGATGCCACCGATCTGGTGCCCCGCTACGCGTCGGTGGCCACCACCATCTCGTCGCAGGCCGGACGGGTGGTTGCCGGAAGACTGCAGGTGTTCGACGGCACCGAGGGTCTGGAGGGACTGACCGCCGGATCGGGGATTCCCGATCCCCGGACCCTGTGGGTGTTTCCCACCGGACCGGCCACCGGGGAAGCGGTGGAGCACCTGGTGGTGTACAACCCCAACGACCGGGAGGCGGCGGTCGACGTCACCGTCTGGTGGGACGCCCCCGAACCGGGTGACGATCCGTTGCCCATCCCCGTGGCGGTGCCCGCCCACCAGCGGGTGGCCGTGGTGATGGGCGACCCTGGACCCTATCCGCTGCCCTCGGAGTCCGTGGCCTACCGACCGACCACCCCCCGGCCCGAGCAATCGGGATTCTGGGCCGCGGTCCAGGCGACCAACGGGGTCCCCGTCGTGGCCGAGCGGGTGTCGGCCTCGCCCGCGGCTTCGACCCCGGCGGGCGTGGCCACCACCGCGGGGATGTCGGCGAGCGCCACCCGGTACCTGATTGCCGCCAACCGGGCCGACGGGGCCGAGGTGGCGGTGGCGGTGGTCAACCCCTCGCCGGACTCCATTGCCCGGGTCACCGTGTCGAAGGTGGCCGACGGGCGAACCCAACCCCTGGCCGAGATGGACGCAAGGGAGGTGGCGCCCCGGGGTCGCCTGGTGGTCCCGGTGGACCGCTTGACCGGCGGCCACGCCTACGGACTGTTGGTCGAGGCGTCGCAGCCGGTGGTGGTGTCACGCACGCTTCTGGTCCACCATGGCACCGGCATGGCGTCGGGCGCGTCGGTGCCGTTCGCCCCGGTGCCGCTGGACCCGGCAGCGTTGTAGCGATCGCCGTCCGGCTGTCTACCATCACGGGTCATGGATGCCCCCAACGACGTCCTTCCCACCGTGCGGGACCTGATCGTGCGCCAGGCCGACAACGACCGCGTCGCCATGCTGTTCGAGGACGAGCGCTACACCTTCCGGGAGTTTGCCGCGGGTTGTATCGCCCGAGCCCATCTGCTGTTGGCACGCCGGGGAACCGGTCCCTTCCATGTGGGTGCCCTGCTGGACAACGGGCCGGAGTACTCCATGGTGCTGGGCGGGGCGGCGGTGGCCGGGGCCGCAGTGGTGGGGATCAATCCCACCCGCCAGGGCGCCGAGCTGGCGAGGGACATCACCCACGCCGATTGCGACATCATCGTGACCGAGAGCCGCCACCGTGGACTGCTCGACGGTCTGGACCTGGGCGCGGCCACCGGGCGGGTGTTCGACGTGGACTCCCCGGCATGGGCCGCCGCCCTCGACCCCTACGCCGATGCCGAACCCCCGCCCGACGACATCGACCCGCTGGCCCCCTACCTCTTGTTGTTCACCTCGGGCACCACCGGCGACCCCAAGGCGGCCATCTGCTCACAGGCCCGGCTGGCCCGCATCGGCCAGCACATCGCCGGATTGCGACGGCTCACCCCCGACGACGTGTTCTACCAGGCCATGCCCATGTTCCACTCCAACGCCCTGATGGCCGGTTGGGTGCCGTGGCTCACCTCCGGGGGCACCGCCGCCTTCCGCCGCCGGTTCTCGGCCTCGGGATTCCTGCCCGACGTGCGCCGCTTCGGGGCCACCTACTTCAACTACGTGGGCAAGCCCCTCACTTACATCCTGGCCACCCCCGAGCAGCCCGACGACGCCGACAACCCACTGCGCATCGTGTTCGGCAACGAGGGCGCGGTCCACGACCTGGAGCGGTTCTCCCGGCGGTTCGGCGTGCCGGTGGAGGACTCCTACGGTTCCACCGAAGGGGGCGTGTCGGTCAGCCGCACGGCCGACACCCCGCCCAACGCCCTGGGTCGGGCCGACGACACCGTCAAGATCCTCGACCCCGACACCGGCGAGGAAGCGGCCCTGGCGGTGTTCGACGACACCGGAAAGCTGCTCAACCCCGACCAGGCCATCGGCGAGTTGGTGTCGATGGAAGCGGCCCCGGCGTTCGAGGGCTACTGGAACAACCCCGAGGCCGACGAGGAGCGCACCCACGGGGGCATCTACTGGTCGGGCGACCTGGCCTATCGGGACGCCGACGGCTTCGTCTACTTCGCCGGGCGGAACTTCGACTGGCTGCGGGTGGACGGGGAGAACTTCGCCGCCGCCCCGGTGGAGCGGATCCTGGTGCGCCACCCCGACATCGACCTGGCCGCGGTGTACGCGGTGCCCAGCCCGTCGGTGGGCGACGAGGTGATGGCCGCGGTGGTGCGCCGTCCGGGGGCGGGGTTCGACCCCGAGGGGTTTGCCGGGTTCCTGGCCGGCCAGTCCGATCTGGGCACCAAGTGGGCGCCCCGCTACGTGCGCTGGGCCGATTCCCTGCCCCAGACCGAGACCAACAAGATCCTCAAGCGCACGTTGCGGCGGGAGCGCTGGGAGTCGGACGACGAGACGTGGGTGCGCGACGGGGACCACTACCGTCGGCTGCAGCCCGGCGACGCCGCCTCCATCCGGGCCGAGTTCGAGGCCCGGGGGCGCTCGGCGGCGTTGGACGTCTAGTCTCTTAGTCTCTGCTCTGCGACTGATAGCGGGGCTCAGCCACCGGTGATCTCGGCAATGGCGGCCACGGTGGCCGCCAGGTGGGCTCGCCGGTCGGCGTCGATGGCCTCGTAGGCCTCCGCCATGCGGGCCGAGGTGATCTCCTCGGCCTGGCGGTGCCGGTCCTGCAGGGGTTCGGGGTCGGGGAAGGGTCCGGACCAGCCGAAGAACTCGGCGTGTTGGGGGTTGGTCTGGGCGATGATGGCCTCCACCGGGGTGAGGCCCACCGCGCTCAACCCGTGGACGTGGAAGCCGAAGCGCAGTTCCCGCAACACCTGCAGGGCCAGCCCGGCGGCCGCCGCGGGATGGTCGGGCACCGGCAGTGCCCGCCAACCGGCGTACAGGGCCTGGCTCATGGGCTCGGTGGCGTCGATGACCGCCCGGGCCGCACCGGCGAAGTCGCCCAACCCGTCGAGGTGGCCGATGGTGTCGGTGGCCCATTGTCCGATGCCGGCGGCAAAGGCGGCCGCGGCATCGGCGGGCGCCCCCTGCTCTTTGGTCTGGTTCCACCCCGACTCGATCATGGCCGGGTGGAACAAGGCGAATCCCGACACCACCACGTCGGTGGCCACGTCGCCCAGGACCCCACCCCGAGCCCCCACGTAGCGGGCCATCCCGCTGAAGCCGGCCTCCTCCAGCGCCTGGCTGACCGGTTCGGCCATGAAGTAGCTGCGCCCGAGCACGGCGATGGCCATGCCGGTCTGAGCGGCGGTCTGTTCCGGCGTCATGCGGTCTGCTCCCGTCCGGTCTGTTCCGGCGTCATGCGGTCTGCTCCCGTGGGGTCTTGTCCGGTGTCATGCCGGGAGACACTACTGGCAGATCAGATGAAGCCGGCGGCTCGGGCCTCGGCCAGGGCGTCGGCATCCCAGCCCAGCAACTCCCGGTAGACCTCGGCGTTGTGGGCGCCGACCGGCGGGCCCGGATGGCCGATGGTGCCCGGCGTCTCGCTGAGCACCGGCGCGGGGGTGACCATGGGCACGGTCCCCAGCACGTCGTGGGGTACCAGGGTGATGCTGTTGCGGGCCTGCACCTGGGCATCGGCCACCAACCCGGCCAGGTCGTGGACCGGGGCCACCGGGATGCGGGCCTCCACCAGGGTGGCCATGGCCTCGTCCAGGGTCTGGGTGGCGATCCAGTCGGCCACCAGGGCGTCGAGTTCGTCGTTGTGGGCCAGCCGGTCGGTCATGCGGGCGAACTTGGCCTGGTCCTCCGGTCCGTCTCGTCCCATCAGGGCCAGGATGCGCTCCACTTGGCGGTCGGTGGTGCCCGACAGACACAGGAAACGGCCGTCGGACGTGGAATAGATGTTGCGGGGTACGCCGGTGGCCAACCGTGACCCGAACCGGGCCGGGGGCGGCTCGTCGCCGTGGGGATCCCAGGCGGCCAGGGTGCTGCCCATGAGCGTCAGGATGGGCTCGTACATGGAGACGTCCACGTGCTGTCCCCCCCGGCCGTTCACGTCGCGCCCGTAGCAGGCCACCAGCGCACCCACCAGGCCGAAGATCCCGGTGAGGGTGTCGCCCAGGGGAACGGAGGTCAGCATCGGGGGGCCGTCGGCCTCCCCGGTCATGTGGGTCAACCCGGCGAAGGCCTCGGCCATGGTGCCCGCGCCGGGGCGGTCGGCCAGCGGGCCGGTGTGCCCGTAGGGGCTGACCGACACCATCACCAGGCCGGGGTTGATCGACCGCAATTGATCCCAGGTGCAGTCCCAATCCCGGAGCACCGACGGGGAGTAGTTGTGGACCAACACGTCCACCTCGGCCACCAACCGGCGGAGAACCTCACGACCCTCGGGCCGGGGAAGGTCGCAGGTGATGACCCGCTTGTTGCGCGACACCATGGCCCACACCAGCGACTCCCCGTGGCGGCTGGCCCCGATCCGCCGCAGCGCCTCGCCCGAGGGCGGTTCGATCTTGATCACGTCGGCGCCGAAGTCGCCCAGAAACGTGGCCACCTGGGGGGCGGCCAGAAACGATGAGATGTCCAACACCCGGAGTCCGGCCAATGCTCCGGCGGGCCCGGTCATCGGCCGGCCTCGGGGGGTTGCGTCGGGCCGAGGGCGAAGGGGAGATCGGTGGAGGGAAGCTGCATGGCGCTCACCTCGTTCACCAGTGGCTCGTCGGCCAGCAGTCGGCGCAGATTGTCGCAAAAGAGTTGGACGCCGCGTTCCCGCCGACCGACGCCGCCGCCGGAGGAGTGGGGGGTCATCACCACCTTGGGATGGGTCCAGTAGGGGTGGTCGGGCTCGAGAGGCTCGGTGGCGAACACGTCCAGCACCGCGGCGGCCAAGTCCCCATCGTCCAACGCCTGTAGCAGGGCGTCGTCGTTCACCAGCTTCCCTCGGGCCACGTTGACCAGCACCGACCCGGGCTTCATGGCCGACAGGAAGCGGTCGTCCACCAGGTTCTCGGTTTCGGGGGTGGCCGGGGCGGCCAAGACGACGACATCGCAGTCGGGGAGGGCGGTAAGGGTTTGGGCGGGGGAGATCAAGGCGTCCACCGGTTCGTCGCCGGTGGGATGGCGGCGCACACCGGTCACGTGGGCCCCGAAGGCCTGAGCCCGGCGAGCGGTCTCGGAACCGATGGCCCCCAGCCCGACGACGAGCCAGCGGGACTGCCACACCTCGCGAAAGTCATGGTGCTCCCAGCGACGGGCGGCCCGGGCGGTCCGCCAGCGGTCGGCCTCCTGGAAGACGTCGAGCACCGCCCGGAGCACGAACTCGGCCACGGGGATGGCCGTCAGGTGGGCGTTGCAAATCCGCACCCCTCGATCCAGAAGGCGCCGGTACAGCGCCAAATCCACCCCGGCGGCGGCCGACTGGAGCCAGCGGAAATCGGGGGCCTCCTGCACAATCTGGGCGAATCGGTCGAGGAGACCGGTGAAGAACACGTCGCTGGACAGCCAGGCAATGTCGGGCCGGGCTCCCGGAGGGCCATGGAGGCGACCACCCTCGTCCAGGAGCAGCCACTGCAGGCCGTGCCCCTCGAGTTCCAGGGCGTCGAAGTGGGGACGGTGAGAGCGATGGGCCTTCTCGGTGACCAGCGCGAACACCCCGCCGATCATACGTGACTCCCTCCGGGCGGCCGGCGACCAGGCACCCGGTGGCGTGGTCACTGGGAGGGCATCCTTGTAGCCTGAGCGGAGTTGTGAAATCTGCTGTCCGGCTCCGGGCCGCTGTGACGTTGTTGGGGCGGTTTCCCGCCTTGGCCGGAGTTGATCTCGACATCTCTCCGGGAGAGATCGTTCTGTTGAAGGGACCCAACGGGGCGGGCAAGACCACCCTGCTGCGGCTCTGCGCGGGCCTGTGCGGGCTGACGTCGGGGCAAGGTTGGGTGCTGGGCCATGATCTGCGCTCCGAGCGTCGCCGGGTGCGCCGCCGGGTGGCGCTGCTCGGTCATCGCACCGGGCTGTACGACGATCTGACCGTGGCCGAGAACGTGAGCTTCTGGGCCCGGGCCAACCGGGCCGCCCGCCAGGACGTGGACGAGGCGCTGCATCTGCTCTCGCTGGACGGCCGTCTGGCCGACGTCCGGGCCGGAAGGCTCTCGGCCGGCCAAAGGCGACGGACTTCCCTGGCCTCCCTGGTGGTGCGGCGACCCGAGCTGTGGTTGCTGGACGAGCCCCACGCCGGGCTGGACCAGCGGTCGCGCGACACCCTGGACTCGCTGGTCCGGGGGGCCGCCGAGGCGGGGGCCACGGTGTTGGTGGCCTCCCACGAGTTGGAGCGCATGCAGGTGCTGTCCCCCCGGGTGGTGAGCCTGGTGGGCGGGATGGTGCAAGGCGGTCGGGAGGGCGCCGGGGACATTGCGCCCACCCTGGAGGGCGCCGGGGACATTGCGCCCACCCTGGAGGGCGCCGGGGACATTGCGCCCACCCTGGAGGGCGCCGGTGTTGGCGCGCCCGACCTGGAGAGTGCCGGGGCAGATTGCGGAGACGTCCGTGTTTCGTGACGTGTGGCTGATCGCGGGCAAGGACTTGAGGATCGAGGCCCGCTCGCGGGTGGGGTTCAATCAGATCGTGCCGTTCGCCGTCACCGTGTTGGTGCTGTTGGCTTTTGCGTTGGACACCCAACAGGAGGCGCTGCGCACCCACGCCCCCGGCTTGTTCTGGGTGACCGTCCTGTTGGCCTCCCTGTTGGCCATCGGACGTTCGTTTGCGGTGGACCTGGCCGACGGGGCCACCGACCGATTGCTCCTGTCGGGGATCGACCCCATTTCCGTGTTCGGCGGCAAGGCGGCCGCCATCTTCGTGCAGCTCGTGATGCTGGAGGTGCTGCTGGGGGTGGGCGTGGTGTTGCTGTTCGACGTGACGGTGCATCGGCCTGGCCTTCTGGTGGCTGCCGGACTGGCCGCCGCCCTGGGGTTGGCCGCCGCCGGGGCGCTGTACGGGGCGGTGGTCGCCGGCCTCGGCGTGCGGGAAACCCTCCTGCCGCTCCTGCTGTTGCCCGCGGTCGCCCCGGTGCTGATCGGGGCCACCCGGGCGTTTCAGGACGCGTTCGGCGTGGCCGGGGCGGAGGGCTGGGCCTGGTTGGGCTTGCTGGCCGGATTCGCAGCAATCTACGGGGTGTTCGGAGCGTTGAGCTATGGCGCTCTTTTGGAGGAAGCGTAAGTGCAAGAGTTTGGCGCTCTCTTGGAGGAAGCATGAGCACGTCGTCGAAGGCGACCAGGGTCTTGGGCTGGCTGGCCCTGGGCGGCTTCGCCGTGCTGGCCGCGCTGGCGTTCGCCTGGGTGCCCGAGGACACCCGGGTAACCGAGCAGGGCGACATCGTGGGGCAATTCGACGCCGTACGCCTGATGTTCGTCCACGTGCCCTCCGCCATCCTGGCCTACACCGGATTCGGGTTCACGTTTCTGGCCAGCCTGGCCTACCTGCGCTGGCGCACCGACTGGTGGGATCTGATGGCCCACTCCTCGGCGGAGATCGGCGTGGTCTTCGGCGTGCTGACCCTGGTGACCGGCTCCATCTGGGGTCGGCCCACCTGGCAGACGTGGTGGGAGTGGGGTGACGTGCGTCTGGTGACCACCCTGATGATGGTGCTGGTGTTCGTGGGGTATCTGGCGGTACGACGGGTGCCCGCCGACGCGGCCGTCAAGGCCCGCCGGTCGGTGGTGATCGCCTTGGTGGGGGCGGTGAACATCGTGATCGTGAACCGGTCGGTGGAGTGGTGGGAGAACCGCACCCTGCATCAGCAGTCCACCCTCATCTCCCGCAAGATCCGCGACGAAACCCTGTTCACCCTGTCGTTCGCCTTCTTTGTGGGCCTGGTGCTGTTCGCCTGGCTGCTGCTGCACCGCTTTCGGGTGGCCTACCTCCAGCAGCAAATCGAAGAGCTGGAGGTGGACGAGGCCCTGGCCGAACGCCGATCCGAGAGCGGCCTGTCGGAACTGTCGAGGGGGCGGCCATGACCCATGTGGGCTACATCGCGGCCGGCTGGAGCGTCACGGTGGTGGCCGTGGTGGCCTACGCCGGGTGGATGCTGTTGCGGGGCCGGAGGCTCAGCCGCCGAGTGCCCGAGAACCGACGCCGCTGGATGATGCCCGATGACTGACGCCGATACGCCGAAATCGGCCGACTTCGGCGAGGACATCCCGGTGGACCTCGGCCCCCGGCCGGGCCGCCCCGATCGCCGAGGTCTGCGCCGGTGGGTTCCGGTGGTGGCGGTGGCCGTGGTGGTCGTGGTGGTCGGCATCATCATGTGGCGGGAGCTGGGCGACGCCACCCTGGTGTTCCGAGAGGTGGACGAGGCCGTCGAGCGCCGGGAGGAGATGGGCGAGGACCGGCTGCGGATGATCGGTTCACCGGTGAGCGGGTCGGTGCAGGAAGTGAGCTTGCCCGACGGGCGTCCCGCGGTGGCCTTCTCGGTGGTGTTCGACGGGGTGGTGGCCGACGTGGTCCACACCGGCGCCGTCTCCGACCAGTTCCAGCCCGAGGTGCCGGTGGTGATCGACGGCTCCTGGGTGCAAAGCCGCGCCTACGCCCGAACGGCCGACGACGGCTGGTACTTCGCCAGCGACCGAATGCTGGTGAAACACGACAACGACTACCGGGTCGACAACCAGGACCGCATCGACGACGCCGAACGGGGCGGACGATACGAATGACGCCGGCCACCGATCGCCTGCAGGGGGGTCTTCGGCGGTGAACATCACTCTGGGGGTTCTGGGCATCGCCATCGCCATGGCCGCGTCGGCCATCGGGGTGGTCACGGTGGCCGCCCGGCGATTCGACCGGGTACCGATGTGCGCCTGGCTGGTGCTGGGCGGGGCCGCCCTGTCGGTGTTCGCCATGGAGCGGGCCCTCATCACCCGGGACTTCTCGGTGTCGTACGTGGCCGCCAACGGCAGCCACGCCACCCCCGCGCTGTTCAACGTGGCCACCTTGTGGGCGGCGCTGGAGGGCTCCATCCTGTTGTGGGCCCTCATCCTGGCCGGGTATCTGGTGCTGGTGATGCTGAAGTTCCGCCACCGCCTGGACGACCCCTTGGTGGGGTGGGCCATGGCCGTGCTGTTCCTGGTGTGCCTGTTCTTCTTCGTGCTGATGTTCAACTGGCCGTCTCTGGAATTGGCCCAGCCCTTCCGACGGGTGGACGTGCCACCGGGCTTCGACGGTCCTGGACCCAACCCCCTGCTCCAGAACCACTGGCTCATGGCGGTCCATCCCCCGATGCTGTACCTGGGTTACGTGGGCTTCACCGTGCCGTTCGCCTTCGCGGTGGCCGCCTTGGCCACCGGGCGACTGGGGGAGGGGTGGCTGGTCGAGACCCGCCGCTGGACTCTGTTCGCCTGGGCTTTTCTGACTGCGGGGATCATCCTGGGGGCCTGGTGGTCGTGGGACGTGCTGGGTTGGGGGGGCTATTGGGGCTGGGACCCCGTGGAGAACGCCTCGTTGCTGCCGTGGCTCACCGGCACCGCCTATCTGCACTCGGTGATGGTGCAGGAGCGCCGGGGGATGCTGCGGGTGTGGAACCTGTCGCTGGTGTGCGCCACATTCTCGTTGACCATCCTGGGCACGTTCCTGACCCGTTCGGGCCTGGTCGACTCGGTCCACGCGTTCTCGGCCGATGCGGTGGGCCCGGCCCTTCTGGTGTTCTTCGCCCTGGTGGTGGCCGCCACCGTGGGACTCATCGCCTGGCGGGGCGACCGATTGCGCTCGCTTGGCCAGATCGACTCGTCGCTGTCCCGGGAGGCCTCGTTTCTGGCCAACAACCTGCTCTTCGGGATGTTCGCCTTCGTGGTGCTGTTGGGGACGGTGTTCCCGTTGATCGTGGAGAGTCTGGACGGTCGGCGGATCAGTGTGGGCACGCCGTTCTTCGACCGCATGACCATGCCGGTGGGGTTGCTGCTGCTCTTTCTCATGGCGGTGGCCCCGGTGCTGCCCTGGCGCAAGACCACCGTGGAGCGGTTGTCGGAGCGGCTTTTGTGGCCCGGTTGGGTGGCGGTGGCCAGCGGGCTGGTGGCCTTGCTGGTCGGGGCCCGGGGCTTGGCCCCGTTGCTGGCCTTTACCCTGGCGGGCTTCGCCGGGGGTGCGGCCCTGCGCCAGTTGGTGTTGGCCGCCCGCCGACAGGGATGGCGGGGGCTGGTGGGAAGGGCCAACGGCGGCATGGTGGTACACCTGGGCGTGGTCGTGGTGGCCGTGGCCCTGGCCGCCAGCAACAGCTACCTGCACCAGAGCGAGCTGACCATCGGTCGGGGCCAGACGGCCACCGTCAGCGGGCACGAGATCGCCTTCGTGGGCACCGAGGAGCGGGTGTTCGACAACAAGACCACGGTGGAGGCCCTGGTGCTGGTGGACGGCGCCCTGGTGCGTCCGGGGGTGAGCCGGTTCGCCAACGGCGGTGTGGTGCGCACTCCCGGCACCGTCTCGTCGCCGGTCCGCGACATCCAGGTGGCGGTGCTGGATCTGCCCGACGGCGTCGCCGGATCGGCCGGTGTGCGGGTGACGGTGCAGCCCCTCACGCTCTGGCTGTGGGTGGGCGGGGCCATCATGTTGGCAGGCGCGGCCTTTTCGGCCTTCCCCGGACGTCGACGGGTGCCCACCACGGCGGTGTCGGCCCCGGTCCCCCGCGTCCCCCTGCGCAAACGCGAGGTGCCGGTTGCCTGAGCAGTCTCCTCCCGCGGGAGCGTCTGCTCCTGATCCGTCCCCTCCAGGAGATATGCCTGCCTGTGATCCGCCTGGCCCGACGCAGTCCTCGCCGGTCAGGAGAGGGCCGAGCGTTCGGTTGATCGGGCTGGCCGTAGGGCTGGTGGCGGCGGCCCTCATCGGGGTGTTCGCGGTGTCCGAGCGGGGTCGGGGGTCGCCCCCGTTGCCCGAATTCGCTCCCGATTTCGCGGCGGAGACCCTCGACGGGAACCGCTTCGACATGACCGTGCAGCGGGGCCGCTGGGTGGTGGTCAACTTCTTCTCCACGTGGTGCGTGCAGTGCGTGACCGAACACCCCGAGCTGCTGGCCTTCCAGGAGCGCTACCGGGACAACCCTGACGTGCGGCTGATCAGCGTGGTGTTCGAGGACGACGTGGAGGCCATCGCCCGGTTCTTCGCCGACCACGGCGGGGACTGGCCGGTGGTGATTTCCGACACCGGTCGGATCGCCATCGACTTCGGCGTGACCGCGGTGCCGGAGACTTATCTGGTGGACCCCCTGGGCCGGGTGGCCGTCAGGTTCACCGGCGGGGTGACCGTGGCCGATCTCGAGACCCAACTGGCCCGAGCGGGGGCCCGCGGGTGATCACCCGTCGCCGACGAGTCACGCTGTCCTGGCTGTTGGTGGGGGTGGCGGTGGGCACCATGTTGGTGTTCGGGGCGGTGGACAGTCGTGACGACCACACCAACGCCGAACGGGCTCGGGACATCGGGGCCACCATCGCCTGCCCCCAGTGCGTGGGTCAGTCGGTGGTGGAGTCTGACGTGGCCATCGCCCGGGAAATCCGTGCGGAGATCGGCCGGCTGGTGGTGGCGGGGGCCACCGACGATGATATCCGACAACGATTTGCCGACCGCTACGGCGACTGGGTGATCCTGACCCCGTCGACGTCGGGGGTGGGCGGCTTGGTGTGGGTGATTCCGGTGGTGGGGTTGGTGCTGGGATCGGGGTTGCTCGGGATGACGCTCCGCCGATGGCGGCGCCTGGCGCACGGTGGCGAGCCGCCGTCACCCGCCGACCAGGCGTTGGTCGAACAGGCCCGCCAGAGTCCCCCAGGGACCACCCCGGCAGGGTCCACCGGGGACGGCGACCATGGAGGATGATCGGGAGTTCTGGCTGGCCTCGCTGGACGACCTGGATGAGGAGTTGGCCGCCGGCGACCTGGAGCCCGCCGATCACCAGGCCCTCACCCAGAGCTACACCCGGCGGGCGGCCGACGCCCTCCGCCAGGAGGGTGGACCGCCCGCCCCACCCGGCAGGGGTCCGGGGTGGAAGCGGTTGGCGGTGGTGGCAGCCCTCGTTGCTGTGGGTGCGCTGGCCGGGGTGATGCTGGGCCGGGCCGTGGGCTCACGCCACGCCGGGGACACCATCACCGGCAACGATGCGGTGACCAGCACGGCGGGGTTGCTCCGCGACGCGGAGGACTCGATTGCCGCCGGGGATCGGGCGGAGGCCCTACGGATCTACCAGCAGGTGTTGGACCGATCCCCGTCTCATCCGGTGGCGCTGGCCTACCGGGGCTGGCTGCAGGCCTTGGACGGTCAACTGGGCGAGGCCGCCGACTCCCTGGCCGACGCGGTGGCCGCCGATCCGGCCTACCCCGACGCCCGGGCGTTTCGCACCATCGTCCTGTACCGGACGGGTGACTGCTCGGCGGCGGCGGCCGAGCTGGCCGCCTTCGACGCCACCGATCCCCCCTCGTTGATGGCCGACTTGGTGCAACAGCAGGGCCTGCGGGGACGAATCCCCCTGTGCCTCGCGCTGGAGCAGGGAGCCGAGGGCCCGCTGACGCTGGCCTCGCTGGGGGCCAACGCCGACGACGCCGTGGCCGCCGCCGTGGCTCTGTGGGAGCCCACGGCGCCGTCGGAGGGCGACCCGGGGCTGGCTCTGCGGGTGTACGAGGCCGTCCTGGGCGACCACCCCGATCATGGGTTGGCGCTGACCTACAGCGGGGTGCTGCTCATCCAGACCGGGCCGGTCGAACAGGCGGCCGTGGGCGCCGGGCGGATCAACCGGGCCGTGGAAGTCGCCCCCGACGACCCGGAGACGTGGTTGTGGCGGGCGTGGCTGTACCTCGGTCTCGATCGGGTTGATCAGGCCCTCGCCGACCTGGACCGCCTGAACGCCCTCAACCCACCGCCGGAAATTGCCCTTTTGGCCGACGACCTCCGGTCGCGAGCCGCCGAGAGGTGATCGGCTAGTCGGTGACCACCGTCATGCGCACCGCATCGCTCCACTCGTTGCACTGTCTGCTGGCGCTGTACACCCATAGGTCGAAGGAGGTGTTGTCGGGCAGGGTGTCGGCCGTCTCGGGCCGGGTGTCGGCTGCGTCGATTCGACCGTCGCCGTTGATGTCCTCGTAGGCACCCGTGATCTCATAAGTGCCGTACCGGCTGCCGACCTGCACGGTCACGCTTCTCGTGTCGCGGTTGAAGTCGAGGTGGCCGCCGGCCGCCCGGAGGGCGAGGTAGCCACGCACCCCCGTCGGTCGGTAGAGGACGGCGAATCTGCTGATCGGGCACAACGCAGTCGACGGTATATCCCACGTGATCGTGAATTGCTTGCTGCCCGGGGTGCCCGGCGTGGTGACCTGCACATTTTGCGGCTGAGGGGGTTGGACGAAGGCGGTGGTGGCCTTCGTGGTGGCCGAGGGGCCGTTGACGCCATTGTTGCGGGCGACGACGGCGAACTCGTACTCCCGTTCACTCTCCAGCTCGGTGATGGTCTTGGCCGTCATGAGCCCGACGTCGATCCAATTGGACCACCGCAGCCACTCCGGTTCGTCGGTGGTGCCCCAGTTGGCCCGGTAGCGGACTCGATAGCTGGTGGGGGTGCCGCCGGTGGTGGGCGGGTCCCAGGCGAGGCTGACCTGGGGGGCCACCTGGTTGTCAGCGGGGGTGGCCGTCAGGTTCCGGGGCTGACCGGGTGCCACCGGCGGGGGGAGTATTTCGGTCGGGTCGGTGGTGACCTGGTTGACCGTATTGGCGAAGCTCCAAGCGTCACACTGGACGCTGAAGGTGCTCGTCACAACGATGAATGACGTGGCGTCGGGTAGCGTCGCCGCGGTCTCTTTCCGGGTGTCGGAACCGTTGATCTCCCCGTCACCATTGATATCCACGTAGAAACCATCGCTGTCGATGGCGCCGTACGTGCTGTCGACCTTGACGGTGAAGTTTCTCGCGGTGTTGTCCAGGTTGAGGGGGCTTCCGGCGACGCGCCATTCGGCCCGAGCCGGCATGTTCTGCAGTGTCCCAATGCCGTACCTCACCTGGTAGCGATCGATCGGGCACAAGCTGGACGTCGGTGCCTCCCACGTGACGGTGAACTGCTTGCTCATCGCCGTTCCCGGCGTGGTCACCTGCACATTGACCGGCAATTCCGGTCGGACCAGGGCAGTCCTGGCTTGCACGGAGACGGCAGCACTGACGCCATGGGCGTTGCCCGCCCGCACAGCGAACTGGTAATCGCGATTGCTCCGGAGGTTGATGACGGTCTCGGCGGTCGCGAGTCCGACATCATCCCAATCCGACCATTGGGTCCAAAGGATCGGAGCGGTGGTGGAGTTGGTCCAGCGGTGGCGGATCTCGTAGTAGGTGGGGGTCCCCCCGGTGGTGGGTGCGTCCCAGTCGAGGCTGACCCGGGGACTCACCTGATTGCCGCCCGGCGTAGCGGTCAGATTCTGAGGTGGTCCGGGAGCCTCTTGCGGCGTCGGGGTGGCGGTTCCGGTGGCGGTTTGGGTAGGGGAGGCCGTAGCGGTCCCGGTGGGCGACGCGGTGGCGGTCCCGGTGGGGGAGGCGGTGCCGGTGGGGGAGGCGGTGGGCGACGCGGTGGCGGTGCCGGTGGGCGACGCGGTGGCGGTGCCGGTGGGCGACGCGGTGGCGGTCCCGGTGGGCGACGCGGTGGCGGTGCCGGTGGGCGACGCGGTGGCGGTCCCGGTGGGCGACGCGGTGGCGGTGCCGGTGGGCGACGCGGTGGCGGTCCCGGTGGGCGACGCGGTGGCGGTCCCGGTGGGCGACGCGGTGGCGGTCCCGGTGGGCGACGCGGTGGCGGTCCCGGTGGGCGACGCGGTGGCGGTCCCGGTGGGCGACGCAGTGGCGGTCCCGGTGGGCGACGCAGTGGCGGTCCCGGTGGGCGACGCAGTAGCGGTCCCGGTGGCGGTAGCGGTCGTGGTAGCCGTGGCGGTTTGGGTGGCCGTGGCAGTAGTGGTCCCAGTCGCGGTCGGTCCGGGCGGAACCACCACGATTGGAGGGGTCGGGCCCTCTTCGCAGGAGTCGCCGGGCACGGCGAGGTCTTGGGGCACTTTGTCGCATTCGTCGTCGAAGAGCTGCCCGAGCCACACGGGGTGCAGGGCGGCCAAGCGGGCCAGAGCGTTCTGGCGGGCGGCCGCCGACCGACGGGTGCGGGGCAGCGAGCACGTCTCGGCGATGCCGTTCCCGTCGTCGTCATAGGGGTAGGTCAAGGGCCCGCCGAAGCTGGCGTTCATGCAGTAATAGGGGCCGTTGATCGGGGTGCCCGAGTAAAACAACGTGTGGCCAGCGTCAGGCACCACCGACGGGGTGACGGTCACCACCGGCGGAGGATTGTTGGGGTTGGCCCGAGGGGGAGCGCACTCGTCCCTGGACTCCTCGCCGGGTTCTCCCAGGGTTGCGGGCACTTTGAGGCACTCCTCGGCGAAGAACCGGGCAAACGGTCCGGGGAACTGCACGGCCAGGCGTTCCAGGGAGTTTTGGAGGGCGGCGGCGTCCCGGCGGCTGCCGGACAGCGAGCAGGTATCGGCCACCCCGTCGCCATCACTGTCGAATGGGTAGGTGACGGGCCCGCCGAAGCTCCTGTTCAAGCAGTAGTAGGGGTCGGTGATGGTCGGGCCGGAGTAGAAGCGTGTCTGACTGGCGTCGGGGGCCACCGGTACCGGCTGGGCGCGAACCACCAGGGCGCCGACGAGCGCGGCGATGACTGCCAAAGCCAGTGCTCTTGTCGCTGTTTGCCGAAACATGCTGCGGCCTGTGACTCCCCCTGTGCCCGGGCGCTGCCAAAGCGACAACTCCGGGTCTTGGATGATCGGGATTCCTGTGGTCTATGTTGTTGCTGTTACACCTGTTGTGGACAATGTAGTTGTGGTCAATGTTGCAGATGTGGCTACTGGGTGCAATGAGCATAGTGTGAATGCAGGGGCGAGCGCAATCACATGACGGCAATTTGAGACCGGGGAGAAATCTGGGGGCGTTCTACTGCTCGGTCAGCAGCAGCGGCGCTTATGGCGAGAGACCCTCCACCACGAAGTCGATGCAGCCGCACAGCGCCGCCACATCCGAGGGAGGGATGGCGGGAAACAGGGCCACCCGGAGCTGATTGCGACCCAACGCCCGGTACGACTCCACGTCGATGATGCCGTTGACCCGCAGCACCGCAGCGACCTCGTCGGCCGACACCCCGTCAAAGTCGATGGTGGCCACCACGGTGCTGCGGCGGGCGGGGTCGGTCACGAACGGCGTGGCGTAGTCGGTGCGGTCCGCCCAGGAATACATGATGTCGGCCGACTGGTCGCAGCGGGATGCCGCCCATTCCAGCCCGCCGTTGCCGTTGATCCACTCCACCTGGTGGACGGCCAGGAACACGGTGGCCAGGGCCGGGGTGTTGTAGGTCTCGTTCTTTCGGGAGGAGGCGAGGGCGATCCCCAGATCCAATGACGGCGGGATCCAGCGGTCGGAAGCGGCCATCCGCTCGATCCGCTCGATGGCCGCGGGCGAGCAGCAGGCCAGCCACAGCCCCCCGTCGGCGGCCAGACACTTCTGGGGCGCGAAGTAGTACACGTCGGTCTCGGCGGGGTCGAAGCGCAGTCCGCCCGCGGCCGAGGTGGCGTCCACCAGCACCAGGCCCTCGGGTGCGGGGCGGCGAAGCCCCATGCACACCCCGGTGGAAGTCTCGTTGTGGGTCAGGGCGTAAGCGTCCACCGAGGGGTCGGCCACCGCCTCGGGGTGGCTGCCGGGCTCCGTGCTGATGACGTCGGGGGCCTCCAAATGGGGGGCGGCGGCCACCGCGGCGGCGAATTTCGCCGAGAACGCCCCGAAGCTCAGGTGCTGGCTGCGGGCTTCGATCAGCCCGAAGACGGCGGCATCCCAAAATCCGGTGGTCCCGCCGTTGCCCAACACCACCTCGTAGCCGTCGGGCAGCGACAGCAACTCGGCAACCCCTTCCCGGAGCCGACCGACCACGTCCTTCACCGTCGCCTTGCGGTGGCTGGTACCGAGAAAGTTTTCGGCCTCGGCAGCCAGGGCGGCGGCCGCTTCGGGCCGCACCCGCGACGGCCCGCTGCCGAAGCGCCCGTCCTCGGGCAACAGGTCAGGGGGAATGGTGATGGTGGAGGACTGAGCTGCGCTGCCCACGGGACCCAAGGATACTCCCTGGCCCTCCGGGTCCGGTCGCCCAGCCACTGGGATTTCTGCATCGAAAGTGGGGCGGCGGTGTGGGAAGCTGCGGTGATGGCTCGTATCTCCCAGCGAATCTCCGCCATCGCCCCGTCGGCCACGCTGGCCGTGGACGCCAAAGCCAAGGCGCTCCGGGCCCAGGGAGCGCCGGTTATCAGCTTCGGGGCCGGCGAACCCGACTTCCCCACCCCCGAGTCCATCGTGGAGGCCGCCCTCGCCGCCGTGGGTGACACAAGGAACCACCGCTATTCCCCCGCCGGAGGGCTCCCCGAGCTGCGGGAGGCCATTGCGGCCAAGACCCGCCGGGATTCGGGCTACGAGGTGGACCCCTCGCAGGTGGTGGTCACCAACGGGGGAAAGCATGCGGTGTACAACGCCTTCGCCGTGCTTCTCGACCCCGGCGACGAGGTGCTGTTGCCCGCGCCCTACTGGACGACCTACCCGGAGGCCATCGCCCTGGCCGGCGGCACCACCGTGGAGGTCCCCACCACCGCCGAAAGCGGCTTTCTGGCCACGGTGGAGCAGCTCGAGGCGGCCCGCACCGACCGCACCAAGGCGCTGGTCTTCGTGTCCCCCTCCAATCCCACCGGCGCGGTCTACCCTCGGGAGCAGGTGGAGGCCATCGGGCGGTGGGCGGTCGACCACGGCATTTGGGTGGTCACCGATGAGATCTACGAGCACCTCACCTACGACGATCACCAATTCAGCTCCCTACCGGTGGTGGTCCCCGAACTGGCCGACCGCTGTGTGGTGGTCAACGGGGTGGCCAAGACCTACGCCATGACCGGCTGGCGGGTGGGTTGGCTCATCGGTCCTGCCGATGCCGCCGCCGCAGCCGTGAGCCTGCAGTCGCACCAGACCTCGAATGTGGCCAACGTGTCGCAGCAGGCGGCGCTGGCCGCGGTGAGCGGCCCCCTGGACGCGGTGGCCGAGATGCGGGCCGCCTTCGACCGCCGCCGCTCGACCATGCACCGGCTGTTGAACGAGATCGACGGCGTGGCCTGCATGGTCCCTCAGGGGGCGTTCTACGCCTTTCCGTCTTTTGCCGGGGTGTTGGACCGGGCCGGGATGCCCGACACCACCGCCGATCTGGCGGCGTGGATCCTGGAGCAGGTCCAAGTGGCTATCGTGCCCGGTGAGGCGTTCGCCGGCCCCGGATACGCCCGACTGTCGTTCGCCCTGGGCGACGACGACCTGAGCGAGGGCATCGGACGCATCGCCGACCTGTTGAACTCGTGAACGGTTGACCGGGATCGGGTGACGGGGAATGGGCGACCGGTAATGAGCGACAGCGCCACCCAGCCCTTCGGAAGCTGGCCGTCGCCCATCTCGGCGGCCTCGCTGGTGGCCGACGCCGCGGTGCCCGTCAACCTGTGGAGCCACGGCGGGCGCATCTGGCTCACGGAGTCCCGCCCCCAGGAGGCGGGCCGCAACGCCTTGGTCTGCGACGGGCGCGATTTATGGGACGGCGTTTCGGTGCGGACCCGGGTCCACAGCTACGGCGGCGGGGCTTGGTGGCCCGACGGCGGGGGCGGGGTGTACGCCTCCGACGACGCCGACGGGCGCCTGTGGCGGGTGGGGACCGACGCCGCGGCCCGCCCGGTGTCGCCTGAACCCGAGTTCGCCCACGGCCGGCGCTACGCCGACGGCCGATCCGACGGCGCCGGGCTGGTGTGCGTCCGGGAGGATCACCACGGCGTAGCCGAGGCCGGCGCCGGGGAGGGCAACCGAGAGGCGGTCAACCAACTGGTGCGCCTCGGCGGTGACGGACCGGCCGAGGCCGAGATCGTGGCGTCCGGGGCCGACTTCTACGCTTGGCCCCGCCCCAGCCCCGACGGCCGGCACCTGGCCTGGATTCAGTGGGACCACCCCAACATGCCCTGGGACCACACCGAGCTGTGGGTGGACGGTCGCCGCAGGGTGGCGGGAATGGGGTCGGTGGTGGAGCCCCAGTGGGGCCCCGACGGCCGGCTCTACGTGGTCAGCGACCACCGCGGGTGGTGGAACCTGTACCGCCTGGAGGGCAGTGACCTGGTGGCGGTGTTCGAGACCGACGCCGAGGTACACCGGCCCGCCTGGGTGTTCGACGACCCCAGCTACGCGGTGTGCGACGACCACACGGTGGTGGTGGCCGCCGTGCGGGGCTCGCTGGCCGAGTTGTGGGTCGTGCCCGCCGACGGATCCGCCCCCCGGCTCTTGGACCTGCCGTGGACGTCGTACGGGTGCGTCCGGCCGGCCGGGCCGCACGCCGTTACCGCCATCTGTGCTTCACCCACCCAAGAGCCCACCGCCGTCCGCATCGACGTCGCCGACGGCGCCTGGCAGACCGTTCGCCCGGCGGGCCGGGCGGCCGTGGACCCGGCGTATGTGACCTCGCCCCGCCCGATCAGCTTCCCCACCACCGACGGGGCGCGGGCCCACGGCCTCTACTACCGGCCCGCCCATCCCTCCGCCCGGGCGCCCGGCGGTGAGCGGCCCCCGCTGTTGGTGCTGGGCCACGGCGGCCCCACCGGCGCGGCCCGCAGCCAGCTCCAGCTCGGCATCCAGTACTGGACCAGTCGGGGCATCGCGGTGGTGGACGTGAACTACCGGGGCAGCACCGGCTACGGCACCGCCTACCGGGAGGCCCTCCGGGGGCGCTGGGGCCTGAGCGACGTGGAGGACTGTGTGGCCGCCGCCCGACACCTGGTGGACGCCGGAGAGGTGGACGGCGACCGGCTCATCATCCGGGGCAGCAGCGCCGGGGGCTACACCACCCTGTGCGCGCTGGCCTTCCACCGGGTGTTCGCCGCCGGGGCCAGCCGCTACGGCATCGCCGACCTGGCCGCATTGGCGGTGGACACCCACAAGTTCGAGGCCCGCTACATGGACACCCTGGTCGGGCCCTACCCCGAGGCCGCCGACGTGTACGCCGCTCGCTCGCCCATCGGTTTCGTCGACCGGTTCGAGGCGCCCATGATCGTGCTCCAGGGGGCCGACGACGAGGTGGTGCCCCCCAACCAGGCCGAGATGATCGTGGCCGCGCTGGAGCAGCGGTCGATTCCGGTGGCCTATCTGCTGTTCGAAGGGGAACAGCACGGTTTCCGTCGGGCCGAGAACATCGTGTCCGCCCTCGAGGCCGAGTTGGCCTTCTTCGCCGAGATGCTGGGGTTCACCCCCGCCGACACCCTCCCCCCGGTGGCCATTCGCCGGTAGGCCGGGTCTCCCCTCGGCCACCGCCGGTCGGTGCCGTGGCCGGTGGCCGAGTGGCTATCGTGGACGGCGATGGCTCGGGTATTGGTTGCGGAGAAGATCGCCGACAGCGGTTTGGACCGGCTGCGGGACGCAGGCCATGACGTGGAGGTTCGCCAAGGGCTTTCTCCCGAGGAACTCCTGGAGGCGGTGGCCGGGGTACACGCCCTGATCATCCGGTCGGCCACCCAGGTCACCGCCGAGGTGATCGAGGCCGCGCCCGAGCTGGTCATCGTGGGCCGGGCCGGGGTGGGCCTCGACAACGTGGACCTGGACGCGGCCACCCATCAGGGCGTGCTGGTGGTGAACGACACCCAGTCGAACATCCAGTCGGCCGCCGAGCACACCATGGCCCTGTTGTTGTCGCAGGCCCGCAACGTGCCCCAGGCCCATGCCGCCTTGATCGCCGGTCGGTGGGAGCGCTCCCGGTGGGAGGGGGTCGAGCTGAGCGGCAAGACCCTGGGCATCATCGGGCTGGGTCGCATCGGACGGCTGGTGGCCGAGCGGGCCGGTGCCTTCGGGATGCGGGTGGTGGCCAGCGACCCCTACGTGTCCGACGAGCTGGCCTTCCAGATCGGGGTGGAGATCAAAGAGCTGCCCGAACTGGTGGCCGAAGCCGACTTCATCACCGTCCACGTGGCCCGCACCCCCGAGACCGTCGGCCTGATCAACGCCGACCTGTTGGCCGGGGCCAAGCCGGGCCTGCGGGTCATCAACGTGGCCCGGGGCGGGATCGTGGACGAGGCCGACCTGGCCGAAGCGGTGGCCACCGGACGCATCGCGGGCGCGGCCGTGGACGTGTTCACCGCCGAGCCGACCACCGAGTCGCCGTTGTTCGAGTTGGACTCGGTGGTGGTCACCCCCCACTTGGGGGCCAGCACCCACGAGGCCCAGCACAAAGCAGGCGAGGCCATCGCCGAGCAGGTGCTGTTGGCCCTGGCCGGGGAGTTCGTGCCCGCCGCGGTGAACGTGGCCGCCAAGGGAGTGAGCGAGGTGCTGCGCCCCTACCTGCCGCTGGCCGAACAGATCGGGCACCTGTTCGGCACGCTCTGCGAGAGGCTGCCCGAGGTGCTCGAGGTGGAGTTGCAGGGCGAAATCGGCCTGGCCGACAACACGGTGGCGGTGATGTCGGCGGTGAAGGGCATGTTGACCGCGGTGTCGGACATGCCGGTGAGCTACGTGAACGCGCTGACCATGGCCCACGAACGGGGCATGGACGTGCGGGCCATCAGCAGTCCCACCGCCGTGGACCACGTGAACCTGCTCATGCTGAGCGGTGGGGGCCACAGCCTGGGCGGCGGTCTGCGGGGCCCCCGCCACGAGCCGGTGCTGTTGCTGGCCGACGGCCACAGCCTCCACATGCCGCCCGCCCAGCACATGATCCTGCTGTCCAACGAGAACCGACCGGGAGTGATCGGCGCGATCGGCACGCTGTTGGGCGACGCCGGGATCAACATCGACGACATGAGCGTGGGCCAGTCGTCCACGGGGGAGGGGGCGTCGATGGTGATCGCCACCTGTCAGCCGGTGCCCCGGGAGGTGGCCGACGCCCTGGTGGCCATCGACGGCGTGGTGGCGGCCCGCTACCTGGGACTGTCCCCGGCCTCGGTGTAAGCGGGCGGGCCTCCGGGCGGCCATGGGCAGCCATACCGTGTTGAAAGCACCGGAACCCCGGCGTACACTGTGGCCCGTGAGCCGCATCCACACCAGCCTGCTGCTCTTGTAGGGCGAGCACCTCAGGTGCTCGTCCCAACCCCCTGGTCCCTTCGGGCAGGGGGTTTTTTCATGAGCCAACCCGAAATGGTCAATCCCGTGACAACCTCATCGCCCCCCCAGCAGCCCTCCGGCATGCCGATCCACAAGTACCAGCCGTTCGAGCCGATCGGACTGGCCGACCGGTCGTGGCCCGACGCCGTGCTCACCACCGCACCCCGCTGGTGCTCGGTGGACCTGCGAGACGGCAACCAGGCCCTGATCGAGCCCATGAGCCCCGACCGGAAGTGGAAGATGTTCACCGCCCTGGTGGAGGCCGGGTTCAAGGAGATCGAGGTGGGTTTCCCCTCGGCCTCGGACACCGACTTCCGGTTCGTGCGGGAGATCATCGAGCAGAAGGCCATTCCCGCCGACGTCCGCATCCAGGTGCTCACCCAGGCCCGCCAGGAGCTGATCGAACGCACCTATGAGGCCATCGACGGGGCCGCCGACGCCATCGTGCACCTGTACAACTCCACCTCCACCGTCCAGCGGCGGGTGGTGTTCGGCTTGGACATGGACGGCATCGCCGAGATCGCCACCCGGGCCTCGCGTTGGTGTCGGGATCTGGAGTCGCAGGTGCCCCACACCGAGGTGTTCTACGAGTACTCGCCCGAGTCGTTCACCGGCACCGAGCTGCCGTTCGCCAAGCGGGTGTGCGACGAGGTCACCGAGATCCTGGCCGACGGCCACGACAAACCGGTCATCATCAATCTGCCCGCAACAGTGGAAATGTCCACCGCCAACATCTACGGCGACATGATCGAGTGGATGCACCGGAACCTGGACCGTCGGGAGCGCATCGTGTTGAGCCTGCACCCCCACAACGACCGGGGGACGGCGGTGGCCGCCGCCGAGTTCGGGCTCATGGCCGGGGCCGACCGGGTGGAGGGCACCCTGTTCGGCAACGGGGAGCGCACCGGCAACGTCGACGTGGTCAACCTGGCCATGAACCTGTTCAGCCAGGGCGTGGACCCCGAGCTGGACATCTCCGACATCAACGGGCTGCGCCGGGTGGCCGAGGACTGCAATCAGCTCCCCATCCACCCGCGTCATCCCTACGTGGGCGATCTGGTGTACACCGCCTTTTCCGGGTCGCACCAGGACGCCATCAAGAAGGGCTTCGAGGCCATGGAGCGCACCGGCCAGACGCTGTTCGAGGTGCCCTACATCCCCATCGACCCCAAGGACGTGGGACGCACCTACCAGGACGTGGTGCGGGTGAACAGCCAGTCGGGCAAGGGAGGGGTGTCGTATCTGCTCCAGACCGAGGTGCAACTCGACCTGCCCCGGCGGATGCAGATCGAGTTCAGCCGGGTGATCCAGCAGATCGCCGAGGACACCGGCGAGGAGGTCACCGCCGACCAGATCTACAGCGAGTTCGCCACCGAGTACCTGGATTTGGACGAGCCCTACCGGCTGAACGGCTACGAGTCGGCCCAGAACGCCCGGGGGGCCGATCGCACCGTGGTCACCGCCCGGCTCACCTGCGGGGCCGAGCAGGTGGTGGTCCACGGCGAGGGCGCCGGCTCCCTGGACGCCTTCGTGAGCGGGCTCAACGAGATCATCGACCATCCGATCAAGGTGGTGGACTACCGCGAGCACGCCCGGGGCGGGGGTACCGACGCCGAGGCTGTGGCCTACATCGAGCTGTTGGTGGACGGCCGGGAGCTGTGGGGCTGCGGCATCCACACCGACATCACCACCGCGTCCATGCGGGCCATCGTGAGCGCCCTCAACCGGGCCTGTGCCGGCCTCGGTTGAGGGCGAGGGGGTCGCTCAGCCTTCGGTGAGGGAGAACTGATTGACGTAGGCGAAGCCGTCGAGCTGGTTGGCCTGCAGGGCGTGTTCCGACATGGTCCACAGCGTGTCGCCGATCACCAGCAGGCGCTGGATGGGCGGGGTCCACACCCAGCACACGAGCAGCTTCTCGTCGTCGTCGATGTCGATTTCCGGGGCTTCCTCCCGGACCCATTCGGGCTTGATGGGCTCGCATTCCTGGTTGCCCACGCGGTCGGGGGCGTCCAGGGGGCAGATGCGGACCAGGTTGTCGCCGCCGATGAAGGACCGGACCGCTTGGGTGTTCTCCACCGGGCGACAGCCGGGGAATTCCACCTGCTGTTCCCGGTGTGACACCCGCCCGATCTCGGCCACCCCGTCGCGGTTCACCCGCAGGGCCACCGCCCCGAAGAACTGCTCGCCGCCGTCGTAGTCGTACCGGGTGAGGGGGATGGCCACCATCTCCTCGGGAGCCCAGTGCAGAAAGGCCCGGTGATCCCACTCGGCTTCGCTGTGGCCGCCGGGGAAGACGATCACGTCCAACTCGGAAGGCGCCGACGGGTCGCTCACGTCGAACAGCGAGACCTTGGCTCCCCGCGTGCGCCCGGTGTCGTCGGCGTCCTGGCCCACGCCCAGCAACAGGCCGTCGCCCAGGGGGTGCAGATAGGTGGAGAAGCCGGGAATCTTCAACTCGCCCGCCACCGAGGGGGCGGTGGGATCGGACAGATCCAGCACGTAGAGCGGATCGACCTGGCGGAAGGTCACCACGTAGCCGATGTCGCCCGCGTAGCGGACCGAGTAGATCCTCTCGCCCAGTCCCAGGTTGCCGACGCTGCCCACCTCGGTGAGCCGGCGGCCCTGCTGTTCGAGCACCACCACCTGGCTCTCGGAGTCCTCGTCGTTCCACAGCCCGCCCAGGGTGGTGGCCACCCGGAAGTAGCCGTTGTGCTCGTCCATGGAGAACTGATTGAGCAGTTGCCCGTCCACCGTGCCCGTGGCCTCGTAGCGGGCCGGGCCGTCGGCCGACACCGAGAACTTGTGGACGACGGTCGTCCACTCCTGCGGTTGCGGGGCGATGACGGAGGTGGCTTGGCCGGAGTCGATGACCTCCGGTTCGGACCACACCGGGGTGCTGCTGGCCAGGTACAGCGACTGCCCGGAGCCGTAGAGGGTGTTCCCGTCGGCCAGCACCGAGGCGGCGTCGCCGGTGCCGAGCGGTTCGGCCAGGCTGAAGCTCAGCACCGACAGCGTGGTGAATCCGGAGAACTCCTGGGGGGTGTAGAGCTGCTCGCACTCCGGGAGCAGGCCCGCTCGGGTGCCGTCGGGCCCGTCGAAGCGATAGGCCGGAAGCCACGCCCCCAACTCGGCCGAAGCGGCGATGTCCTTGTTGGCCTGCTCGGCCACGTCCTCGGCGGACGGGCCGGAGGGGTACACGAATTGGAACTGCAACGGGTAGCTGGTCATCGACATCCACACCACGTCGCCCACCGAGCGGGCACTCAGGTACTGGCCCTCCACCCGGAGTTCGGCCACCACCTCCATGGCGGCCGGGTTCGACAAGTCCACCTCCTGGACCAACGACACTTGGCTGCCCCCGAACATCACGTCCCGGGGGGTGACCTGATCGCCGACCAGGTCGCTATCGGCCACCGGCGTCAGCCCGTTGGTGAACTCGGTGGAGAACACGATGGCCCGGTCGCCTCGAACGAAGATCTCCTGGCCCCAGTTCGAGCCCGACTCCGACACCAGGCTGACGCGGCCGATGTACCGGGGCTGGTCGCCGGAAACGTCCACGTAATGCAGGTGGCCCTGGGCCACGGCCAGGATGCGGTTCCCGTCGGTCTTGACGATGTCCGGCTCGTCCACCCCCACCACCTGCACGTTGGTGCTCGAGAACCCGCCCCCGTCACCGCCGGAGCTGGAGGTGGCGGTGTCGGCCGGCTGCGGGGCGGGTGCCGCCGCCGGAGCCGCCGCCGAGTCATCGGCGGAGAATTCCACCGCCATTTCCTCCCGCGCAAACGGCTCGATGCCGAAGTAGGGGCCGTCGTCCAAACCATAGGGACCGACGCGACTCACGGTCTCGGCCCGCAGGTAGTCCAGCAGGGCCGCGCAATCCTCGAAGCTCCGCAGCGCCGACAGCAGCTCCAGGTCGTCCAGTACCACGGTGGGTTCGTCCGGCCCGTCGCCGGAGCCGGTTGTCGCTCCGGTTGTCGGCTGGGCCGTGCCCCCGGTGATGCCGGGGGAGTCGCCGCCGTCCGAGGAACAGGCCCCGGCCAACAGGGCCAAGGCGAGCACCGGGGCAACCAGCACGGAAAGGGTTCGGGACCAGGTCATTGTCATCTTCGACATGCTCCCTATGACGACGGGGCGATAGCGGCTGGTTCCCGGCCCGGGGGAGTTTTCATGATTCCACCCTACTCCGGGTGGGTGACGGCTACGGTGCTGTTCGACCGGCCCCTTGGTCAGCCGGCCAGCGAGGGCATCCAGGTGGGGCGAGCGGCCTCGAAGACGTCAATGGCGTCGGTGTGCCGCAGGGTGAGACCGATGTCGTCGAGGCCCTCCAACAGCCGGTGCTGCACGGCCCCGTCCAACGGAAAGCCCGCGCGCAGGCCGATGGCGGGCGCCGACACGGTGAGGTGCTCCACGTCCACCGTGATCTCCACCGACGGGTCGCCGGTGACCGCGTCCAACAGGGACCGGGCCACTTCCTCGTCCACCTGTACGGGAACCAGGCCGTTCTTGGCCGAGTTGTTGCGGAAAATGTCGCCGAATCGGGGTGAGATCACCGCCTCGAAGCCGTACTGCTGAATGGCCCACACCGCGTGCTCCCGGGAGGAGCCGGTGCCGAAGTTGGGCCCGGCCACCAGGATGCGGGCCTCGGCGAAGCGGGAATCGTTCAGCACGAAGCCGGGGTCTTCTCGCCACTCCGAGAACAGCCCCTGCTCGAAGCCGGTGCGCTCCACTCGCTTGAGCCAGTCGCTGGGGATGATCTGGTCGGTATCCACGTCGCTGCGGTCCAAGGGCAACGCGGGGGCGGTGATGATGCGAACCGGCTTCACGACAGGTCCTCGGGGGCGGTGATGATGCGAACCGGCTTCACGACAGATCCTCGGGGGTGGCGAAGGTGCCGGCCACCGCGGTGGCGGCGGCCACTGCGGGCGACACCAGGTGGGTGCGGCCCCCCTTGCCCTGGCGCCCCTCGAAGTTCCGGTTGGAGGTGCTGGCGCACCGCTCGCCCGGTGCCAGCTTGTCGGGGTTCATGGCCAGGCACATCGAACAGCCCGGCTCCCGCCAATCGAACCCGGCGGCCTTGAACACCTGGTCCAGACCCTCGGCCTCGGCCTGGGCCTTGACCGCCCCGGAGCCGGGGACCACGAAGGTGCGCACACCGGCGCGCACCCGGCGGCCCTCCACCACGGAGGCGGCCACCCGCAGGTCCTCGATGCGGCTGTTGGTGCAGGAGCCGATGAACACGGTGTCCACCGGGATCTCCTTGAGCGGGGTGCCCGGCGTGAGTCCCATGTAGTCGAGGGCCCGAGCGGCCGCCTCCCGCCCGCTGCTGTCGGCCAGGCTGTCGGGATCGGGCACGGGATCGGTGATGGGGGCGACCTGAGCAGGGTTCGTGCCCCAGGAGATGTGGGGCACCAGTTCCGACCCGTCGATGCGGACCTCTCGGTCGAAGGCGGCGTCGTCGTCGGTGGGCAGGCTGCGCCAATCGTCCAGGGCGGCCTCCCACGCCGACCCCGTGGGCGCCCCGGGTCGCCGCTCCAGGTAGTCGAAGGTGGTGTTGTCGGGGGCGATCATCCCGGCCCGGGCGCCCGCCTCGATGGACATGTTGCACACCGTCATGCGCCCTTCCATCGACAACGACCGGATGGCCGAACCCCGGTACTCGATCACCGAGCCGATGCCCCCACCGGTGCCGATGCGGCGGATGATGGCCAAGATCACGTCCTTGGCCGTGCAGGCTGGCGGCAGCGTGCCGTCCACGGTCACCGCCATGGTCTCGGGCCGTTGCTGGGGCAGGGTCTGGGTGGCCAGCACGTGCTCCACCTCGCTGGTGCCGATGCCGAAGGCCAGCGCCCCGAAGGCGCCGTGGGTGGAGGTGTGGCTGTCGCCGCAGACGATGGTCATGCCCGGCTGGGTCAGGCCCATCTCCGGCCCGATCACGTGCACGATCCCCTGGCCGGGGTGGCCCATCGGATACAGGGTGATGCCGAACTCGTCGCAGTTGGCCCGCAGCGTCTCCACCTGCTGATGGGACACGGGGTCGGCGATGGGCCAGGTGATGTCGGCGGTGGGGACGTTGTGATCCTCGGTGGCCACCGTCAGGTCGGGTCGCCGCACGGCACGGCCGCTCATGCGCAGCCCGTCGAAGGCCTGCGGCGAGGTCACCTCGTGTATGAGGTGCAAATCGATGTACAACAGGTCGGGCTCGCCGTCGGCCCGCTGGACGACGTGTCGTTCCCAGACCTTCTCGCTGAGGGTTCGGCCCATGGGTGCTCCGATGTCGGGTGGGGGTGCGGGGTCCGAGGCTACCGGTTGGTGGCCGGGGGGGAGGGGTCGAGGGCGACACCACCGGGGGTCGGCGGGTCGTTGGGGACCGGCGGTGGCTCGGTCACCCCCACGGCGTCGAGGGCCTGGCTCATGCAGCCCCAGAAGCTGTCGAAATCGGTGACCACCGAGGCGTGGCCCCCGGCATAGGAGAACACGCTGATGTCGCCGACGGCGTCGGTCAGCGCCTGCTGGAGATAGTCGGGCACCACGTTGTCGCCCACCGTGCGGATCTGGGCGATGGGCATGGGCAACTCGGCGATCCAGCCCGACGAGTTGAAGTTGAACAGCTCGGTGCCCGCGTCCAGGATGGCCTGGGGGTTGCCCTTCAACACCTCGGCTTGGGCCCATCGGCTGATGTTGGTGCCGATCACGTTGAACACGGTGTGCTCCCAGCCCCAGAGCCGCAGCTTGGCCGGGGTCAACCGGGCGCCCGCCGCGATCAGCGGGAGCAGGGAGAAGCGCACGGCCCGAAAGCCCCGACCCCGGAAGCTGGTGGAGGTGGCCCCCAGGATCAGGCCGGTCACCCGGTCGGGGGCGGCCCGGGCGGTCAACTGGGCGATGGCGCCCCCCATGGAGTAGCCCGCGATCACGAAGCGGTCGATGCCGAGGGCCTCGGTCACGGCCAGCACGTCGTCGGCGCAGTCGCTCATGCGGAATCGGCGGGTGGGCAAGCCCAGGCCGTGGCCCCGGTGATCGAAGGCCACCACCGAGGCCCGGCGGGCCAATGGCGCAAAGGCCGGGTACCAGTTGAGATCGGCGGTCACCGTCCAGCCGTGGAGCAGGACCACCGTGGGCGAGCCCGGCGGACCGGCCAGGCGGCGGACGAACACCGAACCCCGGTCGGGCAACTCGATGAACTCACCCGACGGCAGGCTCGGCCCGACCGGTGCGCCGCTACTGCTCACGCCGGATGCTCCCTTCGGGATTTCCCCGGAGGGGAGTCTCCCTTCGGGGTGTTGGTTGCCGTTTGGGTCTACTGCTCAAGGGACACGATCTGCACGGAAAGGGAGCCACCGGCGGGGCTCTCGAAGGACCGGGTCTCGCCGACCTTGGCCCCCATGATGGCCGCCCCCATGGGCGAGGCGGGGGAGATCACGTCGAGCCCGTCGTGTCGTTCCTCGATGGAACCCACGAGATAGGTCTCTACGTCGTCGGGGTCGCCGTCGTGGGCCACGGTGACCACCGTGCCCACGGCCACGCGGGTGCCGTCGCCCGCTTCCACGATGCGACTGTTGTTCAACAGGGCGCTCAGTTGGGCGATGCGGGTCTCCATCTTGCCCTGTTCGTCCTTGGCCGCGTGGTAGTCGCCGTTCTCGCTCAGGTCGCCCAGCTCCCGGGCCGCCTCGATCTTGCGGGCGATGTCCACCCGTCCCACGGTGGTGAGCTGCTCGAATTCCGACCGCAGGCGGTCGTATGCCGTTTGGGACAACTCGTGGATTTCCGGCATAACGGGCCATTTTAGTGTTCGCATTCGGTACCGCGGTATTCGTATCCTGAAGGGCCATGTCCCACGTCATTGGAGTTGTCGGCGGTGACGGCATCGGTCCCGAGGTGGTGGCCGAGGGCCTGAAGGTGCTGAACGCGGCCGGCGTGGAGTTCGACACCGTGGCCTACGACCTCGGGGGAGCCCGCTACCTCAAGGACGGTACGGTGCTGACCGACGAGATCCTGGAGGAGTGGCGGGGCCTGGATGCCCTCTACGTGGGGGCGGTGGGCACGCCCGATGTACCTCCCGGGGTGATCGAGCGGGGCCTGCTGCTGCGCATGCGGTTCGAGCTGGACCTCTACGTGAACCGCCGGCCGTTCCGGTCCCCCGACGGAGGCTTCGAGTTCGAGGTGATCCGGGAGAACACCGAGGGCACCTACGCGGGCGAGGGCGGTTTCCTACGGCGGCACACCCCGGCCGAAGTGGCCACCCAGGGGTCGGTGAACACCCGTTTCGGGGTGGAGCGCTGCGTTCGCTACGCCTTCGAGCTGGCCCGCAGCCGTCCGGGGCGCCACCTCACCCTGGTCCACAAGACAAACGTGCTCACCTTCTCCGGCGACCTGTGGGAGCGGACTTTTCTCGAGGTGGCCGAGGAGTACCCCGATGTGGCCACCGCCTACAACCACGTTGACGCCGCCTGCATCTACCTGGTGGAGGACCCCAAGAGCTACGACGTGATCGTGACCGACAACCTGTTCGGCGACATCCTCACCGATCTGGCCGGGGCCGTTTCCGGCGGGATCGGGCTGGCCGCCTCGGCCAATCTGAACCCCGACCGCACCGGACCGTCGATGTTCGAGCCGGTCCACGGCTCGGCCCCCGATATCGTGGGGACCGGCCGGGCCAATCCCACCGCTGCCATCCTGTCCGCCGCCATGATGGTCGACTTCCTGGGCGACACCGATGCCGCCCGCCGGATTCGGGCCGCCTGCGGCGATCCCACAACACAGACGGGCACCACCACCGAAATCGGCGACGCCATCGCCGAGCGGGTGTGACCCCCGGCCGGACCGAGGCCGCCGACAAGGCAGCCAACAAGGCCGCCGCCCCAGAAAGGAACTGAGGACCATGCCGATCGAAGCCAGCGAAAAAGTGTGGATGGACGGCGAGCTGGTGGACTGGGCCGACGCCACCGTGCACGTGCTCACCCACACGCTCCACTACGGCAACGGTGTGTTCGAGGGCATCCGGGCCTACGAGACCGACGAGGGGCCGGCCGTGTTCCGGCTCACCCCCCACATTCGTCGTCTGTTCGCCAGCGCCAAGATTCTGCAGATCGACATCCCCTACACCGTGGAAGAGCTGGTGGACGCCACCAAGCAGACCGTGCTGGTCAACGGGCTGCAGAGCTGTTACATCCGTCCACTTGCCTATCTGGGCTACGGCGAGATGGGGCTGAACCCCCTGCCGTGCTCGGTGAACGTGGCCATCGCCGTGTGGCCGTGGGGCGCCTATCTGGGCGACGAGGGGATCGCCAACGGGGTGCGCCTCATGGTCAGCTCCTGGCAGCGTCACGACCCCAACGCCATGCCCACCGCGGCCAAGGGGTGCGGCCACTACATCAACAGCCAGATGGCCAAGGTGCAGGCGGTGAAGGCCGGCTACGACGAGGCGGTGCTGCTGTCGCCCCAGGGCTTCGTGAGCGAGTGCACCGGGGAGAACCTGTTCGTGGTGCGCGACGGCACCATCGTCACCCCGCCCACCTCGGTGGGGGCCCTGGAGGGCATCACCCAGGACGCCATCCGCACCATGGCCGGCGATCTGGGCATTCCCTACGTGGCCGACAACCTGTTGCGCAGCGATCTGTATCTGGCCGACGAGGCCTTCTTGTCGGGCACCGCCGCCGAGGTGGTGCCCATCCGGTCGGTGGACGACCGCGAGATCGGCGATCCCGGCCCGATCACCCGCAAGATCCAGGAGGTCTTTGCCGACGCGGTGCGGGGTCGTCAGGCCCAGTACCGCCACTGGAACGAGCATGTCGACCGCTGACGCGGGGGCCTCGGGTCCGGTATCGGGGGCCTCGCCTTCAGGTTCGGGTGCGCTACCGGGGGTGTCCGGGCGGCCGCTGCCGGCGGCGGTGGAGATATACGACACCACGCTGCGCGACGGGAGCCAGCTCGAGGGCATCTCCCTCACCGTGGAGGACAAGCTCCGCATCGCCCGCCAGCTCGATCTGCTCGGCGTCCACTACATCGAAGGCGGCTGGCCCGGTTCCAATCCCAAAGACGACGAGTTCTTCGACCGGGCCCAAGCGGAGTTGGCCCTGGAGACCAGCACCCTGGTGGCCTTCGGCTCCACCCGGCGGGCCAAGGGGCGTAGCGACGAAGACCGCACGCTGGCCAACCTGGTGGCCTCCGGCGCCCAGGTGGCCTGCATCGTGGGCAAGTGCTGGGACTACCACGTGCTGGAGGCCCTGCGCACCACCCTCGACGAGGGGGTGGCCATGGTGGCCGACTCGGTGCGCTTCCTGAAGGAACACGGAATGGCGGTGTTCTTCGACGCCGAACACTTCTTCGACGGCTACGAGAACAACCCGGACTTCAGCCTGGCCGTGCTGGAGGCCGCCGCCGTGGCGGGCGCCGATCGCCTGGTGTTGTGCGACACCAACGGCGGCTCTCTGCCAACCCGGGTGGAGCGCGTGGTGGGCGCGGTGGTGGACTACCTGGACACCCCGGTGGGGGTTCATCTCCACGACGACACCGGCTGCGGGGTGGCCAACGCCCTGGCCGGGGTGCGGGCCGGGGCCACCCAGGTGCAGGGCACGATCAACGGCTACGGCGAGCGCACCGGCAACTGCAACCTGGTGCCCATCATCGCCAACCTCAGCCTGAAGATGGGGGTGCAGACCGTGCCCGCCGACCGGCTGGAGCGGCTCACCGCGGTGTCACACCACGTGGCCGAGCTGGTGAACTTCACCCCCGATCCCCAACAGCCCTACGTGGGGTCGTCGGCGTTCGCCCACAAGGCGGGCCTGCACACCAGCGCCATCGCCCGCCGCCCCGACGCCTACGAGCACATCAATCCGGCCGCGGTGGGCAACGGCACCCGGTTCGTGGTGTCGGAGATGGCCGGGCGGGCCACCGTGGAGCTGAAAGCGCAGCAGCTCGGTCTGGAACTCGACGGCAAGGCGGTGGGCGAGATCGTGGACACCCTGAAGAAGCTGGAGCACGCGGGCTACCACTTCGAGGTGGCCGACGCGTCGCTGGAGCTGCTGATGCGGGGGGCCTCGGGGTGGACGCAGCCCTACTTCGAGTTGGAGTCGTTCAAGGTGTCCACCGAGCACCGGTCGGGCACCGGGGCCCGGGCCTGGAACGAGGTGGCGGTGGATATGGACACCGAGGCCACGGTGAAGATCCACATGAGCGGCGAGCGCATCGTGGCCACCGGCGAGGGCAACGGCCCGATCAACGCCCTGCACGCCGCCCTGATGTTGGCGGTGGGCGACCGCTACCCGGCCTTCCGGTCCATCTCGCTCATCGACTACAAAGTGCGGGTGTTGGACACCTCGGCGGGCACCGGTGCGGTCACCCGGGTGATCATCGACTCCACCAACGGCGACCGGGTGTGGACCACCATCGGGGTGTCCACCAACATCGTGGAGGCCAGTTGGCAGGCCCTGGTGGACAGCCTGGTCTACGGGCTTCTCCACAGCAATGACGCGGCCAACAGCAAGGGGGCAACTGCCCCAAAGGAGGCGACGTAGCGATGGCCGCTCCCGACTACGTGCCCGCCGACACCGCAACCGCCGACCGGTACTACGTCTCACCGCCCCGGCGGCCCCAGCCGTGGATGGCCGACCGGCCGGGGGAACTGGCCGGGGGCCAACCGGAAGGATCCGGCTTGGGCGTGCCCGGCCCCGATCAGGGCTACGCCCTGCGGCTGGCCCGCCGATTCGAGGACCGGCTGGCGCTGGCTCCCGGGGAACACGCCGAGGATGCCCTTGCCGGGTGCGTGGCCGTGGCCCTCAAGCGGGCGGCGGCCTTCGGGAGGGCGCCGGTGAGCGCCGACGTGGAGGTGGCCCTGCGGCTGTTCGGCTTCCTGTCCCCGACCCCCGGCGAGGCCCAGGTGGCCCGGCGCCGGGAGCTGTTCGCCGGGGTCGGCCATCCCCACCACTACGGCGAGGTGCGCCGCCTGGTGGATCTGGTGCCCGAGGCGGTTCTGCGACTGTCGCCCGCCGAGGTGGAAGCGGCTGGCGCCGACGGCCACCTCACCCTGCCGGCCCCGAGCACCGGTGAGCAGCACGGCTGAGCCGCGGGTGCGGTTCGCGCCGTCGCCCACCGGATACCTCCACGTCGGCTCGGCCCGCACCGCCCTGTTCAACTGGCTGTTCGCCCGGTCCACCGGGGGGACCATGATCCTGCGGATCGAGGACACCGACGAGAGCCGCAACCGCCCCGAGCTGACCGACGCCATCTTCGAGTACCTGGAGTGGCTGGGCATCGACTACGACGAGGGGCCCTACTACCAGTCGGAGCGGCGGAGCCGTCACCATGAGGCGGTACAGCAGCTCTTGGCCGACGGCCGGGCCTACCTGTGCGACGCCGACGACAACGAGGTGCCCGGCACCACCTGGGCTGACGGCTGGGCCGTCCGCTTCCGCACCCCACCGGGCACCACGGTCGTCCCCGACGTGATCCGGGGCGAGGTGTCCTTCGACCACGACCAGCTCGGCGACTTCGTGATCCGGCGCTCCGACGGGTCGCCCACGTTCGTATTGGCCAACGCGGTGGACGACGCCGACATGGCCATCAGCCACGCCATCCGGGGGGAGGACTTGCTGTCGAGCACCCCCCGGGCCGTGCTGGTGGCCGAGGCCCTGGGCGCCACCCCGCCCGTGTACGCCCACCTGCCGCTGTTGGTGAACGAGCAGCGCAAGAAACTGTCCAAGCGCCGCGACGACGTGTCCCTGGAGAGCTACCGCCAACGGGGCTACCTGGCCGAGGCCATGGCCAACTACCTGGCCCTGTTGGGCTGGGGGCCCCGCGACGAGGTGGAGATCCGGCCCATGGACGAGATCATCGGCCAGTTCCGCCTGGAGGACGTGAACCGGGCCCCGGCGTTCTTCGACCTGGTCAAGCTGGAGCACTTCAACGGCGTCTACATCCGGGATCTCGGCCCCGACGAGTTGCTGGCCGCAATGGCACCGTTTGTGGAGTCCGACCAGGTGCCGTGGCCGCCCGAGCGCTACCGGGCCGAGGTGGTGGCCGCCATGGCCCCCCTGGTGCAGGAGAAGCTGCGCACCCTGGCCGACATCGAGCGCCAGGTGGACTGGATCTTCCTGGCCGAGCCGCCCACCGATGAGCAGTCGTGGGAGAAGTCTGTGGTTCGGGCCAAGGCGTCGGCGGCCGTGCTCGACGACGTCATTGCCGCGCTGGGGAGCTGCCCGTGGGATCCCGAGACGGTCAAGGAGGCCGTGTTCGCCGCCGGGGCGGCCCACGGCCTCAACCGGTCCAAGTCCCAGGCCCCGGTGCGGGTGGCGGTCACCGGTCGCTCGGTGGGGCCGCCGCTGTTCGAGCCGATGGTCCAGCACCTGAGCCGTGAGGAAGTGCTGCGCCGCCTGCGGGCCGCCCGTTCCCGGCTGTAGCTCCTTCGCCCAAATCTGTTGTCGCCTGCTTCGGGTCGGGGGGTACACTGACCCCGCTCTCGGGAGTGGTGTAATTGGCAACACACCGGGTTCTGGTCCCGATATTGGGGGTTCGAGTCCTCCCTCCCGAGCTGAACACCGCTAACCTGCCGGCATCCTGATATCGTTCGACATCGACGGCACCCTGGAGTGCGGCGACCCGCCGGGGCCGATCTCGCTGGAGGCCGTGCGCGAGGCCAAGGCCCGGGGATGGGTCATTGGCAGCGGCTCCGACCGGGTGCGCTCCGATCAGCAGCGGCTGTGGGACACCCACGACATCGAAATGGACTTCGTGGGCGGCAAACACAACCTCGACCAGGTGCGCGACCAATTCGAGGCCGCCCGCTACGTCCACATCGGTGACACCGACGTCGACCGCCACTTCGCCCAGGCGGCCGGGTTCGAGTTCCTCCACGTGGACGACCTCAAGGGCATCCCCGGGGCCATCGCGGGCGACGACTTCTTCGACTGGCTGGGTTAGCCCAACCCCCTAGCCGGCCCCCCGCAACCGCCGCAGATCGGCGAGCACTGCTTCAAGGGCCGCCGCGGCGGCGTCCACGTCGTCGTCGCTGGTCGACCATCCCACCGACAGGCGCAGCGAGTGGTGGGCGTCGGCTCCCATGGCCTCCAGCACCGGCGACGGCTCCAGGCCTTCGGAGGCGCACGAGCTACCCGAATGGGCGGCCACCCCGGCCCGATCCAGGCCGATCAGCACCGCTTGGGGTTCCACGTCGGCGATGCCCACGCACACCAGGTGGGGCAGCCGTCGCTGGGGGTGGCCGTAGCTCACCACGCGGTCCAGGTTCAGGGCCCTCTCGCGGAGCCGATCGGTCTGGGATTGGGCCCGGCGGGCCTCGTCGTCCAGTCCGCCTTCGGCCAGCACGGCACAAGCCGCGGCCAAGCCGGCGATGGCCGGGCCGTTCTCCAGTCCGGCCCGGCGGGCCCGTTCCTGGTCCCCGCCCTCCAGCAGCGGCACCAGTCGCAGCCCCCGTCGCACCAACAGCGCCCCGATGCCCGGTGGACCGCCGAACTTGTGGGCGCTGATCGAAAGCAGATCGGCCCCCACCTCGGCAAAGTTCACCGGCACCCGCCCGCAGGCGGCCGCCGCGTCCACGTGGATCAGCACCTCGGGGGATCGTGCTCGACAAGCGGCCACCACTTCGGCCACCGGCTGCACCGTGCCCACCTCGTGGTTGGCCCACTGGCAGTGCACCACGCCGGTGTCGTCCTGGATGGCCGCGGCCATCCGGTCGGGGTCCACCAGGCCGGTTTCGTCCACCCCCACCACCGTGGCCCGTTGCCCGAGGGCCTCCAGCCGCGCCACCGAGAGCCGGACCGCCGAGTGCTCCACCGCGCTCAGCACCTGGTGGGGGCCCCGGCGTGACGCCCCCTGCACCACCGCGGCGATGGACTCGGTGGCCCCGCTGGTGAACACCACCTCACGGGACCGGGCGCCCAGGAATTGCGCCACCTGGCTGCGGGCCTCCTCGATTTCTGAGCGGGCGGCCAGGGCCTCGGTGTGCATACGGGACGGGTCGCCGTGCCCGTCGCCCCACCAGCGGTTCATGGCGGCCAACGCCTCGGGTCGAAGCGGGGAGGTGGAGGAGTGATCCAGGTAGTGGCGGCTGGTCACGGCACTCGGTCACCGGTGTCGGCGGTGCGGTTCACGGTACCGGTGGGGCGGGGTCGATGGGGCTGCTCACGGCACGGGAATGGGAGAGTCGATGCCGTAATCTACCGGCATGGCCCCCGCAGGAGACACTCCCGCCTCGGCGGGCCGGTCCATCCCCTTCACCGATCCGAGTTCCACCACCCGGGTGCTGTTGATCGCCTCCGGCAAGGGGGGGGTGGGCAAGTCGTCGGTCACGGTCAACCTGGGGGTTGCGCTGGCCGCCGCCGGGCACAACACCGCAGTGGTCGACGCCGACGTGTGGGGGTTCTCCGTTCCCAAGATGCTGGGTATCGACCAGTCACCCCAGATGGTGGGGGAGATGATCGTGCCTCCGGAGGCCCACGGGGTGCGGTGCATCTCCATGGGGTTCTTCGCCGAAGAGGACCAAGCGGTGATCTGGCGGGGCCCCATGCTCCACAAGGCGCTGGAGCAGTTCCTCACCGACGTGTCGTGGGACGACCCCGATTTCCTGTTGGTGGATCTCCCCCCCGGCACCGGCGACATCTCCATCTCGCTGGCCCAGTTCCTGCCCCGCTCCGAGGTGTACGTGGTGACCACGCCGCAGCCTGCGGCCCAGCGGGTGGCCCAGCGGGCGGCGTTCATGGCCGAAAAGGTCAACCTTACCGTGCGGGGCGTGATCGAGAACATGAGCTGGTTCACCGGTGACGACGGCAAGCGGTACGAGCTGTTCGGCGCCGGGGGAGGCCAGGAGCTGGCCGACCGGCTGGACGTGCCCCTCATCGGGCAGGTGCCACTGGTACCCGCGCTGAGGGAGGGAGGCGACGGAGGCCGGCCGATCGCCGCGGTGGCTCCCGACTCCGAGGCCGGACAAGTGTTCGCCGCCATGGCCGCCCACCTGCTGGACAACCCCCCACCCCGCCGCATCTACCGCCCCGAACTCAAGATCAGTTAGCTGGCTTAGACGCCAAGACCCACCTCAGGCCGCTGGGCGCGGGTTCGGGTTCTGGGCCTGATGTCGGCCCCCTGTGTCAGCGAGGGGTGAGACAGGTCCAGAGGGGGTCAGCAGACGAGGGGCAGGCCGGTGCCGGCTCGGGAAGCAGGAGCGGGAGGGGGTCCGGGGTCGGAGTTCGCGGCGGGATGTTGCGCCGGTGGGACTTGGGGGGACCGTGGTGGTGGTTGCGGTGGGTTTTGCGGTGGCAGGTGGGGCAGAGGAGGACGAGGTTGTCGATGTTGGTGGGGCCGCCGTGTTCCCAGGGGAGGACGTGGTGGATGTCGCAGGCTTGGGCGGCGAGGCCGCAGTCGACGCAGGCCTGGTCCCGGGCGAACAGGGCCATCCTCTGAGCCTGGTTGGGGGCTCGTTGGGTGCGGCCGAGGTAGAGGGGTTGGGCGTCGGTGCCGAAGATGGTGGGGATGATGTCGGCGTCGCAGGCGAGGCGGCGGAGTTCTTCGATGTCGATGGGGGTCCCGTCGATGAGTTCGGCGTCTTGGAGCACCCCGTAGATCGGATCCCACTCGGCGGTGACCACCAACGTCGTCTTCTGCGGCAACGGCCCGCAATTGGTGCCGTAGGAAGCCTCACCGTCGGTGCCGGAGCGGTTGCCTGCGGGTTGTTGGGTGATCAGCGCGACGAGGGCATCCGCGTTGCGTTGCTCGAACGACCGTTCTTGGCCGACTCGGCTGTCGTGGTGGAGCAGGCGGGTGTTCATGGCCGACAGGGCGGTTTTGACGCGTTGGCCTGCGATGGTGTCGAGTTCGGCGTGGACGATGACCATGTCGTTGTCCCCGTCGAACACGCTGGCGGTGCGGCGGGCGTGTTGGCGTTCGGTGCGGGTCATCCCATCGGCGGCCATGCGTTGGTTCTCCCTGGTGGCCAGCGACCGGCGGAACTGGTCGAACGACTGGGTCAGGGCCAGCTTGACCAGCTCGTACCCGTCACCGTCACGCAACGGTGCGCGTTCGTGGGAGGCGGCGATCAACTCGGCGTGGTCCATGGTGATGAACCCATCCCTTGCGGCATCCAACACATCGGGCAGTGCCCGCAACCCCTTGGCCGTCTTCGCCTGACGCTTGGCCTTGCGGGAACCCAAACCGAACTGCTGGCACACCGCCTCCACGGTTTCATCACCGGCGAGTTCGCCTAGCCGGACCAACAACCCGGCCTGGTGCGCTTCGATCTGGCGGCGGACCGTGTCGGTTTCCAACACCCTCTTGATCACCCCAGAGGCATCCAACTCCGAATAATCCTGCAACTCGAACTCGGCCACCATCGCCGCCACCGCATCCTGCACCCCGCCCGGCGGATCAGCAGAAGTGCCCGAGACTGTGCCGTTGGAAGAATCAAACTCCATACATGCAAGTATACCGGGGCGGGTGACAACATCCCCCCAGAATTAGGGCAAAAGCGGGATTTTGGAAGAAAAGTCTTGCCAGAGCATCCAATAGGCTGCTCAGTACTTGGGCAGGTCGCAGTCTTCCTCACCCTTGGCTGCCCAGTGGTTGGCAGCAGTCATCAGGGACAACATAATTGCGAACATGATGGGAAATGACAGGTACAGGGTGATTTCCGTGAACTGAATGATGCAGTTTCCAGCAGCCGCGCCGATTCCGGCAGCGGGAGGAACGGACATCATGTAACGTCTCCGTTCTCTCTTACACGCTAGGCGTCGCTCAAAGAGTTTCTTGATTTGTGCCTTCCTGTCTGCAATCTCTTGTTCATCCGGTGCAGTGTTCGCCATGGGATTCTGGGCCTCCGGGAATCTCTGCTGTGGGTGCTGCCCATCCGGTTGAGGCAGCCCCTTGCCATGGACATGATCTCCAGTGCGGTAGGAACTCCCTGTCGTATGGTGAATCAAGCTTACAGCCCGGGCAGCAGTGCGGGCCGGGGCACCGGGGGGCTGGGGTTGCCACGTCGGGTGGTGCCCCTGGGGGTGGTGGTGTCGCGTGTCAAGGTTCGTGGGGCAGGTCTGGGTTGGGTCAGCAGACGAGGGGCAGGCCGGTGCCGGCTCGGGAAGCAGGAGTGGGAGAGGGGTCCGGGGTTGGAGTTCGCGGCGGGATTTTGCGCCGGTGGGACTTGGGGGGACCGTGATGCTGGTCGTGCCTGTGGGTTTTGCGGTGGCAGGTGGGGCAGAGCAGGACGAGGTTGTCGATGTTGGTGGGCCCGCCGTGTTCCCAGGGAACTACGTGGTGGATGTCGCAGGCTTGGGCGGCGAGGCCGCAGTCGACGCAGTGCTGGTCCCTCGCGTACAGGGCGAGGCGTTGGGCTTGGTTGGGGGCTCGTTGGGTGCGGCCGAGGTAGAGGGGTTGGCCGTCGGTGCCGAAGATGGTGGGGATGATGTCGGCGTCGCACGCCAGGCGGCGGAGTTCTTCGATGTCGATGGGGGTGCCGTCGATGAGTTCGGCGTCCTGGAGCACCCCGTAGACGGGATCCCATTCGGCGGTGACCACCAAAGTCGTCTTCTGCGGGGTAGGCCCGCACTTGGCTCCGCCTCCGGGCCCACCCCCACTCTCAGCCGGGCGTCCGGGTTGTTGGGTGATGAGGGAGACGAGGGCATCGGCGTTGCGTTGCTCGAACGACCGTTCCTGACCGACGGTGGAGTCGTGGTGGAGCAGCCGGGTGTTCATGGCCGACAGGGCGGTCTTGACCCGTTGGCCTGCGATGGCGTCCAACTCGGCGTGGAGGATGACCATGTCGTTGTCCCCGTCGAACACGCTGGCGGTGCGCCGGGCGTGTTGGCGTTCGGTGCGGGTCATCCCATCGGCGGCCATCCGTTGGTTCTCCATGGTTGCCAGCGACCGGCGGAACTGGTCGAACGACTGGGTGAGGGCCAGCTTGACCAGTTCGTACCCGTCACCGTCGCGCAACGGGGCGCGTTCGTGGGAGGCGGCGATCAACTCGGCATGGTCCATGGTGATGAACCCATCCTTGGCGGCATCGAGCACATCGGGCAGTGCCAGCAACCCCTTGGCCGTCTTCGCCTGACGCTTGGCCTTGCGGGAAGGCAAACCGAACTGCTGGCACACCGCCTCCACGGTTTCGTCGCCAGCGAGTTCCCCCAACCGGACCAACAACCCGGCCAGGTGCGCCTCGATCTGACGGCGGACCATGTCGGTTTCCAACACCCTCTTGATCACCCCAGAGGCATCCAACTCCGAATAATCCTGCAACTCGAACTCAGCCACCATCGCCGCCACCGCATCCTGCACCCCACCCGGCGGATCAGCAGAAGTGCCCGAGACTGTGCCGTTGGAAGAATCAAACTCCATGCATGCAAGTATACCGGGGCGGGTGACAACATCCCCCCAGAATTCCAAGAAAAGTCAAGGAATCCTGTCAGAATGTCGAATTGGCTGCTCAGTACTTGGGCAGGTCACAGTGTCCCGAACCTTTGGTGCCCGAACCGCCAATTGTTTGAAGCCGGTGTGGGAAAGTGTTGATGTGTTGTCCAGCCCTTATTTGGGGGAATGTTGACAGTCCAGTCTCAGCAAGCGAGGGTCCGGTCAGTGGCGATGGCGCATGTGATGCTGCTGCCGACTGCGGGGCCGGTGGAGGCACCGTCGGATGCGTGGAGTTGGCCGCGGTCGTTGCTGCCCCAGTAGGCGGGGGAGGTCGACCACTTGACCGACACGGCCAGTCAGCCGGGGGACTCCCGCAACCGGTTGCGGGTTCTTGGAGCACGGTCCCTCTGTGGCGCATGGAATCCAAAATCCGAGGGGATCAAACGGTGGTGGGTCGGTTTGGGGAGGCGGGGTAGGGTGGGGGAGTGAGTTGGTTGGGTGAGGGCCGGGCCGAGGCTTCCACCACTTAGTCCGCGACCGCCGAGGCTTAAGGAGAATCAATGGCTCGATTCGGCAAGGTGCTCACCGCCATGGTCACGCCCTTCGGGGATGACGGATCGCTCGATCTGGACGCGGCCGCTTCCCTGGCCCAGTGGCTGATCGAGCACGGTAGCGACGGTCTGGTGGTGGCGGGCACCACCGGGGAGGCCCCCACCCTCACCCACGACGAGCAGATCGAACTCATCGCCGCCGTGGTGGCCGCGGTGGACGCACCGGTGGTGGCCGGAGCGGGGAGCAACGACACCGTGGCCGCGGTGGAACTCACCCAGCGGGCCACCGCGGCGGGAGCCCACGGCATCTTGTCGGTGACCCCCTACTACAACCGACCCTCGCAGGCGGGCCTGGTCGAGCACTTCGGCGCCGTGGCCCAAGCCACCGACCTGCCGGTGTTGATCTACGACATCGCCGTTCGCACCGGGCGCAAGGTGGACACGGCCACACTGCTGGAGTTGGCCCACCGCCACCCCAACATCGTCGGCGTCAAGGACGCGGCTGGCGATCCGGCCGAGACCGCCAACCTCATCGCCAGCGCCCCCGAGGGATTCGAGGTGTACAGCGGCGACGACAGCCTGACCCTGACGCTGTTGGCCGTGGGCGCAGTGGGGGTCATCGGGGTGGCCACCCATTGGGCCGGGGCCGAGTTCGCCGCCATGATCGCCGCCTTCGAGCGGGGCGACGTGGCGGCCGCCCGCCGGATCAACGCCGGGTTGATCCCCTCCTACGAGTACGAGACCGGCCTGTTGGCGCCCAATCCCGTTCCGGCCAAGGCCATGATGCGGGTGGTCGGCCAGCCGGTGGGCCGGTGTCGCCCCCCGATGGGCGGCGAGCCCGAGGGCTTGGAGGCCGACGCCGCCGAGGTGTTGGCGGGCACGCAACTCGGTGCCCATGGCTGAACCGGTCCGGATCACCTTTCTCGGGGGATTGGGCGACATCGGCAGGAACTGCGCGGCCATCGAATGCGGCGGCGACGTGCTCCTGTTGGACTGCGGGGTGCTGTTCGCCGACGAAACCATGCCCGGCGCCGACTTCGTGCTGCCCGACCTGGAGTACCTGCGGGACAAAGCCGACCGCATCGTGGGTTGCATCTGCACCCACGGCCACGAGGATCACATCGGCGCTCTTCCCCGGGCCCTGGACTGGCTGTCGTTTCCGATCTACGCCTCCCGGTTCACCCTGGGCTTGATCCGCAAACGCCTCGAGGAACGGGGCAACCTCCACCGCACCAACCTGCATCCCATCGGCGACCACGACCGCATCCGCATCGGATCGTTCGACTGCGAGTTCATTCCCGTCACCCACTCGGTGCCCTCCGGGTTGATCTCGGCCATTCGCACCCCGCAGGGGGTGGTCCTCCACTCCAGCGACTTCAAGCTGGACCTGAACCCGGTGGACGGCCGCCGCACCGATCTGGCCCGCATCGGGGCCATCGCCCGGGACGAGGGAATCCGGTTGCTATTGTGCGACTCCACCAACTCCGAGATTCCCGGCAGCTCCCGTTCGGAGTCCGAGGTGGGCCAGGTGCTCAAGGGGGTGTTCGCCGCCCACCCCGACCGGCGGCTGGTGGTGGCCGCCTTCTCCAGCCACATCCACCGGGTGCAGCAGATCGTGGACGCGGCGGTGGCGTCGGATCGGCTGGTGGCCACCCTGGGGCTGTCGATGAAGCGCAACTTCGCCCTCGCCCGGGAACTGGGCCTCTTGCGGCTGCCCGACCAGATGGTGATCGACGTGACCGGCGCCGAGCGGTATCCCCCCGAACGGGTGTGTGTGGTGTCGACCGGTTCCCAGGGGGAGACCCGATCGGCCCTGGCCATGGCGGCCACCGGCGACAGCCGATGGCTGGACATCGGCCCCGACGACGCCGTGGTGTTGAGTTCCAGCCCCATCCCCGGCAACGAGGCCCGGGTGGCCCGCATGATCAACAACCTGGTGCGGCGGGGGGCCCACGTGGTGCACAGCGGTCAGCTCGATGTCCACACCACCGGGCACGGCAAGCAGGACGAGTTGCGCATCCTGCACACGGTGGCCGACCCCGAGTACTTCGTGCCGGTCCACGGCGAGGCCCGTCATCTGGCGGCCCACGCCAACCTGGCCGAACGGATGGGCCAGCCCTCGGATCGGGTGGTGGTGGCCTGCGACGGGGAGCAGGTGGAACTGGGCGACCGGGGCCTGCGCAACCGGGGCAAGGTGACCACGGGGGCCTACTACTACGTGAACGGTCAGATGGTGGAAGACGACCAGGACCTGTTCGGCGAGCGTGATCTGCTGGGCACCCAGGGGGTGGTCACGGTGGTGGTGGCCGTGAACGGGGCGAAGGGCCGGTTGCAGGCTCGTCCCCGGCTGGTGAGCAGGGGATGGGTCGGGGCCGACAACGTGCAGGCCCTGGAGCGAGACGGGTCCGACGAGGTGGCCGCCGCGGTGGAAGCGCACCTGGCATCGGGGAACGCCGACGGGCTCGAGCGGGTGGTGCGGCGGGCCGCCGGTCAGTTCGTGAGCCACACCACCGGCCGCCGCCCGGTCATCGTCCCCGTGGTCGTGAACCTGTAGGGATGAACCTGTAGGGACAAGCTGTAGTCACCAGCGGTGGTTGCCGACCCGGGCAAGCCCTGGCTGCTCGCCATCCACCGGGCCGCATTTGCCAAACCGTTGGTTGGCGGTGTTGTCAATGGTACGTTTGTGGCTGTTGTGGCCACCAAGACCGCTCGAAAAGCCCCGGCCAAGTCCCGCGCCCCGGCCAAACCCAAGGCCGGTGAGGGTTCCAACTCCTGGCTGAAGCAGGCCCTGGCCGCGCTGTGGGCTCGGCATCGGATCGACATCGTGGCGGTGGGCTTCGTGCTCGCCGGGTTGGTGGCGGCCTGTGGGCTCTGGGCCGATGTGGCCGGACCGTTGGGCTCGGGGATGCGGACCCTGCTGGGCGCCCTGATCGGCGCCGCCCGGGTGGTGGTCCCCCTGGCGTTGGTGGGCATTGGGCTGGTGCTGTTGCGAGGGCCTCGTCCCGAACCGGCCGACGGCGATGAGGCCGACGGCCCCGGTGCCAAAGCCGACCGCAGCCCGCAGGCCGACGCCGTGCGGGCCGACGTGGTGCTGGCCGTGCGACTGGCCATCGGCACGACGCTGACCCTGTTGTCGGTGACCGGCCTGCTGCACATCGCCGTGAACCGGCCCGGCCTCGCCGACCTGGACGGGCTGATGGCCGCCGGGGGCGCCCTGGGCGTGGCCTTCGGTGGCACGCTGGCCGCGGTGGTCGGGGTGTGGGGTGCCGGCCTGGTGGTCGGGGCGTTCGGACTGCTGGGGATGGTGGTGCTCACCCGGGTGTCGTTGCGGGCCTGGGCCCGCCGGGTGGACGGCACCAAGGTCAAAGCCGGCCTGCACCGCATCGGCCGACGCTTCAGCCAAGCGGCGGGCTCGCCCAACGGATCGGCCTCCCCGCCCGCGGCAACACCGGATCATCCTGAACAGCCGTCCACCGCCGACGGGGATGCCGCTCAAGCCCGCGCGGCCGCCGGTGGCGCCGCCCACCCTGCGCCCGAACCCGAGCCCGCGCCCGAACCCAAGCCGGAGGCCTGGGTGGCCATCCCACCGCAAAAGCCCGCACCCGAGGCAAACCCACCGGCACCCAAGCCCTCGCCGCAATGGCGGGCCCCCGCGGTGGTCGGCGACCGCCCGGCGCGGTCCTCGATATGGAAGCTCCCGTCGCTCAAACTGCTGAAAGGCGCCGACGCCCGTCAGGTCAACGGCGATGAGGCCCACCGAAAGGGGGCCGCCCTGGAGCAGGCGTTGGCCGCCCACGACGTGGGCACCAAGCTGGTGGGCATGGTGGTCGGCCCCACCGTCACCCGCTACGAACTGGAGCTGGCGCCCGGGGTCAAGGTCAGCCGGGTCACCAGCCTCAGCAAGGACATCGCCTACGCCCTGGCCTCCCCCGACGTCCGCATCCTGGCCCCCATCCCCGGTCGCCAGGCCATCGGCGTGGAGGTCCCCAATCGCGACCGCCAGGTGGTGACGTTGGGCGGCATCCTGGCCTCCGACGACGCCCGCTCAGCCACCCATCCTCTGGAGGTGGCCATCGGCAGGGACATCAACGCCACCCCGGTGATGATGGATCTGTCCCGGATGCCCCACATCCTCATCGCCGGGGCCACCGGGGCGGGCAAGTCCTCGTGCATCAACTCGATGATCACCTCGGTGCTGATGCGCTCCACCCCCGATCAGGTCCGCATGATCCTGGTCGATCCCAAGATGGTGGAGATGGCCCAGTACGAGCACGTGCCCCATCTGCTGACCCAGCCGGTCACCGACCCGAAGAAGGCGGCCAACGCCTTGGCCTGGGCCTGTCGGGAGATGGATCGCCGCTACGAGGTGCTGGCCTCGGTGGGCGTGCGCGACATCGACGGCTACAACCACGCCTGCGACCGGGGTGCCGTGGCGGCCGACCGTCGACGGGGCATCGGCGATCCCGAGCCCCTGGAGCGGATGCCGCTCATTCTGGTGGTGGTGGACGAGCTGGCCGACCTCATGATGGTGGCCCCCCGGGACGTGGAGGACTCCATCTGCCGGATCGCCCAGAAGGCCCGGGCGGTGGGCATCCACTTGGTGATCGCCACCCAGCGGCCGTCCATCAACGTGATCACCGGCGTGATCAAGGCCAACATCCCCGCCCGGCTGGCCTTTGCCGTGTCCAGCCAGACCGACAGCCGGGTGATTCTCGACCAGCAAGGGGCCGAACGCCTGGTGGGCCGGGGCGACATGTTGCTGCTCAGCCCCACATCCACCTCCGCCCAGCGCATCCAGGGCGCCTGGGTGACCGAAGAAGAAGTGCGCAACGTGGTGGCCTGGTGGCGACGCCAAGCCGCCAAGATGGAACCGGCGGGCCAGGGGCGCTCGGTAACCGCCGACGGCCGGGGCAACGCCTCAGGAGACGACGACCCGCTGGCCCCCGCTCCCTCCTCCGGTGCCGATCGGCCTGGCAGCGAGGACGACGAGCTGTTGTCGCAGGCCATGAAGCTGGTAGTGGAGAGCCAGCTCGGTTCGACGTCGATGCTCCAACGCAAGCTCCGGGTGGGGTTTGCCCGGGCGGGCCGGCTGATGGATCTGCTGGAACAGCAGGGTGTGGTCGGACCCTCCGAGGGGTCGAAAGCCCGAGAGGTGCTGATGACCCCCGACGAGCTGTCCTGAGTCGGGCCCACCCGCACCCCACACCACTAGTCTCCACCCGTGGCGTTGGCAGCGGTTCTCTTGGCGGGGGGCCTCATCGTGCTGGCGGTGGGGGCCGACCAGCTCGTGGTGGGGGCGTCGCGGCTGGCCTTCGCCCGGGGCATCTCCCCGATCGTGATCGGGGCCCTGGTGATCGGTTTCGGCACCAGCGCCCCCGAAATGCTGGTGTCGGGTTTGGCCGCCGCCGACGGCGACGCCGACCTGGGGGTGGGCAACATCATCGGCTCCAACGTGGCCAACCTGAGCCTGGTGCTGGGCTCCGCCGCGTTGGTGGCCGCCCTGGCCGCCGGGGGGCGGTACATACGGGTGGCCCACAGCACCCTGCAGCGGGAGGGTGCGATATCGGTGGCCGCGGCGGTGTTGTTCTGGCTGCTGGTGCAGGACGGCTTCGAGCGCTGGGAGGGCATCGTCCTGCTGGTTGCCTTCCTGGTGGCCATGGCCGTCATCTTGTGGAGACCACCCCAGGAAGCCCGCGCCGCCGAAGTCGTGCCCGCCGACAAGCCGATCAGCCAACCTGCCGAGCTGGCTCGTACCGTGCTGGGGCTGGCGGCCACGGTGGTGGGAGCCCAAATGGCGGTGGAGGGCGCGGTGGACATCGCCCTGGAGGTGGGGCTGGGTTCGGGCTTCGTGGGGCTGTCGCTGGTGGCCTTCGGCACGTCGCTGCCCGAGCTGATCACCGGGGTGCAGGCCGCCCGCCGGGGGGAGGCCGACCTGCTGGTGGGCAATATCTTGGGATCCAACACCTTCAACAGCCTGCTGGTGAGCGCGGTGGTGGCGTTTGCGGGCCCCGGCCCGCTGGTGGACGCCAACCTCTCCGGTTTGGCCGTGTGGATCATGATGGGCATCTCGGTGGGCGCCTGGCTGCTCATGTTCCGGGGCGACGGCATCGAGCGGTGGTGGGAAGGGGCGATGTTGCTGGCGGTGTATCTGGTGTCGCTGCCGTTTCTCATATCGGACCCCGAAGAACAAGCGGTGCCCACCGCCCCGGCGGTGGAGGTGTCCCAGACCGTGGGGGAGCCGGGCCCGAGGGCGTAGCCTGGGCCGGTGCGCCGGTTCTGGGTTGAGACGCTGGGGTGTCCCAAGAACCAGGTGGACTCCCACAAGCTGACCGGGCTCCTGTCGCGGGACGGCATGGTGGCCGCCACCACCCCCGAGGAGGCGGAGCTGGTGGTGGTGAACACCTGCGCCTTCATTGAGGAAGCCCGCCAGGAATCGGTGGACACCGCGCTGGCCCTGCGGGCCGCCGCCCCCGATGCCGAACTGGTGCTCACCGGGTGCATGGCCGAGCGATACGGCACCGAGCTGGCCGAGGCCCTGCCCGAGGCCGACCGGGTGGCCGGATTCGGCGTGCCGGTCAGCATCGGGGCCAAGCCGGGGCCGAGCCTGCCCGCCTTCGACCTGCTGAACCTGCCCCGACCCCCGGCGACCGCGCCGTGGGCCTACGTGAAGATCGCCGAGGGCTGCGACCGTCGCTGCGGGTACTGCGCCATTCCCAGCTTCCGGGGGCCGCAACGATCCCGCTCGCTGGAGGCCGTCGTGGCCGAAGTGGAGGCCCTCGGGGTGCGCGAGGTTGTGCTGGTGGCCCAGGACCTGGCCTCCTACGGCCGGGACCAGGGGCGCGGGGAGCGGGCCATCATCCCGTTGGTGGACGATCTCCGCCGCCGGGTCGACTGGGTGCGCCTGCTCTACCTGTACCCGTCGGACCTCACCGACCCGCTGGTCGACGCCATCTGCGCCACCGGCGTGCCCTACTTCGACCTGTCGCTGCAGCACGTGTCCCGTCCGCTTTTGGCTCGGATGCGCCGGTGGGGCGACGGCGACCGATTCTCGGCCCGCATTGCCGACATCCGGCGCCGCCGCCCCGAAGCGGTGTTCCGCTCCAACTTCATCGTGGGCTATCCGGGCGAGACCGAGGCCGACCACGATGCCCTGCTCGATTTCGTGGCCGAGGTTCGCCTCGACTGGTGCGGGTTCTTCACGTACTCGGCCGAAGCGGGCACCTACGCCACCACCTTGGACCACCAGGTGCCCGCCGAGTTGGCCGCCGAGCGCCACCGGGAACTGACCGAGTTGCAGGACGGGATCACCGCCGCCAAGCGTGACCAACTCATCGGTCGTCCCGTGGAGGTGCTGGTGGATTCGCCCGGCGTGGCGCGCAGCTTCCGGGAAGCCCCGGAGATCGACGGCATCATCTCCGTGCCCGACCATCTGCCGGTCGGACAGTTCCACACCGTGCAGGTGGTGGACGCCCAAGGTCCCGACCTGATGGCGGAGGTGGCGGCCGCGTGAGCCGGACGGTGCTGGTCAGGGGGTGTGGCCCACCCGTGAGCCGGGCAGGGACTCCGTGAGCCGGGAAACGGAGTTTTCCTGGGGTGATCTTGCCCTGGTGGCCAACCTGATCACGCTGGGGCGAATCGTGTTGTCGCCGGTGCTGTTCGTGCTGATCCTGGTGGCGGGCGACGACCACGGCACGTCGTGGGCCGTGGTGGCCGTGGGCTGGGTGTTGGGGGCCAGCGACTACTACGACGGCCGCATCGCCCGGTCGTCGGGCAGCGTCAGCCGCTGGGGCGCCTTTCTGGATCCGTTGGCCGACAAGGTGATGATCCTGGGGGCGGCCTGGTGTTTCGTGGCCGTGGGTCGGCTGTTCTGGGTGCCGGTGCTGGTCATCTCGGTGCGGGAGCTGCTGGTGAGCGCGGCTCGAACCCGGTGGGCCCGCGACGGCTTGTCGCTGCCCGCCCGCCAATCGGCCAAGCTGAAGACCCTGGTCCAAGGCGCCGCCCTGACCGTGGCCGCCCTGCCCCCCCTGGAGCCCCACGCCTGGGCGCCGTCGGTGGCCATCTGGGTGGCGGTGGCCGTGACCCTCTACTCCGGCTGGCGCTACTGGGCCGACGGCCGAGCCGGGGCCGAGGCGGCGTCTGCCCACGGAGGGGGCGAGCGGTAGCGGCCACTCGGCCCATACCGCGAGCCACCACCGGTGATCCGGCCACGGGTGGGGCAGGTGGTGGGGCCGGAGGTATAGCCTCCGGGCGTGAATTGCGAGGTCATTGCCGTGGGCACCGAGCTGTTGCTCGGCCAAATCGTCGACACCAACTCGTCGTGGATCGGCGAGCAACTGGCCACCGCCGGCATCGACTCCCACCACCAGGTGAAGGTGGGCGACAACTTCGAGCGCATGCGAACCGTCCTCAACCATGCCCTGGAGCGCAGCGACTCGGTCATCATGTGCGGCGGGTTGGGGCCCACCCAGGACGACATCACCCGCGACGTGATCGCCGCGGCCGTGGGGGTGGAGCTGGTGCGGCGCCACGACCTGGTGGACCGCATCTCCTCGGTGTTCGGGGGCCGAGGGCGGCCCATGCCGGAGAACAACCTGCGCCAGGCCGACGTGCCCGAGGGTGCCGAAGTGTTGCCGGTGATGCCGGGCACGGCCCCCGGTTTCAAGGTGGAGGCGGGCGGCAAGGCGGTGTACGCCGTGCCCGGCGTGCCCTGGGAGATGCAGCAGATGGTCGAGCAGTGCGTGCTGCCCGACCTCAAGCAGCGGGCGGGCATTACCGCGGTGATCAAGAGCCGTACCCTGCGCACCTGGGGCGACTCCGAGTCGGGCCTGGCCGAGAAGCTCCACGACGAGATCGGACGGCTCGACGAGACCGGCGAGTGCACCATTGCCTTTCTGGCCTCGGGCATGGAGGGCCTGAAGGTTCGGCTCACGGCCAAGGCCCCCAACGAGGCGGCCGCCGACGAGATTCTGGCCGCCGAGGAGCGGATCGTGCGGGGCGTGATCGGCGACGACGTTGTATTCGGGGTGGACGACCAGACCATGGAGTTCGCCGTGCTCGACGCCCTGCGCTCCCGGGGTTGGACGCTGGGTTTGGCCGAATCGCTCACCGGCGGGCTGATCGGCGCCCGGCTCACCGCCGTGCCCGGTGCCAGCGACGTGTTCCGGGGGGGCCTCATTTCCTACGCGGGCGAGGTGAAGTTCGATTTGCTGGACGTGCCCGAAGGCCCGGTGGTGAGCGAGGAGGCGGTGACGGCCATGGCTCGGGGCGCGGCCCGGTTGCTCGAGGCCAATTGCGCCATCGCCGTGACCGGGGTGGCGGGCCCCGACCCGCTCGACGGCGAGGAGCCGGGCACGGTGTGGATGGCCACCCTGGTGGACGGGGTGGTGGAGGCCAACCGGGTGAAGTTCCCCTTCGACCGGGAGCGCACCCGCCAATTCACCACCGTGTCGGTGCTCAACAACCTGCGCATCCGCGTGCTGGCCGGTCGATGATTCATCGGGAAGGAAAGACCTCAAGAGAGCGGAGCATCTGATGCCTGACGTGGTGGGGTACCGAGCCAAGATCGGCGTGATCGTGCCGTCGACCAACACCGTGGTCGAGCACGATCTGGCCCAGGTCCGCCCCGCCGGGGTGACTTTTCACAGCGGACGGTTCCTGGTGGAGGCTCCCGATCTGAGCACCGACGAGGCCTTCCTGCACTTTCTGGATCTGATCCGCCAGACCATCCCCACCGCCGTGCGCGACATCATGACCTGCGAGCCCGACCACATTCTGATGGGCATGTCGGCGGAGACGTTCTGGGGGGGCAAGGAGGGCAACGCCGCCTTCGCCGAACGGGTGCGCGACATCGCGGGCGACATCGGCATCACCTCGGGGGCCTCGGCCTGCAACGCCGCCCTCGAGAAGCTCGGCGTGTCGTCCATCGCCTGTCTCACGCCGTACCAGCCCGCGGCCGACGAGCAGGTGTACGGCTACTTCACCGAGTGCGGTTTCGACGTGAAGCGGGTACACGGCCTGCGCTGTGCCACGGCCACCTCGATTGCCGACGTGACCCCGGAAACCCTGGTGGAGGTGCTGAAGGCCCTCGACGGTGACGACATCGACGCCATCGTGCAGTGCGGCACCAACCTGTCGATGGTGGAGGTGGCCGATCAGGCGGAGCGCTGGCTGGGCAAGCCGGTGCTGGCCATCAACGCCGTCTGCTTGTGGCACGCGCTGCGCACCTTGGGCATCGACGATCAATTCACCGGCCACGGCACCATGCTGCGTGAGTTCTAGCCTTCGGGTCATCGTGGTCGGCGCCGGTCCGGTGGGGTGCGCCGCCGCCGGGATGCTGGCCGAACGCGACATCGACGTGCTCCTGCTGGAGGCGGCCCCTGATCTGCCCCGAGAGCTGCGGGCGTCCACGTTCCACCCGGCCACCCTCGACCTGATCGATCGGTTCGGCGTGGTGCCCGAAATGCTGGCCCGGGGGTTGCGGGCCCCCCGCTTCTCCTACCGCCACCGACGCACCGGGTTGGTGGCCCGCTTCGACCTCGGCATCCTGGCCGACGTCACCGACCATCCCTTCCGGTTGCAGTGCGAGCAGTACAAGTTCTGCGAGGTCATGGTCGACCGCCTGGCCCGCTCCGACAGGGTGGACATTCGCTTCGGCGCCGAGGTGGTGGGCGTTTCCCCGTCGGACGACCGGGCCACGCTGGCGTTGCGTTCCGGCGAAGAGCTGGCCGCCGATGCGGTGGTGGCCGCCGACGGTGCCGCCAGTGCGGTGCGTAAGTCGCTGGGCTTGGGGTTCGAGGGCATGACCTACGAGGACCGGTACCTGGTGGTGTCCACCCCCTTCGAGATGGCCGACCGCCTCGACGACCTGGACTACGTGAACTACATCTCCGGCCCCGACGAATGGCTGGTGCTGCTGCGCACCGTCGATCTCTGGCGGGCGCTGTTCCCCGTGGGCGACGGGGAGACCGACGCCGAGGCGTTGAGCGACGAGAGCGCCCAGCGGCGTCTGAGGGGAGTGGCGGGGGTGGACGGGCCGTTCACCGTCGCCCACCGCACGCTGTACCGGGTACACCAGCGGGTGGCCGACCGGTTCCGGGTCGGTCGGGTGGTGCTCATGGGCGACGCCGCCCACATCAACAATCCCCTGGGGGGCATGGGCATGAACGGCGGGATTCACGACGCCGTGTTGCTGGGGGCCTCGCTGGCCGGGTGGCTACGGGGCGACATCTCCGAGCAGCAACTCGACCAGCACGCCGACCTCCGCCGGACCATGGCCATCGACTACGCCATGCGCCACTCCCACCAGAACGCCCTCAGCCTGGCCGCCCCCGACCCCCACATGCGCCAACAGGCCCTGGACCGGTTGGCCGAACGGGCCGCCGATCCCCAGCAGGCCCGGGCGTACCTGCGGGACGCCGCCATGGTCTCCGCGGTGGAGGCCATGAGGCCGGCGCTGAGAGAGGCCGGCGTGGTCGGCTGACCGGCGGGCGGCCATTCGTTGACCGTGGCCCGGATTGGCCCTACCCTGCCCCAAGTTGCACGCGAACGTCGACCCCGTTGAACGGGGTCAGAATTGCGGAGGGGACGACATGTCGAGGATGAGGATCCGGCACCTGACGGCAGCCGCGGTCGTGGCCGTACTGACCGGGTTTCTGCTGGCCCCGGCGGCGGTTGCCGACCACGGGGAGGGCCACAACGGTGAGACCATGGAGCTGTCCAAGAGCGACGGCATCGCCGACGGCGAGACGGTGAGCGTGACGCTGAGCAGTTGGCTGCCGGGCAAGACCGCCACCATCGTCACCTGCTTCAACTACCCGGCGGTCGGGCCGGCGGACTGCGAGCTGAGCAACTACGGCATGCACACGGTGACCATCAGCGACGACGGCACCGCCACCAAGGACTACCCCGTGGCCGTGGTGCCCGGCCGGTGCGACGTGGACAACTCGTGCTTCGTGGTGGCCGGGGACGGGTTCGGGCCCGACGCCAACTATGCCGCCCAGGCCATCACCTTTGTTGCCGGGGCACCCCCCGAGCCCGAGCCGGCCGTGGAAGACGAGGAGCCAATGCCGGTGGCCGAGCAGCCCGACGACGCCGCTGATGACACGGCGGCGGTGGCGGCCCCCGATTCGGATGACGACGGGGACTTCGCCACCGGCCCGGTGACCGAGCCCACCCTGCCGGCGGAACTCGACCAGCCCGCACCGGATGACGCCGCTGACGACACGACTGATGACTCGGCGGCGGCCCCCGATTCGGGTGACGACGGGGACTCTGCCACCGGTCCGGTGACCGAGCCCACGAGCGAGGAACCCTCGGAGGCGGACGACGGCAGCGAGATGGCGGCCCCAGCCGCCGGCGATGACGACGGCAGTTCGGTGTGGGTGTGGCTGTTGCCGGTGATCATCGTGGTCGTGGTGGTGGCCGGGATCGGCCTGTGGTTCTTCCGGCGCCGGAGTGGTTCTGCCGCGGCGTAATGTGAAACCGCACGGGAAGCCTCACCTCGGCACAGTGAGGACGGCCGCGGCCGCAACCGCGGTGGCCGCCGTCGCCCTGGTGGGCGTGGCCTGTGGTGGTGGCAGCGAGGCCGCCCCCGAGCCCTGGGTGGTGCAGGTGGGCACCGAGGCTGCCGACACCACCTACGGCGTGGCCGCGGTGCCCGAGGGCGGGGTGGTCGTCGCCGGGATCACCAGCGGCAGCCTGGTTGGGCAGAACCAAGGCGGACGGGACGTGTTCTTGGCCCGCTATTCCCCGGAGGGCGAGTTGGCCTGGTCCCGCCAATTCGGCGGCCCGGAGAACGACTCCCCCCTGGGCGTGTCGGTGGCCCCGGACGGATCGGTGTACGTCGGAGGATTCACCGAGGGTGATCTGGCCGGACCCCATCAGGGATCGGCCGATGTGTGGCTGGCCCGGTTCGCCGCCGACGGCCAGGAGTTGTGGCGAGCCCAATTGGGCGGTGAGCAGTGGGACCGGGGCTTCGACGTGGCCGCCTTCAACGGGGGCGCCTACATAACCGGTTACACGGCCGGGGTGCTCGATCCCGGCACCGATCTCGGGGGATTCGACGGCTTCGCCGCCCGCTACGACGCCGACGGCACCCTGGAGTGGGTCCGCCAGTTCGGCACCGACGCCACCGACTGGGGCCAGGGAGCGGCGGTGGCCCCCGACGGCGGCCTCTACGTCACCGGCTACACCGAGGGCGCCCTCGGCGGGCCCGGCGCGGGCGACAAGGACGTGTTCGTGGTGCGGCTCACCCCCGACGGCGACACCGCCTGGGCGACCCAGATCGGCACCGAGGCCCTGGACTGGACCCAAGGCGTGGGGGCGGGGCCCGACGGTGGGGTGCTGGTGGCCGGCTCCACCGAGGGGTCGTTGGCCGCCGCCAACGCGGGCGGGCGGGACATGGTGGTCATCTCCCTGGACGCCGGCGGAACCGAGCAATGGCGGTGGCAGGCGGGCACCCCCGGCGAGGACACCGCCTTCGAAGTCCGCCGGGTGGGCGACCGCATCGCCGTGACCGGCAGCGTCGGCGGCGCCCTGGGTGCTGCGGCACCCTCCGGGGGCAAGGACGCCGTGGTGGTGTGGCTCAACCGGGACGGCACCACCGCGCGGATCGACCAGTTCGGCACCGAGGCCGATGACGACGCCACCGGCTTGGACGCCGCCTGGGATTCCGGCGACGACGAGGCCGTGTACTGGAGCGGGCACACCTTCGGCTCGCTGTCGGGGGCGGGCGCCGGGGCGTCCGATCTGGTGTTCGGCCGCAGGCTGTTCCCGGGGTCGGGCTGACGTGAGGGTCGACAGCGTGGTTCACGGGGCCCGATGGCCGTCGGGCGGATCGGACCGAGATGGGCGCTGAGAGCCCCGGTCGGGCCACCGGGGAGCTCCTGGTGGAGGACATGACCGATGCGGAGCGGGGGCGGGCCCTCCGGGTCGACTCGGTGCTGGGGTCGCTGGCCGAGCGGGCCGAAGAGGCTGACCGCACCGGGCAGTTCCCCCTGGAGCACGTGCGGACCATTTCCGACGCGGGCCTGCTGGGGCTGACCGTACCGGTGGCCTACGGAGGGCTGGGCGGTGGCCTGCGCGACCTGGCCGCGGCCACCTTCGCCATGGGAACGGCCTGTGCGTCGACCGCCCTGGCCTACTTCTTCCAGTGCAGCGGATCGTCACGAGGGCTGTTGCCGCTGGATGCCGTCGATGCCGGGCTGTTCGCCGACGACGAGGTGCCCGTCGTGCGGGCTTTCGGGGAGAAGGTGCTGCGGCGGATGGGGGCCGAGGGGCGTTGGGTGGCCAACTTCGCCAGCGAGTCGGTCCGCTCCAAGAGCGCGGCCGTTACCATCGCCACCGAGGCCACCCGCACCGAGGGCGGCTGGAGGCTCAACGGGGTCAAGTCGTTCGGCTGCGCCACCGGGGTGGCCGACGACTACCTGGTGACCGCCAAGCTCGACACCGGCAACACCGCCGAGCACCTGGTCGTGTTCCTGGTGCCCCGCACCACGCCCGGGGTCGCCGACCGCACCAAGTGGGACGCCATCGGCATGCGGGCCAGCGCCACCCACGGCATCGTGCTGGACGACGCCTTTGTGCCCGACGAGAACGCCCTGGCCGTGCCCGGTGTGTTCATGAAGATGACCCAGGTGAGCCGGGGCAGCTTCGTGGGAAACCAGGTGGCCCTGTCCTGTGTGTACCTGGGCGCCGCCCAGGCGGTGTACGACTACGCCCTGGGGTTCTTGACCACCACCACCTACCACGACTCCGACGAGCCCATCGGCGGCAGCGACGTCCACCGCCAGCTCATCGGCAAGATGCGGGCCCACCTGGACACGGCCTACCTGTGGGCCCGTCGACAGATCGCTCTGGAGTCCACCGATCCGCCCGTCATCCCCAAGGACGACGTGGTGGCCAACTGGCGCATCGCCAAGGGGGAGATCGCCGACAACTGCTTCAATGTGGCGGTGCACGCGCTCAAGGCCTGCGGCACCGGCAACACCGGGATGCAGGGACCCATCTCCCGGGCGTTGCGCGACCTGTCGATGGGATTGGTGCAGGGCTTTCCCGCCGAGCGGGGCCGGCTGGAGGCCGCCGCCTACCACGTGTTCGGGAAAGAGGGCGAGCAATTCGCCACCGCGGGCCCCCAGGGTGCGCAAGGGCGGGGGCGATGAACCGGCTGCGATCCCGTCCGTGGTTCTTCCCGGTGCTCGGGGCGGCGTTGTACTTGACCGGGATGAACGACGAGCTACTGCACATCGTGGGCGATGCCTGGCTGGAGCTGGGGCGCTGGGTGCAGACCGCGGTGGTGCTGGCCCTGTTGGCGTTGATCGCCTACTTCACGCTGGACGCGCTCAACCGCCGCCGTTCGGCCTACCGATCGGCGCTTCGTGCAGCCGACAAGCAATCGCAATAGTCCAGCAAACGCAAGAGTGAGGTGACCCATGGAGACTGCTGAGAACCCCGGACCTGGGACGACGTTCCGACCCTTCGGGCCGGCAACCAGCCGACCGTCACCCCGAAACCGGCGGTGGATGCGACGGGCAACCATCCTCCTGGTGGTACCCGCCCTGTTCGCGGCGGCGTGCGGGTCGTCGGGCGGGGACGAGGGCGCGCCCGAACCGGCGGTGTCCACGCCCACCCAAGGCGCAGCCGATGGAGCCGAACCGGCCGCCGACGAACCTCCCGCCGGCGAGCCCGGTTCCGATGAACCTGCTGCCGGGGATACTGCCGGCGGGGAGGCGGGGCCCGTCCCCGCCGGACCCGACACCCCCGGCGTCTCCGACGACACCGTGACCCTCTCGTTCATCATCACCGACACCTCGGCGGTGGCGGCCGCCTTCGGCTGGGAAACCCCCGACGAGGGCGACCGGGAGGCCCAGCTGGACGCCCTGGTCGAGCACTTCAATGCCACCGGCGGCTTGGCCGGCCGCCAGATCGAGGCCAAGTCCATCGTGTTCAACGCCATCACCGACGGTCCGGTGGCCGAAGAAGCACTGTGCAACACCATCACCCAGGACCACAAGGCCTTCGCCGTGGTGCTGACCGGGCAATTGCAGGAGAACGCCCGCCCCTGTTACCGCAACGCCAACACCCTCATGTTCGACGCCACCCTCTACCCGGTGGACAACGCCGGGTTCGAGGCCCTGGCCCCCTACTACTGGTCACCGCTGTTGCCGTCCTACGACGACCTGGTGAGCGGGCTGGCCGCCGGGCTTATCGCCGACGGCTGGTTCGACGGGGCCACCATCGGGGTCATCGCCATCGAGTCCGACCTGGGTCAGCGGGTCTACGAGGAGCAGTTCCTGCCCCGGTTGGCCGACGCGGGCGTGGAGGTGGCCTCCTACAACACCATCGATCCCACCGACGGCACCTCCTTCAACAACGACCAGCTTCAGGCCATCATCAACTTCAAGGAGGCCGGGGTCGACAAGGTGGTGGCCATCGGCGGATCCCGGCTGGTGTCCTGGTTCATCGACACCAGCATCACCCAGAACTTCGCCCCCGCCTACGCGGTGTCCAGCTACGACGCCCCGGAGTTCAACGTGTTCAACTACCCCGAGATGATGGCCGGGGCCAGTGGCATCAGCGTGTTGCCCGGCTACGACGTGGAGGACGACCAGTACGCCTTCCCGGCGGGCGACGCCGAACAGGAGTGCGCCGACATCTTCGCCGCCGCCGGGCTGGAGTTCCAGGAGCGGGCCAACATCCGCACCGGCCTCATGTTCTGCGACGTGTTCCGCCTGCTGCGGGCGGCCTCGCCCCACCTCACTGAACTGAGCGCCCAAGGGGTGACCGAGGCGGTGTGGACCTTGGGGGACGGCTTCCAGCCGGCCTCGGTCTACGGGGTGGAGTTCCACGAGGGCAGCTACGCCGGTGGCGATCTGTTCCGGCGCTTCCGTTTCGACCCGGAGTGCCAGTGCATGGCGCTGTCGGGTGACCCGCTGGACTTCGACGGCTGATCTGCCGATGTGCTTCCCGGCATGACTGAGGATCACGCGGCCGGGATGTCCCCGCGGGGGTTGGGGGCAATGGCCGTCCAGGCGGCCGCGCTGGCCTCGCCCATCCCGGTGCTGCTGTTCCTGCGGGCCGACATCGCCCACCGGCTCGGCCGATCCGGGAACCTCACCGGGGAGCTTGCCGTCTTGGGCGGGATAGCGGTGGTGGCCGCCTTGGGGGTGCCCCGGCTGCGCAACACGCTGCCCGCCGGTGCCGGTTGGGTGCTGGGCGGTGTGCTGGCCACCGTGGGGCTGGCCTTGATGGCCGGTGCGGGCCGGACCTCCACGTTCGTGGTCGGAACGGCGCTTTTGGGCGTCGGCGCGGCTCCGGCGCTGGTCACCCATCGAGTGGTCCTGGCCGTCGACGGCCACCAAGGGGCTCGATTCCGCAGGCTGTCGTGGTACTGGGCCGGGGTCTCGGCCGGTGCCGCCTGGCCTCTGGTGATCGGCATCTTCGGCTCGGTGGCCGACGATCACCTTCTGTGGGCCTGCACCGGGCTGATGGCCGCGGCCACGGTGTTGACGGCGCCTCGTGGATTGGCCCACGACGACGACGTGAACGTGGAGCGATCCGTGGCCCGCACCGATGTGCCCTGGGCCCGACGGTCGTACGCGGCGGCCGCCACCGTCGGCGCCGTGGTGATCGGCGGTGCGGTGCCCGCCCAGTCGTTGCTGGAGGGGGAGTGGCAGCGCAGCGACGCCCAGACGGCTGCCGTGCTGGCCGTGGGGGTGGTGGCTGCCGCCCTGATCAGCGCGCTCGGCCCCTGGTACCACCGGCTGCACCGGCTGAGGGGTGATCGCCGGGCCGATGCGGTGGGCACCCAGTTCCTATTGGCCGGCGCGCTGGTGGCGCTGGGAGGGGTCTCGTTCACCTACATCGGGCTGATCGTCTGCTGGGGGGTGGCCGGGGGCGCCGTCGCCTTGGCCGCCGCGGGCACCGATGCCGCCGTGTTCCCCACGGTGGCCCCGTCCCTTCGCCGGGCGGTGGCCGCCCGCCAGGTGCTGTGGGCCGGCATCGGGGCGTTTGGGGCGGTGGCGATCAATGCCTGGGTGATCGGCGGCTGGTCGGATCAGTGGCGGATCGCCTGGACCGGGCTGCCGCTGGTGGCCGTCGGCTGGGCTGTGCGGCGGTTCGCCGCCTCGGCCCGTGACGCCGAGCTGGACACCACCCGGTTGGACGCCACCACCGTGCCCCGCCGGGTCTACGAGCACGCCGGGGCAGACCAACCGCCGGTGCTGTCGGTGGAGGAGGTGTCGGTGGCCTACGGGCCGGTGCAGGTGCTGTTCGACGTGGACGTGCGGGTGGATGACGGCACGGTGGTGGCCCTGCTGGGGACCAACGGGGCGGGCAAGACCACGCTGTTGCGGGCCGTGTCGGGGCTGGAGCCCACCATCGGTGGCCGCATCGTCTACGCCGGGCTGGACGTCACCAACACCCGCCCCACCTGGCGGGTGGGAATGGGCCTGCACCAGGTGGTGGGCGGTCACGCGGTGGTGGACTCCCTCACCGTGGACGAGAACCTCCGGCTGTTCGCCCACGGCCTGTCGGGGTCGCGCCGCACCGAGGGGATCGCCGAGGCCCTCGAATTGTTCCCCCGACTGGCCGAGCGGGCCGGCCAGCGGGCGGCCACCCTGTCGGGGGGCGAGAAGCAGATGCTGGCCTTGGCCAAGGCAGTGATGGTGCCCCCTCGCCTGCTGTTGATCGACGAGTTCTCCCTCGGGCTGGCCCCTTCGGTCATCGCCGATCTGCTGCCGGTGTTGCGGGGCATCGCCGAGGGCGGCGCCTCGGTGCTGCTGGTGGAGCAGTCGGCCAACATCGCCTTGTCGGTCGCCGATCAGGTGTACGTGATGCAAAAGGGCAGCATCGTCCACTCGGGCCCGGCCCGCGATGCGCGCGACCGGCCCGACCTGTTGCAGGCCGCCTACCTCACCGGGGTGGCTCAAGCCCCCGCCCCGAGCCCCTGGCCGTCCGCCATGGGTTCGTTCGACGTGTCCCCACAACCACCAACCGGCAAACCGCCAATCGGGTAGGCAGCGCGCCATGGGTTCGTTCGATGTGTCGCTGCCGCTGCTGCTCCTTGGCACCATCTTCGGGATGGGGTACGGGCTGTTGGGCATCGGGCTGGTGTTGGCCTACCGGTCCAGCGGCTTCATCAACTTCGCCCACGGCTCGGTGGGCTTGGTCGTGGCCGCCATGATGGCGGTGGTGGTCGACGGGTACGGCGTCCCCTACTGGTTGGGGTTCGTCGGGGCGGTGATCGCCGCCGCGCTGCTGTCGGCCGGCCTGGAGGCCTTCGTGGTCCGCAAGCTGGCCCACGCACCCCGGGTGTTGTCGATGGTGGCCACCCTGGGCGTGGCCGAGGCCCTGTTGCTGTTGGCCTTGTCGTTCTCCAAGGGCGGTCTGGGTGGAGGCCGCTTCCCCCAGCCCCCCGGCTTCCCCCGGTTCGATCTGACCGTGTTCGTGTCGCCGTCGGCGTCGGCCCTGTTGATCCTCTCGCCGGTGGTGGTGGCGGCGCTGTCGATCTTCTGGATGCGCAGCCGGTACGGCCTGGCCATCCGGGGGGCGGCCGCCAACCCCGATTCGGCCACCCTGGCCGGTGTCGATCCCCGGCACATGGCGATGCTGTCGTGGGCCTTGGCCGGGGCCCTGGCCGCCTTCGCCGCCATGTTGATCATTCCCAACCAGTCCACCGTCACCGCCGACGCCCTCGGCCCCGACTTCATCATCCGGGGCTTGGCGGTGGCCGCGGTGGCCGGCTTCGCCAACCTGCCCCTGGCGCTGGGCGCCGGTCTGGGCATCGGCCTGATCGAGCAGATCCTGGCCACCAACACCGAGGCCACCGGCTGGTTCGAGGTGGTGCTGTTCGGGTTGATCCTGGTGGGGGTGGCTCGTCGGGGGCGCCTGGGCGCCATCGCCACCGAGAGCTGGGCCGTGTTGGCCCCCGACCGCCGACTGCCCGATGCCTACCGGGACGTGTGGCTGATCCGCAAACTCGGCGGGGTCATCGGCGCGGTGGCGCTGGCGGTGGCCGCCCTGGCCCCGCTGTGGATCACCAACCGCTCAGCGTTCGTGCTGTCGACCATCGCGGCTTTCGCCGTCATCGGGATCTCGGTGAGCTTCCTCACCGGGGTGGCGGGGCAGCTCTCCCTGGGGCAGGTGGCGTTTGCCGCCATCGGGGCGGTCGCCGGGGTGCGGGTGGCCACCGGTACCGGCAGCATGGTGCTCGGCCTGCTGGCGGGGGGTGCGGTGGGGGCGGCCACCTCGGCGGTGGTGGGGTGGCCCGCCATGCGAATCAAAGGGGTGCTTCCTGCGGTGGCCACGCTGGCCTTCGCCCTGGCCACCTTCAGTTGGCTGCTGCGCGAGGACTGGGCCTTCGGCACCGGCTTGTCCTCCCGCCCGGTGAGCATTGTCGGGATCGACCTGCTCACCTCCCGGGCCTTCTACTACGTGGGGTTGACCGTGCTGGCCGGGGTGTTGGCCGGGGCCGGACTGTTGCGCCGGTCCTCCTTCGGACGCTCCCTGGTGGCGGTGCGTGACAACGAGGCCGCCTCCCGGGTGTTGCAGATTTCCCCACGAGGGTTGCTGCTGCGGGCTTACGGGGTGGCCGGGTTCGTGGCCGGGGTGGGAGGGGTGGTGCTGGCCATGAGCAATACGTTTGTCTCCCGCAGCATCTTCACCCCGTCCGACAGCATCAATGTGGTGTCGCTGGCCGTCATCGGCGGGCTCTCCGAGCTGACCGGTCCGCTGTTGGGCGCGGCCTATCTGATCGGCGCCCGGGAGTTCTTCGACCTGGAGCTGTCGGCGCTGGCCGGCCTCAACGCCGCCTGGCTGATTCTGATTCTGGAACAACCCCGGGGCATTCACGGCTTGTTGGCCTCCACCCGCCGCAACGTGATCGACCAGATCGCCCGATGGCGAGGGGTCGACCCGGCGGCCGCCGCCCCGACGGCACAGGGCCCATCGGACCAGCCGATGCTTCTCCCCGTGGCCACCCGAACCGACTCCGGTCGCTCGGAAGTAACTGAGCAACAGCCGCACGAACCGGTTCTGCTGGACGTTCAGGGTCTGACCAAGCGATTCGGCGACCTGGTGGCGGTCAACGAGGTGTCCTTCCGGGTGGAACCGGGGGAGACGCTGGGACTCATCGGCCCCAACGGGGCGGGCAAGACCACCTTGTTCGAGTTGGTCAGCGGGTATCTCCGCCCCGACGCCGGCACGGTGGCGTTCGCCGGCGCGGATGTCACCCGCTTGGCCCCGGAGGCCCGCAGCCGTCGGGGGATGGTGCGGTCGTTTCAGAACGCCTCGCTCTTTCCCACGCTCACGCCTCGTGACGTGTTGGGCTTGGCCCACCAGCGGGCCGCCGGGCGAAGCCTGGTGTTGGCCGGATCGGCCGTCGAGCGCCGGATCGAGGCCGAGGCCCGGCAGGGGCTGGCGGCCTTCGGCCTGCAGGAGGTGGCCGATCAGCCCATCAGCACGCTGTCCACCGGCACCCGGCGCATCGTCGAGCTGGCCGCCAACGTGGCCTTGCGCCCCCGGCTGCTGCTGCTCGACGAGCCCTCCGCCGGGCTGGCCCAGGCCGAGACGGAGGCTTTGGCCGAGGTGATCGCCGGGTTGCGGGAGGCCCACGGGATCACCCTGGTGGTGATCGAACACGACATGCCGCTGTTGGCGTCGGTGTGCAACCGCATGATCGCCCTGGAGGTGGGCGAGGTCATCGCCGAGGGAACCCCCGCCGAGGTACAGGCCCATCCCGCGGTGGTACGCAGCTACCTGGGCGACGACCCCGCCGCCATCGCCCGCAGCGGCACCGCGCCCCAAAGCCCCTAGGAGTCAGGTCAGGGCAAGTCCGCGAAGAGGTCTCGCTTGCGGAAGGCGGCGGTCATGAAGCGGGCGGTGGCCTTGCGGCGGGTCAGCCACACCACCCGGGCCCCCGACTTGTCGGTGGCCAGCATGTGGTCGGCCAGCCACGGGGTCACGGTGTGGACGTGGTCGCCGAGGATGTTGAAGATCTTCTTGGACTTCTCCCACTGCGCGGAGGTCAGGTCGTAGTCGCCGGTCAGAAGGTCGGTGACCACGATGCCGGGTGAGACGGTGCAGATCTGCACCGGGGTGCCGTCCACGTCCTTGCGCAACGCCCGCTGCAGGTAGCGGACGGCCCGCTTGGTGGACCCGTAGGCGGCCATGCCGGGCTGGGTGGCCCCGTCGGAGCCGAAACCCTCGGTGTTCCACACCTGGCCGTGCCCCTGCTCCACCATGTTGGCGATGGCGACCTTGCTGGCCAGCAGCGTGCCGGTCAGGTTGGTGGCCACCAGAGCGGCCAGGTCCTCGTCGCGCTGTTGCCACAGGGGCTTGCGTTCGATGCTGACGCCGGCGTTGTTGATCCACAGGTCGACCCCACCGAAGGCCTGGACGGCTTGGTCCCACAGGCCCTGGAGTTGTTCGGGCTCGGTGATGTCGCACGCCACCCCGCACACGTTGGAGTCGCCGTAGTACTGGCCCAGATCGGCGGTTACCGCGGCGACCGCGTCCGGCGACCGCCCGCTGACGGCCACCCGGCCGCCTCGCTTCAGGAACTCCCGGGCCAACCCGTTGCCGATCCCCCGAGTACTGCCGGTGATGACGATTCGGGGGTTGATGGCGGATGTCATACAGGCGCCCCTCCTTTTCTTCCTTCTCGTCCATCTCGGAACTCGGAGCCCATGCCAACAGTCTTGCCGGTCATTTTCGGGCCCAACGTCCGATGAGGTGGTGTTCCCGGTGGCGCTCGAAGGTTAGGTCGTCGGTTCGTCCGAGGGCTTGGCCGATGAAGTCGGCGATGAGGTCACCGAGCAGGACGCGCCCGGCCGGGTCGGCGTGCTCGGTGTCGGGCTCCAGGAAACTCCGACCGCTGGTGGTGTCCACCGGGTCACAGATGGCGAAGTGCCCGGCCCCGGCCAACTCCACGAGCCACGAGTCCTGCTGATCCCGGCTCACGGCCTCGCTGAACGTGCGGCCCACCGGATCGTGGGCGGCGGGCTCGGCGTGGTCGGGGTCCGGGGTCGTTGCATCGCCTTCGGGTGTACCCGAGCGTGGGGAGCCGCCGTCGGGGCGGTAGCGGTCCCGGCTGGCGGCGATCACCCGGTCGTCGGCCCCGGCCAACAGCAGCACCGGCACCTGGGCCGGCACCGGGAGCACCGCGGCCTCGCCGTGGCCCAGCGCGGCCGACGTCATGGTGTGGCCCCCGTAGGCGAACACCGCCCGCAAGCCGGGGATCCAGGCCGGGGTGCTGTTGTGCAGGGCCACCGTGCCCCCGGCGGAATGGCCGCCCACCACCACCCGGTCGAGGTCCAGGCGCCCGGCCACCGGCTCGTCGCCGCCCTGCAGTTCGCCGAGGCCGGCCAAGAGAGGCCCCACCGCGGTGGCCGAGCACCGGGTTCCGGCCACGCCGGGGGCCAGGGCGGCCAGGTCCAGGCCAGGGGTGATACCGCGGCCCGCGGGGCCGAGTTCCCCGACGGCGGCGTAGGTCACCGCACAGAGCCCGTCGGCCACCAACCGGCGGGCCAGCCACCGGTAGCAGTCCGGGGCGATGTTGATGCCCGGCATGATGATCACCACCGGCCACGGTGGGCTCCACGGGCCGTCGTCCTGGGCGGGCAGCCGCCCGGTCAGCCGGGCCTCGTCCAACCGGCGATCGTCTCCCGGATAGTAGAGCGTGGCCACCGCGGGGGTGCGAGGCTGGAACTCGAAGGCAAAGTGGACGGCTCGAACCATCATGGCCCGGCCTCCGGGCCGCGGTCCCAGCCGTCAGCAGGGGCCGTCATCGTGGCCGAGACCCTGGACTCTGAGCGGAAGATAATGGCTGAGACCCTAAGCTCTCGGGCGTGAGCGATTCCAGAGACTACGGGCCGGCCTCCCCCCGGCCCTACCAGTGCTTCATGGGTCAGTGGGAGGGGCTGTGCAAGAGCTTCAGCCCGGCGGGGGAGTTCCTGGAGTCCAGCGCCGTCCACATGGACGTGTACTGGCTCGACGACCGCACCTGGCACCTGCACGAGCACTTCGAGAACCTCTACGGGGTGGGGGAGACCGTGTTCGACACCCCGATCCAGGTGGAGGGCAAGCGCTGCTTCGCCGACAGCGAGCAGATCAGCCTGGAGGGCACCGAACTCACCCCCTACAACTACGTGTTCACCATCGATAGCCGGGTGAGCAACAACATCGTCTACAACAACCACTACTTCTTGGATCCGGACACCCGCCGCATCATCACCCACAAGGTGCGAGAAGCCCAGACGAGCTTGTTCCAGATCCAGGACTTCGTGCGGGTGGCCCGGCCATGATCGTGCAGGCCGCCGCCGAGGGCGATGCCCACTTCGTGATCGCCATGCACCAGCACACCGCCTTTGCCGGGCAGTTGGCCGCCCACTTCGGCAACGAGGAGTTCGCCGGGTTGGTTCCCGCCGAGCCCATGCAGTTCATCGTGGACCACCACGACCAGGGCTGGGCCGACCTCGACGCCGAGGCCCCCCAGGATCCCGACACCGGGCTTCCCTACAACCTGACGGCCACCCCCCTGCGGGAGATCGTGGCCACCTCGGCGGGCTCCCCGGCCTTCAACGAGGCTCACCACCCCTTCAGCGGGCTGATCTCCTCGATGCACACCTACGGCCTCTACTGCGGCCGCTACGGCCTGAGCGACAAGATCTTCCTCGACGTCATCCCCCCCGAGCTGCGCCCCGACGTGGACGCCATGCTGCGGGGGGAAGAGGAGCGTCAGGATCGCCTGAAGGCCGAGATCGCCGCCGGCCACCCGGACCACGCCGTCGACGAGTTCGTGTTCCACGCCTACAAGCAATTGCAGTTCTTCGACACGCTGTCGTTGTACATGCACCTGCAGCCCGAGGGTCGGCGGGGCGAGTCCACGTTTCCCAACGTGCCCCGCCAGGTGGGCGACGACGTGGCCGTCGCGGTCACCGAGCGTCCGGGGGCGGTGTATCAGGTGGACCCCTACCCCTTCGCCGTGGACGACCTGGTATTGACCACCGAGGGGCGCTACCTCACCCCCCAGCCGCCGGGCACCGACCTGGGCGCCCGCCTGGCCGACACCCCCGTGGAGACCCAGGCGGTGCGTCTGGTCGCCGCGTGAGCGGGGGCTGGTACCGGCCCGGTCGGGGGGAGTGCCCGGTGGGCGACGGCAGGGTCCGAGCGTGAGCGGGGGCTCCTTCTCCCAGGGGGTGGGCCAATGGGAGGGGGCGGCCGAGGTCTACGACCACGAGGGGCGCTTTGCCGGTTGGGGCCACGACACCCGCACGGTGCTGGCCGACGACCAGGCCGGCCGGGTCACCGTGGACGTGCGCTTCGACGGGCCGTTCTCCCTCGCCGGCACCTACACCATCGCCGACCACGGCGGCTTTCGCACCTACGAGGGCCCGCTCAACGTCGGCCACGCCGAGGCGTTGGGCGACAGCGTGGTGGCCGCCCACAACTACTGGCCGGACCTGGGCCTGTCGCAGCGGTTCTTCCTCATGGTGCTGCCCGACGGCGATCATCAACTGTCGTTGGCTCTGCTCAGCCGGGGGGAACGGCTGTGCTGGACCGTGGTCGGCGAGTACGTGCGCCGAAGTGGCCCCGGCCCTCTGCCCGACGATCCGGGGAACCAGTCCACGAACCAACCCCAGGACTCGCCGGCCGGGCCGGGCGACGCAGCGGCGATGCCCGATGATCCCACGGTGGCCAGGGGCGCCAACCTGCTGCATCGCGCCGGGCGCTGGTCGGGCCGGCTGACCAGTTACGACCGGCAACGAGAGCCCACCGGCACCGTCGACTACACGGAGGCAGTGGACCCCGCCGAGGCGGCCGGCGACTCTCTGACGGCGGGCGAATCCGGCCCGGCCCAACCCACGGGCCAACCCTTCAACGTTGCCGTTTCCGGGCTCCCGCATTGCGGTGATGTTGCCTTCCGGATGCTGAGCGACGATTGCTCGGCGTGGACCCCTTCCGGCGACGTGGTGGGCAGCGCCACCTGCAGCGGGGGGCGAGCGGTGAGCGGCCAGTTCCACGTGTGGGCCGACGACCTGCGTTGGTGGCGACGGGAGGTGGCCGCCCGTGACGGCTCGGTCAAGGCGGTGGTGCACTCCTGGTACCGAGGCGAGGAGCATCTCGGCTTCACCTGCGGCGCCCTCAAGTTCCACGGGCCATGAGCGACCGGGACCGCTTCGGGGGAGCGTGGTTGGTGACCGAGTACGTGTTCGATCCCGACGGCACCCACCGGGGCACGGTGAGTCAGCACCGTCGGGTGGAGGCGACCGGCGACCAAAGGATGCGAGTGACCCAGCACTGCCGGCCGTCGCCGGAACTGGCCAACCACGCCATGGCCGCTTTCGCCGGGGAGTGGGTGTTCGACCTGGCGGTGGTGGGCGACCAGCGGCACTATCTCGGCCCCGACGTGGTCGGCATGGCCACCCAGTGGCAGCCCGGCGCCATGACCGGTCGAGGCTGCTGGCCCCGGTTCGGCTACGAATTCGAGTCGTACGGGGTGATGGTGGCCCCCGACCGTCAGCTTACCGGCGGTTCGTTCTCGTTGGCCGGTCGGTCGGTGGTCGACATCGTGGGCGTCGCCGCCCCCGAGTCGGTGGGCGCGGCCCCTCACCTGGATCTCGACGCCCCGCGGCCCGAGCCCCCCGGCGGGGCCGACCACCCCCACCGCTGGCTCCTGCGCCGGACGGTGGGCCCCATGCTGGTGGCGGCGGGGTGGGCGAGCACCACCAGCCATGACCGCCTGTGGGCCATGCGCGACCCCGTCGGCGACACCGGCATCGCCATCACCGAGCGGGTGGACGGCAGCGACCGGCAGGTGACGGTGGTGGTGGGCTAGGAGGGATCTCTGGGGGCTCGCTCAGTCGGGCGACCAGGTGAGGGGGCCGAACACGATGTCGGTCATGCGGTCGCCGGTGTGGAGTTTCCAGGCCACCGCCAGGGTGTAGTCCCGGTCGATGATGAACTCCCGCCCCTTCACTTTGGAGGCCTCGCTCACGTGGTGTTGCGAGGTGTAGAGGGCCCGGCCGTAGGCGATGGCGTTGCCCCACAGGTCGGGACCGTCGTAGGTGTAGCGATTGCCGTTGGAGCGGGTGCGAACGTAGGAGAACGACCGGTCGACGGCCCCCGACAGTTCCAGGGTGTGGCGGGCCCGCACCAGGTCGATGGGGTCGTGGCGCAGCCGGACGTCCACCGTGCCCCGGGGCTGTTGGTCGGCACCGTACACCTGGCACTGGCCGGTCCACTGGCCCCCGGTGCGGTCGGGTACGGTGTGGGGCCAGGCGGCCATCTCCCGCTCGGCCTCGATGTGGTGGTCGATCCAGTCCTTGGTCTCGGGGTTGGTGTCGTAGTCGTGGGCGTTGAGGTACACCCCGTTGAACACCGCGAACACGGTCGGCCCCTCGTACAGCAGCGACGAGTACACCTGGGTCACCCCGTCGGGGAGGATCTGGTTCATGGTGTTCAGATCGGCCCGCCAGCCGGGGGAGTAGTAGTGCGAGTCCACCAGGGAGCCGTAGGGATGGCCGGCACCATAGAAGTCGGGCCCGAGGTAGATGCGGTCGTTGCCCTGGTCGTCCACGCCGAACTCGAAATCGGTGATCTCGAATCGGTTGCGCAGCGGGCCGGTGTTCATGAAGTTGCACTTCATCCAGAAGGTCACCTGGCCGTCGGCGAACACGCTGGCCCGGCTCACCTTGTTGAAGCCGGTGTGGCTGCCGTCGGCGTCGAACACCGAGGGCAGGCCGTACCACTCACCGGTGATCCGCTGCTGCCACTCCGACGCAGTGTCCCCTGGGCTATCCCGGCCGTCCTGGCTCATCTCGTACTCCCGTCGTGGGCGTCGTGGGCGGACCCAGCCGCGCCGAACCCCGCCAGATTCCGGCCAACCCTACCGGCCGGCATTGAGCAGGCTGTGGCGGATGTCGGCGCTGGCGTCGGGGCCGATGAGTTGGTCGACACGGGCCCACACCGGATCGACGTCGGGGTTGAAGATGGCGCCCCGGTTGCGGGCGTCCCGCTCGTCGAGCCGGTCGGGGGTGGCCCCGCCGGTCACCTCGTCGGGTACGCCGTGGTCCACCAGGCCCAACCAGTGATCCCGGTAGGCGGCCACCGCGGGGAACACCGCGGCGAAGGCGTCCTCGTCGGCCCGGTGGGCCAGCATCCACGCTGACATCAACTGCCACTGCCGAGGGGACAAGTGGGCCGGGGTCAACCCCGGGATCTCCTGGGTGGCGGCGTGGGTCTCGGTGAGCGGGCCGTAGCAGTGGTCGATGTAGGCCAGGTTGGCCCCGGCGTCCACCCGGGGAATCATGTCCAGGTGAAAGGCGTAGTGGGGACCGGCGAGCACCGAGTCCACCGTGAAGTGGGGCACCGCGCTGGTGGGCGGGGCGAAGGCGAAGCACATGTGGCTGTCCAGGCCGAAGGCCTCCACGGTCATCCCCACGTACACCAGCGTGGCCACCTTTGAGCGGCTGAGCACCCGATGCGTCCCCACCGGCGACCCGTCCATGGTCGAGACCAGGGGAGTGTTGACCGTCTCCTCCAGCTCCAGACGCTGGGCGATCACGTCCATCGTGCCGATGCACAACTCGGCCGACAGGCTCATGTTGCCTCCTGGGTGTCCTGTCCGACAGCGGCCTGTTGGTCGCCTGTGGCGGCTTGGGGGACGGCGGGGAACACCCAGGCCCCGGCCAGCTCGGGGTCGTTGGCCCGTCCCGGTGAGGCGATGACTGCGGCGGCCCGCCGGGACTGGTCGTCGGTGGGGTGGGCCAGCCCCCAGCCCCGGTCGAGCTGTTCTTGGCGCCACCGCCGGTAGGCCAGTTGGATGGAGTCGGACTTCACGTGCAGCTCGGCCGACAGGTCGAAGGGCAGCAGCTCGGGCCGCTGACCCTCCACGGTGGGCTGATCCTCCAGGAAGATCTTGATGGTGCGCTGCATCGAGTTCTTGTCGGCCCAGCCCCCGGTGAAGAAGGTCCGCAACATGCAGAACTTGGACACTGTGGTGTGCTCGTCGCGGGGGACCGCCGCGGTGAAGATGCGGATCTCGCCCAGCGGCAGCCGCACGATGAGAAGCGACACGTTGGGGGGGTAGAACCCGGTGGTGGTGCTCACCGGGGGCCGGTCCTTTTTGGAGATGAACCGCCACATGCCCGACGGCCGGGGTGGTTCCAGATCGACGGTGGCCGTCACCGAGGTGAGATACCCGTTGTGGTGGGTTTCGTCCAGGTCGAAGTCCTGGATTTCCGGCTGGTCGGCGTTGCCGAACGATCCGGCGTGTACGAACGGGGTGTGGGCGATGTCCACCGCGTTCTCCAGCACGCGGTCGTAGTTTGCCTGCCAGGTGAAGTCGCCGAAGATGGGCCGGTAGCCCTCGGCCTTGGCCGCGGTGTGCTCCTCCAGTCCGTCCAGGGCCGGTACCGGGGGCCGCTCGTCGGGGGGCAGGTCGCCCAGGAACACCCAGACGAACCCGTACCGCTCCACGCACGGATAGGTGTCGATCCGGGCTCGTTTGGGAATGGGCAGATCGGGGCGATTGGCGGGGATCTCCACGCACGTCCCTTGACGGTCGAAGCGCCACCCGTGGTAGGGGCAGCGGATGCAGTCGCCCACCACCGTGCCCCCGGCCAGCGACCCGCCCCGGTGAATGCACAGGTCGGACTGGGCGTTGACCATGCCGTCGGGGCCGCGCCACAGCACCAGGTCGTGGCCGTGGACGGGCGCCTGTATCGGCTGGTCGCCCACGTTGTGGCCGAACTCCAGCGCGTACCAGTGGTTCTTGATCAACATGCTCAGCCCTCCCCGAGAGAAGTTATCGGCGTGGGCCCCGGCCCCGGACGGGGCAGCACCCGGTCGCCACCCCACAGTGCCCGTACCAGCCGGTCGGTGGTCTCCTGGCCGAAGAACCGCACCCCCATCACGTTGGCCGGGTCGCGTTCGGCGATGTTGCGCCGCCGGGTCAGGTCGTCGGCGGCCAGTTGGGCCCGTCGCTCGGGGGGCACCGGCGGGGCCTCGTCGATCCAGGCCAGCCACTGGTCCACCCGGCGATGGGCCAGCTCGCTCACCTGGTCGAGCCGGGCCTCGTCGTAGGTGCGCCCCGGTGTGGTGAAGCAGACGGCCACGTCGCTCAGCGCCAGGCGCACGTACAGCGCCCGGGAGGTGAACGGGGCCAGCCCCTCGTCGGCCCGCAGCTCCAGGAACTCCTCGTTGAGCGGCCCCCAGTAGCGGTCGAGGGCGTCGGTGTCGACCATGAGGTCGGACCGGGGGTTGAAGTCGATGTAGAACCACAGGTCGGGCAGCGTCCCCCAGGCGATGCCCAGGTGGGGCACGTCGATGTGGGGGCCGAGCCAGCCGGTGACGTGCATGTTGGTGAAGCCCAGGGGCGGGTTGCCGATCCACGAATGCACCAGCCAGTCCATCTCCGGGCCGGTGTAGGCGGCCAGGCGGCCCGCGGGGTACTCGGCGTCACCCCGGTACGACTCCAAATCCTCGGTGCTGGGGTCGCGGGTCAACTCGAACCGGGCGCTGATCTTGGCCATGAGTTCCTCGGTGATGCCCCACAGGCGGTCGAAGGTGGCCGTGGCGTCCGTCGGGCCCCGCTGGTCGTAAATCTGTTCGACGCCCTGCAACGTCTCTCGCATACGTGCTCCGGTAGGGTGTTGGCCGCAATGCCGGGGCCGAGAGAACCCAAGGCGACATCGCCTCGCTGGATTCCCGACAGTAGGGCCGCACCTCCTGGGGTGTCAACGAACCCCGGCGGGCTCGGGAGCCGGTGCCGATGAGCCGCACGACCCTGTACGTGCCGGGGGATCGGCCCGAGCGCTTCGACAAGGCGGTGGCCTCGGGGGCCGATGCGGTGATCTGCGACCTGGAGGACGCGGTGGCCGAAGGGGCCAAGGCCGACGCCCGGTCTGCGGTGATGTCCTGGCTGCGGGCCCATTCCGGGGTGGCCGCGTGGGTGCGGGTCAACAGCCGTCCCGATCTGCGGGAGGACGACGCCGCCGCGGTGCGATCCCTGGTGGCCGACGGCGTGGGGTTCGCCGGGGTGGTGGTGCCCAAGGCCGACGTGGCCGCCTGTTCGGTGGATTTCGGCGGGTGCCCGATCATGGCGCTGATCGAGTCGGCCGTCGGGGTGGCCGACATCTACCAGGTGGCGGCGGCCCCCGCCGTGGTGCGACTCGCCCTCGGCGAGGAGGATTTGGCCGCCGACCTGGGGATGGAGCTGTCGGCCGACCGGTTGGAGATGTGGCCGATTCGCACACGGGTGGTGGTGGCGTCGGTCGGATCCGGGCTGGAGGCGCCCTGCGGCCCGGTGTTCACCGACCTGGCCGATGGCGACGGGCTGACGGCCACCAGCGAGTCGCTGCGCCGCCACGGTTTCGGGGGCCGGTCGGTGATCCACCCCGGTCAGGTGGCGGCGGTCAACGCGGCGTTCACCCCTCCGGCCGAGCTGATCGCCTGGGCTGAGGCGGTGGTGGCCACCTCCGAGGAGGCCGCGGCGGAGGGTCGGTCGGTGGCGGTGCTCGACGGCGAGTTCATCGACACTGCGGTCCTGCGCCGGGCGCAATCAGTGCTGGCCCGACGGGGTCGCCAGCACTTGTGAAGCCTGCCAGGGGCGGCCGGCCACCAGGTCGGTGTCCTTGGACACTTCCCGGCTGCGGGCCCGACCGGGGTGCAGGGTGGCCACCAACAGGCCGTCGCCGGGCCCGGCCCGGGTGATGTGCGGGGTGTTGATGGTGCCGTCGAATGGCCGGACACGATCGGGGTTCCACAGCGAGTCGACCGGGGGGTCGAGCATCATGGTGGGTGACGGCGGCCCTGGTGGCGCCGACCGCTCCGGTGGCTCCGAGGGCCCGCACACCGCCATGGCGAGGCGATTCTCCGCGGCCCGCTCCACCACGGCCAGGTCGCACTGCCACCCGTGGGTGGGCTGGTAGCAGACCACGACCAGGTGCGCCCCGGCGATGGCGGCCAGGCGCACCACTTCGGGATGGTGGACGTCGTCGCCCACCAACACCGCCACTTCGCCGAACGGGGTGCTGGACAGGGTCAACTCGTCGCCCAGGCCGGTGACGTGGGGGAGTCGCGGGCTCCAATGGGTTTGGGGCTGCTCATGGACCAGTCCGGCGGTCGACCAGATCTGGCCGATGTGCCGGTCGCCCCGCAACGTGGTGGCCACGACCAGCACACCGTCGGGCAGCCCGCCCTCGGTGAGGCCTGGGGGCAGCGGGGTCAGCTCGGGCAGGACGATCAACGTGGAGCCGGCGGCGATGGCCTCGTGTACCAACTCGGGTGCCGTGCGGGCACCGGGAACGCAGGCGGCCGTCACCTCGGGCGTGGTTCCCGACCTGGGTGCTGCGGTGTGGGGTTGGGCCAGGGCTGCGTAGATCTCGGGCCGACGGTGCTGGGGTCGTGGCGGGTCGGCCTCCGAGAGGTCGATGTCGGCCACGATGACGGCCTCGCCGCGGGTGGGCCCCCGGGCCACCACCGTGCCGGTGGGATCGACGATCTGACTCTCGCCCGCACCGTGGAGGGCATCGGCGGGCACCCCCAGGGCCGCGCTGAACGCCTCGATCTGGTCGGCGGGCAAGAGCGGCCCCACCTTGTTGGCCGCGGCCACGAACACCCCGTTCTCGGCCGCCCGCACCGGGATGTGCAGCCGGGCCTCGTCACGGGCGAACGAGTTGAGGCTGTTCACCAGCAGCCGGGCCCCGCGCACAGCAAAAGTGCGGGGCACCTCAAACGTCACCCCGTCCATACAGGAGTAGAGGCCGATGGGGCCGAACGACGTGTGGGCCACGGGGGAAGGAGCCGCACCCCCGCAGAGGAATGCCCGCTCGTTGCCCATCAGCATTTGCTTGTCGGCGGTGGCCACCACCCGGCCGTCGGGCCCCAGGAGCACGCTGGTGACGGTGATCCGTTCGTCGACTCGGGGAACGGTCACCGCCAGAGCCACGTACACCCCCCGCTGTCGGGCCCGCTCGGCTACCGCCCCCATCCAGGGGCCGTCCAGGGCCACGGCCACCGCCCGGCAGTGCGCCGCGCTCTCGTAGACCGACGGGTGGTTGCAGAATTCGGGCAGCACCACCAGATCAGCCCCCTCGGCGGCGGCCTCGTCCACCATCCGAAGGCACGTGGCCAGGTTCTCCTCGGTGTCCCACCCGGTGGCCATCTGCCCCACGGCCACCCTGATCTTGCTCCTGAAGTCGCTGGCGATCTTGCCGGCGATGCCCGCAGTCACCGGTCCACCCATCCAACGGGCCTCGTCGGCGATCGCTCATGGGCACCGGCGATGGTTGCCGGCCCCGTTCGTCGGTGATGGTTGCCGCCCCGGCCCACAGTGGGCGACACTAACGGCCATGGTCTGGTCGGTCATCACGGACGCATCGGTCCCCCGTAACGAACTCCAGTCCGCATGACCATGCCACCGGTCGGCCCCCTGGACGGCGTGCGGGTAGTGGATGCGTCCACCGTGTTGGCCGGGCCCCTGGTGGCCCAGGTTCTCGGCGATTTCGGCGCCGACGTGATCAAGATCGAACACCCCCGCCACCACGACAGCCTGCGGGGCCACGGTGCCCAAAGGGACGGGCACGGGCTGTGGTGGAAGATGGTGGCCCGCAACAAGCGCTGCATCACCCTCGACTTGGGCAAGCCGACCGGCGCCGAGGTGTTTCTGGAGCTGGCCGCCACCGCCGACGTGGTGGTGGAGAACTTCCGCCCGGGCACCCTGGAGAGGTGGGGTTTGGGCTGGGAGGAGCTGTCGGCCCGCAATCCGGGGTTGATCTTGTGCCGGGTGACCGGCTTCGGCCAAACCGGCCCCTACGCCCGGCGACCGGCGTTCGGCACGCTCATTGAGGCCATGAGCGGTTTCGCCCACATGACCGGCGAGGCCGACCGACCGCCCACGCTGCCCCCGTTCGGTTTGGCCGACAGCGTGGCCGGCATCAGCGGGGTGGCCGCGGTGATGATGGCCCTGCACCACCGGCACGCCACCGGGCAGGGCCAGGTCATCGACGTCTCCATCCTGGAGGCCATGGCCACCGTGCTCGGCCCCCACGTAGTCACCTGGGATCAAACCGGCCAGATTCAGGGCCGCGCCGGCAATCGGTCGACCAGCAACGCCCCCCGCAACACCTACCTCACGGCCGACCGCCACTGGGTGGCGGTGTCCAGCAGCGCCGACGCGGTGGCCCGCCGCACGCTCCAACTGGTGGGCCGGGCCGACTTGGTGAACCAACCCTGGTTCTCCACCGGGGCCGGCCGGGCCGACCATGCCGAGGAGATCGACCGGGCCATGTCGGAGTGGATCGGCGAGCGTACCCTGGTCGAGGTGATCGACGCCTTCGAGGCGGCCGAGGTGGCCTTGGCCCCGGTGTGCGACGCCGCCCAGTACGTCGCCGATGCCCAGGTGCAGGCCCGAGAGGCGGTCACCACCGTGGACGATCCGGACCTGGGGCCGATGCGCATGCAGAACCTGCTGTTCGGACTGTCGGCCACCCCCGGAGCCATCCGCCACACCGGGCGCTCCCCGGGGGCCGACACCGACGAGGTTCTGGCTGAGCTGGGGCTCGACATCGACCAGGTGGCGGCCTTACGCCGAGAAGGAGCCGTGGCGTGATCCGCGCTCGTCACCGCCTGGGGGGCGCAGCGTGAGCGCACCTATGGGGTTGATCGAGGCCGTGGCCCAGGCCACGGTGTACGACCTGGGGCGGCCGATGCACACCGGCATGGCCCAGTCGCCCAACCATCCCCCCTTCCGCCACTGCCTCGACCGTCGTCACGGCGATCACATTCGCGCCGACGGCGTGTCGGCGGCGGCCGACCTGCTCACCACCGGGTGTCACGTGGGCACCCACGTGGACGCCCTGGCCCACGTCAGCCACGAAGGGCGCCTGTACGGCGACGTGTCGGCCGCCGACGCCCAGGCGGGTGGCCGCTTCGAGGTGTTGGGCATCCACGAACTCGCCCCCTTCGCAGGCCGGGGGGTGCTGTTGGACATTCCCGGCTCGCTGGGGGTGGACTGCTGCCCAGGGGGCGACGAGATCACCGCCGCCCAGCTCGAGGCGGCCGCCACGGCCCAGGGCAGCCCCCTCCAGCCCGGCGACGCCGTTCTGGTGCGCACCGGCTGGGGACGCCATTTCGATGATCCGCCCCGCTACCGGGGGGCCGACACCGGCGTGCCCGGTGTGGGGGAGGAGGGCGCCCGCTGGCTGGTGGACCAGGGCGCCGCCCTGGTGGGGGCCGACACCCTGGCCCTGGAGTGCATCCCACCCCATGAGGGCCATGCCCGGCTGCCGGTGCATCGGCTCTTGTTGGTGGAGGAGGGGATTCACATCATCGAGGCCATGGAGCTCGACGGTCTGGCCGCCGACCGGGTGTACGAGTTCGCCTTCGTCATGGCCCACCTCAACATCCACGGGGCCACCGGTGCCCCCGTGCGGCCCCTGGCCCTGGCCTGAGCCGGCCCCGTTGCGATGTCCCCGATAGTGGCCCGGCTGGCCGCCTTGGCCCACGGCCCGGTGCCCGAGGAGGTTCGCCGGGGCATCCCTGCCCGCATCATCGACATCGTGGGCATCGCGGTACGGGCGAGCACCCTGGACACCTCACGGGCGGCCATGGCGTTCGCCTCCGACCAAGCCACCGCACCCCAGGCCACCGCCATCGGGGCGGGCCGGGCCGTGTCGGCGGCCGAAGCCGGGTTCGTCAACGGGGTGTTGGCCCACTCCCTCGACTACGACGACACCCACCTTCCCTCCATCCTCCACCCCAGCGCCTCGGTGGTGCCCGCCTCGCTGGCCGTGGCCGAATGGCGGGATGTTCCCGGTGCCGCGGTGATCGACGCCGTGGCCGTGGGCATCGAGATCGCCGTGCGGCTGGGGATGGGCGGCTACGACCCCGTTGCCCGCCAGTCGGTGTACTTCGAGCGGGGCCAACACGCCACCTCCATCTGCGGGGCGGTGGGGTCGGCCGCGACCGCCGCCCGGCTCATGGGGGCGTCGGCCGAGGTCATCGCCCACGCCATGGGCATCGCCTGCAGCATGGGCTCCGGCATCATCGAGGCCAACCGGGCGGGCGGTACCGTCAAGCGCCTGCACTGCGGTTGGGCCGCTCGGGCGGGCATCACCGCCGCCCAACTCGCCGTTCGTGGCTTCACCGGTCCACCCACCGCCATCGAAGGCCGCTTCGGGCTGTTCCAGGCCTTCCTCGGCGACCAGGCCAACCCCGAGGCGGTCACCCATGAGCTGGGCCACACCTGGGAGGCGGCCGGCGTCTTCTTCAAGCCCTACCCCGCCAACCACTTCACCCACACCGGCATCGACGCCGCCATCGGGTTGCGTGAGCGGGGCGTGCGCCCCGACGACATCGCCCACGCCGTGCTGGCGGTGGCCCCGCCCACGGTGCGAACCATCGGCGAGCCCCTCGACCAAAAGCGCAACCCCGACACCGGCTACCAAGCCCAGTTCAGCGGCCCCTACACGGTGGCCGCGGGGCTCTTCGGTCCCATCTCAGGGGGCAGCCTCTGCGTGGGCCTGGCCGACTTCACCGATGCCTTGGCCCGTGATCCGGCGCGCCGGGCGCTCACGGCCCGCGTCGAGGTGGTGGGCGAGCCCGAGTTCACGGACATCTACCCCTTCCACTTCCCCTCCCGCCTGACGGTGCGCACCACCGACGGCGACACCCTGACCGAGGAGGTGCTGGTCAACCGGGGCAGCCCCGCCCGGCCCCTGTCGGCCCGGGAGCTGGCCGCCAAGTACGGCGACAACGTGGCCGGGCTGGTCGACGACGCCGTTGCCCGACAGATGCACGAAACCCTGGCCGATCTCGACCGGGCCGCCTCCACCGCCAAACTGTTGGCCCCTCTGGCCGACTTGGGCACCCCACCGTGACCGACACCGGTCTCCCTGGGGCCCTCTGGCCGAAGTGAGCTTTCGATCATGACCGACACCGTGATCACCGGAGCCACCGTCGTCCGTCCCGACGTCGGCGTCGCCGAGCGGCTCGACATTGCCATCGCCGACGGGCGCATCAGCGGCGTGGGAGCGGGCCTGGTGGCCGAGGCTCCGGCCACCGCCGAGATCGTCGACGCCTCGGGACTCATCGCCTTTCCCGGCTCGGTGGACGCCCACACCCACATGGGCATCTACAACCCGCTCCCCGAGGATGCCACGAGCGAGAGTCGGGCCGCCGCCCAAGGCGGCACCACCACGGTGCTCAACTACATGCGGACCGGGCAGTACTACCTCAACCGGGGTGGCCCTTACGCCGAGTTCTTTCCCGAGGTGCTGCGCCAGATCGAGGGCCGCAGCCACGTGGACTACGGATTTCACCTGGCTCCCATGCAGTCGAGCCACATCGACGAGATACCCCTGCTGGCCTCCGACCACGGGGTCACCTCGTTCAAGATCTTCATGTTCTACGGGTCGCACGGCCTCCACGGTGCCAGCGACGATCAGAGCAACTTCCTCATGATCCCCCCGGGCGAGCGTTACGACCTGGCCCACTTCGAGTTCATCATGCGGGGCATCGCCCAGGCCCGACGGGATCACCCCCACCTGGCCGAGGCGCTGTCGCTGTCGCTGCACTGCGAAACCGCGGAGATCATGACGGCCTACACCCACCTGGTGGAAGCCGAGGGTCGCCTGGCCGGGCTGGCCGCCTACTCGGCCTCGCGGCCCCCGCACTCCGAGGGACTGGCCGTCACCATTGCCTCCTACCTGGCCCACGAGACCGAGGTGGCCAACATCAACCTGCTGCACTTGTCGTCGGCCAAGGCCATGGACGCCGCGCTGCGCATGGAGCGGTGCTTCGAGAACGTGGACTTCCGCCGGGAGGTGACCATCGGCCACCTGCTGGTGGACATCGAGACCTCGGGCGACCCCTGGGGCAAGGTCAACCCGCCCATCCGTCCCCGGGCCGACGTGGAAGCCCTCTGGGAGCACGTGCTGGCCGGACAGGTCCACTGGGTGGTCAGCGACCACGCCTGCTGTCGGGCCGAGGCCAAGGTGTCCGCCGAGAACCCCGACGACATCTGGCTGGCCAAGAGCGGGTTCGGGGGCACCGAGTACCTGCTCAACGGGCTCTATTCGGAGGGTTCCCGCCGGGGATTGCCCCTGGTGGACATGGCCCGACTGCTGGCCTGGAACCCGGCTCGGCGCTACGGCCTCGGCACCAAAGGCACTATCTCACCTGGCTACGACGCCGACATCGCCCTGCTCGATCCGGCCGTCAGCCACGTGGTGCGGGCCGAACAGTCGGCCTCCAGCCAGGGCTATACCCCCTTCGAGGGCCAGGAGTTGCAAGGCCGGGTCCGCCACGTGTGGTTGCGGGGCCGGCGCATCCTGGCCGACGGCCTGGTGGTGGGCACCCCTCACGGGAGCTATCTGAAGCGCCCCACGGTGGGCCGCTAGCCGGGAGTGCTCAGCCGGGGAAGCCGCCGGCCTTGGCCACCAGGCTGGGCACCCCGTGGCCGAGTTGGTCCTCCAACCAGGCGGTGGTGGCAATGAGGGCGTCCAGGTCCAGGCCGGTGTCGTAGCCCATTCCGTGCGCCAGATACACCACGTCCTCGGTTGCCACGTTGCCGGTGGCCCGGGGGGCGAACGGGCAGCCCCCCACCCCGCCCAGGCTGGCGTCGAAGGTCCGTACCCCTACGTCGATGGCGGCGGCGATGTTGGCCAGGGCCGTGTTCCTGGTGTTGTGGAAGTGCCCCCGTCGGGCGATGCCCGGCGCCCGCCGGCTCACCCCTTCGAACAACGCCGCCACCTGGGTCGGCACCCCGGCCCCCACGGTGTCGGCCAACACGATCTCGTCGGGTTCGGTCTCGGCCACCTCGGCCACGATGTCCAGCACCCGCTCGGGGTCGACCGGCCCCTCGTAGGGGCACCCGCAGGCCGCCGATATCGTGACCGCCGTGGTGACGCCCGCTTGTCGGGCCGCACCGCTGATGGCCCGCCACCGCTCGATGGATTCGGCCACCGAAGCCCGCTGGTTGGCCTGGGAGAACGTCTCGCTGGCCACCACCACGCCACAGATCTCATCCACCTCGGCCGCCATGGCCCGCTCCAGGCCCCGCTGGTTGAACACCAGGGCGCTGTAGCTCACGCCAGCCGATCGTGTAACCCCGGCCATCACGGCGTCGCCGTCGGCCATCTTGGGTACCGCCTTGGGGCTCACAAAGCTGGCCGCTTCAATGCGACGGTGCCCGGCCGCCGCCAGCCGTTCGACCAGCTCGATCTTCTGCTCGGAGGTCAGATCGGCCGGGTCGGCCTGCAGTCCGTCTCGGGGCGCCACCTCGACCAAGGTGATCCGTTGCCCGTTGTGCTCGCTGTTCATGGCCCCAGAAACAATACTTGAGCCATGACTGGTGCTCTGGATGACATCCGGGTGATCGAGATCGGCACGCTGCTTGCTGGGCCGTTTTGTGGTCAGCAACTGGCCGATCACGGCGCCGAGGTCATCAAAGTCGAGCCCCCCGGCACCGGCGACCCCATGCGGGCCTGGGGTCAGGAGAAGGCCGACGGCAAGTCGCTGTGGTGGCCGGTGGTGGGGCGGGGCAAGAAGTCCGTCACCGTCAACCTGCGGGAGGAGGCCGGGCAAGACCTGGTGCGACGGCTGACGGCCACCGCCGATGTGCTGGTGGAGAACTTCCGACCGGGCACACTGGAGCGCTGGAACCTCGCCCCCGACGACCTGTTGGCCCGCAATCCCCGCCTCATCGTCACCCGGGTGTCGGGCTACGGTCAGAGCGGCCCCTACGCGGGCCAGCCCGGTTTCGGGGCCATCGGCGAGGCGGTCGGCGGCATTCGCTACACCACCGGCGACCCCGACCGGATGCCCAGCCGAACCGGCATCAGCATCGGCGACACGCTCACCGCCATGTTCGCCACCATCGGCACCCTCAACGCCCTGCACGCCCGGCAGCGCACCGGTAGGGGTCAAGTGGTGGACGCCGCCCTCTACGAGTCGGTGCTGGCCGTCATGGAGTCGCTGCTCACCGAGTACCACGTGGCCGACTTCATCCGGGAGCGCACCGGGTCGATGATCCCCAACATCGCCCCGGCCAACGTGTATCCCACCCGCGACAACAAGATGCACCTCATCTCCGGCAATCAGGACACGGTGTGGCGTCGGCTCGCCCAGGCCATGGGCCGCCCCGAGTTGGGCGACGACCCCCGGTTTGCCACCCACATCGCCCGGGGCGACAACCAGCTCATGCTCGACGAGATGATCGCCGAGTGGTCGGCCACCCTGGATGCCGACGAGCTCCACGAGTTGTTGAACGAGCACGGTGTGCCCAACGGCCAGATGTACCGGGCCCCGGAGATGCTGGCCGACGAGCACTTCGCTGCCCGCCAGGCCATCGCCTGGGTCGACAGCCCCGACTTCGGGTCGATCCCCATGCAGAACGTGGTGCCCAAGCTGTCGGACACCCCTGGGTCCATCGACTGGTCGGGCCCGACGCTGGGCGAGCACAACGACGAGGTGTTCGGCGGCATTCTCGGGCTGAGCGACGCCGAGCAGGCCCGGCTCCGCGCCGACGGGATCATCTCGTGATGGGTGGTGTGTTGGGTGGCGGGAAAGGCCTCGCGCCGGTTGGATACTGTCCGTGGCTTCGCAGCCGCCCCGGTAGGGTCTCCGGTCGATGAGCGATCCGCTGGCTGAGGACTACAGGCGGGCCGGATTCAGCAACCGGTTGGGATTCGGGGCGGCGCCCGCTCTGGTGGTGGTGGACTTCTGCCGGGCTTACCTGGATGAGGATTCGCCGCTGTACGCCGGGGTGGAGGAGGCCCGGCGGTCGTGCGTGCGGGTGCTGGTTGCCGCTCGGGAGGCCGGGGTTCCGGTGTTGCACACCAGGGTGGAGTTCCAGCCCGGCGGCGCCGACGGCGGGATCTTCTTTCGCAAGGTGGCGGCCCTGGAGTGCTTTGTGCGGGGCAATCCCCTGGCCGCGTTCGGCGAGGGTCTGGAGCCCGCCGAGGGAGAGGTGGTGGTCACCAAGCAGTACGCCTCGGCCTTCTTCGGCACCTCGCTGGCCCCCACGCTCACCGCCATGGGCATCGACACCCTGATGATCGCCGGGGTCTCCACCAGCGGCTGTGTGCGAGCCACCGCCGTGGACGCCTGCCAAAACGGCTTCATTCCCATCGTGATACGCGACGCCTGCGGCGATCGCGACCCGAGCGTCCACGACGCCAACCTCTTCGACCTCGACGCCAAGTACGCCGACGTGGTCTCCGAACAGGAAGCCCTCAACCATCTGGCCGGCTTTTCCACCGCCTGACACCTCAGTCACCGGGTAGGGGCACTGCGGCTTTGGCCGCAGCCATTGCGCTCATCGAAGCAGACCGTGGGAGAAGGCAGGGTCGGGCAGGTGCGGTCACCAGTGGCTGCTAGGGTGGCCCCACAGAACCCTTCCCCTGTCACTTCCCCCCTCAAATCCTTTGCAAGGGCAGAAACTGATGGATTTAGCAAGTATCGGCGTGCTTTCGGGCCTTTGGGGCAGCCTGCTGGCACTCACTTTCTACTACCACCGCGATCTTCGATCGTCAATTGACAAGCTGGGAGGGTCGCTCAGGGGTGAGATGGCTGGGCTGGAAACCTCACTGCGGGGTGAGATCGCCGACCTCAGGGGTGAGATGGCTGGGCTGGAAACCTCGCTGCGGGGTGAGATCGCCTCGCTGCGGGGTGAGATGTCCGAGCTGGGTGCCTCGCTGCGGGGTGAGATGTCCGAGCTGGGTGCCTCGCTGCGGGGTGAGATCGCCGCCCTTCGGGGTGAGATGTCCGAGCTGGGTGCCTCGCTGCGGGGCGAGATGGCTCGGCTGGAAGAGTCGCTGCGGGGTGAGATCGCCGAGGTTCGGGGTGAGATGTCTCAGCAGGGTGCCTCGCTGCGGGGCGAGATGGCCGAGCTGGGTGCCTCGCTGCGGGGCGAGATCGCCGAGGTTCGGGGCAAGTTGGCGGACCTGCAGGGCAACATGTCCACCCTGGAGACCTCGCTCCGAGGTGAGATCGCCTCTGTGCGGGAGGAGATCGTTCGGGTCGAGGCTGAGCTTCAGGGCCAGATCAGCACGGTGGCATCCCACATGGAAGTGCTTCGCGGCCAGGTCACCGCCCTGAATGATCGGGTTGACCGAGTGCTGGAGAAGCTCACCGACCACGGTGAGCGGATCGTGTTGCTCGAGACTGGTTGACACTCGCCACTTCCAAAGTTCCCCGGTGCTCCAATCGACCATCTCGAAGAAGTCGTCCGTGTCGCGTCCCGACAGGCTGCCGGACCTCTTCCTGGACCGCAGCCTCGGCCCGATCGAAGTTCCCAAGCTGCTCCGCGAAGCAGGCCTGTACCTGGTCACGCTATCCGAGAATTATGGCGAGACCGAAGGCCAGGATGTTAAGGATGAAGTGTGGTCAGAACTCGCGGGAACAAATGGCTAGGCAGTGTTCATGAAGGAAAAGCGCATCCGATGCAACCCACAAGAGAAGGCAATGGCCAAGGGATTCAATGTACGTTGCTTCTGTCTAGCCAGACAAGATCTGCCAGGGAACGAGATAGTTCATCGGTTTCTGTTTGACAGCAAATCCACCACTCGAGCTCGTGAGAAGGAGGGCCCTCCATATGGGCAGGGTACCTGAATCGAAATAGACGACTAAATCTGGGATCGAACTGATCGATCTGTTGGGGCAAAAGCTGCCTCTCATTGTTGCCCAGATGATGAGCGACTAGTCGGTAGAGTTGATCAATTGAGCAGGGCAAAAAGGGGTCGCAGGACAGGTGGGGCATCCAGCCCGAGGCTGGCTCGTGCTGTTAGTTCTAGTGGATCCATATCACGCCAAAGTCCTTCCCATACTATGCGGTCCAAACCTAGGTACAATACAATTGGTAGAGTGTGCAGTCTGTGGTACCGATTGGGCTCTGGGTCATGGTCACTGTCAGTGCAAGCAATCTAACAGGGTACCCAAAAGACTCATGGCCCAGAGGTGTAGACAACGCATGTTACCAGCCGTAGAAGAATCAGGTGTACTATGTTTACCTCCAACAATCTGTCAAACATTGCCATGAATTGTAAGCTCCTGTCTTTCGACAATGCCACATCTCCCATCTCGTCGATATTTGAAACATAGTGATGAATGTTGGGGTACATGGGCAATCAAGAAATCTCTGTGTTGAAGTACAATATCAGTCCACCCTCGAGCTATCTCGCCAATCAGGTAGTGATGATCAGCAACAAGGTGGACTTCAACTGATGCCCCATAAGTTTTGCCTACCTGGCCACAGAAGGCAGCCGCTACAGGTTTCCCCTGTGGAGATCTCTTTCTGTCCAAGTATTCATCTGATATAGCTGGCCCAGATATGATGACCGATTGCAAGCGTATGGGTACAGGTCCATCGTTCCAGATCTTCCATGTATCAAGAAGTGGTTCTGCAAGGTCGTCTCCCGTTGCAACTTCAGATCTCAAAGTTATGCCACGTGGCAGGAATGCCCACAGTCCGATTCCCACCAGTATGCTCACTGCTCCACTAATACAAATTGTCATCCAGTACATTAGGGTGGCATCCAGACTACAAGACTCTTGTCGAACCTTGTAGGCGACCAAGCAAATGGAGTGGGCCATTGCTTTGATCCTTGTAAGGAGGTGATTTCAACCCTGCTTGGTGGATGTTGTCGTAGTAGGTGTTGGCTTCGGCGATTTCTTCGGCGAGGCCGTGGACAGCCAGTTTCACGGTCTTCCTCGTCTTCTCTTGGCCGTAGATGGACAGTTCCCTCGCCGGATTCTTGCGCTGGCGCTCCACGAAGCGGGCTGCTTCCGGCAGGTACAGCACCCCCTTGGCGTGGTAGTCCGCTGGGCCGATGGTGCGGCGGGCGGATCCCCGCCCTTCCAGGTCGGCGTGGGCTTCGGCGAACCGCAAGTCGGCGTAGCGCAGGAAGATCAGGCCCAGCACCGGTGTGGAGTACTCCGACGCCTTCAGCCCCGAGTTGGCCCGAAGCTGATCCGCTGCCTCCCACAGCCGCCCCTGCAACTCCGCCAGATCAGTGCCCACCAGCGCCCCCTCTCAGCGTTTCGTGGCGTACCGCCGCCATTCTTCCCCATCCCGTTCCCGACGGGCGACCCGAGCGCGTGGGCCTGGCCCGGTCGCACGCTGGGTGGCCCGAGGCAAAGTGTCACCGCCCCCCAGTACTTTCTCGGCCAGGAACCCCGGAGCGGCCAAGGAGGACCGGTGAGGGACCGGTGAGAAAGGTGGATGCACGATGTCTCTGACTGCTGGATCATTGCTCTTGGTAGCGCTGCTGGCCCCTGGCTTGCTGTTCGGGTGGGGCTATTCCCTGCAGCGTCCCCTCTACAGCGGGAGGGGAAGGGACTGGCTGCTCCGGTACGCAGCCACTTCAGCCGGTTGGTTGGCGGCCGGTGCTTGGCCCTTGCACTGGTTCTACACCACCTACTGGGATGACATCACCTCCCAGCAGTCGCTGCCCGTGGAGGCCTATCTCTTTCCCCTTGGCTACGTGGTCATTCCCGCGGCTGCAGGCTGGCTTGTGGGAATTGTGGCATCAGTGCTGCGGAGATCATCCAAGCGACATGACTGGCTCGACAGCCTGCTTCCCAAAACAAGCTCACCAACAGCCCGGGACCATCTATTTGGATCAAGAGAAGTGGGCTATGTCAGGTGTAAGCTCCATTCGGGTAGATGGGTAGGTGGTCTGTACGATAGCAGTACACCCGTTGGGTCATATGTATCAGAGGGGTATGAAGAACGAGATATCTACATATCTGTAGCATTGAAACTTGACCAGAACTCAGGCGAAGTAATTGTAGAGGATGGTCAGCCATGTGTGACTCAAGGTGGAGTGCTGGTAAAGTCTAGGGATGTGGAGACAATTGACTTTGCCCCGCTTGACTCATATGATGTCAACCTGAAAGGAGACAATCCTAATGAAGAGACGTCGTAAGGTTCGCAGAGTAGACACTCGTCCGGAGAGGCGCGGCTACAGCCCGATCGGAAGGGCGAGCTTGGATCAGATTCCACCTGCTTTCCTGCAGAAGCCTCAGCCCCCCAGTTCTGATGCGTCAGAAGATGTCTCGGAGCCGGCGCGGGCCCAGCCGTCGGAGTCCAGCGACTGACCTCGTTGCCGGTCACCCACCGGCGAGCCGCCTCCCTGTCGGGTCGGAGTGCAGTGCCCCTGCCCGCGAAGGCACTGTTGTGGACTTTCGGGCCCTCTCCACCCCTCCGTTCTACTGGTGTCTCTGCTTGAGACTTTGGGGAAGTGGCTCAGGGATCCCCGTGCCCACAGGGCGGTGCACTTCAAATGACATATGTGGCTCAAAGCGTACTCTAAACGCTCTGTCGGCCTCTGACCTGGGGATTCAGCGGTACTCTAAACCTACTCTAAACGGTTCTCCGGTTGGGTCAGCGGTCGGGGTTGACGGCGCCGGCCGCCGTGGCGCTAGACCCTGAGAGCGTTGACTCTTGGGTGGGGGGTCTTGGCATCAGGCACTGGGGTCGGCTACCTCAATGGCTCGGGTCTGCTGGGCCCAAGCCGTGATCAGCCGATCAGCAGTCAAGAGCCGCATGCCCTCGATTTCGGCAGTCGCCACGATCATGCGATCTGCCGGATCCGGGTGGAGGCCCTGTGAACCCAGTTCCACCGAACGGATAGCGATCTCGTCGTCAACCGACCGTGTTTGAAGTCCGTGTCGCTTCAGGCCAAGGCGCAGAGAACGGATGGGTTGGTCCAACTCCAGCCTTCGCTTATCCGGCTCTACGCGACGTAGCTGGGAGTGGGGGGTGGTGTCGGGCCTCAGAAGATGGGCATCCAGTACCAGACCTGGAAGGGGAGTGAGATCAGTGCGGGGAACAGCACGGCCTTGCGGCGCGGAAGAAGGGCGAATGCTGCCGAGAGCACGATGACCGTCACTGCCACAACTGGCTCTCCCATTGACCCCAATCGGCTGGGACTGTCCGGATCATCCCAGTCACGGTCCGCAGCCAGGACAATCATGGTGGCCAAGGAGTACAGCAGTGCTGTCCCGACGAGCCACGCGCCAAGAAAGCGCCAGGTTGCCCTGTTGCCGTCACCGGTCAAGAGAATCCGAAGCGTTCCGGCTAACAGAACCAACAGTGCTACAGGAAATAGAAACTGGAAGAACAGGAGAAGTGGCATCCTGCCGGGCTAACCATCTCCTGGTTCTGGAGGCATGGTTGGCGTGAAGGGATGGGGGTGGGTCAGATGTCGGGGTTGACGGCGCCGGCGAGCATGCCGCCGTCGGCGACGAACTCCGATCCGGTGCTGTAGGAGGACTCGTCGGAGGCCAGGTACAGGGCCAGGCGGGCGATTTCCTGGGGCTGGGCCACCCGGCCCAGCGGGATCATGGCGTACGCCGCCTGTTGGGCCTCCTCGGTCATGGTGCCGCCCAGGGCATCCAGGGAGGTCATGGCGGTGTCCACCCCACCGGGGTGGATGGAGTTGACCCGGATGCCGTGCCTTCCCAATTCCAGCGCAGCCGTCTTGGTCATGCCCCGCACCGCGAACTTCGAGGCGGTGTAGGCCATGGTGCCGCCGAAGCCCGCCAGCCCGTTGGTGGAACTGATATTCACGATGGACCCACCCTTGCCCGCGTCGATCATGGCGGGCACGGTGTACTTCATGCCCAGGAAGGGCCCTACCTGGTTGATGTTGACCACCCGCATGTAGTCGTCCAGGGTGGTGTCCACCAGCGACACCCCGAACTGGAGCACCCCGGCGTTGTTCACCAGTACGTCGGGGGCGCCGAACCGGCTGACGGTCTCGGCCACCGCCGCCTCCCAGGCCCCAGGGTCGGTCACGTCCAGCGGCACATAGTGAACGCTCGACCCCACGTCGGCGGCCACCGCCTCCCCCTGGTCGTGGAGCACGTCGCCGAAGAGCACCTTGGCCCCCTCGGCGGCGAACAACCGCACCTCGGCCTCGCCCTGGCCCCGGGCTCCGCCGGTGATGATGGCCACCTTGCCGTCCAATCTGCCCATGTCAGTTCTCCTCTCCGGAATCGTCTCGGTCGAGTCGCAGCGACGCCGAGTTCATGCAGTATCGCTCACCGGTGGGGTGCGGCCCGTCGGGGAACACGTGGCCCAGGTGGGCCCCGCACGCCGCACACACCGCTTCGGTGCGCACCATGCCGTGACTGGCATCGGTATGGCGCACCACCTTGCCCTCGGCGGCCTCCTCGTAGAACGACGGCCAGCCCGTGCCGGAGTCGTACTTGGCCTCCGAGGAGAACAGCACCACGTCGCACACCCGGCACCGGTAGGTGCCCTCGTCCTTGCAGTCCCAGTATTCGCCGGTGAAGGCCCGCTCGGTGCCGGCCTGCTGGGTGATGTGGTACTGCTCGGCCGTGAGCCGTTCGCGCAGCTCCTCGTCGGTGAAGGTCCGCTCAACCATGGGTCCACGGTAGCGGATTCTCGCCGTGGTGGGGCCAGGTTGGCGCCGATCCCACCCCATTCGGCGGGGCGGCGCCGAGCCGTCGGGTACTTGTCAAATACGGTCCCCGTAACTACGCTGGTGTCGTTACCGGGCGACCAACTGTCACCGGTCGTCTCTACAGTGTGGCTCGACATTCCCCCCACAGTTCGCAGCCGCGAAACACAACCCTAAGGAGGAGATGTGGAGCGAGAAAAAGCACTGGAAATGGCCCTCGGCCAGATCGAGAAGCAATTCGGCCAAGGTGCCGTCATGAAAATGGGCGAGAAGGGCGCCATGGCGATCGAGACCATCCCCACCGGGGCCCTGGCCCTCGACCTGGCCCTGGGCGTCGGTGGACTGCCCCGAGGCCGGGTGGTGGAAATCTACGGCCCGGAGTCCTCGGGCAAGACCACCTTGGCCCTGCACGCGGTGGCCGAGGCCCAGCGCAACGGTGGCATCTGCGCCTTCGTGGACGCCGAGCACGCCCTCGACCCGATCTACGCGAAAGCCATCGGCGTGGACGTGGACGAGCTGTTGATCTCGCAGCCCGACACCGGTGAGCAGGCCCTGGAGATCGCCGACATGTTGATCCGGTCGGGCGCGCTCGACGTGATCGTCATCGACTCGGTGGCCGCCCTCACCCCCCGAGCGGAGATCGAGGGCGACATGGGCGACACCCACGTGGGGCTGCAGGCCCGGCTCATGTCGCAGGCCCTGCGCAAGCTCACCGCCAACCTGAACAAGTCCAAGACGGTGTGCATCTTCATCAACCAGCTCCGGGAGAAGATCGGCGTGATGTTCGGGTCACCCGAGACCACGCCGGGTGGCCGGGCGCTGAAGTTCTACTCGTCGGTGCGGCTGGACATCCGCCGCATCGAGTCCCTCAAGCAGGGGGTCGACGTGGTGGGCAACCGCACCCGGGTCAAGGTGGTCAAGAACAAGGTGGCCCCGCCGTTCCGGCAGGCCGAGTTCGACATCATGTACTCCAGGGGCATCAGCCGGGAGGGCTCCCTGCTCGACGTGGGCGTCGACCTGGGCATCGTCGACAAGTCGGGGGCGTGGTTCACCTACGAGGGTGAGCACCTCGGCCAGGGTCGGGAGAAGGCCAAGTCGTTTCTGGGTGAGCACCCCGAGATCATGGTGGAGATCACCGAGCGGGTGTGGCGGACGGTGCGTCCGCCCGCCGAAGAGGAAACGGTAGAGACACCGGATCCCGAATCCGCCGCATCAACTGCTTAGCGGTCCGCCGGGGGCCGACGGGTAGCCTGGCCGGGTGAGTCGCAGCTACTTCATCCGCACCTACGGGTGTCAGATGAACGAGCACGATACCGAGCGCATCGCCGGTCTCTTGGAGGCCGACGGGATGACATCGGCCGACGCCATGGAGTCGGCCGACGTCATCGTGCTCAACACCTGCTGCATCCGCGAGAACGCCGACAACAAGCTCTACGGGCAGCTCGGCCACCTCAAGCGGCTCAAACAGGAGCGCCCCGACCTGCAGATCGCCGTGGCCGGTTGCCTGGCCCAAAAGGACCGGGAGCTGATCACCGAGCGGGCCGACCATGTGGACGTGGTGTTCGGCACCCACAACGTTCATCGGGCCGCGGAGTTGATCGGCGCGGCCGCCGACGGTCCCGTGGTCGAGATCCTGGAGGAAGCGGTCGAGGACGACCGCAACAGCTTCCCCTCGGCTCTGCCGGTGCGCCGCGACGCACCCTACGCCGCCTGGATGACCATCCAGGTGGGCTGCGACAACTCGTGCGCCTTTTGCATCGTGCCCTCAGTCCGAGGAGCGGAAATCAGCCGCCCGATGGAGTTGTTGGTGGCCGAAGCCCGCGAGCTGGTGGCCGGAGGGGTCACCGAGATCACCTTGTTGGGTCAAAACGTCAACTCCTACGGGCGGGATCTGCAGCGGGCTCGCCGCCAGGCGGGCGAAGGAGTGGCGTTGCGCCCCCTGTTCGCCGACCTGCTGCGGGCCCTGGGCGCGGTGGAGGGCATCGAGCGGATCCGGTTCACCAGCCCCCACCCCAAGGATCTTCGGCCCGAGACCATCGAGGCCATGGCCGAGGTGCCCGCGGCGTGCGAGCACCTGCACCTGCCCCTGCAGGCGGGCAGCGACCGGGTGCTGGCCGCCATGCACCGGGGCTACACCGCCGAGCGGTACCTGCAGCGGCTGCGGGCGGCTCGGGCCGCGGTGGACGATCTGGCGGTGTCCACCGACATCATCGTGGGGTTCCCCGGTGAGACCGAGGACGACTTCGAGCAGACCCTGCTGGTGGCGGCCGAGGCCGAGTTCGACTCCGCCTTCACCTTTGTGTTCTCCCCCCGGCCCGGCACCGAGGCCGCCGAGATGGCCGACCGATTCTGTGATCCCGACGAGGTACGGGACCGCTTCGAACGACTCCGGGCGGTGGTGGAGCGTTCCAGTCGCCGGGGCAACCAGGCCCGGGTGGGTCGCCGTGAAGAGGTGGTGGTGGAAGGGCCGTCGAAGCGTGACCCTGGCGTGCTCACCGGCCGGACCCGCCAGAACCGACTGGTCCATTTCCCCTCGCCGGATCCGCTCAGGCCGGGCACCTACGCCGAGGTGGACGTGACCGCGGCGGGGGCCCATCACCTGCGCGGCGAACTGGCCCGCGTCACCGCCCCGCCCCGTTGGCGCACCCGGATCCCGGTGGTGGCCCAGGAACCGGCGGAGCGCACCCGGATCCCGGTGGTGGCCCACTGAGCGGCCGGTCGCTTCCGGATTCACAAGGGGCGCCCGAGAGGCTCGCCATCGTCGGGCCCACGGCCAGCGGCAAGTCGGCGGTGGCGCTGGCCATCGCCCGGTGTCTGCGAGGCTCAGAAGCCGACCCAGGCGGGGGTGCCGAGATCGTCTCGGTGGACTCCATGCAGGTGTACCGAGAAATGGACATCGGCACCGACAAGCCGTCGGCCCTGGTGCGGGCCGAGGTGCCCCATCACCTGGTGGACGTGGCCGACCCCTCCGAGGACTACTCCCTCACCCGGTTCCAAGAGGCCGCCCGGCAGGCCCTGGCCGACATCGCCGACCGGGGCCGGGTGGCCGTGCTGGTGGGCGGGACCGGGCTGTACCACCGGGCGGTGATCGACGACCTGGACATCCCCGGCCGGTTTCCGGCCACCGTGGCCGAGTTGGAGAACGAGCCCGACACCCCGGCGCTTCACCGCCGGTTGGCCGAACTCGATCCGGTGGCCGCCACCCGGATGGAGCCCACCAACCGCCGACGGGTGGTGCGGGCTTTGGAAGTGACCGTGGGGAGCGGGCGGCCGTTCTCGTCCTACGGGCCCGGCCTGGGGGAGTATCCGCCCGGCGGTATCGCCCAGATCGGCCTGTCGCTGCCCCGGCCCGAGATCGACCGGCGCGTCGAAGAGCGCTTCCACCGCCTGATGGCCGACAGCCTCCTGGCCGAGGTGCAGGCTCTGGCCGACCGCCGCCCCCCGCTGTCGCGCACCGCGTCGCAGGCGCTGGGGTACCGGGAGTTGCTGGCCCACCTCCGCGGTGAGATGTCGCTGGACGAGGCGGTGGTGCTGGCCATTCGCCGCACCCGCCGCTTCGCCCGTCGCCAGGAGCGGTGGTTCCGGCGCGACCCCCGCATCGTGTGGCTCCCCGCCGACGCCGCGCCCGAAGCCCTGGCCGAACAAGCCCTTGCCCACGGCTTGCCGCGCCGGTTGCCGACATGAACGCAGCATCATCCCCGCGAAACCAGGAATCCGAAATGGTACGCCCATCGCCGCGCAGCCCTTGCCAGACTGGAGTGATGCGGCTCACCAAGCACCACGGCTTGGGGAACGAGTTTCTGATCGCCCTGGAGGACGAGTTGCCCGCCGACCCGGACAAGCTGGCCAAACGGTGGTGTGACCGGACCGGGGGCGAGGGGGCCGACGGCTTGATCTTCGGACTGCCTGGTGACCCCGATGCGGACATCGACATCACCATGGTGCTGTTCAACGCCGACGGCAGCCGGGCCGAGATCAGCGGCAACGGCATCCGCTGTTTGGCCCAAGCGGTTCTGCGCCAACCCGACCGTGCTGACGGTGGTGCCGCCTCGCTCATGATCGCCACCGACGCCGGCATTCGTCAGGTGTCAGTGCATTCGGACGAGGAGGGCCGGTCCGTCAACGATGCTCGGGCGGTTCGCGCCTGGGTGAACATGGGGCCGGTGACGATGAGCCGCAAACCGGTTGATATCGATTATCCCCACGCCTTGCGGATGGCCCGGCTGGATGTGGGCAATCCCCACCTGGTGATCCTGGTGCCCGACGTGGATGCCGTGGACGTGGCCGCTGACGGCGAGAGATTGTCGGCCCAGGCCGGGGGGGTCAACGTGCAGTTCATCAGCGAGCGTCCTGGCGAAGACGCCATCGACCTGCGGGTGTGGGAGCGAGGGGTGGGGGTGACGCAGGCGTGCGGGACCGGGGCGTGCGCCGCCGCCCGCGCCGCCCGGCAGTGGGGATTGGTAGGGACCCAACTCCAGGTCTTCATGCTCGGCGGCGACGTAGTGGTGCAATTGGTGGGGGACGACGTCACGCTCATCGGACCGGCCGTGTACGTGGAGCCTGAAAAATTGTGACTGAGCGCCCCCGCCGGGCCGGCGATTCCCCCGGCACCGCGTCACACAGGGCCTCCGCCCCGGTCCACGAGACCGACGACACCACCCACCGGGGCGGGTTCGGCACCCACGGGGGGGAGTCGGGGGCGTTCATCGAACGAACGTTTCGCGAGCAGATCGTGCTGGTGGGGGTCTCCCTGGGTGGGGCCGACCCGACCCGCACCGACGCCGATCTGGACGAGTTGGCTCAGCTCATCGACACCGCCGGGGCCGACGAGGTGGCCCGGGTGTCCCAGCGCCGCTCGGCCCCCGATCCGGCCACCTACATCGGGGCGGGCAAGGCCAAAGAGGTGCTGGCCCTGTGCGAACAGCACGACGCCGACACCGTGGTGTTCGACGACGAGCTGAGCCCGGCCCAGCAGTTCAACCTGGAGAAGCTCCTGGGCCGCACCGCCATCGACCGCACCGCGGTGATCCTGGACATCTTCGCCCAGAACGCCAGCAGCCAGGAGGGCCAGGCCCAGGTGGAGCTGGCCCAACTCCGCTATCGGCTGCCCCGATTGCGCCGGGGCCAAGGGTTCAGCCAGCAGGCGGGCGGGATCGGCACCCGGGGACCGGGGGAGACCCAGTTGGAGGTGGACCGCCGCCGCATCCAGCGCCGCATCCACAAGCTGGAGGCCCAGCTTCGCACCATCACCAAGAACCGCCAGGTGCAGGGCCGCAGCCGCCGACGCTCCGCCCAGCACACCGTGGCCATCGTCGGCTACACCAACGCGGGTAAGTCCCGGCTCCTCAACCGGCTGACCGACTCGGGCGTGCTGGTGCAGAACCGCCTGTTCGCCACCCTGGATGCCGCCACCCGTCGCTTGGAGCTACCCGGCGGGGAGCGGGTGTTGGTCACCGACACGGTGGGGTTCATCCAGAAGCTGCCCCACCAGTTGGTGGAGGCCTTCCGGTCCACCCTCGACGTGGTGGCCGAGGCCGACCTGCTGCTCCACGTGGTGGACGCCTCCGGCGCCGACCCCGAGGCCCACATCGCCGCGGTGCGCCAGGTGCTGCGGGAGATCGGCGCTGGGGCCGTGCCCGAGCTGCTGGTGTACAACAAGTGCGACCTGTTGGCCGGCCGCCAGGTGCCCCTGGGCACCGACAAGGACGCCGTGGTCATCTCGGCGGCCACGGGGGAGGGCACCGACAAGCTGCTGGCCGCCATGGCCGACCACCTGCGGGCCGACGCGGTCATCGTGGAGCTGTTGGTGCCCTACGCCCGGGGTGAGGTGCTGGCCGCGGTGCAGCGGGCCGGTCAGGTGCTCACCACCGACACCACCGACGACGGCTACCGGCTGCAGGCCCGGCTCGACCCGGCGTCGGCCGCCCGCCTCTCCCAATGGATGGTGGGGTAGGGGCGCCCGTGGCCGGTTTCGTGCTGCCCCCCTACCCCTACGACCGCCTCGATGAGCTGCGGGCGGTGGCCGACGGCTTCGACGGGGGGTGCGTGGACCTGTCGGTGGGGGCGCCCACCGATCCACCCCCGCCTGAGGTGGTGGCCGCCTTGTCGGGATCGGACGCTGAACGGGGCTATCCGCCGTCGGTGGGGTCACCGGCCTATCGGGAGGCGGCACTGGGCTGGCTGGCCCGCCGGTTCGGGATCGACCACACCGGCGCGGCGGTGGCCGGGTGCGTGGGCACCAAGGAGTTCGTCGTCTCGCTGCCCCACTACCTGCGGCTGCTCCGGCCCGGTGGCGACACCGTGTTGTACCCGGCGGTCTCCTACCCCTCCTACGCCATGGGGGCCACCCTGGCCGGGTGCCGAGCCGTCCCGGTGCCCCTCGACGACCGGTGGCGCCTCGACCTGTCCGCCGTCGACCCCGACGACATCGACCGCTGCCTGTGCCTGTGGGTCAACTCGCCGGGCAACCCCGCCGGGGCCATCGACGACCTGGCGGCCGCGGCCCGATGGGGACGACGCCACCGCGTCCCGGTGTTCAGCGACGAGTGCTACATCGAATACGTGTGGGACCCCGAGCGGTGTTGCCGCGACCACCTCAGCATCCTTAGTCAAGGGGCCGATGGGGTGGTGGCCGTGCATTCGCTGTCCAAGCGGTCGAACCTGGCCGGGGCCCGCGCCGGCTTCTACGCGGGCGACCCCGAACTGGTCGGCTTCCTGTCGGAGGTACGCAAGCACGCGGGCCTGATGATCCCCGGCCCGGTGCAGGCCGCCGCGGTGGCCGCCTGGGCCGACGACGCCCACGTCGACACCCAGCGGGCCGTCTACCGATCCCGGCTGGCTCGCCTGGGCGCGGTGCTGTCGGCCTTCGGCACCGGCGGCGGACTCCCCGAAGGGGGCTTCTACCTGTGGGTCCGATCCGACGACGGGGACTGTTGGTCGCTGGCCCGACGGATGGCCGAGGAGCTGGGGGCGCTGGTCAGCCCCGGTGAGTTCTACGGCCCTGCGGGCGCCGGGTTCGTGCGGGTGGCCGCGGTGGCCCCCGATGCCGCCATCGACCGGCTTGAACAGCGTTCGGCCTCCCGGCGTGGGGGTACCGTGGGCAAATGAGCACGCTGCAAGGTCAGATCGAAGCGTTGTGGGACGACCGCACCCCCATCACCGAGGGTGATCCCGAGGCCCGGGCGGCGGTGCATGAGGCCATCGACCTGCTCGACACCGGGGCGGCCCGGGTGGCCGAGGTGGCCGACGACGGCACGGTGGTGGTCAACCAGTGGCTCAAGCAGGCCATCTTGTTGCTGTTCTCGGTGGCCGAGATGGAGACCACGGAGTTGGGGCCATTCGAGTACGCCGACAAGATTCCCCTCAAGTCCGACTACCAGGCCGCCGGGGTCCGGGTGGTGCCGGGGGCGTCGGCCCGCTGGGGCTCGTTCCTGGACAGGGGCGTGGTGATGATGCCCAGCTACGTGAACATCGGCGCCCGGGTGGGGGCCAACTCCATGGTCGACACCTGGGCCACGGTGGGCTCGTGCGCCCAGATCGGGGCCAACGTGCACCTGTCGGGCGGGGTGGGCATCGGCGGGGTGCTGGAGCCCCCCCAGGCCGCCCCGGTGATCGTGGGCGACGACTGCCTGGTGGGCAGCCGCTGCATCGTGGCCGAGGGGGCCCGGCTGGGCGACGGGGTGGTGCTGGGAGCGGGGTGCGTGCTCACCGGCTCGATCCCGGTGATCGACGCCGCCTCGGGAGAGGAGCTGGGGCGGGGCTCGGTGCCCGACTGGTCGGTGGCCGTGGCCGCCACCAGGCCCCGCTCGTTCGACGGGGGCACCTTCGGCATGCCCTGCGTGCTGGTGCTGCGTCGACTGGAGCCCGGCGAGCGCCACGACAAGGCCCAGTTGAACGCCGTGCTGCGCGAGCACGGGGCCGCCACGTGATGGGTTGTCCCCAGGGCCTGCGACCCGAGCGTGGCCCCCACCGGGCCGACGCCGATGGGTACCCGGGGACGTACCCGAACACGGCGTACCCGAGGAGCCGGCCCACGACCGTGCCGCGGTGATCGCATGACCAGCGACCTGTTGGCGGACGCCGCCGAACTCGTCAACGTGGCCTCGGTGTCCTACCACGAAGGGGCCATGGCCGATCTGGTGGAGGCCCGGCTGGGGGCGGTGGCCGGGCTCGCCGTGGACCGGGTGGGCGACAACGTGGTGGCCCGCACCGACCTGGGGCGCAAGTACCGGGTGCTTATCGGCGGACACTCCGACACCGTGCCCCCCAACGGCAACGCCGTGGCCCGCATCGACGGCGACGAGTTGTGGGGCCTCGGGGCGGCCGACATGAAGTCGGCTCTGGCCGTGATGCTGGAACTCGCCGCCGCCGTGGACGAGCCCACGGTGGACATCACCTGGCTGGTGTATGCCCGCGAGGAGGTTCGCATCGCCGACAGCGGGTTGCGGGAGTTGTTCGGTGCCCGCCCCGACCTGTTAGTGGCCGATGTGGCCCTATTGGGCGAACCCACCAGCGGGGGAGTGGAGGCCGGGTGCCAGGGGGTGCTCCGGGGGGTGGTGACCGTGGCCGGCGCCCGGGCCCACACGGCGAGACCGTGGATGGGGGAGAACGCCATTCACCGTCTTGGACCGCTGCTCAGCCGGGTGGCCGCCTACGAGCCCCGCACGCCGGAGATCGACGGTTGCCGGTATCGGGAGTCGTTGCAGGCAGTGGCGGTGGCCGGCGGGGTGGCCGGCAACGTGGTGCCCGACGCCGCCGAGGTCACGCTCGGACACCGGTTCGCCCCCGATCGCAACGCCTCCGCCGCCGAGGCCGCCGTGCGGGAGTTTCTGGCGCCGGTGCTGGGCGAGGGGGATCGCTTCGAGGTGTCCGAGAGTTCTCCGGCGGCGGCGCCCGGTTTGGGTCATCCGGTACTGCAGCGGCTCATCGGGGACCATCAACTGGAGGTTCGGGCCAAACTGGGTTGGACCGACGTGGCCTTCTTCGCCGAGCGGGGGGTTCCCGCGGCCAACTTCGGCCCCGGCGATCCCACGCTGGCCCACACCGCCCAGGAGCGGGTCCACCGGGCCGACGTCGAGCGGTATCGGCACTGTCTGCGGGGACTGCTCACCGCCCCCGAACTGCTCGGGTGACTCACCGGCCCATTTGTTCGGCCGAATTGCCCGGCTGAATTTCTCGAGGGAACGGCAAACAGCCAGGTCACGGGCCGATTTCCTGCCCGCGGGCCCCATACTGTCACCACCGTCGGGACAATGGTCGCATGGCTCTACCCATGTACCGACAAACGCTCTCCCAACCGGCCTACTCCCAGGCGGCCTTGTCCCAACCGGGCCTGCCCCAACCGGCGGTTCATCGCCCGCTGGTTGCGGCGCCCACCCATCGCCTCGCGGTCCGACCGGTTCCGGTGGCGGTCTACTGGTTCCGACGGGCCTTGGCCGTCGGAGCGCTGTTGCTCGTGCTGTGGGCCAGTGCGCTACTGGCCGGCCACCTCGGCGTCACGCTCAATCCCGACGATCCCGCGGGGTTGTCGCGCCCCGAGCCCGCATTCGTCATCGTGGGCGACACCGCCCTCCCGTTGAACGCCGACGACCGGTGGGCGGGAGAAGCCGGCTAATGGGTGAGGTAACGCAGGAACAGGCTGTGGTCGTGGACCAGCACGCGGGCCAATCGCAGGTGTGCCAGTCCGGGTGGGCCGCCTTCGACCAAGCGCGCGCTGTCGCCCCCGGCCAACAGCGGCGAGATGGTCCAGCACAGCTCGTCCACCAGCCCTTCGGCCACGAGCTGGCTGTTCAGGCGGGGCCCACCCTCGGCCAACACCACCTGCGCCCCCAACTGACCCAGCCGGGCCACCACCGCGGCCGCCTCCACCCGAGGGGTGCCCGGTCGGTGGGAGTCCGCCCGTTCCACCCGTGGGGTGCCCGGTCGATAGGTGTGCGCGGGCTCCACCCGCTCGTTGCCCAACCGGTGTACGTCGGCGGTGGCCTCGGCTCGGGCCAGGCGGTCCGCGGGCGGTTCTGCCCCGGTGAACAGCAGCGGTGGCGGGTCGTCGTCGAACAGGGGGGCAGCGAAGTCCAGGTCCAGGGACCCGCTCACCACGGCCAGGCGCGGTCTCGGGGCCTGCTTGCGGCCCGCTCGGGCGGCGGCCGCCGCCGGATGGGCCCTGGGCGGGCCGTAGCCCTCTCGGCGCACGGTCTCGGCCCCCACCAGGATCACATCGGCCACCGCCCGGATGGCGGCGAACACCCGCCGGTCGCCGGGGCTCGACAGCGTGCCCGACACCTGGTCGGCCGAGGTGGCGCCGTCGACCGAGGTCACCATGTTCAACATCAGCCACGGGCGGTCCTCAGGGGGCACGCGGCGGTCGGCGCCGTAGAGAGCAATGGGGTCCACGTCGCCGACGAACTCGGGGAGAAGCTGATCCACCTGCCGGTGACCGTAGCAGGCCCCCCGGTCCGGCAGTCCTTCGGAAATTCACCTGAAATCCACAGGCAATACCCCTGTTTCTCCTTACCGTCCACAGGCCTCTTGCTCTACCGTGACCTACCGCTGCGGCGTGAGTGGCCGGAATGGTGGTTGGCGCCGATGACCATAGTGGGGTTCAGGCGACTCCTTGAGGGGTTCAGCCCGTCAATTCGGCGGGGGAGCGTGTTCGGTGCAGACACGCCTCATGACGAGGCCCCTTTGACCTGGCCACTCATGCCGCAGCCTCGATTTCCGGGAATAGAATGGACCAGGGGAATGCGCCTTGCCGAGCGGCATTCCCGTGAGGAGTGCTGATGGCTCTGGCATCTGACCGCACCAGAATCGGCCTGAGCCGTCACTTCAGCCGTCCCGACGTGCACCCCTACGAGCAGGTCGAGTGGCTTCGCCGCGACGCCCGCATCACCGGAGCCGACGGCACGGTGGCCTTCGAGCAGAAGAACGTGGAGTTCCCCGCCGGCTGGTCGGTGAACGCGGGCAACATCGTCACCCAGAAGTACTTCCGGGGCGGGCTGGGCACCCCGGAGCGGGAGACCTCGTTGCGCCAGGTCATCGACCGGGTGGTGGACACCCTGGTGGCCTGGGGCACCGAATCGGGCCACCTGGACGAACCCGAGGAGGCGGCCGCTTTCGCCGACGAGCTCCGCTGGCTGTTGGTCCACCAGCGGGCGGCGTTCAACTCCCCGGTGTGGTTCAACCTCGGGGTTCCCGGCGCGGTGCCCCAGTCGTCGGCCTGCTTCATCCTGTCGGTGGACGACACCATGGAGTCCATCCTCGACTGGTACGGGGAGGAGGGCCGCATCTTCAAGGGAGGGTCGGGCGCCGGGGTCAACCTGAGCCGCATCCGGTCGCGTCGCGAGACGATGAGCGGCGGGGGCACCCCCAGCGGCCCGGTGAGCTTCATGCGGGGCGCCGACGCCTCGGCGGGCACCATCAAGTCGGGCGGCAAGACGCGGCGGGCGGCCAAGATGGTGGTGCTCGACGCCGACCATCCCGACGTGGCCGAGTTCATCTGGTGCAAGGCCATCGAGGAACGCAAGGCCCGGGCCCTGCGGGACGCCGGCTTCGACATGGATCTGGACGGGGCCGACAGCCACTCCATCCAGTACCAGAACGCCAACAACTCGGTCCGACTGAGCGACGCCTTCATGTCGGCGGTGGTCAACGACGACAACTGGCAGCTCACCGCCCGCACCAGCGGCGAGGTGGTGGAGACGGTGTCGGCCCGGTCGCTTCTGACCCAGATGGCCGAGGCCGCCTGGGAGTGCGCCGACCCCGGGGTGCAGTTCGAGACCACCATCAACCGTTGGAACACCGCCGCCGAATCGGGCCGCATCACCGCCAGCAACCCCTGTTCGGAGTACCTCCACCTCGACAATTCGGCCTGCAATCTGGCCAGCTTGAACCTGTTGGCGTTCGTGGACGACGACAACGAGTTCGACGTCGAGGGGTTCAGCGCCGCCGTGCGGGTGATGACCGTGGCCCAGGAGATCCTGGTCGGCCCGTCGCACTATCCCACCGAACCCATCGGGGACACCACCCGCCGGTTCCGGCAACTGGGTCTCGGCTACACCAACCTCGGGGCCATGCTCATGGCCTTGGGTCTGGCCTACGACTCCGACGAGGGCCGGGGGGTGGCCGCCTCCATCACCGCGTTGATGACAGGGGTGGCCTACGAGGCCTCGGGGCGCATGGCCGCCCAACTGGGCCCCTTTGAGGGCTTCGCCCAAAACCGTGACGCCACCCGGCGGGTGCTCCACATGCACCGTGACGCGCTGAACCGCCTGGAGGGTGAGCCGGTGCCAGCGAAAGTGCTGGGCGCGGCCCGGGCGGCGTGGGACGCGGCGGTGGAATGGGGCGACACCTTCGGGGTCCGCAACTCACAGGCCACCGTGCTGGCCCCCACCGGCACCATCTCGTTCATGATGGACTGCGACACCACCGGTATCGAGCCCGACCTGGGTCTGGTCAAGACCAAGAAGCTGGTGGGGGGTGGCACCGTGGCCCTGGTCAACCAAACGGTGGGCCGGGCCCTGTTCCGATTGGGGTATCCGCCCGATCAGGTGGCCGAGATCGTGACCCATGTCCACGAGCACGGCACGGTGGTGGGTGCCCCGCACCTGGATGCCGACCACCTCCCGGTGTTCGCCTGTTCCATGGGCGACAACGTGATCTCGCCCAACGGCCACGTCGCCATGATGGCCGCGGTGCAACCCTGGCTGTCGGGGGGCATCAGCAAGACCGTCAACGTTCCCGAGGACACCACGGCGGCCGAGATCGAACAGCTCTTCGTGGACGCCTGGCAGATGGGGGTCAAGGCCCTGGCCGTTTACCGGGACAACTGCAAGGTGGGCCAGCCCCTTTCGGTGTCCGACGGCTCCACGGTGTCCGACGGCTCTGCGGCGAGCGACGGCTCCACGGCGAGCGAGGGCACCTCCGACGCCGGACCCGACGCACCGGCGGCGGTGCCGCAGCGGCAACGGCTGCCCCGCACCCGCACCAGCCGCACCTTCGAGTTCCGGGTGGCCGACTGCAAGGGTTTCGCCACCGTGGGGGAGTACGAGGACGGCCGCCCCGGCGAGATCTTCCTGCGGGTGTCCAAGCAGGGTTCCACGCTGGCCGGGGTCATGGACGCCTTCGCCATGGCGGTCAGCCACGGCCTCCAGTACGGGGTGCCGCTGCGGGCCTACGTAGACGCCTTCACCGGAATGCGCTTCGAACCGGCCGGGATGACCGACGACCCCGACATCCGCATCGCCACCAGCCTCATCGACTACCTGTTCCGCCGCCTGGCGGTGGAGTACCTGGGCCTGGACGAACGCCGGGAACTGGGGGTCTACACCACCGACGAGCGGAAGCAACCCACCCTGCCCGGAGTGGAAGAGCAGGTGGGCGTGCCCATGTCCACCCACGGCACCAAGCCCGACCCCCCGACACTCCCCGGTCGCCCGTCCTCGCCGCCCACCGATGCCCCTTTGTGCTCGGACTGCGGCGTGTTCATGGTCCGAGCGGGCTCCTGCCACGCCTGTCCCGACTGCGGGTCCACCTCCGGCTGCTCCTGAGCCGACCCCGCTTGCTCAACCCAGCGGTCGACCCCGGTGGCCGACCCCGAGAGGGGGGAGGGGGCGGCAATTGCGGTTGCCGACGAAGTGGCCGAGTACATTGCCGATGAGATTGCCGGCCCGCCGGGATTCCGGTGGCCGCCGAGGGGGAGGTACCCATGAGGGCAGCGCTGTTGTTGGAGGAGCACGACGAGCTGGTGGTGGACCAGGTTGAGGTGGCCGCCCCGACGGGCAGCGAGGTGCTGGTACGCACCGCGGCGTCGGGGTTGTGCCACAGCGATCTCCACTTCATGGAAACGGATGGCTGGGACGTGGAACGTCCGGTGGTGCTGGGCCACGAGGCCGCCGGGGTGGTCGAGGCGGTGGGGCCCGACGTGCGGGAGGTGCAGCCCGGCGATCACGTGATCTGCTGTCTGTCGGTGTTCTGCGGGCGCTGCGAGGTGTGTCTGGGCGGGCAGCCGTACCTGTGTGTCCGCAGTCGGGTGGAGTGCGTGCGCACCGCCGAGGAGCCTCCCCGGCTCAGCCGTGGTGGCCAAGAGGTGTACCAGTTCGCGCATTTGTCGTCGTTTGCCGAGGAGATGCTGGTCCACGAGAACGCCCTGGTGAAGATTCGCCCCGACATGCCCCTGGATCGGGCCGCGCTCATCGGCTGTGGCGTCACCACCGGCACCGGGGCGGTGTTCCGCACCACCGAGGTGGGCCCCGGCTCGACGGTGGCGGTGATCGGCTGCGGCGGCGTGGGCATGTCGGCGGTCCAGGCCGCCCGCATCGCCGGGGCCACCGCCATCATCGCCGTGGACCTGGAATCCCGAAAGCTCGACACCGCCCTGCGGCTGGGGGCGACCCACGCCGTCAATCCCGCCGACGGCGACCCGGTGGCGCAGGTGATGGAGCTGACCAGTGGTGGCGTGGACTACTCGTTCGAGGCCATCGGCCTGGCCCTCACCGCCCAGCAGGCCTTCGCCATGATCCGCCGAGGGGGAACGGCCACGGTGATGGGCATGATCCCGCCAGGCACCAAGGTCCAGATCGAGGGCCAGGAACTGTTCATGTCCGAGAAGCGGCTCCAGGGTTCCCTGATGGGCTCCAACGTGTTCCGGGTGGACATGCCCCGCCTGGTGGACCTCTACCTCGACGGACGACTCATGCTCGACGAGATGGTGTCGGCCACCATCACCCTCGACGACGTGAACGACGGCTTTGCCGCCATGAAGGCGGGCGACGTGGTCCGAAGCGTCATCGCCTTCAACTGAGATGAGCACCCCCACCGCAGCGGGCGGTTCGACGGCGACCCAGTGGCCCGCAGCGGCCGAGAACCTGCGCTGGTGGGATCGAGAAGTCGGCTACGAGGTGTACATCCGGTCGTTCGCCGACGGCAACGGCGACGGGGTGGGTGACTTCGTCGGCCTGACCGACAAGCTGGACTACCTGGCCTGGCTGGGGATCGGCATCGTGTGGATCACCCCCTTCTACCCCTCGCCCATGGCCGATTTCGGCTACGACGTGGCCGACTACACCGACGTCGATCCCCTGTTCGGCACGCTGGCCGACTTCGACGCCTGCGTCGCCGAGGCCCATCGGCTGGGCCTGCGGGTGCTCGTCGATCTGGTGCCCAACCACACCTCCGACCAGCACCGGTGGTTTCAGTCGTCCCGGTCCGATCCCGACGGCTACTGGCGGGGCTACTACCACTGGCGGGATCCCGGTCCGGGGGGCGGTCCCCCCAACAACTGGGTGTCGCATTTCGGCGGCCCGGCCTGGACCCTCGACGAAGCGTCGGGGCAGTACTACCTGCACCTGTTTCTGCCCGAGCAGCCCGACCTGAACTGGTCCAACCCGCGTCTGGTGCGGGAGTTCGACCAGATACTGGAGTTCTGGCTGGACCGCCACGTGGACGGGTTCCGGGTGGACGTGGCCCACGGCCTGGTCAAGAACATGCTCATGCCCGACAACCCCCAGCGCTTCCCGGTCACCCCCGACATGAGCCCCCGCCAGGCCTGGGCCTGCTACGACCACCGCTACGACCTCGACCAGGCGGGCGTCACCGCCATCTACCGTCGCTGGCGCAACATCGTGGAGCCCCGCGACGCCCTGTTGCTGGGGGAGGTCTACCTGCGGGAGAACAATCCCGACCGGGTGAGCCGCTACGTGACCCACCAGGACGGCCTGCACCGGGCCTTCTACTTCGCTCCCATGCACACGCCCTGGGAACCGGCGGCGCTGTGGTCCACGTTTCGCGACGCCCTCGACGCCGCTCCCCGTGACCTCTCCTGGGCGCTGAGCAGCCACGACGACCCCCGGGCCCCCACCCGGTTGGGCGGGGGAGCGCTGGGTCGAGCTCGGGCGCTGTCCTATGCCGTGCTGCAGTTCGCCCTGCCCGGATTGCCCTTCCTCTACCAGGGTGAGGAGCTGGCCCTCGACGACGTGGACGTGCCCCCCCAGCAGTGTCAGGACCCGGTGGCGGTCCGCAACCAGAACCCCGCCGACGGAAGGGACGGCTGCCGCACCCCCATGCCGTGGGCGCCGGGGCCCACCGGGGGCTTCACCGACGCCGACGAACCGTGGCTGCCCGTGGGCCGGGCCCCGGCCGACACCGTGGCCGCTCAGCGTGACGACCCCGGCTCGGCGTTGGCCAAGTACCGGGAGTTGCTGGCGCTCCGGCGGGAGCTGACCGACCTCCACCACGCCGAGCTGGAGTGGCTCACCGACCGGCCCGCACCGGTGATCAGCTTCCGGCGGGGCGACTGCGTGTGCGCCCTCAACGTGGCCGACGACCCGAAGGAGCTGGCCCTGCCGCCGGGACGGTGGCGGGTGGCGTTCTCCTCCCAGCGTGAGGCCGGGCCGGTGGTCGAAGGCGAACTCACGCTGGAGGCGCCCGAGGGACTGCTGTTGGTGGCCGAGCCCGGCGAGGCCTGAGGGGCTCGGCTGGCTCAGGGGGGCCCTACAACGTGGTGACGAAGCCGCCGTCCACCGGGATGACCGCGCCGGTCACGTAGGAGCCCGCCCGTCCCGACAGGAACACGGCCACCCCGGCCATGTCGGCGGGCTGCCCGAGGCGTCCCAGGGCGGTGGCCGCGGTGATCTCCTCGCCGAAGGTGTCCAGGGTGTGGGCCATCATCTTGGTGTAGAACGGGCCGGGCGCCACCGCGTTCACCGTGATGTGGCGGGGCCCCAGCTTCTTGGCCAGCACCACGCTCATGTGGTGGACGGCCGCCTTGCTGGCCGAGTAGGAGTAGTTCTCGATGTCGGGGGCGTGCAACCCCTGCACCGAACCGATGTTGATAACCCGGGCGGGATCGTCGGGGGAGGCGGCTGCCTCCAGCAAGGGCAGCAGAGCCACGGTGAGCTGAAACACCCCCTTCACGTTCAGGTTCATCACCCGATCCCAGGCCGAATCGGGGAACTCGGCCATCGGCGCCCCCCAGGTGGCGCCCGCGTTGTTCACCAGGATGTCCAGCCGGTCGGTTCGCTCGCCCACCGCGTCGGCCAGGCCCCCGCAGCCCTCCTCGGAGGACAGATCGGCGGCGACGGCCTCCACCGGGCCGATGGCCGAGAGCTGTTCCACGGCCTCGTCGAGTTGGTCCTGGCGGCGCGAGGCGATGATCACCCGGGCCCCGGCCCCCAACAGGCCCTCGGCGATCATGGCCCCGATGCCCCGTCCACCCCCGGTGACCAGGGCGGTCTTGCCCTCCAGGGTGAACAGGTTGGTGGGCGTCAGTTCCGTCATGAGTCCTCCCCGTGGCCTAGAGCTCGAGTTCGAACAACAGGTGGCGGCTGAGGTCGCCCAGGTGGTCCACCAGCATGATCCGCTGGTCGAACCACCAGGTGCCGTCGGGGCGGTGGAAGGTGTCGTGGTAGCGGCCGGTGATGATGGGCTGCAGGGGGAAGTCGTCGAGCTGCTGGAACACGGTGTAGTAGGAGCGGGCCGCCGCGGTGCCGGCCTCGTCGTCGACCTCGATGATGGCGTTGGTGGTCACGTGCTTGGTGCGGGGCGTGCCGCAGGGGTACAGACGGGTGGAGTTCTGGTAGATGCCCAACACCGCCTCTCGGCCCACCGCCGCCTCGGTGACCGGGGCCTCCGGGGTGGTCACGATGCGGCCGTGGGCGAACAGGTCGGCCACCCCTTCCAGATCTCCGGCGTCGATCCGCTCGGCGTAGGTGTAGAGGAGGTTCTCGATCAATCGGGTGCTGTCGCTCATGGGCAGAAATCTACCCAAAGCGAACACCGGGAGACCCAAGATGAGCGGTCCGGCCCCCCGGTCGTGGCAAACTCGCGGGGTGATGGCATCCATTCCCAGCCCCAGTTGGAGAAGTCTGGACATCGGCTCTTTGGAGTTGCGGGCCTACGGACTGATGATCGCCCTGGGCGTGGTGGCCGCGGCCTGGTTGTTCTCCCGGCGGTTCACCCAGCGGGGCCACTCCCCCGATCTGGCCACCTCGGCCACGGTGTGGGCGGTGATCGCCGGGCTGATCGGCGCCCGGGTCTACCACGTGATCACCGACTGGAAGTCGTTCAGGGGCAATTGGGGGGAGGCCTGGCAGATCTGGGAGGGGGGGCTGGGCATCCCCGGCGCGGTCATGGCCGCGGCCCTGGCCATGTGGGTATTCGCCCGGGCCAAGAAGATCCCGCTGTCGGACGTCGCCGACTCGGTGGCCCCCGCCCTGCCGTTGGGCCAGGCCATCGGGCGGTGGGGCAACTGGTTCAACCAGGAGCTGTACGGGCGGCCCACCGACCTGCCGTGGGCCTTGGAGATCGACCCTCGCTACCGCCCGGACAAGTATCGGGCCGACGAGACCTTCCACCCCACCTTCTTGTACGAGTGCATCTGGAACCTGGCCCTGATGGGGGTGCTGTTGTGGGTGTCCAAGCGGTTCACGCTCAAGCCCGGTCGCCTGTTCGGGCTCTACGTGCTGGGGTACGCCCTGGGCCGCCTCTGGATCGAGACCATCCGGGTGGACTTCGCCAGCGAGCTGGCCGGGGTGCGGGTGAACATCTGGGTGATGCTGGCCCTCATCGCGGGCTCGGTGGTGTTCCTGCTCTGGCGCCGAGGCAGCCAAGACGAGGCCCTCGACTCAGAATCCCTCGGCGACGGTGCCCCCGAACACGGTGCCCCCGAACACGGTGCCCCCGAACACGAGGCCCACGAGGATCACGAGGAACAAGACACCGCGCAGAACATCACTTCGGAGGCCTGAATCCGGTATCCTGAACCTGCGGGCTCGCCGATCATTCCGCTTCCTTTCGCAGCCCGGACCCAAAGATGACAGAAGAATTCCGCGTTTTGGGTGTGGCCACCGACTTGGCCACATCCCTCCAGGAGCGGGGCATCCACACCCCGTTCCCCATCCAAGCTCTCACCATCCCCGACGCGCTCGCCGGTCGGGACGTGTGCGGCAAGGCCAAGACCGGCTCGGGCAAGACCCTGGCCTTCGGCCTGCCCCTGGTGGAGAACCTCTCCCATGCCGAGCGCCGTCGGGTGCGCGGATTGGTGTTGGTGCCCACCCGGGAGTTGGCCGTGCAGGTGGCCAAGGAACTCCGCCCTCTGGCCCGGGTGCGGGGCCTCGAGCTGGCCCCGGTGTACGGCGGGGCGGCCATGGAGGCCCAGATCAAGCAGATCAAGGCCGGGTTGGACATCATCGTGGCCACCCCCGGACGCCTGATCGACCTCATCGATCGCCAAGTGGTCTCGGTGGCCAAGCTGGAGGTGGTGGTGGTGGACGAGGCCGACCGCATGGCCGACATGGGGTTCTTGCCCCAGGTGGAGTGGATCCTGCGCCATGTGGACTCCCGCCATCAGACCCTGCTGTTCTCCGCCACCCTCGACGGGGCGGTGGACGGGTTGGTCCGCCGTTACCAGACCAATCCGGTCCGCCACGAGGTGCAGTCCCGACAGGTGACCGTCGACGAGATGCAGCACCGTTTCGTGGCCGTCCACGAGATGGACAAGGTCAAAGTGGCCGCGGCCATCATCCGGGCCTCCAACCGCACGCTGGTGTTCTCCGCCACCCGCCACGGCTGTGATCGCCTCAGCCGCAAGCTGAAGGCCGAGGACGTGCGGGCCGAACCCATCCACGGCGACCTCCGTCAAAAGGCCCGGGAGCGTTCGTTAGCCCGGTTCTCGTCGGGCGACATTCAGGCCCTGGTGGCCACCGACGTGGCTGCCCGGGGACTGCACATCGACGACGTGGACGTGGTGATCCACTACGACCCGCCGCCCGACCACAAGACGTATCTGCACCGCTCGGGGCGCACGGCCCGAGCCGGCGAGTCGGGCATGGCGGTCACCCTGTCGCTGTGGAACGAGGAGTTGGAGGTCAAGCGGCTGCAGCGTCGCCTGGCGTTGGACGTGCCCATCGTGGAGATGTTCTCCAACGACGGCCGCCTGGATGCCCTGGATCGCTGGGATCCGGTGGCCGAGGTCGTCTAGCCCTCCAGCCATCCGTTACCCCGGGGTACCGGGCGTTCCGTCGGCGTCCCGCCAAGAGTGCTGAGCCAAATGTGTTGAGCCGCCAATAGGCACCCCGCTACCCTGGTGCGGTACATCGAGAGCGGCCCGCCGCCTGAGGTCACGCAAGCCGTGGGCTCAGTCGGGGGGTCCGGCAACCTGGGAGGGACACCCAAGGTGCTCACCCGCTTCGGCGGGGGATGTGGTCTCCGGCGCCGCCGGAGGCAACCAAGTGTCCGTGCTCGTCGGCAACGGAACCGGTGGCCCTCCCACAACCAGACGAAGGGAAGACCGTGTCCGACGGGAGCCGCCCCGAGCATCCCCGCAACTACAGCACCGACCTGCCGGTAACCGGTGCCTGGCAGCCCGGCGACCCGGCGGGCAACCGCCGGTTCTTCACTCTCGACCGTCCCCGCCTGTTCGAGCTGGAGGGAGGCGGGGCCCTGCGGGAGGTCACCCTGGCCTATGAGACGTGGGGCACCCTCGACCCCGACGGGGCCAACGCGGTGCTCATCTGCCACGCCCTGACCGGGGATTCCCACGTGACCGGCGAGGCGGGCCGTGGCCACCCCACCCCCGGCTGGTGGGGAGAGATGGTGGGACCGGGCAAGGCGCTGGACACCGACGAGTTGTTCGTGGTGTGCGCCAACGTGTTGGGCGGCTGCCAGGGCAGCACCGGGCCGTCCTCGCCCCACCCCGACACCGGGCGCCCGTACGGTTCGTCGTTCCCCACGCTCACCGTGCGCGACATCGTGCGCAGCCAGCGCCGCCTGGCCGACCACCTGGGCATCGGGCGGTGGCTGACCGTGGTGGGAGGCTCCATGGGGGCCATGCAGGCCCTGGAGTGGGGGGTGATGTTCCCCGAGCGGGTGGGGTCGGTGTGCTCGCTGGCCGGGTGCATGGCGGCCAGCGCCCAGCAGATCGGCTGGTCGGCGGTGGGCCGTACCGCACTGGCCTTGGATCCCCACTGGCGGGGGGGCGACTACTACCGGAATCCGCCCGGCCAGGGTCCCCATGCCGGGCTGGCCATCGCCCGCTCCCTGGCCCAGATCACCTACCGGTCCGACGAGGTGTTCGAGGACCGCTTCGGGCGGGAGCTGTTCGACACCCGCTCGGTGTACGGCAAGTGGGATCGGTTCCAGGTGGAGTCCTACCTCGACTACCACGGGGAGAAGCTGGTGAAGCGGTTCGACGCCAACACCTACCTGGTGCTCAACCGGGTGATGGACCTGCACGACATCGGCCGGGACCGGGGTGGGCTGGCCGCGGCCGCCGCCCGGATCACCTCGCCGGTGCTGTCGCTCAGCATCACCAGCGACACCTTGTACCCGCCCCGCCAGCAGGTGGAACTCCACGACGCGGTGGTCGCCGCCGGCGGCCGGTGCGTCTACACGGTGGTGGACAGCCCCCACGGCCACGACGGCTTCCTCCTGGAGGTGGAAGCGGTGGGCCAGGCCATCAGCGACTTCCTCGACAAGGTGGGCAGCGGTGCAAGCTGACGCAGCCCCGAAGCCGACCGACGACGCCCCACCCTGGGCGGTGCCCGCCCCCGATCCGGCGGCGTTCTGTCATCCCGACACGGTGGCGATCCTGGCTGGCCGCCGCACCGGCGGCCCGGAGCTGGCCCCCACGCTGCATCCCGCCACCACCTTCCGCCTCCCCTCGCTTCCCGACAGCCGGCGCATGGCCCTCGATCCCACCGAGAGCCGCTACTACACCCGCAACGGCAATCCCACCGTGGCCGCTTTCGAGGAGGCCATGGCCGAGCTGGAGGGGGCCGAGGCCTCCCGGGCATATGCGTCGGGCATGGGGGCGGTGAGCGGTGTCGTACTCGGCCTGTGTTCGGCGGGCGACCACATCGTGGCCCAGCGGCAGCTCTACTCGGGCACCCAGTTCCTGCTCCAGGCGGTGTGCCCCCGATTCGGGATCGAGGTGACCTTCGTGGACGGCACCGAGCCGGGGGCTTTTGCCGCCGCCGTGCAACCGGGGCGGACCATGTTGGTGTGGGCCGAGAGTCCGGCCAATCCCCGTTTGGAGTTGGTGGACCTGGAGGCGTTGGGGGCCATCGTCGGACCGCTGACCGTGGTGGACGCCACCTTCGCCCCGCCGAGCATCACCCGGCCGTTGGACTACGGGGTGGACCTGAGCCTGCACTCGGCCACCAAGGGCATCGGCGGCCACAACGATGCCACCTTGGGGGTGGTCTCGGGCAGCGCCGAGTTGATCGCCTCGCTGTGGGGGTTCGCCGTGCTGCAGGGGGCCAACGCCGCCCCGTTCGACGCCATGAACGGCCTGCGGGGCCTGCGGACCCTGGGCGTTCGCCTGGAGCGCCAGAGCGCCACCGCCCAGCAGGCCGCCGAGGCCCTGGTGGAGCATCCCGGCGTGGCCGCGGTGCGCTATCCCGGCCTGGCCTGCCATCCCCAGCACGAACTGGCCAAGCGGCAGATGCGGCTGTTCGGCGGCCTGTTGACCTTCGACCTGGCCGGGGGACACCCGGCCGGGGAACGATTCGTGGACGCGGTGCGGTTGGCCCAGATCGCCCCGTCACTGGGCGGCCCCGAGACCCTGGTGTCCCATTCGGCGTCCACCACCCACGCCGGGCTGACCCCCGAGGAGTTGGAGACGGCGGGCATCGGGGCGGGCACCATCCGGGTCTCCGTCGGTCTGGAGCACGGCGACGACGTGGTGGCCGACCTGCTGCAAGCCGTCGATGCTGCCTGAGGCGGACGAGGTCGATTCCCCTGCCGGAGATCATCGAGGTCGAGTACTACCGCCGGGCGGCATCGGCCACGGTGGGGCGCACGGTGGCCGAGGTGCACGCGCCCGATGACTGGTTCATCAAGGGAGGGGCCGACGCCGTCGCCCTGAAGCAGGCCTTGGGGGGCGCAACGGTGGTCGAGGTGCGCCGTGCGGGCAAGCTCCTGATGCTGGACTTGGTGTCGGCCCCTCACAAGGCCACGATGCCGGACCGCCCCGACCGGGCCATTGACCCCGTCCCTGGCGCCCACACCGGCGCCCGCTCCCGCCTTCTGCCGGACGTTGTGCTGGGGGTGCGATTCGGTATGACCGGGCGGCTGGAGGTGGACGGCCACGCGGTGATCGATCGGCTGGTGTACGGCAGCGTCCGGGATGTGCCGCAGTGGCGGCGGTTCGGGTTGGAGTTCTCCGACGGCGGCGCCCTGGTGGTGATCGACCCCCGCCGCCTGGGCGGGGTGGAGCTGGAACCCGACGAGCATGGGCTCGGTCCCGACGCTCTGGCGTTGACGCCCGAACAGCTCGCCGTTGCCCTGGAGGGCAGCCACAGCCCGCTGAAGGCCCGGTTGCTCGACCAGCGTCGGGTGGCCGGGCTGGGCAACCTGCTGGTGGACGAGATCCTGTGGCGCGCCGGGCTGGACCCGGCTCGGGAGTCGAAATCGCTGAGCCCAGCCGAGCACCAGCGGCTGGCTCGGGAAATCTCCGCCACGCTCGCCGAATTGGCCGAACGGGGCGGCTCGCACACCGGCGACCTGCAGGTGGCCCGCATTCGTGGCGGGTCGTGCCCCCGAGACGCCGAGTTGCTGGACCGCCGTACCATCGGCGGCCGCACCACCTACTCCTGCCCGTACCACCAGCGATGAGTGTCACCAGGGGGGCATTCATCGGGCAGGGGCTGCGCGAGACTGAACGTCGTGGGAAGCAAGTGGCTGGTGCCGGCGGGCCTGGCGGTGGCTCTGCTGTTGGCGGTGGCTCTGCTGTTGGCGGCCGCCGCCGGAGGGTCGGTGGCCGGGGGCGTGGGTCCGCCCGATGCGTGGGCTCAAACCCAACCGCCCCCGGTGGAGCCCGCCGACGCACCCGCCGATTCCGACGACGAGATCCGGTTGGTGATGGCCCTGTTGATCACCGTGGCCGCCGTGGCCTTGCTGGGCACCTTCGTCTACTGGGTGCGCACCGGCGACCGTCCGGCGTCGGACGAAGAGGGGGCTTCCGACGACGTGGATGCGTCCGATCCTTGCGAACCAGGCGATACCGTGGGGTGATGGCCGACGAACTGGATGTGGACGCGATGATCACTCGGTTTCGGGAGCGAGCCGAGGCGGTGAGAAGTCGCCCGCTGCCCCCGGTGGGGGGAGAGGAGCGAACCCTGTTCATCCGCCGGGCCCAGGAGGACTTTCAGGACTTCGCCATCATCGGTGACGCCACCGGTGCCGTCGAGGACGGCATCTTGGTCCTGCGGGTGGACCTGCGTCCGCCCCAAGATGGTTGACCGTCGTGGGTGCTGAGGCCGACGCTGATCCCGGCCCGGAGTCGGTCGCGTCCAATTCCCGGCTGGAGGCCGCGCTGGCGGCCATCGACGAGGCCAACTCCGACGACCCGCACACCCTCGAGGTGGACGGGGCCGTTCGACCCAAGGAGCAGGCCCACGCCGAGTTGATGACGGAGTGGTTGCTGCACCTTGATCCTCACGCCGACGACGCCCAGCGGGTGGCCGCCCGCGCCCACCACCTGCGGCGTTGGGTGCTGGCCCGCACCGACTATCCCGACGGCCGGGCCGGTTACCTGCGGTGGCGGGCCGCCCAGGGCAAGCGCCACGCCGCCGAGGTGGCCGACATCGTCACCGCCGTGGGCTACGACGCCGCGTTCGCCGCCGACGTCTCCGCCATCGTCACCAAGAAGGGCCTGGGCACCGACCCACGGGTCCAGACCCACGAGGACGCCCTGTGCCTGGTGTTTCTCCAAACCCAGTTCGACGCCCTGACCGACAAGTTGGGCGACGACCACATGGCCCAGGTGCTGGCCAAGACCCTGGCCAAGATGAGTCCCACCGCCCGGACCATCGCCCGAGGCCTCCCGGTGGGCGACCGGGCGGGTGCGGTGCTGGCCGGGGTGCTGAGCGAGTTCGGGGGTTGAGCCTCGGGCCGTCGGCCGTTGCCCGTACGTCCCCGCCGTGCCACCCGGCTGTCCCCGTAACCGGGCCACCGGCAAAAGTTATCGGCCCCCGAACCCGGTGTTGCTATGATGGGCAACCCTGCGGATGTAGCTCAGTTGGGAGAGCGACACCTTGCCAAGGTGTAGGTCGCCGGTTCGAGCCCGGTCATCCGCTCCAGTCGGGTAACTCGTCGGGCAGCGTGTCGGGATCCTTGTACAGCACCACCCGGCAGGGTTCGGCCTCCATTCCCGCCGGGCATTGGATCACCGGCCACGGCACCCCGATGCGCTCCATCGGCACCCAGTGGTGCATGACGGCCACGTGGGCTCGGTAGATGGGCACCGGTCCCTGGCCGAACGTGAGGGGATGGTCCTCGGTCACCACCGCCAAGTCCATGGTTTGGCCGTAGCAGCCGTCGGACACCTGACGCCCACAGGTGCCGCACGGGTGGAGGGTGATCACGAAGGCATCGTCGGTCTCCTCCACGGTGATGTCGGTGAAGTTGCCCTTCTGCATGGCCGCCCACTGGCGCACCCGCACCTCCGGGGGTCGGGCCCGATCCTGGGGCATCCACCCCAGCAGGGTCTGCTCGCCGGCGAAGCGGATGCTGTCCATCAACACGTCGGCCCCCCACGCCCGGTACACCTGCGACAGCACCGAGGCCACCCGGTCGCGCTCCACGTCGTGGATCCGGCGGTAGCCGGCCTCCAGGTCGTCGTAGTGGGCCAGGGCGGCCTGGTGGTCTCCCTGGTCGATGAGCCGAGCGATGCGGTCGGCCCGGTCGGTGCGGAGGCGGCCGATGACGTCCTCGTCGGTCAGCCCGTGCAGCAGAGCCGAGCGGTACCCGTCGTCGGCCGAGCCCACCCGCGCCAGTCCCTCGGCGCCGTACCGCTCGGCCACAAAGGCCCAGGTGACGGTGATCCAGGTGCCGAAGCCGTCGATGAAGTTCCGGTACGACCGGTCGATGCGTCGCAACACCTCCACCGCGGCGGTGGGGCTGTTGTCCAAGGCCAAGGCGAACTCGGCTCGGGGTGGCCGGCTGAGCGCGGCCAACTCGTCGTCGCTCAACAAGCGTCGAGGAGTCTCATGCTCCGTCATCGGCTCATCCACCGGCCTCGGCTCATCCGTGGTCATGTGCTCATCCACCGGGGTCGTCGGCCAAGAGGGGCATGACCTGGTGCTTCACCAACTCCAAGCTCTCCCAGCCGATGGCCGGGTCGATGCCCCCCGCCAGGGGGTGCAACATGGCGCTTCCCTTGTCCCGCACCAACTGGGCGCAGCCCTCGGGGGTGAGCACCTCCCATTGGCCGCTGGCCGCCAGTCCGGCCACGTCGTGGGCGTCCACCGCCGTGAGGTTGTGATGGTCGTCGTACTGCCAGCTCGCGTAGAGGGCGGCGTCGTACAGGGCGTGGCGCTCGATGGCCGCCCAGGTGCGTTCGGGATCCTCGGTGACCATCACCATGGAGGGGCCGTCGGGCACGATAGCGAACGGGGTCTCGTAGCCCAGGCGGGCGGCCTCGGCGTAGTAGAGGTCGGCCAGTGACTGGTCGGGGGTGGAGGGGGAGAAGGGCAGGCCCAGCCGGGCTGCCCGTCGGGCCGACGCCGGGACCGAGCCGCCCACCATCAGCACGGGATGGGGTTCGGTGACCGGCTTGGGGGTGACCCGGATGGTGCGGCCCTGATACTCGAACGGTTCGCCCGACCAGCACCGCAGGATCAGTTCGATGGCCTCCTCGGTGTCTCGGCCCCGTCGGGTGCGGTCCTTGGCGAACATGTCGAACTCGAACTCCCGGTAGCCCACCCCCATGGTCACCGACAGGCGACCGGGGGCCATCAGGTCGATGGTGGCGATGTCCTCGGCCACCCGGATGGGGTCGTGCAGGGGTAGCAGCAAGGCCGACACCGCCACGGTGATGTTGTCGGTGCGGGCCAACGCGGCGGCGGCCAGTACCAGTGGTGAGGGCATGAACCCGTCCTCGGCCCCGTGATGCTCCGACACGATGACGGTGGCGATGCCGTTGTCGTCACACCACGAGACCATGTCCCGGTACTCGCGGTGCAGTTGGGCGTGGGTGGTGTCGGCAAACGGGGGCACCCGCAGCTCGAATCGGGCGGTGAACATCCCCCGACCCTACTTCCTGCCCCCTGGAAGGTCGCCCGCCACCCCCTGACCCCCGGCCCCGCCCAGAATTATCAAAATTGCCAAGGTTTTCCGAAAGTCAGAAAACCCCAAATACTCTGGCAAAACGCCGCTAGGCTGAAGGCGTGGACCGCAGCTCCAATCCCTACACCCCCAATGCCGGGGCGCGACCGCCCGCTCTCATCGGACGTGATCTTGAGCTGGAGGCCTTCCAGGTGCTCCTGCGGCGCTTGGCCGCAGGCCGCACCGAGCAGTCGCTGGTCGTGACCGGACTTCGCGGCGTCGGCAAGACGGTGCTGTTGGGCGAGTTCCGCAAGATCGCCGAGGAGGAATCATGGAAGGTCGTCGAAATTGAGGTGGCCAAGGGAGACGAGGACCAGTTTCGACGGGTGCTTGCCCGCGAGGTGCGTAAAGTGCTCCACAACATTGCTCCCCGGGCGAAGTGGACCGACAAGACCAGGCGGGTCGGTGCCCTGCTGAAGTCATTCACCATGAGCATCGACCCTGAGGGACGACTCACGGTGGGCCTGGACGGGGGTCCGGCCGCCGGATATGCCGACAGCGGAGTCCTGGATGCCGACCTCACCGATCTCCTCATCGGTCTGGGCGAGGCGGCCAAGGACAAGCAGACCGGGGTGGCGCTCCTGCTGGATGAGATTCACTTCCTGGACCAGGCGCAGATGGAGGCGTTGATCGCGGCCCTGCACAAGACGGTGCAACGCGCCCTGCCGGTCACGATGGCAGCCGCCGGACTGCCCCAGATCCATGAACTCGTCGGGGAAGCGAAAACCTACGCGGAGCGACTGTTCAAGTTCCCGGAAATCGGCAGCTTCGACGACAGCGATGCCAAGCGAGTCCTGAGCGAGCCCGCAGCCTCGCTTGGCGTTCGGTTCAGCGAGGAGGCCCTCGAGCACGCCCTCGTCTTCACGCAGGGCTACCCGTATTTCCTGCAGGAGTTGGGTCAGGCAGCGTGGGATATCTCTCCCGGCCCGGAGATCACGCTGGGCGATGTGGAAAACGCCCGGGTTGTCGTGGAGGAAAAGTTGGACTCAGGATTCTTCAAGGTACGCCTTGACCGGGCCACCGAGTTGCAGCGTTCGTACCTGAGGGCCATGGCGGAACTCGGTCCCGAACCCCAACTCGCGAGCGATGTGGCCCGGCAACTCGACCGGACGTCCCAGCAATGTGGCGGCACTCGAAGGCAGTTGATCGAGAAGGGCCTCCTGTACACCACCGAGCACGGCTACGCGGCCTTCACCGTGCCCCAGTTCGACCAGTACCTCAAACGGGTGATGCCCGAACTGCCTGCTGCCCCGGTCCGCCGACGCACCTGACGTGGTGGTTGATGCCGGTGCGCTGCGGCCAGCCTTTCGTTGAAGCCGGAACGGTCGGTATCGCCCTTCGGCCTTCTTTCGTGGGGGTCAGCGGGGGGTGCGGCGGAAGCGGGACCATTGGTCGGGGCGCCAGCAGTCCTGGTCCTCGCCCCAGCCGGTGGCCCCGTCGAAGTCCCAGGCGGTGGTGCTGATCCAGGAGAGCATCTTGGGGTAGGGGTCGAACACGATGCGGCTCACCGGGGTGCCCACGGCGTGCAGTTCCCGGCCCAGCTCGTCCACCGCCTCGATCTCGAACCTGATGGCGTAGCCGTGGTCGGGGTGGCGCTCCACCCGCCGCCGGCCGCCGGTGATGTCGGCCCGCACCTCGTCGCGCAGGTAGTAGCCCGCGCTGATGGGGTCGTCGCCGGGGCTCTTGCCCGTGGGGCTGGATGCCGAGTCGGTCGGTGACGGCTGGGGGACGCGGGCGTCGGTGGGCAGCGAGTAGCACAAGAAGGCACTCCGGTCGGAGGCCGTGCCGAAGGAGTAGCCGATGCGAAAGCCCCGCAGGTCGGGGCGCGGTCCCCAGGAGCGGTCCCGCATGGCGTAACAGTCCACGTCGATGTGCTCGCCGTGCAGGCGGATGTGCCCGGTGACCCGACCGGGCTGGTCGATGTGGCTGGCGATGGAGAACGGGGGCTCCCCCCGAGTGAACACGTGGGGCGGGGTGAGCCCGTCGAAGCGCAGTTCGGCCTCGAACAGGTCGCCGAAGGGGTAGCGGTAGCCCAGTTCGTAGCTGGTGAGCGGCTCAATGGCCTTCACCCGCATTCCGGTGGGGAGCAGGCAGTCCCGCAGGTCGAGCCCCTCGGGCAGTGGGAGGCTGCGGTTGTAGTCGAAGAACGGCACTTCCCAGGGGACGAACGCGGTGTCGTCCCACACCAGGGCCCCGCCCCCGGCGATGCCCAGGTTGGGCCGGATCCAGGTGTAGAGGTAGCCCATCATGGAGCGCTCGGGCACGCAGAAGGCGAACCAGCACGTCTCGGTCTCCCAGGGGTCGTCCGACGGGGGGTGGAAGTTGTCGTCCTCCGGCCCGATCAGGGCATCTTCGGCCGCACCCATGAGCTTGCTCCTGTTACGTGGTCACCCGGTCGGCCCCGAGCGTATGGCAACCTCGCCGAGTCCAGCGACCCGGTGGACACCGACCCTGCCAGGCTGCCGGTGGCCCAGGAGAATCCGGCAACCCGTGTGGCCTGGGCGGGCCGATCCCGTACACTGGGCGAATCCGGCTGCTACGGCAGTCACCTGCGTCGGTGCCCGAGCGGACTAAGGGAGTGGCCTGCAAAGCCATGATTCACGGGTTCAAATCCCGTCCGGCGCTCCAATCAATCTTCCCACCCCACCGCAGCCGGCCTGTCAGCCCCTGAACGGCACTTGAACGACCTTCCTCCACTCCGAGCTGGCATCGGTCATCCGCAGAGCCACATGGTAGCCATTCCCAAATGACCTGGCGAACACCCAAACCTCTTCAAAGCGACGTAGATTTACCCTCTTGTGGAAGTCTGCGTACTGCGCCTCATGCCCACCCAAGACCCTTTGACAAGCCTCATCAAGCTGCTCGGAGGCGCGAGATCCGTCAAGGGCCACCACGAGCCAATCAGTAGGGTACTCATACTGATTGCACTTGACGTGCTTGGCATCAACGCAGCCCTGAACGGCTGACACTAGATGGTCGACGCCTTCCAAATAGAAGCCATCATCGCCCTCAAGGAACATTCCGTGACCAGTTCTGACCTTCGTCTTGACCAGTCCCTGCCCGTACCCAACGGGGACTGGTGGCAAGACGTCGACGCTCCGGGCCATTCCCTCAGGCCCACTGGCATCAAATCGCTCCACTGCATGTTCCAGGTATATCTGAGCGCGGGCTTGCATTGTCCGAAGTGGGCTTCCGGTCGACTCTACATCCGCGAGTAGCGGAATCAACGTCTCCTTCACCAAAGAACTGATCGAGCGGGATTTTCTTTTGGAGGGATCGCTAGCCGCTGGGTCAGAGATCCAGACCACCCACCGGTGTGCGAGTTCGGATGATGAGTGTTCCTTTCCGTCAACTGTGAACAGGTGGTGCTTTGCGTCGTACGTGTGCTGGGTAACCTCTACGCCTACTTCTCGACCAGTCTTCAACCGAACCCATAGATCCGGTCGCTCCTGCCATTCGTACTCATCAACATCGCCCCACTGTCGGAGGACTCCGAGTGCTTCCTCTTCTTCTGCTTTCCTCATAGAATCTAGCATGGGATAATGCTACACCATTCCGAAGAAGCATCAGTGGATTTCCATGTAGTTCTTCCTGCCGAGGCTAAATGAGCAAATTTCCGAAGAAAAATGGCCAATTCGGGGGGATGTTGTCACCCGCCCCGGTATGCTTGCATGCATGGAGTTTGATTCTTCTGACAGCACTACTGCTGATCTGCCGGGCTCTGTGCGGGATGCGGTTGTGGCGATGGTGGCCGAGTTCGAGTTGGAGGATTATTCGGAGTTGGATGCCTCTGGGGTGATCAAGAGGGTGTTGGAAGCCGACATGGTCCGCCGTCAGATCGAAGCGCACTTGGCCGGGTTGTTGGTCCGGTTGGGTGAACTCGCCGGCGACGACACGGTGGAGGCGGTGTGCCAGCAGTTCGGGTTGGCTTCTCGCAAGGCCAGGCGTCAGGCGAAGACGGCCAAGGGGTTGCGGGCACTGCCGGATGTGTTGGATGCCGCCAAGGATGGGTTCATCACCATGGACCACGCCGAGTTGATCGCCGCCTCCCATGAACGCGCCCCCCTCCGTGACGGGGACGGGTACGAGCTGGTCAAGTTGGCCCTGACCCAGTCGTTCGACCAGTTCCGCCGGTCGTTGGCAACCATGGAGAACCAACGCATGGCCGCCGACGGGATGACCCGCACCGAACGCCAACACGCCCGACGCAATGCCAAAGTGTTCAACGGGGACAACGACATGGTCATCCTCCACGCCGAACTCGACACCATCAACGGTCAACGCGTCAAAACCGCACTCTCGGCCATGAACACCCGACTCCTCAAGCACGACTCCACCGTCGGCCAGGAACGGTCGTTCGAGCAACGCAACGCCGATGCCCTCGTCGCGCTCATCACCCAACAACCCGCAGGCAACCGGCCCGAAACCGACGGTGAGGCTTCCAACGGCATCGATTGCGGGCCGTTGCCGCAGAAGACGACTTTGGTGGTCACCGCCGAGTGGGATCCCATCCACGGGGTGCTCCAAGACGCCGAACTCATCGACGGGACCCCCATCGAGGTCGAAGAACTCCGCCGATTGGCCTGCGACGCCGACATCATTCCGGCCATCTTCGGCACCGACGGCCAACCCCTCTACCTCGGCCGCACCCAACGAGCCCCCAACCAGGCTCAGCGGATGGCCCTGTACGCCAGGGACCAGGCCTGCGTCGACTGCGGCCTGGCCGCCCAAGCCTGCGACATCCACCACATCCTTCCTTGGGAACACGGCGGGCCCACCAACATCGACAACCTGGTCCTGCTCTGCCCTTCGTGCCACCGGAAGGCCCACCGAGACGACCAGCCGAAGTGGCATCGCCGCAAGCCGAGGCCTCCGGTTACTCACCGCCACGTACCGCCCGATCCGGCCAAGGAACACACAACCGTTTCGATCTCTTGACCCCGGACGCCGCGACCATCATCCGAGTTTTCTCTCTCCTTTGCCGCCCCATCACTGGGAACCAAGGGGAACCCTGCCGAGTTGCCCGATTGGTAGGGGTGGCTGCCCTCTCCGAAGGAGGCTGAGGGCTCCAGCTCCTGCATGTTGGAGAGTTCTCAGGGGTTTGGCTGGGCACGGTAGAATTCTATGGTCATGGCACTTCGGGTGGTTCCTCTCACAATTTTGAAGTTCACCACTATCTCGATGGCTGCCATGTTGGTGATGAGTTCCTGTGGCAATGTTGGAAGCAATGATCATTCTGTGAATCCGAAACTCGCTCCTGCAGGAGGTGAGTCTCTTGTTGCCAACTTGGCCCAGCAATTGACCGCCACACCGGCAGCCACTCCAATTCCGTCTGCAGGTTCAAGTCCTGTGCCGACTGGGGTTCCGTCTGCGGTGCCGAATGCGAGTCCGTCTGCAGGTCCGGATGTTGTACCCTCTGCGGGTCCGAGTTCTGTGCCGACGGCGGTTCCGAGTGTTGTGCCGAGTGTGAGCCCGTCTGCGGGTCCGAGCGTTGTGCCGAGTGCCAGCCCGTCTGCGGGTCCGAGCGTTGTGCCGAGTGCGAGCCCGTCTGCGGGTCCGAGTGTTGTGCCGAGTGCGAGCCCGTCTGCGGGTCCGAGTGTTGTGCCGACGGCGGTACCGTCTGCTAGTCCGAGTCCGAATAGCACAGCTACCTCTGAACCAGGCACCAGTGATGGTGAAGAGGAAGGCTACCCGTTTGTGGGAATGTGGACCTACGATCCCGAGGAGGGCAACTTTGATGGTATTGCTTATGGCTTCTTAGTATTTGAGCCTCCTTGTATGTACCTTGAGTATGATGGGTATAGGACTTTGCTAAGACTTCCTGGCAACTTTTATGATTGGGATGGCATGTCGGCAATGTTGTCGACCAAGCTGGAGGTCTTTGCTGACATGAAGACTTTTGCCAGTGGCGACTTTGTCAGTGCTGGCGGTGGTGGCTATCCGGACCAATTTTCTGCGGTGTGCCCTACACGTTCTTCCTTTCTTGCTTCAACAATAGTGCATTATGAGTCAACACGTTGATAGTTCTCCCGATGGTGGGGGCTCTGTTGGCGGTCGCGACAGAGTTGAGTATAGATGGTTTAGGCTGAGTGCCATTGGTGGAGTGTGCGGGTCATGGTGTTGAGGAGGTCTTCGAAGACAGCGAGGCGTGGGAGCCCGAGGTTGAGGCCGATGCTCTTGGGTAGCCGTGGCGTGTTAGTGGCCCTGCTGGCGGTCTTGTGTTCCACTGCAGTAGCCTGCATGGATGCCTCTGAAAGCAGCATTGCGAGAGACTCGTTTCTGGAGGTACCCGTTGCAGTCGCTACGGCTGTGGTGAGGGAGCCTACTCCTTTGGTGATCCCTACGGATCCCATGATTGCGGAGACCCCCTCGACTGTGGAGGGTGCACCCACCTCGGTTCCTATCTTGCCTACATCAGTGGTGACTACTACCGCAGTTGCAATTTCTCCCACCCCTGGGCAGACTGCTTCGGTGACCCCTTTTGTAGTCGCCAGTGAGGACTCATTTCCCTTTGTGGGCATGTGGATGGATGATTTAGAGATTATTCTAAATTACCCGATAATGTCAGGGGAACTTGTCATAGCCCCCCCCTGTCTATACGTTAGAGATCACGGAAATACTCCGGAAGATGTTGTTGTAGGTCTGTTGCGTCTTCCGGGGAACCTATACGCATGGGATGATCAACGGCATGCAATTGTTCGAAAATATGAAGATGGGAGAAGTGTGGAGTTTTCCAATGGTGATACAGTAACTCTAGGTGGGAGTATTGTTTACTACGATTGGGATCATCCTTACGGCCAATGGGCACGCCATGAAGAATGCGGCCCAGATATCGCTGTGATGGGTTATCTGCTTGAGGTAATAGAGCAACAGTAGGCGCAGAGAGAAGTCCCATGGCATAGCTTGTCACCCTTACTGGTATGCTTGGGGACATGGAGTGTTGTTCTTGGAGCGGGGCATCGGACCAGTCTTCTGCCCTGGCTGATGTTGGGGATTCGGGCCGGGTGAGGGATGCGGTGGTGGCGATGGTGGCTGAGTTCGAGTTGCAGGATTATTCGGAGTTGGATGCCTCTGGGGTGATCAAGAGGGTGTTGGAAACCGACACGGTGCGCCGTCAGATCGAAGCGCACCTGGCCGGGTTGTTGGTCCGGTTGGGTGAACTCGCCGGTGATGACACGGTGGAGGCGGTGTGCCAGCAGTTCGGTTTGGCTTCACGCAAGGCCAAGCGTCAGGCGAAGACGGCCAAGGGGTTACGCGCGCTACCGGATGTGTTGGATGCCGCAAGGGATGGGTTCATCACCATGGACCACGCCGAGTTGATCGCCGCCTCCCACGAACGCGCCCCTTTGCGCGACGGTGACGGGTACGAGCTGGTCAAGCTGGCCCTCACCCAGTCGTTCGACCAGTTCCGCCGGTCGCTGGCCACCAGGGAGAACCAACGCATGGCCGCCGACGGGATGACCCGCACCGAACGCCAACACGCCCGCCGCACCGCCAAAGTGTTCGAGGGCAACCTCATTGACCAGTCAATTGGGCCGGGTTGCCTGACCAAGACTGTGTCTCCTGCGACCTGACCCTGTGGCGTTGGCGCGCTCAAGCTTCTTCAGGCAGGCAGAGTTTCTCATCGCGGCGGGGGGTGTGGATGGTGCTAGCGTGGCGGACTCGGGGCCGTTAGCTCAGTTGGCTAGAGCACCTGCATGACGCGCAGGGGGTCAGGGGTTCGAGTCCCTTACGGCCCACCAATGGTTGTGAACCAGTCCGGCGACCGTCGGCGGCTGGGCTGGCTGCTGGCCGGAGTGGGGATACTGGCCGTATCCACCGACTCGCTGTGGATACGGGTGTCGGAGGCCGACGCCATCGACGTGGCCTTCTGGGTGGCGTGCATCTCCATCCCCCTCTACAGCGCACTGGGCCGACGAATCGACGGCTGTTGGCCGCTCGAAGCCTTCCGGCGCCACCCGGTGGCCCACCTGGTGATGGGGGCCATCACCGGCGGAAGCCAGCTCTGCTTCATCATCGCCGTCACCCAGACCCAGGTGGCCAATGTGGTGGCCATCGTGGCCGCGGTGCCGCTCTTGGCCGCGGTCAGCGGGTGGTTCATGCTGGGGGAGCGGATCAGCCGACCGACGGGGCTGGCCATCGTGATCACCATGGCGGGCATCGGGATGATCGTGTCCGGCTCCCTGGGAGAGCCCACCCTGCGGGGGGACGTGTTGGCGGTGGTGGCCGTGTCCGGCTTCGGTGTCGGCCTGAGCCTGTGGCGGCTCTATCCCGCCATGAGCCGCCTGGTGGGCCTGTCCCTCGGCGGGGTGCTGACCGTGATCGGCACCATGTTCTCGGTGTCGCCGGTGTCGCTGGACGCCCGGGCCTATCTGTCCATCGCCGCCATGGGGTTGGTGTTCAATCCGTTCGGCCGCCTGGCCATGTCCACCGCCCCCCGCTACGCCCCGGTGGCCGAGGTCGCCCTGTTCTCGCCGGTGGAAACGGTGGCCGGAACGCTGTGGGCCGTGTTGTTCCTGAACGAACTGCCCCGAGTCTCCGCCGCCATCGGCGCCGCCGTGGTGCTGGCCGGCGTCTTCTACGGCACCCTGGCCGCGTCCCGGCAACCCGCTGCATAGAGCCTGCGGAGCCACTCAGGAGCAGCCCGTGTCTCCGGCGAGCCGATGGGGGCCGACGCGGAAGGGCTACGGTAGGGGGACCCCAGCCAAGGAGGACCCATGCCACGAATTCGGATTCCCGACGGCCCCCAGGAGGAACTGCACCGCCTGTGGATGATGTGCCCGGAGCTGACCGCCCCGGCATCGGCGTTCAGCGCCGCGGTGTACAACCACAGCAAGCTCTCGGTGCGGCTGCGAGAGCTGTTGCGAATGAGGATCGCCCAGATCAACCACTGCGTGGTTTGACTGGACACCCGGGTTGCGTCGTTGGCGCAACATGATCTCAGCGAGGACGACTACCTCCACGTCGGCAATCGCGACGACTACGACGGCTACACCCAAGCCGAGCGGGACGCCCTGGAGTACTGCGAGAAGTACGCCACCGACCACATGTCCATCGACCAGGCCTTCATGGACCGCATGGTGGAGCACTTCGGCGACGAGCTGATGGTGGACATGACGCTGTCCATCGGCTGCTGGATCGCCTTCGGGCGCCTCAACCAGGTGATGGACGTGTCGGTCTCGTGCCCCCTGCGGATGAAGTCCCCCGAGGAGGCCCGTGACCAACTCGACGGCAGCGCCAACGGCAACGGCGAAGCCGGCGTCGAGGACGACATCATGGCCATGCGCACCGCCCGCTTCGCGTAGGCAAGCCAACTCAAGTAGCCGGGGCGTAGCGCCCGGCGCCCGGCCCCAGGGGCTCAGCGAAAGAGCCGTCCGAAGGCGCGCAGGTCGTCGGTGAACAGGGCGGGCTGCTCGAAGGGGGCGAAGTGGCCGCCTCTGGCCTGCACCGACCAGTACACGATGTTGTAGCGGCGTTCCGCCCACGCTCGGGGGGTTTGCAGCAACTCCCGGGGGTAGACGGCGTGGCCGGTGGGCACCTCCACCCGGCCGGCCCACGAGTCCACCGCCGAGGTGCCCGATCGGGTCGACTCCAGATACAGCCGTCCCGATGACGCCGCCGTGGCGGTGACCCAGTAGAGCATCACGTTGTCCAGCAGTTGATCGTTGGTGAACACGCTCTCCAGGTCGCCGTCCTCCAGGTCGCACCAGTGCTGGTACTTCTCGATGAGCCAGGCGGCCAGCCCGGTGGGGGAGTCGTTGTGGGCCATGGCCAGGGTCTGCGGCTTGGTGGACAGCATGGCCATGTAGCCGGTGCCCCCGGCGATCACTTCCAGCGACCGGGCCATGGCCGCCTGCTCGGCCTCGGTCACTCCCTCCATCAACCGGGATGGGTCGGCGGCCTCCTCGGGGGTGGGTTGGGCAAAGAGCATGTTGAAGTGGGCGGCGATGAGCCGATCCGGGTAGGCCTCGGCCATGCGCCGGGTGACCAGCGCCCCCCAGTCGCCCCCCTGCACGATGTAGCGCGCATAGCCGAGCTGTTCCATCACCTCGGCGATGGCATCGGCGCAGCGGTGCATGTCCACCCCCTCGTTGACGGTGGGTCCGGAGAGGCCGTAGCCGGGCAGCGACGGCACCACCACGTGAAAGGCGTCGGCGGGGTCGCCGCCGTGGGCCGCCGGATCGGACAACGGCCCCATCATCTCCCGGAACTCCACCACCGACCCCATGTAGCCGTGGATCAGCACCAGGGGCAGGGCGGCGGGCTCGGGCGACCGGACGTGATAGAAGTGCACCCGTTCCCCGGCGGCGGAGGTGGTGTACTGCGGGTGGGCGTTGAGATAGGCCTCACGGGCCCGCCAGTCGTAGCCGTCGGCCCAGTACTCGACCAGTTCCCGCAGGTAGGCCACGTCGGCGCCGTCGGCCCACCCCGGTCGCACGGCGTCCGGCCACCGGGTGTTGGCCAGACGGCGATGCAGGTCGTCGAGGTCGGCTTGGGGAATGTCGATCAGGAACGGCTCGATGCTCATGGCCCGAGCGTGTCATGTGGAGGCGGGTCAGTCGAAGTGGTCGGCCCGGCGGACGACGAACAGCCAGGTGAGCACGCCCGACAGCACCACCAGGATGCCCGACCACACGCCCGCTTCGGCCACGAAGGCCTCCTCGATGCTGTTGAACGCCTTGGTGGTGAGGGTGGGGAAGTCGAAGGGGGCGATGAGCAGGGTGATGGGCAGCTCCTTCATCACCGACAGCATCACCAATCCGCCGCCCGCCACCAGGCCGGGGGCGATGAGCGGCAGCTCCAGCGAGCGGAACCGCCGCACCCCGCGGGCCCCCAGGGTGCGGGCCGCGTCGGTCAGCCGGGACGACACCGCCGACACCGCCACCTGGGAGGTGCGCATGGTCTGGCCTCCGAAGCGCACCACGTAGGCGAACACCAGCAACACCAGGGTGTTGCGCAGGTGATTGCCCACGTCGGTCTTCAGGGTCCAGAACAGCAGCGCCAGCCCGATGAGGATGCCGGGCAGGGCGAACGACGACACGATCACCGCGTTGGCCAGCGTGCCGATGCGCGACCGATGGCGCACCACCAGGTAGGCGGCGGGCAACACCACCGCCACCGACACCACGGCGGCCACCACGCTGCCGAAGGCGGTGTTCCAGATGGGCGACCCCACGTCGTCCCATCCCACCAGCAGGTCACGGCCCCCGGAGGCGTCCAGCCTTATGCCGTCGATGGCCCAGTCGATCAGCGAGGCCAGCGGCCCCGCCAGGCTCAACCCCACGGCCCCCACCAACAGGGCCACGACCAGCGGCTTGGCCCGGCCCAGGGGGTAGATCACCGGGCGCCTCGACCGAACCGGGGCGGCCACCTCGTAGCGCCGGGTGGCCGACCGCTCCAGCAAGACGACGGCGGCGGCCAGCACCAACAGGATCACGCTGAGGGACAGGGACACCGGCGGGTTGTTCAGCCGGGTGGTGTAGATGGCCCGGCTCAACGTGTCGTAGCGCATGAGCTGCACGGCGCCGAAGTCGCTGATGGCGTACAGGAACACCAGCAGGGTTCCCGCGCTGATTGCGGTGGCCGCTTGCGGCAACACCACCCGGCGGAAGATGGTGAACGGGCCGTCGCCCAGCAGTCGGGCGGTCTCCTCGGCCGAGCCCGGCAGGCGGCGCAGCCGGGCGGCCACCGGTAGGTAGACGTAGGGGTAGGTGAACAGGGTGAGGGCCAGCCAGGCCCCGAACAGCCCTCGCATCTCCACGTCCCAGGTGACCCCGAGGTTGTCCAGCCAGTCGGCCAGGAGCCCGCCGGGGTTGAGGGTGCGGATCAGCGCGGCGGCCCCCACGAAGGTGGGAAACACCAGCGGCAGCGGTAGCAGCGCCTGCCACAACCGCCGGGCGGGGATGTCGCAGCGGGCGGTGAGCCAGGCCAGGGCGGTGCCCAGCACCGCGGTGGACGCCGAGACCAACACCGCCAACCGCAGGGTGCGCAGGAGCGGCCCCTGGGTTCGGGAGGAGAACAGCACCCCCAGCGGGTCGCTCTGGAAGGTGAAGTTGCGCCACACCAGGTACCCCGCCGGGAACGCGAACCCCACGGTGACCACCAGGGCCGCGACCTTCAAGAACCCGGAAAAACGAATGGCCGTCAGCCCCACGGTGGGCGACCTTATCCACAGGACACCGTGTGGGTAAAGCTTGCTTTACATCCGGGGGTCGGGGTGGTGGAGCCGGCGGGCTGGGATCAGCCGGCCAGCAGTGAGGTCCGGCCCGTGATCAGCCGGGGTCGGAGCGGGGAAAGGCCGCCGCCGGGGGACCGACGTAGGCGGGCGCGACCACATCACCGGGAGCCAGTCGCTGCGTGCTGGGCACCCGCGCATGAAGATGGGCGCCGCCGGGGCCGGCCAACACGACCACGGCGTCGGGGCCGCGGAACTCGAAGGACACCACGGTGTGGCGGGCGGTGGCGGTGGTGCCCGCGCTCGGGCCCGCGTTTTCGGCCACGTCCACGGCCTCCGGGCGCACCGCCACCTCGACGGGGCCGTGGGCGGGCTGCTGGAGGGGAATCGTCCCGAAGTCGGTGTGGGCGACGGCACCGTCGGCCTCGGCCGGATACAGCGACACCGCCCCGGCGAACGCCGCCACCCAGGGGGTGGCGGGCTGGTGGTAGATCTCTTCGGGCGATCCGCTCTGCACGATGCGGCCGGCGTCCATCACCGCCACGCGATCGCCCAGCACCAGGGCCTCCTCGCGGTCGTGGGTGACGAACACCGCGGTCATGGCCGCATCCTGGAGCAGGGAGCGCACCTCGGAGCGGACGTCGCGCCGCAAGGTGGCGTCCAGATTGGAGAAGGGCTCGTCCAACAGCAGCACCGACGGTTTGGGGGCCAAGGCTCGGGCCAACGCCACCCGTTGCTGTTGGCCGCCGGACAAAGTGTCGGGGGTGCGGTCCTGCATCCCCGGCAGGTTCACCAACTCCAGGGTGGTGGCCACCACCTCGGGTCGCTGCCGTCGGGACACCCCGTAGCCCACGTTGGCCCCCACGTCCAGATGGGGGAACAGGGCCCAGTCCTGAAAGACCATGCCCACCTGGCGATCCTCGGGCCGTACCCAGGTGCCGCCGCCGTCAACCGGCTGCCCGTTCAGGCGGATGGTGCCCCGATCGGCTCGCTCCAGCCCGGCGATCAGCCGCAGCAGGGTGGTCTTGCCGCACCCGCTCGGCCCCAGCAGCGACAACATGTCGCCCGCGTGCAGCGTCAGGTCGAAATCGTCCAGCACCTTGGTGGCGCCGAACGACTTGTGGACCCCTTCCACGCTCAACAGCGGGGCGGCGGTTTGGGCCGATGGCATACTCGCTGAAAGGCTACCGGTATGCCCCAGGTGCCCAAGGGGATAGTGCTCGAGGGGACTGTGCTCGAGGAGACAATGACCAAGGTGTTGGTGCCCGCCGGCCCCGGACCGATCGACGTCTGCGTGCGGGGCCAGGGCCGGCTGGTGGTCATGTTGCCGTCATTGGGGCGGGGGGCGGAGGACTTCGACCACTTGGCCACCGCGGTGGCCGATGCCGGCTACCGGGTGGCCTGTCCCCAGCCCCGGGGGTTGGGGGCCGCCTCGGTGCCCGAGGCCGAGGAGACCCTGGGCGCGTTGGCCGCCGATGTGGCCGCGGTGATCACCGAGTTGGGAGAAAGTCCCGCGGTGATCGTGGGTCACGCCTACGGCAACCGGATCGCCCGGATGACCGCCACCAACCACCCGGATTTGGTGGAGAGCCTGGTGCTGTTGGCCTGTGGGGGGTTCATTCCCCCCACCGACGAGGTGGCCGCCGACCTGAGGCTGGTGTTCGACCCCCGCCATCCTCCCGAGGTGCGGCTGGAGGCGGTGGGCCGGGCGTTCTTCGCGCCGGGCAACGACCCCTCGCCTTGGGCCGACGGTTGGTACGGCTCGCTGGCGCAGCGTCAGGAGCGGGCCACCGTGTCCACCCCGGTGGACGATTGGTGGGAGGGGGGCCGAGCCCCCATGCTGGCCGTGCAACCCGCCGACGACGTGCTGGCCGTGCCCGCCAATGCCGACGCCCTGGTGGCCGCCGTGGGCGACCGGGTGGAGGTGGTGACCGTCGCCGGGGCCGGGCACGCCCTATTGCCCGAACAGCCCGAGGCGGTGGCCGACATCGTGATCGAGTGGTTGCGTCGGCGCTGGGCCAACTGAGGCTGCTTCGCAGCCCCGCCCTCAGTTGCGGGGGACCTCGTTCCAGGGGACGGCTTTGTCCACTCGGGGTTCGCCGGGCAGGCCGAGCACCTGCTCCCCCAGGATGTTGCGCATGATCTCGCTGGTACCGCCCTCGATGGAGTTGGCCCGAGCCCGCAGGAAGGCGTGGCCCACGCCGCTCTCGGCACCGGTTTCCGACACGATCTCCGGTCGGCGGAAGGTGTAGTCGAAGCCCACCGACCCGGCCGGGCCCAGCAGATTGATGCACTCCTCGAACACCGCCTTGTTGAGGTCGGCGTGGATGGCCTTGGCCACCGACCCCTCGGGGCCGGGGTTGCCCGCCCGGCGGTTCTGCGAAGCCCGCATGTTGGTCAGCCGCAGCGTCTCGGCCTGGCTCCACAACCGCATCACCCGGTCGCGCCGGATGGACGTGCGCTCCTCGGCGGGCAGCTTCGACCACACCTGCACCAGCTCGGCGATGCTGCCCGACCCTTTCTTGGGGGAGCCGCCGCCCCCGATCACCGTGCGCTCGTTCATCAGCGTGGTGAGCGACACCCGCCAGCCCTCGCCTTCCTCGCCGATGCGGTCGGCGTCGGGCACCCGCACCCCGGTGAGGTAGACCTCGTTGAATTCGGCCTCGCCGGTGATCTGACGCAACGGGCGCACCTCCACCCCCTCGGCGTGCATGTCCAGGGCGAAGTAGGTCATGCCCTTGTGCTTGGGGGCGTCGGGGTCGCTGCGGGTGACCAGCATCCCCCGGTCGGCCAGGTGGGCCAGGGTGTTCCACACCTTCTGGCCGTCCACCGTCCACACGTCGCCGTCGCGCACCGCCCGGGTGGCCAGCCCGGCGAAGTCGCTGCCCGCGCCCGGTTCGGAGAACAACTGGCACCACCGCTCCTCGCCGGTGAACATGGGCCGCAGGAAGCGGTCCTTTTGCTCGTCGGTGCCGTGGGTGACGATCGTGGGTCCGGCCAGGGCGAAGAAGAAGCTGCCGGGATCGGCCGGCCCGGCCCCGGCGTCGCGCAGCCGTCGGTCGATGTGTCGCTGGATGCGGGGGGCCAGGCCCATGCCGCCGAATCCCGTCGGGAAGTGGATCCAGGCCAGTCCGGCGTCGTACTGATGGCCCCGGAAGTCGGCCACCGACATGGTCTTGGGATCATGGTCGGCCAGCAACGTGTCGATGGCGTGGTCGACCTCGGAGGGAATGGCGTCGGTGCTCACGCTGTCAATGTAGCGGCCTGCCCGCCGGTCTCGCCCATGGGCGGCTGGTGCCCGGCGACGCCCGGTCACCCTCGGGGTTCGGCCTCGGCCAGTTCGGCCAGGTAGGCCAGTTCTTCGTCGGTGTCGGCCCTTATGGTGAGCCCGGTGGCCTTGGTGTCGCACCAGCGGTTGAACCGCTCCTTGATGCGTCGGCGGGAGCCGAGCAGGGCGCCGTCGTCGATGTACTCGTCGGGTACGGCGGCCACCGCCTCGTCGCGGCGTCCGGCCAGGAACAGCTCCTGGATGCGCTCGGCGGCCTCGCCGAAGCCCCGCCTGACCATGGCGTCGCGGTGGAAGTTGTACTCCCGGGTGCCGTAACCCCCCACCAGGAAGGCGAACTGGGGCTTGGCCGCGTCGATGGCCGCCTGCACGTCGTCGGTGATCGACACCCGGGCGCCGGCCTGGATCTCGATGTCGTCCCAGGTGCGTCCGGCCCGGTCGAGCCCCCGCTGGATGGCTTCGGTGTAGAGGTGGGCGCTGTCGGGCGTGTAGCCCAGGGGCAGCCAGCCGTCGGCCAGCTCGGCCATGAGGGCGGTGTTGGCCGGTCCGCCGGTGGCCAGGAACACCGGGATGTCGGGGTTCATGTGCAGGATCGACTTGAGCGGTTTGCCCACGCCCAACGCATCGTCACCGGCATAGGGCAGGCTGATCTGGGTTCCGTCGTGGGTCACCGGGCCTTGGCGGGCGAACACCTGCTTGATGATGGTCACGTAGTCCCGCAACAAGGCGTTGGGCTTCCCCCAGGGCTGGCCGTACCACCCCTCCACGATCTGGGGGCCCGAGAGGCCCAGTCCGCAGATCGCCCGCCCGCGGCCGGCCAGGGCGTCGAGGGTGCCGAACTGCATGGCGGTGGTCACCGCCGGGCGGGCGGCCACCTGGCACACCGCGGTGCCCAGGCGGATGTGGCGGGTGTGGGCCGCGATCCACGCCAGTGGGGTGATGGCGTCGATGCCGTAGATCTCCGCCGACCACACCGAGTCGTAACCCAGCCGCTCGGCCAACTGCACCCGGGCCAAGGGGATGTCCAGGTGGGCCTGATTCCACACGTCCACGCCGATGCCCAGCTTGATTCTTCCCTGCCCCATGGCCCCGAATATCCCACGGTCGGGGACGGGAGGGGGAATTGGCGATGCCCCCGTCGGCCATCGGCGGGGCAACGGCCCAGGAGTAGACTTCGGCGGTGCCTACCAAGTTCTTGCATCCGTTCTCGCCGCCCGCGGCCGACAACTTCATCACCATCGTGCGAGCCGAGGGCTGCACGTTGTGGGACGACCAGGGCAACCGCTACCTCGACGCCCTGGGCAGCCTCTGGTACTGCCAGGTGGGCCATGGCCGGGCCGAGATCATCGACGCGGTGGCCGACCAGATGCGCCTGCTCGACGCCTACCAGACCTTCGCCCCCTTCACGAACGAGCCGGCCGAGGAGCTGGCCTCGATGGTGGCCGAGCGGTCGCCGTTGTCCGACGGCCGGGTCTTCTTCTGCGGCTCCGGGTCCGAGGCGGTGGACTCGGCCCTCAAGATCGCCCGAGCGGTCCACCAGCTTCGGGACGAGCCCGACCGCCAGGTGGTCATCCGTCGCACCGACGCCTACCACGGCACCAACTTCGGGGGAACCTCGGCCCAGGGCATCGCCGGCAACCGCCAGGGTTGGGGTGACCTGCTGCCCCACTTCGTGGAGGTGCCCCGTGACGACATCGAGGCGGTGAGCACCACCATGGCCGCCCACGAGGGCCGGGTGGCCGCCGTCATCACCGAGCCGCTGCAGGGGGCCGGGGGCGTGTTCCCGCCCGCCGACGGCTACCTGGCCGGGTTGCGGCGGCTGTGCGACCAGCACGGCGCCCTGCTGATCCTGGACGAGGTGATCTGCGGGTTCGGACGGACCGGCCGGTGGTTCGGGGCCCAGCACTACGGGGTCACCCCCGACCTGATGACGTTCGCCAAGGGGGTTACGTCGGGCTACCAGCCGGTGGGCGGGGTGATCTGTAGCCGATCGGTGTGCGACGTGCTGGAACGGCCCGATTGGATGTTGCGCACCGGCTACACCTACGCCGGGCATCCGGCGGGGATGGCCGCCGGGGTGGCCAATCTGGCCCTGATGGAGGCCGAGGAGCTGCTGGACCGGGTGCCGCACCTGGCCGCCAAGCTCACCGACGGGCTGGCCGCCCTGCAGGCCGACGGGTTGATTCAGAGCTACCGGGGCACCGGGGCGGTGTACGCCGCCGAGCTGGGCTACGACGCCGCGCCCGCCCGGATGCGCCTGCTGGAGGCGGGCATGGTGGTGCGGCCCATCGGCACCGCGCTGGCCATCTGCCCGCCGCTGGTGATCAGCGACCACGAGATCGGCACCCTGTTCGACGCCATGGCCGACGTCCTGGCCAAGGAACCGGCCGCCGCCTGACCGGCTCGGGCGGAAGACATGCCGCCCCGGCCGCTCGACAGCCCGGCGCCGGACGGCGAACTCAGCCGATCATCTGGCCGGCGTCCACCCGGACTTCCACCCCGGTGACCCCCCGGCCTCGCTCGGAGGCCAGAAACAGCACCGCTTGGGCGATGTCGTCGGGATCCACGTGGCGGCGCAGGGCGGCCGATCGGGCGGCCCGGTCGGACACCTGCTGGGCGTCGCCGCCGGTCTGGTCGGCGATGCGCTGCCACATGGCGCTCAGCTTGTTGCCGGTGATGTAGCCGGGGGTGACCACGTTCACCCGGACGTTGTGCGGTCCCAGCTCCCGGGCCAACACCATAGAGGCGGTGTGCAGGGCCGACTTGGTGGAGGTGTAGATGGCCATCTTCTCGGGCACCGAATGGGTGCTGAGCGTGCCGATCTGCACGATGGCGCCACCCCCGGTGGCGGTCATGTGCTGGGCGGCCCGGCGGCTGACCGCCAGGGTGCCCACCACGTTCACCTCGAAGGAGTGGCGGTACTCGTCCCAGTCGATGTCGGCCACCGCGGCCCGAGCCCCACCGGCGGTGGCCACGTTGACCACCGCGTCCACTCGGCCCAGTTCGGCCACGGTGCGGTCCACCAGGGCGTCGGCCGAAGCCACGTCGGCGATGTCGGTGGGGACGGCCACCACCCTGCGTCCGGTGGCCTCGGCCACCTCGGCGGCCAGCTCCTCGAGCGGGCCGGCCCGGCGGGCCGCCAGGGCCAGATCGGCGCCGTCGGCGGCCAGGGCCAAAGCGCACGACCGCCCCACCCCCGGCCCCGCCCCGGTCACTACCGCCACCCTGCCTCTCAGGGTGCGGTCCACGGACAGGGTGCGGTCCACGGTCGGATCCATGGCCAGGGAGCTGTTTCGTCAGGCGGCGACGGCGAACGCGCTCAGAAGGCGATCACCGAGCGGAGGGTCTCACCGGCCTTCATGGCGGCGTAGCCGTCGTTGACCTCGCCGATGTCGATGGTGGCCGACACCATCTCGTCGAGCTTGAGCCGCCCGTCGAGGTAGAGGTCGATGAACTTGGGCATGTCCAGGCGGAAGCGGTTGCCCCCCATGAGCGACCCCTGGAGTTTCTTCTCGCTCATGATGATGTGCCCGCCGGGAATGGTCACCTCGCTGTTCATGGGCAGCATCCCGATGATGGTGGCGGTGCCGCCGATGCCGATCATGTGCCAGCTCTGCTCGGCGGTGGCCGACAAGCCGATGGCCTCGAAGGAGTAGTCGGCCCCGCCCTCGGTGATCTCGTGGACCGCGGCCACCGGGTCGACCTCCGAGGCGTCCACGGTGTGGGTGGCCCCCAGGGTGCGGGCCATCTCCAGCTTGGAGGCCACCAGGTCCACCGCGATGATGGGGGTGGCCCCCACGATGCGGGCTCCCTGCACCGCCGACAGGCCGATGCCTCCGCAGCCGATCACCACCACACTCGATCCGGCGGGCACCGCGGCGGTGCGCATCACCGCCCCCAGCCCGGTGGTCACCCCGCAGCCGATGAGCGCGGCCCGATCCAGGGGCATGTCGTCGCGGATCTTCACCACCGCCCGCTCGTGGACCAACAACTCCTCGGCGAACGACCCCAGCCCGGCAAAGGCGGTGCAGGGGCGGCCGTCCTCGAAGGTCAGCGAGGGGGTCGGACGGCCCGAGCGCATGGAATCGGCGTCGAGGCAGAGGTAGGGCTTGCCCTGCAGGCACATGCGGCACACCCCGCACCACATCGACACACAGGTGATCACGTGGTCGCCGGGCGCCACGTAGGTCACGTCGTCGCCCACGGCGGCCACCACCCCGGCCGACTCGTGGCCCATCACCATGGATTGGGCCACCGGCCAGTGGCCGTCCATGAAGTGCAGGTCGGAGTGGCACAGACCGGCGTGGGTGGTGTTGATGAGCACCTCGTTGGGCCCGGGCTTGTCGATGGTGAGATCTTCGATCACCAACTCTCCGGGACTGGTGTGCAAAACGGCACCGCGCATGGCTGTTCCTTTCAGATCAGTTCTCGGATCAGACCGTATGGTAGGGGCTGCCGTGGCCGCCGCTCATGGCTTCGAGGAACCCTCGGGCCCGCTCCTGGTGCGGGTGGCGATTGGCCAGCGTCCAGAAGGCCGGGCTGTGGTTGGGCTCGCTCAAGTGGGCCAGCTCGTGGACGATCACCGCGTCCAGCACCCAGCCGGGTACCCGGGCCAGCCGGGTGGAGATGCGTATGGTCCCCCGAGCCGCAGTACACGACCCCCAGCGGTCGTTCTGCTCGGCCCAGCGCACCGATTCCGGCTCCGGCAGGTCGTAGCGTCGGGCCAGCTCGGCCGCCCGCTCGGCCAGGTCCACCCCGCCCGCCTCGGCCGCCCGACGACGTTCCAGGCGGGCCACCAGGCTCGCCACCATTTGGGCCTCGTCGTCGGGTGTCATCTGGGCCGGCACCCGTACCTCGATGCAGCCGCCCTTGATCTGAGCCGCCGCCGTCTTGCGGCGCCGCGGGCTGCGGATGACCCGCACCGGCAGCCGCGGCAGCACCTCGGGTGCGGTCGCCGCTCCCGGATCGGAATCCGATTCCAACAAGGCTGAGGTCACCGTGCGACCCTACCCACGCCCGCTGACGGTTTGGTGGATGGTGGGTCGGGCGGGTGCCGGGCCGTGAGGATCGGAGGCCGGGTGGCGTGCGGGTCATGGGGATGGTGGGCACCACCGGGCCGCGATAACGTCCCCGAACGTCGGGAGCAACACCGAGGAGGCGTCGACATGGCAGCGCAAACCAAGACCCAGGCCGCGTGGTCCGAGATGGTGGCCGCACTGGCGGAGGTGAGCGAGCGCTTCTGCGGCGAGGAGTGGGGGGTGTCGGGTGATCAGGACATCGCCGACAGCCACCGCTTGGTGACGCACATCCTGCAGTCGGCCCTGTACTCCCACGCCGAGTTCGACCCCGAGCGCCCGGTGTGGCGGCGGATCGTGTCGCCCACCCGCAAGTTCACCGGCGACAACGCCGACGCCGTGTACTTCGAGGCCCCGGTGCGCGGCGACCTGGCCTACCGGGTCACCGGCAATCTGGCCGGGGCGGTGTACACGTCGTTCACCGTGGAGTTGGGCTCGTCCGAGGGCCGGTACGCCACCGGCACCGGCGGGGTGCTCAACGACGACGACATGGATGTGGACGCCGACGGCAACTACGAGGTGTTCCTGGGGGGCGAGCCCCGGGACCGCAACTGGCTGGAGTTGCCCGCCGACGCCGGTCGCCTGACCACCCGGCACTACTTCGAGGTTCCCCGACCGGCCGCCGCCGACGAAACCCTCCACATTCCCCTGACCATCGAGTGCCTGTCGCCGGTGGGCCCGGCCCCGCACTGGAACGACGACATGATGGCCACCGCCCTCAACCGGGTGACCACCCACGTGCTGGGCAAGACGGTGCAGCAGCCCATTCCCGGCAGCTACCCGCTGCCCACCTGGGTCAGCCGTGAGCCCAACGTGCTGCCCGACCCCCAACCGCCGGGCACCATGGGCTTCTCGGCCTTCGACGCCTACTACACCATGGGGCGCTACGAGGTCGGCCCCGACGAGGCCCTGGTGATGACCGGGCGGTGGCCCGAGTGCAAGTTCGGCAACGTGTGCCTCTGGACCACGTTCGGCCAGACCTACGACTACGCCAACCGCACCACCAGCCGCAACCGGGCCAACACCACCCTGGAGGCCGACGGCACCTTCAAGATGGTCATCGCCCACACCGACCCCGGCGTGTACAACTGGCTGGACACCGAGGGCCGGGAGGCGGGCAACGTGTTCTGGCGTTTCTTCCTGCCCACCGGGACGGTGGGGCGCATCGAGACCGAACTGGTCAAGCTGGCCGACCTGCGCTGACCCCGGCGGCCGCGTCCGGCCGCCCGTCGGGCGGGGGGTGCGCCCAATTGGGCTGCTCCTCGGCGAGAATGTCGGGGTGCCAACGCTCGCCCAGCCCCCCGAGCCGCCCAGCGGGCTGGACTGTGTTGGCGTCGAGCGGCTGGAGCAACTGCGACCGGGGGACATCGGCGAACTGCCCGAGCATCTCAAGGAGTGCCTGACTCCCGAGGTGCGCGACCGGGTGCCCGACGAGGCCGTGGCCTTCATCGAGGGTGACCCCGTCCTGGCCCTGGTGCTCCTCGTGGTGGGCGCGGTGGCCGTGGTGGCCGTCGTCTACCGGCTGATCAAGCGATCCTTCGTCGCGGCCCTGGTGCTCGCCGCGGTGGCCGGAGCCGCCTGGTGGTGGCTCCTGATTGGTACCCAATAGTCTCCGCCCATGAGCGGCCGTCCCCTGTGGGCTCCCGAACGGGACCGGGTTGTCGGCACCAACCTGGCCCGCTTCGGCCAGACCGTGGGCATCGACATGGTGGCCGACAGCGGCTACGAAAAGCTGCACCGATGGTCGGTGGACGACCCGGGGGGCTTTTGGTCGGCGGTGTGGGACTTCGGCGGGGTGGTGGCGTCGGAGCGGGGAAGCGTGGCCGTGCAGGCCGCCGATCACCCGGCCGACGTGCGGTTCTTCCCCGACGCCCGCCTGAACTTCGCCGAGAACCTGCTGGTCGCAGACGACGACCACCCGGTGCTGGTCTCCGCCGACGAGACCGGCGCCTACGCCGAGATCACCGGGGCCGAGTTGCGGGCCCTGGTGTCGCGTTTGGCCGGGGCCATGCGGGCCCAAGGAGTGGGGGTCGGCGACCGGGTGGCCTGCTGGCTGCCCAACGTGGCCGAGGCCCACGCCGTGATGCTGGCGGCCGCCTCGGTGGGGGCGGTGTTCTCGTCCACCTCGCCCGACTTCGGCACCGCCGGGGTGCTGGACCGGTTCGGACAGATCGAGCCGGTGATCCTCTTCGCCGCCGACGGCTACCACTACGGCGGGCAATGGTTCGACTGCCGGGAGCGGCTGGCGGAGATCCGGGCGGGCCTGCCCACGGTGACGGCCACCGTGGTGCTCAACCGGTCGGCCTCGGCCTCGGGCCAATACCCGCCGGAGGACCCACCCGCGGGCACAACCGAGGACCCACCCGAGGGCACCGTGGATTTCGACGCCTGGATCGAACCCCACCCGGCCGGGCCCATCGCCTACGAGCAGCTTCCCTTCGACCACCCGCTGTACGTGCTGTACTCGTCGGGTACCACCGGGCGGCCCAAGTGCATCGTCCACCGGGCCGGCGGGATTCTCCTCAAGCACCTGAGCGAACACCAGCTCCACTGTGACGTGCGCCCCGGCGACCGGGTGTTCTACTTCACCACCACCGGTTGGATGATGTGGAACTGGCTGGCCTCGGTGCCGGCCTCGGGGGCCGCCGCGGTGGTGTGGGACGGCAATCCCGTCCATCCGGGCCCCGACGCCCTGTTCGACCTGGTGGACCGGGCCGGGATCACCCTGTTCGGCACCTCGGCCCGCTACCTCGACTCCCTGCGCAAGGCCGGCGCATCACCCCGCGGCACCCACCACCTGGGCAGCCTGCGCACGGTGACGTCCACCGGCTCGCCGTTGTCCCCCGACGGATTCGGCTACGTGTACGAGCACATCAAGCCGGACGTGCATCTGGCCTCCATCTCGGGGGGCACCGACCTGTGCGGCTGCCTGGTGGCGGGCGATCCCACCGGGCCGGTGTGGCCCGGCGAAATCCAGCGGCCCGCGCTGGGCATGGCCATCGAGGTGCTCGGTGACGACGGCGCGTCCCGAGAGTCCGGTCAGTTCGGCGAGCTGGTGTGCTCGTCGCCGTTCCCGTCCCAGCCCCTGCGTTTCTGGGGTGAGGGCGGCGACCGGCGCTACCGGGCGGCCTACTACGAACGATTCGAGGGCCGATGGCACCAGGGCGACTACATCTGTGCCACCGACCACGGGGGCTACGTGATCTCCGGTCGTTCCGACGCCACCCTGAACCCCGGCGGGGTCCGGATCGGCACCGCCGAGATCTACCGGCTGGTGGACGCCATGGAGGAGGTGGCCGAGAGCGTGGTGGTGGGCCGGCCCGTCGACGACGACGTGAGGGTGGTGCTGTTCGTCAAGCTCGCCGAGGGTCACCGCCTGACCGACGAGCTGACCGCGGCCATCAAGTCGACCATCCGGGCCGGGGCCACCCCCCGCCACGTGCCCGCGGTGATCGGCGCGGTGGACGACATTCCCCGCACCCGCAGCGGCAAGACGGTGGAGCTGGCCGTGCTGGACGCCATCTGCGGGCGTCCGGTGGCCAACCTCGAAGCCCTGGCCAACCCCGAGGCCCTCGACGGTTTCCGCAACCGGCCCGAGCTGGCGTGACCGCGGGCTCCGGCGACGACGACTCTGGCCAAGCGCAAGCCTGGCCAACGGCAACCCCGGCTAAGGGGAACGTTGGTGATGGGAACTTGGGGTATGGAAGGCTGAGGGGATGGCAAAGCGTCGCGACAAGATCCGCCTCAGCCCCGAGGAGCTCGAAACCTTCATCGAGGAGCAGAAGAGCCTGCAGGTGGCCACCATCAACCGGGACGGGACCCCCCACCTGAGCACCCTGTGGTTCGCGGTGGTGGACGGCGACATCGTGTTCGAGACCTACACCAAGTCGCAGAAGATCAAGAACCTGGAGCGCGACGACCGCATCGCCCTGTTGCTGGAGGACGGCCTGGAGTACGACAAGCTGCGGGGCGCCCAGATCAACGGGCGGGCCGAGTTGCACACCGATCCCGAGGTGGTCCACCGCTACGCCCTGGAGGTGATGGCCCGCAACAACCCCGGCGTCGACCGGGAGATGCTGTCGAAGGCGGCCGAGAGCATGGCCCAAAAGCGCACCGCGGTGGTGGTGAAGGCCGACACGACCATCACCTGGGACCACACCAAGCTGGGCGGCTCTTACTGAGCAACCCCGCACCCCCGGCAACGGCGAGGGGGTGCGACCTGGCCCGAGGGCCGGGCCGGTAGCGTGGGGGGTCTGGTGAAGGACTTCCTGCGGTGGCTGTCCCATCTGGTGCGGCTGGCGGTGCTCATACCCATGCTGGCGTTGGCCCTGGCCGCCACCTTGTTCGTGGCGTGGCCTCCCGCGGCCGACGTGCTGCGGTCGTGGGAGTCGACCCCGGTGGAAGTGAACCTGACCGAGGACGTGAGCCTGGACGAGCTGGCCATCCGCTCCTACGTCTACGACGCCAACCGCCAGATCATCGACGTGTTCAGCTACGTGGAGAACCGGGTGCTGGTGGAGCTGGACGACATCTCCCAGCCGGTCAAGCACGCCATCGTGGCCATCGAGGACGAGAACTTCTACCTGCACACGGGCATCGACCTGAGCGCGGTCTTCCGGGCCGGCCTCGAGAACGTGGGGGCCGGGGGCATCACCCAGGGCGGCTCCACCATCACCCAGCAGCTCATCAAGAACCTGGTGGTGGGCAACAGGGTGGAGGCCGAGCGCAAGCTGCAGGAGATGGCCATGGCCAAGCGCCTGGAGCGGGAGATGGAAAAGGACGACATCCTCCACCTCTATCTCAACACCGTGTACTTCGGTCAGGGGGCCTACGGGGTGCAGGCCGCCGCCGAGGTCTACTGGGGGCTGGACGCCGAGGACCTGGGCTGGGGGGAGGCGGCGCTTCTGGCCGCGCTCATCAGCAACCCCAGCCGCTACGACCCCATCAACAATCCCGTGCGGGCTCTGCGGCAGCGACGCATCGTGCTGAACCGGCTGGCCGTGCTGGGCTACCTCACCCAGGACCAGGCCGACGCCTTCCACCTCCAGCCCCTGCCCACCGAGGTCAACGAGATCGAGCTGCCCCCCAAGAGTTACTTCGTGGAGGAGGTGAAGCAACAGCTCCTGGACGACCCCCGCTACTTGGGCGGCAGCGCCGAGGACCGCTTCAACCTGGTGTTCAACGGCGGCCTCAGCATCCACACCACCTTCGACCCGGTGGCCCAGCAGCAGGCCGAGAACGCGGTGGCCACCACCTTGGCCGAGTACCGCCAGGGCGATCACGGCGGCGTGGAGGCCACCATGGCCCTGGTGGCCCTGGAGCCCGACACCGGGGCGGTGCGAGCGGTGGTGGGCGGACCGGGCTTCGCCCAACAGGACCAGGAGTTCAACCTGGCCACCCAGGGCACCCGCCAGCCGGGCTCGGCGTTCAAGACGTTCGTGATGATGGCCCTGTTCGAGCAGGGCTATCAGCCCGGCGACACCATCAGCGGGCGGGGGCCCTGCCAGATCCCCAATCCCGGCGGGGTGCCCGACCCCTACGTGGCCAACAACTTCGCCGGTTCGCCCGGCCAGGTGGACACCATCACCAACCAGATTCGGGTGTCGTCCAACTGCGCCTTCTTGCGCCTGGGCCGGGTGGCGGGCGTGCAGCCGGTGGTCGACACCGCGGCCAGGATGGGCGTGACCACCGAGCTGGACCCGGTGGCGTCGCTCCCGTTGGGGTCCGAGGAGGTGCATCCCATCGACATGGCCTCGGCCTACGGGGTGCTGGCCACCGGCGGGATTCGCTACCAGCCCTACTTCATCGAGCGCATTCTGGATCGCCAGGGCAACGTGTTGTACCGCCACGAGCTGTCGGGGGAGCGGGTGGTGTCGCAACGCTCGGCCTGTTGGGCCACCGACGTGCTGGAGAACAACGTGATCAACGGCACCGGCCGGCGGGGGCAACTGCCTGCCCAGACCGCGGCGGGCAAGACCGGCACCACCGAGGAGTCGGCCGACGCCTGGTTCGTGGGGTTTACCCCCCACCTGGCCACCGCGGTGTGGCTGGGCAACCCCAACGAACGCATCCCCATGCGCCGGGTGACCGGCAGCTCCTACCCCACGGTGGCCTGGGGCCGCTTCATGGCCGACTACCACCAGGGCCGGGAGTCGGTGGACTTCCCCGGCTGCCCCGGCGAGCCCCGGTTGAGCGAGCTCATCGAGCTGGAGGACGTGTTCACCGTGGGCACCCCCTGCGAGACACCGCCGTCCGACCAACCGGAGGGTGCCGAGGACGGGGCCCCGACCCCGGTTCTGGTGCCGGTGGACAACGACGGGGACGGGGCCCACGACACCTGCGTGAACCTGGCCACCACCGGGGGTATCGAACCGTGTGGTTTGAGCGAGTTCGCCGAGGAGGGGGGTGAGCCCTTCCCCCTGTACTGCGGCACGCCGTCGCCCATCGAGGTGGAATGCCCCGACGGCCAAATCCCGCTGGATGCCGACGACGACGGCATCGCCGACACCTGCGTGGGCACGGCGTCGCCCCCGGTGACCCCGTCGGAGGAGGACGACCCCGAGATCAACCCGGCTCCTGACGCCGGCGACGGGCCTGACCTCGCCGATGGCTCCGACCCCGCCGATGGGGTTCAAGCGGGCGATGGGGCTCAGGCCGGCGGCCCGTCCGACGGCTGACACCGGTGGCGGCGGGCCGATTGGACCCTAAGATCGCGGCGTGAGCGACGATCAATTCCAGCGGCTGTTGTCGGTGCAGGATCACGACTCCCGGCTCGACCAGCTTCGTCATCGCTTCGACACCCTGGCCGAGCGGGACTCGCTGGCCGCCGGCGAGCAGGCCTGCCAACGGATTCACGACCGGCGGGAGGCGTTGCAGGTGCAGCGCATCGAACAGCAGCGGAACCTCAAGCGCAACGAGGACGAGCTGGCCGCCCTGGAGGATCGGATCACCCGGGAGAACGACAAGCTGTACTCGGGGGAGGTGACCGGCACCCGGGAGCTGTTGGCCCTCCAACAGGAGGTGGACGGTCTGCGGGCCCGCCGCTCCGACACCGAAAGCGCGGCCCTGGAGTTGATGGAGGCCATCGAGGCGTTGGACGGCCAACTGGCCGCCCTCGCCGCCGACCTGGAGGCCGCCGAAGCCGAGGTGTCCGCCGCCCAGCAGGCTCTGTCGGCCGCCGAGGCGGTGGTCCGGTCGGAGATCGACCAGGAGACCGAGGCCCGTTCCTCGGTGACGGCCACCATCTCCGAGGCGGCGCTGGCCAGCTACGAGGATCTGCGGGCCCGGATGGGCGGGGTGGCGGTGGCCCGGCTGCGCGACGGCACGTGCGAGGGATGCCACCTGGGGCTGTCGGCCATGGAGCTGGATCGGCTGCGCCACGCCCCGGCCGACGAGTTGTGCCACTGCGAGGAATGCGGCCGCATCCTGGTGCGCACCTGACCGAAGGACTCCCGGACGCACCCTTGGCCTGGTGGTCAAGGCCCTGACGGCCCGAGACGGTGAGTCGGCCTGTAGGCGGGATTCTGTCCGGGTCCTTTCGGACCGTGGGTGGCCATCCATCTTTGCGGCCTACCCGGGGGTTGCCCCTGGCGGGGCGGTGGGCCACCGTGCCCCCTGCTTGGCCTTGCTCCCGGTGGGGTTTACCGAGCGAACCGGGTCGCCCCGGTCCCTGGTGCGCTCTTACCGCACCGTTTCACCCTTGCCTGTGCCCGGAGGTCCGGGCCATCGGCGGTCTGTTCTCTGTGGCACTTTCCTTCGAGTCGCCCCGACTGGCTCACGCCAGCACCGTTGCCCTCTGGAGTCCCGACCTTCCTCAGCGTCGCCCTCCGGTGGCCGGACACCCGGTACCGAAACGACGACGCCGCGGCCACCCGGCCGACTCACCGTGCCCCCAGTCTGCCAGGCAGGTCTCCGGGATGCGAGAGGGTTTGGCCCGGACGCAAGGCGGCTTGGACCAACAGCAGATCACAGTCCGATGTCGGAGAGTTCCGGGTACCAGCGGGCGGCCCGGCCCACCGCGTCGTGCCAGCGATCGCGGTCCACGCCCTCGGCCGGTTCGACCACTGCCCGGGGCGACCACGTGTCGGCCACCTCCTGCCAACTCGACCATTCCCCCAGCGCCCGTCCGGCCAACACCGCCGCCCCCAGGGCGGTGCCCTCGGGCACCGGGCACAACTCCACCGTGCGCCCCAGGGTGTCGGCCAGGATCTGGGTGAACACCGGGTTCTGCGACATCCCCCCGTCCACCCGCAGCCGCTCCAGCCGGTGGCCGCTGTCGGCCTCGGCCGCCTCCACCAAGTCGGCGGCCCGCTGGGCCACGCCCTCGAACACGGCCCGCACGATGTGGGCCGCGGTAGTGCCCCCGGTCAGGCCGAACAGGGCGCCCCGGGCGCCGAAGTCCCAGTGCGGGGTGCCCAGCCCGTAGAGGGCCGGCACGTACACCACGCCGCCGGCGTCGGGCACGCTCGCCGCCATCTCCTCCGACTGGGAGGCGTCGCTCAACAGGCCCACGTCGTCGATCAGCCAGCTCATATTGGACCCGGCGGCGATCATCATGGCCTCCACCCCCCAGACCACCGCCCCGCTTTCCTGCCAGGCCACGATGGGGAAGGTGCCCCGGTCGCTGCGCTTCTCGGCGATGGGCCGGTCGCCGCCCATGCACACGTCGAGGAAGGCACCGGTGCCGAACGTGAGCTTGGCCTGCCCCTCCAGCACACAGCGTTGGCCGATCAGCGAGGATTGCTGGTCGCCGATGATGCCGGCGATGGGCGGGGCCCCCGGCAGGGCGGTGGCCGCTCCCACCACCCCGGTGGAATCCACGATCTCGGGCAGGCAGCCAGGGGGCACGCCCAGGCGGTCCAGGATCTCGGGGGACCAGCCCCCGGCGTCGTCGGCCAGCATCCCGCTCATGGCCGCGTTGGAGAGATCGACCACGTGGGCCGCGCCCTGCGAGAGGCACCACACCGCCCAGGTGTCCACCGTGCCGAAGCACAGGTCACGGGTGCGGTCGGGGTCGTGCTGGTCCAGCAGGTACACCAGCTTGGTGGCCGATTCGTTGGGCACCATGGGAAGCCCGTCGGCTTGCCAGGCCAGGCACTCGCCCACCGTGCGGAGGTCCTGCCAGCCCAGCGCCGGCCCCACCGGCTCACCGGTCCGCCGATCCCACACGATGGCCGACCCCCGCTGGTTGGTGACGGCCACCGCGTCCACCCCGCCCACCTCGTCGACCACCTCGGTGGCCGTGCGCAGGATCACCTCGGCCATCTCGGTGGCGTCGAACTCCACCAACCCCGGCTCGGGCATATCGGGCGGGGTCCGCTGCTGGCGAAAGCACCGCACCCCGGAGCCGTCGGTCACCGCCGAGCGGATACTGCTGGTGCCGACGTCGATGACACAGACCTTCATGGGGAACCTCCTGGGGGTGGGCCGGACCGTTCGGCTGGATTGTCTCGACACCGGCGAATTGGTCCACACTAAGCGAGTGAGTCTCGACCTGCATGGGGGATGGGCCGGCGTCTTTCGGCAGGTGACCACGGGGGGGAGCCTCTCCTCGGAGGCGGCTCATGCGGTGATGGCCGAGATTCTGGCGGGACAGGCCACCCCCGCCCAGATCGGCGGGTTTGTGATGGCCCTGCGCACCAAGGGTGAGACCGCCGACGAGTTGGTGGGGCTGCTGTCGGCCATGCGGGAGGCGGCGGAGACGGTGCCGGTGGACGCCGCGGTGCTGGGCTTGATCGACACCTGCGGGACCGGCGGCGACCACAGCGGCAGCATCAACGTGTCCACCGCTGCCGCGTTGGTGGCGGTGGGGGCGGGGGCCAAGGTGTGCAAGCACGGCAACCGGTCGGCGTCGTCACGCTGCGGGTCGGCCGATGTGCTGGAGGCCCTGGGGGTGGTGATCGACCTCGGCCCCGAAGCGGTGGCCCGGTGCGTGACCGAGGTGGGGTTCGGCTTTTGTCTCGCCCCCCGCTTCCACCCGGCCCTGCGCCACGCCGGACCCGCCCGCCGGGAGTTGGCGGTGGCCACGGTGTTCAACTTCCTCGGTCCCCTGGCCAACCCGGCGGGGGTGCTCCGCCAGGTGGTGGGGACCAGCGACCGGACCATGGCCGAGATCATGCTGGACGTGCTGGCGGCCACCGGGTCGCAGCGGGTGATGATCCTGCACGGCCACGACGGTTTGGACGAGCTGTCCACCACCGGCCCCACCGACGTCTGGGAGCTGCGCAACGGCGAGACCGGGCGCCACACGGTGGATCCGGCCGAGTTGGGGTTGGCCCCGGCGTCCGCCGCCGATTTGGTGGGGGGCGACGCCGCCGACAACGCCGGATTCCTGCGGCGGGTGTTGGACGGTGGGGCCGGTCCCCATCGCGACATCGTTATGCTGAACGCGGCCGCCGCCCTGGTGGTGGCCGAGGTGGTGGACACGCTGGCCGACGGCCTCGAAGCGGCCGCCGCCTGCCTCGACGACGGCCGGGCGGCCCGGGTGCTGGAGGACGTGGTCCGCGTCACCAACCACCTCACCAACCACGCAGCGTCCGCCGGAAAGGAGCAGTGATGAGTACGGAAGCGAAACCGGGCGATAGTCCCACCACCGAGGAGTTGCGAGAAACACTGATGGCCGCGGTAGAGGTGGCCCGAGCGGGCCAGAAGGAGAAGCCACCGGTTGAACCCCCGGCCCGCCTGAAGCAGCTCCTGGCCTTCCGCAAGTTTCCCGAGCGGGCCCTCGGTCAGGTGCGGGAGGTGGTGGAGGCCGACGAGGAGTTTCGAACCCGGGTGGTCGAGGCCCTCGAGGAATCCGAGGTAAGTCGGGTGGGATGGCTGTGGCTGGCCCGCCCCGAGGGTTGGGAGCAGGAGCGCCTTGCCCTGTCCGAGGAGGCCGAACGGGAAGCGGAGCTGGCCACCGAGGCCCAACGCCTCGTCGACTTGGAGCAGGGGCTGCACCGGGCCGAAGCGGCCCAGAAGAAGGCCGAGCGGCAGCGCGACAAGGCCGACCGGGAGCGGGATCAGGCCAAGTCGGAGGCCATTCAGGCCCGGGCCGACGCCCACCACGCCGAGGAGGCGGCCGGGGAGCTGGAGTCCCAGCGTGATCAGGCCCACGCCAAATTGGAGGCCGCCGAGAAGAACCTGGAGCGGGTACAGCGACGGGAGGCCCGCACCGAGGCCAAGCTCAAGAACGCCCGCACCCAGATCGACCGTCTCAACAAGGAGCTGCGGGATTCCCGCCAGCAGCACGACGAGGAGGCCGGCAGCCTCAAGCAGCGGTTGGCCACCGCCGAGGAGCGCCTGGCCATGGCCCAGGACGCCGGCTTCGAGTTGCCCCTCGAGGACGAACCCGTCTTCGTGCCCCCACCCCCGCCCACCCACCGAACCCCCGCACCCCTGCCCCCCGGCCTGCTCAAGGACACCGTGGACGCCGCCGAGCACCTGTTCCGCACGGTGCCCGAGTTGGTAGTGCTGATCGACGGCTACAACGTGGCCTTCAAGAGTTGGACCGACCTGCCGGTGCGGGAACAGCGGGTCCGCCTGATGCAGAAGTTGGGGGAGTTGAGTTCCCGCTACTCGGGGGCCGAGTTCGTGGTGGTGTACGACGGCACCGCCACCGACTACGACTACATCCCCACCACCGCCCGCTCGCTGGGGGTGACCGAGCGGTTCTCGAAGCCGGGCGTGGAAGCCGACGACGTGATCATCGACTTGTGCGACGAGTATCCGCTCAACCGCCACATCGTGGTGGTGTCGGAGGACAATCGGGTGCGCAGCGGGGCCCGCGACCGCGGGGCCAACCTCGTCCACCCCCGCAAGCTGCTGGAGATCATGGGCCTGGAGGTGGACGATCCCCAGGGGTGGGCCGGCTTCGAGGATCGGTGAGTTCGGTGGATGCCTCCCCAGGCGGCTCGGCATCGGTGAGCTCGGTGGATACGTTCCGGGTGTTGGCAGCCGGGCGGGCCGCCGGTCTCGACGCGGTGGGCGTGGCCCCCGCCGCCCCGTTCACCGGCACCCGGGCCACCCTCGTCGAACGGCGCCAAGCCGGCCTGCACGGGGGCATGGCTTTCACTTATCGCAACCCCGACCGCTCCACCGATCCTTCCCGAACCCTGCGCGGGGCCCGCTCGCTGGTGGTGGGCGCGCTCGGCTATCGGCGCCCGTGTCCACCGGCGCCCGACCGGGCCGTGGGCCGGGTGGCCGCCTACGCCCGCCGGGATCACTACGCGGTGTTGCGCCACGCCCTGGGCCAGGTGGCCGAGGTGCTGCGGGAGGCCGGGCATCGGGCGGTGGTGGTGGCCGACGACAACGCCCTGGTGGATCGGGAGGCGGCCTACCGGGCCGGCCTGGGCTGGTACGGCAAGAACAGCAACATCTTGCTCCCCGGCCAGGGGAGTTGGTTCGTGCTCGGTTCGGTGATCACCACCGCTGCGCTGGAGCCGTCTCGACCGGTCGAGGACGGGTGCGATCCGTGTCGGCGCTGTTTGGACGGCTGCCCCACCCAGGCGATCGTCGCCCCCGGCGTGGTGGATGCCCGGCGGTGCTTGGCCTGGCTGGTGCAGGCCGACGGCGACTTCCCCCTGGAGTACCGCGAGGCCCTGGGCGACCGGATCTACGGCTGCGACGACTGCCAAGAGGTGTGTCCCCCCAATCGGCAGGCGGGTACAACCGCCGATGGCCCAACCGATCCTAGGGGCACCGCGGGGGTGGACGCGGGGGCTGAGGTTGCCGACACCGCGGGGACCAACGCCGGAGCCGAGCCTTCGGAGGCCAAGGGGACCGACGCCGGAGCCGAGCCTGCCGACACCACGTGGGTGGACTTGGTGGCGCTTTTGGGGATGGACGACGAGGAGCTGATGGAACGGTTCGGCCGCTGGTACATCCCGAGGCGTGAGCCCCGCTACGTGCGGCGCAACGCCCTGGTGGCGTTGGGCAACTCCGGTCGGGGCCACGATCCCGAGGTGACCGCCACCGTCGACCGCTACCTCGGCGACCCCGATCCGATGCTGGTGCGCCACGCCGTCTGGGCGGCCGAACGCCTGGGCCGGGGCGTCCCCGCGGCGGTGTGAGCCATGGCCCGGCATTTGTTGGTCACCAACGATTACCCGCCCAAGCTGGGCGGCATCCAGAACTACCTGTGGGAACTGTGGCGACGGTTGCCGCCCGAAGAGGTGTGCGTGCTGACCCGTTCGCACCCCGGTGACGCCGCCTGGGACGCCCAGCAGAACCACCAGATCATCCGGTCGCCCAGCCAGTTTCTGTTGCCCACCAAGGCCATGGCCGCCGAGATCAACGAGCTGGCCGCCGAGATCGGGGCGTCATTGGTGCTCTACGACCCCGCCGTGCCCCTGGGGGCACTGGCTCCCCGGCTGTCCCACCCCTACGGGGTGATCATCCACGGGGCCGAGGTCACCGTGCCCGGACGTCTGCCCGGAGCCAAACAACAACTGGCCCGGGTGCTGCGGGGGGCCGAGGTGGTGATCACCGCGGGCCGCTACTCGGTGGCCGAGGCCGAGCGGGCCGCCGGGGGCCCGCTGCCCGCGGTCATCGTGCCCCCCGGTGTGGACGTGGACCGCTTCAAACCCCTGGATGACGCCCAGCGGCTGGCCGCCCGCCGCCGGTTCGGGCTGCCCACCGACGACCCGGTGGTGGTGTCCATCAGCCGGTTGGTGCCCCGCAAGGGCATGGACGTGCTGATCGGGGCCACCGCCCGCCTGGCCGACCGCCACCCCGGCCTGACCCTGGCGGTGGCCGGGGCCGGACGGGACCGGGCCCGGCTGGACCGCCTGATCGGTCGCACCGGGGCCCCGGCCCGGCTGCTCGACCGGGTGGACGACGCCGACCTGCCCGATCTCTACGGCTGTGCCGACGTGTTCGCCATGATGTGCCGGAGCCGGTGGGCGGGCCTGGAGCAGGAGGGGTTCGGCATCGTGTTCCTGGAGGCGGCCGCCGCCGGGGTGCCCCAGTTGGCCGGCCAAAGCGGGGGAGCGGCCGAGGCCGTGGATCACGGGCGCACCGGTCTGGTGGTGGATCAGCCCCACCACCGGCACGCGGTGACCGCCTCTCTGGACGCTCTGTTGTCGGATCCGGGCCGCCGCGGGCGGATGGGGGTGGAGTCCCGGCTGCGGGCGGTGGCCGAGTTCTCCTACGACCACCTGGCCGAACGCCTGCGCACGGTGATCGCCGAGGTCATCGCCCGGATCGAGAAGCCCTAGCGGGGTGCCTCGGGTGTCGGTATACGGCTGGTCGGTGACCAATCTGTCGATGCGCAGTCCGTCGGTGACCGGATTGTCGGGGAAGCCCTGATGGCATGGCCCGAGCGCTTGGTGCCCTCGTCGGTGGACGGCCGGGGCGTGTTGCGGGCCGCCTGGTGGGGCACCGGCGGCTTCACCGTGATGGCGGTGGCCATCACCGTGGTCGGCGATCCGTTGGCCGTGCCTTTTGCGGTGGTGTCGCTCGGACTCCTGGCCGTCGGCAGCGGGGCCATGCTCTGGGCCTTCCAGCGGGCCCTGCAGCGCAGCCGTCACCAGGTGATCGCGGTGGGCGGCCTGTATTTTCTGGCCGGTTGTGCGCCCCGTTCGGTGCGTTTCTCCATGATGGGAGCCCTCGTCGTGGAGCTGGTGGTGGCCCTGGCCACCGCCTCGGCGCGCCCCTACACCGCCGCCGCGTTCGGTATCCTGGTGCCCGTGTACGCATTGGGTCTGTCCGGCGCGTGGGGAGCCGCCCACGGCGAATTCCCGCCTCGCCCCACCGACGGCCGCAGCCCACCACGCCACGACCCCCGCAGGAACGGTGACGATGTTTGACCAGGCCACCAAGAGCATTTCCATCGAGGCCTCGCCCCAGCGGTGCTTCGACGTGGTGTGCGACTTCGAGTCGTATCCCGAGTGGGCCACCGAGGTCAAGCAGGCCGAGATTCTCCGGCGAGACGACGACGGTCGGGGCGGGCTGGTGTCGTTTCGGGCCGCGGCCATGGGCCGCAGCACCACCTACCTGCTGGAGTACTACTACGGGTCGAACCCCCTGCGGGTGTCCTGGCGGCTGGTACAGGGCGACCTCACCCGGCGCCTCGACGGGGAGTACTGCTTCAACCCGGTACTCGGCGAGCCCGACCGCACCGAGGTCACCTACCACCTGGCCGTGCAGATGGTGATGCCCCTGCCGGGGTTCGTGAAGCGCCGGGCCGAGGCCCGCATCATGCACACCGCCCTGGAGGATTTGCGCCGCCGATCCGAGGCCCCCGTCGGAAAGTAGGTTGGGCCGGTGGAGTTTCGTCGGATCAACAACCTGCCCCCCTATGTCTTCACCATCATCAACGACCTGAAGGTGGAGGGTCGCCGGGCGGGCCACGACATCATCGACCTGGGGTTCGGCAACCCCGACCTCCCGTCCCCGGACGTGGCGGTGGAGAAGCTGGCCGAGGCGGCCCGCAACCCCCGCAACCACCGCTACTCGGCCAGTCGGGGCATCCCCAAGCTGCGTGAGGCCCTGGCCGGCTACTACGCCCGCCGCTTCGGGGTGTACCTGGACCCCGACACCGAGGTGATCAACACCATCGGGGCCAAGGAGGGCTTCTCCCATCTGATGTGGACCCTGCTGCAGCCCGGCGACGCCGCCTTGGTGCCGTCGCCCTCGTACCCCATCCACCTGTACGCCCCGCTGTTCGCCGGGGCCGAGGTGCGGGAGATACCGCTCAGCACCGGGTCCGACTTCTTCGCCACCATGCAGGAGCGGTGGCAGTACTCCTGGCCCAAGCCCCGCATCATCGTGCTGTCGTTCCCCCACAACCCCACCGCGGCGTGTGTGGATCTGGACTTCATGGCCGAGGTGGTGGCCTTCGCCCAGGAGCACGACGTGCTGCTGGTGCACGACTTCGCCTACGCCGACCTGGGCTACGACGGCTACCTGCCGCCGTCGATCATGCAGGTGGACGGGGCCAAGGACGTGGCCGTGGAGCTCTACTCCATGACCAAGTCGTTCTCCATGGCCGGGTGGCGGGTGGCCTTCATGGTGGGCAACCCCGAGGTGGTGGCCGCACTGGCCAAGCTCAAGTCGTACCTCGACTACGGCACCTTCCAGCCCATCCAGATCGCCGCCACCGTGACCCTGAACGAGGCCCCCGGCTTTCCCAAGGAGGTGTGCGACATCTACCAGGGCCGCCGCGACGCCCTTTGCTCGGGCCTGAACCGCCTGGGCTGGCCGGTGGAGCCGCCCCAGGGGACCATGTTCGTGTGGGCCCGGATTCCCGAGCCCTACCACCAGATGGGGTCGGTGGAGTTCGCCTCCATGCTGGTCCGGGACGCCCGGGTGGCGGTGTCGCCCGGGGTGGGCTTCGGCCCCGGCGGCGAGGGGCACGTGCGGTTCGCCCTCATCGAGAACGAGCAGCGCACCGCCCAGGCCGTCCGCCAGCTCCGCCAGACGCTGACCGAACTCGGGTAGCGCGGGGAACCCGAAGCTGCCGGTGAGCGTCGCGGTGTTGGTGCAGCGCCAGTCGAGGGGTTGACGTCGTGCGAGTCGGGGTCTTGCCGCAATGAGGGTCGGGGTGTTGACCGGGGGTGGCGACTGTCCGGGGCTGAACGCGGTGATCCGGGCCATCACCCGCAAGGCCGAGCGTCACTACGGCGACACCGTGATCGGCTTTCTGGACGGGTGGCGGGGGGTGCTGGAGGGCGAGTTCATCGAGGTGGACGTGCAGCGCATGCGGGGGTCGCTCCCTCGGGGCGGCACCGTGTTGGGCACCTCCCGGCTGTCCCCCCGGATGTACGACGACGGGACCGAGCGGGTGCGGGCCACCATGGAGGCCACCGGTACCGACGCGCTGATCGTCATCGGCGGGGAGGGCACGCTGTCGGCCGGGGTGGCGATGAACGACGCCGGGGCGGCCAACGTGGTGGGGGTGCCCAAGACCATCGACAACGACATCGGCCTGACCGAGCTCACCTTCGGCTTCGACACCGCGGTGGGGGTGGCCACCGCAGCCATCGACCGGCTGCACACCACCGCCGAGTCGCACGACCGGGTGATGGTGGTGGAGGTGATGGGTCGTCACGTGGGCCACATCGCCACGTGGGCGGGCATCGCGGGAGGGGCCACGCTCACCCTCATCCCCGAGGAGCCCTTCGACATCGCCGCGGTGGCCGAGGCCATCATCACCCGCCACAAGCGGGGACGCTGGGCGTCCATCGTGGTGGTGGCCGAGGGGGCCCGGCCCAAGGAAGGGACCATGGAGCTGCCCGAGCCGGAAATCGATCAGTTCGGCCATGTTCGGCTGGGGGGCATCGGCCACACGGTGGCCGCCGAGATCGAGGCCCGCACCGGGTTCGACACCCGGGTGACGGTGTTGGGCCACGTGCAGCGGGGGGGCACCCCCAGCGCGCTCGACCGGGTGCTGTGCTCGTGGTACGGGATCGCCGCCATCGACGCCGTCCACGACGAGGACTGGGGCACGATGGTGGCCTTCCGGGGCGGGGAGATGGTTCGGGTGCCGCTGGTCGACGCCGTGGCCGAGCTGAAGCCGGTCAGCCCCGCCCTCTACGACGTGGCCCGGGCCTTCTTCCCCTGATTTCGGATTCGGGGTCTGCTGCCGCCGGGGACGCTCGGGGACGCCACCAGCCCTCGTAGCCGTGGGGTCTGGCCGCTCTAGGAGAAGTCGAGGGTGAAGCCGGGGGGCAGGGTGGGCTCGGGCTCCGGAGTGGGTTCCGGGGTGGGCTCGGTTGTGGCGGTGGGCGTCGGTTCGGGCGTCGGGGTGTCCGGTGGCGGGGTCGGTTCGGGGTCGGGGGCCGGGGTGGGGCTCTCGGTGGGTTCCGGTTCGGGTTCGGGCTGGTAGTCGGGGTCCACCGAATGGAAGTCGTCGCGTGAGACCGGCACGTCGCTCTCCCCGGTGTCGGTGGGCAGGGGCACGGGGTTGTCGTTCAGCAGCAGGGAGAATCGGGTGGAGTTGGTGGTCGCGGTGGCGGTGAACACCAACTGGGCCACGGCGAGCTGGCGGTTCTCGCCTTCCAACCGCTGCTCGAACACCTCCGACTCCAGGGCCACCGTCACCAGGTCGTTGGCCGAGTCGACGCTGACCGAGGTCACCTCCACGTCGGCCGGCAACGCGGTGGACAGGGCTTGCTCCGATTCGGCCTCGTTGGGGGCCGAGAACAGGGCCTCCAGCACCGCGGTGGCCCGGGCCGGGCTGGCCACGCTGCGGGCCACCGGGGCCAGCAGATTGTTCTCGTCGATCAGGTAGATGAGCACCTCCTGGGTGATCAGGGGGGTGGGTGCGGGCGACTCGGTGGGTTCGGCCAGCACCTCGGGCACGTGCGATTCGTCCAGGGCCCGGGGGCGGCTGTCCTCGGGCACCGAGCAGGCCGCGCCCACCAGCAGCATGGCCGCCACCGCGGCCCGTGCTGCTCGCCGGCGGGTCCGAGCCCGTTGCCGGTGGGTCCGAGCCCGTTGCCGGTGGATTCTGGCCCGGCTCATGGCGCGGCCACCGGGAGATACACCACGAATCTGGCGCCGGGCCGTCCGTCGGGCCGATCCTCGCACCACACCCGGCCTTGGTGCAGCCGTACGTGCTCGGCCACCAGCGCCAGTCCCAGACCCACCCCGGTGGTGGCTCCCCGCTCGCCCGCCCGGCGACCCCGGGAGAAGCGGTCGAAGATGCGCTCCCGCTCGTCGAGGTCCACCCCCGGTCCGGCGTCCTCCACCGCGATCTCGATGCCCCGGGGGCGGTAGCGCAGGAAGATCCCGGTGGCCCCCCCGGCGTACTTCTGGGCGTTGTTCACCAGGTTGTCGATCACCTGCACCAGCCGGCGCTTGTCGGCCCGTACCCGCACCCGGGCCGCCGCCGGGTCACAGGTGATGGGAATGGCCTCCGTGCTGGTGGCGGCCACCGCGTTCTCCACCAGTTCGAGCACGTTGAACACGTCCAGGTCCAACTCGGCGGTGCCCACGTCGAAACGGGAGATCTCCAAAAGGTCTTCCACCAGGTGCTCGAACCGGTCCACGTCCTCGGTGAGCAGGTCGAGGGCGGTCCGGGCCCGTTCCGGCAGCTCGGCCCGGCGGGTGTTCATCACCTCCACCGAGGCGCTGAGCGTCATGAGGGGCGATCGCAGCTCGTGGCTCACCTCGGAGGCGAACCGCTCGTCGCGGGCGATGCGGTCCTGCAGGGCGCTCACCATCTCGTTGAAGGAGTCGGTGAGGGCGATGAGCTCCCGGTCGGCCCCGGCCTCCAGCCGGGTGCTGAGATCGCCGTGGGCGATGGACCGGGCGGCCTCGCCGATGTCCACCAGGGGGCGGAGCACCCGGCGGCTGGCCCAAAAGCCCAGTCCGGCCGAGGCCAGGGTGACCCCTCCGCCCGCGCTGGCCAGAAGGATGCCCAGCGAGCCCAGGGTGTCCTCGATCTCGTCCAGGGGGGTGGCCTCGTAGTAGGAGGCGTTGTGGCCGGGGATGGGAATGCCCACCACGAAGAAGGGCTTGTCCCGCACCCGGTAGCGCATCCGGGCGGGGGAGCCGCTCTCCACCGCCCGGCGGAGTCGCTCGTTGATGTCGCCCTGCTCGAACTCGAACGACGGCTGGAACCAATCGCCGCCCACCCGCAGCACCGGGCGGGAGCCCTCGGGCGTGGCCAGGGTGCTGACCAGGTTCTGGAGCGCCTCGGATTCGATGTCGGGGCTGAGGCGGCGGTTGACCACCGAGGCGTTGAACCCCACCGTGGCCAGGGCGTCGTTCTCCCGCCCGTTGAGGAGGTTCTGACGGGTGACGGCGAACACGGTCACGCTGAGCAACGCCGACAGCAACAGCGTGGTGAACACGAAGGCCAGGATGATGCGGGTGCGCAGCCGCAGCCGTCGGGCCCGGGAGACGGCCCGGCGCCACCAGCGGGCCCGCCGTTCTGGGCGGCGGGTGTCGGTGCCCGACCGCGACCAGGGCTTCACCAGGTTGGCCACACCGCTAGGCGACGAGCTTGTAGCCGATGCCGCGCACGGTGACCACGTAGCGCGGGTTGGCCGGATCGACTTCGATCTTGGTGCGCAGGCGGCGGACGTGGACGTCCACCAGCCGGCCGTCGCCGAAGTATCCGAGATCCCACACCCGCTCCAACAGCACCTCCCGGCTGAGCACCTTGTTGGCGTTGGTGGCCAGCTCCACCAACAGGCGGAACTCGGTCTTGGTGAGGTGGGCCTCCTCGCCGCTCACCGTCACCACCCCCTGTTCGGGCAGGATCTCCAGGGTGCCGAAACGCAGGTCGCTCAGCGCGGTGTCGGCCGTGCGGACCCGGCGGAGCAGGGCCCGGATGCGAGCGGACAGCTCCTTGGGGGCGTACGGCTTGGTCAGGTAGTCGTCGGCGCCGGCTTCCAGGCCGGCCACCACATCGTGGGTGTCGGCTCGGGCGGTGACCATGATGATGGGGACGTCGCTGGTGCGGCGCAGGGTGCGGCACACCTCGAAGCCGTCGATGTCGGGGAGCATGATATCGATGAGCACCACGTCGGCCGGGGCCTCGGCGAACGCGTCGAACGCCTCTTGGCCGTTGGCCGCCTCCGCCACCTCCCAGCCCTCGTCCTCGAGGGCCAGGCGAACGGCGGTGCGGATCCTCTTGTCGTCCTCAATGGCCAGGATGCGAGTTCCCACCCCCAAATGGTGCCCGATTTCCGCGGGCAAAGGGTGGCACGGGCCGAGGTTGGGTTTTGGCTCGGGCCGACCGGCGCTTCTTCCGGCGCGGGATTCTTGGTCTCGGGGGGTGGGGGTGGTGTGGGAGCGGGCTACTGGGGCGCGCTAACTCGGCTCGACCTGATCGGCTCGGGTGCGTTGCAGCAGCTCCAGCAGGGCGGGGGCCACTCCGGGGGTGGCGGCGAAAACGAAGGTGGGGCTGGGCGGACCCCCGTGCAGGTCCTGCACGATGGCGCCGGCCTCGGCACAGATGAGGGCACCGGCGGCGTAGTCCCAGGGGTTGAGCCCCACCTCGAAGAAGGCGTCCACCCGGCCGCAGGCCACCGCGCAGAGGTCCAGGGCAGCGCCGCCCACCCGTCGGATGTCGCCGATGAGCGGGAGCACCTCGCGCAGGATCTCGGCCTGGCGGGGCCGTTGGTCGTGCCGGTAGGAGAAGCCGGTGGCCACCAGGGCCAGGGCCGGATCGGCGTCGGGGCGCACGGTGATGGGTGCGCCGTCGCGGCGGGCCCCGCCGCCGGAGTGGGCGGTGAACACCTGATCGAGCACCGGGTCGATCACCGCCCCGGCCACCACCTCGCCGTTCACCTCGGCGGCCACCGACACCCCGTAGCCGGGATGGCCGTACACGAAGTTCACCGTGCCGTCGATGGGATCGATGATCCAGCGCACCCCGCTGGTACCGTCGCGCCCGGAGCCCTCCTCGCCCAAAATCCCGTCGTCGGGACGGCGGGAGGCCAGGAACTCCACGATGGCGGCCTCGCAGGCCACGTCCATGTCGGTAACCAAGTCGGTGCGCGACGACTTGGCCGAGACCTGCCGTTTCGCCCCGGCTTCCTCCCGCAACAGCGAAGCCGCCACCCCCGCCGCCTCAACCGCCAGCACTTCCAGTTCGCCCGGTCCGGGCAGACCGGCAGATGCTTGGGCAGGGTTCCTCGACAGGCCTTCAGCACTCGACACCGCCAAGACCCTACGCGCCCCGCCGAGGGGCGTTGTGGCTGATTTCCTACGGGCGAGAGAAGCGACCCGACGATCTCTCCAGGCAATTCACCGAACGCGCCATGACCCTACGGCCCATCCCCGGTCGAGTCTGGGGCTTGCTCACGCACAAACTGGCCATCGACGGTGCGCAGCCTGATTTCTGCGGGCGGATCCAGCAATTCGGCGAGTGGCACCGGGGGGTGGGGGTCACCGGGGTAGGGGTCGAGACTGAAGGCCGGGAACGACACGGTGTCGGTGGTGTCCACGAATCCCAGTAGCCCGCCCCCGTGGAGCACACCGAACACGCCGGGCTCGTGGCTGCGGGCCTCGGCCTGCAAGGGCAAGGCAATCCGCTTGCCTTCGAGTTGGGTGGCGAGGGCGTCGATGTCGATCGGACTCAGCAGGGCCAAGCCCACGGTCAGACTCTTCATCCCGGCATGAGCCGGATCGAGATGAAGGGATTCCTCGACGGCAACCGAGAGGTGGATGGTGGAGACCTGGGCGTCACCGGAGTCGAAGTCGTGTACCTGCATGGTCGACGGCCAGCCCGACACTTGTGGGCCGTCGGGCCAGGAATACCCCTTGCCACCGGTCACCTCACGCACTGTTCCGACCACAAACAGGTCGGACACGGGTTCGACCCGAACCCCGTCAACGTAGAACGCGGTGAGCGGCGTTGTCTCCCGAACTGACGAGTACAACGGCTGAGCAAACGAACCGGAAGCACTGAGTTCCATAATCTGATCAACAACCGAAGCACTCGATCCCTTCCCTTCTCCGCCGTTGCTCCCACACCCCGCCACGACCAGCAGCAACGTACAGAAGATCACCGTGACCAAAGGCCAAGGAGTCGACCAAAGAGATCGAGACGTGGGTAAAGGGTAGCAAGATTGTTCCATTTGCTTTCCTAACCGGGTGATTGATGTGCCCTTCACAAAAAGAGATCGTCGCAACTTGGCAACTGCTTGCAGCTAAACCATTTGCCTGATGATAGGTCCAAGAATTCAAAACAACAAGATCCGTAAAGCAATTTGTCAAATCCATTCTTCGATTTAGCCTCTGGTTCTGTTTCAAATGACCAGTCATGGAAGAATGCATAACAACAGGTGTAATGATCCAACAGAGTGTTCAGAAGGTAGAGATATTTCCAGGACATCACGCTGCTAGGGTGGAAGCCGTTCGCTTGAATGCGATGCAGCCGCCGTGTGAGCCTTGGGATCTACAGAAGTGGTGTTGTAGGGACAAGGGCTGAAGTTTCGGAAATGGCTGCTGTGGCATCGAAGAGATGTCGAAAGACGGTCAATGCAGTTTACCGGTGCATCAAAATCCCAGGGGTACTGGCACACTTACGGATGTCCCGCTGATCGGTCAGGATGGCTCGTCCTCTGTCAGCGCGGCGCGGAGGAGTGTAGCCAGTTGTTCCTGTTGGCCAGTCGTGAGTGATGCCAGCGCCTGCGTTCGTTCGACTTGGAGGGAGGAAAAGGTCGCGTCGACGCGTCGGCGGCCAAGTGGGGTGAGTCGGATGTTGAGGCTTCGGGCGTCTTGCTCGGACGTGTGTCGTTCGATGAAGCCGGCACCGTGGAGACGCGAGAGTCGGCCTGTCATGCCGGCGCGGGTCACGAGCAGCTCATCGGCCAACGCGCTGGGAGTGGTGCCATGACCGTTGCGTCGGACTGCCGCACACACGGAGTAGTCGCCGTATGCGGCGAATCCGTGGGTCTTGACGGCTGCGTCGTATCGGGCGGCCAGGAGTGCCGCCAGGCACTGGATGCGTATCGCGATATCGAATACTGCGAGATCCTCTTTCGGGTGGAGGCGGCTCCAGGCCTCCCGGGTCACATCGGGGTCGTCAAACGTCTCGCCCATGTCCGCATGGTAGTTGACTTGACATCGTTCGTTAGGTGACTAACGTATCACAATAGTTAGTTAGCGTACTAAAGATAAGGGCCTACTGCGTGAGTCAGGTGAGGCGTTCGGATGGGAGGAGTGCTGAAGTGAGACTGATCAATTCTGCTGGGCGGACGACCCTCTTGGTTTGCCTCGTCATCGTCACGGTCGGCGCGGCGTGCGGGCCCTCGTCGGGAGATGATCCGCCGACTGTCGATGCCATCACCGTCCAAGGGGAGGAGCGGTACCCGATGGACACGTTGGCCGAGGCCCGCTCGTTCTCGAGTGCCTGGGCTGTTGTCGAGGTCAAGAGCGAGACGGCGGGCTCTGTTGCGGGTGGTGGAGCGCAGCACGGCGAGGGCTATGCCTCTCGAAGTGTTGAACTTGACGTGAAGTCGGTCGTCTGGAAGGCCGACTCCTCCGTGGCGATACCGGACACCATCAACCCCATGGTGACGGGCTACGCGGTGCGCGACGGCAATCGCATCCCGATGATTCTCGAAGGGGCTGAGCGCATGGAACTGGGCAAGGAGTACCTCGTGGGGTTGATCGCGGAACCAGAGGGGATCACTCTGGCGTCACCTCGGGCAGTCTTCTCAATGACCGATGACGTGGTCACGGCGTCTGAAGAAGGACATGGCCGCGGTCCCCTTGCCGACACCCTGGGAGGTCTGAATGCCGAGGAAGCCGGCCAGGCACTCGCCGACGCGACCCCTGCCGTCTCCGACAGCGTCGGTTCATTCGATGATCGACTGGAGCAGTACAACGACTGAAGGCCCGACAGCCACTGCCCATTCCAATATGTCTCCGTCTCCTTGGAGGCAACAGAAACGTCGAAGCGGCACAGGGCTTCTGAGTAGGGCCTACGTCGATTTCGGCCGACGCAGAACGAGCCAGCCGCGTCCACTGCCTCCCCGCCACCGTGGCCATGGCCCCACCAGTAGAATGTGAAGGTACCCCTCACCCCCCGAGCCCGGAGGCAATCACTCCACCAGTGGGGGAGGCTCTGAGGTCAACGTGACTGCTCAAGGCAAGAAGCGCAAGATCAGAATCGTGATCGTTCTTGCGGCTTTCTCGTTGTTGGCCGGTGTGGCCGTGGTGTTGGCTGTCAGCGGAACCAGCAAGGCGCCTTCCGGGGTCAGCGAGTCCGAGTTGTCCGCGGTTCCCGGCTTCGGTCGAGCGCCGGCCGACGTTGGCCGAGACGAGACCATCGCAGCGTGGGAGGCGCATCAGAGAGAGGAGTTTGTCGCGATGTGCATGGCCCAGGCCGGTTCCGCTGAGGCGGAGTGTCTGGGCGAGGCCCAAGCGGCGATCCCTGGAATCTGGGCGCTGCGTCGCGAGTTTCTCCCGGAGATCCAGGCTGAATTGGCAGACCTCCCCGACGGGCCGGAATTGGCGGCGACACGAGCAGAGCTGGCGTCATGTGCCGCCCGTTACGGAGTCAAGGCCGACACAATGGCTGATCTCGAGCAAAGCCTCATAGACGGCGTGTCGGGTGCCGGAGAGGCAGTGATGGCTTGCGAAGAAATCTGGATCGAGGGTTTCAGCCTTGCCCGAATCGAAGCCGAGAACGCTCTCGTCGCCCGCAAGTTCGCCAAGCAGCTCCAGGATCAGGCAGAGGCGTATGAGGGCGCGGTTGACCGAATCCGAGAAGACGGGGCTCTCGTCTCCCATGCCATCGGTGCAGTCGATGAAGCCGAACCGCGTGCCACTGGCAGCCCGCAGGACGGGGAGACTCCGATCGTGCCGCCGCGTGAGCATCAGACTGAACTCATCGTCGCGCTGGAGTCCCTCGGGTTGGGCGACATCTTGCTGGCCAGCACCGGCTCTCCTATGTCGGCCAGCATCTGGGCGAGCGAACCGGATGAGAGTGCTTCGTACCAGGTTGGCATTGTCCTCACGAACAAGGGCACACCCCTGGGGGACTATGAGTCGGTCAGCACTGAAGCCGTCGATGGTGTGGATGTCGAGATCCTAAATCGGAACGGCGTCGCTACTGTGTGGTTTGCCTGCCGCCAGGACCGAACGCTCGAAATCCGCATGCTGACCGGTTCCTTCGACCGGGCCAAGGAGCTTGTTCCCCGTCTGCACGACGTCCTCGGCTGCACGAACTGAACGCTCCTCTAGCCGGACACCACCTTCGGCGGGCCGTGTCGACGCCATCGACGCCCATTTGGCCAGCTTGGACCGGAAGGCCGACGAACGCCAACAGCCGTGCTCAGCGGGTTGAAGGCAGTACCACTATCGATACCATCCTGAGGTTGCGGAGATTGGCGGGCCCGTCGCGATAAAGCTCTACCAGGTGCGTCAGGTGCTCAAGGCAATCGACAAGTTGAAAGAGGTACAGAAGTGACTGATGTGAAGCACTACGCCTACCGGGTCGTGTGGTCCGCTGAGGATGATGAGTACGTGGCCACAGTCGCCGAGTTCCCCTCGCTGTTATGGCTTCACGCCGACCAAGGCAAGGCACTGCGCGGTCTCGTGGAGCTCGTTGTTCAGGTTGTCGCTGACCTGGAGTCGGCTGGCGAGTCCGTTCCTCAGCCGATCTCGGAGCGCCGGTTCTCCGGCAGATTCAACGTTCGGGTTCCCGAGTCTCTGCACCGTGCCCTCGTGCTGGCCGCCGCGGAGGAGGGGGTCAGCCTGAACCGCCTGGTCAGCGCACGCCTCTCCCAATAGTGGAGCCACCCACCCGAGCCGACAACCTCCGTGGGCAGAGCAGCAAGGGGGGCCGGGGTTGGAGCGATATCCAATTGAAGGTATGTCGGGCTGGGGTACGATGAGCAGGCTTCCCCGAGCGGCAAATCCGCTGGCAGATGGGTGACATGGCTTCCTACACCGTTCCGATCACGGCAGATGTACTCACCTGGGCTCGCGAGGAGGCCGGGCTGACTCAGGCAGAGCTGGCCGAACGCGTGAAGACCGACGTGGAACGGCTTCAGGCTTGGGAGAAGGCAGAGTGCTCGCCGACGAGGGGTCAGTTCAGCAAGCTCGTGAAGGCGCTGAAGCGGCCGTCCGCCTTGTTCTTCCTCCCCCAACCACCCAGAGACGCAGGCATGCCCACGGCGCTCCGCAAAGCCCCGGGGCTCGGGGACCGCAGGCTCAGTCCCAATGAGATTGACCAGATCCGCTGGGCCCGCAGATTGCAGGGTCTCATGGGCTGGGTGTTGCGGGACGCCGGCACCCCCAAAGTCGAATTGGCAAATTACCGGACGGTTGATGACCCGCTCCAGGTCGCTCGGGCGGAGCGATCAGCGTCGGGCGTCAACGCTGCTGAGCAGATCAAGTGGGCCACTCCGGCGGTGGCGTTTCGTGCCTGGCGCAGTTACCTGGAAGATCAAGGCATCTTGGTGCTGCAGCTCTCCATGGGCAAGGACAGTATTCGGGGCTTCAGTGCCTGGGATGACTTCGCCCCCATGGTGGCCGTCAACACCGCCTACCACCCGACCGCCCGGATCTTCACCCTCTTCCACGAGGTAGCCCATCTTCTGACTCGCACCGACGCCGCCTGCCAGAGCTTTGTGATCCCCGGCCAACAGAGTGCTTCAGTCGAGCGCTGGTGCGAGAGGTTCGCAGCAGCCTTCCTCTTGCCTGCAGACGATCTCAGGCAAGTGGCCCAGGCCTACGGCATCACTGCCGCCTCTCCGACTGATGATCCCGACACTGCACGCAGGATCGCCAAAAAGTTCTCCGTCAGCACACGCGCCACGGCCATTCGACTCCAAGAACTCGACCTGGCCAAGCCCACGCTGTATCCGGCCGTTGCCTCTCAGTTGGCTGGTCATGACTGGAACGCCCCAGGAGGAGGTGGCGGTGGTCGGCGTGCATCCCTCAAGCGGATCGGGCAGCTCGGAACTCGCCTGCCAGGCACGCTTATGGAAGCAATGGGTCGTGGCCGCCTGACGACCCGAGACCTCGCTGACCACCTCAAACTCACCACTGGCCAGCTCGAAGACCTCAAGGGAGAACTGGTTGGTTCATGATCCTCGGTTTGGGCCTTCTGCAAGGCGTAGGATCAGTGCTCCGACAATGTGGAGGGTGAACCATGCATCTGCACGTGAAGTGTTATGACCCCGGCCATGGGCGTTACCCTTCGCACCTCTGTCCGCCGTAACCCAACCCAGTAGTGGTTTGTCGTGGGAAGCCAGAAGGCCCCGGCTTATGGCTACCTCACCTCGCTTCTTTAAGTTTTCGGTCTCATCTCCGCAGCCCAAGGTACGAAAGGTATCTTCCAGCGCTGAAGTAGCATGGGTGATTGCGTCATCGTATCTTTGCTCTCGGATTGACCTTAGGGTATCCATGTAGAGGCTCTCGGCTTCTTGCAGGTCAGGCCGACCTGAAAGAAGAGTGACTGTGGGTTGGACCACTTCCTCATGCATCACTTGTTCAGAGCGGGGAATGAACTTCCCATTGATAAAATCGTGGTCTACTTCACCGTCTTCTAGTATCTGTTGAACTTCCCTTTCGAAGTGCCCTACCTCCCATATGACCTTTCTAAGTTCAATCCAAAATGCTTCCACCATCGAATAGATGAGTTCAACATCTGCAGATCGCATTTGAATTACTGCCAGAAACTGTCGACGCCGTTGTTTGTCTATGCTGTCGAGTCCATTGAACCTCGCAGTATCATCTAAAGTGTATAGCCCCAATTGTCGGCAGACAGTCAAATAAGCTCCAGAAAAAAGTGCATCATACCCCTTGTAGTACGTCGAATAATCCGATGCAAAAGCCTTGAGAAGATGGAAGATTCGTGCACAAGTACGGTCAGATAGCTCACTCCTAAAGGGCCCCTTATGTAATTCTCTCCTTTTGGCAAGCTGCCGCCGGTGCTTCCTCAGTGCAAAGATAGCACTGTGGTTAGTGTCTGAATCAGTGCTTGAGGTCGTGTCATTCAGTACACTATGGAAGTTGGTCTGAGAAAATACCATGTTCCGATAATATCATCTATGTGATTTGCCTGTCAAGTGAGTTTCTTGGGGGGTTTGCGTTGGTGGGGTTGGGGGGTGGGGAGGGAGGACGTGGGGATGAGGGGGGAGTCGAGGATCTCGGAGAGGAGGGTCTTGGCGGTGGGGGTGACGTCGACGGTGTGTTGGAGGATGGCGAGGACGCGGAGGAGTTCCTCGGATTGGGTCCAGCGGGTGGGGCGGATGTCATCGAGGGGACTGGATCTCCGACCCTTGCGCTTCTTCATACGGTAGCCGAGCCATGATCGCAGAACCTCGAGGCCGCTGACCTGGAAGTCCCAGACTTCGGGGCTAACCGGGGCGAAGACACCGGTGCCAACGGTGAGGTGACCGGTGCTCGGGTCGTAGGCGAACTTCTCGGGCATTCCCTCAACCGGCTTGATCTGCTGGGTTTCGCCCGCAGGGAGGCCAGTGGCGCCAGGGGGTGCGAATCGCTCGCCCCAGGTATGCCACCAGAGCAGGTCGCGACCCAGCTCGATGGCCCGCTGGAACAGCTCGGATTCGGCGGTCATGGGAATGTGGACGGGCCCAGCCCTTTCGGCCAGGATGCCAGCGAACTGCTCACAGAAAGCCGGAGTGCCGCAGAGGCCATACACGTAAGCGGCCACGTCCTCGCTGTTCACCGGCAAGCCGAGATGCTTGCCGAGGGCGTCGACCAGACCTGCAGCGATGTTGGGCTCCGAGCCCTTGCCATCTCGGTACAAGGGCATGATGCTCTTGGCACCGTAAGAGCCACGAAAGTGATCCAGGTCGGGCACATAGGGGGTCGCCGTAGCCGCCGGTCCGTTGCCCAGATTTGTGGAGGTCAGAGTAGTGAGGTACACCTGTTGTGAACCTCGGACTTGCCAAAGCAATGGCCCAGGCATATCAGCTAACCTATGGTCCGCGATGACCCACTGGCGATCAAAGCTGCGATAACCGTATTGCTGGTAGCTTTCTGGGAGGTCTTCGCGATCAAGCCGTTCGACTGCAACTAGGCGTGTTTCATTTCGCAACAATGGAAGTGGCGTCGTTGTTGTATTTCTATCTCGAGTCTCCTTTAGGAGTTCAAGTCTGTGACGTGGTATGGCCGAAACAAGCTCCCTCCATCTGCGCCTTAGCAGAGTATGGCTCTCAGCAATAGGCCAGGTTCTCTGGAACTTTGAGCCAGATCTTATCCATGGAAACAGATCTGTGACCTCCGGCCAGTCGTAGTATTGGTTGGGGCTGCGCGGCGTAAGGGGGTCCATTGCTTGGCCGGGGACCTTCTGGGAGATGTCGTCCAGCGACAATTCCTCAAGTTGACTGAACTTTTCACTTCGAGTGCCTAATACGCGGTAGTAGTGTGCATTGCAAGTCTCAGTAGCTTCTGATCCCTTGCAGACTGCTATAGCAATGGCAACTGGAGTTTGTATGTCAAACACGTTATCCTCTGTGAGAGCACCGCGGCCCTCTCCTCCTAAATCAATAATCCACAGGTCGTCGAAAGAGCTGCGCAGCAGGTGGCGAAGACCCCCCATCGAGACTCCTTGGAGATATGACGAGGCAGTGATGAACACAACCACCCCCGGGCCTTTGGGCAACTCGGTGGCCTGCCATTCGGCCCAGCGCCAGAAGTACACATAGTCGTTGTAGAGATTCTTCACGTGTACACCGAGACCGGCTTGGCTCATTGGTTCGATCACTTTGCTCAGCAAGGCCTCAAGACCGGGACTACCGTGGCGAACCACGCCTCCTTTGCGCTTGCCCGCGTCCCCGGTGACGCGATCGTAAGGGGGATTGCCAATGACTACAGTGAACCGCTTTGACTCTTTGAGTTCAGCCGCTCGCTGGCCTTCGGCGGCCAACGGGTCTTCTGCCAACGGAATCTGGATTTGCTTACCGTGGTATTCGAGCGTGTCGGTCAGGAGGATTGTTGCGCCCCCGTGGTCGATTCCTTGGGCGAGAAGTTCCATAGCCACCTTGAGGTGAGTTATGGCGTAGGGGCCGAGCATGAGTTCAAAGGCATGCATCTGTGGAAGCACGACTCTGCGCAGGTGGTCAGTCCAGCCGTCGGACGTGCCTCCTGCATTCCCATATGAGCTTTTGGCGTGGCGGAGCCAGGCCACCAGGAACGTACCGGTTCCGGCGGCGGGATCGAGCATAGTTACGAACGGCGAGTCAGGGTCCAAGCTCTCGGGCACCTTGAAGCCATTGCGGTCGGACGCTTCCTTCCACGTGGCGTCATCGGCGATACCGGCGGGCAGGTGGAATTGCTGTCGTAGCACCTGGTTCACGGCCCGAACCATGAAGTCCACGACCGGCTGGGGGGTGTAGAAGGCCCCGGCGTCGGCCCGCATATCGCTGTCGTACTGCTTGAGGAATTCCTCGTAGAAGTGGATGACCGGGTCGCCACCCTTGGAGGAGTTGCCGAACTGGTCAAGGATCGACTCGACATCCGTTACTCGCAGGTCGGCGACGAAGTCTTCAATGCCGCTGTCAACGAGGTCGAGGGTGGCGGCTTGGTCGTGAACCTGTTCGAACAACGCGGCCAAGAAGGGATTCGCCAGCGGTACGGCGGAGAATATCGGTGAGGAACCGAATCCCTCGGGGTCGGTGACCCGACTGGAGAGCGTGCCGTAGACGAGGGTCTGGGCGCACATGTCGGCGAAGCGGTCAACGTCCACGTCGGCCACCAGCCTTTCCTTGACCTCAGACATCAATTTCGTGAAGGGGCCGGAATCTCCTTCCTCGCAATCGGTCTCGCTTTCCTTCCGCAGTTCCGAAGCGATTTGGTCTCGCAGGTCGCGGGCCGTTCGGGCCATGCGGTCGGCGAGGCGGCTGGCATCCTTGATGACCTGCCCAGGCTGAAGCTTGAATGCTGATCGCCACTTGTCGCGCCATCGCTCCGTATCGGCCGTTTCGTCGGGCCAGCAGAGCTTCGGCAGTAGGTAGTTGGCCAGGCGCCTCAGATATTGAGGGGGAGAGTGGTGGGGTAGCCAAGTCAACGTGCGGACAGATGGGAGGCGGCTGCCCTCATCAAAGAAGGCAACGAAGTGCAATTCTACGGTACGGCCGCTGCCGGTGAACACGATGAATAACAGGTCGTCACGCTTCCACGCTGGCAGGCTTGTGGTGGTCTGGTTTCGCCTCTGTCGGACGAGAGCGCTGAGCAAGCGCCGGAGTTGGGTGATGAGAAGCCTCGGGCCCTCGAACTGCACGAGAAAAATGCCCCAGTGTTGTTCCGCAGTGAAAGGCCGAAATTGTTGGAGCCGCTTCATGTTGCCGACGATGGCGGGGTCTATGCCCAGCTCTTCGGCATTCCAGTCGTAAGTAATGGCGCTGAGATTTTCGTCGTCGAGGTCGTCTCCCGTCAGTGGCCAGTGGAGTTCTTCACGCAGGAAGACGGATACCTGGGTGAAGGTGCGGATATCCTGTAGTGCCCGTATTCGTGCATCCAAGTCGGTGGGCATCAATTCATCTCCATCCAACAGAGCAGTTTGGGTTTGGGAGCGTCGAGGGGGGCGTTGACCTGTTTGAGGTACGTGTTGCGGATATGGGCGAGGATCTGAGTTCGTATGTCCACCAGCGAGGACTTCTTCATGGTGCAGTGTCGCGGCGTGCTGGGGGTGGAGCGGATGCTGGTGGCGATGTCGCCGGGGGCCTCGATCACCTGGTCGAGGTGGAGATCCCACAGGTACCAGCGGGTTGGGCCGGCTTCGAGGGTGAAAGCGGTTTGCTGGGTGTCGAGTGCGGGTAGCGAGTAGCAGAGGAACACGCCGCGGGCACCGTTGGATGCTCTTCGCCGCCCGGAGAACACCGAGGAGGGGAATCGGTCGAGCCGATCGGCGAGGTGGGGGTACTGCTTGAGGAGCTTCTGATACTCCAGGTGAAGGTCTTCCACCGGGGTTCTGGTGCCCTCGTAGGCGGTATTGAATTCCCTCAGAGGGTCGTAGTCGTCATCTGGGGTCAGCAGCTTCTCTCCCTCGATGCCCAGAGTCTTGGAGATTAGCAGGGCCTTGTGGGTGACCCTTTCGTAGAGGGCGAGCAACCGGTCCAACTCCTCCGGGGGTAGGAAGTTCCAGTACTGGACGGTGCCGCGGTCGTGAGCCGTCTCGGGATGGTCGGTGGCGATGCGGGCCTCGACCTCTGGATCCATGCGGCGGTCCACCCGGCCGATGCGCTGCATGAGGCGCACGGGGTTCCAATGAATGTCGTAGTTGACGAGCCGGTCGGCGTCCTGCAGGTTGAGCCCTTCCGACAGTACGTCGGTGGACACCAGCACCCTGGTTTCGGTGAGGCCATCAGCAGCCAGGTCGGCTGAGCTTGCACCGTTGTAGTAGGGGGAGAATTGGCGGATGGCCTCGGCTCGATTCACTTCCGAGCTGCCGTCGATCTGCGCAAGCCCGCTGATGCCTCTCTGGCGCAGGTGTCGGGCGACGTAGCGGGCGGTGTCGGCGAATTCGGTGAACACCAGCACCTTGCGGCCCGACAGCTCCTCGGAGGTGAGCAGGCGCGTGAGCTGCTCCAGCTTGTCGTCCTCAGCAGGGGTGAATCGCTGGGAGCACTTCAAGAGCACCACCATCAAGTAGAGATCGTCATAGACACTCTGCAGGATTTCGGGCACGTCGTACTCGTCTCGTGAGAGTTCCTGGTCGGCAGCGGCATCGAGCATTTCCCGAGGAATGAGGTCTTCCTCGGGGTTTTGGTCGTCTGCGGTGTCGTCCGCGTCGATGGCCTCTCCCTCGGGGCCGAACTGCTCCTCAGGTCGATGGTGGATGACTCTGGCGTGATCACGCTTCCACTCTTCGAACCGGTTCACCTCTTCGTCGGTCTTGCTGTGGACCTCAAGGAAGGCGAGGAGTTTGTGCAGCAGCCTCTTGAGGGACTTCTCGAAGGCGTACGCCGAACTCTCGAACCGCTTGAGGATCATGGTTCGGATGAGCCCCACCACTTGGCACTGCCGGTTCTTCTCCAGGGGGTCAATGTCGCTATCGGGACCGATGTAGTAGGCCAGGGGATAGTAGATGGCGAGTGTGAACAGCGGGTCACCCCGCTCGAATGCGCCTTCGCAGTGGTTGAGAATCTCACGGTACGCCGAGACCATGGAGTAGGCGGCCACTTGAGGTGGCTGTCGCTGCGGAAAGGCCGACGACTCGCCTCGCTCTTGGACTTGGCTGGCCTTGGCGTAGGCCCGGCTGCGTTGCACCACCAAGGCCTCGAAGATCTCGTCGCCGGAGAGGGCATCGCGAACCTCGGGGCCGTAGCCCTCGGGAAGTGCCCTCGTGGCGTCGCCAATCGATTCCTGAAGGTGACGCTCCATCACGCTGAAGTGGTCCGTGAGGTTGTGGACTCCCAGACTGGGGCCAAAGTAGGCCTCGTCACCCTGGGAGAACAGCTCCACCAAGTGGCGGAAGTCGGCCAGCCGATTGTTGACCGGCGTGGCGGTGAGCATGAAGAGCTGCTTGGTGCGGCCCTTCTTGTTCAACAGGTCGTACAGACGCCAATAACGGGACCGGCGGTCTCGCCCGTCCTCGTTGCCGTGTTCGCCGCGGGACCCGCGGTTGCGGAAGTGGTGGGCCTCGTCGATGATCACTGCGTCGGCCAATTCGGCGATGCGTTCGAACCGCTCAGGGAACTCGCCGGTCCGAGTGAGGTCGGTGTGGCTGAACAACGTCAGGTTGGAGAAGTCGGCGTTGCCGCCGATTCCGCCGATGTGTGGCAGCCAGCGACGCAAGTGGGGCTCCCACACCCCTTCCTTGGCCGCCTTGGGGGCGAAGATCACCACCCGCTTGTTCTCGTGCATCACCAACCGCTCTACCAGCATCAACCCGACGAAGGTCTTGCCCAAGCCCACCCCGTCGCACAGGAAGGCGCCGCCGTGCTGGCGGGCGATCTTCATGAGCGACCAGTAGGCCTCCTTCTGGTACTGATCAAGGTGGCCGAACATGCGGGAGTCGGTCTGGTCCCACTGGCCGGCGGTGAGTTCCCGACCCCGGAAGAACTCGTGCAGGGCCTTGGCGTAGATGTCGAACGGGCTGAACTCGGCGGTGTGACGGGTGATGGTCCGCAGCACCTCCTCGGTGACATCCTCGGCTTGCTCCCAATGGGCATCGAACCACTCCTGAAGTTGGGCCACCTCCTGGCCGCTCTGGATCTGGATGTTCAGCTCGACGTTCTGGGTGAGGCCCGGCCGGGTGAAGTTGCTGGAGCCCACCAGGGCCTGGGCGCCGACCACGTCGAACTTGGCGTGGGTGATGTAGGCCTTGGCGTGGAACTTCTCCCGGCGGTACACCCGGCACTCGATTCGACCCGACTCCAGAGCCTCGACCACCGCTCCCACACCGTCGAGGAAGGGATTCGGGCTCTTTTCGTTTTCCAGGCTGTCATCGAGACGCTGCTGCTTGTCCTGCAGGGCCTCCTTGAAAGCCTGGCGGGTTCGCAGCGACACCTCGTCGCCCATGAGGATTCGGATTTTGTCGAGCTGCTGCCAGGTGCCCTCCATGGCCAGCAGGGCGCCGATCTCGAAGAAGCCGGTGGCGATATCGAAGGAGCGAGCAATCTCGGTCCACTGGCGCAGGTACTCCAGCCCGGTCCACCCCGACTCGCTGTTGTCGACGATGAACAGTCCGCCGCCTCCTTGATCCCTCATGGTGGCAACTTACCCCGAGGGGGTGACAGTTTCGGCCCACGGGGGGAGCCGGGGAGTCCGGGCTGCTCGGGTGCTCTTCAGCTTCGCAGCTAAAAGTGGCTCACTCTCAGACCGGCCCAGGGGGATGTTGTCACTGGTGTCGGTAGGGTGGTTGGTATGGATTCTGGGGTTGTGACCAGGGGAAACGCCGGCGGCGGTGGTGGCGTGGCGGCTGCCGTTGGTGGTGTGGCTGTGGGCGATGTGTCGGCGGATGTCGGGACTGCTTTCCCGGCTGCTGGTGGGGAGGCCGGTGTTTGGGTGGGTGTGGTGGATGTGGGTGGGTTGGATGATGCGGGGTTGGATGCGAGGTTGGGGTTGTTGGGTCGGGCTCTGAGTCGTTTGGAGGGGTTCTTGGCTGAGGCGGTGGCGGAGAAGCAACGCCGGTGCGGGTCGTATGACACGGCGCAGGCGATACGGAAGGGGTTGCGCCATTCGGGACAGAAGGCGCATCGGGTCATGCGCGACGCCGAGCAGCTCAGCGAGGTGCCCGCCGCCCGGGACGCGTTGTCGCAATCGCGGATCACTTCGGAGCACGCCCGTATTTTGGGTGGGGCGGCCAAGGCCGGGCCTTTGGACGAAGAGTTGATGGTGAAGGCGGCGGAGACGCAGACACCGGAGGAGTTGCGGCGCACGGTGCGCGACCATCAGGACGAACTCGCCGGTGATGTTGACGGCAAGAAGCGGCTCCAGCGTCAACAGAGGGCGCGTATGGCGACGTTTTGTGAGCAGGACGACGGGATGTGGAGGTTGTTCGCGTTGTTCGACCCGGTCACCGCCCAGGGGATCCGGGCGGTGTTGAACAAGAAGACCGACATGGCCTGGCACCAACACACCGGAAGAGAACGATTGGACGCCCGCCACCGCCGCGCCGACGCCATCGCCGAACTGTTGACCCGCACCGGTGGCGGTGAAACCGGTGACCAACCCCAAACGGCCAGCGTGGTCATTGTCGCCGACTACGACACCGTGGACCAACAGCTCCGCAGGCCACGGTTGTCGGACGGTACCCGGTTGCCGGCCGAGGAGTTCCGCCGGCTGGCGTGTGACGCCGAAGTGCTCACCGGCATCTTCGACACCGACCTGCAATGCCTGTCACTGGGCCGTCAACGCCATCCCAGCCCCCAACTCCGCGCCACCCTCATCGCCCGGGACCAAGGATGCATCGGGTGCGGCAAAGAACCCGAATGGTGCGTCACCCACCACATTCACCACTGGGAACACGGCGGACCCACCCAACCCGACAACCTCGTCCTCGTCTGCGGCGACTGCCACCACAAAGCCCACCACCGCAACTGGACCGTCGAACACCACCCCGACACCCGCCGACCCTACCTACGACCACCCTGGCAACAACCCCCCACCCCACCCCAACGACGATAGAAGCCACCTGGAGCGAGTTGGGACTGCCGAACGGCCAGCATCGCAGTCATCTCGCCGGGAGATCAGCGCTCCAGTGCTGCATTCCGGTGGTCCGACATTGAGTCGCCATTGCGGGCCGGATGGCCGGCTAGGTCCGCAGGACGCTGCGGCATCGGCCTTGATGGGAAGGGGAGAGCAGGCAGGGCTTGTTCGTCTTCATGACGATCTGGCCGCACTTCTGGATTGGCTCATCTGCGGGCGACGCTTTGGCCGCATGAGGTGAGGGCTCCCTCCCACTCAAGGGTTGGCCAAGATCGTCGGTCGAGGGGTTTCCGGAGTGGGGGATCAGTGTGAGGATGTCCACGGGTTCGTCGGCGATGCTGAGGGAGCGGCCGAGGGCTCGCAGTACCTGAAAGACCAGTCCGATCTCGACGGTGGCCTTGCCGTTTTCGACGTTGGACAGCCACGGGGTGGAGACCCCCGCCATCTTGGCCAGGTTCCTCTGGGTGAAGCCCTGCTCCTTGCGGAGGTTGCGAATCGCTTGGCCCAACTGGCCGGCATGCATCATTTGCTTCACGCCTGATCCTCCAATTGGCTTACATCTTTGTTCGCTTATGTTAGCGGACAATTCTGGCAATTTCAACGAACGGCGAAGTTGCTGTCCTGTGGGGACGTCGCTCCCATGGCGGTTACCCCCAATGCCACTGCTCTCAGGGGCGGTGGCCGCAAGTGATGCATACGGAAATCTTGGCAAGGCGTACGCTGGGGGGCGATGGGATTTGAGGGGGTGGTGGATCTTCGGTCGGACACGGTGACCCGGCCGACCGAGGCGATGCGCCAGGCCATGGCCGCCGCCCCCGTGGGTGATGACCGCTACGGGGAGGACCCCACCGTCAACCGGCTGGAGGAACGGTACGCCGAGCTGGTGGGCAAGCCCGCCGCCATGTACGTGCCGTCGGGCACCATGGCCAACCAGATCGCCCTGCGGTTGCACGGCACGGCGGGCAGCAACGTGGTGGTGGGTCGCCGCCAGCACGTGGTGGCCTACGAGAGCGGGGCCGCCGGGCTGAGCGGGGCCTTTCAAATGCACGCGGTGGACGATGCCGGCGGGCTGGTGAACATCGACGCCGTGGCCGAGGTGGTGGCCGCCGGACAGGGCGGTTTCTGGCCGCCGGTGTCGCTGATCTGTGTGGAGAACACCCACCTGGCTTCGGGGGGACTGGCCGTCGAGGCCGACTCCCTGGCCTCGGTGGCCGCGTTGGGGGTGCCGGTGCATCTCGACGGCGCCCGCTTGTTCAACGCGGCGGTGGCCCGAGGGGACACCGTGGCCGAGCTGGCCCGGTCGGCCACCACGGTAATGAGCTGTGTGTCCAAGGGGTTGGGTGCACCGGTTGGTTCACTATTGGCCGGTCCGGACGATTTGGTGGCCAAGGCCCGGTTGCATCGTCGGCAAATGGGCGGGGCCATGCGCCAGGCCGGCGTGATCGCCGCCGGTGGGCTGTACGCCCTGGATCACCACATCGAGCGGTTGGCCGAGGATCACCACCGGGCCGAGCGGTTGGGCGAGGTGGTGGCCGAATTGTGGCCCGGTGCCCGCTTGGGCGCCGACCAGGCCAATGACGGGGCCAACAGAGCAGCCAACAAGGCCGCCACCGGTCGCTCGTTCACCAACGTGGTGGCCTTTCGACACACCGACGGCCCCGCGCTGCTGGAGCACCTGGGCCGGTCGGGCATCCGGGCCGGACTGTTGGCCCCGGGCATCGTCCGGCTGGTGACCCACCTGGACGTGGACGACGCCGACATTGCTCGGGCGGTGGCTGCGCTGGCGTCGTTCGCCGGTTGAACTCTTCCGGGTGAACCCTTCTCCGAAGTGTTCTCGGAGGAGCTACCGAAGAGCTGCCGCAGGGTTACCTTCTCCGGCGGAAGAACCCTCCACCAAGGGGTCCGTCTTGGCGTCGGCCCCCGAAACGGTGCCACTCGTCCATGGCCCGCAGGGTGAGGTTGGCCACCACGGCCAATCCGGCGGCGCCCACCACCGCGCCGATGAGCGCCCCCAGCCCGTTCCACAGACCGCAGTTGCCGTCGCACTGGAGGTCGATGTAGGCGAAACCGATGAGCCCGCCGCACAGGCCGCCCATCAGAATCGAGATGAAGGCCAGCCACCGCGCCGCGCGGGGGGGAAGCGCTGATCGTTCCTGCGGTGAGGGCGACCCGTCCACCCGGCCATGCTACCGGGGCAAGCCCATTGGCCCTATTGGCCGCCAAGTTTGATTCTGCGGTCACGGGCACCGGCCATACTGGGGGGATGCCGGGAACGCGGTCGGGGCCGATTCGGGATTGGTCGGTGGCCGGGGGCGTCGTGCTGCGGGGCGAGCAGTTGCTGTTAGTGCGCAATCGCCGCCGCAACGACTCGGTGGAGTGGAGCACCCCCGGCGGGGTGGTCGATCCGGGCGAGACCGTGCTCGAGGCCCTGGGTCGGGAGGTTCTGGAGGAGACCGGACTGCAGGTGCATCGCTGGCAGGGGCCGCTGTACGAGATCACGGTGGATTTCACCGACCTGAGGTGGCGGCTGCGGGTGGAGACCCATCGGGCGGTGGACTGGCAGGGCGAGATCGTGCTGGAAGACCCCGACGGCATCGTGGACCACGCCGACTTCTACGACCCCCAGGACTGCGAGGTACACCTGGACGCCAGCCCCCGCTGGGTGCGCGAGCCGCTGATGGAGTGGTGCCGGAGTCGTCCCGACCGGCCCTTGAGCTTTCGCTACCAGGTGGCCGGCACCGAGATCCACGATCTCACGGTGACCCGCCGATAGCGGCGGTTGGGCCATGGTCGCCGAGCGTCCCGACGCCAGTGCCCGACCCGGGAGCCGCTCAACCGACCACACCCGTTCCGGCCACCCCCCGTCGGGGTCCATCCTGCACGCCGACATGGACGCCTTCTACGCATCGGTGGAGCTGTTGCGATGTCCAGAACTGCGGGGGCTGCCGGTGGCGGTGGGCGGTCCCGGCAGCCGGGGGGTGGTGGCCTCGGCGTCGTACGAGGCTCGGGCCTACGGGGTCACCTCGGCCATGCCCGCCACTCGGGCCCGCCGATTGTGCCCCGACATCGTGTTCCTCCCCGGCGATCACCAGCACTACATCGAGGTGAGCGAGCGCATCATGACGATCCTGCGTTCGTTCACCCCGCTGGTGGAGCCCCTGTCGCTGGACGAGGCCTTCCTGGACGTGTCCGGCGCTCATCGGCCTTCGGTGGAGATCGGCCATCGGATTCGCCGGGAGGTCCGCGAACAGGAGGGGATCCACTGCGCGGTGGGGGTGGCGTCGGTGAAGTTCCTGGCCAAGATGGGCTCCAAGTTGGCCAAGCCCGTTCCCACCACCTCGGGCCCGAAGGACGGGGCCGGGGTGTACGAGGTGCCGGTGGGCCGGGAACTGTCGTTTCTGGCACCCCGCCCGGTGGGCGATCTGTGGGGGGTGGGGCCGGCCACCTCGGCCCAGCTCAGCCGTATCGGGATCGCCACCATCGGGGAGCTGGCCCGGTTCCCCCTGGAGCGGTTGGAGGAAGTCGTCGGCCAGGCCCACGGCCGGCACCTGCACAACCTGGCCAACGGCGTGGACCCCCGCCCGGTGATTCCCCAGACTGCGGCCAAATCGATCAGCCGAGAAGAGACGTTTCTCCACGACCGGCACACCCACGACGACCTGGGCCCCACGCTGGTGACGTTGAGCGATTCGGTGGCCTCCCGGTTGCGGGCCGCCGGGGTGGCCGGGCGGACGGTGACCCTCAAGGTCCGCTTCGGTGACTTCCGCACCATCACCCGCTCGCACACGCTGGCCGATCCCGTCGATTCCGGGGTGGTGCTGGCCCGGGAGGCCAAGCGGTTGCTGGCGGCCGTCGACGTGGCCCCCGGTGTGCGCCTCATCGGGGTGGGGGTGTCGGAACTGGAGGACCCCGATCAACGCCAGCTCTCGCTGGACGAGGTGGCGGACGCCTCGTGGCACGACGTGGACCGGGCCATGGACGCCATCCGGGATCGCTTCGGCACGGGGGCGATCCACCCGGGAGGCACCGCCGACGCCCACCCCCGGGGAGTGGGGTGGACCCGGCCGAGATGAGGGCCGGCGTGTGAGCGCCGAGATGAGGCCGATAAGAGGGGCGAGATGATGGCCGACGTGGCGGCCAACCAGACCGAAACAAGATCCAGGACAGCCGAACCATGGCGGGCGGCATTGTCTCCGGGGTCGGCCTGTGCGACACTGATGGGGTGCCACTCTCCGAGGATGAGCAACGGATTCTCAGCGAGATAGAGGAGCAGCTCTACGAGACCGATCCGGCGCTGGCCCGCGAGGTGGGCCGGACCACGGTCTTCACCCATCCGGCCCGCAATCTCCGACTGGCCATCCTGGCCGGTATCGCCGGGCTGGTCTTCATGTTCTTGACCCTGTCCACCTCCTACTGGCTGTCGTTCCTGGGCTTCCTGGTGATGCTCGGGGCGTCGCTTTGGGGGTGGAGCAATCTGCGTCGACTGGGACGATTCGGGCTCCAGCAGATCAGCGACAGCATCAACCGGGGTGACGTGAGCAGCTACCTGCGTTCCCCCGGCCGTCGCATCGTCAACCGCCTGCGCCGCGGCGGCGCCGACCGACCCGGCCGGGACTAGCCACCGGTCAAACTCCAGCCCAGACCAGCCCCGGACGGGAAACTCTCAGATCACAGCTCGGTTGCGGGCGGGTCGGGGACCGGGCTGCGGAAGGCGAAGGCTGCGGCCAGCCGTTGTCGGCGGCTCACCCGGAAGTCGACCTCGGAGCGCACCGACAGCGACCACGTCCGGGCCAGCCACTGATGGCGTTCGGTGGGCTCGGTCGGGGCGAACGACGCCGCGGCCACCAGCTCACCCAACAGTCGCAAATCCGGACTGTGCAGGGGCACCTGGGCAATGGCCCGACGGGCGAACTCGGTATGGGTCTCGTCGGGTCGGGGGATCATCCTGATGAGGGCCAGCGATTCCACCGCCTCGGCCCACAGCAGCCTGATCCGGTCCCGGTTGCCGGTGAGCTTCCCGTAGCGCCGCCGCCGCTGCCGCCGTCTGATCCAGGGAAACAGCAGTATCGCCAGGACCACCAGCGACGGCACCAGGATGATGACCCAGGTGGAGGCCGCCGTCCCCCCGCCGGGGCTCGATGCGGAGTCCGTGCCGTCGCCCAGGGCCTCGAAGGGCGGGGGGATGAGGCTCTCGAAGTCGATGGGCGCCTCAAAGGGGCCGGTCGCGTCGTCGAATGTTTGCTCCTCGGCTGCGAACTCCTCGAGTCCCGCGATGGCCTGGCTCTCGGCCACGCCGGTGTAGTTCTGGGCACCGGGCGCACCCCGACCGGGGGTGGGCTCGAAGGCCACCCAGCCCACTCCGTCCAGATACACCTCGGGCCAGGCGTGGGCGTGTCGGCCCCGCACCACATAGAGGTTGGGATCGTCGGGGTGGGCTTCGCCCACGGTGAATCCCACCGCCACCCGGGCGGGCAGGCTCAGCGAGCGGGCCATGGCGGCAAAGGCCCCGGCGAACTGCTCGCAGTAGCCGCGGCGGGTGGTCAAGAAGTCCTCCAGGCGGTTTTCCGAGTGTCCGGGCATCACCGCGGCGTCGTAGGTGAACGTCCCGTTGCGGAAGAAGTCCTGCAGGGCCAGGGCCTGCTCGTAACCCGGTGATGCTCCGGCGGTCACCTGGGCGGCCAGGGCCCGCACTCGGGGGCTGAAGTCGTCGGGCAGGGCGGTGAGGATGTCGGCCAGCTCACCGGTGAGAGCGCCGGAGCCCGAGTCGGCAACTGCCGCGGTCGACATTGCCGCCGCGTCCGAGAAGATCTGAGCATCCGTGAAGCCGGGGCCATCCGGGGAAAGACCCCGCAGCGCCTCGGGGTCGAAGCGGGGCAGGGCCGAGGTCACCGTGTAGGTCAGCCCGTTGGAGTTGGTCAGCGAGCGGCCCACGATGAGGGTGGACGACGTGGGTTCGTAGCTGATCTCGGTGGTGGCCGACACCAGGGCCCGGGGCTCGAAGGCCGCCGGAAGCCACACCGCCCCGAGTTGTTCGATGCGGAACTGCTGAACCGACTCCTGCACGCTGGTGCCCGACCGGAACAACGACGGCAACTGGGTGGGTCGGGCGGCGTAGTCGGCTCGAGATGTCCAAACCCGTCCGTCGAAACGGTCCAGGGCGGTCAGGCGCCAGTAGGAGCGTTCGTCGCTCCGCACCTGGAACATCACTGCGTCGGACTGGTTCACCAGTCGGCCCCTGATGTCCACCAGCGGGCTGATCACGATGCGTTTGGGAAGCGAGCGGCCCCGCTCCAGGCTCAGGCTCACCACGGGGTCGTCGTGGTTGCCCACCACCGGTCCGGCCACCAGGGCGCCGCCGATGGCCACCGCCGCCACGGCCACGCCCGTGCGCAGCAGGGCCCGGCGCCCGCCGGCTGCTCGGCGTTGTCCTCCCAGCCATGGTGCGGCGGCGGTGTCGGCGGCTACCCGGTGAACGGTGACGAACACCAACAGGGCGGCGATGAAAACCCCGATGGTGAGCATCCGGTGTTGGTGGTCGCCCACCAGTCCCACAAAGGCGAAGGCGGCGATGGGCAACAACAGCGGCCCGAACCGCCACCGGCTGCGCATCGCCGAGGCGTCGGTGACGAAGGCCAGCAGCCACACCGCGGCCATGGCGCTCACCACGAACCCGTTGAGGGGTTCCACCGGGGGGCTGAGGTCGCCGAAGTCCCTCCAGGCCTCCTCCAGGTCGTCGGCCAGGGCCCTGGCGGTGTCACCGCTGGGGAGCCACCACCGGGTGGTGTCCCAGAACCGGGCCCAGGTGACCGTGAGCGCCAGACCGATTCCACCGATCACGGTGGCTGTCGCCCGGCCGCCGGGAATCCGTCGCACTGTCACGGCCAGCCCGTGACCGGCAGCGGCGGCCACCACCACCGGCAGAATCCACGTGCTCCCCGCGAGCACCCGCATGAGGCTCACGGCGGTGGCCGCGGTGAGGATCGGCCCGGCCAGCTCCCGGGCAATGGCCCAGGCAGGTGTTGGTCGGGGGCGGCTCATCGCCGCCGTCCGGGGGGGCCGACCGGCGATGATCCCATCGCTGGTGCCATCGGAAGGCCGACCGGAGACCGGGATTCGCTTTGGGCATCGGCGTGGGCGGTCCACACCTCGGGGAAACGCTGGGGTTCGCTCACGACGACCAGGCTGGTGGCGGTCAGGCTGGTGTCGGAGAAGCCGCCGAAGTGGGGAACGTCGGTGGCCGCCGGTGCCGGCGTCGGGGTCGGTTTCCCGCCCGCGTCGCCATCGCCGTCGCCGCCCGCGTAGCCGTCGCCATCGGTGTTGGCGTCGGTGAACACCACCACCGTCTTGGAGCTGTAGAGGGCTCCCAGGGGGGCCAGCACCCCGGCCTCGGTGCCGTCGACCATGGCGGCCACCACCACCACCTGCCCGCCGGGTTGGCGGCTCAGCCGTTCAACGGCGCCGACCAGGGTGCCGTCGCCGGGGGTCACCAGGGCCAGGTGCTCGTAGATGAGATGGAGGTGGGTGTGGCCCTTGCCGAAGCCGCTGTCGAAATCGGCGGGGGTGGTCAAGCGGATGTGGTCGCCCCGACGCCGCCCCGCTCGACAGATGCCCGCCGCGGCCGACACCATGGCTTCGAACCGTTCGGCGCCGCCCTCGGCGTCGAGTTGGGCTCGGCGGGTGTCGAGCACCACGGTTGTGTTGATCTCGGAGAACTCCTCGAACTGCCGCACGATGAGTTCATCGTGATGGGCCGAGAGCCGCCAGTGAATGCGCCGGGGATCGTCGCCGGTTTGGAACGGGCGCAGGCCGTAGAGTTCCTCTCCGCTTTGGGCGATGGGGCTGCGGCGCACGGCATCGGACGACCTGGCCGCCAGATGCGGGGGAGGGGGCACCGAGAACACCGCCGGGTACACCAGCGCCTGGGATCGACCGCCGAGCTCAACCTGTCGGGCGGCCAATGACCAGGGATCGCTGACCGTGCAGGTGAGCGGCCCGACCGTCACCAGGCCCCGCTCGTGGGTGGGCAGCCGGTAGGTGACGGGCAGCGGGTCGCCGGACGGTACCGGGGCCACCAGCAGATCGAGACCGGGTTGGGCTGACGCGGTGGTGGGGTTGCCGGCGGCGTTGCCTGCTGCGGGGCCGTTCCCGGTCGGGTCGTGGGTGGCGCGTGTCACAGGGTCGGCCAAACGCAGAACCGGGGTGCGTCGGCGCCCGGCGTTGGTCAGCTCCAGGCTCACGTGGCATTCCTGGCCCACGTGGACGGGCTGGGGTCGCAGCGAGCGGTTGTCGAGCTTCAGGGGCCTACGGATTCTGACGTAGGCGAAAGAGCAGATCACCACGGCGATCCCGGCAACCCCCACGGCCGACAGCTCGACCGAACCGAACACCCGGCCCGCCCCCGCCAGCAGCGCCGATCCGAGGAGCAGCAGCTTGCCGGGGGGATGCAACATGGAATTGGCGGCCAAGTGCAGCTAGGCCGCTAGTGGTGTGTCGCAGAAATAGCGACGTGGCATGCGACGGCAGCGGGGTTCCTCGCAAGGCGCGACGACGAAGCCATACTCTCTGCGTACGGCAAGGAGACGCAACGCAGCGAGGGGCGCCGATGCCTAGCAGGACATGCGCGATTATTTCTGCGACACACCACTAACCCACCGGAGTGGCGACCGAGCCCATGATCTCGTCCACGATGCGGGCCCCTGGCGTGCCCTGCGCCCGGGCCTGCGGGCTCAACATCAGCCGATGGGCCAGCACCGGCACGGCCAACTCCTTGATGTCGTCGGGGAGCACGTAGTCCCGCCCCTGGGCGGCGGCTCGCACCCGGCTGGCCTGCTGCAGGGCCAGGGTGGCCCGGGTGGACATGCCCAACACGAGGCTGGGATGTTGCCGGGTGGCGTTGGCGATCTGCACCAGATAGCGCCTGATGCCCGGTGCGGTGAACACCGAGGCCGCGTGATCGGCCAGCGTGGCCACCGCCTGGGAGTCCAGCACCGGTCGGAGGGAGTCCAGCGGGCTGTTGACGCTGTGGGCGTCGAGGATGTCGAGTTCGGCCTGGGCCGACGGATAGCCGACCTCGATTCGCATCATGAATCGATCCAGTTGGCTCTCGGGCAGGGGGTAGGTGCCCTCGTGCTCCAGGGGGTTCTGCGTGGCGATCACCATGAAGGGGCGGGGCAGGTGGTGGGTGGTGCCGTCCACGGTGACCTGCCGCTCGGCCATGGCCTCCAGCAGGGCCGACTGGGTCTTGGGGGAGGCGCGGTTGATCTCGTCGGCCACGATGATGCCGGAGAACACCGGGCCGGGCTGGAAGTCGAGGGTATTGGCCACCCGGTTCCAGATGGTGGCCCCCACCACGTCGGTGGGGAGCAGGTCGGGGGTGAACTGGATGCGCCCGAACTCGGCCTGCACGGTGATGGCCAGGGCCTTGGCCAGGCTGGTCTTGCCCACGCCGGGGGCGTCCTCGATGAGGAGATGGCCCTCGGCCAACAGACAGGTGGCCGCCAACTCCAGCACCTCGTGCTTGCCCAGAATGGCCTGGCCCACGTTGGCCACGATGGCCTGGAACTGCTCGGCGAAGAGATCGTCCTGAGTCGAAGCTTCTTGGGGCAAGCCGCCTCCGGGCAGATCGCCTTCGGGCAGATTGTCTTGGGGCACGTCGTGTTGGGGCAGATTCTGTTGGGGGTTGTCCAGAGCCACTGTGTCGATCTTCTCAGGTGCCGGAGAGCTGCGGCCAGCGGGCGGGCATGTCCACCAACATCCCGTCGGCGCTCGGTCCGTGGTCGCGCAGGGTGCCCCGGCGTCGGAAGGCCACGTGGTACCGCTCGGGTTGGGAGGTCCAGCACACGCCGGGCACCAGGCCGGACTCGATGGCGTCGTCGCAGTCCTCCAGCTCGCTGCGCCGGGCACTGCAGAGCCAGGTGGTGCGCTGCAGCACCCAGGCGGCCTCGGCGTCGTCGGGGTCAAGGTGCTGTTCGCACCAGCGGACGAAGCCGCCCTTGAGGGCGCGACCGGCGAACGGCGGGGGGGAGGCGATCTCCATGGTGGTGGCCATTCCCCAGCGGTGGATCTCTTGTCCGTCCCGCTCGATCCAGGAGTCGAACGGGGGCTCGTCCCAGTCGGGCACGGTGGCGTCGTACTGGCGGGTGCCGAGTTGGCCCCGGGCGGCGTGCAACACGCCCAGCACCCCGGCATCGAACAGGTGCGTACACTGCCGGCGGACGTCGGTCCAGCGGAACACCTCGGAAGCGGTGGTGGTCAGCGGGCAGCCCACCAGCACGTTGAGCTGGTCGAGGGCTCCCGAACATGGCTCCCAGGGCATACGAGGGCCCTGGGCGTTCACCCCGGTGATCTGCTTGCCGTCGTGAATGAGGGCGACCTCGTAGTGGTGCATGTCGTCCTCGAGGCCTACCACCACCGTCGCGGCGTCGGGGGCGACCATCCGCAGCCGACGACGAAACGCCCCACTGCCGTGTCGATTGCGGACCAGCTCATCCACCACCCGATGTTCCCACACCCACCCCGCCCCAGTTGGGTTGAGCATCGCCGCCCGGCCAATCTCGTTGGGTGTTCGCTGATGACCCTTGGTTCAAGGACAGTTCTCTAGAGTAGCCATTCACGCATGCATTTTGTAGACTTACCCGGCATGGGGAATGCTGCTCGCACGACGACGATTCGGATTGACGCTGAGACTCATGCCCGGTTGGTGGAGCTTGGTGATGCATCGAACACCTCATTGATCGACACGGTGCGTCAGGCCGCTGAAGCCCTCCGACGCCAGCGCTTTGCCCGCCAAGTGTCAGCAGAATTGGCGGAATTGCGGCGTGACCCCCAAGCGTGGAATGCCTACTTGGCTGAAGCAGATGCCACCTCCGTAAACGATGGCCTCAGTTGATGATCTGTGGTTGGTGGACTTCGGTGAACCATACCCGGGTGAGCCTGCCGCCTACCGTCCCGCCGTTGTATTGGGACCCCCAGTTGCCTTCGGCGCCGATCTACCCTTTGTGATCGTCGCTCCTCTGACCACGACCTGGCGGGGGCTCTCGCTGCACATCGAGGTTGAAGACAGTTCTGAGACCGGCCTCGACGAGACCAGCTACGTCCAGTGTGAGCTGATCCGATCGGTCAATCGTCGTCGTCTTGTCCACCGTCTCGGCCACGTTGGGGCCGACACCAGTGGCCAAATCGCCTCTGTAGTCAAGACGCTGCTCAACCTCTAGCCACTGGTCAGGGTCGGGCTGGGTGGGTGGTGGTAGAGGGAAGTGGAGGTTCTTGAGATTGCGTGACTGGCAAGGGGAAACGAGGTCTCCGCTGGAGCGCGGGGGTCGGGTGGGGGGGATTTGGTGGCGTAGGGTGGGGTGATGGTGGGGGAGGCTGGATTGCGGCCCAACGTGTTGTTGTTGATGACCGATCAGCAGCGGTGGGACTCGCTGGGGTGCGTGGGGGGATGGGTCGACACCCCGAATCTCGACCGGATCGCCTCCCGGGGGGTGCGGTTCAGCCACTGTGTGACCACCTCGCCGATTTGTGTGCCCGCCCGAGTGAGTTTGGCCACGGGGCACTATCCCCACAACTTCGGCGTGTGGGGTCACGTGGACTACACGCTGGACCCCACGACGCCCACCTGGATGCAGGCCGTGCGGGACGCCGGCTACCGCACCAGCGTCTTCGGCAAGACCCATCTGCACGCCCACGTCGGTGACCTGCGGGAAAAGGAACACCTGCTGCACGCCTACGGCCTCGATGACGTGGACGAGATCGCCGGCCCCCGCCTGTCGGCCACGGTGATGAGCCACATGACGGCTCGCTGGGCGGAACTGGGCCTGCTCGATGCCTATCGGGCCGACGTCGAAGACCGTATGACGACCAAGCCGTGGGTGGTGCGACCCTCACCCCTGCCGCTGGAGGAATACGCCGACGTCTACGTAGGCCGTCGGGCCCGGGAGTATTTGGCCGGCTGCCAGCGGGACGAGCCCTGGTTCTGCTGGGTCAGCTTCGGCGGTCCCCACGAGCCCTGGGACACCCCCGAGCCCTGGGCGTCGCACCACGACCCCGAGGCCATGCCCCCGCCCTTGCCGCCGTTGAAGCGGGGCGACCCCTGGCCCGACGGCAGCCTCGACCGGTGGTTGGCGTGGCTGGGCCAGCCGTTCACCCCCGAGGAGATCCAACGGATGCGGGCCGACTACGCGGGCAACGTCAGCCTGATCGACGACCAGATCGGCGGGATCCTCCGTACCATCGAGGAGCGGGGAGAGCTGAATCGCACCGTGATCGTGTTCACCTCCGACCACGGGGAGATGAACGGCGACCACGGCCTGATGTACAAGATGAACTTCTTCGACGGCTCGGTGCGGGTGCCGCTCATCGTGAGCACCCCGGCGGTGGCCTCCTCCCCGGCAGCAGGCACCACCGACGCCACGCCGGTGGAATGGATCGACGTGGGGCCGACCATCGTCGAGGCCGTCGGGGCCGAACTCTCCCACCACCAGTTCGGAACTTCGCTACTACCCGCACTGGAGGGGCAACGGGTGCGAGAGGACGCCCTGAGCGAATTCGAGGGCGAATTCATGCTGCTCACCGACGACTGGAAGCTGGCGCTCAACGATCGCGGCGAGCCCTACCTGCTGTTCGACCGTCACGCCGACCCCGACGAGGCGGAGAACCTGGTGCTCGACGGGGCCACGTCGTCGGTGCGGACCGACCTCCGGCTCCGCATGCTGGACCGCCTCGTCACCGCCCAGGTCCAGCACCGCTGACAAGCCTCAAGCCGGGTTGGCCCCTCGCCGCCATCGTGATGGTGCGAGCCGTCACCCGATTGGGTCGGTAGGGGAGGGGGTGGGGCCAAGTACTGTCGGTTGATCGTGTCCGACCCGCCCTCTGCCCTGCGTGCCCTGTCCCACCGATCGTTCCTGCTGTTCTTCCTCGGGGTGTCGGTGGCCACCACCGGGCAGTTCATGCAGTCGCTGGCCGTGCCCTTCTATGTGAAGGAACTCACGGACTCGAACTTCTGGGTGGGAAGTACGGCGTTCGCCGTGCTGATCCCGTCGCTGTTCATGACCCCGGTGGCCGGCATCTGGAGCGACCGGGTGAGCCGCAAGGCTCTCCTGTTCGGCTCGTTCGCGCTCCAGCTCGTGGCCTCGGTGGTCTACCTGGTGTTGTACACCAGCGACCTGTTGACCCCGTGGCTGATGCTCGGCCTGCAGTTCGCCGTCGGGGTGGCCTCAGGCTTCCAGTGGGCCCCCACCCAGGCCATGACCGTATTGCTGGTGCCCCCCGAGGATCTGGTGGCGGCAGTGCGCTTCGTCTCCTTGTCATTCACCGCCGGGCGGGCTTTGGGGCCGGCCATGGCCGGGTTGACCCTGTTGTTGTGGGGGCCGGGGCCGGCCTTCCTCATCACCACCATCGGCTTCACCCTGGGCATGGCCCTTATGGCGCCGATGAAGCTCCGTCCGCCGGTGGAGGTGAAGCGGGAGCCGTTCTGGGTGCAGCTCCGACAGGGAATGGACTACATCCGGCAGCGCCCGGCCATGCGCCTGATCATGGGCACCTCGTTCGTGGTGGCCTTCAGCGGAGCGGTGTTCGCCTTTGCCCTGGTGGCCAGCGTGGCCGACGACGTGTTCTCGCTCCCTGATGGCGGCCTGGGCTTCCTCACGGCCATCTTCGGGGTGGGGTCGTTGGTGATGGGGCTCTACGTCATCCGGTTCGGCAATCGCCACCTTCGGTCCCGCGTGGAAGCCGCGTCGGTGGCGGTGTATTCGCTGGGGGTGCTGCTGGTGGGGGCCACCCCGTGGCTGGCGGTGGGGTTGGTGGGCTACTTCATCTTGGGACTGGCCCACATGGGCCACGGGGTGACGGTCAACAGCGCCCTGCAGGTGCAGGTGGATGAGCGGTTCCGGGGTCGGGTGATGTCGGTGTGGCTGATGTCTGTGTTGCTTGGGCTCCCCCTCGGTTCGCTGGTCGGCGGATTCCTGGGTGATCTGGTGTCGATGCAGTTCGTGCTGCTGTTGTTCGGGGGGCTTCTGGCCGCCCTCTGGGTGGGGGTGGTGTTGGTGCGCCCTGACGGCTTCGCCGGTCTGGACGGTGGCCCCGACTGAGTCGACTGGTCCGACTGACCCGAATGAACGGCAGGGTGGCCGGCGCCGACTGAGTCGACTGGTCCGACTGACCCGAAAGAACGGCAGAGTGGCCGGCGCCGGGACGGCCGCAGGCCGGCCACGGGCCGGTGGGGGTTCGTTGACGATAGGGCCTCCGACCGAGCCGTCGCATGGCCGCCGGGCCTCGGCCACTACCGTGGGGCGGGTCGGGCGAACCAGCACCGACGCCGAGGGGCAGGCGACAGGGAGGCATCGCCATGAGGACACGGGCCGCGGTCTACCGGGAGCCGAATGTGCCGCTCGACATCGTGGAGGTGGACATCTGCAAACTGGCCGCCCAGGACGTGCTGGTGCGGATCACCCACAGCGGCATCTGCCACAGCGACCTCCACGTGTACCACGGCAACCGGGAGTGGGAGACCCCCATGATCCTGGGTCACGAGGGGGCCGGAGTGGTGGAGCACGTGGGGGAGGGCGTGGCCGGGGTCCGGCCCGGCGACCGGGTGGTGCTGTCGCTGGTGGCGAGCTGCGGGCGGTGCCGGTCGTGCGCCTCGGGATTCGCCAACCGCTGCTCGGCGTACATGGGATATCCCATCGGCACGTACTACGACGGCGGCCACCGCTTCGAGCGAGACGGGGAGGTCCATCACTCGTTCTGCACCGTGGGCTCCTTCGCCGAGCACGCCGTGGTCCACTACTCCAAGGCGGTGGTGGTGCCCGACGACGTGGGGTTGGACGTGGCCTGCTTGGTGGGCTGCGGGGTGCCCACCGGGGTGGGCTCCGCGGTGAACACCGCCCAGGTCCGCCGTGGCAGCACGTGCGTGGTCTACGGGTGCGGCGGGGTCGGGCTCAACGTGATCCAGGGGTGCCGACTGATGGGGGCCGCCGAGATCGTGGCGGTAGACCTGCTGGCCGACAAGCTGACCCTGGCCGAGCGATTCGGCGCCACCCACACCGTGAACGCCACCGACCACGACCCGGTGGCCGCGGTGATGGAGATGACCAGGGGACGGGGGGCCGACTACGCCTTCGAGGTGATCGGCTCCGGGGCCACCTACATGAACGCCTGGCACTCCATCGGCATGGGGGGCTTGGCGGTGATGGTGGGCGGCCCGCCCGCGGGCACGCCGTTCCACATCGACGCCACCGAGATCTACTTCGGCAAGGCCCTCACCGGGAGCATGTACGGCAACTCCTCCCCGGCGCGGGACTTCCCGTGGATCTTCGACCTGTACCGATCGGGCGAACTCCTCCTCGATGAGTTGATCACCCAGCACCGCCCCCTGGAGGAGGTCACCGCCGCCCTTGACGAGTTGGACACCGGCGGCGTGGTCCGCACCGTGTTGGACATCGGCCCGGAGTAGGCGGTCCGCACCGTGTTGGAGATCGGCCAGGAGTAGGCGGGCGTCGGCATGTGTGGGGGAGAAGGGGTCGGCGGCAGTACTGTCGGGGCGAGCTGATGGGACGCCAATCCGAGATCCGGCTGATCGCCACCACCGAGGTGCCCACCAACTGGGGGCGGTTCACCTGCCACGCCTACCAATCGCTGGACGACGGCGAGGAGCACGTGGCCTTCGCCCTGGGTGCGGTGGATGCCGCTGACGAGGTGCTGGTTCGGGTTCACAGCGAGTGCCTCACCGGCGACGTGTTCGGCTCGTGGCGCTGCGACTGCGGCGCCCAGCTTCACACGGCCATGGACGCCATTGCCGATACGGGCACCGGTGTGCTGGTGTACTTGCGGGGCCACGAGGGGCGGGGCATCGGCATTGGCCACAAGATGCAGGCCTACGCCCTGCAGGACCGGGGCCACGACACGGTGGACGCCAACTTGGAGCTGGGTCTGCCGGTGGACGCCCGCACCTACGGCATCGGCGCCGCCATCCTGGCCGATCTGGGGGTCAAGCGGGTGGCGCTGATGACCAACAACCCCACCAAACACGACGACCTGGCCTCGTTCGGCCTCGAGATCATTCGCCGGGTCCCCTTGGCGGTCCGCCCTCTTACGGACAACGCCGACTACCTGCGCACCAAACAGCAACGCCTCGGCCACCTTCTCGACCTGGGCTGACGCCCGGGATCGACCGGGGGGGTGGGGGGGGAAGCCTCAACCCAGAGGTGTGCCCTGCGAGAGCATCGCCGCCGCCTCTGGATCGAGCATGACGCGGACGTCGGGGTGGGTTTGCAAAGCGGAGGCGGGGATCTCGGGCGTCACCGGGCCTTCCAGGGCGTCACGCACCGCAGCGGCCTTGTGGGGGCCCAGGGCGATGAGGAGAATCTGCTCGGCCCGAAGGATGGTGCCGATCCCCTGGGTGATGGCCTGGCGGGGTACGTCGTCCACCGAGTCGAAGAAGCGGGCGTTGGCTCGGCGGGTGGCCTCGCTCAGCGTCACCACCCGGGTGGCGGAATCCAGGGGTGACCCCGGCTCGTTGAAGGCGATGTGACCGTTGCCCCCGATCCCCAGGATTTGCAGGTCGAGGTGGGCCGAGCCAACGACCTCCTCGTACCGCCGGGCTTCACCGTCGAGGTCGGACGCGTTCGGGTTCGGGGCCACCAGGGCCTCGGTGGGAAGGTCGACGTGATCGGCAAGACTCACCCGGATGACGTTCCGAAAGGCTTGGGGGTGCCGGTCGTCGAGGCCGACGTAGTCGTCCAGCAGGTAGGCCGTGGTGCGGGCGAAGCTGAGCGAACCGTCCCGGCAACGTTCGACCAGGGCCCCGTAGACGCCGACCATGGTGGCCCCGGTGGCCAGCCCGATGCGGGGGTGAGGGGACGCTTGCACGACGGCCGCCACCAGATCGGCGGCCACCTCGCCGGCGGCGCGGGCATCGGGGGCAACCATCACCTTCACCGGTCGCGACTCCTGCTCACACCGCGCGGCGAGCACCGGTGATATAGGAGACAAGTTCGTCCTTGTCCACATCGCCGACGCTCACATCGGCGCACACCCGACCCTGGTACAACACCACCGCCTGATCGCACACCGCCAGCACCCGATCCATGTTATGGGTGATCAACAGCACCGCCACCCCCTGGTTGCGCGTTGCGTCCCTGGAGGAACATTTCGAATCCGATTGTTTCGGTCCAGGAGTGGACTCTGGGGGGGTTAGGGGGAGAAGGCGGGGGCGATGGTTTGGGCGAAGGTGTGCATCCAGGCGTCCTTGTCGTCCATGAATTGGGCCAGGACCAACCGGTTGACGCCCCGCTCGGCCAGTTCGCTCAGGCGGTCGATGCAGTAGCCCGGTGGTCCGGCGATGGTGCCCCGGGTGGCCAGGAACTCGGTCAGGCCGTGTTTGTCGGCCAACCCGGCGTTGACGTTGGCCCCGTCGGCGTAGGCGTGGTGGCGGCTGTCGTACTCGGCCATCATGGCGGCCAGGCGGGGTTTCACGTCCTCGGGCAGGCCCTTGCCGTCCATGTGGAAGCGGTACACGTGGTTGGCCGTGCCCGCGATGAGGAACTTGATCTGCTCCAGCCCGGCCTCCTGCGTCTCGGCGAACAGCAGGTTGGCGAACCACCACACCTCGACCTCGTCGGGATCCCGACCCACCGAGCGGGCTCCCGCGGCGATGTTGCCCAGGGCGATCTCGCACACGTCGGCGGGCAGGCTGTTGGACAAGATGACCCCGTCGGCGATCTGTCCGGCCATGAACTGGGTCCGGGGCCCTTCGGCGGCGATCCACACCGGCACAGGGGCGGGTCCCCAACGCATGTGGAGGTCGTGACCTTGCCAGGTGGCTTCCTGTCCGCCGCTCAAGGCCTTGACCGCGGCGGTGTAGTCCCGCAGCTCCTGCACCGAGGCGGGTCGCTCCCCGATGTTGACCAGCGCGCTGTCGCCCGACGCGATGCCGTAGCGGAACCGGCCCCCGGAGATCTGCTGGACGGCCATGGCCGCCGAGGCGGCGGCGGCCGGGTGGCGGGTGACCGGGTTGGTCACCGTGGTGGCCAACAGGGCGTTCTCGGTGTGGTGGGCGGCCAGGGTCAAGGTGATGAACGGGTCGGCCCACAGGGATTGGGAGTCACCGGCCACCACCATGGAGAACCCGCTGTCCTCCACCCGCCGGGCCCACTCCCCGTAGGTCGACAGATCGTCGGGGACTTTTCCGGTGCCGAAGGAGATGGTGGGGCTCATGGCCCGAGGTTAGAGGCAACCGGCGTAGCGGTGGCGGGGTGGCGGGGGAGACAGGTCGGCAGGGCCTCAGGTTGGCGGGGCGACGGGGAGGCGGGAGGGGATCTAGCATCGTGGGCGATGGCGGCGGACTACGAGGATCTCTCGGCGTGGGGGTTGGATGCCGCCGCCGAGGAGGCCATGCTGGCGGTCCAGACGGAGTGCACCTTCATCTGGGCCAACCGGGAGGGGTGGCCGGTGGGGGTCATCATGAGCTTCATCTGGCGACAGGGTCGGTTCTGGCTGACGGCCAGCGGCCATCGGGCCCGCATCGCCGCGGTGCGGCGCGACCCCCGGGTGTGCGTGGTGGTGACCAGCACCGGGGCCGCCGGGGTACCCCGCCGTCAGACGGTGACCTACAAGGGCCGGTGCCGCATCCACGAGGACGACGCCACCAAGGCCTGGTTCTATCCCGAGTTGGCCGCCGCCCTGCATCCCGACCCGGACCGGCAACGTCACTTCGCCCGCTTCCTGGATTCCCCCCAGCGGGTGATCCTGGAGGTGGAGCCCACCCAGCGCATCGCCTTCGACGGCACCAAGCAGGCGGCCGACACCACGGCGTGGATCGAAGAGGGCCTCTGAGCGGGACCTCCCGGTGACTGCTCAGACGGCGGCCGGTGGGCGCAGCCGGTCGGCCACGGCCCGGGTGAGGCGGTCGAGAATGCCGGCCAACAACACGATGGCGATGCCCGCCTCGAAGCCCCGGCCCACCGCGTCGCTGCGCCGCAGGCCCCGCACCGCCTCCAGGCCCAGCCCGCCGCCGCCCACCAGGCCGGCGATCACCACCATGGCCAGGATGAGCATGATCACCTGGTTCACCGCCACCATCAGCTCGGGGGCGGCCAGCGGCATCTCCACCCGGCGCAGGCGCTGCCACCGGGTGGCCCCGAAGCTCTCGGCCGCCTCGTGGATCTGGGCGGGCACCCGGCGCAGGCCGAGATCGGTGTAGTGGACGGCGGCGGGCAGGGCGTAGATCACCGAGGCGATGATGCCGGGGATGCGGCCCACGTGGAACAGGGTGATCACCGGCACCAGCAGCACGAAGCTGGGAATGGTCTGGAAGAAGTCCAACACCGGCTTCAGGGCGGTGCGCAGCCAGTCGTTGTGGGCCGACAGGATGCCCACCGGCACCCCGATCAGCAGGGTGACCGCCACCGCCACGATGGTCTGGGCCAGGGTGTCCATGGACAGCTCCCACATGCCCAGAAAGCCGATGGCGAACAGCGCGGCCCCGATCCCCAATCCCAGGCGAATCCCCCCGGCCCACAGTCCGAGGATCACCCCGATACCGATCATGGCCGGCCACGGGATGCCGGTGGCGAAGAACTCCTCAAGCAGCCAGAAGAAGTCCAGCGTGTCGGCCACCCAGGAGGTGGTCACGGCATTGCCGGAGAACAGATTCCGCAGCGGGGTGACGAACTGCAGGGTCACCCAGTCGCTGAAGGGCCCGGTGCCGATCCCGGAATCCCCGATGTCGTACAGGTGATCCCGGGCCCAGTCGGTGGCGTCGTTCACGTAGGGGGCCAACTCCCAGTGCAGGGCCTCGGGAAACGTGCGGTGCTCGGCGATCCCGCCCCCCACGGCCGCCCCGACGGTGGCCACCCCCAAGAGCCGCATGGCGGTGGCGTCGGAGCCCGCCGCCGCGGTGGCCAGCCCGGTGGAGAAGCGGTCGAGCACGATGGCCATGATCACGATGGCGATGCCCGCCTCGGTGGCCAGGCCCACGTTGATGTTCTGCATGGCCCGCAACACCTCTTGGCCCAGCCCCCCGGCCCCGATGAAGGCGGCGATCACCACCATGCTCATGGCCAGCATGGTGGTCTGGTTCATGCCCGCGCCGATGGCCGGTCGGGCCTGGGGCAGGCGGACCAGCCACAGGGTTTGGCGCTCGGTGGCCCCGAACATCTCGGAGGCCTCCACCGTGGCCGGCGGCACCGTGCGCAGCCCCACCTCGGTGAGCCGCACCACCGGCGGCAGGGCGAAGATGACGGTGGAGATCATGGCGGGCACCCGACCGAACCCGAACAACAACACGAAGGGGATGAGGTAGACGAAGCCGGGCATGGTCTGCATGGCGTCCAGGGTGGGGCGCAGCAGGCGGTTGACCCGGTGGGAGCGCCAGGCGGCCACCCCCAGGGGGATGCCGATGACCATGGCGACCAAAACCGACACCCCCATCAGGGCCAGGGTGGCGAAGCCCTGCTCCCACAGGTCGAAGATGCCGATGACCATCACCCCGGCCGCACCCATCACCCCGGCCACCCGCCCACGGGTCCACCACAGGCCGAGCCCGGTCAGGGGGGGATAGGCGTACCACGGGAGCCACTTCAGCAGGTCTTCCAGGCGCCGGATGCCCCCGTCGAAGGCGTCGGACAACGGATTCAACAAGGCGGTGTAGAGCCAGTGGGAGGTTTGGTTGTTGATGAGCCACCGGCGGCCCCGATCGATGGGATCGGCCAAGCCCACGTTCCAGGAGTCGGGGAAGATGCCGAAGTTGGTGAAGAAGACGAACACCGCCAACAGCACCGCGATGGCGCCCGCGGCCATCGGGGCCCGTGGGGTCACGGCCCGCTCACGGTGATGGCGTCGGCCACGTCGTCACCGTGCAGCAGCCCGACGGGGCTGCCGTCACCGTCGACCACCACCACCGGGTGGGTGGAGCCCAACAGCAAAGGGAGCACGGTCTCGAGCGAATCGGTGGCGCCCACTTTGGTCCACGCCGGATCGACGGATGTGCCGTTGAGGGGCCGCATGAGCGAGCAGGCCTGGAGCACCTTGGCCACCGGGGCGTCCTGGGTGAAGGCCTGCACGTAGTCGTCGGCCGGGTTGGTGAGGATCTCCACCGGGGTGCCCACCTGCACGAAGGCGCCGTCGTTCATGATGGCGATCCGGTCGGCCAGCTTGAGGGCCTCGGCGAAGTCGTGGGTGATGAACACCAGCGTGCGCTGCAGCTTCATCTGCAGATCGATGAGCTCGTCCTGCATGTCGCGGCGGATCAGGGGATCGAGGGCGGAGAAGGGCTCGTCGAAGAACAGCACCTCGGGGTCCACGGCCAAGGCCCGGGCCAGGCCCACCCGCTGTTGCATGCCGCCGCTGAGCTGCTGGGGGTAGTGGTCGCCCCAGCCGTCGAGGCCCACGGTGTCCAGCAGCTCCCGGGCCCGGTCCTGGCGGTCCTGGCGGCTCACCCCTTGCACCTCCAGACCGTAGGCCACGTTGTCGACCACCTTGCGGTGGGGGAACAGGCCGAAGTGCTGGAACACCATGGCCATCTTCTGGCGGCGCAGCTCCCGCAGGGTGGCGTCGTCGGCATCGGTGAGATCGGTGCCGCACACCTCGACCCGGCCTTCGGAGGGCTCCACCAGATGGGAGACGCAGCGAATCAGGGTGGACTTGCCCGATCCCGACAGCCCCATGACCACGAACGTCTCGCCGGGGGCCACCTCGAAGCTCACGTCGCGCACGGCCACCACGCTGCCGGTGGCGGTTTGGATGTCCTCCCGGCTGGCCCCGGATTGGGCCATCTCCTTGGCCTCGGTGGCCTGGCGGCCGAAGATCTTCCACACCCCCGCCACGCTGACCTGCGCAGCAGTGTCGGCTTGCGCCGTTCCCGCCACAGTGGGCTCGGCCGTATCGGAGCCGGTATTGGCGGCTGTTTCGGCGGCTGGGTCCGTGCTCTGGTTTGTTCTGTGGTTGGCGCTCTGGTTTGTTCCCGTGCTCATTGTCCCCCCGATTGCGACTTTACCGTCCGTACGGACGGGTATGGGCGTGGGCTACCCTGACCCGACGATGGCAGACACCAGCAGCACCCCCGGCTCCGGTGCCGACGCAGGCACCTCGGCGGGCCGGGCCGGTGGGCGGACCCGGAACCAGCCGGTGCAGGAGCGGGCGGTGCTGACCCGCGACCGCATTCTGCAGGCGGCCACCGAGGTGATTCGACAAGAGGGCGTGTCGTCGTTGACCTTCGACAAGGTGGCCGCCCGGGCCGGGGTGAGCAAGGGCGGCTTCCTCTACCACTTCGGCTCCAAGGACGCCCTCATCGTCGGACTGCTCAACCAGGTGATGAGCGTGCTCGACCGTGAACTCAACGTGCTGGCCGAGGGGATCGGCGAGCAACCGGGGGCGTTCGCCCTGGCCTACCTGGACTACGTGCGGGAGCCCACCAAGGCGGCCACCGACACCGCAGTGTCGATCCTGGCCGCCGCCGCGGTGGACGACGACCTGCTGGACAGCACCCGGGCCACCTTCACCGGTTGGCAGGACCGTTTGCTGCACGACGACAGCATCGGTGAGGTGGAGGCGTTGTTGGCCCGGTTGGTGGGTGACGGGCTGTGGCTCATCGACCTGTTCGGCCTGGCGCCGCCCAGCGCCCAGGAGCGTCGCCGAGTGCTGGACATGGTGTCGGCCATGATCACCGGCCAAGGCACCAGCGACGGCCCGGGCGGTGACCGGGAGACCGACGGGCATCATGGCCCGGCGGATGATCCGGCGGGCTCGACGGGTTTGCCGGAGTAGACGGGGGCGTCCTCGGGGGCCAGGGGCTGGTTGCCCAAGATGAGGTCGGCCGCCTTCTCGGCGATCATCATCACCGGGGCGTAGATGTTGCCGTTGGTCACGGTGGGCATCACCGAGGCGTCCACCACCGTGAGCCCCTCGGTGCCGTGGACGGCCATGGTGGCCGGATGCACCACCGCCTGGTCGTCGGTGCCCAGGCGGGCCGTGCCCGAAGGATGCAGGGCGGTCTCGGCGTCCTGGGCCACCCAGTCCATGATCTGCTCGTCGGTGGCCACCTCGGGGCCGGGCGACAGCTCGCCGTCGTTGTAGGGGGCGAAGGCGGGCTGGTTCATGATGCTGCGGGCCACCCGAATGGTCTCCACCCACTCCCGGCGGTCCTGTTCGGTGGACAGGTAGTTGAACAAGATAGCGGGCTTCACCCGGGGGTCGCGCGACGTGATCCGCAGGCGGCCCCGGGAGTCGGAGTACATGGGCCCGACGTGGACCTGGTAGCCGTGGCCGCTGCTGGGGGAGGTGCCGTCGTAGCGGACGGCAAGGGGCAGGAAGTGAAACATCAGGTTGGGATAGGACTCCTCGGGGTTGGAGCGCACGAAGCCGCCCCCCTCGAAGTGGTTGGTGGCTCCCGGTCCCCGACGGGCCAGCCACTGCAGGCCGATCCAGGGTCGGCGCCACAACTTCAGCGCCGGTTGCATGGACACCGGTTGGCGGGAGGCGTACTGGATGTACACCTCCAGGTGATCCTGGAGGTTCTCGCCCACACCGGGCACGTCGGCCACCACCGGGATGTCCAACTCCTGGGAGAGGGCCGCCGGTCCCACCCCGGAGAGCTGCAGCAACTGGGCCGAGCCGAAGGCCCCGGCGCACACCACCACGTGGGCCCCCCGGGCCGTGTGGGTGCGTCCCCGCCTTCGGTACTCCACCCCCACCGCCCGGCTGCCGTCGAACAGGACCCGGCTGATGAGGGCGCCGGTGGTCACCTCCAGGTTCTTGCGGTGGGCCACCGGGTGCAGGTAGGCCCTCGACGCGGAGAGCCGCCGCCCCCGATGGATGTTGCGGTCGAAGGCCGCGAACCCCTCTTGGCGGAAGCCGTTGACGTCGTCGGTCAGCTCGTAGCCCGCCTGCTGCACGGCCTCGAAGAAGGCGGTGAACAACGGGCTGTCGGCCGGCCCCCGCTCCAGCACCAGCGGGCCGTCGCCGCCCCGCCACTCATCGGCGCCGGCCAGGCAGGTCTCCATGCGCTTGAAGTAGGGCAGGCAGTGGCGGTAGTCCCAGGCCTCCATGCCGGGCTGGGTCGCCCACTTGTCGTAGTCGGCCGGGTTGCCCCGCTGGAAGATCATGCCGTTTATGGAGCTGGAGCCCCCGAGCACCTTCCCCCGGGCGTGGTAGACCCGCCGGCCCCCCATGTGGGGCTCGGGCTCGCTCTGGTACTGCCAGTCGTAGAACCGGCTGCCGATGGGAAAGGCCAGCGCCGCGGGCATGTGGATGAACACGTCCCAGCGGTAATCCCGGCGCCCGGCCTCCAGCACGAGCACCCGGTTGGCGGGATCGGCGCTCAGGCGATTGGCCAGGGCGCAGCCCGCGGACCCGCCTCCGACGATGATGAAGTCGTACAACGACTGCTCCTCGACTGTTCTTCGGCCACTTCTGGGTGTGGGAGTCGAAGTCTTTGAATAACCGGTGCCGGCGGCTCCCCCAGCCGCCGGCACCGGCTTTCAGCCGGAGGCTAGGAGGGGAGCCAAGCGCTCCAGACGGCCTCGTTGTCGGCAATCCACGCCGCCGCGGCTTCGTCCACCGAGAGCCCGTCGCCTTCGACGGCGGCCAGCATCTGGATCTGGTCGGCGGTGGAGTAGCTCATGGCCCGCAGGAAGGCATCGGCGGCCGGGGCGTTCTCGGCCAGGTCACGGCCGACGATCTTGAAGAGCACGTCTTCGGGATAGTCGCAGTCGATGCCGCCCTCGGCGTCGCGGGCGTAGCACTCGTCGCTGTAGGCGGGCAGGGCCACCCGGGTGAGGTCGTAGTTGTTGAACGCCGAGTGTGGGGTCCAGAAGTAGAACAGCACCGGATCCTGGCGGCTGTAGGCCGCGTCCAGGGAGGCCAGGATGCCCGCTTCGGAGCCGACGTAGACGATCTCCAGCGGGAGATCCAGATTGTTGATGATCTGCTCGTCGTAGATGGTCCAGCTCGGGTCGCCGCTCAGGAACTGGCCTTGGTCGCCGGTCTCGGCGGTGGCGAACAGGCCGGCCAGTTCGGGATCGGCGAAGCCCTCCCAGGTGGCCAGGGCCGGATTCACGTCGAGCATGTAGGTGGGCATGAACCAGCCGATCTCGCCCACCGGGCCGATAAGACCGGCGTTGTCCACGCCACCGTCGGGATTGTCGATGAAGTCGGCCACGTTGGCGGCGTGGCCCGATGGCCACACCTCCAGCGAGGCGTCGATGTCGCCGGTGTTGATGGCGGCCCACTGGGCGTTCTCGTCGATGTCCACCCGCTCCACTGAATAGCCGAGTTCGCTCTCCAGGAGTTGGGCGGCCACGGCCACGTTGACCGCCGAGCCGTTCCAGGGATTGACCGCCAAGGTGATGGTGGTCTGTGAACCCCGGGGGTCGGCCGGTTCCGGTTCGGGCTCGGGTTCCGGATCCGGGGCCGGGTCATCAGCCGGTTCCGGTTCGGGATCCGGTGCGGGAGCGGGATCGTCGCTGTCGGCCGGTGCCGGGTCGTCCGCCGGGGCCGGATCGTCGGCCGGTTCGGGATCCGGGGCGTCGGTGGCCGCCGGGGCCGGGGCCGGGGCAGAGCTGCCGTCGTCATCGTCGTCGCCGCAGCCTGCCGCCACCAACGCCAGTACGGCGAAGAGGACGGCGATGATCCGCCAGGTCCGAAACGGTCTTGTCTTGGTGGTCGACATGGATATTCCCCTCCATTGGTTGGATCCATTTGTTGGCCCGAAGTCGGCCGAACAAAACCGGCTAACTGGACTGTTTTGGAAACCTAGCACACCAGTCGGGCGCGCGCCAGGGTCTCTCCGGGATCAGCCCCGATCAGCCGTCGAACAACTCGGAGAGGGTCTCCACCACGTAGCCGACGTCGTCGGAGCCGAGGCCGTGATGGGTGGGGATGGACAGGGCGTGGCTCATCACCAGGTCGGCGTTGGGGAAGCCGTCGGCCGGGGCCCGGTGGTCGATGCCCGCGAAGCCGGGCTGGCGCAGGATGTTGCCCGTCCAGATCATGCGGGACTGCACGTTGCGGTCCTCGAGGAAGTTCTGCACCTCGGTGCGGTCGTAGCCCGCCTCGGGGCGCAGGATGAAGCCGTAGCGCATCCAGGTGGTGTCCACCTCGGGGGTGGTTCGGGGCAGGATCACCTTGTCGGTGTGGTTGACCAGAAAGTCGTTGTAGCGGTCGCAGGCGTAGCGGCGGCGGGCGTTGAACTCCTGGAGCTTGGAGAGCTGCACCAGCCCGTAGGCCGCCCCCAGCTCCGACGGCTCGAAGTTGTAGCCGATGTCGTCGAAGATGAAGATCTGGTCGTACATGGTGCCGTCGTCCAGCGGACCCCACCGGGTGTCCTCGCCCTGGCGCGAGCCGTAGAGGTACGACTCCGAGCGCCGCCCCCAGCGCCGCCGGGTCAGGCACTTGTCGTGGAGTTCCGGGTCGTCGAGGGCCACCATGCCGCCGTTGCCCGCGCAGGTGAGCGAGTGGGAGATGGCGAAGCTGGTCACGCTGATATCGCTGCGGGTGCCGATGCGGGTGCCCCGCAGGTGGGTGTCCAGCACGTCGCAGGAGTCCTCGATCACCTTCAGCCCGTGCTCGTCGGCGATGGCCCGGATCACGTCCCAGTCGGGGCAGTTGCCCATCAGGTTGGGGGTCATGATGGCCTTGGTGCGGGGGCCGATCATCTCGGGGATGCGGCTCACGTCGATCTGGAAGGTGTCGGGCTCCACGTCCACGAACACCGGCACCAGCCCGAGTTGCACCATGGGGGCCACGTCGGTGGAGAAGGTGAGCACCGAGGTGATGATCTCGTCGCCCGGTGCCAGGTCCAACAGCCCGATGGCCAACAGCAGCGCCGAGGAGCCGGAGTTGACCATCACCCCCCGTTCCTTGCCCAGCACCGTGGACACCTCGTCCTCGAAGCGGGCCACGTTCTCGCCGATGGCCAGGTTGCCCGAGCGCAGCACCGCCATCACCGCCTCGATCTCGCGCTCATCTTGGATGGCCCCGGCGGGGGGCAGGGTGCGAACGGGTCGGTTCTCCATGGCTGCGTGTTCCTTGGGTGTCGGGTGGCGGGGGGTGTTGGGTGGCGTCGGGGGTGTCGGTTGTCGGGGGATTGGCCGGGGATGGCGCCGGGCGCTGCTAGGCCGGGCGCTTCTCCACCAGCCGGATCAGGGGGATGCGGCGGTGAGGGGCCTTGGCCTGGTACTCGGCGTACCAGGCCCGGTCGGCCACCAGCCCGTCCCAGGTGGCCTGGTAGTCGTCGCCGTCGCAGATGTCCACCTCGGCCCAGAACTGCTGGTCCTTCTCGGTGACCAGCACCTCGGAGTTGACGTCGGCGTCGGCCAGGTTGAAGTACCACGACGGGTGGGCCTTGGCGCCGGCGAACGACGCCACCACGATGCGGTGGCCGTCGGGGTCACGCCAGTAGGGGAGGGCCACCTTGTGCTCCTTGCCCGACCGTCGCCCGATGGTGCGGATCATCACATGGTGCATACCGGCTTGGCCCCACACCTCGGGGTCGTCGCTGGTCTCCATGGCCTCCACGTGCATCTTGGAGATGACCGGGATCTCCTCCAGGGACGGGGTCTCCCAGGTCTGTACCACTCGTTGGTCGCTCATGAAATCCTGCCCTCCGTTTGGGGTGTTCTTTGTGTGGTGAGCATCTTGTACCGGAAAGTCCGGCCAGTCCAGCCCAACCGGCCCGCGGCGTCAATCCAGCCGGTCCAGCCCAACCGGGCCGCGGCGTCAATCCAGCTTGAGCACCCGGAGGGCGTTCTCCCGCAGGAATCCGGGCCACACCTTGTCGCGGAAGGGGACGTCACGCAGCTCGGTCATGATCCGCTCCAGCGACAGCCCCATGGGGAAGTAGCCGGCGTAGATCACCTTGTCGGCCCCCCGGGTGTTGGCGTAGCGGATGATGGCCTCGGGGTAGTGCTTGGGGGCGAACGCCGAGGTGGAATAGTGCAACCCCGGCCATTTCAGCATGAGCTTCACGGCCAGGTCCTCCCACGGCTCGCAGCCGTGGCGGGTCACGAAGGTCAGCTCGGGGAAGTCGTACATCACCCGGTCGATGCGCTCCACGTGTTGGGGCGAGAACGGGAACCGGGGGCCGGGCACGCCCGAGCACACGAAGATGGGGATGTCGAGTTCTATGCACTTGGCGTAGATCGGGTAGAACTTGGCGTCGTCGATGGGCACCTGGGGGAAGCAGCCCGCCGGGAAGGCGGTGGCCGCCTTGAGGCCCCACTTCTCGTGCAGGGCCACCATTTCGCGCAGTGTGCCCATCACGTCGTTCGGGTTGACCTCGAAGGACGGGATGAACCTCTCGGGGTGGGCGGTGAGCGCCCGCTGACAGGTGTCGTCCACGCACGAGATCATGGCCCGCTCGATGTTGAACCGGTCCATCTCGCCCAACACCACCTGCAGGGGGTCGTCGTCGGTGCCGTACAGCTCCTTGGGCACCCCCTTGAACATGTACTCCACCGGGAATTCGAACTCCTCGCTCGACTGGGTGTCCTTGGTCTGTTGGCGAATGAAGTCGTACGTCGAGAAGTCGGGTTTGGGGAACCCCAACATGGTCTCGATGATGGGGATGTCGGTGGGCATGCCCATGGCAGTGGTGCCTCCTGGTGAACGGTGTGGTCGGGCGGCTTGAACGGATTCTTCAGGCGGCCAGGGCCGTGCGGGGGGTGATCACGTCCCAGGCGTTGTCCCGCATCATGGCCTTGGTCTCGGCGTCGGTGAAGTTGGGGATGTCGTACACGAAGTCGGTGGGCACCTCCAGCCCCTCGGCGTGGGGGTAGTCGGAGCCGAACAGCATGTGGTCGGCGCCCATGGTCTCCTTGATGAGGTCGATGTCGTCCTCGTAGTAGGGCGAGACCCACACGTGGGCCTGGAACTGCTCCACCGGATCGGACGGGAACTCGTTGGGCATCTTGCCGTAGGCGATCTTGAGTTCCTCGGCCAGCCGGGGGGCGAACATGCCGCCGTTCTCGATGCAGGCGATCCGCAGATTGGGGTGGCGGTCGAACGCCCCGTGGCACACCATGGCGGCCATGGTGTCGAAGATCTGGCGCTCGTGGCCGGTGACCTGGCGGAACGTGGACGTGCGGAACGACTGGAAGTCGTCGGTGGGCTCCCACCGCTCGTTGTAGTCGTGCAGGCCGCCGTCGCCTCCGTGCATGCCCACGGTGATGCCGGCTTCGGCGATGCGGGCCCACACCGGGTCGTAGTGGGGCATGCCCGGTGAGCGGCTGGCGCCGTCGGGGGTGGGGACGGGGCCGGGCACCATCACCACCATGCGGGCGCCGTTGTCCAGGGCCCACTCCACCTCGTCAACCGCCCAGTCCACGTCGATCATCGAGATCATGGGGGCGGCGAAGATGCGCCCGTGGTAGGCGAAGCCCCAGTCTTCGGCCAGCCACCGGTTGAACGCGGTGAACGCCGCCTTCACCGCCGGGGGATCGTGGCGCAGCGACTGCTCCATGCCCACCCCCAGGGTGGGGAAGAACAGGGCGGCCTCGATGTCCTGGGTGTCCATCAGGGCCAGGCGGGCGTCGCGGTCGCGGTATTCGGGGCGCTCGGCGATGGGCTCGAGGTCGCCGAACATGGTCTTCACGTCGATGCCGTCCTTGTTGCGGCCCCGGAAGTAGTCCTGGAGGGCACCCGGCTTGGACACCGGGTCGAAGGTGGGGTTGGGGATGAACCGGTTGACCCGGCCCCCCACCAGCAGGCGCTGCTTGCCGTCGATGTGGGCCCACTGCATGCACCGCTTCTTCATGTTCGGGGGGATGTGGCGGATGAAGGCGTCGGTGGCTTCGTAGTAGTGGTTGTCGGCGTCGAACACCTTGAACGGCAAATCGGCCATGGGGCTACCTCCCGTGGGCATGGGGCAAGTGGGCTGCCTCAATCACATCGTTGACTCAGCCTCGTTGGCGGGTTCACGGGCAGTTTAGGCCGACGGCGCGTCCCGGAGAATTGTCCGAGCGAACGGGCGGAGCGGGGCCTCAGCTCCCGGCGGCGGCCTGGCGGGCGACTTCCATGCTCGGCCCAGGGCGAGTCCGGACGGCAACCACACCCCAACGCTACCGCCCTCGGCGGATTGCGCGGAGGCAACTACATTGACGATTGTGCTGGGCCAGCAGGAAAGGGGGCGGAGACCTGCCGTGGTGTTGGCGGGCGCGGTGGTGTGTCTGACGGTGTTGGCTGGCACGGTGGGGGCGGGGTCCGGTGGGGTGTTGGCCCATGAGTCGACTGACCATGAATCGGGAGGCCATGTGCCGGTGGCGGATGTGGTGTTGCGTGATGAGTTGGTCGCTGATCAGGAGAATTTGTTGAACGCCTACCGGTGCTTGTTCGACGTGGACACCGAGCTGGTTGCTGACGGGTGTCCGGCGGGTGTGGTGGTGCCTGCCGCTCCGCCGGAGTTTCCTACTGTGGATGACGTTGCGTTGCGGGACCGGTTGGTTGCTGATCAGGAGAACTTGTTGAACGCCTACCGGTGCCTGTTCGACGTGGACACCGAGCTGGTGCCCGACGGATGTGGTGAGCCCGAGCCACCGCTGAGCGGTGGGGGGACGGGGTGGCGGTTGGATGGTCACGGTCAGCCGTTGGCGGTGCGGGTGTGGTCGCAGGCCGAGACGGGCAGCCCGTGGCCGCCCGCCGGAACCGGACGCCAAGAACTGGACTGGATGACCCGCTGCATGCGCGAGTTCCAGGACTACACCGGTGAAATGGTCCGACGAGGCTGGCTGACTCCAGACGACGCCACCAACGAGTGGGGGGCCCGCTACTGCTCCAACAACCTCTCATCGGCGTGGGGGCCGGTGGTGCTCGACGGGCGGGACAAGGCGTGTGTGTACGACAAGCTGTTGAACCGCAACATCCGCACCATCTCCGGGCTCAACGACCAGTACACGATGTGGGACTGCCCCACCGGCCCCGACGGACTCGACCCCGACCCGCTACGACCCTTCGAAGTCCGCTGCCGCGATCTCGTCGCCCGGCTCCTCGCCGACGGGCATATCACAGAGGGGCTGCGGGAGGCATGGGAATCCCGCTGCGACCTGCCGCCGTCGAATCCCTACAACCCCGGGGGACCCCTGCCGCCCCGAGACCCCGACCGGCCCTGCAACTCCCAGCGCTACGCAGCCAAGAACCTCTTCGAATTCAACCTGAGAGCACAAGACATCAAGAACACCACCCGCTACGACTGGAGACCCTGCTGAAGGCACCAGGGCAGCAGTTCACCATTGCGGTGGGTGGCGCTCGTGGGGGTGGTTGGGGTGGGGGGTGGGGCGGGCGTACGATTGTGGGGGTGAGTGAGATCGGAGCCGCCGAAGGGGGCGTGATGAGCCTGGCGGCCGATTTCGACCTGGCGGGGCGCGACGAGTGGATGGCGCTGGTGGAGCAGGCCTTACGAGGGGCGTCGTTCGACAAGAGGCTGGTCCACACCACTTACGACGGCATCCAGATTCAACCCCTCTACACCGGGGCCGACCACGCCGGCGACCCCAGCATGCCGGGGATGGCCCCGTTCACTCGCGGCAGCCGGGCCTCGGGCGGCCCGTGGCAGGTGCGCCAGGCCCACAGCCCGGCCATGGGACACGCGGAGCTGCTGGCCGCGGTCCACGGAGGGGTGGACGCCATCGAGCTGCACGTGGAAGGAGCCGGCAGCCCCGACGAGTTGGGCGCGCTGCTGGAAGGCGTACCCGAGTCGGTGCCCGTCATGCTGGCCCCCGGCAGCGAAGCCTCCGAGGCGTTGGTCGGGCTCTGGGAGCGGCGCGGCCTGGCCCCGGCTGAGTTCCAAGGCGGTTTCGGGGTGGAGGCTGCCGATCCCCGGGTGGCAACTGCAGTGTCGCGGTCGCTGGCCTTTCCGGGGGTGGTGGCTGCGGTGGCCAACGGCGCCCGGCTGGCCGACCAGGGTGCCAGCGAGGCCCAGGAGCTGGCCGGATCGCTGGGCGACGGGGTGGCCTTTCTCCGGGCCTGCGAGCAGGCGGGCCTCGAATTGCCCAAGGCGGTGGCCAAGCTGGAGTTCCGCTACGCGGCCGGGGTGGACCAGTTCTCGACCATGGCCAAACTGCGGGCCGCCCGCCGACTGTGGGCCCGGGTGACCCAGGCGTGCGGCCTGGAACCGGCGGCGCAGCGCCAGCACGCGGTGACCGCCGGGGCCATGATGACCCGCCGTGACCCGTGGGTGAACATGATCCGCACCACGGTGGCCTGCTTCGCGGCCGCCGCCGGGGGGGCCGACGCCATCACCGTTGCCCCCTACGATGCCGCCATCGGCGTGCCCGACCCGCTGGGGTTGCGGATCGCCCGCAACACCCAGCTTCTGTTGCGGGAGGAGTCCCATCTCCACCAGGTGATCGACCCCGCCGGGGGCTCCTACTACGTGGAGTGGCTCACCGACGCCCTGGCCACCACCGCCTGGGGTCTGTTCCAGGACCTGGAGGCCGGGGCCGCCCTGGCCGAGCGCATCGAGGCCACCCACGGGGCCCGGAGCCGGGACGTGGCCACCCGCCGCCTCCCGATCACCGGGGTGAGCGAGTTCCCCCACTTGGAGGAACCGACCGTCGAACGCCCCCCGATGCCCGCCCCTTACGGCTTGCGACGCCGGGCCGAGCCGTTCGAGGCCCTGCGCGACGCCGCCGACGCGGCCGGAGCGGGCGGCACGACCCGGCCCGAGGCGTTCTTGGCCTGCCTCGGCCCTCTGGCCGTCCACAGCGCCCGATCCACCTTTGCCACCAACCTGTTGGCCGCCGGGGGCATCCGGGCCATCGCCGGTGACGGCTTCGACACCCCGGCCGAGGCGGCCACGGCCTGGGCGGCGTCAGCGTCCCCGGTGGCGGTGGTGTGCTCGTCCGATGAGCTTTACCAGGAACAGGCCGCGGCCACGGTGGCCGCCCTGAAGGAGGCCGGATGTAGCTACGTTCTGCTGGCCGGTCGCCCCGACGATCGCTGGGGGGCCGACGGCTACCTCTACCTCGGCTGCGACGCCCTGGCCGCCCTGCAGGCCGTCCACCAAAGGCTGGGGCTGTGACCGTCCCCGATTTCACCACGGTGGATCTCGACGCCCCGGCGGCCCCGACGGCCAACGGGGCCGGGCTCGAACGGTGGGCCGACCTGGTGGCCGAACAGACCGGACACCGCCCCGACGACCTCACCTGGGCCACCCCCGAAGGCTTCGGCGTGCGCACGCTCTACACCGCCGAGGACCGGGCGCCGCTGGACTTCTGCGACACCTACCCCGGCCTGGCCCCCTACCTGCGGGGCCCGTACGCCACCATGTACGCCACCCAGCCGTGGACCATCCGCCAGTACGCCGGGTTCTCCACCGCCGAGGACTCCAACGCTTTCTACCGCCGCAACCTGGCCGCGGGCCAAAGGGGGCTGTCGGTGGCCTTCGACCTGGCCACCCACCGGGGCTACGACTCCGACAACGAGCGGGTCGGCGGCGACGTGGGCATGGCCGGGGTGGCCATCGACTCCATCTACGACATGCAGATCCTGTTCGACGGCATCCCGCTCGACCAGATGAGCGTGTCGATGACCATGAACGGGGCGGTGCTGCCCATCTTGGCCATGTACATCACCGCCGCCGAGGAACAAGGCGTGGCCCCCGCCCAGCTCGCCGGGACCATCCAGAACGACATCCTCAAGGAGTTCATGGTCCGCAACACCTTCATCTATCCGCCGACCCCGTCGATGCGGATCATCTCCGACATCTTCGCCTACACCTCGGCGAACATGCCCAAGTTCAATTCCATCTCCATCTCCGGCTACCACATGCAGGAGGCGGGGGCCACCCTCGACCTGGAGCTGGCCTACACCCTGGCCGACGGGGTGGAGTACGTGCGGGCCGGGCTGGACTCCGGGCTGGACATCGACGCCTTCGCTCCCCGGCTCAGCTTCTTCTGGTGCATCGGGATGAACTTCTTCATGGAGGTGGCCAAACTGCGGGCCGCCCGCCTGCTGTGGGCCAAGCTCATGGCGCCGTTCCATCCCACCAACCCCCGCTCGCTGTCGTTGCGCACCCACAGTCAGACCTCGGGGTGGAGCCTCACCGCCCAGGACGTGTTCAACAACGTGGTCCGCACCACCGTTGAGGCCATGGCCGCCACCCAGGGCCACACCCAGTCGCTGCACACCAACGCCCTGGACGAGGCCCTGGCCCTGCCCACCGACTTCTCGGCCCGGATCGCCCGCAACACCCAGTTGCTGTTGCAGCACGAGTCGGGCACGTGCCGGGTGGCCGACCCCTGGGGCGGCTCCTACTACGTGGAGCGGCTCACCCACGACCTGGCCCAGCGGGCGTGGGCCCACATCGGCGAGGTGGAGGAGGCCGGGGGCATGGCCGAGGCCATCGAGGCCGGGATCCCCAAGCTGCGCATCGAGGAGGCCGCCGCCCGCACCCAGGCCCGCATCGACTCGGGGGCCCAGACGGTGGTGGGAGTGAACCGCTACCGGGTGGACGGGGAGGAGGGCGTGGAGGTGCTGCGGGTGGACAACGCCGAGGTGCGGGCCGCCCAGATCGACCGACTGGCCCGCCTGCGGGCCGACCGGGACGCCGAGGCCTGCGAGCAGGCCCTGGCCGCGCTCACCAACGGGGCCGCCACCGGAGCAAACGGCAGCGGCGGCAGCCGGGACGCCAACCTGCTGGCGTTGGCGGTGGACGCCGCCCGGGCCCGGGCCACCGTGGGGGAGATCAGCGACGCCCTGGAAAAAGTGTATGGTCGCCACGCCCCCCGGATACGGACGATCTCCGGGGTGTACCAGGGGGAGATGGCCGACAACCGCAACAACGGGGGCAGGGCTCATGGCGGCCGCATCGACGAGGTGCGGGCCGCAGTGGCCGATTTCGCCGACCGGTCGGGGCGTCGCCCCCGACTGCTGGTGGCCAAGATGGGCCAGGACGGCCACGACCGGGGCCAGAAGGTGATAGCCACCGCGTTCGCCGACCTCGGCTTCGACGTGGACGTGGGGCCGCTGTTCCAAACGCCCGCCGAGGTGGCCCGCCAGGCGGTGGAGGCCGACGTCCACATCGTGGGGGCGTCGTCGCTGGCCGCCGGGCACCTGACCCTGGTGCCGGAGCTGCGGGCCGCACTGGAGAAGCTGGGGCGGTCCGACATCATGATCGTGGTGGGCGGGGTGATCCCCCCCGACGATCACGACGAGCTGCGAGCGGCCGGCGCCGAGGCGGTGTTCGGTCCGGGGACGGTGATCGCCGACGCCGCCCTCAAGCTGGTGGCCGCCTTGGACGCCCGGCTGGGGTGAGCCCCGTCGCCATGGACCCTGATGCCCGGTAGTGCCGACCCGGCCACCCGGTGTCACCGGTGAGCCCCGCCGCCATGGATCTGGATGCCTGCGTCGAGGGGGTGTTGGCTGCCGACCGCACCTGGCTGGGCCGGGCCGTCACCTTGGTGGAGAGCACCCGAGCCGGCGATCGGGCCCCGGCCACCGAACTTCTGCATCGTCTGCTGCCCCACGCCGGCGGGGCCCGGCGGGTGGGGATCACCGGCGTGCCCGGGGTGGGGAAGTCCACCTTCATCGACGCGGTGGGCACCAGCCTCACCGCCCAGGGCCACCGGGTGGCGGTACTGGCGGTGGACCCGTCGTCGTCGGTGTCGGGCGGCAGCATCCTGGGCGACAAGACCCGAATGCCCCGCCTGGCCGTGGACGACGCCGCCTTCATCCGCCCGTCGCCGTCGTCGGGGTCGCTCGGCGGGGTGACCCGCACCACCCGCGAGACCATGGTGGTGGTGGAGGCGGCCGGGTTCGACGTGGTGCTGGTGGAGACCGTCGGGGTGGGCCAGTCGGAGACGGCGGTGGCCGACATGGTGGACTTCTTCCTGGTGTTGATGCTGCCCGGCGCGGGCGACGAACTGCAGGGCATCAAGAAGGGGGTGTTGGAGTTGGCCGACGCCCTGGTGGTGAACAAGGCCGACGGGGCCAACGAGGTGGCCGCCCAGCGGGCGGTGCGGGACTACCGGGCCGCGCTGGCCATCACCGCCCCGGCTCATCCCCGGTGGGTGCCCCCGGTGCTGGCCGTCAGCGCCATCGAGGGGACCGGCATCGACCAGGTGTGGGGCCATGTGCAGGCCTACTTCCGGGAGCTGGCCGACGACGGCGAGCTGGGTCGGCGCCGGGCCGGTCAGCAGGTGCGGTGGATGTGGGCCATGGTGGACGATCTGCTGCGCGACCGGCTGCGGGCGTCCTCCGAGGTGCAAGAGCTGGCCGACCGTCTGGAGCAGCAGGTGGCCGACGGCAAGGTCACCCCCGCCGCCGCGGCCGCCGAAATCACCGGAGCGCTGTTTCGCTGACGCCTGGCTAGAGGATCTGGGAGAGGAACAGTTGGGTGCGGCGTTCCTGGGGGTTGGTGAAGAAGTGCTCGGGTTCGCCCACTTCCACGATCTCGCCGTCGGCCATGAAGATCACCCGGTCGGCGGCTTCCCGGGCGAAGCCCATCTCGTGGGTGACCACGACCATGGTCATGCCCGAGGTGGCCAACTCCAGGATCACCTCGAGCACCTCGGAGATCATCTCGGGGTCGAGGGCCGAGGTGGGCTCGTCGAACAGCATGATCTTGGGCTGCATGGCCAGCGAGCGCGCGATGGCCACCCGCTGCTGCTGGCCCCCGGAGAGCTGACCGGGGAACTTGCGGGCCTGCTCGGGGATGCGCACCCGTTCCAGGAGATCGGCGGCCCGGGCCTCGGCCTGGGCCTTGGGCATCTTGAGCACCTGGCGGGGTCCGAGGGTGATGTTGTCCATGACCGACAGGTGGGGGAAGAGGTTGAACTGCTGGAAGACCATGCCGGTCTCCCGCCGGATGAGGGAGATGTTGCGGAGGTCCTCGGAGAGCTCCACGCCGTCGACCACGATATGACCCTGGTCGTGGTGCTCGAGGCGGTTGAGGCACCGGATGAGGGTGGACTTCCCCGACCCCGACGGTCCGATAACCACCACCACCTCGCCGGTGCCCACCTTGAGGTCGATGTCCCGCAGGGCCTGGAACGAGCCGAAGAACTTGTTGACCCCGGCCATCTCCACGATGGCTGTGCGGTCACCGATCTGGGTGGCGTCGCGGTTGACGGTCGGGGCATGGGGCGTGTCGGTCATCGTTCTCCTACTCCCAGCCGCCGCTCGAGGCGTTGGCTCTCCTTGGACATGGTGTAGCTGATGGCCCAGTAGGCGAAGGCCACGAAAACCAGCGTCTCGGCATGGGTGGCGGCGATGAAGCCGTCCTGGGAGTGGATCAACTCCCGGGCCCGCACCAGCTCCACGATGCTGATGATGGACAACAGCGAGCTGTCCTTGAACAGGCTGATGATCTGTCCCACCATGGCGGGGATCACCGCCCGTAGCGCCTGGGGCAACACGATCAGGCGCATGACCCCGAAGGGCTGCAGGCCCACGGCCTGTCCGGCCTCCACCTGGCCCCGGGGCACCGCTTGGAGGCCGCCGCGCACCACCTCGGCCAGGTAGGCCGAGCTGAAGATGGTGAACATGATGATGGCCCGGGTCAGAAGCGACAGCGGGGTGTCGACGTCCAGGAAGAAGCCGATGAAGATGCTGGCCACGAACAGCAGGGTGATGAGGGGAACACCCCGGAAGAACTCGATGTAGCCCACGCACACCCAGCGCACCACCGGCAGCGACGACCGACGACCGAGGGCCAACAGCAGGCTGATGGGGAAGGCCAGGATGATGGCGGCCACCGAGGCCACCAGGGTGAGGTGCAACCCGGACCATCTGTCCCACCCCACGCTGGAGGTGTCGCCGATGAGCCAGTAGACGACCCGCACGGCCACCACGGCCACCACCACGGCCGTCACCTGCATCACCTGCCTGCATCGCGCCAGCACCTGGGGGGTGACCAGGCGTTCCCGGTGCGACATGGGCCACATCACCATCGACCCCAGATGGCGGGTGAAATCCCGGGTGCCGGCCAACCGAAAGGCAGCCCCCGCGACCAGGGCGCTGGTCCACCACCAACTGATGCCCCCGGTGCCGGTCAGCACCTGGAACGACACGATGGCGGCCAGGCCGGCCACGAACCAGCCCACCGGGCGGAGCCTGCGGGGCGCGCGCAGGAGCACCTGGCGCAGCCCAAGGCCGAGGGCCACCGCCGAGAGGGTGAACAGGGTGGGCCAGATGGTGCCGGTGAAGGCCAGGATGACGGCCAGCAAGGCCACAATGGGCCAGTAGCGTCGGGCCAGGCCCACCGCAGTGACCCGTTCGGCGGGCACACCGATCTCGTCGGCCCGGTCCCGGGCCGCGGCCAGCACCATGCCCCAGGCCATCCCGATGGACGAGGCCAGCAGGTAGGTCTGTACCACCAGGCGCCACTGTTCCGAGCGGGGGAACGTGCCGATCATCAACAGGGTGAGGTTGGCGCGCACCGACTGCCACTGCCCGGAGGCGAACAGGAACTTCCCGCCCCGATAGGCGAGGTACACGCCGACCGCCGACAGCAGGATGGTGATCAGCGCGTTGTACCAGGTGTTGAACAGGTCCTTGCGCAGCCGAGGCACCCGTACGGCCATCACCCCGGCGACGCCGGAGCCCACCATGCCCCAGCCGAACACCGTGGTGGGCCCGGAGGTGGCCACCATCACGAGGCCGAGGGCGGCGGCGACCACCCCTATCACGGTGCCCGCGCCCCGACCCGCCGGGGGGTGGGGCGCCGAGGGTCTCGTGATCGGCGCAGAGGGCGCCGAAGACGCTGATGATGCAGAGGACACGGTGGGGGCGGTCATCGTTCTTTGAGCTGGATGGAGCGGTTGTAGAGGTTGAGGATGAACGAGATGATCAGGCTGATGGCCAGGTAGATGGCCAACAGGATCCCGATGAGTTGTGGCGCGGGGTTCCCGTTGCCGATGGCGGTTTGCACCAACAAAGTGGTGTCGAAGTAGCCGACGGTGATGGCCAGGGAGGTGTTCTTGGCCAGGTTCAGGCACTCACTGATATAGGGCGGCACCGCGATCCGCAGCGCCTGGGGCAGGATCACATGGCGGTACTGCTGTGATGACCGCAGACCGATGGCCGAGGCCGCCTCGCCCTGGCCCCGGGGCAGGGCCAAGATGGACCCCCGCACGATCTCGGCCACGAAGCTGGCGGTGTAGAAGCCCAGGGCGATGGTGAGGGCCAGGTAGCCGGAGTTGGTGGCGAAGCCGCCCGAAATCCGCCGTCCGCTCTCGGAAATGGCGGGCCACGACCACTGGTAGGGCGCGTCGAGGGCCACGAAGCTCACCACGGCGATCAACGCGAATGCCCCCAGCGACCACAGCACCCGGCGATGGGGCCGGCCGGTGGCGGTGTTGCGAAGGGTTCGCCACCGCCACACGGCCGCGGCCACCACCGCGCCCGCCAACACCAGCAGCCAGAACGAGCCGGTGGCCCCGTCGGCGGCCAGGGAGGGAACGCCCCATCTGTCCTTGCTGATGATCAGGTAGTTGCTGTCGCTACCCGGCCAACGCCCTTCCCACGGGTACTGGCCCCGGCTGATGGCCCAGGCGGGCAGGGGGCCGAAGGTGAACAGGGCGAAGCCGAAGAAGACGATCACCACCAAAGGGGGGATGTTGCGCAGGGTCTCCACGTACACCGAGGCCAGCCAGGCCACCAGCTTGTTGGAGGAGAGGCGGGCGATGCCCACGAACAGGCCGATCACCGAGGCCATGAGGATGCCCACCACCGAGGCCAAGGCGGTGTTCTTCACGCCGACGACGATGGCCTGCCAGAGGGGGTTGCGGGCATCGAATCCGGCGTCGCGGATCTCGAAGTTGGTCGGGCCCTGCAGCATGTCGAAGTCCCGGGGGATGCCGGTCTCGTCCATGCCGGTGACCAAGTTGTGGAACAGCCACCGCAGCGTGGCGATCACCACCACCGCCATTGCCACCTGGCCCACGACCCGCAGCACCCGCACGTCCCGCCACAAGTCGCCCACCACCATCACCACGGTGGCGGCGGGAACGGCGACGGTGAAGAACCACCCGAGGATGAGCTCCACCATGTCGGCCGAGTCCGTCCGGAGCCCCCAGCCCAGCCAGAAGGAGCCCCCGCCGATCACGGCCACCAACAAGAGGTCGATCAGTCCGGCCCGCAGCCGTGCCCCAGGGGTCGCCGGAATCCCGCCGGCTCCGAGCCGGTTCCCAGCGTCGGGCCCCGTGGTTGTCTTCCCTTCCGGCACTCAGCTCACATTACGCAGTGGCGCCGGCCCGGTGAGGGACCAGGCCCCGAACGCGCCAGGGGCGACCCCGAAGGGCCGCCCCTGTACGAGTGCTTTTGCCTCGGCTACTGCGCCGGACGGCTCAGCCTCCGACGCTCACCAGGCTCCTGGCCGAGAACCCCTAGCGGTAGGGCGGGACGTACATGAGCCCGCCGTTGGTCCACAGGTCGTTCACGCTTCCGGACAGCGTGCCCAGTTGGGGATGCCGGTTGAAGATCTCCTCGTAGTTGCCCACCTGCGAAACCACCTGAACGGCGAAGTCGGAGGGAAGGCCGAGACCGGGATCGAAGTTGTCGTTCCCGAGGAAGTTCAAGATGTTGGGGTCGCTACCGCTGTAGGAGTTGATGTTGGAGGAGTCGAGGCCGAACTCCCACGCCTGCACGGTGGCCATGATGGCCCAATTCACGACCTGGGCCCACTGGGTGTCCCCGTCGAGCACCACCGGGCCGAGGGGCTCCTTGGAGAACACCTCGGTCATGATGTGCTGCTCGTCACCGCCCGATTGCTCGATCTCCAGCTTGAACACGCCCAAGGCGCTGCTGTCGGCGGTCATCGCCTCGCACTGCCCTTCGCCGTACGCCGGAACCAGAGTGTCGAAGCCCTCGAAGGTGATGGGGGTGAAGGGGATGCCCCGGGCGTTGAACACCGCGGTGAGATTCAACTCGGTGGTGGTCCCGGAGGAGACGCAGATGTTGGCGTCGGCCAGGTCTGCCAGTTCGGTGAGCCCGCTGGAGGCGGGGACCATGATGCCCTGGCCGTCGAAGTAGGTGGTGAACAGGAAGTTGGCCGACTCGCTGCCGTCCCGGGTGGCCGTCCAGGTGGTGTTGCGGATCATCACGTCGAACTGGCCGGTCTGCAGGGCGGTGAACCGCTCGGCGCTGGTCACCGGCACGATCTCCACCGCGTCGGCGTCGCCCAACACGGCGGCGGCCACCACACGGCACATGTCGACATCGAAGCCCTCGTAGGTGCCGTCGGGGTTGACGGCGGCAAAGCCGGGCAGATCGTCGCGAGAACCGCACAGCACCCGGCCTCGATTCTGGACGGCCTCGAGCACCCCTCCGTCCTGTATCCGCACCACATCAGCGGTGGGTTCCGTCGCGTCGGGCTCCGAGGCGGTCGGCTCGGGGGCCGTGTCCTCGGCGGTGGGCTCCGGAGCGGCACCGTCGTCATCGTCGTTGCCGCAGGAGGCGACCACCAGGGCGAAAGCCAGCAGGAGGCCGAAAAGGGCGAGCCAGCGGGAGGGGGACTTCAGCATGTTGTTGCTCCTTGCTGCTGAGGGGTGCTGCTGAGAAGTGCTCAGGACACAGGGTTGCCTTGCACCCTACTTCGGCGGATCCCCTTCCGGGAAGGCAGGCAGGAGCTTTTCGGGATCGACCTCTCGGGATCGAAGTCTCTGCGCCGCTAGGCGACCGCAGCCAGAGCGGCCTCCCGTTGGCGGGTGGAGCGGTGGACGGGGTCGGTGTCGATGACCGGGATGACGTGCTTGCCGAAGTTCACGATGGTCTCGCGCACCACCTCCATCGGCAGGGTGGAGGTCAGGGGGCTGATCACGTACTGATCGGCGCCCACCCGCTCGTACTGGCGGGACACGTGAACGCAGTCGTCGGCGTTGCCCACGCACAGCGTTCCGCCCTCGATGGCCATCTTGACCTCGTCGTGGGTGGGCTCGGGAATGACCGCCGGCCATTCGGGGATGCCCTCGGGCTTGGGGAAGGTGTCCAGCCAGCGGTACACCAGGCACTGGTAGTAGTACATGTGCCCGCGGGTGGCGTAGTCGATGGCGGCCTCCCGGTCGTCGAGGCAGATGCCGAAGCCCACGCACATCACGTTGTCGTGGACGTAGTCGCCCACCGGGTTGGTGCAGCTCGCGATCTCGTTCTTGTAGATCTCGATCAGGGGGGCGATGTCGTCGGGTGACCCGATGGTGAAGCACAGCACCCCGATGCCCAGCTTGCCCGCCTTCTCGAAAGTGCTCGGACTGCCGCAGGCCACCCACAACGGGGGGTGGGGCTTGGTGACCGGCTTGGGGAAGATCTCCCGGGGCGGCATGGAGAAGCTGTCGCCCTCGTAGCTGTAGGCCCCCTCACGCCACATGTGGGGGATCTGGGCGATGGCCTCGTCCCACAGGCCTCGGGTGATCTCGGTGTCGGCCAGCCCGGTGGCCGGATCCCGGGGGGTGCCGGGCATCCCGAACCCCATCACCTCGGTGGACGAGGACCCCCGACCGGTGCCCAGCTCGAAGCGACCGTTGGACAACACGTCGATCATGGCGGCCCGCTCGGCCGAGCGCACCGGGTGGTTCACCGGGGCGGTGATGTTGAAGATGGCCGAGCCCAGATGCACGTTCTCGGTGGTGGACGCCACCGCCGACAGGAACACCTCGGGCGCCGACATGTGGGAGTACTCCCGCAGGAAGTGGTGCTCGGAGGCCCAGATGTACTTGAACCCGTTGCGGTCGCAGAGCTGGGAGATCTCCAGGTTGTCGCGAATGCGCTGGGCCTCCCACTCGGGGTTGTCCTCGTAGCCGAAATCCGGCACGAAACACTGGGCGAAATATCCGAACTCCATGGTGGGCGACCCCCGTTCTGGCTTGTGGTGCGGCACTGTACCGGCGCAGGCCACCGGCGATCTATCCGAGGCGGCCATGCTCAGTCGGGGAGTACCGACTGCTCGGGAGGCGCGAGCCGACGGCCGAGGCCGGTAGGGTCGGCGCCCATGGTATGGACGTTGCGTCGGCCCGCGGCCCGGGTGGTGCTGCTGGATCGGCAGGGGCGCATCTTCCTGATGCGGGCCAGCGACCCCATCGACCCCCACAAGGGGCCGTGGTGGGAGATCCCCGGCGGGGGGCTGGGTCCGGGCGAGGACTCGGCCGAGTGCGCCCGCCGGGAACTCTGGGAGGAAGCCGGGTTCGCCGACGTGGAGGTGGGGCCCTGCATCTGGACCCAGCACGTGGAGTTCGACTTCGCCGGCATCCACTTCGATTCCAACGAGCGGATCCACGTGGCCTGGTGCCCCGAAGGGGGCGAGTGGGATCCGCAGCACCTGGAGGCGTTGGAGGCGGCCGCGTTCGAGGACGCCCGCTGGTGGGAGCTGGAGGAGTTGCTCCGCTCCGACGAGAAGGTGCTGCCGGAGCGGCTGCGGGAGTTCCTGCCCCCGGTGGTGGCCGGTCGGTTGCCCGAGACCCCCATCGACATCAGCCCCTGACGGGGGCAGGGGGGAGTAGGGGGCCCGCGGGGGCTCAGCGTGAGGTCAATCCTCGGGGAGCGGCTCCTCGCGGTCGGCGGCCCGCACCGCGTAGGCAAAGACGATGGACGGGGCCAGTACCAACGAGCCCACCAGCAAACAGACGATGGTGGCGGTGACCACGGGGTTGCGAAAGCTGGTGGCCAGGCCGGTGAAGAACAGGGCGGCCGCCACCAGATACAGCAGGTAGCCCAGCCGCTGGCCCGCCACGGTGAGCCGGCCGATGCGCCGGCGCCGGGCGGCCAATCCGTCCCCGCTCACGGGAGCCAGCCCGCGTCGGCCAACAAGGCCACCAGGTCGGATCGCACCCGGTCCAGGGAGAAGTGCTGTTGGGCGATGGCCCGATTCTGGCTCAACAGCTCGGGGTCGGGAGATTCGAGAAAGCGCCGCACCTCGTCCAGGCGGTCGGGGGAGAACCACCGGAAACCGAACTCGGCCAGCTCCCCGGCCACCGGGTAGTCGCCCACCACACAGGGACGGCCCCAGACGGCCGCCTCCACGGGGGGGTTGCCGAAGCCCTCCCACGTCGAGGGGAACACCACCAGGTCGGCGGCCGCGTAGATGTCGGGGGTGCGGGCCACCGGACGGTGGATCACCGGGCAGCGGGCTTCGGCCAGGAGCTGGGCCAGGGTGGCGTCGTAGCCCTCCTCGGCGTGGCCCATCAGCCAGTAGGTGCCCCCGAGCTGCTCGGTGACGGCGATGGCCGCCGGGATGTTCTTGCGGGCGATGGCCCGCACCGGGTGGACGACCAGCAGGGTGGGGTCGTCCACGCCCAGGGCGGCCCGCATGGCCGAGCGGTCCCCGTTGGGGCCGTGGGTGTCGAAGCCGTTGTAGATCACGGTGGCCTCGATGTCCCGTTGGGCGAACTGATCGGCGGTCAGCCGGTTGATCACCACGTGGCGCCAGGCCGGGTCGCGGGGGGGAAGCTCGGTGACGGCGGCGAACCGCTCCCGCTGCCAGGGAGGGTCGTGGTGGTGCAGGATGGCGGGCCGACCGGCCAGGGTGCGGGCCACCGTGCGGGCGGCGGCCAGGTTGAGGGGAATGGTGCAGAGGTTCTCCACCACCACCAGGTCCACGTCGGCCACCGCGGCGGCCAGGGCGTCGGGATCGGGGCCGTCGGGTTGGTCGATGCCCAGGCCCGGCACCACCCGGTCGACCGGGCCTTCGGCGGCCACCGTCACCATGTCGAAGCCGATGCCGGTCAGCAGGTCCTGCCACAGGCGGGCCACCACCGAGACGCCGTCGCTCAGCCCCAGTCGAAAGGAGAGCATTGCGCCTCGGGCCATGCCCCGAGGTAATCAGATGACGCCGGCGGGTGAGACCTTGGAGCCAAGGGGCAAGCCGGGGCGGCTTGCCGCCGGGGGAGCTGAGCGGCTTACCGGTCGGGCGGCTTGCCGCCGGGGGATTGTGGGGGACGGGGGATTGTGCGACGGTGGGAAGGTGGATGGGCCCGACGACTTCGACCGCACCACGGTGCGAGAAGCGGCTCGGGCCGTGCTGGCCGCCCACTGGGTGCCCGAGGGCTACACCGCCCCCAATCCGGCCACCTACCCCTGGCAGTGGCTGTGGGACTCGTGCTTCCACGCCCTGTGCTGGACGGAACTGGGTGACGATCGTGGCTTGGAGGAAATCCGGACCGCCCTGTCGGTGCAGGCAGCCGACGGCTTCGTGCCCCACATGAACTACGTGCGTGAACCGGGCGTGGCCGCCGATCTGTGGGGACGACCCGGAGCGTCGTCCATCACCCAGCCCCCGATGTACGGGCACGCGTTGGCCGAGATGGTGCGCCGAGGAGTGGAGGTGGAACCGGAAACCGTGGCGGCGGCCGAGTGGGGCCTACGGTTCCTGCTGTTCGACCGCGAGCGCCTCCCCGGCGGGCTGGTGGCGCTGTGTCATCCCTGGGAGAGCGGGGCCGACGACAGTCCCCGCTGGGACGACTTCTGTCCGGGGGGGTTCACGCGGGACCGCTGGCGTCCCATCAAGAACCGGTTGGTGGCCACCGTCGAGCGCAGCGCCTGCGGCTCCCCGGTGGCCAATCCGGCCTTCGATTGCGCCTCGGCGGGGTTCAACGCCCTGGTGGTGTTCAACGCTTGGGAGCTGGCCTCTGTCACCGGTCGGACCGAGGTCACCGAGCGGGCCGACGAATTGGCCGGTTGCCTGGCGGCCCAGTGGGACGAGCCACGGCGCACATGGGCCGACGCCGGGTTGGCGGCCACCGGGTCGGGACGGGCCCGTACGCTGGACGGGCTGTTGGCGATGCTGGTGGCCGAGGAGCCCGACCGGATCGACGCGGCGGCCGAGGCGTTGACCGACCCCGAGGCCTACGGCGGTGGGTGCGGCCCGGCCGGGGTGCATCGGGCCGAACCCGGCTTCGACCCCCGTGCCTACTGGCGGGGGCCGGCGTGGCCCCAGCTCAGCTACCTCATGTGGGTGGGCCTGTTGCGCCACGGCCGGCAGGAAGCCGCAGCGGCGGTGGCGGCGGCCACGGTGCGGGGGGCGATGCGCAGTGGTTTTGCCGAGTACTGGGATCCCGACGACGGCACCGCCGGGGGGGCCGTGCCCCAGGGCTGGGCCGCAGTGGCCGCCCTGATGGTGTGACGTCTCGGCGGCAAGGCCCCGGCCGAGTCGCGGCCCGGGGCGGCGAGTGCGCTACAGCCCGATGTCCTCCATGGTGCCGATTATCAGCAGGCCCTGGTAGCTGTGGACGTAGCAGGAGATGCGCCGACGCTGCTCGTTTCCTTCCCAGTCGGTGCGGCTGGGGGTGATCATGCCGATGTCCAATTGCGACAGCTCGTAGGCCAGGCCGACAAACGGCACGAACTGCTCGTAGCACCGGCTCTGCCCCCAACTGTCCACGGCTTCCTCGCCGGGGTAGGGGGCACCGCGGGGCGCATCGTGGATCAAGATGGCGTACACCTGGGCGTTGTGGGGGCGGGTGCAGCCGATGGCGGTGGTGAGCTGGGCGGGCAGGTCGTTGCGGTCGAGGTAGGTGTACTGGTTGAAGCACGTGCCCACCAGCAGGTCGAACGGTTCGGTCACGGTGCCCTCGAACCGGTCGCGCAGGTCTTCCTCGGTGGGCAGCAGATCGGGTTCGGCGGTGGGGGCCACGAACACGTCGTCGAGCAGAGAGTCCTCCGGCCCACCGCCGCCGCAGGCGCTGAAGGCCGCCAGCACCACCAGCGCCAGTCCCCATCGGGCCATCAGTCCCCATCGGGCTGCCCGTCCCCGTCGGGCTGCCCGTCCCCGTCGGGCCATCAGTCCCCACCGGGCCACCGTGCGCTGCAGCTCTGCCATCAGGTCGTCACCATCGGGTCAGTAGGAGGGCAGGACCCGATCGATGTGCCAGAAAGCCATGAACATCACCACCAGGAACGGGGCGGCCGACAGGGAGTAGGCCGGGAGCCGCTTCCAGCGCTGCCCGACGAACAGGGCCGAGAGCCAGATGGCCAACGCGGCCAAACTCCACAACACGGCCGGCACCACGGCGTCCCCGTCACCGTCGAGACCCTCACCGAAGGAATCGGAGCCCCCGCCCTCTGCGAGACCCTCGCCGAAGGAACCGGAGCCGGAGCCGGCCGGGAGCGGGCCCGCCGCCAGGGCTTGGGTGCCTGTGCCCCCGAAACCGGAATCGTCGGCTTGTCCCAACGCACCGTCGAGGGAGTCCTCTTGCGAGTCCCCCGGTGCGGGCTCGGGCGCCGAAGTCCCCGTGGTCTCGCCGACGGTCTGTTCGGTGTCCCGCCCGTTGGTGCTCGCAGGGTTGTTCCCCGGCGGGGCCTCCTGAGCCGCGTCCGGGGGGGCCGTATCCTGCCCTTGGGGGCCGTCGGTCTCCGACACGTCCTCGTCGGCGAGTTGGGCGGCGGCCGGCACGTCCTGATTGGGCCGGGCATAGGTGGGGGCGGGGTCGCCGACAAGCTCGGCCACCACGATGATCCGCTGGCGGGCGGAGCCCTTGGGGTGGCAGGCGGTGAGGGTGAGGCGGTTGGGGTGGTCGCGGAAGTCCTGGTCGAGCACCTCCACCGCGGAGGGGGCCACGATGAGGTGCCCGTAGCCGTTGCCCTGTTCCACCACCAGGTAGGTGAACTCCCCCTGGATGGTGGTGATGACGATCTCGTCGCCGGGGGCCAGTTGGTCGATGTCGCCGAAGGGGGCGCCGTAGGTGGTGCGGTGACCGGCGATGGCCACGTTGCCCGCCTGACCGGGCATCGGCGTGGCCGGGTAGTGGCCCGGCGCCTTGCGGAGGTCGCTCACCCGCACGCCCTCCACCACCGTCTTGTCCACATCGATGGCGGGAATCTCGATGCGGGCGATGGCCGTTCCCCGGTCCCGATAGAGCATGGACAACCACACCGGGTGCGGTTCGAGGGACGTTGACGGGCCGTCGGCGGCTGGAGGAGAGGCCACCGGCGAGGACGTCGGGTCGACCCCGGCTGCGGGAGCAGGAGTGGGAGCGGAATCGGCCGGATCGGGGTCACTGTCCGTGGGCGTTGCGGGGGACCCGGCAGTCGGTGCGACCGGCTCGGGGGTGGCCGGAGGCCCGGCCGGAACGACGGTTTCGGGTTCGAGGGCGTTGGAAGCCTCCAGCAGGTCGGCGAACTCGCTGTTGAGTCCCCGCTGCGACCGGGCCTCGATCACGCCGGTGCCCCAGAGCTGGAAGATCCCGAACAACAGGATGATCAGGCCGATGGCAATGACGGTCTTTCCCAGTGTTCCCAGCACCCGAGCAGCCGTCACGGCGAAATTGTACGAGCCGGGGGCAGCGTCTTGGCATCGCGTGGCCCCGAGCCACCCCTGGTTGCGGCGACGACCGGTCGGAAGCTGGGTACGGTGGGGGAATGAAGGTAGCTCTCAACGTTCGTGACTTCTTGGACCGGGCGGCGACGGTGTACGGGGATCGGGTGGGGATCGTGGACGAGCCGGATCAGCCGGCGGCCGGGTGGGGCGAACTCACCTACGCCCGGATGGCCGAGCTGGCTCGGGCCCAGGCCGCCGCCCTGGACGAGCACGGCGTGGGCTTCGGCGAACGGGTGGCCATCGTCTCGCACAACGCCGCCCGCCTGATGCTCTCCCTGTTCGGGGTGAGCGGCCACGGCCGGGTTTGTGTGCCCGTCAACTTCCGGCTGAACCGCCACGAGATCAGCTACATCGTGGAGCACTGCGGGGCCTCCATGTTGCTGGTGGACCCCGACCTGGCCGACGAGCTGGCCGACGTGGACTGCCGCCACCGCTACGTGCTGGGCGCAGAGGCCGACGAGGCCCTGTACCGCTTCGGGGAGGACCCCGAGCCGTGGACGCCCCACGAGGACGCCACCGCCACCATCAACTACACCTCGGGCACCACCGCCCGCCCCAAGGGCGTGCAAATGACCCACCGCTCGCTGTGGCTCAACGCCACCACCTTCGGCTGGGCGGCCGGGGTCAGCGACCGTGACGTGTACCTGCACACCCTGCCCATGTTCCACTGCAACGGGTGGGGCATGCCCTATGCCGTCAGCGGGGTGGGTGGCCGCCACATCGTGCTGCGCAAGGTGGACGGCGCCGAGATCCTGCGCCGGATCGAACGACACGGGGTGACCTACCTCTGTGGCGCCCCCGCAGTGGTGGCCGCCGTGCTGGACGCGGCCCAGCAATGGGAAGGGGAGATTCCCGGCGCGGGACGGGTGCGGATGACAGTGGCCGGGGCCCCGCCCCCCACCCGCACCATCGAGCGCATGGAAACCGAGCTGGGCTGGGAGTTCATGCAGCTCTACGGCCTCACCGAGACGGCCCCGTATCTCACCATCAACCGCTCCCGGTCCGAGTGGGATCACCTGCCACCGGCGGAGCGGGCGGTCAAGCTCTCCCGCCAGGGGGTGCCGGCGCTGGGGATCACCGTGACGGTGGACGACTCCGGCGAGGTGCTGGCCCGGGGCAATCACGTCCTCGAGGGCTACTGGGACCAGCCCGACGTGTCGGCCGAGGCCCTGGCCGGGGGCTGGTTCCACACCGGCGACGGCGGCCACATCGACGACGAGGGTTACCTCACCCTGTCGGACCGCAAGAAGGACGTGATCATCTCCGGGGGCGAGAACGTGTCGTCCATCGAGGTGGAGGACGCCCTGTTCGCTCACGAGGCCGTGGCCGAGGTGGCCGTGATCGGGGTGCCCGACGAGAAGTGGGGCGAGACCGTGAAGGCCCTGGTGGTGCTGGCCCCCGGGGCGGTGGCGACCGAGGCCGACCTGATCGGGCACTGCCGCAGCCGGTTGGCCCACTACAAGTGCCCCACGTCGGTGGAGTTCCGCGACGAACTGGCCCGCACCGCCACCGGCAAGCTCCAGAAGTACCGCCTGCGCGAGCCCTACTGGGCCGACCGGGAGCGGGAGATCAACTAGCGGCGTTTACGGCAGGGCCGGCCGGGAGCCTGAGCGTCACGACGAGATGGTGACCGGGGTGGCCACCTCGGCGAAGAAGTCGTTGCCCTTGTCGTCGGTCACGATGAAGGCGGGGAAGTCCTCCACCTCGATCCGGAACACCGCCTCCATGCCCAACTCGGCGTACTCCAGCACCTCCACCTTGCGGATGGAGTCCTTGGCCAGCCGGGCGGCCGGCCCGCCGATGGATCCCAGGTAGAAGCCCCCGTGGCGGGCGCAGGCCTCGACCACCGGCCGGGACCGATTGCCCTTGGCCAGCATCACCAGGCTGCCGCCCGCGGCCTGAAACTGGTCCACGTAGGCGTCCATGCGCCCGGCGGTGGTGGGACCGAACGAGCCGGAGGCGTACCCCTCGGGGGTCTTGGCCGGACCGGCGTAGTACACCGGGTGGTCGCGCAGGTAGGCGGGCATGGGCTCCCCGGCGTCGAGCCGCTCCTTGATGCGGGCATGGGCCAGGTCGCGGGCCACCACCAGGGTGCCGGTCAGCGCCAGCCGGGTCTTCACCGGATAGCGGGACAGCTCGGCGCGGATGTCGGCCATGGGCTGGTCCAGGTCAATGGCCACCACCTGGCCGCTCAGCTCGTCGTCGGTGATCTCCGGCAGGAAGCGGGCCGGGTCGGTTTCGAGCTGCTCCAGGAACACCCCCTCGGCGGTGATCTTGCCCAGGGCCTGGCGGTCGGCCGAGCACGACACCGCCACCCCGACCGGACAGGAGGCCCCGTGGCGGGGCAGGCGGACCACCCGCACGTCGTGGCAGAAGTACTTGCCCCCGAACTGGGCGCCGATCCCGAAGTGCCGGGTCAGCTCCAGGATGCGGTCCTCCCACTCCAGGTCCCGGTAGGCGTGGCCGGTGGCCGACCCCTGGGTGGGCAGGGTGTCGAGGTAGCGGGCCGAGGCGTACTTGGCCACCTTCAGCGTGTACTCCGCCGACGTGCCCCCGATCACCACGGCCAGGTGGTAGGGCGGGCAGGCCGCGGTGCCCAGGGTGCGCAGTTGCTCGTCGAGGAAGCGGGTGAGCGACTCGGGGTTGAGCAGCGCCTTGGTCTCCTGGAAGAGGTACGACTTGTTGGCCGACCCCCCGCCCTTGGCCATGAACAGAAACGAGTAGGTGTCGCCGGGCGTGGCGTAGATCTCGATCTGGGCGGGCAGGTTATTGCCGGTGTTGCGCTCCTCGAACATGGAGAGCGGGGCGAGCTGGGAGTAGCGGAGGTTGGAGGTCCGGTAGGTGTCGAACACCCCCCGGGCGATGGCCCGCTCGTCGTCGGCGTCGGTCAGCACCCGCTCGCCCTTGTGGCCCACCACCACGGCGGTGCCGGTGTCCTGGCAGCCGGGCAGCACCCCACCGGCGGCGATGTTGGCGTTGCGGAGCAGCTCGGTGGCCACGAAGCGGTCGTTGGCCGAGGCCTCGGGGTCGTCCAGGATGGCGGCCAATTGGGCCAGGTGACCGGGCCGCAGCAAATGGGCGATGTCCCGCATGGCCTCGGCGGTGAGCAGGCGGAGGGCCTCGGGGTCCACCTGGAGGAACTGGCGGTCGCCGAGAGTGACCGTCGACACGAAGTCGGTGGTCAAGAGGCGGTATTGGGTGGTGGTGTCAGGGGCGGTGGGGAGCAGTTCGGTGTAGGCGAAGTCGGCCATCAGCTTGCCTCGACGGCCTCATCTCAGCCGAGCGCCGGGGTTCCGGCGAACGGCGACGGATCGTCGGGAACGGGAATGACCGGCGGGCGCCAGCTCATGGCCCGGGCGAGTTGGGTGGCCACGTCGCGCCAGGCGGCCGGGTCCCAGCCCTCCGCGGAGGCCCGCAGGTTGAGCTGGTGGTCGAGGTGGACGATGGCGGGCACCGTTTCCAGGCCCAGGGCCCGCACCACCGAGCGGTCTTCGTCGGCAAACGTCAAGAACTCGCTGGTCCACGGCCCGAGATACTCCTCGGTCTCGTCCACGGAAGCGGTGACGAGGAAGGCCACCCGGCAGTCGGCGCCCACGAAGTTGCGCAGAATGCGCCCGGAGGTGTCGATGAGCCACGAACTCTCGTAGGTGTAGGGGTCGAGCACGACCATCACCAGGTGAAACACGGTCACCCAGTCGCCCATGGGGCGGGGCTCGCCGTTCAGCGGGGTGAGGGTCACATCGGCGTCAAGCGTGGTGGACATTGCCTGCGAAGTTACTCCAGGCCAAGGGCCGAAGCCGGTGTCGGGCCGAGGATCGGCCCGCAGACCCGGCGCCGGCGACGCCGAGGGCCGATACCCGCCGGTCTACGCTGGAACCGTGCATCCGATCGAGCATCTGCGCTACGTGGCCCGCACGCCCGGGGTGCCCCAGGAAGCGCTGGTGCGGGAGACGGCGGGGGCGCTGATGAGCTTCAGCAACGAGCCCGCCGGGTTGGTCACCACCTGTCGGCGTCTGACCGCTCGCCAGCCGTCGTCGGGTCCGCTGTTGTGGCTGGCCTCCCGGGTGCTCACCGCCACCGATCCCCCGGCGGAAATCCGGGCGTGCGTGCAGGCCATGGCCGATGACGACACCGCTCGGCTGCTGGCCCGCGAGCTGCCGCTGGACGGCACCGTGAGTGTGCTCGGGTGGCCGGACTTGGTGGGCGGTGCCCTGCGGCGGCGAGGCGACCTTCGGGTGCTGGTGGTGGACGTGTTGGGGGAGGGCCACCAGCTCGTTCGCCGCCTGTCGGAACAGGAAGGCCGGGTGGAGGAGGTGGCCGAGACCGGCCTGGGCGCCGCGGCCGCCTCGTCCGACGTGGTGCTGGTGGAGTCGGCGGCGGTGGGCCCGGAGGGGTTCTGGGCCGTTTCCGGCTCTCGGGCGGCCGCTGCGGTGGCGCAAGCCGCCGGGATTCCGGTGTGGTTGGTGGCCGGCCAGGGGGCCGTGCTTCCCGAGGCGCTGTGGCGGTCGCTGGTGCAGCGGGTACGGGGTCAGCAGGCCCTCGAGGGCGTGACGGAGGCGTGGGACGCCCCCGAAGAGGTGGTGCCGTTGGCCTTGGTGGACCAGGTGGCCGGCCCGGAAGGACTGACCTCGGTGGCCGAGGCGGTTGCCGGGGCCGACTGTCCGGTGGCCCCCGAACTGTTCGCCGCCGACGGTTGAGCCCCGGCTTGGCTGGGGGCCCGGCTTCTGGTGGCCATTCGATCACTTCGGCGGTCACATCGGTGAGCCACGCCCGGCCTGCCGAGTCCCGGGAGGCGGCGCTGTTGGCCTGGGGTGAGCGCAACCGGCGGGATCTTCCCTGGCGGCGCACCCGCGATCCCTGGGCCGTTCTGGTTTCGGAGGTGATGCTCCAACAGACTCAGATCAGCCGGGTGGTGCCCCGCTACCGGACGTTCCTGGAGGAGTTCCCCACCGCGGCGGCCTGCGCGGCCGCCCCCCCGGCGGCGGTGATCCGGGCATGGGACGGGCTGGGCTACAACCGCCGAGCCGTGTCGTTGCACCGATGCGCCCAACTGGTGGTGGCGGGCCACGGCGGCCGGCCACCCGATGGCCTGGCCGCGTTGTTGGCGCTGCCCGGAGTCGGCCCCTACACCGCCCGGGCGGTGCTGGCCTTCGCCTACGAGCACGACGTGGGGGTGGTGGACACCAACGTGGGCCGGGTGCTGGCCCGCTGGCAGGGTCGCCCGCTGACGGCGGCTGAGGCTCAGGCCGCCGCCGACGCCGCGGTACCCCCCGGTGGGGGTTGGGCCTGGAACCAGGCCCTGTTCGACCTGGCGGCCGAGGTCTGTACCCGCCGGGCGCCCCGGTGCGAGCAGTGCCCGGTGCGGTGGTGGTGCCGATGGCGGGGCCGAGGGGCCGATCCCGCCGACGGCTCGGCCGGGGTGAGCGGCGGGCAATCCCGGTTCGCGGGCTCGGATCGTCAGGGGCGGGGCCGCCTGGTGGCCGCGTTGCGCATGGGCCCGGTTGCCGGGGCGGAGGTGGCCGCCGCCTGCGGCTGGCCCGATGACCCGACTCGGGCCGAGCGGATACTGGGCGAACTGGTGGCCGAGGGCATGGTGGAGATCGACCGTGAGGGCCGGGCCCGGCTGCCCGAGGCGGAATCGGCCCACGGCAGCCGGTAACCTCCGTTCCGGTAACCCCGAGAATCGCAGACCGTGAGGGCAGAGCCTGCCCCTGGGTGAGGAGCCACCGTGTCCGACAGTTCGCCGTTCGATTCGGCTTTCTTCCGCCAGGTGTTGGGGCAGTTTCCCACCGGCGTCACCGTGGTCACCGCCGCCGGGCCCGAGGGACCGGCCGGGTTGGCCATCGGATCCTTCGGGTCGGTGTCGCTGGATCCCCCGCTGGTGATGTTCATGCCGGGCAAGTCGTCGTCCAGTTGGCCGGCCATCGAGGCCGCCGGCCATTTCGGGGTGAACATCCTGGCCGCCGACCAAACCGAGATGTCCAACGTGTTCGCCTCTCGGGCCGACGACAAGTTTGCCGGTCTGCAGTGGTCCTCCAAGGTGACCGGTGCCCCCATCTTCGACACCTCCCTGGCCTGGATCGACTGCGAGATCGACCAAGTGGTGGAGGCGGGCGACCACTGGATCGTGCTCGGCCGGGTGTTGGACCTGGGCGTGCAGCGCGACGACGTGGGCCCCTTGGTGTTCCTGGCCGGCTCCTACGGCACGTTCGAACCGCTGGGATCGTGAACTGGTCGTGACCAGGTAGGACCAAGCAGGACAGACCGAGGAGAGAGAGCCGAGCCGTGCCGCTCTACGCGTTGGGGGCCCTCGAGCCCGACATCCACCCGGAGGCGTTCGTTCATCCGCTGGCGGTGATCATCGGTCAGGTGCGGGTGGGGTCCGAGTCCACCATCTGGCCGGGAGCGGTGCTCCGGGGTGACGGGGCGGGCATCATCATCGGAGCCCGGACCTCCATTCAGGACAACGCCGTCATCCACAACACCGACGAGCTGCCCACCGTGGTGGGTGACGACGTGACCGTGGGTCATCTGGCCCATCTGGAAGGCTGCACCGTGGAGAACGAAGCGCTGGTGGGGGTGGGCTCGGTGGTGCTCCACGAGGCGGTGGTGGGACGGGGCGCGCTGGTGGGCGCCAGCGCGGTGGTCACCAACCACATGAAGATCCCGCCTTTGGCGTTGGCCGTGGGCGTGCCCGCCAAGATTCGGGAGGGCTACCTGGCCGAGGGTCAGAACCGGGAGGACGCCCTCAACTACGTGGCCCGAGGCCGTCGCTATCGGGCCGAGATGCGAGAGATCAGTCCGCAAGAGATGGGCAAGAGATGAGATTGTCGGGCTGACTGCCGGTAGGATTCGGCCAACAACTCCCACACCCGTCACGAGGATCACAACATGTCTTCAGAAGCCCTCGCACTGGACCTCGGCCGCTACAAGCTCGGCTGGAGCGACGAGGAGGACTACGTGTTCAAGCCCAAGAAGGGGCTGAACACCGACATCGTGCAGGAGATGTCGTGGATGAAGAGCGAGCCCGACTGGATGCGCAACTTCCGCTTGAAGTCGCTCAGCCGGTTCGAGAAGCGGCCCATGCCCAACTGGGGCGGCGACATGTCGGGGATCGACTTCAACGACATCTACTACTACATCAAGCCCACCGAGGAGCAGGTCGACGCCTGGGAGGATCTGCCCGACGCCATCAAGGACACCTACGAGAAGCTGGGCATTCCCGAGGCGGAGCGCAAGTACCTGGCCGGGGTGACCGCCCAGTACGAGTCCGAGGTGGTGTTCCACCGCAACCGGGAGGACCTGGAGCGCCAGGGGGTGCTGTTCTGCGACATGGACACCGCCCTGCGGGAGTACCCCGATCTGGTGAAGGAGCACTTCGGCACCATCATCCCACCGGGCGACAACAAGTTCTCTGCCTTGAACTCGGCGGTGTGGTCGGGCGGCAGCTTCATCTACGTGCCCCCCGGCGTGACGGTGGAGATGCCCCTGCAGGCCTACTTCCGCATCAACGCCGAGAATATGGGCCAGTTCGAGCGGACGCTCATCATCGCCGACGAGGGTTCGCAGGTCCACTACATCGAGGGGTGCTCGGCCCCGGTCTACACCAGCGATTCGCTGCACTCCGCGGTGGTGGAGATCCTGGTCAAGAAGTCGGCCCGGGTCACCTACACCACCATCCAGAACTGGTCCAACAACGTGTACAACCTGGTCACCAAGCGGGCCAAGGTCGAAGCCGAGGGTCACATGGAGTGGATCGACGGCAACATCGGCTCCCGGCTGACCATGAAGTACCCCGCGGTGGTGATGGTGGGCCCCAAGGCCTCGGGTGAGGTGCTGTCGGTGGCCTACGCCGGTCCCGACCAGCACCAGGACGCCGGAGCCAAGATGACCCACGCCGCCCCCGAGACAACCTCCAAGATCGTGTCCAAGTCGATCTCCAACGGCGGCGGGCGCACCAGCTACCGGGGTTTGGTGCGGGTGGAGGACGACGCCTACGGGTGCCGCAGCCACGTGCAGTGCGACGCCCTCATCCTGGACGAGGACAGCGTGTCCGACACCTACCCCTACATGGAGGTGGGCACCCGGGACGCCGAGATCGGCCACGAGGCCACCGTTTCCAAGGTGGCCGACGAGCAGTTGTTCTATCTGATGAGCCGGGGGCTGACCCAGGAGCAGGCCATGGGCATGATCGTCAACGGCTTCATCGAGCCCATCACCCGCACCTTGCCGATGGAGTACGCCGTGGAGTGGAGCCGGCTCATCGAGTTGCAGATGGAGGGATCTGTCGGCTGATGCCCATGCGGCAGGACTGCAAGTACTTCGAGAGCCGGTCGTACCCCAATGGCGACACGGTGCGGAAGTGCGATCTGGACTTGGCTCCCGAGGCCCCGTGGCGTTGCCCCGACGACTGCTCGGCCTTCGAGCGGCGCTTGGTGGACGTGAACTGGTCGCACGGGACGCTGGTGACCCCTCCGACCCCCAAGGAGCCGGCCAGCGTGGGTAGCGACGACAGCATCGGCGCCCTGTTGGACGCCGCCGAGGACATTGTGAACGAGGCCGGCCCCCGGGTGCTGGCCGAGGTGGAGCGGGAACGCAACCGTCGGCGGGGCATTGCGGGAACCCGGCGAAAGCTGGGGGCGACCGGCGGAAAGGCGAAGCGGCGCAGGCGCCGGAAACGTTCGTGAGCACAACCCAGTTCAGTCCCGCTGTGGCCGGCGCCCTGCCCGGCCCCGAATGGCTGGTGCGCCGCCGGGTGGCCGCCGCCGAGCAGGTGGCCGCGTCGCCCCTGCCCTCGGCCGAGGAAGAGGTGTGGCGGTACACCCCCATCGCCAAGCTGGATTTCGACCGATTCGGGCTGGCCGACCAGCCGGGAGGGCGGTCGCCCGTCCCCGTGCCCTTCTGCAGCACGATGGCCGACACCAGCAACGGCAGGCTGTGCGGCGTGGAGATCGCCCCCGAAGCCGCTGCCCAGGGCGTGGAGGTCCGCCCCCTGGGCGAGGACGACGCCGAGTTGGCGGCCACCGTGGACGTCGACCTGTTCGCCGGCATGAACGCCGCCTTCAGTGTGGAGCCGGTGCTGGTGCGGGTGCCGCCGGGCGTGAGCGTGGAGGACCCCATCGTGGTGCGCCACTGGCTGGACGCCGACGGCGGTGCGGTGTTCCCCCGGCTGATCGTGGATGCGGGGGCCGATTCGTCGGTTGAAGTGCTGGAGCTGTACGGCTCGGCCGATGTGGACGCGTTCGTGGCCCCGGTCATTGAGATCCGGGTGGCCAACGCCGCCCGGGTCGGCTACCTGGCCGTGCAGGACCTCGGTCCCCGGGTGTGGCACATCGGGTCGCAGGTCAGCCACATCGGCGCCCAGGCCCACTTGCGGGCGTCCACGGCCGCCCTGGGCGGGGACTACGCCCGGATGCGGCTGGACACCCACCTGTCGGGGCGGGGGGCCACCGGCGACTTGATGTCGCTGTACTTCGGCGACGGCAGCCAGACTTTGGACTTCCGCACCTTCCAGGACCACGCAGCCCCTGACACCACCAGCAGCCTGCTGTTCAAAGGCGCGGTGGACGACACCTCTCGGTCGGTGTACACCGGGCTGATTCGGGTCCGTCCCGATGCCCGGGGCACCAACGCCTACCAGACCAACCGCAACATCAAGCTCTCGGAGGACGCCTGGGCCGAGTCGGTGCCCAACCTGGAGATCGAGAACAACGAGGTCCACTGCAGTCACGCCTCCACGGTGGGCCCCATCGACGGCGAGCAGTTGTTCTACCTGGAGAGCCGAGGGGTGCCCACCGAGACGTCCGAGCGGCTCATCGTGGCCGGGTTCTTCGACGAGGTGTTGGATCGGTTCCCGGTCGTGGGCGCGGTGCCCGCCGTGCGCGACCGGCTCCAGGCCAAGATTGCCGGGCTGGGAGGCCATGCCGGCGAGCGTTCCGATGAGCCAGGTCGCGGACACAGGCCGGCCCCATGAGCCGGGAAAGCCGCGTGATGGTGTGTGACCTGGCCGCCGTGCCCGATGGCGAGGCCCGAAGGTTCGACGTGGAGTCGGGCGGACAGGTTCACCGCGTGGCCGTGGTACGCCTCGGCGACGACCTCTACGCCCTGGGCGACACCTGCAGTCATGCGGACTTTTCGTTGGCCGAGGGCGAGGTCGATCCTGACGAGGGCACCATTGAGTGTTGGAAGCACGGCAGCCTGTTCTCCTTGAGCACCGGTGAGGCCGAGACGCTGCCCGCCACCCGTCCGGTGCCGGTGTACAACGTGGGGGTCGAAGCCGACCAGGTCTGGCTGGAGATTGATTCCCTGGGCGAGGCTGCCTCATGAGCGTGCTGGAATGAGCGTGCTGGAAATCTCCGGGCTCCAGGTGGAGGTGGCCGGCCTGAAGGTGCTGAACGGGGTGGACCTGCGGGTGGCGTCCGGCGAGGTGCATGCGGTGATGGGGCCCAACGGGTCGGGCAAGTCCACGCTGGCCCACGCCATCATGGGTCGCCCCGGCTACGAGGTGGTGGCGGGTTCGATCGTGTTGGACGGCGTCGACCTGGTGGGGCTGTCCCCGTGGGAGCGGGCCCACGCCGGGTTGTTCTCCACCCAGCAGTATCCCACCGAGGTACCGGGAGTGGGCCTGGAGCCCATGTTGGAGGAAGCGGTGGCTGCCGCCGGTGGAGATCGCGGCACGGTTGAGACCCAGGTCGCGGCGGAGGCCGAACTGGTGGGCTTCGATGCCGCCCTGCTGCACCGGTCGGTGAACGTGGATTTGTCCGGTGGGGAGAAGAAGCGCAGCGAGGCCGTGCAACTCGGCGTGCTCCGTCCCCGGATCGCCATCCTGGACGAACTCGACAGTGGTCTCGATGTGGACGCCTTGGTCGCGGTGAGCCATCGCATCGAACAGGCCACCCAGCAGGACAATCTCGGCGTGCTGGCCATCACCCACTTCAGCCGGTTGCTGACCGTGTTGCACGCCGACGTGGTACACATCCTGATCGAGGGGACCATCCGGGAGACCGGGGGGCCGGAGCTGGCCGCCCAACTGGAGGAGACGGGCTACGACCCCTGGATCGACACCCGCGCCGAATCGCCCGTGGAAATCCATGGAGGAGGAGACCTGTGGCTGTGAACTCTGGTCAGGACTTTGACAACAAGACGCTGCTCAGCGATGAGGAGATCACGGCGGGATTGGCCGACTTGCCCGGCTGGGAACGCCGGGACGACAAGCTGCACGCCACCTTCACCTTTGCCGACTTCTCCGAGGCGTTCGGATTCATGTCCCGGGTGGCGCTGGTGTCCGAGCGGTTGTTCCACCACCCCGAGTGGTCCAACGTATGGTCCACCGTGGACATTGCCATCACCAACCACGCAGCCGGGGGCCTCACCGAGTTGGACCTGGAGTTCGCCCGCCGAGTGAACAACCTGGCCTAACCCCAGGCTGCTCACTCGGCGGACAGGACGAACATGCCGGATTCGCGGCTTTGGAACATGCGGCCCGTGCGCTTTTCTCTCTGGCGGTCGAGCAGGGCTTGGCCGTCGTCAGCCGACAGCTCGTGCTGTTGGCGGCGCACCGTCTTGGCGAACTCGTCGTAGCCCTGGGTCTTGGCTGCCTCCACCAGGGCCTGTTCGTTGATGGGGCCTTCGGAGGATGCTCGGGCAATGAGCCGGGCATGGCCCGGAGGGATGTCCCCGCAGTTCAGGGCGTCGGCGGTGGAGGGCAACTCGGCCAGACGGCGGGCAGCCTCCACATCGTGCTTGGCGTGGTGGCGGGAAGTCCGAAGCTGTCGCTTGGCCACCCGGGTGGCTGCTCCGTCGCTGTCGCGGCGGGCGATCTCGGCCAGCACCTGCGACTTCAATCCGGCCAGCTTGGCTTCTGATCGTCCGATGTCGCGGAGAAGCGCCCGCAGACCCTCTGCCGACTCACGAGACACGTCCACCCCCGAGATGCACACCGTGGCACCGCAGCCACGCTGGGCGGCGGTCGGAGCCTCGGTGTTCCCGGTTGCTGGTGGTGTAAATTGCACAGGTGTAAGTGTACCGGGCGTGGGTGACAATTGCACCCGATTTACGGGGAAATAAGAAAAAATCTGATATAGGATCATCTGAGATGGAAAAAACATGAAAAATACACAATATGATTCCACTAGCGACGTCACCTGGGCGCACTTTGCCCACGAGGCCCCGGATCTGGCCCGGCGAGTACATACCCGGTTTGAAAGCCACCGCCACGCTGTGCTGGCCACCCTGCGCCGTGACGGTTCGGCCCGGCTGTCGGGCCTGGAGGCCCCCATCCGGGGCGGGCACCTGTGGTTGGGGATGATGCCGGGATCACGCAAAGCCGCCGACCTGCACGCTGATGCCCGATTCTCGCTGCACAGCGCCCCCGACAACGAGGAGCTGGCTCACGGCGACGCCCGGATCGACGGCGAAGCGGTGGCCGCCACCCAGGCCGAGGTGGACCTGTTCATCGCCGGCCACCGCATGCCCATCGACGATCCCGACGGCATGGTGTTGTTCACCACCAGGATCACCCGGACCACCCTCACTCGAGTGGTCGGCGACGAACTGGTCATCGAGTCCTGGACCCCCACCCACGGCCCCCAACAGTTCCACCGCCTCTGAGGTCTTTGGGCCCGATGAGTCACAAGGGGCGCCGGGGGGGGTTAGGGGGTTTGGGCCTTGTCCAGGGCCTCGTCGAGGGCTTGGGTGAGGGTGTGCCAGGAAAGGGTGGCGCACTTGATGCGGACGGGGAACTTGACCACGCCTTTGAGGGCTTCGATGTCGCCGAGCTTCACGTCGGCGGGGTTGCCGTTGTCCGGGGCGGGGTCGTCAGGGTCCGGTTCGATCGACATCATGGACTTGAAGGCCCGATTGAGCCGGTCCAGTTCCTCGGTGGTGCGGCCCTTGACGGTGGCCGACATCATCGACGCCGAGGCTTGACTGATGGAGCAACCTTGGCCGCCCACCTTGATGTCGTCGATCACCCCGTCGGTCACGTTGACGTACACGATCACCTCGTCCCCGCACAGGGGGTTGAACCCCTCGGCCCGGATGGCGGGCGGGGATTCCAACTCACCTCGGTTGCGGGGGTTTCGGTAGTGATCCAGGATGATCTCGCGGTAAAGGTCTTCAAGGTCAGGCATGGCGACGGTTCACCAGTGTACGGGCCGAGGCCTGGTGACGGAGTGCTTTCCTCATGAGTCGCGTGATGTGGTGAGGGCTAATCAAATGAAGAAGGCGTCGGCGTCGGCCAAGGCGTCGGCCAAGGCATCCACGTCGGACTCGTCGTTGTACACGTACATCGATGCCCGGCTGGTGGCGGCGCAGCCCAACACCCGCATGAGCGGCTTGGCGCAGTGGTGGCCGGCCCGCACGCACACCCCGGAACGGTCCAGCACCTGGGCCACGTCGTGGGGGTGGATTCCCTTGTACTCGAACGACAGCACCCCGCCCCGCTCGGCGGGCTCGGTCGGGCCGTGGATGGTGATGTCGGAACCGTAGCGCTGGTTGAGGGTACGCAACGCATAGCCGGTGAGGGCCACCTCGTGCTCTCGGACCCGCTCCATGCCCAGATCGGTCAGATAGTCCACCGCCGCCCCCAGCCCGACCGCCTCGGCGATGGGCGGCGTACCGGCCTCGAACTTCCAGGGCACCTCAGCGGTGCTGAACCCCTCCTTGGTGACGTTGGAGATCATCTCGCCCCCGCCCAAAAACGGCGGCATGGCCTCCAACAGCTCGGATTTGGCCCACAGCACGCCGATGCCGGTGGGGCCGCACATCTTGTGCCCGGTGAAGGCCACGAAGTCGGCCCCCATCTCCACCACGTCGGTGGGCAGGTGCGGCGTGTACTGGCTGGCGTCCACCAGCATGAGGGCGCCCACCCGGTGGGCGGCGTCGGCCAGCTCACGAACAGGATTGATGGTGCCCAACACGTTGGACACCGCGGCCACGCTCAACAGCCGGGCGCCGTCGAGCAAGCGGTCGAGGTCGCTCAGGTCCAGATGCCCCTGGTTGTCGATGGGAATCCAGCGCAGGTCGATGCCCACCTCGGCGGCCAGCATCTGCCAGGGCACGATGTTGGCGTGGTGCTCCAACTCGGTGATGACCACCGGGTCGCCGGCCTTCAGATTGGCCCGACCCCAGGTGCGGGCCACCAGGTTGATGGCCTCGGTGGCGTTCTTGGTCAAGATCACCTCGGAGGACCGAGGTGCCCCGATAAAACCGGCGACCTTCTCCCGGGCCGCCTCCAGGGCCTCGGTGGACTCCACCGCGAGCTGGTAGGAGCCCCGGTGCACGTTGGAGTTGTAGCGCTCGTAGTAGTCGGTAACGGCGTCGATCACCGATTGGGGTTTGTGGGAGGTGGCCCCCGAGTCCAGGTACACCAGGCGGCGGCCGTGTACCTGTCGGCACATGATGGGAAAATCGGCGCGGATGGCCGCCGGGTCGAGCGTCCGGTCTACCGCCATGCGTCGTACCCCTCGGCGTCCAACTGTACGGCCAGCTCGAAGCCCCCGCTGGCCACCAGCTTTCCCCGCATCAAGATGTGGACGTGGTCGGGCTTCAGGTGGTCGAGCAACCGGCGGAAGTGGGTGATGGCCAACACTCCCATCTGCGGACGGGTCGTCCTCACCTCTTGTACTCCCGAGGCCACGATCTTCAGGGCGTCGATGTCCAAGCCGGAGTCGGTCTCGTCCAAGATGGCCATCTCCGGCTCCAGGATGGCCAACTGGAGCACCTCGTTGCGCTTCTTCTCGCCCCCCGAGAATCCGTCGTTCAGGTAGCGGTCGGCGAACGACGGGTCCATGTCGAACCGCTCCATCCACTCCATCACGGCCAGTCGCAACTCCAGCACCGAAAGGTCCACGCCCTTGCGGGCCGACAGGGCCTGGCGCAGGAAGTTCATCACCGACACGCCGGGGAACTCCTGGGGATACTGGAAGGCCAGAAACAGCCCGGCCTTGCCCCGCACCTCGGGAGGCCAGTCGGTGATGTCGTCGCCCCGAAAGCGGATGCGGCCCTCGGTTACCAGGTACTCCGGGCTGGCCAAAAGCGCGCTGGCCAGCGTGGATTTGCCCGAGCCGTTGGGCCCCATCAGGGCGTGAACCTCACCCTCCCGGACGGTCAGGTCGATGCCCGACAGGATGGGGAAGCCGTCCTCGGCGGTGACGACGTGCAGGTTCTCGACCTCGAACAGCGGCGGCCCCGACTGGCTCACCCGATCAGTCTACGCCGGGCAGGCCGACGCCTCTACCACCGGGCAGGCAGTTCATGGCGCCGGGGATGCAAGGGTGGGTGCGGCTCACCAGCCCCGGTCGATCCACTCCTGCAAATGGGGGGTTTCGCTGCCGATGGTGGTCTGGTCGCCGTGACCGGGCAGCACCATGGTGTCGGCGGGCAGCGGGGAGAACAGCCGCTGCTCGATGGAGGAGATGATGGTGTCGAAGTCGCCCCCCTCGAACCCGGTGGCTCCGGGGCCGCCCGGGAACAAGGTGTCGCCGGAGAACACGACGGGGGAGCCCTCCAGGCGAAACGACATGGAGCCCGGGGTGTGGCCCGGGGTGTGGATGCAGTGCAGTCGGAGCCGGCCCACTTCGATGACCGACTCGTCCTCGAGCAGGTAGTCGTAGGAGTCCAACATGGCGGCGTCCTCGGCGGTGACCCCCACCTCGTAGCCCGCGTCGCGCACCGCGGGGATGGCCTGGATGTGATCCCAGTGGCCGTGGGTCTCCAGGATGGTGCGGACGCCCAGCGACGTACACAGCTCCAGCAGCAGATCGTGCTCGTTGGCGGCGTCGATCAGCACCGCATCCCCGGTTTGGCGGCAGCGCACGACGAACACGTTGTTGTCCATGGGGCCCACCACCACCTTGTGGATCTCGGCCTGGGTGTCTTGCCAGTGCAGGGTCATGGCTGCTCTTCTCGCTCGGCGCCTCGGGGTGGCCTTGATTGTGCCCCATAATTCGAGCGGGTGACAGGTTCGGGCGTGGCTCGGTCGGCCGCCGTCTAGTAGACAAAGAAGCGTGAACTTTGCCTTCAGCGAGGAACAAGAAGAGCTGCGGCGATTCGTGCGGCAGTTCTTGGAGGACAAGTCCCCCGAAACGGCGGTCCGCGAGCAGATGGACACCGAGAAGGGCTACGACGACGCCGTCTGGAACCAGATGGCCGAGCAGCTCGGCCTGCAGGGGCTCATCATCCCCGAGGAGTACGGGGGCAGCGGGTTCAGCTACGTGGAGTTGATCGTGGTGCTGGAGGAGATGGGCCGGGCCCTGTTGTGCGCCCCGTTCTTCTCCAGCGTGGTACTGGCCGCCAACACCCTCATCCACAGCGGGGACGAGGAGGCCAAAGCGGCGCTTCTGCCCGGCATTGCTGCCGGTGACACGGTGGCCACGTTGGCCTTCACCGAGGAGAACGGTCGCTGGGACGAGTCGGGCATCACCGTGGCGGCCGCCGCCGACGGCGACGGCTGGCGCATCAGCGGCACCAAGATGTTCGTGATCGACGGTCACAACGCCGACGTGGTGCTGGTGGCCGCCCGCACCGACGGCGGGGTGAGCCTGTTCTGGTGTGCCGGCGACGCCGACGGCCTGACCCGCACGGCGTTGTCCACCATGGATCAGACCCGCAAGCAGGCCCGCCTCGACTTCGACAACACCCCGGTGACCCTCATCGGCGCCGAGGGCGGGGGCTGGGCGGTGTTGGAGCGGGTGCTCGACTTGGCGGCGGTGGCCCTGGCCGCCGAGCAGGTGGGCGGCGCCCAGATGTGTCTGGACATGTCGGTGCAGTACGCCAAGGACCGGGTGCAGTTCGGTCGGCCCATCGGGTCGTTCCAGGCCATCAAGCACAAGTGCGCCGACATGCTGTTGGAGGTGGAGTCGGCCAAGTCGGCCGCCTACTACGCCGGGTGGTGCGCTTCGGAGCTGAACGACGAGCTTCCGTCGGTGGCCAGCTTGGCCAAGGCCTACTGCTCGGAGGCCTACTTCCACGCCTCGGCCGAGAACATCCAGATCCACGGCGGGATCGGGTTCACCTGGGAGCACCCGGCCCACCTCTACTTCAAGCGGGCCAAGTCGTCGGAGCTGTTGTTCGGCGACCCCACCTACCACCGGGAGCTGCTGGCCCAGCGCATCGGCATCTGAACCGGGGAGCAGCACTCCGGGTGGCTGTGCTGGTGACGTTGGTGGCCGCGGGTCGGCGTCCGACTTGAGCAGGGGTCGGCGAGGGTCGGCGAGAGGCCGGGAAGGGATTGCATGGCCGTCCTGTTGATCGTGGCGGTGATCCTGGTGGTCGCGCTGGCCGGATATTCGGTGCTGCGGGTGTCGTCCCGTCTGGCCCACAGCCGAGCCCGCACGGTGTACGACCTGGCCGAGGCGGTGGAGTTCGTGGCCGAGCGACTTCCCCACGAGATGTCGGCCAAGCTGAGCTACGACGACGTGGAGACGGTGCTGTTGTGGCGGCTGGACCATCTGCGGTTGCAGGGGTCGGCCTCCTACGGCCGAGCCGACGCCACCGCGTCGGCCGCCGAGGACCAGGATCAACCGGTGGTCACCAGCGACGACGAGTCGGTGGACTACGTGCTGGCCAAGGCCACCGCGTCGGGGCGCGACATCCAGGCGCTGGACGTGGTGGTGGTGCTCGACTTGGAGAGCCAGTACCTGCAGGACATCGGTGCCCTGGGACCTCCAGCCGAGGAACCCGGCTAGCCACGCGGTACGGTGACGGCATGGACAGGCCGCGGTCGTTGGAGGGCTTCCGGTTCGTGGGGGACAAGCGGACCCAGGCGGTGTACGACCTGGACGAGGTGAGCGACGAATCGGTCATCGAGGAGCTGGTGGCGTCGGAGCAGTTCCTGGTGTTCGGCCCGGACACGGTGGCCGAGGCCCGCAACCGCGGGTATCGGCTCCGGGCGGTGTGATTCACTGGCCGACCTCCGGGGGCATCCAGTTGGCCGGTCATCTGGCCCGGCCGGAAAACCGCCGGATGCGGGCGTTGCCCGGGGTGCTGTTGTGTTCGGGGTTTCCCTCGGTGGCCAACGGGGGCTCGAGGGCGGCTGAGCGGCTGTACCCCCTGGCCGACCGGGTGGCCGAGCACTTGGAGTGGGTGGGCATGGTGCTCAACTACCGGGGCTGCGGCGACAGCGAGGGCGATTTCTCCCTGCAGGGGTGGACCGACGACGTGCGCAGCGGGGTGGATTACCTCCACGGGCTGGATCAGGTGGAGGGCGTCTGGCTGGCCGGCTTCGGGATCGGCGGGGCCCTGGTGGCCGAGGTGGCCAGGACGGACACCCGAGTGCGGGGTGTGGCCACCATGGGGGCGCCGGTGGACTTCGCCCACTGGGGACTGGGGGCCGCGGGGGTGGCCGAGTACGCCCGTTCGCTGGGCATCATCTCCAGCGACGGCTATCCCGACTCCCTCGACGAGTGGGCCCAGGCCAACCGCTCGATCCGGGTCGACCGGTGCGCCGCCGAGATCGCCCCCCGCCCCATGCTGGTGCTGCACGGCTCCGACGATCGGGAGGTGTCGCAATTGGACGCCCGGGCCATCGCCGATGCCCACGGCGACGCCGGCCTGCGGATCATCAGCGGCGCCGGCCACCGGCTCCACTCCGACCCCCGCTGCATCGCCATCCTGCTCGGCTGGCTGGACTCCCAGATCACCCTCATCCCCTGACCGGCTGTTCACGTTTTCGGGAGTGCCTCTTGGCCGGCCCCTGATCCCGGCCGGCCCCAACGACAGCCCGGCCGTCGGTCCAACCGATCAGTCGGTCTCAGGCTTGGTCAGGCCGATGCGGACGTAGGCCTCGGCCGGGATGGCGTCGAGCGACTTGTACACCGTCCACGTGCATTTCTTGGGTTCGGGGCCCGACGTCTCGTCGGGGTGGAGGGGGGAGTCCACCACGCGGATGGGGTGACCCCACTGGCGGGCAGGCCACAGCTCGAGGGTGTAGCAGCAGTGGGCGCAGTAGTAGCACACCCCCTTCTCGTTCCAGGCCCAGTCGTGCTCCTCGGTGGTGATGCCGAAGTTGTAGGGAGGATCGGATCGTGAGCCGGTGCCCTCCACGTGGTCCCCCCGCTGGCCGCGGGTACCCGAACCGCAGGGATCGAACGCAATCACGTACTTGTCGTCGTCCTCGTACAGGTCCATGTCGCCGTCGCGCAGGGGGCCGCCCACATGGCCCCGCATGGCCTCGAAGGTGAGGTAGAGATTGCGATAAAGGGTGTCCTCATAGGCCTGCTCGCGCAGGTCGAATGGCTTGTAGCGCTCCTGGAGGTAGGGCTCCAGGACATGGGCGTAGGCGTCGCCCACCGCGGCCTCTCCCAGCCGGTTGGCCACAAAAGAGAGCATGCCCGATTGGTAGTCGGCACCCCGGTCATGGAGCTGTCGCCACGATTCCCGCAGCCGGTCGAGGTCGGCGACGGCTGCCTCTGCGGAGATTTCGTAGGCCCGCAGCCGATTGCCCAGTTCCCCGGCGGAGCGGGCGAGTTCAGCCCAGCGAGGCTCGGGCTCGAACGGCCCGCCGTCGGGAAAGGCCAACAAGCGGCGCAGGCGGTCGACCTCGGCTTCCAACTCGTCGGTACCCACCCCTCGGGAGGCGAGAAACGATCCCCAGCCCTGGCCCCACACCTGGTAGATGACGTGGACCACTTTGGCTTCTTCCATCCAGTAGTCCACCAATTGGGCAGCCGTCTCCCAGTCGCCGGCCTCGATGGCCTCTACGATCTTGACCGTGGTGGAGATCGCCTGGTCGGCCCAGTCACCGGTGCGGACCCGCTTGTTGATCTCGTCCGACCAGGTGAGATGGGTGGCCGGTGGGGCTGCCGAACCGGAAATGCTCTTCTTGGGCGTGGTGCTCATCGGTACTCCCTCTCGGTAGCTCAAGCTCAGTACATCAACATGGCGCCGCTCACGTTGATGGTGGCACCGGAGATGAAACCGGCGTGTTGGCTGGCGAGGAACACCACCGTTCCGGCCATCTCGTGGGGTTCGGCCACCCGCCCCAGCGGGGTGGCTTCCAGCATCTGCTGGTAGACCGCCGGGTCGAGGTCGGTCATCAGCATCGACGTGTTGACCTGGCCCGGCGATACCGCGTTGACCGTGATCTGGTCGGGACCGTAGGTGCGGGCCAGTCCCCGTACCATCGAGACGATGCCCCCCTTCGACGCGCAGTACACCACCGACCCCCCGAAACCACCGGTCCACCACCCCTGGGAGGTAAAGGCGATGATGCGTCCCCCCTGCCCTCCTGCTCGCATGGCGTTGGCGGCGGCCCGGCACAGAAAGAACGTGGCCTTCAGGTTGGTGTCCACCTGGAAGTCCCAGTCGTCCTCGGTCACATCGTCCACCGAGCCTCGCCGGCGCAGCACCGCGGCCAAATGGGCCAAGGCGTACACACCACCCAATTCCCTCTGGGCCCGGGCGATCAACTCCTCTTGAGCCGCCAGGTCGGCCAGGTCGATTCCCACCCCCACATGGCCCGGCCCCTCCAGATCGGCGACCACCTCGTCGGCGGCATCCTGGTGGAGATCCACGGCCATCACCCGAGCTCCGGTGGTGGCGAACGCCTCGGCCACCGGTCGGCCCATGCCGCCGGCTGCACCGGTGACGATCACCCCTCTCCCTTGCAGTCCTGCTCCCACACTCCAGGTCATCAGCGGTGCTCCTTTCCCCCGCCACTCTCGCGACTCATCTTGGCCTCTTTGGTTTGCCCGATGTTGCTCACCACGTCACCAGGCCACCGTCGAAGTTGACGGCCTGGCCCGTCATGTAGCCGGCACCGTCGGAGCACAAGAACCAGATGAGTTCGGCAAGTTCGTCGGGGGTTGCCCCCCGGCCGAGCGGCACCGCGTCCGTTCGCTGTTCGGAGAGCTGCTGGGCCGTGATGCCCCGAAGGGCGGCCACCGACCGGAGCACGTCGTCCTGCATGGGGGTGTCGATGATGCCGGGGCAGATGGAGTTCACCCGCACGGGAACGGACGACAGGGCGTAGGCAAAAGAGCGGGTGATGGACAGCACGGCGGCCTTGGATGCGGCGTATACCCCGGCCTCGGTGGTGTTGGCCAGCTTTCCCGAACTCGAAGAGATGTTCACGATGGCCCCGCCAGGCGCCATGGTCGGGCCGATGCCCTGGCAGCAGAAGAACACCGCTTCGGCGTTGACGGCGAACACGTCTCGCCAGTCTTCCGGGGTGATCTGTTCGATGTGCTTCAGCCGGATGATTCCGGCGGCTTGCACCAGCCAGTCCACGCCGCCACCGGCGTCGATCACCCGTTGGCGGTCGTGCCGGTCGGTCAAGTCGGCCACCAGCGGTGTTGCCCCTTGGTCGGCCAGCGATTCCAGACCCTGTTCGTGGATGTCCACTGTGATGACCTCGGCGCCCCCCTGCAGCAACCGCCGGGCGGCCCCGGCACCGATCCCGCTGGCCGCTCCGGTCACCATCGCTCGGCGGCGTCGGTCGCTCATGGTGTGGAGTTTCGGGAGGGCACCAATTCGGAGGGCACGATTGCAGGGCTAACGATCATGGAGGAGACGATCACGGAGAGCATGGTGGAGCTGGAAACGGTTCCAGTTGCCGACAGGATAGCACCGTAGGTTGGCTACCTCCCGTAAGGCCGAGGCGGTCGGCGGGCCGGGCTGGAAACGTTTCGAGTAGGGTTTCGCTCAGGAGAAAACAACCCACGAGTACCGGGGGCATCCGGGTACATCCAGGAGGACCGACCATGGCCGAGCGGCTCGCCTTTGTTGACAGCCACGTGCATTTCTGGGAGCGCCCGCATCCGAAGCTCATTTGGGCGTGGCTGGCCCCCGACGCCATCCACCCGCAGTTGGGTGCCATTCAGCCGCTGAAGGACATGGCCAGCTACACCGTCGACCACCTTCGGGCCGACGCCGAGGGCCTCAACGTGACGAAGATCGTCCACGTGCAGGCGGCCATCGGCTCCGCCGACCCGGTGGATGAAACCGAGTGGCTCCAGGCCATGACCGACGCCGGCGGCTGGCCCACCGGCATCACTGGCGATGCCCGTCTCCAGCACGCCGACGTGGAGGGGGTGCTGGAGCGCCACTGCGAGTTCTCCGCCATGCGAGGCCTGCGTGACTTCGCCGAAGGGGACTATCTGGTGGATCCCGCATTCCATCGGGGGTACGCCCTGCTGGAGAAGTACAACCTGGTGTACGACCTGGACGTGACCTGGGAGAACATGGGCAAGGCTGCCGACCTGGCCCGCAAGTTCCCCAACATCACCTTGATCTGCGACCACGCCGGATTCCCCCAGGAACGCAACGACGAGTACTTCGCCAACTGGCGACAGGGTTTGGTCACCCTGGCCGAGGCCGACAACGCGGTGATCAAGATCTCGGGTCTGGGAATGGGCGATCAAATGGCGGGTGGCAATTGGACGGTGGACAGCATCCGCCCCTACGTGAACGCCTGCATCGAGGCGTTCGGGGTGGAGCGGTCGTTCTTCGGGAGCAACTGGCCGGTCGACCGCATGTACTCCACCTACCGGGAGCTGATCGACGCCTTCACCGAACTGGTGGCCGAATACAGCCCAGACGAACAGGTTGCGCTGTTTTCGGCCAACGCCGAGCGCATCTACCGGATTTAGAGCTCAACCGGATCCTGCGAGTCGCCAGACCGCTATTTGTCGGCGCGGTGGCGTTCCACGTAGTCCCAGTCCAGTTCGAGGCCCCAGCCGGGGCCGCTGGGAACGGGGTACATGCCGTTGGCGATGGGGGGCCGATTGGACACCAGATCCCAAAAGAGTGGGTCACGGGTGGGGTGGAAGACCTCCACGAACGTTCCGTGGGGAACTGAGGCCAACATGTGGGCGGCGATTTGGGCCTCCTCGTGGTGGCCCATCTCCACGCCGAATACCCGGGCCATTCCGGCGATGCGACGCCACTCGGTCGGACCGCCCCCCCAAGAGGCGTCGTAGTTGCACACGTCGATGGCGCCGGCACTCATGAGTTCACCGGCGTCTTGGCGGTTGAACTCGCTCTGCCCGGCGGCCACCGGCACGCCCGCCATGAGCCGCACATCGCGCATGCCCCGAACGTCGTTGTACCACCGAACGGGTTCCTCGAACCACCGAATGTGCTCGGCCCCCACCAGGCGCACGAACTCCACGGCCTCGGCCACGGTGTACCCCTGGTTGGCGTCCACCGTGAAGACAAAACCATCTCCGGCTGCGGCTTGGGCCACCTTGAACCGGTGGGCGTCCTCGGCGGGGGAGAGACCGCCGATCTTGAGCTTGCAGCCGCCGAGGCCCATGTCGAGGTAGTCCTCCATCTCGGCGGCCAGTTGGGCATCGGTCTTGCCGTAGTAGCCCCCGATGGCCACAATGGGCAGTTCGCTGCGGTAGCCCCCCCAGAGCTGGTAGACCGGTAGTCCGGCCACCTTGCCGGCCACGTCCCAGAGGGCGGAATCCACCGCGGCCATGGCCATGACCACCAGCTTACGGTTGCGCAGGATGTCGTAGGTGGGGGGGAGCATGGCCTCCCAGCACTGTTCCACCAGCAGGGGATCGCGGCCCCTCACCAGGGGAAGCAACTCGTCCAGAATGATCCGGGCGATCTCGTGCTGGGTGTCGGGCTCGTCACCGTTGTAGCACTCGCCCACCACCCCGTCGTCGGTGTGAACCCGGGTGATCAGCGTGGCCCGCTCCGACATGGAGTACTTTGAACCCCGGAAGGTCTCCGCCAGCGGAACCACGATGGGTATGACCTCGATACGCTCGATTTTCACGATCTTGGCCACCTCTTCCTATCTCGCCAGAAACAGTACCGGTAACGTTTTCAGCCGACCAACCCGCTTCCGGTACAGGAGCAGGGTCTGGGCGCGAGGCAAGAGAACAATCTGCAGGGCAATCAGGAAGGGAGAGAAGGGATATGGGTGAACGCCATGGTTCGACGCGGTGATGACGTCATGAGGGGAGCCACCATGAAGGAGGTGGCGGCGCACGCCGGGGTGGCGCTGTCTTCGGTGTCGCGGGTGCTGAACAATCATCCCGACGTGAGCGAGGCCATGCGCCGGCAGGTTCACGACGCCATCGAAGCGGTGGGCTATGAGCCCAACCTGCTGGCTTCGAGCCTCCGCCGGGGCTCGACCCGAACCGTGGGATTCATTGCCAGCGACATCTCCAATCCCCTGTTTGCCGAAATCGCCCTGGGTGCCGAGCGCCGTCTGGACGAGGCCGGTTACTCGATGGTGCTCACCAATTCGGAGGGGAACTCCGAACGGGACGAGGCCATGATTCGGCTGCTGCGGCGCCGTCGCATCGACGGGCTCATCCTGTCGGTGGCCGACGAGGGTTGGCCGGGCACAGCGGCCGAATTGTCGAAACTGTCCGAGCCGGTTGTGCTGATCGACCGCGAGGTCCGAGGCATACACACTGCCTCGGCGGTGTTCTCCGACCACGCCGACGGCATGCAAGCAGCCACCAACCACCTTTTGGACTTGGGCCATTCCCGGATCGCGCTCATCTCGGGGGCGCCCAGCTTGCGACCGGTGCGCGAGCGCTTGCAAGGGTTTCAGGCTGCTTTCGAAGGACGGGGTCTGCCAGTGCCCGAGGAACTGCTGCGCTTCGGGAGCTTCTCGGCCCGCTTCGGTCAGGAGGCCACGGCGGAGCTACTGGCCCTGGCCGAACCGCCGAGCGCCATCGTGGCCGGGGGCAACCTGTTGCTCACCGGGGTGCTGCGGGCCCTTCGTGATGCCGGTCGATCGGTGGGCCAAGACCTTTCGTTGGTCTCCTGCGACGACGTCCCCCTCACCGAGTTGCATTCACCGCCGATTACCGTCATCGACCGAGACGCCGTGCAGATGGGCGAGGCCGCAGCGGGCCTGTTGCTGGATCTTCTGGCCGGCGGTGACCGTCCCCGAGTGACCTCCGTTCCCACCACCCTGATCATCCGAGACTCCACCCAACCGGTACGCGACCATTAGCTAGATCCCTATGTTGGATCTACTTGATTCCGCTATCCTGCAAGATGCGCTGGCCAGAGGTTACATCCACAAGATGGAGTACTCATTGAAATAGAAGATAGATGCTGCTGCCAATACCATAGATCAGAGAAGCCTTGACTTTAGGATTTCCAACATCCCTATCCAAGATCGGAGAAAAATGGCTATTAGCGACAGAAAGGTGGCCAAGTTTCAATGAACAAGATAGAACAAGCTGTCAGTCAAGCAAGATGCTCTGGCCGAACCAGCCTGCATCCGATAGGAATCAAGACTCACCTATCCACATGAACTGTTACTCGAAACATCATCCAATTTGGGGCATCATCTAATGGCCGACCCTTGCCATATTTGATGAGCAAAAAACATGACCATATAACTCAAGTCTAGACAAATTCAATCCAGTCAGAGAGCCTTTTCTTCGTGGGGTACTATCTTTGGCCAGTGAGCAGCTCCAAGCTCCATTATCCAGACAAAGGTGCCAGGGGCAATATTATCCCTGCCTCGCTGCCTTTGGGCGAAGCGACTTATGGTTCTGTAGACTGTAGTATAGCCAGTAATCTGATGCCCACGGGCCTCAAATGCGCGTTGAATCTCATCCTTACGTATGGCATCAATTTCCCCATCAGATTCAACGCAGTCAACTATCCAATAGCAACTAGTCTTTTGGTCTCGCAATATGATATCTGGCCATCTACTAGAAAGGTCCAAAGGAAGGTTATAAATGTCTATATTTCTGGACCACTCGGAATCACTTCTAGTGTCAGTATCATCTATAAACACTACTTCGTATGTGGGCAGAAAGTCTGCGCAATAGGTGTTTACAGTGAGTGGCACTAGTCGTTCCTCCAGATGAGAGGCTGCCGCAGCAGCCTCAGATGAAGCTAGCCGCAGTAATCGCATCTGTTCTGATTGAATCCAAGTTTCAAATTTAGCAAAGAAGGTATCTTCGCTAGACCGCAACAAGCTTCTGAATTCATCGATGACAAAGTAGACATTGTTGGGACTCTTGGGGTGCCAATAGTTATATGTGATTGTACATTCTTTAGTATTTACATATGCAATGCCAAGTATTCCGACCTCACGGAGTGGGAGCATAATGGTATCGCGTGCCTCACGATCTATAGAAGTCTTCCCCAATTGAGGGGCAATGGCACGAAAGATCTGCTGGGTCCCTGCTCCTGCGCTGAACTTATATCCAGCAACAGCCAATGCAGAAAAAGGACTTGCTGACTCATCATCTATTAGTGCAATGATGCACTCCTCACGTTCCGCTGTGTACAGTCCTAGACGAGTCAAGATGTCTTGGATTCTTCGACGCCTATCAATTGCAGTCATAGTTCTAGCGGCTTTCTTGAAGTGAGTTCATTGAATCCCATTGAAGAAGCCAACTAGCTATTCTGCACTTTGTTTGCTGGAGAAAGTTGATATATGCTCAAAGGCTAAGTCATCAATTTCTACTTGCACCATGCCTGGTCTAGCAAGATTCCCGATTTGTATAAGAGTCTCGAGAGTAGGGTATCGCAAATTCCGCAGATCAGTTGCATTCACTTGAGTATGACCATTAAATTGCCGAAAGTACTGATCAACCGTCGTCGTGTTCAGAAATAGCGCTAATCCTCGTGCAAGTGATTCTGACAGGCCCTGACCAAAGTGGTGGAACACATTGAGGTGATTCTCAAATGCTACTGCCTCGCAAGAAAAGTCGCTCCCTGCAACAACAGTTGCTGTGACCCGACGTCGTTCTTCCTTAGAGCTGAACCGCTTTGTTAGAACATAGTACCCTGATGGCATCAACAGCCCTTCAGTTGCATCGCACCGGACAAGGGCATTTGGCTTTCGTCCATTTTCCTGCGGCCATACCACACTTCCTTCGCGAAGATGGGTTGGGTAGATGAGTGGGACCGTCTTGTAGTTGGGCTGTTGTCGTAAGTGTTCCTTCACTCTGAAGTCGACGACTGGACCTGTTGATACTTGTAAGTTGAGTTCTGGCAACCGAAGGGGCAATTGCAGGATCTGGCGTGCATATTCTGCAGATTCCTCAGTGGGCGCTATGTGGATGAATGACTCAGGATCTCTTGGGCGGATCACCTCCTCACGTGGCACTCTTCGGGCTGTGATAGGTTCGGTAACTGATTTGCTGGCGGAGATTAGAATTGACTCTGGGTGATCCCTACGAATACCATAGAATATCACATTCTCCTGTAATACGTTGCTGTCAGCAAAGGCTATGTCTCTTGAGTCTAGGAGATGAATATGATGTAACCCCATTTCCTTGAGCAAATAATTGCGGAACTCTCTGAAATATGGACCATTGGTAAAGCTACGTGGTGTTATGGCGACGATTTGACCACCTCTCTTAAGGAGCGCAATAGCAAGAGCAACAAATGCCGCATAGAGGTTGGGAACTCTTATGCCCATATCAGCCAATATCCGTCGTTCTCCTGAGGTAGAGTGAATCTTCCTATAGGGTGGATTCATTATGACAACATCAAATGATGAGGGTTGCTGGAATGCAGGAGCACCCATTTGGTTAGTAGCCCATCCCATAAAGTCATGTGGAATGATAGTGCTCGTCATATCGTGGATTTGGCTGAACTGGGTAAGAGTTTGTCTTAGAGGAAGATGAAGTCGCGGATCTGATTCGACGGCGGACACTTCTAGTGCCCCACCTCCGTCATTGTGCCAGCGAGCAGTGGCGGCTGCGGCAAGTGAACCTATTCCCGCACCGGGATCAAGAAGTCGAACTGGATTAGGAGTTACTTCGAGCATGTTGGCCATGAAGACTGCTACTTCTTCTGGGGTAAAAAATTGGCCGAGATGCGACCTCATAGTGGTGTCTTCGTTCATGCTCCACTTGAGGCGGCGCTCTTCGAGCCCGGCCAGTAATCCCGTGTTCATCTGATTCAAGCTAGCAGCTCGTTCTTCGTGATTCATGGACCCACGGTGACCATCTTGGTGCATCCTGCGATTTCAGGGGCCAGTCATGTAGGCCCCTCCTTGGGTGGTGGGTCTGATGGTAGCGCTCAGGGTCTTGCAACGGGAGGTCTTCCGGGTGAACCTGGTGTGTGTCTGGATGGGAGGGCGGGCTCCATCGGTGGTCGCGGCGGAACTGTTGCGAACACCGAAGAGCGAGGTTGCGGTGCGACCGCTCGATGTCACGCCACTAGGTGAACGCCACTGCGACATCGCCTTCAGCCTCTGGGTGTGAGCTCATGCACCGGGTGTCAGCCCGGTGGCTGGTTACCCACCCCCAAGCTGTCGGCTACTCGCCTTCGCCAAGGTCCCAGCCTACGCTGGGATAGTTCCCGGAAACGGGAGGCCGCATCGGTTCTGCTACCGGGTGGCCTCAGCCACACCGGTAAGCCCAACCGGCGCCGTTGTGGTGGCCGCCAGAGGAAGAGGGGGGCCGGGCCGCACAGCCCCAATCCTGTCTGCGTTCTGGCAAGAGCTGGCCTCACCGCCACATCCGGCCACATCCGGCAAAGCTCCCCGGAGGGGCCTCCGCCCCGGCCTGGTCCTGCTCGAACTCGACGCCCCGCTGCTTGTTCCGGTGGCCCAGTCCTGTGGTGATGATTGCTGAAATGGTACGAAATGGTGGACGTTCCGGTGGCATACTGGAGCTGTGAGCGATGATCGCGAGATGCCAGGCTCCCCTGTAGGGGAGATTGTCGGGGAGGAGGGCCGCGACCAGGGAGCGGCGGGGGATAGTGGTTTCGATTCTCGCAGGGCCCTCTCAGCTCTTGAAGCACTGACGCATGTGCAGCGCAGCCTTGCAACCATCGACTACTCGGCAATCCATGCTGCCCTGCGAGCCGCAGGGGACTGGCCTGTTTCCGAGACTATCATGGAGGTTCAGGAGAAAGTAGCCGAGAGCTTCGCCCGTTCGGTCGACTTCTCCCGCATTGCCGCGATCCACAAAGCAATTGTGGGCGAGAATATTGCCCCTCAGTTGAATGCTCTTCAGAAGCAGTTGGGGGAACCCTCCGCTAGTCTCATCAATTTCTCAGCACTAAGCGATGCAGTCTCGGCAAGATTAGCGCTCAATGACTTGACAAGCGATGCTGCGACTCTCAGAGAGCTATCTCGCGGGGTGTCTGATTCATTGGCGCGCGCAGCTGCCAGCATCGGAGAGTCTTCTAGCGAGCTAGTCGACCTGTTGGCACAGGTCTCAAAGAGGATCTCATTCGAGCTTCCCACAATCGATATCCGCAAACTCTATGTGGGCCTATCGAGTTGGCTCCCATCTAACTTAGCTACCAGAGAGGTACTTGAGATATTAGATGAGGTAGCAAGGTTAACATTCGAAGAGGGGATACCGCTTAGCTGGGTGCCACGGCCCGAACTGGTCTTGCTGCTTATCGAGGCTGACGGACCAGATACACGTATCGGAATCCTGTCCGATCATTGTGACGAGATCCTTGATGATTGTGAAAGGGCACTTGGTCCGATCACACATGAGTGGGCCTTGCAGTGCCATAGTGCCATTGCCGCGATGCGCGCCGATCTTGAGGGGCCCGCGCAATCTCACGCGTCAAATATCATCGATAGCATTATCCTCGGCCTCCATGGCAGGAATGGCCGTGAGCATGCAAAGGCAGAAGCTCAGGGCGACTTCGATGACCTCCAGCTACAGTTTGTGGCCGAGCACCTCACACTTCGCCCGTTGTTCCTCGCCTTTGCTGCCTGGTACCCCAACAGTGGCGACGACCCTCCCAATCACTTCGCACGCCACCCTACCTCTCACGCCGTCGGTCATGAAGGGGTGTTTTCCCCGTTCCAAGCCCTGGTCGCAGTGATGCTAGCCACATCGTTGACAGTCCAATACGCCTCGGAATATGCGAGCGCCGAGGGGGCTGAATCCCATTCCCTGCTGTAGTAGCAGAGAAACAGTCTCGTGGATACCAGAAATACCCGAGCGAAAGTTGCGTGGGGTGTACGTCCGGTGACCAGGCAGCGTGGACCGGAGGTTGCCTCCAGATGGAGATGGAAGTCCAAGGGTAGATGCCTCCACCGAACATGCGGTGGGCAAATTACGTTCACGTGTCAGAGCGTGCGGGTGTGGGTGCGTTGGCGAGTTCTCGGGTCCGGACAATCAAGCAAGCAGGCAATCAATCAGGACAGTGAGACGGTTTCGGGCTCTACGTGTTGATGCTGTGACGTCGGGTTCGGGGCTCTTTTGTTGGGTTCGGCTGGGTGCCGGGCCGTTCTTCGGCGCGGATTGGGGTAGCCGTGGTGGTGGTCGTTGCGGTGGGTTTTGCGGTGGCAGGTGGGGCAGAGGAGGACGAGGTTGTCGATGTTGGTGGGTCCGCCGTGTTCCCAGGGTTGGATGTGGTGGATCTCACACGCTTGGGCGGCGAGGCCGCAGTCGACGCAGGCCTGGTCCCTGGCGTACAGGGCGAGGCGTTGGGCTTGGTTGGGGGCTCGTTGGGTGCGGCCGAGGTAGAGGGGTTGGCCGTCGGTGCCGAAGATGGTGGGGAGGATGTCGGCGTCGCAGGCCAGGCGGCGGAGTTCTTCGATGTCGATGGGGGTGCCGTCGATGAGTTCGGCGTCTTGGAGCACCCCGTGGATGGGATCCCATTCGGCGGTGACCAAAAGGGTTGTCTTCTGCGGGGCTGGCCCGCAATTGGTGCCGTTGGAAGCCTCGCCGTCGGTGTCGGGGCGGTTGCCTGCGGGTTGTTGGGTGATGAGGGCGACGAGGGCATCCGCGTTGCGTTGCTCGAACGACCGTTCTTGGCCGGTCTTGCTGTCGTGGTGGAGGAGTCGGGTGTTCATGGCCGAGAGTGCGGTTTTGACGCGTTGACCGTTGATGGTGTCGAGTTCGGCGTGGAGGATGACCATGTCGTTGTCCCCGTCGAACACTTTGGCGGTGCGCCGGGCGTGTTGGCGTTCGGTGCGGGTCATCCCACCGGCGGCCATGCGTTGGTTCTCCATGGTTGCCAACGACCGGCGGAACTGGTCGAACGACTGGGTCAGGGCCAACTTGACCAGCTCGTACCCGTCACCGTCGCGAAGGGGGGCGCGTTCGTGGGAGGCGGCGATCAACTCGGCGTGGTCCATGGTGATGAACCCATCGCGGGCGGCATCCAACACATCCGGCAGTGACCGCAACCCCTTGGCTGTCTTGGCCTGACGCTTGGCCTTGCGGGAAGCCAAACCGAACTGTTGGCAGACCGCTTCCACGGTTTCGTCGCCGGCGAGTTCGCCTAGCCGGACCAACAACCCGGCCAGGTGCGCTTCGATCTGGCGGCGGACCGTGTCGGTTTCCAACACCCTCTTGATCACCCCAGGGGCATCCAACTCCGAATAATCCTGCAACTCGAACTCGGCAACCATCGCCGCCACCGCATCCCGCACCCGGCCCGGCGGGCCAGCAGTTGTGCTGTCAGAAGATCCAAACTCCATGCATGAAAGTATACCGGGGCGGGTGACAACATCCCCCCAAAATTAGGGAATAAAATCGAGGCAATAGGGTGGAAAGCCTACTTCATCTTTGAGGAAGAGGGGTCCATAAAGGGGGCTGTGTCCAGGCATTGAAACAGGTTCCGTCCGCTGTTGTGGTTAGGCTGGACCTCAGCCGTCGATGATGGCGATAGGGGTGCCGATGGTGATTTCGTCGTCCACGGCCACCAACTGTTCGACCAGGGTTCCCGACACCGGTGAGGGCACGTCGGCGTCCACTTTGTCGGTTTCCACCTCGAGTAGTTCGTCGCCGACAGCCACGGTGTCCCCTACTTCGGCCAGCCACTGCAGGATGACCACCTCCTCGGTGGTGTCGCCCATCTTGGGAAGCTTGACGGTGTAACGCACGAGGGGTTGCTCTAAGGGGCGAGCACGTGGGCGAACATGGCGTCGACGGACGCCGGTGGGCTGGCCACGGCGGCTTCCACGGCGGCGTCGATGCGCTGCGTCACCGCCGCCTCCACGGCCTCGGGGCCGTCGCTGCTCAGCAACCCCTCCTTCACGAGGCGGCGGCCATAGGTGACGATGGGATCCCTCTCGTACCACCGCTCGTACTCCCCTTCGGGTCGGTAGGGGGCGGTGTCGGCCCGGGAGTGGCCGGCGTATCGGTAGGTCTTCAGCTCGACCAGGGTGGGCCCGCCACCACTGCGGGCCCGCTCCACAGCATCGGCCACCGCAGCGGTGGCCGCGTCGGGATCCTGCCCGTCGGCGATCTCACCAGGGATGGCGTAGGCTGCGGCCCGGACGGCGATGTCGGCCACCGGGGTGGTGAGGTCGATGCGGCTGTACTCGCCGTACTGATTGTTCTCACAGACGAAGACCACCGGCAGCTTCCAAATGGCGGCCAGGTTCAGGGCCTCGTGGAAGGCGCCGATGTTGGTGGAACCGTCGCCGAAGACGGCTACTGCGGCATCGTCGGTTTGGCGCACTTGGGCGGTGAGAGCGGCCCCGACCGCCACCGGGATCCCGGCACCCACGATGGCGAAGGTGGGCAGCAACCCGATGTCGGGGTCGCTCAGGTGCATGGACCCACCCACGCCCCCGATCGAGCCCGCTTGGCGGCCCAGCACTTCGGCCAACAGGTCGAGGGGGGTCAGGCCCAGGGCCAGGGCCACGCCGTGCCCGCGGTAAGTGCAGGTCACCGTGTCGCTTCGGCGGGTGGCGGCGGCCACGGACACAGCCACTGCTTCCTGACCGAGACACAGATGGGTGGTGCCGTGGACCAGACCCTCATCGAAGAGCGCCTGAATCTTGTGCTCCAGCGCTCGGATCTCCACCATGCGGTCGTAGCGGGCCAGACGGTCTTGCTGCACCTGCTCCCGACGCTCGACTCGCTCAGCCGGTGTGCTCATGGGTTGCTCCTTCGAGGTCTCATGCTCATGCCGTAACACGGCCTTCCCACCAGGGAGGCGGTACTTGCCCGGAATCCAGCAGCCGGAACACTTGCTCGCCGATGTAGGTCGGTGACGGCATGTACCGTTCTTCCAGTTCCTTGCCGAAGGGCACGGGCACATCAGGGGCGGTGATGCGCAGCGGCGGGGCCTCAAGATCGTCGAACACCTCGGCCACCACCGCGGCGACGATGTCGGCCCCCCAACCACCGGTAAGGGGATTCTCCTCCACGGTGACGAGCCGACCGGTTCGAGCCACCGACGCACACACCGCGTCACGGTCCCAGGGTTGGAGAGACTGCAGGTCGATCACATCGGCCGACCAAGGGGCCGCCTCCGCGGCCTCCAGGGCCGCGCCCACCATGGAGCCCAGGGCCACCACGGTGGCGTCGCCTCCTTCGGCCACCCGGCGGGCGACACCCAGCGGGAGGATGCCCTCCTCCCCGGTGGTCACCGGCTCACGACGGGCGTACAGCCGTCGGGGCTCGAGCACCACGGTGGGGTTGTCGTCGCGAATGGCGGCTCTCATCAGCCCGTAGGCGTTGGCCGGCCCCGAGGCCACCGCCAGCCTGAGCCCCGGTGTGCCCAGCACCCAGCTCTCCAGTGTCTGCGAGTGCTGCGTTCCGAAGCCCAGGCCCGCCCCCACCGATGCCCGAACGGTGAGCGGCACCGTGACCCGGCCCCCTGACAGGTAGTGGAACTTGGCCCCTTCGGTGGAGAGTTGATCCAACGCGACTCCGAGGAACTCAACGAACATGATCTCCACCACCGGCCGCAGCCCGGTGGCTGCCGCGCCGACTGCCGCGCCCAGGAATCCCATCTCGGAAATGGGCGTGTCCCGCACCCGCAGCGGTCCGAACTCCTCCAACAGGCCCTCCGACGTCTTGAACGGGCCTTCGGCCACCGCCACGTCCTCGCCCAACACGATGACGTCGGGGTTGGCCCGCATCTCGTCGGCTATGGCCACCGATATGGCCTGGTTCATTCTCATACGGGGCACAAAGGGCTCCCTTCCCAATGGCGGACTCTTGAGCGGTTGACTTCCGGAGGCGTGACGGTGCGGGACATCAGCAAGACGGAGAGCCGGAGGAGTTGGTGTTCAGGACTGGACCTGGGCGATGGTACCGGTGGTGGCGCTGCGCACGGCGGCCTCCACGATCTCCACGGTGCGGGCCCCGAGTTCGGCAGGGGAGTGGTTGGGCACGTCACGACCTGCGGTGAGGTCGACCAGGGTGTTGGGCGGGCCATCGCACAAGTACAGGCCGGCGCTGGGGGGCAACTCCACCTTCAGGTCGAGCCCGTCGTTGCGGTACAGCCACAGGAAGTCGCGCTCCAGGTCGACGATCAATTGGCCCTCCGATCCGTAGAGGCGCAGCTGGAGTTGGTGCCGGGGCCAGGGCTCGTCGGGGGCGTCGATGGCGTTGGCCGGACCGGGGCAACTGGCCCCGCTGATCGATCCGGTGGCCCCCGAGGTGTAGCGCACGGAGATGGCGTCATGGAGGTCGACCGCCGTGCCCATGTTGTTCATGAAGGCGAACACCTGTTGGGCCCGGATGTCGGTCAGCCACATGGCCAGGCCCATGGCGTGGGAAATCTGGGCGGGGGCGTACCCGCCACCGGACATGGCCGGATCGGTCCAGGTGTCGGCTTCCGGCGCGAAGCCCTCGGCCGACCCCTCGTAACCGCCACCCCCGGTGGAGGTGAGCAACTCACGGGTTCCCGACGCCATGGCCACCATGACGTGTTCGACCTGGCCCACTCCGCCCTCTTGGTCCATCAGCCGCTTGGCCTCCTGGGCCAGCGGTCCGTAGTTCCAGCCGAACGACAACAGCAGGTGGCGGCCCAGCCGATCGGCGGTGTGGTGTAAGTCCCAGGCGTGGGCCGGATCCACGGTGAAGGGCTTCTCGCACAGCACGTTGGCACCGGCCTCCATGGCCGCCTTGGCGTGTTCGTGGTGCATCCCGGAGGGACTGGCCACCACCACTGCGTCCAGGCCCTGCTCGAGGGCGTCCCGGTAGTCTTCGCTGAGGTGGGTGAAACCGAATCGACTGCCGATGGCCTCCAGCGCCTCGCGTCCCTTGCGGACCGCCGATACCAGCTCCACGTCGTCTCGTTGGGCCAGGACGGGGATGTGGTTGCTGACCGCCCATGACCCGGCGCCGATCACTCCGACCCGGACGTTCCTGCTCGCCACAGCCGCACCTCCCCGTGCTCCGGTAACGTTTCCAAGCGTAGGAAGCACACGTCGGGCGCGCAAACAAGTGAAGGCGGCGGGGAGCAGGCGATATGGCGAACACGGAGACACAAGAACAGCAGGAACCGGCCGGGCGCAGGGGAGTGGCCGACCGCACGGCGGTGGTGACCGGAGGTGGACGGGGTATCGGTCGAGCCATCGCTGAGGTGCTGGTGGCCGACGGAGCCCGGGTGGCCATCTTCGACATCGAGGTGCCGAAGGAGCCGGTCCGGCCCGACCAGGGGGCCAACACCTTGTTCGTGGAATGTGATGTGACCGACGAGCAGTCGGTGGACGCCGCGTATTCCCGGGTGGAATCGGTCTGGGGTGGGGTGGACATCCTGGTGAACAACGCCGGGATCTTCGCCCTGGAACCGTTGGAGGAGACTTCGTTGGAGTCGTGGAACCGGATGATCGCCGTGAATCTCACCGGGAGCTTCCTGTGCAGTCGGCGGGCGCTGCCCCATATGCGTCGGCAGGGTTGGGGGCGCATCATTTGCATGGGGTCGAGCGCGGGAAAGACCGGCGGGGCCAAGGACTGCGCCGCTTACGGCGCGGCGAAGGCCGGGGTGATGACGTTGGCCAAGGCCATCGCCGGCAGCTACGCCCAATGGGGCATCACCGCCAATGCCCTGGCGCCGGCCCTGATCGAGACCGACATGGTGGCCGGAATCGCCGACCTGGCCGACCAGATTCCCGTGGGGCGCCTGGGGCAGCCCGCCGACGTGGCCCAGGCCGTGCGGTTCCTGGCCGGCGAGGAGGCGGGCTATATCACCGGCGAGGTGATGGACGTGAACGGCGGCTTTCTCATCGATTGAGCTCGGTCGAGTCGCCGCTGAGGCTCGGCGCGCCGTTGCTCACCTGCGGGTGGAGGGCGCTGGAAACGTTTCGCGGCCGGCGGTAGGTTGCTCCTATGGAACGAGCATGCTTCACCTTCGAGATCTATCCCGATGCGGCCGATGAGTACAAGAAGCGCCATGACGAAATCTGGCCCGAGTTGGTGGAGGCCATCCAGGACGCCGGGTTGAAGAACTACACCCTGTTTCGGCGGGGCACCCAGATCATGGCCTACGTGGAATGCCACCCCGACGTGGAGACCGCGTTCGCCAAGATCGGCGAGACCGAGGTCAACGCCCGCTGGGCCAAGTGGTTCGAGGAAGTGATCGTGAGCCTGGCCGACGAGGACGGCAACCTCTACTGGGCCGACGAAGTGTGGCACCTGGACTGATCAGTCCCCACCTGAGCGCCGGCCTCACTGGGACCCGACCTCAGCAGACGGCGTTGATCAGCTCCATGCAGGCGTCCACCAGGATGCGCTCGCTCTCGGGGGCGATCTGCTCAACGAGCCCGTAGGAGTGGTGGGCGTAGTCGCATTCGTAGCCGCCGTCGGGGTATTCGGCCGCCGCGGGCAGGTAGGTCAACACCCCGTTGGCGTAGCCCGCGAACAGCGTGGTGGCCGCCCCTGACCGCTGTTTCACCTGGAGCGCCAATTCCGAGAAAGCCTCACCGGGCATGGTGGCGATCACGGTGTCACCGATCCGCAGGGCCTGCACGAAGGCCGGTACCTCACACGCCGCCTCGCCCTCACGTAACTGTTCGAGGGCATCCTCAGCCCAGTTCAGGTGGTATTCGATGGGGTTGAGCGTGACCTGGTCGGCTCCGTCGGCCTCCGCGCGGTCCAGGTGGTCCCGGTAGCCGTCCCGCTCGGCCTCAAGGTCGGCAACGGTGGGCAGGGGCTTGAGCGGGAGGTGCACGATACGGCCCGCGGCCCGCAGTTCCTGGGTCGGCTGCGGATCAAGGGCCACCTGTCGGTGCAACACGATGGGGGTGACCGAGCCGTAGTCGATCCGCTCCAGCCGGTGTTCGATGGGCGACAAACCATCCAGCACGTGGAGCACCTCCACCCCCAACTTGCGGCCGAAGTCGACCTCGGGGCCGCTGTGGTCGAAGAAGCCCTGCAGCGGCAAGATGTTGCCGCACGCACCCTGGAGGAACAGACAGGTGGCCCCGGTCACCTGTTCGACCAGAGCACGCATGGGTCCGGGAAAGTCGGGGTTGACGGCGGCGTCCTCGGGGCCGACCACCACCGGGTGGCAGGCGAAGTTGACCACCACGGCCAGCGTCGACCCGTCCAGCCGGTCGATCCTCATCACCCCCACGTCGCGGTCCACCGGCTTGTTCGGATTCCAGCCCAGTATCACCCGCCCTTCGGCGTTCTTCTCCCGCCGGTTGACGGCCAGGTCGAACGTCCCCGTACCCCCGGCGATCCGCACCGGCTCCAGGTGCCGGCCGGCCGAGACGGCCACCTGCCGGAGCCTCTGGGGGAACTCCTCGATGAAGGCCAGTTCGGTTTCCGACCGTTCCCGTTGTCGCCCGCCGATCTTGATGCCACCCTCGTGGGTCATGGGGCCGGCATGGGTGTGGCTCACATTGATGAGCACGTGGTCGGCCGGCGTGCCGATGTCGGTGCCGATCTCGGCCCGCAGCCGATCGGCGTCGGCCGGGAGCAGAAAGGCCACATCGGCGGCCAGGATGGCAATGCGGGCCTCGGGCGAGTCCAGAACCAGGGCGGTGGCGGTGAGGGGCGCCCGGACCTCGGTGGCGGGCGCGACCCGTCGGGAGTAGCCCACCAAGTCGATGGGCAGCGACGGAGTGATGTCGACTCGGGCGATTCCAGCGCTGACCATGCTGGCATTGTGTCAGAATCTCCGGCCATAGAATCGTTTCCAGGCAGTTCCCGACAGGGCCGGGGACAAGGACAGAGGAGAAGGGCGCGCATGCCCGAGGCGAAAATCGGCTTGCTCTCGGTGTACTTCGGGCTGTTCGACGACGCCATGCCCGCCGGTTTCCGCCAGAGTCGTGAGCGTTTCGCCGATGAAGTGCGCCGGCGGCTGGCCGACCACGGCGAGGTGGTGGCGCTCCCTTTGGTGGACGGACCGGAGCGGGCTGCCGAAGCGGGGGCGGTGTTGGCTGCCGCATCGGTGGATGTCGTGATGTTCGCTCCGACCATGGCGGCGCCTCCGGCCTGGATGGAGCGAGTTCTGGAAGGCCAGGAAGCCCCACTGGTGGTGTTGTGCGCCCAGGAGACCGGGTCGGTGCCCGACGATTACGACACCGAGGCCGCCACCGCTCGAAGCCTGCCGGTGGGCGTGGTGATGGCCACCAACGTGTTGGTACGCCGGGGTCGGCCGTTCTCGTCCGTGGTGGGGGAGTGGGGGTCACCGGAGTTGGAGGCCTCACTGGACCGGGCCCTGCGGGCCGCCATCGCGGTGGCGACGCTGAGGTCCAAGCCCTTGCTCCAAGTTGGGGAGCCCATGGACGGCTACGGCGATGTGGTGGCCACCGAAGACGAACTGGCCCGGCTGGGGGTGCGCACCGTGCCCATCGCCGCCGAGGAGCTGGCGGTCGCCTTCCAGGAAGTGTCGCCTGAGCGGCTTGGGGCGGTGGTCGATGAGGTTCGCTCCGACGCCGACACCGACGCGGCTGCGGTTGCCGATGAAGTCCTGTCCCGGTCGTGCCGGCTGAGCGCAGCCCTGGAATCGCTGTGCGATGCCCGCCAGGTGTGCGGCGGCACGGTGAACTGCCACGGGCCGATGTTGCGCTGGAATCCCGACGTGGGCATCACCGCCTGCTTGGGGGTGACCCGGCTGAGCGCGCGGGGAATGCCCTTCTCGTGTACCGGCGACATCGTGACCGCCATCGCACTGGTGTTGGGCAAGGCCATTGCCGGCGCAGCACTGTACTGCGAGCTCTACCAGATGGATATCGGGGGCGACTGGATGCTGGTGGCCAACGGTGGGGAAGGCGATCCAGCGGCGCGGGCTCCGGGGGCGCCGCTGCGCCTTCTTCCCGAGGATCACTACCGGGGCCAACACGGCCCCGGTGTGGCCGCTGCCTTCGAATTGTCCGAAGGTCCGGCCACGTTGACCAGCCTGACCCCGGTGGCCTCGGCTGTGGGGGGTTGGCGCATGGTAGTGGCCGAGGGGCAGATCGTGGGCTCCCGCCATCATCGGATGGAGGGGCCCAATGCCATGTTCCGGTTCTCGGGCGCCCCGGTGGCCGATGCCTACCGGGACTGGTGCCGGGCAGGGGCAACCCACCACGCCGCCCTGCTGCCGGGTTACCGGGCCGAGGAGATCGGTTGCGCCGCCGAACTGCTGGGTATCGAGTGGACTGCCGTGTAGGGGTGACAAGGCTGCTTCGGCTGGGTTGTTCCCGCCTCGGTCGCCGCAGTAGCTGGAGAGAGGACTCGTTTGTCGGGGCGGTCAAATGACCGTGCAGCCCACACGGGCGAAATTGGCCATGGCGGCCACCGCCGATCCCAGGTGGCCGGGCGAAATGGCGCTGTGGTGGTTGACCCCGGCCGCCGCCCATCGGGTCCAGGCTTCGGTCACGGGCTCGTGGGAGAACCGGAACATGCCCCCGACGGTGGGATTGTCCGGCAGCTCCCGACCGGTGATGTGCCCCTCGGCCACCACGAAGCCGAACCCCGACGGATGGTCGGGCTGGTGGGCGAAGCCGATCATTGATGCCGGGCCCGCGGGCAGCTCGAATCGAATCCGGTACCCGGTGCGCTCATCGGCGGCGAACCACGGGTTGGGCCCCAACGACGGCGTCCGGTCGGCGGGGCACCAACCCAGGTCGTGTTCACCGGAGTTGGCCACCGCCACCTCTCCGGTCGCAAAGTCGATGGCCTCCACCTCGTGATACAGCGCAGCCCCGGAGAGCTGCTTGCCCACCAGTAGGGCCACCGCGGTGAGCACATCACCGGTGCAACTCCACGGCACCCCGCGGGTGGTTTCGCACCCCAACCCGTAGCACGGGGTGAGCCCGGGGTCGGGGCCGAAGCGGATCTCGGGCACGTGGCAGTTCATGGCCCCGGCCGCGAAACCCCCGGCACGGTCCAGGGCCTCCAAAGCAGCGGCCAGCCGAAGGGAGCGATCCAGGTTCTCGGTTGGATCCGGGGGCGGCTCCTGTTGGTAACCGGCGGCCGTTCGGCGTTGCCGGGCCAGTTCTTCGTCGCTCACTGCGTCGTAACGCTGCTTCAGCTCCAAAGGGGACAAGGCCACCACCTCCAGACCCAGGGCCCGGGCCAGTTCCTCGTCGTCGGCGTCGACGCAGGCGTAGCCGACCATCGGTCGGCCCACCCGAGCCAGGCGGGACCCGACCAGGCGGCCGGCCACCGCACCCGCACGCAGCCGGGAGGCGACCGCACTGGCGGCCTGGTCGTCGTGGGGGGCCGACACCACCAGCTCGAAGGGGCGCTCTAGGCGATGCAGCACGTTGGTGAGCATGGGAGTTCCCACGGTTGCGCCCAGCGAGGTGATGTGGCCCGCACTGAAGTCGGCGGGAATCACGGCGGCGTCCTGCAACGCCCAGATCACCACCGGCTGGGCCATGTGGTCGAGCACGGCCAGGGCATGGGAGGGGGGTGCTGCCATGGTTTGGACCACCAGCAGGACGTCAGGGTCGTGCCCCGCGGCCTCGGTGGCCCATTGTCGACCCTGGTCGGGGTCGGCGACAAGACTGCGTTCCGGCTGTGTGTGCCCCACCACCTCCACACCATGATCCTGCAGCCGATCGACCACCGACTGCAGCAATTCCCGGCGCCGTGAGCGCAAGCCGGGTCCGACGCTGGGCTCCCAAAATGTCCAGTAGGGAGCGAAGACTGCGACTCGGGGCGTGACGGCTCGGGGATGGTCGCCCTGGTCGGGGTTGGGTATAGTCACGTCTGGAAACGTTACCAACAAGGGGGCCGAGGAATGTCCGAAACCAGGATCGAATTCTCGGAGGTACTGGGTCGCCGGGTGCGGCTCGGCTCCTGGGAAGACCAGAAGATCTCCACCTACCGCAAGATAGCCGAGAGCATTTCTTCGGGCGACTGGGAGACCGCTGCCGACTTGGCCGACTACTTCACCGACGAGGCCAACGTCTGCTTCAGCCTCTACCGCCAGTGGATCAACGACCTCCGGGGCTTCCTCCGGGATGGGGGGGCCACCCCCGAAGAGGTGGCAGCCATCGACGCCGATGTGCAGTCCAAACTCACCTGCCCCGACGGTCGAGCCTGGAACCCCCATCGCCACTGGGACCAGTACCGGTCGGAGCAACGAAAACTGCTGGCCTACATCTATCGGGAGCAGGCCGAAGAGGCCCTGGAATGGCTGGCCGCCATGAAGGAGACCTGGCGCCAAACCCACGATCGTGATGTGGACCACACCTACGGCCTCATGTCGGTCATCCAGGAGCGACACGGGGCTCAGGGCATTGCCGACATGTATCAACGGGTGCTCGTTCCCTTGTTCTCCTGGCGGTACAACAAATTCGACATCGATCAGCACCCCTGGGACGAGGGGCTGGAGACCCTGATGTTGGTGGCCTGCGAGGCCATGCGAGGCCATCTGGTGGGTCCTGAGCGGACCGGCGATTTCGAGCTGACCGAGACCGACGACCGGTTCATCCTGCGGTTCGACCCCTGCGGGTCGGGACAGCGCATCGTGAGGGGGGACTGGATCGAAGAGACCCCGGCCCGAATGGAGCCCCCCTACAACTGGGACGTGGCCACCGAGGAAGCCTCCTGGAACCACTTCACCAAAGGAGTTTGCCTCTACTGCGCCCACTGCATCGTGCTGATGGAGGAGTTGCCCATCGACCGGTTCGGCTATCCGGTTCGGGTTATCGACCCGCCGGTGTACCCCGACACCAATCGGGATCCCGAGGTGCGCCAGCAGTGCCAGTGGTCGATGTTCAAGGATCCCACCGCCGTGCCCGAGGAGTATTACGTGCGGGTGGGCCGCACCAAGCCCGACCGCTTCGGTTCCAGCCATTTCGATGCCCCTGAGCTGCCTGACGCCGGCGCGCTGGGGATGCCCGGCACGGGCTGAGGCAGTCGTGCAGGCCGCCGAGCTGCGAGGCTACGGGCAGCCCCTGGAGTTGGTCGAGCGGGAACCCATCCAGCCCGGCCCCGGCCAAGTGGTGGTGGAGGTACGCGCCTGCGGGGTGTGTGGCAGCGACGTGTTTCTGCGCAAGGGTGGCTTCGACTCAACGCTGCCCATCGTGCCCGGCCACGAAGCCTCCGGGGTGGTGGCCCGCCTCGGCCCTGACGTGAATGATGTGCAGGTGGGCACCCCGGTGGCTGTCTACTACATCGAGCACTGCGGGCACTGCGAGATGTGTTCTGTCGGGCGGGTGAACATGTGCCTGTCGGTGCGGCGCATGGGCGTGGAGTACGACGGGGCGTTCGCCGACGAGGTGCTGGTGCCCGCCCGCAACGTCATTGCCGTGGAGCCGGAAGATGATCTCGCCGCGGTGGCGGTGCTGACCGACGCGGTGGCCACCCCGTATCACGCACTGGTCAGGGTGGGGAAAGTCGAAGCGGGTATGACCGTGGTGGTGCTGGGGGTGGGGGGGATCGGCTCGAATGCCGTGCAGGTGGCCGCCCTCCTCGGCTGTGATGTGGTTGCCGTGAGCCGTTCCCCGGCCAAGCTGGACCTGGCCGAGCGGCTCGGCGCCCGGGCGGTGGTATCGGCCGCCGACGGCGAACAGGAGATGCTGGAGGGAATCAAGCGGGCCTGCGGTCCGGCCGGACCCCAAGTGGTGGTGCAAACGGTGGGTTCGGCCGACGTGGACACCCAGGCCATCAAGGCGGTGGGCATCGGGGGGATGGTGCTTCTGATCGGTTCCAGCGTGGATGCGTTCTCGGTCCGGGCGGTGGACCTCATCTGGAAGGAGGCCTCGGTTCACGGTTCTCGGGGATTCGTGCCCGACGACATCCGCGAGGTCCTGGACTTTTATCGATCCGGGCACTTGCCTGTTGACCATTTGCTGGGCCGACAGCGCCCGCTGTCGGAGGCCAACGCCGCCCTCGACGACCTCGAAGCGGGCCGGGTGCTGCGATCGGTGCTCGTGCCCTAGTTGATGGGCCTCCAACCGGAGGCTGCGGAGAACTCAGGAGCTGCTGAGTCGCACCCGGAGTCGGTCGAAGGAGACGGCGATCACGAGCAGAGCACCCTGGCTGAACTCGATCCAGAACGTGGGGACGTCGGTCTGAATGAGACCGTTCTCCAGCACGTTCAGCACCAGCAGGGCCAAGAACGTGCCGATGATCGAGCCACGACCGCCGGACAGGCTGGCCCCGCCCAAGATGATGGCGGTCACCACGGTCAGCTCGAAGCCGGCGCCGCTGTTGGTGGCGGCGCTGCCCACCTGGGAAACCCGGATGAGCCCGGCCATGGCGGTGGCCAGCGCGCTGATGACGAAGGCGATGAACAGCACCCGTTCGGTGCGAATGCCGGCCAGACGAGCGGCATGGGGATTGGCGCCGACGGCGTAGACCGAACGGCCGTAGACGGTGTACTTGAGGAGCAGGTGACAGGCGATGGTCACCCCGAGAAAGATGTAGACCGGGGTGGGTATGTCGAACAGGGGTCGGCTCACCCCGAGATCGCCGAAGCCGTTCAATCGGATGGTTTGGCCGTCGCCCAGCACCTTGGTCAATCCCCGGAACATGGCCAGGCCGCCCAGGGTGACGATGAGGGAGTTCAGACCGATCTTGGTGACCGTGAAGCCGTTGAACATCCCGATGAGCAGGGCGATCCCGATGGTGATGAGGAGGGCCAGAGCGATGCCGACGCCGAAACCGTAAGGGGTGGTGGTTGCGTCGGTGGCGGTGGTGGCCACCGCCATGGTCATGCCCAGCAGTCCGGCCACCGAGCCCACCGACAGGTCGACTTGTCCGCCGATGAGCAAGATGGTGGCCGGCATGGCGATGATGCCGATCACCGCGGAGTTCTGGGCGATGTTGACGAAGTTGTCGAAATCGAAGAAGTACTGGGAGGCGAGCGAGAAATAGAGAATCAGTGCGGCGAGCACGAACAACAGCGCGGCCGACTCGGGCAGCGACACCACCGCTCGGGTGAGCAGCCCTTGACCGGCGTCCGGTGCCGCCTGGCTGTGATCGCCACTCGATTCTTCAGTGGTCGTGGGGGTCTCGTCCATCTCAGCCTCCGGCGTGGGTCAACAGCGAGTTCATATTGATGTCGTCTCCCTCCAGCGCCGCGGTGATACGCCCCTTGGCCACCACCGACGCCCGGTCGGCCACCGCGATCACTTCCTCGTAGTCGGAGGTGACGATCAAGATCGCCGCGCCCTGTGCGGCCAGGTCCCGGAGCACGCGATAGAGGTCGGCTCGGGCGCCCACGTCGACCCCCCGGGTGGGCTCGAGCATAACCAGGGCGTTGGCCTCCCGTTCCAGCCAGCGCGACACCAGCACCTTTTGTTGGTTGCCCCCCGAGAGCTCCTCCATTGGCTGGGAGGCCTGCCCGCTGCTCCGGATGGCAAGCCGACCGAGCCACCGGTTGAAGGCCTGCTGCTCCACGTCGGCGTTGAGGATGCCCCGAGTGGCCAGTCGTGGCCATGAGGCTACGGCCACGTTCTCCCCCACGGGACGGGAGGCGAAGGCCCCGCCCACCTTGCGATCTTCGCTCAGAAAGCCGATGCCGTGGTTCACGGCGTCCACCGGTCCGGCCAGGTCGGCCACCTGGCCCCCGATCTCCAGTGTTCCTTCTGTGATGGGTTCCAGGCCGAACGCGCTGCGCCCGATTTCCAGTGCCCCCGAGCCGAGCTTTCCGAACAGGGCCACCACCTCGCCCGCACCGACGTGCAGGTTGACGTCGGCGAAGTTCGGGGGTGACGACGCCCCGGTCCACCGCAAGGCGACATCACCATCGGGGCCGCCGGTCGAATCGGGCCGACCGGTGCCCAGGTCGTGACGACCCACCATGGCAGCCACCAGTTGCGGGCGATCCACCGACTCAGTCGCCTCCAACAGGGCGACCTCCCCGTCGCGCAACACCTGTACTCGGTCCGACAAGGCGAACACCTCGTCCAGCCGGTGGGTGATGTAGACGATGGCCTGGCCCTGGTCGCGAAGACGACGAATCCGGTCGAACAGCACGTCGGCCTCATGCTGGGACAGCGCCGCGGTGGGCTCATCCAGAATGAGAACCCGGGCATCGCTGGAGAGCGCCCGGGCGATCTCCACGAACTGACGCTCACCCACCGTCAGGGTCGATATCTCGGCTTCAACGTCGATGTCGGCTTCGAGGGATTCCAGGATGGCCCGGGCCCGGCGATTCATTTCTCGCCAACTGACGATGCCCCGCCGGTGCGGAATGCGACCCAGTGAGATGTTCTCGGCCACGGTCAGGGTGGGGGCGTCGTTGAACTCCTGGGCGATCATGGAGATACCCGCCGCCCGGGATTCGATGGGCGTCAGCGTGGGGTGGGCCTCGTCGTCGATGATCACCGTGCCCGCGTTGGGCCGGTAGTCGCCCACGATGATCTTCACCAGCGTGGACTTGCCGGCGCCGTTCTCGCCGAGCAGGGCCAGCACCGATCCCGAACGGGCCTCCAGGTCGACACCCTTCAGCACTTCGACCCCGCCGAAGGATTTTCGGATACCGGCGGTGGCCACCACCGTGGTCGTGGCCACCGCAGTTCCGGAGGTACTCATGACAGGAAGGAGTTCCTCAGCGACCCGTTGGGCAATCGAAACTGCCCTTGGCGGATCAGCCGCAGTCCGTCACCTCGTAGATGCTTTCGATGTTCTCGGAGTTGATGATGATGTGTTCGGTGAACAGATTCTCCGCCACTTCCTCGCCGTCCAAAATGGCCTGGGCGGCGGGAATGAGGATTTCGCCGTACCGCTCGGGGAAGTAGGCGGTGGAGGCCACGTAGTTCGGGTTGTCGCGGATGTCGCACCAGATGCTCGGGTCCGTGCCCTGCCCCGAGTAGTAGAGGTCGCCTTCACGGCCGAGGGTTCGGGCCGCGGCCAAGGCCCCGATGATGCCGTCTTCGTTGATGGCCACCACCACGATCCGCTCGCCGGGCAGAGCGGGCAGCAGGTCGGTCATCTGCTCGAGGGCGGTGTCGGTGCGGTCGGCCCCGTCCATCACCCGGGCGTTGACCAGCGGGCAGTGCTGGGTGAAGCCGGAGCGGTACCCGCCCATGCGGGCCTGATTGGCGGCGCCGGCCGCCGTCGACTCCAACGACACGTAGGCGTCGTATTCGCAGTCGAAGTTCTCCTTGATGAACGCCCCGATGGCCGAGCCGGCCAGTTCGCCGGCCCCTTGATTGTCGGCCCCCATGAAGGCCACTTCACAGGGATCCTGCACAATGTCGATGGCGATGGTGGGTACGTTGTCGTAGGCCGCGCAGATTTCGGGACTCGACTCCTGGAACACCTGGAAGTTCAACACCACGTCAACGTCGCGCTGTCCCATGAGCTGGGCGCACTCCAGGGCTTTGGCCGGGTCGATCTCGGAGTCGCAGACCACCAGATTGAGACCGGCGGCGTCGGCTTCCCGCTGCACCGAGTCGGAAACCAGCTTGACGAACGGAACGGAATCCCCCAGCGAGATGTAGCCGATCACGGCTTCGTCATCGTCGTCACCTCCGCACGCAGTGACTGCGGTGGCCAACAGCATCAGGGCCGCCAGAAGGGCCAGCACCAGCTTCAGGCTCTTGGTCATTGTCTTCTCCTCCCCGCATCCGCCGAAGCACGGCTAGAAACGTTTCCAGGGGAGAAATTACCCACGCCTTCACCAAGGCGCAACTTTCTCTCTCCCTACGCTCGGGGAGGCAGTTCGCCGGGGGTCGGGGGTCAGTCTTGTTTGGTCTTGCCTTTGGCCTTTTGGGCCTTCTTCCAGGCGCGGACCTCGGCGAGGGCGTCGGGGCCGTCGATGTCGGCCACCGAGCGGGGGGTGGCGTCGGCGAAGGGGCCTGCGGCGGCTTCCCAGCCGGCCGGGGTCACGTTGAAGCGCTTGGCCAGCACCGCCAGGAAGATCTTGGCCTTCTCGTCCCCGTAACCGGGGAGGCCCTTCAGCCGCTCCAGCAGCTCCTCACCGGTGGCGGCGTCGGCCCACACCCGACCGGCATCGCCGTCGTAGTGCTCCACGATGTAGCGGGCCAGCTCCTGGGCTCGGCGGGCCATTGATCCGGGGAACCGGTGCAGGGCGGGCTTCTCCTTGAAGGCGGCCTCGGCCTTGTCGGGGTCCAGCACGGCCAGGCGCTCAGCGGAGAAGTCGTCGGGAATGCGCTCCTTCAGTCGCAACGGCGACTTGAACGCCCACTCCATGGGGATTTGCTGGTCGAGCATCATGGCCAACAGCAGGGCGAAGGGGTCGTCGATGAGGAGTTGGTCGGCGTTCGGATCGCCGGTTACGGCAAGTGTTCCCATCGGGCCATCGTACTGCCGTTCGCCCAAATCGTCATCGGCAACGGGGCACTGACGGGGCACTACTGACGGGCCACTATCGTGGTGGGGTGGCTCGGGTGCCGGTGGGGATTATGGTGAGGTTGCTGGGCAGGCCCGGCCTCTGGGCCACAGCCGTGCGGCTGGGGTGGCGGTTGCGGGGGTTTCCCGACCCGGCCTACGTGCGGTTCCGCATGGTCACCATGTACGGCGATGGCGACCACGACGCCCGGGCCGACGATCTGATCACGTACCTGCAGTGGTGCCGATCGTGGGAGCGGGCGAAGCAATTGTGAGACCACCGGCCCTTCCTCCGGTAGAGGGCCATGACAGTGGGCAACGGTTGGCCAAGCAGTAAACCGCACCAAGTCGGCCGGTCGGTTCACTATGGTTTCTGCCATGAGCCGGGCGCTGGTGCTGAACGCCTCCTTCGAACCACTGAGCGTGGTGTCCCCCCGGCGCGCCGTGATTCTGGTCATGGGGGACAAGGCCGAGGTGGTACTGGAGTCGGGTGATCGGATCCGCTCCGAGCGCCTGGACGTGCCGGTGCCCTCGGTAGTGCGCCTGCGCTACTTCGTGAAGGTGCCCTTCTTCCGCACCGGTGGCCTGAGCCGCCGAGGGGTGTTCGCCCGCGACGGCTACCGCTGTCAGTACTGCGGTCGCCACGCCGACTCGATCGACCACGTCCGGCCCCGCAGTCGGGGAGGGGCCCACTCCTGGGACAACGTGGTGGCCGCCTGCCGCCGGTGCAACATGAACAAGCGCGACCGCCTGCTGTCGGAGACCCCGATGCGGTTGCTGCGCCCCCCGGCGGAGCCGCCACGGTCGGCCTGGGTGGCATCGGCGGTCGGCCACGTGCCCTCCGACTGGCTGCCCTACCTGGACCCGAGCGCCGAATCGATTGCCCAAACCGCCTGAACCCACGGCAACACGTGAGGCCACGGCGGGGGCCGGTCCTCAGCACGGCGGGTGGGCGGTCCGCCGCCTGTCGGGAACGGTAGGGGAGTTGCACGCCCGCACCCCGGATCCCGACGCCGGCCGAGAGGTGTGGCTCATGACACCCCTCGACGCCGCCGTGGTGCTGGGGTCGACCCAGCCGGAGACGGTGGCCGCCGGCCCGGCGACCGGTACCACGACCGAGTCCGCGAGCGGCGGCCCGGCCGACGGTGACCCTGCCGACACTTCGGGCATCTCCATTGTGCGACGCCGGAGCGGCGGGGGCGCGGTGCTGGTGACCCCCGGTGACTGCGTGTGGGTCGACGTGATCGTCGGCCGGGGCGACCCGCTGTGGGACGACGACGTGAACCGGGCGTCGTGGTGGCTGGGTCGGGCCTGGGCCGACGCCTTGGCCTCCCTGGGCGTCGGCCCGGCGCAGGTGGTCCAACGCTTCGAGCCCGGCCCGTGGGGGCGGCTGGTCTGCTTCGCCGGCCGGGGGCCGGGGGAGGTCACCGTCGGGGGGGCCAAAGTGGTGGGCGTCACCCAGCGCCGTACCCGGACCACGGCCCGGTTCCAAACACTCCTTTACCGTCGGTGGGCGCCCGAGACGCTGCTGAAGCGTCTGGTAGTGCCGTCCCACCGGGTCGAGGAACTCCGAGGTGCCCTGGCCCGTGCGGCTCGCCCGGTTGCGGCTCGCCCCGAGCACCTCCACGCCGCCCTTCTGGCGGCAATGCCTCAGTAGTACCGCCCGAGCAGGCCGGCCCAGGAGGCCTGCCCGAGCAGCGGCGCGCCAGTACCTCCACCCGAGCGGCGCGCTCCGGAAGACGACGCAAGGGGGACGTTGCCGCCCAATTGCTCAGGAGGGGGTTGCATTGGTGGGGTAGTGGGGGATATTGTGGGACGAAATGGGAGAAAAGGGGAACATCCTTTGGGGGCAAGCCCGAGTAGGGCACGACCTCGGGAACCGGGACGGAGCCGACAATGCTCACCGGTGAGCACGATCGCTCGCTGGACGAGAAGGGTCGGCTCTCGTTGCCCCCGGCCTTTCGTTCCGCGCTGGCCGAGGGGGCCTATGTGGCCGTCTACAAGCGATGCCTCGGCATCTGGACCGCCGACGAGGCCCGCAGCTCGCTGGAGCGGTTGGAGGCGGCCGTGCGCAACGGTGAGGCCACCGGCGACGAGTTGCGGCGGTTCTCGGCCAGCCTCGAGCCCGCGCCGGTCGACGCCCAGGGCCGCCTCAGCCTGCCGTCGTCCAAGCGGGAAGCGCTGGGACTGCACAAGAGCGTGGTCCTGGTGGGCGTGTTCAACCGCGGCGAGGTGTGGGATGCCGACGAGTGGCAGTCGCTGCACGCCGAGCACGGCGATGTCGACGTGGACCGCTGGCTGTGATGCGGTCCGATGAGACGAAACAGGGACACCGGTCCCGAGCGAAGGGAGTACCGACCAACAACGGGGCACGAACAAACAACTGAGCGCTCATGGGCAGTCCTCCGTCTGACGAAGATGGAAGGCCCCTACTCCGCCCGCTTGCCATTTGACACAACCGGGGAGAAATCCCGGAGTGCGATCGCCAGGCGGAGGACTGCCGATGAGCGCCATTTTGGTCGCCCGACCGCCTCGGGCGCAAAAGCTCATCTCGCAACCACCGGCCCGATGAGCCGCTGAGGAGGTGCATGAACATGACCGGCGGGCCGCCAACGGCGAGCGACAGCCGATTTCTGCATCACCCGGTCATGGTGGCCGAAGTGGTGGACCACCTGGCCACCATCCCTTCGGGGGTGTTCCTGGACGCCACCGTGGGCGGGGGAGGCCACGCCCGGGCCCTGCTGAACGCCCGCCCCGATCTCGCGCTGATCGGCCTCGACCGTGACCCCTCCGCGGTCGAGGCCGCCCGCGCCGCCCTGGTCGACCGGGACGCCACCATCTGCCAGGCCCGTTTCGGCCAACTGGCCGACGTGCTGGACGCCCAGGGCGTGTCCCGATTGGCGGGTTCGCTGTTCGACCTCGGCGTCAGCTCCGCGCAACTGGACCGGCCCAACCGGGGGTTCAGCTACCGCCACGACGGCCCGCTGGACATGAGGATGGACCGCGCCCAGCCGACCTCGGCCCACGACGTGGTGAACACCTGGCCGACGGAACGGCTGGCCGGAGTCCTGCGTGCGTTCGGCGACGAGCGCTACGCCCATCGGGTGGCGGCGGCCATCGTCCGGGCCCGGCCGATTGTCGGCACCGCCGCGCTGGCCGACGTGGTTCGAGAGGCCATTCCCGCACCGGCCCGCAGACGGGGAGGCCACCCGGCCAAGCGCACCTTCCAGGCCATCCGCATCGCGGTCAACGACGAGTTGGATCAGATCGAGCCCGCCCTCCACGCCGTCATCGACCGCCTGGTCCCCGAGGGCCGGGGGGTGGTGCTCAGCTACCACAGCGGCGAGGACCGCATCGTCAAGCAGGTGCTCCGCCGCCGGGCCGGCCTCGACGACGAAGCCCGTTTTCGGGGCCTGCCCCGGGCGGCCGGCCAGTCGCCTCCGGCCATAGAACTCATCCCCCGGGGCAGCCGCCGCCCCCGCGCCCAGGAGGTGGCCGACAACCCCCGAGCCTCCAGCGCCCGGTTCCGGGCCTTCGCCAAGCGGGGAACCCAACCGGACGAACACGACAGGGAAGCCGCCTGATGGCCGCCCCGCAGCAACGCCCCCGGCCCGCCCCGTCCCCGCCGCAACCGGCCGAGCAACCCCGCCGACACCTGCGGGCCGCCCCCCGCCCCCGCCGGAGGCTGATGCCCATCCTGGGCTGGGCGGCCGCGGTGACGGTGGTGATCGCCCTGTTCGCCCTGGCCTTGTTCCACGCCGTGATCGTGGATCGCCAGACCACGCTCGACGGTCTGAACGAGCAACTCGACGACGCCCGGGCGGTCAACGATCGGTTGCGGCTCAACGTGGCCCGGGCCGAGGCTCCCGACCGCATCGTGGCTGAAGCCCTGTATCGGCTGGGCATGGTGGAACCGGATCAACGGGTGTACCTGGTGCCGGTGGAGTTGGAGGAGGGTGGCGCCCGGTGAACGCCGCGGGGGGCACCGGCGGAGACCGCCGCCGGGGGCCCGCTGACGCCCGGGGATCCAAGGGGGTCGCCCCACCCCGCCGGGGGGTTGTCGAGTCGGAGCGGGCCAAAGGGGTCCGGTCCCGGCGGCGTCGTGGTTTGGCGATGGCGGTGGTCTTCGCCCTGATGGCGGTGGTGCTGAGCGTTCGGTTGGCCGACCTGCAGTTCTTCAACTCCGACGCCTACGTGGAGTACGGCCAGCAACAGCGCATCCGCACGGTGAAGCTGACCGCCGACCGGGGCCGAATCCTGGATCGCAACGGCAGCGAGCTGGCCGTGTCGGTGCCGCAATGGACGATCTGGGCCGATCCCAGCCACGTGGATGACCCGGCGGCCGCGGCCGCGGCCCTGGCCCCGGTGCTGGACATGGACGAGCAGCGGCTGTTGGCCCTGCTGAGCGAACCCGACCAGCACGCCTACCTGGCCCGGACCGTGCCCGACCGCGTGGCCTGGTCGGTGGCCGACCTCTCCCTGACGGGCGTGTACCGGCTGGAGGAGTCGGCCCGCTTCAATCCGGCGGGTGCTCGCCTGGGCCAATCGGTGGTGGGCACCGTGGACGTGGACCAGCGGGGCATCAGCGGCCTCGAGTACCAATTCGACGAGCTGCTGGGCGGCGTCCCCGGCGAGATGGTGCTGGAGAGCAGCCACGACGGACGCACCATTCCCACCGGCGCCCGTCACATCCGCCCGGCCCAGCCCGGTGCCGACCTGCACCTGACCATCGACCGGTCGCTGCAGTTCGAGGCCGAACGGGCGTTGAAGCGACAGATCGACGAGGTGGATGCGCAGAGCGGCACGGTGGTGATCATGGTTCCGGCCACCGGGGAGATCCTGGCCATGGCCTCGGTGGGTCGAGACGACGAGGGTGAGCCGGTGGCGCTCACCGAGAACCGTGCGGTCACCTGGGCCTATGAGCCCGGATCGGTGATGAAGAGCGTGGCCCTCTCCGGGGTGATCGAGGAGGAGTTGGGGGCGCCCCACCACGTGCGCGAAGTGAATCACTGGATCGAGCTCTACGATCAGGTGTTCACCGACCACACCGAGTACGGCACGGTGCTCTACAGCATGGAGGAAATCCTGGCCCGTTCGTCCAACACCGGCACCGTGGAGTGGGCCCTGGTCCTGGGCTCCACCCGCCTGGCCGCTTACCTGTCCCGCTTCGGACTGGGCTGGACGACGGGGTTGGGGTTCAAGGGGGAGTCGGCGGGATTGGTGCCCCAACTGCTCACCTGGAGCGGCACCGACGTGGCCAGCTTCGCTCTCGGACAGGGCATTCTGGCCACACCCCTGCAGGTGCTGATGGTGTACAACACGCTGGCCAACGACGGCGTGCTGGTGCCCCCCACACTGGTGCGGTCGGCGGTGGACGCCGAAGGCCGGGAGGTCGCCCTGGATCGGGGCGGGCCGGTGCGGGTGGTGTCGGAGCGAACCGCCTCGCAGATGACCGACATGCTGGTCACGGCGGTGCGAGAGGGGACGGGGCGCAACGCCCAGGTCGACGGCTACACCATTGCCGGCAAGACCGGGACCGGCCAGAAGGTGCTGTCCGACGGCAACTACGAGGACAGCGAGGGGTTCAGCCGCTACACGGCAACTTTTGCCGGCTTCTACCCGGCGGAGGATCCCCAACTCTCGATGATCGTGGTGATCGACGAACCGGTGACCAACTTCTACGCCAGCCAGGCCGCCGCCCCCCTGTTCGCCGATCTGGCCAAGTACTCCCTGCAACGCCTGCGCATCGCCCCCCCGGTGGACTTCATCACCGTGCCCCCCAAACTGGGCCCGGCTCCCACCCCCCAGCCGGTTGCCGAACCGACACCGACGGCGGCCACCTCGGAGCCCGCGCCGGACCCGGCGCCGGAGTCCGCGCCGACGGCGACCCCGGAGCCCGCGCCGGAGTCCGCGCCGACGGCGACCCCGGAGCTGGTGCCGGAGTCCGCGCCGGCGGCCACCGCGGAGCTGGTGCCGGAGTCCGCGCCGGCGGCGATTCCTCAGCCGGAAGCCCCGCCACCGGACTCCGAAGCATCCCCACAAGCTGAGGCCGGGCCGTGACCACCCGGTCGATGCCATTGGCCTTGCTGGCCGAGGCCGCCGGTGGGGCCGTTACCCGGTGCGGGGACGCCGCGGTCACCGGGCTGGCCCACGATTCCCGGCGGGTGCAACCCGGTGACCTGTTCTTCTGCGTGCCCGGCGCCCACCACGACGGCCACGACCATGCCCCCGAGGCCCTCCGCCGGGGGGCGGCCGGCCTGGTGGTGCAACGGTCGCTCCCGCTGGAGGGTCCGCAGATCCAGACCCCGTCGGTGCGCCGAGCCATGGGGCCGATCTCCTCGGCGTTCCACGGCCATCCGTCTCAATCCCTCACCGTGGTGGGGGTCACCGGCACCAACGGCAAGACCACGGTGTGCCGCCTGCTGGGATCGGTACTGGCCGCCGCCGGCGTGCGAACCGAGGTGCTGGGCACGCTGTCGGGCACCCGGACCACCCCCGAGTCCCTCGACCTGCAGCAACGGCTGGCCGCCTGGCGCTCGGCGGGGGGCCAGGCGGTGGCCATGGAGGTGTCCAGCCACGCCCTGCACCAACACCGGGTGGACGGCACCCGCTTCGACGTGGCCGTGTTCACCAACCTCTCCCCCGAACACCTCGACTACCACCGCACCACCGAGGAGTACTTCTCGGCCAAGGCCCGGCTGTTCACCCCCTCGCTGTCGGACCGGGCGGTGGTCAACCGGGCCGACGAACACGGCGGGCGGCTGCTGGCCGAACCGGGTATTCCCACCGTGGGATTCGACCCCCGAAGCCACCGGGTGACCCCGGCGCCCGAGGGAACGGCGTTGCGCTGGCGGGGACACGACGTCGCCCTGCCGTTGCGGGGTCGCTTCAACGCGGCCAACGCCCTGGCCGCGGCGGAGGCCGCGTTGGCCTTGGGCGTCGGCGTGGCCGAGGTGGTGGCCGGCCTGCAGGCGGCCGCCCCCGTACCGGGCCGCTTCGAGGTGGTGGCATCCGACCACCCGTTCATGGTGGTGGTGGACTACGCCCACACCCCGCAGGGCCTGGGCGAGGTGCTGGCCGCCGCCCGGGAGCTGGTGACCGGCACCGGGTGCCTGCGGGTGGTGTTCGGTTGCGGCGGCAATCGGGACACGGCCAAGCGGCCGGTGATGGGCCGGGTGGCCGGCCGAGCCGCCGATCAGGTGATCGTCACCTCCGACAACCCCCGCGACGAGGATCCCGAGGCCATCATCGCCGACGTGCTGGCCGGTGTACGCAAGGGCACGGGCACCGTGGCCGCCGAGCCCGATCGGCGGGAGGCCATCGCCCGGTGCCTGGCTGAGGCCGCCGCCGGCGACGTGGTGGTGGTGGCCGGAAAGGGGCACGAGACCGTCCAGGTGGTGGGGGACCGACACCTCCCCTTCGACGACCGGGCCGTGATCGCCGAGATCCTGGGTACCGGGGCCGACGGCGTGCAAGAGAGAGCTGCCGAGGAGGTGGCCGGGTGATCCGTCTTCTGGTGGCTGCCGCCATCGCCGGGTTGATCTCGTTGTTCGGCACCCGCTCCCTGATCAGGTTTCTGCGCAAGCACGCCATCGGGCAACCCATTCGCCAGGACGGGCCCCAAGGTCATGTCAGCAAGGCGGGCACCCCCACTATGGGCGGGGTGGCCATTGTGGTGGGGGCCCTGGCGGGCTACGCCATCAGCGACCTCTACAACGGCATCTTCACCCGCACCGGCCTGATCGTGATGGCCGCCATCGTGGGCGCGGGCATCGTGGGCTTCGTGGACGACTGGCTGAAGGTATCCCGGGAGCGCAACCTGGGGTTGGGCAAGCGAACCAAGATCCTAGGCCTGTTGGTGGTGGCGGTGGGCTACGCCGTGTTGATGATCCACCTGACCGACGTCCGCACCAACCTCTCCTTCACCCGCTACGACTCCCTGGACATCGATCTCGGGCCGTGGGGCTGGGGGCTGTGGGCGGTGTTGCTCATCCTGGGCACCAGCAATGCGGTGAACCTCACCGACGGCCTCGACAGCCTGGCCGCGGGCTCCTCCATGTTCGCCTTCGCCGCCTTCGTGGTGATCGCCTTTTGGGCCTTTCGCAACCAGGACATCTACGGCATCCCCCACGCCCTGGACCTGGCCATCGTGGCCGCGGCCATGGTGGGGGCCGCCGCCGGATTCATGTGGTGGAACGCCGCCCCCGCCCAGATCTTCATGGGCGACACCGGGTCGTTGGCCCTGGGCACCGGCCTGGCCGCGCTGGCCCTGGCCACCAACACCCACCTGCTGTTGCCCATCATCGGCGGGCTGTTCGTGATGGAGACCCTGTCGGTGATCATCCAGGTGTTCAGCTTCCGGGTGTTCGGCACCCGGGTGTTCCGCATGGCCCCCGTCCATCACCATTTCGAGCTGGCCGGTTGGCCGGAAACCACGGTCATCATCCGGCTGTGGATCATGACCGGGTTGGCCACCGCGGTGGCCCTGGGCCTGTTCTACGCCGACTTCGTGTCGATCGGGGGTGCCGATTGAGCGGGGGTCCGGTGCTCTTGGCCGGCTTCGCCGTCACCAATCAGGCGGTGGCCGCGCAACTGCTCGAACGGGGCGGTGCGGTGGTGGCGGCCGACGACGCCCCCGCGCCCGACGCCGTGGCCCGAGCGGTTGCGTTGGGAATCGACCTGGTGGCCGCTCCCGGCGCCGACCGGTGGCGGGCCCTGGTGGCCGACGCCGAGGTGCTGGTACCCACCCCCGGCCTGCCTGAGGCCCATCCGGTGATGCGGGCCGCGGCCGACGCCGGAACCCCGGTCATCTCCGAGTTCGACCTGGCCCAGCGCTGGGACTCCCGCCCCCGGTTGGCGGTCACCGGGACCAACGGCAAGACCACGGTGGTGGAGATGGTGGCCGCCATGATGGAGGCCTCGGGCATCGCCGCCGCGGTGGCGGGCAACACCGACGTACCGTTGGTGGAAGCCGTTCGCGACCCGACCCCGGCAACTTTTGTGGTGGAGGCCTCCTCGTTCCGGTTGGGGCACAGCCGGTGCTTTCGCCCCGAGGTGGGGGCGTGGCTGAACTTCGCCCCCGACCATCTGGACGTCCACGCCTCGCTGGAGCGCTACCGGCAGGCCAAGGCCTCGCTGTGGCACCGGGTGGACGACGACAGCATCTCGGTGGTGAACGGGGGCGACCCGGTGGTCGCCGCCGCCGCCCCCGCCTGCGGCCGGGTGGTGACCTTCGGGCTCCGCCACGGTGACTTCCGGGTGAGCGGCGGCGCGCTGTGGGCCGAATCGGAGAAGCTGATCGACACCGCCGAGCTACGGCGGTCGCAGCCCCATGAGCTGGCCAACGCCCTGGCCGCTACCGCGGTGGCCATGGCCGGCGGGGCTCATGTGGAGGGCGTGCGGGATGCGCTGGTGGCCTGGACGGGGTTGCCCCACCGGGTGGCCCTGGTGGGTGAGCGCGACGGGGTCCGCTTCTACGACGATTCCAAGGCCACCACCCCTCATGCCGTGTGTGCCGCCGTGCGGTCGGTGGGCCCGGCGGTGCTCATCGCCGGAGGTCGCAACAAGGGCATCGACCTGGGCCCGATGGTCGAGGTGGTCGACGCGGTGCGCTCGGTGGTGGCCATCGGGGAGGCCGCCCCCGAGGTGCGCCGAGTGTTCGCCGGTCGCTGCCCGGTGGCGGAGGCCTCGTCCATGGCCGACGCCGTGCGGATGGCCGCCGACGCGGCCCGGCCCGGTGACGCGGTGTTGCTGTCGCCGGGGTGTGCGTCGTTCGACTGGTACGGCTCCTACGCCGAGCGGGGCGACCACTTCACCCAGCAGGTGCACGAGCTGATCGGAGGATCGCCATGACCACCGTCGCGCCCCACCTCGGCAGGCGAACCTGGCCGGCGGCGCTGGTGGCCGCCCTGCGGGCCGCGCCGGTGGGCCAGGCCACCATCCCCTTCTACCTGTTGTTCGGACTGATCGTGACCCTCAACGCCGTCGGCCTGGTGATGGTGCTGTCGGTGTCGTCGGTCACCAGCCTGTACGTGGGCCAATCCACCTGGTTCACCTTCCAGCGCCAACTGGTGTGGAGCATGGGCGGGTTGGTGGCACTGCTGGTGATGATGCGAGTGAACTACCGGCAGTGGCAGCGGTGCGCCAACGGCCTGGTGGTGCTCACCATGGTGCTGTTGGTTGCGGTGCTGATTCCGGGGATCGGCACCACGGCCAACGGGGCCACCCGGTGGATCTACTTCGGGCCCCTCAGCTTCCAACCCTCGGAGTTGGCCAAGCTGGCCATGGCCCTGTTCGCCGCGAGCTGGCTGGCCGACCGGGTGGGGGACAAAGCGGGGGCCGAGCGCGACACCCGCACCACCATCCGACCGGTGCTGGTGGTGTGCAGCCTCATGGCCGGGTTCATCCTGCTCCAACCCAACCTGGGGACGGCGGTGATCATCGTGATGGTGGCCTTCGCCGCCTTGTTCATGGCCGGGGTGCCGCTTTTGCCGCTCACCGGCTGGTCGCTGCTCAGCGGGGGGGCGGCGGCGTTGGCCGCCTGGGGGTCGGGCTATCGCCGCGACCGGGTGGTGTCGATGCTCGATCCCTGGTCCGATCCGTTGGATTCCGGCTGGCAGACCATCCAGTCCCGGGTGGGCATCGCCTCGGGCGGGGCCTCGGGGGTGGGGCTGGGGGAGAGCCGGATCAAATGGGGGTTCCTGCCCGAGGCCCAAACCGACTTCGTGTTCGCCGTTTTGGCCGAAGAAATGGGTTGGATGGGGGCGATGTTCGTCATCTGCCTGTTCGCCGGGTTCGTCTTCTGTGGGATCTGGGTCGCCCTGAACGCCCCCGACCGCTTCGGCCAGGTGCTGGCCGCGGCCATCACGGTGTGGGTGGGGGCGCAGGCCTTCGTGAACATCGCCGCGGTGGTGGGGGTCCTGCCCATCACCGGGGTGCCCCTGCCGTTCCTGTCGGTGGGAGGTTCGGCGTTGCTGTCCGCCATGGTGGCCACCGGCGTGCTGCTCAACATCGCCCGCCAGATCCGGGTCGAGCCGTGAGCCCTCCCGAACCGTCGGCATCGGTGTGGGCGGTGATCGCCGGCGGGGGCACGGCGGGCCACGTCAACCCCGGGCTGGCCGTGGCCCAGGCTTTGGTGCGGAGCGGCCATCGGCCCGAGGAAATCCACTTCGTGGGGTCGGATCGGGGGGTGGAGCACACGCTGGTACCGGCCGCCGGATTCGAGCTGACCACGCTGCCGGGCCGGGGCTTGCAGCGCCGACTCACCTGGCAGAACGTTCCGTCGGCCTGGGGAATGGCCCAAGCGGTGGCCCAGGCCGGTCGACTGTTGCGCCGACTACAACCGTCGGTGGTGCTGGGGGTGGGGGGCTACGCCAGCGTGCCCTGCGCGCTGGCCGCTCGACGGCTCGGCATCCCGGTGGTGGTGGCCGAACAGAACGCCGCTCCTGGCATGGCCAACCGCCTGTCGGGGCGATGGGCCCGGGCCTGCGCGGTCTCGTTTCCCGACACAAAACTGCCCCGGGCGGTGGTGACCGGCAACCCGGTACGCGACGAGGTCCAGGCCATCGATCGGGCGAGCCACCGGGCGGCCGCCCGCGCCGCCCTGGGGGTGGACGACCACCGGCGCCTGGTGGCGGTGGTCAGCGGCTCGCTGGGAGCGGCCCGAGTCAACCGGGCCGCCTTCGAGGCCGCCCGCTACTGGGCCGACCGGGACGACCTGGCCGTCCACCACGTGGTGGGCCGCCGGGACTGGCGGGAGCTGGCCGACCTCCGTCCCGACCTGGCCGGCGCCCCGCTGCAGTATCGGGCGGTGGAGTACGAGCACGACATGGGGCGGGTGTACGCCGCGGCCGACCTGATGGTAGGACGGGCCGGGGCCACCAGCGTGGCCGAGCTGGCCGTGGTCGCCCTGCCGTCGGTTCTGGTGCCGCTGCCGTCGGCCCCCGGTGATCACCAAACGGCCAACGCCGCTCGACTGGCCCGAGCCGGGGGAGCGGTGCTGGTGCCCGACGCCGACATGGACGGGGCCCGCCTGGTTGCCGAGGTGGATGCCCTGATGGGGGAGTCCGGCCGCCTGGAGGCCATGGGGCAACGGGCCGGCCAACTCGGTCGCCGTGATGCCGACCGGGCCGTGGCCGAACTCCTGGAGGAACACGCGGGCGTTCCCCGAATCCGCCGACGGCGGCGGCGAGAATAGCCACCATGGTGGAATTGCGCCCGACCGCTCGGGTCCACATCGTTGGCGTGGGGGGCGCAGGCATGTCGGCCATCGCCGTGGTGTTGGCCGACATGGGCTGTGCGGTCACCGGCAGCGACGCGGTCGACTCCCCGGTGCTCGACCGGTTGCGGGACCACGGGGTGCAGGTGGGCGTGGGCCACGACGGGTCGCGGGTTGCCGGAGCCGACCTGGTTGCCCGGTCCACGGCCATCGGCGACGACAACCCCGAAGTGGTGGCCGCCCGACGAGCGGGCATCCCCGTGCATCGTCGGGCCGAGATCCTGTCGGCCATCACCTCCATGCGGACCACGGTGGCGGTGGCCGGCACCCACGGCAAGACCACCACGTCGGCCATGCTGTCGCACATCTTGACTGCCGTCGGCGCCGACCCCGGCTTTGTGGTGGGGGCGCTGATGGCCGACGGCAACATCGGCGCCCGGTGGTCCGACGGCCCCTGGTTCGTGGTGGAGGCCGACGAGAGCGACGGTACCTTCGGGGAGCTGACGGTAGACCGGGCGCTGGTCACCAGCGTGGAACCCGACCACCTGCGCACCGACCGCTCGGCCGAGCAGTTGGCCGACGAGTTCGCCCGGTTCTGTGCCGGGGCCACCGGGGGGCTGGTGGTGTGCGCCGACGACGATGGTGCGCTGGTGGCCTCACAGGGTTGCGAGCGGGTGCTCTACGGCACCGGCCCGCAGGCCGACTACCGCTGGCGGTTCCGGCGGCGGGATCGCCATTCGGTGGAGGGCGAGGTGATCGGCCGCGGACGGTCGTGGGGCCGGGCCACGGTACCGATGCCGGGGGATCACAACGCCGTCAACGCCCTGGGGGCGCTGGCCATGGCCTGCGAGCTGGGGGTGGTCGGGCCCGACGCGGTGGCCGCACTGGCCGGATTCGGGGGCGTGGCCCGGCGGTTCGAGTACCGGGGGGAGGCCGGGGGCGTGGCCTTTGTCGACGACTACGCCCACCTGCCCACCGAGGTGGCCTGTGCGCTCCAGGCGGCCGCCGAGGGGGGATGGGACCGGGTGGTGTGCGCGTTCCAACCCCACCGCTTCACCCGCACGCTCCATGTGGGGTCGGCCTTCGGGGAGTGTTTCGAAGGGGCCGACGTGGTGATCATCACCGACATCTACTCCGCCGGTGAACCGGAGATCCCCGGGGTGTCCGGCGAGTTGATCTGGCGCACGGTGACCGAGGCCCACCCCGAGTGGGACGTGTCCTACGTGGCCGCACTCGACGACGCCGCCGACCGGTTGGCGGAGGTGCTGCGCCCCGGTGACCTGTGCTTGACCCTGGGGGCGGGCGACCTCACCGACGTGCCCGACCAGGTGATGGCCGCCCTGCGCCCTCGACGATGACCGCCTCCCGCTGGGACCGGGTGGCCGCCGAGCTGGCCGCGGCCCTCGGGCCGGCCGCTGTTCGCCGGGAGCGGCCCATTGGCCCCGACACCACTTACCGGGTGGGGGGCGCCGCCCGGGTGGGGGTGACCCTTTCGGCCGGTGATGACGCGGCGGCGGTGGCCGAGGTGGCGGCGGCCCACGGTACCGACATCCTGGTGGTGGGCCGGGGCTCCAACCTGTTGGTGGCCGACGCCGGCTTCGACGGGGTGGCCGTGTGGCTGGGCCCGGCTTTCCAGTGGATCCGAATCGACGGCACCCGCCTGAGCGCCGGAGCGGCCGCCGGTCTGCCGGTGCTGGCCCGCCGCAGCGCGGCCGCCGGGCTCACCGGCTTCGAGTGGGCGGTGGGGGTGCCTGGTTCGCTGGGCGGGGCGGTGCGCATGAACGCCGGGGGCCACGGGTCGGACATGGCGGCCACCCTGATTCGCGCCGAGGTGGCCGACCTGCGCCAGGGCCGTCTCGAAAAGTGGAATCGGGAGCAACTGGGGTTGGGGTACCGGCGCTCGGCGCTGGCCGACCATCACCTGGTGGTGAGCGCCGACATCGGCCTGGCCGCCGGGGACGCGGCGGCCTCCGAGGCGCTGATCGCCGAGATCGTGGCCTGGCGGCGCGAGCACCAACCGGGGGGGCTCAACGCGGGCTCGGTGTTCACGAATCCCGACGGCGACAGCGCGGGCCGCCTGATCGATGCGGCCGGGCTCAAGGGGCTTCGGGTGGGAACGGCGTCGGTTTCCGACAAACACGCCAACTTCTTCATCGCCGATCGGGGCGGTTCGGCCGACGACGTCCACGAGCTGATGGCCCGGGTCTTCGTCCGGGTCCGGGACGCCTTCGACGTCGCCCTGGTTCCCGAGACCCGCCTGGTGGGCTTCGGGCCCGGCCCGTGGCAAGGGGGGGCCACCTAACATGGCATCGGAGAAACCCGGCTCGCCTCCCGCTTCGGCACCCCCGTCGGGTACCCGGACGACGCCATCACCGCCCACGGGTTCGGCGCCCCCCCTGTCGGCGGGCTCGACCTCCCCCGCAACCGCCCGACCCCCGCTGGACCCTCGAATCCAAGCCCGGCGCCAACGCGTCCGCTCCCGGCGGCGCCTGCGCCTGTGGATCGGCGTCGGGCTGGTGGTGGTGCTGGTGGCCATCGGGTACGGGATCACCCAGAGCCCACTGCTCGACGTGGACGAGGTGGAGGTGATCGGCGCCCAACGCACCGGGGCGGACGTGGTGCTGGCCACGGCGGGAATCGAGCGGGGCGACCCCCTGCTGGGGCTCGACGTGTCGGGGGCCCGTCGTGCCATCGCCGCGTTGCCGTGGGTGGACCAGGTGCGATCCAGCCGGGGGTGGGGAGGAAAAGTCACCTTCGACGTGACCGAGCGCGAGGCAGTGGCCCAGGTTGCGGTGGAGGCGGGGTGGGCGTTGTCGGATGTCCAGGGTCGGGTGCTGCACATCGATCCGGCCCCGGCCGACGTGCCGGTGGTGTTGGTGGGATCGGTTCCCCAACCAGGGGGGTGGTTGCCGGGGACGGCCTTGCCGCTGCTGGAAGCGGCCGAGGCCCTGGGTTCGATTCCCGCCGAAGAGCTTGGACCGATCTCTTGGGTGAACGGACAGGTCATCATCGACTTGCCCGGCTCGGGTCAGGCCTCTTGGGGGGGCCGGGATGATCCGCAAGGAAAAGCCGTTACCCTGGCCACGTTCCTGGCCAAAGTCGACCTGCACTGTTTCGAGTTGATCGACCTGAGCGTTCCCGAGTTTCCCGTGTTGACCCGAATCGACGACTGCTCGTAAACTACATCTACCTCTACTAGAGGAATAGCTATTCAAGCCTCAACCTCTTGTTCATATGAACCCCAAGTGGAGGGTGAAGTTTCAGGCGTGCGAAGCGAGGGAACCCATGGTTGATCCCCAGAACTACTTGGCGGTCATCAAGGTCGTCGGTGTGGGCGGCGGCGGTGTCAACGCAGTCGACCGCATGATCGAAACCGGTTTGCGCGGCGTGGAGTTCGTGGCCGTCAACACCGATGCCCAAGCCCTGCTCATGAGTTCGGCTGAAGTAAAGCTTGACATTGGTCGAGAGCTCACTCGAGGGTTGGGGGCAGGCAGCGACCCCGATGTCGGAGCCCAAGCGGCCACCGACCATCGTAAGGACATCGAGGTGGCCCTCAGTGGGGCCGACATGGTGTTCATCACCGCCGGAGAAGGCGGCGGTACCGGCACCGGGGCCGCCCCCGTGATCGCCGAAATAGCCAAGAGTCTGGGAGCGCTGACCATCGCCGTGGTCACCCGGCCGTTCGGCTTTGAGGGTCGGCGGCGTTCGGTGCAGGCCGAGAGCGGCATTCAGGCCCTCAAGGACAAAGTCGACACCCAAATCGTCATCCCCAATGACCGCCTGCTCACCATTTCCGACGATCAAACCTCGGTGGTGGATGCCTTCCGCATGGCCGACGAGGTGTTGCTGCAGGGCGTGCAGGGCATCACCGACCTGATCACCACCCCCGGGCTCATCAACACCGACTTCGCCGATGTGCGCATGGTGATGCACGACGCCGGGTCGGCGCTGATGGGAGTGGGGGTCTCTTCGGGCGAGGGTAAGGCGGTGAGCGCGGCCCGCAAGGCCATTTCCAGCCCGCTGTTGGAGGCCTCCATCGAAGGGGCCCGCGGCATCCTGCTGAGCATCGCCGGCGGTCCCGGTCTGGGCATCTTCGAGGTGACCGAGGCGGCCGAGATCGTGCAGGGGGTGGCCCACCCCGACGCCAACATCATCTTCGGTACGGTGGTGGACGACTCCTTGGGCGACCACATCCGGGTCACGGTGATCGCCGCCGGGTTCGATCGCTGGGAAGGCGAGCGGGCCACCCGATTGACGGCCGCCGATTCCCTGGGCTCGTCGGACACCCCTGACGTGTTCGGCGGGGCCGACGACGACTTCTTGGACTCCGAGATGGAAGACGAGTTCGACATCCCCTCCTTCCTCCGATAGCGGGCCGCAGCAGAGCGGGCCCATGCTCGAAGCCGCCGAAGTTGCCGAGCGCCTCAGTGCCCTGCGGGAGCGGCTGGCCCGGGTGGGGGGCGACCACGTACAGGTGGTGGCCGTCACCAAGGGTTTCGGGCCCGAGGCGGTGGCGGCGGCCACCGGCGCCGGTCTGTCGGACCTGGGGGAGAACTACGCCCAGGAGTTGCTGTCCAAAGCGGCGACCACGCCGGCTCCGCCCGCCGAGGACGGAGGCCCCCGGTGGCACTTCATCGGGCGACTGCAGCGCAACAAGATCCGCAAGATCGCCGGGGTGGTGCATCTGTGGCAGAGCGTGGACCGCCCGGAGGTGGCCGAGGAGATAGCCCGGCGGGCCCCCGGGGCGCGGGTGCTGGTGCAGGTGGACGTGGCCCGCACCGGTGGCCGCGGTGGGTGCCTGCCCGAGGACACCGAATCGCTGGTGGCCCGCGGTCGCCAGGCCGGGCTGGCGGTGGCGGGCCTGATGGCCGTCGGCCCCCCCGGCCCCCCCGAGGACGCCCGCCCCGGCTTCCGCCTGCTGGCCGCCCAAGCCCGTGAATTGGGCCTGGGGGAACTCTCCATGGGCATGAGCGCCGACATCGAGGTGGCCGTGGAGGAGGGGGCAACCATGATCCGAGTGGGCACCGCCCTGTTCGGCCCCCGCCCCGCCTGACCCGTGATCGCCGGTCGGCGGGGGGTGAGTCCCCGAAAACAGGGGGGTGTTCCTGTACGCTCGGAGGTATCCCATGAGTGAGCTGCCGAGAGGGGGATGAGCAAATGTCGTCCATGTGGCAGAAAACCAAGTTCTGGCTCGGGTTCGGTACGGAAGAGGAGTTCGCCCCCAGCGGTTACATGGAGCCGGATGCCGACATGCGGCTGGTGTCCCGGATGCCCGAGGAGCCGACGGTTATGGGCCCCGACATCGGCTCGGTGCGGCCCATTCCCTCGACCGGTCCGTCGGAGCCCGAGCCTCCGGCCGAGCAGCCCCGGAACAGCTTCGTGCGGCCCATCCCGTCGGCGGCCTCCAAGCCCTCGGTGGTGACGCCCATGTCGTTCGACGACGCCAAGGACGTGGGGGACTGCTTCCGCGGGGGCCAGGCGGTGATCGTCAACCTGCAACACGGCAGCCGGGACGTGGCCCGACGGTTGATCGACTTCTCCAGCGGGCTGTGCTACGGCCTGGACGGGCGCATGGAGCGGGTGGCCGACCACGTGTACCTGCTGACCCCCTCCGACGTGGAGGTGTCGGCCGAGGAACGGCGCCGCATGGAGCAGGCCGACTACCAGAACAACACCTGACGCCCCCCCGCCAATGGGCCGGGGCTGCGGTCAGGTCGCTTTGGTCAATTCGACAATCAGGTGGCCGGCGTCAATGCGTTGGAGATTCTTGATCCCTGCCGCCGTGGCCTTTTCGGCTTGATCGGCGACCCTCAGCTCTCGGACGGATGCGGCCAGGACCTGTTCGCAGATGTAGGTCTCATGGGCGCGCACGGCGTCGATGATCTCCTCATCAACCAACAGAGCCAGATCGATCCTGTCGGTGACGTTGAGGTCCAGCCTCTTTCGTTCGTCCTGAACCTTGCGCACCACATCGCGGGCGATGCCCTCGGCTTCCAGTTCGGGGGAGATGGCGGTGTCGAGGGCGACCACGGCGTCGCTGGTGGGTAGAGCGGCGGCGGTGGTGCCCTCCACCGGGTTCAGGGCCAAATCGAACTCGCCGTCGGCCAGCGTGTGGCCGGCCACGGTCACGGTACCGTCGGGGAGTTGCTCCCATTGGCCCGCCCGAGCGGCGGCGAACACCTCTTGGACCCCCTTGCCCAACCGGGGGCCCAAGACCTGCCCGTTGGGACGCAGCACGAACTGCCCGTAGGCGGCGAGATCATCGCTGAGGACCACGTCCTTCACGTTCACCTCGTCGGCGATCAGGTCGGCGAAAGGGGCCAGGGAGGCGGCGTCTTGGCCGGCCACGGTGAGTGACGGCAAGGGTTGACGCACCCGGATGGCCTCGTCCTCTCGGACCCGGAGCCCGGTGGAGCACACGTGGCGCACCCGGTCCATAGCGGCCACCAGCGCGGGGTCGTCGGGGAGTTCCTCGGGGTCAGGCCAATCGGCGAGATGAACGCTGGGCTCTCCGGTCAGGCCCCGGTAGATCTCCTCGGACACCAGCGGCAGGAACGGGGCCAGCAGCCGGGCCAGGGTGGTCAGCACCGTGTACAGGGTGTCGTAGGCGTCCTGCTTGTCGGCGGCCGAGGATGGCCGGGCCGGGGCCCAGAACCGATCACGGCTGCGGCGGATGTACCAGTTGTTGAGGGAGTCGATGAACCCCTCCAGTTCGGTGGCGGCGCCGGGCAGGTCGTAGGCCTCCATGCGCCCGGAGACCGCGTCGATCAGCATCCGGGTCTTGGCCAGGATGTAGCGGTCGAGCCGGTCCTCGGAGCCGGTCCGCCGTGAGGCCCGGACGCCGTCGGCGTTGGCGTAGAGGGTGAAGAAGTAATACGCGTTCCAGATGGGGATGATCACCTGGCGCATCACGTCGTCGATGCCGTCGTCGTCCAAGCGGAGATCGCCGCCCCGCACAATGGGCGACCCCATGAGGTACCAGCGCAGGGCGTCGGCCCCTTTGGTGGCGAAGATCTCCTCGGGCTCCGTGTAGTTCCTCAGCTTCTTGGACAGCTTGCGGCCCTGGGCGTCGAGCAGGATGCCGTGGCAGATCACGTTGTTGAAGGCGGGCCGGTCGAACAGGGCCGAGGCCAGCACGTGGAGGGTGTAGAACCAGCCCCTGGTCTGGTTGATGTACTCCACGATGAAGTCGGCCGGGAAGTGATGCTCGAACCACTCCTTGTTCTCGAAGGGGTAGTGGACCTGGGCGAAGGGCATCGACCCCGACTCGAACCAGCAGTCCAGCACCTCGGGCACCCGCCGCATGGTGGACGCACCGGTGGGGTCGTCGGGATTGGGCCGGGTCAGTTCGTCGATGCCGGGGCGGTGCAGGTCCGCCGGGCGCACCCCGAAGTCCCGTTCGATCTCGTCGAGGCTGCCATAAACGTCAACTCGAGGGTGAGACGGGTCGTCGCTGCGCCACACCGGGATGGGCGAGCCCCAGAAGCGGTTGCGGCTGATCGACCAGTCGCGGGCGCCCGCCAGCCAGGTGCCGAACCGGCCGTCGCGCACGTGGTTGGGCACCCAGTTGATCTGTTGGTTCAGGGCCAGCATGCGGTCGCGTATCTCGGTGACCCGCACGAACCAGGAACTCAGGGCCCGGTAGATGATGGGCTCGTCGGTGCGCCAGCAGTGGGGGTAGTTGTGCTCGTAGGTGGCGTGGCGCAGCACCCGGCCCTGGTCCTTCAGCCGGGTGATGATGCCCGGGTTGGCCTCGAACACGTTCACCCCGGCCCAGTCGGCCACCTCCTCGGTGAAGCGGCCCTGATCGTCCACCGGCACCACCACGGGCACGCCGTTGGCCTCGGCGGCCATCTGGTCGTCCTCGCCGAAGCCGGGGGCGGCGTGGACCACCCCGGTGCCCTCGGCGGTGTCCACGAAGTCGGCCCCCACCACCCGGAAGGCCCCGTCGTCGGCCAGGGAGGCGAAGTAGTCGAACAGCGGCCGGTAGCGCCGACCAATCAACTCGGCGCCGCGCACCGTGCCCACCACCCGGCCCTGGCCCAGTTCGGCGCCGTAGGCCTCCAGGGTGGCCGCGGCCAGAACCACGTGGCCGCCGTCGTGTTCCACCACGGCGTACTCCACCTCGGGCCCGACGATCAGCATCAGATTGGACGGCAGGGTCCACGGGGTGGTGGTCCAGGCCAACAGGCGCATCGCGCCCGGGTCGCCCGGTTCGGTCACCAGGTCGAAGGCCACGGTGATGGCCGGATCCTGGCGGGGTCGGGTGGCGTCGTCGAGCCGGATCTCGAAGTTGGACAGCGGGGTCTCGGCCGCCCACGAGTAGGGCATCACCCGGTAGGCCTCGTAGACCAGGCCCTTGTCCCACAGTTCCCTGAAGGCCCACATGACCGATTCCATGTAGGGCAGGTCCATGGTCTTGTAGTCGTTGTCGAAGTCCACCCAGCGGGCCTGGCGGGTGACGGTGGTCTCCCACTCCCGGGTGTAACGCTGCACGGACTGGCGGCAGTAGTCGTTGAATCGGTCGACCCCGTAGGCGGTGATGGACGCCCGTCCCGACACGTCCAACTCCTTCTCGGCCTCCATCTCGGCGGGCAGGCCGTGGCAGTCCCAGCCGAACCGGCGCTCCACCCGGCGACCCCGCATGGTGTGGTAGCGGGGGATCACGTCCTTCACGTAGCCGGTGAGGAGGTGGCCGTGGTGGGGGAGGCCGTTGGCGAACGGCGGCCCGTCGTAGAAGACGTACTCGTTGTCGCCGTCGGTGCCCGCCGTCCGGGACTCCACCGAGCGGGCGAAGGTGCCGTCGGCCGACCACGACTCCAGGACCCGGCGTTCGATCTCGGGGAACGAGGGCTTGGGGTCGACCTCGGGATAGGGAGGGGAGGGATCGGGCAACGGACCTCCAGGCGGGTGGGCTGCCCCAAGGTACCCGGTGCCGGCTTCGCTCCCGACATCATTAGCCGGCGGGCCCTCCCGGGGGCCGGGGAGTGTTCCGCAGCGGTGGCGGCTACACTGCCGCCTGCGATGGCAGAGAAGAAGACCGCGTCCAAGACTCCGGCGAAGAAGACCAGCACAGCCAAGGCCCCGGCCAAGAAGCCTGCGGCCAAGAAAGCAGCCTCCGCCAAGAAAGCAGCCGCGGCCAAGAAGAAGACCAGCACGGCCGAGGCCCCGGCCAAGAAAGCAGCCCCGGCCAAGAAAACAGCCCCGGCCAAGAAGCCTGCGGCCAAGAAGGCAGCCCCGGCCAAGAAGCCTGCGGCCAAGGCCCCGGCCAAGAAAACAGCTCCCGCCAAGAAGCCCCTGTTCGACGACAAGTACCTGGACAAGCAGCGGCGGCTGTTGTTGGAGGAGCGCAGCCGCTACGTGACCTCGGCCACCCGGCTCAAGGCGGAGGCCGACTCCCTGGTGGAGGAGCGGGAGCCGGGCGACGTGCAGTTCGACGAGGAGTCGGGGGAGGGGGACACGCTGGCGGTGGAGCGGGAACGCGACCTGGCCCTGAGCGCTCACGCCCGAGCCGCCGTCGAGCAGATCGACGCCGCCCTGGCCCGAATCGACAACGGCACCTACGGCATCTGCGTGGTGTCGGGCAAGCCCATCCCTCGCCAGCGCCTGAACGCCATCCCCTGGGCCGCCGAGCGGGTGGAGCACAAGGCGGGCGGGTTCTGAGTCGGTGGGCGTTCGCCGCCACAACGTGATCTTGCTGTCGGTGGCCGGTCTGGTGGTGGCCGTCGACCAGCTCACCAAGTGGTGGGCCCTGGTGACGCTGGACGACCGCAGCATCGACCTCATCTGGACGTTGAGGTTTCATCTGGTCCACAACACCGGGGCCGCCTTCGGTTTGGGACAGGACCGGGACACCGTGATCGCCGTGTTGGCCCTGGTGTTCGTGGTGGTGTTGGCCTGGGCCAGTTGGGGAGGCCGCCGGTTGTCGCTGCCCCCGCTGCTGTTGGGCATGGTGCTGGGCGGAGCGGTGGGCAACCTGTCCGATCGGGTGGCCCGCCGGGGTGACGGGGTGCTGGGCGGGGCGGTGGTGGACTTCATCGATTTCCAGTGGTGGCCGGTGTTCAACGTGGCCGACGCCTCCATCGTGGTGGCGGGCATCACTCTGGTGCTGTTGGCCTCCCGCCGTCAACCACCCCCGACGCCCGATGCAGCCGATGAATCCTGACCGCCCTGCCGGGTGATGTCCGGGTCGAGCTGATGGAGCGGGAGGGGGTGGTGAGCCAGGTGCTGGCCGGTGAGCGCCTGGATCGGGTGGTGGCGCTGGTGTGGGGGTGCAGCCGGGGCGAGGCCACCCGCCTGGTGAGCCAACACAAGGTGGAGGTGAACGGGGAGCCCGCGCGGGGTCGGGCACAGCGGCTGGTGGCGGGCGACCACATCGCGCTCCTGGAGCTGCCGCAGATGGCTCGGCCACGTCCGGAGCCCGATTCGTCGGTGCCGTTGGACGTGGTTCACGAGGACCGGCAGGTGATCGTGGTGAACAAGCCGCCGGGCTTGGTGGTCCATCCCGGATCGGGCCACCCCGCCGGAACCCTCGTGAACGGGTTGTTGGCCCGGTACCCCGATATGGCCGGGGTGGGCGACCCGGACCGTCCGGGCATCGTCCATCGCCTCGACCGGGGCACCTCGGGGCTGTTGGTGGTGGCCCGGACCCAGGACGCCCATGAGGCGTTGACCGCGGCCCTTGGTCGCCGGGACGTTCACCGGGGCTATGTCGCTTTGGTGGAAGGATGGCCCGACGACGACCGGGGGGTCATCGATGCCCCGGTGGGCCGCTCGGCTCGCCATCCCACCAAGATGGCGGTGACCGCCGAAGGCCGCCCGGCCCGGACCCACTACGAGGTGATCGCTCGGATGCCGCCCCGAACCGATGACCCCGGTGACGCGAAGACGGGGAGAGCCGACCCCGCCGACGGTTGGACCCGCCCATCGGCCGGTCTGGCGGTGACGCTGGAGACCGGGAGGACCCACCAGATCCGGGTACACCTGGCCGCCATCGGCCACCCGGTGCTCGGCGACGACCTCTACGGCCGGGCCGACCAACCCGGTATCGACCGCCCGGCCCTGCACGCTCGGGCCTTGGCCTTCCGCCACCCCGAGACCGGCGAGCGGCTGCGATTCGAGGTCGATCCCCCCGAGGACTTCTCCCGCCTCCACCGATTGTTGCGCGGCGACGATCTCTCCGGCTCGGTGTGAGCCAAGCAGGGGAGCAGTCTGCCCGTGTTGATCGCCGGAGGGCCTCAGTCCGAGCCGGGCCAGGGGAGCAGGCCGCGTGCGGTCTTTGCGATATCGGCCAGGGTGTAGTCGCTCAACAGGTCGTGCATGATGTCACCCGCGTGGGTCCAGATGGCCAAGAGCACGCACTGGCCTTCGTGGTCGCAGGCCCCGTCCTGGTGGGGTTCCCCGAAATCGCCCAGCACGATGGGACCGTCCACCGCGCTGACGATCTCGCTCAGGCGGATCTCCTGGGCCGGTCGGGCCAGGGCGTAGCCTCCACCGGCCCCCCGCTTGGAGCGGACCAGGCCCGCACCCTTGAGGGCCTGGAGAATCTGCTCGAGGTAGGGCTGGGGAAGGCCGGTGCGTTCGGCGATGTCCCGGACCGAGGTCGGTCCCGACTCATCGGCGTGCAGGGCCAGCGACAACAGCGCCCGGCTGGCGTAGTCTCCCCGCGTGGATACTCTCACCGCCCGTCACCCTAGTGGTCGAGCCGGCGGCACCGAACCCGCCCCGTTTCCGGTGCTTCCCGACTACCGGGGGGCGTGTTTGAGCAACGTGGTACCCGCTCTGCTGGGACCACCCGACGCCTGTGCGTGGATGCCCGCCCCGGTGCGGGAGGCCAAGGCGGTGGTGCTGTTGCTGGTGGACGGCATGGGCTGGGAGCAGCTTTGCGGGCGGGCCAAGCTGACTCCGGTGCTGTCGGCCATGGAGGGCGGGCCCATCACCACGGTGGCGCCCACCACCACGACCACGGCACTGACGTCGCTGGTCACCGGGTCGGCCCCCGGCGAGCACGGCCTGATCGGCTATCAGCTCGCCGTCGGCGGCCAGGTGCTCAACACGCTGCGCTGGACGGCGGGCACCAAGCGAGCCGATGCCCGCAAGAGCATCGTCCCCGAGCAGATGCAGACCCGGCCCGCCTTCTTCGGGCGGCGGGTGCCCGCGGTGGGCCGCAGCGAGTTCGTGGGTACCGGGTTCACCCGGGCACACCTCGACGGGGTGGACTACCGGGGCTACAAGCTCACCAGCTCCTTGGCCGTGGAGGTCCGGATGCTGGTGGACGCCGGGGCCCCTCTGGTGTACGCCTACTACGACGGACCCGACCGGATCGGCCACGAGTACGGGTTCGGCCCCCACCTCGACGCCGAGTACGCCGAGGTGGACCGACTGGTGGCCCAACTCCTGGCCGTGCTGCCCCCCGAAGCCGCCCTTCTGGTGGTGTCCGACCACGGGCAGGTCATGGTGGGCGACGCCAAGATCGAACTGGCCCGGGAGGTGCGGGCGCTGTCGGCGGTGGTGTCGGGCGAGGCCCGGTTCCGCTGGCTGCACGCCCGGCCCGGTCGGGCCCCGGATCTGCTGGCCGCCGCCGAGGGGCTCTACGGCCAACACGGCCTGGTGGTCGGCCAACAGCAGGTTTTGGACGAGGAGTGGTTCGGCCCGGTGGTGAGTGAGCAGGCGCGGTCGCGCATGGGCGACGTGGCCCTGGTGCCCCACGAGCCGGTGGCGTTCGTCGAGCCCCCCTCGCCCACCAAGAAGTCCAGCGGTACCACCAAGAAGAAGCCCCCCTTCCAGCTCCTGGGCCGCCATGGTTCGCTGACCTCGGCGGAGGTGCTGGTGCCCTGCGTGGCCGCGTTCGGTACCCGGACATGAAGGGTTGCCGGGCAGCGAACGCGAGCGGGTAGATTGCCGACCATGCCCGAACCCTCCCGACCGGTGCCCGCCGAACCCGCCGAGGTGGTGCGCGAGGGCCTGCCCGCCCCCGCTCCGGCCGACGGGGAATCCGGCGACCTCCCCTCGGTGGGGGAGGCCATCGAGCAGCCGGCCAAGGTGATGCGGGTGGGCACGATGATGAAGCAGCTCCTGGACGAGGTGCGCCAATCCAGCCTGGACGAGTCCAGCCGTGATCGCCTCCGGGAGATCTACGCCACCTCCATCGACGAGCTGGGTTCGGCCCTGTCGGCCGATCTGCGGGAGGAGCTGGACCGTCTCATGCTCCCCTTCCCCGAGGATCACCCGCCCAGCCAGGCCGAACTGCAGGTGGCCAAGGCCCAGTTGGTGGGCTGGCTGGAGGGCCTCATCCAGGGCATTCAGGCCGCCCTGTTCGCCCAGCAGGTGTCGGCCCAGCAACAGCTCGCCAACATGCGCGGCAAGCTTCCCGCCGGCACGCCGCCGCCGGGCGACCAGCCGGTGGGCACCTACTTGTAGACGCCCCCTGACCAGGGGAAATGCCGGGGAAACAGGAAATCGGGCATCGGGCGAGCACGCCGTGGGCCGCCTTGGTAGGGTCAGGACACGCCCAAACCACACGCCTGTAGTTGTCCACAGCCAGGCCACAGATCGTCCACAGGAGCGCCGTGTCCAGTTCCTTCACCCACCTGCACGTTCACACCGAGTACTCCATTCTTGACGGCGCCTCCCGAGTGGGGGAGTTGGTCGAGGCGGCGGCCGCCGACGGGCAGCCCGCGTTGGGGATCACCGATCACGGCAACATGTACGGGGTGGTGGACTTCTACCGCGCCTGTCGCGATGCGGGCGTCAACCCGGTCATCGGCACCGAGGCCTACATGGCCCACGAGCATCGAAGCGACCGTCCACCCCGTCGGGGCAAGGTGGACGACGGTGGGGGCACCACCGAGGCCGGGGAGAAGGTCTACTACCACCTGACGCTTCTGGCCGAGAACAACGCCGGCTACAAGAACCTGATCCAGCTCGCCAGCCGGGCCTTCCTCGAGGGCTACTACTACAAGCCCCGACTCGACTGGGAACTCCTGGCCGAGCACAGCGAGGGGCTGATCGCCACCACCGGATGCCTGGCGGGCCACGTGCTCCAGGCCCTGCTGCGCCACGACTACGACGGCGCGGTGGCCAAGGCGGCCCGCCTCCAGGACATCTTCGGCCGCGACAACCTGTTCGTGGAAATCCAGGACCACGGGATTCCCGAACAGCGGCGCACCAACCCCGAGTTGATCCGTCTGGCGCGCCAGATCGGCGCGCCCCTGTTGGCCACCAACGACAGCCACTACACCCACAAGGACGACGCCGAGGCCCACGACGCCCTGTTGTGCGTGCAGACCGGCTCGTTGGTCAGCGACACCGATCGGTTGAAGTTCGACAGCAGCGACCACTACCTCAAAACGGCGGCCGAGATGCGCCACCTGTTTTCCGAGATCAGCGAGGCCTGCGACAACACCCTGTGGATCGCGGAGCGGGCCGACCTGGAGATCGAGTTCGGCAAGCCCCAGCTTCCCGATTTCCCCATCCCCGAGGCCTACGACGGCGCCGACCACTACCTGCAGGCGCTCACCCTGGAGGGCGCCGAGGCCCGGTGGGGCAGCCCGCTGCCCGACGAGGTGGCCGACCGGTTGGCCTACGAACTCCGGGTCATCTCCGACATGGGCTTTTCGTCCTACTTCCTGATCACCTGGGATCTGATCCGCTACGCCCGCCAACGGGGCATCCGGGTGGGGCCGGGCCGGGGCAGCGCGGCGGGGTGCGCGGTGGCCTACAGCCTGCGGATCACCGACCTGGACCCGATCCGCTACGACCTGCTGTTCGAGCGCTTCTTGAACCCGTCGCGGGTGTCCATGCCCGACATCGACATGGACTTCGACTCCCGCTACCGCGACGAGATCATCCGCTACGCCTCCCAGAAGTACGGGGAGGACCACGTGGCTCAGATCATCACCTTCTCCACCATCAAGGCCCGGGCGGCGGTGCGCGACAGCGCCCGGGTGTTGAACTTCCCGTACGCGCTGGGCGACAAGCTGGCCAAGGCCATGCCCCCGCTGATCCTGGGCCGGGACACCCCGCTGTGGGCCTGCCTCGAGAAGACCGAGGAGCACGCCGACGGCTATGTGGCCGCCGCCGACCTGCGCAAGATGTACGAGAGCGACGAGGACGCCCGCAAAGTGGTGGACGTGGCCCGGGGCCTGGAGGGGCTGCGCCGCCAGGACAGCATCCACGCCGCCGCGGTGGTGATCACCAAGGAACCCCTCACCGAGCACCTCCCCATTCAGCGCAAGGCGTCGCCGGGGGAGTCGCTGGAGGAAGCCCCCATCGTCACCCAGTACGAGATGCACGCGGTAGAGGACCTGGGCCTGCTCAAGATGGACTTCTTGGGCCTGCGCAACCTAGACGTCATTGAGGACGCCATCGGGCTGATCGAGCAGTCCCACGGGGTGCGGGTGGACATCGACAACGTGCCCCTCGACGACCAGGCCACCTACGAGCTGCTGGCCAGGGGCGAGACCATCGGGGTGTTCCAGTTGGAGAGCGGCCCCATGCGGTCGCTGATCCGTTCGCTGAAGCCGACCTGTTTCGACGACGTGGCCGCCCTGGTGGCGCTGTACCGGCCGGGGCCGATGGCGGCCAACATGCACAAGGACTACGCCGACCGCAAAAACGGCCGCGCCCCGGTGCGCTTCTTCCACGACGACGCCGCCGACATTCTGGGCGACACCTACGGGTTGATGATCTACCAGGAGAGTGTGATGCGGGTGGCCCAGCGGTTTGCGGGCTACTCGCTGGCCGAAGCCGACAACCTGCGCAAGGCCTGCGGCAAGAAAGACCGCGAGCTGATGGCCAAGGAGCGGGACACGTTCGTGGACGGTTGCGATCAGAGCGGCTACGGGAGTGCCCTGGGCACCGAGCTGTTCAACATCATCGAGCAGTTCGCCGACTACGCCTTCACCAAGAGCCACGCCTACGGCTACGGGCTCATCGCCTACCAGGGCGCCTATCTCAAGGCCCGCTATCCCGTGGAGTACATGGCCGCCCTGTTGACCAGCGTCAAGAACAAGCTGGAGAAAGCGGCGGTGTACCTGGCCGAGTGCCGCCAGATGAAGATCACCGTGGCCCTGCCCGACGTGAACCGCTCGGAGTCGGACTTTGCCGCCACCCGGACGGCCGAGGGCGACCAGGCCATCACCTTCGGGTTGTCGGCCATCCGCCACGTGGGCACGGGCACGGCCCAGATGATCCTGGAGGAGCGGGCCGCCGAAGGTCCGTTCGCCGACTTCCACGACTTCTGCGGGCGGGTCGACCCCATCGTGTTGAACAAGGGCGTGGTCGAGGCCCTCATCAAGGCGGGCTGCTTCGACTCGCTGGGCCATCCCCGCCAGGGACTGCTGAACGTGTCGGAGACCATCGTACGGCGGTGCATCCAGCAACAGCGCGAGCGCAGCCAGGGCATCATGAGCCTGTTCGGCGAGGACACCCAGGAGTCCTTCGACCATCCCATCGAGGTACCCGACGCCGAATTCGACAAGTCGGCCAAGCTGGCGGCCGAAAAGGAAATGCTCGGGCTCTACGTGTCCGACCACCCGGTGCTGGGCATGGAGGGGGTGCTGGCCCGCAAGGCCACCCATCGCCTCGACCAACTGGCCGAGGCCGAGGAGGGGTCGTCGGTGAGGGTGGGCGGGGTGGTGAGCAACCTGAGCAAGCGGTGGACCCGAAAGGGCGACCAGATGGCCACCTGCACGCTCGAGGACATGTACGGGGCGGTGAAGGTGACCCTGTTTCCCCGGTCCATGGAGGAGCACGGCCACAAGCTGGCCGACGACCAGGTGGTGGTGGTCGAGGGGCGGGTGGACCGCCGCGACGACGAGGACGGCGTGATCTGCTTCCGGGTGGATCCCGTCGACCCGTCGGCGGCCGACGAGTACACCCCGTTGACCCTCAAGCTGGGCACCAACGGCCTGACCTCCGAGCGGATCGACACCCTGAAGTCGGCCCTCACCGGCCATCCGGGCCGCAGCGAGGTGATTTTGATGCTCGGTGACCACCGGGCCGTCAAGCTCCCGGAGGCCTACGGGGTGGACGCCGACGGCGGGTTGATCGGCGAGCTGCGGGAGCTGCTGGGGGACAAAGCCATCGCCGTGTAGGGCGGCTAGCTGGCACTTTGCCGCCCGCTTGCCCGCCGGCCGGTGCGCCCGCAAGCGGCGGGTTTGCGCGCCGACGGGGGCGGTTGATGGACTATAGGGGTACCCACGAGGGGAATCAGTGGGTCATCAACGTACGAGGAGGACGATCAGCCCATGGCCATCGACGTCGAAACCAAGGACTGCACAGCGGTTACCGACGCGGAATTGGCCGAAATGGCCGACATGTGTGTTGACGGTCCCAACCCCTACTCGGTGGGCCTGCTCTCCAAACAGACCGAGGAGTGGGTGCTGATTTCCACCGCACGCGAGAACGGCAAGCTGCGGGGCTTCGCCTTCTCCACCCTGGAGCGCATCGGGGGTACCCCGAGCGTGTTGGTGGGCTTGGCCTCGGTGGCCCGTACCTCCAAGCGCAGCACCGTGTTGCGCCAACTCACCGACGCCCAGCTCCATCGGGCCCTGATGGCGTTCCCCGACGAGGACGTGCTGGTGGGAACCCAGTTCGACAATCCCGGCGGGTTCGACGCCTTCAAGGCGCTGGTGGACATCGTGCCCCGTCCGGGACACAAGGCCTCGGGCGAGGAGCGGGCCTGGGGGCGCCGGCTGGCCAAGCGGTTCAGCATCAACACCTCCCGGTACCTGGACCGGGACTTCCGGGTGGTGGGCGACGACGGTCAGTCCTGCCTGCTGGACTACGAGACCAACAAGCCCGACAGCATCGACCCCGACGTGGCCGCCCTGTTCGACGACCTGGATCGGGCCGCGGGCGACACCATGATCGCCTTCGGCTGGATCATGGCCGAAGACCTGCTCAAGTACGGCTGAGCGCCCCGACTTCCCTCCGGCGGCCCATGTGCCGCAACTTCCGCCCGGACGACTTGCCCGACGGGCTGGTGGTGGATCTGCTCGACCGGGCTCGGCGAGCCCCCTCGGCGGGCAACACCCAGGCCGTGGAGTTCGGCGTGGTCACCGACCCGGAGCGCTACTGGGGCATCACGTTGACTCCCGAGCGCCGGGCCGAGTTCGCCTGGCCCGGCTTGTTGCGGGCCCCCGTGTTGGTGCTGGTGCTGACCGACCCGGAACGCTACGTGCAGCGCTACGCCGAGCCCGACAAGGCCCACTCCGGCTTGGGCCGCAACCCCGAGGCGTGGCCCGTGCCCTACTGGTGGGTGGACGCGGGCATGGCCGTCCACCATCTGTTGGTGGCCGCCACCGCCGCCGATCTGGGGGCCTGCTTCTTCGGGGTCTTCGAGCACGAGGCCGCCGTGCGGCAGGGACTCGGGTTGGCCGACCGGTACCGGATCGTGGGAACGGTGGCGTTGGGCTACGCCGCCGACCACCGCCCCGGCCGGTCCGCGGGCCGACCCCGCCGCCCCATCGACGAGGTCGTTCACCTTGTGCCGCCGGATCGTCTACGGTGCTCGCCATGAACATGCCCAACCCCGAAGACCGCCTGGCCATCGAGGACGTGATCGTCCGCTACACCGTCGCCATCGACGAGAAGGACTGGGACCTCCTCGACACGGTGTTCACCCCCGATGCCCGCCTGGACTACTCCTCGTCGGCCCCCGACGTGCCCGAGGCCGCGGGCGACTACCCCACGGTGAAGGGGTGGCTGCAGGCCGCGCTGTCGATCTTCCCCATGACCCAGCACCTGGTGGGCAAGACCTACATCCGGAGTTGGGACGGCGACACCGCCCAGTGCACCACGCTGTTCCACAACCCCATGGGCATGCCGGTGGCCGACGACGGCAAGACGTTCGATCCCAACGGGCCCAAGCAGTTCATGTTCTTCGTGGGGGGCTGGTACCACGACACGGTGACCCGCACGCCCGACGGCTTCCGCATCACCCAGAAGATCGAGACCTCCGGCTACCACGAGGGGGGCTTCCCCGAGGGCTTCGCCGGCCCCTAGCCGTCTCCCTGGCGGCTTGGCAATGGCCCCGTAGTAGGACGGCCCGGCGACGGGTGGGGTAGTGTCGTCATCGTGCAGATCCCCATGGTGGACTACTTGGTCTTGGGCGACGAGCCCCACTTGCAGGCCAACCAGTGTGACAATTGCGGCGCCCGTTTCTTCGGTCGGCGCAACGCCTGTGCCCACTGCGGGGGACGGGAGTTCTCCACGGTTCCGGTGAGCAACACCGGCACGCTGCGCACATTCAGCATCGTGTACCGGGCCGCCCCCACCATTCCGACGCCCTACGTGTCGGCCATCATCCGCACCGATGACGACACCACCGTGCGCTCCAACCTCATCAACGTGGAGCCCGACCCCGCCAAGATCACCCTGGGCATGAAGGTGAAGCTGGACACCTACGTGGCGGGCACCGACGACGACGGCCAGGAGGCGGTGGCCTTCGGCTACTCCCCGGCGTGACCATCTGACCGAACCAACCGACAGGAGGCCGACAATGGCGCAAGACATCTGGGTACTGGGAACGCACATGACGGCGTTCGGGCGCTATCCCGAACAGGACGCCGTGGACCTGGCCACCGCGGCCGCCCTGGGGGCGTTGGACGACGGGGGGGTGACCATGTCCGACATGGACCTCTTGGCCTGCGGCACCTTGTTCCAGGCCAGCTCCGGCATGGGCCAGCAGGTGCAAAAGCAGATCGGCCAGACCGGCATTCCGGTGTACAACGTGTCCAACGCCTGCGCCACCGGGGCCACCGCCCTGCGCACGGTGATCATGGCCATTCGGGCCGGTGAGGCCGACCTGGGCCTGGCCATCGGCGTGGAGCAGATGGGCAAGATGGGCCTGTTGGCCGGCGGATCCCGCAAGGAGAAGAACGTGTACGAGCCGTCGGGCCGCTACGGGGCGGTGATGGCCATCGACGGCATCCTGGGCACCGACACCATGCCCGGCGTGTTCGCCCAGGCGGGTATGGAGTACGCCAACGACAACGACGGCGTGGGTTTCGAGCAGTTCGCCAAGGTGGCCCAGAAGAACCACGCCCACTCCACCCTGAACCCCCTGGCCCAGTACCAAAAGGAGTTCACCCTGGAGGAGGTCATGGGGTCGCCCATGCAGTCGTACCCCAACACCTTGCTGATGTGCTGCCCCACCGGCGACGGGGCGGCGGCCACCGTGCTGGTGGGCGAGGAGCGGTTCGCCTCCCTGAGCAAGGAGCAACAGGCCCGGGCGGTGAAGATCTCCGCTTCGGTGCTGACCACCGACCCCTACGTGGAATCGGGCCACATGCAGCCCGACGTGAACACCCTCACCCGCAACGCCGCCCAGGCCGCCTACGAGCAGGCCGGGGTCGGACCCGAGGATCTCAGCCTGGTGGAGCTGCACGACTGCTTCGCCACCGCCGAGCTGATCCACTACGACAACCTGGGCCTGTGCGAGCCCGGCGGGGCCGGCGACTTCATCGACCGGGGCGCGCCGTGGCGCGACGGTGACACCCCGGTGAACGTGTCCGGCGGGCTGATCTCCAAGGGGCATCCCATCGGCGCCACCGGCGTGGCCAACGTCTACGAGGTGGCCACCCACCTGCGGGGCGAGGCCGGAGACCGCCAGATCGAGGGGGCCAACGTGGGTTTGGCCCACGTGATCGGGCTCGGCTCGAGCTGCGGGGTCCACATCCTGGAAAAGAGCGGGGTGGGCTGAGCCCCACCTCCAACCGAATCCCTCTCCCCGCGCCGGTCACCCCTGCCCATGAGCGTCCAGATCGATCACGCCGGCAAGGTGGCGTTGGTCACCGGTTCGGGAGCGGGCATCGGCCGGGAGATCGCCCGGTGGCTGGCCCGAGCGGGCGCCGCGGTGGCGGTGAACGACGTGCGGGCCGAACCGGCCGCCGAGACGGTGGAACTCATCGCCGGCGAGGGGGGCACCGCCGCTCCCCACGTCGCTGATCTGCGGGGCGACGAGGCCATCGAACAGCTCGTCGCCGGGGTGGTGGACCGGTGGGGCCGCCTGGACATCGCGGTCAACAACGTGGGGATGATGGCCGGACGGGGGGTGGCCCGCTTCGTGGACACCGACGGCGCCCATTGGCGGGACATCCTGGATCAGAACGTGGTGCTGACCGCGCTGTGCGGTCGGGCCGAGGCCCGGGTGATGATGGAGCAGGGAGGGGGCGTGATCCTCAACGTGAGTTCGGGGGAAACCACCCGACCGTCGCCCATGATGTCGAGCTATGCCGCGGCCAAGGCGGCCATCAACCACCTGACCTGGTCCATGGCGGTGGAACTCGGTCCTCACGGCATCCGGGTCAACGCGGTGGCGCCGGGCACCACCCTCACCGAGGTGGTGAAGGAGGCCTTTCCCGCCGACCACTACCAGGAGATCGTGGCCGCCACCCCGCTGCGCCGGGAGACCCTGCCCGAAGAACTGGGGCGGTTGTGCGTGTACCTGGCCTCCGACTTGGCCCGCTGCACCACCGGGCAGTTGATCCTGGCCGACGCCGGGGCCTTCCTGTCCCGGGGGCGACCCCCGAATCTCGGTTCCGAATCCCTGATCAAGGAGACGCCGTGATGGACCAGACCCTGTTGGACGACGCCGTGGGCGAGTTGCGGGCCATGGTGGCCCTGGACGGGGGCGACGTGGAGGTGGTGTCGGCCGGTGACGGCGCGGTGGCCCTGCGGCTCATTCTGGAGGGCGCCGAGTGCCGGGAGTGCGTGATGCCCCGGGACTTCCTGGAACAGATCGCCCTCGACATGATCGGCTCACGGCTGAGCGAGGTACAGGCCGTGACCATCCACGACCCCCGCGAGCAGGACTGACCGCGACCATCCTTAACGTCAGGGGAGCGGGCTGACCCCCCGGCCAAGCGGGCTCGGCCGGGCCGGGGGATTGGCAAGGGTCAGTCGTCTTGTACCAGTTCCTCGATGGTGACGGCGTCGTTGTTGTCCTCGTCGATGGTCACCTTGTAGATCTTCGACTCGAGGTAGCCGCCGCTGCCGCCGATGGAGCTGGCCCCGTTGGCCCGGACCTGGGCCTGGTAGTAGTACCCGTCCCGCAAGCTGGTGGCCGAGAACTGGGACTCACGGGTGTCGTCGGCGGAGACGGTGCGGGAGGAACCCCAGCTTCCGCAACTGAACCCGGTGGTGCCGCAGCGGCGCCACTGCACGGTGTAGCTGTTGACGGTCAACGCGCTGGTGGGCACGTCCCATTCCAGGGTAAGGGTGTCGCGGTTGTTGGCGTCCAATTGGACTACCACGCCGAGGTTTTGCGGCACGAACGTGGCGCCCGGGGTGGCGCTCTTGGCCTCCGACCAGGGACCGTCCCCGATAGTGTTCCGGGCCAGCACCCGCACCTCGTGGCTGGTGCCGGAGGTCAAACCGGTCAGGACATAGCTGTAGTTGGGCCCGTCGTTGCCGTCGGGATCAGCCTGAGCCAACGACACGTTGCTCGAACTCCAACTGGTGTTGCCCGCGCGCCGCCACTGGATGCGGAAGCCGGTGACCTTGGCCTTGTTGCTCTCCTCCGCCGACGTCCAGTCCACATTCAGCGACCGGATGTTGTCGGCGTTCTCGGCCACCGAGGTGAGGCTGGGGGCGCTCAGGGTGCCGGGCTCGGCCGAGACCACCGTGGACCACGGTCCCGGACCGTTGCTGTTGATGGAGAGCATCCGCACGTAGTAGAGCCGGTTGTTGTCCAGTCCGGTGATGGTGTAGCTGGACTCACTCCCGGCGCCGGCGGCTGACGGCGTGGTTTGCTCGCAGCTTGTGCTGGTCTGGCAGTTGCTCGGGAAGCTGCTGCTGGTGTTCCACTGGAGCACGTAGCTCTGCACGGAGGGCGTGCTCTCGGGATTGGTCCAAGTCACCGTGATCTGGCGGCTGCCGGGATCCAGGGTGATGCCCGACGGGGCGGACGCCTGTCCCAACACGATGCGGGCGGTGGACGACCACGATCCGGCGATGTCCCGGTTGATGGCCTGCACCCGCACCTCGTACTCGTTGGAGGCGGTCAGATTGGCAATGGTGGTGGTGGTCGCCGGATCGCCGCCCGCGTTGGCCGGGCCGACCGTGATCTGGCGGGCGTTGGCCGACCAGCCCTCCCCGGCGGTGCGGTTGCGCCACTGCACCTGATAGTGGGTGGGCTGGCGGTTGGGGTCGGTCTGGTCGGGCTTGGTCCAGGTGACCCCCAAGGAGCGGGAGTTGGCCCCGGTGGTGGTCAGCGACACCTCCAGGGGCTGGCCGGGGGTGGGTCGGGTGCTGGTCAACCGCAGCGACTCGGTGAGCGACCACGTGCCGGGGCCGTTGGCCGTCACCCCCTGTACCCGCACGTAGTGGGTGCCGCTGGACAGGCCGGTGATGGCGTACTCCGTGGTGGAGGCGGCCACACTCGCCTGGCGGGCGGCCGACCAACTGGAGCTGCTGGTGGACCACTGGACGATGTAGCTGTTGATGCCGTCGTCCGCGCCGTGGGGGGGATCCCAGTTGGCCGCGATCTGGCCGTAGAACGAGCTGGTCAGCGGGTTGTCGTCCGGCCAAACGGGAGGACCGGCCAAGCCGGGGGTGCTGGACAGAGTGGGGGTGAAGGGATCGCTGGAGAGGCCGCGGACCGCCTTGACCCGGACGTTGTAGGTGGTGTAGTTCGCCAGCCCGTTGATGGTGAGGGTCGTCGTACCGCTGTCGGTGTAGGCCCGGCGGGAGGTCTGCCAGCTCTGGCCCCGAGGCGTCCACCACACCTCGTACTCGTACACGGCTTCGGCGTCGTAGGGGTCGCTGTCGTTGTCGGAAGTGTCGTCGTCGGCGGTCACCACGTCCCAGCTCACGATGATCTGGTTGTTGTTGGGATCGAGTCGGAGGTTCTGGGCGGCTCGCTTGTTGTAGGTGCCGGGATTGGTGGCCACCGGTGCGGTCGGCGGAACGATGGGGGTGGTGGTGCCGCCGCCACTGCCGCTGCCGCTGCTGCTGCCGGACCCACTACCGGAGCCGGATCCGGAGCCAGAGCCGGTCCCGGGGGTGGTTCCGGTGGGAGAGGGCTGACCGGTGGCGCACACGTCCTTGGCCTCGGCCGCCGGCTCCCCGAAGGAACCGGGCACCCGCAGGCACTCAACGGCCACCAATTGGTTGAACCGGGCGGGTTGCAGCAGGGCCAACCGCTCGAAGGCGTTCTGGCGGGCCACCGCCGACCGGCGGGTGCGGGGCAGCGAGCAGGTGTCGGCCACGCCGTTGCCGTCGCTGTCGAACGGGTAGGTGACCGGCCCGCCGAAACTCCGGTCGAGGCAGAAGGCGCGTCCGGTGATCACCGGCCCGGAGAAGAACCGATCGCTCACGTTCTCGAGGGGGATCGTGCTGTAGGGGACGGCGACCGGCGTGCGTCCCTGGGCATGGGCCGCCCGGGGGGCGGCGCAGTCGTCGGTGGCCTCGTCCACGGGTTCGCCGAAGGTCTCGGCCACTTTGGTGCACTCTTCGGCGTAGAGCTGGCCGAAGAGCAGGGCAAGCTCGCCCCCCAGGCTCTCCATGGCGTTCTGGCGGGCGGCCGTCTCCCGGCGGGTGCGGGTGAGCGAGCAGGTGTCGGCCACCCCGTCACCGTTGCTGTCGAATGCGGTGGTGATCGGTCCGCCCAGGCTGCGGTTGACGCAGTAGTCCGGGCCGTTGATGGTGCCCGAGTAGTACCTGGTGGTGTTGGTTTGGGCGGACGCGAGCGTGGTGAGCCCGGCCAGCAGCCCGGCGACGGTCATCACTGCCCCGCACAACCGCAGGGCCCGCCTGGTGTTGCTGGTGCTGTTGGACATCATGCCCTCCATCTCGTGCCCTCCATGTCGTGCCCACCATGGCGAACACTCTGATTCGCGCTCGCTGTGTCGTGCTGACGATGGTTGCGATTTGCGCACCATTCCGGGCGCAAACCTGAACTTTATCCCAGGGAAAAGTCGATCTGGTGAACCCCCCCTCCGGGGTTGGGGGCCTCCCTCACCCGAGCTGGGCGCGCAGGTCCTGGGCGTCGGATACCGGGAGTTGGCAGGTGTAGTTGCGGCACACGTAGGCCAAGCCCTCGGTGCGGTTGTCCCACAGCGGGGAGGGGTAGGGCTCGCCCCAGGCCAGCACCGCGTTGGGCCGGTAGCGCTCCCGCACCGCGTCCACCAGATCGGGGCGCTCGCCCACGATCACGATCTCGGTGAGGCCGGTGGCCGCCATGTCCACCGCCTCCAGCAGGTGGCCGAAACCGCTGGGGTGGTTGGCCGCCACCTCGCCCAAGAGGGCCAGGATGTCGTGGGCCCGGTCGTGGTAGGAGGCCCGCCCGGTGAGGGTGCCCAGTCGCAGCAGGGCCACCGCGGCGGCGCTGTTGGCCGACGGGACGGCGTTGTCGGCGATCTCCTTGGGCCGGCACACCAACGCCTCGGCGTCCGAGCCGGTGGAGTAGACGCCGCCCCGCTCATCGTCCCAGAACAGCTCCAACATGGCGTCCGTGGCGTTGGCGGCTTCGTCGATCCACCGGGCCTGACCGGAGGCCTCGCCCAGCCGGGTGAAGGCGTCGGCCACCGCGGCGTAGTCGGCGGCGTAGGCCAGGTGGCGGGCCTGGGCCGGTCGCCGGCCGTCGCCCGCCTGCCAGGAGCGCAGCCAGCGGCCGTCGGCCCGGCGCAGTTGATCCAACAGGAAACCGCCGTTCTTCACGGCTGCTTCCATCCACTGCTGGTTGCCGGTGGCCGCAGCCGCCTCGGCCAGGGTGGCCAGCATCAGGCCGTTCCACTCCAGCAGCACCTTGTCGTCCAGGCCGGGGGGGATGCGCAGGTTGCGGGCCGACAACAGGCGTTCCCGGCCGAGTTCCACCGCCGGGGGCCGCTCCAGGTCGCCCCGCACCGGCCGCCACAGGATGTTCTGCCCCTCGAAGTTCCCGGATTCGGTCACGCCGTACCAGGCCATGAACTCCTCGGCGTCGTCGCCCAGCACCGAGGTGATCTGGGCCGGGGTCCACACGTAGAACCGGCCCTCCTCGCCCTCGGAGTCGGCGTCCAACGCCGAGTAGAAGCCGCCGCTGGGGTGGCGCAGGTCGCGCAGGACGAAGCCCACGGTCTCGTCCAGCACCTGCCGGAAGCGGGGGCGGCCGGTGACCTGCCAGGCGTGCAGGTACAGCCGGGCGAACAGGGCGTTGTCGTACAGCATCTTCTCGAAGTGGGGCACGATCCACTGGGCGTCCACCGAGTAGCGGCTGAAGCCGCCGCCGAGATGGTCGTAGATGCCCCCCGAGGCCATGGCGTCCAGCGAGTTGATGACCATGTTGAGCACGTCCTGGTCGCCGCTGTGGAGGTAGGAGCGCAACAGCACTTCGTGGCTCATGGTCTGGGGGAACTTGGGGGCGCCGCCGAAGCCGCCCCAAGCGGCGTCGTACTGGCGGCGCAGGGCGGCGGTGGCCTGCTGGAGGGCCTCCGCTTCGGGGCCGGCGGCGGCCCGCTGAGGGTCGGGCTGGATGAGGGCGGTGCGGTTCAGCGACCGGGTGAGCTGGTCGGCCTGCTCGTCCACCTCCGGGCGGCGGTTGACCCACACGTCGTGAATCCGGTGCATGATCTCGGTGAACGACGGCATCTGGCCCCGGCGGACGTTGGGGTAGTAGGTGCCCCCGTGGAAGGGGCGACCGTCGGGGGTCATGAACACCGTCATGGGCCAGCCCCCCCGACCGCTGAGGGCCTGCACGGCCTCCATGTAGATGGTGTCCACGTCGGGGCGCTCCTCCCGGTCGACCTTGACGTTGACGAACAGCTCGTTCATCACCGCGGCCGTCTCGGGATCCTCGAATGATTCGTGGGCCATCACGTGGCACCAGTGGCAGGCCGAGTAGCCCACCGACAACAGGACGGGCTTGTCGGCGGCCCGGGCGGCGGCGAACGCCTCGGGCCCCCAGGGGTACCAGTCCACCGGGTTGTCGGCGTGCTGGCGGAGATAGGGGCTGGTCTCGGCGTCCAGGCGGTTCATGGGTTGCTCCCGTGGCGAGCGGCGGGGGCGGGCCGAGCCCCGGACTCCAAGAGGCGGTTCATGGCATGGACACTAACGAACCGGGGCCATGGGCAAGACTTGGCCGCATGATCAAGTTGCTTTTGCAGGGGGCGCGGCCCCGGACGCTGCCCGCGGCGGTGGTGCCGGTGGCGGTGGGAACCGCGGTGGTGGCCCCCGACGTGGTGTGGTGGCGGGTAGCGGTGGCCCTGGTGGTGGCGCTGGCCCTGCAGGTGGGGGTGAACTACGCCAACGACTATTCCGACGGGGTGCGGGGCACCGATGCCCAACGGGTGGGTCCGGCCCGGTTGGTGGGGAGTGGCGCAGTGGCACCCGGCCGAGTGCGCACGGCGGCGTTCGCGGCTTTCGCGGTGGCCGCCGGGGCCGGGTTGGCGCTGGCCATCGTGGCGGCGTTGTGGCTGGTGGCGGTGGGGGCCGCCTGCGTGGTGGCGGCCTGGTACTACACCGGGGGACGTCGGCCCTACGGCTACTTGGGCTTCGGGGAGGTGTCGGTGTTCGTGTTCTTCGGCCTGGTGGGCACCGTGGGGGCGGCCTTCGTGCAGACCGAGCGTCTCTCCGCCCTGGCCGTGGCCGCCGCCGTGCCGGTGGGCCTGTTGGCCTGTGGCCTGTTGGCGGCCAACAACCTGCGGGACGTCGTTCAGGACCGGGCCGCGGGCAAGCTGACCCTGGCGGTGCGCTTGGGCGACCGGGGGGCGGCCTGGCTGTACACCGCCCTGGTGGGCGGGGCCATTGCCGTCGGCGCCGCGCTGGGCGCGGCCCGCCCGTGGGCGCTGTTGTCGTTGGCCGCCCTGGTGCTCGCCGGGTTCGCGGTGCGCCTGGCGTTGTCCGCTTCTCCCAAGGCACCCCTGCTCAACCACACCGCCCGACTGCACCTGGTGTTCGGCGCACTGTTGACCCTGGGCCTGGCCCTCTAGCGGCTGACGCCTACTCCTGCTCCGCCTTCCAATAGGGGGCGCGGAGGGCTTGTTTGTTGACCTTGCCCATGGCGCTGCGACCCAGGGCGGCCTCGCTCACGAACTCCACGGTGCGGGGACACTTGTAGTGGGCGATGCGGTCTCGGCAGTAGGCGATCAACTCCTGGGTCGGGTGTGGGTTGCCGGGGTCGGTGGGCACCACCAGGGCCTTGAGCTGCTCGCCCATCTCCGGGTCGGGAACGCCGATGCAGGCCACGTCGGCCACGCCGGGGTGCTCCACCAGCACCTGCTCGGCTTCGGCCGGATAGACGTTGACCCCGCCCGACACCACCATGTCGGAGAACCGGTCGGTGAGGTAGAGAAACCCCTCCTCGTCGGTGTAGCCGATCTCGCCCAGGGTGAACACCCCCGGCCGCAGGTGGGCCGCGGCCGTCTTCTCCGGGTCGTTGCGGTAGCGGATGCCCCGGCCGCTGTGGTCGGCAATATACACCCGCCCCTCCTGCCCGGGGGGCAGCTCGTTGCCGGCCTCGTCCACGATGAGCACCTCGAACGGGGGGACCGGACGGCCCACGGAACCGGGGTGATCCAACCAGTCCTGGGAGTTGATGTGGCACGAGCCCCCGACCTCGGTGGAGCCGTAGCCCTCGTACAGGACCGGTCCCAGCCAGTCGATCATGGCCCGCTTCACCGAGATCGGGCACGGCGCCCCGCTGTGGGTCACCGAGACCAGGCTGTCGGTGCGGTAGCGGTTCCGCACGTCATCGGGCAGGGCCAACAGGCGGCTGAAGTGGGTGGGCACCATGAACACGCTGGCGATGCGGTGGCGGTCGATGGCGGCCAGGGTGGCCTCGGGATCGAACCGCCCGAGCACCACCACCGGGGCCCCGCCCAGGAGGTTGCGGGTGGCCGCGAACGGTCCCGCGTGATACAGCGGTCCCACCACCAGGTGGCTGCCGATGGCGGCGTTGGGGGTCTCGCAGGAGGCGGCGTAGTCGGCCACGGTGGCCCCGCCCCGGTAGAGGCCGGGAGGCGCCTCCACCCCCTTGGGTCGGCCGGTGGTGCCCGAGGTGTAGAACAGGTGGGGGAGGGGCGGCGTGTCCGTCGGCGGGGGGTCGCCGGCGGCTCCGGCCAGGGCGTCCTCCCAGGAGATCACGTCGGGGTGGTCGGGGCAGTGCCAGCCCGTCACCGCCACCGGTGTCGCCCCGGCCACCGACTCGACCGCCTGGAGGGCCCGGGCCGCGGTCTCGGGGCCCACCAGCACCAGGGCCGACCCCGAGTCCTCCAGGATGTAGGCCAGCTCGTCGGGGGTGAGGTGGAAGTTCACCGGCACGGCCGAGGCGCCGGCCAGGGCGGCGGCCACGTAGGCGATCACCGTCTCGGCGGAGTTCTCGGCGAACACGGCCAAGCGGCGTTCCGGTCCCAGGTCGAAGGAACGGAGCAGGTGGACGGCCCGGTTCATCATGCGGTCCAGTTCGGCCCAGCCCAGGGTGATCCGCTGGTCGGCCAGGGCCAGGCGGTGGGGGTCGTCCTCGGGGATGTGTCGGGCGAGCAGGGACACGGCGGATCGGTGGGGAGGCCTACCGGTTCAGGGCCGTCGGGTGGCGGTGATGAGTTGGGCGATGCCGCCCGACAGGGTCCGGCGCTCCACGGCGTCGAAACCGTGCTCGGCCAGCATGGCCAACAGCTCGTCGGCGGGGGGCAGGTAGGACATCGAGCGGGGGAGGTACCGATAGGCGGCCCGGTCGGAGAGCAAGCCGCCGATTCGGGGCACCACGGCGCCGAAGTACACCCGGTGGCCGGTTCGCAGCACCGGGTGGGTGGGTTCCGACACCTCCAGCAGGGAGACCCGCCCTCGGGGGCGCAGCACCCGGGCCACCTCGGCGAAGAGCTCCCCGAGATCCACCACGTTGCGCAGGGCGAACCCGCAGGTGACGCCGTCGGCGCTGTGGGCCGGGACCGGCAGGCGCAAGGCGTCGCTCAGCACCAGGGGGGCGGGCCGGTCGGCCCACGCCCGGTGGCCCTGGGCGGCCCGGAGCATCCCGGTGGACAGGTCGAAACCCACGGGCCCGAGCCCGGCGGCTCCCAGGTCCCGGCACAGGTCGCCGGTGCCGCAGGCCAGGTCGAACACCCGGGCGCCCGCGGGCAGGCGCAACTCGGCCACGGCCCGGCGTCGCCACCGTCGGTCGAGGCCCAGGGTCAACAGCCGGTTGAGCAGGTCGTACCGGGGAGCGATGGCGTCGAACATGCGCCGCACGGCGGCCACTTTGGCCGGACCCTGGGGCAATGGGGCGGCCGCGGTCACGGCACCGACCACCGGTAGGCCCGGTTGGTGGCATGGTGGTGGAACCCCAGCGCGCGGTAAGTGGCGACGGCCGGGTGGTTGTCGGACTCCACGTACAGGAAGCCCACGGTGAGGCCCGCGTCTGACAGGTGGTCGAGTCCGGCCAGGGTCATCGGCTTGCCCAGGCCCTGGCCGTGGAAGTCGGGGTCCACCGCGATGGCGTAGATCTCGCCACCCGGCGGCCTCTCGTCGGGGTGGACCTTGGTCCAGCAGAAGCCGGCCAGCCGTCCGTTGCGCTCGTGCAGGCGGAACCCCTCGGCGTCGAACCAGTCCTCGGCCATGCGGGCGGCCAGGCCCTCGGGGGTCATGCCTCCCTGCTCGGGGTGCCAGTGAAATGCCCGATTGTTCACCCGGAGAAACTCCTGGTCGTCGGCGCCGGGGACGAAAGCCCGAGTGGCGATGGGGGAGCGGTCGGTGGGCAGGGGCCGTTGCATCCGCCACAGGTCACGGTAGGGGCGAAAGCCCAGGTCGCCGGCGAAGCGGTCGTCGTCGTCTCGGGCCCGTTCGATCCAGAGCTGCACCTGCGTTCCGGCGTCGGCCTGGTCGAGGACCGCCCGGATTCGGTCGGTGGCCGAGGCGTCGCGGGGTTGGTCGGGGTCCACGGTGATCGACCAGGCGAACTCCCCCTGGTCCAGACGGGTGACGCTGAGCGGCACGGCGACCACGCTACCGGCCCCGCGGGTCGCGACCGGCCCCAAGGAGGTCACTAACATCCCGGCGATGGGCACGCCGCGCACACCCAAGGGCCGGGCCAGGCGGACGCACGAGCTCTTGGCCCAGGAGTACCCCGAGGCGGTGTGCGAACTCGACCACGACACCCCCTTCCAGTTGTTGGTGGCCACCATATTGTCGGCCCAGTGCACCGACAAGCGGGTGAACATGGTGACCCCGGCGCTGTTCGCCGCCTACCCCACCCCCGATGATCTGGCGGTTGCCCCCCTCTCCCATGTGGAGGAGCTGGTGCGGTCCACCGGATTCTTCGCCACCAAGGCCAAGAACATCGTGGGCATGGCCCAGGAGCTGGTGAGCCGCCACGGGGGCGAGGTGCCCGGCAAGATGGGCGACCTGGTGCGCCTGCCCGGGGTGGGCCGCAAGACGGCCAACGTGGTCCGCAGCGTGGCGCTGGGCCTGCCCGGCTTGCCGGTGGACACCCACGTGGCCCGCATCACCGGCTTGCTGGGGATCACCGAGCACAAGGATCCGGTGAAGATCGAGAAAGAGCTGAACCCCATGGTGCCCGCCACCGAGCGGGGCGAGTTCTCCCTGCGGCTCATCCTCCACGGTCGCCGGGTGTGCATCGCCCGCCGGCCCCGCTGCCACGAGTGCGTGCTGGCCTCGTTCTGCCCGTCCGCCGGAGACTGAGGCCCCGCACTCGGGCGGTCAGAGGGCGGGCATCACTTTGTTCACCACCAGCTCCAGCGTCTCCCACCCGATGGCCGGGTCGATGCCCCCGCACAGGGGGTGCAGCGTGGCCGCTCCCTTGGTGCGGACCAGCTCGACGCACTCGTCGGGCGTGACCACGGCGTACTGGTCGGAGGCTTTCAGGTCGGCCACCTCGTCGGCCTCCACGTGCCAGCCGGACCGTTGGTCGGGGTACTGCCAGCTCGCGTAGGCCTGGGCGTCGTAGAGCAGGTTGGGGCCGATCTTGGCCCACAAGGCCTCGGGATCCTCGGTGACGAGCACCAGGCCGGGACCGTCGGGGGACATGGCGAAGGCCTCGGCGTAGCCCACCTCGGCGGCCTCGGCGTAGTAGAGGTCCACCAGCTCCTGATCCCCGATGGGGGGCATGTAGGGAAGCCGCAGCCGGGCCGCCCGCTTCGCCGAAGCGGGTACCGATCCTCCGACCATGATCATCGGGTGGGGCTGGGTCACCGGCTTGGGGGTGACCCACGCGGTGCGGCCCTGGTACTCGAACGGCTCGCCCGTCCAGGCCTGCTGCATCACCCGGATGGCCTCCTCGGTGTCGCGCCCCCGGCGGGTGCGGTCCTTGCCGAACATCTCGAACTCGAACTCCCGGTAGCCCAGGCCGGCAATGGTGATGAACCGGCCCGGCGCCATCAGGTCGATGGTGGCGATGTCCTCGGCCAACCGCAGCGGGTCGTGGTAGGGCACCAACAGGGCCGAGAGTGTACACATGAGGTTGTCGGTCGACCCCAGGATGGCCGCCGAGATGGCCAGCGGGGCCGACATGAACCCGTCCTCGGTGCCGTGGTGCTCGCTGGTGATGGCCCCGGCGAACCCCCGGGTATCGGCCCACTTCACCATTTCCAGCATGGTGCGGTACTGCTCGCCGTGGGTGACCTCGGTGAACGGAGGGGTTCGAAGATCAAAGCGCAGGTTGAACATGTTGTCTCCCGGTCATGTCGGTGGCGGGGTTGCCGCCCGGCCGACGGCACGTGGCGTCGGTGGGTACAGCTTGTCACCCGCTGTCGGTGCGTGCCGCTTCACAGGCTGCGGGTGAGCCGGTCGAGGCGGCGGGTGGCGCCCCGCAGGCTCCGCTCCACTTCGTACAGTTCGAAGGAGACGTCCTCCCGGTCGGTGTCCTCGTAGCGGCGGGCCATGTCGGCCACCCGCTGGAGGAGGTCGTCCAACACGGTGCTCATCGAACTCAGCTCGGCCCCGTCGGCGGAATTCGTGCTGTTGTCCACCGCCGGATCGTAGCGGCGGGCCGCCGGGCGGGTGGCGGCGGTGATCATGGCGGTGCCCTCGATGGTGCCCACGGTGATGATCGCGGTGATGATCCCGCTCAGCTCATATGGCACATGATGCTAGCATTAGAGTATGGCGACAACGCGCACCACCTTCACCTTGGACCAAGAGCTGGCCCAACAGGCGCGAAAGCTCCGGGTCAACGTCTCGGCGGCCGCTCGCCAAGGGGTGCTGGACGCGGTGAGGAGCGCGCTCGGCGAGGCGGATCGGGCGGCCTACCTGCGGGACCGAGAGCAGCCGGACGAGTTCTGGGAAGAGGTGGAAGCGTGGGGTGACCGGTGAATCGCGGCGAGGTGTGGTGGGCCGAAGCGGGCGGAAAGCGACGGCCGGTGGTGGTGCTCACCCGATCCGAGGTCATCGATGTGCGGGAGTCGGTGACCGTTGCCGAGGTGGCCACCAGAATTCGGGGTCTGGCGGTGGAGGTTCCGATTGGTGACGACCAGATGCCCCTGTCCCGACCATCGGTGGTCAATTGCGACGGCCTGCACACCATCCGGATCTCCGCCCTCGCCGGGCGGGTGGGCGTGTTGAGCGAGGCGACCATGCAGCAGATCTGCCGATCGGTGGCCTACGCCTTGGGCTGCTAGCAGTCGGGGCCTCGGCAAAGCCTTCGTTGACCGGATGGGCGCGGCGGTAGTTTTGACGGCGGTGCTGGATCGAGTGGACCTGCGAGGTGAGGCCGACCCCCTCGGCCGTCTGCCCCGACCGGAACCGGTCCCGGCGGCCTCGGTGGCCGCGGTACGCGCCATCGTCGACGCGGTGCGCGCCGAGGGCGACGCTGCGGTGGCCCGGTACACCCGACAGTTCGACGGCGCCGTGCCCCCCACGTGGCGGGTGGCGGCGGCCGATGTCACCGCCGCCCGGGCCCGCATCGACCCCGAGTTGCGGGAGGCCCTGGAGGCGGCGGCCGAGTCCATCGACGGGTTCCACCGGCATCGGAAGCCAACGACGCACGTTCACCGCCGCGACGGCCTGGTCATTCGGAGCTGGGATCAGCCGGTGGACCGGGCCGGGTGCTACGTGCCCGGGGGCCGGGCCGCCTACCCCTCCACCGTGCTGATGACCGCGCTGCCCGCCCGGGCGGCGGGCGTGGACCAGGTGGCGGTGTGCGTTCCCCCCGGCCCCGACGGACGGGTGGCCGATGTCACCCTGGCCGCGGCGGCCGTTGCCGGGGTCCACGAGGTGTACGCCATGGGCGGCGCCCAAGCGGTGGCGGCGATGGCCTACGGCACCGAGTCGGTCGCCGCGGTGGACGTGATCGTGGGGCCGGGCAACGTGTACGTGGCCCTGGCCAAACAGTTGGTGGCCGGGGAGGTGGGCGTGCCGGCGGCCTTCGCCGGACCGTCGGAGATCGTGGTGGTGGCCGACGGCACCACCCCGGCGGAAAGCGCCGCCATCGACCTCCTCGTGCAGGCCGAGCACGGTCCCGACGGCCTGGCGTGGCTCATCACCTGGGACGAGGCCGCGGCCGATGCGGTGGAAGCATCGGTGGCCGAGCTGCTGGTGTCGGCGGCTCGCCGGGAGGACATCGCCGCCACCTTCGCCCGCAGCGGCCACATCGTGCTGGTGGACGGTCCCGAGGCGGCGGCCGAGGTGGTGAACGGCATCGCCCCCGAGCACCTGCAGGTCATGACCGCAGCACCGGAAGCGGTCATCGAACGGGTCCGCCATGCCGGGGCCATCTTCCGGGGCGCGTGGACGCCCGCCACCCTGGGGGATTACGTGGCCGGCCCCTCCCACGTGCTGCCCACCAGCAGGACCGCCCGCTTCTCCGGGGCCTTGGGCGTGCGGGATTTCGTCAAACCCATGCACGAGATCACCGCCACCCCCGAGGGCCTGGCCGCCGTGGGCCCGTGGGCCGCCACCATGGCCGACGCCGAGGGCCTGGACGCCCACGCCCGGTCGATCCGCCTGCGGACCCGCGCCCAACCGGACCAGGAGCACCACCCATGAGCAACTCGGCGCGACTGGCCGCCCGCGACAGCGTGGCGCTGATGGCGGGCTACCACTCGCCTCAGCTCGACGTGGCCGTGCGCCTGAACACCAACGAGTCGCCCACGCCCCCGCCCGAGGGCTGGGCCGACGAGGTGCGGGCCGCCCTGGCCGACATCGACTGGCACCGTTATCCCGATCGGGGCGCCCACGAGTTGCGGGCCGCGCTGGCCCGACACGAACGGGTGGCCCCCGAGCAGGTGTTTGCGGCCAACGGTTCCAACGAGGTGCTCCAGTGTCTGCTGTTGGCCTTCGGCGGGCCCGGTCGCAAGGCCCTGGCCTTCGAACCCACCTACGCGCTGCACTCCCACATCGCCGGCCTGACCGCCACCGAGATGGTGTCCGGGGAGCGAAACGGGGACTTCACGCTGGACGCCGACCAGGCCATTGCCATGGTGGGACGGCACCGGCCGGCGGTGACCTTCCTGTGCTCGCCCAACAACCCCACCGGCATGGTGGAACCACCGGATCTGGCCATGAGGCTGCTGGAGCACGTGTCGGCGCTGCCCGGCATCTTGTTGGTGGACGAGGCTTACGGGCAGTTCAACCCCCACTCGGCGGTGGGCGAGGTGGACGAGAGCCGCCCGTTGGCGGTGTCCCGCACCTACTCCAAGACGTGGTCGATGGCCGCGGCCCGACTCGGCTACCTGGTGGCCCCCACCTGGGTGGTGGCCGAGCTGGACAAAGTGGCCCTGCCCTATCATCTGGACGCCTTCAAGCAGGTGGCGGGCCGCTTGGCCTTGGCCTACGAGGACGACATGAAGGCCCGGGTGGCCGAGTTGGTGGCCGAGCGGGAACGGTTGGCCGCCGGGCTCGACTCGCTTCCCGTCCGCCAGTGGCCGTCGGGGGCCAACTTCATTTTGTTCCGCCCCGACTCGGGCGACGGCGACGGCGTCTGGCAGAGGCTCGTGGATCGGTCGGTGCTGGTGAGAAACTGCTCGTCCTGGCCCCGGCTGGCCGGGTGCCTGCGGGTTACCGTGGGAACCCCGGCGGAGAACGACGCGTTCTTGGCCGCGTTGCGAGAGGTGCTGTGATGACCGGCCCATTCCCCTACCCGCTCTCCCCGAGGAACTGATCCCGAGGTACTGACATGGCCCCTTCTGTTCGCACCGCCACGACGTCTCGGACCACGGCCGAGACCAGCATCGACATTGCCATCGACCTGGACGGCGACGGCCGGGGCGAGGCGGCCACCGGTTTGCCGTTCTTCGACCACATGCTGAGCCAACTCGGACGCCACGGCGGCTTCGGGCTGCGCGTGGAGGCCACCGGCGACCTGGAGATCGATGCCCACCACACGGTGGAGGACGTGGGCATCCTGCTGGGCTCATGCTTCGCCGAGGCCCTGGGCGACAAGGCCGGGGTGCGCCGCTTCGCCTCCATCTCGGTGCCGCTGGACGAAGCGGTGGTGGAGGCGGTGGTGGACCTGTCGGGTCGACCGTTCCTGCACTACGACGTGCAGCCCCCGGGCGAGAAGATTCTGGGCGACCCGCCGTTCGACCCGCAGCTCTGCGAGGAGTTCTGGCGGGCGTTCGCCACCTCGGCGGCGCTGACCCTGCACGTCACCATGGTCCGGGGCCGCAACACCCACCACATCATCGAGGCCAGCTTCAAGGCGGTGGCCCGGGCCCTGCGCGACGCCGTGCGGGTGGAGGGCACCGGCATTCCCTCCACCAAAGGGGTTCTGTGATCCCCAACGGGTCTGCGGGGGCCAATGGATGACCGACCGCTGATCGCGGTGCTGGACTACGGCATCGGCAACCTCCGCTCGGCCCAGAAGAGCCTGGAGCGCATGGGGGCCGACGCCCGGCTGACGGCCGATCCCGCAGTGGTCGCCGACTCCGCCGGGGTGGTGCTGCCCGGCGTGGGGGCGTTCGGGCCGTGCATGGCCGCCCTCGAACGCACCGGCCTCGACCACCAGGCCCGGTGGGCGGTGGCCGCCGGGCGGCCCTTTCTCGGCATCTGCATCGGCCTGCAGCTTCTCTACGAGGGCTCGGAGGAGGCGCCGGGCGTCGCCGGTCTGGGCATCCTGGGTGGCCACGTGCGCAAGCTGCCCGACACCGTGAAGCGTCCGCAGATGCAGTGGAACCGGCTGGAGGTGCGACGGTCGGACCCTCTGCTGGAGGGTTTGGAGGACGCCTGGGTCTACTTCGTCCACTCCTACGCCGCGCCCCCGGCCGACAACGTGGTGGCGGTGTGCGACTACGGCGGCCCGGTGGCCGCGGTGGTGGCCGAGGGCAACGTGTGGGCCACCCAATTCCACCCCGAGAAGTCGGCCCGCCCCGGTCTGAAGCTGCTGGAGAACTTTGTGCACCGGGCCCGGGCGGCCTGAGGTGCAGCTCTACCCGGCCATCGATCTGCGGGGCGGCCGCTGCGTGCGCCTCTACCAGGGGTCGTACGACGCCGAGACCACCTACCGGGACGACCCGGTGGCCCAGGCCCGGGAGTTCGCCGCCGCCGGGGCCTCGTGGCTGCACGTGGTGGACCTCGACGCCGCCCGGAGCGGGGATCCGGTCAACCTGCCGGTGATCGCGGCCATGGCCGAAGCGGTGGACGTGCCCCTGCAGACCGGCGGGGGGGTCCGCAACCGGGACGCGGCGGCCGCGCTGGCCGACGCCGGGGCGGCTCGGGTGGTGATCGGCACCGCCGCGGTGGAGAATCCCCGATTGGTGGAACAGGTGGCGGCCCGCCAGCCGGTGGCGGTGGGATTGGACGCCCGGGGTCGGGAGGTGGCCACCCACGGGTGGGAACGATCGGGGGGCGCCGACCTGTTGGAGCTGGCCGCCCGCTTCGAGTCGTCGGGGGCCGAGGCGGCCATTGTCACCGAGATCAGCCGGGACGGCACCATGGCAGGGCCCGACACCGAGGGGCTGACCACGGTGTTGGCGGCCACCGGTCTGGCGGTGATCGCCTCCGGTGGGGTGGCCGAGCTGGCCGACCTGGAGGCGTTGGAGGCCGTGAGCGCCGGGGGTCGGGGACTGGCCGGGGTGATCGTGGGTCGGGCCCTGTACGAGGGTCGATTCACCGTGGAACAGGCTCTGGTGCGGTTGGCCCCGTGAGCGAGTCGGGGATCGGCATTCCTTCCCTGAAGGAGCCCTACTGTCGGATGTCGGCGCCGTGAGCCCGCAGGTGCCCGCGGCCACCAACGCCCGGGTCATCCCCTGTTTGGACGTGGACGCCGGGCGGGTGGTGAAGGGGGTCAACTTCGTGGACTTGACCGACGCCGGCGACCCGGTGGAGCTGGCCGCCCGCTACGACCACCAGGGAGCCGACGAGGTGGTGTTCCTGGACATCACCGCGTCCAGTGACCGGCGGGAGACGACGGTGGAGTTGGTCCACCGCACCGCCGAGGAGGTGTTCATCCCGTTCACCATCGGCGGGGGCATCCGCACGGTGGACGACGCCCGTCGTCTGCTGCGGGCCGGGGCCGACAAGGTGTCGGTGAACACCGCGGCGGTCAACCGGCCCCAACTGGTGGCCGAGATCGCCGATGAGTTCGGCAGCCAGTGCGCGGTGGTGTCCATCGACGCCCGCCGGACCGGTGGCGGGCCGTTCCCGTTCGAGGTGTTCACCCACGGGGGTCGTACCCCCACCGGCATCGACGCCGTCGCCTACGCCACCCGGGTGACCGAATTGGGGGCTGGGGAGATCCTGCTCACCTCCATGGACCGCGACGGCACCCGCGACGGGTTCGATCTGGAGTTGACCCGGGCGGTGGTCGAGGTGGTCAACGTGCCGGTGGTGGCCAGCGGGGGGGTGGGCACCCTGGATCACCTGGTGGAGGGTGTGCTCCAAGGCGGGGCCGACGCGGTGCTGGCCGCCTCCATCTTCCACTTCGGCGAGCACACCGTGGCCGAGGCCAAGGTGGCCATGGCCGCCGCCGGTATTCCCGTCCGCCCCGCCGAGGCTCCCGCCCCCCGTTAGCCGATCGGGGCACCCGGCGGCGCCGTCACTCAGGTTTCCAGTTCCCTCAGGAGTCCAGTTCCCTCAGGTACCCAGTTCCCTCAGGTGCCCAGCGTGTCCAGGAACCGGTCGACGAGCACGTTCAGCCGGTCGGTGCGCCCGACCAGGAAGTGGTCGGCGCCCGCCACGGGGTGGACCTCGGTGTTGATCCAGTCGGCGGTGGCGGTTCGGGCCTGATCCGGGGGATTGAACTGGTCGCGCTCGGGCACGGCCAACCACGTGGGACGAGGATCGGGGCCCGCCTTGAACCGGCCGGGGTCCAGCACCCGCAGCGGCGGGGCGACCAGGAACCAACCGGCCACCTCGGGCGCGGTGCAGGTGGCGGCCAGATCGGCCCCGAACGACCAGCCGGCCAGCACCACCGGGACCGGAGCGGGCCCGGCGTCGGCCAGGGTGGCCACCGCGGCGGCCACGTCGAGCTGTTCTCCCTCCCCGAAGTCGTGCTCGCCCTCCGAACCGCCCACCCCCCGGAAATTGAACCGCAGCACGGCACAACCGGTGTCCACCAGATGGGTGAACAGAGTGGACACCACCAGCGAGTGCATGTTGCCCCCGTGCTGGGGATGGGGGTGGGCGATCACCACCGTGGAGCGGGGCCGGGCGGGTCGGACCCACTGGGCCTCCAGGTGGAGGCCGTCGGCGGTGGTCACGGTGGTGGGGGCGGGCGCCAAGTCGTCTGTCATCCACCTGCAGGGTAGCGTTGACCGTCCATGGCCAAGCCCGCGAATCCGGTCTCCCCCAAGGACAAACTTCCCATCAAGATGCTGAACGACCGCATCCTGGTGCAGATCGCGGTGCCCGAGGGAGAACGGCGATCCACCGGGGGCATTCTCATTCCGGCCACCGCCCAGGTGGGCAAACGCCTGGCTTGGGCCGAGGCCATTGCCGTGGGGCCCAACGTGCGCACCGTGGAGGCGGGCGACCAGGTGTTGTTCAACCCCGAGGATCGCTACGAGGTGGAGGTGCGGGGCGCCGACTACCTCATCCTGCGGGAACGGGACATCCACGCGGTGGCCGCCCCCCGCCTGGACGAGGGAAGCACCGGCCTCTACCTCTGACAATACCTCTGACAATGCCTCTGGCAGCCTGGGGTGCCTCCAAGGTCCCGGCGCGGGGTGGCGGTCGGACGGGCAAATGGCTCTGTCCGACGGGGGATGCGCTCCTACCATGGGACGATGCCGGAGACCGTGTCGCCCGAGTTCACGCCACAGACAGCCCCCGAGGCCACGCCCATCGTGGCTGCGCCCGGGGCATTGGATCACGTGACGTTCGACCGGGACGGGCTGGTGCCGGCCATCATCCAGGAGCACGAGGGCGGGCAGGTGCTCATGATGGCCTGGATGAACCGGAAATCGCTGGAGCGGACGCTGGAGACCGGGCGAACCTGGTTCTGGAGTCGCTCCCGCCAGGAGTACTGGTGCAAGGGGGAGACCTCCGGCGACCGCCAGTACGTGCGGTCGGCCTACTACGACTGCGACGGTGACACCCTGTTGTTCACCGTGGAGCAGGAGGGCCGGGGGGCGTGCCACACCGGGGTGTACTCCTGCTTCTTCCGGGCCTTCGACGATCCGGTGTCCCCGCCCCCGGAATGATCCGCCGAGGAGCGCCGTGATCAGCCCCGATCGCCCCACCTTCCACCGGCTGGCCGCCGAGTGGACCGTGGTCCCGGTGTGGCAGGAGCTGGTGGCCGACCTCACCACCCCGGTGGCCGCCTTCATGCGCACCGTGGGCGACGAGCCCGGATTCCTCCTGGAGTCGGTGGAGCACGGCGAGCGCTGGAGCCGGTTCTCCTTCATCGGCCGACGGCCGTTGGGAACCCTGGTGGCCCGGGGCCAACGGGTCACCGCCACCGGGGCGATTCCCGACGGCACCCCCCTCGATCAGGGGATGCTGGCCGCGGTGGAGCACCTGTTGTCGCGGTGGCGGTCCCCGGCGATCGACGAGCTGCCGCCGCTGCACGGCGGGCTGATGGGCTACCTGGGCTACGACGTGGTGCGGGAAGTGGAGCACCTGCCCGAGGTACCGACCGACGACCAGGGCCTGCCCGACGCAGTGCTGTCGGTGATCGGCGAGCTGGCCGTGTTCGACCACTGGCGCCAGCGGGTCACCCTCATCGAGAACGTGATCATTCCCCCCAACGCCTCCCCGGCCGACATCGACGCCGCCTACGACCGGGCCGGGGCGGCCCTGCAACAACTGGCCGCCGACGGCGCCCGACCGGTGGACGAGCCCCTGTTGGAGCCACCGCAGCCCGACGAGGAGCTGCCCGAGGTGGAGTCCACCATGGGGTCCCGGCTCTACTGCGCCGCGGTGGAGGCGGCCAAGGAGCACATCCTGGCGGGCGACATCTTCCAGGTGGTGCTGGCCCAGCGCTACGACTTCGACCTGGAGGCCGAGCCGTTCGACGTGTACCGCTCACTGCGACAGGTCAACCCCAGCCCCTACATGTACTTCGTGCGGCTGCCCGAGGTGTCGTTGGTGGGATGTTCCCCGGAGCCCATGGTGCAACTCCTCGACGGGCGGGTCATCTCCCGGCCCATTGCCGGCACCCGGCGCCGGGGCCGCACCGAGGCCGAGGAGCGGCGGATGGCCGCCGAGCTCACCGAGCACCCCAAGGAGGTGGCCGAGCACATCATGTTGTTGGACCTGGCCCGCAACGACGTGGGCAGGGTGGTGAGGTTCGGCTCGGAAAAGGTGGACGAGATGATGACCCTGGAGCGCTACAGCCACGTCATGCACCTGACCTCGCAGGTGTCGGGTGATCTGGCCCCCGGTTGCACGCCGGTGGACGTGCTGCGGGCCACTCTGCCCGCGGGCACGGTGTCGGGGGCGCCCAAGGTGCGGGCCATGGAGATCATCGACGATCTGGAACCGGTGAAGCGGGGTCCCTACGCCGGGGTGGTCGGCTACCTGGACTTCTCGGGCAACATCGACACCGCCATCGCCATCCGCACCATGGTCGTCCAGGGGGGTCGGGCCTCCATCCAGGCGGGGGCCGGGATCGTGGCCGACAGCATCCCCGAGCAGGAGGATCTGGAGTGCCGCAACAAGGCCCGGGCGCTGCTGGAGGCCGTGCCCGCCGCCCGGCGCATGCACCGAGGCCGATCCACATGAGCGCGCCGGTGGACCTGCGCACCCAGGTGGGGGTCTGCCCCACCGAGCGGGCGGTGCTGGCGGCGACCGGGCCCGACTCCGAGACCTTCCTGCAGGGCCAACTCAGCCAGGACATGGTCGCGCTGGCTCCCGGCCGGTCGGCCTGGTCGTTGATCCTGCAACCCCAGGGGCGCATCGACGCCTTCGTGCGGGTCACCCGCCGCACCGCCGAACGGTTCGTGCTGGACACCGATGGGTCGTTGGAGCAGGTGGTCGCCCGGTTGCGGCGGTTCATGCTGCGCACCGACGTGACCCTGGAGCCGCTGGACTGGAAGTGCCTGGCGGTGCGAGGGCCCGGCGCCGCCGAGGTGCAGGCCGCCGGGGAGATCGTGGCCCCGGTGCCCACCGGTGGGATCGACGTGCTCGGCCCCGCCCCGGAGGTGTCCCCGGCGGTGCCCCGGGTCCCCCCCGAGGTGCTGGAGGCCCATCGGATTTCCGCGGGGTTTCCCCGCATGGGGGTCGACATCGACGACCGCACCATCCCGGCCGAAGCCGAGGTGGTGCCCTGGACGGTGAGCTTCACCAAGGGGTGCTTCACCGGCCAGGAGTTGGTGGCCCGCATGGATTCCCGGGGCAGTTCCGCTCCCCGGTATCTGCGTCGGTTGGCACTGGACGGGCGCCGGGAGGTGGCCGCCGGCGACCCCGTGGCCGACACCGACGGTGCCGAGATCGGGGCCGTGACCAGTGCGGCCTACGACGCCGTGGCTGACGCCACCGTGGCGCTGGGCTACCTCAAGCGCTCGGTGACCGTGCCCGCTGAGGTTGTGGTGGCCGGGGCCCCGGCTCGGGCCACGGCCGTACCCCGCGCCCAACCCCCGACCTGAGGCCGGCGAAAGGTAGTTTGGGCAGCAGTGTTCATCAAGATCTGCGGCATCACCAACGCCGACGACGCCCTGCTGGCCACCGCCCTGGGGGCCGACGCGGTGGGTTTCATCCTGGCGCCGTCGTCCCGGCAGGTGGCGCCGACCCGGGTGCAGGAGATCACCCGTCGGCTGCCGCCCGGAATCCTCACCGTCGGCGTGTTTCGCGACGAGAGCCCCGACCGGGTGGCCGAGTTGGTGGGCCGCTGCGGCCTCAAGGCCGCCCAACTGCACGGGCGGGAGAGCGTGGCCGACACCCGGTCGGTGCGCGCCGAGGTGCCGGTGGTGATCAAGGCCTTCCCCGGCGGTCGGGCCTCACTGACCGAGGTCCGGCGGTACGGCGCCGACATGGTGCTTTTGGACGCCGACACGCCGGGTTCGGGGCGGGTGTTCGACTGGTCCCTGGCCGAGGACGCCCCCGCCGGGGTTCGGCTCATCATGGCCGGCGGTCTGACCCCGGAGAACGTGACCACCGCCATCGCCAAAGTGCGCCCGTGGGGCGTGGACGTGGCCACCGGCGTGGAGATCTCTCCCGGTCGCAAGGATCCTGAGCGTCTGCGAGCCTTCATCAACGCCGCCCGGTCCGCGGCGGGGGCTGTCCCGTCGGCCTCCTCGCACCGCCGGACCCCCGCCGATGAACCTTACGACTGGCGGGACGAGGAGCCCCGGTGACCATGGCCGAGCCCGCAAGCGGGCGCTTCGGGGATTTCGGCGGGCGGTTCGTGCCCGAGACGCTGGTCCCGGCCTGCGAGGAGCTGGAGGCGGCCTTCCGCACGGCCTGGGCCGACGACGACTTCCGCGGCGAGCTGAACCGGCTGTTGGCCGACTACGCGGGCCGACCGTCGCCGCTGACCGAATGCCACCGCCTGTCGGAGGAGTTGGGACTGCGCCTGCTGTTGAAGCGTGAGGATCTCAACCACACCGGCTCCCACAAGATCAACAACGTGCTCGGCCAGGCGCTCTTGGCCGTGCGGATGGGCAAGACCCGGCTGGTGGCCGAGACGGGGGCGGGCCAACACGGCGTGGCCACCGCCACCGCCGCCGCCCTGTTGGGCCTGGAGTGCGTGGTGTACATGGGGGAGCTGGACATGGAGCGCCAGGCGCTGAACGTGTTCCGGATGCAGCTCCTGGGCGCCGAGGTCCGCAGCGCGGTCTCGGGCAGCCGCACCCTCAAGGACGCCATCAACGAGGCCATGCGGGACTGGGTGGCCACCGTGGAGTCGTCCCATTACTGCCTGGGCTCGGCCATGGGTCCCCACCCTTATCCGTGGATGGTGCGGGAACTGCACCGGGTGATCGGCGACGAGGCCCGGGCACAGTGTCGGGACCGTTTGGGCCGCGATCCCGACGTGGTGACCGCCTGCGTGGGCGGCGGCAGCAACGCCATCGGCATCTTCAGCGGGTTCGTGGACGGTGATGCCCAGCTCGTGGGGGTGGAGCCCGCCGGCGGGGCGGCCATCGGGCGGGGGGTGCCCGGCGTGGTACACGGCTCCAAGTCGTACCTGATGCAGGACGAGCACGGGCAGGTGCTGGAGGCGGCGTCGATCTCGGCCGGGCTGGACTATCCCGGCATCGGGCCGGAGCACTCCCATCTGGCGGCCATTGGTCGGGCCCGCTACGAGTCGGTCACCGACGAGGAGGTCATCGCCGCCTTTGCCGCCCTGTCGCGGGCCGAGGGCATCATCCCCGCCCTGGAGCCCGCCCACGCCCTGGCCTGGGTGCTGCGGGCCCGCCGAGAGCTGGCCGGCCGGACGGTCCTGTTGAACCTCAGCGGCCGCGGCGACAAGGACGTGGACCAGATGATGGGCCACCTGGACGTGAACCCCGGCGCCAACGGGGAACTCGGGCCGAACGGATGACCAGATGACCGGGAGCACGGTTCGGGCCGGGTCGGTGGCCGGATGACGGTGCCCGTTGATCCCGGCCCCTTGGAGGCTGCCCTGCGGGCCCGCCGCTCGGGGGGCGGCAAGGCCCTGGTTCCCTACCTGACCGGGGGACTGGGCGACTGGCAGGCCGCCTTGGCCGCGGCCGCCGATGCCGGGGCCGACGCGGTGGAGGTGGGGATACCGTTCTCCGACCCGGTGATGGACGGCCCGGTCATCCAGGAGGCCAATGATCGGGCCCTGGCCGCCGGGGTCACCCCGGTGGGTGTGCTGGACGACCTGGGTCGCGTGGACGTGGGCATCCCGCTGGCGGTGATGACCTACTACAACATCGCCTTCCGCTTCGGGTTGGAGCGGTTCGCCTCCGTGCTGGCCGACCGGGGGGTGGCCGCGGCCATCCTGCCCGATCTGCCCCTGGAGGAGACCGGCCCGTGGGCGGAGGCGGCCGACGCCGCCGGGGTGGAGACCGTGCTGTTGGCCGCCCCCACCGCCACCGAGGAGCGGCTCCGCCGCATCTGCGCCCGGACCCGGGGCTTCGTCTACGGGGTGGGCCTGTTGGGGGTGACCGGCGTGCGCGACGAGTTGGCGTCGTCGGCGGTGGACATGGCCGCCCGGCTCAAGCAGATCACCGACACGCCCGTGCTGGTGGGCGTGGGGGTGGGCACCCCCGAACAGGCCCGCCAGGTCTGCCGGGTGGCCGACGGCGCAGTGGTGGGCTCGGCGGTGGTGCGCCGCATGTTGGACGACGGGGGTCCGGTGGCGGTGGGCGGGCTCGTCGAGGGGTTCCGCCGGGCTTTGGACGACAGCGGTGTCTCCGGCTGAGCATTTCTTCACCCGAACTTTGCATTGCCCGTGAGGGCTGTTTGACTCTTAGGGCTTTGTGGCAGCCACAAGGCGATTGAGGCGCCCGTGCCTCAACGATCCGTTCGAATGATTCACCAACGAGGGAGGATTCCATGAACAAGGCAGAGTTGGTCGGCGCCATCAGTGCCCGCACCGGCGAGAGCAGGGCCACCGTGGAGGCGGTCATCAACAGCTTGGAGAAGACGGTGACCGAGCAGGTCATCCTGGGGGAGAAGGTGGCCATCACCGGGTTCGTCTCCTTCGAGCAGACCTCGCGGGAGGCTCGCACCGGTCGCAACCCCCGCACCGGCGAGACCATCCAGATTGCGCCCACCAAGGGGTGCAAGGTCACCGCAGGGGCCCGCCTGAAGGCCGCGGTCAAGGGCACCTGAGCCGGTAGGGTCTTGGCCATGACCGATTGGCTCCTGTCCCCAGGGGACGCAGCACCGGCCTTCTCCTTGTCGAACCAGCACGGCGACCAGGTGTCGCTGGCCGACTTCGAGGGTCGACGCCTGTTCATCTTCTTCTACCCGAAGGCGCTCACCCCCGGTTGAACGACCCAGGCGATCGGCGTGCGTGACATTGCCGCAGAACGACCGGACCTCGCCGTGGTGGGCATCAGCGGGGACAAGCCCGACCGGCAGAATCGCTTCGAGGAGAAGAACAGCCTGGGCTACACCCTGCTGTCGGACGCCGACCACGAGGCCGCCGAGGCCTACGGCGTGTGGCGGGAGAAGAAGATGTACGGCAAGACCTACCTGGGTATCGTCCGTTCGGCTTTCCTGGTGGGGGCCGACGGCCGCATCGAGCACACTTGGTACAAGATCAGCCCCAAGGACACGGCCAAGAAGCTGGCCGCGGCGCTGGCCGACGGGTAACGGAGGGCCGGGCCACCCTCATGAGACCTCCCCACGAGGTTCTGCCCCATCGCGATCCGTTCTTGTTCCTGGATGAGGTGACGACCCTGGAGGCCGGGGAGCGGGCCGAGGGGCATTGGCAGCTCCGGGGTGACGAGCCCTTCTTCGCCGGGCATTTCCCGGGCCGGCCCACCCTCCCGGGGGTGCTCATGGCCGAGGCCATCGCCCAGCTCGGGGCCTACGTGGTGCTGAACGACGAGCGGTTCGCGGGCAAGCTGCCCCTGTTCGGCGGCTTGGACGGGGCCCGCTTTCGCCGACAGGTCAACCCCGGCGAGCGCCTTGACCTGGAGGTGACCATGACCCGGCTCTCGGCCCGGGCGGGCCGGGGCCACGGGCGGGCCTCGGTGGACGGCGAGACCGCGTGCGAGTGCGACTTGCTGTTCGTGGTGGTGGACGCCGACTGATCCGCGGCGGGGGCGGGGCGGGCGCCGGTCAGGCCGGCGGGGGCCCGATCACCACGGTGCCGTTGTGGCCCCCGAAGCCGAAGGAGTTGGACAGGGACGGGCCCGGTGTCCACGGAGCCGCCTCACCGGCCACGATACGGATGGGGGCCATGTCGGGATCGGGGGTGACGTACCCGTAGGTGGGGGGAATGAGGGCCCGTTCCATGGCCAACAGCACGGCCACGGCCTCGATGGCCCCGGCGGCGCCCAGGGCGTGTCCGGTGACCCCCTTGGTGGAGGTGACCAGCGGCCCCGGCGTGCCGAACACTTTGACGATGGCCTCCGCTTCGGCGGCGTCGTTCAACGGGGTGGACGTGCCGTGGGCGTTGATGTGGACGATGTCGTCCGGTTGGAGCCCGGCGTCGGCCACGGCCAGCTCCATGCACCGCACCGCCCCCGCGCCCCCCGGTGCGGGCGCGGTGATGTGGTGGGCGTCGGCCGTGCTGGCTCCGCCCATGATCTCGCCCAAAACGGTGGCCCCCCGACCGCGGGCCACCTCCAGTTCCTCCAGCACCAAGATGGCAGCCCCTTCGGCCTGGATGAACCCGTCTCGTTCCAGGTCGAACGGCCGGCTGATGTTGGAGCCGGACACGGCGGTCATGTTGCGGAAGGTGGCCTCGCCGGTGGTGGAGTTGGAGGCCTCGGTGCCCCCGGTGATGACCGCGTCGCAGCGGTTCGAGCGAATGAGCTGGGCGGCGTTGTAGATCGACTGGGTGCCCGCCGCGCACGCCGTCACCGTGTTCTCGCAGGGGCCGGAATAGCCGTAGCGCATGGAGATGGCCGCCGAGGCGGCGTTGGCCATCATCATCGGAACCAGGAACGGCGACACCCGGCGCTCGCCCCGGTCGATGCGAACCTGGATCTGGTCTTCCAGCGTGCGCAGGCCCCCGACCCCCGTTCCCACCCACACTCCGGTGCGGTCGGGCGTGGTACCGGGTTCCCCGGATTGCTCGAGGGCCTCGGCCACTGCGGCCAGGGCCATCTGGGTGAACCGGTCGGTGCGCCGGGCCTCCTTGGGGTTGTCGAACCAGGGGAGGGGGTCGAAGTGGTCCATCACTCGCTTGCCCTCGGCCGGGGCGTCCAACAGGCCCTGCCAGAAGGCGTCCTGCCCGAAGCCCGGCCAGGCCAACACCCCCATGCCGGTCACCGCCACGCGGCGCGGCTCGGTCATGGCCCGGTGCTCCGGGGTAGGGCGTCAGCGGTGCTGCGATCGGCCGGCGGCGGGGTCATCCCAGCTTGACGGTCACCAGGTCGAAGGCTTGGCCGACGGTGGCGATGTCCTCCAGCTCCTCCTCGTCGATGGTGATGTCGAACTCCTCTTCGAGAGCCATGACCAACTCGACCAAATCGAGGCTGTCCGAGTCCAGGTCATCGGCGAAGCTGGCCTCAAGGGTGACCTGATCGGCCTCCACCGAGAGCACCTCGACGGTGCAATTCTGGAAGCGGGTGAAGTTGTCGTCGCTCACGCTAGTTTCCCTCCTGTTCGGGACCGGTTGTCCCCACGTGGTTGTTGCGGAACCTCATCCTCCCATGCCCAAGCCCCCGTCCACCGGTATCACCGCGCCGGTGATGTACCCGGCGGCGTCGGAAGCCAGGAATGAGATGGTGGCGGCCACCTCGGAAGGTTCGCCCAATCGGCCGAGGGGCACGGCCTCAATGATGGCCGAACGGCGGGTCTCGTCCAATTCATCCAACATGTCGGTACCCACCGGGCCGGGGGCCACCACGTTGGCCGTGATGTTCCGGCCGGCCAGTTCCTTGGCCACCGAGCGGCACAGCCCGACCAGGCCGGCCTTGGAGGCGGCGTAGTTGGCCTGGCCCGCTTGGCCCATCTGCCCCACCACCGAGGACACGAACACGATGCGGCCCCAGCGGTTGCGCATCATGGTGCGGGCCGCTCGCTTGGCCACCCGGTAGCCCGCGGTCAGGTTGGCGTCGATCACGTCGGTGAAGTCGGCCTCGCCCATGCGCAGGAGCAGCTTGTCGCGGGTGATGCCCGCATTCGACACCAGCACCTCCACCGGTCCGAGCTTCTCCTCGATTTCGGTGAAGGCGGCTTCCACCTGCTGTTCGTCGGTGACGTCACAGCGCACGGCCAACAGGCTCGGGGAATCGATGTCGGCCGGCGGCTCCTGCCGGTAGGTCACCGCCACCCGGTGCCCCTCGGTGGCGAGCAGGGTGGCGATCGCCCGTCCGATGCCCCGGTTGCCGCCGGTGACCAGGACAACCCGCGACGTGCTCACTGGCCCCAGCGTAGCAGCGCGGCGGCCACGCTCATCCCGGCCCCGAAGCCGACCAACAGCACGATGTCGTCGTCGGAGATGGCCCCCTTCTCGCGGGCGGCGTTCATGGCCAGCGGGATGGACGCCGACGAGGTGTTGCCGGTCACCTCCAACACGGTGGCCGCTCGATCCTGGGCGACGCCCAGCCGCTTCATGGCGCTCTCGATGATGCGGAGGTTGGCCTGGTGGGGAATCACCACCGAGACGTCGGATGCCTCCAGCCCGGCATCCTCCAGCACCCGCCGGCTGGCGGCCACCATGACCCGTACCGCCTGGCGGAACACTTCCTTGCCGTCCATGCGGATGTAGTCGCCGAAGTCGCACACCAACAGGTCGGCGAACCGGCCCTCGGAGCCCATGAAGGTGCTGAGCACGCCCCGGTCCTCGTTCTGGGCCGCGGTCATGACCACCGCCCCGGCGCCGTCGCCGAACAGGATGGCGGTGGTGCGGTCCTCCCAGTCGGTGAAGCGGCTGAGGGTGTCCACCCCCACCACCAGCACCCGCTCCATGCCCGCGGCGATCTGGGACTGGGCCAAGGTGACGGCGTAGGTGAACCCCGAGCAGGCGGCGTTCAGGTCGAAGGCGCCGCAGACCGCGCCCAGCTCCTGTTGCACCCGGTTGGCCACCGCCGGGAACACCTGGTCGGGCGTGCAGGTGGCGCAGATGATCAGGTCGAGATCGGCGGCGTCCACGTCGGCCTCGTTGAGGGCGAGCCGGGCCGCCTGGGCGCCCAGCTCCAGGCAGCTCCCCCCGATCCGGCGTTCGTGGATGCCGGTCCGCTCCACGATCCACTCGTCGCTGGTGTCGAGGGACTCGGCCAAGTCGTGGTTGGTGACCACCCGGTGGCCAACCGCGGTACCCAACCCGGCGATGGTCGCCCTGGTCATCGGTGTCCGCCCCTCAACCGGTTCGCAGCCAGGCGATGGGCTGGCTGGCGGTGACCCGTTCGCCCTCCACGGCCAGGAATCCCATGATGACCCCACCCCAGGGCGTGTGGACCTCGGCATCGCCGACGTGGCCCAAGAGCTGCCCGGCGGCCACGGTGGTTCCCACCACCTGGTCGGCCACCGGCTGGAAGACCCCGCCCGCCGGGCTGACCACCAGCCGCTCGGTGGCGAACAAGGTCTCACCCTCCAACGGCCCCACGGCGGCCACCGGCGGTCCGGCCAGGGCCTCCAGCACGGTGTCGATGTCGGCCGGGGCGTTCACTTTGAGGGCTCTGCACTCCTTGGCGGTGCGCTTCACCGTGCCGGTGAGCACCGCGCCCGGTCCCAGCTCCACGAACGCGGTGTAGCCGGCGTCGCACATGTTGTGGACCGACTGGCGCCAGCGCACCGGGCTGGTGAGCTGGGCCCTCAGCAACTCCGCCCACGCCTCGGCGTCGGCGTGGGCGGCCGCGTCCACGTTGGCGTACACCGGATGGTCGGGTACCCGGAACTCGGTCTTGTCCACCGCTTTGCCCAGGCGGTCCTGGGCCGACGCCATGAACGGGGTGTGGAAGGCCCCGCCCACGGGCAGGGGCATGGCCCGCTTGGCCCCCTGTTCCTTGGCCACCGCCCCGGCCGCCTCCACCACGGGGGGTGATCCGGCGATGACCACCTGGCCGGGGGCGTTGTAGTTGGCCACCCACACCTCGCCGTCGGCCTGCTCGCACACCGCTTCCACCACGTCGTCGTCCAGGCCCAGTACGGCGGCCATGGTGCCCTCTTGCTCCTCGGCGGCCACCTGCATGGCCTCACCCCGCTCGGCTACCAGGCGAACGCCGTCGGCAAAGTCGACCACGCCCGCGGCCACCAGGGCGGAGTACTCACCCAGGCTGTGGCCGGCGTGGCCGGCGGTCTCGATGCCCACCCGGGTGACGGCGTCCAGGGCGATCATCGAGGTCACGAAAGTGGCGAGCTGGGAGTTGCGGGTGTGGCGCAGCTCCTCGTCGGGGGCCTCGAGCAGCAGACGGGCCACGTCGCGCCCCGCCGCCTCGGACGCCTCGGCCACCAACTCCCAGGAGGGGTGGTCGACCCAGGTCGACCCCATGCCGGCCTTCTGGGATCCTTGGCCGGGATAGGTGAAACAGATCATCAGGGGTCAGACCTCTCAAGCAACGGTGGGGTTTCAAGTTGGGCAAAGTGGTGAGCGTTCGGCGCCCGAACACTCTAAACTGCCTCTTCCCCGTCGAACCGCTTTTGCCGGCCCAGCGCCCTGAGCCGGCCCCTGCCCGGGTGGTGGAATTGGTAGACGCGCCGGACTCAAAATCCGGTTCCCGCAAGGGAGTGAGGGTTCGAGTCCCTCCCCGGGCACTGTTCGCCGGCGATGGTGGGTTCCTGGGACGGCCTCCCGGGAGTCAGCGCAGGGCGGGCAGGTCGGCCACGTTCATGACGCGACAGGCCGGGGGGATGTCCTCGGCCACCTGGTTGTAGCGCAGGCCCATGCAGCCGTGGCGGTGGTGGGAGGTGTCGATCCAGTTGGCGAATCCGGGGTCCTCGTCGGCCACGATGAGCCGGGCCGTGCCGTCGGGTTCGTACACCGCGGTGTGCTTGTTGACGGTCACCTGGCGCCACTCGTAGTCGAGCGACTCCTCCCAGATGTTGTTGAGCTGGAAGTTCCAGTAGTACACGTCCACCGGGGGCACGTCGATGACCAACGCCTCTCCCGGTTCCAGCGTCCAGTAGCCGTGACGGAACGTCTGGGTGGGGTCGCCCCAGTGTCCGGCGCCGTTCTGGCGGGGCAGGACGTCCAGCGTGTTGGGCCGCTCTCGGAACATGTGCAGCCAGCCCACGAATCGCCCGACGGTGCCGTGGACGCCCATGGCGGCGCCGTGGAGGCCCCGGACGAGTTGGGCCCTGCTCATGGGGGGAGGGGGATCGGCGGGGCCGTTGAGGCACTCGATCTGGAGTTCGGAGGGCCGCTCCCCGGTGCGGTCGAGGAAGAAGTTGCGTATGACGATCTGGTTGGTCTCCCGTCCGATTTCGAGCCACCGTTGATTGGGCTGGAGCCCCTCGGGTTCGGTCATGGAGGCGATTACGTCCACCATCTCGCCGGGCTGGGGGTCGTTGAAGGCCAGCGATCCCTGGCGGCCGGGAGGGGCGGCCCCTTGGCCGAACCCACCGGAGAGGGCGTTCATGCTCAGGTAGTTGACCGTGCCCCGAGGGCCTCGGATCCGGTAGTCGAACGCCCCGTTGATGCTGACGCCCTGATAGAGGGCATCGGGGTTGTCGCAGCCGATCTTCACGTTGTAGGAGATGGGCAGGATCCGGGGGTAGGCGGGCCCTTGGTGCTCCAGGCGGCGCAGCTCCCCGCGGGTGAGGCGGCTCAGGTAGCGGAACCCCTCCAGGCGATCGATCTCGTCGGTGCTGTTGTCCAAGATGAGGTCGCCCGCTTCCTTCAGGCGGTCGCAGAAGTCGGCCCAGGCCGTTCCGTCCACGGCACTCTCGGCGGCGTTCTCGGGGTTGGCGGGACGGGCGTCGTTCATCGGTCTTCTCCTGTCGGGGCGGGGACGGTCAAGCCCCGGTGACTCTACTGCCTGGGCCTGGTAACGCTTCTGGGCCTGGCGACACTGCTGGGCCCGGCGACACGGCCTGGTTCTGGCCGTGCCACCGGCGCCTCGGCCGCCTTCGGTGTACCGGTGGAGCCCCGGTGCCGGTGGGGGAATAGCATCGGAGGGTGAGCCAAACCAGGGTGGAGCGGCGACTGGCCGACGTGGGAAGCAGGCTGAAGCGACTGCGGGCCGACCTGGCGGTGGCCGAAGAGCAGTGCCTGCACTTCGACGACCTGGCCGACGACGCCCGGTTGCGGGCCCTGGTTTCGGAGACCCCGGCCATGGAGCGCCAGCACCGCGACGCCGCCCGACAGGCCCAAACCATGGCCAAGCACCGGGCTCGGCTCCAGGAGGAGATCACCGCCCTGGAGCAGACCCAGGACGACCTCTTGGACAGGTTCTACTCCGATGCCTGAAGTGACGGCGGCGCCTTCCAGTGAAGCCGGCGAGACGGCGGCGACGGACCCGGTTCGGATCGTGCTGGCCGAGGACGAGGCCATCATCCGCCTGGACTTGCGGGAGACCCTGGAGGAAGAGGGCTACCAGGTGGTGGGCGAGACCAGCCGGGGTGACCAGGTGCTGGATCTGGTGCGGGAGAAGCGCCCCGATGTGGCCATTCTCGACGTGAAAATGCCGGGGACCGACGGCATCACCGTGGCCGGCCAGATTCGCGACGAGAAGCTGTGCGCCGTGCTGTTGCTCACCGCCTTCAGCCAGCGGGACCTGATCACCCGGGCGGCCGACGCCGGGGCGCTGGCCTACCTGGTCAAGCCCTTCGAGCGGGCCGAACTGGTGCCTGCGGTGGAGGTGGCCCTGGTGCGCTTCCGGGAGTTGGTGGAACTCAACCACCAAGTGGCCCGGGCCGAGGCCCGTCTGGAGGCCCGCAAGGTGATCGACCGGGCCAAGGGGCGGCTGATGGACCTCAGCGCCATGTCGGAGGCCGATGCCTACCGGTATCTCCAGCACCAGGCCATGAGCGGGCGCCGATCCATGGCCGACGTGGCCGCCGAGATCATCGAGGCCGACGCCCATCGGCTCCGGGCGCTCCAGGGGGAACAGGCCGATGGCTGAGCCGGGATCGGGGCCGGTCATGTTGGTGGACGGCCACTCGCTGGCCTACCGGGCCTTTTTCGCCCTGCCCGAGGACATGGCCACCGCGGGCGGCCAGGCCACCAACGCGGTGTTCGGCTTCACCCGGATGCTGCTCACCCTGTTGCGCGACCACCGCCCCGGCCGAATGGCCGTGGCCTTCGACCGGCCCGAGCCCACCTTCCGGCACGAACGCACCGACACCTACAAGGCCAACCGCCGGGAAACTCCGGAAACCCTGCGCCAGCAGCTCGGGCTGGTGCGCGAGTTGGTGGACACCCTGGGCATCACCGCGGTGGACCACGCGGGCGTCGAGGCCGACGACGTGATCGCCACCTTGGCCTCGCAGGCCCGGGACCGAGGGGAGGACGTGATCGTGGTGACCGGCGACCGCGACGCCTACCAACTGGTGGAGGACCCTCATGTCCGGGTTCTCTACAACAAGCGGGGGGTGTCCGACTACGCCCTGTACGACGAGGCGGGCATCGAGGAGCGCACCGGCGTGCGACCGGCCGACTACGTGGCCTACGCCGCGCTGCGGGGGGATGCCTCCGACAACCTGCCCGGCGTGGACGGCGTGGGGGAGAAGACGGCGGCCAAGCTGATCAACGCCTACGGCGGCATCGACGAGCTGTACCGCCACCTGGACGACCAAACCCCCAAGCTCCGCCAGAACCTGGGCGACGCCGAGGACCGGGTGAGGATGAACCTGGAGCTGATGGAGCTGCTGCGCGACGTGCCCTTGGCCCAGGGGGTGGACGATCTGGCCTTCGGCCAACCGGACGTGGGCGAAGTCAACGCCCTGTTGGACTTTCTTGAGTTCAAGGGCCTGCGCAATCTGGTGGCCGACGGGCTGGGCGTTGATCTCGGGGCTGCCGACGACCCCACCAGGGTGCTGGAGGCGGCGGTGACCGTGGTGGGCACCGCTGCGGCCGCAGCCGACGCCCTGAAGGCCCTGGCCGCCCCCGGCGACTCGGTGGCGCTGGCCGCCAGTTGGGGTGACCCCATCGATGCCCGCCAACCCCTTCGCCGCCGCCTGGAGGGCCTGGCCGTGGTGGACGACCGGGACCAGGGCACGGTGGTGTGGCTTCCGGGCGAACTGCTGGAGACCGTGGCGGCGTCGCCGGAGCGGGCGGCGATGGCCGAGTTCTTCGGCGGCGGGGTCGGATTCGTGGCCCACGACGCCAAACCCCTGGTGTTGTGGCTGTTGGGTCACGGCGTCGACGCTACCGGGTTGGCCCTCGACACCCGCATCGCCGCCTATCTCCTGGATCCGGCGGGCGAGCGCTACGAGTTGGCCGATCTGCTCTCGGCCTACACCCCGATGGAGTTGCCCGGCGACGATCCCGGCGACGAGACCCGGCTGTTCGACGACGACTCCGGCGATGTGGTGGAGCGGTCCACCCGGGCCGGCCTGGACGCCCTGGCCGTGGCCCACCTGTGCGCCCCGCTTCAGGAGGCCCTGGACGCCCAGGGGCTGCGGGCCGTCAACGACGACATGGAGGTGCCCCTGGTGCGGGTGCTGGCCCGCATGGAGCACGTGGGCATCGGCGTGGACGTGGAGGTGCTCACCCGACTGCGGGACCAGCTCGTGGCCGACGCCGACCGTCTTCGGGCCACGGTCATTGAGGCCGCCGGTGGCGGGACGTTCAACGTGAACTCCTCCAAGCAGATCAGCGAGCTCTTGTTCAACCAGCTCGGGCTGCCCCCCCAGAAGAAGACCCGGACCGGGGCCTACAGCACCGACGCCGCCACCCTGGAGAAGCTGCGGGGCCAACACCCGGTGGTGGATGCCCTGTTGGACTACCGGGAAGTGGAGAAGCTGCGCTCCACCTACGGGGAGGGCTTGGTGGCCGCGGTGGCCGTTGAACCCGACAACCGCATCCGAGCCACCTTCAACCAGACGGTGGCCCGCACCGGCCGCCTCAGCTCCGATGCCCCCAACCTGCACAACATCCCGGTGCGCACCGAGACCGGCCGGGTGTTCCGGCAGGTGTTCGTGGCCGCCGACGGCTGTGTGCTGCTGGTGGCCGACTACAACCAGATCGAGCTGCGCTGCATCGCCCACCTGGCCGAGGATCCCGGACTCATCGCCGCCTTCGAGTCCGGTCAGGACGTCCACACGTCGGTGGCCGCCCAGGTGTTCGGCATCGATCCCGGCGCGGTGGGCCCCCAGGAGCGGTCCACCGCCAAGATGGTGTCCTACGGCTTGGCCTACGGCATGGAGGCCTACGGACTGGGCCAGCGGCTGAGCATCCCCACCGGGGAGGCCGGGGTGATCCTGGATGCGTACTTCTCGGCGTTCCCCGCGCTGCGGGAGTACATGGATCGAACGGTGGAGGAGGCCCGGGCCCGGGGCTACACCGAGACGCTGTTCGGTCGCCGCCGCCGGCTACCCGAGATCAACTCGCCCAACCCCCGGCTGCGCCAGGCGGCCGAGCGCCAGGCCATGAACTCCGGCATTCAGGGGCTGGCCGCCGACATCTTCAAGGTGGCGCTGGTTCGCCTCGACCACGCCCTCGACGACCAGGGGTTGGCCAGCCGGATCATCCTTCAGGTACACGACGAGGTGATCCTGGAGGTCCCCGAAGGGGAACATGACGCGGTGGCCGACCTGACCACCCGCACCATGGCCGAGGCTTATCGGCTCCGGGTGCCCCTGGAGGTCCACTTATCCTCGGGACGCACCTGGGCCGACGCGAAGTAGCCCGCTCCCACCGGCGCTGTTACCATGACCGGGCCGGTTCAGGCTTTTGAACCGCGCCCTCAGTCGTATCCGCATCCTCCCGTGAGGCTTCATCAACCGTGTCCGACCCCACCACCGCCCCATCCGAACCTCCTGCGGCCCCGGCCGCGGCGACCGCAGTGCTCGAAGCCCCCCACGGTGTGGGGACGTTCGACGCCGAGGGCAATTACGTCCCCCGCCAGATCACCGACCAGGACATCGAGGATCAGTACCTGGAGGACGCCTACACCGCCAGCATGGTGCAGGTGGAGGACGGCCAGATCGTGGCGGGCAAGGTGGTCAAGGTCGACCGGGACGAGGTGCTGCTGGACATCGGCTACAAGGCCGAGGGGATCATTCCCTCCCGGGAGCTGTCCATCCGCAACGTGGCCGATCCCGGTGAGATCGTCACCCTCGGTGAGGAGATCGAGGCCCTGGTGCTCCAGAAGGAGGACAAGGACGGCCACCTGATCCTGTCCAAGAAGCGGGCCCAGTACGAGCGGGCCTGGGGCAACATCGAATCGGTGAAGGAGAACGAGGGCACGGTGTCAGGACCGGTGATCGAGGTGGTCAAGGGCGGCCTGATCCTGGACATCGGCCTGCGGGGCTTCTTGCCCGCATCGTTGGTGGAGTTGCGGCGGGTCCGCGACCTGCAGCCCTACATCGGCCAGACCCTGGAGGCCAAGATCATCGAGCTGGACAAGAACCGCAACAACGTGGTGTTGTCCCGGCGGGCCTGGCTGGAGGAGACCGAGAAGGAACAGCGAGAGGCCTTCCTGGACAACCTCAAGCCGGGGGAGCGCCGCAGCGGTGTGGTGTCCTCGGTGGTGAACTTCGGGGCCTTCGTGGACCTGGGTGGCATGGACGGGCTGGTCCACGTGTCCGAGCTGTCGTGGAAGCACGTGGATCACCCCAGCGCGGTGGTGCAGGTGGGCGACGAGATCGAGGTGCAGGTGCTCGAGGTGGACCTGGACCGGGAGCGGATCAGCCTGTCGCTGAAGGCCACCCAGCAGGATCCCTGGCAGGAGTTCGCCTCCAGCCACCAGGTGGGCGAGCTGGTGTACGGCCGGGTGACCAAGCTGGTGCCGTTCGGGGCCTTCGTGCAGGTGGGCGAGAGCATCGAGGGCTTGGTGCACATCTCGGAGATCTCCTCCCACCACATCGACCTGCCCGAACAGGTGGTCACCCCCGGCGAGGAGCTGTGGGTGAAGATCATCGATCTGGACATCAACCGCCGCCGCATCAGCCTGTCGATCAAGCAGGCCGCCGAGGGCGGGGTGGTGGCCGCCGAGTTCCAGGAGCATTTCGGCGAGCACGCCTACGACGACGAGGGCAACTACATCGGTGGGGTGACCGGCGACGTGGCCGCCGACCAGGACGAAGCCTGGGCCGAGTACTACTCCGACGAGGGTGAAGCCATCGCTGCTCCACCCACTGGGGCCGAAGACCATGAAGCCGCCACCCCCGCCCCCGAACTCGAGGGAGGGGATGACGGGGCCGACGCGGCCGTGGACGCTGCCGGGGCCTCGGTGCCGGAGGATGCCGAATTGGCGGAGGGGCCCATCGCCGAGGAGACCCCCGAACCGGTCTGATCCGGCGCGGCCGGACCGCCCTCAGGCCGCCCGAGGGTCGGCCAGGGCGCAGTCGGATCAGCCGGAAGACTCTTCAGGCTCCGTACCGGGAAGCTCCACGGTGAACTGCGTCCCAACGGGGTGTCGGCCGGCCACGCTCACGGCGCCGTTCATGGCTTCGGCCAGTTCGGCCACGATGGCCAGGCCCAAGCCCGAACCGGCCTCCTTGGCCTGGGGCGTGTGCCGGGCCACGTAGAGACGCTCGAACACGTGAGGGCGGTCCTGTTCGCTGATGCCGGGCCCGTCGTCGGCCACCGTGATGATCGTCCGGGCCCCGACGGCCGGGTCGTCGCTCGAGTCCTCCATCCGGCACTCCACCTGGACGATGGTGTCGGCGAACCTGAGCGCGTTCTGCACGAGATTGGCGATGATCTGGGCCAGACGCCCGGGGTCGCACCAGGCCATGACCGGGGCTACCCGGCCCGTCTCCGCTGGCATGAGGGCGCGCAGTTCGAGTTGCCGGTCGGCGGCAACCTGGGCGAACCCGGCGCACACCTCCTCGATCACGGTGCCCACATCGACCAGGCGAAGATCCAGGGTGAACTCCCGGGCATCCAGCCGAGCCAGATCCAGGAGATCGTTCACCAGCCGCTCCAAGCGCGCCGCCTCGGAAACGATGATCTCGGCGGCCTGGGGTTCGTCGGCGGCGGTGCCGTCGACAATGGCCTCGCTGTAGCCGCGAATGGAGGTCAGCGGTGTCCGCAGGTCGTGGGAAATCGACATCAAGAACTGTCGCTCCACGTTGTGGGATCGCTCCAGCGAGGCGGCCATGTCGTTGATGGAGCTTGACAGGTCGCCGATCTCGTCGCGGCGGCCCGCCTGGATCGGCACCCGGGCGCTGAGGTCGCCGTCCGCGATGGTCAAGGTGGCGTCGCGGGCCTGGCTCAGAGGGCGGGTCAACCGGCGGCTCAGGACCGCGGCCACCACCGCAGCGAGTCCCAGGGAGATCGCCGCCGACACCACCGACCACCGCACCACCGTGCCCAGAAGCTGGTCGGCGTCGTCGGTCAGCACCACCGCCGTGGGGAGCCGTCCCGGTCGCTCGCCCACGGCCGCCGCCCACGCCGTGGATCCCCGGATGCCGCTCACTTGCCGCTCGGAGCCCGCGGCCAGGGGGTGAAGATCCTCGGGCAGGACCTGGTCGGGGAACTCTCCCAGCACGGCCCGGTCCCGCAGCAGCAGGACCGTCACGTCGTTGCGGCGCAGCGTCTCCGCCGCCAGCAACAGGCGGGGGTTGGGATGCCGCAGGTCGAAGGGATTCGTCTCCATGAGTTCGGCCAACACGGTGGCTTCCTGCTCGAGGGCCCGCTGGGTGGCCTGGCGATCGGCCCGGCGGACCAGGCTGAGGGTCACGATGCCGGCCAGAAGCAGCGACACCAGCACCGTTCCCAGCAAGGCAATGGTCAGCCGCCGCCGCATGCCTTGGCTCCTGCTCGTCGCTTCCGCACGTCCGACCCTTCAGTCCAGCCGGTAACCCACGCCCCGCACGGTGGCCACTTGCAGGGCGTCGCCCAGTTTCTTGCGGAGTTGGAGTACGTGTACGTCCACGGTCCGTTCGTCACCCACCCAGTCGTAGCCCCACACGCCGTCCAACAACTGTCGACGGCTGAGGGCCAGCCCCCGGTTTTCGGCCAGGTACCTGAGCAGGTCGTATTCCCGGGCGGTGACCGCCACCGGGGCGCCGTGGAGTCGTACCTCTCGGCGGGCGGTGTCCACTTCCACGGGGCCCACATCCAGCACCGGGGGCAAGTCGGCCCGAGGATCCCTCTCGATACGGCGCAACACCGCCCGCACGCGAGCCACCAACTCCCGAGGGGAGAAGGGCTTGGTCACGTAGTCGTCGGCCCCCAGCTCCAAACCGAGCACTCGGTCGATCTCGCTGTCCCGGGCGGTGAGCATGATGACGGGCACGTCGGAAGAAGCCCGCAGCTCGCGGCACACCTGAATACCGTCGAGATCGCCGGGCAGGCCGATATCGAGGACGACCAGCTTGGGCCGGTGCCGGCGGATGCGTTCCAGCCCGGTCTGGCCGTCGGCCGCCTGATACACCCGGTACCCGTCCTGGCGCAGGTACATGTCGACCAGGTCGGCGATGTTGGGATCGTCCTCCACCACGACGACCACTGGTTCTCCGTCCACCGTCACCGCCGCCCATCTTCCCATGCAAGTGTGAGCAATTGATTATGGGTCCGTCACGACCTCGATGAATCGGGCGCCGGTAGCATCGGTGCGGTGAACTCGTCGGGGGACGCCGCCTTTCGGATGGTCTCGTCGTTTCGACCGGCGGGGGACCAGCCCAAGGCCATTGCCGCCCTGTCCGAAGGACTCGGGCGGGGCGACCGGTTCCAAACCCTGTTGGGCATCACCGGTTCGGGCAAGAGCGCCACGGTGGCCTGGACGGTCGAGCAGGTGCAGCGCCCCACCCTGGTGCTGGCCCCCAACAAATCGCTGGCCGCCCAGTTGGCCAACGAGATGCGGGAGTTCTTCCCCGACAACCGGGTGGAGTACTTCGTGTCCTACTACGACTACTACCAGCCCGAGGCCTACATGCCCGCCTCGGACACCTACATCGAGAAGGACTCCTCGGTCAACGACGAGATCGACCGACTGCGCCATTCCACCACCGAGGCGCTGCTCACCCGCCGTGACGTGATCGTGGTGGCCTCGGTGTCGTGCATCTACGGGCTGGGGGCGCCCGAGGAGTACCGGAACCTGCTGTGCATTTCCAAGGTGGGTCAGAGCTACGACCAGCGCGACCTGCTGCGGCGGTTGGTGGACATGCAGTACGAGCGCAACGACGCCAACCTGGTGCGGGGGCGCTTCCGGGTGCGGGGCGACGTGATCGAGGTCCACCCGGCCTACGAGGAGTACGTGGTGCGGATCCAGCTCTTCGGCGACGAGGTGGAGCAGATCACCACCGTTGATCCGGTGACCGGGGAGCGACTGCAGAGCCTGAGCGAGGTGGTGGTGTTTCCCGCCACCCACTACGTGGCCGGGACCGAGCGCATGCAGCAGGCCATTGCGGGCATCGAGGCCGAGTTGCAGGAGCAACTGGCCCGCTTCGAGAAGGAGGGGAAGCTGCTGGAGGCCCAGCGTCTGCGGATGCGCACCACCTACGACTTGGAGATGATGCAGGAGATCGGCTTCTGCAACGGCATCGAGAACTACTCCCGCCACATCGACGGCCGGGCGCCGGGGGAGCGGCCCTTCACCCTGTTGGACTACTTCCCCGACGACTTTGTGACCGTGATCGACGAGTCCCACGTGGCCGTGCCCCAGCTCCACGGCCAGTACGAGGGGGACCGGAGCCGCAAGCAAACCCTGGTGGAGCACGGCTTCCGGCTGCCCTCGGCGGTGGACAATCGCCCGCTCCGGTTCGAGGAGGTCATGGATCGGGTGGGCCAGGTGGTATTTCTGTCGGCCACCCCCAGCGACTACGAGCTCAACGTGTCCGACCAGGTGGTGGAACAGATCGTGCGGCCCACCGGACTGGTGGACCCCGAGGTGCAGGTGCGGCCCACCAAGGGTCAGATCGACGACCTGATGAAGCTCATCGAGGACCGCACCGAGCGGGGCCAGCGGGTGCTGGTCACCACCCTCACCAAGAAGATGGCCGAGGATCTGACCGAGTACCTGTTGGAGTTGGGGGTGCTCGTGCGCTACCTGCACAGCGAGGTGGACACCATCGAGCGGATCGAGATCCTGCGGGATCTGCGGCTGGGGGAGTTCGACGTGCTGGTGGGCATCAACCTGCTGCGGGAGGGGCTGGATCTGCCCGAGGTGTCGCTGGTGGCCATCCTGGACGCCGACAAGGAGGGGTTCCTGCGGAGCGAGACCTCGCTGATCCAGACCATCGGCCGGGCGGCCCGCAACGTGGACGGCCAGGTGATCATGTACGCCGACGTGGTGACCGACTCCATGAAGCGGGCCATATCCGAGACCCACCGGCGGCGGGGGTTGCAGCAGGCCTTCAACGAGCAGCACGGCATCAACCCCCAGACCATCCGCAAGGCGGTCAGCGACATCCTGGCCGAGCTGCGCCCGGCCGAGGACGGGGCCCCCATCCCGGGGGGTGGCCGACGCTCCCGCACCCTGGACCGGGGGCGGCGCGCGACTGAGGTGATCGAGCTGGACTCCGGCGGGATCGAGCGTCTGATCCACACCCTCACCGAGGAGATGAACGAGGCCGCCGGCGAGTTGAAGTTCGAGTACGCCGCCCGCCTGCGCGACGAGATCAAAGACCTCCAGCGCGATCTCCGGGCCATGGTCTGAGGACTCGCCCGGCTGCGCATTCGGTGGGCGCCGATCCCGGCCACCCGCGCCGGCCGCTCAGATCGCCCGTCCCACCCGGGCCCCGGCATGGATGGCGGCCATGATGCTGTTGGTGCCGTTCACGTCGCCCACCAGGTGCAGGTTGTACGAACCGGTGTCGCTCCGGTCGGCCGCCGTCCAGTCGGCCAGCTCCCGGTTGCAGTGGTGGTAGCTCACCACCACCACGGTGTCGGCGTCGAACGACCGCTTCCGGCCGGTGCCCAGATCACCGGTGACCACGGTGCCGAACCCGTCGGTGCCCGGCGCGGTGATCTCCTCCAGGGCCACCGCCGGGGTGAAGGAGAACGCCCCGCTGAACAGCCGTTCCCGGCTGGCCTCCACTGTGGCCGGCGGATAGGGGATGGCCGCGCCCACCTGCTCCAGCCGGCTGAGCAGGGTCACCTCCGCCCCCGCGGCCAGTAGCGCGTCGCACACCGAGATGGCCTCGAAGGTGCCGGTGTCGTCGAAGACCACCGCCCGGCGGCCGATGGCGGCCCGCCCCCCGAATCCCAGCACCTCCCAACTGGTGAACACGTGGGGCAGGTCGGCACCGGGGATCGGCCGCGACGGCGCGGAGATCTGAAAGCCGCGACGGGGGGTGGTGCCGGTGGCGATGATCAGCTCGTCGGGGTGCTCCTCGGCCACCACGTCGGGATCGACCGGTGAACGGAGCCGCACGGTCACCCCGAGACGGTCGAGCTCGTCGGCCAGAAAGGCGGTGATGGCCCCCAGGTCGGACCGGGGCGGCACCGACGCCGCCATGCGCACCTGACCCCCGAGCGCCCCGGTCATCTCGTGGAGCACCACCTCGTGCCCCCGCAGAGCCGCCGCTCGGGCGGCTTCGAGCCCCGCCGGTCCGCCCCCGGCCACCAGCACCCGCTTGGGCCGGGGCGCCTGGTCGACCACCTCGAACGCCACGCGGGTCTCCTGCCCGGCGGCGGCGTTCACCACGCAGCGCATCTGGCCCGCCACCATGAACCGGGCCACGCAGCCCACCGAGGTGCCGATGCACGGCCGGATTTCCCGCTCCCGGCCCTCTCGGGCCTTCACCACCAGGTCGGGGTCGGCGATCATCCCCCGAACCACCGACACCATGTCGGCCACCCCGCTTCTGATCAGGTGCTCGGCGTGGTCCAGGGTGGTGATGCGACCGGTGACGATGGCGGGCACCTCCACCGCCCGGGTGACCACCTCACTGGTGGGCACCTCGTAGCCCAGACCCTCGTCCAGGGTGGACAGCAAGCGGTGGAAGCGCCAGTACGACGACAGGGACACGTCGAGGAAGTTGATGTCGGACTCCACCCGCCGGGCGATGGCCGCCGCCTCCTCGGGACGGATGCCGCCCTCGATCTGGTCGTCGGCCGACAGGCGGATGCCGACGGGGAATCCGGGGCTGGTCTCCTGGCGCACCGCCGCCAGGACTTCTCGCAGGAACCGGGTGCGATTCTCCAGGTCGCCGCCGTAGCCGTCCTCCCGCAGGTTGGTGGCGGGGGAGAGGAACTGCCCGATCAGATAGCCGTGGGCGGCGTGCAGCTCCACCCCGTCCAGGCCGCCTTGTTCGCAGCGTCGGGCGGCGGTGGCGAAGGCCTCCACCAGCTCGTCGATCATGGCCGTGGTCAGCGCCTGGGGCACGATGCCGACCATGGGATTGGGCACCGCGCTGGGGGCCACCGGGGTCCGGAATCGGGTCAACGACCGTTGTTCCACCGCGGCCCCTCCGTGCCAGAGCTGCTGGAACACCCGGCCACCGGCGGCGTGCAGGCGGGCGGCCATCTCCTCGTAGAACGGCAACACCTTGTCGGAGTACACCGGGATGTCGGTGGCGGAGGCGGGATGCACCCCGGCGATCTGCAGGACGGTGAGCGCCGCGCCCCCCCGGGCCCGGGCCTCGTGGTAGGCGATCAGGGCCTCGCCGGTGGCCCCGGTGCTGTGGGCGGCCCGGACGATCCGGTTGGAGAGCGTGCAGCCTCCCAACTCGAGGGGTTGGAACACGTGGGGGTAGGGCACTGACCTGCTATCTCCGGCTGCATCGAGGCATATTTCTGCCCCCGTTCGGCGGTTCTCTTGTCTCCGTCTCGGCGTCGCCCGGTAAGTTCACGGCGTGGCCGACGAAATCGTCATCCAAGGGGCGCGTGAGCACAATCTGCGCGACGTGCAACTGACGATACCTCGTGACCGGCTCATCGTTTTCACCGGCATCTCCGGGTCGGGGAAGTCGTCGCTGGCCTTCGACACCATCTACGCCGAAGGGCAGCGCCGCTACGTGGAGTCCCTGTCGGCCTATGCCCGTCAGTTCCTGGGCCAGATGGACAAACCCGACGTGGACTTCATCGACGGTCTGTCGCCGGCCATCTCCATCGACCAGAAGAGCGCCTCGCGCAACCCCCGCTCCACCGTGGGCACCATCACCGAGGTGTACGACTACCTGCGGCTGCTGTTCGCCCGCATCGGTATTCCCCACGACCCCGAGACCGGCGAGCGGCTGGTACGCCAGACCCCCCAGCAGATCGTGGACCGGGTGATGGAGATGCCCGAGGGGGTGCGGTTCCAGGTGCTGGCCCCGGTGGTGCGGGGGCGCAAGGGCACCTACGACACCCTGCTGGGCGAGTTGGCCTCCGAGGGATTCGCCCGGGCCATCGTCGACGGTGAGCAGATCGAGCTGGACGGCGGCATCGACACCCTCGATCTGGCCCGCTACGAAATGCACAGCATCTCGGTGGTGGTGGATCGGCTGGTGATGCGGGAGGGCATCGAGCGCCGGCTCACCGAATCCATGGAGACGGCCCTGGGTCTGGCCGAGGGCGTGGCCGAGCTGATGATCATGCCCCAGGAGCCCGATGACGAGCCCGAGACGATCACGTTCTCCCAGCACCTGTCCCGGCCGTCGGACGGGAAGTCGTTCGAGGAGTTGGCCCCGCGGAACTTCTCCTTCAACTCCCCCTACGGGGCCTGCCAGGGTTGCGACGGGCTGGGCATGGTGTTCCAGGTGGACCCCCGCCTGGTGATTCCCGACCCCGACCTGAGCCTGGAGGACGGGGCCATCGCCCCCTGGTCCAAGGGCCACAACCAGTACTTCAAGCGGTTGGTGGAGTCGGTGGCCGAGGACCGGGACATCCCGATGGACGAGCCCTGGGGGAGCCTGGACCGCGACCATCACGACCTGCTCCTCTACGGCAAGGGCATCGCCAACCAGCGCACCGAGGTCCGCTTCCGCAACCGCTACGGCCGGGTCCGCCGCTACAACGCCCGCTACGAGGGGGTCATCCCCTATCTGGAACGCCGCCACAGCGAGTCGGACTCCGACGCGGTCCGGGCCCAGATCGAGGGCTACATGCGGGAGGTGGCCTGCTCGGGGTGTGACGGCGCCCGGCTCAATCCGCTGGCCCGGGCCGTCACCGTGGACGGCCGCACCATCGACGACGTGTGCTCGCTGTCCATCCGGGACTCCGCCGCCGCGTTGGCCACCTTGGCGCTGTCGGAGCGGGATCAGACCATCGCCGGGCAGGTGCTCAAGGAGATCAACGCCCGGCTCAAGTTCCTGCTCGACGTGGGGCTGGAGTACCTGACCCTGGGACGCTCGGCGGGGACGCTGAGCGGGGGGGAGGCCCAGCGCATCCGGTTGGCCTCTCAGATCGGCAGCGGCCTGGTGGGCGTGCTCTACGTGCTGGACGAGCCCTCCATCGGTCTGCACCAGCGGGACAATCGGCGCCTCATCGACACCCTGGAGCGGATGCGAGATCTGGGCAACACCGTGCTGGTGGTGGAGCACGACGAGGAGACGGTGCGGGTGGCCGATCACGTGGTGGACATCGGACCTGGTGCCGGTGAGCACGGGGGCACCGTGGTGCACTCCGGCACGGTGGCCGAGTTGATGGACAACGAGCGGTCGCTCACCGGGCAGTACCTGTCGGGCCGCAAACAGATACCGGTCCCGGCCCGCCGCCGGGCCCCCGGAGACCACTGGCTGACCATCCGGGGCGCTCGGGAACACAACCTGGGCGACATCGACGTGGACATCCCGCTGGGGTGTCTGGTGACCGTCACCGGGGTGTCGGGCTCGGGCAAGTCCACCCTGGTGAACGACATCTTGTACCGCTCCCTCATGCAGCGGATCTACAAGTCCAAGATTCCCCCCGGCCTGCACAAGGGGATCGACGGCACCGAGGCCCTCGACAAGGTCATCAACATCGACCAGCAGCCCATCGGCCGCACCCCCCGGTCGAACCCGGCCACCTACACCAGCGTGTTCGACCACATCCGCAAGCTGTTCGCCCAAACCCCCGAAGCCCGGGTGCGGGGTTACATGCCCGGCCGCTTCTCCTTCAACGTGAAGGGCGGTCGGTGTGAGGCCTGCTCCGGGGACGGGACCATCAAGATCGAGATGCACTTCCTGCCCGATGTCTACGTGCCCTGTGAGGTGTGCAAGGGGGCTCGCTACAACCGGGACACGCTGGACATCGAGTTCAAGGGGCGCACCATCTCCGAGGTGCTGGACATGTCGTGCGCCGACGCCCTGGAATTCTTCGGGAACCAGCCCGCCATCGTCCGCCACATGCAGACCCTGGTGGACGTGGGGTTGGGGTACGTCCGCCTCGGTCAGCCCGCCCCCACCCTCTCGGGGGGCGAGGCCCAACGGGTGAAGCTGGCCTCCGAGCTGGCCAAACGGCCCACCGGCCACACCATCTACATCCTGGACGAACCCACCACCGGCCTGCACTTCGACGACGTCCGCAAACTCTTGGCCGTGCTCAGCCGCCTGGTCGACCAGGGCAACACCGTGTTGGTGATCGAGCACAACCTGGACGTGGTCAAGACGGCCGATTGGATCGTGGACCTGGGCCCCGAGGGCGGCGACAACGGGGGCACCGTGGTGGCCGAAGGCCCGCCCGAACTGGTGGCCCGATCCGACCACAGCCACACCGGCAAGTTCCTCCGCCCCGTCCTGGGCCTCTGACCTGGCCCTGCCCTTGCTTTAGCCAGGGCTGTCCGCTCGCCCACGGCACCAATCGGAGGCGACGCCGTGATGGGATAGGTGGTGTATACTCCAAGAATGCGGCGTATACAGCTCTACCTGGACGAGGAGGTGGACGAGGTGTTGACGGCCGAGGCGGCCCGGCGGGGCACCTCTCGTTCGTCGCTGCTGCGAGAGGCCATCCGGGCGTCACTGGCCGACCAACTGCAGGCCACCACCGATCCGGTGGACGAGTTGATCGGCCGCGTGGACGTGGATCCCGACGAGGACCTCGATGCGGTCATCTACGGGTTGGCAGAATGAGGTTCGCCGATACGTCGTTTTGGGTCGGGCTCCAGGTACCTCGCGACCGCCGCCACGAGGATGCCCGCCAACTGTGGCAAGGCGACCGAAGCCCGGTTCGCACGTCGAATCTGGTGTTGGGGGAGACCTGGACATGGTTGCGGCGGCGGGCAGGTCATTCGGCTGCCGACCGCTTTGTGGAGTCGGTGCGGAGTTCCGGCCGTGTGTCGGTCGTGGTGGTGGACGATGCCGTCGACGAACGGGCGTGGCAATGGCTGCACTTGAGGGACGAGCGCCCCTATTCCTATGTGGACGCCACCAGCTTCGAGATCATGCGTCGGGAGCGCATCGGAGAGGCGTTGGCCTTTGGCGGTGATTTCACGGCCGCGGGGTTTGTCGAGGTGAGGCCGGTTCCCTAGGGCGGGCCGGCGTCGGGCAGACTGGCGGGGTGTTGGTGGTGGACAGCCATACCCATGTGATCGCCGACGACCATCAGCGGTATCCGCTGCAGTTGGCCGACTATCCGGGGGTGGAGTGGGTGCGGGAGGCCCCGGTGACGGTGGACGAATTGGTGGGGGAAATGGCCCGAGCCGGGGTGGACCGGGCCCTGTTGGTGCAGGCCCAGGGGGGCTACGGCACCGACAACTCCTATCTGGTGGACGCCCGGGCGGCTTACCCGGAGCGGTTCGGGGCGGTGGCCATCGTGGAGGACGCCGCTGAGCTGGAGGCCCTCGCCGCTTCTGGGGTGGGCGGGGTGCGCTTCTTCGCCATCGCCGGGGGAGGACCCCTGCAGGACGAGGCGATGTGGGACGCCGCCCGGGGGCTGGGCCTGCGGGTGAGCGCCGCCACCGTCCCCGAGCACCTCGAAGCGGTGGGGGAGGCCCTGGCCCACCACCCCGACGTGGTGGTGGCCCTGGATCACTGCGGGTTCGCCCCCGACACCATTGGCCGATTCGCCCACCTGTCCAACCTGTACCTCAAGGTCACCCCCCACGTGCTGGACTCCGGCGACCCCGAGGCCACGCTGGAACGGTTGGTCGGGCAATTCGGCGCCGACCGGCTGCTGTGGGGGTCGGACTACTCGCAAACCCACGATCGGCCCTACGCAGTGTTGGTGGATCAGGCCCGGACCGCGTGCCGCGGCCTCACCCAACGGGAGCAGGCCCGGTTCCTCGGGGGCACCGCTCTGGAGTTGTGGCCGGAACTGGCCTGAGCCGTCCGTAACCGGCCTGAGCCGGTCAGTCGTTGACGATCGGGTGGCTGAGTTCCTCGGCGCTCAATCGCCCAGTTCCAGCATGCGGTCGATGACGTGGGCCATCGACTCAGCTCCGCGCTCGGCGTCACGGGATTGGCCGCCCGCGTCCAGGAAACGTTGCATCAGGGGGACGTGTTGGCCGGAGGCCGCGCAAGCCGCCATGCCCTGGGTTTCGACCAACAGCCCCGGCGTCACCGGACCCAGCGCGGCGTCCACCGCCTGCTTGGCCCGGGCGATCGACAGCGGGGGCGACGCCGCGATTCGCCGAGCGACCTGGGTGGTGTGGGCCCGCAGTCGGTCGGTGGGCAGCACCCGGTTGACGTAGCCGATGGCGGCGGCTTCCTCCGCCTCCACGTCATTGCCCGACAAGATGATCTCCAGGGCACGACTGCGCCCCACCAGGCGGGCCAGGCGCTGGGTACCACTGGCGCCGGGGATGATGCCCATGGCCACCTCGGGTTGGCCCAGCAGAGTACGGGGACCGGCAAATCGCATGTCCAGGGAGAGCAGGAACTCCGAGCCGCCCCCGCGGGCCACCCCGTTGATCATTCCGATGGTGGCCACCCCGATGGTCCGGCAGCGGTCGAAGGCGGCCGCGGCCACGTTGGGTTCGGTGGGTTCCTCGTCGGGCGGGCGCATGGTGAGGATTTGTTCCACGTCGCCGTGCATCAGGAAGAAATCGGGGTCGGCGCTCTCGAACACCAGCACGCCCGCCCGGTCGTCGGCCTCTACCGCGTCGAGCAGGCCGATCAGCCCCCCGATGAAGGCACCGTCCACCAGGTGCTTGGGCGGGTGGTCGATGGTCACCCAGCCCACCCGGCGGTCGATCCGCAGGTGCAACGGTCCAAACTGCTGTTCGCTCATCGCGGCCATGACCGCCACCGTAGTCCTGGGGGGTCGTTGTGGGGCGCAGTAGTGGGGCGCAGTAGTGGCCGGGACGGCGCGGCGGTAGCCTGCACCCATGGCCCAGCGACATCGCATCTCCATCACCTACTGCGTGCCGTGAGACTACTCCGAGCGCGCCGTGAGCGCCGCCCGAGACCTGCTGACCAACTACCAGCACATCATCGAGGAACTGACCCTGGTCACCGGTAGCTCCGGCGTCTTCGACGTGACGGTGGACGGGGAGCTGCTCTTCTCCAAGGACGCCACCTGTTGCCACGCCGAATCCGGCGAGGTGCTCAAGCTGTTCGCCGTCCGCTACGGCGCCGGAGTGCGCCGCTACGGAACCTAGCCGGGATCTACGGCACGTAGCCGGGGTGGGAACCGCTCAGCTCAACCGCTCGACGATCATGGCCATGCCCTGGCCCCCGCCCACACACATGCTCTCCACGCCGATGGTCTTGTCGGCGTCCTCGAGCCCGTTGAGCAGCGTGCCCATGATGCGGGAACCGGTCATGCCGAAGGGATGTCCGAGGGCGATTGCGCCGCCGTTCACGTTGAGCTTGTCGAAATCGATGCCCAACTCGTCGGCGCACGGGATCACCTGAGCGGCGAACGCCTCGTTGATCTCCACCAAGTCGACGTCGTCGATGGTCATGCCCGCCCGTTCCAGCACCTGGGCGATGGCCGGAATGGGGCCGAGCCCCATGACCTCGGGGTTGACCGCGGCCACCGCCGAGGCCACGATCCGGGCCAGCGGCCGAACGCCCAACTCGGCGGCCTTGGTGTCGCTCATCACCACCACCGCGGCCGCCCCGTCGTTGAGCGGGCAGGCGTTGCCCGCGGTCACGGTGCCGTCGGGTCGGAACACCGGCTTGAGCTGCGACACCTTGTCGATGACGGTGCCGGGGCGGATGCCGTCGTCGGCGCTCACCACGGTGCCGTCGGCCAGCGGGAACGGGGTGATCTCCCGCTCGAAAAAACCCCGATCCTGGGCGGCCTCGGCCCGGTTCTGAGACAACACCCCGAACTCGTCCTGGCGTTGGCGGCTCACCCCCTTGAACTGGGCCACGTTCTCGGCGGTCTGGCCCATGGCGATGTAGATGTCGGGCAGGCCCTCGGGGGGTGCCCAGTCGGGGGTCCCATCACCGCTGCGATCGGCCGATCGGGCCTCGGCCTCGGCGAACTTCTCGTTCTTGCCCCCTCGGTCGGCTGCCCCGGCGCCGAACCGGCTCACGCACTCCACGCCCCCGGACACGAACACGTCGCCCTCGCCCGCCCGAATGGCGTGGGCCGCCATGCGGATGGTCTGCAGCGAGGACGAGCAGTACCGGTTCACGGTCACGCCGGGCACGTCCAGCCCGGCCATCAGCCCCGACAGCCGGGCGATGTTGTAGCCGGCTTCGCCCGCGGGCTGGGCGCAGCCCCACATCACGTCCTCGACCTCGGTTCGGTCGAGGGGGGCAACCTTGCCCAACACGTCGTCGATGATGAACGCCGACATGTCGTCGGGACGGACGTCGACGAGCGATCCCTTGACGGCCCGACCGATGGGGGTGCGGGAGGTGGCGACGATGACTGCTTCGGGCATGGTGGCTCCTGGTCTGGGTAGGTGGGGGGTGGGTTCTGGTGGGGGAATGGCGGGTCAGGCCAGCTCCACCTGGCGGGTGTCGCTGCCGCTGCGCAGGTGCTTGCCGGGGCGGGCGTCGGTGAACTGCCCGTGGCGGACGATCTCGGCGCCGTTGCAGAACACGTGGTCGATGCCGTCGGCCTCCCCGTACAGGCGGGGGGCCCCGGCGGGCAGGTCGGCCAGCGTGGTGAGGGGGCGGGCGCCCACTCGGGTCTCGTCCATGACCACCACGTCGCCGTGCCAGCCCTCCTGGAGTTGGCCCCGCTCCCGAAGCCCGTACAGTCGGGCCTGCACGTCGGTCATCAGGTGGACTGCTTCCTCGGTGGAGATGAGGCCCTGTTCGCGCATGCACTGGCCCAGCATGGTGGTGGCGTAGTTGGCGGTCATGAACAGGTCGAGGTGGGCGCCGGCGTCGGAGGCGCCGATCACCGCCCGACCGTCCCGCCAGATCTCCATGCGGGCCTTCCAGTCCTCGGGGGAGGAGACCGGTGGGGCCGTGCCGAAGGAGGTCCGCAACTCGTCGGCCACCACGATGTCGCACAGGGCGTCGAACGGGGTCTTGCCCTCGTCCTCGGCGATCTCGCCCACCGTGCGCCCCTCGTACTGCTCGTTCTCGGGAGCGAAGGTGTCGAAGATGATCTTGGTGGACCAGTCGGCCACGCCCTGCAGGGGGCCGGGCTGGGCGGCCAGCCCGGCCAGCCGGTCACGCTCGGCCTGATCGGACAGCAACGCCAACTTCTCCGCCGGGGGGGCCAGCATGGCCGATTCCCATTCGGGCAGGGCGTCCAGCACGAATCCGCCCGCCATGCTCAGGCGCACCGAGAAGGCCATGGGCACGGTGAGGGCCACCACCTTGCCGCCGTGGGCCCGGGCGTGGTCGCTGGCCCGCAGCTTGGCGTAACAGTCGTCCAGGTTGGCCGCGCCCACCGTCATCACGTTCCAGTTGAGCTGGGTCTGGGCCGCCACCGACATGTCGGTCATGAGCGAGATGGCGTCATCGTCGAACGGGCCGACGCAGGGGATCAGCTCCAAAGAGGTCCCCTCGAACTCCGAGCACACCCGGGCCAGCTCCACCAGCTCGTGGCGGCCGGCGTAGCGGCTGGGCACCATGTTGCCGAACGGGTCGTTGTGGGTGCGGGCCCACGAAGACGAGAACCCCAGGGCCCCGGCCTCCAAACCGGCCCGGAGGAGGCTCTTCATCTCCTCCAGCTCCTCGGGGGTGGCCTCCCGGCGCACGCAGTCCTCGCCCATCACCACCCGGCGCAAGGCGGAGTGCCCCACCTTGAAGGCGGTATTGATGGAGAGGGTGCCGTCGAAGGCGTCGAAGTACTCGGCGGTGGACCGCCAATTCCACGGCACGCCCTCCTGCAGCGACTCCAGCGGCATCCCCTCCACCCGGGCCAGCATGTGCATGAGGTACTCGCCGTCGGCGGGGTTGTCGCTGAGCGGGGCGATGGTGAACCCGCAGTTGCCCCCGATGACGCTGGTCACCCCGTGCAGGGGGGAGGGGCTGAGCGTGGTGTCCCAGAACACCTGGGCGTCCAGGTGGGTGTGGACGTCGATGAAGCCGGGGCACACCGCCTTGCCGGTGGCGTCCACCGTGTCGGCCGCCTGGGCCGCGCTCAGGTCGCCGATGGTGGCGATCCGCCCGTCCCGCAGGCCGAGGTCGGCCCGATAGCGGGGACTGCCGGTCCCGTCGATGATGTCGCCGCCCGTGATGATGGTGTCGAACATGGCTTGTCCCCCGTGCGTGTGGCTGCAGTGCGAGTGGTGATCAATCTAGGGCATCGCCGGGGGCATTGCCGAGCAACCCGGCGCCGGGTGAACGCCGTGTGCCCCTCCGCCGATACACTCGGGGCCCATGGCAGACATCCCTCGCATCATCTCCGTGGACGACCACGTGGTGGAGCCCCCCGACTTGTGGACCAACCGGCTCCCCCGCAAGTACCACGACCGCTGCCCGCGGGTGGAGCGCGACCGGGCCAAGTTCCACTTCGAGGGGGGGGTGTTCAGCTACGAGAAGGGGGTGCCCGACGGCACGTGGGGCGACTGGTGGCTCTACGACGACCTCATCTACCCGTTTCCCAAGCTGTCGGCCGCCATCGGGTTCGAACCGTTGACCAACACCCCGGTGACGTTCGACGAGATCCTGCCCGGTTGCTGGAAGCAAACCGAGCGCCTGCAGGACATGGACGCCAACCACGTGGAGGCGTCGATCTGCTTCCCCAACGTGTTGCCCCGGTTCTGCGGTCAGGCCTTCCACGAGCGGGAGGACAAGGAGCTGGCCCTGTTGTGCGTCAAGGCCTACAACGACTGGATGATCGACGAGTGGTGTGCCGGGGACGGCCAGGGGCGCCTGATACCGCTCACCATCATCCCGCTGTGGGACGCCCGCCTCGCCGCCGAGGAGATTCACCGGTGCGCCGACAAGGGCAGCTTCGCGGTGGCCTTCTCCGAGAATCCCTACCACCTGGGGCTGCCCTCGATCCACGACCCGAGCGGGTTCTGGGAGCCGTTCTTCGCTGCCTGCGAGGAGACGGGCACGGTGGTGAACATGCACATCGGGTCGTCCTCCAAGATGCCCACCACCTCGCCGGATGCGCCGTTCGCGGTCAGCTCCACCATCACCTTCAGCAACGCCATGGGATCGATGTGCGACTACGTGCTGTCGGGGGTGTTCGAGCGGTATCCCGGCCTGCGGGTGGCCTACAGCGAGGGTCAGGTGGGCTGGATGCCCTATGTGATCGAGCGCATGGACAAGCTGTGGGAGGAACGGATCAACAACGACGACGGCGACTTCGGGGTGAACCTGCCCAATCCGCCGTCCTCCTACATCGCCGGTCACGTGTGGGGCTGCATGTTCGACGACGAGGTGGGGCTGCGCAACCGGGACTTGATCGGCATGGACCAGATCACCTTCGAGGTGGACTATCCCCACGCCGATTCCACCTTCCCCCACACCAAGGAGGTGGCCACCAGGATCGTGGCGCAGGCCGGGCTCGACGACGAGGAGACCTACAAGCTGCTCCGGGGCAACGCCATCGAGCTGTACGGCCTCGAGAAGTTCGGCATCGCCGCCTAGTGGTTGTTCGTAGCGGCCAGATCGCCGTTCGGCGCCTTCGGGACAAAGGGGGAGCCCCATGACCCCACCAGAGTGGGATCCGGTGAACGTCGACGAGGAGTACCGCCTGTTCATCGGGGGTGAATGGGTGCTGCCGGACTCGGGCATCTACCAGATCGTCAATCCCAACACCACCGAGGTGATCGGCTACGCGCCGGAGGCGTCGGTGGCCCAGGTGGCCGACGCCGCCGCTGCGGCCAAGGAGGCCCTGCCCGGCTGGCGGGACACCCCGGTGGCCGAACGATGTGCGTTGTTGGGCCGGGCCGCCGATCTGATGGATGAGCGGGTCGGGCGGTTGGGGGGCCTGGTCCAGGCGGAGACGGGGGCCACCGTCAACCTGACCGAGGCCGTTCAGTTGCCGGTGTGTGCCGAGCGCTTCCGCTACTACCAAACGCCGGTGAACGTGGACGAACCCATGGAGCCCTACCCGGTACCGGAATCACCGCTGGGTCCGGCCGGTCTGTCGGGCGCCCATGTGGTCCGTCAGCCGGTGGGGGTGGTGGCCTGCATCACCCCCTACAACGTCCCGCTGACCAACGTGGCCGGCAAGATCGCCCCCGCGCTGGCCATGGGCAACACCGTGGTGATCAAGCCCGCCCCCCAGGATCCGCTGGCCATGATCAAGCTGGTGGCGATCATCGAGGAGGCCGGCTTCCCGCCGGGGGTGGTCAACATCGTCACCGACTCGGGGGCCGCGTCGGGGGCGGCCCTGGTGGCGTCGCCCGACGTGAACATGATCAGCTTCACCGGCTCGTCGGTGGTGGGGGCCAAGATCATGGAAGCCGGGGGGGCCACCATGAAGCGGCTGCTCATGGAGCTGGGCGGCAAGGGTGCCTGCGTGCTGACCGACGACTGCAACATGGACGCCGCGGTGGGGGCGGTGGCCACCGTATGGGGGTTCCACAGCGGCCAGATCTGCACCGCGCCCACCCGGGTGATCGTCCACCACTCCCGGTACGACGAGTTGGTGGAGAAGCTGACGGCGGTGGCCCCCCTGCTCAAGGTGGGCGACGCCCTTGAGCGCGACACCGTGGTGGGTCCGGTGATCACCGAGGTCCACCGCGACCGGGTGGAGCAATTTGTGGCCGACGGGGTGGCCGGGGGTGCCACCCTGGCCTGTGGCGGGTCTCGGCCCGACCAGCCCGGCTACTTCGTGGCCCCCACCCTGCTGGTGGATTGCACCCCCGACATGCACGTTGTGCAGGAGGAGGTCTTCGGTCCGGTGGTGGTGGTGTTGACCCACGACGACGACGACCACGCCGTGGCCCTGGCCAACGACAGCCACTACGGGCTGTTCAGCTACGTGTTCGCGGGCAGCACGGCCCGGGCCTTCGAGGTGGGCCGCCGCATCGAATCGGGCAACGTGGGTCTGAACTCCATCCAGCCCCACGTCCACGCCCCGTTCGGGGGCTTCAAGATGAGCGGAGTGGGGCGCGACCGGGGGGTCTTCGGGCTCCACGCCTACAGCGAGATCCAGGCCCTGAGCTGGCTGGCCACGTAGTTCTTGCTGGGCAATTGCTGGGTGCCTGCTGGGCACCCACAAGTCACCGCCCCGCCGGGTGGCGAGGTACCAGGACCCAGGATGCCGGGTGGCCCGTGACTCGCCGGAGTGGCTTGACGGATGAGCTGGGCGGGTGAGCTTGACCGGTGAGCCTGGCCGGTCAGTTGGACCGGAGAGTCGGACCGGCGAGTAGGGTGCGGTTCCATGTTGAGCGAAGGAATTGAGGCCCCGGCATTCACGGCCCCCGACCACAACGGCGAGGATTTGTCGCTGGCGGACTTGCGGGGCCATTGGGTGGCCTTCTGGTGGTACCCGAAGGCGTCCACCCCCGGTTGAACCATCCAGGGACAGGGATTCCGTGATCGAATCCCCGAGTTTGAGGCCCTCGGTGCGGTCGTGGTGGGGGCGTCGTTCGACAGTGTCGAGGAGCAGAAGGCCTTTGTCGAGGGGGAGGGTTTCCCCTTTGCCTTGATCTCCGACCCCGACCGGACCGTCGGGCGGGCCTACGACGCCGAGCGGGCCGAGGGCGAGGACTACTACGAGTACGGCCTGCCCCGACGGATCAGCTATCTGATCTCCCCCGAAGGCAAGGTGGCCAAGGCTTACGACCTCGAAGGCCAGGACCTGGCCCAACACGCCGCCGACATCATCACCGACATCAAGGCGCTGACGTCGTCCTGATCAGTAGGTCCTGATCAGTTCGTACTGATCCATTGGTTCTAATCAGTTGGTTCTGATCTATTCGTCCTGATCCGGCGGGCCCGGTCGGCTCGGCCGCCGCCAGCCGGGGTCAGAGCAGGCTCGGATCAGAATTCGATGACCCAGCGGCCCCGGGTGCCGCCTGCCTCGAGCCGGGCGTGGGCCTCCGAGGCCCGCTCCATGGGGACGGTTCCCGCCACCCGAAGGCTCACCCGGCCGTCTTCGGCCTGTTGGCGCAGGCCGTCCAGGCGGGAGTGGTCGGTGGCGTAGTCGAACACCCAGGTGACGTGGAAGTCGATGCCGCGCTCGCCGTTGCCCGGCCATCCCCGCACCGAGGCGAAGCCCCCGCCGTCACGGACCGCAGACACCAGGGGCTCCATCTGCACCGATCCGTCGGCCAGGCCGTCCACCCCGTCGGGGGCGTGCTCGCGGATGCGGTCGGCCACGTCGGGGCCTCGTCGCACCACCACGTCGGCTCCCATGGAGGCCACCAGTTCCTCGTCGGCCTCCGAGGCGTCGGCGATCACCCGCAGACCGTCGGCCTTGGCCAGCTCCACCACGTAGCCGCCGTAGCACCCGGCGGCCCCGGTGACCGCCAGGGTCTGTCCGGGTTGCAGGGCGAGCTGGTCCAAGCTGAGGCGGGCGGTGAGCCCGTTCATGGGCAGGGTGCTGGCCTCGGCGAACGTCGCTCCCGAGGGCATTCGGGCCAGCGATCCCGCCGGTAGGGCCACGTACTGCGAGTAGGCCCCGTGGGAGCCCCGGGGCACCACGATGGCCATGACGTGGTCGCCCACCTGTAGGTCCGTCTCAGCCCCCTCGCCGATCTGGTCCACCACGCCGGCCACGTCCATGCCCGGCACATAGGGGGGCGGGCCGGTCTTGGCCTGCTGCTCGGCCCGAGTGCCGGCCCGCACGTGGGTATCGGTGGGGCTGACGGCCGCAGCCCGCACCCGGATTCTCACCTGTCCGAGTCCCGCCTCGGGCGTGGGCAACTCCACCACCTCCAGAGCCTCGGGACCGCCGTAGTTGATGACACCAACCGCTTTCATGCCGATCACGCTACCCCGCGGGCAGCTTGCACCCTGCAGAAGGCACGCAAGGGTTCTGGTCCGCGTTCCATCTGACGGTTCGTCTGGCAGTCCGTACGGTTTTCAGCTTGGCGCTTACCTTGGCCTTCAGTCTGGGAGCTTCTCGATGCCGGATCCCCTGGTGGAGCCCGCGGCTCCGTTCATCAGTTCAGGAGAGCGAAACGGTTTCGGGCGCTGTGGCCGGATTCGGTGGCTGGTCGCAGGGTTCGGCCCGCCGAGACAGTTTGTGGCGGCGTCGCTTGTAGTAGGCGTGTTGGTGGTCGTCGCGGTGGGCTCGGCGGTGGCATTTGGGGCAGAGCAGGACCAGGTTGTCGATGTTGGTGGGCCCGCCTTGTTCCCAGGGGAGGATGTGGTGGATGTCGCACGCTTGGGCGGCCAGACCGCAGTCGACGCAGTGCTGGTCTCGGGCGAACAGCGCCATCCGTTGGGCCTGGTTGGGAGCACGCTGGGTGCGGCCTAGGTAGAGGGGTTGGCCGTCGGAGCCGAAGATGGCGGGGATGATGTCGGCGTCACAAGCCAAACGGCGCAGTTCCTCGACCTCGATGGGGGTACCGTCAACGAGTTCGGCGTCTTGGAGCACCCCGTAGATGGGGTCGTACTCTGCGGTGACCACCAACACAGTCTTCTGCGGCGCCGGTTCGCAGTCGGTGTCCTGAACGTGATCTGACTCGTCGGCCCCCGGAGGCAGGGACAACCCGTTGGCCGCCATACCCGTCCCGCCGGCCTGGCCTGCTGGCTGTTGGGTCATCAAAGCCACCAAGGCATCCGCGTTGCGTTGGTGGTAGGTGCGTTCGTGGCCGGCCTTGGTGTCGTGGTGGAGCAGGCGGGTGCTCATGGCCGAAAGCGCGTTCTTGACGCGTTGGCCTGCGATGGCGTCGAGTTCGGCGTGGAGAATGACCATGTCGTCGTCACCGTCGAACACGCTGGCGGTGCGCCGGGCCCGTTGGCGTTCGGTGCGGGACAACCCGTCGACCGAGGCCCGTTGGTCCTCGCGGGTGGCCAGGGTCTTCTTGAACTGGTCACAGTCCTGGTGCATGGCCTCGAGAATCAGGTCCAGGGGTTCACCTTCGCCCAACGGTGCTCGGGTGTGGGAGGCGGAGATCATCTCGGCGTGGTCCATGGAGATGTACCCGTCCTTGACGGCCCCCAACACATCGGGAAGGGCTCGCAATCCCGATGCGACCTTGGCTTGGCGGTTGGCCTTGTGGGCCTTGATGCCGAACTGCTTGCACACCGCGAACATGGCATCGTCACCCTCGAGGTCGCCGAACCGGCCCAACACTCCCGCCAGGTACCCGTCCAACTGGCGGCGGGCCACATCACCCTGCAACGCCAACTTCATCAAGTCCGACGTACCCAACCCCGAATAATCAACCAACTCAAAACCAGCAATCACCGGCCTTGTCTCAGCACAATTGCAGCAACCCTGGCCTGCAGAGGCCCTGTCAGATGTCTCGGCAGAAGAACCAAACTCCATACATGAAAGTATACCGACCAGGGTGACAACAACTCCCCTGATTTAGAGGAATAATCGCTAGCAAAATTCCAACTAATTCGAATGTGAGGGTACCCAGTCTTGAGGTAGTCGGAGGAGGTTCTCAATTAGCCCCAGCAGCGGATGGTTTCGTTTTCTTGTAGGCCGCAGATGTGGGTGGGGCCGGAGGAGATGGCGAGGAAGCGGCTGCCCGGGGCGTCGGTAGCCGGGCCGGTGCCCCAGCAGCGAACGGTCTGGTCGTCCCGGATGCCGCAGGAGTGGTTCGTGCCGACGGCCAAGGCGGTGTAGAGGCTGAGCGGCGGGGCGGCCTTCCCGTCGGTGTTGTCCCCCCAGCATTCGGCCGTGCCGTCGTCTCGCAACCCGCAGGCGTGGGTGACGCCCACCGAGACGGCGGTGAAGCGGCCGGCGGGGGGAGCGGCCCAGGTGTCGCTGCCCCAACAGTGGGCGGTGCCGTCGGTACGCAGCCCGCACGACGCCATCCCCCAACCGGCGTCGACCGCCCGAAACTCACCCGTAGGCGTGTCGGTAGGCGTCGGGCCGCCTACCTCGTTGCCCCAACAGACAAGGGCCCCGCCCTCCCGAACGCCGCACGAGCGGACGGCCCCCACGGAAATGGCGTCGAAGCGACCGGGTGGGGGATTGACCGCGGTCCGGTAGTTGTCTCCCCAGCAGTGGGCGGTGCCGTCGTCGCGAAGGGCGCAGGCATAGCCGATACCGGCGGAGACGGCGGTGTATCGCCCGTCGAGGGAGACCGCCGAACCCGGGTTGGACCAAGCCTCGCCCCAGCAGGGCACCCCGCCCGGGTCGCGTTCGGCGTAGTCATGGCGTACAGCGCAGGAGTGATCGCCCCCCGCCGAGACGGCGGCGAATTGCCCTCCTGGGGAGTCGGACTTCTCAACGCCGCAGGCCGCCACAACGATCACCGGCACGACCAACGCCAAGGCCAGTCGCCAAACCCGGCGGGCCCGGGGTTGGCGTAGGAGGTTCATGGGGCGGGGGAGCGGGAGGCGACAACGTCGGCGAAGTCCACGAACGAGCGCAGGGTGTGGCCCCCGTCCACGGTGATGAACTGGCCGGTGGTGAAGCTCGATTCCGGTCCGGCCAGGTAGCGGATGGCCCAGGCGATGTCATCGGGGTGGCCGATGCGCTGGAGGGGCTGCTGTTCCAGGTACTGGGCCACCACGTTGTCGTTGTTCACCAGACCCACGGTGGCGTCGGTGGCGGTCAGGCCCGGACGCACGGCGTTCACCCGCACGCCGTGGGCCCCCAATTCGTCGGCGGCTACCCGCACCAGGGCGTCCACCCCGGCCTTGCCCGCGCAATAGGCCGACAGAAAGCGGCACGACTGGACGGCCGCCGTGGACGACACCGCCACGATGGACCCGCCCCCGGATTCGGCTCCTCCCACGGAGTCGGCCATGGCGCGCCCCGCGTGCTTGATCATGAGGAACGGGGCCATGACGTTGAAGTTCACCACGTCGGCGAACTGTTCGGGCTCACAGTCGAGCACCGAGGCCATGGCCCCACCTCCGGGCACCGAGACAGCCATGTCGATGCGACCGGTGGGCTCGGAGGCCTGCACGACCGCGGCGCGTACTTGCTCGCTGTCGGTGGCGTCGCAAACGGCCCAATCCACGGAGCCCCCCGATTCGGCGGCCAAGGGAGTCAACTCGTCCGCGGTCTGTTGCAGGTGTCCCGGGTTGCGGCTGGCGATCAGCACGTGGGCCCCGTCGGCCACCAGCAGGCGGGCGGTCGACCGGCCGATGCCCCCGGCCCCTCCGGTGACCAACGCGGTTTTGCCCGCCAGGGGCCGGGCTGTCGACAATTCGCTCACAGGTCGCTCACCCCCTCTCGAACCTCGGTACACAGCAACTCCACGTGGCGGCGGGTCAAGTCGTCGGGCATACCGGCGACGGCGGCCCAGCAGTAGGCCTCCACCATGGGGAGGCCGTCGGCCAGTCCCCTCAGGTGGGCTATGGCATCGTCGGGGGTGAGCACCTCCAGCGGGGAGATGACCCCCATGGTGCTGCGCCCCTCCCGTAGCTTCTCCACCGTCAGCGGCTTCGGCGTCTTGCCGGTACCCGACGCCCCCGCGGCCCGATAAGTGTTGAGCTGCCAGGCCAGATGGGGCAGGATGCGCTCGTAGGCCTCGTCGGGGTCGTCGGCCACCACCAGGGGAACCAGTCCGGCCATGCGGGCCACCGAGGCGTCATGGCCGCCCTCGGCCAAACCCTCCCGGTAAGGGTCCAACGACGCCGGATTGACGGACAGCAGGCCACAGCCCAACCGCCCGGCCCGGCGGGCACCCTGCGGGCCGTTGTAGCCCAGCCAGATGGGGAAGGGGCGCTGCACCGGGGGCGGGGTGACGATGTCGCCGTCCAGCAGTTCGCGCACCTGCTGCACCCGCTGGTCGGTGGCGGTGTAGCGCCGGGACAGGTCGGCCCCGTAGGCGGCGAACTCGTCGTGGACGTAGCCCGCGCCCAGCCCGAGGTCGATCCGGCCGTTGCTGATCTGGTCGGCCACGGCCACCTCCTCGGCGATCTGGGGCGCCACCCGCAGCGGGGCCAGCAACACCGCGGTGCCGATCCTGAGGCGCTGGGTGCGGGCGGCCACCGCGGCGGCAAAGGTGAGGGGCTGGGGTAGGTAGCCGTCCTCGAAGAAGTGGTGCTCGCTCAGCCACACCGAGTCGGCCCCCCACGCCTCGGCCTGGACCACGAGCTCCAGCGACTGCCGGTAGAAGTCGGGCCAGGGCTTGCGCCACTCGGGAGGGTTCCGCAAGTCCAGGTAGATGCCGATACGCATGGGCTGACCCTAACGGCGAATGAGGAAGCGCCACCAAAGGGCCCGGTCGAGCACCCGCATGAGGCGACCCAATCCCCGCTATTGGTCGACGGTGGCCTCGGGCATCCAGTCGGGCCAGTGGTCGGCCAGGGTCAGCGACCACTCCGGGGGACGCTTCTCCAGGAAGGCCATCACCCCCTCGGTGGCGTCGGGCTGTCCCATCAGGTGCAGGTGGATACGGCGCTCCAGATCGTTGATCGGTCCCTGGTCGGCGGGGGAGGTGGTCCACAACAGCCGCTTGCTGAGGGCCACCGACACCGGCGCGGCGTTGACGGCGATGTCGGTGGCCGCCTCCAGGGCCGCGGGCAGCACCTCGTCGGCGGGCAGGGCGGCGGTGGCCAGGCCCATTTCGGCGGCCTCGGCTCCGGTGTACATCTTGCCGGTGAGCAGGATCTCCAGGGCCTTGGCGTGGCCCACCGTCCGGGGCAGGGTCCAGTGGGAGCGCAGGTCGGGCAGCACCCCTCGGCGATTCTGCACGATGCCCCACCGGGCGTCGGTAGCGATGTAGCGGATGTCGCACTGCAGGGCCAGCGTCATGCCGAGGCCCACGGCGTGGCCGTTGACCGCGGCGATCACCGGCTTGCGCACGTCCCACGGGTGGAAGGCCAGCGGGTCGGAGCGGAACCCGTCGCCGGTCGGGGAGCCGAACACCCCCGGCCCCCCGGACAGGTCGGCCCCGGCGCAAAAGGCCCGACCGGCCCCGGTCACCACCACGGCCCGCACGTGGTCGTCGGTGTCGGCCCGGCGCAGGGCGTCGGCCAACTCGGTGCCCATCAGGCTGCTGAAGGCGTTCAGCTTCTCGGGCCGGTTCAGGGTGATGACCGCCACCCGGTTGTCCACCGCGTAGGTGATGTCTCCGTAGCCGTCGGGCGCCTCGCCGGAGGGTTGGCCGCTCACGGTCGCTCGTACCGTCGCAAGGCCCGGGGAATGGTGATCACGGCGGCCCCGGCGATGGCCACCGCCACCATGGTGGGAATCCACATCCACGGCGGGGGGCCGTCCAACTCGAAGAAGTCCCGGGCGAACGGCCACGCCATTACCACGGCGTACGACCCGGCCATGGCCAGGGCCAGGCCGATTTTCCAGGGACGGAGGGGCCGGCTGATCACCACCAGGATCACCAGTCCCACCCCCAGCAGGGTGAAGGTGGCCACCGTGCGGGCCTCGGGCAGGGAGACCTCGTCGTGGCGGCGGGCGATCTCGTAGACGGTGAAGGAGGCGAAGGCGGCCAGCATCCCGGCGGGAACCGAGAACCGCAGCACCCGGATCAGAAAGCCGGGGCGGATCAACTCGGTACTGGGGGCCAGGGCCAAGAACAGGCCGGGCACCCCGATGGAGAAGGTGCCCACCAGGGTGAGGTGGCGGGGCAGGAACGGGTACTCCACGGTGAACATGCCCACCAGCAACGTGAGGAGCACGGCGTAGGCCGCCTTGGTCACGAACAGATTGGCCACCCGCTCCACGTTGTTGATCACTTTGCGCCCCTGGGCCAGCACCTCGGGCAAGGTGGCGAACGAGTTGTCGAGCAACACCAACTGGGCCACCGCCCGGGTGGAAGCCGACCCGCTCCCCATGGCGATCCCCATGTCGGCGTTCTTCAGGGCCAGCACGTCGTTGACCCCGTCTCCGGTCATGGCCACGGTGTGACCACGGGACTGCAACGCCCCCACCATGGCTCGCTTCTGTTGGGGGGTGACCCGGCCGAACACCGCGTTGTCGGCCAACACCGTCGCCAACTGATCGGTGTCCTCGGGCAGGTCTCGGGCGTCCACATGGGCCTCGGCGTTGGGGATGCCGGCCCGCTCGGCCACCGCGGCCACCGTTGCGGTGTGGTCGCCGGAGATCACCTTGAGGTTGACGCCCTGCTCCTTGAAAAAGGCCAGGATCTCGGGAGCGTCGGGGCGGATGGTGTCCTCCAACAGAACCAGGGCCCAAGGCGTGCGCTGTCGGGGCAGCGTTTCGTCGGCCAACGGGTCGGGGCTGTGGGCCAACAACAGGGTGCGTCGGCCGGTGGCGGCGTGGACCGCCACCCGGTCCATCACCTCGGCCAGGTCGCCCGCGAGCACGTCGGGGGCCCCGAAGTAGTAGGCGCCCTGCCCGGAGAACTCGATGGCCGACCATTTGCGGGCGCTGGAAAAGGGAACGGCGGCGTGCGGCGTCCAGTCGTGGCCGTCGACGCCCGGAGGGACGTCGTAGGCGTCGCGCACGGCCAACATGGTGGCGTTGGGGGCGGCGTCGGCATGAGCCATGGCGGCCAGGGCGGCCGCGGCCCGGCTCCGATCCACGCCGGGCAGGACCTCGAGGTCACCGAAGCTGATGTGGCCGGTGGTGATGGTGCCGGTCTTGTCCAGGCAGAGCACGTCGGTGCGGGCCAGCAACTCCACCGTGGCCAGCTCTTTGGCCAAGGCCCGGCGGCGGGCCAGGGCGATCACCCCGGCCACGAAGGACAGGCTGGTCAGCAACACCAGACCGTCGGGCACCATGGCCACCGCGGCGGCCACCGTTCCCTGCAGGGCGTTCTGCCAGTGATCCTCGGTGTCGAGCAGCACCAGGATGAGCAGCGCCGAGGCCGGGGGGATGATCACGATGAGCCACCGCAGGATGGTGTCGATGCCCCGACGCAGCTCGCTGTTCACCAGTACGAAACGACGGGCCTCCTCCGACAACGAGCTGGCGTAGGAGTCGGCGCCGATGCGGGTGGCCTGATAGCGACCGCTGCCCGCGGCCACGAAGCTGCCCGACAACAGTTCGTCGCCGGCCGCCTTCTCCACCGGGTCGGCCTCGCCGGTGAGCAGGGACTCGTCGGCCTCCAGGCCGGCGGAGGTACACACCATCCCGTCCACCACCACCTGGTCGCCGGGGGTGAGTTCGATGATCTCGTCGGCCACCACCTCGCTGACCCCCACCTCGGAGATCTCACCGTCGCGCACGACGCGGGCCTTGGGGGCGCTGAGCACGGCCAGTTTCTCCAGTTCCCGTTTGGCCCGGATCTCCTGGGCCACGCCGATGACGGCGTTGGACACCACCACCCCCACGAACAGCCCGTCCCGGGGGAACCCGGCCACCAGGATGGCCGCGAACAGGGTCAGCATGATCCCGTTGACGGGGGAGAACACGTTGGCCTTCAGGATCTGGGGCAGGGTCCGCACCGGGGCATCGGGCACCCGGTTGGTGCGTCCGGCGGCCACCCGCTCGGCCACCTGCTCGCCGGTGAGGCCCCGCGCCACGTCCACGTCGGATGCCGGCTGCCCGGACGACGCCGTCTGTCTGGTCTCACCCACCATCAGGCCCCGAAACTAGCCGGTCGGGTCGGTGCCTCACTGCCGGATGCGGAGGGTGCCCTTGGTCAGGGCGGCCCTCGGGGACGACGGTGGTCACGTCATTGCCAGATGCGCAGGGAGCCCTCGACGGTGGCGGCGGCCAGCGACAGGGTGCCGTCGGGACGGGTGAGCACGGCGATGTTGGTGGCCAGCGTGCCGCCCAGGGGCCGGGTCCACATCTCTGCCGCCCCTTCCGGGCCGTGACGCACACCGGCGATGCTCTGGCGGTCTCGGGTGGGGACGATCACCTCCAAGTGGTTGTCCCGGTCCACATCGGCGACCACGGCCTGCTCCAGGTTGCGGGTGCCGAAGGCGTGCGACCGGTAGCCGTCGGCGGCCGCGGCCACATGCAGCGTGTCCCCCTGCAGGCTCAGGAATCGCAGCGAACCCTGCGTGTCGGGGTAGACGACCTCGGCGATTTCCGTCTGGCCGTTCGGTCCCAGCGGTCCCACCGCCACCAATTGCCGCCAGCCCAACCGTCGCTCCACCGGGTCGCTGATGGCCAGCACCCCCGCGCCGGTGCCGTCGGCCACCACCACCCAGATGTCGCGATCATTGCTGACGGTGAGGACCACGTCGCCGGTGCCGTCACCGTTGACATCGGCCAGCAGGGGGGCGATGGCTTCGATCACGGCGTCGTGGGCCTGATAGATGAACTCCACGTCGTTCACCCCCACGGTCACCAGGGCCACCGCGGTGGCCTCCTGGTTATCGCCCAGCGCCGCATGGGGATGGCGGTCGGTGGGCTCGGCCAGAACGAGCACCTGGTCGACCCCGACCTGCGCCACCCGGGAATCGGCCAGCACCTCCACGTCGGGCCGCCACAGCGTGCCGTCGGCTTCCAGCACGGTGAATCGACCGAGATTGTCCATGTAGGCGGTCCGGTGGCCGGTCAAACGCACAGGCACGCTGTTGGGCGAGGCGTTGGCCGGCGTGGTGGCCAGGCGAACGGCGCTGCCCTGCACGGCCAGCACCGGCGGTTGACCGGGGGCCAGCCGGTCGCCGGGGATCTCGACGGGCTCCGGTTGGCCGCCCATGGGCACCCGGTAGCCCGCCACGGTGCCGTCGGCCAGGGCCACGGCCCACACGTCGCCGTCGGGCGTGCTGGTGCCGGTGATCCACGTGGGCACCTCACCGAGGTTGACGTCTCTAGTGGTGACCTGCTGGATGAACCCGGTGCTCAACCCCACCCCGTCGGCCAGCCGGTTGCCGTCGGGCTGGAAGACGGGGTCGACGTGGGTCACCGGGCCTTGGGCCGCCGGCGTCGGGTCGGCCTCGGTCGGAGCGGCGGTGGACGTGGGCGTGGGGGGAACGTCCGGCTGGTCGTTCGTGCTGGGGTCGGATGCACACGCCACGAGGACCATCAGGGCAGCCATGAGGACGGACATCACGAGGGTGGCCGCCGAAACCAGGGGGGACCGCCGGATTGAGGCCCGGCTCGGGGAGCGAGCGGTCATGTGCGCTCGAAGCGCCACCCGTCCCGGTGGAGGGTGAGGCGATGGCGGGGGCCGGGTGCGCCCGCATCGTGGGTGTCGTAGCCGGCGTCGCCGTGCCACAGCGACACCGGCACCTCGCCGTCCAGGGCGATGTGGGTGGCGTAGTGGGGGATGTCGTCGGCTCGGCTGCGGGCTGCGGCCAACGCGTCGCCCACGGTGGGATGGTCGGCCAATTCCATGAGGGTGATGTAGGTGGGCGGCACCATCTCGATCTCGCCCGCGGCTTGGCGGGTCAAAGTGTGGGCCGGTCGCCACCAGGCGTGCTCTTTGATCTCACCGCCGTCCACGGTGACCGTGCCCTCCGGTGCGGGGGCCAGGAAGAACCAGGTGGCGAACCGACGGTTGAGCGAGGTCGGGGGCACCCAATGGGAGTAGGGCACCAGCGTGTCGATGGCGATGTCCAGGTCGGCTTCCTCGGCGGCCTCTCGCACCGCGGCCGCCCGGCTGGCGGCCAGGGTGTCGTCGGGGCGGTCGGGCGGGTAGTCGCCGGGGTCCACCCGGCCACCGGGGAACACCCACATCCCGCCCACGAAGCTGAGCTTGGAGCTGCGCCGCATCATCAGGGTCTCCAAGCCGTCGTGGCCGTCGCGCAGCACCACCACCGTGGCCGCCGCCACCAGTTCCGGGGCCTCTTCGGCCGGGTCGGCGCGTTCTGCTGGGTTGCGAGGTCTGTCGGTGCCCTCGGCGTCGGTCATCTTGGTCCCTGCCGCATTGGCGTCACCCTACGACACACCACTGGCCGGCCTAATTGCCGGCTGGCGACGAAGCCGAGATTTCAACGCCAGAGGTGACCTCTCCCTGCCCATCGGGCGGGGGTGGGACGGTCCACTAGGGTGTGTCCATGGCTGTCGTGGATCTGGCCCCTCGTCTCCCCCAATTCGACACTCTGGACTTTGATGAGTTCCATGCCGAGGAATTGCCCCGGCGCCTGGCCGCCGGAAACGGCCGTCTGGCCGCGGGGATCGGGGCCGGGGCCTTGGTGAAGCGCTTTGCCTGGAAGCTGGACGACGGCCGCTCGGTGACCTACGAGATCGCCGATGGCGAGGTGCGGATCACCCCCGGCGACGACGCCGAACTGGTGGTCCGGCTCAGCGAGCAGAACTGGTCGAACTACGTGGCCGAGCTGTGGACCTGGGTGGGCCTGCTGTACACCGACGCCGCCGAGATGGTGCGGGGCGATTTCGGTCTGTTCGAGGACTTCGAGCCCGTGCTGTTGGCCATGTACCACGGCCGACCCCTCTACGAGGGGTGGGCCCCCACGGTGGACCTGACCCGCAGCTTCGCCCCCGGTGACGACCCCGAGGAGATGCGCCGCTTCTTCTCCGAGGCGGGGTTCCTGCACATCAAGGGCGTGTTCAGCGCCGAGGAGGTGGACGCCTTTCGCCGTGAGGTGGAACGCCAGCGCAGCGCGGCCACCCCCGACGACCACCGCTCCTGGTGGGCCACCAATGCCGACGGCGAGGAGGTGTGCTGTCGGGTCACCCACATGGACGATCGCAGCGACCTCATGCTGGGCCTGACCGACGACCGTCGCCTGGACGCCATCGGGGCCCTGGCCGGGGACGACTTTGCCGCCTACCCGGAGCGGGGCGACGGCGTGTCGGTGGTGATCAAGCTGCCCGACATCGTGGAGGGCCTGGCCGATCTGCCCTGGCACCGGGACTGCGGTACCGGCGGGCACTCCATCACCTGTCCCACGGTGAACATCGGCATCCAACTCGACGAGTGCAACGAGGCCAACGGCCAACTGCACTACCTGGCGGGCTCCTATCGGTCCAGCAATCGGGCTCGTCAGGTGCGAGACGACTGGCCCACGGTGGCCGTCAGCGCCTCTCCCGGCGACGTGACCGTCCACTACGGCCACACCCTGCACGCCGCCCCGCCCCCCACGGCGGCCCCCGAAACCGGGGGGCGGCGCACGGTGTACGTGAGCTACCACACGCCCATCTGGGCCGAGTTCATCCCGCCCGGCCAGGGCTACAACGACATCCTCTTCAAGGACGGCGGTCGCATCCGCAGCCCCGAGGAGCACCAGGAGCAAAGCGGCTGAGGTCTACCTGACCGAGGAGGAGACAGGGGCTCCCGGCGGTCAGCGGACCAACAGCCGCTCCAGCATCTCGTCCAGCAGGGGCTCCAGCTTCTTGGCGATGGCCTCGTCGTCCTCGCTCAGGTAGTCGTGGGGCACCACCACCCGGGGCACCTCGGGCATGCCCAGCGAGCGGGCCACCGTGTCGGCCGCCTGGCTGAACGGCTCGGTGACCACGGTGACGGTGGGGATGCCCCGCCTCTCCAGATTCACGGCGTCGAGCACACTGCCCGACGTGCAGGAGCCTCATTTGGCCAGGCCGTTCACCACCCCGGCACAGGCCCGATAGGAGGCCAGCAGGTCGTCGCCCGCCGGTCGGCTGAGCACCGGCTTGTGCTGGCGGACCACGGCGTCCACCTCGAGGCGGTGGCGGAACTCCCGCTCCAGCACCTCGGTGTAGCGGGTGAAGTCCGGTCCCGAGGAGGGGTTGAACTCGTTCACCAGAAAGCCGATGGTCACCGGCCCCTGGGTGTGGCCCCGCCGGGGGGCCAGGGCGGCGTGGTCCACCACCACCTCGCCCCGGGGATCGATCAGCTCGCCGGAGATCTCCATACCTCAATCCTGCCAGGAGCGGTCGTCGAGTGCCCGACTCACGGCGTGGCCCCCCAGGTTGCCCCACCCGGCGCACACCGCCATCCAGGGGATGGACTCGGCGCCGGTGACCAACACGTGGATGTCCTCGGGCCGCTCGGTGACCGGCACCAGGAAGTCGGGGTCGTCGCCGTCCACCCAGTGGGGCCACCAGGAGTACGGGGCGACGCCGGGGGCCAGCAGATCGCCGATCCGCCGCCGGGCCCGCTGCCACAGTTCCCGTTGCACCTCGGCTCGGCCGTACCCCTGCTCGGCCAGGTGGCGGGCCTCGTTCGGGGTGAGCACCACCAGGGTTTCCCCCATGGTGTGGGTGTTGTTGCCCCCCTTGACGGCCATGGCGTCGGCCAACTGGTCCAAGCGACGGGAGGGGGAGTCGTCGGTACCCCACAGGGCCACGCTGGTGGGGGATTCACAGGCGAACACCGTGACGCCGCTGTCGGTGTCGATGCCCCGATCCCGGTGCAGGGCAGGCCACGGGCTCACCGGCGATTCGGCCACGCAGTAGGCGTAACGGCCGGGGTGGCCGAACACCTCCTTGACCGGCTCACCGGGGTGGGCCCCACCCACGTTCCACAACAGGAGCTTGACGGCGCGCCCGATGGCTGCGTTGGCGTGGGATCCGCCGCCGCTGAACACCGACTCGGCGTGGGCCATGCCCAGTCGCTCCACCACCGGGCCCGACACGATCACCAGGGGCCAGCACGGGTGGGTGGTGGTCACCACCCCCCGCAGGTTGAACTTTTCCTCCAGCATGGCCTCCACCGCGCCCAGCGCCGTCGGGAAGTGCTCGGGCCGACAGCCGGCCATGGCCGCGTTGGCCGCCACCACCTCCACGGTGGCTGCCCCACCCCTCGGGGGAATCACCCCCAGCAACCGGCCCGGGTCATCCCCCGAGGTCGCCACCAGTGCATCCACCGCCGCCCGAGTCGGCGGATACACCGGCAGCCCGTCGGTCAGCCCCTCGGCGTGGGCCAACGCCACCCACTCCTCAATGGTCGTTGCCGTGGTCAGCGTGCCCATTGGGTCACTCCCAGCCGAACAACCGCTTCGGGTTGGTCTCGAAGATGGCTCGCTTGGCCTGATCTTCCAGATCGGGCCGCCGGGTCACCTGGGTCACGCTCGCCGGGAAGTCGCTGTCCCAGTGGGGGTAGTCGGAGGCCCACACGATCAGGTCGCCGCCGATCTGGTCGATCACCTGGGGGAGCCCCGCCTCACCCTCGGTGGACACGAACAACCGTCCCTCGGCCACGTAGTCGCCGGGCGATTTGGAGACGGCCGGGAACTCGTGGCCCCGGTACTCGTAGTGCTCGTCCAAGCGCTCGAGCGTGTGGGGCAGCCAGCCCACGCCCCCCTCCAACAGCACCACCCGCAGCTTCCGGAACCGCTCGAACACCCCGCCGCACAGCAACGTGGTGGCGGCGAACATCAGGTTGAACGGGAACTCGATCACGTGGAGCTGGGCGTAGGCGTCGGTGAACCGGTGGTTGGCGAAACGGCAGCCTCCGGCGTGGAACCCCACGGGCACGTCCAATTGTTCGGCCACCTCGTAGAGCGGGTGGTTGTCGGGGTGGTCAGGGTTGCGATCGCCGACGGCACAGGGAACGGTCAGCGACACGAAGTCCAACTCGGTTACGCAGCGCTCCGCTTCCGCCACTGCCACCTCCATCCACTTGAGAGGGAGGGCGGGCGTGCCCCGGAGCCTCCGGGGGTCGGCGGAGCACCAGTCGGCCAACCAGTTGTTGTAGGCCCGGCAGCAGGCCACGGTCAGGTCCCGGTCGGTTCCGGCGTAGAGGCCGAGGGACACGGCCCCGTACAGCACGGCAATGTCGATGCCCTCGGTGTCCATGTCGGCCAGGCGGAGTGCCGGGTCGAGCCCGCCCTCGCGATGGGTGGTGGACTCCCGGATGCCCTCCGGGGCCCAGGCCCCGACCCCGGTGCCCGGCGGAATCACCTTGCCCTCCACCACGTACCGGGTGGTCCCCCGGTCGTCCTCGATCAGTCGGGGTCGCCGGTCGTGGAATCGCCGCGGCAGGTACTGCTCCCACAGTTCGTCGGGCTCGAAGACATGACCGTCCACGTCGATGACCAGATGACCGGACATCGCCCCGACGCTATCGGGTGATCGCCGAGCGGGCATCGGCGGCGACAGCGGGGTGGGGGAGAGGACTGATCCCGCCGCTGGAGGCCGCCCGCCGGTGGGGTGGTGCGGCACACCACTAGGGTGGGGGAATGGTCAAGCTCGGCATCCTGCCCCCCATGCACGAGTCGGTGATCACCGATGGGCGCTGGGTGGCGGAGTTCGCCCGGGCGATGGATGCCGACGGGGTGGAGTCCATCTGGACGGTCGAGCACGTGGTGGTGGCCAAGAACTACGAGCCGCGCTATTCCTACTCGGAGTCGGGCCGGATGCCCAGCGCCCCTGGGGTGGTGATGCCCGACCCGTTGGAGATGCTGGCCTTCATGGCTTCGGCCACCGAGCGGGTGAAGCTGGCCACCGGCGTGATCGTGTTGCCGCTGCACCCCGCGGCGGTGATGGCCAAGCGAGTGGCCACGCTGGACGCCCTCAGCGGCGGCCGGGTCATCCTCGGGGTGGGCAGCGGCTGGCAGATCGAGGAGTACGCCGCCTGCGGTGTGCCCTACGAGGGGCGGGGCGAGCGGCTCGACCAGTGCATCGGCGCCCTGCGGGAACTGTGGGCCCCGGGCCATCGCACCTACACCAGCGATGCGGTGAGCTTCACCGAGTGCGAGAGCCTGCCCGATCCGGCCCAGCCCGGTGGGCCGCCCATCGTCATCGGCGGGAGCACCCCGAGGGCGGCCCGGCGGGCCGGTCGTTTGGGTGACGGGTTCTACCCCTATGTGATCTCCCCGGAGGACTACGCCGACCGAGTGGCCACCATTCGGGCCACGGCGGTCGAGCACGGTCGGGATCCCGACGCCGTCGAGTTGACCGTGTGGCCCGGCAGCTACCGGCACGGAGGCTCGTTCGACCTCGCACTGATCGAGGAGTACGCCCAGTCGGGCGTGGACCGCTTGATCGTGTCGGCCGCCGAGTCGGGCGGGGCCGACATCGACGGCATCCGTCGCTTCGTCGGTCGTTACCAGGCCGACGTGTTGGACAAGATCGGAGGCTGACCCCCCTGAGCGTCTTCGGGGTGGTCAGCACGACAGAACAAGGAGGCCGAAGATGGCGCTGACAACCCAAGTGGGCGACGTGAAGGTCACGCTGGTGCGCGAGACCCTGCAGGGCGTGTCCGCCGACGGGCTCTACGTGGACCCCGAGCCCGCGGTATTCGACGCCAACCGCGATTGGTTGTGTCCCGAATTCATGGACGAGTCGGGTGAGTTGCCGCTGTCCATCCACGCGCTGGTGCTGGAGTCCCAGGGCCAGATCATCATGGTGGACACCTGCATCGGCAATCGGCCCATCGACATGATCCCCCAGATGAGCAACCTGGGTTCCGGCTTCCTCGACGAGCTGGCCGCGGCCGGCTACGAACCGGAGGACATCGACGTGGTGTTGTGTACCCACCTGCACTTCGACCACGTGGGGTGGAACACCGTGCTGGTCGACGGGCAATGGGTGCCCACCTTTCCCAACGCCAGGTACCTGTTCAACCGCACCGAGTACGAGTACTGGGATTCCGGTGCCGAAGGGGCGGCCATCACCTTCGGCGACGCGGTGCGACCGGTCCTGGAGGCCGGACTGGCCGATCTGGTGGACAGCGACCACGCCGTGACCGACGAGATCCGACTGGAACCCACCCCCGGCCACACCCCCGGCCACGTCAGCGTGGGCATCTCCTCGTCCGGCCAGCAGGCGGTCATCACCGGGGATCTGGTCCATCACCCGGTGCAGTTCGTGGCCCCCGAGTGGGTGATGACCGCCGACGACGACCCGGACCGGGCGTCAGCCACCCGGGTGGCGTTCCGTGAGCGCTACGGCGACTCCGGCATCCTCATCTTCGGCACCCACTTCGCCGGGCCGAGCTGCGGCCACCTCTCCCACACCGACGGCCGCTGGACCTTCACCGCCCACCACTGACCACCCCACTCGCAACCCGTCTACTGGTCGTCGTCCGGTGGTGAGGCGGCGGGGGGGAGTTGGCGGTCGAGGGCGCCGGCGACGGCGGCTCCGGCGGTGATGCTGCAGGCCGCGGCCCACAACCAGCTCAATGCGGCCAGGGTTCCGGCGGTGGCCACGGTGACCGCGGTGCCCCCGACGGTCCAGTTCACCGCCACCGCGGCGACGGCCGACACCGCCGAGAACCACACCGCGGACACCAGCCCTCCGACCACATGGTGCCGGCGAGGTCGATTGGGGCAGGCCATCTTCTGGACCAGGACGAAGACGGCCACCGCCGACAGGAAACCGACCATCGGGCCGAGCCGAGGGTCGACCCAGACGGCCACCACCGCCGGAACGGCCACCAGGGGAACCGCCCCGGCCAGCAGTCCCAAGCCGGTGATCCGCTCCAGCCACCACGAGCGGCGCGGCGCTCCCCGCACCCGTCGCACGGCCCGGCAGGCGGTGGCCGCCGCTCGCATCGAACCCCAGAGGGCGACCGCGGCGGCAATGGAGGTGGCCGCGGGCGGTGCCGAGACCACCGCGGCGAACTCCTCTCCGATGGTCGGGTCCACGTCACCCAGTGCGGTCTGCCCGGCGTCGGCCAGCCACTCGTTGAACCGGTCGGCGATGCGGTCGGACACCGCCCGAATTGTGGAGGCGATGGCGGCCGCGGCCACCGCAGCGGGAAACAGGGACACCGCCGACCAGAAGGCGATCTCGGCGGCCCCGGTCCCGCCTTCCCCCGATCGCCAGCACGACACCGACTGGGAGACCAGTCGGCTGCTTCCGGACAGCCCTCGTCCCACTGCGGTCGCCCATCTGCCGACGGCCACGATCACGACCCCATGGTCACCACGGCCGCATGGGCCGGTGGCTCACGGGCAAACGCACCGAGAACAGGGCGCGCGTCACGCGGGGTTCATGGTGACGCTTGGGCGGCGGCCAGGCGGGGGATGAGCACGTCGAGCACCTCGGCCCAGTCGCCCACGATGCCGATGTCCACCACGTCCCACAGGGGGGCATCGGGGTCGGTGTTGATGCCCACCACGGTGCCCGCGTTGCGGACCCCGACGGTGTGGTTGAACTTGCCGCTGGTGCCGATGGCCACGTACAGCCGGGGGCTGATGCTGTGGCCGGTGATGCCCACCTGGCGGGCGCGGGGCATCCAGCCGTAGTCGGTCACCTTGCGGGTGGCGCACAGGGCGGCGCCGATGGCGGCCTGGTGCTTCTCCAACGTGGGGTAGTCGGCGGGGTCCACCCCTTGGCCGACGCCGATGACCACCGCGGCATTGACCATCTCGTCACTGTCGTCGTCGCGAAACCGCCCGGTGACTTCCAGTCGGCTGTTACCGGGGGCACTGAGCACCGTACGCCGAGCCGCCGGCCGGTCGGGATCGGGGCGGTACAGGGGGAGCACACCCGGGCGCACGGTGGCCATTTGCACGGCCGACGAGCAGTGGATGTCGGCCACCAGCCAGCCCCCGAAGGCCGGCTTCTGGGCGATCAACCGGCCGTCGTCGCCCACCTTCAGCCCGACGGCGTCACCGGTGAGCCCCGCCCCCAGAGTGGCCGCCATCCGGGAGGCGATCTCCCGCCCCCAGGCCGTACCGGGGGCCAGCACCGCCCAGGGCTGTAACTCGCCCGCCCACCCCGTGACGGCGGCGGCCAGATCCTCTTCCACCGGAGGCCGCTGCGCTCGGGTGCCGTTGACGTTGATCTGCTCGTCGGCGCCCCAGCGGCCGAGATCATCGTCGGGGTCGTCCAGGCCGGGACCGAGAGCGGCCACCCGACCGCCGATGTCGCCGGCGAGCCGGGCGGCGGTCCCCAAGAGTTCTCGGGTGACCCGGATTCGATCGGGTTCCACCAGAACGGCCACCACCGGGCCGCCCTCGTTGGTGGCCGCAGGGCCGGGAACCGTGGGTGGCGCGGACTCGGCACCGGGGTGTAGCGCCCCCCTCTCGGTGAGGATGGCCATGGCCTCATCGACCTGCTGGTGGAGCGATCCCGCCAACATCCGGCGACCCCGTTGGACGTCGACCATCTCCACCGATCCCACCGTGGTGGGGCTGGCCGCCTGCCCCCACGGGCCGGGGCCGAGTTCGGCGGCGCTGACCGTTCGGATGAGCGAAGGGTCCACCGTCGCCCAGGCCTGCGGGTCCTTGATCTTGCAGGGGTCGCACAACCGTTCGGCGCACGACACCACCGCGGGGAGGTCCACCGAGACGTCCACCCACTCGTCGTCGTGCTCCAACCGCAGCGACAAGCGGTCGCCGTGCAGGGACAGGTGGCGGGCCCCGGTGGCAAACGGCAGCCCCAACAATTGGGCGAGCTGCGGGGGCACCTGTCCGGTGTCGGCATCCACCGAGTTGCGTCCCATCATGACCAAATCGAAGGGTCCGAACCGCTCCAAGGCGGCGGCCAAGGCCTTGGCGGTGGCCCAGGTGTCGGAGCCCGCGAACTCCGGGTCGCAAATGTGGACGCCGCCGTCCGCCCCGTAGAGGATGGCCTCCCGGCACACGTTCTCCGCCGAGGGCGGCCCCAGGGTGAACACGGTGATCTCCCCGCCTCCGGCCCGGGCCACCTCCGTGCCCTTGGCCACTGCCCGCCGGCAGTAGTCGTTCATGTGCATGTCGATGCCGTCTCGCACCATGCGGCCGTCGGGTCCGAGCACCATGTCCTCGAAGACGGGGATCTGCTTGGCCAGCACGGCCACTCGCAAGGGGCGGCTCGGGGAGATGTCGTCAACGGGAGGCTCGGCCATCGGACCCGAGGCTACTTTCCCGCCTTCCCTGCCTAGGGGTTGGACGGCGGCGGTCGGCCCCCACACACCACTAAGGTGATCCGATGGCTTTCACCAAGCGGCGAGTGGTCACCGGGCACAACCCCTCGGGCGATCCGGTGATCACCTCCGACGCAACCGCGGCCCCCAGCATCCTGGGGCCGAGCACGGTCAACATGTGGTACCTGGGGGAACGGCCCGCCACCGCCGCCGACGGCGGCGATGAGCCCGACGGTCTCACCGACTTCGTGCCCCCGCCGGGGGGCATCTCCTGGCGGTTCCTGGTGTTGCCGCCCCGAGGGGGCGAGCCCGCCGGACCCAAGCACGACCCTCGGTTCGACAAGGAGCGGGTGGGCTTCCACGCCACCGACACCATCGACTTCATCGAGATCGTCTCGGGACGGATCCTGTTGGAGCTGAACGACCACTCGGTGGAGCTGGGGCCCGGCGGCTGCGTGATCCAGCGGGGTACCTGGCACCGGTGGATCGTGCTGGGCGACGAGCCCTGCGTGTTCAGCGCCGTCATGCTGGCGGTGGGCGACGGTGCTTCGCCCGGCTTCGTGGGGGCGAGTTCCGGCACCACCGGACCTCGTCGGGTGGTGACCGACGGCGACGGTGTGTGCGCCGATGGTCCCCCGGCCACGGTGTCGGCCTCGGCCGGCGGGGTGGTGACCGCCGAGCTGTGGCACACGTTGGCCCCGGTGGCCGACGCACTGCAGGGGGGCGACGCCCCGGTGTCGCAGATGCAGCTCAATCCTCCCGGCGGGGGTGTGACCTGGAAGCACGTGACCATCCCGGCGTCCATGGCCGAGCAGGCCGCGTTGATGCACCGGACCCCGACGATCGACTTCGTGCGGATCACCGAGGGGACGGTGGACTTGGAATTGCCCGACCGGCCCCCGGTTCACCTCACCGCCGGCGATTGCGTGGTCCAGCGGGGGACGGAACACGCCTGGCGCAACACCGGCGATGGCCCGTTCACCCTGTCGGCGGTCATGGTCGGGGTGGGGGATGGCCCTCGATAGGCGTCCGGTCCGCTTCGAGCCCGCCGACCCCCAGGAGGTCGTCCACGAGATGCTCACCCTGGCCACCCGAGGGGACGGCTCGGGCTGGCTGAACGTGCAACCGTTGGTGGCCGACGAGGACCGTCCCCCGGAGTCGCCCATCTTCAAGCTGTTCACCGCCAAGGGCCCGGCGGTGCCCCTGGGCACATGGGTGCCGGGGCACCATTACCGCGACAAGTGGCAGCCCGCGTCGGTGGGGCTCCAGCACGCCGGGGGGCGGCACGCCTCCAAGCTTCTGGAGGAGCGGGGGGTGACGGAACTGCCGGGCTGGAACCGCCGCCAAGACCACATCAAGCGGGGCTTGGTGTACGAGTTGCCCGACGGCCACGACCCCACCGTGGCCCTGGGGTTCCTCACCGACGCCATGGCCCAACTGGTGGACTTTCCGATCAGCGGCACCTGGCAGGCGGTGATCCTCACCCAGCACTAGCCAGACACGCTACCGGGGCGGGGGGCCGTGATCCGGTGGGGAGGCCGTCTGGCTGCTGCGTAGGAGCCGGTGAGGAGCCGGCTAGGAGATGGTGATGTCGTCCCATTCCACGTCGGTGCAAATCCGGTGGAACTCCGGGCCGTACCAGGGGGCGTTCATCTGCAGCCGACGGTGGGTCTGGTTGAGGTAATAGTTCTTGTCCGGGGCGCCCATGTCGTTGAGGAGCAGGAGCTTGGAGGCCTCCTTGTCGAGGGCCTCGTTGTAACGCTCGTAGGCGTCCATGGTCACCTCGACTTGGGACTTGCCCTCCTCCAGCATCCGCACGATGAGCTGGGCGGCGTAGCCCGACCACACCTGATACCAGATGGGCAGCCCGGTGCCTCCCGAGAGGGGCTGCGAGTTCGGGCCGTAGATCATGAACATATTGGGGTAGTTGGGCACCATCATGGACAGGTAGGCCCGGGGCCCGTCCTTCGACCAGAAGTCGTGCACGCTGAGCCCGCCGCGCCCGAAGAAGTCGGCCGGCCACAGGTACTCGGCGATCTCGAAGCCCACGGCGGCCACGATGGTGTCCACCTCCCGCACGGTGCCGTCGGCGGTCTCCACCCCGGTGGAAGTGAATCGGGTGATGGGGTCGGTCACCAGCTCCACGTTGTCGCGGACAAGGGCCCGGTACCAGCCGTTGTCCACCACCGGTCGCCGGGAGAACGGGGCATAGTCGGGCACCAGCTTGTCGGCCAGTTCCGGACACTCGGCGGTCTGCTCGTGGATGTAGTTGGTGAGGAAGTCCCGGAGCTGGTCGTTGACCTGGTTCCAGTGGCCGCCCTCGGCCTGCCATTCCTCGTCGGCGATGAGCTGGTCGTGGGTCTTGAACAAGGCGGCGATGGACATGTAACGCCACCAATTCCAGTAGCCGGGGAAGTTGTCCAGCAGCCACCGGATTTCCGGTTCGATGGGCTGCCCGTACTTGGGGCGGGGGCTGATCCACTGCTTGGAGCGCTGGAACACGAACACCTCGTCGGCCGCCTCGGCGATCGGGGCCAGAAGCTGTACCCCGGTGGAGCCGTTGCCGATGACGGCGACGCGGTCGCCGCGGTAGTCGTAGTCCTCCGGCCACCGGGAGGGGTGGATGATGCGACCGGGAAAGTCCTCTTGACCCTGGAAACTGATGGGCCGGGTGTTGGCAAAGGCCCCCACCGCATTGATCACCACGTTGGCCTCGATGGTCTCCACCCCGTCGGGGGTGGCTGCTTCCAACACCCACACGCTGCGGGCTTCGTCGAAGGTGGCCCGCTGCAGTTCGTGGTTGAAGCGGGTGTTCTCGTACATCCCGTACTTCTGGGAGATGTGCAGCAGGTAGTGCCGCACCTCCTCGCCCTGGCCGAAGTACTCCGACCACGGATAGTTCTTCTCGAAGGCGAACTCGTAGGTGACCGAGATGGTGTCCACCCGGATGTCGGGATAGCGGTGGCGGCTCCACGTGCCGCCGGGTTCGGACCGCCGCTCCAGGATCACGTACGGCAGCCCCAGCAACTCCATCTGAATTCCCGCGGCCAAGCCACTGAAGCCGCTGCCGACGATGGCCACCCGGAAACCCTCGGGCAACTCGGGCTTGTCGTTGGTCCAGTCGACCGTCCAGGGGAAGGGCTTGAAGGCCATCAGATCCCGCCGGGCCTCAAACTCCAGGTCGCCCATGTCCTCACTGGTGGCCAGGTTCATCAGCTTCCGCAAGCGGGGTACGGGCGGCTCCTCGGGCATTCCCGGACCGGCGTGCTCGCTCAGCCAGGCCACCGCCTTGCTGATGAGCAGCTCCCGTTGGTCGTCGTCGAGGGTGGCCGACGTGGGCAGCGCCTCGATCTCGGGATCGTCGGTGTGCTGAAACAACGCCACTCGCACGGCGTCCAAATCGGCCAGCTCCACCGCTCGTCTCACGAATCCTGCGTCCATGCCTCCCAGCCTTGCAAAGTCTCCGTCACCATCCCGCATTGCAGCGGCTCTCCACCCCCGCCCCGGTCGCTCCAGCCCACGGCGCCTCGCCCGGCTCTGTGCGGGGAAGAGACGGCCGCTACCGGTTGGGCCACCGGATGGCCTACTGGTCGGGCTGGGGGTGCTCGGCGGCCCATCGGATGGACCGGACGATCATCTCGTACCCGGTACACCGGCAGAGGTTGCCCTCCAGGCCTTGGCGAATCTCCCTGTCGGTGGGGGAGGGGTTCTGGGCCAACAGCGAGGTGGAGGCCATGATCATGCCGGGGGTGCAGTAGCCGCACTGCAGGCCGTGTTCCTGGCGAAAGCCCTCCTGCACGGCGCTCAGCCCGTCGTAGGGTCCGCGCAGGCCTTCGATGGTGGTCACCTCGGCGCCATCGGCCTGCACGGCCAGCACGGTGCAGCTCTTGGCCGAATCCCCGTCGATCAGCACCGTGCAGGCCCCGCAGTTGGAGGTGTCGCAGCCCACGTGGGTGCCGGTCAGGCCCAGTTCGTCCCGCAGGGTGTGGACCAGCAGGTGGCGGGCCTGCACCCGGAGCTCGTGGCGTCGACCGTTGACGATCAGCTCGACATCGTGGCGGCTCATGGGGCGGTTCCCTCCGGTGGTCGGGCGGGGGCATGCATGGCCCGCCAGATGCGCTGGGGGGTCAGCGGCATGTCCAGGTGGTCGACGCCGAAGGGGTCCAGGGCGTCGACCACCGCGTTGACCACCGCCGGGGGTGCGCCCACGGCCCCGGATTCGCCGATGCCCTTGGCCCCCAAGGGGTTGTTGGGGCAGGTGGTGGAGATGCGCCCGGCGGTGTAGTCGGGCAGATCGGCGGCGGTGAGGATGCCGTAGTCCATGAAGGTGGCGGTGACGTTGCTGCCGAACTCGTCGTAGGCCACCACCTCGGTGAGAGCCTGGGCGATGCCCTGGGCCACCCCACCGTGGACCTGCCCTTCGGCCAGCAGGGGATTGATGACCGTCCCGCAATCGTCGACCACCACGTAGCGGAGGATGTCCACCGCCCCGGTGTCGGGGTCCACCTCCACCACGCAGGCGTAGCAACCCGACGGGTAGGTGAAGTTGGGGGTCTCCTGGTAGAGCCGCTCCTCCAGCGCCCCGGCGGTGAGTTCCTCGGGAAGGCTGAGGGGCTGGTACGAGGCCCAGGCCACGTCCGACCAGGCGACGGTCCGCCCCGGCGTGCCCCGCACGTTGAAGGCGCTGTTGTTGACCTCGATGTCGGCGGGATTGGCCTCGAGCAGATGGGCGGCGATCTTCTTGGCCCGCTCCAACACCAGAAGGGCCGCGTTGTGGACCCCGACCCCGGCGGTGGTCACCCCCCGGGATCCCATGGTGCCGACCCCTTGCAGCACGGTGTCGGTGTCGCCGTGCACGACCTTGACGTCCTCGAAGGCGATGCCGAGGGCGTCGGCCGCGATCTGGGCGTAGGTGGTCTCGTGGCCCTGCCCGTGGGCCGAGGCGCCGGTGAACACCACCGCGGTCCCGTCGGGTTGCACCCGCACCTGGGCCGATTCCCAGGACCCCAGATGGCCGAAACCCTCCAGCGAGCCGTTGGGGCCGAAGCCCCCGATCTCCAGCCACGAGGAGAAGCCGATGCCGAGCAGCTTGCCCGACCCCCGGTCGCGCCGGAGTTGCCGCTCCGCCTTGAGGCCCTCGTAGTCGAAGAGCCGCAGACATTCGTCGAGGGCGCCGGCGAAGTCGCCGCTGTCGTAGACCACGGCCGGTTGGTGGGGAACCTCGTAGGGGAAGCGCTCGGGGGGGATGAAGTTCCGCCGGCGCACCTCGGTGGGGTCGAGGCCCGTGCGCTTGGCCACGAGGTCGACCACCCGCTCCACGGCGTAGGCCGCCTCCGGTCGGCCCGCACCCCGGTAGGCGGCCACCGGGGTGGTGTTGGTGACCACCGTCCGGTGCGACACCGAGACGTGGGGAATGCGGTAGCAGCCCGCCGCCATCCAGGTGGTCAACACGGGCAGGCCGAGCCCGGTGGGATCGGGGTAGGCACCCAGGTTCTGGCTGACCACCAGGCGCAAGGCGTTGATGGTGCCGTCGTCGCGGAAGCCGACGTCGATGCGGTGGGACTGGTCGCGCCCGTGGGCCATCTGCAGCATGGCCTCGGAGCGGGTCTGGGTGAACTTCACCGGGCGTCCCAACCACTTGGACAGCAGGGGGGCGATGAAGAGTTCGGGGTACCAGACGATCTTCGAGCCGAAGCCTCCGCCGACATCGGGCGCGATCACCCGACAGCTCGTCTGGGGGAGGTCGAGCCAGGCGGCCAACTGGTTGCGGAGGTGGTGCGGGGCCTGCACGCTGGCCCACAGCGTCAGGCCTCCCGGCTTCCAGTCGGCCAGCACCGACATGGTCTCGATGGGCGCGGCAACACAGCGCTGATTCCTCAGCTCCAGGGTGGCCCGCCCGGAGGACCGTTGCAGTTCCCGCTCCAGGTCGTCGTTGGTGGGCACCGCGGTGATGATGTTGCTGCCGTGGTGCTCGAACAGCCGAGGGGCGTCCGGTGAGGTGGCCGCCTCCACATCGGTGACCGCGGGGAGGGGTTCGATGTCCAACGCCACCGCAGCGGCCCCGTCGGCGGCGGCATACTGGTCCTCGGCCACCACCACGGCCACGGGCTCGCCCGCCCACATCACCTTGTCGCGGGCCAGCACCGGGCGCTCGAAGCCCTCCATCCCCTGGGGCAGGTCGGGATGGTCGGTGAAGTCGTGGGCCGTCCACACCCCCAGCACTCCGGGTATGGTCAGCGCCTCGCGGGCGTCGATGGACAGGATGCGACCGTGAGCGTCGTTGGTGGCCACGAAGGCCATGCACACGGTTTCACTCAACCGCACGTCTTCGACGAATTGCCCTTTGCCGCTGATGAGGTTCGGATCCTCCTTGCGGACCACTCGGGCTCCGACCAGGCTCATCGGCGGGCTCCGTGACGTCGGCTTCGGCTTCGGCCCCTGATTCGTCGGATGTGGTTCACGGCCGGTTCCTAGTCCTTCGGTGGCTTGAGGTGGTGGCCCTCACGGTCGGCGGGGTCGAACCACCACTCCTCCGCATTCTGGCGCGACTGGGCGGTGCGGGGACGACCCCAGCCCAACAACCGTCCCAAGAGGCGGTCGGGCCCGGACTCGGTCCGACGCCACCACCGGCGCTCCCCGCCGTACACCTTCTTGCGGTAGGTGGACAGCCCCACCGCCACCACCAGGGCCAGGCCGAAGAAGAGGTCGTCCAGCCAGCCCTCGTTGCCCCACCCGGCCAACTGGAAGCCCTTCACGCCGGCGGCCATGACGAAGACGGCCAGCAGGGTGCCCACCACGTTGAATCGGCCCTTGAATTGGGTGGATCCGAAAAAGGCGGCGGCAAAGGCGGGCAACAGGTAGGGAGGCCCCGCCGACGAGTTGACCGAGGAGAAGTTGGAGGCGAACAATACCCCGCCGAGGGCCGCGGCGAACGACGAGGCCAAAAGGGAACCCACCACGTAGCGGTCGACCTGCACCCCGGCCAGTCGGGCGGCCTCGCGGTCTCCGCCGGTGGCGAACAGGTAGCGACCCAGGGCGGTGTGCTCCAGCACGAACCACACCACCACCGACAGCACCACCAGGTAGACGAAGGTCCACTTGAAGCCCCACTGGGCCACCCCCGTGATGGCCTTGAAGCCGTCGTTGCCGTTGATGATCGACCGCCCGCTGGCCAACCACAGGGCGTACGCCCCGAGCACCGAGGTCATGCCCAAGGTGGCGATGAAGGAGTCGATGCGCACCTTGACGATGAGAAACCCGTTGATGCACCCGGTGGCCAGGCCGATCGAGAGGCCGAGGGCCACCGCGGTCGGCCACGGCCAGTCCATGATGGTGAGAGCCCACGAGGTGGTCACCGCGCTGGCGGAGATGACCCCGCCGATGGAGAGGTCGAACACCCCGGCGGACAGTGGAATGATGAGCCCGAGGGCCACGATGGCCCGTACGGCCTCGTTGTTGAGGTAGAAGCGATGGGTGCCCCACACCAGCCAGGTGTCGGGGATCCAGATGGCGAAGCCGATCACGATGATCAGCGCCAGGTAGATGACGCTGATGTTGCGTGGATGCAGCATCCGCCAGCGAAACGGGGAGCGTCGCACGTCGAAGCGACTCTGGCGCGAGTCGCGTCGGCGCTTGTCCAGCCAGTCGATCCTCTTGGCCCTCACCCGGAACTTCCGGCGGCGCAGCCTGCCCTTTTCCAAGGTGAGCTTCTTGGCCACCTCGCGGGTGTGGGGGTCGATCTCGGTCACGTCGTGGTCACCTGTGGGTCAATTCGGTGGTCACTTCGCGGTCACTTCGTGATTCCGGCGGCCACCGGGGCGTCGCCGGCCCGGTTGGCGTCATCGTTGTCGGCGTCGGATCGGAGCACGGAGAAGGCAACCGGCCGCTCGCGCCGGTGTTGGCGGCGCCGCAGTGAGGATTTGCCCAGCACGCCGGCCACCACGGCTGCCTCGGTCAGGTTGGGCCCGGCCAGCTCGGCCACGATCTGTCCGGCCCGCATGATGACGACACGGTCGCAGAGGCGCACCAGCTCGCCTGCGTCCGACGACGACACCAGAACGGCCACGCCCCCGGCGGCGGCCTCGTCGATCAAGCGATACACCCCGGCCTTGGCGCCCACGTCCACGCCTTGGGTGGGCTCGGCCAACAGCAACACCCGGGGCTCGGTTCGCAGCCAGCGGGCCAGCACCGCTTTTTGCTGGTTGCCGCCGCTGAACTTCTCCATGCGGCGCCACACGTCGAGGGGCTGCAGGTCGACCCGTTCGGCCCAGTGGCGGGCCTCGGCCTTTTCCCGGCGGCCGAGGAGCCGCCCCAGCCGTTGCAGGGGTCCGAGGCGGGGGAGGGTCAGGTGCTCGAACGCCCGGTGGCGCGGCAGCAGGCCCAGTTGCTTGCGTTCGGCCGGCACGTAGGCCATCTGGGCCCCGATGGACTCGTGCGGATTGGCGAACACGAGCTGTTTGTCCACCAGCACCTTCCCGAAGAACCGGGGCGTGGCCCCGAACACCGCGCCCGCGATCTCGTCTCGGCCCGATCCGAAGAGGCCGGCCACCCCGACCACTTCGCCGGAATGCACCTTGAGCGACACGCCCCGAAGGGTGATGCCGAACACGTTCTCCACTTCAAGGACCGGGGTGGCGACCGTTGCCCGGCTCGGGCGGGCGCCCAACTCCACCTCGTCGCCGACGATGGCGCGAATGAGGTCGGACTCGGAGAGTTCGCTGGTCAGCCCGGCGGCCAGTACCACCCGACCGTCGCGCAGCACGGTCACCCGGTCGGCCAAGCTGAGTACTTCGTCGAGCAAATGGGAGACGAAGATGACGCCGATGCCGCGTCGGGTGGCGGCCCGCACGGCGGCGAACAGGGCGTCGACCTCGCCGCGATTGAGCGAAGCCGTCGGCTCGTCGAGGATCAGGATGCCCCGGTCGCCGAGGCCGCGCAGGGCCCGCACGATGGCCACGGCCACTTGCTCGGCCGCCGACAGCGCACCCACGGGGGTGCGCACGTCAGGCATGACGCCGAAGTCGGCCAGGAGTCGCTGGGCGTCGGCGATTTCGCGACGCCACCGGATGCGGCCCAGCCCCGTGGTGGGCCCGGTTTGGCCCAGGCCCATGTTGTCCACCGCGCGCAGCGTGGGGACGAGGCCCAGGTCCTGGTGTACCACTCGGATGCGGTCCGATCGGGCGTCACGGTGCCAGAGGTCGGCGGGCGATCCGTAGAGGAGGACGTCGGCGCCGTCGTCGGCCTTGAGGTAGCCGGCGAGCAGTTTGATGAGGGTGCTCTTGCCCGACCCGTTCTGGCCGACCAGCGCGTGGACCTCGCCGGGCCTCAAGTCGAAAGCGGCCCGGTCGAGCGCCACCTGTCCGGGGAAGGTCTTGCTCAGGGAACGGATTTCGAGCAGGCAGTCCCCGTGGGTGGTTGCCGCCGGTCCGTTCGCCATCGCTTCCGTCGACCGGGTGTGCTCAGCCGCCCCAGAGTTCGCGGTAGAGATCCTGGAATCCCTCGACGCCGGGCCACAGCAGGTTGGGGTCGGTGGCCAGGAAGCCCATGTCGTCGGCCTCCAACACCTGCAGAGGCAGGCCGGCGGCCAGGATGTCGGGACGGCCCTCGAACTCGGCGGCCTCGGGCAACTCCGAGCGGCCGACCGGTTGGCCCGCCAGGGCTCGGGCGGCGGCGTCCATGGCCCGCCACCCCAGGAACTCCGAGGCCAGGCCCATCTCGGCGGTCTGCACGTTTCCTTCGGCGATGAAGCCGAAGTTCAGTCCGCCTCCGGCCTGAGAAGCGGCCGGAACGTCGAGGCCTGCGTCGGCCATGGCCTCGGGCACGCCGAACAGCATGCCGCCGAACGCGAACACCAAATGCGAGGGGTCGGACTGGGACTGGATGGTGGACACCACCTGTCCGGGCACCTCGCCCGCGAGCAGCGCGGTCAGGTCGATGCTCACGTTGGTGAGGCTGCAGTCGGGGCATACGTCGGCCATTTCGGCGAGGAAGCCCTCCTCCAGGAGGCCGAGGACGGGGAACGCGGGCAGCCCGAAGAAGATGATGTCGCCCTCGCCACCGGTCTGCGCCACCGCGTAGTCGGCGAGGAGCACGCCGTAGAAGTAGTAGTCGTCGGCGGTGAGGAGGTTGGCGGTGATGCCGTCTCCGGGCTCGTAGCCCTCAGGGATCGACCACACCACGACGGGCACGCCGCGCGACTCCAGAACGGCCAGTTGCTCGGCGAAGAACTCCCGGGGGTTGCCCGAGGCCAGCACCACGTCCACGCCGGCGTCCACCGCGCCCTGCCAGGCGGCGGCCACGTTCTCGGGGGTGTCGTCGTGGTTGAACACCTCCACGGACATCCCCAGTTCATCGGCCGCGCCCGCGATGCCGATGCGGATCTCCTCGCACACCGGCACGCCGCACTGGATGTAGGCCGCGGTCTTGCCGGTGGGGAGCTCGGTCAGGGGTTCGGCGATGGGAAGTTGGCCTTGGGGTTGGCGGAAGGCCTCCACCCGGGCGGTTGCCACCTCGATGCCGGTGGGCTCGGGATCGGCGGCGGGTTCGGGCGCCGCGGTGGTCTCCGGTGCCTGCGTGGGTTCCGGGGCCGGGGTGCTCGGCGCTGCGGTTGGCTCCGAGGCCCCGGCATCACCGCTGTCGTCGTCGTTGCCGCAGGCCATCGCCACCAGCGACAAGCCCAGCAACAACGCGAGCAATTTCGCCACAGTCTTCCTCATGGTTGGTTCCTCCTGGGCCCCGCAGACCGGGCCCTGTTGATCGCATCGGTGGCCGCAAAGCTGATCGCATCGGCGACCCACGCGGACGTGACGGGCACCCTTCCGGCCCGACGCCGAATGCTAACGGACAACAATCCCCGTTGGTGAACCGCCATCCCCGCATGGTTGCCCACTTCGGGCCCCTTGCTCTGTTGGCGCGGCTCATTCCCCTTGCATCCCTCCCCTGGCGAAGTGTGGGTATGCTGTGTGGTATGCCAACTGGGATGCCGAAGGTGACCACCATCAAGGTTTCGGTCGAGAGCCGGGATGAGTTGCGGCGGCTGGCCGACCGGGAGGGGCTCACCCTCGAAGGGCAGCTCAAGAAGCTGATGCAACGAGAGCGGCGACGCATCATTGGTGCCCAGGTGGCGAGCGCCCCGCTCAGTGATGACGACAAGGCGGTGCTCGATGCGTCAGCGAGCGATGTGGCTGATGCGAGCCGGTGACGTCGTCCGCTGCGATTTCGGGACTCCGGCCCGAGGCGAACCTGGCTTTGTCCGACCGGCCGTCGTCGTCACTTCCGATGACGTGCTCGAATTCCGCCAGCAAGCGATCTTGGTCGTGCCGTGTACCACCACAAAGCGGGGGTGGCTGAGCGAGGTTGACATCACCGAGTTCGGAGTGGCCCAGGCGCACCTGCCCACCACGATCAGCGTGGACCGCATCATCGAAGCGGCGGGCATCAACATCGGGCCCGTCGCCCTACAACAGATCCGAGAGGTCATCGCCGACCTCCTCGAACTCTGATTGCACCCCGTCAACCGAGGACCAACCGAGCACCAAGGGTGCGAGTGTGTTTCTGCAGCTAGTGGGTGGGGCGGTAGTGGTCGAGGAGGAGGCCGTGGAAGTGGTGGACGGCGTGCTCGGAGAGCCCTGAGCCCGATGGGTCGTTGACGATGCGGCCCTGGGTGAACGCCGGAGTGGTCATGCCCCGCTGCACGCTCTCCACGAGGTTGATGTCCTCCACCTGGAGCACCTCGTCGAGGTAGCGAATCGACTCCAGTTCGGCCTCGGTGGGCTCGGGTGACTCCAGGAAGAAATCGTAAGTCTCCCGGGTGAGGGCGGGGCCCACGGGGACGACCTTGAGGACGATCACGTTGTTGCGCCCCGGATACCGCATGAGGCAGGTGTTGGGCCACAGCCACCACACGGCGTGGTCTCTCACCGTGGCTGCGCTCACGTCGTAGGCGGTGTTGTGGCCGTGGCCAGCCTCGGCCATGTGGCTGGAGTAGATGCCGTGGGTGGTGACCGTGTAGGTGTCCATGTCCACCAGGGACACGAAGTCCTTGTGGGCGATGTGGCAGTGGTAGCACTCCAAGAAGTTGTCGATCACGTTCTTCCAGTTGCTGCGGATCTCGTAGGTGAGCCGGTGGGCGAAGGTGAGCTGATCGATGCCGGGGGCTCGCTGGGCGATCTCGGCGCCGAGGGAACCGGCCTGTTCGGCCAGCGGGGCCGCCTGGGTGTCGAGGTTCACGAACACGAACCCGGCGAATTCCTCGATCGACACCGGCTCCAGGCAGATGGCGTCGCCCTCGAAGTCCCGGAGGTGGGTGGTGTGCCGGGCGGAACGCAACCGGCCGGTCAGGTCGTAGCGCCAGCCGTGGTAGGGGCACACCAGATTGGACACGGTCCCTGAGCCCTCCAGGAGGTGGTGGGCACGGTGTTGGCACACGTTGTAGAAGGCCCGGAGTACCCCGTCGTGGTCCCGTATGGCCACGACGGGCATCCCGGCAATCACCTCGGTGACAAAAGCCCCCGGCGCGGCGAGGCTCTCCGTATGGCAGACCCACTGCCAGGATCGTCCGATGACGGCCCGCTGGTCTACGTCGAACCACCGAGGCTCGGTATAGGCGTCAGAATGTAGCGTGTGTGAGGCACCGGGATCGGGTGTCCACCCCGTGGCGATGTCGACAGGACTCGGTCCGCTGGTCACGCCTTTCACCGGCCAGTGTCCGCAGGTCGATCGTAGGGCAATTCCCGCCGCAGCAACCCCCGGGCCATGGCGAAATCCTAGCGGTGTGTCTCGGGTCAGGAGAGGGAGACGGTGTCGTACGGCTTGGCTGGATCGGGGTGTCGGTGGTGATGGGTGGTCGGGGGTGTGGTTCGGTGGCGGCGCTGCTTGTGGTAGGCGTGTTGGTGGTCGTCGCGGTGGGCTCGGCGGTGGCATTTGGGGCAGAGTAGGACCAGGTTGTCGATGTTGGTGGGCCCGCCGTGCTCCCAAGGGAGGATGTGGTGGACGTCGCAGGCTTGGGCGGCCAGCCCGCAGTCGACGCAGGCCTGGTCTCGGGCGAACAACGCCATGCGTTGGGCTTGGTTGGGAGCCCGCTGGGTGCGACCCAGGTAGAGGGGTTGGCCATCGGAGCCGAAGATGGCGGGGATGATGTCGGCGTCACAAGCCAGGCGGCGGAGTTCTTCCACTTCGATGGGGGTGCCGTCGATCAGTTCGGCGTCTTGGAGCACCCCGTAGATGGGATCCCACTCGGCGGTGACCACCAACACCGTCTTCTGGGGCGCCGGACCGGCCGCAGTGTCCCGCTTCTTTTCTGACTCGTCGGCTGCGGGCGGCAGGGCCAATCCGTTGGCCGGCTCACCCGTCCCGCCGGCCTGCCCACCTGGTTGTTGGGTCATCAGAGCCACGAGGGCATCCGCGTTGCGTTGGTGGTAGGTGCGGTCGTGGCCGTTTCGGGTGTCGTGGTGGAGGAGGCGGGTGTTCATGGCGGCCATGGCGGTCTTGACGCGTTGGCCTGCGATGGCGTCGAGTTCGGCGTGGAGGATCACCATGTCGTCGTCCCCGTCGAACACGCCGGCGGTGCGCCGGGCCCGTTGGCGTTCGGTGCGGGACAACCCGTCAACCGAGGCCCGCTGGTCCTCACGGGTGGCCAGGGTCTTCTTGAACTGGTCGCAGTCCAGGCGCATAGCCTCGAGAATCAAGTCCAGAGGCTCCCCTTCGGCCAACGGTGCTCGGGCGTGGGAGGCGGAGATCATCTCGGCGTGGTCCATGGTGATGTACCCGTCCTTGACCGCCCCCAACACGTCGGGCAACGCCCGCAATCCGGATGCCACCTTGCCTTGGCGGTTGGCCTTGTGGGCCTTGATGCCGAACTGCTTGCACACCGCGAACATGGCGTCATCACCCTCGAGGTCGCCGAACCGGCCCAACACCCCCGCCAGGTACCCGTCCAACTGACGGCGGGCCACATCACCCTGCAACGCCACCTTCATCAAATCCGACGCACCCAACCCCGAATAATCCACCAACTCAAAACCAGCAACCACCGGCCCGCCACCACCACACGTACAACAACCCCCAGCGGCAGATCCCTGAACGGAAGCCCCGTCAGATGCCGCTGCGGATTCGTTGCCGGAAGAGCCAAACTCCATACCTGTCATTGTACCAAGTAGGGTGACAACATCCCCCCAGAATTAGAGAGAAATCTCGGAATCTGCACGAGATTTCTAACCTGCGTGCATTCGTAGAGAAAATTCGCCAACTCTCGGAATGAACTCAAGTTCCGAAATTGCAGAAGGAACCGCCTCTTGGAGTGAATCGGCCTCCCGGTGGAAGTACACACCACTAGACCCCACTGGCCTGGCCGTTGAGGGCATCATCGCATCCAGCCTCGAACAACGCCGTGATGCTTACTTCTGCTTGCAGATCACGGCCGTCTACAATCAGGGCGAGAATGTGGCTCATCTTCATCATTCCACCTCTTCCCTGGCTGAACAGCTCCTGGCGGACGCAGAATTCGCGGGAGGATGGCAGATGACCGCCGAGGATGCCCGAGCGATCGGTGAGCGGATGGAGCGATCTGCGCCATGGGACTATGAGGGGCGATCCACTGGGCAGGAGTCGACAACCCTGGAGGGTCCGTGAGGAAGTCCTTCCCATGACGAGTATCACGCCGTGTTTGTGGTTCGACGGGAACGGGTTGGAGGCCGCGGAGTTCTACGTCTCGTTGTTTCCGGACTCGAGCATTGACAGCGTCAGCCCCGGCCCGGACGGCTCGCCGTTGTTGGTGAGCTTCATGCTCATGGGCGGCCCCTTCCAGGCCCTCAACGGCGGACCGATGTTCCAGTTCACCGAGGCGGTGTCCTTGGTGGTTCCCTGCGAGAGCCAGGCCGAAGTCGACCGGTACTGGGCCGCGCTGACCGAAGGCGGCGAGGAGAGCATGTGCGGATGGCTGAAGGACCGGTACGGTGTGTCGTGGCAGATCGTGCCTACCGTCCTCGGTGAGATCCTCGGTGATCCCGACCCAGAGCGCGCCGCCCGCGCCACCGAGGCCATGCTGAAGATGCGACGCCTCGACATCGCAGCCCTCCGAGCCGCCGCCAACGGAACCATGTGACAGTCTGTAGGGCTGAGCCATGAGGACAGAGCCATGGCGGTTGCCGTAGGAGAGTGCGGGAGGAGTGAGACGTGGGGTTGAAGGGGAAGACCATTGTGGTGACGGGGCCGACGGGGATGGTGGGGCCTGCCCTGTCCAAGGCGTTGGCCGTTGACAATCGGGTGATCGCGCTGGCCCGGTTCTCCGATACCGCGGTGCGGGCCGATCTGGAGGCCTCCGAGGTGGAGTGTCTGGCGGTCGATCTGGTGGCCCCGGACTTTTCGGCGGTGCCCCGAGAGGTGGACGTGGTCCTGAATCTGGCGGTGATCAAGTCGGGCGACTGGCCGACCGACTTGGCGGTGTGTGCCGAGGCCACCGGCCACCTCATGAGCCACTTCCGGGACGCAGAGGCGTTCCTGCACTGTTCGTCGGGTGCGGTGTACCAGCCCAACGGCGGGGAGCCGTTCACCGAGGACAGCCCCCACGGGAACCACCACGAGCACATGATGCCCACCTATTCGATAAGCAAGATCGCCGGGGAATCGGTGGCCCGGTTCGGGGCACAAGAGTTCGACCTGCCGACGGTGATCGCCCGCCTCAACGTGCCCTACGGTGACGGCGGCGGCTGGCCCTATTTTCATCTGCTGATGATGCGGGCGGGCATGGCCATCGAGGTCAACCCGGACGGGGCCCGCTACAACCTCATTCACGACGAGGACATTGCCGCCGATCTGCCCGCCCTACTCGGCCAGGCTTCCGTACCGGCCGCCACGCTCAACTGGGCCAGTCCGGAGTTGGTGTCGATCGCCCAGTGGTGCGAGTTCATGGCCGAGGTGGACGGCTGCGATCCCCCTCAGATCGTGAAGGCCGACGCCGCCATTCCCAGCACGGTGATGGACACCACCCACATCCGGGAGCTGCGACCGGAGCGTCTGGTGGGTTGGCAGGACGGGCTGCGCCGCATGGTGCAGAACAACCCCGCCTGACGGAGTACTCGGTTTCGGACTCGTCAGGCTTCGGGCGTCGCCCAGGTGGCCTTCCGCCGCTCGAAGAAGGCGGCGATTCCTTCGGCGGCCTCCGGGGTGGCCCGCTGGGCGGCGATGAACGGAGGGGTCACTCGGGTGGCCTCGGGCAGCGGCAGCCCGTCGACCGCGGCCACCAGTTGCTTGGTGGCCGTGTGGGCACCGGGTGCCCCCTGAAGGAGGGAGCCGCAGACCCGTTCAACGGCGGCATCGAGGTCGTCGCCAACCTCGTCTACCAGACCCAGGCGGTGGGCCTCCACGGCGTCGAATCGGTCACCGGTCAAGAACAGCCGCTTGGCCGCGGGCAGTCCGATCCGGCGCACGACGAAGGGGGAGATCACCGCAGGCACCAAGCCGAGGCGGACCTCGCTGAAGGCGAACACCGCGTCGCCGGAGGCCACCGCCACGTCGGAAGCAGCCACCAAGCCGACGCCACCGCCGATGGCCGGACCCTGAACGAGGGAGACCACCGGACAACGGCAATGCTCGATGGCCTCGAACAGCGCCCCCAAGCGGCGGGCATCGGCCAGGTTCTCGGCCTCGTCGAAGTCGGCCATACGCCGCATGTAGGCGAGGTCGGCCCCGGCGCTGAAGGCCAAACCGTTGGCTCGCAGCACCACGATCCGAACGTGACGGTCCTCGTCCACCGCCCGGAAAGCCTCGGTCAGGTCCTGGATCAGCGCCTCATCGAGGGCATTGCGCCGCTCCGGCCGGTCGAGCGTGATCGTCCGGCTGGCTCCGTCGTCGGTGACCTGTAGATCAGCCATCGGCGGAACGTCGATCGAAGCTACGTCCACCGGCAGAAGAGCCATCGGGGCTGGCGATGATTCGTGGGGTGCCGCTCATGGGTGGTGTACATCTTCGCCGGGATGACCCCAACAGGGAAAGTCCCTCGGCCAGTGCGCCAGCTCATGACTCTGGAGCCCCGACTACCCGGCCACACCGGTTGCGCCCCGCCTCCCGATTGGCTGCCCACACTTTCCGCTTTGCCGCACGCATCGGCTGATCTGCCTATGCTCTGATTCCCAGTTGCTGCCGCACGGACCCGGAGGCTTGGGTGGCCGACACGTCAGTGAAGATTTCGGCTCGCGATGTCGAGCGCCACTTCGGCATCGACGGCAAGCACCGCCTGCATGCCCTCGGACCCTTCGATTTGGATGTGAACGAGGGAGAATTCGTCTGCATCGTCGGCCCCTCGGGGTGCGGCAAGTCGACCTTCTTGCGCATCCTCGCCGGGCTGCTGCGTCCCTCGAACGGCTCGGTTGAGCTGTTCACCAACGCGGCCACTGAGACCCCGGTGTCCATGGTGTTCCAGGACTACTCGATCTACCCGTGGAAGACGGTGGAGCGCAACGTGAGCTTCGGCTTGGAGCTTCGGGGGGTACCCAAGACCAAGGCCGTGGCCCAGGCCCATGACTGGTTGGAACGCCTCGGCCTGGCCGACTTTGCCCGGGCGTATCCCGACACCCTCTCCGGGGGCATGCGCCAGCGGGTGGCCATTGCCAGGGCTCTCACCGTAGAGCCCGAGATCCTGCTCATGGATGAGCCGTTTGCCGCCCTCGACGCCCAGTTGCGCCAGGTAATGCAAGACGATCTCCTGGAGATCTGGCAGTCGGATGCGGGCCGCACCGTGGTGTTCATCACCCACAGCCTGGAGGAAGCCATCGTCCTGGGAGACCGGGTGATCGTCATGTCGGCTCGTCCGGGAACGATGGTGCGGTCGGTGGACGTGCCTTTTCCCCGGCCCCGCACTCCCGAGCTTCGGGCGCAGTCCGAATTCAACGACTTCAAGAACGAGCTGTGGGACCTACTGAAGAGCGAGGTCGCCCACTACATGGCTGAGATACGGGCCGGCACCGGCGACACCCACGCCGCCGTCGGTCCGTCGCCCGCCGAGCCGGAGGACTGACATGAGCCAAGAAGACACAAGCCGGCTCAGCCCCCCGCAGGCAGCCGCTGCGGCCGGCGCCGAGTCACGGGAAGTGGCCGTGCTGAGGCGAACCTCGCCCAGCGCCGACCAGGATCCATTGGTGGCGGCTCGACGGAGCCGAGAGCTGATGGTCGTGCTTGCCGTGTTGGGCCCCATTGCCTTTCTCGGACTCTGGGAACTGGCGGTGCGCAACGACTGGTGGCTGGACGGTCGATTGATTTCCTCCCCCTGGGAGATCATCAGTTCTGAACGGCTCCGCCAAGCGGAGGTGTGGACGGCGGTGAGAGTCACCACTTTCCGGATGCTGAAGGGTTTTGCGCTGGGTACCGGACTGGGATTGCTCTTCGGGGTGGTGATGGGCGTGAACCGCTACATAAGGGCGGCCCTGAACAGCACCCTCACCGCCCTCTACACCGTTCCCAAGATCGCCCTGTTGCCGGTATATCTACTGCTGTTCGGCTTCGGGGAGTCGCCGCGGGTCTACCTGATCGCCACCGTGGTGTTCTTCTTCGTGTGGATCTACACCATGGCGCCGATCATGGCCGTGGATCCCGGCTACCGCGAAGCGGCGGCATCATTCGGTGCGTCCCGAGGGCAGATGTTCCGTCACGTGCTGTGGCCTTCGGCGCTGCCCCAGATCTTCGTGGGTCTCCGGGTGGCGGCCGGGGTGGCGGTCCTCATGGTCATCGCCGTGGAGCTGATCCTTCCCCGGGACGGCATCGGTTACTTCGTCGAACGGGGGCGGTCGCTGGGACTGCCGGACAACACCTTCCTCGGAGTGCTTCTGGCGGCGGCCCTGGGCATTGTCTTTGTGGGACTCGTGCGGTTGATCGGCACCCTGCTCACCCCGTGGGCCCCGGAGGACAACGCGCCCAACCAACTGTGACCCCACGGCCAAGGGCTCTCGGCCTGCGGGCCTTTCCTTGCATGCGCCGGTCACCCTTGAATGTGCAGGCTGAACGGCAAGAGACTAAACAGCAAGGCAGAACGGCTAACTCATCTGGGGGGAACCATGTCCGAGCAACACCCGTCTGAGCGGCACCATTCTCGGTTGACGTGGACGAGACGAGCACTCGCGTTGCTACTGGCTTTCGGGCTGGTGGCCGCCGCGTGCGGCAACGATGACGACGAGGCCGGCGACATCGGTACGGCTCCAGCACCCACGGCGGCGGAGGAAGCTCCTGCACCGGCCGGCGAGGAGGACATGGCCGACGATGGCGCCGACGACGCCGACAGTGGCATGGCCGACGACGGCGATGCTGATGCCGACGATGGCGCCGACGATACCGACAGCGACGCCGACGGTGGCATGGCCGACGATGGCGACAGCGACGCCGACAGTGGCATGGCCGACGAAACCAGCGGGTGCGCCGAGAACGGCTTGACCGACCCCAGCGACATGTCCAGCGATCGGGTGATCGCCCGGTGTGAGCCCGGCTATCCCGTGCCGCAACCGCTGGCCGAGCGACAGACCGTCCGGTTGGCGAACCGGTTCCGGGCCGAATTCGTGGCCCCGATCCTGTTGGCCGAGCACTACGGGCTGTTCGAGGAAGAGAACATCGAGGTCGAATGGGTGGAGTTGAGCCTCACCGACAGCATGGTGCCGTTGGACAACTGCGACGTGGACTTCGCGGTCGGCGGCACCGAGGCGTCCTTCCACAACGGGGTGGCCCAAGGCCTCGACGTGAGGATGGTGGTGGGCAACTTCTTCCCACCCGATGCCGGGGATGCCTCCATTGCCCAGACCGGCTTGTGGGTGCGCCGGGACGTGTTCAGCGACCCGCAGAACCCCGACATCACCGAGTTGCAGGGCGCCCGAGTGGCCTCGGCGGTCGGCTTGGGGTCGGTGATCGTCTACCCGATGGCTCAGGCCTTTGCCGACGCCGGGTTCTCGCTGCTCGACCTGGAGTTCGAGCGGATTCCCTCCTCGGAGATGCTCATCGCCCTGGAGAACAATGCGGTGCAGGGGGCCTGGTTGCTCGACCCCTATTGGATTGATGCGTCGGAGAACCCCGATGACTACGTCTTGATGGTGACGCAGACGCCAGGCGAGCCCCTCGGCGGCTTGTACGCCGGGCCCTGTGTGCGCACCGGTGACCGTCGCGAAGCGGGCGAGGCGTTCGTCCGGGCCTACATCCGGGCCATCAACACCTACCTCCCGCCCGACTATCAGGACAATGCCGAGGTCATGGAGGCGCTGGTGGAACAGACCGGGGCGCCGCTGGAGTCCCTGGAGCGGACGCCGGGGCTCTACTTCGACTGGGAAATCCGGGACACCACCTCGCAGAACGCCCAGGGGTTCTTCATCGAGTTCGAGACCGTCGAGTACGAAGAGGTGCTGCCCGACGACCAGGTCATCGACCGCTCGCTCTACGAGGCGGCCGTCACCGGCGGCTGAGGTAGCCGTCCTCAGCTCCAGAGCGGCCTCGCGGTCTTGGAGTGACCGGCCATGACCGCACGTGAAGGCCGTCGGTCAACCGGTCGGGTGACGGTGGTGTCGGCCGACACCCATGGTGGGGCCGACCTGCCCGAGTATCGGCCCTACCTGGACCCCGCCCTGCGGGCCGAATTCGACGGGTGGGCCGAGCACCACGCCACGGACTGGCGCGACCTGGAGGGTCCCGATGCCCCCCGCAACTGGGACAGCGACCGACGCCGGCGCGAGCTGGAAGCCGACGGCATCGTGGCCGAGGTGGTGTTCCCCAACACCATTCCGCCCTTCTACCCCGAGCCCCACCTGGCCGGCACGCTGCCCGCCACCGAGGCCGACTACCGGCGCCGGTGGGCCGGGCTGCAGGCCCACAATCGGTGGGTGGCGGACTTCTGCGCCCAGGCGGCCGGATTTCGCCGGGGGCTGGTCCAGGTGTTCCCCAACGTCGTCGAGGACGCGTTGGCGGAGATCCGATGGGCCATCGACCAACCCGATCTGTGCGGGGTGCTCTTGCCGTCGGTACCGCCCAACACGCTGGAGCCGCTGTATCGACCTGCGTACGATCCGCTGTGGCGCCTGTGCGCCGAGACGGGTTTTCCCGTGGTCACCCACGCGGGCGGTGGCGCCCCCACCCTGCCGGACGACCCCGCCACCCTGCCGGTGCTGATCTACGAGTACGGGTTCTGGTCGCACCGGACCCTGTGGCACCTGGTGCTCGGCGGGGTCTTCGAGCGACATCCCGACCTGCGGTACGTGATCACCGAGCAGGGCGGCCCGAGCTGGCTGTCGCGGCTGGCCACCGCCCTCGACGCCAAGTTCGACACGCTGGTTGATCCCTCCAAGCAGACAGCCCGGATCGACGGGAGCGCCATGGCCTCGATGTCGATGCTGCCGTCGGAGTACATCGCCCGCAACTGTTGGCTGGGGGCCAGCTTCTGCCAGGCCCACGAAATGGCCTACCGCTACGACGTGGGCGTCGACCGGATCATGTGGGGGAGTGACTACCCCCACCGGGAGGGCACCACCCCCCACAGCCGAGAGGCGCTGCGGGCCGCGTTCGCCGATGTCCCCGCCCCCGAGACGCAGGCCATGGTGGGTTCCAACGCCGCCGAGTTGTACGGGTTCGATCAGGCCGCGCTGGACGAGCGGGCGGCCCAAGTCGGCCCCGAACTCGCCGAGTTGGCCGTACCCCTGGACGAGCCCCCCGCCGATTCCACCTCCTACGCCTTCCACCCCGAGTACATCGCCACCTACTGAACGGCGTGCCGAGCGGCCCATTGACCGATCCCGGTATGAACCCATTCTACCTTGACTGGTATATTGGTACCTATGGTGTTGAGCATCAAGAGCGAAAGAGCGGACCAGCTTGCTCGTGAATTGGCGGAGATGACAGGGGAGTCCATCACCCAAGCGGTTGTTGCGTCCCTTGAAGCTCAATTGGACCGGGAGCATCGCCGGCGTCGCCGCGATGACCTGAGTGACATCGTGGACCGGTTTCGGGAGTTGCCTGAGCTTGACGATCGCTCTGCGGAGGAGATTCTGGGTTACAACGCTCACGGGCTGCCCGAGTGATCGTCGTCGACACATCGGCCGTTGTCGCGGTACTCTTCGGCGAGCCGGGGAGCGCGGATGTCGAGCAGCAACTCTTGAGTGCGCCCTGCGTGATGTCCGCGGCCACCCGGGTGGAACTCGGCATCGTCATCGAGGCCAAAAGAGGAGCCGCGGGTGTCCTGCTCCTCGATGAACTCATGGCCCGCCTCGACATCCGCATAGAACCGGTAGACGAGGGTATGGCCGAGGAGGCCTTGGCTTGTTGGCGGCGATTCGGAAAGGGTCGACATCCCGCCGCACTGAACTTCGGAGATGTCTTCTCCTATGCGCTGGCCCGCCAGCATGGGCTGCCCCTGCTGTGTGTCGGCGACGACTTCTCCCGTACCGACATTCCACTCGCCGGCTGACCTGGCCTGGAGGCGGAGGGGAGGAGCAACTGGGCTCCTGGCGGGGCATGCGATTGATTGTGGCGGTGGTCGGGAGGGGGTACTGTGCGGGCGCGACGGAACAGGAGCCGTCTCGAAGGGGGAGTGATGGCCGCGATCGAACCGGACGTCCTGTCGGAGGCCTTTGCCGATGACCCGAACGCGGTGTTGGCCGTCATGCGCGAAGAACACCCGGTGGTGTACCACGAGGCCACCCAGGCGTGGCTCATTTCGCGCTATGACGACGTGGAGCGGGCCTTCAAGGACAAGGTCTTCACCTCCAAGAACTACGAGTGGCAGCTCGAGCCGGTTCACGGGCGGACCATCCTCCAAATGGAGGGCCGCGACCACTCGGCTCACCGGAATCTGATCGCACCCGCCTTTCGGGGCAGCGAGCTGACGGCCAAGTTCGTGCCGGTGATCGAGGCCAACGCCCGAGACCTGATCGACGGCTTCCGCACCGACGGCAAGGTGGACCTGGTGGACCAGTTCACCATCCGATTCCCGATCAACGTGATCGTGGACATGCTGGGGCTGGACAAGTCGGATCACGCCCGCTTCCAGAAGTGGTACCACTCGATCATGGCGTTCCTGAGCAACCTGACCGGCGACGAGGACGTCATGGCCGCCGGGCTGCAGACCAAAGAGGAACTGCAGGCCTACATGATGCCGATCATCGCCCAGCGGCGGGCCGATCCCGGTGACGACCTGTTGAGCACCCTGTGTACCGCGGTGATCGACGGGGAGCAGATGACCGATCTGGAGATCAAGGCGTTCGTGTCGCTGCTGTTGGTGGCCGGGGGAGAGACCACCGACAAGGCCATGGCCAACATGATGATGAACCTGATCGCCAACCCCGATCAGCTCCAGGCCGTCCGCGACGACCGGCGGCTGATCGACAACGCCTTCGCCGAGACGCTGCGCCACTCGCCTCCGGTGCAGATGATCATGCGCCAGCCCGAGGCCGACGTGGAGATGCACGGGGTGACCATCCCGGCGGGATCGACGGTGACCTGCCTGATCGCCGGGGCCAACCGGGACCCCCGCCACTACGACGACCCCGACCGGTTCGACATCTTCCGTGACGACCTGGACGTCTCCAAGGCCTTCTCGGGAGCGGCCAACCACACCGGCTTCTGCCTGGGCCGACACTTCTGCATCGGGGCCATGTTGGCCAAGACCGAGGTGGAAATCGCCACCAACCAACTGCTTGACGCCATGGACGACATCGCCTTCGACGGCGTGGCGCCCACCCCGGTGGGCGTCTTCACCCGGGCACCCAAGTCGATGCCCCTCACGTTCACCCCCACCGGCCGGTAAGGCGTCCAGCGCATCACCCGGCGGTGGCCACCCCGCAGGTGGGTGCATTCGGCTATCAGATTTCTTCGATTACTTGACTCAGTCCAGAATCAGTGTCAGACTGACGTCATGACACCGGAGGTCGCCAACCCGACCGACCCGACCGAATTGCTGCGCCACCACGGGGTGCAGGTGACCGCCCAGCGCTTGGCCGTCCTGCGAGCGGTGGCCGCCCGACCCCACGGCACCGCCGACGACGTGGCCGAGACCGTGAACGGCGACATCGGGGCCATTTCCCGCCAAGCGGTGTACGACTCGCTGGGCCTGCTGGCCGACAAGGGCCTGATTCGCCGCATTCAACCGGCCGGCTCACCGGCCCGCTACGAGAACCGGGTGGGCGACAACCACCACCACCTCATCTGCCGTTCCTGCAACCGAATGGTCGACGTGGACTGCGCGGTGGGATACACCCCTTGTCTGACCGCGTCCGACGACGCCGGCTACGACATCGACGAGGCCGAGGTCATCTACTGGGGCCGCTGCCCCGAGTGCGCCCCGGCCAAACCCGAAGCGGTGGCCCGATGATCGCCAACGCCAAACCGATGACCACCAACGCCGAACCAATGACCGACTCACCTGCCAACCCCAAACTTCAGGGAGGAAACCATGACTGAATCCACCAGCCAGTGCCCGTTCTCGGGGGCCAACACCACCACCGGCACCTCGGCCACCCAGCAGTGGTGGCCCGAACAGCTCAACCTCAAGATCCTGCACCAACACTCGCCCGAAGCCGACCCGATGGGGGCCGACTTCGATTACGCCGCCGAGTTCGAGTCCCTCGACCTGGCTGCGGTGAAGCAGGACATCGCCGCCGCGTTGGTGGACTCGAAGGACTGGTGGCCCGCCGACTACGGCCACTACGGCCCCCTCATGATCCGCCTGACCTGGCATGCCGCCGGCACCTACCGGATCGGCGACGGCCGGGGTGGGGGCGGGACCGGGGCCCAGCGCTTCGCCCCGCTCAACAGTTGGCCCGACAACGCCAGCCTCGACAAGGCCCGACGCCTGTTGTGGCCGGTCAAGCAGAAGTACGGCCGCAAACTCTCCTGGGCCGACCTGCTCATCTTGGCGGGCAACGTGGCCCTGGAGTCCATGGGCCTGAAGACCTTCGGCTTCGGCGGGGGCCGCCCCGACATCTGGGCCCCCGAGGAGGACATCTACTGGGGCACCGAGTCCGAATGGCTGGGTGACGAGCGCTACACGGGCGACCGAGAGCTGGAGACCCCGCTGGGGGCGGTGCAGATGGGGCTCATCTACGTGAACCCCGAGGGGCCCAACGGCACCCCCGACCCCATCGCCGCGGGCATCGACATCCGGGAGACGTTCGGCCGCATGGCCATGGACGACGAGGAGACGGTGGCCCTCATCGCCGGCGGCCATACCTTCGGCAAGGCCCACGGGGCCGCCCCCGACACCTACGTGGGGGCCGAGCCCGAAGGCGCCTCCCTGGAGGAGCAGGGCCTGGGCTGGCGCAACACCTTCGGTTCCGGGGTCGGCGGTGACGCCATCACCAGCGGTCTGGAAGGGGCGTGGACGAGCGATCCGGCCACCTGGGACAACGGGTTCTTCGACAACCTGTTCGGCTACGAGTGGGAGCTGACCGAAAGCCCCGCCGGGGCCAAGCAGTGGCGACCCACCGACCGGGCGGCCGACAACACCGTGCCCGACGCCCACGACCCCAGCGTGCGCCACGCACCCATGATGCTGACCACCGACCTGGCCTTGCGGTTCGACCCCGTCTACGAGCCCATCTCGCGTCGGTTCCACCAGGATCCCGACGCGTTCGCCGACGCCTTCGCCCGGGCCTGGTTCAAGCTCACCCACCGGGACATGGGGCCGGTGGCGCGCTATCTCGGACCCGAGGTCCCCGACGAGGATTTGATCTGGCAGGACCCGGTGCCCGCCCCCGAAGGAGAGCCGATCAACGACGCCGACATCGCCGACCTCAAGGCCAGGATCATGGGCTCCGGTTTGTCGGTGTCCCAGCTCGTGGCCACCGCGTGGGCTTCGGCGTCCACCTTCCGGGGCACCGACATGCGCGGGGGCGCCAACGGTGCCCGCATCCGGCTGGCCCCCCAGAACACCTGGGAGGTCAACGTGCAGGCGGGCGTGGCCCCGGTGGTGGCCACCCTGGAACAGATCCAGGCCGACTTCAACGCCGCCGGTGGCCGCCAAGTGTCCCTGGCCGATCTGATCGTGCTGGGGGGCAACGCCGCAGTGGAGAAGGCCGCGGCCGACGCAGGCTGCCCGGTGGCGGTGCCGTTCACATCGGGTCGTACCGACGCCACGCAGGCCCAGACCGACGCCGACAGCTTCGCGGTGCTGGAACCCACCGCCGACGGGTTCCGCAACTACCTGGCCGACATCCACAAGCGGCCCGCCGAGGAACTGCTGGTGGACAAGGCCTTCCTGTTGAACCTGACCGCCCCGGAGATGACCGCGCTGGTCGGCGGGATGCGGGCCCTCGACGCCAATGCCGGTGGGACCTCACACGGGGTGCTCACCGACCGGCCGGGGGTGCTCACCAACGACTTCTTCGTCAACCTCCTCGACATGGACACCACATGGCAGGCCTCCCTCGACCAGCCGGGGGTGTATGAGGGCAAAGATCGAGCCACCGACGAGATTTGCTGCACGGCCACCGCGGTGGATTTGGTCTTCGGATCGAACTCCCAGCTCCGGGCCCTGGCCGAGGTCTACGCCTGCGACGACGGCCACCGGAAACTGGTCGATGACTTCGCCGCCGCCTGGGCCAAAGTCATGAACCTCGACCGCTTCGACGTCTCCTAGAAGATCAGCGGCCCTCGGCCCCGTCGTGGCCGACGGGGTCGAAGGTGACCAACAGCCGGGTGCGACCCCGGAGGATGTAACTGTCCATGAAGGCGTCGGTGTGGTCGGGCGCCAGCGCCAGGTTGGGCAAATCGAGCAGGGCTTCGGTGCCCACCTTGGCCTCCAACCGGGCCAGGCCCTGGCCGATGCAGTAGTGCTCGCCGTACCCGAAGGCGACGTGCTCGTTGGGATCCCGGTCGATGTTGAACTCGTGGGGTACCGGGCAGGCGGCGGGGTCGCGGTTGGCGGCGGCGAAGGACAGCCAGGCGAACTCGCCCTTGGCCACGGGCAGGTCCCCGAGCCGGGTGTCGCAGGTGGCGACCCGGAACAGCCCGGTCACCGGTCCCTCGTGGCGTAGCGCCTCCTCCACGAAGTCCGGCACTTGCTCCCGGTCGGCGGCCAATCGGGACCGCAGTTCGGGATCGGTGGCCAGACGGTGGCCGATGTTGGCCAGCAGGGTGGTGGTGGTCTCGTTGCCGGCCAGCAGGAACTGACGCAACGCTCCCATGCGTTCCTCGTGGGTCAGCGGTTGTCCGTCCACCTCGGCGTTTGCCACGTCGGAGATCAAATCGTCGCGGGGCTCGTGTTGGCGCTGTTCGACCAGGGCCGAGAAGTAGTCCTCGAATTCGGACTCCGATCTGATGTAGCTGCGCACCTCGTCACGGCTGGGTTTGGCCCGCCCGATGGGAATGGCGAAATCGTCCGACCATCCCTTGAACATCTCCAACTCCTCCTCGGGCACGCCCAGCATCCGGGAGATCATCACCATGGGCAGCAACACCGCGTACTCGCGCACCAGGTCGGCTCGGCCCCGATGGGCGAACGCGGCGACCAACGCATCGGACACCGACCTCACTTCGGGTTCCAGGGCCCGCAGCCGTGCCGGTCGAAAGGCCCGGTGCAGCGCCCGGCGCTGGCGCACGTGTTCGGGGGGATCAGCGGTGTTCAGCACCCGGCCCCGGGAACGGCTTCGGAATCGCCGTACGGCGTCGGCCATGTCCGGCTCCTGGGCGATGGCGTCGGCGTGTTCGGCCACCGGATCCCGAAACTCGTAGGTGGCCGTCGGCGACCGATTGGACCAGGTGTCGGTGTCCACCACAATGTCGTGAAGCAGTTGGTAACCGGTGATGACCCAGGCCCCCATGGCCTCGCTGTAGTACGCCGGCTCCGATGCCTCCCGGACGTCGTCGAAGAGTTCCCAGGGCGAGGCCAGCAACTCTTCGTCGCGGTCCAGCAGCCTGCGGATCCGCTCATCCAGCCCCCCGGTCACCACCGGTGAAGACTAACGTGGTCGGTGCTGCGGCACCGGCTGCCCACCGGGCAGGCAGGTGGCGACAAGGGGTGCGATGAAGACCGTCATGTTCACCGGCGAACGCCGGGCCGAATGCGTGGAGGTGGAGGATCCGGCCATCGGCGCTCCCCATGAAGCCATCATTGCGGTGGAACGCACGGCGATCTGCGGCAGCGACCTGCATCCGTACCGGGGTGAGTGGGGCGACCCGACCGGTCAGCGGCCGGGCCACGAGTTCATGGGCGCCATCGTCGAGGTCGGGGCCGAGGTGGCCTCCTATCGGGCCGGCGATCGCGTCCTGGTGTCGGGCGCGGTGGGCTGCGGGCGCTGCGCTTCCTGCGGTCAGGGACTGTCCTCGGCCTGTCCGCAGATGCAGGTTCTCGGCATACCGGCCCTCACCGAGTATCCCGGAGGGCAAGCCGAATTCGTCGTCGTTCCCCATGCCGACACCAGCCTCCTGCCCATTGCCGACGGCATGAGCGACGAGGCCGCCCTCCTGTTGACCGACAACTTGGCCACCGGCTGGCAGGGTGCCCGCCGGGCCGGCATTACCGAAGGCGACCGGGTGGCGGTTGTGGGCCTCGGACCGGTCGGCATGTGTGCGGTCATGTCGGCCCGTGCCCTCGGGGCTTGGGAGGTCTTCGCCCTCGACCCCATCCCCACCCGACGGGACTTTGCCGCGGAGTTGGGGGCCATCCCGATGGAGTCCACCCCCGATGCCGTGGCCGAAGTACTCGACCGCACCGGCGGTGGCGTTGACGCCGCGGTGGAAACCGCCGGGCGAAGCGCCTCCGTGGCCGCCGCAGTGGAAGTGACCCATGCTGCCGGCCGCATTTCCTCGGTTTCGGTGGCCAGCGAGCCCTACGAGCGCACTCCGAAGGATCTCCTGGCCCCCACTCAGCGCTGGGTGGAATCCGTGGCCTCACCCCAGCGGGCCTGGCCCCAACTACTGCCGGCGTTGGACTCGGCTGCCTTCTCCGAACTCGACCGGATCTTCAGCCACCGATTCGACCTCACCGATGCCGCCGCCGCCTATGAGTTGTTCTCCGAACACCCGGCGAACTGCCGCAAGGTGCTGTTTGCCCCGTAGGTGAAATTGACAGCCACGTAGGTTGCACCGATCGACAATCGGCAGTCCGGGGGGGATCCCTGGAGACAGTCAGTCGCCGATGGTGATGGTCAGGCCGGCGAAGTCGCCGCGGACCTCGGCGTCGGACCCTTGCGCCTCGATGTCGAGCGTCCGGTCGCCGAGGCGCAGGCCACTCACGATGATCCGCTGGTCGGCATCGAGCACGGGGCGGAGCTCGAGCCGGTTGTGGTGCATTTGCGGCTGCACCCCCAGCAGGGCGCTCACGATCTGGAAGGGGACGGCGGCCGCCCAGGCCTGGGGGCGGGCCGAGGCGGGATAGGGAATCGGCTCGGGGAACTGATCCCGGGCAAAGCCGCCCAGGAGTTCGGGGAGCTGGTAGCGCTCGGCGGCGGACAGCTCGATGAGCGCTTTGGCCAGCCGGCGGGTGGCGTCGTCGAAGCGCCGACCGGCCAAGCCGCGCAGCAGGACGGCGTTGTCGTGGGGCCACACGCTGCCCACGTGATAGCCGAGGGGGTTGTACGCCGCCTCGGAGGCCGCCAGCGTGCGGACTCCCCACCCGGAGAACTCCTCCTCGCTGAACAGGCGCCGGACGAGCCGGGCGGCGATGTCGTCGTCCACCAGGCCGGTGTCGAGGAGGTGGCCGACATTGGACGCCCGAACGGGAATCGGCTCACCGGCTGCATCCAGCGCCAAGGCCACGATCACCGGTTCGTCCACCACGAAGTGCTGGTGGAAGAGCGCCTTGAACCGGTCGGCCTCCTCGAGCAGCGTCGTGGATCGGTCGGGACTCCCCAGGGCGGCTTCCAGTTCGGCCAGCCCGCACAGCGCCTGGTGAAAGTACCCCTGTACTTCCACCGGCGAGGTGACCTCCTGCACGACGGTGCCGTCGGGACGGACGATGGAGTCGCCCGAGTCCTTCCAGTTCTGATTGGTGATGCCCCCGTCGTGAGGTACGGAATGCATGAAGCCCCGGACGTCGGTGTGGGACCGGCACCAATCCAGCGCGGCCCGAGCGGCGGGCAGCAAGCGCTCCAGACGGGAGCGGGGTGCGCCCCAGCGGAGGCACTCCGCCATGGCCACCACGAACAGGGGAGTGGCGTCGATCGACCCGTAGTACGCCGTGCCCGGGTCGAGACCGAAGACGCCCATGTCGCCGATCCGCAGCTCATGGAGCACCCGCCCGGGGCTCTCGAGGGTGCGAGGGTCGTGCGCCTTGCCCTGGTAGGCAGCCAGAACCTCCAGGGTTTCGAGGGCCCGGAGTGGGTCGGCCAACATGGCCATGACCGAGGAGCACAGCGCATCTCGGCCGAAGAGAGCCAAAAAGTGCGGGGCTCCGGCGGCCAAGAAGGGAAGTCCGGTCCTCGGTTCGCAGACCGTGAGCGACTCCAGGATCCAACCGCTGGTGTGTACCGCTTGCTGTAAAGACCCGACATCGGCCCGAACGGTGGTGGCCGGGCGGTGTTCGGGCGAAGTGGTATCGAGTTGGACGCCCCACGAGAACGTCGCCGGGAGGCCCGGCTGGGCGGTGAGGGTCCGGGAGATCGTCTGCCCGGACACGGCTGCGCCCTCGGCCCACACCGAGCGGCTCAGGTCAGCCGAATCCGGCGGGGGCTCGCCCTCCTGATCGAGGTGATACACGGTGGCGCCTCCCGGGGCGAGCTGCAACTCCACCCGCAGGGTCACGGGTCGGCGGAAGCAATGGATGCTGACGCGCTCTTGGTAACCCGAGTCCAGCGAACGCTCACGCACGATGACGGCCTGGGGGTCGGGCTCGCCGTCCCAGTAGCCGTACGTCAACCGGTCGGCCGCCGCTCCGGTGGGCGCGCCGTTCAGGTACACCGGCGGGTGGCCGTTCACGTGAAACCGCAGCCGGGAGAGGACGCGCCGGTCGCGGTGGTACAGCCCGGTGGCCTGTTGACCGCTGATGGTGCCGTCGGCATCGGTCACCAGGGCGACCCCGGCACGGGTCAAGCTCCAACCGTCGTCGGGTATGGGTGCGGGCATGGGCTCCTGACGAGTATGGCCAACGGGCTGACCATCGAATCGGACCTGACGGGGGATTCCCTACAGCGGTGCCAGTCTTGCACATTTTGAAACGTTTCTTGAAACGCTTCAAAGGCTGTAGTAGATTGCCCGCCATGCCTGCTGGGCGGCGCCCCACGATACGCGACGTGGCCGAGTTCGCCGGTGTGTCCACGGCCACCGTGTCCAACGTGGTCAACGGTCATGCCCATGTCCGCGACCGGACCAAGCAACGAGTGCTCGACGCCATCGAGGTGTTGGGCTACCAGGCCAGCCGGGCGGCCAGGAGCTTGCCCGCCGGCCGCACGTTCCTGCTGGGCTACTGCCTACCCGACGACACGTCGCCCAACGCGGCACTGGACGTGTTCTTGCACCACGTGGTGTCCACGGCCGCTCGGGCCGACCTGGAGGTTCTCCTCTTTACCCAGAAGAATCGTGACCGCGTGCAGCCGTACGCCGAGATGCTGCGTCGGGGGGGTGCCGACGGCTTCGTTCTGTCGGGGATCGACTACGAAGACCCCCGAGTGGAGTTCCTCCGCCAGCGGGGCATCCCGTTCGCCTGCTTCGGTCGGGTAGGGGACGACTCCGTGATCTCCGTCGATGTGGACGGTGCCGCCGGCATACGCGCCGCGGTGTCCCACCTGCACGCCGTCGGTCACGAGCGGATCGCCTTTGTGGGCTGGCCCGAGGGCTCGGCCACCGGCGACGACCGGTGTGGCGGATTCGTATCGGCCACGGCCGAACTCGGACTGGAAGGCGGGCGGGTGGTCCGCACGGTGGACGACTTCGATCTTGCCCGGAAGCTGGTGCCCGCGCTGGTGGCCGAGCACCAACCGACGGCGGTGGTGTGCGTATCGGACACCGTTGCGTTGGGGGTGATGTCCGGCTTGCGAGATGAGGGCCTGATGCCGGGTGCTGAAATTGCCGTGGCCGGCTTCGATGATGTCCCGGCCGCCTCGTTGAGTGCCCCGTCACTGACGTCGGTGCGCCAGCCCATGGATCGGGTTGGCTCGCTGCTCGTCGAACGGCTGGTGGGACGACTCACCGGCGAGGGCACATCCGGCTCCGTACTCGTTGAGCCCGATCTGATCGTTCGTGAATCAACCATTGGCGCTGCCGAGGCCAATTCGGCCCCAGGGGCGCCCCTGACCCAGGAGGGATTGTTGTGAGAGATTGCTGGAAGGGCGTGCTTGCGCTCGTACTGGCCTGTTCGTTGATTGCCGTTTCGTGCGGCAACGATGACGACGATGCGGGTGCGGCCGATCCACCGGCCGCAGCACCGGCGGCCGATGAGCCGATGGACGAGCCCGCAGGCGATGAGCCGATGGATGAGCCCGCGGCCGACGAGCCGATGGATGAGCCCATGGACGAGCCCGCAGCCGATCAGCCGATGGATGAGCCCGCGGCCGACGAACCCATGGACGAGCCGATGGAGGAGCCGGCCCCGGGTGTTGACCTGACCGGCGCCGACCTGGTGGTCTGGGGATGGGCGTCCTCGGAGGCCGAGGACGTCCAGTTGACGGCTCTCGTCGACCAGTTCAACGCCGACACCGGCGCAGACGCTTCCTTTGAGCCGCAACCCGAGTTCGACACGTCGCTGCAGGCCGCCCTGGTCGCCGGCGACCCCCCGGACCTGTTCTACGTGGACTCGTCCCGGCTGCCCGACCTGGTGGCATCGGGGGCGTTGGCCCCGGTACCGGACGGGGTGTTGAGCGATCCCGATGACATCTACCCGGCGTTGCGGGAGATCTTCACCATCGACGGCACCTGGTACTGCCCGCCCAAGGACTTCTCCACCCTCGGCCTGGTGTACGACCCGACGGCCTTCGCCGAGGCGGGCGTGGACGTGCCCACCACCTGGGAGGAGTTGGCCGCCGCCGCCGAGGCGCTCACCACTGATGACCGCGTAGGCCTGAGCTTCGGCGCGGAATACGCCCGGGCCGGAGCTTTCCTGTTCCAGGCCGGCACCAACATCCTCACCCCCGACGGCACCGCGGTGGCCATTGACTCCGACGGGGCCCGGGCCGCACTGGGGTTCCTGGCCGACCTGTTTGCCGCCGGACACGCGGCGACCCCGCAAGCCATCGACACCGGTTGGGGTGGCGAAGCGTTCGGCTCGGGCAACGCGGCCATGACCATTGAGGGCAACTGGATCGTCGGCTACCTCAACAACAGCTTCCCCGATCGCGAATGGGCGGTGGCCGAGCTGCCCTCCGGCCCTGCAGGTCCCGGCACTTTTGCCTTCACCGTGTGCTACGGGGTGGCCGCCAGCGCCGACGACCCGGAGCGGTCGTGGGCCTTTGCCGACTACCTGACCAACGCGGCGGGAGCAGCCGCCTGGACCTCCGGGTTCCAGGTCATGCCCGCCCGGGCGTCGGTGCGCGACGGGTGGGTCGCCGACAACCCCGAGCTGGGCGCGTTCATCGCCGGCGCCGCCTACGCTTCGCCGTTCCAGTTCCCCACCGGGGTGGGCGACATCCAGGGCGTGTTCAATGACAACTTCCAGCAACTCATCTCCGGGGACGTCACCGTCGATGAACTCATCGAGGAAGTGGTCGAGGCGGGCGAAGATCTCTTGTAGCACTTCGTTGCGGCGGACCGGCGGGTGGTTCCGGCGGGCGAGAAACCAGAGCCAGCCTCACAGGGCCCAAATCTTCAAAAGAGAGGGACTGTGGGGCTGGCTCTTCATCTCCCCCGCGCTACTGGGGCTGCTCGTCTTCTTGGCCATCCCGGTGGTCATGTCGATACTCGTCAGCCTGCGCGATTGGACGGGGATCACTGCTCCGTTCAACAGCCAGTTCGTCGGCCTCGACAACTATCGGGAGTTGCTGACCGAGGACGGGATCCGGCGCAAGGACTTCGCCATCTCGATCCGCAACAACCTGTACTACGTGCTGGGGGTGGTGCCCACCCAGACGTTCGTCGCCCTGGTGTTGGCCGTGATCGTCAACCAGAAGCGGCTCAAGGCCAAGGGTTTCTTTCGCACCGCCTACTACTTCCCCTCCATCACCGGGTCGATCGCCATCTCGCTGATTTTCCTGTTCTTGTTCCAGACCCACGGTGCGGTCAACGCCATCCTCCCCTTCCAGGACATCAACTGGTTGGCCAACGCCAACGGGGTGATCCACAACTTCCTGGGGGTCCTGGGGCTTGAGTCGCCCCCCGACTGGATGGACGACACCGAGGTGATGAGCCTGTCCCTGTGGGAGTGGGTCAGCGGGCCCTCCATCGCCATGGTCTCGATCATGATCCTGACCACGTGGACCACCATCGGCACGTTCATGCTCATCTTTTTGGCCGCCCTCCAGAACATCCCGCCGTCGGTCGAAGAGGCGGCCGAACTGGACGGGGCGTCGGCCTGGCAGCGGTTCCGTTACGTGACCATCCCGCTCATGAAGCCGACCATCACCTTCGTGGTCACCCTGGGCTTGCTGGGGACCTGGCAGGTCTTCGACCAGATTTTTGCCATCAGCTTCGGTGGGCCGGAGAAGACCACCATGACCCCTGCCTTCCTCACCTACTTCCAGACCTTCCAGAACGGCAAGGCCAGCCTGGGAGCGTCGATGGCCGTGCTGCTGTTCTTCATCATCATGGCCTTCACCGGGCTGCAGCGATTGATGATGCGGAACAAGGAACTGCTCTCGTGACGGCGGACACGACGGCAGCCGAGGGCTCGACGGATACGACGGCAGTCGAAGACCTGCCGGCCTTCCTCGAACGGGAAGAGGTGCAGCGGTGGCTGCGACCGCGCCGGATGTTCGATGATCTCACCGAAGCCGTCAAGAGCTTCTTCGAACGGGAAGATGTGCAGCGGTGTCTGCGCCTGCTCAAGATGCTGGCGTCGTATGCCGTGCTGGTCCTGTTCGCCTTGGCCTTCGTGATGCCCTTCGTGCTTGCCGGTGTCTCCTCGTTCAAGTCGCTGCCCGACATCGCCCAGAATCCGACCAGTCTGATGTTCGACGGGGAGCTGGACAGCCCCACCCTCGACGGGCTCGACCGGCTGGACAACGATCGGGTCCGGATTCCCCGCTGGGCGCTCAATTCCACCATCCAGACGGTCTCGGTCACCCTCGGCCGGCTGTTCCTGGCCACCCTGGCGGGTTACGCCCTGTCGCGGCTGCGGTTTTGGGGGCGCTGGTTCGTCTTCAGCGCGGTCATCGCCGTGCAGGGCATCCCCGGCATCGTGCTCATCATTCCCCGATTCCTGGTGCTGAAGGAACTCGGCATCCTCAACACCTACTGGGCGCTGATCCTGCCGCTGGTGTTCGACGCCTTCGCCATCTTCATGATGAAGGGATTCTTCGACTTGGTACCCCGTGAACTGGAGGAGGCCGCCGCCCTGGACGGGGCGTCGCTGTGGCAGACCTACAGCCGGGTCATGCTGCCCCTGGTGAGCCCGGGCCTCATCGCGTTGACGGTGCTGAGCGTGCAGGGGGTGTGGAACGAGTTCCTGCAGTCGCTGCTGGCTGCTCCGAGCAATCCCGACATCCGCACCCTGCCCGTCGGGCTGGCGCTGCTCCGCGGCGCCTTCGGGGAGAACAATCCGTGGAACACCCTTATGGCGGCCAGCCTGATCACCACCATCCCGATGGCCATCATCTTCTTCACCTTCCAGCGCTACTTCCGCCAAGGCATCGCCACGGTGGGCATCAAAGGCTGAGGGTGTACCGGCCAGAGGACCGGTGGGTGTGGGACTTCTGGCTGGTGCAAGAGGAATCCCTCTGGCACCTGTTCCACCTGCAAGCGCCTCGCTCGCTGCCCCCGGTGGAGCGTCATTGGCACGCCACGGTGGGTCACGCCGTCTCCTCGGACCTGGTCGAGTGGACGCCACGGGCCACCGCGGTGGTGCCGGGGGCCGCGGGGGAGTGGGACGACCTCGCCATTTGGACGGGATCGGTGATTCGACACCACAGCGGGCGGTGGCTCATGGCCTACACCGGGATGACCCGCCGGGGCGGTCACCATGTCGAGCGCATCGGGCTGGCCTGGTCCGACGACCTGGATTCCTGGGAGAAGGACCCGTCGAATCCGGTGCTCGCATCAGATCCCCGTTGGTACGAACGGCCCGGTACCACGACGTGGCAGCACGGGTGGCGCGACCCGTTTCTGACGCGAACCCACGGCGACGGCTACGCCATGTTGCTGAGCGCCCGGGTGGCCGACGCCGAGGACCCCTATCGCGCCGGAGCCGTGGGGCTGGCCACCTCACCGGACGGACTCCGTTGGACGGCTCGGCCGCCCCTGCCCGGTACCGGAGGGCACTTCGCCCAACTGGAGGTCCCGCAGCTCGTGGAGGCCGGGGGCAGGCACCATCTGATCTTCTCGACCAACAGCGACGGGCCGTGGCCTCGCAATGACCCCTCGGGCTCGCCCCGGATCGGAACCGCCGAGCTGATCGGTGACCGGCCCTTCGGTCCCTACACCGAGCCCCCGTCGTTCATCGACGCCGACGCAACCGGTGCCCACTACGCCGGTCGGGTCGTCCCGGTGGGATCGCAACGGTACGTGTACCTGGCTTTCTCCGACGGAGGCAACGACGCTTTTCGGGGCGGCGTCTGCGACCCCGTCGAGGTCCACCTGGACCACGAGTCCGGTCGCTTCGTTCTCGGTCATCGCCTTGCGCCGGTGCCCGACGGGGAACACGTCGCCGACCGATAGGCGACGGTCCCGGCACCCGACCCGTTCGGCGAGGGGCTACATGGCCGAGGTGTAACCGCCGATTCGGTTGGGGTCGGTGTCGAAGGAGCGGACCATGGCGTGGACGCTGTAGGTGGCCACCAGGCGACCGTCTTGAGCGAAGATGCGGCCTTGGCCCTGCACTTGGCCCTTCCCGGCGTAGACGGCGGGGTTCTCGTAGAGGTGCCAGTCGGCCACATCGGCCTCTTCGTGAAAGGCGATGTCCACCGACATCGGCCCGGTGGACAAGGTGACATGGGCCTGGGCCTCGGTGATGCCCCGGTGGGGCCGCATGGATGCCGCGATGGTGTAGTGGGTGGTGGCCTGGGCCAACAGGGCCGCCTGGAGGGCCGGGCCCTGGGGGCGGTTGCGATAGCGCATCCACACGTGAAGCTCGGCGGGGCCCACCTCGTCGGGATCGCTGTTGTAGGCACCGTCCACCACGCGGATGTCGCGCCCGATCACGCCGAAGTCCCGCAACGGGCAGTCCAGGGGTGAGGGCACGTCGGGCATGGAGGCCGCTCCCCGGTACACGTCGTCGGCCCCTCGGTCCAACAGCACCAGGCCGACGGCGCACAACTTCTCGTGTTGGACGGTGCGGGTCTGCACGGTGGAGTAGGTGCGCCCCCGGCGCAACATGTCCACCTCCACGGCCAAGTCGGCGTCGAAACGGGCTGCTCGGGTGAACACCATGGAGGCGGAGACCACCCGCTGGTCGGGAACGGTCTTGGAGGCGGCCACGATGGCCTGGCCCAACAGGTGGCCGCCCTCGATGACCTGGCGGGGTCGGCGATGGTCGGGGATGTCCAGGAAGGTGCCCAGGGGAGGATCGGGATACGACGGGCTGGTGAAACGGCCGCCGCTCTCTTGGTCGACGTCGATGAGTCGGGTGAGGTCCTCCGCGGTACCCCACACGGGGAAGGGGTAGACCACCTCGGCACCGTCGTCTTCGGGCACCGCCTCGAGGAATTCGAGTTCCACACGATGGGCGTAGAAGCCGATATGACCCTCGAGCCCGGCGACTTCGGGGAACGGCTGCGGGTAGGACCACGCCACGTTCTCCTCGGTGGTTTCCCCGACGGTGAGCGACCAGTAGTCGGCCTCTCCCTTGAAGGGACACACCGTGTGCTCATCGGTCTTGGTGAAGTGCTCCCAGTTGACGTCGGCGACGGGGAAGTAGAGCTGGTCCTGGTGGTCGGATTCCTTCACGATCACGCAGGCATCGCTCTCGGCCAGCACCACCGAGCCGAGGCGGGCCCGGCCCCGCCCCTCCCAGGGCACCAGGTCGACGGCGTAGCCGGGGTAGCGGTCCCACGCGGAAGCAACAGAAGCCATCGCCCGATAGTACGGGCATCGGCCCACCAGTAGTGTCTCCCACCATGGAGATTCGACCGTTGGCCGGGGCGTTGGGGGCGGAGGTGCTGGGGCTGGACCTGACCGGCGACCTCGATGGCGCGGCCTTTGCCGCCGTGCGCGGTGCGCTGCACGACCGGGGCGTCATCTGCATACGGGATCAGGCGGCCATGTCCCCCGAGGATCAGCTCGGCTTTGCCGCCCGGTGGGGAGAGATATCCATCCATCCCTACGTGCCGTCGATCGAGGGGTATCCGGGGATCATGAAGATCTACGACCCCAACCCCATCACCCAAACGTGGCACTCCGATTCCACCCACATGCAGCGTCCTCATGCCTACACCCTGCTGTTGGCCCGGGTGTTGCCCTCGGTGGGGGGCGACACCATGTTCGCCAGCGCCACCAAGGCATTTGAGTCGCTGACTCCGGGATTTCAGGCCATGCTCCGCGGCCTGTCCGCCGTCCACGAGGGCACCGATTTGGCCGCCAGTGCCGGATTGGACCACGACGCCGTGGTGGCCGTGCATCCGGTGGTGCGGGCCCACCCCGACACCGGGGCCGAGGCCCTGTTCGTGAACGACAACTACGTGACCCGAATCGACGGCTGGACTCCCGAGGAGAGCCGCCCGCTGCTGGAGTACCTCTATGGGGTGATCGGACGGTACGAGAACACGTATCGCCATCGCTGGCGCGACGGCGACTTGGTGATCTGGGACAACCGCTCCACCCAACACGCGGTGGTGGGGGACGTGTCCGGTGAGGAGCGGGTGCTCCACCGGGTCACGATTGCCGCCTAGGGGTAACCCCCGGCGGACTGGGGATGCCCCTACGGGGGAGTGGTCAGGCGGGCCAGGCGATCCAGGTGCTCGGCGGTGGTGCCTGCTTGGGCTTGGGCGGCCCAGGCCCGGCGGGCGTAGGGGGCCAGCGGGTGGTCGCGGTAGTAGCCGTCGGCCCCGTGCAATTGGTGGGCCCCGGCCACCACGTCCAGCAGGTTCTCGTTGGCGGTGACCTTGGCGGCGGACGCCAGGTAGTCGCGCGGCGGACCGGCGGGGACGAGGGCGGCTTGGCCGGTGGTGAGTTCCATGGCCTCCACCGCGACGGCCATGTCCACGAACCGGTGGGCCGCCGCCTGAAACTCGCCCACCCGCTTGGCGTACAGCGGGCGGCTGAGGGCGTGCTGGGCGGTCAGGGCCAGGACCTGGCGGGCGTCGGCGGCCATCGTCGCACACGCGGCCAGCACGGGGTCGTCGCCGACGTCGGGGAGGGGTGGGGCCGCCGACAGGTCACGGTCCGCCAACGCGGCGGCGATCATGTCGCGGTGGGTCTCGTTGGCTCCCACCGAGAGAGTGGGGTGGATGGCCTCGAGGGCGTCGTAAACATACGGAGGCCCTTCCTCGAACATGGCCGTCCAGCCCCGTTCGTCCGGTGGCGCCGCAGCGGCGGCCGCCCGGGCGATGTCCTGCAGCAACTCGGTGGCGGTCACTTTCACCACCGACGCCTCGTAGCCCACCGGTGCGTCGGCCAGTTCGAGGTCGATGAGCCGTTGGGAGAAGGCCCGGACCCGGCTGGCCGAGGCGTGCAGCCGGGCCCGCTCCGGGCCGGACATGGTGACCGGGAGGCGCCCCAACCAGCACTCGGCCCAGCCGTAGTAGGCCAAAGAACCCCGCTCGGCCGCCACCGCGGCCATGACCTGGGACCAGCCTCGACCTGTCTCGCCCAACACGCAGTGGTCGTCGAGGCGGACCTGGGTGAACGTGATCTCGCCCAGCGTCCACCCGTTGAGGGTGGGGCGGCGCACCACCTGCACGCCGGGGGCATCGAGGGGCACGAGGAACATGGTCATGGACGACCGGGGTGGGCCACCGGGATCGGTGACGGCCAACACCACCGCCACCTCGGCCTTGTGCGCCCCGGTCACGTGCGACTTGGTACCCGACAGCACCCAGCCGCCGGCGTCGCGAGTCGCGGTGGTGGCGATGGCCGCCAGGTTGTTGCCCGCTCCGGCCTCGCTGTAGGCGATGGCGCCCAACGTGTCGCCGGTCACCATGGGGGCCAACCAGCGGGCCCTTTGGGGGTCGGTGCCGAAGCGGGAGAGCACGAAGCCGCACAAGGTCACGCCGGTGTCCACCGACGGGGCGCCGTGGTAGGCGGCCTCCAGGTCGTAGACGTGCTTGTAGGCCCGTGACCGGCCACCGCCCCCGTCGGCTACCGGCAACGACACGGCCACGAATCCTCGCCGGGCGGCGGCCTGGTGGTGTCGTCGCTCGAAGTCCCGGTCGAGACCGGTGAGGTCACCGGGATCGGTGTGGCCGGACACGTTGCCGGGGGCCATCTCGGCGCGGAGAAACGCGCGCACCTCCTCACGCCAGCGGTCGAACTCGGTGTCGAGCCACAGCTCGGTCAGCCGCATCGCCGGAGAGAGCCTGCCGTCGGGTCAGCGGTGGTTGCCGCTGCCCGGTTGACCGGGGTAGGCGGTCAGCCCCACTGGAGCGTCGCGGTACCGGCCAGCACCGGGTGGGTTCCGTCGCGGGCGAGCCACACGTCGCACTCGACCGACCCGTCCTCGGAGACCGAGGTGACCGACCCCCCGGCCTCCAGGCGATCGCCGGCGAACACGTTGTCCAGGAATCGGACTCGGAAGTGAGAGATGCGCTCGGTGCCGCCGGCCCACTGGCCCAGCATGTTCATCACGTAGGCCATGTTGTTGGGCCCCTGGTTCACCGGCTGGTCGCCCATGCCCAGTTCCTGGACGGTCTCCACGTGCCAGTGGATGGGATTGGGGTCGCCCAAGAGGGCGGCCATGGTCTTCATCTTCTCGGCGTCCACCGACTCTATGACCAAGCGGGGGATCTCCTCGCCCACTGCGGGGACTGGGGGCGTGCTCATGGCGTCCTCCGGGGGTAGATGAAGGAGTTGGACACCACCGCGGACACCTCTCCGTCGGGGGCCACCACCTCCAGGCGGAAGGCCACGATGTCGAAGGTGCCGGTGCGGGCTCCCTGTTTGCGGACCGCGCTGGTGATCTCACCTCGAACGGTGTAGGTGGTGCCGATCTCCAGCGACCGGTGCTGGGTGATGTCCGACTCGCCGAACATGGGACCGTCGTCGGCGGAGGCCGAGCAGAGGGTGAACAGCTCGGCGATGCTGAGGCCCATGCCGGCCATGGCCGCGTAGTAACAGAACATGGGGTGGGCCACGCCGTCGGTGCGCTGGTCGGCGCCCACCACGTCGTTGGTGAGCCACACCCGCCACGGCTCCACGGTGTAGGTCCCGCCGGGGAAGCGCCAACCCACCAGGGCCTCCAACTCCTCGGTGGTGGGGACAGCCAGATCGGAGGTCATCGGATCACCACCGGCAGGCCGCGGGGATGGCCGGATGGTCGGGGGCGGGGTACTTGCGGTGCAGGGGCTGCACCACCTCCTCGCCGAAGCGCTGAATCTGTTCCCGGGTGGCCTCGAAGGACGGGCCGGTCACCATGCGGAACTGCACGGTGAAGTACTGCACCCCCAGCTCCTCGTGGTACCGCTCCAACCGTTCTCGGCACTGGGCGGGCGACCCCACCACGATGTGCTCGCGGGCCGATTCGGTGGTGATCTTCTCCGGAGAGTCGAACTCGGGGTGGTGGGCCAGGATGCCCTGTTCGCAGTAGAAGCGCATCTCGGGCACGTAGTGGGCGCCGTACTGCTCGGCGGCCTGCTCGAAGGTGTCGGCCACCCAGGCCTTGCGCATCAACACGATGAACGGCTCCTTGCCGCATTCGACCGCCTTGGCCCGGTACGCCCCGGCTTGTTGGTCCCACACCTCCTGGAGGATGGGGAAGTCGTCGCAGGTCCACGACTCGGCGTAGGTCCCGCACCGCTCGATGGCCGCCGGGAGCTGGCCGCCGCCCCAGAACGGGAATCGGGGCTGTTGGTAGGAGTTGGGGGACAGTAAGCCGTCGTTCACCTGGTAGAAGTCGCCGTCCCAACTGAAGCGCTCCCCCTTGGATCGCAGGGCCCGGTCGATGATGGCCACGTTCTCCAGGTAGCGGCCCAGCATCCGTTCGGGCGGAACCCCGAACTGGCCCCAGTAGCCGGCGTGGAAGCCCCGGCCCCACGTCATGTACAGCCGTCCCCGGGAGATGTTGTCGATGATGGCGCACTGCTCGGCCACGTGCATGGGGTGATAGAGGGTGTTGACCAGGCAATAGGAGCCGATGGCCACCTTGGAGGTCTCCCGGGCCAGGATCATCAGCAGGTTCAGGGGCGAGCCGAAGTACGACTCGGTGCGGCCGTGGCGGTCGGGCACCTGAATGGAGTGGAACCCGGACTGCTCGGCCAGGATGCCCTCCTCGATCATGGCGTCGAGGGCGTCGGCGGCGTTGGCCGGATCGGGGAGCGGTTGGTCGTAGGTCCCGTGGTTGGTGTCGATCAGATAGCCGATTCGCACACTGGGCTCGCTTTCTGAGGCTGGTCGGAGGGGTGGAGGCTCGTGGCCCCGCCGGGTGGGATGGCACCAGAAGGGTAGTCGCCGGGCCGTGGCGGGCCTACGCTGGCAGCCGCGAGGCAAAGGAGTTCACCGTGGCCATTCACACCGAGATCGATGAGCAGGGCATCGCCGTCGTCACCATGGACAACCCCCCGGTGAACGCCCTCAACATCGCCGACACCTACCGGCTGGCCGAGGTCTTCCGCGGCTTCAAGCACGGCACCGACGTGCGGGTGGCCATCCTCACCGCCGTGGGCCGGGGATTCAACGCCGGGGTGGACATCAAGGAGATGCAGGCCATGGAGGGGTTCGACGGCGTGCTGGGCACCGGTGACGCCTGCTACGAGGCGTTCGGGGCGGTGTACGACTGCGCGGTGCCGGTGATCGCCGCCGTGCAGGACTTCTGTTTGGGCTTGGGCATCGGGCTGGCCGGGAACTGCGACCTGGTAGTGGCCGCCGAGGGGGTCAAGTTCTCCATGCCCGAAGTGGACAACGGCGCCCTCGGGGCGGCCACCCACACCGCCCGGCTGGTGCCGGAGAAGGTGATGCGCTGGATGATGTACTCCTGCGAGCCGGTGGCCGCCGAGGACTTGCACCGCTGGGGGACCATTCTTCGGGTGGTCCCCGCCGACCAGCTCATGGAGGAGGCCCGGACGGTGGCCGGGGTGATCGCCGCCAAGCCGCCCGCGGTGATCCGCAAGGCCAAGTGGTCCATCAACGGCATCGACCCGGTGGACGTCCACCGCAGTTACCGCTTCGAGCAGGGCTTCACCTACGAGCTGAACCTCATGGGGGAGGGGGACAAGGCCCGCGACGCCTTCTTGGCCGGGGAGCGGGAGTCCAACAAGGCCGCTCGCTAGGGCGGGACTGTTCCCTGTGCAGGCCGGGCCGCCGTGGGACACGGTGATCGTGGGCGGGGGTTCCGCGGGGGCGGTGTTGGCCGCCCGATTGTCCGAGGATCCCGACCGCCGGGTGGTGCTGCTGGAGGCCGGCCCCGACTACGGCACCCGCCTGCCCCCGGAGCTGGCCGACCTGGCGGTGTCGTCGCATCCCGACCACGACTGGGGCGACGAGGTGCGGTTGCCCGGCGGGCGGACCCAGGCCTATCCCCGGGGTCGGGTGCTGGGCGGCGGCTCGGCCGTCAACGGCGGCATCGCGGTGCGGGCCATGCCGGGCGACTTCGACGCGTGGGGCTTCCCCGAGTGGCGGTGGGAGGCGATGCTGGACAGCTTCCGGCGCCTGGAGTGCGACCGGGAAGGCGAAGGCCCCTGGCACGGTCGCCAGGGGCCGCTGCCCATCGAGCGCACCCCTGAGACCGAACTGCACCCGGTGCAGGCCGCTTTCTACGACGCCTGTGGCGCGGCGGGCTTCGGCTACGTGGCCGATCACAACGCGCCCGATTCCGAGGGTGTCGGACCGTTGCCCCGAAACCGGCGGGGCCGCCGGCGGGTGTCGGCCGCCGACGCCTACCTGACGCCGGCGGTTCGGGGGCGCCCCAACCTGGAAGTGCGAGGCGATTGCCTGGCGCGGCGGGTGCTGTGGCGGGGAACGCGAGCGGTCGGGGTGGAGGTGGCGTTCGACGGGCAGACGGAGGCCGTTTCCGCGGGTGAGGTCATCGTGGCCGCCGGAGTGGTCCAGTCCCCGATGCTGCTGTGGCGCTCGGGGATCGGTCCGGCATCGGAGCTGGCCGGAATGGGCATCGAGGTGGTGGTCGACCGGTCCGGGGTGGGGGCCAACTTCTCGGACCACCCCGCGGTGTACCTGTTCGCCGCCCCCAAGCCGGGCATGGTGGCCGGCGATGACGTCACCATCCAAACCCTGCTGCGGTACACCAGCTCCTCGGGGCCGGACAACGACCTCCAGTTGTTCCCGGTGGGTGCCGTCGACCTGTCGTCCAGTCCACGCCGGCGGGCCGAAGCCGGCGGGCTCGACACCGTGTTCGCCTTCATCGCCGCCCTGCAGCAGGTGGACACCCGCGGATCGGTCCGCCCGGTGTCGGCTGATCCGCAGGACCGGCCGTCGATCACCTATCCGTTTCTGGCCCACCCACCCGATCTGGCCCGGCTGACGGAGGCGTTCGCCCTGGGGCTGGACCTGCTGGGCTCGCCGTCGTATCGGCAAGTGGCCGACGGGACGGTGTTCCTACCCGACCGCTTGGGCCACGAGGATCTCCTGGCCCACGTGTTCGGGCACCACGTGGCCTTCTACCACGGGGCGGGCACCTGTGCCATGGGTGCCGATGACGACCCCGCCGCGGTGGTCGGCCCCGACGGTGCGGTGTGGGGGACCGAGGGGCTTCGGATTTGTGACGCTTCGATCATGCCGCAGACCCCGAGGGCCAACACCAACCTGAACGTCATCGCGGTGGCCGAACGAATGGCCGAACTGCTCTCGGGGTGACCCGAGAATTGCCTGGTGCCGTTCAGGCGGCCAAGCCCAAGAGCCTTTCGGGCGGGGTGTGGTCGAGGCCGAGCGAATCGGCCACCGCGGGCTCGGTCACCTGACCCCGGCACACGGTCAACCCGGCCCGAAGGCCTCCGTCGGCGGCCATGGCCTCGGTCGCCCCCAGATCGGCCAACTGGGCCACGTAGGGAAGGGTGGCGTGCTCCAGGGCAAACGTGGAGGTGCGGGGAACGGCGCCGGGCATGTTGGCCACGCAGTAGTGCACCACGTCGTGGGCCACGTACGTGGGATCGGCGTGGGTGGTGGGGCGGGAGGTCTCGAAGCAGCCCCCCTGGTCGATGGCCACGTCGACCACGGCGGAGCGGGGCCGCATGGTCTTGACCATTTCGGTGGTGACCAGACGGGGGGCCCGGGCCCCGCGGACCAGGACCGCGCCGATGACCAGGTCGGCGCCGAGCACCGCCTGCTCGAGGGCGCCGCCACTGGAGTGCAGGGTGCGCAGCGCGGGTCCGAACCGGGCATTCAGACCCTCCAGCACGGAAAGATCACGGTCGATCACCGTCACATCGGCACCCAGGCCGATGGCCATCTGGGCCGCGTTGCGGCCCACCACCCCTCCGCCCAACACGACCACCTTGGCCGGGGCCACACCGGGGACGCCGCCCAACAGCACCCCTCGGCCCCCGGCGGAAGACTCCAGGCAGTGGGCGCCGGCCTGGATGGACATGCGCCCCGCCACCTGCGACATGGGGGCCAACAGGGGCAGGCCCCCGTTGGGTCCGACCACCGACTCGAATGCGATGGCGGTGACCCCCTGGTTGATCAAGTCGGCCGCCTGGGCCTCGTCGGCGGCGAGGTGCAGGTAGGCGAACAGGACATGGTCGTCGCGGAGCCGAGCCCGTTCCTCGGCCTGGGGCTCCTTGACCTTGACGATCATCTGGGCCCAGTCGAAGACCTCCTCGGGTGAATCGGCGATGCGAGCGCCGTGGGCGGCGTATTCCTCGTCGGCAAAGCCTGCTCCCTCGCCGCAGTGGCGCTCCACCAGGACCTGGTGGCCCCGGTGGGCCAAGTCGGCGGCGCCTCCGGGGGTCAACGCCACCCGATGCTCTTCGTTCTTGATCTCCTTGGGAACCCCGATGCGCATGGCCAACCTCCCCCGTCGGTCTTAGTCAGTGATGACATCATATCCGCGGGGTGGGCGAAGAATCTTTGATAATATTGCTCAGATTCTCGTGATTGTGGTGAAATATTGTACAGATCGCCCTAGATTCGGATAAATTGCCTGTTCAGGGCAACCACCGCACCATCAGGTGGCTCGTCACCGCCCAGGGGGGAGGCCGATCAATGCCGGACTTCGACGAGATCGACCGGTCCATTCTCAACGAGCTGCAGGGGGATGCCCGGATGTCCAACGCCGAGTTGGCCGACCGGGTGGGCCTGTCGCCGTCGGCCTGCTACCGGCGGGTCCGCCGTCTGGAGGCCGACGGCGTGATCGCGGGGTACGTGATGATTCTCAACCCCGAGGCCATCGATCGGTCCCTGGACGTGTTCGTGGAAATCTCTCTGGTCAGCCAGAGCGAGCCCTCGCTTCGTCAGTTCGAGAAAGAGGTGGTGGAGTGCCCGGAGGTCATGTCCTGTCACTTGATGGCGGGCGACGCCGACTACCTGTTGCACTTGGCGGTGGCCGACCAGCGCGATTTCGAGCGCATCCACAACCAGTACTTGTCGCGGTTCACCGGTGTGGGTCGCCTGCGGTCCAGCTTCGCCATCCGCTCGGTGTGGGACACCACCCGCCACGAGCTGTAGTGGCTAGGTTGAAGAGATGACCGCCACGGCCCAGCACGCCTACGACACTGCCGACGACCTGATCGAGGACTACCACCGCCGGGGGTGGACCGACGGGCTGCCCATCGTCCCGCCGACCCCCGAGAGGGTGGCCGGGTTCTTGGCCCACGCCGGATTGGGGGGCCACGAGGTGTTGGGCACCGTGCCCACCCGGGAGGTGACCTGCACCGCCGAGCAGGTGGCCGCCAACGCGGTGATGGCCGGTTGTCGACCAGAGGACTTCCCGGTGGTGGTGGCCGCCGTTCGGGCCCACCTGCATCCCAAGGGCAATTGCCACTCCACCACCGGCACGTTGTCGGGGGCGGCCCAGGCGGTGATCGTCAACGGCCCGGTACGCCACGACCTGGGCGTGGCGTCAGGGGCGGGGTGTTTCGGACCGGGATTCCGGGCCAACGCCACCATCGGTCGGGCCCTGCGCCTGGTGATCCGCAACGTGTGCCGAGGGATTCCCGGCTTCTTGGACCGGGCCAGCTTCTCCACGCCGGCCCGCTACTCCTTCTGTTTCGGGGAGAACGAGGAGGCCTCGGCTTGGGAGCCGCTCCACGTACAACGGGGACTGGCCCCCGACCAGAGCGCGGTGACCGTCCACTCGCTGATGAAGATGGTGGAGGCCACCGACTTCACCAGCCGCTCGCCCGAAGGGGTGTGCGACTCGTTGGTGACCTGCATCCGGGCCAACGGCATCGCCGGGGACTCCTGGCTGGGCGAGGACGGCAACGTGGTGATCGTGATCGGCCACGAGCATCACCGCTACTTCATCGAAGAGGGGTGGTCGAAGGCCGACCTGCAGGAGTACCTGTGGCCCCGCCTCAACGCCCCGGCCACCAGCGCCACCGACCGAATGGCCCGTATCGGCAAACCCGAGGGCATCCTGGTGGTGGCCGCCGGGGGAGCGGGCATGGCCGCGAGTTGGCTGTTGCTGCCCCATCTGGCCTTGGCCATTACCGAGCCGGTCGTATGACAGCACCGCAGCAGGCCACCGGCTAATCTCCGGGCATGACGCAGCTCATCGGTCTCGATCCCACCTCCGGCCCGCTCGACCGGGCCGGTGATCACGACTTCTCCCCTCGGCCGGCCAGCCTGGACGGGGCGGTGGTCGGCTTGGTGGCCAATGGCTTGGGCGAGGGGGAGATCTTCCTGGATGCCCTCTACGACGAGCTGGCCAAGCTGAGCGACCTGCAGGCCCCGCTCAAGGTGGTCAAAGGTTCGGTGTCGATACCCCCTGATCCGGGGGATTGGAGCCGCCTGACCGAGGAGGCCACCGTCGCCATCACCGGCTTCGGGGGTTGAGGAAGCTGCAGTGCCCGCAGTTTGCGGGACGCCGTCGAGTTGGAGTGGGCCGGGGTGCCCAGCATCGCCATCGTTCACGAGGAGATGCGGGGTTCGGCCCAGGCCATCGCCCGGGTGAGCGGATGCCCCGACTACGAGTTCCTGGCCGCCGACTATCCGTGGATTCCCACGGCCATCTGGTCGAAGGAGGAGTGCCTGGAACTGGCCGAGATCATGGCCCCCAAGGTGCTGGCCGCGCTGACCGGCCAAAACTGACGGTTCGCCCGGTCGAGATCTCCTCGTCGAGGGCCTCGGGCCTGCTGTCCGGCGCTGGGGTTTAGTCTTTCAGTTCGACCAGGATTTCGTAGTAGGGCTCGGTCCCGGTGTTGACCGCGGTTTCGATACCGCCCTTGGCGATGAACATGGCCTGACCGGGGACCACCTCGCCCTCCACCAAGCCGGAGAACTCGCCCGCGGTGTCGGGTTCGAAGTCGCCCGCGATCTTGTCGCCGGCCACCTGCACCAGCACGTAGTCGTGGTCGTGGCGGTGGAGGTCGGACCGCTCGCCCGGTTCGAGGCGCATCTCCCAGATGCGCACCCGGTCGTTTTCCATCAGCAACGTGGTGGCCACGTCGCCCAGTACTCGCTCTGCACTCATGGCAGGCAGTTTAGGCGTGGTACGCCTTTCGGGTTCCGCCCTGGCAGCGTCACGCCGTGTCCCGGTTTTCCTGCCGGGTAGCGTCGGCGTGGTAAGCCTTTCGGATGGCTGAGGAGTTCACACACGATCTGCCCGACGGGATGACCGACTGGATCGCCGAAGCGGGAGGTGGTCGCATCACCCGGCTGGAGCGCCACATTGCCCGGCGGGAGGCCTGGGTGGTGGACGTGACCCGCCCTGACGATTCGGTGGGGGAGTACTTCTTGCGGTTGGACCGCGAGGGCGACGGCAGCGGCACGCATTCGGTGAAGCACGAGGCCAAGGTGCAGACCGCCCTGGCCGAGGCCGGGCTGAAGGTTCCCGCCATCTGTGCGTGGAACGAGGGTCTGCAGGCCGCCCTGCACGAGCGGGTGCCGGGCCGGGCCGATCTCGACAACGCCGAGCCCGCCGAGCAGGCCGCCGTGCTCGAGGACTTCGTGCATCAGCTTGCGCACTTGCACTCGTTGGATCCGGCGGCGTTGAGCCTCGACCACATGCCGGTTCCCACCACCTCGGCGGAGTGCGCCCTGGGGGAGATCGACTTCGTCGAGAAATTCCTGGACGGCATGGTCACCGATCCGCTGTACACGTTCGCGCTGCAGTGGATTCGCAACCAGGTGCCGGAACACCTGGACCGGGTGTGCCTGTTGCAGGGCGACACCGGGCCGGCCAACTTCCTGTTCGAGGATGGCCGGGTGAGCGCCATCGTGGACTGGGAGTGGGCCCATTTCGGCGACCCCATGGAGGATCTGGGCAACATCTGCACCCGGGAGTTCTTCGCTCCTTCCACCCCGGACGAAGGTCTGGGGCCGGTCTTTCGCCGCTACGGGGAGCTGTCGGGTATTCCCGTCGACCTCGACTCCGTGCGCTACTACCGGGTGCAACAGTTCGTGCGGTCCATCGTGTCGTTGGCCCGCATCACCGAGATCAACGACCCGCAGATGCCCAACGCCATGAACCGGGCCTACCGCTACATCTGCGAGCGGGCCACCTGCGAGGCCATGGCCGACGCCATGGGCATCGAGCTGGAGCGCCCCGAGCTGCCCGAAGTGGAGACGACGGCCACGTTGGAGGGGGTGATCGCCACCAACCTGATGGACGAGGTGCGGCCCGCGGTGGCCGACGACTTTGCCCGCCACCGGTTGGAGCACGCTGCCCTGTTGGCCGAATGCCTGGACCGCCAACGGGGGCTCGGCCCCCACCTGGAGCACATCGAGAACGAAGAAATAGCCGCGCTCACCGGCCGGGTGCCGAGCAGCCTGGCCGACGGGCTGATGGAGCTGGACGGCGCCATCCGGGAGGGCGACGCCGGTCCCGACGCCGAGGTGCTCCGCTATCTGGCCCGCCGGGCCTGGCGGCTGGAGTATCTCTGGAAGCCGGTGGTGGATCTCTTCCCCGGCCGCACTTTCTCCCGCATCGACTAGGGGAGGCCGGCGGCGAAGCCGAAGCCGGGTCGGTGGCTGGTCCGGGATCGGGCCGTGGGTGACTCATACCTTGAGGTACAATGACTCATCAGTGAGTCACCCTAGGAGGCCGCTATGGAGCAACTGACCGTTCGAGGCTTCGGCGACGAGTTGGGCGCGGCGGTGCGCGACCTCGCTGACCGTGAGAGGATCTCGCTCAATCAGGCTGCGCTCAGGCTGCTGCGGCGTGGGGCCGGCCTGGAGGGTGGCAGAGGCAACCCGAAGGCGGTGGGTACGTCCCTCGACCACCTGATCGGCAGTTGGACTGCAGAGGAGGCCGACGAGTTCGACGCCGCCCTCGAGGATCTCCAGAACCTCGACGAAGACCTCTGGACGTGAAGGCCCTCCTGGACACCAATGCCTATTCCCTGCTTATGCGGGGAAATGCGCAGGCCGCAGAGATTGTGCGGGCGGCGGATGAGTTGCTGTTTTCCGCGGTTGTCATCGGTGAGCTTCTCTACGGATTCCGCCGCGGGTCGCGTTTTGAGGAGAACACCGCTGATCTTCGTTCCATGCTCGACAGCCCGTTTTCCCGATTCGTGGAGGTGGGTCCGGTCACCGCCGACCGGTATTCCCGTATCGCAACCGCGCTTCGAGCCAAGGGCCGCCCCATACCCACCAATGATGTCTGGATCGCCGCCCACGCCATGGAGACCGGCGCCGACCTCATTTCGGCGGACGGCCACTTCACCCACGTCGACGGAATCGCCTGGGTTCCCCTGGGGGTTACGTGAGGAGGAACTCGACAGCCCCCGACTAGGGGAGGCCGGCGGCGGGGATTTCTACGGTGACGGTTTCGATGCGGCCCTGGCCGAGGCCCTGCACTTCGTCGGGGTGGGAGCCGGGCGCGGTCACCAGAAAGAGCGTCCTGGCGTCGTCACCGCCCAGCATCACGGCGAAGAGCCAGTCTTGTCACGAGGTCAAGGTGGGGGCCACTCCTACCCACAGTTGCCTCATGGCTCACCTGTAGTGAAAACCAGTTGGTGCCGGTAGCCTGACTCGAATGACACGAGTGCAAGTACATATCCGTGATTTGATGACCCCAAAGGAGGCGACGTGAAGAAGCGTGATGACTTGCCCGACGTGGGCCTAGTGGCTTGGTACGTCGGCGCTGGAGACAGCCTGACGCTGCTGACCGGTCAGGAGCGCGATGGCGCTGAGTTGATCGTGCAAGTTGATCTGAACCACATGTCGCTTGGCGAAGACGATCAAGAACCTCATGTGCCGGTCATCCGTCAGCTCGTTGAGATCCTGCCGGTAGTGGACGAACGCCCATATCTCGCGGCTTTTGTCCTCACTCACCCGGACCAGGATCATTGCCGGGGTTTCAGACAACTGTTGGAGGAGGAAAAGGTCCTGATAGGCGAACTCTGGATGACGCCGCGCATCTTCGAGGAGTACCAGTCTGAGCTTTGCGACGACGCCATTGCTTTTCGAGAGGAAGCAGACCGGCGGCTCGCAGCGATCAAAGTTGGAGCGTCAGGATCCGGCAATCGACTGCGAGTCGTGGGCCGTGACGATCTCTTTGAACTCAGTGACCTCCAGGTGCTGCCTTACGACGCGAGGTCGTCGATCGGGTCGGTGACCACGTTCTTGGATGGTTGGGATCTCGAGGGATCCTTCGAGGCCGGGTTCCACGGGTTGCCCGATGTCGGGGAGGACGTGGATCGCAATGACACCAGCTTGGTGATGCGGGTGACGATGTCGGCCGGAGATTGTGCACAGCGGGTGTTGTTCCTCGGGGACCTAGCCCACGACCGCTTGGGCTCCATCTTGGGCGGTTCAGAGAGCGATGAGCTTGAATTCGATGTTCTTATCGCGCCGCACCATTGCTCCAAGCGTGCCCTGTTCGATGACGACGGCAACGAGGCAGGCGCCGTCATCTCGGGCCTCACGGCGAACGCGGCGGACGGAGCTTGGATGGTCGCCAGCGCACCTCCGATCCCGTCATCGGACACCGACGGTGCCGACCCTCCTCACCGAGTCGCATGGGACAAGTACTCGGAGATCTTTGGTGTTGATCATCAGGTCTGCACCGGTGAGCACGGCAGTGAGATCAATCCTGACCCCGTGGTCTTCGGTGTAGGCCATGAGTCCTCCGGCTACCTCAAACCGTCTACCGACGCTGCCATCGGTGCCTCCGCCCTTATCGGAGCCGCGGCTGCTGCTCGATCGCGCCCGCGACCCACCGACCGGCGCGGGTACGGCATAGCCACCCAATGACACCTGGCCAAGCCCGGGCTGTCGCCGAACTCCGCGCCCTGGACCGGTGGAGCGACGGCATCGTCACGATCCGCGGCGAGGTCGAAGACTCGTCGACGTTCGTCAAGGTGCCGATCACCGTGTCGACTCAGGGAGTCCGTCGGTACCCGGGCGGCATTCCGGTCAAGACTCTGGAAGACCTTGAGGTCTGGATCCCCGACGACATGCCCCTCAATCCACCACACCTGCTCGCTTCGGACTCTCGTTGGGCGGCCCATCCACACGTGACTGGCCGCTGCCTGTGCCTCTACATTGATCCAACCAACCAGTGGTCCCCGTCCGATGGAATGAACGGATTCGTTCAGAGGATGGGGGAGTGGTTCGTTGCCGCAGCAGCAGGCGAACTCGATCCGCACGGGGGTCCGATCCATCCGCCCGTTCCGTTGGGAATCGGATTCAGCCAGACCCGCCTCGTCATAGTCCGGGACATCCCGGAGCGCGAACGCAACCGCCTCTTGTGGGCAAATCTCGTACCCCACGGTGACCACCGCCTCGACGTAACCGAGTTTCACCGGGAGGCACCCAGGGCCACCCCAAGAATCGCCGCCGCTGTCGTTTCGAACCGACCGCTTGAGGGCGACTACGCCTCCACTTACGGCGCCCTGGTCACCCAACTTGAATCCCTGGGCTATTCCAGTCGGGAGCTAGGTCGCCACATTGTCGAGACCGCCCAACGTAATCCAAACGGCACTCCGCTCGTGGTCTTGGTCGGGACCCTGAATCGCGGCCAGGATGGCCGCCGATTCCATCACCTCGTCGCATGGGAACTCCCCGCAGGTCTTGCCGACCGGTTCCGATCCCCGGGCGAGGCCGAACCCGAAGTTGATGACGCAGAGTCCCTCGAGAAGTTCTACCGGTGGGCTGAGGGCGACCCACTCAAGTGGGCCCAAATCTACGAGGCACGACCACAGGTGACCCGGGGCCGAGACCAGCAGAGCTCCACCTCCGTGTTCGCCAACAAGTCGATCGAGGTATGGGGTTGCGGTGCCCTCGGAGGATGGATCGCCGACTTCATTGCCCGAGCCCGGCCGCGCGCACTCATGCTCCGCGACAGGGCAACGGTCGGTCCGGGCCTGGTTGTGCGTCAACCCTATGACAACTGTGACGTCACTCTGACAAAGGCTGGCGCCCTCGCCAAGCGACTGCAACGGATCCATCCCGATTCCTCTGAGATCAAGTACTCTCCCTGTGACGTCATCGGAGTAGAAGGAATCACCGCCGACCTCACCGGCGTCGACCTCGTTATCGACGCAACCGCGAGCCGAGGCGTCGGCGCCGCCCTTGACCGCTACGCCGCCTCGCACCCAGAGCACCCGCCGATAGTCTCTGTCGTCACCGACGCCCGCTGCGAGTTCACCGCGATCTTCGCGGCCCCGACAGGCAGCGCTGGCCCAGGGTTCAGTGCCCGCGACGCGCTCAAGCAGCTTGAGTCCAGCCCTCACGGCCAGCGCTTCATCGAGGCTTTCTGGAAATCCCCCGAAATCGAGGATCTCGTCCACCCCGAGCCCGGCTGCTCCGCACCGACGTTCCACGGCTCTGCTGCCGACGTAGCCAGTGCCGCATCCACCCTCACCAACCAGACTGCTCAGTTTCTCGAAGACCCGACTGGCCACCAAACACTCCTCACCGCCCTTCCACACGCCAAGTCCCCTCCACGACGGAGTCCGTGGACGATCAGGACTCCGCTACCGACCCGGGTCGACTCCGCTGGCGACTACCCAGTATTTCTGACAGAACGCGCACGAGCGGTCATACACGACATTGCATCCCAGACTTTCGAGGCGGCCCGACCAGTTGAAACCGGAGGCCTTCTCTTCGGTGAGCGCAATGACGCCACCGAAACGATCACCATCGACTCAGCCTCGGGCCCGCCCGCCGACAGCAGTCACAGCCACCTCGGATTTGACCGCGGCACCGCCAACCTTGACGAGATCTTGTCCGCCCTCCACCACAGGTCCACGGATGGAGCGCAGTACCTCGGAGACTGGCACACCCACCCCCATGGCCCAGCCGCCCTTTCGACAACGGACTGCAACGCAGCGAAGGGGCTGTGCAGCGACGGAGCGTCCGTCCTCCTCATCTGGGCTGGGACTCCAGATGACACCAAATGGACCGCTCGGGTGCTCCACCCCGACATTGTTTCGCAACCACCCCGCAAGGAGTCCACTGCCGCCTGGAATCCCACCGAAGCCGTAGCCCCACGCACGCGACCCACTCCCCAGGTGAAGGCCAGCCAACGCCACTGCGGCGCACCCATGCCGCCCCGACGCCCCCTCGAACCACCCCGTAGCGGCAGGCCAGCGATCCTGCTAGCTCTGTCCGGGGGTGGGTTTCGAGCAACACTCGCTGCCCTGGGTGTACTCAGGTTTCTGGCCGACGCCGTGCTGCTCGATGACGTACGCATCATTTCCAGCGTGTCCGGCGGTTCGCTCGCCAACGCCGCCATCGCTACCCGCTGGAACGACGCCCGAACGCAACCCGCATTCGATTACCTCGTCCTCAACCCCTTCCTCACTTCCGTCACCACGAAGTCATTTCTTGCCGATCTCCTCCGAAATTGCTGGCGCGCCGCGAAACCACGAGCAAGCCGAACGACAGTCCTCGCCGACCGACTGGACCGACGATTCCTAGACGGCCATATCCTGGAGGATCTCCCCTCCGGATGCTGGTTCATGTTCAACGGGACCAATATCAACGAAGGCATCCGCTTCCGATGCGATGCCGACGTCGTCGGCGACTACGTCAACGGAAGCGTGCCGACTCCTGGCACTGGCCTCCGGGTCTCTACGGCCGTTGCCGCTTCCGCTGCCGTCCCCGGCTTATTTCCGCCCCTACGATTCGATCACCTCGATTTCCCCTGCAATGCCGGCACTTCAGTTGAGGTCGCCGACGGCGGCATCTACGACAACCTTGGCCTCGAAGCAATCCAGAGGGAACGACTCGAGTTCGAGCATTCTTTCCTGATCTCCCTCAACGCTGGATCACGACTCCCTTCCGACACCCGGGCCGGCCTTGGTCGCCTCCCCATCGCAGGCGCGCTCTGGCGCGCCAACGCAGTGATGTACCGCCAAACCAGCGCCTTACGCACCAGACGACTCTTTCGTGAGGCCGACACGACTCACGGACGACCCTTCGTTGCTTTCAACCTGGCGACGGAGTTCTCCGCAAGCGCACCTGAGATCGAGCGGGAACGAATCGAAGAGTGGCGAAGCCGCAATCAAGAACACAGCCGCCCCGAGCGGGATGCAATTGTGGCGATCCCGACTAACTTCGCAAAGCTGGCACCCCAGGACGCCCTAGCCCTGGTCCAGAGGGGGTGGTGGCTCACGGGAGCGACCCTGGCGGTGCACCACCCCGAGCTGTTGACGAATCGACCGGTTTGGACAAACCCGCTCGAACCCCAATGATCTCCCAAACTCCGCTGGAGGCCATTTGCCGTCACAGGCAAGGGCCCAGACTGGGACTTGCGGGCCTTAGTAGCGTGGGTCTCCCTGGGGGTTACGTGACGAGGAGCTCGGCAGCTCCCGACTAGGGGAGGCCGGCGGCGGGGATTTCTACGGTGACGGTTTCGATGCGGCCCTGGCCGAGGCCCTGCACCTCGTCGGGGTGGGAGCCGGGGGCGGTCACCAGAAACAGCGTCCTGGCGTCGTCACCGCCCAGCATCACGGCGAAGCAGTGCAACTCCGTCTCCACCCGGTGGGTGATGTCGCCACCCTCGGTGACCCGCTGGGCCGCCCGGCCCACGGCGTCGGCGTACCAGATGCCCCCCTCGGCGTCGAGACAACAGCCGTCGGGAATGGTGCCGGGCACCGCCGCCCACAGTCGACGGTTCTCCAGTCGGCCGTCGGCGGTGATGTCGAAGGCGGTGAACTGCCCGGCGAAGCTCTCGCCCACGATGAAGGTGGCACCGTCGGGGGTGATGACCGCCCCATTGGGGAACAGCAGGTTGTCGGCAGCCGCCTCGACGGTGCCGTCCGGTTGTACCAGGGCCAAGGTGGCGGGGCAGACGTCCTCGCCGCCATGGAGGTCGAACCCGAAGTTGCCCACGTAGGCCCGACCGTGGGCATCCACCGTCATGTCGTTGCAGTGGGCAGTGGCAATGGGGGACAGGTCGGCGTGTTCGCGCAGGCCGGCGCCGTCGTAGCGCATCACCCGGCGATCCAGCATGGAGACCACCAGCAGATCGCCGTTGGGCATCCACCCCAGACCGGACGGCTGGCCGGGAACCTCCACGACGATCTCCACGGAACCGTCAGGGGCGGCCGCCTTCACGGCGTGCTGGTAGAAGTCCGAGAACCACAAGCGGCCGTCATGCCAGCGGGGGCCCTCGCCGAAATCGACGCCTCCGATGAACGGCTCCGGGCGGGCAAGCATCTCCATGCCGGGCACAATAGCCACCGCGGATGACGGCGACGGCTCCGTCACCGCAACCGGGGCCAAGTAGCAGGCGCAGGCCGGTAGGGTGAGGCCGCCATGTTTCGATGGGTGCAGTCTCGGGTGGTGGACTCGGTGAGCGGCATGTTCGCCCACGCCGAGATGCCGCTGCAGCACACCGGCGACTTCCCGGGCGATCCCGGCTTGTGCGGCCCTGATTCGGTGAGCTGGCGGGTGATCGGCGACGTGAGCGTGTTCGTGGGCGGCATTCGGGCTCTGTTGATCCAGGCCGCCCACCCGGAGGTGGTGGCCGGGGTGGACGAGCACAGTCGCTACCGGGAGGACCCACTGGGACGGCTGAGTCGTACCTCGTTCTATGTCACCTCATCCACCTACGGTGCCCGTCCCGAGGTGGACGAGGCCATCAAGCTGGTGCGGTCGGCCCACCAGGGCGTGAGCGGCACCTCCCACCGGGGTCGGTCCTACTCGGCGTCGGCTCCCGAGCTGGCCGCCTGGGTCCACAACACCCTCACCGACTCCTTCTTGACCGCCTACCAGCGGTTCGGAGGCCGACTGAGCACCGAAGAGGCCGACCGCTTCGTGGCCGAACAGACCCAAGTGGGGGCGCTGCTGGGGGCATCCCCGTTGCCGACCACCGCCGGGGATCTGCGGACGTGGATCACCGGACATCCGGCCCTGGCCCCCAGTCCCGGGATGCGAGCCGCCATCGACTTCTTGCAGAATCCCCCCATCCCGGCGGCGCAGCGCACGGGCTATCGGCTGCTGATGCAGGGGGCCATCACCACCATCCCCCGAGACCTGGCGGGCATTTTGGGGCTGGTCGCGCTCCCCGGTGCCCGACTCAGCAGTACCACGTTGGTGCTGGGTTTGCGCCGCCTGATGAAGAACAGCCCGGCCTGGCAGGCCGCCCTGGAGCGATGCCACGTGCCCTACGATCCCCGGCTGTTTCGCGACCAACCCAACGGCGCCGCAGCCTGATGGCCGGGGTCAAGCCGGCGCCGCAGCCCTGACTCCCCCCGGTTCGGGCGGTTGTCGTCGGGCCGATAGGGTGGCCCGACAATCCGAACCGGTTAGCGAAGGAGGCACCAACATGGGACGACTGGACGGCAAGGTGGCAATCATCACCGGGGCGGCCCGGGGACAGGGCGAAGCCGAGGCACGGCTGTTCGCCTCCGAGGGTGCCCAGGTGGTGCTGGGCGATGTGCTCGACGACGAGGGGCAGCAGGTGGCCGCCAACATCGGGGACCAGGCCCGATTCGTACACCTGGACGTCTCCCGGGAAGCGGACTGGGCCGCGGCCGTGGAGGTGGCCACCGGCATGGGTTCGCTGCGGGCGCTGGTGAACAACGCCGCCATCTTGATGCCCGCGGCCATCGAGGACACCAGCCTCGAGGACTACATGAAGGTCATCAACGTCAACCAGGTCGGCACTTTCCTGGGGATGAAGGCGGTGTTGGAGCCCATGAAGACCGCGGGCGGGGGCTCCATCGTGAACATCAGCTCCATCGACGGACAACAGTCCAAGAACGGGCTCATCAGCTACACCGCCTCGAAGTCGGCCATCCGGGGCATGACCAAAACGGCGGCCATCGAGTGGGGCCGGTTCGACATCCGGGTCAATTCCATCCACCCGGGCGGGGTGAACACCGCGATGGGGAATCCCACCAATGACCCCCGGGCCGAGAAGGAACCCTACGTGTACCAACCCATTCCCCGCATCGGCGAGCCCATCGAGATCGCCTACGCCGCCCTGTTCCTGGCCAGCGACGAGGCGTCGTACGTCACCGGGGCCGAGCTGAACGTGGACGGCGGTTGGCGGGCCGGTGCGGTCACCCCCGGTTTGCCCGGCACCGACCACGTGATCGACTACGGCTACAGCCCCGGCTGAGCACCGCAGACCCGGTTGCGCATCTTGAACAAACAGCCCCTCTGGGACGCCCCCAGCGCAGGGAGCGGTCCCGATTACGGGGCGGGACCCCAGCGCTTGGCGGTGGCCGAAGCCGCTCGGCGGGTGGTCCGCGCCGTACGGGTGACCGCGGTCGGTGACGACGAGTTGGCCGACGCCACCGCGTTGTTGGACCAAGCAGCCGCCCTCATCGAGTCGAAACAGGTGGGCAACGCCCACACGCAGGGCGTGATGGGAAACCAGGAGCCCGATTTCGAGTCCCGTGACCCGATGGCGTTCTTCCCCTACAGCCCGATCATCGGGCGCTTGAATCCGGCGTCACCCCCGGTGGAGTTCTGGGCGGATCAGGATCAGGTGCGGGGACGCATGAACCTGTCGCCGGTGTACGCCGGTCCGCCGGGGATGATTCACGGCGGGGTGATCGCCGAGGTCTTCGACGAGCTGTTGGGGGTGGTGAACGTGGTCAACGGGACCGGCGGCTACACCGGCACCCTGAAGGTGGTGTATCGACGGCCCACCCCCTTGCTCCAGGAGATATCCCTGCGGGCGTGGCCCGCCGGAGCGAAAGGGCGCAAGCAGTACGTGGCCGGTGAGATGGTGTGTGACGGCAAGGTCACGGCCACCGCCGAGGGCACTTTTGTGCGGGCCGAGCTGCGGGCCTAGCCCCTCGGGCTCGGGACCCCTAGTGCTCCAGCTCGACGGCGAAGCGATCGGTGTAGAAGCTGAGGGCTCGACGGCGCTCGGCCGGATCCATGCCGAAGTCGGCCAAGTCGTAGATCACCCGGCCGTGGCGGCCTCGGGGATGGTCGGCCATGTAGTCGTCCATGGCCGCCTTCACCCCGGAGTCGAACGGCTGATCGGCCAGCCGGTAGATGCGCTCCACCGTGGCCACGTCGTCGGCCATGAACTCGTGGAACAACACGTCGATCGACTGCTCCGGCGGCACCAGATCACGGTCGTTGGTGCAGGAACGGAGCATGTCCTCGATGAGTTGGCCCCACCACTGCCCTATGCGGTGGGTGTCCACCGGGTGGGCGGCGCTCATGCGGGCCGAGTAGCAGATCATGGTGGCGAACGAAGCGGTGATGGAGACGGGGTCGCGGTGGGTGAACACCACGGTGGCGTCGCCGAACACGTTCATCAATGGGCCGATCTGTTCGAGGTGCTGGGGGGACTTGAGCACCCAGCGCTCCCGGGGAGGCCGCTGGTGGGTGAGCACCTGTAGGAGCCGCTTGAGGTACCGGTAATGGGGGGTCTGGTCGTGGGACTGGTAGTAGGACCGCCAGGTGGGCATGGGGGCCATGCAGTCGAACAGCATGGTGGAGAAGTCGATGCCCAGCAGGTGGATCTCCTCGTGCACGTGATCCCAGGTCATCTCGTGCATCCGGTCGTAGTGGGGCAAGGCGGTGTGCAGGACGGCGAGGCCGGCCTTGGCCCGCTCGATGCGCCCTTCGGTGGTGCCCGCTTCCTCGGGCGGGGGCACCGGCTCCATGGCCTCCCACCAGGGGAGGGAGCGCAGCGCCGGGTCGGCGGACATGAGATTGTGCAGGTGCGTGGTACCGGTGCGGGGCAACCCGGCGATCACGATGGGTCGGTCGATGGGCACTTCGAGGGCCTCGGGATGGTCCTTGATGTACTGCTCCACCCGCAGCCGGTTGGCGGCGAAGGCGGCAAGCTGGCTGAAGCTGCTGACCCTGCCCATGGGGGAGAGGTCGGACTCGGTGTCCAGGGCGGCGCACAGCACCTCCAGCGGGGCCCGGAACTCGTCGGAGCCGAAGTCGTGGAGCCCGGTTTGGGCGGTGGCGGCGCCCAGGACCGCCTCGGGGCTGAGTTCGATCTGCTCGGCCATCGGGGCGGTCTGTTCCATCATCTCCACGATCTCGGCGGGCAACTCCGGCTCGGCCAGGTCGTCGATGCGAATGGGGGCGGGGCGGTCGTTCACCCTGGGCAGGTTAGCGTTGCGGTGCGGGCCCGAGCGGCCCTCGGGTCCGTAGGGGGGGCAGTAGCATCGCGACATGCCCCAACACGTACCGGAGATCGAATGGACCGATGACGCCCTGGTCGTGCGCAAGTTCGTGTTCGACTTCTGGGCCGAACACGGGCGGGCGCCCAACCTGGCTGCCATGCACGCCGCCACCGGGATCGACCGCCGCTGTCTGATCGAGGCGCTCAAGCTGCTCCAGCTCGGGATCGTGTTTGTGATCGACGAGACCTCCCCCAACTGCGACATCCTGAAGGCGCCGCCGTTCTCGGCCTTTCCCAGCCAGGTGGAGATGTACATCGACGGGGAGTTCCACAGCTACATTGGGTGCGCCCACGAGGGCGTCGGGGTGTCGTGGACGCCGCACTTCCGGGACACCGAGGTGGAGTTGCGAACCTACGACGCCCACACGCTGGAGCCCATCACCTTGGTGTCGAAGGACTTCGTGTTGCAGTCGGCGGAACCGTCAGAGCCTCTGGTGCTGTGTACCGAGGTGGTGTGGGACTGGGTGAACACCGACATGAAGCACATGTGCGACCACACCAATTTCGTGCTCAGCCGTGAATCCGGGGCGGCCTACGAGGCGTCCATCGGCCGACGCGGCATCTACTTCACCATCGAGCAGGTGTCGGAGTACATCTCCTTCGTGCTGGAACAGCGCATCTACGACTACCACTGGCCCGCCATGACCATGGATCCCCCCGCCATCATCACCCGCCTACGCGAACTCAACGTGGACCTCTCCCCCTGGGGCCTGTGATGGGGTGGGTCCCACCGGGTATGGTGGAGGAGCCCCCATTCCTGTCCGGCGCGACGGCATGGGGGCCCCTGAGACCGCTGGTCGGAGGGACACCATGACCGTTGACGGTGGACAAATTTCAGTGAGAAGGCCCAAACGGGAAAGGCCGTCCCGGAGTGGCGGGTGGGTTCTGTCCCTGGGCCTCGCCGTGGTTGGGGCGATCGTGGGTTCGGCGATTGACCCAGGCCTGGGGACGCTCATCGGGGCGGCTGTCGGCTACCTGTTGGGGCGGGAAATTGCCAACCAAAGTAGGATCCGCCGCATTGAGCAAGTCAACGCGGCACAGTCCGTCGCCCCGCCGAGCGGGCAACCCATGTTTCCCCCGCCGTTGACCCCGCCGAGCCAGATCCCGCCGCCGCCCGGTGCCCCGCCGAGCCAGTTCCCCCCGCCGGCGACCCCGTTGAGCGAGATTCCGCCGCCGCCCGGTGCCCCGCTGAGCCAGATCCCGCCGCCACCGGGTGCCCCGCCGAGCCAGACGCCCCCGCCGCCGCCCCGGCCCTTGACCGGATCGGGGAAGGGGTTCGCGACATCGGCGCCTGCAAATGACTTCTCAATTCGCCTGAAGACAGCTCTCAAGCGCTGGGTGGCCACCAGCAACCTGCCGGTCAAGGCCGGAATCGTGGTGACCCTGGTGGGCCTGGGCCTCCTGCTGGGGGAGGCCAACCGGCGAGGCATTGTCACCATCACGGCCAGGTTGGTCTTGATTGCGGTGGGGCTCGTCGGTGTCGCGTTGTTGGTGTTGGGCTGGCGCTTCGCTCGACGCCAGCCGATTTACGGGCTCAGCCTTCAGGGGGGCGGACTCGCCACGTTGTATCTGGTCACCTTTGTGGCCTACGCCGGCTATGACCTGTTGGCGGCTGTGCCGGCCCTCGGGTGTGTGGTCGCCATCACCGTGACGGCTGGCGTGTTGGCCCTCGTCAACGACTCCCGTTCCCTGGCAGCTCTGGGACTCGCCGGTGGACTCTTGGCACCGGTCCTCACCCATTCCGGTGTTGACGACCAATTGAGCTTGTTCAGCTTCTACGTGGTCCTGAACGTGGCAATCATCTGGATATCCCGGCAACGGAGATGGCAAGAACTCTATCTGCTGGGCTTCGGCTTCACCTTCGGAGTCTCATCATTCTGGCTCTTGCATCGGCACGTGGAAGAAGACTGGTCGGTCACCCAACCGTTCATTGCCTTGTTCATTGTCACATATTCCATGATTCCCGCTATACAGCCACCGGGTATCGACCAAGGTCAAGACACAAAGATACGGGCACTGTGGTGGCTGCCACTCGTCTTCGGAACCGCCCTGGCAGGTATCCTGCTGCAGGGAGGCCTGGTTGGTCACCTCGAATATGGCATGACCGTCAGTGCCCTTGGTCTTTCTGCGTTGTATGGGGCACTTGCCGCGTATGTGCAAAGGACCAGGCCAGCTACGCGAGAACTCCTGTTGTCCTATGTGGCACTTTCTGTCGTCTTCCTGGTGTTGGCCGTACCCCTCTCTTTCGGAACACCTTATGGTGCAGTGATTGGGACGGCTCAGGGGACTCTCCTGGTGTGGGCAGGTAGTCGTTACCGACAAGAGGCGGTGATGGCCATCGGAGTGTTCTTGCAGGTGCTGGCCGGAATTGTCTTCGCTTCCGACTTGACCATCTATGTTCCAGGGTTGCAAGACGAGGTACCGGTCGCCAACGGATTCTTCCTCCGTGCTGCTGTTGTCGCGGTTGCAGGGTTGCTGAGCGGCTGGTTTGCGTTCAGGGCTTCAAGGTCCAGGGACCTCTCGGTAGCCATCAGTTGGATTGCCCTGGCGTGGGGCAGTGGCTGGTTGCTGGCGGCCGGCCTGCTCGAGATCGGTGCCCACGTGACAACCGTACAGCTCTCCGCTTCCTCGGGTTTCGTCATCGCGTACTTCTTGCTGGCGGCGTGGGCCGCAAGACGACTCCAGTGGCCGGATCTGGGTGTGGCGGGCCTCTTGGTGTTGCCCACCATGGCGGTGTCGTTGGTGGTTGCTCTCAGCGTGCAGGCCCATCCCTTCGAGGACTACGGATGGGCGGTATGGCTCCTCGCATTCGGTGCCCATTTCGCCGTCTTGCGCTGGAGGACGCATTTGCCCTCTGAACTACTGGATGGACTGCACGCAGGTGGACTTTGGGTGCTGGTGCTGCTGGTGTGCACTGAGGTGCGTTGGCAGGTGGAGCGGATAGGAGATGGCGTGTGGCCGACGGCCGCGGCGTTGCTCGCCGGAGTGTTGATCGTCGGTTCGATCCTGGCCGGCCGCTGGGAAGGGACGTGGCCGATTGGGGCGTTCCGAAGCGCCTACGTGCTCCCGGGATGTGGGGTTGTGCTCGGCGGGTTGTCCTGGCTCGGAGCAGTGATGCTCCTGTCCTTCGACGGTGACGCGCCGCCGCTTCGCTATGTGCCGGTGTTGAACCCGTTGGAGGTGAGTGGCTTGGCCCTGGCCGCAGTGGTGGCGTTGTGGGGCAGGCAGGCCAAGTTGGTCGGCGGCCAGGATCTCAAGAGGTCGCTGGGGGTGATCTGGGCTCCGGCGCTAGGTGCGTTCGGCACCGTCTTCGTCTCCATGGCGCTGGTGAGGACCGTCCACCACTGGGGTGGGGTGTCTTTCGACACCGTATCGATGTTCGACTCCACGGCGCTGCAGGCATCACTTTCCGTTGCCTGGGCCGTGTTGGGGCTGTCGGCCATGGTGAGCGGTGTTCGCCGGATCAGTCGTCCGCTGTGGATGGTCGGCGCGGCATACATGGCTGTGGTCCTGCTCAAGCTGTTCCTGTTTGACCTGGGCAACCAACCAACGGAAGGGCGGTTGATCTCGTTCCTCTCCGTCGGCCTGCTGTTACTGGTAGTGGGCTACTTCGCCCCGTTTCCCCCGGCCGCGCAAGAGCAGCCTGATCAGTTGGAGGCCACCGGAGTCTGAGACCGGTGATGGGGTGGGTCCCACCGGGGGTCAGGGGGTGGCTTTTTGGCGGAGGCGGTGGGCGGTGAGGATGGGTTCGGTGTAGCCGTTGGGCTGAACCCGGCCCTCCAGCACGAGGGCCAGGGCGGCGGCGTAGGGGATGTGGGCGTCGAGAGCGTCGCTCATGGGCCGGTAGTCGGGGTCGTCGGCGTTTTGACGGTCCACCACCGCGGCCATGGTCTCGAAGGCGGCCACCACCTGCTCCCGGGTGAGCACGCCGTGGTGGAGCCAGTTGGCGATGTGCTGGGAGGAGATCCGCAGGGTGGCCCGATCCTCCATGAGGGCCACGTCGTCGATGTCGGGCACCTTTGAGCATCCCACCCCTTGGCCCACCCAGCGGGCCACGTACCCCAAGATGCCCTGGACGTTGTTCTCCAGCTCCCGCCGGATTTCCTCGGGCGAGAGTTCCCGACCCGGTTCGAGCACCGCGGGCCTCAGCATCTGTCGGGCCAGCTCATCGGCGTCAGGGGGATCGGCGGCCAACTCGGCCTGGCGGGCGGCCACGTCCACGTCCAGATAGTGGAGCGCATGGAGGGTGGCCGCGGTGGGGGAGGGGACCCAGGCGGTGGAGGCCCCCGACCGGGGATGTCCGATCTTCTCGGTCAACATGGCGGCCATGTCGTCGGGCCGGGCCCACATGCCCTTGCCGATCTGGGCGTGTCCGGGCAAACCCATGGCCAGACCCACGGCCACGTTGGCCTGCTCATAGGCGGTCAGCCACGGCGACGACTTGATCTCGGCCTTGGGGACCACCGGGCCGGCTTCCATGTTGGTGTGGATGTCGTCACCGGTGCGGTCCAGGAATCCGGTGTTGATGAAGACCACCCGATCGGGGGCTTGGGCCAAACAGGCGGCCAGGTTGAGCGACGTGCGGCGCTCCTCGTCCATGATCCCCATCTTCAACGTGGTGTCGGGCAGGCCCAGCAGGGTCTCGGTGGCGGCGAAGATGTCCCGGGCCACGGCCGCTTCGGCAGGGCCGTGCAGCTTGGGCATCACGATGTACGCCGAACCGGTGGTGCTGTTGCGATGCGGTCCCCGGCCCGACAGATCGTGGCGGGCGCACCACGCGGCCATGGCGACGTCCACCAGGGTCTCGGGAATCGGGTCACCGTGGAGGCGGACCATGTCGGTGTCCATGTGCAGGCCGACACTGCGGATCATCATCACGCTGCGCCGGCGCACGTCCATAGCGCTGCCCGCAGGGTCGAAGGCCGGGGTGTCGGGGTTCAGACGGCGGATCACGCTCTCGCCACCCTTGGTGAAGGTGGCCTCCAGGGTGCCCTGCATCAAACCGAGCCAGTTGCCGTAGGCCACCGTCTTGTCGTCGGCGTCCACCGCGGCCACCGAGTCCTCCAGATCCATGATGGTGGTGAGAGCCGACTCCATCATCACGTCGGCCACGCCCGCCCGGTCGTCGCGACCGATGGGGTGGTGGCGGTCGATCACCACCTCGAGGTGCAGCCCGTGCTTGGTCAGCAGCACGGTGTCGGGGGCCGACGGCGCCCCGGTGTAGCCGGCAAACCCCGCGGGAATGGCCAATCCGGTGGTGCTTTCGTGGGCCTGCGCCACGTGAAGGCGGCCGTCCGCCACCGTGTAGGCGTCGGCGTCGCCGTGGCTACCGGTGGCCAGCGGGAAGTGGGTGTCCAACAGGGTTCGGACCCGCTCGATGACCCGGGCGCCCCGCACCGGGTTGTAGGGCCCCGACCGATGGGCCCCGCCGGACTCGTCGATGACGTCGGTGCCGTAGAGGGCGTCGTACAGGCTGCCCCAGCGGGCGTTGGCCGCGTTCAGGGCGTAGCGGGCGTTGTCCACCGGCACCACGAGTTGGGGACCGGCCAGGGTGGCGATCTCGGGGTCCACGTTCTGGGTGGCCACGGCCACGGCACCGGGATCGCCCACCAGATAGCCGATGGCGCGCAGGAAGGCGGGGGCCTCCTCCCGCTGGGTTTCCGGGAGTTGGTGCCAAGCGTCGATACGGGCCTGCAGGTCGTCCCGCTCGTCCCGGCAGGCATGAATGCGGGGCCGGAATCGGCCGACCATCTCGGCGAAGGCCGGCCAGAATCGGTCGGGGGGAATGCCGGTCTCCGGGGCCAGCCGGTGCTCGGTGAAGCGGGCCAGCGGCTGAGCCACCTCGAGGGAACCGAATGTCTGGTAGGTCACTGCCACCGCCACAGGGTAGAACCGCCGCGGGTGATAACTGCGGCCAGAATCCGGGTCGGCGGGATATTGGTGCCCGCCACGCCGGCTCGGTTGCTAGCCTCGGCACAACATCCCTCACGTGATCAACGAGGTATCCGCCATGGCCGCCAATGCTGTCGGTTCGTTCGATGCCGAGGTCCGCTCCACCCAGGCGTGGATGGCCTCGCCCCGCTTCGAGGGGGTGACCCGGCTGTACTCGGCCCGCCAAGTGGTGGAGCAACGAGGGGTGATCGGCCAAGACCACACCGTGGCCCGCCAGGCGGCCGAACGGTTTTACGCCCGGCTGCGGGAGCTGTTCGAGGCCCGGCGCTGCATCTCCACGTTCGGGCCGTACTCGCCGGGCCAGGCGGTGGCCATGAAGCGGGCTGGTATCGAGGGCATCTACCTGGGGGGATGGGCCACGTCGGCCAAGGGCTCCCTGCACGAGGATCCCGGCCCCGACCTGGCCAGCTACCCGTTGAGCATGGTGCCCGACGAGGCCGCCGGGTTGGTGCGGGCCTTGCTGACCGCCGACCGCAACCAGCGGTTTGCCCGCTCCCGGATGAGCCCGTCGGAGCGTCAGGCCGCACCCGAGGTGGACTACACCCCCAGCATCATCGCCGACGCCGACACCGGCCACGGCGGCGACGCCCACGTTCGCAACCTGATCCGCCGCTTCGTGGAGGCCGGGGTGCCGGGCTACCACATCGAGGACCAAAAGCCCGGCGTGAAGAAGTGCGGTCACCAGGGGGGCAAGGTGCTGGTGCCCTGCGACGAGCAGATCAAGCGGCTGAACGCGGCCCGCTTCCAGCTCGATGTGATGGGGGTGGCGGGCATCATCGTGGCCCGCACCGACGCCGAGGCCGCCAACCTGCTCGACGGGGGCACCGACGAGCGGGACCAACCCTTCATCATGGGGGCCACCCAGCTCTCGGTTCCCTCCTACAAGGACGCCTACCTGGCCGTGCTCCGCCGCCTCTCCGAAGTGGGCATCGACGGGGTGAACGGGCACCTGCTGTACGCCGTGCCCGATCACCGCTACAAGCGGGCCATGGGGTGGCTGGACCAAACCGGGGTCAACCAGATCATCGAGCGGGCCGCGGTGGCCTACCACTCCGCACCCGATCCCCGGGCCGACGAGGCGGTGGACGTGGCCTCCGATGCCCTGGCCGAGGCCTGGCATCGGGCGTCCGGGTTGGCCACGTACTCCCAGGCGGTGGCCGACCAACTGGCCCTGCGATCCTCGGAAGGGGAGAAGTTCGGCATGGACGTGGGGGAGTGGCTGGCCTTCTCTTCCACGGTGGACTCCGAGACCGCCCGGGAACGGGCCGCCGAGATGGGGTTGGACGTGGCCTGGGATCCCGAGATCGCCCGGACCACCGAAGGCTACTACCAGGTGCAGGGCGGCATTCCCTTTGCCGTGGCCAAGTCGCTGGCGGTGGCCCCGTACTGCGATCTGTTGTGGATGGAGACCAAGACGGCCGACCTGGCCGACGCGCGGGAGTTCGCCGAGGCCGTACACGCCGTGTATCCCGACAAGATGCTGGCCTACAACCTGTCGCCGTCGTTCAACTGGGACACCACCGGCATGAGCGAGAGCGAGATGCAAGAGTTCCCCGCCGAGCTGGGACGGTTGGGATTCGTCTTCAACTTCATCACCTACGGCGGCCACCAGGTGGACGGCATGGCCGGTGAAGAATTCGCCGCCTCGTTGCAGCAGGACGGGATGTTGGCCCTGGCCCGGCTCCAGCGGAAGTTCCGTCTGGTGGACTCCCCGTACCGGACCCCCCAGACCCTGGTGGGCGGGCCCCGCCTGGACGCGGCGCTCATGGCCAGCTCCGGGCGCACCGCCACCACCTCGGCCATGGGCAAGGGCTCCACCCAGTTCCAGCACCTGGTGCAGACGGAGGTGCCCACCCGGGAACTGGAGGTGTGGCTGGAGCGGTGGGCGGCCCACAACCAGGTGGACGCCGAACTGAAGGTGCGGCTCCGGCCCTACACCGCCGGATCGGAAGTGCTCGAACTGGTGGTGTACAGCGGGGCCAACGACCTGGCCAACGTGGTGTTCGGTGTGCTGAACGACCGCCGGGGCCGGGCCATCTTGTCGGTGCGGGACCAGAACACCCACAGCCCGGCGCTGCGCCGCAAGCGGTTGATGGCCCTCATGCACCTGTACCTGATCCGGCGCTACAACGCGGTCTCGGTGCAGTACCTCACGCCCACCGAGGACAACTACCGTCAAACGGCAGGCATGAAGGAGTTGGGCTTCTTCGCCTCGGTGTCCGACGAGGTGGGCGAGATCATCGTAGCCGACGTGGACGAGGCCCTGGTGTCCAAGCTCATGAACGACGAGGAGACCCTCCAGGGGCTCATCCAGGGACGGGGGGCGTAGTCAGCGTCAGGGGGCGCGGGCCAGGGATGACTGCAGGGCCAGGGCCAAGGCGGCGGTGGTCGCGGCCACCGCGGTGAGCAAGACCAGTCCGGCCGTGGATCCCCCCACGTCGGCCATGACCCCGAAGAGGATGGGGCCGGTCACCCCGCCGATCTCCCCGGCGGTGAAGAACAAGCCGCCGGCCACCCCCAGGTTCCTCTGCGAGACACCGGGGAGCAGCATCATCCCCAGCAGGGCGATGGGCGCCGCCATGCCCCGGCTGAGGCCGACCAGCACCAACCCGGCCAGGGTCGACGGTCGGCCCTCGATCATGATCAAGATGGTGGCGGTGCCGAGCACCGACATCACCGCGCCCAGGGCGGCGAAGCGCCGGTGGGCGGGGATCAGCCGTGGTCCGAACAGGGCGCCGACGATGCTCAACGAGATGACGGCCCCCACCAGGTAGCCCGCCGTCGAGCTGGCGAACCCCCGGTCCTCGATCACCGTCGGCAGCCAGCCGTTGAGGGCATGGCCGAAGAAGAACATCCCGATGGCCATCAAGAGCAGGTTCTGCACGGGGCGGAGGCCGAGGAGTTGCCAGGCGCCGGCGAAACCCGGACTGGACTGTTGGCTGCGATCCGCACCGGGGGCAACGCGCTCGGCCACGGTGGCCGCCGCCAGCCAGATGGCGATCACCGCCACCGCGACCAAGGCGTAGACCAACAACGTGGTCCGCCAGTTTTGGTCGAAGGCGGGCATCAGCACGCTGTTGGCGGTGACCAGGGGCAGCACGTTGCCGATGGTCGGGGCGGTCAGGGTGATGCTCATGGCCAGCGCTCGCTCCTCCTCGGCGAACCACACGCTGACCAGCTTGGGGGCGCCCACCGAGACCAGCGGCCCGCCCAGCCCGAACATCGCCACCGCACCGAACATCGGCCAAAAGTCGCCGGCCAACGGTCGCAAGAGCGCGGAGATGGCGATGATCACCGTGGCTATGGCCAGGGAATGGCGCAGTCCCAGTTTGTCGATCAACGTGCCGGCGGGGAGGGCGGACACCAGGTACACCAGCGGCCACGCCCCCAACACGGCTCCCATGGCGCCCTTGCTGATGCCCAGATCGGCTCGGATGGTCTCCAGCAGCGGCGCCATGGACAACACGGTCAGCCCGAAGGAGAAATACACCATCCACAAGGCGCCCAGCAGCACCCAGCGGTACCGCTGGTGGTGGGGATTCACGCCGGGACCGTAGCAATCGCCGGGAGAGTTTCTGCCATGCTGGGTTGATGGCAACTGCGGTGGTCACCGGAGCGGGACAAGGGATCGGGCGGGCCATCTCCCGACGATTGGCCGCCGACGGCTACGACGTGGTGGCCGTGGACCGGGATGGCGATGCCGTTCGGGAAACGGCCGAGATGGTTACGGGCGACTGGCGCCGTTGCGATGTGGCCGACCCGGCGTCGGTGGCGGCCTTGGCGGAGTCCCTGGACCGGGTGGATGTGCTGGTGAACAACGCAGGCATCTGGATCTTCGCCGACTTGGCGGGCACCTCCAGCGACGACGTGCGCCGGGTGTTGGAGGTGAACGTGATGGGGGTGTTCCACTGCACGCAGGCGTTGGCCCCGCTCATGGGGCCGGGGTCCTGCATCGTCAACCTCTCGTCGAACGCCAGCTTCTCCAACTCGCCGGGGATCGGCATCTACCCCCCGTCCAAGGCCGCGGTGGAGAGCCTCACCAAGCAAACGGCCCTGGAACTGGGCTCCCGGGGCATCCGGGTCAACGCGGTGGGCCCGGGCATGATCCAAACCGAGGGCACTCAGGCCAACTACGAGGGCGATCGGGGTGCCCAGCGGGCCCGGGCGGTGCCGCTAGGCCGTACCGGGTGGCCCGAGGACATCGCCGACGTGGTGGGGTTCTTGGCCTCCGACGACGCCCGCTACGTGACCGGCCAAGTTCTCTACGTGGACGGCGGCCTCAGCGCCGGTCGGGCCGCCCTCTAGGTCGCCAGCGGAACCAGGCCAGCACGATGGAAGCGGTGCTGGGAATCACCCCCCCATAACTAAACATAAGCCCGCCCGCGAAACCACACCCCATAACTAAACATAACATACATTCTCAACGTTCAGGGATCGAAAGCAGGAGAGATATGGAAATTGCCCCTGGACAATGAGAATGGGCTGAGCTAGGGTGACGAGGCCGGTCAGAGCCGGCGCTATCGGCCCTTTGGGGCCCCTGTCGAGTCACGTTGAAACGAGGGCCTCATGGGTACTACCCGACACGCTGCCATTCTTCTCCTGCTGGTGCTCGTCCTCTGCGTGAGCTGCGGCAACCCCGATGAGGGGCCGCTCGAGGGTGCGCCGACGCCTCCGGCGGAGGCCTCCCCGTCGGAACCCCCGGTCATGGCGTCACCCACGGTGACTCCGACGGCCGTCCCGGCCCCGACATCCGAGCCTTCGGAGGCGCCGCCGGCGACCCCGGCGGCCACGCCGGAAGCCACCTCCGCCCCGGAACCAACGCCGGAGCCCGTGGTGACGCCCGCAGTGACCCCAGAATCCACACCCGAACCGGACCCGACCCCGGAGCCGGCAGGGACGCCGGCGGCGACCCCGGAGGCAACCCCGGCATCCACGCCCGCGTCCACCCCGGTGGCGGAGCCTGAGGTGACCCCGGCGGCAACCCCGGAATCCACGCCCGCAGCCGAGCCGACGCCGGAGCCGGGTTCCGTCGCAGCCCTGCGGGAGGCGGCCCAGGCCAGCCCGCTCCACGTGTTCGGCGACGGGGTCTACACCTGGGACGACGACCGCCGTCCGGTCATCCTGGCCGTTCCCGCTGATCACCCGGCCCTGGCGGAAATCCGGTGGCTCCGGGGCATCCAGCACGGGACGGTGGAGGACAGCCCGGAGTCCCGCTCGTGGGTGCAGGAGTGCGTCCGCGGCTACGCCCAAGCGGCTTACGACGCTCCCGACGTGGTGTTGGGCACCATCACCGCCCAGGGGGTACACGCCTGCATGGGTGCGCTGGCCTACCTGGCCGAACTCCGGGTCGGTTTCTGGTGGGGTGAGGGGGCCGACGCCTGCCTGACCCCGGCGGTCAGGGCTCTTGCCTTTCGGGGCGACGCCGTCACCCGCCCGCTGGCCGCCTGTGCGTCGATTGGGTACGACCCGGCCGCCCCCCGCCCGTCCGGCTGGCTGGCCGCCCGGTGTGCCGACATCGTGGCCGCCCACCCCAACGAGCGCTATCCCACCGACCCGGCGGGGTTTTTTCCCACGGGGGAACCCCTCCCCTCCTGTTGGGAACCCCGGGTGGGCATCATCGAGGCCCACGCCGACGAACGGGTAAGCCTCGGGCTTCCTGACAGCCCCCACGAGTGCTACCACGCCTTCCTGGGCTATGTGTGGGCCCGCCAAACCGACCGCGACCGCCGCTCCCCCCACGGTCTGGTCGTCGGCTGCGACTACCGCGCCTTTCAGGCCCTCCCATGACCAGAACCCGAGGGGCATTGGCCACCAGAGCGCTCCTCGGGCTGCTGCTGGTGGCCATCTTGGCCCTCGGCTTGGTCATTTCCTCCTCCGACACCGCTCCCCTGCTGGCCCACCGCCAGACGTCCACCGTGGACCTCGACGGCATGGGTCGGTGCCCGGCCTCGGTGCAGCAATGCGTGGAGACGTGGACCCACATCAACTACTGGACCCACTACACCACCCACGTGCCCGACCACTGCACCATCGACATCATCGGGCTGTGTGGCATGGAAGTGATTGCCGAACCAGCCACAAGCTCGTGCTACAGCCGCAACAACTGTCATCACGGTCCCCACGACAGCACCCCCCGCCCGACCGGCGAGGGCACCTGGACCGTGTGGAACGGCCACAGCAACACGAACTACCAATGGTCGGGGAAGGTGACCACCGAGGTTGAGCACGAGCACACCTGTCCTCCAGGGCAGGTGCCGGGCAACTTCGGCATCTGCCTGCGGCCGTGCCCCGACGGCACCTACGTGATCCCGCCGAACAACTGTCCCACCCCTGACCCCAGTCCCGATCCGAGCCCGTCGCCCAGCCCTGAGCCGACCACCGCCCCGACGGCGGATCCCACGCCCTCGCCCACCTCGGGGCCGGTTGTCCCCCCAACCCGACCCAATCCCTGCTACCACTGCACCCGACCCACCAATCCGGTTCCGGATCCCGATCCCGAACCCATCGACAAGCAGTGCACCACCACCTGGGGCGACGCCACCCATCGGGAGGTGCTCAGCCGCCTGCGTTGGGAGTCGGTGGTGCCCTACGCCGCCGACTTCACCGATTACCACCACCCGGAGGTACCCGGTGGGCGGCTGTTCCTGACGGCCGCGTCCTCGTCGGCCGGGCCCGCCCGCCACTGGACGGCGCGCCAACCCGGCACCTCGCTGGACGTGCAGGACAACTCCGACGACCAGTGCCTCTGGGAGGCCACCGAGGTGGGGGTGTCGCTTCGCCAACTCCTCCCCTACCAAGCCGCCGACCTGGCCACCCTGCGATCGGCCTTCGACACCGCGGCGGCCGACGCCGCCGCCCAGGCCGCCGCGCTGTGGGATCGGCTCAGCAGCCAACGCCGCCAGTGGTACCGAACCGCCTTTCCCCGGGTCGATCCGGCCACCGTGTGGTGCGCACCGGACGACCTGCCCCCGTGGACCGAGCCGACCGACGAGGTGTTGTCCCTGTCGGCCGACTGGCAGCGCCGCCACGGGGACTGCCGGTGGACCATTCCCCGGCGCGGCCTGTGGGAATGGGAGCTCCAGGTCCGCTACACCTCCGAGGCGGGCGACCGGCACACCGCGGTGGTGGCCGCCGATTTGTCGTGGTTCCGGGAGCCCACCGGCTACCTGGGCCCGCAGGTGACCCTGTGGTGAGCGGTACCGAGCAGGCGTCGTGGTCCCCCACCTCGTGGCCGGTCAGCTTTCGCCGCCGCCTGTTGGCCACCGCGGTGGTGCTGGTGGCCACCCTGGTGACGATCATCGCCCTGTCCCGAGACGGCGAGGGGTACCGAGAGGTCTCGGTGGTGGCCACCACTCAGCGGTGGCCCGCGGGGTTTCCGCCGGGCGAGCACGCCACCGTCGACGTGCCCACCAATTTGGCGGTGCTCTTCGTCCGACCGGCCGACCTGGCCGACACCGTGGTCACCGTGGAGATTCCCGCAGGCACATTGATCTCCCCCGGGATGCTGCGCCCGCGCCAGGGGGAAAGCGGGCAAGGCGACGCCCGCACCACCTCGCTGTTGGACTTCACCGTCAACGCCGCCATGTGGCCCGCCCCCGGCCCCCAGCCCGGACGCCGGGCGGTGTTCGCGGCCGCCCCGGGGGGATGCGCCGTGGCGCTGGTCACCCTGGCCGGGGTGGCGGGCGACGGCTCCGGCACCGCCGCCACCGTGGAAGCCGGCCCCGACCTGGCCGCCCGGCTGGCCGATGAGGAATGGTGGATTTGGGAGTCGCCTCCGGGCGGTTGGCCGCTGTGCGACCGGCCGCCACCCCAGGCCGACCAAGGCGTCAACGGCGAGAGCGGTGGCTGAGCCGGTGCTGTGCGCGATCGGGGATCAGTGGCTCCCCCCGGATTCGGTGGATCGGGTGCTGAGCCTGGTGTTGGAGGGAATCGCCACCTCGGCCCCCGGCGTCATCCTGGCCACCTCCCCCACCGAAGTGGATCAGGCCTCGGCCGCGGGCCATCCCACCGTGCTCAGGCTGCGAGACGATGAACCCGCCCAGCGCCTGGAGGCGGCGGTGGCGTCGTCGGCAGCGGTACTGCGGATCACCACCGCCGACTGGACCGATGTGCGGTCCCAGCTCCGGCTGGACAGCGGATCACGTCGGGCCACCCCCATCGTGTCGGTGATCGTCTCCGAGGAGCCTCCCGACACCGACCGCTTCCGCCGCCAACGGATCGTCAGCCTGTGGGTTCCCCCGCAGCTTGCTCGCACCCACCGCCGCCGCCTGCACCGGTTGGGCCGCCAATTGGCATGGACGGCGGCGGCTCCCCGGCGGCTCGACCCGCTCGACCGGGAAACCCACCTGTGGTCGGCCTCCCAAGCGGCCCAGACCCGCCTGGCCGCTCTGCTGGACGAATCCGGGGTGGAGGAATTCCAGATCCGAGGGGGCGAGTGCATGATCGTCCACCACGCCCGGGGTCGGCGGGAACGCCGACAGTCCCCGTTCGCATCCAACGAGGAGTTGATCGAAACGGCCCGGCACCTGGCCAGCTTCTCCGGAGGCCACCCGCAACGCTTCGACGTGCTCGACAGCCGCCTGGACATCCGACTCGGGGATCGCTGGCGGCTCCACGCCGAGGCGTTCATGTGCCATCCCCCCACCATGGTGCTGCGATCCAACATGGCGGGCAAGGCCACCCTCGACGACTTGGGCGTGGCCGGACCGGAACTGCAGAAGCTGCTGGTGGCCGCCGTGTCGGGGCCGGTCCGGGCCAACATGGTGATCGCCGCCGCCATGGGTGGGGGCAAGACCACGTTGTGCCAGGCCCTGTTGGCCACCGTGGACGATTCCGAGCGGATCGACACCATCGAGGACACCCCCGAGCTGCGGCTGGCCCAGTACGGCATCCACCCCAACAGTTACGAACGCCTGACCCGGGACGCCAACAACGACGGTGTGGGGAAGCTCTCCATGAGCGACCACATACGCGACGCCAAACGGGCCAACTCCTCCAAGCTGGTCATCGGCGAGACCCGAGGCGAGGGCACCCTGGCGCTGCTGGACGCCATGAGCAGCGGCCTCAACGGCTGCCTGGTCACCCTCCACAGCCAACCGGGGCCGGGGGTCTTGGCCAAGCTCTTGTCCTACGCCTGCAGCGAAGGGGCCGACCCCCGCTTCGCCCGCCAACAGATCGCCATTGCCGTCCACCTGCTGGTGTGGATGGGCCGAAACGAGCGGGGGGAGCGGGTCATCTCCGATGTCTCCCAGATCGTGAGCTACGACGATCGCCACGACACCATCGACACCCGGTGCCTGTGGTCACTGAGCCCCGGCCGGCGGTGGGCCGAGCCCGTCGCCGGCCCGCACGGCCGCATCGAGCGGCTGTACCGGTCGGTGGGCCTCGGCGGACGACACCGGCCGGCCGCGTCCTCCCGGGTGGCTCCGTGAGCTCGCAGGCCGTGGTGGTGGTGGCCGCCGCCCTGGTGTTGCTGGCCGTCTGCTGGTGGCCGACCTCGACCGGGAGCCCGCAGGCCCTGCTGGTGGGCAGTCTCCTGATGGCCCGTCGACACTCCTTTCCCGTCGGTCCGGTGGTGGCGACCCTGCTGGTTGGAACCGGATTCCTGGCCGGGCTGGTGCTGGTGGGCGTGGCCACCGCGCTGGCCACCATGGTGTTGACCGGCACGTCCGTGGGGGCCATGGCCGTGCAGGCCCGGTCGCGTCGCAGCCTGGGGGAGGCCGACGAACTCGCTCAGCTCACCAACGGGCTGGCCAACCAAGCCCTGGTGGCCCCCACGGTGGTGGAAGCCGTCCGGCAGTCGGCACCGTTGGTCACGGGCCGAGTCGGGGCGGCCGCCCGGCTGATGGCCGACGAGTGTGAGACCGGCGGCCTCATCGAGGCGGCCAATCGGTTTTCCACCACCGTTCGCCGACCGATCGCCGAGATGTTGGCCACCGTGTTGGCCGAGGCCTTTCGGGGGGGATCCCAGTGGGTGGGGCTGGCCGGCGTCCTGGCCGAGGAGGCCACCGAGGCGGCGGAGACCGCTCGCCACTTCCACCGCTACGTGGCCGCGCTGATGCCGCAGGTGGCGGTGACGGTGGCCATGGCCGCGGGGATGTTGGCCCTGACCGGCTTTGCCGCCAAGGACGTGGGCCGCTGGCTGCTCTCGCCGGTCGGGCAGCAACTCCTGTTGCTCATGGCCGTGTTCACCGCGGTGATCTGTGCCCGCGTGCTGGTACCGGCGTGGCGGTTGAGCCGATGACGGCGGTGGTCTCGTACCCTGGGTCGAGCCGATGACGGCGCTGGTGGGGTTGTCGGGGATGGGTGCGGTGGCGGTGCTCCTGTTGGCCCGACCGGCCGGTCGCGGCACCGTCGTGCTCCAGGCCGCGGCCATGGGGTGGACGCCCAATCGAATCGCCAACGCCGGCCACGTCCTGGCCGGGGCGGGCGCACCGGCCGGGGCCCTGGTCGGTTGGGTGGTCTGGGACTGGCCGCAGGGACTGGCGTTGGCGGTGGTGGCGGCCACCTGGCTGCCCGGCACGGCATCGGCGGCCATCCGGTCGCTGGTGGCTGCGTCCTACCGTGCCGAACGCGACCAAAGGATGATCGAGTGGATGCGCAAGCTGCGGCTCTTGACCTCCGCGGGCCAGCCCATCAACGCCGCCGCGGTCAACGCCGCGCTCACCGTCACCGGACGGGCCTTCACCGTGGCCCGAGGGGCGATCGGGGCGGCCCTGGACGCGGGCCGGGATCCCCTTCCCGCGGTGTCCGCCGTGGTGGCCGGCTCCCCCGCCGGACCGTTGTTGGCCTCGGTGGTGGCCGCCGAGCGGGCCGGCGCGGCCTCATCGGAGCTGTTGGACGCGTCCCTTTCCCGATCCGTTCGGAGTCTGGATTCCGAACGGCGCCTGGCGATCGACCAGCTCAGCCGGGCCATCGGAACCACGGTCACCCTGGTGGCCGCCCTCGCTGGTCTTGTTGTCATGGCCGCCGTGGTCTTCGTGCTCTGAAGACCGTGTCGGCACCGAACCAAGGAGAACCCCCATGCAATCAGCCATCGTCCAATTGATCCTGACCGTGGTCGGCATTGCCGCCGCGGCCATCGTGTCCATCATCGTCTACGCCCAGCTCAGCTCCAGTGCCCCCGAGTCGGGGGACAACATCGACCACTCTCGGATCACCACCGAGACCCTGTGCGATGCCGTGGGCGGCACGTGGAGCAGCACCAGCAAGACGTGCGCGTGAGCGGTTGTGGCCTCCTCGCTGATCGTGCTGCGCACCTCGGCGCTGCTGCTGTTGCTGCTGGCGGTGATCACCGGGCTGTACGTCGGGCACGTCACCCGGATGGCCGCCGACGCCGCGGCCCAAGCGGCCGCCACCGCGGCCGCTCACGTGGCGGTGGCCGAGGGATGGCCGTGCGGGCCGAATCCTCCGGGCGCCGCGGTGACCGCCGCCGCGCAGGCCTCCCTGGAACAGATGGAGCACCTGGCCGTGCAGCCGGTGGCGGTCGACCTTGCGGCCGAGGGCTGCAATCTGGTGGCCACCGTGACGGCGGTGCCCCTGGATGCTCGGGTATCGGCCTTGCAGACCACGGCGGTGGCCTGCCGGGCGGCCACCGGCCAAGCCCCCCTCAGCGTGCCCGGCTCGTGCTGAGCGCGCCGCCAGGGTCGAGACCGTGAGCGAGGCGCTGGGGTTTCTGTTGGTGCTTCCCGTGCTGGTGCTGGGCATCGCCGTGCTGGACGCGGCGGGCTCGCTGGGCACGGCCCGGCACCGCACCGCGGTGTTCGCCGAGGCGGCCGCCACCCAGGCGTCCGACGCGCTGGCCCAGACGCCGGCTTCCCCCGTCCCACCCTCCGACCGGGATCGGTGGGACGAGGTGGCGGCCACGGTCGAGCAAGCCGGCCGGGTGGCCACCGCCGGGGTCTGTGATCAGACCGACGGGGCGTTCCACGTGGGTTTGGTCTCACAACCGCCGGCAGCGGGGGACGACCAGTCGTCGCCCACGGTGGCCGCGGTGGTGACCTGCCCGGTTGCGCTGGGCCGAGGCCTCGTTGTGGACCGAGTGGTGGCCACCGCCATTGTCCCGGTGCGCTAGCCGGTGTCGACCGCGGTGACCCTGTTGGCCCTGGGCCTGGCGGTGGCCGTGGCCGCCGGATCGTTGGGTGACCACGCCACGGTGATCACCAACCGCAATCTGGCGGCCCACCGGGCGGAACGGGCGGCCACCACGTTCATCGCAAGCTGCGCCGGTGGCGGGTGCGATCCCTCCACGGTGAACTCGGACCGCAGCGACGGCACCGTGTTGTCCGGTTGTTTGAGCGGGTCGACCGGTTCGCCTGCCATGCGGGTGGTGGCCCACGTCCCCTGGAATCCCCGGGTGCTCTCCGGGCTGGCTCCGGCCACGGCGACCACCGTGGTGGAATTGGCGGGTTTCGGGGCGTCGGCCTACGAGGTCCTGGAGTCGTGCTGATCCCGATCGCTCGGCCCAGCAGTTCTGCCCTCAGGTGTCGATGCGGTAGCGTGACCGCCGGTGTCCCGCAGGATTGAAATCGAGCTGACCAGCCAGCGGCCCGATGGCTCCTGGACCTGGAGAGCCGCCGGTGCCCGTGAGCCCAAGGGCGAACTGGCCAATGAGTTGCTGGGCTTCCCCGCCAGCGTGGGTGACGAACTCACCGTCGAGGCCGACTTCCACATGGACGGCATCGAGATCATCGAGGCGTTCGCCCACAAGGAAAAGCGGCCCATGCCGGAGACGCTGGAGATCCTGGGGTCCGGTCGGGATCAGCCCCTGGTCACCACCCAGTTGGTGTCCGGAGGCAAGGGCCGCGACCGTGACCGGGGTGACCGCCGGGGCCGTGACCGGGGTGACCGCCGCGACGGTCGTGACCGGGGTGATAGACGGGATGGCCGCGATCGGGGTGACCGCCGGGAGTTCCGTCGGGAGGATGACCAGCCCAAGGCCAAGCGACTGCGCCCCGGGCGGACCCACCGGCAGGCACTGATCGACAGCTTGCCCGAAGAGCAGAAGCCGGTGGCCGAGAAGATCATGCGCGACGGCGTCGCCTCGGTGGAACAAGCCCTGCGCGACCAGCGGAAGAAGGCCCGCGACGAGGCCCAGGCCCGCCGGGAGGCCGCCAAACAGGCCGCCGAGGCCCAGGCCGAGGACCAGACTGTCCAAGAGGAGGCCGAGACAAAGGCCGCCGAAGCCCAGGCCGAGGACCAGACTGTCCCAGTGGAGGCCGCCAAAGAGGCCGCCGAGCCTGTTCCGGCCCAGGCCGAGGAGCTGGACAAAGCCGCTAAAGAACAGGCCCCGGCCCCCGAGAAGGCAACAACCCCTAAAACCGAAGAACCGGACAGCTTCCTGCGGGCGGCCGCCAAGCTGCTGTCGCGGATGCAGGCGGCGGAATGGCGGGATCGGGTGGAGGCCGCTCTGGCCGGCATGGACGAGATCGACCTGCGTGACCTGCGATCCGTGGTGGTCGCCGCCGAGACGGGGGCCACCGACGACGAGGCCAAGGCCCTGGCCGAGGAGTTGCGCACCAAGCTGAGCGAACGGGTGGATCGGGAACACGCCGAATGGTTGGCCGAGGTGGCCGCCACCTTGGCCGACGGACGCATGGTTCGGGCGTTGCGGCTCAGCTCCCGCCCGCCGAAGGCCGGGGTCCCCCTCCCCCAGGACATGGTGACCCGGCTGACCGAGGCGGCCAACGCCGCGTTGACCAGCGAGACCCCGACCAAGCGCTGGGCCACGGTGTTGGGAGCGGTGGCCTTCTCCCCGGTGCGTCGCACCGTGCAACCCCAGGGAATCCCGGAGAAGCCCGACCAGGAGTTGCTCGGCGAGGTGACCAAGCTCTCCCAGCGCGTGCCCCACATCGCCGCTCTCTTCGGCGTGGAGCCCACCCCTCCCCCCAAGCGACCGCGCCGGGGCGGCAACCCGAGAGCGGCCCAGAGGTAGCTACGTTTCGGTCGCCTGCTCCACCGCCTGCTCCGCCACCTTCTCTATCACGTGGTGGTCGGCCAGGAATTGGCGCAGGCCGTCCACCAAGTCCCACCGGTCGACATCATCGAGCCCAACCCAGGCGGCATCGGTGGCGTCGCTGCCCGCCCTGGGGGGCCCGTCGGGGGTGACGGTGACCCAATAGTCCACCACCACGTAGTGGCGGCGGCGGCCGATGAGTTCGGTCCAACCCATGGCATCCCCCACGTGGCCGTCGAGCCCGGTTTCCTCCCGGAGTTCCCGGCGGACGGCGTCCACCAGGCGCTCACCCCGGTGCACGCGGCCGCCGGGTACCGACCACCGGCCCTCACCGGGAGGGTTGCCCCGGCGGATGAGCAGGATCGAGCCTTCCCGGACCACCACCGCGCCCACGCACAGTTCGGGGCCGTTCACCGAACTCACCGAAGGGGTTCGGAGGGGGCCGACTGCCGCTGCCTCCTCGTCCGGTTCGGGGCTGCTCATGGGCGCTCGCCCTCGCCGATCGGGGTGTGCATGATCAGGGCGTGGGCGGTCATCTTGAACGTCTCGAAGAAGTTCTTGGCCTCGCGGTGGCCGGGCAACACCACGGCGTCCATGGCCACCGCGCCCTGGTCGACGGCCCACCGGGTGAGCGCGTCGAACAACGACTCCCCCACCCCCACGGAACGGGCCTCCGGGCTGACGAACAGCTCCTCGATCCGGGCGATGGCGGCGCCGTCCACCCGGACCTGGCGTCGAGCCCAGCCGTACCCCACCACCGCCGTATCCCAGACGCCCACCATCACCATGGCCTGAGGATCGGCCAACTGGGCGCCAAAGTGATCCTCCAGAGGTTCCGAGGCCGCCTCGGTGGCGATCCACCGCTGCCCACCCCGGTACTCCAGGGCCTCTTGGCGGGCCTCACGGGCCAATTCGGCCACCCCGGCAACGTCGTCGGGGCGGGCGGGCCGGGCTGTGGCCTCAACCCCCCGCCGCCGGTCTCCCCCCTTCGGGGCCTCGGCGGGACGCTCCCCCACCGGTCAGCCCTGGTCGGCGGGCGATGCTGTTGGCCCACCGCCGGCGGGAGCGGGGGGCGCCGATGCCTGCCCCAGGGCCATCCGCCCGAGCAGGCGAGCCGCCTCCAGTTGGCGCCGACCGTGGGCGGCCAACTCCGCGGGCGGTGCATGGGTCGACAACAGCAACCCCAGCGGGGCGTAGACCACCGCGTCCAGCAGCTTCTCGAGGCCCTCCCGGTCGATGGCCGGGTCGCCGGCGCTGCTCACAGTCGGGCCAGCGACGGGCAGGGCTCCTCACCGGACGGACACCGAGGGTTGCTTCGCGGCCCGAACTGACTGGAACTGACGATCAAAAAGCACCCCTCGCACATCCATTCGTTGTCGCGCTTGGGGGCCACCTGGCCGGAGGCTTCCGGGGCGGGCTCGGGGGTGTCCTCGTCTTCGTCCTCGTCGTCACCGGCGGCCAGGCGATCCTTCAGGATGGTGTCGAGATCGGCCTCCACGTTGTCGGGGTCGATGTCCTCCCCGTCGCCTTCCTCGTCCTCGGTTGCGGTCGCGTTGCGGCCCGCGCCGTTGTCGGCGTCGTCCTCTTCCTCGTCGATGTCGTCGATGTCGTCGTCCAGGTCGTCATCAAGATCGTCCTCGAGGTCGTCGTCCAGGACCCCGTCGAATTCTTCGTCGATGTCCTCGTCGATGGCCTTGTCGAGGTCTTCCATGGCTTCCTGGTCGAACTCCTCTTCGGCCATGTCGTCGTGTTCCTCAGGGTCTGTCATCGTGCCCCGCCACCTCCTCCGCCATTATGCCCGAAGACTCGCGCAAATCAGGCCTGCTCGCGAACGTGTCGGCGAAGATCGGCCTTGCGCTCCGCCTCCAGGCGGCCCAGGGAAGGCTCCTCCGTCAGGTCGACGAACTTCATCATCTCGGCCACCACCGGGTGCCCGGCCTCGTCGCGAATGAGCCGCCACATGTCCTGGCCGATGCCGCGGTACACCGAATGGCCCTGCGGCGTGGTGCGCAGCTCGATGAGGTGCATGGCCGCCCGGGCGTTGAGGGTCATGGCGAAGCGCACCTTGTAGGCAAAGCTCACCGCGTAGGACGCCTGCTCGGGGAAATCCCGTTGCAACAGGTCGTACAGCGCCGAGGAACGCTCCATGACCTCGTCGAATTGGGGGGCGCACCCGGCGGCGTCCACCGCCGACGGTCGGGTGTAGCCGTGTCGGGTGCTGAGCTTTTGCCACTCCAGCGTCAACATGCGGTGGCGCTGCAGGTCCCGGAAGGCCCCGTAGTCGGCCAGGATGTCGAACCGGTAGTACGGTCGCTCCAGGGCGCGGCCGGGCTTGTGGCGGCGATTGGTGCGATTGCCCACGTAGGCCCGCATCACCGAGAACCGGTCGTCGACGCTCATCGCCTCCACCTCCCGCTCGAGCTGCTCCTCGGGCAGGTGGGTGTAGGGGTAGAGCATGGAGGCCACCATCTTGACCTCGGCGTCGGGGTCGAAATCCACCAACTGCACCGTCGGGACCTCGTCGGCGGCGGTGTCGGGGGGTACCAGGTAGTCGACCACGCTCTCCATCGACTCCTGGACGTCGCTCAGGTAGCCGGTCCAGGCCACGCCCCGATCGGCCAGGTCCACCCGCTTCAGAAAGGAGGGGATGACCTTGCGCAGCTCGGCCAGCATCATGGCGGCGTAGTCCTGGACCTCGGGCAGCTCATGGGCTCGCATCCGCAACAGGAGCAGTTCGTAGGACTGACCGGTGCCGTAGATGCCCACGTTGGAGACGGTGGCCGCGGGCAGCACGCCCCGCACCGAGTCCAGGGCCTTGGCCTGCACCGCCTGGCGGTAGGCGAAGTCGGAGGAGCGGTCGTCCTTGGGCGTGTGCTGCCGGTAGAAGTCGGCCATCCGCGGCAGGAGCCGGCCGTAGGACTCGAACATGCGGTCCATGTCGCTGACGTAGCGGCCCGACAACGGCGACTCCCCCACCTGGGGATCCCGGTAGTAGCGGTAGCGGCCGCCGATCCGAGCCATGTAGTCGATATAGCGGGTGGACTGTTCCAAATAGGACATCAAGCGGCCCCACTCCAACACCTTGGTCAAGATGTTGGAGGCCTGCTCGCAGGCCAGGTGGACGCCGCCGAGCTGGGCCACCGAATCGTCCCCGTACTCGAAGAACACCCGGTCGTAGAGTTCCTCGGCCCGCCGCAGCCCGACGGTGGCGTCGATGGTCAGGTCCCCGCTGATGTCCAGCTCGCCCACGAACTCGTCCAGGAACAGGCGGCGCAGGGACTTGGCCGACCGGCTGTAGCGGGCGAACAGGGCGCCCTTGACCACCTCCGGCAGGTTGACCAGGGCGAACACCGGTCGGTCCAGGTTGGTGAAGTACCGGCGGAGGATGTCGGCTTCCTCGGCGGTGAACTGTTCGGCCACGTACTGGGTCATGGCCGTGGGCTCGAGATCACCTTCGATGGGCCGGTTCTCGACAACGTCTCAGCTCCGGACCGAGTCCAACTCGCAGCCGGCCCGGTCGGCGGCCTCGGGGTGGAGCCACAGGTCGGCGGTGGTCATGGCCATGATCTTGGCCCCGTCCAGCACCGCCTGGTCACCGCTCTCGGAGGCGGCGTAGTGGGCGAACTCGGGGGTGTGAATGGCCACGTCGTCGGGGGCGATCTTGATGATGGGGTGGATGGAGGGAACCGCGTAGCTCACGTTTCCCATGTCGGTGCTGCCCACCACCGCGGCCGCGGCTTCGGGTTCGGCCATCTGCCGTCCGGTGAGCGCTGCGTTGTGCCGGTAGAGGTCGAGCACGACCTGGTTGTCGAGCATGTCGGCGTACACCGGCGCCACCTGCCGGCACTCCACGGTCACCCCGGCCGCCGCCGCCCCCGCTTCGAGGCAGGCCAGCACCCGGGGGCGCAACTCGCCGAGGCTGTCCAGGGTGGGAGAGCGCACGTACCAGTGGGCGGCGGCATCGTGGGGCACGATGTTGGGCTTGTCGCCGCCTCGGGTGAAGACGCCGTGGATGCGTTCGTCGGGGCGGATGTGCTGGCGCAGCGCGGCCACGTTCATGTACCCCAACACGGCGCCGTCGAGGGCGTTGCGGCCCTTGTGGGGCGAAGCGGCCGCGTGGGCCGACCGACCGGAGTAGACGGCTTCGAATTGCTCGACGGTGATGGCGCTGATGCGGGTCAGGTCGTGGTTGGCGGGGTGGATCATCATGGCCGCGTCGATGCCGTCGAACGCGCCCCGTTCCAACAGGAAGCACTTGCCGCCACCGCCTTCCTCGGCGGGCGTCCCGACCACGCTGATGCGCCCCCCCAGCGCCTCGGCCAGAGAGGCCGCCGCCAACCCCGCCCCCAGTCCCGCGGCGGCAATCACGTTGTGGCCGCAGGCGTGCCCGATCTCGGGCAGGGCGTCGTACTCGCAGATCACCGCCACGTGCGGACCGGTGTGCCCGGCCCGGGCCACGAAGGCGGTGTCGAGGCCGTAGGCCGATCGCTCCACCTCCAGTCCGGCGTCCTCCAGAGCCGAGCACAGCACGTGATGGGCGGTGTGCTCCTCGAAGCACAGCTCGGGTTGGGCGTGGATCTGGTGGGAGATGTCGATGAGGCGGGGGGCCTGGGCATCAACCGCGGCGGCCACGTGCTGCTTGGCCTGGTCGGGGGTCACGGGCCGGATGTTAGTGGCCACCCTTGCCGGGGTGGGTCTTATCCGTCGCCGGTTTCCGCCCGGCCATCGGCTGTTCGGCCGGCCGGGCCGCGGCGGGACTCATACCACCACGGTGAGCGCGGCGGGCTCCACCCGAATGGACAGGGTTGTGGCCCGCTGCACCGGGCGTCCGTCCAGCTCCACCAGCAAGGGTTGCTCCAGGTCCACCTGGAAGGCCGAAGTGCGACGGACGCGAATCTGGGGGTGGGGCAGGTGGTCGCCGGTGCGAACCCGCCGCCGGGCCCGCAGCCGGTCCCCGGCGCTCAGACGGCCATGGGAGATGTCCAGCAGGCCGTCGCCCGGGTGGGCCTGGGGTCCGAGGCGCCAGCTTCCCCGCCACGCGGCGTTCATGGCCACCAGCGCCTCGCCCGCCCACCCTCGTCGGCGGGCCACCAAATGGGCGCAGAACCAGAACAGCCGCCCGTCCAGCAACACCGCGCCCAGGTCCACGGCGAACCGCCAGGCGTCGGGGGAGCGAATGGCGTCGGCCCGGCCCCGGCCGCCGAGGGTGCGGCACAGATCACCGCCCACCAGGCCGATGTCGGGCACCGGTTGGTTGGACCGGCGTGCCTCCTCGATCAGGGTGCGGGCTTGGTCGTCGCTGCTCACCAACACACCGTCGGGTCCCAGCCCGCCGGGTTCCCCCCAGTCTTCCCCTCGTTGAATGGGCACGGTCTTCAGTCGGCGGCGTCGCGTCGTTGGCGGCGAGCCCGCGTCCACCCGAAGGCGATGGCCAATTCGTAGAACACGTACATGGGCACCGACAGCACCATGAGGGTGAACGGGTCCCCGCTGGGGGTGATCACCGCCACCAGGGCCACGATGCCCACGATGGCGTAGCGCCGGGCTCTGATGAGCTGCCGGTAATGGATGATCCCGGCCATCTGCAGGAACACCAACAGGATGGGGAACTCGAAGCCGATGCCGAACGCGGCCATCATCTTGACCACGAACGACAGGTACTTGGCCGGGGAGAACCCCGTCACCAGGTCCTCACCCCCGATGTCGGCCAGGAAGCTGAGCGCCCGGGGGATGCTCCAGTAGGCCAAGGCGGCCCCCAGTGCGAACAACAGGGCGCCGAGCACGGTGAAGGCCGCCGCGTGGCGACGCTCCCTCGGATAGAGGCCGGGCTGCACGAACCGCCAGACCTGCCAGAGCACCACCGGAATGGCCAGGGCCAGCCCCCCGTAACCCGCCACCGTCAACCGGACCGAGAACGGCTCCAGGGGATCCAGCACCAATAGCTCGCACCCGCCGAAGAGGTTCTGGCGAGCCTCCTCCTCGGCCAGGGCCTCGTCGGGCACCACGTCGCAGTACGGCTGGACCAAAGCGTCCAGAATCCAGGGGTAGAACACCCAGCAGACCACCGCCCCCACCAGCACCGCCAGGATGCACTTGATGAGCCGGGCTCGCAGCTCCACCAGGTGCTCCATCAAGGGCATCGTCCCGTCGCCCGTCCGGGAGGTGCCGGTGTCGGAGGTGCTCACGGGCGGGGCGCGGGTGGGTCGCCGTTGGAGGGGCTCTCCGACGGGCCTTGCGCCACGGCCTCGTGGCCCCGGCGTCGGGCCTCGGCCTCAATGGGTTCGTCCAGCGCGTTCTGCAGTTCCTGCTGGAACCCAGTGGAGATCTTCCGAAGCTGACGGACCACGTTGCCCACCTGTCGGGCGGCGGCCGGCAGCTTGTCCGGTCCCAGAACGACCAGGGCGACCACCATGATCACCGCGATCTCGGCCCAGCCCAGGTTTCCCACGCCCCGAGGCTACCGCCGCGGATGGGCGCTGGGGTTGTCCGGGGGCGCGAGGGCAACCGATGATGGCGTCATGGCCAGTGGCGAGTCGCCCCGTCGGCGCCGGGATTGAGATGCCCTCTCGGATCGCCTCCCTGCGCACACCCCCGATCGGTTTTGCCCATCGGGGGGCTCGGGCGCACCGGCAGGAGAACACCCTGGGGGCCTTCGAGTTGGCCCTGGAGATGGGGGCGACCGGTTTGGAGAGCGACGTCTGGGTCACCGCCGACGGCGAGGCCGTGCTGGACCACGACGGTTGGGTGCGCCGGGGGCCCCTGGCGAGGAAACGGTCGATGGTCGCTTGCCGCCGCGCGGAGCTCCCCGACCACATCCCGACCCTGGCCGAGCTCTACGACGCTTGCGGCGGTGATTTCGAGTTGTCGCTGGACCTCAAGGACCACGAGGCCGCCCCGGCGGTGATCCGCAGCGTGGACGCCGCCGCCGAGCGCACCGGGAGGGCGTTGCGCGACCGGTTGTGGCTCTGCCACCCCGATGTGGACCTGCTGGCCGACCTGCGCCGGCAGTGGCCCGACGTGCGGCTGTGCAACTCCACCCGGCTCAGCCGTATGGGCAAGGGGCCGGAGCGGCGGGCGGCGGTGCTGGCCGAAGCGGGCATCGACTCGGTGAACCTGCACCAAACCGACTGGACGGGGGGTCTGGTCACGCTGTTTCACCGGTTCGGGGTGTGGTGCTTCGGCTGGGATGCTCAGCAACCCCGCGTGCTCGATGAGTTGCTGGACATGGGCATCGACGCGGTGTACAGCGACCACGTCGACCGCATGACCACCGCCCTGGGCCGGTGGTACCCCGACCGGCCCGGCTGATCAGGTTAGATCCGCCCGAACTCGTTCACGGGCCACAGCCGCAGGAAGGCCCGCCCCACGATCAGGTGCTCGGAAATGGGGCCGAACATCCGACTGTCGGTGGAGTTGGGCCGGTTGTCGCCCATCACGAATACCTCACCGGCGCCGACCAGGCAACCGTCGTCCACGATGGCCGCACACCCCGAGGGCATGGCGCCCTGGGTGATACCGGGTGACTCCAGGTAGGGCTCGTGGAGTCGGCGGCCGTCCACGTACACGTGACCGCCAACGAAGGTGATGATCTCCCCCGGCAGGGCGATGACCCGCTTGATCAGATCGTCCTCCTCCTGGCCACGGATGTCCTGGGGTCGCTCGAACACCACCAGATCGCCACGATTGATGTCGTGCAGGTCGTAGCCGAACTTGTTGACCAGGACCCGATCGCCGTTGCTCAAGGTCGGCTCCATGGAGGTGAACCGGATGTAGTAGGCCTGAAACAGCACCGTGCGCAGCACCAAGGCCAGCACCAGGGCCCCGGCCAACACCAGCACCCACTCGGCCAGCACCCGCGCCGGTGACTTCTCCCGACGATCCTCGCCGCGCTCTTCAGCCATAGCGAGCCAGCACCCGTCGGGCCGCCCGGCGGGCCTGGTCCATGGCCACCGGCGGATCGGCCTGTCGAATCTCGGCCTGCGGTCCGAGCTGGAGCAGGAGCCGTTCCAGCCGGCCCACCTGGCTCACCGGCAGGGTCACCTCGATGTCGCCGCCCTCGAGGGGTACCTGATGCTCGGAGGGGTAGCGCTCGATGGCCCAGGCGGCACCCGGCGCCAAGCGCAGCACCACCCGGGGGTCGGACGGGTTGGCCTGGAAGGCGGTGGGGATGCCGGTTTCCCGGGGCGGATCGAACGTGGCCTCCAGCACCTCCAGGTGTCGGATCCGGTCGAGGCGGAACACCCGCACCCCGAGGGCCTGTTCGCAGTACCCGTGGACGTACCAGTTGCCCATCTCCGAGAAGACCCGGTACGGGTGGATGACCCGATCGGTTTCCTGGCCCCGTCCGAAGCTGAAGTACCGGACGTGGACCTGCCGGCGACCTCGGGCGGCCCCCAACAGGGGTTCCACCCACTCGTCGGCCGAGTCACCCAGGCTCACCACCAGGTCCTCGCCGACGCTCACCCCCAGGCCGGCCGCCAGCTTGGCCAGCCCCCGGCTGAGCGGGCCGTCGGGGTCGGCTCCGGTCAACAGCGCCTTGGCCGCGCCGATCAGTCCCAGGGCCTGGGCCGGGGTCAGTCGCAGCGGCCGGGAGAAGTAGTCGGCGTTGCTGATGGCCACCTGGCTGCCGTTGTCCTCGTCGTCCAGGCCGATCACGTTGATCAGCTCGTCGGGGGTGAACGGGTGCAGCCCGACCACGAACAGCACCCGCACCAGGTCCTCCCGCAGATCGGCCTCGGGGTAATCGAAACGCTGGGCCACCTCGGTCAACTCGGCGCCGCCCTGGGCCATGACCCACGGCACCAGCTCCAACATGCGCCGCAAGCGGTCCCCGGCGCTCAGGCGACCCATCAGCTCATCTGCTCCAGCCAGGCCACCATGTCGGCCCGCAATTCCGGCGGTCCGAGGACCTCGGCATGGTCCAGGAACTCCAGCACCAGCGACCGAAACGCCTCCGGACTGCGAACCGCCACGTGGAACACCGAGGAGCCGTCGGGTTGCACCAGCGCGGGCTCTTGGCCCAGACGCCGGGCCGCCCACGCGGACTGGTCGGAATCCACCAGGAGCTGGGCGGTCACCGCCGGGGCGGTGCCGAACTTCCAGGGCTGGAGGGCAACCCAGCCCCCCGCCTCGCCGGTCTGGGTGAACCCGTTGGGTGGACCCAGGGCCACGTCGCCGTCCAGTCGGTCGATTCGGAAGGTGCGCCGTTCGCCGCGATCTCGGTCGTGGCCCACCACGTACCAGTGACCTTGGTCGAAGGCCAGGGTCCAGGGCTCCAATCGACGGGACTCCCCGCCGTAGGTGAAGGCGGCCACCCGCTGTTCGGTGACCGCCCGGAACAGGTCGGCCAACGCGGGCAGCACCGGCACGGCGGCCAGCTCGGTGTCGGTCCCCTCCCCCACTCGGCCCCCCAGCTTCCAGAGAGCCTCGGCCCCCGACACCCCCTCGAAGCGCACCGCGGTGGCCGCCCGGTGCAGGGCGGCCAGCTCGGGGGCCTCCAGGTCCATCTCCGGCAGTGAGTAGTCCTGCTTGCGGATGCGGTAGCCCCACACCGGCGGGTCCTCGCCGGGGACCGTTCCGGAGATGACGGGGATGCCGACCTCGGCCAATTCGTTCATGTCCCGGTGGAAGGCCCGTTTGGCCGACTTCCGGTCTCTGGGGTAGCCCGCGGAATCCGGCCCCCGGGACACCCCCACCCGGGTGTGCAGTTCGTCGATGGACAAGAAGCGGGTGGTGTCGATCAACGCGGCGATGAGTCGCAACAGGCGCTCTAGCCTGACCTGCTCCGGCTTGCGGACGGAGGTCACAGCGATTCGATCAGCTTTTCCACCCGTTCGTCGTGGGCCCGGAACGGGTCTTTGCACAGGACGGTGCGTTGGGCCTGGTCGTTGAGCTTCAGGTGAACCCAGTCCACCGTGTAGTCCCGCTTGCGCTCCTTGGCCCGCCGGATGAACTCGCCCCGGAGACGGGCCCGCGTGGTGGCCGGGGGGTGCTCCACCGCGGCTTTGATGTCGTCGTCGAAGCAGAGACGCTCGGCCAGCCCCCGTTGCTGCATCCGGTAGAAGAGGCTGCGGGAGCGGTTGACGTCGTGGTACTGAAGGTCCACCAGGGCCACCCGGGGATCGCTCAGCCCCAGATCGTGACGGGCCCGATAGCCCTCCACCAGGTGGTACTTCATCACCCAGTCGCATTCCCGGGTCAGGCTCAGGGGGTCGTCGGCGATCCGGGTCAAACAGTGCTCCCACATGTGCAGGGCCTGCTTCTCCTGGGGATCCAGATCCCGGGTCTCGGCGTACTTGAGGGCCCGGTCCAGGTACTCCGACTGGATCTCCAGGGCGCTCACCTCGCGGCCGCCGGCCAGCCGGATGCGGCGGGTGCAGGTGGGGTCGTGGCTGATCTCGCGGATGGCCCGGATGGGGTTGTCCAGCGTCATGTCGCGCAGCGCCACCGACGGATCCTCCAGCATCCGCAAAAGGATGCCGGTCGCCCCCGCCTTCAGGAAGGTGGCGTACTCGCTCATGTTGGAATCGCCCACGATCACGTGGAGCCGCCGGTAGCGCTCGGCGTCGGCGTGCGGCTCGTCGCGGGTGTTGATGATGGGCCGCGACCGGGTGGTGGCGCTGGAGATCCCCTCCCAGATGTGCTCGGCCCGCTGGCTCATGCAGTAGGTGGCCCCCCGAGCCGTCTGCAGCACCTTGCCCGCCCCCGCGTAAATCTGGCGGCTGACCAGAAAGGGGATCAGCACCTCGGCGTACTCAGCGAAATCGTCGCGGCGGGTGGTCAGGTAGTTCTCGTGACAGCCGTAACTGTTGCCCGCCGAGTCGGTGTTGTTCTTGAAGAGGTAGATGTCGCCCTGGATGCCCTCCTCCCGGAGCCGCTGCTCGGCGCTCTCGATGAGCGTTTCCAGGATGCGCTCCCCCGCCTTGTCGTGGGCCACCAGGTCGTACACGGAGTCGCACTCCGGGGTGGCGTACTCGGGATGCGAGCCCACGTCGAGGTACAACCGGGCGCCGTTGACCAGGAACACGTTGCTGCTGCGCCCCCAGGACACCACCCGGCGGAAGAGATAGCGGGCCACCTCGTCGGGGCTCAACCGGCGGTGACCACGCAGCGCGCAGGTCACCCCGTACTCGTTCTCAATCCCGAAAATGCGTCGGTCCATCAGCCCAACAGCTCGGCCAGCTCGTCGCCCTCGATCCTCTGGAAGGCCCGCCGACCGGTTTCCCGCACCAACACGGCCACCTCCAGATCCTCGGCCCCCAGGGTCCGCTCCTGGCCGGACAACGCCGCGGTGGCCGCCTGCAGGGCGTTGGCCACCTCCCAGTCGGCGTCGAAGCCCTGACCCAGTTGCTCGGCGATGGTGTCGGCCTCTCCCCCCAGCACGGTGAAGCCGGACTCGTCGTTGACCGTGCCGTCGTAGAGCACGTGGAACATCTGGTCGCCACCGGGATCCGAGGCCACCTCCGCCACCAGGATCTCCACCTCCATGGGCTTCATCTCGTGGGTGAAGGTCTGGCCCAGCAACTGGGCGTACTGGTTGGCCAGGCTGCGGGCGTCCACGTCCTCGCGGCTGTAGGTGAACCCCTTGAGGTCGGCGTGGCGCACCCCGGCGATGCGCAGTTGGTCGAACTCGTTGTAGCGGCCCACCCCGGCGAAGGCGATCCGGTCGTAGATCTCGCTCACCTTGCGCAACGTGCTCGACCGGTTCTCGGCGCAGATCAGGATGCCGTCGCGGATGCTGAGCGCGGCCAGCGCCCGACCTCGGGCGATGCCCTTGCGGGCGAAGTCGGCCCGGTCCTTCATCAACTGCTCGGGGGCGACGTAGAAGGGCATGTTCATGAGCGGTCGCCCCCGTCGGTCTCCAGGCTGGCCAGGAGTTGGCGGAACCGGGCCTCCACGTCGGAGTCGGCCACCCGCTGGAAGCCGTCGGCCCCGATCACCGCCACCACCGGATAGATGCCCCGCACCAGGTCGGGGCCCCCGGTGGCCGCGTCCTCTTCGGCGGTGCGGAACAACGCCGACACGGCCAAATCGATCATCTGGTCGGCGTCGGCGTCGGGCCGATGGCCCAGCTTGATCACCGTTCCGGCGTGCAGGCTGCCCGATCCGCCCACGGCGTACTCCCGCTCCTCGTAGCGGCCGCCGGTGACGTCGTACTGGAACAGCCGGCCGATGCCCCGGGCGGTGTCGTAGCCCGCGAACAGCGGGACCACGGCAAAGCCCTGCAGGGCCGCGGGCAGGTTGTTGCGCACCATCATGCCCAATTGGTTGGCCTTGCCGTCCAGGCTCAGCACCTTGCCCTCCACCTTTTCGTAGTGCTCGAGCTGCAACTGGAAGAGCCGCACCATCTCCATGGCCGGTCCCGCCGCACCGGCAATGGCCACCCCCGACCAGCGGTCCGCCGGGAAGACCTTTTCGATGGTCCGGTGGCTGATGAGATGGCCCGCGGTGGCCCGGCGGTCCCCGGCCATGACCACACCTTGACGACAGCGGATGGCCACCACCGTGGTGGCGTGGGACAGCATCAGGTCGGAAGCCGGGACGTCGGGTGGAGCCGGTAGCTTGCCGGTGGAGCGCAACAGCGCGGCGAAGTCGGGGCCCGGGTCGCCCCCGGCTTCAAAGAGGGGCAACGTCACGGCGGCCAGGCTACCCCGAACAGCGGCTCGGCGCGGTTGTCCAAGGGGGGGATCCGAGGGGGTGTTACTGCCCACCCTTTTGGATGTACGACTTCACGAAGTCCTCGGCGTTGGACTCCAGCACCTCGTCGATCTCGTCGAGCAGGTCATCGAGTTCGGCCTTCAGGTCGTCGCCTTGACCGGTGACCGCGGGGGCCTCTTCCGGTTGGGACTGCTCCCGTTGCGGTGCCGGTCGCTTGATCTGCTCTCGTTCGGCCATGTCACTCCCTCATCGGCGGGCTCATCTGCGGGTGCTCGACGGTCACGATATCGCAGCAAGCCCCTGAGGTGGTCATAGTGGCTCGTCGCTCCCCCGGTCCGGCCGAGGGGTCGACGCCCCCGCTCTACCGGGGGCGGGACTCGTCCAGTCGGGTGAGCAGCGCGCCGGCCGTCGCACATTCGGCCAAGAGGGGGCCTACGTGCTCTCGCGTGCCTCTCGCCGGCTCCATCATGGGGACCCGCCTCAGTGGTTCGTCACCCACGTCGAACACCATGGAGTCCCAGTTGGCGGCCACGATGTTGGGGGCCCACCGCCTGAGGCACTGGCCGCGGAAGTAGGCCCGAGTGTCGGTGGGCGGCTCGGAGATGGCGGCCTGGGCCTCCTCCGGGGGCACCAGCGTCTCCAGGCCCACCCGAGCGGCCACCGATCGCTCGGGCCGCAAATCGTGGTACTGCAGGTCGAGGGCGGCCAACCGGGGATCGTCGGGGCCGAGCCCGTGGCGCTGGGCCAATCCCTGGATCAGGCGGTACTTGGCCACCCAGTCCAGTTGGCGGGCCAAGCCGGAGGGGTCCGTCTCCAGACCGGCCAACACCTGCTCCCAGCGGTCGATCACCATGTGGCCCACCGGTCCGCCCACCGAGTCGAGCCCGTGGCTGTCGGCGAACTTCCGGGCCTGGTCCAACAGATCCCACTGAATCTCCAACGCGGTGGCCGAGCTACCGTCGGCCAGTTCCAGCGGCGTGGCCAAGCCCACGTCGTAGGACACCTGGCGCATGGCTGACACCGGGGATCGCAGACGGAACTCCCGCACCAAGGCGTTGTCCTCCACCATGGCCAGCACGATGGCGGTGGTGCCCACCTTCAGGAAGGTGGCCACCTCCGACATGTTGGCGTCACCGGTGATGACGTGCAGCCGGCGATAGAGCCGGGCGTCGGCGTGGGGCTCGTCGCGGGTGTTGATGATGGGCCGCTTGAGGGTGGTCTCCAGCCCAACCTCCTCCTCGAAGAAGTCGGCCCGCTGGGTGATCTGGAAGGGAATGTCGGCGGTGGTGAGCCCCGGCGCCTCGGAGCCCACTTTGCCCGCGCCGGTGAAGATCTGGCGGGTCACCAGATGGACGGTGGCGTTGACGGCGATGCGGGAGAAGGGGGTGGCCCGCGCCATGAGATAGTTCTCGTGACAGCCGTAGCTGTTGCCCTTGCCGTCGGAGTTGTTCTTGTAGACCACCAGCTCCTGGCCGCTGGGCAACAGCTTGGCGGCCGCCTCCATGGAGCGCCGCAGGATCAGCTCGGCCGCCTTGTCGTAGCGGGTCACGTCCAGGGCGTTGCTGCACTCGGGGGTGGACAACTCGGGGTGGGCGTGGTCCACGTAGTACCGGGCGCCGTTGGTGAGCACCGCGTTCACCAGGTGGGTCTCGATCTCGGGGGCCAGCGACCCCACCGGGGCGATGCCCCGGATGTCGTTGCCCGGCATCTCGTCCTCGAAGTCCCAGGTGACCCCCACCGCCGGTCCCCCCTCGCCGGTGCGCTCCACCTCCGACAGGTAGGAGTTGATGAGCAGGGAGGAGGCGGTGATGGGGTTGGCGTCGTCGGTCCCGGTGTGGGCAATCCCGAATTCGGTCTCGATCCCGCAGATCTTGGGAACCGCCATGGGGAAACGCTACAGGTACTGGCCGGGGCCGATGGCCTCGATGGAGCGTCCGCCCTGGCTGACCTCCTCGTTGGACAGCAAGGTGCGCACGAACACGATGCGCTCGCCCTTCTTGCCGGAGATCTTGGCCCAGTCGTCGGGGTTGGTGGTGTTGGGCAGGTCCTCGTGCTCCCGGAACTCCTGGTTGACCGACTCCAAGAGGTCGTTCACGTGGATGCCGGGCCCTCCCCCGGCGAGCAGACGCTTGATGGCCAGCTTCTTGGCGCGGCGAACCACGTTTTCGATCATGGCCCCGGAGGCGAAGTCCTTGAAGTACATGATCTCCTTGTCACCGTTTTGGTAGGTGACCTCCAGGAACTGGTTGCGTTCCTCCTCCAGGAACATCTCGTCCACCGTTTGCTCGATCATGGCCTGAATGGCCTTGCCCACATCCCCCCCGCCGAGCCCCTCCACCATCTCGGCGGCGATGGGCAGGTCGGCGGTGAGGTAGCGGGCGAACACCGCACAGGCGGCTTCGGCGTCGGGCCGCTGGATTTTGATCTTCACGTCGAGGCGACCCGGCCGCAGGATGGCCGGGTCGATCAGGTCCTCCCGGTTGGAGGCCCCGATGACGATCACGTTCTTGAGGGCCTCCACCCCGTCGATCTCGGCCAGGAGCTGGGGCACCACGGTGGATTCCATGTCGGAGCTGATCCCGGTGCCCCGGGTCCGGAACAGCGACTCCATTTCGTCGAAGAACACGATCACCGGCCAGCCTTCGACCGACTTCTCGCGGGCCCGCTGGAACACCAGGCGGATCTGCCGTTCCGTTTCCCCCACGTACTTGTTCAACAGCTCCGGGCCCTTGATGTTCAGGAAGTAGGAGCGGGCCTCCCGGTCGGGGCTCATTTCCGCCACCTTGCCGGCCAGGGAGTTGGCCACCGCCTTGGCGATCAGGGTCTTGCCGCAACCCGGCGGCCCGTACAGCAAGATGCCCTTGGGGGCGGGAAGCTGGTACTCGGAGAACAGATCCTGGTGCATGAACGGGAGTTCCACCGCGTCGGTGATCTGCTCGATCTGCTCGTCGAGGCCGCCGACCTGGTCGTAGGTGACGTCGGGAACCTCTTCGAGGACGAGATCGTCCACCTCGGGGCGAGACAGGCGCTCCACCAACAGGCCCGAGCGGGGATCCATCAACACCGTGTCCCCGCTCTTGAGGGGCCGGCCGATCAACTCCGAGGCCAGCTCCACCACCCGCTCCTCGTCGGCCCGCCCGACGATGATGGCCCGGTGGCCGCCGCTGAGCAGCTCCTTGACGGTGACCACCTCGCCGGTACCGTCGCCCACCCGGGCCAGCACCACGTTCAGCGAATCGTTCAACACCACCTCTTGGCCCCGGCTCAACGACTCGGCCTCGATCTCCGGGTGGAGGGCCACCCGCATCTTGCGTCCCCCCGAGAACACGTCGGCGGTGCCGTCGTCGTTGCGGGCCAGGAAGGTGCCGTAGGCCGACGGGGGTTGGGTGAGCTTGTCCACCTCGTCGCGGAGGGCGGAGATGTGCTCGCGGGCTTCCCGCAGGGTGTAGGTGAGCTTCTCGTTCTGGGACACGGCCTTGGCCAGTTGCCCCTTGGTTTCCAGCAGGCGCTCCTCCAGCGTGCGCACGCGCTGGGGGGCATCCTGCAATCGCTGCCGGAGCACCGACACCTCGTTCTCCAGCGCGGCCAGCTTCTCTGCCGTCGGTAGATCGCCGTCGGGGACGGCCGCTTCCGCCGAGTCGCTGTCAGCCATACCTGCTCGACTCTACACGCCTGCTGGGGGGTTGCCGAGACCGGGTGGGACACGACTCCCTCGCTCGCGTGGCGGGGATCGGCCCCCGGTCGGTTACACTGAGGGCGCACTCGGCGTCTACCATGCTCGCCGAGGACCAGCTCTCAAGAGAGCGCTTGTCACAAGAGTGTTTTTCACGAAAGGGCCACCGTACCGATGCAAATGAAGGTCTGGATTGATCAGGATCTCTGCACGGGTGATGGACTCTGCGAAGAGATCGCCCCGGATGTGTTCACGCTGCTCGACGATGGCTTGGCCTATGTCAAAGAGGGTGACAAGGTGTTCAGCGAGCCGGGCGGGGTCGAAGGATTGGCCATTGTGCCCGAGGGGCAGGAAGAGGCCACCATCGAGTCGGCCGAGGAATGCCCCGGCGAGTGCATCTTCATCGAGGTCTGATCTTCGACTGATCGGCGCCCGTCCCCCGGTGCGGGGGAGGCCAATGTTCCGCCGACTCTCCGGGGGCCTCAATCCTGGTCGGCCAGTCGGCGCACGGTGGTGATGAAGCCGGTGTGAGCCACCATGCGGTGGTTGGGGCGCACGGCGTCGCCTTGGATGTGCCAGCCCCGGTGCAACACCTCCATGGTGGAGGCGGCGGCCCAGGGTCCGGTCTCGCAGGCCCGGCGCAACTGCACGGCCTGCTGGATGCTCGGGGTGTAGGCCACCAGAGAGCCACCGGGGTGCAGGGCGGAGGCGGCATGGTCCATGACCTGCCAGGGCTCGGGCAGATCCAGCACCACCCGGTCCAGGCCCTCGGCGTCGATGCCCTGGTAGCAGTCCCTGATCTCCACCCGGTACCGAGCGGTGACCTCCGAGCCCAAGAAGCGGGTGACGTTGTCCACCGCCTGTCGGGCGAAGTCCTCCCGGATCTCGTAGCCCACCACCTCGGCCCCGGCCCGCAGGAGGCTGAGTGACAGGGCCCCCGACCCCACGCCGGACTCCAGCACCCGGGCGCCGGGGAACACGTCGGCCTGCATGAGGATTGCCGCGCTGTCCTTGGGGTACACCACCTGGGCGCCCCGGGGCATCTTCAACACGTAGTCACGCAGGGTCGGACGCCACACGGTCAGCTCGGCGTTGCGGGCGGTGCGCACTCGCATCCCCTCGGTTCCGCCGATGAGGGCATCGTGGTCGACGGCGCCGGCGTGGGTGTGGAACTCGCCGCCGGCCGCCAGCGTCACCAGGTAGCGGCGGTCCTTGCGGTCGGTGAGCAGCACCAACTCGCCGGCCTGCAGCGGGCCGCTCATCTCGGAGGGGTCACCCGGTGGGTGGGCGGGGCCGTTCGGATTGATGGGAGATGAGCAGGCTCTCACCCGGCCGCAACTCTTGGGTGAGGGCCGGTCGCAACCTGCGGGTGCCGGCCACCCGGGCCAGGAGCCGAATCAGCCACGCCGCGCCCCCGAGAACGAGCCACCCTCGATGGCCCCCCAAGACGCCGCGAACGAGGGCCTGGCGGCGCAGATAGCCCAGCGGATCGACCATCCGGTCAGACCCGCCGTACTTCCACCAGGGTCCGAGACGCTCGCCCTCGCCGCCGACCCAGCAGAAAGGCCAGCACCACCAGCAGAACGACCGCGGTGGCGCATCCGGCCAGGATGGGCGAACGAGCCGACGCCGCGGTGTGGTCGACGCCGCCCCGCAACTCCTCGAACTTGGCCAGGATGTCCTGCCTACTGATCGTCGGTTGTTCCCGTTCCGCTTGGCTCACGGCCACCTCCTCTCGATGTCCGGCCCTTCACCGCAACCAACCCCGCGAGCACGACCAGCAATCCCAGCAGCACCGCCACGTAGGGCAGGGCGCTCATGTTGCCGTCGAACACCCCCGACGCCTCCTCCTGCAACAGGCGCAACCCGGCGATGACCAAGAACACCAGGCCCACCCCGATGCTCAGCGCCCCCAGGATGCCGAGCTTCAACGTGGCGCCGAGGTTGGTCAGCGGCGTCACGATCTCCTGGCGGGCGTACGCCACCAGCAGCTCCTTCAATTCGGCGGCCACCTGGTTGGGAGGGCTGCTCCCCCGGGGGGTGGTTGAACTCTTGGCCACGTCTACCTCCTGGAGAGGTCAGCCTAACCGGGAGCAGGCATCTGACCCATCTTGGTTCCGACTACCCCATCTCGATTCGGGCGCGGATCAATTCCTCGGCGTCGCTCAGGAGTTCGGCCAAGAGTTCCAAGCGCTGAGCGCCGGTTTCGGCGGTCAGCAAGCGCTGGCGGTCCCACGGCCCTGCCGGAGCCATGGACGCGAGCTGCCACTGGGCAACGGCAGGGTCGTCGGCCAGCTCGAAGTCGATCGGCGGTCCGGGCCCCCCCAGCTCGGACTGCAGGGCCAGCACCTGGCGGGTCCGGGCAGCAACCGCGGCCAACGAATCGGCGACGTCCCCGTCGGCCGGGGACGCATCGGGCCAGTCCCGGACCTCGGCCCGGGGATAGGGATCGTCCGGCAACCACCGGTCGATCCGGATCCGGCGAGTGCCGGCGATCACGAGGCGCCACCGCCCGTCGGGAAACTCCTCGGCGGCGACGATGGTGGCGGCCGTGCCCGCGTCGGACCGAACGTCACCGCCGCCCACCTCGCTGCCCCGCTCGATGAGGGCCACGCCGAACTGGCGGTCGCCGTCCAGGCAGTCCTTGGTCATGGCCCGGTAGCGGGGCTCGAACACGTGGAGGGGAACGATCATGCTGGGAAGCAGCACCATGCCCAGGGGGAACATCGCCATGGGGCTTGCTTCGGTCATGTCCCGAATCCGTCGGGGAACATGGCCATGGTGCTTGCTTCGGGCTCCATGGAATGAGGGTCAGCCGAGGCGGAGGGGTTCGAGGCCGATGTCGTCCAGGCTGGGCTGGGCGGTGAGGGTAGCCAGGTGACGAACGATTCGGGTCTCGAGTTGCCGGATGGCCTGATTGTCGTCGGCCCCTTGCTGATTGGCGATGAAGGCGAAGGTCAGCTCCTGATCCCGCCCGATGTCCACGTAGCCCATGATCACCGTGGTATCGGCGGTTCCACCGGTGAGCGCCCGGATACGGGACGGGCGGTCCACGTCGGCGAAGCGGGCCAGCAGCCCGGCATCCTCGGCGGCTGTGGGCAGCAGATCGTGGAACAAGGGGCGAAACTCCGAGCTGCGCAGCAACGAGGTGAACACCGGGCAGGTGGCGATGTTGGCCGGGTCCACCCCGGAGCCGTCGAACTGCAGGAGCTGGAATTGGTCGATGTCCACGCCGATGCCGGCCACTACGGCGGCGATGGCCTGGGTGCCCGCCCGAGTGCTGCCCGTGCCCGAAGTCACCCGCCCCACCTCCTTGAGCAGCATCTCGGTGGTCTCGATGTCCCGGTTGTCGAGGATCTGGTGGTAGAGGTCGGACAGGGGTGCCGACTCGATGGCGGCCAGGACGTTGGGCTCCTCCCCGTCGGGAAACGCCTCGGCCCGGGGGCTGCGCCGGATCACCACGTCCCGGGCCTCGAGCATGTCGTCGAACAGGGCGGCGGCGTAGAACGGCGGATCCTCGGCGGCCACGAAGCCCTCCGGCTCTTCCTCGGCGTCGGTGTCGCCCTCCTCGTTCGGCTCTTGGGTGGGGAACTGCACCCAGCCGTCGTCGAACTGCAGGGCCAGCAGGGTGCCGATGTTCTGGGACGCGATGATCCTCTCCGGCCAGGATCCCGCGTAGCGGAGGTCGTCGAAGCGGTCGGCGTCGCCCACCACGGCCCCCGTCACCAGAGCGAGTCCTTGGTCGACCAGGTCCTGGGCCAAGTCCTCGATGGGAGTGTGCAGGGGATTGTCGCCCTCGTCGCGGGCGGCGGCGTACGCCGGGGTGTACAGGAGCGGATCACCGCCGCCCACCAGGTAGATGTCGCCGTTGACCACCCCGTTCTCCACCGGGACGACGGACTGAACCGTGGTGGTGAAGGTGTGGTCGGGCCCGAGCACCTTGTGGGCGGTGGCCAGGGTGGGCAACAGCATGGCTTCGGACGGCATCACCTGGATGCCCCCGCCGCTCTCGTAGAACACGCGGTCGTCCAGCATCACGGTGAGACAGGACGACACCGGGGCGGTGGCCATCAGGGCGTCCAAGCCGGTGAAGAACTCGGGCTCGGCCAGGGAGGGGGCCAGCATCTCGGCCAATCGCCGGGTGGACACCAAGGGCGTCCCCACGCCGGGCGGGGCGGCGTCGGTGTCGGCCACCTCACCCAGGTTCTCGTGGAGCTGATCGCTCAGGGAGTTGGCGCCGAAGAGCGCGGCGAGGGCGACCGCGAGCAGCAGAACGGGCGTGACGATTCGGCGCACCGGGTCATCCTACGTGGCGCTTGCGCCATTGGGCGTACCACCAGAGATGGTGCAGGGCGCGCACGGCCCGCTCCGCGGAGGGGAAACAGTACCCCCCGCCGGCGGCCACCGCCGCCGGTCCGGCGTTGTGGGGTTGGGTGACGGCCAACTCGGTGGCCGCCAGCACGGGCTTACCGGTTCGGGACGAGGCTTCCAGCGCGGCCTCGGCGAATCGTCGGTCCTGGCGCTCGTGGTACTGACTGATGCGATCCAATTGGGCGCTCTCGAAGTACGGTCCCGACCGCAAATGGGACGCGGTGTTGGCCTGAATGCCCATGCCCAGATAAATCACCGCGTCCACTTCGGGGTGATCGGTGACCACTTTGATGGCCTCGGGAATGGTGTCGCGGCTCTCGCCCCCGGCCAGGTCGATGGGGTTGTTGCGGCTCCAGCGGGGCGGAACCAACCGGTCGATGGCCGCCTCCAAGTCGGCGGGCAACGGCATCAACTCCAGGTTGGAGCGCGACACCGCGTCGGCGGTGATCACCCCCCACCCTCCGGCGCTGGACAACACCAGGGTCCGGGGTCCGGCGGGCAGCGGTTGGGTGGCGAAGGCGGCCACCGCGTCGAACGCCTCCTCGATGGTGGCCGCCCGGATGCCGCCGCATTGGCGCACCATGCCGGTGAACACCCGGTTGTCGGTGGCCAACGCACCGGTGTGGCTGGCCGCGGCCCGGGCGCCCGAGGCGGTGGCCCCACCCTTCACCACCACCACCGGTTTGACGGCCGACACCGACCGCAGGGCGGCGGCGAACTCCCGGCCGTCCTCCACCCCTTCCACGTACGCGGCCATGGCCTTGGTGTGGGGGTCGTCGGCGAACCAGCTCAGATAGTCCACCACCCCCACCATGGCGGCGTTGCCCGCACTCACCGCCCGGCTGATGCCCACGCCGCTGTGGGTGGCGTGGTTCATGAACGCCGACACCAGGTTGCCCGACTGGCTGGCCACCGCCACAGGACCGGGTGGCGGCACCGGGGCCACGATCTGGGCGGCCAGGCGGGCCGGTGAGGAGATCAGGCCCTGGCCGTTGGGTCCGGCCATGACCAGGCCCAGGGACCGGGCCAACTCGACCAGTTCCTGTTCGGCCCGCACCCCTTCCGCCCCGGCTTCCCGGAAGCCCCCCGAGGCGATGAACGCCGCGCCGATTCCCCGGTCGGCGGCCGACCGCACGATGTCGGCACAGTGGGGGGTCGGCGTGCAGACCACCACCAGGTCGGCCGTCCCGGCGGGCACCTCGCTCACGGACGCCCGGGTCTGGACCCCCAAGATGGACGGGCGGTCGGGATTGGTGGCGAACACCGGGCCCTGGTAGCCCCCGGCCAAGACGTTGTGCAGGGCGACGAAGCCGAACTTGCCCGGGTGGCTGGAGGCGCCGGCCACCACCACCCCGCGGGGATTGAACAGCAAGTCGAACGGGGAGCGAGTCATGGGCCGGTGCGGACCACCAGGGCATCCACCGCCACCGGTCGACCGTCTCGAATGACCAGGGGGTTCACGTCGATGCTCTCGATCTCGTGGCCCTCGGCGGCGTCGGCCAGCCCCAACAGGGCGGCACCCAGGGCGTGTCGGTCCACCGCGGGCTCGCCCCGAAAGGGCCCCAAGAGGGCGGGCATGCCCAGGTCGTGGATCATGTCCTCGCAGTCGACTGCGGTCACCGGGAGGATTCGGAACACCGCCTGGGTCAGGGCCTCGGTCAGCACCCCGCCCAAGCCGAACATGAGGGCAGGCCCGAACTGCTCGGTCGCGACCACCCCGGCGATGAACTCCCGGTGCCCGACCACCATCTCCGACACCAACAGGGCCACCTCGCCGTGGTCCTCGGTGGCCAAGCCCAACAGGTCACCGGCCGCGGCCCGCACGGCGTCGTCCCCGTGGAGTCCCAATCGCACCAGGCCCTGCTCGCTCTTGTGGGCCAGGGCGCGGCCGCACAACTTGACCGCCACCGGGCCGCCGATGTCCGCAGCGGCGGCCACCGCCTCCTCGGCGGAAACGGCCAGGCGGTCCCGGCTCACCGGGACGCCGTGGCCGGCCAGGAACTGCTTCGACTCGAACTCCGACAACACCCCCACGCCCCGACAAGCTACCCGCCGGCCCGCGAATTCCTCACGCCGAGACCGGTGGCTACGGGGGGCCGCTTCGGGGCCACAACCTCGTGTAACCCGCACCGTTGCTCTAGGGTCACAACTCTGGCCGGCAGTTTCAGGTGTCGGCTGTCCACCCATGGGGGTTCATTTCGTGCAGATTGTGATGGCGGTCATCGTGGGTCTGGCGCTCACCCAACTGGCCAATCTGGCCACCACGGTGTACCTGCACCGCGACCTGGCCCACCGGGCGGTGCAGCTCAACCCGGTCCTGCGCGCGTTCTTCAAGGTGTTCCTGTGGATGGCCACGGGCATCTGCGCCCGACAGTGGGCCGCCGTCCACCGCAAGCACCACGCCTTCACCGACGAGGTCGAGGATCCCCACTCCCCGGCCCGGCTGGGTTGGGTGCGGGTGCAGCTCACCAACGCCGCCCTCTACCGGCGGTCGGCCCGCGATCCCCGCACCACGGAGCGCTACGCCCGGGACATTCCCGTGTCGAGGGCCGACCGGTTCCTCCTCAACCGCGGGATCGTCGGTTTGGGTCTGGGCGTGGCCATCCTGGTCTTGTGGTTGGGCTGGCTGCCCGGCGTGGTGGCCGCTGTGGTCCACACGGTGGGGTACATCGGCCTGGGCGGTTCGGTGAACGGTGTGGCCCACACCTTCGGGCGTCGGCCCTTCGACAACAGCGCCACCAACGTCACCTGGCTGGCCTGGCTGACCTGTGGCGAGGGGTATCACAACAACCACCACGCCGCCCCGACCTCGGCTCGCTTCGCCCGTCGCTGGTACCACTTCGACCTGGGCTGGTGGTTCATCAGCGCAGCCCAGCGTCTGAGGCTGGCCCGGGTCCGCCACCACGACGTGGACTCCCTGGCCAATCGTCCCACCGTTACCGCCCCGGCCTGACCCGAACCCTGTAGCGCAGCGGCCACCGCGAGCGAGCCCCTCGGCCCTGCCAGACCGCGGTAACCGCCAATAGTTGCCGTTGTCCGGGCGAGCCACCCGGCTAGCGTGCTGAGGGTGAGCAGGTATGGGGCCGCTCTGTCCGAGCATCCCGACGCCGCGGGGGCCGCGGGCGAGGTCATCGGGGAGATTCTGGAGACCGTGGGCCCGTCCCCGGACCTGGCCGTGTTGTTCACCTCGGCCTCCCATCTGGATGCCATCGGCGAGATTGCCGACGCCGTGAACCAAGTGCTGTGCCCGGCCACGTTGGTCGGCGCGGCCGCGGTGTCGGTGATCGGCGGTGCCCGTGAGGTGGAGGAACGCCCGGCGGTGAGCCTCTGGGCCGCGGCCCGGTGTCCGTCCCGCCCGGTCCGCCTCGAAGCCGTGCGCGGACCCGAAGGTTGGGTGGTGGGCGGGATGCCGGCCGACACCGAGGGCACGCTGTTGGTGTTCCCCGACCCGTTCACCTTTCCCAGCGAGGCCCTGCTGGGGGCGGACTCGCCGTGGACCGTGGTCGGAGGACTGGCCTCAGCGGCGGGCCGGCCCGGCGGCAACCGGTTGATCCTGGGCAACACCACCCACACCGACGGGGCGGTGGGTGTGCTGGTCGACCCGGCGGTGGAAGTGCGCACCGTGGTGTCCCAAGGGTGTCGCCCCATCGGCCAACCCTTCACCGTCACCAAATCGGAGGGCAACATCGTGGCGGAAATGGGGGGTCGCCCGGCGGTGGACCGCCTGCGGGAGATTCTCCTGGCCCTGAACGAGACCGACCGGGCCCAGGTGGCCCGGGGCCTGCACTTCGGGGTGGTGATCGACGAACACCAGTCGGAGTTCGGCCGGGGCGACTTCTTGATTCGCACGCTGATGGGCGCCGACGAGGACACCGGGGCCCTGGCGGTGGGCGACGCCGTGGCGGTGGGCACCACGGTCCAGTTCCAGGTGCGAGACGCGGCGGCCGCCGACGAAGACCTGCGCGAGCTGATGGCCGATGCCTCCGCCGGCTCGGCGCTGATCTTCACCTGCAACGGTCGGGGTACCCATTTGTTCGACGGTCCCGACCACGACGCCGCCGTCGTCCACGCCGCGCTGGCGCAGGCCCCGGTGGCCGGCATGTTCTGCGCGGGCGAGCTGGGGCCCATCGGCAACCGCAACTTCATGCACGGCTTCACCGCTTCGGTGGTGCTGTTCCCGTGATTCCCGCCTGCCCGTCGTCTCCGGGGGCCCACCGCTCCGGTAGTGCTGCTCGCCGGTACGACTGAAAGGATGGCCCGGTCTATGGCTGCGTTCCCCGCCGAATTGGAAGCCCAGGGCATCAGCGTGATCCGCGGACTGGCCATGGACGCGCCCCATCAGGCCCGCTCGGGACATCAGGGAACGGCCATGGCCATGGCCCCGTTGGCCCACGTGCTGTGGACCCGCATCCTGCGCTACGACGCCGACGACCCGGCGTGGCCCGACCGCGACCGGTTCGTGCTCAGCGCCGGCCACACCTCCATCTTGTTGTACGCCATGCTCCATCTGACCGGCCAGGGGCTCTCCCTGGACGATCTGCGCGACTTTCGCCAGTGGGACAGCTCGACCCCCGGCCATCCCGAGACCGGCCACACCCCCGGCGTGGAGGTCACCACCGGGCCGTTGGGCCAGGGAATGGCTAACGCGGTGGGCATGGCGGTGGCCGAACGCTGGCTGCGTCACCGGTTCGGCGCCGACGTCTGTGACCACCGGGTCTTCGCCCTGTGCAGCGACGGCGACCTCTCCGAGGGCATCAGCCACGAGGCGTCGTCGCTGGCCGGGCACCAACGGCTGGGACGGCTGATCTGCGTCTACGACGACAATCGCATCACCATCGACGGGCCCACCGATCTGGCCCTGTCCGACGACGCCGCCCAGCGGTTCGGGGCCTACGGCTGGCATGTGGTGAACCTGGGGGAAGCGGCCGACGACCTCGACGCCCTGGAAGCCGGCCTGCGGTCGGCCATGGCGGTGGACGACGCCCCGTCGCTGGTGATCGTGCGCAGCCACGTGGCCTACCCCTCCCCCGGCCAGACCGACAATCACGAAGCCCACGGCTACTCGCTGTTCGACGACGAGATCGCCGCCACCAAAGCGCTGATGGGGCTGCCGGTTGATGAGCGGTTCCACGTACCCGCCGAGGTGGTCGGGGCCTATCGGGCGACCGGGCGCCGCGGCGGGGTCGAGCGGTCGGCCTGGCAGCAGCGGGTGGAGGCCCTGGGGCCCCGGCGCGCCGAGTACGAGGCCTGTCTGGCCGGCCGGGGGCTGCCCGGTTGGGAGAACAAGCTGCCCTCGTGGTCGGCGGACCAGTCGGTGGCCACCCGCAAAGCCAGCTCGGGCTGCCTGAACGCCATCGCCGAGGTGGTGCCCGGCCTGATCGCCGGCGGGGCCGACCTCACCGGCAACACCGGCACCGATCTGTCGGGCGTCGAACCCCTCAGCCCGGCCAATCCGGCAGGGCGCAAGCTGTACTTCGGCATCCGGGAGCACGCCATGGGGGCGTTGATGAACGGCGCCGCCCTGCACGGCGGTCTGATTCCGGTGGGGGGCACCTTCCTGGTGTTCAGCGACTACATGCGCCCCGCCGTCCGCTTGGCCGCCCTGTCGCAGGCCCACAGCATCTTCGTGTGGAGCCACGATTCGGTGGGCGTAGGCGAGGACGGCCCCACCCACCAGCCCGTCGAGCACATCATGTCGCTGCGGGCCATTCCCGGCCTGCGGGTGTTCCGGCCGGCCGACGGCAACGAGGTGGCCCAGGCCTGGCGGCTGGCCATCGACCGGGACGGTCCCAGCGCCATGATCCTGACCCGCCAGAATGTGCCCGGCCTGGAGGGTACCGCCACCACCGAGGGGGTGGCCCGGGGGGCGTATCCGGTGGCCGACAACGGCCACCCCGACGTGGTCTTGATCGGCACCGGCAGCGAGGTGTCGGTCTGCTTGGCCGCGGCCGCCACCCTGGGCGAACAGGGCATTGCCGCTCGGGTGGTGTCCATGCCCTGCTGGGAGCTGTTCGCCGAGCAAGAGGCCGCCTACCGGGCGGCCGTCCTGCCCGCCGGTGTGCCCCGCCTCTCGGTGGAGGCGGGTGTGACGTTGGGCTGGGAACGGTGGGCCGATCGGGCGGTGGGCATCGACCGCTTCGGGGCCTCGGCGCCGGGTGCAGAGGTGCTCGACAAGCTGGGGATGAACCCGGCCAACGTGGCCACCCAAGCGGCGGCCCTGGTTGCCGGACAAGGGGGGAACCCATGAGCAGCCTGCACGACCTATATCACCGCTACGGCCAGAGCCCCTGGCTGGACAACCTGCGCCGAGAGTGGCTGCACGACGGGGAGCTGGCCCGCTGGGTGGAGCGCGGGGTGCGGGGGCTCACCTCCAACCCCAGCATCTTCCAGAAGGCCATGACGTCGGGCAACGCCTACGACGGCCAGTTCGCCTCGCTGCTGGCCGACGGGCTGAGCGTGGCCGACGCCTACTGGGAACTGGTGCTGACCGACATCGGCGGCGCCCTCGACGTGCTGGCCCCGCTCCACGACGACAGCGACGGGGTGGACGGTTACGTCTCGGTGGAGGTCGATCCCGCCCTGGCCCGGGACACCCAGGGCACCCTGGCCGCGGCCCGAGCCCTCCATCAGCGCATCGACCGCCCCAACCTGTACGTGAAGATCCCCGGCACCGCCGAGGGCCTGCCCGCCATCCAGGCCATGACCGCCGAGGGTCGCAGCATCAACGTGACCCTGCTGTTCTCCCTGGAGCGCTACGCCGAGGTGATCGAGGCCTACCTGCAGGGCTTGGAGGCCTGCCCCGGCGACCTGTCCTCGGTGTCCGGGGTGGCCTCGTTCTTCATCAGCCGCACCGACACCGAGGTGGACCGCCGCCTCGAGGCCATCGGCACCCCCGACGCCCTGGCCCTTCGGGGGCAAGCGGCGGTAGCCCAGGGCCAGGTGGCCTATCAGCTCTTCACCGAGAAATTCTCGGGATCCCGCTGGGAGGCCCTGGCCGCCCGGGGCGCTCGGGTGCAACGGCCCTTGTGGGCTTCCACCTCCACCAAGAACCCGGCGTATCCTGACACCTTGTACGTGGATCGACTCATTGGTCCCCACACGGTGAACACGCTGCCCGACGCCACCCTGGAGGCCTTCACCGACCACGGCGCGCTGGCCCGCACCGTGGATGCCGACCCCGACGCCGCTCGGGCGGTGCTGGCTCGGGTGGGCGAGGTCGGAGTGGACCTGGAGGAGGTGGCCCGCCAACTGGAGGACGAAGGCGTCTCGGCGTTCGTGAAGTCGTTCGACGACCTGTTGGCCAGCCTGACCGCCACCGCCGACCGACTGGTGGAGGCGGGCCGGTGACCCTGGCCCCTGCCCCGGCCACCGGCCCGGAGCTGTTGGCGATGAGCCTGGACGACCTGATGGCGCACGCCCGGTCTATCCGGGATCGGGTTCACGGCACCCGGATCACCTACTCCCCCAAGGTGTTCATCCCGCTGACCATGCTGTGTCGGGACAAGTGCGGCTACTGCACCTTCGCCCAGCCCCCGGCCCGTCTGGAATCGCCCTACCTGGGCGACGACGAGGTGCTGGCCATCGCCGAGGCCGGCGCCGCCGCCGGCTGCCACGAGGCCCTGTTCACCCTGGGCGAGCGCCCCGAGTTGCGCTACCCCGACGCGGCCCGGTGGCTGGACCAGCACGGATTCGCCTCCACCGTGGACTACCTGGCCCATGCGGCCCGGCTGGTGCGGGACCGCACCGGCCTGTTGCCCCACGCCAACGCCGGTGCCCTGTACCCCGAAGAACTGGCCCAACTGCGGGCCACGGCTCCGTCGCAGGGCATGATGCTGGAGACCCTGGCCGAGCTGGAGTGCCATCGGGGATCGCCGGACAAGACCCCCGAACGCCGTCTGGCCACCCTGGAGGCGGCCGGGGAACTGGCCATCCCGTTCACTACCGGCATCCTGGTGGGCATCGGCGAGTCCCGGACCGACCGGGTGGAGGCCCTGGAGGCCATCGCCGCCTCCCACCGGCGTTGGGGGCACGTCCAAGAGGTGATCGTGCAGAACTTCCTCCCCAAACCGGGCACCGCGCTGCACGCCGCTGCGGCCTGCGGCCGGGAGGAGTTCCTGGAGGCCATCGCCCTGGCCCGCCTGCTGTTGCCCGAGGAGATCCATCTGCAGGCGCCTCCCAACCTGTCCGACGATTTCGGCGAGCTGCTCGACGCGGGCATCGACGACTGGGGCGGGGTGTCGCCGGTCACCGCCGACCACGTGAACCCCGAGCGTCCCTGGCCCGCCCTGGATCGCTTGCGGGAGGTCACCGAGGCCAAGGGGTTCGCCCTGGCCCCCCGATTGACGGTGTACCCCGAGTACGTGCTGAACCCCGACCGGTGGCTCGACGAGGAGCTGCGGTTCCCCGTTCTCGACCGCAGTGACGCCGAAGGCCTGGGTCGCCCCGACGACCGCGGCTGGTACTCCGGGGCCGAGGCCCGTCCGCCCGTGCTGGTGGGCGGGTCTGCCGCCAACGGCACTGGCACCAACGGCGCGGTCAGCGGCGCCACCGGAGGCCACGCCACCGCAGGCAGTGCGTTGGGTGAGGTGCTGGCCGGGGTCCGAGCGGGCCAGGAGGTGGGGGTCGAGGAGATCGTGACCCTGTTCGGGGCCCGCGGGCCCGAGGTCCGGGCGGTGGCCGCCCTGGCCGACGACCTGCGCCGCGCCGCGGTGGGCGACGACGTGACCTGGGTGGCCAACCGCAACATCAACTACACCAACGTGTGTACCTTCAAGTGCCGGTTCTGCGGCTTCTCCAAGGGGCCGCTTTCGCTCAACCTGCGGGGCGACCCCTACCTGCTGACCCTGGACGACATCGCCGAACGAACCGCCGAGGCGGCCCAGGCCGGGGCCACCGAGGTCTGCCTGCAGGGCGGCATCCATCCCGACTTCGACGGCGACTACTACATCGACGTCACCCGGGCGGTGAAGGACGCCGCCCCCGACATCCACGTCCACGGCTTCACCGCCCTGGAGGTGACCGAGGGCGCCCGCCGCCTGCAGGAGCCCCTGGCCACCTACCTGCGTCGCCTGATGGACGCCGGACTGCGGTCGTTGCCCGGCACCGCCGCGGAGATCCTCGACGACGAGATCCGGGCGGTGATCTGCCCCGACAAGATCGACACCGACGAGTGGTTGGAGGCCCACCGCACCGCCCACGGCATCGGCCTGCGGTCCAACGTGACCATCATGTTCGGCACCGTCGAACAGCCGCTCCATTGGGCCCGCCACCTGGTGCGCACCCGAGCGCTGCAGAAGCAAACCGGGGGCTTCACCGAGTTCGTGCCCCTGCCGTTCGTCCACATGGCGGCCCCCATCTACCTGCAGCGACGGTCCCGGCGGGGTCCCACCTTCCGGGAGGCGGTGCTCATGCACGCGGTGGGCCGCATTGCCTACCACGGGTGGATCCACAACATTCAGGCCTCGTGGGTGAAGCTGGGGATGGACGGGGCCGCCCAGATGCTCCAAGCGGGCGTCAACGATCTGGGCGGCACCCTCATCAACGAGAACATCTCCCGCGCCGCGGGCGCCTCCCACGGCCAAGAGGTGACCGAGGACGACCTGGCTGCCCTGTGCGCCCCACTTCACCGCCCTCTGCGCCGGCGAACCACGCTCTACGAAGACGCGGTCCTGGCTCGGTAGCGAGCGGAAGGGTTGGCCGACGAGCAGCTAGCCGAGGATCGAAATCGCCTTTTCCACCGACCGGCGGGCCCTGACCAGCTTCTTCTCCTCTTCGGGCCGGGCGGTGGCCCCCTGGTCCACGGCGTCGCGCAACACCGTCATGGCCAAATCGTCCAGTTGCTCGGCGATCTGCTCAAGCTGACGACAAATGTGCTCGGTGGACATTCCCGGCCGCTCCGTTCTCTCTCGTCTCTTTCGTCAACGGGCTCCGTCCAACGCCTGGGCCACGATCTCCAGGGGGTGGCGCACCTCCACCCCGGCGTTGGCCAGGTGGATGCTGCAACCGGGGTTGGCGCTGGCCACCAGGGTGGCGCCGGAGCGCTCGATGGCGGCCAGCTTGCGCACCCGAATCGAGGCGGCCAGTTCGGGTTGCAGGGCGGAGTAGGCGCCGCCCGCCCCGCAGCACAGACCGTCGTCGTCGAGGGTCACCACCGTGGCCACCCGGGCCAACACCTCGGCCACCGGTTGGTGAACCCGCTGCACATGGCGCAGGTGGCAGGGGTCGTGAACGGCCACCGTGGCCGGACGGTCGGCGCCCTCCACCGACGGCAAGCGGTCGAGCCGGTCGGCCAGCCACTCGTGGACGTCCATCACCCGCTCGCTGAAGGCGGCGGCCTCGGGGGTGCCCAGCAGCTTGCCGTACTCCTTGAGGTTGGCCCCGCAACCCGCTGAGTCCACCAGAATCGGCGCCGAGCCGTCGAACGCCGTCATCGTGCGGCGGGCCAGGGCCCGGGCCTGGTCCTCCAAGCCGGCGTGGACCGACAGCGAACCGCAGCACCCGGCCCGCCCGTCGGGCAGGGCCACCCCGGCCCCGGTGTACTCCAACACCCGCTGGACGGCGGCGTGGGTGGACCGCTGCCAGGCATCCATCACGCATCCGGTGAACAACCACACATCGTGGCCCGACGGCTGCAGCTTCTCCTGGAACACCGGTATGGCGGGCAGCCCCAGTCGTTTCGACGGCACCAGCCGCAGCTTCTGGGCAACGGCCAACACCCGCGACAGCCGGTTCAGCAACCATCGGTGGCCGAGCAGAGAGAACGCCCACCGTCGCCACCGCACCCGCCGCCGGTGGGCCAACTCGGCCTGGGTGGCCTCCATCATGGCCCCGAACGGCACCCCGGACGGGCAGGCGGGCTCGCACCCTCGGCACTGCACGCAGGTGTCCATGGCCGTCGTGAACGTACGATCGATGGCGGCCCCGTGATCCTGCACCTGCCGCATGGCGTTGATCCGTCCCCGGGGCGAGGCCCATTCCTCCCCGGTGACCCGGAACGTGGGGCAATGGGGCAAACACAGCCCACAGGCCACACACGACGCCAAGTCGTCGGGATCGATGCCCAAAGCCAGACGGCGGGACTGATCGGACTCTGCGCTCAGAGCCGGTTGGGCGGTCACGTGACCTCCAGGGGATCGCGGCCGGGATTGAGGCGGCCGCGGGGATCGAACGCCGCCTTCAACCGCCGGTGCAAAGCGACGACGGCCGGGTCGGGATCGGGGGGCGGTGCCGGGTGGTCGCCGTAGGCCCACCCGGTGCCCACCTGAACCAGGTACTCCCCCAGTTGGCCGTCGGCCGGCGGCTTCTCGGGGGCCAATTCTTCGGGGGACAGGGCCGTGGCCACTCGGCGGTACCTCGGAACCGGGGGCGGACCGTCCACCCGCTCACACCCCAGGGACCGGGCCCGCCGGGCCTCGGCCTCCACGTCGTCCTCGTGGCCCTCCAGGTGGACCCACACGGTGTGACCGTTCCACAGGATGCACGTGGGTGCGAACAACCGGCGGCGCAGCTCCACGGGATCGGCCGGTCCGGCCAGCCATTGCTCGGTGGCCGCCCGCGGCCAGGTCCGCAGGATCACCTCGGCGAGCAGCCCGAGGGTACCCAGGGAACCCACCAGCAATCGGCACAGGTCGAAGCCCGACACGTTCTTCACCGTTGGTCCCCCCGCGGTGACCACGTCGCCGTCGTCGTTCACGTAGACGGCCTCCAGGAGGGTATCGCGCAGGCGTCCCCGGCCCAGGGCGAACAGGTCGTCGTGGCCGACGGCCAACACGCCCCCGACGGTGGCGTTGGGCACCACCGGCAGATTGGCCCGCTGGCCCACCTCGGCCAGCACGGCGTCGAGTTCGCTCACCGGGGTGCCCGCCCCCACCCGGATGGTCATGTCGGCGGGGTCGAACGACCGCACCCCGGTCGGGGCCGACACCAGGCGGGTGCCGTCCTCACAGCGACCGCCCACTTCCCAGTGGGTGCGCCCCCCCACCACGGCCACCGGGTCGGTCGGACCCACCTCGGCGGCAAAGCTCGACACCGAGGTGGCCACCTCGGCCGGGGTCACCGCCACGCCCATTCGGGGGTCACCCCCAGACCCCCTCGGGGATCTGCTCCAGGGCGTTCACGTCGGCGCAGCTCGCCCCGGTGGGCAATACCTTGCCGGGGTTGGCCATGGCGTGGGGATCGAAGGCCCGGCGCAACCGGTCCTGGGCGTCCAGGTCGGCGTCGCTGAACATGAGGGGCATGAAGTCCCGCTTTTCGATGCCGATGCCGTGTTCCCCCGACAGCACGCCCCCGGCGGCCAACGAGGCCTCGATGATGGCCGCCCCGGCCGCGTGTACCCGATCCATGACCCCCGGTTCCCGGCGGTCGAACAACAACAGGGGGTGCAGGTTGCCGTCGCCCGCGTGGAACACGTTCATGGCCTGCAGGTCGTGGTCGTCCACGATGTCGTACACCTTGGTCATGACCTCGGCCAGGCGGGTGCGGGGCACCACCGTGTCGTGGAGGTAGTAGTTGGGCATGATCTGGGCGATGGCCCCGAAGGCGCTCTTGCGCGCCTTCCAAATCAGGGCTCGCTCCTGCTCGTCGCCCGCCCGTCGGACCCGGCCCTGGCGGGCGACGGCCAACTCGGCCACCCGGTCGGCGTCGGCGGCCACCCCGGCAGCCAGCCCGTCCACCTCCACGATCACCACCGCAGCCGCGTCGGTGGGGAGTCCGGCGCCGACGAAGTTCTCCACCGCCACGGTGATGTTCCGGTCCATGATCTCGATGGCCGCGGGCACGATCCCGTCGGCGATCACCGCGCTCACGGTCTGGGCGGCGGCCTCCACGGTGTCGAAGTCCAACAGCAGGGTCTGCACCGCCGGTGGATTCGGGGTGAGCCGCACGGCGATGGCAGTGGTGATGCCCAGCATCCCCTCGGAGCCCACGTAGGCCCCCCGCAGATCCAAGCCTGGGGTTGCGCCGTCGGGGTCGCCGAAGACCACGGCCTCACCGGTGGTGAGCACCACCTCCACGGCCAGCACGTGGGCGCTGGTCACCCCGTGGGCCAGGCAGTGGGGCCCGCCCGCGTTGGTGCCCACGTTGCCGCCCAGCGAGCACACCTGCTGGGAGGAGGGGTCGGGGGCGAAGTGCAGACCGTGGGCCGCGGTGGCCCGGCTGAGGTCCAGGTTGATCATGCCCGGCTGCACCCACGCCATGCGACGGTCGGGATCGACGGACAGCAGGCGGTTCATCTTGGTGGTCACCACCACCACCGGTTCCCCCAGGGGCACCGCGCCCCCGGCCAGGCCGGTGCCCGCGCCCCGGGGCACCACCGCCCGCCCGTGGCGGCGGGCCGCGTCGATGCAGCCCTGCACTTCTTCGGTGTTCACCGGGAAGCACACCGGCCCGGCGTGCCCCCCCTCGAAGATGGAGGCGTCCCGGCCCATGATGGATCGTTCCAGTGAGGCCACCCGCAGTCGCTCGGGTGGGAGCACGCGCCCGAGATCCCGCACCAGGGGGTCCCGGGGTTGCGACCGGCGAATCCTCATCGGCCAGTAGGATACCGGCAGTGAAGCAGGCAGGATGCAAGCGCTCCCCGCAGTTCTGAGGCGGTCCGGGGTGGAGCTGTTGGCCTCCTTCCGACCGAGGCGGGCCTTCCCGGCCATGATGGTGCTGTCCATCGCCACCGGCGCCCTGGTGGGGTTGCTGGTGGCCGGGTTCGAGCAACTCACCGTCGAGGTGCTGCTGGAGCGGCTGCTGCACGGTCCGTTGTGGTGGCAGGCCACCGCCCCGGCGGTGGGCTTGATGGCCGCGGTGGCCATTCTGGCGACCCTGGGCCGGGGGGCCACGCCGTCCACCTCCGACGAGTACGTGCGGGCCTTCCACGAGCGTCACCCCCGGTTGCCCCTTTCGCAGCTTCCCGCCAAGCTGCTGGCAGGGGTGGCCACCATCGGCCTGGGCGGGTCGGTCGGCCTGGAGGGCCCCTCGGTGTACGCCGGGGCCACCGTGGGCCACGGCACCCAGGGGCTGTTCAGCCGGTGGCTGCGGCGGGAGGAAGCCAAGATGCTGTTGACCGCCGGGGCGGCGGCCGGCATCGCCGCGGTGTTCAAGACCCCGGCCACCGGGGTGATCTTCGCCCTGGAGGCCCCCTACCGCGACGACGTGGCCCGCCGGGCCCTGCTTCCCGCCCTGTTGGCGTCGGCCTCGGGCTATCTGGTGTACGTGGCCGCCCTGGGCACCGATCCGGTCATCGACCTGGGCAGCCACGACACCGACTTGAGCATCATTCACCTGGGCGGGGGGGCGCTGCTCGGCCTGGTGGCCGGACTGGGGGGACGGGGATTCGCCTGGCTGGTCCGCCAGGCCAAGGGACTGGAGCAACAGCTCCCGCTCACCACCCGGATTCTGGCCGGGGGGGCCCTGTTGGCCGGGCTGGTGCTGGCCACCGAGGCGGTATTCGATCAGCCCCTCAGCCTGGGCCCCGGCGTGGAGGCCACCGAATGGCTGCGCGACGGGAACCACACTTTGTTGCTGATCGGCAGTCTGCTGGCCTTCCGCGTGGTGGCCACCCTCACCACGGTGGGGGCCGGGGGCACCGGGGGGTTGTTCATCCCCCTGGCCGTCCAGGGCGTGATCGTGGGCAGCTTCGTGGGTCAAGCGCTCGGGGTCACCGACATCGGCTTGTACCAAACGCTGGGGCTGGCCGCGTTCTTGGCCGCCGGATACCGGGCGCCCATCACCGCGGTGATGTTCGTGGCGGAGAGCACCGGCACCTCGGCGTTCGTGGTCCCCGCCCTCATCGCCGCCGCGGTGTCGCAGCTCGTGGCCGGATCCAGCTCGGTGGCCTCGTACCAACTGGACAAGCGGGAGGGGTTGGTGGAGCGCCGCCTGGGGTTGCCGCTCACCGCGGCCCTCACCACCGACTCGCTCACCGTGCCGCCCGACGCCACCGTGAGCGAGCTGGTCCACATCCACCTCCTGGGACGACGCGAGCGGGAGGTGCCGGTGGTGGACGGCGGCGCCTACGTGGGCATGTGCGGGTTGGAGCAGATGAGCGACCTGGAGCGCGACGCCTGGGGCCACACCCTGGTGACCGACATCGCCCGTCGGGATCTCCCCCGGGCCCGGCCCTCCTGGACGCTGCGGGACGCCATTGCCCAGATGAACGACAACGACATCGACCAGTTGCCGGTGACCGACGACACCGGAACCTTCATCGGCGTGGTCCGGGCCGACGACATCCTCCGACTCGACGAGATCCTGGAGGAGACCGAGGGGATCTGAGGGGGCCGACGGGGCGACAGGAGGGCCGCCTCAGCGGGTGCTCAGTCGGGAAACAGCTCGTCCACGCTGTCGGCTGACGGCGTGTCCCGGTACTCGCACCAGGGCTTGGCCCCCACCTTGACCAGCCGGCATTCCTCCCCGGGGATGGCTCCGCATTCCACACACGGGTCTTCGTTCTCTTCGAACATCACGTCGAAGTCGTCGCTTGTGTGCTTCAGCGCACGAGCCTCTTCATAGCGACGGTGGCGTCCCTTTTTCATGGGCGGCTCCGCAATTTCGAGCCAACATCTTTTGGACGCCGGCGGCAGGGGAACTTCGCCAGGGGGAGTATTGCCCCCCTAACCTCTCATGGTGGGAAGTGTAGTCGCGCCGCCGTCGGCGTTGGCACACCGGCAGTTCCCACCGGAACCGGCGCCCCGGTGGTGACTCAGGCGTCGAGAACCTTGTGGCGGGCCTCTTCGGCGCTCACCAGCGGACGGTCGGTGGACCACGGGAAGTTGATCCACTGGTCGGTGCGCCGCCACACGTAGTCGCATTTCACCAGGGAGTGGGACTTCTCGTAGAGCACCGCCGAGCGAACGTCGCCCACCCGGTCCACGCAGAAGTCGTGGACCATCTTGAGCGTGTGGCCGGTGTCGGCCACGTCGTCCACGATGAGAACCTTGGAGGTGCGGTGGTCCACCAAATCGACGGCGGGGGGCAGCATCACCGGCACGGGGAGCCGTTCGTCCACCCCGGTGTAGTACTCGCAGTTCATCACGTAGATGTTCTTGATCGACAGGGCATAGCCCAGCGAACCGGCGCAGAACAGCCCACCCCGGGCGATGGCCAGGATCATCTCGGGCCGGTAGCCGTCGTCGGCCACCAGGGCGGCCAACTCCCGCACCGCCTGGCCGTAGGACGACCAATCCAGCCATTCGCGTTCGGTTGCCTCGCTCATGGGTCTCCCTTCGTGGACGTTGTGGAAATGGGGATCGAGGAGCGCTCCTCCAAGACCAGCTTTCCGCGGCCGTCGAAGGCCAGGGCGGCGGTGCCCTCCACCAGGCGGCGGACCGGCTCTGCGATGATCTCGGCCCGCCATCCGGTGAGCGCTCGACAATCCGATTCGCCCCGCAGCAGGGCCTCGATGTCGCCGCGGGTGGCCACCAGGGCCGGATCGATCTCGGCCTCGGTGGCCTGCTGGGCGGCCCAGGAGGTGATGAGGTTCACCGCGGGCTTCAACCCCGGATCCAGCTTGGCCGGCCGTTTCTTCGGCTCCTCGTCGAAGGTGGTGTCGCGGACCTCGTCGAGGAAGGCCAGCAACTCCTTGTCGGTGCCCTTGCGGAGGTTGCGGGGCTCCACCCCCCGAAGATCCCGCAACTGGCCGAGCGACCGGGGCATGCGCTGGGCCACGGCGGCCACCCCCAGATCGGACAGCACATGGCGGACCGGCTGATTCAGCCGGGCGGCGAGTTCTTCCCGCCACCGGGCCACCGCCTGGGCCCGGGCCCGGGGTTGCCCGTCCATGCGGCGAACCTCCTTGATCCGCTCCCAGGCCGTGGCCGGGGATCGCTCCCACGCCGCCTCCTGCAGGAGGCGGTCGCATTCCTCCTCCGCCCACGGCAGGCGCCCGCGGGCGTCCAACTCCTCGTGGAGGAGGTCGCTGAGTTCCAGGAGGCGGGCCACGTCGGCGGCGGCGTAAGCCAGCATGGGCTCGGGAAGCGGTCGCTGCAGCCAGTCGGACATACGGGCCTCCTTGGCCAGCGTCACCCCCAACAGTTGCTGGTGCAGGGTGGCCAGCGAGGGGGAGCTGTAGCCGATGAAGCCCGCGCCGATCTGCGTGTCGAAGATCCGTCGGGGGGGCGTGCCGCACGCCCCGGCGAGCACCTCCAGATCCTGTTCGGCGGCGTGGAGTACGGCGAGGCCGTCGCCCTGCAGCACCTCCGCCAGCGGTGCCACCGACACGGCCAGGGGGTCGATGACGGCCAAGCGGTCACCCCAGGCGATCTGGACCAACGCCAGTTGGGGAAAGTAGGTGCGCTCGCGGTGGAACTCGGTGTCGAGGGCGTAGGCGTCCGCCCGGGCGGCATCGGTGATCACGGCGGCCAGGTCGCGCTCGGTGGTCACCAATTCGAGGTCACGGGGCGGGCGGCTCACGGGAACGACGCTACCTGCGGATCCGGTGCAGGTCTGCGGGACGGTCCACATCGTCCACCGCCTTCGGGGAAGCCGGCACCTCCACGGTGGCCAGCGCATCCAGCAGGGCGGCCATCGAGCGCTTCCCCGACGCGAACAGTTGCTCGGCCACCGTGACGGCCCCGGTGGCCATGGCCAGGGGCAGGTGGTGACGGCGGTGATCGGCGAACGCGGCGGCCACTGGGGGCGGGTCGGCGTTGGCTTGGGCGACCACCCGCACCAGAAGGTCCACGTCATCGGCGCCGATGTCGGGGAGATCGCAGGGCAAGACCACCGTCACCGGGTGATGCGCCCGGCGCAGCGCGGTGATCACCGCCCCGAGCGGGCCCTGGCCGGGCCAGTCGTCGGCCACCACATCGGCACCGGTCGAGGCGGCTGCTTTGGCCAGGCGCGGATCGTCACCCCCCACGATCAGGACTTGTCGGGCGTCGGCCAACGCCTCCAGGGCACAGGTGAGGAGCCATCGCCCGCCCACCTCCACGAACGCCTTGTCCCGGCCCATCCGGCGGCTCCGTCCCCCGGCCAGCACCACACCGGTGAACGCGGGCCGGTCCACGCGCGCTCAGCCCCCGTAGTTCATGCGGGTGTCCTCCATGCGCAGCACCGGCGTGTCCTCGTCGGCCTGGAAGCCGCAGTCCACCACTTCCCCGATGAACAGGGTGTGGGCCCCGGTCTCCACCGTGGTGCGCACCTCGCAGTCCAGAAAGGCCGGGGCGCAGTCCAGGATCGGCGCCCCGGTGATCCCGTCGTGAAAGGCGAATCCGTTGAGGGTCATGGCCGTGGTGTCCACCTCCACCGGCTTGGTGAACTTTCTCACCATGGCCCGATCCTCTCGGGCAATGGTGCACAGGCTGAACACGCCACCTTCGGTGATGAGCTGGTGGGTGTAGGCCGATTGCTCCACACCGATGCCCACCAGCTTGGGGTCGAAGGCCAGTTGGGTGGCCCAATTGAGGGTCATGCCGTTGCGCCGCTCCCCCGCTCGGGATCCCACCACGTACAGCCCGTAGGGAAGACTCCACAGCACGCGTCGGCGCAGTCGGTCGTAGGCGTCCTGGGCCTCGGCGTCGCTCCCCACCCGTTGGGGGAACGGCCCGATGGGCCCGGTGCCTCCGGGCGCGGCCACCTCAGAGTTCCTCTGCGCTCGGGGGCCAGGACGGGTCGAGTTGGTGCAGGAAGAGCAGGCAGCGCTGGTCCTCGTCCGACTCCCCGATGGCCGCGGCGGTGGCCTGCAATCCGGCCAGTGCCCGCAGGAAACCCCGATTCACCTCGTGGGTCCAGCGCACGTATCCCGACCCTCGCCAGCCGTTCTGGCGCAATCGGTCGAGGCCCCGGTGGTAGCCCACCCGGTAGGCGGCGTAGGCCTCGGCGGGGTCGCGGGCCAACTGCCCCAGCCGGGCCCAGCCGTCCAGGAAGCGGGGAAATCGGGCCACCACCTCGGCTACCGCATCCCTTCGTTGGTCCTCGGGCCGGCCCAATGCGTCAGCCAGCGCGGCCACCGCCTGCGGGGGTTCGGGGTCCAGGATCGTCTCCGGAGGCCCGGATCGGGTCAGGTTCACCGGCAAATCACTCATCTTCTACCGCCCTTGCGTCGCGTTGCGGGGCCGGGACGCCTCGTCGTTGCCCCGGTCGTCACCCCGGCGGTTGTACCCGTGGTCATCGCGGTCATCCTTCTACGGTCAGTGGATGCGCACCAAGCGCAAAACGTCGGTGGCCTCGGCCATACCGGCCACCACGGCCACCACGTCACCGGGAGCGACGAGGTCCGCCTCCTGGGCCAGGCTGAGGGCCTCGGACACCCGGGCCTCGTAGCTGCCCACCTCGCGGGCCAGGATGGGGGTCACCCCCCAGCTCAGCGTGAGTTGCTGCACGGTGCGGGCCGAGGTGCTGAACCCCAAGATGGCCGTCTGGGGTCGAAAGCGGGCCATGGACCGCACGGTGAACCCCGAAGCCGAGATGCACACGATGGCGGCCACCTGGAGCTCGTTGGCCGCGGTGGCCGCCGCTCCGGTCATGGCGTCGGTGAGCGATTTGGGGGCATCGGCGTCGGTCATGCGCAGGCGGCGGATGCCCTCACCCCAGCGCACGTAGTCGAACTCCTCGTCGGCCCGCTGGGCGATGCGGGCCATGGTGGCCACCGTGACCGCGGGGTGGGCCCCGATGGCGGTCTCGGCCGACAGCATCACCGCACTGGTGCCGTCGAACACCGCGTTGGCCACGTCGGACACCTCGGCCCGGGTGGGGGTGGACGCCTGGACCATTGAGTCCAACATCTGGGTGGCGGTGATCACCGGCAACCCCCCGGCGATGCAGTCCCGGATGATCCGCTTTTGCAGGTGGGGGGTTTCCTCCATCAGGCACTCGGTACCCAGATCGCCCCGGGCCACCATGATCCCGGCGGACGCCTCGATGATGTCCTCCAGATTCCGGACGGCCGCCTGGGTCTCGATCTTGGCGATCACCAGGGGGCCGTCGGGATGGGGCTCCACGTCCACTCGGCGAACGTCGTCGCCGGTGCGGACGAAGGAAATGGCCACCATGTCCACCGCTTCGCTGATGAACGCGTCCAGTCCCCGGAGATCCTCGGGTGTGGGGGTGGACAGGCTGAGCCGGTCGGAGGGGATGCGGAAGCCGGGCCGACCGCGGATCACGTTGCCGTGGAGTACTTCGGCGGTGGCCAGATCGCCCCGGACATCGGTCACCTCGAGGAGCACCTGCCCGTCGCCGAGGGCCACCTGGTCGCCGGCGGCGATGTCCTGGAAGAGGTTGTCGTAGTCCACCTCGATCACCTGGTCGGTGCACTTGGTGTTGCCCACTCGGATTTCCAACACCGAGTCGGGCGGCAACTCCACGCCGTCGAGCCCGAAGCTGGCGGTGCGCACCTTGGGGCCGGGCAGGTCCACCAAGACCCCCACCCGCCGCCCTTCTTCTTCGGCCACTCGGCGCACGACGCGCATCCGCTCCAGGGCTTCCTCCAGCGTTCCGTGGGCCAGGCCGATGCGGGCCACGTCCATGCCCGCGTTCACCATCTGGCGCAGCACCGCAGGCGACTCCGAGGCCGGCCCGATGGTGGCGATGATCTTGGTACGGCGGGGCACGAGGGCCAACGCTACCGCCGTGGTTCGCCGGAGTGGTGATCGCCACGGTGCCCGGTGGGCGGGCCGTCCGGCGGGGACCGGGGCCCACTACCCTGGGCGGGTGGTGTCCTGGCCGTTTCTCGATCACGACGGCCCCATTCCCATCGCCCATCGGGGTGGGGCCCTGGAGAATCCCGAGAACACCATGGCCGCCTTCGCCGCCGCCGTCGATCTCGGGTTCCGCTACCTCGAGACCGATGTCCACCTCACCCGTGACGGGGTGCTGGTGGCGTTTCACGACGAGGGCCTGCAGCGTCTCAGCGGCCGCCCCGAGACCATCGCCGAGTTGGCCTGGCGTGACCTGGCCACGGTGCGGGTGGGCGGCGAGCACGCCATCCCCCGATTCGACGAGGTGCTGGAGGCCTGGCCCGATGTCCGCCTTGCCGTCGACCCCAAGCACGATCCGGCCACCGAGCCCCTCATCGCCGCCCTCAAGCGGGCCGACGCCATCGACCGGGTCTGTGTGGGGTCGTTCTCCGGGCGCCGATTGGCCACCGCCCGGCGACTGGGTGGACCCCGGCTGTGTACCGGCCTCAGCCCCAAGGAGGTCGGGCAACTGCAGGCGGCCGCCGTCGGGGTGCCGGTGCGCCTGAAAGCGGGGGCCTGCGCCCAGGTGCCGGTGGCGGCCAAGGGGGTGCGCCTGGTCCATCAACGATTCGTGGATGCCGCCCACGCGGCCGGACTGGCCGTCCACGTGTGGACCGTCGACGACGCAAACGAGATGCGCCGACTGCTGGATCTGGGCGTGGACGGCATCATGACCGACCGCCCCACCGTGCTGCGCGACGTGCTCAAAGAGCGAGGATCCTGGCGGTGAGGAGTCCAAGGAACAAGCCCATGCAGGAAGTGAGGTGCCCCGTATGAGCCTGCTCGACCGCTACCCCGACCTCGACCCCGAGGCCGCGGCCCGAATCCGAGAGCACGGACCCCATCTCGAACCGATGACCGGACCGTTGCCCGCCGAACTGCTCGAGCTTGCTCGGGCCCAGGGGGAAACCCCTCCACCTCGAGAAGGCATCAGCGTCCGCGACGCGGCGGTCGAAGGCGTTCCCGTCTGGGTCTATGAGCACACGGCGGGTACGCCGACCGGGATTCTGGTGTACCTGCACGGGGGCGCGTTCATGGTCGGCAGCCGCCTCCTCATGGACGGCGTGGCTCTCAAGCTTGCTCTGTGTACCGGCGCGTCGGTGGTGTCGGTCGAGTACCGCTTGGCCCCGGAGCATCCGTACCCAGCCGGTCTCGACGATGCGGAGACGGTCTTGCGGTGCGCCCTCGTCGAACCAGGAGCCTTGGGCCTGGGGGAAGGTCCTGTGATCGTCGGTGGCGAGAGCGCGGGCGGCAACCTCTCGGCTGCGGTTGCCCTCCGCCTTCGTGATCGCGACGGCCCTCGTCCGGCCGGTCAGATGCTGCTCTACCCCGGTACCGACACGTTCGACGCCGACCACCCGTCGCGACACCTCTACGACGGTCTCGTGCTCTCAAGGCAGGGGTCGAAGTACATCCGGTCGGTGTACTGGGCCGGCCGGGACCTGAGTGACGATCCGTACGCCGTGCCCATGGCCGCGAGTGACCTCAACGGATTGCCCCCTGCCTTCGTCATGGTCGGCGGGTGCGACTGGTTGCGCGACGAGGGCCTGGCCTATGCCGCCCGCCTCGGCGAAGCGGGCGTGGAGACGGAGGTGCTCACCTGTGCGGGCCAGCCCCACGCGTTTCTCAACCTGGACTTCCCGGCCGCGGCCGACGTGTACCGGGCCGCCGGCCCCTGGGCCCAACGGATTCTGGGTGGCACAAACTGAACCAGATCAGAACCGCATGTTGGCGCCACCGTCGATGGCCCAGACCTGTCCGTTGATCCATTCGGCATCGTCGGAAAGCAAAAGGGCAATGACCGCACCCAGGTCGGAGGGCCTGCCCAGGCGGGTGGTCGGCACCTGGGCCAGGAACATGTCCTGCAGTTCAGTGTCGTTCTGTTGTACCTGAGTTGGCCCCATGACGAAGCCGGGCATGACTCCGTTGCAGCGAACCCCGTCGCGCCCCCAGTTGGTGGCGACATGGCGGGTGAGCGCGAGGATCGCCGACTTGGACGCGGCGTACGCCGGGCGCTTGCCGTCGCCTCGGCTGACGGCCGCGCCGGAGGAGACATTCACGATGCTGCCTCCCCCTGCTTCGATCAGCAGCGGCACGACCGCCTTCGACATGCGGACGTAGCCCAGAAGATTGACATCAAGGGTTCGTTGCCAGACGGCCATGTCGGTTTCAAGAAGGTTCTTATCGACACCGATGGTTCGGGGCGAGAGGTCTGCACCCGCGTTGACCAGTCCGTCGATGCCGCCGAACTCGTCGACAACATGTTGAACCAGCTCGACCACCGAAGCCTCGTCGGCCAAGTCGAACTCGTACGCGACCGCGGTGCCCCCTCCCGATCGGATCTCGGCCGCGGTCGCCTCCGCTCCGGCGAGGTTGAGGTCACCGATCACCACGGCGGCCCCTTCTTCGCCGAGACGCACGGCTGCGCCGGCACCGACTCCGGTGGCCGCGCCGGCAAGCACGATCCTCTTTCCCTTCAGACCTCGCATCCGATCCCCTCTTCCTGCCTTGCGAAGCAGGCACTTAGTTCATGTACTGGCCGCCCGAAGCGTCGATGGTCTGACCGCACATGTAGCTGGCAGCGTCGCTCGCGAGAAAGGCCACGATGTTGGCCACCTCTTCGGGAATGGACACGCGCTTGAGCCGAACGTCATGGGCGAGCGACTCCATGACGGATTGGCGGGCGGCACGGTCCATGGCGCTCTTTGGGTTGAGGATGCGCTCCAACAGGTCGGGCTTCACCATGATGCCGGGAGCGCACCCCAGTACGTGGATTCCGAGATCGGCGACTTCGGCGGCCAGGTTGCGAGTGAATCCGATGACTCCGGACTTGGCGGCGGCGTAGACCACGAGCCCTGGCGGCGCGGTGCGGCCCGCCGCGGCCGAGATATTGATGATCTTGCCCGAGGCCTGTGGGATCATGTGTTCAAGGGCGGCGTGGGCGCCGTACATGAGCATGGTGAGGCTCCCGTGTACCGTGTCGTCGATCATCTCCTGGGTGAAGTCGGCAAACGTGCCGGCGAGCGCGTACACCGGGTTGTTGATCATGATGTCGAGCCCGCCCAACGCGGCTTGGCTCTCGTCAACCGCGCGATGGACCTGATCCCACACCGAGAGATCGGCCAGTATCGGCACCGCCCTCACGCCCCACCGCTGCCGAACCTCGTCGGCCCGGCGCTCCACCTTGGCGTAGGTCCGACCGATCAGGGCAACATCGGCTCCGAGCCCGGCAAGGCGATTGGCGACCGCTTGACCGAGCCCATCGCCCCCAGCACCGGTGATGATCGCCTTGCGGCCCGCAAGCGACATGACCTCGGTCACCCGCTTATCGATGATGTGGGACGGCACCCGGTCGAACCCCAGTCTCGACTCCCAATCAGTGCCTCGTGACATGGTCGCTCCCTCGTCGTCAGATCACTACGGTATTGCCTGTGGCCTGCCAACAACGGCCTGCGTCCGAGGTCGCGGGAGGATCCCCTGATGCCCACCGCCAATGACCTCATGGCCGAAGCCGTTGAAGCCACCGGTCTGGACGAATTCGGTGAAGACTCCTTCCGCGAGGGGCTGGAGGTGCTCGTTGCCTCGCTGCGTGATGAGGCTCGCCTCAACGACCGCGGCAACGGCTTCCTCTACCCCCGGATAACCGGCCACCTCGCCCAGCGTCTCCAGGTTGAGGACTGGTACCGACGCCACCCCGAGATCGACGATGTCACCGTCGAGGCGCCATTGTTCGGCCTGGGGCTGCCTCGTACCGGTTCGACGGTCCTGTCATTCCTGCTGGCCCAAGATCCCGATATCCGCTACTTGCGCCAGTGGGAGGCCGCCCGACCCTGCCCGCCACCTTCCACGGTCGAGGGTGACGATCCCCGGATCGACCCGGCCGCCGTCGAGCGGGTGGGTACCCGGTCCCATGTTCCCACTGCCGACGGTGCCGGGCCGATGGAGTGTCTCGAACTGATGAACCTCAACTTGCGCTCCCCCATCTTCACCGCTTTCGCCCACGTGCCGTCCTACGCGGACTGGCTCCTGCACGCCGATCTCACCACGACTTATGCCTACCAAAGGCGAGTGATGAAACTGCTCCAGTGGGGCGAGCCTGCCCGTCCGTGGCGGCTCAAGTGCCCGGCACACATCATCTGGATCGACAACCTGCTCGCGACATTTCCCGACGCCCGCTTCGTCATGACCCATCGCGATCCGACCGACGTGATGTTGTCGGTCTGTGACGTCTACGCCGACATCATTTCCGGCTTCACCGACCATCCCGATCGGGCTGCCATAGGCCGACTCAACGTCGAGACTTGGTCAATCGGGATGGACCGTCTTCTGGTTGCCAGGAACACCGGAATCGGCGATCGCTTCTACGACATCGACTTCCGGGCCGCTCAGGCTGATCCGTTCGGTCAGGTAGAAGGACTGTACGAGTGGTTGGGAGAGCCGGTCGGTGAGGAATTCGCTGCCAATATGCGGTCCTGGTGGGAGCAGAACAACGAGAACCGGGAGCCGAGCCCGAAGCGCGATCCGAAGGACTTCGACCTCGATCTCGACTCGATCCGCCCGTTGTTCGCCGACTACATCGAACAGGCGGCGGTCTGGATCGGTCGCGGTTCCGAGTGACCGTGAGCATCGAACTGACCGGCGGCATCGACGTGGCTCGTGAATTCGTGCTTGCCGAGCGGCCCGGCGATCCCGAGATGCGTGACTCGGTGAGCATGTGGGTCTTCGATGACCAGGCACGTGTCGGCCTTACCCGCATCGGCGTCGAGGCGGTATCGGCCAACTGGGAGCGACACGGCATCCAGGTCAACCTCGCCTACGCCGACGGCCGTGCCTACCGGCTTCGCTCCGACGTGCCGAGTCACCCACCTGGTGGCGCGGACGGCAAGCCGAGAGTGCTCGGGGCGGGACCACTGGCGTTCGAGTGCCTCGAGCCCTTTCGGACTTGGACGATGCGTTTCGACGGTCAGGCTGTCGAAACGAGTGCTGCGGCACTCGCCGCGGGTCACGTCGACGGGCCCCTTGTGGACATCCGATTCGAGGTTATGGCCACCATGACGGTTCCGCCGTGGGAGCCGGGCAGCCTGATTCCCGAGGCCAAGTCGGCTCTGGAGACCCACGAACTCGGACTGATGGGCGGTGACCGCTACGAACAGCTCGGCCGCAGCACCGGCAGAGTTCAGGTGCAGGGCGGACCGGTACTCACCTTCGAGGGGACGGCGCTGCGAGTCCGTCGCCAGGGCGTGCGGCGGCTGGCCGCCTTTCGTGGGCACTTTTGGCCGTCCGGCCTTTTCGCCGACGGGCGGGCCTTCGGCGCCATTACCTACCCGCCCCGTGACGATGGGCTCCCGAGTTACAACGAGGGTTTCGTGATCGACCATGACGGAGTGCGGCTCCCGGCCACTATCCAGCACGCGGCTTGGTTGCGACGCATCCAAGCCCTCGGAGAGGACGTCTCATTCGTGTTTTCCACTCCCAGAGGGAAAATCCGAATCAGCGGGGAGACCGTGCTTTCGACCCACGACATTCACCATTCGGATGCCGGCTTCTCTCAGGACCAACTCCGGGCCGAGCACGCCGCCTTCCCGGCTCTGCAACAGGCCGGGGTCCGCTGGCGCTGGGACGACGTGGAGACCATCGGCATGCTCGAGCGCTCCTCCCGAATGGGCGACATCGACTGGTCGTAAGGGTCTTGCTGTTCTGAGCAAATGGGGGCCGAGGGCCGCCTGTACCTGTGGTCAATTTTGGGTTGCCTGGGGATTTCTACTCACAGTTGGGGATAAGCCTGTGGATTTGCATTTTCCCCTTGACCAGGGGTTTTACCGCGCTATGGTGTCCCCACTCTCCAGAGTCAAGCGGGGATCACAGGTCGAGATCACCGGTCAAGATCAGAGGTCAAAGCCGAGAGGTTGGGATCGCAAGGTCGAGACCGAGGGGTCCAGGCCGAAGGGTCACACCGGGTCGCTGGGAAGGGCCGAGGAAGTCGGTGGCACCACCGAAAGCCAGAGCCCGGAACACCGACCGAGTGCCGTGAGAAACTGGAGCGAGGAAACGGGAAACCGGAGGGCGCCCGCTCAACGGGGAACCGGGACCGGACGGGACGGCCCCGAGAAGTCGACCGGTTTCGACCGGGAGGCTACTCGGGGCCTCCTTCTTTCTCGGCCCCCACTTCTTTCCGGGATTCGGAGCCCGCTACTACAGTGCGCCCATGAGCGGACCTCCGGTGGCCTTGCTGCACGGACTGGCCGGTTCGGCCCGTCGCACCTGGGGGGACAACGCCTGGTTCGACCTGTTGGCCGACGCGGGCCGGGAGGTCATCGGCATCGACCTGATGGGCCACGGCTCCGCCCCCAAGCCCCACGAGCCCGAGGGCTACGCCGGATTCGACCAGCACGTGGTGGACCACTTCCCCCCGGAGCCCATCGACGCCATCGGCTTCTCGCTCGGGGCCTACACGCTGCTCTCCATCGCCTCCCGAACGCCGGAACGATTCCACCGGCTGGTGGTGGCGGGCGTGGGCAAGAACCTGTTCCACCGCGACGAGGACCACAGCCGCATGATCCTGCAGGCGGTCACCGGGGACCCCGACCCCGAGAATCCCGAGGCCATTCACTTCTCCACCCTGGCCGACGACCCCGAGGCCGACCGCCAGGCCCTGGCCGCCCTGTTGGCCGGCCGGACGGCCTTCGACACCGACTGCCTGGCCACCGTCACCGTGCCCACCCTGGTGGTGGTCGGTGACCGGGACTTCGCTTACCCGGCCGACGAGTTGGTGGCCGCCCTGCCCGACGCCCGACCGGTGACCCTTCGGGGGGTGGATCACTTCGCCACCCCCAAGTCGTTCGATTTCATCGACGCCGCGCTGGACTTCCTCGACGCCCAGCCCTTCTGAGCGGCCGGACTACCGGAGCGGCTGGTCTACCGGAGTTGCTGGGCGGTGGGCAACAGCGGCGCCGGCAGCAAGGTGTCGCCGGTGAGGTACTCGTCAACGGCGGCGGCGCAGGCCCGTCCCTCGGCGATGGCCCACACAATGAGGCTCTGGCCCCGACCCATGTCCCCGGCCACGAACACACCGGGCACGGTGCTCATCCAGTTGTGGTCACGGGCCACGGTGCCGCGGTCGGTGATCTCCACCCCCAGGTCGTCGAGCAGGCCCCCGGTCTCCGGACCGGTGAAGCCCATGGCCAACAGCACCAGCTCGGCCGGGTACTCCCGCTCGCTGCCCTCGACGGGGTCGAAGCGCATGCGCCCGTCCTCGAAGCTCTGGTGGACGTCCACCGTCCGCAACGCCTCCACCTGGCCGTTCGAGCCGATGAACTCCACGGTGTTGATGGCGTAGACCTGCGTCCCGCCCTCCTCGTGGGCCGACGACGACCGGTACATCAGCGGCCACGTCGGCCACGGCGTGGAGTCGTCGCGATCCTCGGGAGGCCGGGGCAGGATCTCGAACTGGTGGATGGAGGCGGCGCCGTGGCGATGGGCGGTGCCCAGACAGTCGGCCCCGGTGTCGCCGCCCCCGATGATGATCACGTTGCGACCGGCGGCGGAGAAGGGATGCTCCTCCAGATCCCCCTCTTGCACCCGGTTGGCCGGGGGCAGGTACTCCATGGCCTGGTGGATCCCGGCCAGTTCACGACCGGGGATGGGCAGGTCCCGCCACTGGGTGGCCCCCCCGGCCAACACCACCGCGTCGTACTGTTCGGTGAGGTCGGCCGCGCTCACGTCGACGCCCACGTTCACGCCGGGCCGGAACACGGTGCCCTCGGCCTCCATCTGGGCCAGGCGGCGGTCGAGATGGCGCTTTTCCATCTTGAACTCGGGAATGCCGTAGCGCAGCAGGCCGCCGATGCGGTCGGCCCGCTCGAACACCACCACCTCATGGCCCGCCCGGGTGAGCTGCTGGGCGGCGGCCAAACCCGCCGGGCCCGAGCCCACCACCGCCACCGTGCGGCCGGTTCGGTCCCCCGGAACCACCGGGGTGATCCAGCCCTCCTCCCAGGCCCGATCCACGATCTCCACCTCGATCTGCTTGATGGTGACCGGGTCGTCGTTGATGCCCAGCACACAGGCCGCCTCGCAGGGCGCCGGGCAGAGCCGACCGGTGAACTCCGGGAAGTTGTTGGTGGCGTGGAGACGCTCGATGGCCTCCCGCCAGTGGTCCCGGTAGACGAGGTCGTTCCAGTCGGGGATCAGGTTTCCCAGCGGGCACCCGTTGTTGCAGAACGGGATGCCGCAGTCCATGCAGCGCGACGCCTGGGTGCGCACCGAATCGGCGGCGAAGTCCTCGTAGACCTCGTTCCAGTCCTTGATCCGCACGGGCACGGCCCGGCGGGTGGGCAGTTGGCGATCGTGCTTGATGAACCCCCGGATGTCACCCATGGGCGGCCGCCATGATGGCTGCTTCGGCGTCGGTCCCCGTCCGCTCGGCCTCGGCCTGTGCCTGCAACACCCGCTTGTAGTCCTTGGGCATCACCTTGGTGAACCGGTCGGCCTCGGTGGCCCAGCGGGCCAGGATTCTCTCGGCCACCTCCGAACCGGTGTTGGCCATGTGGCGGCTCAGACAGCCCCCCAGCCACTCCCGGTCGGTGTCGTCCAACGGTTCGAGGTCGACCATCTCCCGGTTGACCTTCGCCGGGAACACGCCCTCGGGGTCGTACACGTAGGCGATTCCCCCGGACATGCCCGCGCCGAAGTTGCGGCCCGTGGGGCCGAGCACCACCGCCCGTCCGCCGGTCATGTACTCGCACCCGTGGTCGCCCACCCCCTCCACCACCGCGGTGGCCCCGGAGTTGCGGACGCAAAACCGCTCCCCCACCAGACCCCGCAGGTACAGCTCCCCGCCGGTGGCGCCGTAGCCGATCACGTTGCCCGCGATCACGTTGTGCTCGGCCGCGAAGGGGGCCCGAGGGTCGGGGGTCACGATGATGCGCCCCCCCGACAGGCCCTTGCCCACGTAGTCGTTGGCGTCGCCCACCAGGGTCATGGTGATCCCCCGGGGCAGGAAGGCCCCGAAGCTGTTGCCCGCCGAACCGGTGAAGTGGATGCGGATGGTGTCGTCGGGCAGGCCGCCCGCGCCCCACTTGGTGGTCACGTGGTGGCCCAGCATGGTGCCGACGGTGCGGTTCACGTTGGCGATGAGCAGGTCGATCTCCACCGGGTGCCCGTCCTCCAGGGCGGGCTCGGCCAGGGCGATGAGCTGCTGGTCGAGGGCTCGGTCCAGCCCGTGGTCCTGGGCCTCGGTGCAGTGGCGGGCGGCCTCCGGGGGAATCTCGGGGGCGTACAGAATGGGCGACAGGTCGAGTCCGGCCGCCTTCCAGTGGTCCACGGCGTCGCTCACGTCCAGGCTCTCCACCTGGCCCACTGCCTCGGCCAGGGTGCGAAAGCCCAGCATGGCCAACAGCTCCCGTACCTCTTCGGCGATGTACTCCATGAAGTTGATGACGAACTCGGGCCGGCCGGTGAACTTCTGGCGCAACTTGGGGTCCTGGGTGGCCACCCCCACCGGACAGGTGTCCAGGTGGCAGACCCGCATCATCACGCACCCCATCACCACCAGCGGGGCGGTGGCGAACCCGAACTCCTCGGCCCCCAACAGGGCGGCGATCATCACGTCCCGCCCGGTCTTGAGCTGCCCGTCGGTCTGGACCACGATCCGGTCCCGCAAGCGGTTCAACAGCAACGTCTGCTGGGTCTCGGCCAGGCCCAGCTCCCAGGGGGTACCGGCGTGTTTGATGGAGGTCAACGGCGACGCCCCGGTGCCCCCGTCGTGGCCGGAGATGAGCACCACGTCGGCGTGGGCCTTGGACACCCCGGCGGCCACCGTGCCCACGCCCAGCTCCGACACCAGCTTCACGTGGATGCGGGCGGTGGGGTTGGCGTTCTTGAGGTCGTGGATGAGCTGGGCCAGATCCTCGATGGAGTAGATGTCGTGGTGGGGCGGCGGGGAGATGAGCCCCACGCCGGGGGTGGAGTAGCGGACCTCGGCGATCCACGGCCAGACCTTGTGGCCCGGCAACTGGCCCCCCTCGCCCGGCTTGGCCCCCTGGGCCATCTTGATCTGGATGTCGTCGCTGTTCACCAGGTACTCGCTGGTGACCCCGAACCGCCCCGAGGCGGCCTGCTTGATGGCCGAGCGGCGCATGTCGCCGTTCGGATCGGGTACGTAGCGCCGGGGATCTTCGCCCCCTTCCCCGGTGTTGGACTTGCCGCCGATGCGGTTCATGGCGATGGCCAGCGTCTCGTGGGCCTCGGCCGAGATCGAGCCGTACGACATGGCCCCGGTGGAGAAGCGGGCCACGATGTCGGCCACCGGCTCCACCTCCTCGAGAGGCACCGGGGCCCGCAGGCCGGTTCGGAAGCGGAACAGGCCCCGCAAAGTGGCCAACCGCTCCGACTGGGCGTCCACTTTCGCGGTGTACTCCTTGAAGATGTCGTAGCGGCCCTGGCGGGTGGCGTGCTGGAGTTTGAACACCGTTTCGGGGTTGAACAGGTGGTACTCCCCCTCCCGTCGCCACTGGTACTCCCCTCCCCCGTCCAGGGACCGGTGGGCCCGCTCATCGGGGTTGTCGGGGTAGGCGATGCGATGGCGCAGCCGCACCTCCTCGGCCAGTTGGGGAAAGCCGATGCCCCCGAGCCGGCTGACCGTGCCGGTGAAGCACTCCTGCACGATGGGATGACCCAGGCCGATGGCTTCGAAGATCTGGGCGCCCACGTACGACTTCACGGTGGAGATGCCCATCTTGGACATCACCTTGAGCACCCCCTTGTCGCAGGCGGTGATGTAGTTGCGGTGGGCGGTGGCCTTGTCGTTGTCGGGGGAGAAGCCGCACAGGCCCTCGTCGATCATCCAGTCGATGGACTCGAAGGCCAGATAGGGGTTGACGGCGGTGGCCCCGTACGCCAAGAGCAGGCACATGTGGTGAACCTCGCGGGCGTCCCCGGATTCCACCACCAGGCCCACCCGGGTGCGGGTCTTCTCCCGGATCAAGTGGTGGTGGACCGCGGCGGTGGCCAACAGCGAGGGGATGGGAGCCGACTGGGGCCCCGCGCCCCGGTCGGACAGCACGATGATGTTCTTGCCCGAGGCAATGGCCCGGCTGACCTGCTCCCGGATGCGTTGCACGGCCAGCCGCAGCCCCGGTCCCCCGTCGGCCACCTCGTAGAGGCAGGGCACCACTTCGGTGTGCCAGTGGTCGTGGCCGCCCGGTCCGTCCACCCCCACCAGGTTGGCCAACTGTTGGTCGGTGATCACCGGGTGGGAGGTGAAGATCTGGCGACACGACCGGGGCTGGGGGTCCAACAGGTTGCCCTCGGGGCCGAGCCAGCCGCAGGTGGCGGTGATGATCTCCTCGCGGATGGCGTCCAGGGGCGGGTTGGTCACCTGGGCGAACAGTTGCTGGAAGTAGTCGTAGAGCAGGCGGGACCGGTCCGACAGCACGGCCACCGGGGTGTCGGTGCCCATGGAGCCCAGGGCCTCTTTGCCCTGTTGGGCCATCGGGGCCACCAACAGCTTCAGCTCCTCGTGGGTGTAGCCGAACAATTGCTGGCGGACCAACAGCGGGGGTTCGTCGAGAGCAGCACGGGGGCGATCCGCCAGGTCGTCCAGGTCGACTTGGTTGTCGGCCAGCCACTGCTCGTAGGGGTGGGCCGAGGCCAGCTCCTGCTTGATCTCCGCGTCCCGCACGATGCGGCCCTGGGCGGTGTCCACCAGGAACATGCGTCCGGGCTGCAAGCGCCCCTTTTCCACCACCGATGCGGGGTCCACGTCCATGACCCCGACCTCCGAGGCCATGATGACCAAGTCGTCGTCGGTGACCCAGTAGCGGGAGGGCCGCAGGCCGTTGCGGTCCAGCACCGCGCCGATCAGCGTGCCGTCGCTGAACACGATGTCGGCCGGCCCGTCCCAGGGCTCCATCAGCGAGGCGTAGTAGCGGTAGAAGGCCCGAAGCTCGGGCGACATGGCCTCGTGGTTCTCCCACGGCTCGGGGATCATCATGAGCACCGCGTGGGGCAGCGAGTAGCCGCCCATGTACAGCAGCTCCAGGACCTGATCGAAGCTGGCGGTGTCGCTCACCCCTTCGGCGCATATCGGGAACAACCGCTCCAGGTTGCCGGGCAACCGCGGCGACGCCAACAGCGCCTCCCGGGTCGCCATCCAGTTGCGGTTTCCCTGCACGGTGTTGATCTCGCCGTTGTGGGAGATGAAGCGGTAGGGATGGGCCAGCGACCACGACGGGAAGGTGTTGGTGGAGAATCGGGAGTGGATCATGGCCAGCGCGCTGGTCACCCGCTGGTCGCTCAAGTCGGGGTAGAACTCCCCGAGCTGGGGGGTGGTGAGCATGCCCTTGTAGACGATGGTGCGGTTGGAGAGGCTGGCGAAGTAGCCGTAGGTCAGCTTGCGGGCCTTGGACCCCAACGCGCCGGTGTCGCCCTGGTCGTCGGTCTCGTAGGTCACCTCGTTGCGGATCCGGGTGCGCACGATGTACGCCCGTCGCATCAAGGCGTCGGGATCCAGGCCGTCGGCGGTGTAGAAGGGCTGCCAGAACGACGGCATGGTGGCCAGCGCGCCCGCTCCCAGTTCGTCGGGACGAGTGGGCACCGCCCGCCACCCCAGGGGCGTGAGCCCCTCGTCGCGGGCGATGGCGTCCATGGCCGCTCGGGCCTGGTGGGCGGCGTCGGGGTGGTCGGGCAGGAAGCCGATGCCGGTGGCGTACTGGCCGACCGGGGGCAGATCCATCTCGCAGACCTCCCGGTAGAACCGGTCGGGTATCTGGATCAACAGGCCCGCACCGTCGCCGGTGTTGGCCTCGGCCCCCAACGCGCCCCGGTGCTGCAGGTTGCAGAGGGCCCCGAATCCCGCGGAGACGATCTCGTGGCGCGCCCGGCCCTTGAGGTCCACCAGGAAGCCCACCCCGCAACTGTCGTGTTCGTTGTGGGGGCTGTAGAGGCCTTGGGTGCGGGGCAGATCGGGAATCTGCGGCCGGTTGCTCATTTCGTCCTTTTGGGCAGGTTGGCGGTGCGCGCCGAGACGACATTGGCCAGCGGCAGGGTTCCAATTTTATTGTTGGCCGCCGGAGTCCTACCAAGTCTGTTGCCGCCGGAGGGCGGCGACAGGACACGACCGCCGGGTGACTGCACCTGTTGAGAATGGGGCTGGAGTGGCACCAGACACGAAGAGCACAGGCATTCAGGAGCTGATCGAGTTCATCGACGCCTCCCCCACCCCGTTCCACGTGGTGGCCGAGGTGTCGGCTCGGTTGCGGGACGCCGGATTCACCCCTTTGGACGAGGCCGATCATTGGCCCGACACCACCGGAGACCGCTTCGTCTGCCGAGGCGGGTCGCTGGTGGCCTGGCGCCACCGATCCTGCGAGCGGGGCTTTCGCATCGTCGGCGCCCACACCGACAGCCCCAATCTGCGCATCACGCCCCGTCCCGACACCGGGGCGGCGGGATACCGCCAACTCGGGGTGGAGGTGTACGGCGGGGTCCTGCTCAACAGTTGGCTGGACCGCGACCTGGGGGTGGCCGGGCGGGTGACCACCCGTTCGCAGACCCGGCTGTTCCGCATCGACCGACCGGTGCTGCGGGTGCCCCAGTTGGCCATCCATCTGGATCGAGAGGTCAACCAGAAGGGTGTCCAGCTCAACCCCCAGCATCACCTGACCCCGGTGTGGGGGCTGGGGCCTCGGGCCGACGGGGCCTTCGCCGAGGTGGTGGCCGAGGCCGCGGGGCTGGCCCCCGGCGAGGTGGTGGCCTGGGACGCCATGCTCCACGACCTCACCCCGTCGACGGTGGCCGGCCTCGACGGGGAGTTCCTCTTCGCCCCCCGGATCGACAACCTGGTGTCGTGCTGGGCCGGGCTGCGGGCCTTGATCGATGCCCCCGACGACACCGCGGCAAGCTCGGTGCTGTGCCTGTTCGATCACGAGGAGGTGGGCAGCGTGTCGGCCGAGGGGGCCGCCTCCACCCTGTTGCCCACGGTGTTGGAGCGGATCGCCGGTAGCCGGAGCGCCCTGCACCCGGCGTTGGCCCGATCGCGGTGCGTGTCGGCCGACGGGGCCCACGCCACCCACCCCAACTATCCCGAGCGCCACCGGCCCGACCATCCCGTCGCCATCGACGGTGGGCCGGTGATCAAGCGCAATGCCGCCCGGCGCTACGCCACCGACGCGGTGGCCGAAGCCGCCTTCGTGGCCGCCTGTGAGCGGGCCGGGGTGAGCCACCAAATGTACGTCCACCGAGGCGACATGGTGTGTGGCAGCACCATCGGTCCGATGGCCTCGGCGGGCATCGGGGTGAGCACGGTGGACGCCGGGGTGGCCCAGCTCTCCATGCACTCGGCTCGCGAGATGTGCGGCGTGCAGGATCCGATTGACTTCGCCCGGGCCCTGGGCCAGTTCCTCAGCGACGCAGGTTGATCCGAGCCACCCTGGGCAACGCCGTCACCGAGCCCTGGGCCAGTTCCTCAGCGACGCAGCTTGACTCGGGCCACCCGGCGGGTTCGCTCGTAGGCGGCCACCACCACCAGGAACACGGCGAAGAACTCCAGCCGGCCGATGAGCATGAGCGCCATCAGCACCGCCCGGGCCGGCCGGGTGAACACCAAGAAGTTGGACGTCGGCCCGGCCTCACCCAACGCGGGTCCCATGTTGCTCATCGCGCTGATCGCCCCCGACGACGAGGTGACCAGGTCTTGGCCCAGCATCGACAACACCATGGTGCCGACGAAGGCGGTGAACGCGTACAGGGCCACCAAACCGGCCACCCGCTGCAGCACCGGGGCCGACAAGGCCATTGTCCCCAGCTTGACCCGGGCCACCACCCTCGGGTGTTTGATCCGCAGGAGCCCCACCCGCATGTACTTGGCCATCACCTGGGCCCGCAGCACCTTCAGGCCCCCGGCGGTGCTGCCGGACATGCCGCCCATCACCATGAGTGGCAACAACAGGGCCTGCGCCCCCGGCGTCCAGGCGGCGAAGTCGCCCCCCGGATTGGCCCCTGAAGCGTTGCTGAACCCGGTGCTGGTGCCCAAGGTGGTGGCGTTGAAGACGCCGTTGCGGATCCCGGCGGCCAAGTCGGTCACGTCGTGCCCCCAGTTCAACAGGGCCGTGAGGGCGGCAGCGGCGAGGATGACCACCAGATACACCCGGAACTCCGACGAGTGTCCGTAAGCCCGGGGGTTGCCCGACACGGCTCGCCAGTGCAGGGTGAAGCTGGCCCCGCACACCAGCATCCCCACGATGATCACCGCCTCCACTGCCTGGCTGTCGAAATGGCCGATGGAGCTGTCGTAGGGCGAGAACCCCCCGGTGCTCGCGGTGGTGAAGGCGTGGGCCACCGCGTCGTACAGGCTCAGCCCGGTGGCCAACAGGGCCACGGCCACCGCCACGGTGAAGCCCACGTACAGCGCCCACAGGCGCCTAGCGGTGGAGCTCACCCGAGGGGCCAGCCGATCGGAGGTGGGTCCGGGGGCCTCGGCGGTGATGAGGCTGAGCCCGCCCACCCCCAGGAACGGAAGGACGGTCACGGCCAACACAACCATCCCCATGCCCCCGTACCACTGGATCACCTGGCGCCACATGAGCACCCCCCGGCCGGCCTCCTCGATGGGGTGGAGCACGGTGGACCCGGTGGCGGTATAGCCCGACACCGACTCGAACAGGGCGTTGTCGAAGCTGCCCAACTCCCCGGAGAACCAAAACGGCAGCGCCCCGGCCACCGACGAGCCGATCCAGGTCCAGGCCACCGCGGCGAACACCGACGCGGGCGGCATCTCCTCATCCAGGCGGGTGAACGTCACCAGGAGGGCCCCCGCCGCCAGCGTTGCCAACGCCCCCAAGCCCAGGGCGGCCTCGTCGTGGGAGGTGGACGAACCCCATTCCACCATGGTGGCGAACAACATCCCCGGCACCAGGAACAACAGCCCCAGGCCCACCACGAACCCCACCCGGCTGGTCACGTTCCACCGGCGGACTTTCAGGATCCGTGCCCTCATCTCAACCTCATCGACGCAATCTCATCCGCTGGGCCTCCCCCACCCCCCAGCCGATCACCACCACCAGCGGATAGATCGACAGCCGGCCCAGCAACATCAACGCCATGGTCACCGCCCGGGCCGGGGCGGCCAACACGGTGGCGTCGGCGAAGCCGGACAGGTCGCCCAATCCGGGCCCGGCGGTGGCCAGCGCCGAGATGGCCCCCGACACCGCGGTGGGCACGTCGCTGCCCAACGACGCCAGGGCGAACACCCCGATGGCCGCGGCCAACACCCACAGGATCTGAAACGTCTGGACCCGGATGAGCGACGACTCCGAGACCGCGGCGCCCGACACCTTCACCTTCACCACCGCCTGGGGATGGAGCTGCATCACCAGCTCTCGCCGCACGATGCCCAGCAACTGGATGACCCGCAACATGCGGAACCCGCCGCCCGCCGAGCCCGCCATCGATCCCACCCCGATGAGGATGAGCAGCAGGGTCTGGGGGGCCTGCACCCACTGCCCCCAGTCGGTCACCCGGAAGCCGGTGGTGCTCATGGCCGAGGCCACCGTGAAGAACGACTGGCGAACGGTGGCCACCCCTCCGCCGGTGTCCTGCCAGGTCCAGGCGGACACCAGCATTGTGGCGCCCAACATCAACCCGGCGTAGAGCTTCAGTTCGGTCGACCGCCACAGGGCTTGGGCCTGGCCGCGAACGATCCACACCAACACCGCCACCGACATGCCGGCCACGGCCATGGCCCCGGCCCCGACCCACTCCACCGCGGCCGAGTCGAAGTGGGCGAATGAGTCCCGGTAGTTGGAGAACCCACCGGTGGAAGCGGTGGTCAGCCCGAAGGTGGCGGCGTCTCGGGCCCCCATGCCGGCCAGGGCGTAGGCCGCCATCACCACCAGGGTCAAGCCGCCGTAGGCCAGCACCACCCGACGGGTGGTGTGCGACCAGGCGCTGGACAGCACCGCCCGTCGGCCCCGCCCTTCGGCCACCTCGCTCAGCCGCCGCTGGCCCCCGAAGGTGGGCACCACCACCAGGGCGAACACGAGCGCGCCAAAACCCCCGGCCCACTGGGTGACCGCCCGCCACCACAGCAGCCATGCCGGCAGGGCCTCGGGGTCCAGAACCGTCAGCGACGTGGTGGTGAACCCGGCCACCGACTCGAACAAGGCGTCGTCGACGCGCTCCACCTCCCCCGAGGCCCAGTAGACCACGGTGGAAACCAGCACCAGGGCGACGGCGATAACCACCACCGACGTCAGGACTCGAACCGCGGAGCGGTGCCAGGGGAAGCGGACCCGTGACGGGTCGCTCATGGGCGGCTCACCCGAAGAAGCGCTTCACTTCGTCCACCGAGTCGGGGCGGGCGAAGACCACGATGTGGTCGCGGCTGCGGAGCTGGCTGCGTCCCCGGCCGATCTGCGGCTTGCCGTCCCGCACGTAGGCGCCGATGAGCACGTCCTTGGGCAGACCCAGCTCGTTCACCACCACCCCGTCGGCCGGGGAGCCCTCTTTGATTTCCGCTTCGATGATCTCGAAGTCTCCCGACAGGTAGGTGGCCACCTGGGCCACCTCCCCCCGCACGTAGCGGAGCACGCCGTTGGCGCTGGCCGTGCGGGGCGACAGGGCCACGTCGATGCCCACCTCCCGCAGCAGGGTCCGCAGGGCCAGGTTGTGGATGGCGGCGATCGTCTCGCTGGCCCCCATCGACTTGGCGTACAGACAGGCCAAGATGTTGGCGTCGTCCTTGCCGGTCAGGGCAATGACCGCGTCGAAGTTGCCGACGTCCTCGGACTCCAGCAGTTCGGGGTCGGTGATGTCGCCGTGGATCACCAGCACCCCGTCCAGGTCCTCGCTCAGCTTCTCCGCCCGCTCCAGGTTGCGTTCTATGAGCACCACCTCGGCGTGGCGCTCGGCCAGGCGCCGTCCCACGATCTCGGCGGTGCGCCCCCCGCCCAGCAGCATGACCCGGCGGTGCGTTCCCGGCGCCAGGCCCATCAGCGGCAGCAGGGTGCGGCGGGCCCGCCGCTTGCACACCACCCGCAAGAGATCGCCGGCCGCCAGGGTGGTGTCGGCCCGGGGGATCCGGGTTTCGCCCTCCCGGGTGAGCACCGCCACCAGGAAGTCCCAGTCGGGTTCGTACTCCTCGGCGATGTCGGCCAGCCGTTGATCGGCCCACGGGGCGTCGTCGGTGAGCTTGGCCCCCACCACCACCACCTCGCCGTCGGCCATGACGGTCACGTCGGTGGCCCCCGGATAAGACAGGAGATCCATGATCTCCAGCGCGGTCTCCTCGTCGGGGTCGATGATGGTGTCGGCCTTCATGGCCTCCCGCAGCTCCCGGGCGTCCTTCTCCCGCAGGTTGCGGGCCTGGATGCGGGCGATGGTGCGCTCCACCCCGTGCTGTTTGGCCAAGAGGCAGGCCACCAGGTTCACCTCGTCGCTGGCGGTGACCGCCACCAGCAGGTCGGCCCCCTTGATGCCCGCCTGGCGGAGGATGTGGGGGTGGGTGCCGCTGCCCTCCACGGCCAGCACGTCGAGTTCCTCGGCCACGTTGTGCAGCTTCTTGGCGTCCAACTCCACCACCGACACCGTGTTGCCTTCTTGGCTCAGAATCTGGGCGACGTAGAACCCCACCTCGCCGGCGCCCACGACCACGATGCGCACGGTCTCATCCTTGCCGAAATTCTCCCCGGTGGCGAGCCCTGCACCCGGTTCGCCGGCAGCCGTTCGAGCCGTCCCCGGTCACGACCCAGGCGACGCATCCAGCCCCGACGTGAACACCCGCACCCGTTGCTCGGTGACCACCGCGTCCATGGGTACGTCGCCGGGGTGGGTGGGCACCTCGTCCACCCGCTGCAGCTCGTAGGCCAGCCCCACCACCAGGGGTTGGGCCGGGCGGGGGCCGCCCAGCAGGTGGGCCAGGGCCCGGTCGTAGTAGCCCCGGCCCCGACCCGCGCGGTGGCCCATGTCGTCGAACACCACCAGCGGGGCCAACGCCACGTCCAGGTCCACCGCCGACACCAGCGTGGCCGGGTTCACGTCGGGCTCGAGAATCCCGAAGCGGTTGGCCACCAGGGGGGTGTCGGCGTCGGCGGGGGCGAACCGCAGGGGATCCGGATCCCGCATCACCGGGAAGTACACCCCGATGCCCCGAGCGCGACAGGCGGCCACCACCGGCGCCGGGTCGAGTTCCCCGTCGTCGGCCAGGGTGGCCGCCACCCTCCGGGCACCGTCCAACCAGCCGGTTGACAGCACCGATCGGCAGACGGCCTCCGCGGCACCGGTGGGATCGGGGAAGGATCGACGGGCCTGCCGGGCTTGCGACCGCATCCGGGGGAGGCTGTCCACCCCGCCAGGGTACCGGGCCGGAAGTCGAGCATCCGGGCGGTCACCGGCGCGTACCGGTACCTCGGGCAACCTTGGCAGGCCGCTCACGTGGTGGATAACTTCACCGAGGATTCCCACGCTGACTGCGCTTGCGAGCGTTTGTGGGCACTCGTGGGCGCTTGCGAGCGCTTGTGCGTGCCGTGGTTGCGCGAGGGAGTCCCACTCACCGTAGACACAGGGGGTCAACGTGGACGCCGTTCCTTATCTTGCCGGTTTGAGCGCCATTCTTGCGCTCGTACTCGCCTTCTTCTTCTTCAGGCTGGTCAAGGCCGCCCCGCCGGGCAACGACCGCATGGTCCATCTCATGACCGAGATCCAGTCGGGGGCCCGAGCGTTCCTCAAGCAGGAGTACACCTGGGTCACCGGGTTCGTGATCATCATGGCCGTACTCATCCCCCTGCTCACCGGGGTGGAGCTCACCTTCATCAGCTACATCCTGGGCGCGGTCCTGTCGGCCGGCGCCGGGTACGTGGGCATGACGGTGGCCACCATGGCCAACGCCCGCACCACCCAAGCGGCCACCGAGGGCCCGGCCCGGGCGCTGCCGTTGGCCTTCCGGGGCGGCGCGGTCATGGGCTTCTCCGTGGCCGGATTGAGCCTCTTGGGTTTGGCCTTCACCTACCTGCTGTTCGTGGAGTGGCTCTCGGTGGACGATCCGTTCGAGATCTTCACCGCGTTCGGCCTGGGGGCCAGCTCCATCGCCCTGTTCTCCCGCGTGGGCGGCGGCATTTACACCAAGGCCGCCGACGTGGGGGCCGACCTGGTGGGCAAGGTGGAAGCGGGCATCCCCGAGGACGATCCCCGCAATCCCGCCACCATCGCCGACAACGTGGGCGACAACGTGGGCGACGTGGCCGGCATGGGGGCCGACCTGTTCGAGAGCTACAGCGGATCGATCATCGCCCCCATCGCGCTGACCGCGTTCTCGTTCGCGGTGCTCGGCACCGAGGCCACCGGCAGCGACATCGGGCTGGCCCAACTCATGTTCCCTCTGGCCGTGGCCTTCGTGGGGATGCTGGCCGCCATCGTGGGCTCGTTCGCGGTGCGGGGCAGCGCCAGCGCCGACGTGAAGAGCCTGTCCCGTCAGCTCCACATGGGCACCAACGTGGCCATGGCCCTGACCGTGGTGGGCACCGTCCTGATCGGCTTGTGGTTCTTCACCGGCGACGACTTCGAAGGCTGGTGGGGGCTGCCCGTCTCGGTGATCGGCGGCCTGGCCGTGGGCTGGGCCATCGGCAAGGTGGCCGAGATCTGGACCAGCGACCACTACTCCCCGGTACGCAAAATCGCCAAGCAGTCCGAGACCGGCCCGGCCACCACGGTGCTGTCGGGCATCAGCGCGGGCATGGTGTCGGTGGCGGCGTCGGTGGTGCTCATCGGCGCCGGCGTGCTGGTGGCCTACTGGGGCGGCCAGCAGACGCTGGGCGACTCCACCGCATCGGGCATCTACGGGATCGCGGTGGCCGCCATCGGGATGCTGGCCACCACCGGCGTGGTGGTGTCGGTGGACGCCTACGGCCCCATCGCCGACAACGCGGGCGGCATCGCCGAAATGTCCGAACTCGACCCCAAGGTGCGGGAGGTGACCGACGCCCTCGACTCGCTGGGCAACACCACCGCAGCCATCGCCAAGGGGTTCGCGGTGGGCTCGGCCGCCCTCACCGCTCTGGCCTTGTTCAAGACGTTCGAGGTGGCCCTGAAACTGGAGGATCCCGACTTCATACTCTCCTTGGACGTCGGCAAGGTGGACGTGTTCATCGGCCTATTCCTGGGAGCCATGCTGCCGTTTCTGTTCGCGGCCCTCACCATCGACGCGGTGGGTCGGGCGGCCAACAAGATGATCGAGGAGGTCCGCCGTCAGTTCCGGGAGATTCCCGGCCTGCGCGACGGAGCCGAAGGGGTGTCGCCCGACTCGGCCCGGTGTGTGGCCATCTCCACCAAGGCCTCCCTGCGGGAGATGCTGGCCCCCGGCGCCCTGGCCGTGGTGGTACCGCTCGTGATCGGGTTCATCGACGTGGACACCCTGGGCGGCTTTCTGGCCGGTGCCCTGGTGACCGGTTTCGCCCTGGCCATCTTCATGGCCAACGCGGGCGGGGCGTGGGACAACGCCAAGAAGTACATCGAGGCCGGCGCCCACGGGGGCAAGGGCTCCGAGCCCCACAAGGCCGCCGTGGTGGGCGACACCGTGGGTGATCCCTTCAAGGACACCTCGGGGCCGTCCATGAACATCCTCATCAAGGTCATGACCATCGTGTCGTTGGTGTTCGCCTCGGCGTTCGTCTGAGCCCGGACGGGGGCAGGCAGGGGCCTCGTGGCTCGTGGTGTGTCGCAGCAATACGCTTGAGGGATGCCGCGAGCCAAGGTCCGGGATCTCAACCTCTACTTCGAGTTGCACGGCTCGGGGCCACCGCTCCTCAACATCAGCGGCAGCGGGGGCGACCTGCGCCTGACCGCTCCCGACCAGAACCCGCTCAATGCGGCGTTCTGTGTGGCCCACTACGACCAACGGGGCCTGGGGCAGACCTCCACGCCTCCCCTGCCGTGGACCATGGCCGACTACGCCGACGACGCGGCGGCCCTGTTGGACTTTCTGGGATGGGAGCGGGTGCCGGTGGTGGGTACCAGCTTCGGCGGCATGGTCGGCATGAACCTGGCCGTGCGCCATCCCGGACGCATCAGCAAGCTGGTGCTCAACTGCACCTCGCCGGGCGGCCCCGAGTACAGCTCGTGGCCCCTGCACACCCTGGCCGATCTCGATCCGGCCGAGCGGGCGGAGACCACCCTGGAGATCATGGACACCCGCTACGAGCGGGGTGGGCCGCTGCCTCCCGGCATCGAGACGTTTGTCACGGCGATACGCCCCGACGGCCCGGCCCTACCCCAGGAGACGCCGGGTGCGGTGGGCCAACTGGAAGCCCGCCGGGGTCACGACGTGGTGGATCGGCTGGGCGAGATCGACGTCCCCACCCTGGTGTGCGCCGGGGCGCACGACGGCATCGCCCCCCTGCGCAACAGCGAACTCCTGTGCGACCGCATCCCCAACGCCCGCCTGGAAGTCTTCGACGGCGGCCACGTCTTCATGATCCAAGACCCCGCCGCCTACCCGGCCATGCTGGAGTTCCTCGCTGAAGAGTGAGGGAGGAGCGAGAGAAGTGGCTGAGCTGCCACTGCCCATCTCCTGAACATCCCCTGGGCTGCCACTGAACAACCCCTCAGTGTCCACCGGGGCTTCTCCCAGCTACGACGTGTAGAGCCCCCAAAAAGGCAATGTCACTGCCGAGAGCACTGACCCGCTTGCGGAGGTGAGAGACGGTGAGGCATCCCGTTCGCCGGGCCTAGCTCGGCAATCCGGCAATGTTGTCACCCGGTGCCCGTAGAGTGTGCGGCCCATGTCAGTAGCTTCTCCGCCCTTGCCTTCCTGCGGTACCACCGTCCAGCCTGCCTTGTGGAGTTTGCAGGAGCCGGTTGCGCTCGAGCTTGCCGTCACTCGTGTGGCCCTCGGCAACGATGCGTGGGTGGACACAATGACCGAGTTCATACGAGGGGGCGACACCCTGTTGGACACCCTGGTGGCGAGAGTCCCGCTGTTCGCAGAGCGGCGCCCCATGTACGACAAGACGGTGGAGGTTCCCCGGCTGTCCAACCACCTCGACGCCGACGTGCTCGGTTCGCTCGTTCCCGTGGTCAACGACATGGCCGGGATACTGGAGACGTACTACCGGCAGGCGTTCCCCCGGGTCGGCATCAACCTCTACCGCCATGAACGCGACAGCGTGGCCTGGCATGCCGACAGGGTGGGTCGGACGTTCAGGCAACCGGCCATAGCTGTCGTCTCACTGGGCGCAGCCCGTCCCTTCTTGCTCCGCCCTGTGGGTGGGGGCAAGTCCAGGCGATTCGTGCTCGGCTCCGGTGACCTTCTGGTCATGGGCGGCACCTGCCAACACTGCTTCGAACACTCGGTCCCGAAGCTCTCCCGCCCCACCGGCCCCCGCCTCAGCATCACCTTCCGCCACGACCCCCCGCCGAAGGATGCCTGAAAGCCCCGACACCCATCCCCTTCTACCTCTCCCCACGGCGTACAGACCGCTCCCCCAAGAGATGGCTGGCCAAGGAACCGCCGCCAGGCCGTTCCTCAGTACCACCGTCCATGCCCAAACGGGGGGCAAGTACCGCTTCGGATGCCCCGAAATGGGCTAAGGGGAGGCGGAGCCTTGGGCGGCTCGTCTTGGGTCAGGAGCGTGGGACGGTGTCGGGTGGCCTGGCCGGGTCGGGGGGTTGGTGGTGGGTGGCTGGGGGTCTCGGCTTGTGGCGGCGTCGTTTGTGGTAGGCGTGTTGGTGGTCGTCTTGGTGGGCTCGGCGGTGGCATTTGGGGCAGAGCAGGACGAGGTTGTCGATGTTGGTGGGTCCGCCTTGTTCCCACGGGAGGATGTGGTGGACCTCGCAGGCCTGAGCAGCCAGCCCGCAGTCGACGCAGCCCTGGTCTCGGGCGAACAGGGCCATCCGTTGGGCTTGGTTGGGAGCCCGCTGGGTGCGGCCGAGGTAGAGGGGTTGGCCGTCGGCTCCGAAGATGGCCGGGATGATGTCGGCGTCACAAGCCAGACGGCGCAGTTCTTCGATTTCGATGGGTGTCCCGTCGATCAGCTCGGCGTCTTGGAGCACCCCGTAGATCGGGTCCCATTCGGCGGTGACCACCAAGGTCGTCTTCTGCGGCGCCGGTCCGCAATCGGCTCCGCCCACGGGATCTGGCTCGTCGGCTGGGGGCGGTAGGGACAGGCCGTTGGCCGCCATACCCTTCCCGCCGGCCTGGCCTGCGGGTTGTTGGGTCATCAGAGCCACCAAGGCGTCGGCGTTGCGTTGGTGGTAGGTGCGTTCGTGGCCGGCCTTGGTGTCGTGGTAGAGGAGGCGGGTGTTCATGGCGGCCATGGCGGTCTTGACTCGTTGGCCTGCGATGGCGTCGAGTTCGGCGTGGAGGATGACCATGTCGTCGTCCCCGTCGAACACACTGGCCGTACGGCGGGCCCGTTGGCGTTCGGTGCGGGACAACCCGTCGACCGAGGCTCGTTGGTCCTCGCGGGTGGCCAGGGTCTTCTTGAACTGGTCACAATCCTGGCGCATGGCCTCCATGATCAACTCAACGTGTTCACCTTCGGCCAACGGTGCTCGGGCGTGGGAGGCGGAGATCATCTCGGCGTGGTCCATGGAGATGTACCCGTCCTTGACCGCCCCCAACACATCGGGCAACGCCCGCAACCCCGAGGCCACCTTGGCTTGACGGTTGGCCTTGTGGGCCTTGATCCCGAACTGCTTGCACACCGCGAACATGGCATCATCACCCTCGAGGTCGCCGAACCGGCCCAACACCCCCGCCAGGTACCCGTCCAACTGACGGCGGGCCACATCACCCTGCAACGCCACCTTCATCAAATCCGACGTACCCAATCTCGAATAATCCACCAACTCAAAACCAGCAATCACCGGCCCGCCACCACCACACGTACAGCACCCCCCGGCGGCAGTTATCCCGCTAGATGGCTCGAAAGTTGTCTCGGCAGAAGACCCAAACTCCATACATGAAAGTATACTAACCCCAGTGACAACATCCCCCCGAACTTCCCTCAATTCCCCTGAATTCTCCTGAATTATCGACAATTTGTCCCAGAAATCCCCAAAGATGATGCTTCCATCACCATCCTCGACGCCCCCTGCGGGGCAATGACACTGCCGAGAGCACTGACCCGCTTGCGGAGGTGAGAGACGGTGAGCCATCCCGTTCGCCGGGCCTAGCTCGGCAATCCGGCAATGTTGTCACCCGGTGCCCGTAGAGTGTGCGGCCCATGTCAGTAGCTTCTCCGCCCTTGCCTTCCTGCGGTACCACCGTCCAGCCTGCCTTGTGGAGTTTGCAGGAGCCGGTTGCGCTCGAGCTTGCCGTCACTCGTGTGGCCCTCGGCAACGATGCGTGGGTGGACACAATGACCGAGTTCATACGAGGGGGCGACACCCTGTTGGACACCCTGGTGGCGAGAGTCCCGCTGTTCGCAGAGCGGCGCCCCATGTACGACAAGACGGTGGAGGTTCCCCGGCTGTCCAACCACCTCGACGCCGACGTGCTCGGTTCGCTCGTTCCCGTGGTCAACGACATGGCCGGGATACTGGAGACGTACTACCGGCAGGCGTTCCCCCGGGTCGGCATCAACCTCTACCGCCATGAACGCGACAGCGTGGCCTGGCATGCCGACAGGGTGGGTCGGACGTTCAGGCAACCGGCCATAGCTGTCGTCTCACTGGGCGCAGCCCGTCCCTTCTTGCTCCGCCCTGTGGGTGGGGGCAAGTCCAGGCGATTCGTGCTCGGCTCCGGTGACCTTCTGGTCATGGGCGGCACCTGCCAACACTGCTTCGAACATTCGGTACCGAAGCTCTCCACACCCACCGGCCCCCGCCTCAGCATCACCTTCCGCCACGACCCCCCGCCGACGACACCACCCCAACAACCATCCGCCGGATCATGAGCGCCAACACCACTGTCAACAGACTCCTACACCACCATCACCTCATCGTCACCACCGGCGACATAAGCCGCCTAACCCAAGCCACCTCCGGAATGGAGGTCACACTCCTGCACCAACCCCCACCGCGCGGCAACAACGGCCACCACCGCGCGGTCCCACTGTCCGCCATCGCGCGATACCCAAAGACCGTTGACAATCGCCTGGATCGCCGCTTCTACTCGGCCATCGGCATGGTCCAACCCATAGGATACGAACAAGCCCACACCCCCAGACCCGGCGGACAACGTGGCCACGACTGGGGTGGGAAGTTCAGACTGATATCCTTCGGGAGGACCATTGACCGGACGAGCAACTCGGGTTCATCGGCTGTGCTGAAGCGTCGGCACGGTAAGACGCTGAATTGTATGAACTATTCCGGGACACCCCCCTGCTACTCCTCCATGCGCCGGAGGGCCGAAATTGCTGCCACCGTCCGCCCGCAGTCGAGCGATGCGGTTCCGCCTCTTGGTTCGTACCCGGTGGCTGGAAGGAGGTTGGCATGAGTACAACGATCATCGATACCTACCTGCGAGAAGTGCGGGCAACATTGGCCTCAGGTGTAGGCACCAAGGAGCGGTCCCACTACCCCGCGTTGAAGCAATTGCTGAGGGGACTTGGAGGGATGACGAGCCCCCGAGTACGAGCCGAGACCGACCCAGCAAGTGTGAGCAGGTCCTTTCCCGACCTTGTAGTGATCGAGGCCCCAACGAACGTCCTTGTGCTGCCCGTTGAGGCCAAGCCGCCGAAATGGTCAATCCAGGACATCTTGGACGAGCCCAAGACTAGGGCCTATGCGATGCGTTTTGGAGGCGGACGAGTGATGGTCACAAACCTCCACACTTTCGCCCTGGCTGAGTTCGACTCGACAGGCTCACGAGATGTGCTGTCGGAATGTTCCCTTATCGATGAAGCTGATCTGACAGATCCGTCGGTAGCACCAACGGCAACCGACGATGACCTGGCAGCTCTATTGAAGTATAGTACCGCGCTAAGGGCCACCCTAGTGCAACCAAAGCAAGTCGCTCACCACCTTGCAGAGCATGCAGTGGCGATGCGCGACCAGATCCTCGATGTTGGCGACGCGAAGGATCTCTTGCGACCGATCTGGGACCTCTTCGAATCCGGTCTGGGCACCGAACTCGACGACGAGTTCTTTGTTCCTGCGGTTGTCCAAACACTCGTCTACGGCCTCTTCGCCGGATGGGTCGTAAGCGAGGACGACCCGACAACGTTTGACTGGCAGTCGGCGGCGTATCGAGTTGAGGTACCGCTATTCGCTGACGTCCTCCATGCAAGTCTCAGTCCTCAACTCATCCGCCGGTGCGACCTCTTCCCACGACTGGCCGCGATCGCAGGTGTTCTACGCCGTGTCGATCGGGATCGCTTCAACGAAGCACTTGCGGTGGGCGCGATCGAATACTTCTACGAGCCCTTCCTAGCGGAGTTTGACCCCCTCCTCCGCGATCGCCTGGGCGTCTGGTACACACCGAGGGAAGTCGCAGAGTTCCAGGTCGCTGCGTGTGACTATCAACTTCGCCATGAACTAGGGATAGCGAGCGGGCTGGCTGACGAAAACGTGGTCGTCCTTGACCCCGCGGTGGGAACGGGCACCTACCTGAAAGCCGTGTACCGCTTCATCTACCAGCACCACGTTGAAAACGGCGAGGCAGAGTCGGTGGCGGCTGCCCGCGCCAAGGATGCAGCGTTGAAACGCATCATTGGATTCGAGATCCTCCCGGCAGCGTTTATCATCGGCCACTATGCCCTGTCGCAGACGCTTGCCAATCTGGGAGCACCAGTAGAAGAAGGGGAACGGCTTCGGGTATACCTCACCAACAGCCTGACTGGTTGGGATCCTACCCAGAATATCTCGACCACCACACTGTTTCCAGACTTTGATGATGAACTCGAAGAGGCCCGACAAGTCAAACAGCAGGAGCCAGTGATCGTTATCCTTGGCAACCCTCCCTATGAAGGCTACTCGTCTGCAGAAAGCGATGAAGAGAAGGAGCTGATTCGGCCTTGGGTCGACCCACTGTACTCCAATTGGGGGATCCGGAAACACCGTCTTAATGATCTGTATGCCCGGTTCTGGGCTGCTGCAATTGGACGCATAGTGAAGACTGAACGAGGGGTGGTTTCGTTCATCACCAATAGTCAATGGCTTACTGGACGTTCCTACCCTGAGATGCGTCGCACAGTGTTGTCCACATTCGACATGGTACAAGTAGTGGACCTGCATGGAGATGTACACGATCGATCACACCCGGAAGATCAGTCAATCTTCACCACCGAAAGCGCCCCGGGAATCCAGGTAGGCACGGCCATCGTCACGGCAACCAGAATCGATGGAACAACTACTCCTGCACAGGTTCATGTACAAGACCTCCGCGGAGCTGCCGACCAGAAGCGCTCCGATCTGGCAGCGCGCCACGACAAACCTTTTGGGGGTTCGACCGTCGTCACACCTACTCTAGGTTGCAAGTGGCGGTTCAGCTCAGGAGTTGGGAGCGAGTTCCCCTGCCTCGATGAGTACTTCCTAGTGAATGACGCCGGGCTGTCTTTCTTTTCCGGTGTCCAGCCGGGACGTGGGAATGTTGCGACCGACCAAGACCGAGCCTGCTTAGAGCAGCGGATTAAGGACTACTTCGATCCCTCGATCGCCTTTGATGACCTCGCCGCGCGCTACCCAGATTTCGCACAGAGGCAAGCGCGTTATGACCCTCCCGAGGTTCGACGAAAACTACTCGGAAGAGGAGTTGGATTCAATGCCGACCAATTGAAGCAGTTCCTTTTCCGGCCGATGGATGTCCGCTGGTTGTACTGGGAGACCGAGCATAAGTTCCTCACTGAGCCCAGAAAACAGATGCTGCCCTTCTGGAACGTCGACGGTCAGCGTGCCCTGGTTGTCGGGCAGACCCGTCGGAGGCAAGGCGCGGCACGGCCAGTGGTTGCGAGCCAGGTCCCCAGCTATCACGCGTTCGATCCCGATGCCCGTGTCTTCCCCCTGTGGCGCCCCGACGTGCTGGCAGCGGCTGGCGGCACTTCCGTCTCCGGAAGAACGCCGGCAATCGATCCGATGTGGATCGCGGCAGCCAGAGCCGCTGGCTCGCCCGGTAGCGACGAAGAAGTCGCCGAACGGCTCTTCTACGCGATCGCCGGAGTTTGTCTCTCGGCGAAATGGCTTGCCTCACAAGAGATGGACTCCGGAGACTTCCCGTATGTGCCGTTGCCCTCCGATCCAGCCGGACTCGAACAAGCCGCCAACGTTGGACGCCGCTACGCAGATCTGGTCGACCCGGACATCGATGTAGAGGGCGTGACGATCGGTTCAATCGATCAGGAGTTGCGGGGGATCGGCACGCCTGACGTTCCCTCTGGTTCCGCAACGCTCACAAAGGGTTCCTCCGGGCGGACGGGTGGTCAACGATCTGGAACCGCCGTGCTGTGGAGTGACATCGGAGGATGGCGGAATGTCCCGGACGACGTGTGGAATTTCCGGCTAGGAGGGTACGCAGTCCTTTCCAAGCTGCTCTCCTATCGGGTCGGCACGAGCATCGATCAAGGCTACCGCGAGTCGGTCATGCTACTCGTCCGCCGAATTCAGGCCATCAACCTGCTCATCCCGGTTGCGGACAAAGCGTTCGCAATGGCAAGTGCTAACCCGCTGGACTGAATGTTTCCTGGGGTTCGCCTGGGCAGGAACCATGGCCAGCAACTCACACAGTGTTTCCGGTCGGGCAGCCTGAGCCCGAGAGACAGACTCGCAGTGGCGGCGGCATCCGTTCTATGAGCAGGAACAACCCTGCTCTCTGTGTCGGCGCGGTCGTATTGAAGGCCTCGGATACTGCATGGGGCCACGGTTCCGACTGCTGTGCTGGCATGTTGGCAGGGTCCACGCCGCTGGCGTCCACTGAGGATCGGCGTCGGTTGCCGTTTCTAGGCAGCAAATTTGGGGAGATTGGGCGACGCATCGGCAGGGATACGGGTGGCGTAGGATTGCACCTGCTTGAGGAGGTCGGACAGGAACAGTTCCAGGTGGAGGGCGTGGGCCCAGACCATGATTCCGACGTTGCGGACCTCGTGGCCCGTCTCGGGCTCGTTGCCGTTGGCAAAGGTGAGGTACCCCTCGTCCAGGTCGAAAGCGGTGTAGTAGGCCAACGTATGTGGCTCTACGCGTTGATTCTGTGACGTCGGGGACCCGGCCCCGGAGAACGGTCAGCGTGTCGTACACCTCGACGTATCCCTGGAGCAGAACGGACTCCAGTGCATGGTTGGCTTGATCGACAAACGCTCCGGCGAGTGCAGAGAGCAGGACGTCTACCTAGCGGCGCGCCACAACTTCGGACGGATCCACACCGTGGTCTCGCCAACGTGGACGGTTCGCTTCGGGTCAGGAGAGTGAGACGGTGTCGGGTGGCCTGGCCGGGTCGGGGGGTTGGTGGTGGGTGGCTGGGGGTCTCGGCTTGTGGCGGCGTCGTTTGTGGTAGGCGTGTTGGTGGTCGTCTTGGTGGGCTTGGCGGTGGCACTTGGGGCAGAGCAGGACCAGGTTGTCGATGTTGGTGGGTCCGCCTTGTTCCCACGGAAGGATGTGGTGGACTTCACACGCCTGGGCGGCCAGGCCGCAGGCGACGCAGTGTTGGTCTCTCGCGAACAGGGCCATCCGTTGGGCTTGGTTGGGGACACGTTGGGTGCGACCCAGGTAGAGGGGTTGGCCGTCGGTGCCGAAGATGGCGGGGATGATGTCGGCGTCACAAGCCAGACGGCGGAGTTCTTCGATTTCGATGGGGGTGCCGTCGATGAGTTCGGCGTCTTGGAGCACCCCGTAGATCGGGTCCCATTCGGCGGTGACCACCAAAGTCGTCTTCTGCGGGGCTGGTCCGCAATCGGTTCCGCCTACGGGCTCGCCAGCATGACCGTGGCCTGGCTCGTCGGCTGCGGGCGGTAGGGACAAGCCGTTGGCCGCCATACCCGTCCCGCCAGCCTGGTCGGCGGGTTGTTGGGTCATCAATGCCACTAAGGCGTCGGCGTTGCGTTGGTGGTAGGTGCGTTCGTGGCCGGCTTTGGTGTCGTGGTGGAGCAGGCGGGTGTTCATGGCGGCCATGGCGGTCTTGACGCGTTGGCCGGCGATGGCGTCGAGTTCGGCGTGAAGGATGACCATGTCGTCGTCCCCGTCGAACACACTGGCCGTGCGCCGGGCTCGTTGGCGTTCGGTGCGGGACAACCCGTCAACCGAGGCCCGCTGGTCCTCACGGGTGGCCAAGGTCTTCTTGAACTGGTCGCAGTCCAGGCGCATAGCCTCGAGAATCAAGTCCAGAGGCTCACCTTCGGCCAACGGGGCCCGGGCGTGGGAGGCGGAGATCATCTCGGCGTGATCCATGGAGATGTACCCGTCCTTGACGGCCCCCAACACGTCGGGCAACGCCCGCAACCCCGAGGCCACCTTGGCTTGACGGTTGGCCTTGTGGGCCTTGATCCCGAACTGCTTGCACACCGCGAACATGGCGTCATCACCTTCGAGGTCGCCGAACCGGCCCAACACCCCAGCCAGGTACCCGTCCAACTGCCGGCGGGCCACATCACCCTGCAACGCCACCTTCATCAAATCCGACGCACCCAACCCCGAATAATCCACCAACTCAAAACCAGCAATCACCGGCCTTGTCTCAGCACAATTGCAGCACCCCCCGGCGGCAGATACCCCGCTAGATGGCTCGAAAGTTGTCTCGCTTGAAGACCCAAACTCCATACATGAAAGTATACCGACCCCGGTGACAACTACCCCCTGAATTTTCCGGAATTATCGAGAAATCCCCCCGAAAATTGCTGAATATGATGTGTACCTGGTGGCCTGGATGGCCCTTGCGGAAGGCTGATTCTGGGCTCCCGCCATTGCCGAAGACGGAGTTCAGCTCACGTTGAGGACGGTGCGGATGCCGATGCTGGCTCTCAGGTCGTCGAGGGCGGCGTTGATGTCGGCGATGGGGCGGCGGGCGGTGATCATGGGTTCCAGGTCGAGGCGGCCCTGTTGCCACAGGGACAGCAGACGGGGTACTTCCCGCTGCGAGCTGCAGTCGCCGTAGAGGCAGCCGAACAGCTTCTTGCCCTCCACCAGGAACTGCACCGCCGGGTTGATGGTGACCGAGTGCTCGACCGCCGGGGCCCCCACCATGACGGTGGTGCCCCCGCTGCGATTGGCGGCCAGGCCGGTTTCCACCAGCGGCCCGGCCCCGGCGGCGTCGAAGGCGTAGTCCACCCCGATCCCGGCGGTGGCCTCCTTCACGTGCTCCACCACGTCGATGTCGGTGGGGTCGAGCAGGTCGGTGGCCCCAAAAGCCACCGCGGCGTTGCGACGCTCGGCCACCGGATCGGAGGCGAAAACCCGGGCCGCCCCGGCCAGCCGGGCCCCCTGCACCACCGACATGCCCACGCCCCCGAGGCCCATGACCAGCACGGTGGCCCCTTCTTCCACCTGGGCGGTGTTGAGCACCGCACCCACGCCGGTCTGAATGGCGCAGCCGATCACCGCGGCCACCTCCAAGGGCACGTCGTGGTCGATCTTCACCGCGGCGGAGGCCGCCACGATGGTCAACTCGCCGAAGCCGGCCACCCCCAGCCCCCGGTACACCGGCTCGCCGTCCATCGAGAACGGCACCGAGCCGTCCGACATGGTGCCCCCGAACATCGACATGGCCGCCGCGCAGTGGGTGGGCTCCCCCCGCACGCACCAATAGCACTGCGAGCACGGGCCGAACGGCGACAGCATCACGTGGTCGCCCGGCGCCAGCGTGCTCACTCCCGGACCGACGGCGTCGATGATGCCGGCGGCCTCGTGGCCCAGGATGATCGGGGTGAGGCTCTCCTGGGCATCGATCATGGTCAAGTCGGAATGGCACAGTCCGCAATGGGTGACCCGCACCCGCACCAGACCGGGACCGGGATCAATGCAGTCGACGTCGGCCATCACCAGGGGTGTGGCTGGGGATGCCAGCAAGGCGGCCTTCATGGAACCCTCTTTTCTGCTCGTGCTTTCAACTGTTTTCGGTCTTCGACTTCCAGCCGGTGGTGGCCCCGCTCACCATGCCGAACGGGCCCGACGGCCACCGGAAGCAATCAATCATGAGCTGGTCGACCTCGGCTCGGGTGGCCACCCCCTCGGCCACCGCGGCGTTGGCCTCTCGCATCATGGCCCCGTACACGCGGTTGGTGATGTAACCCCACGAGGTGGCCGAGTCGTTGACCACGATGGGGTTCTTGCCCGCGGCTGCGGCCAGACGGCAGACGGCCTCGATGGTCTCCTCGGAGGTCTGGGGGGCGCGCACGATCTCGGCCAACCGCATCACCGGCGGCGGCGACGCCCAGTGCCAGCCCACCACCCGGTCTCCCCGGTTGGTGGCCGCGGCCAAAGCCTGCACCGGGAACCCGCTGGAGTTGGACGCCAAGATGGTGTGTGCGGGGCACCGCTCGTCCAGTTCCCGGAACAGGTCGATCTTCAGATCGAGCCGTTCGGGCACCGCTTCGATGATCACGTCCACCGCTTCGGCCGCATCCCGGTCGGTGGTGAAGGTGATGCGATCCAACGCGGCTTCACCCTCCGGTGCGGTCAGCTTGCCCCGGGCCACCGCTCCCTGGATGCCGAAGCGACCTTCGGCCACCAACTGGGGAGCGGCGGCCACCACCTCGGGGTCGAGGTCGAACGCCACCACCGGGTGCCCGGCAATGGCCATCACCTGGGCGATGCCCGAACCCATCACCCCCGAGCCGATGACCCCGATGGTCTCCGGGCCCGCTCCCGGCTGCTGCTCGGCGCTCACGACAGGTGGGTGCCGAACCACGCCGTCATCCGGCTCCAGGCGTCGGCGGCGGACTCGGCGTGGTACGACGGGCGTTGGTCGCAAAAGAACCCGTGGTCGGCGTCGGCGTATCGCACCAACTCGGTGGGCTGGGCGTTGCCCTCCAGGTCGGCCCGGAGTTGCTCCAAGCCCTCGACGGGGATCATGCCGTCCAGGTCACCGAACAACCCCAGCCACGGGCACTGCAGGTCGGCGTGGCGGTCGGCCAGCTTGGGTTGGCCGGGCGTGAACCCGTCGGTGACGATGGCCCCGCCGTACCAGGTAACCGCCGCGCCCACCGGGCGGTTGATGGCGGTCAGGAACGTGACCCGGCCACCCATGCAGTAACCGGTGATGCCCACCCGATCGGCGGCATAACCCTGGCCGGCCAACCACTCGAGGGCGGCGTCCACATCCATGAGGGAGTGGTCGTCGAGGAGGTTGCCCATCATCTCCATGATCTCGGCCATCTGGTCGTAGCCGGCCACATTGTTGTCGTAGCGGTGGTACAGGTCGGGGGACACCGCCAGATAGCCTTCGGCCGCTACCCGGCGGGTGACGTCCTCGATGTGGCCGTTCACCCCGAAGGCCTCCATGATCACGATCACCGCGGCCCGGGGTTCCCCGTCCGGACGGGCCACGTACAGCCGCATCGGGCCGTCGGCGGTGGTGAGTTCCACGTTTTCGGTCTGCATGGCCGCCGATGGTAGCCGTCGGCCCTCGATGCCGGCTCAGCCGGGTGGGACAGGAGGGGCGTACAGCGGGTCGGAAGCGTCGCGACTTCCCCGGAGGAAGCGGCTGTCAAACGGACGGAACGCTTCTTCGCGCACCCATTCGGTGGTGGCCACCCGCCGGTGGATGAGCCACGGTCCCCCGTCGCGCCGGCTCACGTCGTCGATGAAGCGAAAGCCCACCGACAGGTTCAACTCCGGTGGCCCGCCATCGGTCCAGTGCCGGGCCACACCGTGGGCTTCCGAGCGGGCCCACCACCCGCCGCCCGCTCCGCCGGGGCCGGCGGCGGGGGTCCCCAACTCGATCAGCACGTTGGCCACCGTGTGGACGGTGCCGGTGTAGCGGCGCAGCAGTCGCTCGCACCACACCAGGTATTCCTCCACCGTGCCCTCGAAGCTGCCGTGGGAATCAGTGGCGTCGGGGTGATAGCACGAGCGGACCAGGTCCAGGTCGAGACGGTCCACCCCCCGGCAGTACCGGTACAGCAACTCGGTGATCTCCTGTTTGGCCACCACGACGTCCAGGGGTGTTGGTTCGGCGGGCATCCTCGGGGGTTCCACGGCTTCCATTGTGCATCGCTGTCGCCCGACTCGCAGTCCTGGAGTGGGTTGCCACCCCGGCCGGCCGGGATTCTCCAACGCCGGTTTTCTCTGAGGGCTAGACTTGCCGCCGAAGTGAGTGCGAATCCCGAATCCGAGGCCGCGTGGCACACCGACCCGTTCGGTCGGCACGAGTCTCGTTGGTGGGATGGCACTAAATGGACGGAAAAGGTCCGTGACCAGGGGCTGTCGGGCATCGACCCGCCGGGCATCGCGGTGGCCCCCCGAGGGGTGCCCCTCAACGAACCGGCGCCACCTCTGCCCAGCCGGCGCACCGTCCGGCTGTTCGGCCGCCGGCTGCCCGGCGCCATGCTGTTGGCCTCGGTGGCCCTGGTGGCGGTGATCGTCCTGCTCATCGTGGCCCTCGCGGTGGCCATGGTCTGACGGCCCATCACTCGGGCACCCTGCCCGGTGACCTGGCCGAGCCGCAGAGTTCGGTCCCCCCACCGTGTCGCCACGGCCCGGTAGTGTGCTGGCCGTGGCCAAGCGAGAGATCATCCTGCACGAGTACGTCGACATCACCGGGCAGGCGGCCTGGCCCTACATGGAGCACACCAAGATGCAAAGCCGTGATGCTCGGGTGGGGTTCGAGCTGCTGGGCACCTGGTACACCATGGGGATCACCGCCCGCTGGCCCCAGGTGGTGAACCTGTGGGACTCCGGGGGTTGGGACGGCTGGCAGGAGCGGGTGGACCGGCTCAACCTCAAGCGGAAGTCCAACGACCTGCTCGACGACTGGTGGGAGGAGGCCTACAAGCTCCGCACCGGTGGCTACGACCGGGTGCTGGGATCAGTGCCGGAGTCGCCCCCGGTGGCCTCGGTGCTGGCCAGCGACGTGCGGGGCACGCTGTACGTCCACGAGCTGAGCGAGGTGCGTCCGGGATCGGCCCGCGACTACCTGGCCGCCATGGCCGCCGACTACCTGCCGGTGGCCGCCGAGTACGGCTACACCTGCATGGGGCTCTGGGAGGTGCTGCACCACGACTACGAGGTGTGCACGGTTTGGGCGGCGTCGCCCGAGGCCTACGTGGCGCTGAACAAAGCGGCCGACGCGGCCCAGGGTTTCGACGAGGACGCCGACGGTGACGACCGCCTGGTGGCCTGGCGGGCCACCGCCCAGCAGTACACCACCCGCTTTCGCGAGGAACTCATGACCCCGGCGCCGGGCACCCGTACCGGCCCGGAGGCCTACGAGGAAGACACCTACATCAACCGGGCGTAAGTTGGGCCCGCCGGACGGCACAAGACGAAGGAGCACACGATGAGGGGCATTTTGTTCGACGGTGAGGCCGCGGTGGTGGCCGACGGCCTGGGGGTGACCGATCTCGAACCCCACCAGGTGCGGGTGCGGGTGGGGGCCGCCGGGGTGTGTCACTCCGACATGTCGGTGGTCGACGGGAAGTTCGGGGCCATGTTCCCACCCCCGTTCGTCATGGGCCACGAGGGGGCCGGGGAAGTGGTGGCGGTGGGCGCCGACGTCACCACCGTGGCTCTGGGCGATCACGTGGTGGTCGCCACCATCGACAACTGCGGTCGCTGTTCGGTATGCGCCACCGGCCACCCCACCCTCTGCCAGACGTCCAAACTGGGGGCGGCCATAGCCCGGCGCAACCAAACCGGGGAGGAGCCCGGCCCCGGCGACCTGCCCGCCTACTTCACCTACGAGGGAGAACGCATCCTGGGGTTTGCCAACACCGGCGTGTTCGCCGAAGAGGTGGTGGTGGGCCAGGGCCAGGTGGTGGCCATCGACAAGGGGGTGCCGTTCACCAGCGCCTGCCTCATCGGCTGCGCCGTGCTCACCGGCACCGGGGCCATCTTCAATCGGGCCAAAGTGTACCGGGGCGAGAGCGTGGCGGTGATCGGGGTGGGGGGCATCGGCCTCAACGTCATCCAGGCCGCCCGCATCGCCGGAGCCACCAAGATCATCGCCGTCGACAACAACCCGGCCAAGGAGAACTTCGCCCGGCAGTTCGGGGCCACCCACTTCGTGGACTCCGGGCGCGACCCGGCGGTGGCCGCCGTACACGACATCTCATCGGGCGGGGTTCACTGCTCGGTGGAGTGCGTGGGCCACACCACTTTGATGCAGGAGGCGGTGGAGATGCTGCGCCCCGGCGGCAACATGGTGATCCTGGGGGTGGCTGGCATGGAGTCCACCATGGAGGTCGCCCCGTTCCAGCTCTACCAGAACAAGTCCATCATGGGCTGCCGCTACGGCTCCGCCCGCCCGGCCTTCGACATCCCCGCCCTGGTCGACCTGTACCTCGACGGCAGGCTGCTGCTGGACGAGCTGGTGTCGGCCACCTACGACATGTCCGACCTGGACAAGGTGTTCGCCGACCTCGAGGCCGGGAAGCTGGCCCGAGGGGTGCTGGACCTGAGCTGACGCCGCGAGCCCGCCGCCGCCTCGGCTACCGGTGGTCCCCGGTCAGGCCGCGGGCGTCTCGGTGATGTCGGCGTCGAGATCCAGGTCGAAGTACTTGGCCGGATTCTCCAGCAGCACCTTGCGGGAGATGGACTCGTCCACCTTGGGGAAGTGCTCGGCGATGTACTCCTGGGAGTCGGGGTAGGACCCCACCGAGTGGGGGAAGTCGGAACCCCACATGATGTTGTCCCACGGGATGATGTCGACCATGTCGAACACCACCGGGTCGCGGATAACGCTGAAGTGGAAGTGGTCCACCACCTGCTCGCTGGGCTTGCGCTCGTAGCTCACCTTGAACCAGTCGCTGAACAGGTCGTAGTTGTCGTCCATGAAGTAGAGCGTGCCCGGCAACCAACTGGCGTTGGTCTCGGCGAAGTAGAACTTGATGTCGGGGAACCGCTCCAGCACGCCGGCGGCGATGAGCTGGGCCATGCAGTACACCGGGGCGTGGTTGCCAGCCCGCTGCACCAGGGCGCTGGCCCACGGGCTCTCGGACGTGCCCTTGGCCGCCGACTGCAACGGTGCCTCCCGGGCCCCGAAGCCGAAGTGGGGGGCCAGCTTGAGCCCCAACTCCAGGCTCTTCTCCCAGAACCGGTCGTCCTCCGGGGCGGCGTAGGGGGTGCCGTTGGGGAAGTTGTAGAACGCCACCGAGGGCAATCCCGATTCGGCGATGAACTCCAGCTCCTCCACCGCGTGGTCGATGCCGCTGATGGGGATGACCGCGTTGCCGACCAGCCGGTCGGGGGCCACCGAGCAGTAGTCGTAGGCCAAGAAGGTGTTGTAGGCCCGGATCATGGAGCGGTAGACGTCGGGATCCTTGATGCCCTCCAGGAAGCGGCTGGCGAACACCGGCGGGAACAGCACCTCGGCGTCCACACCGTCGAGATCCTGCTCCCGTAGCCGCTGTTCCGCCGGACCGGCCCCCTCTGCCGGGCTGCCGTCGGCCTTGTAGTAGGTGCCGCCGGAGAACTTGACCTTGTCCCGCCCGGCGATGTTCTGTCCGTTGCGGAGCATGGGTTGACCCTCAATGAGCCACCCCTCCCCGCCCTCGGGGAGGTGGATCAGCCGGGGTGCCCGATCCTTCCACCTCTCGGGGACGTACTTGACGAAAACATCCGGGGGGGTCTCCACATGCCCGTCAGCGCTGATCACCTTGTACTTTCGGCCCATGGCCGCAGTGTATGCTCACGACCCGAACCAGGAAAGCCGCAACCGGAAGGGAACCACGTGAGAAGCGCTTTGGCCGCAATCGGGCTGTGCCTGTTGGTTGCTCTGGGAGCAGCGGGCTGCGGCTCCGACGCCGACACTCCCCCACCCGCCGCCCAGCCCACCCAGCCGCAAGCCGAGTCAACGCCACCGGCGACTCCCGAGCCTGCGCCCACCGAGGCGCCCGCACCCACGGAGGCGCCCGCAACCCCCGAAGCCACCCCAGATCCGCCCGAGGCCACCCCGGAACCGGCGCCCACCGAGGCGCCCGCACCCACGGAGCCGCCCGAGGCCACGCCCGAACCCCTGCCCGAGGTGCTCAGCGAGGCGGGGCCCCACCCCGTGGGAACCACCACCCTGGTGTTGGGGGACGAGGCCGACCAGCGCATCCTGGAGGTCTGGTACCCCACCACCGACGAGGCGGTGGCCGGGCAGGAAACCGACCAGTTCGACTCCGGCAGCGTGATCCCCGAGGCCTTTCGCAGCCTGCTGCCCGAGGAGCTGCAGAGCGTGGTGGAGACCAATGCCTACCGTGACGCCGAGGTGGCATCGGGCGAATTCCCCGTCGTCATCTACAGCCACGGCTTCGGTGGGCACCGCAACGTGGCCATCTTCCACACCGTGCATCTGGCCTCCTGGGGGTTCATCGTGGCCTCCCCCGAGCACATCCACCGCAACCTGCCCGCACAGTCGTTCGGTACGGCCCGGTCGGACCCGGAAGCCGACATGGCCGACATCGCCGACACCCTGGCCGCCCTCGACCAGACCTTCGCCGACACCGTGGACACCTCCCGCACCGGGGTGATCGGCCACTCCGCGGGCGCGGGCACCGCCGTGCGGGCATTGGCCGACGACCGAGTGCTCAGCGCGGTGGCCCTGGCCGGCGGCTTCTCCGGGGAGATCGCCGGAGGGGACAAGCCCGTGCTGGTGATCTCGGCCGAACTGGACGAAACCGTGCCCGCCCAACGCGGCCTGGAGTTGTTCGAGGCCTTGACGGGACCCCGACGCTTCATCGTGTTGGAGAAAGCGGGGCACAACAGCTTCACCGACAGTTGCCCCCAGATCCTGTCCATGGGCGGACTGGGCATCCTCGAACCGTTGTTGGGGGCCGCCCAGGTGGCCCGGGCCGAAGACGGTTGTACCCCGGACTTCGCCGACCCGGCGGTGACCTTCGCCGCCCTCAACCACCTGGTCACCTCGCAGTTCCTCCAGGAGCTGGCCGGTGCCGACGCCCCCATCAACCCGGCGTTCGCCGACGAGATCGGCATCGGCCTGACCGAATACCTCGAAGCCGGCCTATAGGGCAGGCCCCCGGCCAAGCCCTGGCGAAGGCCCGGATCTCCCCCGCTATGGCCAACTCCGGCGTTGGCCCCGTGAGGATGCCAAGCTGGTGGGGATGAACCTCGGCCCCGACGACCTGGTGCTCAGTTCGGGCTCGCTCGACAACCCGCCCGTCGAGGTGCTCATCGAGGCGGCGGTGGCCGGGGGTTTTGCCGGGCTGACCCTGTGGCCCGCCGTCTATCCGCCCGACCCGGCCATCGGCGAACGCATCCGCGACGCCGGGCTGGCGGTGGTCGACATGGACGCCGCCATCGTGTGGGTTGGTCCCGACGACCCCGGCGGGCCCTACTACGAGGAGGCCCCTCGGGGGACCGTCTTCGAGGCGGCCGCCGCCCTGGGGGCCACCGGGGTGAACACGCTGCTGGTGTGTCCCGGCCCCACCTCCCGAGAGCAGGTGGTGGCGGCCATGGCCGACCTTGCGGACCAGGGCGCGTCCGTCGGGGTGGACGTGTACATGGAGTTCAGCCGCAACCGGCCCGTCCCCGATCCCCTGGCCGCCGCCGAGGTGGTTGCCGCCACCGGCCGGCCCAACTGCGGGCTCACCGTGGACTTCTGGCACGTGCATCACGGCCCCGGTGACTTCTCCGACTTCGCGGCGGTGCCCGGCCATCTGATCGGCGCCATCCAGCTCAACGACGCCCCGGCCGAGCCCCCGTCGGACCTGGCCTGGGCCACCCGCCACTGCCGGGGCGTCCCCGGCGAAGGGGCCATCGACCTCTTGGGCGCTCTGCGGACCATGCGGGAGGCGGGATGTGCCGCCCCGATCACCCTGGAAGTGTTCGACGGCGAACGGCTGGCGTCGCTGGGTCCGGTGGGTTTCGCCCGCCTCCTCGGCGACGCCACCCGCCGGGTGCTGGCCGGGACGGGCTAGCCCTGGCCAGCGGGGAGTGTCGCCAGGCCGGCTAGCCGATCCCCTGGCGCACCGGCAGACCGGCGGCCTGGTACACCGCGTCGATCAGCTCCATGGTCTTGATCGATTCCGACGGCGGGTAAAGGTTGGGTCCGCCGTCCTCCACGCAGGCCCGAAAGTCCCGGAGCTGGCAGGTGTAGGTGGCCACCTGCTCGGCCGCTTCGTGCAACACGGTGGCGCCGTCGGCGTCGGTCAGCGTCAGGCCTTGGCCCCACATGGGGGCCAGCGGGTTGTCGATGTGGAGCTTCCCGTCGGTACCGCTCACCACCACCTCGGCCCGGAAGTCGGCGGCCAGAGCATCAATGTCGATGGCCTCGGTGGTGTCCAGCTCCACTTTCTGGTCGATGCCGGTGAACGCCGACACAACGGAAGCGGTGGCGTCACCGTCGCGGTACCGCAGCTCCGCGGTGGTGCGCTGGTCGACGTCGGGGGCCATCTCCACGGCCTCGGCCCGCACCACGTCGAGCTCCCCGAACACCCGTAGGTTGCTGAGGGCGTAGGAACCGGTGTCCATGAGGGCGCCACCGGCCAGGTCGTAGCGGTAGCGGATGTCGTCGGGGCCGTGCATCGAGGGGAAGATCATCGCCGCCTCCACGTGGGTGATCTCCCCCACCGCCCCCTCACCCACCAGTTGGATGGCCCGGGCGGCCTGGGGGTGGAACCGCCAGTGGAAGGCCTCCATCACCACCAAGCCGGTGCGCTCCGCCACCTCCGCCACCCGACGGGCCTCCTCGGCGTTGGCGGTGAACGGCTTCTCCAAGAGCACGGGCTTGCCCGCCTCCAGGGCGGCAATGGTCCACAGGGCGTGATGGGAGTTGGGCAGCGGGTTGTAGATGGCGTCCACGTCCTCGGAGGCCACCAGGGCCTCGTAGCTGTCGAACACTCTGGGGATGCCGTGCTCATCGGCGTAGGCCCGAGCCCGGCCCGGATCGCGGGCGGCCACCGCCGTCAACTCCACCCCGTCGATCTCCCGGGCCGGTTCGATGACACCCATCGGACCGATCCAGGCCGCCCCCAACATGCCCAATCTCATGGCCAGAACCTAGACCACCGGCAATGCCCGCTCAGGCGGCGAAGGCGGCCTGCAGGGTGGCGGCCAACTCGGGACGGCAGATGAGAATGCCCCACTGGGCCACGTCGGCCCGGTTGAACCGCAGCGGCGAGCCGTCCAGGTGGGAGACGTGCAGGCCGGCGGCCACCGCCACCGCCGCGGGCGCGCAGGTGTCCCACTCGTACAGCCCACCGGCGTGGACCCAGGCGTCGGCCTCACCCACCACCACGGCCATGGCCTTCACCCCGGCCGAGCCGACCCCGTACACGTCGGCGTCCAGGTGGCGAGCCAGACGATGGCCGTCCCAGCGCACCCGGGAGCGGGACATCACCACCAGGGGCCGACGACGGTCGGCATGGGCCGGCGGCTCCGGAGCGTGCCCCGTGCTGAACGTGCGACCCCACGGGGGTACGGCCACGGCCCCGGCAACCGGTTCGCCGTTCACCGTCAAACCCACGTGTACCGCCCAGGTGTCGCTCCACTGGTCGGCGAAGTCCGAGGAGCCGTCGAGCGGATCCACGATCCACACCCGCTCGGCCTCCAGTCGGGTCCGGTCGTCGTGGCCCTCCTCCGACAGCACCATGTCGTCGGGCCGCAGTTGGGCCAGGGCCCCGGTCAGGAAACGGTGGCTGAGCTGGTCGCCGGCCAGCTCCCGATGGAGGTAGCCGGCCCGGGAGTTCTCCATCTCCTCCCGCAGTTCGAGGAGCTGCTCGCCCGCCCGCTGGGCCAACCAGTGGGCCAACTGGTGGTCGTCGGGCTCCGGCGGGCCGCTCACCGGGCCAGCACGATCGGCCGCCAATCCAGCACCGGCACCGGGTCGTGGCCGTCGCGTTCGGCGGTCACGACCACGGTGAAGGCCAGCAGTCGGCCGTTGGCCACCCGGTGTTCGGCGTCGACGGTGGCGGCCACCTCCAGCACATCGCCCTCGAACACCGGCCCGGTGTGGTCGCAGAGGTGCCAACCCACCACGGTGGCCGCGCCGGGGAACAGTCGCACCAACCCGGCCTGGGCCAGGCCCACCGTGTGGCCCCCGTACACCAGACGACGGCCCCCCTGGCCCAACGTCGCGTCCCGATGGGGCGGGGCCAGGTTCTGGGTGAGGCGCACCAGGGCGGGGGCGTCGGTGACCGTGTCCCGCAGGGGGTCACGCCGGGTCTCGCCCACCGGCCACTCCTGAGGCGGCCCCAGCGGCGTCAGGTCCCAGTGGGTGGGAGCCACCTCGGCGAAGGGGGAAAAGTCCAGTTGCTCCGGGCTGCCCCCCAGGTCGTCGTGTCGACCGGTGGGGGCATCGGAGCGCTGGCGCACCAGGGCGCACCGCTCGAAGTCCAAGACGAGCCCGCCGTCGGTGTCCACCGTCCGCATGGCGAGCAGGACCAAACCACGGGGCGGTCGGTCGGGCCGGGCCGACGCCTCCCGCAACCCCTTGACCGTCACCGTGGTCGTGAGCGTCTCCCCCACCCGCACGGTGCGCAGCAGGCGAACCCCGCGGTAGAACAGGTTGGCCACCACCTTGCGGGTGGCCACCGTCGACTGTCCGATGGCCATCTGCATCACCAGGGCCGGGTTCACCACCGCTCCGGGCCGGCCGGTGACGGCCTCGGCCAGGGGGCGGCTCAAGCTGACGGCCAGCGGGTCGCCGCAGATGGCCTGGTAGACGGCCGCCTCCCCCGGTCCGATGGTGATGGCGGGCGCCGGGTCGAGCTGCTCGCCCACCGTGAAATCCTCGAACCACGGGCCGTCAGTCGCCGGTGCAACCACGATGGGCAGTAAACCACGCCGGACGCGCCCGCAATAGGATCGGGCCATGGCAACGACGGCAATCCAGGACATCCCGGTCATCATCGAGGTGGCCATCAACGGCATCACCACGCCCGAGATCAACCCCCACGTGCCGCTCACCGCCGAGGCCATCGGCGCCGACGCGCTGGCCTGCCTGGACGGGGGTGCGGCCATCATCCACACCCACAACTTCGACATCAGCCTCACCGGCGCCGACGCCGCCGGGCCCTACATCGAGGCCATGGGGCCGGTGCTGGCCGCCCGGCCCGACGCCCTCTGGTATCCCACACTCACCTCGGGGGGCGACCACCAGGCCCGCAACGCCCACCTGCCCCTCATCGCCGCCGAGGTGCCGCTGCGCATGGGGGTGGTGGACCCCGGCTCCACCAACATCGGCACCGCCGGGCCCGACGGCCTGCCGGTGGGCGGCACCTACAGGAACGACTACGCCGACATCCGGGCCAGCTTCGAGATGTGCCGGGATCACCAGTGGGGACCGGCACTGGCCATCTACGAGCCCGGCTTCTTGCAGTGCGTGCTCTCCTACCACCGGGCGGGTCGGCTCCCCGCCGGGTCGATAGCCAAGCTCTACTTCGGGGGCGAGTGGGGTCTCACCCGCCGATCCCGGGGGGTGACGTTCGGGCTGTCACCCACCAAGCACGCCCTGTTGGCCTATCTCGACATGCTGGAGGGCACCGACATCCCGTGGTCGGTGTCGGTGTGGGGTGGCGACCTCATGGCCACCCCGGTGGCCCGGCTGGCCCTGGAGCTGGGCGGCCACCTGCACGTGGGCATCGAGGAGTTCTACGACCCCGACCGCAGCCCCACCAACCAGGAGTTGCTGGCCGAGGCGGTGGCGCTGTGCGCCCGGGTGGGCCGCCCGGTGGCCACCAGCGCCGAGACCGCCGACATGCTGGGTCTGCCCTGATCACCCCGTGGGCTACCACTGGGGCCTGCCCTCGTACCTGCCCTGATTACCCCGTGGGCCAGCACTGGGACCTGGCCAAACTCGGGGGCGTCAGACGCAGGTGTTCTCCAGGGTGCCGAGGCCCTCGATTTCCGAGGTGATCCGGTCGCCGGGCTGCAGGTAGATGCCCTGGCCGTGGCCCACGCCACCGGGGGTGCCGGTGAACACCAGATCGCCGGGGTGCAGGGTCAGAATCGACGACAAGTAGGCCACCATCTCCGCAACCGGGCGCAGCAGCAGGCTGGTGCGGCTGTCCTGGCGCACCTCGCCGTTGACCCGACAGGAAATGGCCAGATCATCCGGGTCGGGCACCAAATCGGGGCTCACCAACGCAGGACCGGTGGGTCCGAACGTGGACCGGGACTTGCCCAACGAGAACTGCGGCGGTGAGGCCGCGCCCTGCAGGGCCCGGTCGGAGATGTCCTGGCCGATCATGAGGCCGGCCACCCGGTCCCAGGCCTGGCGCTCGTCGATGTTGCGGGTTTCGACGCCGATCACCACCACCAGTTCGCACTCGTAGTCGCAGCGGTCGCCCACGAGCTGCACCGACGCCGCCGGGCCCACCAAACAGGTGGGGAACTTGGTGAACACCACCGGGGCCTCGCCGGCGGCGGCGCCCAACGGGTCGTCGCGGTCGATCTCCTCGATGTGGTCCCGATAGTTCAGCCCGTAGCCGAACACCTGCAGGGGCGTCGGCACCGGGGGGCCCAACTCGGCCATGGTGACCTGTCCGTCCGGGCGCCCCCGGTTGGCCCACTGCTCGTGCAGTTCCTCTCGGCGCGCCAGGGCGCTCATCGGTTCGGTCCCGGTGGCCCAGAAGTCGTCGCCGTCCAGCAACACGGCCTCGCCGGAACGGTTGGCCAATCGAAAACTCATGACGATCTGCTCCTCGTGCGGTCGCGGTTTCTCGGCCTACAGGTTCTCGGCCTACAGGGTGGCGGCCAGCTCCACGGCGGAGCGCATGGCGCCCTCCAGGTAGCCGGGTTGGGCGCAGTCGCCCACCGCGTGGGTCTCCAGGCCGAGGCCTCGGAGTTCGTCGGCCAAGGTGGCATCGGCGGTCACCTCCGAGGTCACCACCACCAGGTCGGCCGGGGTGGTCTGCTCGGTCCCGTTCGACCGCCACACCACGCCCTCGGCGGTGAGGGCCACCACCTCGGCGCCGGTCACCAAGTGGACCCCGGCCTGGGCGAAGTCGTTGACCGCCCGCCAGCGGCCCGGCAACCCCAGCGCTTCGCCGAAGGCCGGGCCCGACTCGATCAGGGTCACGTCGGCCCCCTGCCGGGTGGCCGCTTCGGTCACCCCGATGCCGGGCACGTTGCCCCCGAGCACCACCACCCGCTCGGCGTCCAGGGTCTCCCCTTCCAGCAGCCAGGGCCCCAGGTCGTCCACGCCCCACACCCGGGGGTCGTCAAAGCCGTCCACCGCGGGCCGTCCCCACCGTCCCCCGGTGGCCACCACCACCGCGTCGGGGGCCATCGCCTGCACCTGGTCGGCGTCCAGGTGGGTATCGAGCCGGACGTCCACGTCGAGTTGGTCGATCTGACGCCGGAGCCACTCCAGGAGTTCGCCGTTGGTCGGGTTGGCGGCCGACGCCAGTTCCCAGCGGCCCCCCAACCGGGAGGAGCCCTCGGCCAGGGTCACCTCGTGGCCCCGCAGGGCGGCCACCCGAGCGGTCTCCATGCCCGAGGGGCCACCGCCGACCACCAGGATCCGCTTGGCCACCGGGGCGGCCTCGGTTGTGAGGGTGTCCTCCCGGCCGAGGAAGCCGTTGGCCGCGCAGCGGGTGCCCACCCGCAGGAAGATGTTGCCGATGCAGCGGTAGTGGTAGGCGCACGGTCGCACGTCGTCGGGCTCGCCTGCGCCCAGCTTGGAGGGTAGGTCGGGGTCGGCCAGGATCTTGCGGCCCATGGCCACGAAATCGTAGGCGCCGTCGGCGATATGACCGTCGGCGGCTTCGGGGCTGATCCGGCCCACCGCGATCACCGGCACGTCCACCACGGCCTTGACGGCGGCGGCGTTGGCCACCAGCAGCTCGGGCACGTGGGGGGCGTAGGACTCGGTCGGACCGGTGGCGATGCCGGGATCGTGGTAGGCCGACACGTGGATGGCGTCGGCCCCGGCGGCCGCCGCCACCCGGGCGTTGTGGAGGGCGTCGTCCAGCACGATGCCGTCGATGCCCACCTCGGTGCTGTTGAGCCGCACCCACACCGGGTAGTCGTCGCCCACCCGTCGGCGGATCTCGGTGAGGATCTCCACCAGGAAGCGGGATCGGTTCTCCACCGATCCGCCGTACTCGTCGTCGCGGGTGTTGATGGTGGGCGACAAGAAGGCGTCGATGAGGTAGCCGTGGCCGCCGTGCAGCTCCACCGCGTCCACCCCGGCCTCCCGGGACCGCACGGTGGCGGCGGCGAACTGGTCCACCACGGTGGCGATGTCGTCGTGGTCCATCACCCGGTAGTGGACCTTGGAGTCCGGGGTCATGAGCGGCTCGGCCATCATGGCCCCTTCTTCGGCGGTGACCATCCCGTAGAGGGGGTCGACGGTGGCCGGACCGGGTTCCGACGGCACCCACAGGGGGCGGCCCGCCATGGTGTCCTGCAGGGCGATCTTGCCCGCGTGCGTGAGCTGCATGGCGATCTTGCCCCCGTGGGCGTGGACCCGGTCGGCCGCCCGCCGCCACGACGGGATGAACCGGTCGTGGGACATGGCGGTCTGGCGCTTGTTGGAACAGCCCACCGGATGGGCCACCCCCACCGACCCCAGCATGACCACGGCCATCCCGCCCTTGGCCCGGGCTTCCAGGTAGGCGGCTTGGTCGTCGGACACCTCGCCGTTCTCGTCGCCCAACTCCTCGCCCATGGGGGCCATGATCAGTCGGTTGCGCAATTCCAGGGTGCCGATGCGTCCCGGCGACAGCAGATGGTCGTAACTCATGACCCCATCATGGCCCATTCGAGCGGGAGCCGACGGCCTCGGTGGCCAGAACTGCCTCGGCGCGGTGGCCGGGCCGTATCCTCCACCGAGTGTCTCTGATCGTGGCGTGGGGGTTGACCAAGCAGTTCGGCGAGTTCACCGCGGTGGACGGCATCGACTTCGAGGTCAACCGGGGCGAGGTCTTCGGGTTCCTCGGTCCGAACGGGGCGGGCAAGTCGTCCACCATGCGGATGATCGGCTGCGTGTCGGCCCCCACGGGGGGCGCACTGCGGGTGATGGGCATGGATCCCGCTCGCGAGGGCACCCGGATCCGATCCCGCCTGGGGGTCGTGCCCCAGCAGGACAACCTCGACGAAGAGCTGTCGGTGGCCGAGAACCTCTACGTGTACGGACGGTACTTCGACCTGCCCCGGTCGGTGCTGCGCCCCCGCATCGCCGAGCTGTTGGAGTTCGTGCAGCTCAGCGAACGAGCCGACGACCACGTGGAACCGCTGTCGGGGGGCATGAAGCGCCGCTTGACCATCGCCCGGGCCCTGATCAGCGAGCCCGAGGTGCTGCTGTTGGACGAGCCCACCACCGGCCTCGACCCCCAGGCCCGCCACGTGGTGTGGGAGCGCCTGTGGACCCTGAAGCGCCGGGGGGTGACGCAGGTGCTCACCACCCACTACATGGACGAGGCCGAGCAGCTCTGCGACCGCCTGGTGGTGATGGACCGGGGGGAGATCGTGGCCGAGGGCTCGCCCCGCCAACTCATCGAGCGCTACTCCACCCGGGAGGTGGTGGAGCTGCGGGCCCACGACCAGACCACCGCGCTGGCCGACCAGCTCCGCCGGTTGCCCGCGCAATCCGACGGCGACGGGGCCCACCGGCTGTACGAGCGGGCCGAGGAGCTGCCCGATCGGGTGCTGTTGTACACCGACCACGGGGAGCGGGTGGTGTCCCAACTCGGCGAGGTCAAGCCCGAGAGCGTGCTGGTGCGCCGCAGCACCCTCGAGGACGTGTTCTTGCACCTCACCGGGCGGTCGTTGGTGGACTGATGACCCGCGCCGACGTGTCGACCGATCGCTCCGACCCTGGCCTCTCACCCGCTCTTCGCGGGGTTTGCTGATGGCCCGCGCCGACGTCATCCCCAGTCCCCGGTTGGCCTACGAGTACTGGCTGGTCACCTACCGTCGGAACTGGAAGGGGTCGCTGTTCACCATCTTCTTGAGCCCGATCCTGTTCCTGGCCGCCATGGGGCTGGGCCTGGGCTCGCTGGTGGACGCCGAGGCCGGGGCCCGCCAGGGCCTGGGCGGCCTCGACTATCTGGACTTTCTGGCGCCGGGCCTGTTGGCCGGCAACGCCATGATGCTGGCCGTCAACGAGTCCACCTATCCGGTGATGGGCGGCTTCAAGTGGTACCGCACCTACCTGGCCATGGCCGCCTCGCCGCTTCGGGACCGCGACATCCTGCTCGGCCACTTCTGGTTCATGGCGTCCCGGGTGGCGCTGGCCAGCGTGGTGTTCCTGGGGGTGATGGCGGTCTTCGGGGCGGTGTCGTCGCCGCTGGCCCTGCTGGCCCCGTTGGCGGCCACCCTGTGCGGCATGGCCTTTGCCACCCCCACCACCGCCTTCGTGGCCACCCGCACCCAGGCCGACAACTTCAGCACCTTCACCCGGTTCGTGATCATGCCCATGTTCTTGTTCTCGGGCATCTTCTACCCGGTGTCGCAGTTGCCGGTGGTGCTGGAGCAGATCGCCTGGATCACCCCGGTGTGGCACGGCGTGCGCCTGTGCCGGGCGCTGTCCACCGGCGGGGGCCTGGGGTGGGATTTGGCGGGCCACGCCGTCTACCTGGTGGCGCTGATCCTGCTGGGGTGGCGGGCCGCCGCCCACACCTTCGCCCGAAAGCTCTACGAATGAGCCTCCGGGTGCCTTTGCGCCGAGGGTTGCGGCCATGACGCTGCTGGTGCCGTCGCGGCGGTTCGTACGGGTGGTGGAGCGGAATGTCACCGTCTACCGGCGCACCTGGCTGGTGCTGTTCACCGGCTTCTTCGAACCGGTGTTCTACCTGCTGTCCATCGGCATCGGGATCGGCGAACTGGTGGGCGAGGTGTCCGTGGGCGGGCGCTCGGTGGACTACCGCACTTTCGTGGCCCCCGGCCTGTTGGCCACCTCGGCCATGAACGGCACGTTCTACGACAGCACCATGAACATGTACTACAAGCTCACCTGGGCCAAGATCTACGACGCCGTGCTGGCCACCCCGGTGGGCGTGCTGGATCTGGCCCTGGGGGAGATGGGCTGGTCGGTGCTGCGAGCCACCATGTACGGGGCCGGTTTCCTGGGGGTCATGGCCGGATTCGGCCTGGTCGATTCGATGTGGGCCATTGTCGCCCTGCCGGGGGCCACGCTGATCGGGTTCACCTTCGCCGCGGTGGGCATGGCGGCCACCAGCTACATGCGAAGCTGGAACGATCTCGACCTGGTGACGGTGCCGCTCATCGTGCAGTTTCTGTTCTCGGCCACCTTCTTCCCCCTCGACACCTATCCCCGGGCCGTGCAGTTCCTGGTGCAGGCCACCCCCCTCTACCACGGGGTGGCCCTGGAGCGGGCCTTCATCTCCGGTGACGTGGGCTGGAGCCTGTTGGTCCACGCCGCCTACCTGCTGGCCCTCGGGGCCTTGGGGGCCACCATCGCCAGCCGCCGCCTGGGCCAACTCCTCACCCCGTGACCCCCGGCGGGGGCCGGCGGAACAACCCCGCCTGTTGGGGTGGTGGGTGCCCGGGGACGGTTGGTGGGTGAGCAGGCCCGGCCCCGCCCGGCCGGGCCGGTTAGTGTGACCACCCAACCCGCCGGAGCGAACAACGGCTCGCCCGAGCCGGTCACAAGGAGGTTGTCATCATGGGCCGCAAGGACTTCGCCCAGTACGCCACGGCTTGGTCGGCCCCCGACTACACCGTGGACGACGCCGGGAAGGTGGTCGGTGGCTATCAGCCCGACCAGCCCAACAACTGGGGACGCTGGGGCGACGACGACCAGATCGGCACCCAGAACCTCATCGGTCCCGACCAGCGGGTGAGGGCGGCATCGCTGGTGCAATCCGGCAAGGTGTTCTCCCTGGCCCTGCCCATCGACGCCAGCGGTCCCCGCTTCCACTCCCGTCCGGCCCCGCTGCACTGGTTCCTCATGTCGGGTTCCGACCAGGTGGTGGGCTCGCCCTACAGTGCCCTCGACCCCGACTTCCAGTGGAACGACGACATGTTCCAGATGCCACTGCAGGGCTCCACCCAGTGGGACGGGTTCGGCCACGTCATGTACCGCGACACCCTGTACAACGGCTACTGGGGGGGCAACATCACCGCTTTCGGGGGCGCCGCGTTCCTGGGCATCGAGCACCACCGCCAGAGCTTCGTGGGCCGGGCCATTCTGTGCGACCTGGCCCGGTCGGAGAGCTGCGACGTGCTGGCTGAATCCACCGTGGTCGATTCGGCCATGCTCGACCGCTGCGTGGAGGCCCAGTCCACCACCGTGGAGCCCGGCGACATGCTTCTCCTGCGCACCGGCTACCTCGCCCAGTGGAACCCGGAGTTCTCCCCCGCCCAGCAGGGGGCCTACTTCCAGGGGTCACCGGGATTGGGCATCGATGCGCTCAGTTGGTGCGATCGCCACGACATCTCCGCGGTGGCCGCCGACACCATCGGCGTGGAGGTGCTCGTCCCCGAGGATCCCGACGGCCGGCGCTACCCGGTCCACTGCGGGGCGCTGGTGGACCGAGGCCTGCCCCTCGGCGAGTTCTGGGTGTTGGACGAGCTGGCCGCGGATTGCGCCGCCGACGGTCGCTACGAGTTCCTGCTGGTGGCCCCCCCGCTGAACGTCCCCGGCGCCGTCGGCTCCCCCATCAACCCCATCGCCCTGAAATAGCCCAGCCCGCCCCGAGAATCCCGAAAGCAGGAACTGACCCCAAACACCAACCGGACCCCGCCCATAAGGAGAGAGCGATGAAAGCTGCGGTTGTCTACGAGTTCGGCACGCCGATCCAGGTGGTGGACGCCACCCCCGGAGCGGTCGGGCCCCACGATGTGCGGGTGCAGGTGCGGGCCAGCGGCCTGTGCCACTCCGATGTGGCGGTGCAAACCGGGGAGTTGCCCTTCCCCCTCCCCATGGTGCTCGGCCACGAGGGGGCCGGCGTGGTGGTGGAGGCCGGAGATGCGGTCACCACGTGTGCGGTGGGCGACCACGTCGTGCTGTCGGCGCTCATCCACTGTGGGCAGTGCACCAATTGCCTCAAGGGTCGACCCAACCTGTGCATGTGGGGCCTGGAGACCATTTTCTCCGGCACCAACGCCAACGACCGGGCCCTGCGGGCCACCGATCCGGAGGGCAACGGCCTCTACCAGTTCGCTTCCATCGGCACCCTGGCCGAGGAGTTGATCTGCAGCGAGAAGCACGCGGTGCCGATCCCCGATGACGTGCCCTTCGAGGCGGCCGCGCTCACCGGCTGTGGCGTACTCACCGGTGTCTCGGCCGTGTTCAATCGAGCCGGGGTGCAGCCGGGCTCATCGGTGGTGGTGATCGGCTGCGGGGGGGTGGGCCTCAACGTGGTGCAGGCCACCGCCATGGCCAACGCCGCCACCATCATCGCCGTGGACCTGCACGACGCCAAGCTGGCCATGGCCAGAGAATTCGGCGCCACCCACACCATCCGAAACGACGACGCCGAGGCCACCGTGGCCCAGGTGTTCGACCTCACCGGCGGCGAGGGGGCCAACTACGCCTTCGAGGTGGTCGGGGTGCCGCCGCTGGTCCGGCTGGCCTGGGATTGCCTGCGGGTGGACGGCACCCTGGTGGCCATCGGGGTGCATCCGGCGGGCTCGACCGTGGCGTTGCCCGCCGAGCAGTTTGCCACCACCGAGAAGACGCTCATGTCCTGTCTGTACGGCACCTCCCGCCCCACCAAGGACATCCCGATGCTGGTGGACATGTTCCGTCAGGACCGCATCCGGCTCAACGAACTCGTCACCCACCACTTCGCCCTCGAGGACATCAACGACGCCGTCGCCAAAATGGAAAACGGCCGCGACGCCCGCGGCGTGGTGCTCTTCGACTGACCGGTTCATGCTTGACAATCTTCGGCCCGCTTCTTAGGTTCTCGCGCCACCGAGCACGGGATCCGGGGGAGGCACCATGCGTATCCAGGGACAGACCAGCATCATCACCGGCGGGGCCAGCGGTATCGGCGAGGCCATCGTCCGTCGGTTCGTCGACGAGGGGTCGGAAGTCTGCATTGCCGACATCAACCTTGAGGGGGCCAACCGGCTGGCCGCCGAGCTGGGCGACGCCGCCTGGGCCATCCATGTGGATGTGCGCGACGAAGCTTCGGTCAAGCAGGTGGCCGATGCCGCCATGGATCGCTGGGGGCGGGTGGATGTGCTGGTCAACAACGCCGGGGCGGAGCTGAACAAGGCGTATGACGAGGTCACCGAGGACGAGTGGGATCTGGTGATCGATACCGACCTCAAGGGGCCGTGGCTGTTCACCAAACACGTGGTTCCCCACATGGTGGCCGCCGGATCGGGCAGTGCCATCTACATCGCCTCACTCAATGGCCTGGTCGGCTTTCCCCTGGCCAGCCCCTACGGCGGTTCCAAACACGGGCTGGTCGGTTATGTGAAGCACGTGGCCATCGAGCTGGCCCAATCGGGTGTTCGCTTCAACTGCGTGTGCCCCGGTGTCATCCAGACACCGATGATGGAACGCTGGACCCAGCTCATGCCCGACCAGGAGGAAGCCCAAGAGATGCTCCGGGGGATGATGCCCATCGGCCGCATGGGCCGCCCCGAAGAAATTGCGGGCGCCGTGTTGTTCTTCGCCACCGAGGACTCCAGCCTTTGCCAGGGCTCCATACTTGCCGTCGACGGCGGTTGGGTGGCCCAGTGATAGCCGCCGTGGTGTCGTAGTCGGGCGGGATTGCTCCAGCCATGAGCGACGACGCCCTGCTCCAGGTGAGGGGTCTGTCCAAGCGCTTTCCCGGCGTTCAGGCCTTGGACCAGGTGGACTTCGAGGTGCGATCCGGAGAGATTCACGCCTTGATCGGCGCCAACGGCGCGGGCAAATCGACCCTCATCAAGATCTTGGCGGGTGTGGAACATCCCGACGAGGGTCGAATCGCTCTGGGCGGCCGGGAGGTCACCATCTCCGATGCCAATGCCGCGCGCCACCTGGGCCTGGCCTTCATTCACCAGGAGCTGGCCTTGGTCGGCCGAATGAGCGTGGCCGAGAACCTGTTGCTGGGTCACATGCCGAGCCGAGGCGGCCTGGTGCAGCGTCGGCAGTTGCGGACGCGAGCGCTGGAGGCCCTCGAGGACTTCCTGCCCGATGTCGATCCCAGCGTCACCGTTGGCGACCTTCCGGTAGCCCGTCAGTGGTTGGTCTCCCTGGCCCGGGTAACCCTGGAGGAAGCCCGGGTGGTGTTCCTCGACGAGCCGACCGCAGCACTGGGTGCCCAGGAGGTGGACGTGCTGTTCGAGGTGGTGCGATCGGTGGTGGCCGGAGGCTCGTCGGTGGTCTTCGTCTCCCACCGACTGCCGGAAGTCCTCGAACTGTGCCACCGCGCCTCAGTACTTCGGGGAGGTCGCCATGTGGGTACCTTCGATGTCTCAGAGGTTGATCGTGCAACGCTGGTCGAGCTGATCGCCGGCGAGGCCCTGCCCACCTCATCGGTGTCGGAGGTGGCCGATGCACCGGGAGAACCCGTCTTGGAGGTGGCCGATCTCACTGCCGGGCCGATCCGTGACGTGTCGTTCACCCTGCGCCGCGGCGAAGTGCTCGGGCTGGGGGGATTGGTGGGATCGGGACGCAGCGAGTTGCTGGAAGCCCTCTTCGGAGCCCGGCCCAAGGACCACGGGCAGATCCGCCTCGAAGGGCGTGAGGTTGCGTTCTCTTCGCCGGCCGATGCCGTGCGCGCCGGGGTGGCCATGCTCCCCGAGGACCGAAGGGAAATGGCCCTGTTTCCCGAGCGCTCACTTCGGGTCAACACGGTGATGGCGCACCTAGGAGCCTTCGCCCGTGGCCTCCTGCGAATCCCGAACATCGGTGCCGAACGCCAGGCCACCGAGGAGAAGATCGGACGGCTCGGGATCGTCACCTCCGGCGTACGCCAGTTGGTGAGCCAACTTTCCGGTGGGAATCAACAAAAGGTCGTGGTGTCGCGCTGGTTGTGCGGCGACGTGAAGGTGTTCCTGGTGGACGAGCCCACCAAGGGAGTCGACGTGGCCGGCAAGGCCGAAATCCTCCGCCAACTGCGACTGTTGGCCGCCGAAGGCGTCGGGGTGATTGTGGCCTCGTCGGAGCTGGAGGAGGTGGCCGACGTGGCCGACAGGGTCCTCGTACTGAGAGAGGGCCGGGTGGCCACCACGCTGGTCGCCCCAACCACCGAGACCGAGATTCTGCAGGCGTGCTTTACTGAACATGCCGCGTAAGCGTTGAACGGGAGAGGGTGACAAGATCACCCCATTCCACTTGGAGGCAAACAACCATGAAGAGACATACGAGAATCAACGAAAGGCAGACTTCCATGAGGAGAAGCAGTCTGCTCGCTTTGCTGGCGATGCTGTTGTCGCTGGCTCTGGTGGCCGCCGCGTGCGGCGACGACGATGACGGCCCCGTGGGGGACGCAGGAGCCCCCGCCACCGGGGAACCGGATGCCGCCGCGGATGCCGGCGGTTCCGGCGACGGGGATACCTCCGGCGATGGTGATGCCGCGGCCGACGGGGACGGTGCCGAGAGCGTCGAGGTCGTGGTGACCTCCGGCGATCAGCGGCTGCGCCCCGAGGAGGAAGCGGGCTCTGTCGGGGTGGTCGGGGCCCAGATGAGCCAATCCGGTTGGGAGGTGGACTTCGGGGCGTTCGACGGCACCAGCATCGGCATCGTGGGCGTGCTGGCCGTTCCGGAGGTGACCATCCAGACCGACCCCTGCATTGCCACCATTGAGGCCAACGGAGGCTCGGCCGAGTTCGTGAACGCCAACTTCGACGCCAACGCCGCCGTCCAGGCGGTGGAGACGTTCCTTGGTCGGGGAGACGACGCCATCTGGAATGTCTCCAACGCGGGAGAGGCCCTGCGCCCCGCCATCGACGCGGCCAACGCCGACGGCACCCCGTTCATCGGCACATACGCCGGCAATGAGGTTGGCTCGGCCGACATCCGCGAGGACGAATGGGCCGCCAGCCCGCTCATCGCCCAGTTCATCGGCAACCAGCTCAACGGTGAGGGCAAGGTGGCCGTGCTCGGGATTCCCGGCATCTACACCCTCGACCAGCGCACCCACATCCTCAAGTCGGTGCTGGCTTTCGAGTTCCCCAACATCGAGGTGGTGGATTGGCCGCCCGGTGACGGCACCCCTGAGGGCTTCCGGTCGATCACCGAAGCCAACCTTCAGGCCGATCCCGACATCGGAGCGATCTTCGCCCACTGGGACGTACCCGCCCTCGGTGCGCTGCAGGCCTTGGATGATCTGGGGCGCGACGACATCGTCATCACCAGCTACACCGGCGACAACGTGACCGGATTCGACCTCTTGCGGTCCGGTGACATTCACGCCACCGTGGGCCAGTCCAACGCCCAGATCGGGATGCTCGCTTGTGAGTACCTGGCCTTGGCCCTTTCCGGGGTGGACCTGCCTGAGGACACGCTCGTTCCCACCGGCTTCTTGACCGCCAACGACGAGATTCCCGGACCCGAGGGCGTGTTCAATGCCCCGCCCTACGTGCTGAATCCCAACATGGTCAGCAACTGAGGACACCTGCTCGGGGGGTGCCCGTGGTGCCTCCCGAGCAATTCCTCCCCGGAGTTCTGCCATGACCGACACCCCATCCGCCGCTGCCCCCTCGGACTCAGTGCTGAGCCGTCTCGACCCCCGTGCCATTGCCCGAATGGCCCCGGTGGCCATCCTGCTGGCGGAGATCGCGTTCTTCGGGATTCTGCGATTCGACACCTTCTTCACGGCCAACAACTGGCACGTGATCGTTAACAACACCGCCTTGTTGGGCATCGTGGCCGGCGGTTTGACCATCGCGTTGATCGTGGGCGACTTCGACCTGTCGATCGCCGGGGCCATCGGATTGGGCGGCATCATCGCCGCCGAGGTCATCGATCCGGGATCGATCGCCGACCCCCTCACCCAGCCGGGCAACATGACCATCCTTCTCGCCATGTTGGCCGCTGTGGGTGTGGGGATTCTGATCGGGCTGTTCAACGGGGCGATCGTGACCGGGTTCGGCATTCACGCGTTCGTGGCCACCCTGGGTTCCGGGGCGGTGTTGGCCGGCTTGGCGCTGTGGCGGACCGACCGCAATATCTCGTTGCGCAACCGCTTCCAGGAGTTGGCCAACAGCGAGTGGCCGGGCTTCCACTTCCTGCACCCGAGAATGATGGTCTGGATCATGGTAGGGGTGCTGGTGGTGCTGGCCCTGATGATGGCCCGCACCGTGGCCGGTCGGCGTCTCGATGCCATCGGGGGCAACATGACCGCCGCTCGGCTGTCGGGCATCCGTGTTTCGCGTTACCGGATCCTGGCCTTCGTGATCAGCGGGGGGTGTGCAGCCGGGGCCGGCGCCCTTTTGGCCGCCCGAACCGGCGTGGCGGCCACCAACGCCGGCAACCCCTTCCTCCTAGAGGCCTACACCGCCGCCTTCTTGGGGGCGGTCACCCTGCGCAACGGTGAGTTCCACATCCTCGGAACCTTCATCGGCGTGCTCTTCCTGAAGGTCACCTTCAGCGGAATCGCCCTCATGGGCTGGCCCAGTTTCTGGCCCGACATCGTGACCGGGGGCATCCTCATCCTGGCCGTTTCTGCGTCAGGCCTGGTCACCAAACTCCTGCGCCGCTGACCCGCCCACCCAGCTTCAGCCCCCTCTCCCAAGCACACATGTGCTGGCATCACTCTCGTTGGGAGATGGCTTCTTCGAGGTCGGCCAACGCAGCCTCAATGGACACTCTCAGTCCTTCGTAATCGCTGTCGTCCAACCTGAACACTCTCGGTGGCAACTCGAAAAACCGCGCAAGCCTCTCGGCAAGCCGGGCCCGGTCGAACCCCACGTCCTTTCCTCCCGCGAGTTCACACATCTCGGCCACGCCGAAACGGTCGCAGAGAGCTGCAAAGTCGATGTAGTCGCGGGGCGCGCCCCTGGCCTCCAGCGCAAGCACCTTGTCAGCCGCCAATTCGTCGACCACGAGCACGAACCCTTCCTCCGTGATCCTCGCTTCCATCATCCGATAGTCGGTCGCAAGGTCGATGTTGGTTGTCTCGTCGCCAGTGGAGACCTGCAACTGGACATAGGATTCGCTACTCCTGATCACCGTTACGGTCAGGCCGGCGTCACTTAGTGCGGCCTGAACCGCGTCGGAGAGGTCCCCGACCGTTTGAGGGTGGGGCGTGAAGTAGTCGAGGTCATTCGTCAATCGATCGACAACACCCGTGACGATGAGTGCGGCACCACCCGCAAGAGCGAAGGTCTCAGCTTCCGGCAGTCCCGCCAGGATCTCGCGTACCCTTCGTTGCAGATCGCTGAGCACTCGGGAATTACTCGATCAAGCCTCGTGAACAGAGCCACTCGGCCCACGCCTCCCGAACATAGGGAGACAGGCAGAGCTCATCCCACACTGCCAGCAGCACATCGAGGTCGATGTAGCGCAAGACGTCCTCCTCCATACCCTCGGTCATCACCTGGGCATAGGCGAGGAGCAGTTCGCACCGGTCGCCGAGGTCGTACTCGAATGGTTCACTCCATGCGATATGGCCCGGCAAGCGGACCACTCCGCAGGCCTTGGGGATCGAGCGATCCGCGATGTTTCGGGGAATCGCCACCGGGGGACGCCCCAACGGTCGCACTCGAGCGCTCATACCCGAACAATACCGTCCCAGGCGCCGACCCGGACTTCAGGGGTGGTGGATGATGTCGCCTGGGGAGATGGCGGTGTCGGGGCCGACGTCGTCGAGTTGGAGGGCCATGAGCATGTGGAACTCGCCCTCGTCCTGCACGGTGTGGTCGATGGACGCCACCCGGGTGGCGATCATACTGTCGCCCGTCTGCACCACCACGGGGTCTCCGGGCTGGACCCGGCCCGAGACGCTGCGACCGATCACGAAGAAGGCCTCGGCCGACATGGCCTCGGTGCGGACGACCTCGAATCGGAAGGGCTCCTTGCCGCGCCGCCACCGCCTGAAGAACGTGCGCCAGTTGTGGGGTTGGTCGTCCCACTCCCCCTTGACAACTCCCGGCGTGGAACCCATGGGGAGCAACCTAGCGCACGCCGAACTGCACTCGGGCATCACCGGCGTGGCATCCTGAGGGTTGCGTTCTCGTCAAGACGTGCGTTCCGTCAGTTCCCGAGCCACCAGGAGCAAACATGAGCGATCGCTACACCATCATCTCGGCCGACTGCCACGCCGGGGCCAACCACGAGACCTACCGGGGCTTCCTGGAGTCGAAATACCACGACGACTTCGACGCGTGGCGGGAGAAGTACCGGAACCCGTTCCGCGACCTCCAGGACGGCGGCCGGGTGCGCAACTGGGACAACGAGCGGCGCCTGGGCGACCTGTACGCCGACGGCCAGGTGGGCGAGGTGGTGTTCCCTAACACCGTGCCCCCGTTCTTTCCCAGCTTCATCCTTTTCGCCCGCCCGCCCCGAGACGACCAGCTCGAGCACCGACTGGCCGGTATCCGGGCCCACAACCGCTGGCTGGCCGACTGGTGCGCCCAGTACCCCGACCAGCGGGCCGGTATCGGGCAGACCTTCCTCAACGACGTGGACGAAGCCATCGCCGACGTGGAGTTCATCGCCGCCAACAACCTGCGCGGCGGCGTGCTCATCTCGGCCATCCCGCCCGATTGCAAGGACCTCGCCCCGCTCTACGACCCGGTGTACGACCCGTTCTGGGCCGCCTGTGAGGATCTCGGGGTGATCGTCAACAGCCACGGCGGCACTGGGGCGCCCAACTACGGGCGCTACTCGGTGGCCGACCTGCTGTTCATCCACGAGGTGAGCTTCTACTCCCACCGGCCCTTCTACCAGCTCCTGCTGTCGGGGGTGTTCGAGCGGTTCCCCAAGCTCAAGTTCGTGATGACCGAACAGGGCTGCGCCTGGTTGGTGGGGGCGTTGGCCCACATGGATGAGACCTTGGCCACCATCCGCGACACCGGCCGCATGGGCGAGATGCGCTACGACGAGAGCCACATCCTGCCCCGCTCGGCCACCGAGTACTTCCAGCGGAACTGCTGGGTGGGCATCAGCCAGCCCGGTCACGCCGACGCTGCTGCCCGCGAAGTGCTCGGGGTCGACAAGGTGATGTGGGGCTCCGACTATCCCCACAACGAGGGCACCGGCCCCTACACCCGCGAGCACCTGCGCCAGGTGTTCTGCGACACCGATCCGGTGGAGCTGCAGCAGATTCTGGCCGGCAACGCCGCCGACCTCTACGGCTTCGACCTCGACGCCCTGGCGCCGCTGGCCGCCCAGCACGGCCCCACCCATGCCGAGATCGCCGAGCCCCTCACCGATCTTCCCGCTGAGCCCAACGAGGCCTTGCTGAAGAACGCCATCGCCGCCTGAGCCCTGGGCTGCTCGCGGCCCTCAGTGGCGGCGCGGCGAGAACAGTCGTGGGCCGTCGGCGCCTATGGCTGGCCTGTCCTCTTGATGCGTCAGCGACCGGCGGGGGCCATGTAGAAGACGATGCCGTCGGGGGCGCCCTGTTCGGTGAGCGCGGCCCGGGCGGCGCTCAGGGTGGCCCCCGCTTCGGTCTGGTCGAAGAACCAAGTCTCCATCTGGCGGGCGCCGAGAGCAGGCCGGTCGGCCAACTCCAGCGCCGCCTCCTGGTAGTAGGCCCGGATGTCGTGGGACAAGGCAATGGTATCGAGCCGGGGCCCGTACACCTTTTTCCAGTGTTCCCCGCCGGCCACCCGTTCCAGGTCGGCCAGCGCGGCGGGCACTCCGTCGGCGTCCACCGCCCGGCCCACCTCGGTTACCCCTCGACGGGCCACCGCCCGGTCGTAGGCGGCCCGCAGTCCTCGGGCCTCGTCCACCGACGCCGGCAGATCGGGGTCGAACCGGGAAGGGAGCGCACAGGCCATGGGCGTCTCCTCGGCCTCCACCACTTCGGGGAAATCGGCCAACACCGGTCCCGCCGGGGCGTCCAGCAGATCGAAAGCAGCCCGCAGCACCCGGTGCTGCAAGGCGGCGTCGTTGGGCGCCCCCAGAGGACGCCCGAGGGGGAACTTGCAGTACAGGGCCCGGGGCACCCGCATCTTCTCGGCCACCGGGCGCATGGCGGCCAGCACCACGGTGGCGATCCCGGCTGCTTCCAACACGTGGGCCAGCACACACACGGTGCGCGTGCACAGGGGTCAAACCGGGGTCAGGATGGCCACGTCCACCCCGTCGGCCCGCAGATCGGCGGCGGCCGCCGGTCCGGTGTCCATGCGGACCTCCGACACCGTGTCGGGCTGGTTGCCGGCGAAGGCCACATGACGAGGGGCCACCTCGCCGATCACCCCGTCGGCCGCCAACTCCTCCAGACGGTCCACCGGGTACACCACGTTGAGATCCAACAGGAACGCCGACCGGTCGAAGTTGGAACTCCAGTGCCCCAGTACCAGGTTGCGATCCTCCCGGTCGAGCAACCGGTAGCCGGCGTCGCCCCGAGCGGAGAAAGGCTCGTCGTCGGGGCGGTGCAGGGCCGCACTGGTCACGACGGCCACGGTGGCCCGGGACAACTCCGGGGCCGGGGCCCAAGCCGTGGTCTCGAATTCGGGCACCGGCAGGGCCGCCGCGAACTCCCGCATCATCTGATCGGTCATGCCGGTCCCTCCCTTGTGTGTTGAGCCAACACCGGCCTCCGCCGAGGCCGCTGGCGGCGAGAGTACACGGTGTCGCCGACACAACGGCGACCGACATCACTACGCTGAGGAGATGATCGTCGACGTCGACACCCACTGGGAGATCACCGGGCACAACGCCAGCGACGACCCGATGCTGGCGTGGGCCGATCAGATTCCCGACAATCGCACCCACTTGGCCAACGCCATCGCCGGGGATTTGCTGCAGGTGCTGCCCGCGGAACGGCTCCCCTCCCCCGCCGAGCTGCTGCCCAAGCTGTTCGACCGGGCCGAACGCAGCGGGGGTCCGGTGGTCCTCCATCCCCGCCACGACTCCACCGCCGCCGAACGGGTGGCGTGGATGGACGGGGTGGGCATCGACCACTGCCTGGTGAACCCCGGCGGCTATTGGCAGAAGCTCGACTACCTGCGGGCCGAGGACCGTCCCGTGGCCGCCCGGCGGTGCAACGACTTCCTCACCGAACAGCTTGCCGACCAATCGGGGCGACTTCATGCGGTGGCCACCATCGACTTCTCCGATCTCGACGCCGCCGTCGAGGACCTGCAGCGATGCCGCAGCCGTGGGGCCCGGGCCTTCTTCCTTTACACCCGCCGGGGTGTTCCGGCCGGCGGACCGCCCGGCCATCCCCGCTGGGATCGGATCTGGGCGGCGGCCATCGACCTCGGCATGGTGGTGGTCATCCACGTGGGCAACACCGAGGCCGACTTCACCGAGTGGGCCGACATCGGTTGGGACCAACCCGACGGTGCCGGCGTCGGGGGCCTCATCCGTCTGGCCAACACCCAGCGGTTGCACGCCGCCCAGAATCTCATCGCCAGCATGCTCTTCGGCGGGGTGTTCCACCGCTTTCCCGATCTCACCGTGCTCGTCGAGGAGATGCGGGCCGGATGGCTGCCCTGGTACGTGACGACTCTGTCGCGCCAGAGCCAGTCGTCGGCGTCGCTGGGCGACTGGCCGTGGCCGACCAGCGGGGCCGACATGTTGCACCGCAACCTGCGCCTCACTCCCCTGCCCGGCTTCGGCGACGCCGACGCCCTCGACGTGCTGGCCGAGTTGCCCGACATGGTGGTGTTCTCGTCGGACTACCCCCACCAGGAGGGCAATGCCGACCCCATCGAGCTGTACCGCCCGGGGCTCGACCGCCTCGACGACGACCTCCGGGCTGCCTTCCTGGGCAACACGGCGGCCGACGCTTTCGCCCGCATGGGTGACCCGTTGCCCGCTCCCCGGTCCGCGGACGCCCCGGCATGAGCCGATGAGGCACCTCGTCGCCGCCTTCCTGGTTGTTGCCGCCGTGTTCGCCGCGGCGTGTGGGTCCGGCGAGCCGGGGCCCACCGTCGACCCCGGTGGTGGTACTCCAAGCCCGTCGTCGAACTCGTTGTCGGGGACGGTGGAACTCGGTGAACTCGACGGCACCATCATCCCCGCCGGAGCCCGGCTTCCTGACGGAGCGGTGGTGGTGGTCACCCTGGCCGACGTGAGCCGCACCGATGTCGCCTCCGAGCCCATCACCCGACAGACGGTGCCCACTACCGCCATCCCCTTCGACTACGAACTGACCTGGAGCGGCAACCTGGTAGCCGGACGGACGTACGCCGTGTCGGCCCGAATCGAAGACGCCGACGACAACCTGCTCTACATCAACGACACCGCGTTCGACATCACCCCCGGCCAAACCACCCAAGACTTCTGGGTCATCGCCGTCTCCTAACCATCAGAGCCCCACCTTGATCCCATCTGGCCTTTCTCCTGCCCCTCCGCCAGGAGGAATCAGACTGGACTAGTTGAGAGTATCTCGTTACGGTTATCTCTTATGAGTACGGCTGAGCGTGTCCGCGAACGGATCGAGAACGCACCGGTGCGCAGCTTCATCCAAATCGCCGACCTGGCGGGGCCGCGGCGCGCCGTGGAGTGCGAGTTGTCGCGACTCGTGGCCAAGGGGGACGTCGCCAGGGTCCGCCGGGGCCTGTACTGGAAGGGGCCACGCACTCCCGTCGGGGTGCCACTGCCCCGTGCCTTTGACGTCGGTATGGAAGTCGCCGGGCCCGGTGCAGGCCCTGCTGGCGCGACCGCGGCCGCCTACCTGGGCTTGACCACTCAGGTTCCTGCCATCGAGACGATTGCCGTTCCCGGCAGGGTTCCGTCACCTGTTGACAGTGTCCGGTTCGTGGGCCGGTCCATCGAACGACGCGTCCTGGGTCTGGAGGCCACCGAGATCGCCGTCCTGGAGCTTCTTCGGGAGGGACCCACCGCGATCGAGACTCCGTGGTCGGACTTCACAGAAGCCGTGGCTCGACTCATTCGAGATGCTCTCGTCCGCCCCAACCTCATCTCCCAGCAACTCACCCACGAGCGCCACATAGCAGCGCGACAGCGTTGGAGCGATCTCCATTGACCACCCCACCCCAGCGACAATTGCGTGACCGCCTCCCATGGAGGAGTGCTGCCGTCGAGTGCAGGAATTCGGCGACCTCCTGCAGGTCACTCCCCCGCCGGAAGTACCTCATGGCCTAAGCACGAAGGCACCAACATGCATCTGCCTTATGACCATCACTTCTGCACCGCCACCCGTATGCTTCAATGAAGGACTATGCATCTGAAGGTCAAATAGGCAGTGGCAGCTCCCCCATCCGCTCGGGAAGGCAAGCCGGGCTGGTCGAAGGGCAGACTTATCGTTGCCGGTGTAGCGCCACATGCCCGGTTGCTCTCGCACCGTGCCTCAAGCGCGGATCTCTGGTCCAGCCTTGACGCATTTGCTGTTGAGGGTGCTGGCATCCACCGGCTCCAGAGCAAGCACGGGACGAATCTTGATGCGGAGGCAGGTCGTAGGTTCATCTCCTACATCAAGCAGGCCAAGGAGTACTTCGAGGCAACAGCAAACGTGGGACCAGTCTCCAAGCCTCTTCTGGCGTACTACTTTGCCCTAAACTTAACTAAGGCCTTCCTTACCGCGATTGATCCAGCCACGACGAAACCAGATTTCATCCATCATGGAGCATCCGCCAAATTCGTACGAAAGAGGCGCTACCGAATTGAACAGGAGAGCTTTACGATTGGGAAGAAGGGTGTCTTTCATCTCTTGGCCTCCCGTACTGGTGCTAAGTTCTGTCATGAGGATAGCGCACGTGACGGAAAGACTATTGCGCTACTAAGGCTACTTCCCTACCTTCCTGAGGCTTGTGATCTCTACACAGACTCAACAGACCGACTCCCAAAGCTGTTACCAATCACTTCCTGCTACCCCCTATTCGCGAATAAGAAGGGCTGGCTTAGGGTCGAGATTGATAGAAATACTCTGAGGCGTCACAAACTAAAGCCCGAATCTGTACTTAAGAGTTGCCAGATCTTTGGAGGTTCATTCCGACTTGTTCAATCACCAGAGTCTACAGTATCTTACGAGTCTACTGCCGCATATACCTATGGGAGGTCTACGCAGGAAGCAGCTCCAAAACTGTGTTCTCTGTACGACAAGATGCTTATGGCTACTGACCGATCTTATCGAGGTCCCCGGCGATACCTAGTGATCTCCGACCGCACTGATCTTCATTCCCATGAAGCAGTAGCATTCTTGATTCTCCTTCACCTCTCCAACATGGTCAGATATCGACCGCAAGACGTTGAGCGACTCCGAGCCACCCGCTACTTCTGGCTATTCTCAAGCTGGGTTGACCGAGCGTGTGAAAGCTACCTCTTGAACCTCTCCAGCCGCATTACTGGTGAGGAGCACTTTGTAGATTAGGTCACGAGATCTCTCGGCTGCCGACGCCATCCAGGATGGAGTCGGCCCGGGCCAACTCCTCCGCTGTCAGCTCTCCGTGCTCCGCCTCCCAGGCTCGCACCGCCGCCTTGCCTGCCCTCAGAATGTGGGCACGCGCCGCGACCTCGTCCTTCCATGCTGAAGATCTCCGCTCGCGGTGCTCAACGGGCTGAGGATCGTCTTTGGCCTCGGACTCGTCCATGGAGACAGCTTCCTTTCCCATCGTCACCTATCAAGGCTGGGAGTGTGGTACCACCGACAGGCTAGAGATTCTGGAGGAACGAGACGTCCTGCATTGTCAGAGCATCCCGGTGACCACAGCTCTTCTCCCCACCAGCATTGGCGAAACCAACCCCGACGGGCCCCGCCCAGGCCCCACCTTCCACCCCTTGGAGCCGGCAGCAAGGACATATTGCTCAGAAATTTGTATTACCTCACTGCCATAGTGAGGTAATATTACTCGCTGAGGTAACACTACGATGCCATCGACAATGCCCGCCCTTCCTCGGATCAAGCAGCGAGCCAAGGAAGCCCTGATGAACGTCTTGCCGCGCTCGGTAGAGTTCGAGACCACCGCCGGGGGCGAGACGGCCGACGAGATCGTCGTTGCCGGCCAAGACTTCGAACTGCATTGGATCGGGGAAGGAACACTGGGAAGAGTGCAGGAACTGCTGGGCCGAAGGCCACCTCGCTCGACAATCGTGGTTGCTCGCCATCTCTCCCCCGGTGCCCGTGAGGCACTCTCGGAAGCTGGCATCGGGTGGGTAGACGAGACCGGTGCGGCTGAGATCGCTGCACCGGGGCTAATTGTTCTGTCCATAGAGGTTGTTAGCTCAGGCAGGTAGCTCCGCTATTGGGTGAGCCTCCGATGCCAGTGTGGTGTTTGCGAACTACCGCACTGAGCAAGGGAGGCTCGATGTCGCACGCTAATGCACGCCTGACCCCATTGGGGAGGTTGTTGATTGTCCAGCGGGTCGAGGCGGGGATGCCCCAGGCCCATGTGGCCGCCCAGATGGGTCTGTCGCGGGCCACGGTGGCCAAGTGGTGGCACCGTTTCCAGGCCCACGGCGAAGCCGGTTTGGAGGACCGGTCGTCAAGGCCGCGCCGGTCGCCTCGGCGTACCGACTCCAAGACCGAGGAGCGGGTGTGCCGGCTGCGCAAGACCACCCGGCTGGGACCGGCGCGGCTGGCGGCCCGCACTGGGGTGCCGGCGTCGACGGTGCACCGGATCCTGGTGCGCAACGGTCTGAACCGCCTCGACTGGATCGATCGGCCCACCGGGCGGGTGATACGCCGCTACGAGCGCCCCCATCCCGGCGACCTGGTGCATCTGGACGTCAAGAAGGTGGGCAAGATCCCGCCCGGGGGCGGGTGGAGAGCCCACGGAAGAGCCAACACCTCGGCCCGCGGGACAAAGCGGCGCCCACGGGTGGGCTACAGCTACCTGCACGTCGCCGTCGACGACCACAGCCGCCTGGCCTACGTCGAGGCCCTCGACAACGAGACCGCCGACACGCTCTGCGGGTTCTTCGAGCGGGCCCGCATCTGGTTCCGCTCCATCGGCGTCGCCGTCGACGAGGTCATCTCCGACAACGGGGCCAACTTCAGGTCCAAGAAGTTCGCCGCCCAGCTCGCCTCCCGCGCCATCGCGCACACCTTCTGCCGCCCCTACCGGCCCCAGACCAACGGCAAGGCCGAGCGCTTCAACCGAACCCTCGCCGACGAATTCCTCTACAACTGCAAATTCCGATCAGAGCCCGACCGCCGACGCCGACTCCAAACCTGGGTCCACCACTACAATCTCCACCGCCACCACACCGCCATCAACGGCACACCCGCCTCACGCGTACACAACCTCTATGGGCTCTACAGCTAATCGTCTCGCGAAGCGGATTCCCGCCGGCGGCCAACGAAAGACCAAAGCGGTGGACCCCATCCGTGCTTTCTGTGGCCGAGGCCCTCCTCTGTGGCACCGCACCCACAGTTTCGACTGTGTCCTCGACCACAGGGCTCTCTACTGGAGGCTGTACGGCAGCCCTTCGCTTCCTTACCGATGAGAGTCTCCTCGAAGCCACAGCGCAGAGGGGCCGGCACTCGGGGCGCCGCTTGTCCGACCCCGACACGCTGCTCGAAGCCTACGCCCAAGCCGCCACCGCCCTGAGACCTCAGCCCAGCCTGACGGTTGGCCTGGTCGGGCAGGACATGTTGCGCGAACTCACTCTTATTGGCGAACTATGGAACGCAAGCGATCAGCCTTGGGCCGCGACCGGCCTTGCCGCGGCAGCAGTGCTTGCACCCCTGGTGACCGATATCTCTGCGGTCGAGGTCTATTTCAGCTCGAACACTCAGATCGGCCTCGAGGCAATCGCCGCGAGTGTCGGTCTTCGCCCTCTAGAAGGCGGCCGCCTCACCCTCCGGCCCTTCCCGACCGTAGGCACGGCACGCCTGGCAACGAGAATCGACAACCTGCACCTCGCCCCCTGGCCTCGAGTCTTCGTAGACCTTCGCCTCGCCGGAGTTCGGGGTGAACAAGCCGCAGAACACCTCAGGGAGATCCAGCTCTCGCCCGGCGTCGACCCCCTGCGCTGATTCCCAGTGCAGGGAGCATGACCAGGCTCCGACCCCGATAGGGGATCTGGCGAAGCCTGGGCGGACTGGCACGTCGCCCCGACGTAGTGGGTTCAGAAAGGCAAGACCCCGGACGCGTGCCTCGAAGGCACTTGCGACACCGGGGAATTGCCAACCACCCTACCGTGCACCAAGGCGCATCCTCTCCGAACTTTCGAGCAAGGCAACCGTCGGCCTGGATTCCCCGACAGCCATAGCCGCACTTTGACGAAGTAGGGGCAGAATGACAGGTAGCCTTGCCGTGTCGGGCTACGGGACAACTGTGAAGCGTCAGGGCCACCGAGTAGGAGGGCGCAGGTGAGCGGGATCCAACCAGAGGGTATGGCTGGCCCCTCCTCCGTAGAACCAGTTCCCACGCACGGCACTGAAGATCGACTCCTTGACTTGCAGGCGGTCACCGACCTCGCTCGAACGGTGCTTGCCGACGATGCTGTGAAGGTCTGGATGCGGGCCCCGAACCGCCTCCTCGGCCATCGGAAGCCGCTCGATTTGGTCGCATCCGGTCAACACCAGCGCGTAAAGGACCTCCTGCTCGCACTGGCGGAGGGCGTCACTGTCTGATGGGTGTCGAGAAGAATTCTCACCCTTGCGCGAAGTGCATTCTCCCTAGTGTTGTCCAGGCCTCGCAGCCAGTCTGGGTCATGGTTCGCTTGGGGGCACTGGGGGTGTCGGGGTGGAGGGTCGAGCGGTCTACCCCTTGATGACGGGGATGGCGTGGAAAAGCCGGTCACCCGTGGCAAGTTGCCAAGATTTCTGAAAATTCTTGAGATTGTTGGGCAATTCCGGGGGGATGTTGTCACCCTGCCCAGTACAATGACAGGTATGGAGTTTGGCTCTTCCGGCAACGAATCCCCAGAGACATCTGACAGGGGTTCTGTCGAGGCATCTGCCGCTGGGGGTTGCTGCACGTGTGGTGGTGGCGGGCCGGTGATTGCTGGTTTTGAGTTGGTGGATTATTCGGGGTTGGGGACGTCGGATTTGATGAAGGTGGCGTTGCAGGGTGATGTGGCCCGCCGTCAGTTGGACGGGTACCTGGCGGGGGTGTTGGGCCGGTTCGGCGACCTCGAAGGCGACGACGCCATGTTCGCGGTGTGCAAGCAGTTCGGGATCAAGGCCCACAAGGCCAACCGCCAGGCCAAGGTGGCCTCGGGGTTGCGGGCCCTTCCCGATGTGTTGGGGGCGGTCAGGGACGGGTACATCTCCATGGACCACGCCGAGATGATCTCCGCCTCCCACGCCCGGGCCCCGTTGGGCGAAGGGGAGCCTCTGGACCTGATTCTGGAGGCCATGCGCCTGGACTGCGACCAGTTCAAGAAGACCCTGGCCACCCGCGAGGACCAACGGGCCTCGGTCGACGGTTTGTCCCGTACCGAACGCCAACGAGCCCGGCGCACCGCCAGCGTGTTCGACGGGGACGACGACATGGTCATCCTCCACGCCGAACTCGATGCCATCGCAGGCCAACGAGTCAAGACCGCCATGGCCGCCATGAACACCCGCCTGCTACACCACGACACTCGAAACGGCGACGAACGCACCTACCACCAACGCAACGCGGATGCCCTCGTCGCCCTCATCACCCAACAACCAGGTGGAAGGGCAGGCAGAGATGGTGAGGCGGCCAACGGCCTGTCCTTACCGCCCGCAGCCGACGAGTCAGAACAGAAGCAGGCCACGGATTGTGGCCCGGCGCCGCAGAAGACGGTGTTGGTGGTGACTGCCGAGTGGGATCCCATTTACGGGGTGCTCCAAGACGCCGAGCTCATCGACGGCACCCCCATCGAAATTGAAGAACTCCGCCGTCTGGCTTGTGACGCCGACATCATCCCCTCCATCTTCGGCTCCGACGGCCAACCTCTCTACCTGGGCCGAACGCAGCGGGCCCCGAACCAGGCTCAACGGATGGCGTTGTTCGCCCGAGACCAACACTGCGTCGACTGCGGGTTGGCCGCCCAGGCCTGCGACATCCACCACATCCTTCCCTGGGAACAAGGTGGCCCCACCAACATCGACAACCTGGTCCTGCTCTGCCCGAAGTGTCACCGCCGGGCCCACCGCCACGACCACCAACACGCCTACCACAAACGACGCCGCGACCGAACCCGACCCCCGATCCCCCGCCAGCAGCGACCGCCCGACTCGGTCAGGGGGACTCACACCGTCTCAAGAGATTGACTGAAGTCAATTCACATTGCTCGGTGAACCTTCCGAAGGGCCGAGTCACCACAATTTGTTGGCCCACTCTCGACTTGCCCCGGTCTACGCAATGACCTCCTCGCCCCGCTACCCAGGGACGTCAAGGATGACACCAAGCAATTCCCGTATCTGCAAGAGGGCAGCGGGTCCGACGTTGCCACGCGTGCCCTTGATGCGATTCGTAGCTATGGTACGAATCTGTTGGCATTGAGCGGCTGAATTGCGAGCTAGGCCATTCCCGTGATCAGGCTCAAGCTCAACTTCCGAAGCAAAGCCCCGAAGCGTGGAGGTCACTGGCACGACTTGCACCACGCTCGGTTCAGCATCCAGTGTCTGCTGGGCAGTCACGACTATGGCTGGATGGACAAAGCCCGCCTCGCTTCCAGAGGGAAGGCCGAAGTCAAGGTCGACTACGTCACCCGAGGTCAGCATCAAGCCAAGTCATTTCTTCATCAGTGAGATCACAGCGAAGCTGAACACCGATCTCGTACTGCCTGAGCCGTAGCACTGCGAGCGCCACCGTGTCTCCGACGGTCGCGCCGCGAGATTCGGCGAGCTTCTTCAGCTCTCGATGTGTCGCCCTGTCAATCCGCACGCTCGTACTCTGCATATGAGTATGTTATCGACTCTGCATACACAACAGCATCCCTGATCTGTGGTTCCTCAATCTTCCGGCTCCAGTGCGTCTGTCGGGCAGCGAAGCAGCCATGCTCAGTGCACATCTCAGTGGAGCAGGGTGGTTTGGGATTGGTAGTGCTTTCGGATGGTGGCGGGGTCGACATTGGGGTCGGGGGGGATGGTTTGGCCCTGGCCGAGGTTCCAGTCTTGGGCGATGTCGGCGAAGGGGTTGGTGACAGTGCTTCCCGTAGCCACCACGGCGGCTTGGAGGGCGGCGCCGGTGGCGACGGTTTCGTCGTCGGTGGGGACGGTGACCTCCCGGCCCGACAGTGCCGCGGCTCTGACTTGGTAGGCGGGAGATCGGGCGCCGCCACCTACCAGGTAGCAGCGGGCTCCGGTATCGGCCGCAGCTCGGTCAGTCCTGGAGGAGGCAGTTCCGGAGGTGACAGCGCCGGTCATCTCAGCACCGGCACGGGCAATGGCGTCCAGGCCGTCGAGCAGGCCGCACAGCACCCCGTCGTGGGCGGCCAGGGCCAGATCGGCCCTTGACGTGTCCACCCTCAGCCCCGTGAATGCCCCAGTGGCGTCGGGGAGGTTGGGAGTCCGCTCGCCGTCGAAGTAGGGCACGAGGACCGGGGGTGTGGGGTTGGGCTCGGCGGCCAGCGCCAACGCAGCCAGTTCGGCGGGGTCGACGCCCAGCCATCGGGCCACGGTGTCGGTGACCCGAGTGGCGTTGAGGGTGCAGACCAGGGGCAGGTAGGCCCCGGTGGCGTCGGCGAATCCGGCCACCGCCCCGGAAGGGTCCTTCACCGGAGTCGACGACACGCAGTAAGCCGTGCCCGAGGTGCCGAGGGAGATCACCGCGTCGCCGGGGCGGAGGCCCAGGCCCAGCGCCGCGGCCATGTTGTCGCCGGTGCCCGGCCCCACCAGAACTCCTTCGGGCAGACCCAGGTCGGCCGCGGCCTCGGCGGTGATCTCACCGGCGGCGGTCGTTGGGGCCAGCACCTGGGGCAGTCGGTCCATCCACGGGGCGGCATCACCCACCGCAGCGGCCAGCAGGCCTGGGTCCACCGCATCCCGAACGGGATCGAACCAGCCGGTGCCCGAGGCATCCCCCCGGTCGGTGACGTGTGCTCCGGTCAGCCTCCAGGTGAGCCAGTCGTGAGGCAACATGACGCGGGCGGTCCGCTCCCCCATTTCGGGTTCGTGCTCCAGCACCCAGGCCAGCTTGGCAATGGTGAACGCAGCCAGGGGCACCGAGCCGCACCGCTGGGCCCACTCCCCCGCCCCGAGACGGGCCACCAGGTCACGGGCCTGGGGTGCCGAGGTGGTGTCGTTCCACAGTTTGGCCGGACGCAACACCGTGCCGTCCTCGGCCACCAGCACCAACCCGTGCTGTTGCCCGGCGACGCTCACCGCCACCACGTCGGCCCGATCGGCCTCGCGGCACTGGGCGAAGCAGTGGCTCAGGGCCTCCCACCACACCTCCGGGTCCTGCTCGCTCACCGGGGGGTCCCAGCGAACGTGGCTGTGGGGGGCACTGGCCCGGCACACCAGTCGGCCTGAATCCCGCTCGCGTAACTCCAGCTTGGTCGACTGAGTGGACGAGTCCACCCCGGCCACCAGGGCGCGACCGGTCATTGCCGGGGTGACCACAAGCGAGCGGGGCCGGTCATTGCCGGGGCAATCACAAGCGGCGTCGACCACTCATGAAATGGGGCGTGGACCAGATGATGCGGTTCACCTCGTTCTCCAGGTGTTCCTGGCGCCCGGACACCGGCTGAGGGTTGAGGCCGTCGGCCACCGCGGCGTCGGCCAGCGAGGCCAGGGTGGCGTCGCCCTTCATGATGTCGGCGCCCAAGTCGGATTCCCAGCGGGCGTAGCGTTGCCGGCGGGCTTGTTCGATCACCCCGTCGGTCACCATGGCCTCGGCCACCAAGAGTGCCCGGGCCAGGGTGTCGATGCCGCCGATGTGGCCCCAGAACAGGTCGTCGCGGGCCAGGCTCTGGCGGCGCAGCTTGGTGTCGAAGTTGAACCCCCCGGTGGTGAATCCCCCGCCCTGCACGATCTCGTAGAGGGCTGGGGCCAACTCGTCCACCGAGTTGGGGAATTGGTCGGTGTCCCATCCGTTCTGGGGATCGCCCCGGTTGGCGTCCACGCTGCCGAAGATGCCGTTGTCCACGGCGTAGGCCACCTCGTGATGAAAGGAGTGGCCCGACAAGGTGGCGTGGTTCACCTCGATGTTCACCTTGAACTCGTCGACGAGGTCGTAGCGGTCCAGGAACCCGTGGACCGCCGCGCAGTCGTAGTCGTACTGGTGCTTGGTGGGTTCCTGAGGTTTGGGTTCCAGCAGCAGGGTGCCGCCGAAGCCGATGTGGTGCTTGTGCTCGGCCACCAGGGTCAGGAAGCGGGCGAGTTGGTCGGCTTCTTGCCGCAGGCGGGTGTTGAGCAGGGTCTCGTAGCCCTCGCGCCCGCCCCACAGCACGTAGTTGGCCCCGCCGAGGCGATGGGTGGCGTCCAGCATGTGGCGTACCTGGGCGGCGGCGTGGGCGAACACCTCGGGGTCGGGGTTGGTGGCCGCCCCCGCCGCGTACCGGGGATGGGAGAACAAGTTGGCGGTGCCCCACAACAGCCGCACCCCGGTGGCCTCCATTTTGGCGGCCGCCCGTTCCACCATGGCGTCGAGGTTGGCCCGGCTCTCGGCCAGATCGGCGCCCTCGGGGGCCATGTCCACGTCGTGGAAGCAGTAGAACGGGGTGCCCAGCTTCTGGAAGAACTCGAAGGCGGCGTCCTGCTTGTGGCGGGCGGCGGCCATCGGGTCCTGGCCGGGTTCCAGCCACGGACGGTCGAAGGTTCCTGCGCCGAAAATGTCGCTACCCGGCCAGTTGAAGCTGTGCCAGTAGCAGACGGCCACCCGCAGGTGCTCGGCCATGGGCTTCCCCAGCACCATCCGCTCGGGGTCGTACACCCGGTAGGCCGGGGCATCGGGCGGGGCCTCTTGGCCGGCAAAGGCCACCGGCTCGACAACCGTGTCAAAGAAGTCAGTCATGATCGGCCTCCAACCTGGCTCTCTCCAAACCCAATTCGGCGGCGACAGAGTCCACATAAGAAGTAAGTCATGATCGGCCTCCCGCCGGGTGCTTCGCCGTCATCGTCGGATTCTACGGTTCGTCTTCCCGCACCGCCCGATTGCGCCTACGCTGGCGGGGTTGGCCACCCGTCGGGCCGCCAACATCGGCAACCAACCCCGAGCAGAAGAGGCAGGTCCATGTCGTTTCCCTCTGATCTCGAGATCGCCCGGGGGGCGAATCTCCGTCCTCTGACCGACATCGCCACCGAAGCCGGCATCCCCACCGAGATGCTGGAGCCCTACGGGGCCGGGGCGGCCAAGATCAGCCTCGACGCGGTGGAGGCGCTGGCCGACCGCCCCCGGGCCCGCTACGTGGTGGTCACCGCCATCACCCCCACGCCGTTGGGCGAGGGAAAGACCACCACCACCGTGGGTCTCGGCCAGGGGTTCGGCCACATCAACAAGCGGGCCACCATCGCCATCCGCCAGCCCTCATTGGGCCCCACCTTCGGTATCAAGGGCGGGGCCGCGGGCGGTGGCTACAGCCAGGTGGTGCCCATGGAGCTGTTCAACCTCCACCTCACCGGCGACATGCACGCGGTGACCGCGGCCCACAACATGTGCTCGGCCATGCTCGACGCCCACCTGTTCCACGGCAACGAGCTGGGCCTCGACCTGCACAACATCACCTGGCGCCGGGTGGTGGACATCAACGACCGGGCCCTGCGCAACGTGGTGCTCGGATTGGGCGGGCGACTGGATGGGGTGCCCCGCGAGAGCGGATTCGACATCACCGCCGCCTCCGAGGTGATGGCCACCTTGGCGTTGGCCACCTCGCTGAGCGACCTGCGGGCCCGGTTGGGCCGCATCGTGGTGGGCTACACCAAAGCGGGCGAGCCGGTGACCGCCGAGGACCTGAAAGCGGCCGGGGCCATGGCCGTGCTGTTGAAGGACGCCCTCAAACCCAACCTGATGCAGACCCTGGAGGGCGGCCCTGCCCTGGTCCACACCGGGCCCTTCGGCAACATCGCCACGGGTAATTCCTCCATCGTGGCCGACCTCATCGCCATCCGCACCGGCGACTTCCTGGTGACCGAGGCCGGGTTCGGCGCCGACATGGGCGCGGAGCGGTTCTTCAACATCAAGTGCCGCTACTCGGGCCTGGCTCCCGATGCCGCCGTAATGGTGGCCACCGTACGGGGGCTGAAGGCCCATTCCGGCAACCACCGCATCGTGGCCGGGCGCCCGCTGCCCGAGGCGCTGTTGGCCGAGAACCCCGACGAGGTCCACGCCGGGGGCGACAACCTGCGCAAGCAACTCGCCAACATGGCGGCCCACGGGGTGACCCCGGTGGTGGCGGTGAACGCCTTCCCCGGAGACCACGACGCCGACCTGGCCGCCATTGCCGAGATCGCCGACGAGTACGGGGCCCGCTGCGCGGTCACCACCCACTTCGCCGACGGTGGGGCGGGTGCTGCCGAGTTGGCCGAAGCGGTGGCCGAGGCGTGCGAGGACCCCAGCTCGTTCCGGGTGCTGTACGGGGACGAGTTGCCCCTGCGGGACAAGATCGCCGCGGTGGCCACCACCGTGTACGGGGCCGACGGCGTGGAGTATTCGGCGACCGCCAACCGCCAGCTCGACACCTACGAGGCGGCCGGTTTCGGCAACCTCCCGGTGTGCATCGCCAAGACCCACCTGTCCATCTCCTCGGATCCGTCCCTCAAGGGGGCCCCCACCGGCTGGACCCTGCCAGTGCGGGAGGTGCGGGCCTCGGTGGGCGCCGGCTTCGTGTATCCCATCTGCGGGGACATGCGGACCATGCCGGGCCTGGGCCGGGTGCCGGCGGCCATGGGGATCGATCTCGACGAGGACGGGGAGATCGTCGGGCTGAGCTGAGGGCCTGATAGCCTGCTGCGGAGTGGAGGGGCGACGATGCCGGGAACGACACGGCCGGGCATGAGCAGGCGGGGGGCCAACGGACAGGGCTCCCGGCCGCGGCTCACGGTGCCGATGGTGCGCGACGCCGATGGGCTGCGGGAGGCGTCGTGGGACGAGGCTCTCGGTCGGGCCGCCGCCGGGTTCACCCAGGTGGTGGACCGCCACGGGCCCGATGCGTTCGGCATGTTCAGTTGCTCCAAGGCCACCAACGAGATGAACTACATCGCCCAGAAGTTCATCCGCACGGTGATCGGGTCGAACAACATCGACTCCTGCAATCGAACTTGACACGCACCCTCGGTCGTCGGTCTGGCGACAGTGTTCGGAGCCGGAGGGGGAACCTCCTCGTACCGGGAAATCGAGGAGACCGACCTCATCTTCCTGTGGGGCTCCAACGCCCGTGAGGCCCACCCAATCTTCTTCCACCACCTGCTGAAGGGACTCGACAACGGGGCCCGCATGTACTGCGTGGACCCCCGCTACACCTCCTCGGCCCGCTTCGCCGACGTGTGGGCGGGCATCAACGTGGGCACCGACATCGCCTTGGCCAACGGCATCGGACGGGAGATCATCCGCGCCGGGCTGGCCAACCAGTCGTTCATCGACCGGGCCACCCAGGGCTTCGAGGCCTACGCCGACTCGGTGGCGTCGTTCACCCCGGAGGCGGTGGCCGCCATCTGCGGCATTCCCGCCGGGGTGGTGGTGGAGATGGCCCACGCCTACGCCACCGCCGAGAAAGCCCAAATCCTGTGGACCCTGGGCATCACCGAGCACCACAACGCGGTGGACAACGTGCTGTCGCTGTGCAACCTGGCCTTGCTCACCGGCCACGTGGGCCGATGGGGGTCGGGCCTGGTCCCGCTGCGGGGGCAGAACAACGTGCAGGGCGGCGGCGACATGGGGGCCATTCCCAACCGATACCCCGGCTTCGCCGACATCGACGATCCCGCTCATCGGGCCCGCTTCGAGGCTGCCTACGGCCGTCCCCTCAACCCGGTGCCCGGCCGTCACCTCACGCTCATGTTCGAGGCCATGGAACAGGGTGACCTGCGGGCGCTGTATGTGATCGGCGAGAACCCGGTGGATTCCGAGGCCGACGCCCACCACGCCCGGGCCCAGCTTCAGAGCCTGGACATCCTGGTGGTGCAGGACATCTTGATGACCCGCACCGCCGAGATGGCCGACGTGGTGCTGCCCGCTTCGGTGGCCTGGGCCGAAACCGAGGGCACCGTCACCTCCAGTGAGCGACGGGTGCAGCGGGTACGCCCGGCGGTGACCCCGCCCGGCCAGGCCCGACATGACATCGACATCCTCTGCGATATGGCCGAGGCCATGGGCGCCGAACTCGGGCCCCGTGACCCGCGGGCCGTGTGGGAGGAGCTGCGCACCGTGTCGGCGATGCACCGGGGCATGAGCTGGGATCGGCTGGAGGCCGCCGGTGGGCTGCAGTGGCCGTGCCCCGGCGACGACCACCCCGGCAGCCCCTTCCTCCACGGCTGGCTGTGGGCCGACGATCTGGAGGGCCGCGACCCGGCCCCCTTCTCTGTGCTGGAGCACGAGGGACCGACCGAGGAGCTGAGCGAGGAGTTCCCCCTGCGGCTGACCACCGGCCGGGCCTTGGACTCCTACAACACCGGGGTGCAGAGCGGGGACTACGACTCGCCGCTGCGGTATGCCGGTTTGGACATGAACCCGGCCGACGCCGCCGCCCTGGCCGTGGCCGACGGCGACCGGGTGCGGGTGTGCTCGCCTCGGGGGTCGGTGGAGATGAACGCCCGGCTGGTGTCGAGCCTGCCTCCCGGACTGGCCTTCACCACCCTGCACCATCCCGAGATCATCGACGTCAACGTGCTCACCAACCCCGACTGGGATCCCAAGTCGGGCACCGCCGAGTTCAAGGCGGCCGCCATCCGGGTAGAGAGGGTCCCGCCCCGGCCCGCCGAGTCCCCTTCAGCGTCCCCCACGACGTCCTCCATCGAGTCCTCCTCTGGGTCCCCCATCGAGTCCACCGCAGGCGCAACCGTTGGCTGACCTGCATTTCGGAACCGAACAACCCACCGCCGCCGAGCAGGCCGCCATCGACGCCGTTGTCGCCCCCGACGACGCCGCCACCGTCTCCGAGTCCGAGCGGTTGGCCCGCGGCGGTCGGGCCCGCCGCCACGCCCGGCGCCATCTGCTGTTGCCGATGCTCCACGCTCTGCAGCATCGCATCGGCTGGATCAGCCCCGGCGGCCTCAACGGCGCCGCCGAGCGGCTGGGCGTGCCCCCCGCCGAGGCCTATGGCGTGGCCACTTTCTACGAGATGTTCCGCACCACCGATCCCGGTCACCGCGACGACGTGGTCCACGTGTGCGTGGACCCCGCATGCGCCCTGGCCGGGGCCGACGACCTGCAAGCCTCATTGGCCGGCGGCGGGGCCAGGGTTCACCCCAGCCCCTGTCTGGGCCAGTGCGACCGGGCCCCGGCCCGGTTCATCCAGGGGGTGGACCGCCCCGACCGGGTGCCCGCCGATGATGACGAGGTGTTCCGCTTGCCGCAGGCCGGTGAGCCCGGTCTGCGGGTGCTGGGCCGGGTGGGCGAGGTGGACCCCACGTCGCTGGACTCCTACCGGGCCCACCGCGGCTACCGGGCCCTGCAGCGGGCAGTCGAGAAGGGTCCCGACGCCGTCATTGAGGCCATCCGGGCGGCGGGGCTGTCGGGACGGGGCGGGGCCGCCTTCCCCACAGGCGTCAAGTGGCGGGCGGTGGCCGACGAACTCGGACCGGACAAGCACGTGGTGGCCAACTGCGACGAGTCGGAGCCGGGCACCTTCAAGGACCGCATCCTGTGCGAGCACGACCCGTTCGCCCTCATCGAGTCGATGACCATCGCCGGGCTGGCCACCGGCGCCCCCCACGGCTGGATCTACATCCGGGGGGAGTATCCCCGGGCCACCGCCCGGCTGGAGGGGGCCATCGCCGCGGCCCGGGCGGCCGGGCTGCTGGGCGACGACGTGGCCGGGAGCGGCCTGCGCTTCGACATCGAACTGCGCCGGGGGGCCGGGGCCTACATCTGCGGCGAGGAGACGGCCCTGTTCAACTCCATCGAGGGCTTTCGGGGCGAACCCCGCAACAAGCCCCCCTTCCCCACCACCCACGGCCTGTTCGGCCAACCCACCGCCATCAACAATCCCGAAACCCTGGTGAACGTGCTCGACATCGTGAACGACGGCCCCGAGGCCTATCGCTCGGTGGGCACCGAGCAATCACCCGGTACCCGGCTGTTCTGCCTCTCGGGCCGTGTGGGGGCACCGGGCCTGTACGAGGTGCCCTTCGGCACCACCCTGGGCGAGCTGCTCGACCGGGCCGGCGGGCCGGTGGGCCGTTTGGCCGCCGTGCTGTTGGGCGGAGCCGCCGGAGTGTTCGTCGGACCCGAATCGCTCGACCTGCGGTTGACCTTGGAGGACGCTCGAGCGGCGGGGGCCACCCTGGGGTCGGGGGTGGTCACGGTGTTCGACGACACCGCCGACATGGAGGCGGTGGTGGTGCGCATCGCCGAGTTCTTCCGCGACGAGTCCTGTGGGCAGTGCGTTCCCTGTCGGGTGGGCACCCAGCGCCAATACGAGGTGCTGGTGGAGCTGCAGGCCACCGGGGGGTCGATGCGCCCGAAGCGGGCCGACCTGGTGCACGACATGGCCCGGGCCATGGCCGACGCCTCCATTTGCGGGCTGGGCCACACCGCGGCCTCCGCCGTGCGCTCTGCGCTGGCGCTCGGCCTAATCGGGCAGGGCGACGGGAACACCTGACGGGAACACTTGATGGAAGCACCTGATCGAAGCCACTGATGGAAGCACGTGCTAGGAACTAGGAAGAGGAAGCCATGAGCCCCGTGACCACCGAGACCGCGGTCACCCTCCGGGTGGACGACCGGGACGTGACCGTCCCCGAGGGAAGCACCATCCTGGACGCGTGCAACGCGGCGGGGGTGGAGACGCCGGTGATCTGCTACGGCCCCACCCTCACCCCCGTCAACGTGTGCCGGGTGTGCGTGGTGGAGCTGGACGGCAGCCGCACCCTGGTGCCGTCGTGCTCCCGCCCGGCCACCGACGACATGGTGGTCCACACCGACAGCGAGCGGGTGCGCCACAGCCGCAAGATGGTGCTGGAGTTCCTGGCCACCGGCGTGGACCTCTCGCAGGCCGACGAGCTGGGCCGCTGGTCCGAGCACTACGGGGCCGACCCCGACCGTTACGGGTCCGACGTAGCACAGATGGACGAGCCGGTGCGGGTGCAGGACAACCTCTACATCCGCGACTACGACAAGTGCGTGCTGTGCTACCGCTGCGTGGAGGCCTGCGGCGACGACGCCCAGCACACCTACGCCATCTCGGTGGCCGGGCGGGGCTTCGGCGCCCGCATCTCCACCGAGTACGACACCACCCTGCCCGACTCGGCCTGCGTCTACTGCGGCAACTGCGTGGCCGTGTGCCCCACCAACGCGCTGCAGTTCAAGACCGAGTACGACCTGCGCCAGGCCGACGATTGGCGCCCCGACGACCAGACGGTCACCCAGACGGTGTGCTCGTACTGCGGGGTGGGCTGCAACCTGGAGCTTCACGTGCAGGACAACCGCATCGTCAAGTGCACCTCCCCCGACGACCACGACGTGACCCGGGGCAACCTGTGCATCAAGGGCCGCTTCGGCTGGACCTACGTGTGAGGGATTCCCACCGGGAGACGGGGAATCGGGTGCTGCCCCCAATCGGGGACACCCACCGGCGACTGGGCTAGTTTGGGGCCGATGACGGCAATCAAACTCGACGGTGAGCTGCTGGCCTCCGAGGTGCGCGACGGCCTGCGCACCCGCATCGCCGCGCTGGCCGAACTCGGCAAAGTCCCCGGCCTGGGCACCCTTCTGGTGGGCGACGACGGCCCGTCGGCCAACTACGTGGCCATGAAGCACCGCGACAGCCAGGAGCTGGGCATGGCCTCCCGTGAGGTCCATTTGCCCGCGGACGCCACCGCCGCCGACGTGGACGCCGTGGTGGACGACTTCAACGCCGACCCGGCCGTGGACGCCTACATCATCCAGTATCCGTTTCCCGGCGACCTGGACTACGAGGCCGCCCTCATGCGGGTGCGGCCCGAAAAGGACGCCGACGGCCTGCACCCGGTGAACCTGGGGCGGCTGGTGCAGGGGGTGGACGCCCCGCTGGCCTGCACCCCGGCGGGCATCCAGATGATGCTGGTGCGCTACGACGTGCCCATCGCCGGCCAACACGTGGTGATCATCGGCCGGGGCCTCACCATCGGGCGGCCCCTGGCCAACCTGTTGTCGCTCAAGCAGCCCAACGCCAACGCCGCGGTCACGGTGGTCCACACTGGGGCGGGCGACATCGCCCGCTACACCCGCACCGCCGACATCCTCATCGCCGCCGCCGGAGCACCGGGCATGGTCACCGCCGACATGGTCAAACCGGGCGCGGCGGTGGTGGCCGCCGGGGTGAGCTTCGTGGACGGCAAGCTGCGGTCCGACGTGGCCGACGACGTGGCCGAGGTGGCCGGTTGGCTGTCACCCCGCATCGGCGGGGTCGGCCCCATGACCCGGGCCCTGCTCATGGCCAACACGGTGGCCGCCGCCGAGCGTTCGGTGGCCCCCGGTGGAGCCCCCGGAGAAGGAGCCTCCCATGGCTGACGCCTACATCATCGACGCCGTTCGCACCCCGATGGGCCGCTTCGGCGGCGGGCTGAGCAGCCACCACCCCGCCGACCTGGGGGCCCACGTGCTGGCGGGCCTGTTCGAGCGCACCGGGGCCGACCCGGCCGCGGTGGACGACTGCATCATGGGCTGCGTCGGCCAAATCGGCGCCCAGGCGTTCAACGTGGCCCGCAACGCCTGGCTGTCGGCCGGGCTGCCCGAGCACGTGCCCGCGGTGACCATCGACCGCCAGTGCGGGTCGTCGCAACAGGCCGTCCACTTCGCCGCCCAGGGCGTGATGTCGGGCACCCAGGACCTGGTGGTGGCGGGCGGCGTGGAGGTGATGAGCCTCATCACCCTCAACAGCCAGGGCGACGTGGGCCCCGACCTGGGCATGCGCTACCCCTTCGACGGCGAGGGTTGGGCCGCCCGCTTCGGCGACGAGGAGGTTCACCAGTTCCGGGGCGGGAATCTCATCGCCGAGCGGTGGGACATCACCCTGGAGGACATGAACGGTCTGGCCCTGCGCAGCCACCGAAACGCCGCTCGGGCCTGGGAGGAAGGCCGCTTCGATCAGGAGGTGCTGGCGGTGGGCGACTGCGCCCGCGACGAGGGCATCCGGCCCGACACCTCCATGGAGAAGATGGCCAAGCTGCGCCCCTTCTCCCACCACGGACCGTTGACCGCGGCCAACTCCAGCCAGATCACCGACGGGGCCGCCGCCCTGCTCGTCGCCTCGGAACGGGCGGTGGCCGACCACGGCCTGGTCCCTCGGGCCCGCATCCACACCATGGCCGTGGTGGGCAGCGATCCGGTGCTCATCCTCACCGGCCCCATCCCGGCCACCGCCAAGGTGCTCGACCGGGCCGACATGGGCCTGGACGACATCGACCTGTTCGAGTGCAACGAGGCCTTCGCCTCGGTGGTGCTGGCCTGGGCCAAGGACACCGGGGTGGACATGGACAAGGTGAACGTGAACGGCGGGGCCATCGCCCTCGGCCACCCCCTGGGGGCCAGCGGGGCCCGCATCATGACCACGCTCTTGCACGAGCTGGAACGCAGTGGGGGCCGTTACGGCCTGCAGACCATGTGCGAGGGTGGCGGCCTGGCCAACGCCACCATCATCGAGAACCTGGCCGCGTAGGCCGAACCCACCCCCACTGCCGGAGCCTGAGGAGGCGAACATGGGAATCCACATCGACCACATCTCCCTCTTGGTGAAGGACCTGGACCAGGCCGAGGCCGACTGGCGCCAGATCCTGGAGGCGCTGGCCCCCGGCCACACCATGAAGGTCACCCGGGGCGCCGGGGCCGACGACGCCGACGGCACCCCGATGCACTGGGTCACGTTCCAGAACCCCGACCCCACCGGGGTGTCCATCCAGTTGTGGGCCGCGGCCGAGCCCGGCCACTGGCCCGACAAAGTGTTGGCCAAGCGGGGGGAATACGTCCACCACATCGCCTTTTGCTCCGACGACTTCGACACCATGATCGACGATGTGCGCGGCGCCGACATCCCCCTGGTGATGGACCAGCACAGTCACCCCGATTCCCAGCCGTGGCTGAAGTGGAACTTCATCCCGCCCGACAAGGCCCACGGCCCCCTCATCGAGCTGGCCACCCGGTACCTGTCGGTGGGCGAAGAGTGGCTCCCCCACCCCGACAACGCCGAGAACCAGCCGCTGGCCGACGAGCTGCACGACCGATTCGCGAGCTGAGACCCGCCGGGTAGCGCCAGCACAGGATCTCCCGCTCGAGCCGACGCCATGTCCGAGTACCCGGTGGGCATCACCATGCCGGTGGAGGACGGGCTGTCCATCGGCTGGCTGGCCGATTTGGTGGCCGACGCCGAGCAGGTCGGCATCGACACCGCCCTGGTGGGCGAGGTGGCCGGACCGGAGGCGTTCGCCACCCTGGGGGCCATGGCGGCCCGCACCGAGCGCATCCGGCTGGGGAGCGGCATCGTGGCCGCCTACACCCGCTCCCCCGCCCTGACGGCCATGGGCTTCGCCACCTTGGCCTCGTTGGCCCCCGGTCGCATCGTGGCGGGCATCGGCGCCAGCAGCCCCATCGTGGTGGGCCGCTGGCACGGCCTGGACTTCGAGCGGCCCCTGGCCACCGTGCGGGAGTTCGCCGGGCTGTTGCGGGCCGCCATGGCCGGGGAGCGCCTGGACCACGACGGCCCCCGGTTCCGCTCCCACGGATTCTCGCTCGATTTGCCCGCCGTGGAGGTGCCCATCTGGCTGGGGGCCATCAACCCCAAGATGCTGGCCCTGGCCGGCGAGCTGGCCGACGCCGCGTTCCTCACGTGGTGTCCGCCCGCCGAGGTGGCAGCCAAGCGCAAGATCGTCCGGACCGCCGCGCTTGACGCCGGGCGCAACCCCGACGAGGTCGCCACCGTGCTGTCGTTTTGGGCCTACACCGGCCCCGACCCCGAGCAGGCCCGAGAGCGGATGCGCCGAGCGGTGCTGGCCTACGCCATGGTGCCCACCCACCGCCCGGCGTTCACCCAGAGCTTCGACGCCCTGCCCGCGGCGGTGGAGGCCTGGCACGCAGGCGACCGGGCCCAGGCCCTCTCGTTGGTGTCCGACGAGGCGGTGGACGCCATGTGCGCCATCGGGCCCGACGCGCTGGCCGACCGCATCGCCGACTATCGGCGGGTGGGTGTGGATCTGCCCATCGTGTTGCTCACCGGGGCCTTTGTGGGCGACACCGTCGGCCCCCGGGCCACGGTGGACACCGTCGCCCACCTGATCGGCCACTGATGGAAACCGCCAGGTTTGACCAATATCGTCCGCAGTGGTTCCATCGGGGCCGACGACCGCGGTCGAACACCGCAGGAAAGAGGGCTTTCCCATGACCAAAACCGATGTTGTCGTGATCGGGGCCGGGGCGGCCGGGTTGAGCGCCGGGGCCCTGTTGGCCGCCGAGGGCCGTTCGGTCACCATCCTGGAGCAGTCGCCCTACCTGGGGGGCCGGGCCCTGGCCGTGGACGACGAGGGGTTCAAGGTGAACCTGGGCGGTCACCTCATCGAGGATCCCGGCTCGGGGCTCACCAAGGTGTTCGAGCACGTGGGCAAGGAGCTGATCCACGGCGAGGTGTCCCACGACATGCCCATCTGGGACAACGACACCGGCACGTGGGGGTCGATCCGCGACCGCTACCCCGACAAGACCGAGGTGAAGAAGGTCATCAAGGCTATCACCGAGAGTTCCTGGGACGAGCTGGAGGAGTGGGACGACCGGCCCCTGCGGGAGTGGCTGGCCCAGCACACCACCGATCAGGGGGTGTACGACCTGTACGAGTTCATCGCCGTGCTGGAGTGCATGACCGACGAATGGTACGACCACTCGGCCAGCGACAACCTGTGGGTGCGCAAGATGCATTACGAGGAGCGGCACATGGCCGCCTACTCCTGTTGGCCCGGCCAGGGCTGGGACGGCATGTGGCAGGACCTGGCCGACGGCTTCACCGAGCACGGCGGCGAGCTGCGGATGCAGACCTCCGCGGGGCGGGTGCTGATCGAGAACGGGGCCGTGGTCGGCGTGTCCATCCCCCACGAGCCCAACGTGCCCAACGACTGGGACGTGGGCGAGGTGATCGAGTGCGACGCCGTCATCTCCACCCTGCCGGTGTGGAACGTGTTCAACGTGGTACCCGAGTGGGAGCTGCCCGAGTGGTACACCAACCAGGTGCGCTACCTGGCCCAGGACCAGTACCGGGTGTCGCTGCTCAACCTGTACTTCGCCACCGAGGAACCGGTGACCATGTTCGACCCCCGGGAGCTGGCCACCTGGGTGGCCACCCCCCACAGCCCCACGCCGGGCTACATGTACGACCAGGCGGCCATGGATCCGAACGGCATCCCCGACGGGATGCACCTGTACTGCACCGGCGGGGTCATCCCGGGGAGCCGGGGCCGGGACCGCCGCTACCTGGAGGACATGTTCGACCGCCTCGAACAAGGGCTCTACGTGATGTATCCCGGCTTGGCCGAGCACGTGTGGAAGCGGCGGGGCCTGGTGTTCAACCCGCCCTTCGGCGTCACCCAAAAGCCCATGCTGGTGGGCAAGTTCCGCCCCCACTGGCGGGCCCCCACCGTCGACGGCCTCTACTTCGCCAGCGAGACCTTCCGCAGCCGGGGCATCGGCACCGACCGGTCGGCCCGGGCCGCCCTCACCTGCGTGGAGGACATCATCGGACGCCGCATCCCCGCCTTCGGGGACGGCTGGCGCTACTAGGCGCCGGCAACCGGGGTCCCCGTCGCCGAGACCAACCGAGACAACGAGCCTGACCCGAGATCCTGACCCGAGATCACGAAACCACGAGACAAGGAGCAACCGATCCCATGGAGTTCACCCTCACCGACGAGCAGACCCTGTTCCAGGAAACCGTCCGCAACTGGGTGGAGAAGGAATGCCCCAAGGACGCGGCCCGCGACTACGAGGCCCAGGAGTTCGAGTACCCCTTCGAGCTGTGGGACAAGATGTCCGACGCCGGCTTCCACGCCATCGGCCTGCCCCCCGAGTTGGGCGGCCAGGGGGGCGACGTGGTCACCCAGATGATCCTCACCCGGGAGCTGGCCCGCTCGCTGGCCGGGCTCACCTGGATCTTCGGCATCTCCTCCTTCTGCGCCAAGTCCATCAACAAGTTCGCTTCCGACGTGGCCCGCGAGGAGCTGATCCCCCAGTTGGCCGAGGGCAAGCTCCGGGTGGCCATCGCCGTCACCGAGCCGTCGGGGGGTACCGACCTCATGGGGGCCATGCGCACCCGGGCCACCAAGGTGGACGGCGGCTGGAGCATCACCGGCCAGAAGATCTGGTCGACGGCCGCCCACGTGTCCGACTACCTGTTCTTGATGGCCCGCTCCGAGGACATCGTGGACAAGCCCGCCAAGGGGGTCACCCTGTTTCTGGTGAAGAACCCGTCGGAGGGCCTGGAGTGCCGCCAGATCCCCAAGGTGGGCATGAAGTCGGTGGGTTCGTGCGAGGTCTTCCTCGACGAGGTGTTCGTGCCCGACGAGTACGTGGTGGGCCAGCCCGGCCAGGGCTTCTACCAAATGCTGTCCACCCTCAACAACGAGCGCATCATGGTGGCCGCCCTGTGTACCGGCATCATCGACGGCTGCATCGAGGAGACCCTCAGCTACCTCATGGAGCGGGAGGCGTTCGGCAAGAAGATCGGGGCCTTCCAGGTGTGGCACCAGAACGTGGCCGACATGGCCATGATGCAAAAGCAGGCCGAGTTGATGACCTACTACGCGGCCTGGAAGTCGGAGTCGGGCGAGGACTGCGGCCGGGAGGCCAACATGGCCAAGGTGGCGGCCTCGGAGTACGCGGGCAAGTGCGCCGACATCGCCATCCAGGTGCTGGGCGGCATGGGGTACGCCCTGGAGACCCATCCCCAGCGCTACTGGCGGGACAGCCGGCTCTACCGCATCGGCCCCATCACCAACGAGATGGCCCGCAACAGCATTGCCGAGACCTTCGGCCTGCCCCGAAGCTTCTAGTGGCCTGATGCCCCGGCAGCAGGTGGAGTCTCGCGTTTGATGGGTGCTGTGCTTCAGGGCCGGGTGGCCCTGGTCACCGGGGCCGGACGGGGCATCGGTTTGGCGGTGGCCGACCGGCTGGCCCGCGACGGGGCTTCAGTGGTGGTGAACGACGTTGACGCCGAGGTGGCGGCCGACGCGGTGGCCGCCATCACCGCCGGCGGGGGCCGAGCCGTGGTCGCACCGGGCTCGGTGAGCGACGCCGCCGAGGCTGCGGGCATGGTGGACACGGCCGGTGAGGCCTTCGGCGGGCTCGACATCCTGGTCAACAACGCGGGCATCACCGCCGACTCCATGGCCCACACCATGACCGACGAGCAGTGGGACCGGGTGTGCGACGTGGTGTTGCGGGGCACGTTCAACCTGTGCCGGGCGGCGCTGCCTGCGTTGCGGGGCAGCCGGGACGACCCGCCACCCCACCACCGCAAGGTGGTCAACATGGCGTCCATCAACGGGATCTACGGGATCGCGGGCAACGTCAACTACTCAGCGGCCAAGGGCGGGGTCATCGCCCTGACCAAGTCGCTGGCCCGGGAATGGGCCCGCCACCGCATCAACGTCAACGCGGTGGCGCCGGGCTACATCGCGGGCACCCGCCTGACCGGGGCCCGCGACGACGCCACCGGCCTGGGCATCCCCGAGTCGGTGATCGAGCGCATCGAGGCGCAGATCCCGATCGGGCGGGCGGGCACGCCCGAGGACGTGGCCGGGGCCTGTGCCTGGCTGGCGTCGCCCGATTCCGACTACGTCACCGGACAGGTGATCGAACTCCACGGAGGCAAAGAGATGGTGGATCTGTTGTGACCACGGAGAAGCTGGCATCGCGGGGCACCCGGCCATGAGCGCGGAGAAGCTGACCACCCTGACCGAGGCCGCCGCGCTGGTACGAGACGGCGACACCGTGGCCATCCAGAACATGGCCACCCAGGCCGCCCCCATGGCCCTGGTGCGGGAGCTGATCCGCCAGGGTCGGCGGGAACTCGGGGTGGTGTGTCTGGTGGGCGGCATCCCGGTGGACTGGCTGGCCGCCGCCGGGGCCATGAACCGCCTGACCGGGGCGGCGGTGTCCATGGAGCAGTTCGGCCTGTGCCAGCGGTTTCGCAAGGCGGTGGAGGCCGGGGCCATCGCCATGGAGGAACTGTCGGAGACCGCGCTGAACGCCCGCCTGGGGGCCGGGGCCCGCAACCTGCCGTTCCTGCCCACCCGAGGCCTGATCGGCACCGACCTGATCGATGTGAACGACAACCTGGTGATGCTGGACGACCCCTTCGGCGGGCCGTCGGTGGTGGCCTGCAAAGCGCTGGTGCCCGACGTGGCCCTGGTACACGCCCACCGGGCCGACCGGTTCGGCAACATCGGCTACGAGCCCACCGCCCTGTGGCCCGACCTGGGCATCATGCCCAAGGCGGCCACCACGGTGATCGTCACCGCCGAGGAGATCGTGGACTCCGAGGTGCTGCGGGCCGACCCCGACCGCACCGTGTTGCCCGGTTTCATGGTGGACGCGGTGGCCGAGGCCCCCTACGGCGCCCATCCCACGTCGTTCTTCCCCCGCTACGGCTACGACACCGCGCTGCACACCGAATGGATCGGCGCCACCCGGGACGACGACGCAGTGGCCGGGTTCCTGGACCGGTACGTGACCGGCCCGGCCGACCACGCCGCCTACCTCGAAGCGGTGGGCGGGGCCGACCGGCTGGCCGCCCTGGAAGCCTGGGAGTCCTGATGAGCAACACCACGAGCAACACCACGAGCAAGACGACCAACACAAGCATGAGCGCCTGGCGGGACAGCCCCCCGGCGGAGGACTGGACCATCGACGAGCTGATGATCGCCCGGTTGGCCGCCTGCTTCGCCGACGGGGACCAGGCCTGCAACGGCATGGCCTCGTTCGTGCCGGTGAGCGCCTTCTGGCTGGCCCGGCTCACCCACGCCCCGGAGCTGGTGTGGCTGGCCGGGGCGGTCGGCCTGGAGCCCCGGCCCGACCGGGTGCCCGCCTCCACCCTGGAGGCCCCGCTGTGGCGCGACTCCATCATGTACGTGGAGCAGTACGGGGACTTCTGGAACTTCGCCCTGAACGGGCGGTGGCTCACCAAGTTCTGCGTGGGGGCGGCCCAGCTCGACCGCTACGGCAACGGCAACAACTCGGTGATAGGGGGCCAGTACCACGCCCCCCGGGTGCGCCTGCCGGGCACCGCCGGGCTGGGCGACATGGGCTCCATCGGCAAGCGGCTCTACTACTGGAATCCCAACCACAACCCCCGTTCCCTGGTCGAAAAAGTGGACTTCATCTCCTGCGCGGGCTACCTGGGCGGGGGCACCGAGCGGGCCGACGCCGGCCTGGAGGGCGGCCCCGAGCTGGTGATCACCAACCTGGGCGTGCTCGACTTCGACCCCGCCACCCGCCACATGCGGGTGGCGTCGCTGCACCCCGGTGTGACCTTCGAGCAGGTGCAGGAGGCCACCGGGTTCGAGCTCCCCGCCCCGGCTGAGCCGGTGCCCACCACCGCGGTGCCCACCGTCGAGCAGGTGCGGCTCATCCGTGAGGTGATCGACCCCGACGGGATGCGCCGCCGGGAGTTCGGACGATGAGGACGGCCCGGCCATGAAGGATCTGGAGATCGGCGTACCCGGTCAGATCATGCCCCCCGCCCACCGGGCGGTGGAATTGGGACAGCGGGCCGAGGCCGACGGGTTCGACGCCCTGTGGTGGCCGTGCCACCTGATGGGCTGGCACCCCGACTCCATCTGGACCCCGGACATGAGCCCGTTGGCCGAGGTGCAGCCCAGCTCCCACGTGTACTTCGATCCCCTGCTGATGATGGGAGCGGTGGGGTCGCAGACCGAGTCCATCAAGGTGGGGGCGGTGGTCACCGACCTGATCCGTCGCCACCCGGCCATGGTGGCCAACATGGCCCTCACCCTCGACCACCTCACCCGAGGGCGGGCCATCCTGGGGCTGGGCTCGGGCGAGATGATGAACGTCACCCCCTACGGCATGAGCTTCCAGCAACCGGTCGGCCGCCTCGAGGAGGGCATCGAGATCATCCGGGCCCTGTGGGCCGCCGACGGCCCCATCGACTACGAGGGGCGCCATCACCGGCTCACAGACGCCGTTATGGGCCTGTCCCCCTACGGCGACGCTCCCCCGCCGATCTGGACTGCGGCCCATGGCCCCCGGATGCTGCGTATCACCGGACGGCTGGCCGACGGTTGGCTGCCCACCAAGCTGGCTCCCGACGTCTACGCCGATTCGCTGGCCACCATTCGTGAAGCCTCGGTGGCCGCCGGTCGGGACGCCGAGGCGGTCACCCCCGGCCTTCTGGCCTACGTGCTGGCCGCCCCCGATGAGGCCACCCTCCGGCGGATGCAGGAAGCCCCGCTGCTGCGGGCCATCATGGTGATGCTGCCCCCGGCCATCTTTCGCCAGTTGGGGGTGGAGCCCCCCGAGGGCTTCCACGAGCTGATACCGGCTTCGGTGCCCCGGGAGCGGGCCGAGGCCATCATCGCGGGCATCCCCCCCAAGGTGGTGGACTACTACTGCTTCTGCGGCACCCCTGAACAGATCGCCGACGAGGTCCGTACTTACTACGACGCCGGGTTGCGCCATCTCATCATGTGGAACGTCACCGCCTTCGGTGATCCCGAGCTGGCGGGCTGGTCGTTCCGGGCCATGCGGGAGGTCAAGGACATCTTGCGGGCCGACGCATGACGGCCACTGCGGGCGACTCGGCCCGGAGCCCCCGGGCGACGGTGGAGGGCTACTTCACCGCGCTGAACGCCGAGGACTGGGACCTCATGGCCTCGGTGCTGGACCCCGGCGTCGAGCTGGTGCCGGTGGGGTCGCGGCCCCGCACGGGATCCGACAAGGCAATTGCCTTCTTCCAGAAGGTGTTTCAACGGTTCCCCGTCCACGACGACCACCCCACCCGCTATCTGGAGGCGGGCACCACGGTGGTGGTGGAGATCGCCTTTTCCGGGGCCACCGCGGAGGGCGTGGCCGTGGCCTTCGACGCGGTGGACGTGTTCGACGTGCACCAAGGGCGCATCCGGCGGCTGTCCCAGTGGTTCGACACCGCTGCCCTGGCCGCCATGCTCTCGGACTGATCCCCGCATGGTTCCCGATCCGCGCTCGGTGGTGGTGGTCGGGTCGGGAGCCGGTTCTCCCTTTGGCGTCGAAACGGACCGGTTGACATGACCTCGGTGGTGGTTGTCGGGTCGGGAGCCGCGGGCCTCACCGCCGCGGTGGCGGCCGCCGAGGTCGGGGCCGCGGTCACCGTGTTGGAACGGGCATCCGTGCTGGGCGGCACCACCGCGCTGTCGGGCGGGTTGGCCTGGCTGCCCGCCAACGGGTGGATGGCCGCCGAGGGTGTGGACGACTCCCCCGCCGAGGCCCGCCGGTACCTCTCGGCCCTGCGGCTGGGCGACGTCGACGACGAAGCGTTGGACCATTTCGTGGATGAGGCCCCGGCGGTGGCCGCATGGATGGAGGCGGCCACCCCCCTGCGGTGGCAGACCGTCCCCTACCCCGACTACCACCCGGAACTGCCCGGTGCCCGCGGTGGGCATCGCCCTCTGGAGCCCCGGCCCCGCCCGGTGCCCCCCGAGCTTGGCCGTCGCATCCGCACCGCCCCCAACGTGACCGCGCCGATCACCTACCGGGAGCTGGCCTCCGGGGTCTTCGACCGCCGGGAGGTGGCCGAGCGGACCGAGAACGGCGTGCTCACCATGGGACGGTCGATGATCGCCTCGCTGGTGGAGGCGGCCGAGGACGCCGGGGTGACCATTCGCGCCGGTTGTGGGGTGGACGGGCTGGTCCGGTCGGGGCAATCCGTCACCGGCGTACGGGTGGGAGACCAGGCGATATCGGGGCGGGTGATCTTGGCCTCGGGCGGGTTCGAGCGGGATCCGGGGCTGGCGCGGACTTTCCTGCGGGGACCGATGACCGGACCGGTGGGCGCCCCGGGCGCCGACGGTACCGCCCTGCGGCTGGGGATGGCGGTCGGGGCCGAGTTGGGCAACATGGCCGAGGCCTGGTGGTGCCCGGCCCTCACCGTGCCCGACGAAACCATCGACGACGAGGCCTTCCACCGGCTGGTGCTCACCGAGCGGGCCCGGCCTCGTTCGCTGATGGTGGACGTCCGGGGGCGGCGGTTCGTGAACGAGGCCCGCAACTACAACGACGTGGGCCGGGCCATGCACGCCTTCGACCCCACCGGCTTCCGCTTCCTGGCCGCCACCGCCTGGTTGGTGTTCGACGCGGGCTACCGCGACGCCTACCACCTGGGTCCGCTGCGCCGCGGCCACCCCGACCCGCCGTGGGTGCTTCGGTCCGACACCCTGGCCGGTCTGGCCGATTCCATGGGCGTGGACGCCGCCGAACTCACCGCCACCGTGGCCCGGTTCAACGAGATGGCCCGCGCCGGGGACGATCCCGATTTCGGCCGGGGTCGTTCCCGCTACGACCGCTTTGTCGGCGACCCCGGCGCCCCCCATCCCACCCTCGGGCCGGTGGATCGCCCCCCGTTCTTCGCCGTGCGCCTCCATCCGGGCTGTTTGGGCACCAAGGGCGGCCCCCGCACCGACCGCCACGGTCGGGTGCGTCACGGCGACGGCGGCGTGATCGAGGGTCTGTACGCCGCAGGCAACGCCGCGGCCAGCCCCCTCGGGGCCGCCTACCCCGGCGCCGGGGGCACCATCGGCCCCATCCTGGTGGCCGCCCACGCCGCCGGGCGCGCCGCGGGCCGGGCCGCCGGCACGGGGAGCTGACCGAGAAATCTGTCCCGACCGGGGAACCCAGTTGCAACCCCCGGTCGTCAAAACCCCCCAAATGATGCCGCGGGCATCCGCGACTCCGAGGGGGCCACATGACAACCAGCAGGGACATCACTCTCCGGTCAATCCAGTGGACCAGGGCAGCGACGGCGGCACTGGCCGTGATGCTGGCCCTCAGCGTGGTGGCCCAGGCCTGCAGCCGTGACGGAGGCAATGACGCGGCCGAGGGCCAAGCGGCACCGTTCTTCGAGGAGCAGGACGACACTGCATGGGAGTGGGAATGGACGAGGGAAGGCGACGACTCCGGCACTGGCCAGAACGACTCGGACAGCCCAGCATCGGGAGAGTGGCCCGCCGACTATTCCGACGACAGCGGCCCCGACCAGAGCTACGACAACGGCTCGGCATCGGAACAGTGGCTCGACGAAGGCCCTGCCTCGGGGAACCCGGACTCCGGCCCGGACCTGGAACCCATGAGCGGCGACTCCGGCCCCGACCCCGCCGAGGCGCCCATGGCGTCCTCCGCCGGGGAGTCGGCCACCCGGTCGGCACAGTCAGCACAGCCGGCCGCAACCAGCCCGGTGCCCCCGCCCCCCGACGGGCAGCGCCGGCGGCCCTGCCGGAACTGCGATCCCGACACCTTCCAGGACTACGGCGTCAACCCTTTCGTGGACACCTGGAGCGACCCGCTCTCCACCTTCGCCCTCGACGTGGATACCGCGTCCTACGCCGTGACCCGCAACTTCCTGCAAGGCGGACAGCTCCCGCCGATCGAAGCGGTGCGCGTCGAGGAGTTCGTCAACTACTTCGACGGGGGCTACGAGAGCGTCACCGATGAGTTCATGATCAGCCTCGAAGCGGCCCCGACCCCGTTCACCGACTCGCGCGACCTGTTGCTGCGGGTGGGCGTCCAAGCGCCCCGGCGGGTCTCCCACGCCGCCCAGCCCGACACCGTGGTGCTGGTGATGGACCGCTCGGGGTCGATGGACGAGCCCACCGGCAATCGCAACCAACCCATGTCGAGGATGACCTTGGCCCACCGGGCGGTGGAGCTGTTGATCTCCGGTCTGCCCCGCCACACCAGGGTCGGCGTGGTCGCCTACGAGAGCGGTTCGTCCACCGTGCTGGAGCCGACGGTGATCGACGGCAACGCCAAGTCGATCATGGACCGAATCCGCTCGGAGGTGGTTCCCGGCGGGTCCACCAACGTGGAGTCGGGCCTGGTGCGGGGCTTCGACATGGCCCTGGCGGAGGCCGACGCCCGGCGCCAGGTGCTGGTGCTGTTGTTGTCCGACGGGGTGGCCAACGTGGGCGCCACCCGCACCGACGAGATCCTGAGATCCATCGGCGAGCGGGCCGACATCGGCCTGTCCACCATCGGTGTGGGCCTCGGCCCGTTCAACGATGAGCTGATGGAACAGCTCGCCAACCGGGCCGACGGTACCTACCACTACATCGACACCCCGTCGGAAGCGGTGCGGATCTTCGTGGACGATCGGGACGGGCTCCTCACCCATGTGGCCCGCGACGCCAAGGTGCAGGTGGAGTTCAATCCCGAGTTGGTGCGCTCCTACCGCTTGTTGGGTTTCGAGAACCGCGACGTGGCCGACGAGGCCTTCCGCGACGACAGTGTCGACGCCGGAGAACTGGGGGTGGGGCACAGCTCCACTGCCCTCTACGAACTGGAGTTCAACGACGAAGCGGTCCGGGCACGCGACACCCTGGCCACGGTCAAGATGCGCTACCTGCGGCCCGCCACCGGCACGGTGGTCGAGTTGATCACGGTCCTCACCGCTTCGGGGACCGAGCGCCGGTACGCCGACACCAGCCCCCACTTCCGGCTGGCCGCGGTGGCCGCGGAGTTGGCCGAAGTGCTGCGTGGGAGCCCGTACACCACCCGCCGGTCCCTGCCCGAGGTCATCGACCAGGCCGACGAACTGGAGGGCCTGTTGCCGCGCGACCCCGATGTCGCCGAGCTGGCCGAGTTGGCCCGCACGGCCCAGGACCTCCTGGAGCGACCGGCCCGGCGATAGCCGTCCGACACCCTCCTCGTGGGGACGGGGCCGGGCCGGCGGGTGGCGGAGCGACCCACTGGGCCCGGCACCGACGGGGGCCGGTGCGCGAAGCTACGGGGATGAGCACGTGGATTGAGGTGACCACCTACGGGGATCTGCTGGTACGGGCCACCGCCCGCTACGGCGACGGCGACGCGGTGGTGTTCCCCGACCGCCGCCACAGCTTCGCCTCCCTGGAGGCGGCCGCCCGACGGTCGGCCCGGTCGCTCCTCGGGTTGGGGGTGCGCCCCAAGGACCGGGTCGGCATCCTCATGCCCAACTGCATGGACTTCGTGGAGGTGATGTTCGGCGCGGCGCTGATCGGGGCCGTCCCCGTCCCCATCAACGCCCGCTTCAAGGGCCGGGAGCTGGCCTACGTCACCGAGAACGCCGACCTGAAGGTGCTGGTCACCAGCGACATCATCGACCAGCACACCGACTACGTGGTGATCCTGCACGACTGCCTCCCCGGCCTGGCCGACGCTCCCGATCCGGCCCACCTCAACCTGGATTGCGCCCCCGAACTCACCGCGGTGGTCCTCCTGGGTGACTCCTCGCCCGCAGGGATGGTGGAGCGGGCCGCCTTCGAAGCCCTGGCCGACCACGCCACCGACGACGAGGTGGAGTTGCTCCGCAGCCAGGTGGCCATCCGGGACCCGGCCCTCATGATCTACACCTCGGGCACCACCGCCGAACCCAAGGGCTGCCCCCTGAATCACGAGGCGCTGGTGCGCACCGCGGTGACCGCTTGTCGCACCCGGTTCGAGCTCACCGGCCAGGACGTCTTCTGGGATCCGCTCCCCCTGTTCCACATGAGTTCGATCCTGCCGCTCATCGGCTGTCTGGACGCGGGCTCGTCGTACGTGACCATGACCCACTTCGAACCGGGCGCGGCCATCGCCCAGATGCGCGACGAGAAAGCCACGGTGTGCTTTTCCACCTTCCCGCCGGTCACCCAGGCCATGATCAACCATCCCGACTGGGACGCCGAGGAGTTCCAGCGCATCCGGCTGATGAACAACGTGGCCCCGCCCGACGCCCTGCGGGCCATCCACGCCCAACTCCCCTGGGCCCGCCACACCAACGCCTACGGGCTGACCGAGTGCGGCGGCGTGGTGGCCTTCTCCGGCCCCGAAGACCCGCCCGAGACGTGGGCGGTGGCCTCGGGCCGCCCGTTCCGGGGCATCGAGGTCAAGATCAAAGACCTGGAGACCCGGGAAGCGGTGACCGAGCCCAACCAGCGAGGCGAGATCTGGGTGCGGGGCTACAACCTGTTCGAGGGCTACCACAAGGACCCGGCCAAGAACGCCGAGTGCTTCGACGACGACGGGTGGTTCTTCACCGGCGACATCGGCGCCCTCGACCCCGACGGGCGCATCAGCTACCTGGGCCGCACCAAGGACATGCTCAAGGTGGGGGGCGAGAACGTGGCCGCGGTGGAGATCGAGAGCTACCTGCAGACCCACCCGGCGGTGGCCATCGCCCAAGTGGTGCCGCTGCCCGACGAGAAGTACCAGGAGGTGCCCGCCGCCTTCTGCGAACTCAAGCCGGGTGCCGAGGCCGGCGAGGAAGAACTGATCGAGTTCTGCCGAGGCCAGATCGCGGGCTTCAAGATCCCCCGCCACGTCCGTTTCGTGCGGGCCGACGAGTGGCCCCTTTCGGCCACCAAGATCCAGAAGTTCCGCCTGGCCGAGAAGCTCCGAGCCGAACTGGGCCTCTGAGCGACCGATCCGGCCCGGCTACTCCCGGTAGCCGGAGGGCAGGTGGTCGACGTGCCAGACCTGGCTGCGCCACCAGCGCCATCGTCCGGCCACCACGTCCTCGACCGTGCAATGGGGGTGGGGCTCCAACCACCCCAGCTCGGAGTTGACGATCTGAAACAGGCAGCCGTGCCCCGACGAGGGCCGCACGAAAGTCTCGCGCCAGTGGGGCTCCTGCAGATCGGTGTCCACCACCTCGTAGCCGGCGGCCTCCAGGTCGGCGATGGTGGCCTCCACATCGTCCACGAAGATGGTGGCGTGGTGGAAGCCCTCGCCGTGGCGTTCGATGTACCGGTGGAGGTAGCTCTGCTCCGACAGCGGCTCCAGCAACTCCACCTTCACGGTGGCAGGCAGCTTGAACATGGCGGTGCGGATGCCGAGCGGCACGTCGTCGCCGCCCATCACGAACTGCCCGCCGAACACGTCGCGGAACAGGGGCACGGCGGCACCGAGAGAGCGCACCGCGATGGCGATGTGGTCAAAGCGTTGAATGCGGGCCGCCGTCGTCGGGTTGGCGGCCAAGCCGGCGGGATAGCCGTCGGCCCCCATCGTTCTCCAACCCATGGCAAGCTCCCCTTTGCCTCGGCATATTCCTCGGGCGGTGGCCCGGTGTGGTATCTAGCAGGGTATGGGCGTGCTTGACGAAGCGGCTGACCGGCCCCCCACCATCGGGACCTGGATCCGGGACAAGGCCGAGCGCAACGGGGATCGGTTGGCCCTGACGGTGGAGGGGCGACACAAGACCTACGCCGGTGTCCATCAAGACTCCGACCGGCTGGCCGCGGGGCTGGCCTCGCTCGGTCTCGGGCCCGACGACCGGTCGTGTCTGATGATGCAGAACTCGCTGGAGTGCATCGACGCCTGGTTCGCCATGGCCAAGGCCGGGGTGGTGGAGGTGCCCGTCAACCAGGCCTACCGGGGGCACCTCCTGGAGTACCTGATCGGCCAGTCCCGGTCCCGGGCGGTGGTGTGCGACGCCGACTACCTCGACCGCATCGCCGAGGGGGCCACGGCCCTGCCCAACCTGGAACACGTGGTGGTCAACCGGGCCGAGGGTGCGGCCCGAGAAACCGGCACCCCGGAGTTTCCCGCTCACGTGAACGTACACGAGTTGGCCGATCTGTACCGGGACGCACCGGCACCCGAGCCCGACCTGGACTGGCGGGACACCGCCGTCATCCTCTACACCTCGGGCACCACCGGGCCGTCCAAGGGCGTGGTGCTGTGCCACGAGGCCAACCTGAACCTGGCCCGCCACACCGTGGACCTGGTGGGCTACGGCCCCGACGACGTGCTCTACACGGCTTTCCCGCTGTTCCACATCAACGCCAAGTACACCAGCGTCATGTGCGCCATGGAGGCCGACGCCCGGCTCATCATGGACCGGCGATTCTCGGCCAGCCGGTTCTGGGACCGCTGCCGTGCCGACGGCATCACCGCCTTCAACTACCAGGGCGGGCTGCTCATGATGCTGTGGAAGCAGCCCGAGCGGCCCGACGACGCCGACAACCCGGTGCGCAACGGCTTCGGCGCCCCCTGCCCGGTGGACATCTGGGCCCCGTTCGAGGAGCGGTTCGGCGTCCACCTCACCGAGGTGTACGGCATGACCGAGGTGGCCATCACCACCGAGAACCGCCGGGGCCGGCGCAAGATCGGCACCGCCGGTCGGGAGTCGCCCCTGTACCACGTGATGGTGGTGGATTCCCAGGACCGACCGGTGCCTGCGGGCACCGCCGGGGAGATCGTGGTGCGACCCAAGCGGCCCCACATCATGATCGACCGCTATTTCGACATGCCCGACGCCACCGTGGAGGCCTTTCGCAACCTCTGGTTCCACACCGGAGACCGGGGCCGCCTGGACGAGGACGGCTATCTGACCTTCATCGACCGGATGAAGGACTGTGTGCGCCGCCGGGGCGAGAACATCTCCTCCTACGAGGTGGAGGCGGTGATCAACACCTGCGACGCGGTGCTGGAATCGGCGGTCATCGGGGTGCCCTCCGAGTTGGGCGAGGAGGAGGTGATGGCGGTGGTGGTGCGCAAAACCGACCACGACCTGAGCGAGATCGAGCTGCTCGACCACTGCGTCCCCCGAATGGCCCACTTCGCCGTGCCCCGCTACGTGCGCTGGGCCGACGAGCTGCCCAAGACCCCCTCCGAGCGGGTGCAGAAGTTCAAGCTCCGGGAATCCGGTGTTACCCCCGACACCTGGGACCGCGACGCCGCGGGCTACGTGGTGCCGAGGTGAGCGCGCTCCCGATTGGCCCTGTCTCTCGGCTGTTCGAGTCCGGTGACGGGGGCCGTATAGTACGGCGGTCGAAGGCTTGGTCGACGCCCAGCCGGGGAACCAACCGATCCGTGAGCGAGATCCGATGAGCAAGATCACCACCGTTGAGCAGGCCGTGGCCGACATCCCCGACGGCGCCACCGTGGCCATCGGCGGGTTGTCCATGAACAGCGCGCCCATGGCCCTGGTGCGCGAGCTGGTCCGCCAACAGAAGCAGGACCTCACCCTGGTGGCCATCGTTTCGGGCATGGCGGTGGACTGGCTGGTGGCCGGGGGGTGCGTTCGCAAGGTGATCGCCGGGCTGGTCAGCTTCGAGGGCCTCGGGCTGGCCCCCAACTTCCGGGCCGCCGTGCAGGCGGGAAAGGTCGAGATCGAGGAGTACAGCGAACACCTGCTGATCTGCCGTCTGCAGGCCCAGAGTTCCAACCTGCCGTTCGTGCCCACCAAGGCCGGGCTGGGCACCGACGTGCTCGGGCTGCACGCCGCGTCGGGCACGGTGCGGGAGGAGAAGGACGGCCCCACCGGGGAACGGTACGTGGCCTGTGCCCGGCTCCCGGTGGACGTGGCCCTCGTCCATGCCCACGAGGCCGACGACCGGGGCAACACCCGGGTCAACCCCAAACTGGTGTGGATGGACAACGAGATCGTCAACGCGGCCACCCGCACGGTGGCCTCCGTCGAGCGGGTGGTGGACACCGCCGAGTTCTCCGGGGCGCCGGAGCGCACCACCTACCCCCGCTTCATGATCGACGCGGTGGCCCCCGCCCTGCAGGGGGCCTACCCCAGCTCCTGCTTCCCCGAGTACCGCCACGACTCGGGGTTCTTCGAGGCCTACTCCCGGGCCGCGCGTGATCCCGAGGGGTTTGCCCGGTTCTTCCGGGAGCAGGTGGTGGAGCCGCCCCACTGGGAGGACTTCCTGGCGGCCAACGGCGCCTCGGCGGCGGGGGCCCGTCCATGAGCGCCCCGGTGCCCGGCTACGACTGCACCGTCGACGAGCTGATGGTGGTGGCCTTCTCCCGGGCCATGGCCAACGACACCCGGGCCTTCAACGGGGCGGTGTCGTTCATCCCCGTGTGCGGCTACCTGCTGGCCCGCCGCACCCACGCCCCCGAGCTGGTGTGGGCGGCCAGCTCCATCGCCGTCGACGCCGACCCCGACGAGATCGGCGACTCCACCCTGTCGGACTCCCTGTGGGGCGGGGCCACCATGCTGAGCAACTCCCCGTTCGACTTCTGGGCCTACGCCCAGGGCGCCCGCTACAACACCTTCGCCTTCCGGGGGGCGCAGATGGACGCCTACGGCAACGTCAACAACACGGTGATCGGCCCCTACGACGCCCCCAAGGTCCGGTTGCCCGGCGGTGGCGGCATGGCCGACCTCGGGGCCATGATCCACCGGATCTTCCTGTGGTCGTCCACCCACAACCCCCGCACCTTCGTGGAGCGCCTCGACTTCCGCTCCGGCATGGGCTGGGGCGACGGCGGCGACCACCGGCAGCGCCTGGGCATGCCGGGGGGACCCCGGTTGTGCATCACCAACCTGTGCGTATTCGACTTCGAGCCGCACACCAAGCGGATGCGGCTGGCCTCGCTGCATCCCGGCGTGACCGCCGAGCAGGTGCAGGAAGCCACCGGATTCGAGGTGACCATGCCCCAGGGGGAGATTCCCGTGACCGCCCGTCCCAGCGACCGGGAACTGCACCTCCTGCGCACCGAGGTGGACCCCACCGGCGCCCGCCTCCGGGAGTTCTGAGCCATGCGGGTCTCGGAATCGGTTGCGCTGGTCACCGGTGGCGCGTCGGGCCTGGGGGCGGGCGTGGTGAGGACGCTCGTAGACCAAGGCGGTCGAGCGGTGGTGCTGGACCTGCCCACCTCGGCGGGCCAGGAGATGGCCGACGACCTGGGCGACGCGGTGGCCTTCGTGGCCGTGGACGTCACCGATCCCGACGACGTGGCCCGGGCGGTCCCGGAGGCGGCAAGGGCCCACGGCCGGGTCGACGTGCTGGTGAGCTGTGCGGGCATCAGCTCGGGCCAGCGAATCGTGTCGCGCGACGGCACCCCCCGGCCCCTGGAGCACTTCCGCCGCCACATCGACGTGAACCTGGTGGGGCTGTTCGACGTGGCCCGCCACACGGTGTCGGCCATGACGGGCAACGAGCCCAACGCCGAGGGCGAGCGGGGGCTCATCGTGAACATCGCCTCCATCGCCGGTTACGAGGGCCAGATCGGGCAGGCGTCCTACGGGGCCTCCAAGGCGGGGGTGATCGGGCTGACCCTGCCCATGGCCCGTGATCTGGCCGTGTGGGGCATCCGGGTGATGGCCATCGCCCCCGGCACCATGGACACCCCCATGCTGGCCACCCTCAACGAGGAGTTCATCGACAAGCTGGTGGCCGACAACATCTTCCCCCACCGCCTGGGCACGCCCGGCGATGTGGGCGCACTGGTGGCCCACTTCATGGAGAACACCTTCTTGAACGGCGAGGTCGTCCGCCTCGACGCCGGCCTCCGCCTCACCACCAACTGAACCGACCGGCCGAAGCGGAACTCGCCACCAACTGAACCGACCGGAGACGAGTCACCGCCGGCAAGCGGCGGCCGAGGCAGGGAGGGGAAATCGCCCCGGCCGCCGGTTGCTGTTCAGCGCATCACCCGCCGATGCGCTCTCCGCCGGGGCCGAAAACGTGGATCGGGCCCCGACACCCCACCATGACGTTGTCACCCCGCTGGATCATCGTTTCCCCTTCGGCCCGAACGACGAGGACCAAGGGGTCGCCCTGATGCTGGATGGTGACGTGGACATACGACTCGGAACCCAGCTCCTCCACCACCGAAACCTCACCCGGAATACCCGCATCGCAGAGGTGAAGATGCTCGGGTCGGATTCCCACCGTGTAGGCGCCCGCAGCGGCAAGATCCCGGGCCACCGTCTCCTCGAGCGAGAGGGCGAGTGACCCAAGGCGGACTGCCCGGCCTTCGCCGACCTCCACCTCCACCAGATTCATGGCCGGCGAACCGATGAAGCCGGCCACGAACAGATTGGCCGGGCGGCTGTAGAGCGTGCGCGGCCGGTCGACTTGCTGCAGGATCCCGTCCTTGAGCACGGCAACCCGGTGGCCCATGGTCATGGCCTCCACCTGATCGTGGGTGACGTACACGGTGGTGACGCCCAACCTGGCCTGGAGATCGGCCAGCTCCGTCCGGGTCTGGACTCTCAGTTTGGCGTCGAGGTTGGAGAGTGGCTCGTCCATCAGGAACACCTGCGGGCGACGCACGATGGCGCGACCCATGGCCACCCGCTGTCGCTGGCCACCCGAGAGGTGCTTCGGCTTGCGCTGCAGGAACGGCTCCAGGTCGAGAATGCGGGCGGCTTCTCGCACCCTGGTGGCCCGGTCCGGTTTGGCGATCCCCTGTTGCTTCAAGGCGAATCCCATGTTCGCCTCCACGGTCATGTTCGGGTAGAGGGCATAGTTCTGAAAGACCATGGCGATGTCACGGTCCTGCGGCGGCATCAAGGTCACGTCCTCGCCGCCGATGAACACGCTGCCCTTGTCGATGAACTCCAGCCCCGCCAGCATCCGCAGCGCGGTGGACTTCCCCGAGCCCGACGGGCCCACCAGCACCAGCAACTCGCCGTCGGGGATCTCCAGGTCGAGCGCCGACACCGCGGCGATGTCGGTACCCGGGTAGATCCGGCTGGCGTTCTCGTATCGGACCTCAGCCATGGGCGCACTCCCTTCGGCACTGGTTTCGGCACTGGCCGGCCACCTCCGCCGCCGAGGCCGACCACGGCGATGACCATGGGGCTCGTCGTTGCGTCCCCCTCATTTGATGGCCCCCATCGAGAGGCCGCGTATCATTCGCTTCTGGGCCACCCACCCGGCCAGCACGACAGGAAGCGTGGCCAGCGTGGAGGCGGCCGACAGTTTGGCCAGGAAGTTTCCCCGGGTACTGACGTTGGAGGTCACCCAGATGGGAATCGTGGAACCGTCCACGGGATTGAGCTGAACGGCGAGAAAGAACTCGTTCCACGCGAAGATCACGCACAGCAACGCGGTGGCCGCCAATCCGGGGGCGACGATGGGCAGGATGACCGAGGTGATTTGCCCTCGGAGCTTGGCTCCGTCGATCTGCGCCGCCTCGATGAGTTCTCTGGGCACCTCGCTGAAGAAGGAACGGAGCATCCACACGGCCAAGGGCAGATTCATGGCGGTGTAGAGCAGGACCAGCACCAGGCGAGTGTTCAGCAGGTCGAGTTCGCGGGCGATGATCCACAGCGGCAAGATGGCCGCCACCACGGGCAGGAACTTCGTGGAGATGAAGAAGAACAGCACATCGCGCCACTTGGCCACCGGCTTGATAGCGAGGGCATACGCCGCGGGCACGGCGAGAATCAGCACCAAGACCGTCGAGATCGAGACCGCCCAGAAGGAGTTCATGAAGGCCTCGCGAAAGCCGAGAAGGCCCTGGGTCTGTGAGGTCACCTCGTCGAAGCGGTCGAGGGTCGGATCGAAGATCAGTTTGGGGTCGGTGTTGGCGTCGATCTCCTCCTTGAAGCCGTTCAGCACCATCCAGAAGATGGGGAAGAAGAACACCAGCGCGATCACCCAGCTCAACAGCCCCAAGACGAACGAGGTCGCCTGGTTGCGACCCACCTCGACCCCGGTGGCACCCGCCCTCACGGCTTCTCCCCCTCGAGAAGGTTGGACAGGACGCGCAGGCCGAAGGTGGCGATGATGATCGAGGCGATGACCACGACGATGCTGTAGGCCGATGCCTGCCCGAATTGCCACCCGCCGCCGATGGAGCGTTGAAACACGAAGTAGGGCACGTTGGTGGAATCAGGTCCCCCGCCGGTGATCACGTCCACGTAGTCGAACACCTGGATCAGATAGATCGATCCCAACAGGATGCCGAGTTCGAGATAGGGTCGAAGCTGCGGCAGCGTGATCTGGAAGAACATGGCCCTGCTGGAGGCGCCGTCCACCCGGGCTGCCTCCAGGACGGACTGGTCCTGGCCCTGCAATCCCGCCAGCACGATGAGCATCATGAACGGGGTCCACTGCCACACCAGCACGGCCACGATCGACCAGAGCGGCCAGCGGGTCACGAACTCGATCCGCTCGAATCCGACGACGTCGAGCAGCCAATTCAACACACCGAAGGAGGAGCTGAAGACCTGCGTCTTCCACACCAGCCCCGCCACCACCGGCATGACCAAGAACGGGGTGATCAGCAGCGTCCGCACAAACCCCTGCCCGAAGAACTTCCGGTCGAGCAGTAAGGCGAGCAGGGTGCCCAGCAGCAGGGAGAGCAACACCGCGGAAACCGTCATCAGCACGCTGGTCCACACCGCCTCGCGGAAGAACCGGTTGTCGAGCAGATCGACGTAGTTGTCGAAGCCGATGAACGTCCGCGGCTCGGGGGGGACGATCTTCCACTCGGTCAGGCTGTACCAAAGGCTCAGCAGAAACGGCACCTGGGTGACGACGATGGTGAACAGCAGTGCCGGGATCAGGGGGAGACGGCGCCGCCATCCCTCTCGCCGCTGCAGCTTCTTGAGCTGCTCCTCGCGATCGGTTGACTGCGACACCAGACCCCCCTTCCCGCTGATTGCGTTCACGTCACCCTAAGCCGTGGCTGCCACCACATTTGCCGGAACCCCACCGGCGGTGTCGCGGGCGGGGTTCCGGCCATGTGACCCAAGTGGCTAGCTGCTCACCTCCGAGGCGATGTCCTGGCAGGCGCTGAGCGCGGCGTCGACACTGATCGACCCGGCGATGGCCGCCGAGAACTGCTCGGTGCAACGAGTGCCCACGTCCTGGAACTCGGGAACCCCTACGTACTGCACGCCGGGCAGGCCGGGACGGGGCGTGGTACCCGGATTGTCAATGGGTGCGGCCAACATGGCGTCCAGGGTCTTCTGGGCGAAGGCGGCGGCCGCAGCCTGATAGTTCGGGTTGGCATACGTGGACTCGCGGGTTCCCGGCGGAACCGCGGCCCAACCACCGGGCAGCGTTTCGCCGGCCGCGTTGATGTACTCCTCGCTGGTGGCCCAGCTCACGTACTCCCACGCAGTGTCGGCATCCGAGGCGTTCTGAGGAATGGCCAGCGCCCAGGCCCACAGCCAGCCGGAGGCGTCGGTGACCTTGGTCGGCGCCAAGGCGAAGCCGTTCAGTCCCTGCACGGGGCTGTCGTCGGCCTCGAGGATGCCGGCCGCCACCGTGGCGTCGTACCACATGGCTACTTCGCCGTTCTGGTAGAGGCTCAAGCACTCGTTGAAGCTGGCGTTGGCGGCGTCGTCCTGCCCGGCGTCCTCGATGAGTTGGACGTAGAACTCCAAGGCCTCGCGGAACTCGGGTCGGTCGACCTGCGCCTCACCGATGGAGCCGTCGGCGTTGGCCAGCCACCACGTGCCCCCGAACGTGTTGAGCACCGTGGTGAAGGAAGCACCCAGATCACCCCAACCCGGCTTGCCCCGGAGGCAAATGCCCGCCATCTCGTCGGAATCCACGGAACGGGCGATCTCGGCCAGCTCTTCCCAGGTGGGTGCGGCGGGCATGGTCAACCCGGCCGCGTCGATGACGTCCTGGCGGTACATGACGAAGGAAGACTCGGCGTAGAACGGCGCGGCGTACAGGCTGCCCTCGAACGAGAGCCCGCCTCGAACCGCGGGGATGATGTCGTCCACGTTCCACTCGGGTGTCCGGGAGGCGAACTCGTTGAGGTCGTAGAGCCAGCCGTTGGCTCCGAATTGGGGAGCCTCGAACATGCCGATCATGACCACGTCGAACTGCTCGCCGCCCGCACCCACATCACGGGTGACGATCTCCCGGAGCGTCTGCTCCTCCAAGAACGTGTAGTTGACGGCGATGCCGGTCGAGGCCGTAAACAGATCGGGGGTGAGGCTGGCGATGTCCTCCATTTGCGGGTTGCCCACGATGGCGACGTTGATCGAGCGATCCTGGTCGACCACGGCGGGTTCCTCGGAGCCCGAATCGTCGTCCGACGGGGCCGGCGCCGCGGGAGTCTCCTGCGAGACGGCGTCACTCGGTGCCTCGGCATCGTCGTCGTCACCGCACGCGGCGGCGATCAGGGCAATCGAGGCCAGCACGCTCAACACCATGAGCCATGCGCCCCGTCCCCTTCGGCTGGTTCTGTTCATTGATCCTCCCCCTTGGGTAGCAACCGGCAAGAGACAACCCTGCCGGCGGTCATTCTGCGGCAGAGTAGTTGGGTTTGCTTGGATTTGCAAGCTTTTGTGTTGGAATAGCGGCCATAACAGGGCGAATAGGTAATTGTGAGACCTTTGTTTATGTTGGTGTAGGCTGCGTGGCCGTGCCCGTGCAACGGACTGCCGTCGCCCTTCGTGCGAACTCGCTGCGCCGCCTGAGCCCGTCGGTGGACGTGCCCACCTATGACCGGAGCCGACTTCAACGCAGCGTGATCCACATCGGCGTGGGGGGCTTCCACCGCTCTCACCTGGCCACCTACATACACGAGCTGTGCCAGGCCGGCCATCGGGACTGGTCGATCATCGGCGCCGGCGTGCTGGCCGACGATCAGGCCATGGCCGAGGTCCTCGGTGCGCAGGATTGCCTCTACACCCTCATCACGCGGGCTCCCCTGTCCACCGAAGTCGAGATCATCGGCAGCATCGTCGATTACGTGCACGCCGTTCCCCGGGCCGACCGCCTGATCGCATCCATCGCCGATCCGGCCACGCAGATCGTGTCCCTGACCATCACCGAGGGCGGCTATCCTGTGGACGACCTCTCCGGCGCCTTCCTGCCCGAATCCCCCACGGCGGGGGCCGATTCCGCCTTCGGCATTCTCGCCGCCGGTCTCCACCAGCGCTACCTGCAGGGTGGCCCCGGCCTCACGGTGTTGAGCTGTGACAACATCGCGGGCAACGGTGGGGTGAGCCGTACCGCCACCCTGGGCGAAGCCCACCGCGTGAGCGACGCCCTGGCGGACTGGATTGACCGTTCGGTCTCGTTTCCCAACAGCATGGTCGACCGCATCACACCGGCGACCACCGACGCCGACCGGGACTGGCTGGCAACCGACGTCGGCGTCATCGACGGTTGGCCGGTGGTCGCCGAGAGCTTTCGACAGTGGGTGCTCGAAGATGAATTCGCAGGCGGTCGCCCACCCCTGGAACAGCTCGACGTGTTGACCACCACCGATGCCCGCCCTTATGAGCTGATGAAGCTCCGACTGCTCAACGCCGCCCACTCCTGTGTCGCCTACCTCGCCGCCCTCGATCGGGCGGAGACGTTGGACGCGGCCATGGCCGTCCCCGAGTTGCACGCCTACACCCACGAATTCCTCACCCGAGAGGCCTGTCCCGTCTTGCCCCCGGTTTCGGGGATCGACCTCAACGACTACATCGACTCGGTCATCGAACGCTTTTCCAACGCCGCCATCGGCGACCAGATTGCCCGCCTGTGTTTGGACGGATCGGCGAAGTTCCCCAAGTTCTTGCTGCCGACACTGCGCTCCCAACTGCAGGCGGGCGGGCCAATTGAGTTGGGGGCCTTGGCCTTGGCCGCCTGGTGCCACTACCTGGGGGGAGCCACGGATGGTACTGAGAATGTCGCAGCCGACCCGATGCTCGAAAGAGCCGTCGATCACGCTCGCCGGGCCCGACACAACCCGACGGCCTTCCTGCAATTCGCCGAGGTGTTCGGGGACGATCTGCCGCGGTCGCCGCGGCTGCTCGATGCCTTCACCCGGGCGTACCGTTCATTGCAGGCCAACGGGGTACGCTCTGCCGTAGACGCCGCCCTCCTCAGAACCAGAGGCCACCCCCATGAACCGGACGAATGATCCGCCCTCCCCCGCCCTGTTCCAGACAGAGCGACAGCGGGAGATCATGGGCATGACGCTGCAGCACGGACGGGTGGAAGTGGGAGAGTTGGCCGATCGATTCGGAGTGACCACCGAGACCATTCGCCGAGATCTGTCCGACCTCCAGCACCAGCGGGTCGTTCGCCGGGTCCACGGCGGGGCGATCCCCTGGGAAACAGCCGGCTTCGAACCCCTCCTGTCGGTGCGCGCCGACCAGCATGACGCCGAGAAGCGCAGGCTGGCCCAAGCGGCCCTGAACGAGCTTCCCGATTCAGGGGCCATCATCATCGACTCGGGCAGCACCCTGACCCGGTTCGCCGAGGTGCTCCCGCGGGGCTGCGACCTCAGGGTGGTGACCAACTCCCTCCTCACCGCTCAGGCGCTGGCCGACCACGAGTCGGTGGACGTCATCGTCATCGGCGGCAAGCTCCGTAAGAACACCCTGGCCATGGTCGACGCCGACGCCATCGGGGCCGTTTTGCCCTTGACCGTGGACACGTTGTTCATCAGCAGCGACGGCCTGTCGGCGGCCAACGGCTTGACCACGCCGTACCGGGAGGAAGCCGCCCTGAAGCAGGCCATGATCCACGCTGCCCGGCGCGTGGTCGCCCTCGTGGATCACTCCAAGGTCGGACACGACCACTTCGTCCGCTTCGCCGATTGGACCGATGTGGATGTGCTGATCACCAACCGCGAGGTGGACCCGGAAGTGGTCACCTCGATCGAGTCGGGTGGCACCACCGTGCTGCTGGCGTGACCCTTTCCGCAGAATCAGCCCGGGCCCGCCATCTCGAGACCGTTGCCATCGAGGTTGCCTCCACGGCCGCGGACTACGTTCGGAGTCGCAGTGGCCAGGCGACGCCGGCCAGGACCAAATCCTCTCCGACCGACGTGGTCACCCACACCGACATGGAGTGCGAGCAACTCATCCGCTCCGAACTCCTGGCCCGCACTCCGGGATCATCGATTGTCGGAGAGGAGTTCGAAGACGACAGTGGCGGCAACAACGTGGGCTGGATCGTCGACCCCATAGACGGGACGGTCAACTTCCTCTACGACCTTCCGGTCGTTTCCGTCAGCATTGCGGCCACCATCGAGGGGCGGACCGTCGCCGGTGCCGTGGCCGACATCCACCGGGACGAGGTGTTCTCGGCCGCCCGGGATGCGGGGGCCCGATGTGCGGGTGAACCCATCTCGCCCACCGGGATCGGCGATCTCCGGAATGCGCTGGTGGCCACCGGCTTCGCCTATGACGCCGAGCTGCGGGCCGCTCAGGCGGTGGTCCTGACCCGCCTGCTGCCCGTTTGCCGCGACATCCGCTGCATGGGCTCCGCCGCCTTGAACCTGTGCTGGGTCGGGTGTGGTCGCCTCGATGCCTACTTCGAGCGTGACCTGAAGCTGTACGACTATGCCGCGGGCATCCTGATCGCCGCCGAAGCCGGAGCCGGTGTCGAGCCCCCCTCCGAGCGGGCCGGCAACCTCACTATGGTCGCCACCCCCGGTCTCTTCGACTCGCTCAGCAGGGTGCTCAACCGGGCCAGGTAGCGGACCTCGGGGTGTGCCTCCCCCTCCACAGGGCCAACAGCGACGAGTCGTCCGCTTCCGCCTCCTCGGCCAGCCGGCTGACCGCGACCACCGCCTCCCACCGGTGCAACTCTTCGGGGCACCCGGCCAGGACATCGCCCATGGCGCCCAGATAGGACTCGTGGAGGGCTCGCAGGACGGGCGGTGCCATCCGAGGCAGGTGGGGCCTCTCCGCCGAATGGTCAAAGGGACGAATCAGGAGCGACGACCGAACGACGTCGGCCACCGGATGACCGACCGCGGCATCGAACCAATCAATGGCCACCGGCCCCGACGGGCTCATGAGGACGTTGCCCGGGTGGAGATCACCGTGCAGAAGGGCCGCGCCGCGGGGAAGCCCCTCCAGTGCCCGCTGGGCCTCGGCCCGCTCGTCGGCGGCCAGTTGCTTGAGTTCCGCGACCTTTGTCGTCATTCTCTCCACCAGGGCAGGCACCTCCAGCGGAAGTCCGGCTCGCAAAATGCTCCCGTGGACGTCAGCCAGCTCTTGGCCGAATGCGGCGGGCGGGCGGGCCTCCTCCACGATCAGCTCCCACATCGACGGCCCCTCCACCCTCTCGAAGACGATGGCATCCCGACCGTCCACCTGCACGACCTCCAAGACCGCCGGGGCAGGCGCGCCCAGTTCGCGCACCGCGGCGGTGAACGCCGCCTCTTGGCGGGCCCAATGCCCGGGCACCGCGGGTCGGGGGACCTTCACCACCGCACCCGGTCCGCAGTGAAACACGTCCGACGTCCGGCCCACCGCCAGTAGCGACCCCGGCCGCATCATCGGTCGCTCAGGCCAGCATGCCGCCGTCGATGACCAGCACGGCGCCGGTGATGTAGGAGGCGGCGGGCGAGGCCAGAAAGGCCACCGGCAGGGCCACCTCGTCGGGGGTGGCCCAACGGCCCAACGGGATGCCGAGGCCGGCCTCGGCCACCACCTCGTCCTTGTCGTAGCTGTCCCAACCGCTGGTGTCCACGAATCCGGGGGCCACGGCGTTGACCCGCACGCCGTGGGGGGCCCACTCCCGGGCCAGGGCCTTGGTCTGCTGGAACAGCCCGCCCTTGGCCGCCGAGTAGGCCGCCATGCCCGGCAGGTGGCGCAACCCCGACAGGGAGCCCACGTTGACGATGCTGCCCGATCCCCGCTCGATCATCGTGCGGCCGAACGCCTGGGACACCAGAAACGGCGCCGTCAGGTTGAGGGCCACTGTCTTGGACCAACCCGGCTCGGCAATGTCCTGGGCCGGGGCGGTGAACCGGGCCCCACCGGCGTTGTTCACCACCACGTCCACCGGGCCGATCGCCCCGGTGACGTGTTCGGCCGCGGCGGCCACCGCGTCGGCGTCGGTGACGTCGCAGGGGGCGATGGCCACCTCGGCCCCGCTTGTTCGCAGTTGCCGGGCCAGCTCTTCCAGTCGATCGGCCCGGCGAGCGATCAACCCCACGCGGGCCCCCTGGGCGGCCAGCACCCGGGCGATGGCCCCGCCGATGTCGCCCGAGGCCCCCGTGACCACCGCGCCCCTGCCCTCCAGCGGGCGTGGCGTGCTCATGTCAGCCTCATGTGACGCTCATGTGAGGCTCACCGGGAGGTGCTCCAGGCCCCGGCTCAGCATGGTGGGGACCCACACCTCGGGTTCGGGGCCCAGCTCCAGGTTGGGCAGGCGGCGGACCAGGGCGTCCAGGGCGATGGTGCCCTCCAGGCGGGCCACCGACGCCCCCAGGCAGAAATGCAGGCCGAAGCCGAAGCCGATGTGGTGGTTGGGCTCCCGGGTGATGTCGAACCGGTCGGGCTCGGCGAACACCTCGGGGTCCCGGTTGGCGGCGTGCTGCACCAGGTACACCATGTCGCCGGCGGGCAACGTCTTGTCGCCCATCTCCACCGCGTCCACCAGGGTCCGCACCTCCATCTTGGACGGTCCGTCGAACCGGAGGATCTCCTCCACCGCCGGCTTGATGAGCCCCGGTTCGGCCCGCAGGCGGGCGAGCTGGTCGGGATGCCCCAACAGCACCCGCATCCCGTTGCCGATCAGGTTGGTGGTGGTCTCGTGCCCGCCGAACAGGAACAACACGCAGTTGGCCACGATCTCGGGGTCGGCCAGGGCATCGTCGCCCTCGGTGGCCTCCACCAGGTTGGAGATGATGTTGTCGGCCGGCCGGCGGCGGTAGTGGTCCACCAGCTCCCCCAGGTAGGCGGCCAGTTCGATCAGCCCCTGCTGGGCCCGGGCCCGCCGGTCTCCCACCCCCCGGGCGCCGAACACCAGGATCATCACGTCGTCGGACCAGTCCTTGAAACGGTCGCGGTCGTCGGCGGGCACCCCCATCATCTCGGCAATGACCACCGCGGGGATGGGGTAGGCGAAGTCCTCGATGAGGTCGAATCCGGACCGGGTGGCCAAACCGTCGATCAGCTCGTCGACCACCTCCACCACCCGCGCCCGCCAGGCCTCCACCGCCCGGGGGGTGAACGCCCGGCTCACCAGGCGGCGCAACCGGGTGTGGTCGGGCGGATCCCGGAACACCAGCCAGTCCATCAGCACGTCGTAGGTGGGTTGGCGCTGGGCCCTTTGTTCCTCGGTCAGCCGGTCGTAGGCCGGCCGGATGCGCTCGGAGGAGAAGCGGTCATCCCGCAGGGCGTCCAGCACGTGGTCGTAGCGGTGGATGAACCACGCCCGGTACTGCTCGTTCCAGTGCACGGGGTCGTGGGTGCGCAGGGCGGCGAAGTAGGGGTGGGGGTCGGCGATTCGCTCGGGCGAGAGAACCTCGTCGTCGGGGATGGCCGTTGGCCGGTCGTCGGTCGGCGGATTGCTCATCGGGCTTCGCTCACGACCGGGCTCCGGGGCCCTCAAGCACGGTCACCACGCAAGCGTTGCCGTCGATGCCCGCCGTGCCCCCGCCCATGGTCTCCACCGCGCCCAGGCGCGCGCCGGGCACCTGCCGGTCGCCTGCCTGCCCCCGGAGCTGCCACACGATCTCGGCGATCTGGGCCAACCCGGTGGCCCCCAGCGGATGCCCCCGCGACAGCAGCCCTCCCGAGGGATTCACCGGCTGGGCTCCCCCCAGGGTGGTGTGGCCGGAGGCCACCAGCGGGCCACCCTCCCCCAGCCCGCACAGGCCCAGGGCCTCGGTGGTGATGATCTCGCCGATGGTGAAGGCGTCGTGGACCTCGAACACCTCGATGTCGCCCGGCCCCACCCCGGCGGCCTCGTAGGCCCCGGCGGCGGTGTCGGCCACGATGTCCCAGCCCCACACCTTGTCGGTGGTGTGGTCCCACAACCGGCCCGAGCGCAGCGCGCTGGACCGGATGACCACCTCGCCGGCCGGCTCCGGCGAGCCCCGCCGGGGTCCGATCACCGCGGCGGCAGCGGCGTCGGCAATCGAGCAGCACTGGAACAGCGTGATCGGGTCGGCCACCAGGCGGCTGCCCAGCACCTGTTCAAGGGTGACGGCCTTGCGGTGCTGGGCCCGGGGGTTGCCCACCGCGTGGCCCCGGTTCTTGACCGCCACCGACGCCATCTGCTCGGGGGTTGTGCCGAACTCGTGCTGGTAGCGGGTGGCCGACATGCCGTAGATGCTGGGCATGGCGAAGCCCTGGGCTCCGTCGGGATCGGAGGCGATGGGGCTGATGGCGCCGTCGAAATGGGCGGTCATGGTCTCGATGCCGAAGGCCAGCACCCGCTCGTAGCGGCCGGTGTCCACCGCCAGGCGGGCCTCGTGGAACGCGGTGGTGCCGCTGGCGCAGGCGTTCTCGATGGTGACCACCGGCACCTCCACGATGCCGATCTGCTGGAGGCTGCGGGTGACGGTGCCGGGATCACCGAACACCGTGCCCGCGTACACCGCCTCAATGTCGCCTGCGGCCAGGCCGGCGTCGTCCAACGCCTCGACGGTGGCCTGCCAGGCCAGCCGGGGGCCGCCCAGGGAGGTCTGCTTGCCGAAGGCCGACGTCCCCACCCCCCAGATGGCCGAATTCGCCAAGGTCATAGCGTCGCGGCGGTCATAGCGTCGCGGCGGTCATAGCGTCGCCGGGGTCATGGCGTCGTTCGGGTCACGACGGGATCGCCGTGGCCATTCCATCCGGCCAACCTCACCCGACAGCCGGGGACCAGGGCCTCGTCGGGGCCGTGGACATGGGCCAGGATGCGGGGCCCGTCGTCCACATCCACGTAGGCCAGGGTGAACGGTGGCGGGCGACCGGGCACCGGTATCCGCAAGACAGTGGAGCTGAAGACCGTGGCGGCGGGGCCGAAGTCGGCGGGCGCCATCACCTCGTGACCGCACACCGGGCACCGGGGCGGTGAGGTGGCCATGGGGTGGCCGCACCGGTGGCAACGGGAACCCACCAACACCACCGCGTCATCGCGGACGGCCAGCTCGGGACGGGGGTCGGCCCCGGTCCGCTCCGGCGGGGTGGTGGTCACCACGGGCACGGGGGCAATCTACCAAGCGCCCTGGCCGGGCTTGCGACTTGGGCTCGCGCCCCTCATCGTTTTACAGCCCCCGCCGTTGCCGCCTACGCTGCGGGCCGTATCGCTCGCCAGGGGGTATCCATGGGCATCGAAGGACTGCGTTTCGTCATCACCGGCTCGGCCACCGGCATCGGGGCGGCCACCGCCCAGGTGGCCGCCGACAAGGGGGCCAAGGTGATGGTGTCGGACCTCAACGACGACCAGGGCCGGGCCGTGGCCGACGAGATCAACGCCTCCGGCGGCACCGCGGCCTACACCCACTGCGACGTCACCGACCCCGCCGAGGTGGACGCCCTGATGGCCGCCACCGCCGAGGCCTTCGGCGGCATCGACGTGCTCCACAACAACGCCGGCATCCACGAGACCGGGCTGGCCTCCCCCGAACAGTGCAGCCTGGAGGGCATGCCCCTGGACGTGTTCAAGAAGGTGGTCGAGGTGAACGCCGTGGCCCCGTGGATCTGCTCGAAGGCCGCCCTGCCCTACCTCAAGGAGAGCGACTGGCCGTCGATCATCAACGCCGCCTCCACCGGCGCCCAGTCGGCCTATCCCAACAACTCGGCCTACGGCACCTCCAAGGGCGGCATCCGGTTGCAGACCCAGAATCTGGCCGTGGACCTGGCCCCGCTGGGTATCCGGGTGAACTGCTACGGCCCCACCGCCATCGCCACCGACATGGTCACCGAGTTCGTCAAGCAGTCCGACGACCCGGTGGCCTTCGAGCGGTCGCTGATCGCCACCTCGCTCATCCCCCGGCTGGGCCTGCCCTCCGAGGTGGGTGAGCTGGTGTGCTTCTTGGCCTCCCGGGAGGCCGGTTTCATCAACGGTGCGTACATCTTGATCGACGGTGGCTCGCTGGCCTGGCGGGGCACCGTGGACCAACTGGGAATGGAGTGATCCAATGGCAGACAAGCAAGCAGTGACCGAGCTGTTGAACCACGCCGGGGTGGCCTACGACGTGGGCGACAGCGACTTTCTGATCGGGATGTTCGCTCCCGACGACCCGGTCTTCGAGATGACCATCGCGGGCGGTGATCCGATCACCTTCGAGGGCACCGAGGCCATCGCCGGCCTGTTCAGCGGAGCCATGGAGGAGCAGACCGACCAGCGCCGCCACGTGGTCACCAACCTCTACTTCGAGAACGAGACCAAGAAGTCGGTGACCGCCGTCAGCTACCTGGTGCTGATCACCGTGGAGAACGGCCAACTCACCGTGCTCTCCAGCGGCGTCTACACCGACGACTGCGTGCGGGTGGGCAAGGAGTGGAAGATCAAGAAGCGGTCCTTGGCCCTCGACCTGCCCTACTAGCAGGGGGCCGGCCATGAACATCGGCCAGATCCCGGCCAAGTGGGCCCGCCAGAAACCCGACGGTGAGGCCGTCATCGACGCCACCACCGGCACGAGGGTCACCTTCGCCGCCTTCGACGAGCACGTGCGGCGGCTGGCCAATGGCCTGGTCGGGCTGGGCCTGCAGCGGGGCGACCGGGTGGGCATCTTGAGCCAGAACTCGGTGGAGTACGCCGCCCTGTACTTCGCCTGCGGCCGGTCCGGCCTGGTGGCCCAGCCCATGAACTGGCGGTTGTCGGCCCCCGAGCTGGCCAAGATCGTGAACAACGGGGAACCCCGGGCCTACATCACGCAGGGGGCCTACGCCGCCGAGGCGGCTGAGCTGTCGGGCCTGGTGGGTTCGGTGGAGCACTGGCTGCAGTACGGCGACGGCGGCGACGGCACCTACGAGGAGCTGGTGGCCGGAGCGTCGGACGCTGAACCCGAGGCCTCCTTCGAGGTGGGCGGCGACGACCCCCTGTTCATCCTCTACACCGGGGGCACCACCGGGGAGTCCAAGGGGGCGCTGCACAGCCACCGCAGCGTGTGGTTCGGGATGCTCAACCAGACGGTGGCCGAGCGGATCGTGCCCAGCGACGTGTACATGCTCACCGGCCAGATGTTCCACATCCCGGTGGTGCTGGCCATGAACTACCTGGCCCACGGTTGCCCGCTGGTGCTGATGAACTTCGACGCCACCTTGGCCCTGGAACTCATCCAGGCCGAGCGGGTGTCGGCTTTTCTGGGCGTCACCACCATGTTGAACTGGATGATGGCGGTGGAGGGGTTCGACACCTACGACATCTCCAGCCTGCGCAACATCCAGTACGGCGGGGGGCCCATGCCCTCTCGGGTCATCACCGAGGCCATGGACAAGTTCCCCTGCACCCTCATTCAGGGGTACGGCCAGACCGAGGGCACCACCATGTGCTTCTTGTCCCAGGAGGACCACATCCGCGCCATCCGCGACGGCCATCGCCCCGAGCGGCTGCGTTCGTGCGGCCGGGAGGGCTTTGTGACGTCGGTGCGGGTGGTGGACGAGAACGGCGTGGACGTGCCCGGTGACGGAAAAACTCCGGGCCAGATCATCGTGCGCTCCGAGGCCAACATGCTGGGCTATTTCCGCCGCCCCGACCTGACCGCCGACACCATCAAGAACGGCTGGATGTGGACCGGCGACATCGCCACCTGGGACGAGGAGCGTTACGTGTCCATCGTGGATCGGGCCAAGGACATGATCATCTCCGGCGGCGAGAACATCTACTCGGTGCAAGTGGAAGAGGCCATCGCCACCCACCAGGCCGTGCTGGAGACGGCGGTGATCGGCGTGCCCGACGACACGTGGGGCGAGTCGGTGATGGCCTACGTGGTGCTCAAACCGGGCACGAGCGCCACCGAGGAGGAGATCATCGACGCCGCCCGCCGGAACCTGGCCTCCTACCAGAAGCCCCGCACGGTGGAGTTCGTGGACGAACTGCCCAAGGCCCCCACCGGCAAGATCCTGAAGCGGGTGCTGCGCGACCCCCACTGGACCGACCAGGAACGCCAGGTCTGACGGCCCGGCCTAGGGCAATTCCCGGCCGGCCTCGGTAGGGGCCCGTCCTAGGGCGGGTTCTGCATCCCTTCGGTCTTGACCTAGGGCAGAATCCGGGCGACCTGAATGTGTTGGTCGGGGTCGAACAGCAGCCCGGCCAGGGCCTGCACATCGGCCAGGTCCAGATCGGCCAGTTCGTCGGTGAGCCGCTGGGGTGTGGGCGGATCCCCGTCGCCTTGCACGGCCCGCCACAGCAACATGGTGATCAGCTCGTCGTTGGTGACCACGTCGTAGTCGTCGGCCACCACCGAGCGGGCCTGCTCGAAGGCCGCCTCGTCGATGTCGCCCGCAAAGATGTCGGCCAGCACCCTGGCCATCTCCGCTTCAATGGTGCCCATCTGCTCGGGGTCACCCGATGCCGTCACCTCGGAGGAAACCCCCTGCTCCGGGGTGAGTTGGAGCCGTATCTGGGCGGACACGGCGTAGCTTTCGCCCCCTTGTTCCTGGATGACGTCGTTCAGTCGGGCGTCCACCAACGCCTCCAGCACGTCGGCGGTTGCTTGCAGGGCGGGGCTCAGCGCCGTGGGGGCCTCGTAGTAGTAGGTGGCCTCCGTCGCCTGGTTGTCGGGGCCGAGCACCACCTCGCGCCGGATCACCCCATCGGGTTCGGGGGATCGCCGATTCACGAAGCTGTCGGCTTCTCCGGCGGGCAGTGTTCCCACGTAGGTGCGGACGAGGAGATCGACGGTGTCGAGGTCCACGTCGCCCACGATGAGCACCACCAGGTCGTCCACGTCGCCCAGGCGTTGGCGATAAAGGTCGAGCAGCCCGCCTGGGGTGAGCGAATCCAGGGTCGCCGGGGAGGTGTCCAGGTCGAACCAGCCGAAAGCGTCGCCGTGGCGGGCCTCCAGGTAGGCCAGGTGCTCCTGCCAGTCCGGGTCGGTCGTCTTCAGGGAGCCGATGATGTCCCCCACGTTGGCCGCCTCGTCGAACGCCTGCTCATCCACCCGGGCCGCGGTCTTGTACAGGTGGACGAGCTGCAGCAGGGTCCGGAGGTCTCCGGAATCGGAGCTGCCGATCACGCCCTCCCTGGTCTCACGGATGAAGGGCTGGACCTGCACATTGCGGTCATCCAGGTAGCGGGAGATCTGGCTCGGGCTCAATTCCCCGAGACCACTGTTGCCCACCGCCCGGGGGGCCAGGTACTGGGCCACCAGTCGATCCCCCTCGGACAGGATCGAATAGCCTCCCCAGGAGAAGGCCTGCACGCTGACCTCGTTCCGGGTGGAGTCGGATTGGACGAACATGGCTCGGGCTCCGTTGGCGAACGACCACTCGTAGGCCTGCTCCAGCTCTTCCGCCACGGACGGGATCGGGCCGGAACTCACAGGGTCGACCGGCGAGGGCGAGAGCACCAGCTCGTCCACCTCGACCACCGCCGCGGGCAGGTCCCCCGGTTCGGCCGCCGCCACCGCCGCCTGCATCTCCTCAACGGTGGGCACGTCGGCCGGATCGGCCCCTACCGCGATGAGGATCAAGCCACTGGTGTCCAGCAGGCCTCGGTAGCGGTCGGTGAGGTCGTCGGCCCGCAACTCCTCGAGCAGGGCGCTGACCCGCTCCACCCGGGCCGACACCGGGCCGATGTCGCCGCCGCTCAGGAAATGGGACGCGTACGACGCGGCGTAATCGGAGTGGAGGGTGCCCGACTCGGCCAGCAGCGCCGATTCCAGATCGGCACGGATGGCAGTCGCCGCCCGAGCCAGATGCTCGTCGGTGAACCCGTGCTCTCGAATGCTGTGCAGGAGGGAGATATAAGCGGTGAGGGCGGCCGAGAAGTCGTCGGCCCGCAGGTTGGTCCCGTAGTACCGCAGGCCCTGGGTGTAGTTGAAGTCGTCCAGGAAGGTCGGGTCGATTTGGGCCAGCATGCCCTGCTCGTAGCCGTCGGCCAGGATGTTCTCCACCATGATGGCCATGACCTCCTCGGTCCACAGCCGTCGGTCGCCGTCGATGGTGCTCGGATCCCAGGACGGCACCCGGACGTCCAGCGAAAGGTAGGAGTAGGCCTGCTCCGGGGTGGTGGCCACGGCAAACTCCGGTGTCGGATTCAGCGCTGAGTCCTGATCGGGGGCCGGGGGCGACTGGCCGCCGGGGATGTCGCAGAAGTACGCCACCACCAGCTCCTCCAGCCGGTCGAGGGGAAGATCGCCGACCGCCACCACCGCCATGTTGGACGGCACGTACCACGCGTCGTAGAAGTCCCGCAGCTCCTCGGCGGTGGTGGTCTCGATGCCTTCCACGGTGCCGATGGGCAACCGCCCCTCGTAGGGCGTGCCCTGGGTGTACACCCGGTCGAAGACGGCCACGATCGTGCCGAAGCCGGTCTCCACCCTCCGGCGATACTCGTCGCGGACGATGCCCCGTTCCTTCTCCACGTCGTCGGGGCTGAGGGTGGCGGCGTGGGCCCACTGGGAGAGCACGTGGAAGGCGGTGTCCACCGATTGCTCGGCCTCGTCAATGACCAAATCGAGTTCGTAGACGGTCTCGTCGTGGGTGGCGCGGGCGTTGACGTCGGGACCGAACTCCACCCCGATGCTCTGCAGTGCCTCGGTGAGCTCGTTGCCGGGGTAGTCCTCGGTGCCGTCGAACAACATGTACTCCACGAAATTGGCGTGGCCCGCTCCGGGGTAGGGATCGTGCAGCGACCCGGCATCCACCACCAGCCGCAGGGAGAGGTTGTCGGCGGGGTACGGGTTGGACCGCAGGTAGAAGGTGAGCCCGTTGCCCAGCGTGCCGATCCGCACGGCGGGGTCGATGGGCAGCATCCCCGCCTCCGCCCCATCTCCCGTGTCGAGGAGATCCACCTGGCACAGTTGGTGAACTTCTTCAGGCGCTTCGGGCTCAGTGGCCCCTTCGGCGCCTGTCGTGGTGTCGCCGGAGCCATCCTCCTCGGGCACGACCTCGGCGGCCTCGCCGGTGTCCGACCCGTCGGCCGCGGCATCCTCACCGCCGTCAGTCGGACCGGCAAGCGGGTCGTCCGAGTAGCTGTCGGAGCACGCGGCCCCAACCAGGGCCGCGCTCAACAACAGGGCCAGTAGCTTCTTCATGCCCACCTCTCAGTGCTGGCTGTAGCAGACCTCGATGATGGCCGGCTCGGTGACGGCATCGCCCTCCAGTTCGCCGACGATGCGCCCTTCGCTGAGCACCAGCACCCGGTGGCAGACGCCGACCAACTCGGAGAACTCCGAGGAGATGAACACCACCCCCTTACCCTGGCCGGCCAACTCCTCCATGATGTCGTAGATCTCCTCCTTGCCGTCCACGTCCACCCCGATGGTCGGCTCGTCGAAGATCAATACATCGGCACCCTGTTCCAGCCACTTGGCGATCACCACCTTTTGCTGGTTTCCCCCCGACAGGAGGCGTACAAGCTGCCGGTCGTGGGGGGTGGCGATGCTCAGGCGGTTAATCTGCCGGTCGGCCGCCTGCTTCTCCGACTGGGTGGAGGGCATCGGTATGCGGGCGCGGCCCCGGTGGCGGTCCAATGAGGCCAGCGTCACGTTGTCACGCACGCTGAAGTCCATGATGTTGCCCTGGGTCTTGCGCTCTTCGGGCAACAGGGCCAAGCCGGCGGCCATCGACTTGGCGGGATGCCCGCCCTCCACCTCGGTGCCGTGGACCCGCACGGTTCCCGTCCGGCGTTGATCGGCCCCGAACACCGCCCGTACCAGCTCGGATCGCCCGCTGCCCATCAGCCCGCCGAGGCCGAGGATCTCCCCCCGGCGCACGTCGAAGGTGCAGTCGTGGATGCCGGTGTCGGCACTCACGCCTTCCACGTCGAGCACCACGTCGCCTTCGGGTCGGCCACCCACGCCGCGGCTGGCCCGTCGCTCCACCGCGGTCTGGGCGTGCTCGTGACCGGTGATGTGCGAGATGAGACCGGAGCGGTTGAGCGAGGCCGTGGGTTCGTCGGCCACCACCCGGCCGTTGCGCATGACCACTACCCGCTCGGTGAGCTCGAAGATCTCCTCCAGGCGATGCGACACGTAGACCACGGTTATCCCGTCGTCCCGTAGCCGTCGCACCACGGTGAACAAGTGCTCGATCTCCTCGTCGGTGAGCGACGCGCTGGGTTCGTCCAGCACCAGGAGCCGGGCGTCCTGGGCCAGGCCCCGGGCGATCACCACCAGCCGCTGCTGGGCCACGCTCAGGTCTCCCACCGGTTGGCGGGGGTCGATGTCGGCCTCCAGGCGGGCCAGGGGCTCTGCCGCGCGGCGGCGCAGTTCCGCCCAGTCCACCAAACAGCCCAGCCGCCGGGGGTAGCCGAGGCCCAGCATCACGTTTTCGGCCACCGACAAATCGCCCACGTCCTGCAGGTCCTGGTGCACGAAAGCCAGCCCGGCCACGGTGGCGTCGTGAGGTCGATGCAGCTCGAGCGGGGCTCCGTGCAAGCGCAGGCTGCCCTCGTCGGCCCGCTCGGCGCCGGCAATGATCTTGATCAGCGTGCTCTTGCCCGCGCCGTTCTTTCCCACCAGCCCGACGATCTGGCCCGCCTGCAGCGAGAGGGATACGTTGTCCACCGCCAGCACACCCGGATAGCGCTTGGTGACGGCGGCCACCTCCAACAGCGGTGCGGGAGCCGCCGGAGCGGTTGCGGTCATCGGCGTTGGGCTCCCAGCCTGGTCAAGAACATGGCCAAGACCAGGATGGAACCCCGGGAGATATTCAGGACGTCGCGGTCGTAGCCCAGAATGGTGAGCCCCGACTGCACGGTTTGCAGGAATATCACGCCCAGCACCGTGCCCGGAATATTGAACTGCCCCCTCCCGGAGGCGGCGGCCCCCAGGAAGGCGGCCGCATAAGCCGACAAGAGCAGCGAAATGCCCACTCCAGGGATGGAGGAGGCGGTACGAGCGGTCTGCAACACGGCGGCTATTACGGCAACAAAGCCGACGATGACGAAACCCAGGGCCCGAAGGGCCTTCACGTTGATGCCCGACAGTCGGGCGGCTTCGGGGTTTCCCCCGATGGCGTACATGTACCGCCCCAGCTCGGTCCGCGACATCATCACCCACAAGATGATGGCCAGCCCGGCGGCAATCCACACCGGCGAGGTGAACTCGGTCCACGGCTCGGGCTTGCCGACGCCGAGATCCCGGTAGAGGTCGGGCATATCGGCGGCGCCGGTGATGTTCCGCCCGTCGCTGATGGCGTACTCGACGCCCAACAGGATGAGGAAGGTGGCCAGCGTGGTGATGAACGAGGGCATCTCCATGTAGGACACCAACAGGCCGTTGACGGCCCCGATCACCAGACCCAGCACCATACCGGCGAGCACGGCCAAGCCCCAGGGCCAGTCGTGGTTCACTATCAGCACCACGATCAGGGCCCCGCCGGCCGAGAGGGTACCGGCGATGGACAAATCGAAATCTTCCATGGCCAGCACCACCGTCAGCCCCAGCGACAGCATCAGCAGGGGAGCGGCCAGCCCGAGCTGGGTCCGCAGGTTGTCGATCTCGGCGAAGTCATTGTCGAGCACCGAGAAGAGCACCACACACCCCACCAGGGTGATGAACACCCCGAAAGTGGAGATGAACGACAAGAGATCGAACGACGACCGCGAACCCTCGGATCCCGGTGGAATTGCCCCAGGCGGCGGGGGTGGCACCCCGGCAGTGCTTGTTTCGGCCATTTCCTACCTCCTGTCGGACGAAACTAGCCCAACAACGCGATTGAGCCGGTGACCGCTCGTGGCGTCACCGGCTCAATCATGGTCTCCATTGCACCAAGGGTGCAGAATCAGGACCTCAGCAGTTGGGCAGACCGCTGTACTGGTCGCACCACTTGTTGCGGAAGTACTCCTCGTAGTCCCCTGGCGGGTCGGGAGCGGGCACCTCGGTGCTGTCGGCGGGCATGGCGTTCACCGTGTCGATGGTGACCACCTGACGGACCGAGAAGTTCCGGCCGTCGTAGTCGGGGGCCCGTTCCTGGCTGGGCATGGTGCCGTCCTCCAGCCACGCGGCCACCGCGTCCACCTGAGCCCAGCTCTGCCACTCCAGCTTCTCGTCCACCGCGGCGTCCACCCGACCGGTGCGGATGTCGTTGACCGTGGTGGGGTTGGCGTAGAAGGTCAGCAACTGCGGACGCTCGGGATCGTCGGCGTCGTACAAGGCCCCGATGGCCTGGGCGGCGCCGATGGAGGCCACCGAGAAGTTGATCCAAACGGCGTCGATGTCGTCGAACTGCTGCAGCTTGGTGGTCACATCGGCCTCGGTGCCGGCCACCAGGTCGTTGAAGTCGCCTTCCCACAGGTCCACGATCTCGATGTTGTTGCCCTGGATAACCGAGTTCAGCCCCTCGATGCGCTTGTCGCTCCACGCAGTAGGAACCTCTTGGGCAATGATGCGGGCCCCGTCGGGGAACTGGTCCACCAGGTAGTTGGCCAACTGGACGCCGAGGTCGGTGTCGTCGGAGGCGAAGCTGGAGATGTAGAAGTCACGGGGCTCCACTTCCCCTCCGGCCGAGAGCACGGGAACACCCTCTTCGGCGGCCCGCTCCAGCACATCGGTGATGAACGCCTCGGGGATGCCGTCGGTGAGCATCACGTCGATGTCCTTGTCCAAGAGCTGGTTGCCGCACACCGGCATCTGGGCCGGGTCGCCCGCCGCGTCGCAGGTCTCGTAGCTCCACCCAAAGAAGTCCACCGCCTCCTTGGCCGCGTCCTCGATGCGCTTGCCCGCCTCGTCGGCGTAGATCCACTGCAGGTAGCCGATGGTGATGTCGGAACCTGCGCTTACGTCGCTGTCGTCGTCGTTGCCGCAGGCCCCGGCGACCAGCGCCAAGGCCAGCAGGCCCGCCGACAGCTTCAACAGAGTGCGTTTCATGCTTGTGTCCCCTCTCTCGCAGCCCGCCGTTCGCGCCGCTGCCCGGTTTCCTCCGGGAATGCTAGGCAGTTCACCCCCCGCCCCACCAATCTCCCTCGCCCTCAGGCACCCCTGCCTCCCTACCCCTGAGCGGCGGCCTTTGCCTATCTCGATTTGCTGCTAGCGGGTGCAGATGACGGAGGAGCCGTGGCCGAACATGCCGTGGTTGACGGACAGGCCCACCTTGGCCCCTTCCACCTGGCGGTGGCCGGCGGTGCCCCGGAGTTGCCAGACCATCTCGCACACCTGGGCGATGGCCTGGGCGGGAACGGCCTCGCCGAAGGCCCCCAGCCCCCCGGAGGGGTTCACGGGGATCCGGCCCCCGAGGGCGGTGTCGCCGTTGCGCAACAGCTTGGCGGCCTCGCCCCGCTCGCACAGGCCGATGTGCTCGTACCAGTCCAGCTCGTAGGCCGACGACAGGTCGTAGACCTCGGCGAAGTCCAGATCCTCGGGCGACACCGAGGCCTCCTCGTAGGCCCGACCGGTGATGTCGTCCTTGAAGGTCATGGTCTCGTCGCCGGCCGCCGCCCACGAGTCCGACGCCAGGTAGGGCAGCTCGATCACGCTGTTGGGGTAGGTGGGGCTCACCGTGGAGATGCCCGCGACCCGCACCGGGTTGTCCACCCCCCGGGCGGCCGCCCACTCCAGGCTGGACACCACCAGTGCGGCACCGCCGTCGGAGGTGGCGCAGATCTCCAGCAGGCGCAGCGGGTCGGCCACCATCGGGGAGTTGGCGATGTCGTCGACGTCGTACTCCTTGGTGTAGCGGGCGTTGGGGTTGAACACCCCGTGCCGGGAGTTCTTCACCTTGACGGCGGCGAAGTCCTCGGGGGTGTCGCCGTACAGCTCCATGCGCCGCCGGGCGTACAGGGCGAAGTACGTGGGGTTGGTGGCCCCCACCAGATGGAAGCGCAGCCAGTCGGGGTCGTCGTGGCGCTCGCCGGCGTTGGGGGCGAAGAACCCCTTGGGGGTGGACTCGGCACCCACCACCAGGGCCACATCGCACACCCCGGCCAGGATCTGGGCCCGGGCGATGCTCAGCGCGGTGGCCCCCGAGGCGCAGGCGGCGTAGGAACTGGCCAACTGGCACCCGGTGAACCCCAGGGCGTTGGCGAACGTGGATCCCGACACATAACCGGGGTAGCCGCAACGCACGCTGTTGGCCCCGGAGACGAACTGGATCTCCGCCCAGCCCACCTCGGCGTCGGCCAGCGCGTCGCGGGCCGCCTTCACGCCGTAGTCCACGAAGTTGCGACCCCACTTGCCCCAGGGGTGCATTCCGGCACCGAGAATGGCGATGTCCTCCATCAGTCGCTCCCGTTCTGGTTCTGGGGGCCCACCGGGGCCCACTTCCACACCAGGTAGTCGTGCTCGTCGTCGGAATGGAGCACGCCCAGCGCCAACTCCATCTCCATGCCCACCGCCAGATCGTCCACCGACACCCCCGGCACCACCTGGCCCAGCACCACCAGGCGCTCCTCGGCCAGCTCCACCGCGGCCACCACGTAGGGCTCGAAGGCGTCGCCGGGGATGACGTACGGCGCCGGCGGGGCGTACTCCCCGGTGGTGAACGACCACAGGCGACCGGTGCGGCTCAGCAGCACTTCGTCGATCTCGTCTCCGAAGCAGGCCGGGTCCGCCCCGGCCAGTTCCTTGGGGAAGAAGTAGGAGCCGCGGCGCCGGGCCCGACCGCCGATCAGCCGGGGCTCGTCGGCGTCGAGGGTGAACAGCCCCTCCACCGCGGCCACCGGCGTCCTCATCTGAGCCATTCCCGCAGCCTAACGGCCCACGGGCCGACGGCCCATGCGCCGAGAGGTCAGCGGCACACCATGCCGCCGTCCACCACCATGGTGTCGCCCGACACCCAGCGGGCCTCGTCGCTGCACAACCACACCGCCGCCTCGGCCACTTCTTCGGGCAGGCCCAGGCGTTGGCCGGGCATCTGCTGGATGACCGCGTCGGCCATCTCCGGGCTGGATTCCCGCCACGCGGCCACCATGGGGGTGTCGATCATGCCCGGACACACGGCGTTGACCCGGATGCCCTCGTTGCCCAGCTCGTCGGCCGCATGGGTGGTCAACCCCAGCACCCCCCGCTTGGCCGCGGTGTAGTGGGGTTGGCCGGGGGCGGGCACAATGGCCGCACCCGACGCGTTGTTGACGATGGCCCCGCCGCCCTGGGCCCGCATCTGGATGATCTCGTGCTTCATGCACAGGAACACCGAGGTGAGATTGACGGCGATCATCTCGTCCCACTGCTCCAACGTCAGTTCGTGGAACAGCCGGGACGGATGGGTGATCCCCGCGTTGTTGAAGGCGCAGTCCAAGCGCCCGAACGCCGACACGGTGGACGCCACCACCCCGGCCACCTGCTCCTCGTCGGTCACGTCCACGGCGGCGAACCGGGCCTCCCCGCCTTCGGCCTGGATCAGCCGCTGCGTCTCGGCCCCGCCTTCGGCATTGCGGTCGGCCACCATGACCCGGACGCCCCGGCGGGCGAACAACACCGCGGCCGAACGTCCGATGCCGCTGGCCCCTCCGGTGACCAACGCCACCTTGTTTTCCATCATCGTGCTCATGGCCACCTAAGGTAGGCGCACCGAGCCGCCGACCGAGGGCAATCCCGAGGCCCCGAGCACCGAAAGGTCACCGATGAGCATTTCGTCGTGGGACGAGTTCCCCGTCCACCAGTCCCCCAACTGGATCCGTCACGCCGCCACCTCCGATCGGAACTTCTACGACCGGAACTACTTCTGCATGCACGCCTCCAGCGACGAGCTGTTCGCCATCTTCGGCATGGGCCAATACCCCAACCTGGGGGTCCACGACGCCTTCTGCTGTGTCCGCCGGGGCGACAAGCACCACGTGGTGCGGGGCTCCCGTCCGCTCACCGACCGCATGGACATGTCGGTCGGCCCCATGCGCATCGAGGTCATCGAGCCGCTGCAGAAAGTGCGCTTCATCGTGGAGCCCACCGAGCACTCCATCGCCATGGACGTCACCTGGGACGCCTCCATCCGGGCCATCGAGGAACCCAACCAGTTCATTCGCAGCCTGGGTCGGGTGGTGTTCAACACCCAGCGATTCGCCCAACTGGGCCGGTGGTCGGGCACCCTGTCGGTGGGTGGTGAGGACTTCGCCGTCACCCCCGACCGATGGGGCGGGGCCCGCGACCGCTCCTGGGGCATCCGCCCGGTGGGAGAGCCGGAAGGCGACGGCATCCGCCAGGGCGTCAACGTCATGTCCGGGATGTGGAACTACTTCCCCATGATGTTCGACGACCACGCCATCTTGTACATGAACAACGAGGCCGACGACGGCACCCGGCGACTGGTGGAGGGCAAGCGGGTGTGGGTCGACGGCCGCCCCGACGAAGACCTGGGCCGACCCGAACACGACCACACCTTCGAATCGGGCACCCGGGTGCTCACCCACTCCACCATCACCTTCCCCGAGACCGGGGTGGAGATCGACTGCCAACCCCTGTTGGTGAACTTCGTGTCGGTGGGCACCGGCTACGGGATGGACGCCGACTGGCGCCACGGCATGTACCAGGGGCCCGATCTGGTGGTGCAGGGCAAGGTCATGGACGTGGACACCGAGGTCAAGCCCATCGGGCAGTACGGGGTGATCGACCACGTGGGCCGCTACACCTACGACGGCAACGTGGGCTACGGCCTCTACGAGCAAGGATTCTTCGGGGCCTTCAACCGCTACGGCCTGACCGACGGCGCCGTGGGAGCCCCCTAGATGGCCCCGCACTCCCCCACCACGGGATCACCGGTCTCGGCGGGCCGGAGCACGGGAGCCCCCTAGATGGCTCCGCACGCTCCGGGCGACCTGGCCACCCTCGAGAATCCCGAGGAGTTCCGGGCCCGCCACATCGGGCCCGGCGCGGCCGACACCGCGGCCATGCTGGCCGCACTGGGCTATGACTCCCTGTCGCATCTGGTCGACGCGGCGGTGCCCCCCAACATCCGCGACCACGATCCGCTGGGGTTGCCCCCCGGCACAACCGAGACGGCCACCACGGAGAAGCTGCGGGCCCTGGCCGACCGCAACACGGTGCTCACGTCGCTCATCGGCATGGGCTACCACGACACCATCACCCCGCCGGTGATACGGCGCAACGTGCTGGAGAATCCCGCCTGGTACACCGCCTACACCCCCTACCAACCGGAGATATCCCAAGGCCGCCTGGAGGCCCTCATCAACTTCCAGACCATGGTCACCGACCTGTGCGCCATGGGCATGGCCAACGCCTCCCTGCTGGACGAGGGCACCGCGGCGGCCGAGGCCATGACCCTGTTGCGGCGGCTCAACCGCAAGGCCCCCGACGACCGCTTCATCGTGGACGCCGACACCCACCCCCAGACCATCGACGTGGTGGCCACCCGAGCCGAACCCCTGGGCATCGAGGTGGTGGTCGCCGACCTGGAGTCGGAGAACGTCGAAGAGCTGGCCGAGGGGGCCTTCGGCCTCCTGGTGTCCTATCCGGCCAGCTCCGGGCGCATCGGCGACCTGAGCGCCGTCATCGCCGCCGCCCACAACGTGAACGCCCTGGTGGCGGTCACCACCGACCTGCTGGCGCTGTGCGTGCTCACCCCGCCCGGCGAGCTGGGGGCCGACGTGGTGGTGGGCTCGTCGCAGCGGTTCGGGGTGCCGCTCGGTTTCGGCGGCCCCCACGCCGGCTTCATCGCCGTGCCCGAATCGGCTATGCGCTCGCTGCCCGGCCGCCTGGCCGGGGTGTCGGTGGACGACGCCGGGGCGGTGGCCTACCGCCTCACCCTGCAGACCCGCGAGCAGCACATCCGCCGGGAGCGGGCCACCAGCAACATCTGCACCGCCCAGGTGCTCTTGGCGGTGATGGCCGCCATGTACGCCGTGTACCACGGTCCCGAGGGCTTGGCCCGCATCGCCCGCCGGGTCCACCGCCTGACCGCCATCGCGGCCGCCGGGCTGCGCCGTGGAGGCCACGACCTGACCGCCGAGCACTTCTTCGACACGGTCACCGTCCGGGTTCCCGGTCGGGGCCCGTCGATCGTGGCCGCCGCCGTGGCCGAGGGCCTGAACCTGCGGGCGGTGGACGACGACACCGTGGCGTTCTCCCTGGACGAGACCACCACCCGATCCACGCTGGCCGCGCTGTGGCGGGCGTTCGGCGTCGACCCCGACGCCACCGACATCGACGCCCTCGACGCCTCCACCCCCGACGCCATCCCCGCCGACGCGTTGCGCACCAGCGCCTACCTGGACCACCCCACGTTCCACCGCTACCACAGCGAGACCGAGATGCTGCGCTACCTGCGCCATCTGGCCTCCAAGGATCTCGCCCTCGACCGAACCATGATCCCGCTGGGCTCGTGCACCATGAAGCTCAACGCCACCACCCAGATGGAGCCGGTGAGCTGGCCCGAGTTCGCCCGGATGCACCCGTTCGCCCCCACCGACCAGACCGAGGGGTACCGGGCGATGATCGCCGAGCTGGAGGAGATGCTGGTGACCATCACCGGTTACGCCGCGGTGTCGCTGCAACCCAACGCCGGCTCCCAGGGTGAGCTGGCCGGACTCTTGGCCATCCGGGGCTACCACGCCGCCCGGGGGGAAACCGGACGCGACATCTGCTTGATCCCCGCCTCGGCCCACGGCACCAACGCGGCCAGCGCGGTCATGGCCGGGATGCGGGTGGTGGTGGTGAAGTGCGACGACGACGGCAACGTGGACATGGTCGACCTGCAGGCCAAGCTCGCCGAGCACGGGGACAAGCTCAGCTCCTTGATGATCACCTACCCCTCCACCCACGGGGTGTACGAGGCCACCGTCACCGAGGTGTGCGACCTCATCCACGCCCACGGGGGGCAGGTGTACCTGGACGGGGCCAACCTGAACGCCCTGGTGGGGGTGGCCCGCCCCGGTCGCTTCGGCGCCGACGTCTCCCATCTGAACCTGCACAAGACGTTCTGCATCCCCCACGGCGGCGGCGGCCCGGGGGTGGGGCCGGTGGCGGTGGGGGCCCACCTGGCCCCGTACCTCCCCAACCACCCGGTGGTGGCCGAGGCCGGGCCGGCCACCGGCGTGGGCGCGGTGTCGGCCGCTCCGTGGGGTTCGGCGGGGATCCTGCCCATCTCCTGGGCCTACATCACCGCCATGGGCGCCGACGGCCTCACCGAGGCCACCGGCATGGCCCTGCTCAACGCCAACTACCTGGCCGCCCGCCTCCACCCCCTGTTCCCGGTGCTCTACACCGGGGAGAACGGCCTGGTGGCCCACGAGTGCATCCTGGATTTGCGCCCCCTCAACGCCGAGGTCGGCGTCACCGTGGACGACGTGGCCAAGCGGCTGATCGACTTCGGCTTCCACGCCCCCACGGTGTCGTTCCCGGTGGCCGGAACCCTGATGATCGAACCCACCGAATCGGAGTCCAAGGTGGAGTTGGACCGCTTCGTGGCCGCCATGACCGCCATTCGGGCCGAGATCCAGCAGGTGGCCGACGGGGACATCGCCATGGGGGACAGCCCCCTGCGCCGGGCCCCCCACACCGCCGCCGCGGTGACCGCCGGCGACTGGGACCGCCCCTACAGCCGCCACCAGGCCCTGTATCCCTTGCCCGAGCTCCACGAGCGCAAGTACTGGCCGCCCATCGGTCGCATCGACGCCGCCCACGGCGACAAGAACGTGTTCTGCGCCTGTCCGCCCATCGAAGACCTGGCCTGACCGGCGCACCGGCCGAACCCACAAACCCGCTGAACGACATCCGCCAACGACCGACACACCACCGACAACCCCACCACAAAGGAGACCCCAACGTGCCTGACGCCATCGTGGAACGAGAGGGCCACTCGATCATCATCACCATGAACCGCCCCGAGCGCTACAACGCCCTGTCGGGGGCCATGCTGGTGCGGATGCTGGACGCCTATGAGGAGGCGTCCAACGACGACGACATCCGCTGCATCATCGTCACCGGGGCCGAGGGCAACTTCAGCTCGGGGGCCGACCTGAAGGCCATGAGCGGCAACGCGGGCAACGCCGACCCCGAGATCGACGTGGCCGCCCGCCAGGCCGCCGACCCCGATCTGCACTGGAAGGCGCTGTTGCGCAACTACCGGCCCACCAAGCCGATCATCGCCGCGGTGGAGGGGGTGGCCATCGCCGGGGGCACCGAGATCCTGCAGGCCATGGACATCCGGGTGGCCGGGGAGAGCGCCCGCTTCGGGGTGTCGGAGGCCCGCTGGTCGCTGTACCCGATGGGCGGCTCCGCGGTGCGGCTGCGACGCCAGATCCCCTACACCCAAGCGGCGGAGATCCTGCTCACCGGCAAGCACATCACCGCGGCCGAGGCAAAGGAGATCGGCCTCATCGGCCAGGTGGTGCCCGACGGCCAGGCCCTGGCCAAAGCCAAGGAGATCGCGGCCACCATCTGCGAGAACGGCCCGCTGGCCGTGGAGGCCATCCTGCGCACCCTGCACGAGACCGACGGCATGACCGAAGAAGAGGCCCTGGCCCACGAGTTCGAGTACGGCATGGCGGTGTTCCGAAGCGAGGACTCCAAGGAGGGCCCGCTGGCCTTCAGCCAAAAGCGCAAGCCCGAATTCAAGCGCCGCTAGGCCCACCCCGGCCCCGCGGGCAACACCCCCACTTGCGAGGTAGCCATGTCCGACCTCTTCGTCTTCGACGTCCATCACCACGTGGGTGACGCCTCGGGTGCGCTGGGCCTGCCTCCCGACGAGACCCCCGATCCCGAGGCCTACGCCGCCCTGGAGCTGGCCAAGCGCATCGAGATCATGGACGCCGGGGGCGTGGACCAGGCGGCGGTGATCCCCGGCCACGGGTACCTGCGGCCCAACGGTCACGCCGACACCCGGGCCACCAACGACGCCATCGCCGCCTACCGCGACGCCACCCCCGACCGGTTCCCGGTGGCCATCGGCATCGTGGAGCCCCGCGACGGCGCGCGCAGCCTGGGCGAGTTGGAGCGAGCCGCCGGGCCGCTCGGCCTGGTGGGCATGAGCTTCCACACCCGCTTCCAGGGGGTGAGCATCGACAACCACTGGGTGTCCACCTACGTGGGGGCCATGGGCGAACTCGGGCTGTTGCCGGTGATCCACGCCCTGGACGAATCGGCCGAGGAGTCGCTGTGGAAGGTGGGCCAGCTCGCCTCCCGCCATCCCGAGCTCACCTTTCTGGTGCTCGACGGCTACGCCACCCACGAGGGCACCAAGCACTGCGGCCACCTGGCCGCCACCTACCCCAATCTGGTGTTCGATTGCAGCCTCTCCTACAATTTCGACTTCATTGCCCACCACGTGCGCCAGTTCGGCGCGCACCGCTATGTCTACGGAACCGACCTGTATTCCTGGCCGCTGGGACGGCGCATCAGCCACATCCTGGGCCAGTTGCTGGAGTCGGACCTGAGCGACGATGACAAAGCCGCGGTAGCGGGAGGCACCGCCCGCCGCCTGTTTGGACTGGTTCAACCATGAGACTCCCCGCCCTCCCCTCCACCCCCCTGCGCCTAGCCGTCGCCTCGCTGGCTGTGGCCTTGGCCATGGTGGCGGCCTGCGGCCCGGCCGCCGACAACGGCAACGAGGTGGCCACCACCGACCCGTCCGAGCTTCTGCCCGACGGCCTGTTCGACGCCCTGGAACGCATCGACGGCATGGACGTCCCCGAGAACCCCGCGGAGCCCCCGGCGACGCCGGCCCCCGAGCCCGACGACAACGCAGCCGAGGACGGCCAAACCCTGGTTCCCGCCCAGGCGGACACCGAGGACGGGCAATCCCCCTCGGAGACGTCGCAGGAGGAGTTGCTCCGGCTGCGCGACGAGGCCTTCGTGGACTTCTCCCGCTGCATCCGCGAGGAGGGGTTCACCGACTTCCCCGACATCGACAGCTCCCAGGTGGTGGACCAGGCCAGCTTCCTGCAGGCCATGCAGGACGCCGGGGTCAGCTTCACCCAGGCCGGGCTGGGCCAGGCCCTCCAGGCCTGCGCCAGTGTGTTCAGCGAGCTGATCGCCCTGGCCCCCCAGCAGGACGGCAACGTGCAGCAGGTGGAGCAGGAGGAGAACGCGCTGGCCTTCGCCCGGTGCATGCGCGACCAGGGGCTCGACGATTTCCCCGACCCCGACTTCAACCAGTTCCCCAACACCGGCTTCAACACGGGGGGCAACAACGCCGCCAACCTGGACGACGAGACCCAGGCCGCCCTGGAGGTCTGCCTGCCGACCTTCGGGGGCGGCGAGCCCAACCGGACGACGGCCACCCCCGGCGAGGCGTCGGGGGCCGACACCCCCGCAACAGCATCGGCCACCCCGGCCACCGCGGCCTCCACCCAAGCGCCCGAGGCCACCACCACCCAGGCCCCGTCCCCCGACCCGGCCACGACCGCCGCCATCTTGCGCGACACCGAGGAGCTGAACACCGCGGAGGTGGTCCGCCGTGACCTCATCGACACCGAGGAGTTCAGCGGCACCCTGGGTTTCGGCGACCCCGAGCCGCTGTACACCAACTCCTCGGGCATCGTCACCGGTCGCCTTCCCGAAGAAGGGGACATCCTCGACGTGGGCGACACCCTGTTCGAAGTCAGCGGCCACCCGGTGATTCTTCTGCGGGGCGACCGCCCCATGTACCGGGACTTCCACCGCGACATGGAGGACGGCCCCGACGTGGAGCAGCTCGAACAAGCCCTGGTGGACATGGACATCCCCGGCTGGGACGGCATGACCGTCGACCACAACTTCACCCCGGTCACCGAGGACGTGGTGGAGGAGTGGCAGAACCGCCTGGGCGTGGAGGAGACCGGCGAGGTCCGGATGGGCCAGATCGTGTTCATCGAGGAACCCATCCGCATCTCGGCGGTGAACGTGACCGTGGGCCAGTCGGTGTCCGCCCAACAGGCGGCCTTCACCGTCACCGGCCAGTACCAGGAGATCACCAGCGACATCGACCCCGGCGACGCCGACATCGTGAACCGCCTCGACCCGGTGGAGGTGGAGCTGCCCGACGGCCGGTTGACCCCCGGCGTGGTGTCGGAGGTGGCCCGGGTGGCCACCCGGCTGCCCAATGCCCAGACCGGGGCGCCGGGCGATCCCACCATCGAGGTCGTCATCGTGTTGCTCGACGACGAGGCCTCCTCCCGCTTCGACGCCGCCCCGGTCAACTGGACCATCACCAAGGAGGTCACCCGCAACGCGCTGGTGGTGCCCGCCTCGGCGCTGATCGCCACCGTGGACGGCGGCTTCTCCGTGGAGGTGGTCCACGACGGATCGACCACCCTGGTGCCGGTGGAGGTGGGCACGTTCGTGGACGCCTTCGTGCAGATCACCGGGGGCGATCTCGACGTGGGCGACCAGGTGCGCATCCCGTAGCGGACCGACTCTCGGCCCCATCCGGGAACCCCAGTGATGTCGTCGCCGCCCCAGCGGGTGCTGGAGTTGCGCCAGGTGGTCAAGCACTACCCGGGCACCCCCCCGGTGCGGGCTCTCGACGGCGTGGATCTGGTGGTCCACGCCGGGGAGCTGGTGGCGGTGGTCGGCCCGTCGGGATCGGGCAAGAGCACCATGTTGAACATGATGGGGGCCCTGGACCGCCCCAGCTCGGGGGATGTGGTGGTGGACGGCCAGACCCTGTCGCAAATCCGTGACCGCGAGGTGGCCGACGTGCGGGGTCGGCGCATCGGGTTCGTCTTTCAGCAGTTCCACCTGTTGGAGGGGCTGACCGCGCTCGACAACGTGGCCACCGGCTGCCTCTACCAGGGCATCCGGGTGCGCCGGAGACGGGAGATGGCCCGCGATGCCCTGGAGCGGGTGGGGCTCGGCCACCGTATGGGTCACCGGCCCGGAACGCTCTCGGGCGGGGAACGCCAGCGGGTGGCCATCGCCCGGGCGCTGTTGGGCGACCCGGCCATCGTGCTGGCCGACGAGCCCACCGGCAACCTCGACTCCCAGACCACCGAGGAGATCATCGACCTCTTCCTCGAACTCAACCGGGCAGGGTCCACCATCGTGATCATCACCCACGACCGGGAGCTGGCCGCCCGCATGCCCCGCTCGGTGGCGATCCTCGACGGCCGCATCAGCCACGACTCGGCGAGGCCCTGAGGTGGCGGGCGGCGAGCGGCGGGCGTCGCGGGGTCGGGAACCTCGTGAAGGACCGCGTGAGGAGCGTCGGCCATGAGCCGCAGCAAGCTGCGGGCGCGCGACTCGCTGTCGCTCGGCACCCTGGGGTTGCGAACCCGCAAGGGCCGCACCTTCATGGCCGCCGTCGGCATCGCCATCGGCGTGGCCGCCCTGGTGGCGCTGGTCGGCATCATCAACTCGGGGGAAGCCGACGCCCAGCGGGACCTGCTGGACCAGGGGATCGACGTGCTGGAGTTGACCCCTGGCACCTCGTTCGCCGATGACCCCGAGCTGTTGCCCGGTGCGGCCGCGGCCATCGACACCCACATGCGAGACCAAGTGCTGAGGGTGGCATCCATCCGCCGGGTGCCCGCCACCGTTCGCAAGACCGACCTCATTCCCACCGTGGAGACCGGGGGCATCCGGCTGTTCGCGGTGGACCAGGACGATCTCGACCTGTTGGTCCCCCTGCGGGGCAGCGTGGCCCACGGCCGCTTCCACGACGCCGCCACCGTGCAGGTGCCCACGGTGGTGTTGGGGTCCGACACCGCCGGAGTGCTGGGCTTCGACCGGCTCTACGCCAACCCCACCGTCCACATCTCCGGCCACGAGTTCGCGGTGATCGGCGTCCTGGACCCCTTCACCATCAGCCAGGGGCTCACGTTGAACCGGGCGGCCCTCATCGGGTTCCCGGTGGCCGAGGAACTCTACGACGCCGACGCCAACCCCGAGCGCATCTGGGTGCAGACCGACCTGGACGTGATCGAGCAGGTCCGTGAGCTGCTGCCCCGCCAGGCCAACCCCGAGGCCCCCGGTGAGGTCTCGGTGTCGTCGCTCGACCTGGAGGCCCGGGAGATCATCAGCGAGAACTTCGAGTCGCTGCTCAGCCTGCTGGTGGTGGTCATCATCGTGGTGGGCGCCATCGGGGTGGGCAACATCATGTTGATCTCGGTGTTGGAGCGTCGGGGCGAGATCGGGGTTCGTCGGGCGCTCGGGGCCCAGAAGATGCACATCGCCGTGCAGTTCCTCATCGAGTCGATGCTGTTGACCCTGCTCGGCGGCCTGGCCGGCATCGCCCTGGGGCTGGGGGTGGTGGCCGCCACCACCCAGGTGCTGGATTGGCCCATGACCGTGGAGCTGTCCTTCATCGCCATCGGCTTGGCGGTGACCCTGGGCGTGGGGCTGGTGGCGGGCATGTACCCGTCGTGGCGGGCGTCGCGCATGGATCCCGCCGAAGCGGTGCGACCGCTGGCCTGAACCCCGTTCTTCGGCGTTACCGCCGTCGGCCAAGTGCACCTAGTCTCTGACCATGACCGTCACCCTGGATGAGTTCCGCCGGCGGGCCGCCGACTTCCTGGCGGCCAACGCCGTGGCCCGCGACGAGCCGCCGGTGGAGTGGTCCGAAACCGAACGGGTGGCCGAGTGCCGTCGGTTCCACGGGGCGCTGGCCGACGCCGGACTGGGGGGCATCACCTACCCGGTGGAGTACGGCGGCCAGGGGCTGGACAAGTCCTACCTGGAGGCGTTCAACCGGGAGCTGTCCGGTTACCAGGCCCCCCTGCTCCCGGTGACCATCTCCCACGGCATGTGCCTACCGGTGATCAACGACTTCGGCACGCCCGAGCAGCGGGCTCGCCACCAGGCCCGCATCATCCGCGCCGACGAGATCTGGTGCCAGATGTTCTCCGAGCCCGGCGCGGGTTCCGATGTGGCCTCCCTGGCCACCCGGGCGGTACGCGACGGTGACCAGTGGGTGCTGAACGGCCAGAAAGTGTGGACGTCGGGCGCCCAGTACTGCGACTTCGGGCTGTGCGTGGCCCGCACCGACCCCTCCCAGCCCAAGCACCGGGGGCTGTCCATGTTCATCGTCGACCTGTCCCTGCCCGGCGTGGACATCCGACCCCTGCGCCAGATGAACGGGAGCTCGCACTTCAACGAGATCTACCTCACCGACGTACAGGTGGGCCACGACTGCCTGGTGGGGGGCGAGGGCCAGGGCTGGAACGTGGCCGTGGCCATGTTGATGTACGAGCGGGTGGCCATCGGCGCCGCCGACAACGGGGCCATGGGCAGCAGAATGGGCAGCACCCTGCTCATCGACGAGGCCCGCCGGCGGGGCCTCCACACCGACGCGGTGACCCGCGACGCCCTGGCCGACCTCTACATCCGCGAGCGCGTCCAGTCGTTCATCGGCATGCGCATCCGCCAGGCCGCGGCGCAGGGCCGGGCCCCCGGGCCGGAGGGTTCCATCGCCAAGCTGAACGCCGCCATCCTCAGCCGCCGCACCGCCGACGTGGCCATCGGCCTGACCGGGGCCTCGGGTCAGGCGTGGGAGGCGGGCGACGACGACGCCGGCCAGTGGGCCGACGGGGTGGTCGGCGCGCCCGGCATGGGCATCGCCGGGGGCACCAACGAGGTACAGCGCAACATCATCGGCGAACGGGTGCTGGGCCTGCCCAAAGAGCCCGACCCCTACAAGGGCCAACCCTGGGAGGCCATCCCCCGCTCCTAGCGGCCCACGCGGCGGCCTGCTCCGCCGGCCCTGGCCGGCCTCCCACCAAGAGCGGCTACGGGCCGACCAGTTGCTGCCACACCCGATCCACCGCGGCGGCGAGTTCTGTGGGGGATCCGTCGTTGGCGATCACGTGGTCGGCCAGCGCCCGGCGTTGGGCGTCGGTGGCCTGGCTGGCCATGCGGGCTCGAGCCTGGTCTTCGGTGAGCCCCCGCTGGATGAGCCGGGGCAACCGAACCGCCTCGGGGGCCTCCACCACCACCACTTGGGTGTAGCCCCGACCGGAGTCCAATTGGCCCAGCCGGCTCTCGGCCAGAACCGCCATGTCCAGCACCACCACCTGGGCCTCTCCCCCGTCGGCCAACTCCTGGAGCCTCAGCTCCAGTTCGGCGTTGATGGCCGGGTGGCTGACCGCTTCCAGGGCGGCCAGCCGGTCGGGTCGGCCGAACACCTCGGCGGCCACCTTGGCCCGGTCGATGTGACCCTGTTCGTCGAGCACCTCCGGGCCCAGCGCGTCCACCACCGCTTGTTCGGCCCGCCCGCCGGGCGCCAACACCTCCCGGCCGATGGCGTCCACGTCGATGACGTGGGCCCCCAGCTCGCCGAATCGGGCGGCCGCGGTGGACTTGCCCGCCCCGATTCCCCCGGTCAACCCCACAACCAGCACGAGGCCCGATGTTAGGCAGGGTGCGGGGGTAGCCCCGAGTCGGTGCCGGCTGACACACTGTGACCATGCGAGTTGAGCTGACCGCCGACCAACTGTCACTCCAGCAGGAGTTGCGCACCTACTTCGCCAATCTCATGACCGACGAGGTGCGGGCCAAGATCCGCCACACCGAGACCGAGGCCAACGAGGATTACAAGGCCCTGATCCGCCAAATCGGCGCCGACGGCTGGTTGGGCGTGGGCTGGCCGGTGGAGTACGGCGGGAAGGGGTTCACCCCCATCGAGCAGTACATCTTCTTCAACGAGGCCTGGGCCGCCCAGGTGCCGGTGCCCTTCCTCACCATCAACACGGTGGGCCCCACCATCCGGGAATACGGCACCGACCGCCAGCGGGAGTTCTTCTTGAAGAAGATCCTGGCCGGTGAGATGCACTTCTCCATCGGCTATTCCGAGCCCACCGCGGGCACCGACCTGGCCGCCCTCAAGACCAAGGCGGTGCGCGACGGCGACGAGTGGATCGTGAACGGCCAGAAGATGTTCACCAGCCTGGCCTACGACGCCGACTACGTGTGGCTGGCGGCCCGCACCGATCCCGACGCCCCGGCCCACAAGGGCATCACCATGTTCCTGGTCCCCACCGACGATCCCGGCTTCGACATCCAGCCGTTCATCACCATGGGCAACAGCCACACCACCGCCACGTTCTACGACAACGCTCGAGTGCCCGACTGGCTGCGGGTGGGCGAGATCAACGGGGGTTGGGGGCTCATCACCAACCAGCTCAACCACGAGCGGGTGTCGCTGTGCGCCTCCGGGGGCATCGCCAACCTGGTGGACCAGGCGGTGGACTGGGCCAAGGAGGCCAAGCTGCCCGACGGCCGCCGGGTGATCGACCAGGAGTGGGTGCAGATGAAGCTGGCCGAGTGCCGGGCCCGGGTGGAGTTCCTCGACCTGTTGAACTGGAAAGTGGCCCACGAATCCACCGTGGGCAACAACGTGAGCCCGGCCCTGGCGTCCACCATCAAGGTGTGGGGCTCCGAGTCGATGCACCTCATCTACTCCGGGCTCACCGAGGTGGTGGGGGCCACCGGGCACCTGAAGAAGGGCTCCCCCCACGCCGAGTTTTCCCACCGCATGGAGGAGTCCTACCGGGGTTGTTGGATTCTGACCTTCGGCGGGGGCACCAACGAGATCCAACGCGACATCATCGGCATGGCCGGTCTCGGCCTGCCCCGCGAGAAGCGCCGCAAGTAGGCGCGGGCCGGAGCACCACCATGGATTTCACCCTCACCGAAGAACAGCAAGCCGTGGCCGAACTGGCCGACCAGATCATGGGCGACCGCTGCGACATGGAGCGGCTGATGGAGATTGAGGCCGCCGGGGAGTGGTTCGACCGCGACCTCTACCGTGAACTGGCCGACGCCGGTCTGGTGGGCATCGGCCTGGGCGAGGACGTGGGCGGCGGGGGCCTGGACCTGGTCGCCGTCGGCCAACTCCTCGAAGCCCAGGGACGTCACGTGGCCCCGCTGCCGTTGTGGAGCGGCGGGTTGGCCGCGCTGGCGGTGGACACCTTCGGCTCCGACGAGCAGCGTCAACGGGAACTGCCGGGCTTTACGGCGGGGTCCAACCTGTTGACCGTGGGCCTGCAGGAGTACCTGAACGACGACATCACCCAGCCGATGTCACGGGTGGTGGACGGCAAGCTGGTGGGCACCAAGGAGGTGGTGGAGTTCACCGCCGAATCGGCCAAGATCGTGGTGGTGGCCGGCCTGGACGACGGCACCGACAACGGCACCACCAGCGGGACCGGGCTGTTCTTGGCCGATCTGTCCGACCCGGCGGTGACCACCGAAGCGGGCGTGTCCACCCGGTTCCAACCCGTACACCAGGTGAGCTTCTACGGCGCACCGTGCGAGCCGCTGGGGCCCGCCGATGGCGCCTCGGCCAAGTGGCTGGCCGACCGGGCGGTGGCGCTGTTGTGCGCCACCCAGGTGGGCGTGGTGGACCGGGCCCTGCGCCTGGCCGCCGATTACACCACCGAGCGCGAGCAGTTCGGCCGACCGGTGGCCACCTTCCAGGCGGTCACCCAGCGCCTGGCCGACCAGTTCATGCACGTGGAGGCGGTGCGGCTGTGCGCCTACGCCGCCCTCTACGACCTGGCCACCGGCAACGACGCCTCCCTGCGGCTGCCCATCGCCAAGTGGTACGCCTCCCACTGGGCCCACGACGTGGCCCACGCCACCCAGCACGTCCATGGCGGCATGGGGGTGAGCGTGGACTACCCGCTGCACCGCTACACCCTGTGGAACAAGCACATCGAGTGCTCCCTGGGGGCCGGTACCCAACAGCTCCGCACCCTCGGCGCGCAACTGGCCGCGAGCTGAATCAGTCCCCGCCCGGCCGGGGATGACACCGACCGACTGCGAGCGGCGCCGGTCCCCCACCCGGCCCCGGAACCGGTGGCCGGGCTCTCGCCTTGGTGCTCAGTAGCCCCGGTCGGGGTCGACCACGTTGCGGAGGGGCTCACCCGCCACGTAGCGACCGAGGTTGTCGCGGAACAGCTCCAGCAAGGCCTCGTTGTAGCCCTCCCGGGCGGTGGAGCAATGGGGCGACAGGTACATGTTGGGGGCGTCCCACAGGGGGCTGTCGGCGGGGAGCGGCTCCTGGCGGGTGACGTCCAAAATGGCGGCGCCCACGTGCCCCGACTCGAGGGCCGCCACCAGGGCGGTCTCGTCGAGAATCGAGCCCCGCCCCACGTTCACCACCACCGCCCCCGGCTTCAGCCGGGCCAGACGGTCGGCGTCCAACAGGTCCATCGTCTCGGGGGTGTGGGGGGCGCACAGGACCACGGCGTCGCTGCGGGCCAGCATGTCGTCCAGCCCGTCGGGGCCGAACAGCTCGTCCACGTCGGGATCGGTGTCGCCGGGTCGAGCCGACCGCCGGTTGGCCAACACCGTCATCTCAAAGGCCCGAGCCCGCCGGGCCACGTCCCGGCCGATGGCGCCGAGGCCCACGATGCCCAGCGTGCGGCCCTTCACCAACAGGCCCTGGTGCATCTGCCATTGCCGGTCGCGCTGTTGGCGCTCCAGGACGCGGATGTCCTTCCAAACCTCCAGCAGGCGGCCGATGGCGAACTCGGCGATGGGCACCGAAGCCACCCCGGCGGCGTTGGTCAAGGCGATGCCGTTGGCCTTGAGGTTGGCGGGCTCCAATTGGCCGACGCCCGCCCCGATGGCCTGCACCCACGCCAACCGCGGCGCCCAACCGATGATCCCCGGGGGCAGGTCGAGGGCCATCAACACGTCGGCCTCGGCGATCACCGCCCGTTCGGCGTCCGACAGCGGCGGCGCGGTGGCCAACAGTTCGTCGGTCACCCGACCCTTGGCCTTGGCGTCCCGCAAGCCGTGGGGCTCGATGTAGCCGATGTTGTCGAACCGCACACCGGGGAACTCCCGGCCCAGCCCCTCCAGGGTGGCCCGGTCCATCCCCGGCGGGAACATCAACACCGCACGACACTCGCTCATCGTGCGAACCCTAGTGGTGCCCGCACCGCCGGCGGTGGCTGACGGAGGCGGTGGCGAGGACGAAGCCCCACCACCGCCTCGCTTGCGATCAGCCCTTGGCCTCGATGAAGGCGTCGGAGTACTTGATCTCGAAGTCGCCGGTGTCCACCAGTTCTTCCAGGACTTCCACCGGGGCCACGTCCCGGGAGGTCACGAATACCCGCAGTTCCTCGTCCAGCCCGTCCACCGCGGCGGTGTTGGGCGTGGCGTAATAGTTGTAGTTCGACAGGGCGGCGCCCTGCTCGCCGTTCAGCAGCCAGTTGATGAACGTGTGGGCCGTACACCGGCTGCCGGCGTCGAACGGGATGGCCATATTGTCGATCCAGCGGGTACCGCCCTCCTCGGGCACGAAGTACACGTACCGGGAGGGGTCGTCGGTGTCTAGGAACTGGGTGAACATGTCGCCGGAGTAGCCGTGGGCGATCGCCGTCTCCCCGGTGGTGAGGAACTCGTCGGCCGAGTCGGTGTTGAACGCGGCCAGCCGATCACGGGTGCTGGCCACCAGGTCGGTGGCCTCCTGCAGCTCGCCTTCATCGGTGGTGTTCAGCGAGTACCCCAGGTACTTGAGGGCGGCGCCCAGCGTCTCCCGGGGATCGTTGAGCAGGGAGATGGAGCCGCTGTACTGGTCGGCGATCGCCGGGTCGAACACCAAGCCCCACGTCCGGGGGAAATCGGCGCCCACCACCGCGGTGTCCACCGCCAGACCGGTGGTGCCCCACTGGTAGGGCACCGAGTAGTCACCGGCGGGGTCGTAGATCAGATTCTGGAAGTCGCTGGAGATGTTGGACAGGTTGGGGATGGCGTCTTTCTGCAGGGGTTGGATGGTGCCCCCGGCGATCAGGATGGCCACCATGTAGTCCGACGGCACGATGAGGTCGAAGCCCGAATTGCCCGCGGCGATGATCGGCTGCATCGCCTCGTTGGAGTCGTAGACGTCCATCGTCACGCTCACGCCGAACTCCTGCTCGAAGTCCTCGAGCAGCTCCGGGTCGATGTACTCGGCCCAGTTGTAGATGGCCAGATCGCCGTCGGTCTCATTGACCTCGCAGGCGGCCGCCTCACCGCCGTCGTCGTCATCACCCCCGCAGGCCGTGGCCACCAGGGCAATGGGCAAGAGCAGGGACAGCAGCCAGAACAGTCGGCTGCGCTTGTGGGATACCTTCATGGAAACTCCTTTGGGTAATGGGTCAGGTTAGGTGGATTGGCGAATACGGAGACGGCGGACCCGGTCGACCAACGACCGGGGGCCGCGATCGCTCATCTGCTGGGCCAACAGCGAGAGGGCCACCAGGAAGATCGACGCCGCCAGCATGATCACCGAGGTGGCGTTGATGAGCGGGGTGACGCCCCGGCGTATGAGGCCGAAGACGTAGACCGGCAGGGTGGTGGCGCCGGGACCGGCCACGAACTGCGTGACCACCACGTCGTCCAACGACACGGTGAGGGCGAGCAGGGCGCCGCCGGCCACGCCGGGGATGATCTGGGGGAAGGTCACGAACAAGAAGGTCTTCCACCGGGTGGCGTACAGATCCAGCGCTGCCTCTTCGAGCACCTCGCTCATGCCCGCCAATCGGGCCCGAACCACCACCGACACGAAGCTGATGTTGAAGGCGATGTGGCTGAGGGTGATGGTCTCGAACCCCTTTTGGAGGTTGAAGCCGAACAGGGCTTCCACCACGTCGAAGGCCTCGGCGAAGAACAACAAGAGCGTCACCGCCATGGTCACGTCGGGAATGATGATCGGCAGGTAGAGCAGGGCGTCGAAGGCCTTCTTGCCCCGGAAGGTGAACCGCTCCAGGGCCAACGCCGACAACGTGCCCAGCACCACCGAGACCACCGTGGACAACACCGCCACCCGGATCGACACCCACAGCGCACTCTGCACCGGCTCGCTGTCGATGAACCCCTGGTACCAGTCGAGGGTGAAGCCTCCCCAGCGGCCCACGTTGCGACTCCTGCTGAACGAGAAGATGAACAAGACGATGATCGGCGCGAAGAAGAACAGGTAGACGAGCCAGGCGTGGGCGGCGAGCAGGGCTCGGGTCGCCCCCCGGGGCTGGGCGGTGCTGCTCACAGGTTCCTCCCGCCGGTTCGGAAGTACACCAGGGTGGCCACCAACATGACCGCCATCAGCACGAAGGAGGCGGACGCCCCCAGCGGCCAGTTCCGGGCGGTGAGGAACTGGGTGACGATGAAGCTGCCCAGCAGGGTGGTCTTGGCCCCACCCAGGATCTCCGGGGTGACGTAGGCCCCCAGGCTGGGCACGAACACCAGGATCGAGCCGCCGATCACCCCGGGCATGGACAGCGGCAACAGCACCCGCCGAAACGTCTGGAACCCGGAGGCGTACAGATCGCGTCCGGCTTCGATCAGGCTGCGATCGATGCGCTCGATGGCGGCGTACAGGGGCAGGATCATGAACGGCAAAAAGCCGTACACCAGCCCGATCATGACCGCACTGGCGGTGAACAGCAGCTCGTTCTCGCCCAGGCCGATGGCTTCGGTGATGTTGGTGAACAACCCGTCGTTGCCCAACAACACCCGCCAGGCGAAGTTGCGGACCAAGAAATTGGACCAGAACGGGATCATCACGAAGACCAGCATCAGGTTGCGGACAACCGGCGGTCGGGTGGCCATGTAGTAGGCGAACGGATAGGCCACCACCAAGCAGATCAACGTGGTCAAAAGGGCCATCCACAACGACCGGTACAAGATGTCGCGCACCAGGGGCTCGCCCAGCTTGCGGTAGGAGTCCAGGTTCCATCCCGAGAGCTCGGTGCTCCCGAACCGGTTGCGGGTGGCGAACGAGTAGATGAACACGATCACCAGCGGGATGGCGAAGAACAGGATCAGATAGCTGTAGGCGGGCAGAGCCAGCAGGAAGCCCCGGCGCGACTTGGCGCGCTCGGCCGCCCTTTCCAGCTTGGGGGTGGCGACCTTGGCCGCGTCCACGTCGGGCTCGTGGACCAGGGTCATGTCCTCACCACCGACACCGTGTCGGGATCCCACGACACCGCCACCGCCTCGCCCACCGAGGGCCGGTAGCCGAGCGCCTGCTGCTCCCGGCGGACCTCGAGTTGCATCCACTCCAAGTCCACCGTGTACACCAAGGCGTTGCCCAGATAGGTCACGCCCTGGAGTCGACCCGACACCGAGGGCCGGTCGGCGGGCACCTCGTCCACCGGGTGCAGTTCCGCCCGCTCCGGGCGCAGGCACACGGCCACCTGGGTGCCGGTGGAAAAGTCCGACGGGCCGGGGATGTGGGCACCGGTGGCCAAACACACCGTGTCCTTGGACACCACGAAGGCGTCGAGAAGGTTGGTCTGGCCGATGAAGTCGGCCACGAACCGGTTCACCGGTCGCTCGTAGATCTCCTCGGGGGTGCCCACCTGCAACAACTCGCCCTCGGACATCACCCCGATGCGGTCGGCCATGGTCAAGGCCTCCTCCTGGTCGTGGGTGACGAACACGAAGGTGATGCCCACCTCCCGCTGCAGGGCCTTCAGCTCCCGCTGCATCTCCTGGCGCAACTTCAAATCAAGCGCGCCCAGGGGCTCGTCCAGCAACAGCACCTTGGGCTGGTTGACCAGGGCCCGGGCCAACGCCACCCGCTGTCGCTGGCCACCCGAGAGCTGCTGGGATCGGCGTTGCCCGAAGCCCTCGAGCCGAACCAGGCTGATGGCCTCCTCGACCCGGGTGGCAATCTGGGCCTTGGGAACCCGCCGCATCTTGAGTCCGAAGGCCACGTTGGCCTGCACCGTCATGTGGGGGAACAGGGCGTAGTCCTGGAAGACGGTATTGACCGGACGCTTGTTGGGCGGCAGGGTGCCTGTCTCGCTGCCGAATATCTTGAGGCTGCCCTCGGTTGGGAACTCCAGCCCGGCAATCATGCGCAAGGTGGTGGTCTTTCCGCAGCCCGATGGTCCCAGCAGGGCGAAGAACTCCCCGTCGTCGATTGTCAGGTCCACCGAATCCACCGCCACCACCTCGCCGAAGCGCTTGGTGATGCCGGCCAGCTCCACGGCTGTCGGCTTCGTGTTCGTGGGCGGTCGGGTGGCGGCCTCGGCGACGGAAGGGCCGGCGGTTGCTGGTGTCCGGTCGCTCACGTGATCATCCCCCCTCGGCTCAACGGTCAGCCCGTGCCCCAGTTGTAGGACTGCTTGACCAACCGCAGGTAGTACAGCGTTTCCAGTCCGACCACCCCGGGGATGGATCGGATGCGGTCGTTGACCACCGACATGAACTCGTCGCTGCCGGTACACACAATCTCGGCCATCACGTCGAAGCGCCCGGCCACCACCACCACGTAGTCGGCTTCCTCGATCTCGGCCAGGGCCTCGGCCACCACCCGGGCGTCGCCCGACACCGTCACCCCGATCCACGCCTGATAGCCCACCCCCAAGGCCACCGGGTCGGTCACGGCCACTACCTGGATGACCCCTCGCTCGATCAGGCGGTTGACCCGCTGGCGGGTGGCGGTCTGGGAGAGGCCAACCATGGGGGCGAGCTTGGCGTGGGGCAGCCGCCCGTCCACCTGCAGCTCGCGGATGATGGCCTTGTCGGTCTCGTCCAGGTCGTACACCGCCGTCATCGCCCCGCTCCCCTACAACACCTGGGCCTGGGCCTCGGTCAACGCGGTGCGCAGAATCTGGTTGATCCGGTCGAACTCGTCGGGACCGGCGATGAGCGGCGGGGAGAGCTGGATGACCGGTTCACCCCGGTCGTCGGCCCGACAGATCAGGCCCAGCTCCAGCAGCCGATTGGACAGAAAGCCCCGCAACAGCCAGTCGGACTCCTCCTCGGTGAACGTCTCCTTCGTTTCTCGGTCCTTCACCAACTCGATGCCGTAGAAGTAGCCCATGCCCCTCACCTCTCCGACGATGGGCAGATCGGTCAGGTCATCGAGGGCGGCCCGGAACCGGTCTTCGTTGGCCTGCACGTGGCCGATCAGGTCCTCCTTCTCGAAGATGTCGAGATTGGCCATGGCCACCGCGCAACTGACCGGATGGCCGGCAAACGTGAATCCGTGGAGGAACGACTCTCCGGTGCCCACGAACGGCTCGGCCACCCGGTCGCTGGCGATCATTGCCCCCAGCGGGGCGTACCCCGAGGTCAGACCCTTGGCGCAGGTGATGATGTCGGGCTGGTAGCCCAGCCGGGCCGAGCCGAACATCTCGCCCAGGCGTCCGAACGAACAGATCACCTCGTCGGACACCAGCAGGATGCCGTGCCGGTCACAGATCTCACGCAGGCGGGCGAAGTACCCGTCGGGGGGAACGAAGCAACCGCCGGCGTTCTGCACCGGCTCCACGAACACGGCGGCCACCGTTTCGGGATCCTGGGCCTCGATGACCTGTTCGATGTCGTCGGCACAGGCCAGGGTGCAGGCTGCGTCTCCGGCGCACCACGAGCAGCGATAGCGATTGGTGTTGGCGGCGTGGCAAGCGCCGGGCACCAGGGGCTCGAACGGCTCGCGGAGCGCCTGCAGCCCGGTGATCGACAGGGCGCCCAGGGAGGTGCCGTGGTACGACAGGTTGCGGCTGATCACCTTGTGGCGCTTGGGCTGGCCCACCGCCTTGAAGTACTGGCGGGCCAGCTTCCAGGCCGACTCCACCGCTTCGGAGCCACCCGAGGTGAAGAACACCCGATTCAGGTCGCCGGGCGTCATGCCCGCCAGGCGGGCGGCCAACTCCACCGCACCGGGATGGGCGTACGTCCAGATCGGGAAGTAGCCCAGCTTGGCCGCCTGGTCCCCGGCCGCCTCGGCCAGTTCCCGGCGCCCGTGGCCCACCTGGGTCACGAACAGGCCGGCCAGCCCGTCGATGTACTGGTTGCCCTGGCTGTCCCACACATGGCAGCCGTCGCCCCGCTCCATGATGCGCATGCCGTCGACGGTGCTGCCGATGGTGGTGAAGTGGCCCCACAGGTGCCGGTTGGCCAGCTCGACCAGCCCGTCATGTTGCATCGCGGCCCGCCCTTCCCTCCGAGGTGTGGCTGCTACGGGTAACCGATTTAGCACATGATATGGGATGGAAGCAACCAAATCTGTTGCTGTTCAAGAGTTTGTAACTGAAATCGCTGCAAAAGGAGACTTGATTGTGCGGGTTCAGCACTGCAATATGTCGGTATCCGAGGAAGGTGACCAGGAGGGTGATCAGATGCTGAAGGACAACTACATCAACGGCAAGATGACACCGGCCATCGAGGGCGCCACCGACACGGTGGTGAACCCGGCCACCGGCGAGATGATCGGTGAGGTGGCCTCCAGTTCGGCCGCCGACGTGGATGCGGCGGTCACCGCGGCGGCGGCCGCGTTCGAGGATTGGTCCACCAAGTCACCCCGGGAACGCAGCGAGATTCTCCACAAGGCGGCCGACGTGATCGAGGAGAACGTGGCCGAGTTGTCCCGATTGGAATGCGAGAACGTGGGCAAGCCGGTGTCCATCATCGAGTTCGAGATGGACCTGACCTGCGACAACTGGCGGTTCTTCGCCTCGGCCGGGCGCTTTCTCGAGGGAAAGGCCGCCGGGGAGTACATGGACGGGTACACGTCGATGATCCGCCGCGACCCTCTCGGGGTGATCGGCTCCATCGCCCCGTGGAACTACCCGCTGAACATGGCCACGTGGAAGCTGGGACCGGCGCTGGCCGCGGGCAACACTGTGGTGCTCAAGCCGTCCGAACTCACCCCCTACACCGCCCTGCGGCTGGCCGAACTGCTGGATGACGTGTTGCCCCCCGGCGTGCTCAACGTGGTGTGCGGACGGGGAGAAACGGCGGGGGTGGCCCTGGTGGAGCATCCCGGTGTGGCCATGGTGTCGCTCACCGGTTCGGTGGCCGCCGGCCAATCGGTGGCCCGCGCGGCCGCCACCACCCTCAAGCGGGTTCACCTGGAGTTGGGCGGCAAGGCGCCGGTGATCGTGTTCGACGATGCCGACATCGACGCGGTGGTGGGCAACCTGCGGGAAACCAGTTTCTACAACTCCGGGCAGGATTGCACCGCCCCCTGTCGGGTGATCGCCGGTGCCCGCGTACACGACCGGTTGGTGTCCGATCTCACCGACGCGGTGGGCTCCATCGTCACCGGCGACCCCATGGACAGCGACACCGAGATGGGCCCATTGGTGTCCGGCAGCCAGCTCGAGCGGGTGTCGGGTTTCGTCGACCGAGCGGCCGAGGCCGGGGCAGAGGTCACCATCGGGGGCACCCGGCGCGACACCGGCGGTTTCTTCTACGAGCCTTCCGTGGTGGTCGGGGTGGACCAGGCCTCGGAGATCGTGCAGCGGGAGGTGTTCGGGCCGGTGATCACCGTGCAGTCGGCCCCCGACGAGCACACGGCCCTGGCCTGGGCCAACGACTGCGACTACGGGCTGGCCTCCAGCGTGTGGACCGCCGACGTGGGGCGGGCCATGCGGATGGCCCGGGGACTGCAGTTCGGCACGGTGTGGGTGAACGACCACATTCCCATCGTGTCGGAGATGCCTCACGGCGGGTTCAAGCAGTCGGGCTACGGCAAGGACATGTCGATGTACGCGGTGGAGCACTACACCGAGGTGAAGCACGTCATGGTGAAGCACTGAGCTTCCCATGGCGAGCCACGGCCACAACGCCAGGCTGACGGTGGCGACCACCATGGGTCCCCATGGGTGGTGAGGGTTGGGCCGCCCAAGCCCTGGCCGCAGCCGAACCGGCGGTGTTCTGGACCGACCGCCCCGACGCTCCCCCCGCCGGTGCTGCCCTGGCCGAGACCATCGAGGTGGACCTGGCCGTGGTCGGCGGCGGCTACACCGGCTTGTGGGCCGCCCTGCAGGCCTTGGAGGACCAGCCCGGCCGCCGGGTGGTGGTGTTGGAGGCGGACCACTGCGGTTTCGGGGCCAGCTCCCGCAACGGCGGGTTCTGCGATTCCTCGCTGACCCATGGCCTGGCCAACGGCCTGTCCCACTGGCCCGATGAGATCGAGACCCTGGTCAGGCTGGGACGCCAGAACCTGGCCGATCTGGCCGCCACGCTGGACCGGTACGGCATCGACGCCGACTACTGGCCGGTTCCCGAAGTCGGAGTGGCCACTGAGCCGTGGCACCTCGAGGATCTGGCCGAGGAGATCGACCACCACCGAGCCGTCGGTGACGACGTGGACCTCCTCGACGCCGATCAGATGCAAACCCTGGTGCGCTCCCCCACCTACCTGGGCGGGCTCATCCGGCGCAACGACGTGGCCCTGGTCGATCCTGCCGCTTTGGGGTGGGGCCTGCGGGCAGCCGCTCAGTCTTTGGGGGCCGAGGTGTACGACAGCACCCCGGCCACCGCCCTTCGTGGCCATCGCCGCGGCATCGAGATCAACACCCCCGGCGGCCGGGTCCGGGCCGCCCAGGCCGTGGTGGCCACCAACGCCTATCCCGGGCCCCTCAAGCGGCCCCGGCGCTACACCATCCCGGTGTACGACCACGTGCTGGTGACCGAGCCCCTCTCCGCCGAACAGCGGCAGTCCATCGGCTGGGGCGGCCGTGAGGGCATGGGCGACGTGTCCAACCAGTTCCACTACTACCGGCTGACCGCCGATGGTCGCATTCTGTGGGGCGGCTACGACGCCACCTACCACTTCAACAACGGGGTGGCCGCCCGCCACGATCAGAGCCCCCCGGTACACGCCAAGCTGGCCGATCACTTCTTCGCCACGTTTCCCCAGCTCGAGGGACTCTCCTTCAGCCACCGGTGGGGCGGACCGATCGGCACCACCACCCGGTTCACCGCCGCCTGGGGCACCGCCCATCGCGGGCGGCTGGTCTGGGTGGGCGGCTATACCGGCTTGGGGGTGGGGGCCAGCCGATTCGGCGCCCGGGTGGCTCTCGATCTGCTGCACGGCGCCCCCACCGAGCGCACCGAACTGGCCATGGTGCGCACCAAGCCGGTCCCGTTCCCGCCGGAGCCCGCCCGGTGGGCGGGGGTGCAGCTCACCCGCCGGGCCCTGCAGCGGGCCGATGCCCGACAGGGCCGACGAGGCCCGTGGCTGCGCCTGCTCGACCGGTTCGGCGTCGGCTTCGACTCGTGAACGCCGAGGACCACCGTGGCCGGATCCCCCGTGGGTGGTACTGCGAACTCCAGGTCGGTGTCCCCCGGTGAGCGATCGCTACCGCAGTCGGTCGTTCTGGCTGGACACTCTGCCGCACCCTTTGGTGCCTCGCCCGGCCCTCAGTGGCGACACCACGGCGGACGTGGCCATCGTCGGGGGCGGCTACACCGGGCTGTGGACGGCCTACTACCTGCTGTCGATGGATCCGTCGCTGCGGGTGCTGGTGATCGAGCGCGACATCACCGGGTTCGGGGCGTCGGGTCGCAACGGCGGCTGGTGCGTGGGAGAGTTGGCGGCCGGGCCCGCCCGCCACGAGAGGGTCGCGGGCAACGAAGGGGCTCGCAGGATGCTGCACGCCCTGTTCGACGCGGTGGACGAGGTGGGCCGGGTGGCCCGCCGGGAGGACATCGACTGCCAGTACGCCAAGGGGGGCACCATCCGGTTGGCCCGCAACCGAGCCCAACTGACCCGCCAGCGGGCCGAAGTGGAGCATCACCAGCAGGCCTACGGACTGACCGATGACGACCTGCGGCTGCTCGATGCCGACGAGGCGGGTGGCCACCTGAGCGCCACCGAAGTGATGGGCGGTCTGTTCTTCGCCCACACCGCCGCCCTCCAGCCGGCCCGGCTGGTTCGAGGGCTGGCCGAGGCGGTGGAGCGGCGGGGAGGCACCATCGTGGAGGGCACCACCGCCACCGCCATGGGGCCCGGTCTCGTGGTCACCGACTGCGGCCGCGTCCGGGCCGAGGTCACCGTGCGGGCCCTGGAGGGATACACCGGTTCGCTTGAGGGGCACCGCCGATCGCTGGCCCCGCTGTACTCGCTGATGGTGGCCACCGAACCGCTGGACGACGCCACCTGGGACACCATTGGCCTGCACCAGCGTCAGACGTTTGCCGACGACCGGTATCTGGTGATCTACGGGCAGCGGACCGCCGACGGGCGGATCGCGTTCGGGGGCCGGGGGGCGCCCTACAACTTCGGATCGAGAATCCTGCCTTCGGTGGAGCAGCGGTCGCGCACCCACGACCGGGTGGCCCGCACCTTGGTCGAGCTTTTGCCCGTGCTGAAGGACACCGCCATCACCCATCGCTGGGGCGGGGTCATCGGCGTCCCCCGCGACTGGTTTCCGTCGGTGGGCTACGACCGCCCGAGCGGATTGGCGTGGGCCGGTGGCTACGTGGGTGAGGGGGTGGCGGCGGCCAATCTGGCGGGCCGCACCCTGGCCGAACTCATCACCGACACCGACTCCCCCCGCACCGACCTGCACTGGGTGGGACACCGATCCCGGCGCTGGGCGCCCGAGCCGCTGCGGTGGCTCGGCATCAACGCCGCCCTGGCCGCCATGGACGTGGCCGACCGCTCCGAGGCCCGAACCGGCAAACCCTCCCGCCTCGCCTCAGTCACCCAGTCCCTCCTCCGCTGATCCCACCCCCGCACACCCAACCTCTGCGAGGAGGAGCTGTTCGTCGGGGAAGTGGTTGCTCGGAGGGGGTAGCGTCGGGGCATGGACACTTTCGAGGGCAAAGCAGCAGTCATCACCGGCGGGGCCAGCGGGATGGGCCGGGCCATGGCCGACCGGTTCGGCGCCGCCGGGGCCCGCCTCATGATCGCCGACGTGGAGGGCCCGGCCCTGGACGCCGCGGTGGCCGAGTTGAGCGACGCCGGGGTGGACGCGGTGGGGGTGCTCACCGATGTGAGTTCCGAAGGGGACATGGACGATCTGGCCGAGCAGGCCCTTTCCCGGTTCGGGCAGGTGAACGTGGTGTGCAACAACGCCGGGGTGGGCAGCGGCGCCCCGATGGAAACCCTCACCACCGCCGACTGGAAGTGGATTCTGGACGTCAACCTGTGGGGGGTGATCCACGGGATCCGGGTGTTCCTCCCCCACCTGTTGGAGCACGGCGACGGCCACATCGTCAACACCGGCTCGGTGGCGGGCCACACCTCCTATCCCAACATCGGCCCCTACAACGCCTCCAAGCACGCGGTGGTGAGCATCTCCGAGACCCTCTACAACGAGCTTCAGGAGCGGGGCTCCTCGGTGGGCGTCTCGGTGCTTTGCCCGGGCCTGGTGTCCACCAACATCATCAACTCCGAGCGCAACCGCCCCGAGTCGCTGCGCTCGCCCATCATTCCGCCCGACCCCACCCCCGAGGACGAGGAGCGGCGGCAGTTCATGCTGGGGCTCTACGAGCAGGCGGTCAAGCCTCCGGAGGTGGCCGAACTGGTGTACCGGGCGGTGCTCGACAATCAGTTCTACATCTGGACCGACTACGTGTACGCCGAGGCCATCCAGCAGCGCCACGAGGACATCCGCTTGGGTCGCAACCCCAGTCGCCGGAGCCAACTCGTGGAGGAGGACCAATCGGTCAAGGCACCACCCTCGTCCGGTTGAGCCCTCCCGTGGCCCTGTCCTTCCCACAACCGGCAACGCGGCCGAACCGCTCTTCGGGCTGAGCGCCGAGGGCCATGGCCGATACCGTCGAACGCTACGACTTGGTGGTGGTGGGCACCGGTTCGGGCAACAGCGTGCTCACCCCCGACTTCGACGGCTGGCGGGTGGCGCTCGTCGAGCGGGACGTGTTCGGCGGCACCTGCCTGAACCGGGGGTGCATCCCCTCCAAGATGTTCGTCTACGCCGCCGACGTGGCCCACCAGGCCGGTCGCACCGGGCATCTGGGGGTGGACAGCTCCCTCGACGGGGTGCGCTGGCCCGAGATCGTTCGCCGGGTGTTCGGTCGCATCGACCCCATCGCCCAGGGGGGTGAGGACTACCGCCACAGCCTCGACAACGTGAACGTCGTCAAGGGTGATGCCCGGTTCTGCGGCCACAAGCTGCTGGAGGTGGGCGGACGAAGCATCACCGGCGACCACATCGTGCTGGCCGCCGGCGCCCGGCCCTTCATCCCCCCGATCCCCGGCCTGGCCGAGGTGCCCTTCCACACCTCCGACTCCATCATGCGGCTGGAGTCTTTGCCCGACCGGTTGGTGATCCTCGGCGGGGGTTACATCGCCGCCGAGCTGGGCCATGTGTTCGACGCCCTGGGTACCGAGGTCACCATCGTGAACCGGTCCGAGCGGCTGCTGCGGGCCGCCGACGAGGACGTGTCGGCGACTTTCACCGACATCGTGTCGGCCCGCATGAGCTGCGTGTTGGGCTCACCCGTCCGGGAGGTGGCCCGCCGGGGTTCGCAGATCGTCGTGCGTACGGAAACCCGTGACGTTGTCGGCGACGCCCTGTTGGTGGCCACCGGGCGGGTGCCCAACGGCGCCCAGCTCGGCGTGGAGCAATCCGGGGTGGCCCTCGACGCCGGCGGCTACGTGGTGGTGGATCGTCATCTGCGCACCGGCGTGGACGGGGTGTGGGCGCTGGGTGACATCTGCAATCCGGCCCAGCTCAAGCACACCGCCAACGAGGACACCCGGGTGGTGGCCCACAACATCGCCCATCCCGACGACCTGCGCTCCCCCGACCACTCGGGCACCCCCTATGCCGTGTTCGCCTCCCCCCAGGTGGGGGCCGTCGGGCTGACCGAACAAGAGCTGCGATCCGGTGGTCGGCGCTATCTGCGGGCCGTGCGGCACTACTCCGACACCGCCTACGGCTGGGCCATGGAGGACACCACCAGCTTCGCCAAAGTGCTGGCCGACCCCGACACCCGCCTGCTCCTCGGGGCCCACATCATCGGCCCCCAAGCCCCCACTCTGGTGCAACAGCTCGTGCAGGGCATGCAGTTCGGCCTGACCGTGGACGAGATGGCCCGAGGCCAGATCTACATCCACCCCGCCCTCACCGAGGTGGTGGAACAAGCCCTGCTGGAGCTCTGATCACCCCAGAGGGGGTGCGGCCACCGGACCGGCCCCGGAGGGGTCGTAGATGGTCACCCGGTGGATGCGGCGGTGGTGGTCGCCGTAGTCGTTGATGGCGTAGTGCATGGTGCAGCGGTTGTCCCACAAGGCGGCGTCGCCGTCGCTCCACCGCCACCGCACGGTGAACTCGGGACGCTCCATGTGGTCACACAGCAGGGTGAGCAGGCGGCTGCTCTCGATGGCGCTCAAGTCGTTGAGCGACGAGGTCCACCCCCGGTTCACGAAGAGAATCCGTTGGCCGGTCTCGGGATGGACGGTCACCACCGGGTGATCGGTGAAATCGGTCAACCCGGCCCGGCCGTGCCGGGCCGTGAGGCCGTCGATGGCCCGGCGGATGGGTTCGGACAACCCCTCATAGGCCGCCTGGGTGTTGGCCCACATGGTGTCGCCTCCCGCCGGAGGGGAGACTTTCATCGACAACAGCGATCCCAACGGTGGCTGGCGGGCGAACGTCACGTCGGTGTGCCAGTAGGCGGCCCGGGTCATGGGTTGGGAGGAGTCCAGCACCAGGATCCGCCCCTCGTCGTCCACCGTGTCGTGACGGCGGTGATCGGTGTCGTCGTTGCTGACCGCGGCCAGATCGCCGAACACCGACCCCAGCGCCAAGTGCTGCTCATCGGTCAGGTGGATGGCGGGGAAGAACAGCACCTTGTGCGCCCAAAAGGCCTCCCGGAGTTCGTCGGCCACGCCGTTGCCCTCCAGGCGCCCGGCATCCAGTCCCTCCACGGTGGCCCCCAGTGCGGCCCCCAACGGTGTCACCTTGATCGTCATGGGCCCATCTTGCCAGATCGAGCCCGGATCAGCGGGCACAAGTGTGGCAGGATCACCCGATGGGCACGGTGGGTGCGTCTGATCAGGTCCACTTCCCCGCCGGGACCGACCCCGCCACGGTGGATCTGGTGGCCGGGACCAGTCTGCCCGCGGTGTGGGCGGCGCGGTGGGCCGACGAGCCCCAGCGGCCGGTGCTGTGGGACGGCCCGACCGGGTGGCTGACGGCAGGGGAGCTGGCCCGGCGCACCGAGGTCGCCGCCGGACGACTCTACGGCGCGGGCCTTCGCAAGGGCGACCGGGTCGTCCTGTCGGCGGCGCCGTCCATCGACCTGGTGGTGGCCCACGTGGCCGCCCTTCGGCTGGGGCTCATCGTGGTGCCGGTGAACGGGGCCTACCAGCAGGGCGAGCTGGCCCATATCGTCGGCGACGCCGCTCCTCGGGCCGCGGTGGTGGATCAGCCCCCCTGGGTGCGGTGGCTGGCGGAGCTGGCCCCCGAGTTGCTGGTGGTCTCCCCTCGGTTGGATCTGGCCGACGCCACCGCTCTCAGTCTGGATCAGCTCGCCGGGGGCGACCCCGCCCTGTTGGGCTACACCTCGGGCACCACCGGTGCGCCCAAGGGGGCGGTGCTGACCCACGCCAACCTGCTGGCCGGGGCCCGGTCGGTGGGCATCGCCTGGCGATGGACCCCCGAGGACCGCCTGGTGTTGGCCCTGCCCCTGTTCCACATGCACGGGCTGGGCGTAGGGCTGCACGGCACGCTGTTGGCCGGGGCCTCCGCGGTGCTGGTGCCGGGCTTTTCGCCGGACGCGGTGCTCGACGCCGCCCAGGCCCATGACGCCACCCTGTTCTTCGGCGTGCCCACCATGTACTCCCGACTGGCCCAATCGCCGCGGGTGGCGGGGTTGTCCCGGCTGCGGCTGTGCGTCTCGGGTTCGGCGCCCTTGCCCGCCGACCTGCATCACCGTCTGGGGCAGAAGGCCGGGGTGCGGGTGTTGGAACGCTACGGGATGACCGAGACCATCATGTTGGTGTCGAACCCCTACGACGGTGAGCGCCGGGCGGGCACGGTGGGGTTTCCCCTGCCCGGCGTGGAACTCCGCCTGGCCCCCGAAACCGGCGAGGTACAGGTGAGAGGGCCCAACGTGTTCCCCGGGTACTGGCGTCGCCCCGAGGCCACCGCCGCTGCCTTCGATGCCGACGGCTGGTTCCGCACCGGCGACCTGGGGGCATTCGACTCCGACGGCTACCTGGTGCTGCAGGGACGGGCCACCGAACTGGTCATCTCGGGCGGGCTGAACGTGTATCCCCGCGAGGTGGAGGACGCCCTGCGCTCCCACCCCGACGTCGAAGACGTGGCCGTGACCGGCACCCCCGACGACGAGTGGGGGGAGTTGGTCACCGCCTGGGTGGTGGCCGCCGGCAAGGACGCTCCCACGCTCGAGCAGCTTCGACACCACCTCGACGGCGTCTGCGCCCCCTTCAAGCACCCCCGCATCCTCCATCTGGTGGGCGAACTCCCCCGCAACGCCCTCGGAAAAGTACAAAAACACCTCCTGGCCTGACCCTCGCCCGAGTGGTGCCCCAGTTGTACAAGGCCTGATGCAAGGCTTGATACAAGGCCTATTGCATGTAGCGCCTAATGCAATACCTTGTACAATACCTTGTATCATGCTGCGCATGCGTCAGACCACTGTCTACCTTCCCGATGATCTCAAGCAGCGACTGGAACAGGCCGCCCATCAGGATCGTCGGAGCGAGGCCTCCATCGTGCGCGAGGCCCTTCAAGAAGCACTTGACCGGCGAGTGGTCACGCCGACGGCTCCGTTGTTCGAGACCGGCTGGGGCGAACCGACCATTGCGGAACGCGTGGACGAGTTGCTCGACGAAACCGGTTTCGGCTCGTGATCCTCGACACGAGCTTCCTGCTGTCGGCATTCGTCCCCGATCAGACCCACCACCACGCCTGCGCTCGAATCCTCGCCTCCCGCAGACCGCTCGTCGTGTCGCCCTTCGTGCTGGCCGAACTGGACTACCTGACGGCCAAGCTGGCCGGCAGCGATGCTCAGTCAAGGCTGTTGAGGGAACTCTCATCCGGCGCTTATGAGATCGCGGTGTTCGATCAGTCGGACCTGCTGCAGTCGAGCCGCATTGTCGAGCGCTACCAGGACCAGCAGATCGGACTGGCCGACGCCTCGCTGATCCTGCTGGCCGACCGGTACGGCACCGATACCATTGCCACCCTGGACCAGCGGCACTTTCGCGTGGTCAGGTCATTGGACGGACGCCCCTTCACCATCCTGCCTTCGGATGCGCAAGCCTCTCAAGGCTGACGGATGGGGTACGTTGCCCCCGTGAGCACGGGGAGGCCGCTGGACGGGGTGTTGGTCGTGTCGGTGGAGCAGGCGGTGGCCGCGCCATTGGCGTCGTGTCGTCTGGCCGACGCCGGGGCCCGGGTCATCAAGGTGGAACGTCCCGGCGGTGACTTCGCCCGGGGCTACGACTCGGCCGCGGGAGACGGTTTGTCCAGCTATTTCGCCTGGCTGAACCGGGGCAAGGAGTCCATCGTCTTGAACCTCAAGGACGACGACGACCGGTCGTTGTTGGCCCGCATGGTGGCCCGGGCCGACGTGTTCATCCAGAACCTGGCCGTGGGGGTGGCCGACCGCTTGGGGTTCGGCTCCGCCGCCCTGCGGGAACGGCACCCCCGGCTGGTGGCCTGCGACATCTCGGGCTACGGAGCCTCGGGTTCCTATGCCCACATGAAGGCCTACGACCTGTTGATCCAGGCCGAGAGCGGCCTGATCTCGGTTTCAGGGGCGCCGGGGCCCCTGGGCCGGGTGGGGGTGTCGGTGGCCGACATCGCCACCGGCGAAGCCGCCGCCCGGGCCATCAGCCAGGCCCTGGTGCGCCAGGCCCGCAGCGGCCAGGGGGCCCGCATCGAGACCTCCCTGTTCGCCACCATGGCCGAATGGATGACCGTGCCCCTGTTGCACCACGACGGGCTGGGTCGGGCCCCTGAGCGGGTGGGGCTGGCCCACCCGTCCATCGCCCCCTACGGCGGCTTCGAGACCGCCGACGGCACCACCCTGCTCATCGCCGTGCAGTCCGACGGCGAGTGGCGCACCCTGTGCCGCCTGGTGCTGGACCGACCCGAGTTGGCCGACGACCCCCGGTTTGCCACCAACCGGGCCCGGGTGACCAACCGGGCCGACACCGACGGGGTGGTGGCCGAGGTGTTCTCCCGACACAGCACCGAACAGCTTCACCGACTGCTGGGCGACAGCCGCATGGCCTTCAGCACGGTCAACGACGTGGCCGGCCTGTCAGCCCACCCCCAACTCCGCCGCAGGGCCGTCGCCCACGCCGACACCACCGTTGACCTGCCCGCCCCCGCCACCACCGCCGACTGGGATGCCTTCGACACCGACCCGCCACCGTCGCTCCCCACCCTGGACCAACACCGAGCTCAACTCCGGGAGGAATTCGCCCAGGACGCCCCGCCGGCGCCCTGACTACGGAGCGCCCTGCTGAAGGCAGGAGCGGTTTCCCGTTCTTACGCCCCGGTGAAGTGTTGGCGCAGGCGGAACTTCTCGACCTTGCCGGTGCCGGTGCGGGGGAGTTTGTCGATGGCTTCGATGGTGGTGGGCAACTTGTAGGGGGCCAGCTCCCCGTCGGTGTGGGCCCGTAGCTCGTCCTCGGTGGGCAGGTCGCAGCCGTCGGCCACCACCACGAAGGCGGCCACCGTTTCCCCCAGCACCTGGTCGGGCCGGGCCACCACGGCCACGTCGGCCACCGCCGGGTGAGTCCGCAGGGCGGTCTCCACCTCCACGGTGGACAGGTTCTCGCCCCCCCGGCGCACGATGTCCTTCTGGCGGTCCACGAAGTACAGGTAGCCGTCATCGTCCACGTAGCCCAAATCGCCGGTGCGGAACCAGTCTCCGGAGATGGCGGCGTCGGTGGCCTCGGCATCCTCGATGTAGCCCCGAAAACCGATGCTGGACCGCAGAAAGCAGATCTCACCCGGCTCGCCGGTGGGGGCCTCCGAGCCGTCGGGCAGGAAGATGCGCAGCACCGAGCCCTCGAAGGGCTTGCCCACCGACCCCGGTCGGCGGGGCTCGTCCAGGCGGGTGTAGGTGCCCGACCCGGCCTCGGTCATCCCGTACCAGTCCATGCACGGCACCCCGTAACGCTCCTCGATCTGATCGATGATCGGGGCGCACCCCAGCGGGATCATCACCCGCAGCGAGTGTGACCGCTCGATGGGGCTCGGCGGCAGCGTCATCAAGATGTTGACGATGGGCACCAGGGTGAGGAAATAGGTAGGGCGGTACAAATCCACCAGATCCCAGAACCGCGACACCGAGAACTTCCGCTGCATCACCACCCCGGCCCCCCGGCTGAGCGCCGACATGGCGCCCCCCATGGCGTTGCCGTGGAACAGCGGGGTCACCACCAGGGACCGGTCGGCGTGGCTCAACCCGAACATCTCCTCGTAGGGGATGGCCCCGCCCGCGAACAGCTCGGGGCTCATGGGCACCGCCTTGGGCCGCCCGGTGGTGGTGCCCGAGGTGTACAGGACGTTGCCCTCCACGAAACCGTCCACCGGCGGGAGATCGAGCCCGGCCCCCTCGGGGGCCTCGCCGATGAGGTCGGCCAAGAGCAGGGCGCCGTCCACGGGCTCGTCCACGCTGACCACCGCGTCCACCGAATCGACGGCAGCGGCCAGGGCCACCGCCCGCTCAGCCCGTTCCGCCTCGGTGAAGATGATCCGGCTGCGGGAGTGGCCCAGCACGAACTCCAGCTCGGCGTCGGACCATTCCGGGTTGGTGGGCACCCCGGCCAGGCCCACCGCCTGCATGCCCAGTTGGCACTCGATGTACTGGGGCCGGTTCCGCATCCAGATGCAGGCCCGGTCGCCCAGTCCGAAGCCGAACCGGTGTTGGAACTGGTGGGCGACGGCGCCGCCGTGGGCGGCCAGTTCCCCGTAGGTGCGATGGCCGTCGTCCTGGGTGAGAATGGCCTGCTTGTCGGGCCACATCCGACTGAAGTCCCGGACAACGTCAAACAGGGTGGGCATGGCCGCTCAGCCGTTCAGCGCCCGGTTGAGGGCCCGGATCGAGTCGGCGTGGTCGCGCCGCGACACGTCCGCGTTGCCGAAGATGGCCGAGCCGTGAAACGTGCCCGGATAAGAGTGCAGCTCCACCTGCACCCCGTCGCGCATCAGATCCATGGCGTACTGAATGCCCTCGTCCCGCAGCGGATCGAACTCCATGGTGGTGACGTAGGCGGGTGGCAGCCCGCTCAGATCCTGACAACGGGACGGCGCGGCGTAGTAGGGCACATCGTCGGCGCCGTAGAGGTCGCCCAGATAGTGCTTCCAACTCCACACCGCATTGGGGCGGTTCCACAGGGGGGTGTCGGTGAACTGGGTCATGGACGGGGTCTGCAGGCGGTCGTCCAGTTCGGGGATCTGGAGGAGCTGGAAGCACAGGGCCGGCCCGCCTCGGTCGCGGGCCATGAGCGCCACCGCGGCCGACAGGCCGCCACCGGCGGATCCCCCGCCCACCGCGATCCGGGCCGGGTCCACACCGAGTTCGCCGGCATGGGCGGCCGTCCACACCAACGCGGCGTAGCAGTCCTCCACCCCGGCGGGATAGGGATCCTCCGGAGCCAGCCGGTACTCCACCGATACGACAACGGCGTCCAATTCCTGGGCGTACTCCTGACAGGCGGCGTCGAACATGTCCACGGAGCCGAGCATGAACCCCCCGCCGTGGATGTACACCAGCGCGCCCCGCAGGCCATCGGCCTCGGCCTTCGGGTGATACACCCGCACCGGCACCTCCGGGTCACCGTCGCGGCCGGGAACGGTGAGGTCGCGCTTGGCCACCCCTTCCCGATCGGGCTGCTCGCCGAGCAAATTCGCCATGCCCGAGGTGCGGGACTCTCGGATGGCGCCGGGATCGCTCAGGTCGCCCAACTGGGTGGGCAATGCGGCAATGAGGTCGGTGAATTCGGGATCGAAGGCGTACTTCAGATTGGCCATGCCCCGACGGTACCGCTTCTCGGGGTGTGGCCGCGGCTTTCACCCATTCGGGGGGCCTCGGCGGGCACAGTACTCAACGGTGTCGGCAGGCCGGGTGCCGCCGGTGCTACGAGGTCAGGTCACCACGCCGGTGGCCCCGCCGTCGATGCGCAGGTGAGCGGCGTTGATCGAGCCTGCCCGGTGCCCGCAGACGAACGCCACCAAGGCGCCCACCTCCTCCACGGTGGCGATGTGCCCGCTCAGCGTGGGCATCTGCTCGGTGGCCACGTGGCGCTCCACCTCGGACCACTCGGTGGAGCGGCCCTCGCGCTCGGCTTGGCGGGTCCACATCTCCACCAACTCGGGGGTGGCGATGGCACCGGGGCTGACGCAGTTGACCGTGACCCCGCTCCCGGCCAGTTCCCGGGCCAGGCTCACCGTCACGGCGGGGAGCGCTCCCTTTGCCGCGTAGTAGCCCGGAATGCGTTCCCCCGGTCGGGTGGCCCCCACGGTGGAGACCAGCACAATGCGGCCCCAACCCTGGGTGCGCATGGCCGGTGACAGCAGCCGCGTCATCCGCACCGCGCTGAGCACGTTGCGGTTGTACGCCTCGATCCACACCTCGGGGTCGTCCTCAGCCCAGGAGGAGCCCACCGGCACCCCGTAGTTGTTGATCAGAATGTCGACGGGGCCGCCCTGCTCGGCCACCGCCGCCGCCCCCGCATCGGTGCAGATGTCACCCCACACCGAGCGGGTCGGAGCCCCCAACTCGGCGCTCAACCAATCGGCCTGCCCGTGCTCGAATCCGTGGACGAGCACCTCGGCGCCCTCGGCGGCCAGGGTGCGGGCGATCCCGCTTCCCGTACCCCGGTGGCTGCCGGTCACCAACGCCACCCGTCCGGTCAGTCCCAACTCCATGCCCCGATGCTGCCAGCCAATAGAGTGAGACGGCAATGGGCAGCACGACCGGGCGGTTCTTCCGGGTCACCACATTCGGGGAGTCTCACGGGGGCGGGATCGGCGCCGTGGTGGACGGGTGCCCCCCTCGGCTGCCACTGACCGCCGAGATGGTGCAGCACGACCTCGATCGGCGCCGACCCGGCCAGAGCCGCCTCACCACCCAGCGGGACGAGGCCGACCGGGTGGAGATTCTGTCCGGGGTGTTCGACGGATCGACCCTGGGTTCGCCCATCGCCCTTCTGGTGGGCAACGCCGATGCCCGGCCCGCCGCCTATGAGGACCTCAAGGACGTCTACCGGCCGTCCCACGCCGACTACACCACCGAGGCCAAGTACGGCATCCGCAACTGGCAAGGGGGCGGACGAGCCAGCGCCCGGGAGACCATCGGCCGGGTGGCCGCGGGCGCAGTGGCCCGCCAACTCCTCACCACGGTGGCCTCCATCGAGGTACTGGCCTGGGTGCAACAGGTGGGGACCATTGCCGCCGACATCGACCCAGAGACGGTGACGTTGGCCGACGTGGAAGCCCATCCCACCCGTTGCCCCTCGCCCGAACAGGCCACGGCCATGGCCGAGGCCATCGAGTCGGCCCGGCGGGACGGCAATTCGCTTGGTGGGGTCGTGGCGTGCGTGGCCCGAGGGGTGCCGCCCGGCTTGGGTGAACCGGTGTTCGACAAACTCGACGCCGATTTGGCCAAGGCCGTGGTGTCGCTGCCAGCGGCCAAGGGCTTCGAAATCGGCTCGGGCTTCGCCGGAGCGGCCTTGACCGGACGGGACCACAACGACCCCTTCGTGCCCGGCGACGACGGTCGGCCCCGCACGGCGGCCAACCGGTCGGGCGGCGTGCAGGGCGGCATCAGCAACGGGGAGGACATCCTGCTGCGGGTGGCGTTCAAGCCCACCGCAACCATCGCCTCGGCCCAGGAGACGGTGGACCGGGACAACAACCCGGTGGTCCTGGCCGCCAAGGGGCGCCACGACCCGTGCGTGCTGCCCCGGGCCGTGCCCATGGTGGAGGCCCAGGTGCTGCTGGTGCTGGCCGACCACTGGCTGCGTCAACGGGCAACCGACGTGATCGCCGGCCCCTGACCGGCCATGGCCGACCGCTCCGACACCGCCGTCACCCCCGAAGAGTTACGGCTGCTGGTCCAGGTGGGCGAGCGCATCGCCACCATCGCGTTGAACCGGCCCGAGGCCCGCAACGCCATGACCAAGCGGATGCGCAACGACCTGTGCGCCGCCCTGCGATCGGCCGACGCCGACGACGGGGTGGACGCCATCATCCTTACCGGTACCGACCCGGTGTTCACCGGCGGCGTGGACCTGCGGGAGGTGGCGGCCGACGGGGCCTCGGGCAACCTCGGAACCGACAAGCGCCAAGCCGAGGATCCGGCCCAGGCTTGTCGGGACACGGCCAAGCCCCTGATCGCCGCGGTGAACGGCACCTGCGTCACCGGGGGTTTGGAGATCGCCCTGAGCTGTGACTTCATCGTGGCCTCCGAGCAGGCCCGCTTCGCCGACACCCACGCCAAGATCGGGGTGATCCCCGCCTGGGGCATGAGCGCGCTGCTGCCGCGGGCGGTGGGCAAACGGATGGCCAAGGAGATGTCCGCCACCGCCCGGTTCGTGCCCGCCGAGGAGGCCCTGCGCATCGGAATGGTCAACCACGTGGTACCGCACCAAGAGTTGTCGGCCCGGGCTCGGGCGCTGGCCCATCAGATCGTGGCGGCCACCACCCCGGCCACCGGGGCCACCATGGCACTCTACGACGACGGCGAAGGGCTGAGCTTCGCCGACGCCAAGGCGCTCGAAGACCGGGTCATGGGGTCATGGACGGTGGACACCGACGACATGGCCCGCCGCGGTCTGGGGCCGCCTGCGAGCTGACGGCAGGCCGCCCCGGCGTGTCAACCCCCTCAGTCGGACACCACCCCCAGCATTCGCTTGCGCCGGTACAGGATGATCCCGGCGGCCGAGAGGGCCGCGGCCAGAAGCCCGAGAATGGCCACGGCCACCGTCTGGCCCAGCCCCCAACCGCCGCCACAATCACCGTGGCCGTCGGTCTGGGCCACCAGCGCGTCCGGAGGATCAAGCAGGTTGACGTCCCAGAAGAACGTGGTGGCGTCGCACGCGGTGCGCACCCGGTCGGCGTTGTGATCGAGGGGCCCGCCCGGCAACGTGGCGTTGACCATCAGCGACACGTCGAACAGACTCGTGAACGCTCCCGCCAACTCATCGGCTGCACCCGACCCCAACGCGTCATCGCTGATGTCGTCCATGGGCAGCACCAGGCTCCAGCCGTCGGGTCCGACCCGCCGGATCAGGATGTCCTCCCCAGCGGACATTTGCTCGAAGGCGACATCGGCGGATTCCTTGGACCAGGCGACGCGAACGGTGGCGCCGCAACGCCCGCCGTCGTCGATGAGAGTCGATTCCACCTCAACCCCTTCCGGCGGGGCGTCTGAGCCGTCGGAATCCCCGGCGGCATCCAAGTCGAATTCACCCAGAAGTTCTTCACAATCCAAGGAGAGGGAATCCTCGTCGCCACCCGGCTCCTGGCCCATCCCTCCGAATGCACCCAGGGTGTCGAGGAACTCCTGGGTCACCTCGAGGCCGACCTCGTAGGAACCACTGCCGTCCTCGTTGACGACCAAGTCCAGGGTGGCATTCAGGCACCCGGTGGCCCCGATCACCAGTGAGGCCACCAGCACCGACATGCCGACGCTCTTCCTCACTCGATGCTTCCGCACTCGATGCATGGTCCTCCCTCGGTTCAGGTTCCCCGCTCGGGTCCCGGTCATCACTCGGAGCACCCTACTGGCCGGTGAGGACCGTTCCCGGTCATCCCGGTCCGTTGCCTTCTCCGACCTGGGGGCGTGGTCGTATCATCGCCCGTCATGGCAGCCGAGGACCAGCAACGCGCCGGGGGTCGATTCAAGCAGGCCCTGGTGGCCGGAGACGAGGTGGCCGTCATCGCCGAGATCAAGCGCCGGTCGCCGTCGCGGGGTGATCTGAACGCCGACTTGGACCCCGCCACTATGGCAGTGGCCTACCGTAACGGGGGGGCTGCCTGCTTGTCGGTGCTCACCAACCAGGCCATGTTCGGCGGCTCCGGCGACGATCTGGCCGCTGCGGCCCACGCCTCCGGGTTGCCCGTACTGCGCAAGGACTTCATCGCCACCGCCCGAGACGTCCGGGAGTCCCAGGCCATGGGGGCGGACGCGCTGTTGTTGATCGTCGCCGATCTCTCGGCCCCCGATCTGGCCGAGTTGCACCACCTGGCCGTGTCGCTGGGCTTGGACGTGCTCACCGAGGTCAAGTCGGAATCCGAGCTGGCCACCGCCCTCGAGGCCGGGGCCGACATCATCGGGGTCAACCAGCGGGAGAAGCCCAAGAGTGCGGCCTTCACCATGGACTACCAACGGGCCGAGCGGTTGGCACCCCTGATTCCCGACCACGTGGTGAAGGTGGCTGAATCAGGGATCGCCGTGCCCGGCGGTACCACCATGGCCGAGGTGCGCGCCGCGGGCTACGACGCCGCCCTGGTGGGCGAGGCCCTGGTCACCGCCGACGATCCGGTGCGGGCGCTGAAGCAGTTGTTGGCCTGAGCATCTCTCCGCTCAGGGCATCAGAACGCTCCGGGCACCAGCACACCAGGGAATCCCGAACTCTCAGGGCACCAGCACGATCTTGCCGAAGAAGTCGGAGCTCTCCATCAGCCGATGGGCCTCGGCAATCTCCTCCAGCGGAAACACCGCCGCCACCACTGGGGTGACCTCGCCCCGCTCGATCATGGCCAGAAGAGCCCGCATGGTGGCGGCGATGCGGCCGTTGTCGGGGCGGCCCACCCCCATGAGGCTGATGCCCTTCACGAACAGTTGGCCCAGGTGCAACTCTCCCTTGTGCCCCGCGGTCACCCCGCAGGCCACGAACCGGCCCTCCGGGGCCAACGAGCGCACGGCGGCGGCAAGCACCGGGGCGCCCACGTGGTCGAGCACCACATCCACCCCCCGGCCACCGGTGGCAGTCTGCACGGCGGCGGCAATGTCCTCGGCGTAGTGGTCGATGGCTACTTTGGCCCCCAACTCCCGCGCCTGTGCCCGTTTCGGGGGTGTGCCCGCGGTGGCGATGACCCGGCACCCCGCTGCTCGGGCGATCTGCACCCCGAAGCTGCCCACCCCCGATCCCGCCGCCGTCACCAAGACCCACTCACCGGCCCGAATGGCCGCCTTCTCCACAAGGGCCTGGTGGGCGGAGCGGCCTGCTGTGGGTGTGGCCCCGGCGGCCTCGAAGCTGATCCCCTCAGCCAGGGGGAACACCAGCTCGGCCGGGGCCACCGCCAGCTCGGCGTGGGCACGATCCCCCGATGCCACCACCCGGTCGCCCACGGCCACCGACGCCACCTGGGGGCCGACGGCGACCACCTCCCCGGCGATGTCCCGGCCTCCCACGTGTTGCGGGCCCCGCAGGCGCATCCCGTGCGACCCCTCCCGCCAGTACACGTCCACCCGGTCGAGGGAGGTGGCCCGCACCCCGATGAGCACCTCCCCGCGGCCGGGCTCGGGATCGGCCACCTCCCCCACCCGCAACACGTCGAGGCCCCCTTGGGACTCGTGATAGGCGGCCCGCATCAGCGCACCCGCACCCGGGGCAGGTCCTCGTCCCGGCCCCGCAAGTGGGTCAGGAACTCCCCCACCGGCGCTGGTTCGGCCACATCGGCGGGTCCGTCCAGCCGGGCCTCCCAAAACTCCCGATACGTCGGCCAGAAGGTGTGCCACGCGCCCTCGTAGGGGGCCTCGTCGGGCCAGCGCATCTTGTTTTCGCCGATCGGCGGGGCGTTCAGATCGGTCGCGTACCAATACAGGGGGAGCCGGCGGCGGAAGTACCAGCGACCGTCGATGCGCTCGTAGTCGTCCCAGTACATCATGGTCATGATCACCCACGCCTCGCCGGTCTCGTGCTCGTTGCGGGAGTAGACCACCCCCCGGGCCCGATCGGGATGGTCGAATTCGATGATGTGGTTACCGGTCACGTGCGCGGTGCCGGTGAAGGGACCGCCCATCGTCTCCCGGAACCACTCGGCCAACGCCGCCCGGCCGGACCGCCCCCGGCCCACCTGCACGTCGGCGGGAAACAAGCCCACCCAGGCGTCCACCGCCCGCATGTCCAGCGCCAGGCAGTAGCGGGCCACCAGGTTGCGGATCTCCTCGATGGACTCCAATCGTTCAAGTCGCTCTTCTGGGGCCGGCACCGCTTTCATGGCGGGCAACCTACCCGCCCGACGCCCCTCCCGGTGGCCTGGCCGACATCCCCGCCTCCTCAGTGAACGGGGCGACGCTCCGCTAGAGTGCGGCGGAATGACGGCCGGCGTAGTGTTCGCCCACGGAGCCTTCCACGGCCCGTGGTGTTGGGAGCGGGTGCAGGCCCTGCTGGAGAACCAGGGCGTGGCCACCCACGCATCCGACCTGGGCCGCTACACCACGGCCGAGGACATCGCCGTCTTTCAGGAGAACGTCGACCACATGCGATCCCGGCTGGACGGCCAGGGGCCGGTCATCGCCGTCGGTCACTCCCTGGGGGGCTTGGCCCTGTCCGGACTCCGAGCCGACACGGTGGATCACCTGCTGTACGTGGTGGCCATCCTGGGTGGCGACGACAGCGGCGAGGACAACCCGCCCGACATCAGCGAGGCGGTCATCCCGGAGAACTTCTACCCCGCCCTCGAACCCGGCGAGGACGGCTACACCTCGGTGAATCCCCTCATGGCCGGGGACCTCTTCTACCACGACTGCTCGGCCGAGGATGTCGCCCGAGCGGTAACCCTGCTCCGTCCCCAGCGCTTGGGCCAGCCGCCGCACCCCTGCGCCCGGGCGGCCTGGCGGGACGTGGACGCCACCTACGTGGTGTGCAACGACGACCGCACCCTGCGGGCCGAATACCTGTGGAGCTGTGCCGAACTGGTCGGCAACACGGTGGAGTTCGAGGGCAGCCACTCCCCGCCGCTGGCCCAACCCGAGACCTTGGTGGCGTTGATCACGCGCATCGCCGGGCAGTAGCCCAACCCGAGCCTGCCAACCCAGAGGAGTACCCATGGAATACCGCACGCTGGGAGCCACCGGAGTCCAGGTGAGCACGTTGTGCCTGGGGGCGATGATGTACGGCCCCATTGGCAACAACGACGAGGCCGAGTGTGCGGCCATGACCCACCGGGCGCTCGACGCCGGGATCAACTTCATCGACACCGCCGACCGCTACAGCATGGGCATTTCCGAGGAATTCGTGGGACGAGCCCTCAAGGGGCGGCGCGACGAGGTGGTGGTGGCCACCAAGTTCTACGGCCCGATGGGTGATGATCCCAACATGCAGGGTGGCTCCCGTCGCTGGGTGGTCCGGGCGGTGGAGGACAGCCTGCGCCGGCTCGACACCGACTACATCGACCTGTACCAGATGCACCGGCCCGACCCCCGCACCGACTTCGGCGACACCCTGGCCGCGCTCACCGACCTGGTCCGCGACGGCAAGATCCGCATGATCGGCACCTCCACGTTCCCCGCCGAACTCATCGTGGAGGGCCAGTGGGCGGCCGAGCGTCGGGGATTGGAGCGGGTCCGCTGCGAGCAACCGCCCTACTCCATCTTCACCCGTGAGATCGAGCGGGCGGTGCTGCCCACCTGTTTGGCCTACGGCATGGGGACCATCGTGTGGAGTCCGCTCAACGGCGGCTGGCTCGCCGGGAAGTACCGCAAGGACGCCGAGTGGCCGAAGGACTCCCGGGCCGCCCGCAACCTGCTCCCCGCGGCGCGTTGGGACCGCACCAACCCGGTGGTGCAGCACAAGCTCGATCTGGTGGAGGAACTGGATGCGCTGGCCGCCGAGGTGGGCTGTTCCATGGCCGGGCTGGCCTACGCCTTCACCCTGGCGCACCCGGCGGTGACGTCCACCATCATCGGCCCCCGCACCCCCGAGCAGCTCGAAGCCGCCCTGGAGCACGCCGACCTGCGCCTTTCGTCCGACGTGCTCGATCGCATTGACGAACTGGTCCCGCCGGGCACCGACCTCAACCCCGACGACGCCTTCTACGTCTCCTCGGCTATTGCGGAGGCCACCCTCCGCCGCCGCTAGCGGTGTACCAGCGAACTAGGCCGCCTTGGCCTCACCGTCGCCGTCGGGCGGCGAGATCCTCAAGTGGCCCTCGATGCGGGCCACCCGCTCGCGAAGATCCCCCAGGCTGTGGCCCAGTTCCCTGAAGTTCCCATCGCAGTCGGATCGCAACTGGTCGATGCGATCGCGCAGATTCTCAATCGAGAGGTCGATACGGTCGATGGTCTTGGTGCTGTCCACGTGCTGGTAGCGCATAATGGCGACGCCCATGGCGAGCACCGGCCCCAGCACCGCAGCCAACACCGGCGCCAGGTCTCCAAACGTCACCGTTTCCACGTCCCCACCGTAGCCCCCCAACTCGAACACTGCAACTATTGTGCTCTTTCAGTATATTCCAGTTTTCTCTGCTGCCCGCGAAACGCCTCTACGACGTCGAGGTGCGCTTGCCAGAGCGTTCGATGGCGCGTACGTCGGTGCCCAGGTAGGAGGCGATGACCAGGGGGTCGTTACGCACCTCCTCGGGGGTGCCCTCGGAGATCACCGCCCCGGCCTCCAGGCAGTACACCCGGTCGGAGATGCTCATCACCAGCGGCATGTCGTGCTCGATCACCACCACGGCGGCGTCCAACTCGGCCTGAATGCGCCGGATGAGCGGCCCGAAGGCCTCGCTCTCCCGCTGGGCCACCCCGCCGGTGGGCTCGTCCAACAAGAGCACCTTGGCGTCCACCGCCAACAAGCTGGCCAACTCCACGATGCGGCGGGTGCCAGTGGACAAATTGGCGATGAAGTGGTCGGCGTAGCGCCCCAACCCCACGAAATCCATGAGGTTGTCCACGTCGGACCGTTTGCGTCGCTCCTGGCCGGGCGACGGCGGCAACCCCAACAGCGACGGCACCAACAGCGACCGGTCCCGGGCCTCCATGGCCACCATCAACGCCTCCCGCACCGTAAGGTCGGGATACAGCCGAGCGTGCTGGAAGCCCCGGCCCAAGCCGCCCCGGTGGCGGCGGTAGGACGGCAGCCGGGAGATGTCCCGACCCAACACCTCCACCTGACCGCGGAAGGGCACGAACCCGCTCACCGCGTTCATCAGGGTCGACTTCCCGGCCCCGTTGGAGCCGATCAAGCCCACCAGCTCGCCCTGGTGCACTTCGATGGACACGTCGTCCACCGCCACCTTGCCGCCGAAATGCACCTGCACGTCTCGCACCGCCAGCCACGGCCGGCCGGAGGCCAGCTCCACCGATCGCTGGGTGGTGAACGGCACCGGCTTGGTCAGCGCCGGGGCGGGCTCGACGATGTCGCTGTCGGCCAGCCGACGGTCGGCCAGCTCCAACAGAAAGTCACGCAGCTTGTAGAGCAACTGCATGATCCCGCCGGGGAAGTACATCAACAGCAACAACAATCCCACCCCGGAGGTCAACAGGCGCACCTCGTCGCTGGCCCCGAAGATGGCCGGGATGCCCTTCACCCACAGGACGCCCAACAACGGCCCGGCAATCGACCCCAGCCCGCCGATGATGGCGATGGCGATGACGTTGACCGACTCGTTGGCGTTGAACAGCACCTGAGGATTGATGGTGGGCTCCCCGGTGATGATCAGCCCCCCGCCCAATGCGGCCAATCCCCCGGCCAGCGTGAACGAGATGAGCTTGATCCGACTGCCCGACACGGTGGACGCCGCTGCCATGTCCTCGTTGTCGCGCACCGCGATCATCATGCGCCCGATACCGGTCTTGCGCAGGTGGGCCACCAGTCCCACCGCCAGGGCCAAGAGCACCAGCACGAGGAAGAAGTACGACTTGCGGGAGGCGGTGAAATCGAACGGCCCCCACACCGGCGGCACCACCTTGGGGGTGTTCGTGGACCCCTGGGTGAACACGTCCTGCACGAAGATCCACGACATGGCGGCGATGGCGAACGCCAGGGTGGTCACCGCCAGCATCAGTCCCTTCACCCGCAGGGCGGGGATCCCGATGATCAGGGCGGTGAGCATGCCCACGGCCACCGCGATCACCATGGCCACCCCCCAGGGCAGGTCGAACGACCAGTCCCACCAGTCGAAGGGAATGGGAAGGTCGCCGCTCTCGGTCAATGTCACCACGGTCAGGCCACCGACCCCGGCAAAGGCGAACTGGCCAAGCGAGAGCTGGCCGGCCCATCCGGTGAGCATGGACACCGACAGGGCAACCAGGGCGAACCCCAGGATGCGGGTCCAGGTGTAGAGGTTGGAGTTCTTGGTCAAGAAGGCCCCGAGCAGCACCAAGCCGCCGAACAAGGCCGCGAACCCGAACACCGGCAGATTGCGGATGTACCACAGGCGGCGGAGTCGCTCGGGAATGGCCTTCACCTTGGGCGACAGCGACCACTCCCCTTCGTCCTCGGTACCCCGGCGGGCGATGAGCACGGTGATCACCAAGATGGCGACGAAGAAGATGACGTCCACCGCCTCGCGGATGTCCCGATCCACGTTGCCCTGGAACAAGCGTTGGAAGATCCCCAACCCCACCCCGGCGATCAGAGTGACCCACAGCGACCGCATCCGGGCGATGAGGGCCACCAACAGCACCCGCAACAACAGTCCCGGCCCGAGGCTGGCCGTCCCGGCGTCCGCGGCGCTCACCCGGAAGGGAGCCAACAGGATGAGCGTGACCCCGGCCAGCGCCCCGCCGATGGTCCACACCATGGTGGACACCCGCCGCACGCTGATCCCGAACAGCCGCCCGGTGTCGGCGTTCTCGGCCGAGGCCCGGATGGCCAGCCCGTAGCGGGTGCGGCCCAGGAACAGGGCCAGGATCACGATCACCAGGGGCACCACGATCACCACCAGCAGCTCCCGGCCCCCGATGCGCAGGTGGTCGGTCACCTCCCAGCGGAACTCCTGGGCGGTGAGCTTGGGGGGCAGGGGGAACGGACCCGGTCGGGACACGTCGGGCAGCTCGATGGCGGCGAAGACGGCCAACTGGGCCACCCCCAGCGTGGCGATGAACAACACCAGGCGCGGCGAGTTGAACAGCCGCCGCACCACCACCAGCTCGGTGACCATGGCAAACCCGGCGGCCGCCCCGATGGACAAGAAGAAGGCCAGCCAGTAGGGCACGTCGTAGCGGAAGGTGAGCATGGCCATCAGGGCCACGCCGAAGCTGCCGATCTCGGCGTGGGCAAAGTTCAGCACCCCGGTGGAGCGATAGATGAGGACGAAGCCCGCGGCCAACGCGGCCACGATGAGGCCCTGCACGGAGCCGGAGAACAGGTCCTGCTGGGATATCTCCCAGCCGATGTCGATCACGGCCCGCCCACGCGACGACGGCCACGACCGGAGTCAGCCCAGCCCACGCTCAGCCGCCCTCGGCCCCGAGGAACACCGCCCGGACCAGATCGTCCCGCTGGGCCAGCTCCTGGGCCGGCCCCTCGAAGCGCACCCGGCCCTTCTCCATGAACACCGCCCGCTCGGCCACGCTGAGGGCCACGTTCAACGACTGTTCCACGATGATCATGGTCAACCCGGTGGCCTTCAGGTCTTCCACCACCTCCAGCAATTCCTGCACCACCACCGGGGCCAACCCCAGCGACAACTCGTCGATGAGCAACACCTCGGGGTCGTGCATGAGGCCCATGCCGAAGGCCAGCATCTGCTGTTGCCCCCCCGAGAGCTCGCCCGCCGGTTGGGAGCGCTTCTCCCGCAAGGCCCCGAACACCTCGTACACCTTCTCCACCCGCCGGAACACCTCGGCCCTGTCCTGCTTGGTGCTCAACATGGCAGCCAGCAGGTTCTCCTCCACCGTCAAGCCGGGAAACACCCCGGTGCCCCCCCGCACCTGCACGATCCCCTGCTTGAAGCGCAACTCAGCGTCGGCGTAGGTGATGGTGCGCCCGTTCAGCCGGATGGCCCCCCGATCGGGCACCCCCAAGCCGCTGACCGCCCGCAACAGGGTGGACTTGCCGGCGCCGTTGGTGCCCAACAGGGCGAGCGTCTCGCCCCGACGCACTTCCAACCCGCAGTCGAACAGCACCTGCACCGGGCCGTAGCTGTAGTCCAGCCCGCGTACCTGCAGCACGGGGATGTCGTCGGGGTGCTCCGACATCCGGCGCATCTCCTCCTGTTCCTCCATCAGCTCGTTCACCGCCAGCGAGATGTCGCGCTTGATGTAGCGGGAGCCGTAGGCCACCAAGAGTCCCCCGATGATCGACGCGGGCGGGGCCACCACGCTGATGGCCAGTCGCTCGCCGTGGGCGTCGCTGATGGTGCCCGCGATGATGCTGCCCATGAAGCCGCCCATCAGGAAGATGAACACCGGGAGCAGGGCAAAGGCCTGGGCCCGCATCCGGTAGGGGGCCACCGCGCCGATGGTGGGGGCGGCGGCCACGAAGGAGGCCGATGTGCAGCCGTTGGCCAGGCTGATGCCGAAGATCATGATGACCGGATCGTGGAAGCGCATGGCCATCAGCACCAACACGCCCGACATGATGATCAGCGCGCCCGCGGTGCGCACCATCTTGGCCGGGTCCTCCCGGAACATGCCGTCGAAGATCACGCCGGAGATGGGGATGGCCACCAGACTGGCCAGCCACACCAGCGAGGTCACCCAGCCCCGCTGAAAGGCCTCGTAGCCGTACTCGTCCTCCAGCATCAGGTTGAGCTGGCTGGGCAGGGTCACCAGGGCAAAGCCCAGGGTCCCCACCCCCACCGCCAGGAAGTAGAACGTCTTGACCTTCTTCAGACGGGCGAAGGCGGTGGACATTGACACCGGCAGGTCCGACCCGATGGGAGGCATCTCGTACTGCTCGCCCAGGATGGCCTGCTGCTCGTTGCCCGCCCGAGGGGGCTCCTTCAACAGGAGGGCCACCAGGGCCAGCACCGCCGGGGGCAGGGCGAAGATGAAAAACGCCCACCGCCACCCGTCGTCCCCGCCCGCGACAGAAGCGATGGTCCCGGCCAGCACCGGGCCGATGAGCAGGCCAATGGGCCGACCCATGCCCTCGAAGGCGAAAATCCGGGCCCGGGCGGGAATGGGGTAGGTGTCGGTCAGCAGCGAGGAGTGCACCGGGAGGCGGTTGGCCTGGCCCACCCCGGTGAGCACCCGGGTCCAGAAGTACTGGAACGGATTCCTCACCAGGCCGGTGAGGAACACGCTCACCGCCCACCCGGCGGTGGCCACCGGCACGATGAGGGTCCGCTTCACCCGGTCGGCCAGCCAGGCCAGCGGCACCGCCCCCAGCACCAGGGCCACCCCGCCGAACGAGGAAATGCCCAGAATCACGGTGTCGGACACCCCGAAGGCGTCCTGGAGGTCGGGCAGCAACACGGCGATGGCCACCCGGTCGAACTCATCGATCACGTTGAGGGCGAACAGCACCAGCACCATGCTCAACCCGCCGGCCCGGATGCCCTGGCGCAGCGTCATGGGCTCGTCGCCCACACCGGGCAGCAGATCGTCGGGCAGCACCACCACTTCCGACTTGGCCTCCTGCTCGGCCAGGCGTTTGGCCTCCTCCTCGAAGACGGCCGAGGCAAGGCTGGCCGGATCACCGCCGCCGGGTCGGTTCAGTCGGGACGTACCGACCTTCGACTCATCCACTGTTGCCCCTCATCGGGCCCAGACCCTAGGGCATGGGTGCGACACCCTGCACGAACCCGGCTCGAGTGGGTCGGTACCCATCGGGTTCTTCCATCGGCTACGGTCTCGCGCCAGGATTCCGAGAGGGGTAGCCATGACGAATGCAACGCGGTGGCAGAAGACACTGAAGATCTGGGCAGCACTGCTGGCCCTGGCCATGGTGGCCGCGGCCTGTGGCGGCGGCAACGACGATGACGACAGCACCGCCGACCCCGCGCCCGCCGAGCCCACCGCCGCCCCGGCGACCGGCGACGGGGATGCGCCCGACGATGCCGGAGACTCCGACCAACCGGCGCCGGCGGACACCGATGGCCCGGCCGACCCGGCACCGGACGACTCCGGGGACCAGGCCGACGAACCGGCCGACCCGGCCCCGGCCGAGCCCGTGGACATCGGTTTCGACGAGCCCCGCGGCGATTTCTTCGTGGACTTCCACCGGACTATCGATCGCTCGCACCCGTTCCAGCCGCTGAACACCTTCTGCACCGCCACCCCCGATCCCGACTCCCCGCCGCAGGCCACCGATGTGGGCATCACCGAGGACGCCATCACCGTGGTTCACCTGCGCACCAAGCTGGAGGAACTGGAGGGCATCGGCTTCGCCGTGCCGGTAGGCGACACCATCGACATGTTCGAGGCGTACACCAAGGTGATCAACGAGGACTGCAACGGCATCTGGGGGCGCAGCATCGATCTGCAGTTGGTGGAGGTCTCCGCCCTGGGCGGCGGCGGTGAGGACATCGACACCCTGCGCAACCAGGCGTGCATCGAGGCCACCGAGGACAGAAACGCGGTGATCGTGGTCAACACCACCGGCTTCCAGGGCTCGGCCACGCTGTGCATCGCCGATGACCACGAAACACTGTTCCTCACCACCCAAGGCAACCCCCGCCAATTCCACGAGCAGGCCGACGGGCGCCTGTACTCGCTCAGTCCGGTGGCCGAGGACTCAGTGGTCAATATGACCCGAGCCATCATCGACACCGGCGCCCTGGACGGTAAGACCATCGGGGTGGTTTGGCCCGACACCCCCGGGCAGCCGGAAACCATCCAGGCCGGCATCATCGACATCCTGGAGGGGGCCGGCTACGAGGTGGCCGTGGCCGAGCAGATCGGCTGCGACGGGGCCACCACCTGCCGCAACGGCACCGACATTGCCGTGGAACAAATGCTGGACGAGGGGGTGGACGTGCTCTTCCCAGCACTCAACGTGCTCAGCCTGCCCATCTTCATCGGCGAGATGGTCAGCCAGGGCTTCGCCCCCGGCGACGTGCAGTTCTTCAACTCCGACTTCAACAGCCAGGCCGGCGATCTGGTGTCGGGCAAGGTGGCCGAGTTCGGGGGCGACGCCGCCGGCGCGATGTACAACGGCACCATCATCATCGACGACGCCCCTACCGGTAACTTCCGGGTCACCGAGAATCCGGCGTTGAGCTTCAACGCCCCCCTCAACATCATGTGCAATGAGACCTACGCGGCCAACAGCCCCCGCGGTTACAGCCACCAGCGGGAGGTGTACGGCAGCTACGACAGCTCCTACGGCATGACCTCCTCGGTGTGTACCGAGATGCGGATGGTGGCCCGGGCCATCTACGACGCCGGCCCCAACCCCACCCGCCAGGACATCTACGACGCCTTCGCCAACCTGGGCCCGGTGGACATTCAGCATCAGCTTCCGGCCAGCTACGGTCCCGACAAGTTCGGCGCCCCCGACGTGGTCACCCAGTTGATCTTCCAGTACCCCTGCCCCCGTGATCCCGACATCCCCACCTGCGTGGAGCAGACCCATCCGTATCGGCTCATCGACTGACGTCGCTACCGGCCGTAGCAGGGGTAGCATCACCGCGTGAGCATTCGCCGGTTTCTTCCCCACGGCTACGGCCGTCCGATGGCCTTAGCCTTGGCGGTGGTACTGCTGGTGGCGGCCTGCGGGGGGAGCGAGCCGTCGGCCACCGATCGGGCACCCTCTGCGGGCGCGGCCAACGCGGACGCAACCCAAACGGACGCGCCCACCACCCCGTCGTCGCCCTCGGCCGCCCCGGCGGAGGGCGGCTCCTCAGGGGCCAGCCAGACAGCTCCTGACGCCGACCCTCCGGCCACCGCCGCTACCGGGGCCGAAACCGGCGAGGCCGCGCCATCAAGCGACGCCCCCACCACCTCGGCGCCGGCCGCTCCGGCCCCCGAACCGACTCCCCTGCCGGCGTCGGAGTTGCCGTCGGTGACGGTGGTGAACGTGGCCACCGGGGCCGACACCGACCTGGCCGACCTGGCCCCCGCCGACCGGCCCCTCGTGTTGTGGTTCTGGGCGCCCCATTGACCCACCTGTCGCCGGGAAGCCCCCGGCGTCGAGCAGTTTGCTCGAGACAACGCCGAAACCCTCACCGTGGTGGGCGTGGGCACCCAGGACGACCTCGAGCTGGCCGAACAGTTCGTGGAGTCCACCGGGGTGACCTTCACCATGCTGTGGGACCCCACTTTCCAGTCGTGGGGCCAGCTCGGCATCACCGGCCAACCGGCGGGCATGCTCTTGAACCGCTACGGGCAGATTCTCGACCAGTGGCGGGGGGACATCCCCCACGACCGGGTGCTGGAGGCCATCGGGGCCTAGGGGTGCCTTGCGGGCAATCCTGTGGCCGAGGGCAAAGGCCCGACCGCCCCTGCTAGCCCACGAACGGGAGCTTCACCACGGTGGCGGGCACCGGCGTGCCCCGCAGGTCAACGGCCAGCTCGTCGCCGATGGTCACGTCGGGGGAAACCAAGGCCAACGCGATACCGGCCTCGAGCACCGGCGAGAAGTTGCCCGACGTGACCTCTCCCACCACGTCGCCGTCCCGCAACACAGCCTGGCCGGACCGGGGCGGGCGCCGACCCTCGATGCGCAACCCCCGCAGCCTCCGGGCCACACCCCGCTCCCGTTCGACGGCCAACGCCGCCTTGCCCGCAAACGACGGCTTGTCCCACCGCACCACCCAGCCCAGCCCGGCTTGCAGTGGCGTGATGCCCGGCCCCAATTCGTGGCCGTGCAGCGGCAAGCCTGCTTCCAGGCGCAGGGTGTCGCGGGCCCCCAGACCGGCCGGGGTGATTCCCGCGGCGGTCACCGCATCCCAGAGCGACCCGGCGTGGTCAGCAGGCACGGCGATCTCCACACCGTCTTCGCCGGTGTACCCGGTGCCCGCCACCGTGAGGGCGATACCGTCCCACCCCACCGCCTCCACACAATTGCGGGCCACTGCGGCGGCCTCCGGCGAGATGGTCGCCAGTCGACCACGGGCCTCGGGGCCCTGCACGGCCAGCACCGCCCGGTCGGCGGTCACATCTTCGGCCCGGAGGCCCCCGTCGGAACCGGCGCCGGCCAAGGCGAGCCGTACCCGGTCGGTGTTGGAGGCGTTGGGCATCACCTCGAAACTCTCATCGTCCACCCACCACACGATGATGTCGTCCAGCACCGAGCCGTCCTCGTCCAGCAAGTGGGTGTACTGGGTACGTCCGGGGCCGATGCGAGCCAGATCGTTGGTGAACGCCTGCTGCAGCCGGTCGTACGCCTCCGGCCCGGTCACCCGCAGCGTGCCCAAATGGCTCACGTCGAAGACCACCGCATCGGTTCGACAGGCCCGGTGCTCGGCCAGGGTGCCCGTGGGGTACGACAAGGGCATGTCCCAGCCACCGAAGGGAACCAACTTGGCCCCCAACCGGCGATGGCGGTCCTCCAGGGGTGACGAGCGCACGGTACCGCTCAGCCGGCCCCGGCCCCGGTGCGGGTCAAATCACCCTGGCCTCCCGAGGCATCCTCGAAGCCGTACTTGCCGAGCAACCTCCGGTAGTCCCGCCGACTCAGCACCACCACGTCCACGTCGGGATAGCACTCCCGCAGCCGCCGCACCTTGGCGTTCTTGCCGGTGATGTGCTTCTGGTGGACCGTGGTGATCTCCACGTAGCGGTCGAATCGGGGCAGGTAGAAGTCGGGGGAGAAGGCCTCGGTCACCTCGCCCGACGCATTGCGAGCCAGCACGAACGTCCGGGGTTCGTAGCGCCACTCCACCCCGTAGAAGTCGAGCAACTCGGCGAACTGCCGCTCGGAACGGTGGGCGAACACGCGCCTGCCGGCCTCTCCCGAGTACCGCTCCTACGTGCCGGTCCGGGCGACGCTGTCGGATTGCGGCTCGGAGGAACCCACCGGCAGAGCCTCTTGAACGGGCAACTCCCGCACGGCGGCGTCCACCTCTTCCACCAGGCCCTCCATCCGAAGGTAGAGCGCCCCCTGCCCTTGGCGCAGCGCATCCAGCAACTGCTCGTCGGTTCTGACCAGTAGCGAGCGGTTGCCGTGGATCACCAGATCGGCGCTGGCCACGTTCTCACCCAATTCCTCGCGCAGATACTCGAACACCTCGCGCACCCGGCGAAGGCCGATCCCCTCGTCCAGGAGCCGCTTGATGAGCTTCAGCTCCAGCAGGTCGTTGTAGGAGTACCGGCGGCGGCTTCCGCTGCCGTCGGCCTCTTGGGCCGTCGACCGCACCAAGCCGGTGCGGGTCCAGTAGTCGAGCTGACGGTAGGTGATGCCGACGATCTCGATGGTCTGCGGTGAGCTGAAATCGCCGACTACCGGTCTCTGATCGCTCATCTGATGCTCCCATGCCGGGGCGCGTCACCCACACGGACTGTTACACCGGGGAAACTACGCCATTGAACTTCCACAGCCTACGACTCACCCTGTGGATTGTCAAGGATGGGGGCAATCGGTCAGCCGTTGAAATCCTCGGGGCTCACCTGGTCCAGGAACTCCCGGAACTCGTCCAGGACCTCCTCGGCGGGCTGCTCCTCCCCCGTGGATTCCCCGGCGTCCACGGTGTGGCCGGCCGCCTCCAGCACGGACTCGTCGGCGAAGATGGGTGCTCCGGTCCGCACGGCCAGTGCCACCGCATCCGAGGGGCGACTGGAGATCCGCCGGGCCCCATTGTTCCCGGCCAACTCCAGCTCGGCGTAAAACGTGCGGTCGCGCAACTCGGTCACCACGATGCACTCCAGCCGCACGCCCAGGTCGTCCAGCACGTTCTTGAACAGATCGTGGGTCATGGGACGGGGCGTCTCCACTTCCTCCATGGCCAGGGCAATGGCCTGCGCCTCGGCGCCACCGATGAAGATGGGCAACAACCGGCCCGCGCCGTCGGTCTCCCGCAACAGAACGATCGGGGCGTTGGAGGGCAACTCGATCCGCACCCCGATCAACTCCATCTTTTTCATATCGTCCTTCTTCATTGCGCCGCCCTCAATGCGCCCACGCTAGTAGAGCATAGGGACATAGTGGTCGGGATCGTGGGCCAGACGGTCCGGATCACCGATGATCAGCCGGTCGAGGTTCCGGTAACGACCCGCCCAGTCCAGGCCGTATCCCAAGAAGAACTGGTCAGGGGCTTCGAATCCCACGTAATCGGGCTCGATGGGCAGGATGCGTCGAGCCCGCCGATTCAACAGGGCGGCCACCGCCACCGAGGCGGCCGACCGGCGGTGCAGCTCTCCCATCAGGTAGCCCAGGCTGAGCCCGGTGTCCACCACGTCTTCCACCAACACCACCTGGCGTCCGGTCACGTCGCAATCCAGATCCTTGACCAGCTTGACCCGGCCCGAGTCCGGGGCGAATCGGGAGAGGGCCATGAAGTCCACCTCCACCTCGACGTCCAGCCTGCGCACCAGGTCGGCCAGGAACGGCACGCTGCCCTTGAGCACGGCCACCAGCACGGTCCCCGGCGAGCACCTCTGCGACATTTCCGAGGCCACCCGGGTCACCGCCTGTTCGATGGCCTCCCGCCCGGCGAACAGCTCGGGCTCCACCCGGCCCACGCCGCTACTGGTGCGTCCGGGTGTGATGGGCCAGCGCCCCCCGAAGGAGAGCAAGCCGCAGTTCGGTGCCCAGGTTGGTCATCTCCCCCAACGTGTCCTGGGACAGTCGGCGGGCCTCGGCGGTGCGCTGCATCACCAGCGGCATGATCCGCTGTTCCATGAGCCCCGCCTCCCGCTCGGCGGCCGACTTGTAGGCCCGCAGATGGCGAGGCTCCACCCCGTGGGCCAGGAACCCGGCCGCCACCGTGGCCACGTCCAGGGCCTCTCGGCCGTAGTGGGCCAGCGCCCCGTCGTCCAGAGGCTCGATCAGGCCGAATTGCTGCAGCTCCAGGAGCTTGGCCGGGCTCAGGCCGCTGGCCGAGGCCAGTTCGTCCAGGGTCAGCGATACCGGGGCGGCACCCGGATCGAGCGGGTTCGGCTTCCGACCGGCCCGGGCGGCCGAGCACGCCCCCCCGGTGGGGGCCGCGTGGCCGCCGTCGGACGGGGGGAACTCCTCACGCTCGATGCGCTCCTTGATCACCTTCAGGGGCAGGAAGTGGTCCCGCTGCTGTTCCAGGATCCAACGCAACCGCTGAACATCGGCTTCGGTGAACTTCCGGTAGCCCGACGGGTTGCGCTGGGGGTCGATGAGGCCCTGGCTCTCCAGGAAGCGGATCTTGGAGATGCTGATGTCGGCGAACTCACCCTTGAGCACGTCCAACACCTGGCCGATGGACTGGTGCTGGTCGCTCATGGGCCGGTCCCGTCGTAGTAGACCAGCTTGAAGCGGCCCACCTGGAGTTCGTCGCCGTTCTTCAACCCGGCCTCCTCCACCCGGCGGCCGTTCAGATAGGTGCCGTTCAACGAGCCCTTGTCCCTCACCCGTCGGACCAGGCCCTCGCGGGTCACCTCGGCGTGGCGGCGCGACACGGTGATGTCGTCCAGGAAGATCTCCGAGTCGGGATGGCGACCCACCGTGACCGGGGAATGCGACAGCTCGAACCGGCTGCCCGCCGCCGGTCCCTGCGTCGCCACCAGCACGGCCGGGTGCGCCGGCAGGTCGATCTCCAGGACCAGTTCGGTGGTCGGCTCATCCGCCGAGGCCGCAACTTCGGCGGCTCCCGGCGGTCCCAGGCGCCGACCGCAGGCCGCACAAAAGTTGGCCCCCGACGCGGCGTTGACCACGCACTGCGAGCAGCCGTCCGGGCCGCCGGGGCCTTCCGTGGGCACCGACGTCAATCCACACCCTCGGTCAGGTCGGTATAGGCGCCGGCGTCCAACAGGGCGTCCAGCTCGGACACGTCGGCCGCATCGATGACGCAGATCCACCCGTCGCCGTAGGGATCCTCGTTCAACCGCTCGGGGTGGTCGATCAGATCGGTGTTCACCTCCACCACCACCCCGGTGACCGGCGAGTAAATCTCCGACACCGACTTGGTGGACTCCACCTCGCTGAAGGCCTGGCCGCAGGTCACCTCGGTGCCCACCGGGGGCAGCTCGATGTAGACGATGTCGCCCAGCGCGTCCTGGGCGTAGTCGGTGATGCCCAGCCAGATCCGGCTGCCTTCGACCTTGGCCCATTCGTGGTCTTCGGAATAGCGGAGCTCTGCGGGGGTGTTCATCGCCCCCACCGTATCGGGTAGGGGAAAAACTCTCAACCTCAGCTTGAGGCTGGGGCTCGCCCTTCGATCAGGGCCCGGCGGGCCCGGGGGATGTACTCCACCGCGGCGTAGTAGCTGAGCACCAGGGAAGGGATGCCCAAACCCCAGCCGATGCCCCGCAGCACCAGGCCCCCGCCCACCGAGGAGTCGCCCAGCAAGAGGAAGGGCAGCGCGAACATGAGGCCGAAGGTGGCCGCCTTCCCGGTGAAGGTCACGTCGATCCGGCGGGCCCCCAACCCGGCCAGCACCACCACCACCAGCGAGACCAGCCCCTCCCGCACCAGCATGGGCACTCCGAAGGCCGCATGCAGGGAACCGTCCACCATCATCACCACCACCGCGGCCAGGAACATCAGCCGATCAGCGGCGGGATCCAGGATCTTGCCCAACTCCGACACCTGGTCGAACCGACGGGCGAGGTAGCCGTCCACCCAGTCGGTGGCCCCCAGCACCCCCAGCAGGATGGCCGCCCCCGCCCGGTTGCCCATGCCCAGCACCAGGACGCAGAACACCGGCACGCACCCCAGCCGGAGCACGGATATGGCGTTGGGTACCGTCAGGATCCGGGTACCGGTCGCCGAGGACGGACTCCTCTCCGGGGGTGTGTCCACGTGGTCCTCCATGGGCGCAGACACTAGGGGATTCGGCCACGGGGGCGTCTACCATCAGGGCATGGCCGGCGTCTTCACCAAGATCATCAATCGGGAACTGCCCGGACACTTTGTGTGGGAGGACGACGACTGCGTGGCCTTCCTGTCCATCAACCCCATACAGACCGGTCACACCCTGGTGGTGCCTCGGGCCGAGATCGACCACTGGCTGGACGTCCCCCCCGACCTGGCCGCCCACCTCATGGTGGTGGCCCAATCGGTGGGCACCGCCCAAATGGCGGCCTTCTCCCCCCCTCGGGTTGGCCTGATCATCGCGGGCCACGAGGTGCCGCACACCCATCTGCACGTGATCCCCACCTTCGACATCGGCGATTTGAGCTTCGCCAATGCCCGATCCTCCGTCCCCCCCGAGGAGCTGGCCGCCGCCGCCGACCTCCTGCGCTCCCACCTGGCCGGCTAGCCGGCTCCGATCGGCACGGGCCCCGATCGGCATCGGGCCCTGATCAGCTCCGGGTGACGTTGCGGCGCTGATAGACCCGCAAGCCGGCCTCCTGGTGCTCCAGCTCGAAGCGCTCGAAGCCGGTTCGGCGCACGTCCAGATCGAAGCTCTCGATGTCCAGGGGGCTCCACTCGGGGGCCGCTGCCGTGTCGAACACGATCCACTCCACCCGGGGGGTGGCGGCCAACGCCGCGCTGTCGGGGTCGTCGGTGGTGTTCAGCACGTACAGTCGGGTCCGATCCGACAGCAGGGGCAGCACCTGGTCGGAGGCCCGCACCGAGGCGTCCTCCGGAATGGCGTCGGCCGCCTCCCGGCGGGCCACGTCCATGGTGTCGCGCCGACCCCAGTCCCAGGGCTCCTGGTAGAGCGAGCTGGGGGCGTCCCACATGAAGAACAGGCTGGCGGCCAGCACCAATGCGGTGAGATAGCGGCGGTCCACGTTCACCCGCTCCACCAGCACCCGTCCGGACCGGGCCAGGGCCAACACGGTGGCGGTGAACACGAACGGGATCATCGGCACGGTCTGGGAGGCCTCCAACAGTTGGCCGGGGGGCACGTCGGCCACCAGGTACACCGCGAACAGCGGCAATGCGGGCAGCACGTAGCGGGGCGCCACCAACGGCAGGAGCATCACCGGGGCCAGGAGCAACACGATCACCTGGAAGTTGGCCTGCGACATGGCGTCGGCCACCACCTGATGAGGTGCGGAGATGAAGCCCCACAGCACCGATCCCGGATGTCCCCCGCCGAAGTCGGAAAACGCCTCGATGTGGGGGAACCGGCCCCCGTTGAACCGGGGTTGGACGGCGGTCAGAGACACCAATCCGTAGGCCAACCCCCCCCAGAAGATGGCCGCGCCGGGGCGGCGCCGACCCTCCACCATCACCATCAGGCCCAACCCGGCCAGGGCGAAGGCCAGATCGGACCGGCAGGTCACGCTCAACAGGGCGAACACCCCGAACCAGTTCCACTGGCCCCGCAACGAGGTGAGCACGGCGGCGAACAGGGCGGGCACGGCCAGCGCCTCCGGGTGGAAGTCGGCCAGGTTCACCGCGTGGACGGCCGGATAGGCGCTGTAGGCGAAGATCACCGCCGCGGCGGTGCCGGACTTGAGTCGGCCGATGTCGCGGGCGATCCGCCACAGCGGCACCACGGCCAGCGCCAAGGCGGCGGCTTGCAGGGCCAGCAGGGTGGGTTGGGCCGGAAACAGCGCGGTGAGCCCGGCCACCGGGTAGAGGATGTAGGCGGCTTGTTCCCACAGCAGGTTGTGGCCGGCCACGCTGGACAGCGGTTCGTACCCCTCGCCGATGAGCCACACCCCTTGGAGGTAGCTGGACAGGTCGGCCCCGGCGTCCAGTTGGCGGGCTCGGGCCAACGACAGACCCGACAGGGCGCCCCCCAGAAACAGGGCGATCACCCAGGGGACGGCTCGGTCCACCTGCGCCGTGTCGAGCCGGGCCTGCCAGCGCAGGGAGAAGATCTCCAGCCGCCGTTGGAGCACGGCGAGCCTGGCCGCGGCCCCACCCATCCCTGGTGCTCCTCCGCTACCCGACCAGAACCGTGTGGGTGTCGCGCCCCGAACGCAGCAGGGTCCCGGGCCGGGCGTCGGTGGCATGGCCGCCGCTGACGATGATTTGGCCGTTCACCACCACGTGGTCCACCCCGGTTGCGTCGGCGAACAGCCGGGCCGTGCCGCCGGGCAGATCGTTCACCATGCGCATGGCCCCAGCGTCCACCGTTTCGGGGTCGAAGACCACCAGATCGGCGTGCCACCCCGGCTGGATGCGGCCCCGTTCCCGCAGCCCGAACAGGCGGGCAGGGGCGTCGGTCAGCATCTGGATGGCCGACTCCAGCGACGCCAGTCGACGGCCCCGCAGGCAGTCGGCCAGAAAGGCGGTGGTGTAGGGGGCGCCGCACATCCGGTCCAGATGGGCGCCCGCGTCGGAGCCGCCCAACAGGGTGTGCTCGCTCTGCCACGCCTCGGCCCGAAGCCGCCAGCTCTCCTCGTCGTCGTCGGTGGGTGCCGGCCACAACACGGTGCGCAGCTCGTCGGCCAGCACGATGTCCACCAGGGTGTCGAAGGGCTGGGTGCCCCGCTCGGCGGCGATCTCGGCCACGGTGCGCCCGGTGCAACCCTGGTTGGCCGGGCTGAACGTGTCGCCGATGCGGTAGCCGCCCCAGCCGGTGAGCCTGCTGAACACCCCGGCGTCCGGGGAGGATGCCCGCTCGGCCAAATGCGCCCGAGTGCGGGGTTCGGCCAGGCGGGCCATGCGTTCGGGCACGGGAAGACCGAGCACCTCGCCCCAGTCCGGCAGCATGTTGAGGGCGCAGTAGTTCAGAAAGCTCATGTTCATGCCCACCAGCACCGGCATGGTGAGCGCCACCACCCGGGCGCCCTGCTCGGCCGCCCGCACCGACGCCCCGAGCTGGGCCCGGTAGCGGTCGGGGTCGGCGGAGTCGATGGTGAGCACGTTCCAGTTGAGCGGGCGGCGGGCCGCCCGGGACATGGCCACCATCAGTTCCAGCTCTTCTTCGGTGAAGCCCTGCATGCAGCCGTCGGTCACGTACTCCAACGTGGTGCCTTCGTGCTCAGCCACCACCGAGCACAGCGCCACCACCTCGTCGTTGTCGGCGAAGCGGGAGGCCACCGGGGCGCCGTCGCCGTCGTTGTGGGTGTAGGACAGCGAGGTGGAGAAGCCCAGCCCGCCCGCGGCAATGCCCTCGGCCAAGAGCGACTTCATGGCCTCCAGTTGGCCGGGGTCGGCCTGGTGGCCGGTGGCCTCGGCCCCCATGACCGCCCGGCGGATGGCACAGTGACCCACCAGGAAACCGGCGTTGACCCCGAGCGTGCCGTCCAAGCGAGCCAGGTAGTCGCCGAAAGTGCGCCACGACCAGTCCAGGCCCGACTCCAAGGCCGAGAGGGGCATGCCCTCCACCTTGGCCATCATGCGCTGCAGGTAGGGGGCATCGCCGGGGTTGAGGGGGGCCAGGGTGAAGCCGCAGTTGCCCCCGATCACGGTGGTCACGCCGTGCAGGTTGGAGGGGGAGGCAACTGGGTCCCAGAAGAGCTGGGCGTCGTAGTGGGTGTGGGGGTCGACAAAACCGGGGCACACCACCCGATCGGTGGCGTCGATCTCCGTGCGCCCGTCATCGGCCACCTCACCGATGGCCACGATGCGGCCCGCGTCCACGCCCAGGTCGCCGCTTCGGCCGGGGCCGCCGGTGCCGTCGACGATGGTGCCGTTGCGAAAGACCAGGTCCAGCACGGCTGCCACCCTACTCATTCGGGTGGGGTGGCCCCACGCCGCCCCGCTATGGTTGGGCGTCCACGGGCTGTGGCGCAGCTTGGTTAGCGCGTCGGTCTGGGGGACCGAAGGTCCCGGGTTCAAATCCCGGCAGCCCGACCACCTCTCCCCTCTCGGCAAATTCCCCTCACGACCACCTCTCCCCTCTCGGGAATTTCCCCTCACGGCAAATTCCCCCCGCAGAAGCTCCCTCAGAGCAGCAGCGCAATGCCCTGGACGGCCCGCCAGGCCAGGTAGGCAGCGGCCGCGGCCAGCACCACCCAGAAGTGCCACGGGGCCCGCACCCGGCGAGGCGCCGACCGGGACAACGGGCCGGCCACGACCGCCCCGCAGGTGGGGCACGCGCCGTCGGCGGTCACCGACCCGGGATTCCAGAAACGCTCGCAGGGCTCGCACCAGGGCACGCCCCTAGCTTGCCACCGCCGGCAATGCCGTCGGACGGCCCACGGCGCGTTGTCTCCCTGGTTGCCCAAGCGTTACTTTGGTCCATTCCACCAGCCACCTGCTGATGGACCAGCCTGCTGACAAGGAAGGGAATCCCCAGCAATGAAATTGAAGCCCAAACTGCTCGCGCTCCTTGCCGCACTCTTCGCCTTGGCCCTGGTGGCCGGAGCCTGCGGCAATGACGACGACGACAGCACCCCCGCGCCGGCGGACTCGGCCCCCGCCGACGATTCGACGGACGGTGGCTCCATGGACGATGACGAGCCCATGGACGACGACGAGCCCATGGACGACGAGCCCATGGACGACGCCGAACCCATGGACGACGAGCCCATGGACGACGCCGAACCCATGGACGACGACATGAGCCTGGCGGGCACGGTGGTCAACATTCTGGGCCCGGAGACCGGTGCCGAGGCCGAGGGCTTCCTGGCCGGCTTCGAGCCGCTGACGGAGAGCACCGGCATCGAGGTGCAGTACTCGGGCACCCGCGACGCCACCACCGAGTTGAACCTGGCCCTGGAGGGCGGTAATCCCCCGGACATCGTGATCATCCCCCAGCCGGGCCGGATCATCCAGTTCGGCGAGTCCGGCGACGCCGTGGCCCTGCCGCAGTCGTTGCTCGACAACATCGCCGGGTCGTACGACCCCTTCTGGTTCGATTTGGTCACCACCGGTGGGCAGGTCTACGGCGTGCCCAACAAGGGTGATGTGAAGAGCCTGGTGTGGTACAGCCCACCCGTGTTCGCCGACAACGGCTACGAGATCCCCGGAACCTGGGACGAGCTCGAAGCTCTGGTGGAGCAGATCAAGGCCGACGGCCACGTTCCCTGGTGCATCGGCATCGGGTCGGGCGACGCCACCGGCTGGGTGTTCACCGACTGGATGGAGGACATGATGCTTCGCATCCAGGGTCCCGACGTCTACGACCAGTGGGTGTCCCATGAGATCCCGTTCAACGATCCCCGGGTGGTCGAAGTGGCCGAGTTCGTGGGCGACATCTGGTTCGAAGACGGCAACGTGCTCGGCGGTCGCGACCTGATCGCCGCCACCGGCTTCCGGGAGTCCGCCCTGCCGCTGCTGGACGGCGACTGCGTGCTGCACCGCCAGGCCAACTTCGCCGGTGCGTTCTTCACCGAAGCGGGCGCCTCCCTCGGCCCCGACGGCGACATCAACGTCTTCTACCTGCCGACCATCTCCGATGAGTTCGGTACCGTCGTGCTCGGCGCGGGCACCCACGCGGTGGCCTTCACCGACAAGCCCGAGACCATGGCCGTGATGGAGCACATCGGCACCGCGGCGTTCGCCAACGCCCGGATCATGGCCGACAAGGGTGGGTTCCTCTCCCCCAACCGGGACCACGACACCTCGCTCTACAGCTCGGACTTCGACCGCGGCCTGGCCGAGATCCTGGTGAGCGCCGATCCCTTCCGGTTCGACGCCTCCGACCTCATGCCCGGCGAAGTGGGTGCCGGTGAGTTCTGGCGTTCGGGCACCGACTACGTGTCGGGCTCGAAGTCGGCCCAGGAGTTCGCCGACGACACCGAGGACGCTTGGCCGTCCTCATAGGCTGAGGGCCTGATCGCCGGCCACTCGGCCGGCTCGATCGAACTATCGGGGCCGGGAGCGACGAGTTCGCTCCCGGCCCCGGCGCGTCCCGGCAAGTGAACGGCCAGGGCGGCGGCGGAAGCTTGCGGCATTCCTGCACCCGGTCCGCCTCGCCGCCTAAGGTACGGGGGCCATGGGCCAGATCGTCACCATGCTGGTCAGCGTCATCGGGGCGCTGGCGGTCACCGCCGTGTTGTTCGTCGGCGCCGACCGGACGGCAACGGCCGCCCTCAACCGCTGGCCCGCCTTCGCCGCCAGCATCGGGGGGGTAGTGGGTCTGATCGTCGGGGCCGTGCTCCAGCACAACGACTGGGTGCCCCGAGGCCCGGCCCTGGGGGGTCCGTTCGACGAAGGGTGGCTGGCCATCGTGATCGCCGGCGTCATCGGCGCCGCCCTCGGCAACGGGGCCGGCCGTGGCGTGGTGCCCGCCCTGGACCGCCGCATCCGTCTGGAGGCCCGGCTGCGACCGTGGGTGTTCGTGGGCCCCGGCCTGCTCTTCGTGACCGGGGGCTTGGTCATCCCCGGTTTCCGCACGTTGTGGCTGTCGTTCAAGAGCGGGACGCGGGGCCAAGAGCCCGGGTTCACCATCCAGTACTACGAGGAGATCTTCACCGATCGCACCTTCTTCTCCGTCGAAGGTTGGAGTTCGATCTTCACCAGCCGGCTGTTCATCGTCGGGCTGGCCGCCGCCACCGTGGCCGCGGTGGCCGCGTGGGCCAGCGCCTCCCGGATCGTGGGCGGTCCTCTGCGGGTACACCTGGCGGGCAGGGCCATGCGCCTCCTGGGCACGGTCGCCGTGCTGTTGGGGGGGGCCGCCCTGGTCGGGTTCTTCGAGTCGATCATTCGCGAACCCAATCGCTCCGCCATCGTGGACGCCCTCACCGTGCTGGTGTCCAGCCGGATCACCCTCGTCGTCGTGGTCGGCGTAGCCGCTGTCCTCCTCGTCGTCTGGCTGCTTGCCCGCATGAGTGGCGGGGACATCGAGATGGACTGGGGGTCCCCCGCGTCGTCCACCCTGTTTGTGCTGGCCATCGGCATGGCCATCTTCGCGGCGCTCTCCACGCTGCAGGGGGTCGTCTGGAACAACATCTGGTGGGTGGTCACCGTGGCCGGACTGTCCACCGTGTTGGGGCTGCTCTTGGCCATCCTGGCCGAGCGGGCCCAAGGCGAGCGGGTGGCCAAGACCCTGATCTTCATGCCCATGGCCATCTCCATGGTGGGCGCCGCGGTGATCTGGGACTTCATGTACGAGGTGCAGCCCACCGGCAACCAAACCGGTCTGCTGAACGCCATCCTGCAGGGCCTGGGATTCGAGGCCCGGGGCTTCTTCATCAACTCCTCGATGATCCCGTGGAACAACTTCTGGATCATGTTCATCATGGTGTGGATCCAGACCGGTTTCGCCATGGTGGTGCTGTCGGCCGCCATCCGGGCCGTGCCCGAGGAACTCACCGAGGCCGCCCGGGTGGACGGGGCCAATGAGATCCAGGTCTTCTGGCGGGTAATCGTCCCCCAGATCCGTCCCACCATCATCGTGGTGGTGACCACCCTCATGGTGATCGTCACCAAGGTGTTCGACCTGGTGAAGGCCACCACCGGCGGCGCCAACCGCACCAACGTGCTGGCCAACGAGATGTTCGACCAGCTCCGCGACCGCAACTTCACCTCCAGCAGCGCGTTCGCAGTGGTGCTCCTGGCGTTGGTGTTGCCGGTGATGATCTACAACATCCGCCGACTCCAATCGGAGCTGAAGTGACCTCCGCTGACACCGCCACGCTGCCAACGGGCCTCAGGATTCGGCGCTTGGCCGCGGGCATCCCGACCTGGGCCATGTGGCTCATCGTGGTGATCTGGACGGTGCCCTCCTTCGGGCTGTTCGTCTCCTCGTTCCGCAAGGTGCCCGACATCGAGAGCAACGGCTGGTGGACGACCTGGAACGATCTCGACAACCTGACCCTGCAGAACTACCGCGACATCTTCCGGGAGAGCGCGGCCCAGCCGTCCATGTGGGAGTTCGCCCTCAACTCCCTGGCCATCGTGGTTCCGGCCACCATCATCCCCATCGCCATCGCCGCCTTCGCCGCCTACGGTTTTGCCTGGATCGACTTTCGGGGGCGCAACTGGCTGTTCATCGCCCTGGTCTCCATGATCGCCCTGCCCAACCAGATGGCCTTCGTGCCGCTGTTGCAACTCTTCAACAACGGGGCCCGACTGACCATCCCCGGCGTGGACTGGACGTTCGTGCTCATCCCCGACGTGGGCATCGCCAATACCGCCGCCGCGGTGTGGATCACCCACACCGCCTTCGGCCTGCCCCTGGCCGTGCTGTTGCTGCACAACTTCATCAGCCAACTCCCCCGCGAGGTGTTCGAAGCGGCCCGCATCGACGGGGCCAGCCACTTCACCATCTTCTGGCGCCTGGTGGTGCCCCTGGCCCGGCCGGCCCTGGCCGCCTTTGCCGTGTTCCAGTTCCTGTGGACCTGGAACGACTACCTGATCGCCGTGGTGTTCCTCACCGACAACGAGCCCATGACGGTGGCGCTGGTCAACCTGGTCGGCGAACGGGGCTCCAACTTCCAGCTCCGCTTCGCCTCGGCCTTCGTGATCATGATCGTGCCGCTGATCGTGTTCTTCAGCCTCCAGCGGCACTTCGTGCGAGGACTCCTGGCGGGCTCCGTCAAGGGTTGACGCCGGCTCCGACGGTCACGGGGCCTCGTTGCTGACGCAGCCTCTGCCGACTACAAGACGTCGCTGACGGCCACCGGGATCCCACTGGTCATCGACTGTTGGCCGGCCACCCCCATGGCCACGCACAACAGGGCGGCTTCCAGGGCCTGACGGGACTGGGCCGTCGCCTCGGGCCGGCCGGCGGCGTCAATGGCCTCCAGAAACCGCTGGTGCTCCACGAAGCTGGAACCGTGGTGATGCCCCTCGTACGGGGCGGTCACCGGTGTCGGTTCGACCCGCACCGCGCCGATGGAGTGCTCGCCCCGCCGCCCGATGCGCACGATGTGTTCAGGCACCAGGGCCTCGATCTTGCCGGCGTCGCCCATTACGGCGAACTCCTGCTGGTTGTGGGTGGCCTCGGCGAACATGCACAGGTCCAGCATCGCCCGAGCGCCGTCGTCGTATTCCACCACCACGTAGGCGTGATCGGCGATGTCGGGCGCGCAGCCCCCGTAGCGCTCGTCGCGGTGGTTGACCGCTTGGCCCCCGGAGGCGAACACCCGCTCGGGTCGCCCCGGCATCACCAGGTTCATCAGGTCGAAGAAGTGGCAGCACTTCTCCACCAGCGTCCCCCCGGTGTTGTGGTCGAACCGGTTCCAGTCCCCCACCTTGGACAGAAACGGGAACCGGTGCTCCCGCATCGACACCATGCGGATCCGACCGACGCTGCCGGCGTCGACCTCCTCGATGAGCCGGGCGAACGGGGCCATGTAGCGGTACTCCAATCCCACTCGGATCACCCCCCGAGACCGGGAGGCGGCCTCGATGATCCGCCGGCAGTCGGCCACCGAGATACCCAGCGGCTTTTCCACCAGCACGTGCAGGTCGGCCTCCAACACGTCGCCCAGGACGTCGGCGTGGGTCATGTTGGGGGTGGCGATGACCACCGCATCGCACCTCCGGGACGCCAGGAGTTCCCGGTAGTCGACGAATTGCCGGGCTGCGGGGGCCATCGCCGCGGCCTTCTGGCGGGAGGGGCCGTGGGGGTCGGCCACCGCCACCACCTCCGCGCCGGACAGATGAGCGATGTTGGCGATGTGCTCCCGACCCATCATGCCGGTTCCTATGACGCCGTAGCGGATCACCCTGCTTCTCCCCGATGGGTCGTGCCACGCCCGCCGCGCGGCACCTCGGGGCGAGTACGCCCAGTGCTTCCCGGCCGGCGGCTTCACAAGATAGCTTGGCCAGGTGCCAAGCGGCCTCATCGACCCCGCACCCGTCTCGCTCGGACCCGACCTGGAGGTCGGACGCCTGGGGTTCGGCTGCTGGCGCCTGGTCGGGGGCTCCCCCTCCGAGTATCACGAGGTGCTGGAGGCCGCCCTGGGTCACGGTATGAACCTGGTGGACACCGCCGACGTCTACGGCCTGGACTGGGGCGGGACCGCCTTCGGCCAGGCCGAGAGCAACCTGGGCCAGGTGCTGGCCGCCGCCCCCGGCCTGCGGGACCGGATGGTCCTGGCCACCAAGGGGGGCATCACCCCGCCCACCCCCTACAACGCCAGTGCGGCTGCCATTACCGCCGCCTGCGAGGCCTCACTCGGACGCCTCGGGGTGGACACCGTGGACCTCTACCAGATCCACCGGCCCGACCTGTTCGTCCATCCGGCCGAGTTGGCCGAGGCCCTCACCGGGCTGCGCGACCAGGGCAAGATCCGAGAAGTGGGCGTGTCCAACTTCACCCCCGCCCAACACGAGGCGTTGGCCGCCCACCTGCCGTTCCCGCTGGTGGCCACCCAGCCCGAGTACTCGGCGGCCGCCCTGGGCGCGCTGCGCGACGGCACCTTGGACCTGTGCATGCGCGACGGCGTGGTCCCGCTGGCGTGGAGCCCGCTGGCCGGGGGTCGCCTGGCCACGGGTACCGACGTCCGCCCCGAGCTGATCGCCACCCTCGATCGCCTGGCCGAGCGTCACGGCACCAGCCGGACCACGCTGGCGGTGGCCTTCGTGCTGGCCCACCCCTCTCGCCCGGTGGCCATCCTGGGAACACAGAAGCCCGAGCGACTGGCCGAGGCGGCCGCCGCCGCACACGTCCCCCTGGAGCGGGAGGACGTGTACGCCGTCATCGAGGCCTCCGAAGGCGTACCCCTGCCGTGAACGGCTCCGCGCCCGTCGAAGTCGTGCCCCGGCCGTGAGCGGTTCGTCGCCGGTCGAGGTGGCGTGGTTCGGCGCATTGTGTGACGACGACTACGAGTTCCTCGGGGTGGCCGACCCGGAACTGGCAAGTAGTTGGGAACACTGCCGCGACATCACCTTGGCCGCCGATGGTCACGGCTTCGACAACATCCTGTTGCCCTCGGGCTACACCCTGGGGATCGACGCCACCGCGTTCGCCGCCGGGGTGGCCCCGCTCACCTCCCGCATCCAACTCCTGCTGGCGGTGCGGATGGGCGAGCTCTGGCTCCCCCAACTCGCCCGACAGCTCGCCACCGTGGATCGGATGCTCCACGGGCGGCTCACCGTCAACATCATCTCCAGCGACATCCCCGGCGAGACCCTGGAATCGGCGCCCCGCTACCGGCGGACCCTGGAGTGGATGCAGGTGCTGCGCACCCTGCTCGACGGCCGGCCGGTGGACTTCCACGGGGAGTTCGTCACGCTGACCCTCGATCCCCCCCGCGCCACCACCACCTCGGGGCGCTGCCCTCCCTTCTACTTCGGCGGCTTCTCCGAGGCGGCCAAGGAAACCGCCGCGGCGGCCGCCGACGTGTTCCTCACCTGGCCCGACACGGTGGCGGGGGTGGCCGACACGGTGGCCGACATGAAGGCCCGGTCCGAACGCCACGGACGCACCCTGCGCTTCGGGCTGCGCAGCCACGTGATCGTGCGGGCCACGTCCGCCGAGGCCCGGGCGGCCGCTGACCGGCTGGTCAGCCGACTCGACGACCGGACCGGGGCCGCCATCCGGGGGCGGTCACTGGACGCCGCCTCTGCCGGGGTGCAACGCCAGGCCGAGCTGCGAGAGACGAGCGACGCCGACGGGTACGCCGAGGAGAACCTCTGGACCGGGATCGGTCGGGCCCGCTCCGGGGCCGGGGCCGCCATCGTGGGGTCCGGCGAAGAAGTGCGGGCCAAGCTGGAGGCCTACCGGCGGGTGGGCATCGACGCCTTCATCCTTTCGGGCTATCCCCACCTGCCCGAATGCGAGCGGGTGGGCAACCTGGTGCTGCCCCACCTGGACCACGCCCCGCTGGTCCGGAGCTGACCGCACCCTCGGGTGCGGCCATCCCGGCGGAAGCCGGGCCGGTCAGTCCCGGATGGCCAGACCGGTCTCCAGATCGAAGAAGTGGGCGTTCTCCATGGACACCGCCACCTCGATGGAGTCGCCGGGCCGTACCGCGGTGGTGGGCCGGAAGCGAGCGTGGACCCGGGCGGAGCTGCGCTCGGCGTCGGCCACCTGGTCCTCGGTCAGCTCCAGCGCCTCCCGGGCGATGACCGGCTTGGCGTCCAGATCGAAGTAGGCGATCACCTCGTACCCGAGGGCCTCGATGTGGGTGACCTGGGCCCGCAGCCGCTGATCGGCGGGATGGTCGGTCACCAGGGCAGCATCCTCGAAGTCCTTGGGCCGTAGTCCCACCGCCACCGTGGACCCCAGATGGCCCTCCAGGGCGGGCCGGCGGGTGAGCAGGGATTCGGGAACGGCCAACTGCTGACTGCCCAACTGCATGGTCAGCCCGGAATCGCGGCGCTGGACCACCGCTTCCATCAGGTTCATCGACGGCGAGCCGATGAAGGCGGCCACGAAGATGTTGTCGGGCTCGTTGAACAGCTTCATCGGGCTGTCCACCTGCTGCAGGATGCCCTGGTGAATCACGGCCACCCGGTCGGCCATGGTCATGGCCTCCACCTGGTCGTGGGTGACGTAGAAGGTGGTCACCCCCACCTGGCGCTGCAACTCGGTGATCTCGGCCCGCATCTGCACCCGCAACTTGGCGTCCAGATTGGACAGGGGCTCGTCGAGCAGGAACACCCGGGGGCGGCGGACGATGGCCCGGCCCATGGCCACCCGCTGACGCTGGCCCCCCGACAATTGCCCCGGCCGCTTGTCGAGCTGGTTCTCCAATTCCAGGATGCGGGCCGCCTCGTTCACCCGCTCCTTGATCTCCGCTCGGGGCCGTTGGGCCAGCTTCAGGGAGAAGGCAATGTTGTCGAACACGTTCATGTGGGGGTACAAGGCGTAGTTCTGGAAGACCATGGCGATGTCCCGGTCCTTGGGGGCCAGGGTGTTGACCACCCGGCCGCCGATCCGCAACTCCCCCGAGGTGATGTCCTCCAGGCCGGCGATCATCCGCAGCGTGGTCGACTTGCCGCACCCCGACGGGCCCACCATCACCAGGAACTCGCCCTCGTTGATCTGCAGGTTCAGATCGCTGACCGCCCTGAAGCCGTTGCTGTACTCCTTGTTGAGTTCCTCGAGAACCACGTCGGCCATCGGGCCTCCCCCTTGTGCTTCCGGTTGTTGGTCCGGGCTGCCGCCCAACTGAGCGGCCCCATGGTAGTCGGCCGGGGTCAGGCCCGGCGGACCGCCAGGATGGCCACGTCGTCGGAGATGGTGCCGTCGGCGAAATCCCGGGCGGACTCCAGCAGCGTCTTGCACAGGACGTCGGGCGACACGGTGGGGTCGCGGCGCAGATGCTGGGCGATCCGGTCCTCGCCGAACTGGGCGTCGCCGTAGCGCACCTCGGCCAGGCCGTCGGTGTACATCAGCACCATGTCGCCCGACTCCAGGGGGATTTCCCGGCTGAAGTAGGTGCTGTTGGGGTCGAGCATCAACAACGCGCCGGTGGCCCGCAACGGCTGCACCTCCCGCTCGTGCCACAACCAGGCCGCCGGGTGCCCGGCCGAGGCGTAGCGCATGGTCTGCGCCTCGGTGTCGAACACCACCACGACCACCGAGATGAACTCCTCGGCCCGCTCGATGGACGACATCTGGGCGTTCAACTCCTCGAGAGCCTGGGCCGGGTCGCGGAACTGCCGGAGGAACACCCGAAGGAGGTATTTGGCCTGGAACGCGGTGATGGACGACTCGATGCCCCGTCCGGCCACATCGCCGATCACCGCGGCCACCCGGGTGGGTCCCACCCGGAACACGTCGAAGAAGTCGCCCGCCATGACCCCTTCGCCCGCCTGGTAGACCCGGCCCATTTCGTAGCCCGCGAAGTCGGGCAGGTCGTCGGGGGCCAGCCGACCGGCCCAGGCCAGCGGAGCCAGGTCGCCCTGGCTCAGGGTTTGCTCGGCCCGCCGTTCGATCTCGAAGCGCTCCTGGGTGAGCCGGGCGTCGGACACCGCCTTTCGCCCCCACCACAGCGGGAACAGCGCGGGCAGCACCACCACGGCCAACAGGGCGGCCACCGCCCGCGACTCGGCCGCCGCCGTCACCGCGGCCACCACCGTGAGGGCGGCGTAGAGCACGGCGGCATGGGCGTCACGGCGGAAGCTGGACTGGGCCAGCGTGTGGGCGGCCTCGTAGGCGCTCACCCCTTCCTCGTCGTACCCCTCCCCGGCGTGGGTGTGCTCGATTCGGAGCAGGAACCGGTAGCGGTGCCGGGCCGCCCGCACGAACACCCCGGAAGCAAACGCGCACACCCCGGCGGTCAGCACCAAAAGGAGCGACTCCATCGCCCAAGGCTACCCCGCCCGGTCACGGTGGACGGGGCCAAGGGCGACTCACCTCGAGCTTGAGCGGCGGAAGCAGCCCAGGGCCGGAGGCGGCAGGCCTCGGGGGCGTTGGCTCAGCGGCGGCGCACGCGCAGCTTGACCGGGACCGATCCCAGGTCGAAGGCCTCCCGGAGGCGACGCTCCAGGAAGCGCAGGTAGGTACGGGGCAGTTCCCGGTTGGCGAACAGTGTGAAGGTGGGGGGGTCGGCCGCCCCCTGGGTGCCGTACAGCACCCGGGCGCCGTCGGGGGCGGGATGAGCGGCCTGGGCGTCGCGCAGCACCCGGTTCACCGCCTGGGTGGGGATGCGCCGCCGGTACTCGGCGATCACGCCCCGCAACTCGGGCAGCAGTCGGTTCACCCCCTTGCCCGACTGGGCGCTCACCCGGAGCACGGCCGCCTCCCCCAAGAAGTGGAGCCGGCGGTCGATTTCGCCCGCGATTGCCTCCCGCGCCTCGGTGTCGAGCAGGTCCCACTTGTTGAGCAGCACCACGATGGGACACCCCGCCCCGTCGATGCGCTCGGCCAGGCGTTGATCCTGGTGGGTGACCCCCACGGTGGCGTCGATCACCAACAGGGCGATGTCGGAGCGGTCCACCGCGGCCAGGGCCCGCAACAGCGAGTAGTACTCGGTGGCCTGATCGATTCGGGCCCGTCGGCGCATGCCCGCGGTGTCCACGAAGCGAATCGGCCCCAGCTCGGAGGCCACCACCGTGTCGATGGCGTCGCGGGTGGTGCCCGGCTGATCGTGGACCACCGCGCGGTCATCACCGATCAGGCGGTTGAACAGGGTGGACTTGCCCGCGTTGGGTCGCCCCACGATGGCCACCGACACGGTGGCCCCGTCCTCCTCCGAGCCCGACGCCGACCCGGTGGCCGCGTCCTGCTCCGACCCCGGCGCCGACCCGCCGGCCGTCTCCTCGTCCGGTTCCGGGTGTTGTTCGGGCAGGGCGGCCAGCACCGCGTCCAGCAGGTCGCCCACCCCCCGACCGTGGAGCGCGCTCACCGGAAACGGATCGCCCAGCCCCAGCCCGACGAACTCCCAGATGAGGCTCTCGTGGACTTCGTCGTCCACCTTGTTGACCGCCACCAGCACCGGTCCGGCTCGTCCCCGCAGTCGGGCGGCCACCCCCTCGTCGTCGCCGGTGATGCCCGCCTGGGAGTCCACCACCATCACCACCACATCGGCCTCGGTCATCGACTTCTCGCTCTGGGCCGACACCTTGGCATCCATGGCCGCATCGGCCCCGGCGCCGGGGGGCAACCAGCCCCCGGTGTCCACCACCGTGAAGGCCCGACCCTGCCAGGAGGCCGCCATCTCCTTGCGGTCGCGGGTCACCCCGGGCTGCTCGGCCACGATGGCCTCCCGGCGACCGAGCACCCGGTTCATGAGGGTGGACTTGCCCACGTTGGGTCGCCCGACGATGGCCACCGTGGGCCGTCGCTCCCTCGGGGCCGCGTGTTGCGAGGGGCCGGGGTCAGCCATCGAGCGCCCGGCGCAAGGCCACCCCGTCGGTGGGCACCACCTCCACCGGTCGGGGGAGATCGCCGGGGGTGGTGCCGTCCAGGAACCGCCCCCCCGAAAGGCACACGTCGGGTAGCAGGTAGCGGTGCCCCTCGGGCTGGGCGTCCAGGGTGGCGGCGATGTCCTCACCGACCAACAGGCCGGCCACCGCGGTGGTGCCCCCGAAAAACCGGTTCTCCACCGCCACGATGCGCACGTCGTCGCGACCCAGCGTGGCCACCAGCGGGGCCAGCACCTCCGCGCCGTAGCGGCCGGTGAGCACCCCGATGGGGGCGTCGGGCCGGGGCCGCAGCCCGATGGGGGTGCCCCGTTCCCTGCCGGAGGTCGAAGACAGGGCCGGGTCGGGCCCCTCGGTGCGGGGGGCGCGGTAGCCGGTGGCCGGGGCCCCTTCCACCCAGGCGAAGAACCCCGGTCGGGTCCCGGTGACCTCGTCGGTGTGACCGAGGAACTCCCGGCGCAGGGTGGCCACCATGCCCACCCCGTCCTCGTGCATGGGGAATCCCTCGTAGGTCTCGGCCGACGGGAAGTCGATGCCGGCCAGCAGGTAGTACTCGTCGGCGGCAAACACCACCCGACGACCCAGCAGTTGCCGGTTGATCTCTTGCCACTGGTGGACGGCCTCCACCACCGCGGCCGCCTCGGCCCCGGTATGGGGCCGCAGCCGAGGCTCGTCGGAATGGCGGGACACCCCCAGGGGCACCACGCACACGCTGGCCAGCTCGGGGTATTCGTCGGCCACGCCGGCCAGGGTGTCCTCCAGGACCTCGCCGTCGTTGACGCCGGGGCACACCACCACCTGCCCGTGGATCTCGATGCCGTGGTCGAGCAGGGCCCGCAGCCAGCGCAAGCTGGTGGCGCCCCGACGGTTCCGCAGCATGGCGGCCCGTATGTCGGGATCAGTGGCGTGGATGCTCACGTTCAGCGGGGAGAGCCGCTCGGTGACCACCCGCTCCAGGTCGGCTTCGGTGAAGCGGGTGAGGGTGGTGAAGTTTCCGTACAAGAACGAGAGCCGGTAATCGTCGTCCTTCAGGTACAGGCTGGACCGCAGGCCCGGGGGAAGCTGGTAAATGAAGCAGAACTCGCAGTGGTTGTCGCAGGTCCGCACCCGGTCGAACAGGGCGGAGTCCACCTGCATCCCCAAGGGCTCACCGGCCCGCTTGTGTACCTCCACCTCCAACACCAGGCCGTCGCGGCGGATGTCGAGGCTCAGCTCGGGCTCATCCACCAGTTGCTGGTACTCGATCACGTCGGTGGGAACGCGGCCGTTGACCGACAGGAGTTCGTCGCCGGCCTTCAGGCCGAACTTCTGAGCCACCGAATCGGGGGCCACCGCGGTCACCCGAGGGGCGGACATGACGCCAAGGATACGGGCCGCCAAACCACCAACGGGGTAGATTGACCTCGTGTACGTGGAGAAGGTGATCCTGGCCGCCCCGCGGGGGTTCTGTGCCGGCGTGGAAATGGCCATCAAGGCGTTGGCCTGGTTGGTCCGCACCTTCGACAAACCGGTGTACTGCTACCACGAGATCGTGCACAACAAGCTGGTGGTACGCCGTTTCGAGCAGCTCGGGGTGGTGTTCGTGGACGACATCGCCGAAGTTCCCCCCGGCCGCCCGATCATGTTGTCGGCCCACGGCTCGGCCCCCGAAGTGGTGGCCGCCGCCTCGGAGCGGGCCAGCTACATGGTGGACGCGGTGTGCCCTTTGGTCACCAAGGTGCACCACGAGGTGAAGGTTCGGGCCAACAAGGGGTACCGCATCATCTACGTGGGCCACGAGGACCACGAGGAGGCCGTGGGCACCATGGCGGTGGCCCCCATGGCCATCCACCCGGTGGACGACATCGACGGCGTGGAGGCGCTGCCCGACTTCGAGGAGCCGGTGGCCCTTCTCGCCCAAACCACCCTGTCGCACCGCGACTGGGAGGGGGTGCTGCACGCCGCCCGGGACCGGTTCCCCGACATGTGGACGCCGGGACGCAGCGACCTGTGCTTTGCCACCACCAACCGGCAGGCCGCGCTGACCGCCATCGCCGAGCAATGCGACACGGTGGTCATCGTCGGTTCGGCCAACTCCTCCAACACCCGGGCCCTGGAGAAACTGGCCCGGGAACTGGGTTGCGAACGGGTGTTCCGGGTCAACCGGGCCTCGGAGCTGCCCGACGACATCTCCGGCGTGGTGGGACTCACCGCCGGAGCCTCGGCCCCCGAGGAGCTGATCAACGAGGTGCTCGACCGCCTCAACCCGACCGAGGGCATCGAGGAGGTGTCGATCACCGACGAGGACGAGTACTTCCCCCCGCCCCGGAATCTGCGTGATCTGATCGAGGCCTCGGGCACGTTGGTCTCGTTCAGCCTGGGGGGAACGCCGTCGCCCGCCCCCATGATCGACCGCCAAGTGGCGGCCAGCGACGTCCTGGACGACCTGATCGCCGGCCGCTGAGCGCGCCGGAAGTCAGGGGCGCTACTCCGCTTCGGGGTCGCCGGGCGTCCACACCGGGATGCCCAGCCTGCGTTGCACGTCGTCGAACATGTTCTGGAGCACCTCGCGGAGTTCCTCGGAGTAGGCCCGCAACCCGTCCCGGCTGATGCGACCCCGATCGTCCACCGCGGGGGGAGCCAGAGGCTCACCCCACACCAGGCGCACCGCCCGCGGGCGGGGCATGCGCACCCCGATGCCCATGGCCCGCTCGGTCCCCCCGATGGCCACCGGCACCACCGGCACCTGGGCCTTGGCCGCCAGCCACGCGGCCCCGTCCAACAGGGGATGGATCCGGGTACCGGACTTGCGCTCCCCCTCCGGGAACACCACCAGCGGCTGACCGGCCTCCAGCACGGCCAACGCGGCCTTCAGCGCGCTGCGGTCCACCATGTCCCGCCGAACGGGAAAGCCTCCCATGACCACCACGATCCAGGTGGTGATCGGCCCCCGGAACAACCCGCTCTTGGCGAAGTAGCGCAACGGCCGGCGGGCCGAGGCGCCGACCATGGGGGTGTCCAGATTGGAGCGGTGGGTGGGGGCGATGATGACCGCCCCGCTGGGGGGCAAGTTCCGCCGCCCTCGGGTGAAGCAGCGGAAGTAGGCCCCGAACACGGCTCGGGCCAGCCGCTGGATGAAGAAGTGAAACACCACCGCGGCCACCCGGCCCTTGGCCTCCAGCTCCTCCGGGCGGAGCTGGTCGGGGTGGTCCGGTTCCGCCGGGCTCATCGCAGCCGGGCCAGCAACTGATCGACCACCTCGTCCACGGTGAGATCGGTGGTGTCGATGACCACCGCGTCGGGCGCCTGGGCCAGGGGATCGTGCTGCCGGGTGGAGTCGGCCGCATCCCGGGCGGCCAGGTCGGCGGCCACCGTCTCGTAGTCGAGGGCGCTCACCTCACCGGCCCGGCGCTCGGCCCGGGTCCGGGCGGAAGCGCTCAGGTACACCTTCAGCTCGGCGTCGGGAAACACCACCGTGCCGATGTCCCGCCCCTCCAGCACCCCGCCGCCTCGGGCCGTCACCCACGCTCGCTGACGCAGCCGCAGCACGTCGCGCACCCCGGAGATGGCGGCCACCGTGCTCACCGACCGGGTGACCTCGGGGCCCCGGATCTGGGTGGTGGCGTCCACCCCGTCGACGGTGACCGAGGTGCTCTCCACCCGGATGTCGCTGGTCCGGGCCAACTCCACGATGGCCTCGGTGTCGGCCAAGTCCACCTCCCGGGCCATGGCGGCGAAGGCCACCGACCGGTACATGGCCCCGGTGTCCAGATACTCCAGACCCAGCCGCTCGGCCAGCCGCCGGGCCACGGTCGACTTGCCCGAGCCGGCGGGCCCGTCGATGGCGATCACCCTCGGGGCGGCACCCGGCGGACGGCCACTGGGGGTCACGGGGCCCACCCGGTGACCCGGCTCAGGTCGGCGGCAAAACCCGGATAACTGGTGCGGGTGGCGTCGAAGCCCTCGATGGTCACCGACCCGCCCCCCGCCGCCCCGGCGATGGCTGCGGCCATGGCCATCCGATGGTCACCACGGCAGGCCACCGTACCGGGGCGAAACTTCTCGGCGGAACCGGCGCCGTCCACCTCCAGGGCATTGCCATGGACGCGACCGCGGACCCCGAGGCTGTCAAGCAGTCCGGTGATGGCCGCCACCCGGTCGGTCTCTTTGACCCGCAACTCGGCGATCCCCTCGAACACCGTCACCCCGTGGGCGGCGGCGGCCGCCACCGCCAGGATCGGCACCTCGTCGATGCAACCCGGCAGTTCCTCGGCCGTCACGCGGGTGGCCGCCAACTCGCCGGTGCGGGCCCGCACATCACCGGAGGACCGGTCGGCGGTGATGTCGGCCCCCATGCGGGCCAACACCTTCACGAAGCCACCGCGGGCCTGGCCCAGGTACACGTTCTCCACGGTGAGATCGCTGTTCGGCGCCAGACACGCCCCCACCAGCCAGAAGGCGGCCTGGGAGGGGTCGCCGGGGACCTCCACGTCGGGGGGCGTCACCTCCCCCGGCCAGACGGTCACCGAATGGCCCTCACGCTGTACCCGGACCCCGGCTGCGGCCAGCATCTCCTCGGTGTGAGCCCGGGTGGCCACCGACTCGCGCACCGTGGTGGGGCCCTCGGCCCGCAGGCCAGCCAACAAAACCGCGCCCTTCACCTGGGCCGAGGCCACCGGCAGGGTGTACTCGATGCCCCGAAGCCCGCCGCCGCGAATGGTCAGCGGGGCTCTCGTACCGCCGGCCCCCTGACCCTGAACCGACGCCCCCATGGCCGACAGGGGGGCGATGATGCGATCCATGGGTCGGCTCCGAATCGAGTCGTCCCCGTCCAGCGTGGTGGTGAAATCGAAACCGGCCACCAGCCCGGCCAGAAGCCGGATGCCGGTACCGGAGTTGCCCAGGTAGATGGGAGCGTCGGCCCCGGTGAGCCCCCCGGTGATGGTCACCGTGGCGGCATCACCCCCGCTCCCCTCCTCCACCCGGGCACCCAGCGCCTCGACGGCCCGACGGGTGTCGGCCACGTCCTCACCGTCGGACAGGCCCCGAACGGTACACGGTCGGTTTCCCAGGGCGGCGAGCATCAGGGCCCGGTGGGAGATCGACTTGTCGCCCGGTACCCGGAGGCGCCCGGTGAAGCGGCGGGGGCCGTCGACGGTGACCACGCTCACGACAACGGTCTCGACGAGGGGGCGTATCCCTGGGCCCGCAGGGCCTCCAGCAACCGGTGGACGGCCTCGTCGTTGACCACCACGATGGCCACCCCCTGGCCCCCCTCCACCGAGTGGGCGATCTCCAGGTCGTAGATGTTCACGCTGATGTCGGTGGTCAGGCTGGTGATGCGGGCCAGCTCGCCGGGCCGGTCGAACACCGGGATGCGCACCTCGGCCAGCGACACGTCCCGATCCATGCCGTAGGGCAAGTGGGCCCGGGCCTCTCGGGCCTGCTCCAGCAAGCCCAGCAGACCGGGGCGGTCCCCCTCGGCCACCAGGGCACGAACTTCGCCCAGCGCGGCGATGAACCGGTCGAGGACCGCGCAGATGGCGTCGGCGTTTTCCCGGCAGATGTCGGGCCAGATGCCGGGATGGCCGGAGGCGATACGGGTCATGTCCCGAAATCCGCCGGCCGCCAGCCGCAGCATGGTCCGGTGCTCCTCGGAGCGCTCGTCGGCCAAGGCCATCAAGGTGGCCGCGGTGAGGTGGGGCACGTGCGACACCACCGCTACCAGGGCGTCGTGGCGGTCGGGGGGCAGCGACACCACGTCGGCGCCCAGCGAGGCCACCACCGACCGGATTCGCACGAGGGTGCCGTCGTCGGTTTGGTCGGTGGGGGTCAACACCCACACCGCGTTCTGAAACAGATCGGCTCGCGCCCCGGCCACCCCCTCCTGTTCGCTGCCCGCCATGGGGTGCCCGCCCACGAAACGGCGATCGTCCACCGCGGCCACGATGGGGGCTTTCACCCCGCCCACATCGGTCACCACCCCGTGGCCGGTGGCCAACGCCCGGCGGACCTCGGTGGCCACCGACCCCACCGGGGTGGCCACAAAAGTGATGTCGGCCTCGGGTGCCACCCCCACGGCATCCAGGGCGCCGCGACGCAGGGCCTCGTGGGCCGCGGCCTCGTCTTGATCGGTGCCCACCACCCACCAGCCCCGCTCCCGCAGGGCTAATCCGATGGAGCCGCCGATCAGACCGGTGCCGACAATGGCCGCCCGAGAAGGGGGGTCACGGTCCGGCATCATTCAGGAAGGTCGTCGCGCAGTCCCCGGGCCCGTTCCAGGTACACGTGGTGCAACTCCTGGCGGCCCCGGTCGGTGACCAGGTGGATGAGCACCCGCAGGCACAGGGGTTCCCCGCCGTCGATCTCCAGCTCCTGGGCGCAGAGCAGGGGCACGTCGCCCAAGCCGAACTTGCGGGCGGCCGCCGCCGGAAAGGCCGAGTTGATGTCGGAGGTGGCCGTGAAGAAGACGCTGATGAGGTCGTCGTGGTGGATGTCGTTTCGCTCGAACATGGCCGTCAAGAGCGCAATCATCCGCTCTTGGATCTGCTCGGGGGTGTCGGCGTCGACGGTGGTGGCCCCTCGCAGGGCGCGTACAGCGCGGCTCACGGCCCGGATTGTACCGAGCGGTCGTGCCCAATCCCGTCTCGGATCACCCTCGGCCCCCGCCGGAGCGCTCCAGGGCCCGCACCTCCGATCGGGTCACCTCCCGCCAGGTTCCCGGCGCCAGCGTGCGGTCGGCCAGCGAGCCGATGCGGGTGCGGACCAGGCGGATCACCCGATGGCCCACCGCTTCGCACATCCGCCGCACCAGGCGGTTGCGGCCCTCGTGAACCACGATGCGCAACACCGACGGCTCGAGCCTCGACACCGCCACCGCCCGGGCCGGGCCGTCCTCCAGTTCCACCCCCTCGCGCAGCGTTCGTAGGGCCCCGCGCGCGGGGCGGCCCTCCACGTGGACCAGGTACTCCTTGTCGATCCCGAAGGACGGATGGGTAAGGCGGTGGGTGAGGTCCCCGTCGTTGGTGAGTACCAGCAGACCCTCGCTGTCGGCGTCCAGGCGTCCCACCGGGAACACCCGGGGATGGTCGGGAACCATGGCCACCACGGTGGGACGACCCTGCGGGTCGGCGGCGGTGGCCACCACCCCGGTCGGCTTGTTCAGCAGGTAGTACACCAAATCGGCCCGCAACCCGACGGCAATGCCGTCCACCTCCACCGTGTCACGGTCGGGATCCACCCGCTGACCCAACCGGGCCGGGTGCCCGTTGACCCTGATCCGGCCCTCGGTCACCATCTGCTCCACCGCCCGCCGACTGGCCACACCGGCCGCGGCCAGTACCTTTTGGATTCGCTCCGCGTCTTGGATTCGCTCTGCCTCGCTCACCTCAGGGGGTGTTAGCCGAGGGGCCGTCGGCGGCGGCCACCGGGCGGCTGTCGGCCATCAGGCTGGTCTCCAACGCCTCGATCACCTCGGTGCCGGGCACGAAATCCACCAGCGGGGGCAACTCGTCGAGGGAGTCCAGGCCCAGCCGCTCCAAGAAAGTCGGCGTGGTGGCGAACAGCCGAGCGTTGCCCGGACCGGGGTCGCGGCCCACCTCCTGGATCAAACCGCGTTGTTGGAGCGTGCGCATGGCCCCCTCGGCGTTCACCCCCCGGATGGCCGACACCTGGGCCCGCGACAGCGGCTGCTTGTAAGCCACGATGGCCAGCGTCTCCAGGGCCGCCGACGATAGTCGGGCGCTCTGACCGCTGACCACGAAGCGCTTCACGTAGGGCTCCGCGTCGGGATGGCTGCGGTAGCGATAGCCCCCGGCTACCCGGATCAGCTCGAATCCCCGCCCTTCGGTCCGGTATTCCTCGGCCAACTGGGCACAGATGGCCTCCACCCGGTCGGTGGGGATCTCCATGAGCTGAGCCATGATTCCCGGCGGCACCGGCTCGTCGGCCACCATCACGATGGCCTCGACCGCCTGGCGGGCCTCGAGGCTGTCGCCGGTCATGGGCGCCTAGCCGTCATAGGCGTCCACCCCCACCAGGGGCTCCAGTTCGTCGGGAGCCCCGCTCCAGGTGATGGCAATGCGGCCGAATGTGGTGGCCTGGGCCACCTCCACCAAACCCCGCTTGTACAGCTCCAGCACGGCCAGGAAGTAGACCACCACCTCGATGCTCGTCTCCAGGTCCTCGGTCAGCTCTCGGAACCCCACCGTCCCCATGTCGGGCAGGCGGGACACCAACTCGGTGGTGACCTGGTCCACACTGATGGGGATGTCGGTGATGTGGCTGACGTTCACCCGCACAACCGGTCGCGACGCGGTGGCCCGTACGAAGGCGGCTCGGAGATCTTCGGGACCGACCCCGGCCAGAAAGTCCGGCACCAGGTCCAGGTAGCGCTCGTCGGGTCCGGCCCGGCGGGGAACGCCCCGCCCCGCCATTGCGGCCAGCCCTTCCAGGGCTTGGGCGGCAGCCTTGAAGGTCTGGCACTCCAGCAGGCGGGCCAGCAGCAGGTCGCGCTCCGACCACAGGGCCAACTCCTCGTCCAGATCGGGGGTCTCGCTGTCGGGCAGCAGGCGGCTGCTCTTGAGCTGGACCAAGGTGGCGGCGATCAACACGAACTCGGTGGCCACCTCCAGGCTGAGCTGCTCCATGCGGTCGAGTTCAGCCAGGTAGGCGTCCACGATGTCGCCCACCATTACCTCGTACAGGTCCACCTCGTGGCGCAAGATCAGGTGCAGCAGCAGGTCGAAGGGGCCCTCGAACACGTCGGTTCGCACTTCGAACGGCTCGCGGCCCGCCGGCGCAGCCACCAAAGCAGTCACCGGCCAAGTGTAGAACCCACCTGGGGCCCCTGTGGGCATTTGGGCGGCATCGCCTTGAGAGCGACCACCACCTCGATGCGCAGCACCCGCCCCCGGTCCCTGCGGGCATTTGGGAATACTTGACACAGAGAGCCGGCCACCCAACGGGTAGCTTGGCCGGCGTGGCTCGTGTGTTCTCCGGCATCCAGCCCTCCGGCGGGATGCACCTGGGCAACTTGCTGGGCGCGCTGCGCAATTGGGTGGCCTACCAGCAGGATCACGAGGCGGTGTACTGCGTGGTGGATCTCCACGCCCTGACCACCGCTCCCGACCCGGCCGAGCTGCGGGACAACACCATGGCGGCGGCCACCATGCTCCTGTCGGTCGGCATCGACCCGGAACGGTCCACGCTGTTCGTGCAGAGCGCGGTGGCCGAGCACGCCGAGTTGGCCTGGATGATGGAATGCACGGTGGGCTTCGGGGAGCTGCGCCGCATGACCCAGTTCAAGGACAAGTCCGACCGGTCCGACTTCGTGTCGGCCGGGTTGTTCACCTACCCGGCCCTGCAGGCCGCCGACATCTTGTTGTACGACACCGACCTGGTGCCGGTGGGCGACGATCAACGCCAGCACATCGAGCTGTGCCGTGACATCGCCGAGCGCTTCAACCGTCGCTACGGGGACACCTTTGCCGTACCCGCGCCGGTGATTCCCAAGGCCGGGGCCCGGGTCATGGACCTCCAGCGACCCACCGACAAGATGTCCAAGTCGCTGGAGTCGGCCGGCACCATCGGGGTGCTGGAGGAGCCCGACAGCGTGACCCGGAAGTTCAAGCGGGCGGTCACCGACAGCGACAACGACGCCCGCTACGACCCCGACACCAAGCCGGGGGTGTCCAACCTGCTGGGCATCTTGGCCTCGGTCACCGGGAGGACCCCGCAGGCGGTGGCCGACGACTACACCCAGTACGGGCCGCTCAAGGCCGACACCGCCGACGCCGTCAACGAGCTGCTCGATCCCATCCGCCGCCGATACCAAGAGTTGTCCTCCGACCCGGCCGAGATCAGCCGCCTGCTCCAAGCCGGCGCCGACAAGGCCCGGACGGTGGCCACCACCACCTTGGAACGGGCCCGAACCAACGCCGGGCTGATCCCCCGCTCCCCCACCTGAGCCGATACCGAGACCCGGAGGAGATCCGTGACCGACATCACCCCATTCACCGTTGACATCCCCGATGCGGCCATCGCCGACCTGAAGCGGCGCCTGGCCGAGGCCCGCTGGCCCGACCAGCTCCCCGACACCGGATGGGACTACGGCGCCGACGAGGCCTACATCCGGGAACTGGCCCGCTACTGGGCCGAGGACTACGACTGGCGGGCCGCCGAGGCCGAGCTGAACGAGCTGGATCACTTCACCACCACCATCGACGGCCAGAACATTCACTTCATCCACCAGCGCTCGCCCCACCCCGACGCCTACCCTCTGATCATCAGCCACGGGTGGCCCGGCTCGGTGGTGGAGTTCCTCGACATCATCGGCCGGCTGACCCATCCCGACGATCCGGCCGACGCCTTCCACGTGATCGCCCCGTCTCTGCCCGGCTACGGCTTCTCCGGCCCGACCACCGACCGGGGGTGGGATGCCGTGCGCACGGCCCAGGCGTTCGCCCGCCTCATGGAGCGGCTGGGCTACTCGCGCTACGGCGCCCAGGGGGGCGACTGGGGGTCGTTCATCTCCCAGAACATCGGCCGCCACGACCCCGACCACTGCCAGGCGGTCCACGTGAACTTCCTGTTCGCCACCGCCCCCGACGACGGACCGGGCGACCTCACCGAGGCCGAACAGGCGGGGCTGGCCCGCAGCAACATCTACTTCAGCGAGGGCGCGGGGTACATGCAGATCCAGAGCACCAAGCCCCAAACCCTGGCCTACGGCCTGACCGACTCCGCCATCGGCCAGTTGGCCTGGATCGCCGAGAAGTTCCTGGCCTGGACCGACAACGACGGCACCATCGAGTCGGCCGTCAGCCGCGACCGGCTGCTGACCAACATCTCCCTGTACTGGTTCACCGCCACCGCCGGGTCGTCGGCCCGCATGTACTACGAGATGATGCACTCCGGGGCCGCGGGCCTGACCGACCGGCTCGACACCCCCATCGGGGTGGCCAACTTTCCCATGGAGATCCTGCAGGCCCCCCGGCACTGGATGGAGGACCGCTACAACATCGTCCACTGGTCCGACATGGCCGAAGGGGGCCACTTCGCCGCCATGGAGGAGCCCGAGGCCCTGGCCCGCGACATCGCCGCCTTCTTCCGCCGCTTCCGGTGAGGCCCACCCCGGCCCGGAGCCCGGAGCCCTGAGACGGTGAGAGTGCCGTCGTTGCCCCCGGGGCCCGCCGGGTGGGCCGCCCGCCGGGCCGGGCGGTTGTCGCGGCTGACGGGACGGGGAGGCGGCACCACCTTGCCCGGCCTGGTGCTCAACCGGTTGCGCCCCGAGTCCACCGCGGAGATGGCCCGGTCGCTGCCCGACGGCGTGGCGCTCATCTCGGGCACCAACGGCAAGACCACCACCGCCCGCCTGGTACGGGCCGCCCTGGATGCCTCGGGATCTCACGTGGTGGCCAACACCGCCGGGGCCAATCTGGAGCGAGGGGTGGCCACCGCCTTGCTCGACGCTCCCGACGCCCAACTGGGCCTGTTCGAGGTGGACGAAGCTGCCCTGCCGGGACTGATGGCCAAGGTGCGGCCCCGGTCCGTCACCTTGATGAACCTGTTCCGGGACCAACTGGACCGCTACGGCGAGCTGGAGCATCTGGCCCGCCGCTGGGGGGACGCGGTGGCCGCGCTCGAGCCCGGTACCACCGTGATCTACAACGCCGACGATCCCGCGGTGGCCGACATCGTGGCCGACCATCCCGCCACCGTCTCCTACGGCATCGACGACCCCCGAACCGGTCGCCCTCACCTCCCCCACGCCGCCGACTCGTCACAATGCCGCCGCTGTGGAACTCCCCTCGAATACGACCTGATCACCATTGCCCACCTCGGGCGGTGGTCGTGCCCGGCCTGCGGCCTGTCCCGCGGTCGGCCCCAGGTGCGGGCGACCAGGGTGGCGATGCACGGCCTGGACGGGCAACGGCTGGCCATGGCCACCCCCGGCGGTCCCATCGAGTTGTCCCTGCGCCTGCCCGGCATGCACAACTCCTACAACGCCCTGGCCGCCACGGCCACCGCGCTGGCCCTCGACCTCACCCCGGAGGTCATCGGACCGGCGCTGGCCCACCGGCAGGCCGCCTTCGGTCGGGCCGAACGCACCCTCGTCGACGACGTGCGGGTCACCACGCTTCTGGCCAAGAACCCGGCCGGGGCCAACGAGAACATTCACACCCTGCTCCTGGAAGGCGGGCCCCTCCACCTGCTGGTGCTGCTCAACGACCGCACCGCCGACGGGCAGGACGTGTCGTGGATCTGGGACGTGGACTACGAGCTGTTGCCCGCAAACGGCCGTTTGGCCTCGCTCACCCTGGCGGGCGACCGGGCCTTCGACCTGGCCCTCCGGTTCCGCTACGCCGGCTTCGATCCCGACAAGATGTCGGTGGTGCCCTCGGTGGCCGACGCCCTCGACGCCGCCCTGGGGCATGCCCGCCCCGACGGCGACCTCTACGTGCTGCCCACCTACACCGCCCTGTTGGAGTTTCGGGCCGTACTGGTGGAACGGGGGCTGGTGCCCGCCTTCTGGGAGGACCAGTGAGCCCCAATCCCCCACCGGTGCGGGTCGGCCACCTCTACCCGGAGCGGATGAACATCTACGCCGACCGGGGCAACATCGCCGTGCTGCGCCGTCGCCTGGAGTGGCGGGAGCTCTCCATGACGGTGGTCGAAGTCGGACCGGCCGATCCCATCCCCGACGACTGCCACCTCTACTACCTGGGCGGCGGGCAGGATCGCGATCAGGCCATGGTGGCCGACGACCTGGCCCGCAAGGCCGACCCCCTGCGCCGGGCCGCGGCGCAGGGCGCGGTGGTGCTGGGGGTGTGCGGCGGGTACCAATTGTTGGGCCACGGCTACACCAGCACCGACGGTCGGCGACTGGCGGGCATCGGCCTGCTGGACGCCGACACCACCGCAGGAGACAGCCGGCTGATCGGCGACGTGGTCATGGAGGCCACCCTGGACGGGCGGACCGACACGGTGGTCGGCTACGAGAACCACGCCGGTCGCACCCATCTGGGCGCGGGATGCACCCCGCTCGGCCGGGTGCGGCGGGGTCACGGCAACAACGGAAGCGACGGCGGCGAGGGAGCGGTGGCAGGGCGGGTACTGGGCACCTACCTCCACGGCCCGCTGCTGCCCAAGAACCCCGGGCTGGCCGACACCCTGCTGGCCTGGGCCCTGGCCTACGCCGGAAGCCCGGTCGAGCTGACGCCCCTCGACGACCATCTGGAGCGCGCCGCCCACGCGGTGGCCGCCACCCGAGCAGGGCGGCGACGATGACGGTTCCGGCGATGCCCTGTCGCCGGAACCCTGCCCGGCCCGACCCCCCAAACCCACCCGCCAACCCAGGAGCATCACCGTGAGCGACCGCCCCCGTCCCATCATCATCGACACCGACCCCGGCCAGGACGACGCCATCGCCATCCTGGCCGCGTTGGCCGCCCCCGAACTGGACGTCCTGGGCATCACCGCGGTGGCGGGCAACGTGCCCCTGGAGTTGACCGCCCGCAACGCCCGCATGATCTGCGAGCTGGCGGGCCGCCACGACGTACCCGTCTTCGCGGGCTGCGATCGCCCGTTGCGCCGGGAGCTGGTCACCGCCGAGCACGTCCACGGCCACACGGGCATCGACGGTGCCGACCTGCCCGAGCCGGTCACCAACCTGGGGCCCCAACACGCCGTGGACTGGATGACCGAGACCCTGTTGGGCGCCGAGGAGCGGCAGATCACCATCTGTCCGGTGGGGCCCCTCACCAACGTGGCCACCGTGTTGGAGAACGCCCCCGAGACGGCGGGAAAGATCCGGGAGATCGTGTGCATGGGGGGAGGCTTCTTCGAGGGCGGCAACACCACACCCACCGCCGAGTTCAACATCTACGTGGATCCCGACGCCGCCAAGGTGGTGCTCGGCAGTGGGGCACCGGTCACGATGTTTCCGCTGGACGTGACCCACAAGGCGCTGATGACCGACGCCTGGATCGAGCAGATCCGGGGGCTGGGCACCCGCACCGGTGCCGCCGCGGCGGGCATGCTCGACTTCTACGAGCGTTTCGACGTGGACAAGTACGGCATGTTCGGGGGCCCGCTGCACGATCCCAACGTGATCGCCTACCTGCTGCGCCCCGACCTCTACCAGGGCCGCCACTGCAACGTGGAGGTGGAAACCGACTCCCCGCTCACCCTGGGCATGACCGTGGTGGACTGGTGGGACGTCACCGACCGCCCGGCCAACTGCCAGTACATCACCGAGGTGGACGCCGACGGCTTCTACGAACTGCTCCTGATGCTGCTGGCCCGCCTACCCTGACCACCCCGGCCCCGACCCCCCTCGCCCCCCGTACGTCCGGCCCCCGGCCCTGTAGCGTTGGGCGTACAATCGGCCCTGCAGCCCTATGTCCTCGGTCGCCACCTTCTTCGTCTTCGTGCTGGTCATGCTGGCGTTGGCCGCATTGGCCATCATCTTGGACTGGATGGGCAAACCCATTCGCCGGTCGTTTCGACCCCGCACCACGGGCACCCCGGCCTGGCTGTTGGCCGATGTCACCGGTACCCCAGCCCCCTCAGCCCCCCCGTACCTCCCGGACCCGGCGCAGGCCCCTGCACAAGACGGCTCCCCGCCGGACGCCGCCCGAATGCTCGCCCAGGCATCCGAAGACCCGCCTTCCGGCTCCCCGGTCCCGGGAGCCGACTCCCCGCTTCCCGGGCATGCGGCCCCCGACCCCGGATCTCGGCCCGAGGCAACCCCCGAACCGGGGCCGTGGCAAGCGGGCGAATCCATCTTCAAACTCACGCCCCGGGGTACGCCCCCGTCCATCACCGCGGTGCGCCGCCGCTACTGGAAGAACCTGTCCGAACGGCGGTCGTCGGTGGTGTTCGGCGCCGACAACCAGGCCCTCATGGCCATCGGGAAGGCACCCCAGCGGTTCAACCCCCGCACCGGGACCACCGAGGAGTTGGACCTGCCCGAGCCCATGCTGCGCCACTGCTGGGCCAACCATCGCCGACCGACCCCCACCTGGGGCGACGAGGGCCTCGACCCCTTCCGTCGACCATGACCGAGCCCATGAGACTCGGCCCCTTCTTTCGGCCATGACCGAGCCCATGAGATTCGGCCCCTTCTTTCGGCCATGACCGAACCGTCGACGTTCAGTGATCAATTCGCCGATGGATTCGAGATCGTCAAGCACCGTGGCCGGGAGGTGCGACCCCTGTTGCGGTTGGCGGCGTCGGAGGGAACCAAGGTGCGGGTGGAGCGCACCGCGGCGCGCACCGACCGCCGACAGGCCCTCAAGCTGGCCGCGGTCGGCGGCCTGCTGCAGGTGAACGAAGCCGTCTCCGAGGTGATCACCCTGTGGTCCGACACCAGCCCGTCGGAAGTGGAGCTGACCGTGGTCGGCGACCGAATCAGACGGCTGGAGGTGTGGAACGCCTGGGATCTGGGTGGACTGGAAACGGCCTGGCTGGGCAACGCCGGCATCATCGTCGAACCGGGAGATCGACACCTGGCCCTGCACTGCAGCGACGGCCTCGGCCCCCCCAGCTTCACCGACCTGCAGGTCCGCATCTCGGTGGCCGACCCGTCCCCGTAGCCCGGCCCACGACGACGCCCGTGCAGAGGGGCAGTGGCCCGGACCCGGTGCTTCGGGGCAAGCTTGGGTATGGCCATTTCGCTGGACGACCTCACCGCCGACACCTCGTTCACCCAGAACGTCAAGGGCCGGGTGACGTTCCTGCCCGAACCCGAGCGAGCGCCGCGGTGGACCCCGGTCATCTCGGTGGACGACCACATCGTGGAGCCCCCCGATGCCTTTGCCGAGCGGTTTCCGGCCAAGTACGCCGACGACGCCCCCCGGGTGGTCACCCTCGACGACGGGTCCGAGAGCTGGGTGTACGCCGGGCATTCGCTGCCCAATGTGGGGTTCAACGCGGTGGCCGGTCGGCCGGTCAGCGAGTACAGCTTCGACCCCACCCGCTTCGAGGACATGCGCCGGGGTGCCTGGGACATCACCGCCCGCGTCGCCGACATGGACCTCAACGGGGTCTACGCCTCCCTGTGCTTCCCGTCGTTTCTGCCCGGGTTCTGCGGCCAGCGCTTTCAGCAGCTCACCACCGACCCCCAGTTGGCCCTGGCCGCCGTTCGGGCCTGGAACGACTGGAACATCGAAGAGTGGTCGGGAGCCTGTCCCGAACGCATGATCCCCTGCCAGATCACCTACTTCCTCGATCCCGAGGTGGGGGCCGCCGAGGTGTACCGCAACGCCGAGCGGGGCTACCGGGCCATCAGCTTCTCCGAGGCCCCCCACTCGCTGGGCTTCCCCTCGCTGCACACCGGCCACTGGGATCCCATCATGGCCGCCTGCGAGGAGACCGACACCGTGGTGTGCCTGCACGTGGGCTCCTCCGGCACGTCACCCGCCACCGCCCCCGACGCCCCGTCCGACACCGTGGGAGTGCTGTTCTTCGGCTACGCCATGTTCGCCGCGGTGGATTGGCTGTACTCCAAGATCCCGGTGCGATTCCCCAACCTGAGAATCGCCCTCAGCGAGGGGGGCACCGGGTGGGTGGCCGGACTGCTCGACCGCTTGGAGCACGTCCGCAAGTACGACGCCATGTACGGCACCTGGAACGACGTGACCCTCTCCCCGGCCGACACCCTGCGCCGCAACTTCTGGTTCTGCGCCATCGACGACCCGTCGGCCTATGACCACCGCCACTACATCGGCGTGGAGAACCTGATGGTGGAGTCCGACTATCCCCACGCCGACTCCAGTTGGCCCGACACCCAGCGCCTCCTGGCCGACCAGCTTGCCGACGTTCCCGCCGATGAGGTGGCCCGCATCTGCTGGGCCAACGCCGCCGAGCTGTTCCGCCACCCGGTGCCCGACGCGGTGGTCGCCGACCCCAACTCCTTCTAGTGGCCCCGGCGCCCACCGGTGATCCCCGGACATCCGAAGCCCCCGCCGCCGATCCCAACCGGGCGACCGACCCCAGCCCCGCTGCCGACCCCAACCGGGCGACCGACTCCAAACGGGCGCCCGACCCCCTGCCCGCCGCCGACCCCGAGGTGGCCGCCGCCTACGTGGCGGCGGGCTGGTGGGGCCACCACACCCCCACCGACCTGATCCGGCGCAACGTCGCCCAGCGCCCCGACGATCCCGCCTACCTCACCTGGCACCGCCCGCAGGCGGAGCCCGACCACCCCGAGGGGCCCGACGGCCGCGTCGACCGGACCACCTGGGCCGATTACGACCTCCTGTCCGACCGGGTGGCCGCCGCCCTGTTGGCCGCCGGTCTGGACCGGGGCGACCGGGCCGCGGTGATTCTCCCCGACGGGGCCGCCGTCCACGCCACCTTCACCGGGGCCGATCGGGCCGGGGTGGTGGTGATGGGCATCGGCCACCGCGCCGGACCAGCCGAAATCGCCCACCTGGTGGCCACGTCCGGGGCCCGAGCCATCATCACCGGTCCCCGGCACCACGGCCGGCCCGCGGGCGAACTGGTGGCCGACCTCCGCAACACGCTGCCCGCCCTGCGCACCCACCTCACCGTGGACGGTGTCGGCCAAGGGGCGGACCTGAGGCTCGACGGCCAACCGGCCCCGACCCCAGCCGCGGTGGCCGATTTCGACGAAATCGTGGAGGAGCGCCGCCTCGGACCCTCGGAGCTGTGCCTGCTGAACTCCACCTCGGGGACCACCGGGCGGCCCAAGTGCGTGATGCAGACCCACAACCGCTGGTTCTACTTCCACCAGAAGGCGGTGGACTACGGCGGGCTGGGGTCCGACGAGGTGTTCTGCGTGCCGGTGCCCGCCCCGTTCGGTTTCGGCCTGTGGACCGCCCACTACACCCCGACCATCCTCGGGGTGCCCACCGTGGTGATGGCCGAGTTCGACGCCGCCGCCCTGTTGCGCCTGATCGAGGCCGAACGGGTGACCGTGCTGTGCGCGGTGACCACCCAGTTCATCATGATGCTGAACAGCCCGGCGTTCGACGATCACGACCTGTCCTCGTTGCGGGTGATGTTCACCGGGGGCGAGGCCATCCCCGAACAGCGGGCCGCCGAGTTCGAGGACCGCACCGGCTGCACGGTGTTGAACTTCTACGGCTCCAACGAGACCGGGATGCTGAGCGGCACCCGCCGGAGCGATCCCCGATCGGCCCGGCTGCGCACCGGGGGCCGCTGCGAACCGGAGATGAACTGCCGGTTGTACGACCCCGACGACGGCCGGAGGCTGCCCGACCTACGGGGGCGGGGCCGCCCTGCTTGTCGGGGACCGGCCACCGCCCTCGGCTACTACAACGACCCCGAGGCCAACGCCGAGCTCGTCACCGAGGACGGCTGGATGCTCATGGGCGACATCGTGGAGATCGACCGCGAAGGCTATCTGCGGGTGGTGGGACGCACCTCGGACTTCATCATCCGGGGCGGCAAGAACATCAGCGCCCCGGCGGTGGAAGACGAGTTGATGACCCATCCCGCCATCGCCCTGGTGGCCGCCGTGGCCGCCCCCGACCCGACCTTCGGTGAGCGGGTGGCCGCCTACGTGGAGTTGGTGTCCGGCACCGCGTTGGACCTGGACGGGCTGCGGGAGCACCTGGCCCGCCGGGGTGTGTCCCGGGAGTGGTGGCCCGAGCACCTGTTCATCCTGGACGCCCTGCCTCGGTCCTCGGGGGGCAAGGTGGCCAAGGGCCACCTCAAGGCCGACGCCGCCGCCCGACTCCACCGAGGGTGATCCGAACCACGGTCAACCCGCCCGATCGTGGTGTGACCGTTTTTCCGGTCGGACCTATATCTTGTGGCCCATGGTCTTGGGGCTGCTCGCTGCGCACCTGATCGGCGTCGTGGCCGCGGCCCTGGCGGGCCGCAGGTCCATGAGGTCGGGGTTGGCAGTGGCGGCCCTGCCCCCGGCGGCCACCGCCGCATGGGTCGTGGCCCGATTGGTGAGCGACGCGGCACCCACCACGGCCGAGGTCGTGTGGGTGGACGGCCTCGATCTGTCGCTGGGGTTTCGCATCGGGCCCATGGCCGACCTCATGGGGCTGCTGGTGGCGGGCATCGGCGCCCTGGTGTTCGTGTACGCCGTCGGGTACTTCGACCCGCAGGCCCCGGGCGGCACCCGGTTCCCGGCCACCCTGCTGGCCTTCTCCGGCTCCATGCTCGGGCTGGTGTGGGCCGACTCGGTGTGGACCCTGTTCATCTTCTGGGAACTCACCTCGATCACGTCTTTTCTGTTGATCGGTCACAAGCACTCCGACGCCGCCGTGCGGGCCGCCGCCCGCCGAGCCCTCATGATCACCGGTATCGGCGGGCTGGTGTTGTTGGCCGGCCTGTTGCTGTTGGTCAGGACCACCGGCGTCAACGCCATCAGCGACCTCGGCCCGGCAACGGGGGCCACCGCGACCTTGGCCGCGGTGCTGATCCTGATCGGTGCCGCCACCAAGTCGGCTCAGGTGCCGTTTCACGTCTGGCTCCCGGGGGCGATGGCCGCGCCCACGCCGGTCAGTGCCTACCTGCACTCCGCCACCATGGTGAAGGCGGGCGTGCTGCTCATGGCGTTGACCGGTCCGGCGCTGCGCCACACGGTGAGCTGGCAGGTCGTGGGGGGATGCCTGGGGGTGGCAACCATGCTGTGGGGGGCGGTGGGCGCTCTCCGCCACCGTGACGCCAAGCTGATCTTGGCCTGGGGCACGGTGTCGCAGCTCGGGCTCATGGTCATCCTGTTCTCCCTCGGCCCGGCCAAGGCCACGTTCGCCGGCGTGGCCATTCTCTTCGCCCACGCCCTGTTCAAGGCCACGTTGTTCCTGGTGGTGGGCGAAATCGACATCCGCACCGGCACGAGGGACATCGCCGAACTGGGCGGCCTCTGGCGCTCGATGCCGATGGCCGGTGCCACCGCCGCCCTGGCCTCGCTGTCGATGGCCGGTGTGCCCCCGCTGATCGGCTTCATGGCCAAAGAGTCCGCCATCGAAGCGAGCCTCGAACTCGGTTGGGCCAACCGCATCGTCTTCACCGGCGCCATCGCCGCGGGGTCAGTGCTCACCGTGGCCTACACCACCCGGTTCCTCGTCAGCGTGTTCGGCCCCGGTCCCGCCACCGCGGTGCGCCCGTTGCGGGCGGCGATGGCGGTGCCGTCGGTGCTGTTGGCCGCCGCCGGAGTGTTGGGCTACGCCGCCGTCAGCGGGGCCAACCGCATTGTCGCCCCGGCGGCGGTCCAGCTCGACCCTGCGGCCGAAGTCCACCGCTTGATCGCGTGGCCCGGCGTAAACACCGCCCTGGTGATTTCCGCGGCGGTGGTGGTGGCCGGAGCCCTGGTGGGCGCCACCCTGGCCCGGCGCGGCGTCGGCAACGCCCCCGTAGCAGTGGGCGAACAACGCGCCGATGCGTTGACCGACGGCGTTCTGACGTGGTCACCGCGGTTCACCGGGATGGTCCAGCACGGATCGCTCCCCGTCTACATCACCACCATGATGGCCGCCGCGTCCCTGGCGTCGCTGCCCTTCTTCGTATCGCTGGCCGGCGTCGATCTGCGGTGGTGGGACCACCCCCTCGAATGGGCCATCGCCGTGGCCACCGTGGGCTCCGCACTCGCGGGCACGATCCTGCGCTCCCGGTTGGGCGCGGCGCTGACGCTGGGGGCCGTCGGGCTGGGTATGGCCTCACTCTTCGTGATTCGCGGCGCTCCCGACCTGGCCCTCACCCAGTTGCTGGTCGAGACGATCATCGTCGTCGGCTTCGTGCTCGGCCTGGGGCGTCTCGGGCGCCGATTCCCCCCGGCCGGCAACACCTGGAGGAGTGTTCGGATTGTCTTCGCCGCCGTCGGCGGCGCGGCCGTCACCGTTGCGTTGGCGGCCGCCGGCGCACGCCCCACCGGCCGCGCCCCGGTGGACGAGCTGGTGGCCTCCGCCGTCGACGAGGGGGGTGGCAAGAACGTGGTCAACGTGATACTGACCGACATCCGTGCCCTCGACACGCTGGGCGAGGTGATGGTCCTCGCCGCAGTCGCCATGGGGGTGCTGGCCTTGGCCCGCGTCCGTCGTCTGGAGCGATCCCGGTGATCCGTTCACGTTCCCCGGTGGCGCAACTGGGCATTCGGGCCGCGGGCCCCTTCGGGTTGGTCGTCGGCGCGTACCTGCTGTTCGCCGGACACAATCGGCCCGGCGGGGGGTTCGCCGCCGGGCTGGTGTTCGGCGCGGTTCTGACCCTGCGCTCGGTGGCCGGGTTCCCGCGTACCACGCACGGTTTCGGACTGGTCGCCGCCGGGATCACCGTGGTGGTGGCCACCGCGGCCGCGCCGGTGTTCTGGAACAATCCCCTCTTGGATCAGGCGGTGTGGTCCACCGACCTACCGCTCTTCGGCACCGTCAAGTCGGGTACCGCCCTGGTGTTCGACATCGGCGTCGCCGCCATCGTGGTCGGCCTCGTCATCGCCCTCCTCGACGGCCTCGCCACCGAGGACCCGGAGCTCGACGAGCCAACCCCGGACGGCGACGCGCCCCCGAACCCCTCCCCCTCCGACGTTGCCCCCAAACCGAGGGAAGAGATCCGATGAGCATCGCGCTGCTGTTCGCCATTGGCGGCCTCACCTCCTGTGGCCTCTTCCTCATCACCACCCGCTCGTTGAGCCGCATCGTGCTCGGCTTCACGCTCTTGGGACACGCCGCCGTCCTTGCCCTGCTCGGCGCCGGAGGCCCCGGAGGCGACGCTCCGATCACCACCACCGGCGAGGAGATCTCCAACCCCCTTCCGCAGGCCCTCGCCCTCACCGCCATCGTCATCTCCTTCGGGCTGACCCTGTTCCTTTTGGCGCTGGCCGGCCGCCAGCAGACCCTGACCGGTGACGACCTGGTCGAAGACGACTTGGAGGACCGCCGGATCGCCGAGTCCGCCGACCAGCAGGACGACCCATGACGGCGTTGATTGCCACCACCATCGTGGCCCCGCTCATCTGCGCCGCCCTCAGTCTCGGGCTGCGCACCCAAACCCACCTCCGTGACGCCGTCACCCTGTTGGGGCTCGTCACCGCCGCGGGCGCGGCCATCGGGGCGCTCGTCCACGTGGCCGACCAGGGAACCCACTTCGTCCGCGTCGGCGGCTGGCACCCGGAGTTGGGCATCGTGCTCGTCGCCGACCTGCTCGCCGTGCTCCTGTTGCCGGTGGCTCTCATGATCATCGTGGTGGTGGAGATATTCGCCATCGGCCAGCGCCGTACCGCCTGGGGGGCCAACCCCGAACTCACCGGGCCGCTGCTGTGCGTGCTGACCGCCGGAGTCTCCCTGGCCTTTTTGACCGGGGACCTGTTCACGCTCTTCGTCGCCTTCGAGATGATCCTGGTCTCCAGTTACGTCCTGCTCACCCACCAAGGTCAGCGGGATCAGGTCCGCTCCGGGATGACCTACGTGTCCTTGAACCTGCTGGCCTCCACCCTGTTCCTCATCGGGGTGGCCCTCGTCTACACCGCCACCGGAACGGTCAACATCGCCTTGGCCGCCGAACGCATGGCCGATCTTCCCGACGGTGTCCGACTCGGCATCGGCGCCTGGTTCCTGGTCGTGTTCGGCACCAAGGCCGCGGTGTTCCCCCTGTTCGCCTGGCTGCCCGACTCCTACCCGACCGCGCCCACCACCATCACCGCGGTGTTCGCCGGTCTGCTCACCAAGATCGGGCTGTACGCCCTCATCCGCTTTCACTCGGCGACCGCCATGGACGATCTCGGTCCGGCCATGCTGATTTTGGCCGCCGTCACCATGGTCGTCGGCGCCATCGGCGCCCTGGCGCAATCCGACGTGAAGCGCATCTTGTCGTTCCACATCATCAGCCAGATCGGCTACATGCTCATGGGCCTCGGGCTGTTCACCGCCGCCGGCCTGGCCGGGGCCATCTTGTTCCTGGTGCACCACATGCCGGTGAAGACCGTGCTGTTCCTGGTCGGTGGGCTCATCGAGAACGAGCAGGGAACCGGGTCGCTGGAGCGCACCAGCGGGCTCGGCGCCCGCCGGCCCCTCTTTGCCGCCCTGTTCGCCATCCCGGCCCTCAGCCTGGCCGGGATGCCGCCCTTTTCCGGCTTCGTGGCCAAGTTCGCGGTGATCTCCGCGGGCATCGCCGAATCGTCCACCGTCGTGGTCACCGCCGCCCTGCTGGCCGGGGCCCTCACCTTGTTGTCCATGGCCAAGATCTGGCTCGGCGTGTTCTGGGGCCCGGCGCCGGGTGCCGGTGACCCCCCCGAGGACGAGAGCGACACGCCGCCGGGCAACCGGGCCACCATGGTGGCCGCCACCGGCCTCGCCGTGGCCGGAACCCTGGCCATCTCCTTGTTCGCCGGCCCCTTGTTCGACCTCAGCAAAGACGCCGCTGATGCCCTGCTCGCCCAAGCCGACGCCTTTGGCCAGGCCGCCCCATGAGCCGACTGTTTCGACTCCGCAGCCTGATCTCGCTGGTGGCGCTCACCGCCGTGTGGTGCGGTCTGTGGGCCGACCTCGCTCCCGGCACCGTGGTGGCGGGCTTGGCGGTAGCGGTGGCCGTCACCGCCATGGGCGTCGGCACCCGGGGCGCGGGCGGCGTTCGGTTGTGGCCCCTGCTGCGACTCCTCGGGGTGGTGGCCGCCGACCTGGCTCGGTCCACGCTGAATGTGGCCGTCGAGATCATCACACCGGTCGACAGCACCGACGAGTCCATCATCGCCGTGGACGTGCCGCTCTCCAGTCGGGACCATCTCCTGCTGCTGGTCATCGCCATCACCCTCACGCCCGGAACCGCGGTGGTGGACGCCGACCCCGACCGCAACATCTTGTACCTCCACCTCCTCCACGACCGGCTGCGAGACGACACCGTCGCCCACGTTCGCCAGCTCGCCCGCCTGGCCCACGACGCCCTGCCCGTCCCCCGACAAGAAAGCGCCGTGCTGTGATCTTCGCCATCTGCGGGTTCGCCTTCGCGGCGGCGTGTGGCATCGTTCGGCTCGTCATCGGCCCCGGCCTGGCCGAGAGGATCATGGCCATCGACGTGGCCCTCATCAGCGCCATGGGGGCCATCGCGGTGGACGCCGCCCGCCGCGACGACACCACCTACCTCGTCATCCTCATCGTGATCGCCATCATCGGCTTCACCGCCACCGTGGCCGCCAGCCGCTACCTCCAGCAGGAACAGCGCGGCATGGACTCCGAAGAGGCCCGACCGTGACCGTCCTGGCCACCACCCTCATGGTGATCGGCGGCGCCGTTGCCGTGCTGGCGGGCATCGGTATCCTCCGATTCAGCACCCCCTACGCCCGCTTGCACGCCGCGGGCAAGGCCAGCCCGGTGGCGTTCCTCATCGCCGCCGTCGGCGCGGGCATCCAACTCGGCGCCGGCGGTGCCGCCGCTTTGGCCATTGCCGGCGCGGCCATGGTCCTCACCCTGCCCGTCGGCGTCCACCTGCTCTTCAAGGCGGTCCACCGCACCACCGACAACCGCCACCTACTGGTCGACGACCTCGCTCCCGCCGAAGACGAAGCCGATCAAGACCCCCGCTGACCCACCCCCGGGGCCCGTCATCTGCCCCACCGCTCCTCGCACCCCGCACCCGACCGGTGGGGTGGCCGTGGCGGCGCCCGCCTCAGGGGGTGTTAGGGAGCTACTCGAAGGGGTAGGACACCTGGAGGTCGCGCCGCAGTCGGTCGCAGAGTTCGGCCATCTCCAGCGATTGGGCATGGGGCATGCGGTGGCTCTCGAGGACTCCTGATCGTACGCAATCCATGACTTCTTCGATTTGGTACTCGAAGCCGTTGCCCCGGTGCGGCACCTCCTCAACTATCTCCTCACCGGTGGTACGCAGGGTGGCCCGTTCCGCCCCCCAGAAGTCGGGAATCTCGATGGTGCCCTCGGTGCCGGTCATCACCGCCACCGGGTCCAGCTCAGCCACCACCGCGCATCCGAGCTGGGCGAGGCCACCGGTGGGGTACCTGGCCGAGATGGCCACGTGCTCGTCCACCCCGGTGTCGCCCACCACGCCGACCGCAGCCACCTGTTCGGGAGGCGCCCCGAACAGCCAGCGGGCCAGGCCCAGCGGGTAGACCCCGACATCCAAGAGACTTCCCCCGGCCAACGCCGGATCGAACAACCGATGGGTCGGGTCCACCGGCACCCGGAAACCGAAGGAAGCCGACAACTTGGTGACCTGGCCGATGCGCCCGTCGTCCAACCACCGCCGAACGATCTCGTAGACGGGCAGGAAGCGGGTCCACATGGCCTCCATGACAAACGCCCCACCGGCGGCCGATGCCGCCAAAATTTGCCGCACCTGGGCCTGGGTGGGCGCCAGCGGCTTTTCCACCAGCACCCCGACGCCGGCCTCCAAACACGCCACCGCCGCGTCGGCGTGCGCCGGATGGGGAGTACACACGTACACCGCGTCGAGTCCACCGGCGGCCAACATCTCCCCCGCCGACCCGTAGGCCGCCGGGATGCCGTGGGCATCGGCGAACGCCTCGGCCCGAGCCCGGTTGCGACCCGACACCGCCACCACCTCGGCACCGTCGACGACCCTGATGGCCTCCGCGAACCGACCCGCGATCATCCCGTGACCGACCATCCCGAACCTGAAGTCACTCACCACATCACCCATCGCCGCACCATCCGCAACACCCGGCCAAGCTAGCGGTGTGTCGCCGTCTCGGCCACCATCAGCTTCAGCGACGCTGAGGGACCGAGAGCGCGAGTGGCAAATCGACCGCGTTCACTATGATGCGCCGGTGACGACTCCGGGAAGCGTCTCTTCGCTTGAGATTCCCAGGCTTGCGGCCGACGCCTCCGACCACAGGGTGTGCGAAGCCATCACCGAGGCGGGTTGCTGCGTGATCGAACGAGCGGTGGACCCCGACATCATGGACGCCGCGGCCACCGAGATGGCCCCCTACACCGCCCACACGCCGCGGGGTACGTCCGACTTCGCCGGATCCGGCACCCGGCGCACCGGTCTGGTGGTGGGCCGCTCCCCCACGTTCCGCACCCATCTCGCCCGCCACCGGGCCGTCCTGGCCGCGGGCAGCCACATCCTCGGCCATGCCACCTCCTGGAAGCTCTCGTTCGCCCACTACTTCGAGCTCTTTCCCGGCGAGCCCGACCAGTTGCTCCACCGCGACACCTGGAAGTACGGGGCACCCCCGTTTCCGGTTGAGGTGGATCTCAACGCCCTGTGGGCGGTGTCCGACTTCACCGAGACCAACGGCGCCACCCGGGTGGTGCCCGGAAGTCACCTCTGGGCCGACGACCGGCGACCGGAACCGGGCGACGCGGTCGCCGCCGTGGCCCCCAAGGGCTCCGTGCTGCTCTACACCGGCCTGGTGTTCCACGGCGGCGGACACAACACCTCCGGCGACGTCCGGCTCGCCATCAACGCCCAGTACGCCGCCGGGTGGCTCTGCCCGACCGAGCAACTGCTGCTGGAGTACCCACCCGCGGTGGTCGCCGACTGGGACGACGACCTCATTCGCCTAATCGGCTACCAGCCCAGCGGCCCCGCCCTCGGCCACTGGCGCAACGCCGAAGACCCGTTCACCGCCGTCAAGGAGTACCGAAACGCCAACCCGCACGATCAGGGGTAAAGGCGATCGCGGTGTTCGCTGCGGTCGCGGTCAACCGCGACCGGCTCGTACAGTGGTCGACCGCGTGGCATCCGTTCGGGGTGTGCAGTTGCTTTGGCTGGGTTCCGGGGGCAACATTCCGCGGTGACTGCTTTCGATGACGCGGTGAGTCGGGTGGGTGCGGGCGCCGATGCCCGTGCCGAGGCCGAAGCGCTGGTGGGACAGATGACCCTGGAAGAGAAGCTGGGGTGCCTCGACGGCGATCTGCCGTTCTGGCCGGGTTTGCGGCAGATGATGGTGGGCTACGGGAGCCGGACGTGGCCCGCGGCCCACGTGGATCGCCTCGGCGTTCCGGGCCTCGATTTCGCCGACGGCCCCCGTGGCTGCGTGATGGGCCCCTCCACGTCTTTTCCGGTGTCGATGGCCCGCGGCGCCACTTTCGATCCGAACCTGGAGGAGCAGGTGGGCGAGGCCATCGGGGCCGAGCTGCGGGCCAACGGCGCCACCTTCACCGGGGCGGTCTGCATGAACCTGCTGCGTCATCTGGGGTGGGGACGAGCCCAGGAGACCTACGGGGAGGATCCCCACCACGTGGGTGAGATGGCCGCCGCATTCACCCGGGGGCTGCAGCGTCACGTGATGGCCGCCATGAAGCACTTCGCCTTGAACTCGATGGAGAACACCCGGTTCAAGCTCGACGTGACCGCCGATGAGCGGGCCCTGCACGAAGTGTACCTTCCCCACTTCCGTCGGGTGGCCGACGAGGGCGTGGCCGCCACCATGAGCGCCTACAACTCGCTCAACGGCCAATGGTGCAGCCAGAACCACGAGCTGCTCACCGACATACTCCGTGAGGAGTGGGAATGGGACGGGTTCGTGGTCACCGACTTCGTCGCCGGCCTGCGCGACCCGGTGCGGTCGGTGCAGGCCGGGTGCAACGTCGAGATGCCCTTCGCCCAGCAGCGGGCCATGACCCTGGCCGACGCGGTGGCCAACGGAACGCTCTCCACCGACGACGTGGACGCCCGGGTCGCCGAGACGGTGACCACCATGTTGCGCTTTGCCCGCGTCTACGGGGAACAACCGGACGCCTCGGTGGTCGGCTCCGAGCCGCATCGGTCCTTGGCCCGACGGGTGGCCGTCGAGTCGATGGTCCTCCTCAAAAACGACGGGCTGCTGCCGGTTGATCCTCGCGCCGTCACCAAGATCGCGGTGTTGGGCGAATTGGCCACCGCGGTGAACATGGGCGACGCCGGATCCAGCAACGTGGTGGACGTTCCCGACCCCGTCACCCCGCTCGCGGGCATCATCGAAGCATTCCCGGGTGCCCAGGTGACGCACTCCCCGGAGGACGCCACCATCGCCACCGACGCCGACTTGGTGGTGGTGGTCGTGGGCTACACCCGCCACGACGAGGGCGAGTTCGTCGGTGGGGTGGCCGAGATCATCTTCGACATCACGCCCCCCATGGACCACCCGACGCTCGGCCTGGATCCCGAGGCCCTGGCCTCGGACAGCGGCTGGGACGACGACGAGGAGGCCGCCGCGGGCGGCGACCGGACATCATTGCGGCTGCCCGCCGCCCACGAACGCCTGATCGAAGCCGCCGCGGCCCGAAGCGACCGTGTGGTGGTGGTCGTCGTCGCGGGCAGCGGCGTGGTGGTGCCCTGGCTCGACACGGTGCCCGCGGCCCTGGTCTCGTGGTACGCCGGCGTCGAGGGCGGTCGGGCCCTGGGCGACGTGTTGACCGGCACCGAGCCGGGCGGCCGGCTGCCCTTCGCCGTGCCCCGCGCCGAATCGGACCTCGTCGATTTCGAACCCGACGCCACCGAGGTCACCTACGACCTGCTTCACGGCCAGTGGTATCTCGACTCGTGCGGGGTCGACGCCCACCTACCCTTCGGCCACGGCCTCAGCTACGCCGACTGCGCCATCGCCGGTGCGACGATGAGCGACGACGGCCACCAGGTTGTGGTCACCGTGGAGAACCGGGCCAACCGACCGGGGTTGGCCGTGGTGTTCGCCTTCGGCTCGGTGGCCGACTCGGAGCACCGGCGTCCCGAACGCCGCCTCGTCGGCTTCGCCAAGGTCCGCCTCGAAAGCCAGGCCCGAACCGAGGTGGTCATCACCCTGGACCTTGGCCAACTCGACGTCCGGATCGACGGCCGGTGGCACACCGAGGACCGCCCCATGGTCATCTCCGTCGGCCTCGACGCGGCCCACACCCAACCGGTGGGCTAAGGCGGCGACTCCCGCCTCAGCACTCTGACGGCTCCAGGAACCGGCCCGCGACCAATTCGTGGGCGACCATCCCGAACCTGAAGCCACTGACCACGTGACCGATCGCCGCACCTTCCCAAACAACACCGCACCAAGTTTTCCTGTTCAATGCGGGGCCAGGACCGCCACACCATGGGCCGCCGCCGCCTCCGCCAATCGCCGGTCGTAGGTCACCATCACTTCGAGGTCATCTCCCAAATCCAGCGCGGCCGCCAGGTGAACGGCGTCCAGGGACCTCAACTCCACCGGGTCGATCCGACCGGCCTCGGCGAAGACCGCGGGGGTTACTTCGGTGAGGGTGACCGAATCCAACACTTGTTGGGCCAACACCGCCCGGTCGGGGGCAACTCGGCGCACCGCTCGCAGCAGTTCGGTTCGAACCAGATCACTGGCAACCAGATCGGCATCGGCTTCTGCGATCCACGCCCGCAGCGACGCAGTCTCGGGCTCGGCAACGACCAGCTTCACCAACGCCGAGGTGTCGAGATAGAACGCCACCTCAATACCGCTGATCTTCAATACCGCTGGTCGTCGCGCATCTCCGCCAGTACTCCGGACAGATCCGGGCCGGGCTCGGGAATCGGCAATTCCGTGGCCTCGCGGCGTGGCGGGCGGGCCCTCCCCGCTTCGACCAGGGCCTCCAGGCGCGACTTGCGCAGAGGCGTCATCTGAGCAACGGGCCTTCCCCGGTCCGTGATCGTCACCGTCTCACCGGCCGCCGCCTCGGCCACGACCGCAGACGCGTTCTGCTTAAGCGCACGAATCCCGACTTCCGACATGTGCTGCAATGTAGCACATACTGATGCCCGACGGCTCTACCGGCTCGGACAGCATGAGGCGAGGTTGCAACTGTCCGGGATGTGCAGTTGCTTTGGGCCGGTTCCGGGGGCAACATTCCGCGGTGACCGCTTCCGATGACGCAGTGGATCGGGTGAATGCGGAGGCCGATGCCCGAACCGAGGTGGCCGTGGCCACAGCCGGCATCACGAGGGAGGTGATCGCCTTCGAGTCGGCCAATCCACGGAACTACTGGCAGGCGATCACCGATCCCTCCGGCTGCCCCAGTGTCGAGATCACCGCCCAGCTCTACCTTCCTGAGGGCCCGCGTCCGCTTCCGATCGTGGCGGTGGTCCCCGGGAGTCTGGGGATCGGACCCAACCATCGGGCGCACGCCCGGACCCTGCTCGAAGCCGGGCTCGCCGCGTGCATTCTGGACCCCTTCGGCGGACGCGAGGTGGAATCCACCGTGGCCGACCAAACCCAGTACAGCTTCGCCGCCTCCGCCTTCGACGTTCTCGCTCTGGTGGCCACCCTGGCCGCCCGACCCGAGATCGACTCCCAGAGAATCGGGGCGCTCGGGCACAGTCGAGGCGGCACGGCGGTCACCCTGGCCGCCTGTCGACTCTTCGCCGATCCCATCCTCGGTCCCCACACCGGCATGGCCGCGGTGTACGCGGCCTATCCGTGGTGCGGCCATCAGTTCGCTCATCCGGCCATCGGCGCAACCCGCTACCGGGCGATCATCGGTGAACTCGACGAGTGGTGCTCCGTGCAACAGGTACAGGCCCAGACCCACGCCATGCGCCTTGCCGGTGCCGACGCCACCGTGGCCGTCGTGGCCGGGGCCCACCACAGTTTTGATCGCCTGGAGCGGGTCCATCGGATCGACGACGCCGCCGTGGCCGTAACCGCTCCCACCGTGCTGATCGATGACCAGGGTCGCCTGGTCGATCCCCGAACCGGCGTCGCCGATCCCCAAACCGTGGACCGCGACCTGTTCATCGCCGCATACCAGGGTGGCCACGTCACCAGGGGTGCTTCCATCGGAGGTACCGACGGCCAACCCGAACTCTTCCGTCAGGACATGCTGGACTTCTTCATGCCCCTGGCAGAACCCTCCTGGGACTCACCCAGACGCCATGGGCACCACGATGAGTGAGATCCCCAGCCTTTCGCCCACGACCCCGACGACACCGCCGCCCTACGGCGGGCCACATCCCCATGACGGGGCCAAGATGGGCCAACATGGTGTGGTGGCTCCTGAGCAATGTCCGGCCCCGGCGGTGAATTGATGCGGCGGCACCCCTGGAACACGGCGTTCGAGTGGAGCGCACCCTCGTCGGTGCCGACCACGCTGACGGGCGAAGAGGTCGACGCCTACGACCGCCACGGCTATGTGGTGCGGCCCGGAATGATCGACGGGGACACACTGGCCGGGGTCATCGGCGAGTGCGACGCCTTCGAGGCCGAGGTGGACGCCGGTCTGCGGCAGCTCCCCGACGGGCGCCTGGCCATCGCCGAGGCCGACGCCATCGTCTTCGCCCCCCATCTGGCCTCCCGCTCCGCGGTGCTCGGGGAGTTGGCCCGTGACCCCCGCGTCGTCGGTGCGGTGGTGGACCTCCTCGGACCCGACGTCAACCTCTACTGGGACCAGGTGGTGTACAAGAAGCCGGAAAAGCCCCGCCGGTTCCCGTGGCATCAGGACAACGGCTACACCTTCATCGAGCCCCAGCAGTACGTGACCGTGTGGTTGGCCCTCACCGACGCCACCGTCGACAACGGCTGCCCTTGGGTGGCCCCCGGCGTCCATCGCCACGGCACCCTGCACCACGACTACGTCGACCCGCTGGGCTTCCAGTGCTTCACCGAACCCCCGTCGAAGGCTGCGGCACCGGTCGGCGCGGGCGGGGCGGTGATCTTCTCCTCGCTCACCCCTCATCTCACCGGGCCCAACACCACCGAGGCGGTCCGCAAGGCCTACATCCTGCAGTACGCCCCGGTGGGCGCCGAGCTGCTGGAAGGCGACCCGGCCCAGGGCCCACCCACCGGCCGCCGACGCTGCGACGACCCGGTGAACCAGTTCCCGGTGGCCCGCAACGGCCACCGCGTCCCCACCGAGTAGCGCAGCATGGATGACACCGGTCACCGCGGCGAAGCTGGAATCCGCAACGGCCACCGCGTCCCCAGCGAGTAGCGAGACCCTCCGCCGTGTCCGACATCGCCGCAACCATCCGCGAAGCCGTTCGAGGGGCCAGAACTACCAGGGACCGCTTGGCCGTGGTCACCGCCCTCCGGAGCGTCGAGCCCGACGATCTGGCGGCGTTCTTCCACGAGGCCCTCGACGTCACCGACGCCGAGGCCATCACCACGGGCTTGCCCGCCTCACCGGGCGCGGCGGGCGGCGAGATCGTGCTCAGCGCCGAGGACGCCGTGCGGGCCGCCGACGAGGGGCGCGCCGTCATCCTCGTACGGGCCGAGACCACCCCCGACGATGTCGTGGGCATGCAGGCCGCCAACGGCATCCTCACCACCCGGGGCGGACTGGTCAGCCACGCCGCCGTGGTGGCCCGGGGCTGGGGCATCCCCGCGGTGGTCGGGGCCGCCGAAGCCCACATCGCCGACGGCACCGTCACCATCGGCGACCGCACCCTGTACCCCGGCGACCTGATCACCATCGACGGCAGCACCGGTGCGGTCTACACCGGGGCGCTGGCCACCATCCACCGCGACCCGCCGGCCGAACTCGACCAGCTCCTGGGGTGGGCCGACGAGGTGAACGCCGGCCACGTCGAGGTGCGGGTCAACGCCGACACCGCCGGGGACGCGGGCCACGGTCGAGAACTCGGCGCTCAGGGCATCGGGTTGTGCCGCACGGAGCACATGTTCCTGGCCGCCGACCGCCTCGGAGCCGTGCGGCGGTTCATCCTGGCTCCCGATCAGGCCACCGAGGCCGCCGCCCTCGCCCAACTCGAACAGGCTCAGCAGGCCGACTTCGAGGCCCTGCTGGCCGCGATGGGCTCGCTGCCGGTCACCGTTCGCCTGCTCGATCCGCCCCTGCACGAGTTCCTCCCCGACCTTCACGACCTGATCGCCCGAGAGGCCCGAGGCGAACTCACCGGCCCGGAGCAAACCGAACTGGCCGCCGTTCGCCGCCTCCACGAGTCGAACCCCATGCTCGGCACCCGCGGCGTGCGCCTCGCCGCCGTGCGCCCCGGCGTCTACCAGATGCAAGTGCAGGCCCTGTGTCGGGCCGCGGCCATCCTCTACGAGCGGGGCCTGCGTCCCCACGTGGAGATCATGATCCCGTTGGTGGTCGACGCCGAGGAGCTACGCATTGCCCGCGGCTGGGTGGCGGGCGTGCTCGACGAGATCGGCCACCCCGAATTCAGCTCCGACATCATCACCGTGGGGGCCATGATCGAGACCCCTCGGGCGGCCATCACCGCGGGTGCCCTGGCCGAACACGCCGACTTCTTCTCTTTCGGCACCAACGACCTCACCCAGATGACGTTCGCCTTCAGCCGCGACGACGTGGAGGCGAAGCTGTTGCCCGCCTACCGGGAACTCGGCATCCTGGCGGCCAACCCGTTCGGGGTGCTCGACCAGGAAGGGGTGGGGGCCATGCTGGAGCACGCCTGTCGCCACGCCCGGTCGGCCAAGCCGACCATCAAGCTGGGGGCCTGCGGGGAACACGCCGGGGACCCGTCCTCGGCTGCTTTCCTGGTCGGCCTCGGCGTCGATTCGGTGTCGTGCTCGCCGTACCGGGTGCCGATGGCCCGCCTCGGGGTGGCCCAGTCGCTCCTGGCGTGCGGGCGGGTCGACATCGCCGACGTGACGTTCACCTTCCCCACCGCACCAGATCCGAAGGCCGCCGCTCCGTCGGACACCGACACCCCGTCGGAAACGTCCCCCCCACCGGCCCCGGCGCCGTCGAACCCTGCGGTCGACGTCGGCGACATCACCGAAGCCCTGGTCCTGCACACCGTCAAGGTGCGCGGTTTCGTCACCCCCGAGGGCCTGGCCGCCAGCCTCGGGGCGGAGCCCGCCGGGGCTTTGGCCGACCTGGCCGAGCGGGGGCTGGTCCGCCACATCGAAGCCCGCAACCTGTACTGCCTCTCGCCCCCCGGCCAAGAACTCCACGCCGAGCAGATGGCTTCGGTACGCGACGACATGAAAGCCCAACTCGGCCCCCCGTACCAGCGGTTCCTCACCCTCAACGGCGAGTTCAAGACCCTGTGTACCACGTGGCAGATGCGGGGCCCCGACGAGCCCAACGACCACACCGACCCCGACTACGACGCCGCCTGCATCGCCCACCTCGCCGACCTCGCCACCCGCACGGCCCCGGTGATCCAGGAGTTGGCCGCCGTGCTCCCCCGCATGGCCCGCTACCAGCACCGCCTCGAGGAGGCAGCCGCCGCCGTCCGGGCCGGGGACACCAACCGCTTCACCGGCGTGATGTCCGACTCCTTCCACGACGTGTGGATGGAACTCCACCAGGATCTGATCGTGCTGCAGGACGTCGACCGGGTGGCCGAAGGGAGCTTCTGATGGAACCCGCCCCACCACCCGAACTGCTCCCGGTGTCGGGCTCGATCCGGGGCCTTCGCGTGCTGGTCACCGGGTGCGCATCGGGCATCGGCCTGGCCACCGTGCAGCTTCTGGCCGCTGAGGGCGCCCGGCTGGTGGGGGTGGACCGCCACGAACCCCCCGTGCCCATGGACGAGTGGTACCCGTGCGATCTCGGTGACCCCGAGGCCATCGACCACCTCGTGGCCCGCCTGGACGGCGCACTGCACGGCGTGTGCAACGCCGCAGGCCTACCCACCACCCGGCCCGCCGCCGACATCATGAGGGTGAACCTCTTCGGTCTCCGCCACCTGACCGAGCGGTTGCTGCCCCGACTGGAGGACGGTGCGTCGGTGGTGAACATCGCCTCGTGTGCCGGAACCGGCTGGCCCAAGCGACTCGACGTCATCACGCAACTCCTGGCCACCGACTCCATGGCCGCCGGTCTGGCCGAGTTCGCCCAACGGCAACTCGACCCGGTGGAGGCCTACTTCCTCAGCAAGGAGGCCGTCACCGTCTACACGATGGTCACCGCCACCAAACACGTGGACCGACGCATCCGGGTCAACGCAGTGAGCCCCGGCGCGGTCTACACCCCCATCCTGGACGACTTCTACACCACCATGGACGCCGATCGCCTGGCCGAACTCCGCACCTACGCCGGGGGGCGCGAGGGCTATCCCGCCGAGATCGCCGCCCCCATCGCTTTCCTGCTCAGCCGGGCCGCCTCGTGGGTCAACGGCACCAACCTGATCGTCGACGGCGGCGCCGAAACCGCGGTGACCCTCGGCACCATGGCCGAACGAACCCCCAACACCCCTCGCGACATCTGAGTACTTCCCGCCCGCCCGAACACAACGGTGGCGGTCAACCCTCGCCGTGCATGGCCTCCCACATCCGGTCGGCCGACAGCGGTGTGGTCAACTCCGACCAGTCGACGTCGGGCAACGCAGCGCACACCGCGTTCACCACCGCCCCGTAGGCGCCGTTGGTTCCCCCCTCGCCCATGCCCTTCATGCCGCCGGGGGTGTAGGGGCTGGGAATCTCCAGGTGCTCGATGCGGATGTCGGGCATCGTGTCCCCCGTCGGAACGTGGTAGTCAAGCAGGGTTGAACACCGGGGTTGCCCGTGCTCGTCGTAGACGAACTCCTCGATGAGCGCTGCCCCCAGGCCCTGGGCGACGCCGCCTTGGATCTGCCCCTCCACGATGGTGGGATTCACCATGGTGCCGCAGTCGCTCACCACCACGTAGTCCTCCACCTCCACCAAGCCGCTACCGGGATCGACCGCCACCCGGCAGGCGTGGGCAGCGTAGGAAAAGGTGGCGCTGACCGGGTCGTAGCAGTGCGACGCAACCAACCCCGGTTCCACCCCCTCGGGAAGCCGGAAGCCCTGCCAGGCCCGCCGAGCCACCTCGTCGATGCTCACGCCGATCTCAGTGCCCACCACCCGGGCCCGCCCCTCCCCCAGCTCGATGTCCGCCGCGCCCGCCTCCAGCATCTCGGCGGCGATGGACTTGATCTTGTCGGCCACTTCCCGAGCGGCCACCACCGCTGCGCCCCCACCCACCGCGATGGAACGGGAGGCCGCCGTGCCGTAGGCGGAATAGGGGGTGGTGTCGGTGTCACCGTGGACCAACTCGACGGCGGCCGGCGCCACACCGAGTTCATCGGCCACCAACTGGGGAATCGTGGTCTCCAGACCCTGACCGTGCGGAGATACCCCGGATGCCACCCGTACCCCGCCGTCCGGCTCCACGCGCACGGTGGCGCTCTCGAACCCGCCGATGCTGAGCCCGATGAACTCGTTGGCGTTGCTCGGCCCGATCCCGGCCATCTGCACGTAGCAGCAATAGCCCACGCCCCGGGCCCGACCGTCGTCGGAGGCCACCGGGCCCTCCTCCATGAGCCGTCGGGCCCGTCGTAGGGCCTCGGGATAGTCGCCGTTGTCGTACTCGATCATGGTGCGGGTCCGATAGGGCTGCTCCTCGGGGCCGATCATGTTCTGCAGCCGCAGCTCCACCGGATCCCACCCCAACTCGGACGCCACCAAGTCAACCGCCCGCTCCCGGATGATCGCCGCCTGGGTCTGCCCGAAGCCCCGGTAGGCACCGGTGGTCATGGTGTTGGTGGCCACCACCCGGCCCACACCCCGAACGGCGTCCCACCGGTAGGGGCCGGGCACCACCCCGAACACGGTGAACAGCGGCCCACCGCCGAACACGGCGAATCGGGCCCCGGCGTTTCGGCAGCTCTCCACCCGCAAACCCCGCAGCGTCCCGTCGTTGTCGAACGCCACCTCCACGTCGTGGATCTCGTCGCGGGCGTGGGTGGTGGCCACCAGCGACTCGCTGCGGTCCTCGACCCACTTCACCGGCCGGCCCAAATCCAGGGCGACGGCGGCCACCATCACCTCGTCCTCGTACACATGGTCCTTGAGCCCGAAGCCACCCCCCACGTCGGGGGCCACCACCCGCACCCGGCTTTGGGCCAAATCCAGGGACTCGCACAGGGAATCGCGCACCGAGTGGGGGGCCTGGGTGGACGTGTACACAACGAGCCTCCCCCCACCCTCGGGCACCGCGACGATTCCGCGCCCCTCCAGGGCCAACCCGTGAATCCGCCCGATCCGCAGCCTCATGCCCACCGTGCGGTCCGCACCGGCGAACACTGCGCCGGTGTGGTCGTCGGTGTCACCGGCGTCGAAGGCCGCCAGCACATTGGAACCCAGTTCGGGGTACAGCAGCGGGGCGCCGTCGGCCAAGGCCTGGTCCATGGCCACCACCGGCTCCAGCTCATCGATCTCCAGGCTCACCTGCTCGGCGTGGTCCTCGGCCGAGTAGCGGGATTCGGCGACGACCACCGCCATGGGCTGGCCCACATACCGCACCACCTCGTCCACCACCGGGGTGGAGTGCTGTTGCTGGCCCCCCAGAACCCACAGGACGGGCAGTTCGCCGGGAATCAGGGACGCCAACCGCTCGGGGCCGTACACCGTGGCCCGGCCACCGTCGGCCCCGTCGAACCCCACCAACCGCCCGTGGGGAAGCGGGCTGCGCACGATGGCCGCGTGCACCATCCCCGGAAGCACGATGTCGTCCAGGAATCGGCCGGCACCGCGCACCAGGCCTTCGTCGTTGACCCGAGGCACCCGCTGACCGACCCAGGACGACTTCATGGCACCCGTGACACTAGCCGTGAGGTTGGCGGACGGCGATTGCGCCCGTGCGGCCCAGGGGCGAGACTCGCAGGCGGTGACCGACACTCTCATACGGAACATCAGCCACCTCGTCACGTTCGATGCCGGCAACCGGGAACTGGAGGACGCCGACCTTCTGGTGTCCGGATCCCGCATCGCCGCGGTCGGCCACCACCTCGAGGTCGACGACACCGTGGAGGTGATCGACGGCCAAGGGTTGCTGGTGCTGCCCGGACTCATCAACGCCCACCAGCACCTCTACCAGGTGGGATTGCGCTCGTTCACCGAGCTGGAGCGGGCTCCCATCCACCCCTGGCTCACCGCCCTGCACGTGAAGACGCTGTACCTGTGGCGACAGGGCCACTACACCCCCGAAGCCGTGGGCGCGGTGGCCCGAGCCGGGATGGTGGAATCGCTGCTCGGGGGCGTGACCACCGTCGCCGATCAGCACTACGTGTACGTGGAGGGCCGCACCGAGCCCTTCATCGAGGAAATGATCGAGGGTGCCCTGGAGACCGGTATCCGGCTCCACGCCGGCCGGGGCTCCATGACCAAGGGAAGGCGGCACGGGGGCGTGGTGCCCGACAACGCCTGCCAGACCATCGACGAGGTGCTGCGCCACGCCCGAGAACTGATCGACCGCTACCACGATCCCGATCCGCTGGCCCGAATCCGGGTCGACCTGGCGCCGTGCGGGGTACACACCGACGAACCCGAGATGTACCGGGAGTTCGCCCGGCTGGCCGGCGACCACCCCGGGGTGGGTCTGCACACCCACCTCTACGAGGTCATCGACACCGGGTACTGCGTCGACACCTACGACATGACGCCGTGGCAGTTCCTGGTGCAAAACGGCTGGGACCACGACCGAGTGTGGCTGGCCCACATGGTGGATCCTCCCCACCAGGAGATTCCCGAGTTCGCCCAGGCCGGGGTGGGCATCGTGCACCTCATCGCCCCCGATCTGCGCATGGGCTGGGGCTTGGCCCCCTTGCGCCGGTACCTGGACGCCGGGTGCAAGGTGGGGTTCGGCACCACCGGGTCGGCCTCCAATGACGGCTGCAACCAGCTCGGCGACCTTCGGGTTGCCGCCCTGGCCCACCGTGACATGCACACCTCGCCACAAACGTGGCCGACCGCCCGGGAATTGCTCGGTTTGGCCACCCGGGGATCGGCCGCCTGCCTCAACCGGCCCGACCTCGGGGTGATCGAGCCGGGCAAGGCCGCCGACATCGCCGCGTGGGACATGACCACCGTGGACCGGGTCGGGGTACACGACGCCGTCGTCGGGCTCGTGCTCGGCGGGCTTTCGGATCGGGCCTCGCTGGTCATGGTCAACGGCGAGGTCGTGGTCCGCGACGGCCACTGCACCACGGTGGACGAATTCGCCGTCGCCGACCGGGCCCGCCGAGCGTATCCCGTGCGCCCTCCGTCGCACCGGCGCCGGAACTGACCTGGCTGTCGGCGGTTATCGACACCCCACCCACCAGGGGCTAGTGTCGATTGCCGATAGGCGCGCGGCATGTGGGCCGCGTCGGCAAGGAAGGATATTTCCGTGAATCGGCGTTCTTCGATCCTGTTCAAGCTCTTCGCTTTGCTCATGGTGGTCGGCCTCCTGGCCGCCGGTTGCGGCAACGACGACGACACCGACACTGCGCCGGCCGACGACCCCGCACCGAGCGAACCCGAAGACACCGCCCCGGCGCCCGACCCCGAACCGGAACCCGAGCCCGAGGAAGAACCCGAGGACGACGGGGATGCCCTCCGGGTGGCCCTGCTGTTGCCCGGTGTCCGCAACGACAACTCCTTCAGCCAGGCTGCCTACGAAGGGCTGCGTGACGCCGTGGCCGAGGACGGCAACGTGGAGACGCAGGTGCTGGAGGAGATCATCGACCCCACCGACTCGTTGCCCGCGCTCCGTGACTTCGCCAGCCAGGGCTTCGACCTCATCCTCGGACACGGCATCGAGTACGTCGACCCCATCCAGCAGCTCTATGCCGAGTTCCCCGACGTGGCCTTCTCGATGACCGGCGGCGTGCTGGTGCCGGGCTCGGTGACCTCCGCCAACGTCGTGGACTGGCTCTACAACGTCCAGGACATGGCCTACCCCAACGGTGTCCTGGCCGCCCGGGCCGTTGTCGGCGACACCATCGGCATTGTGGGAGGCCCCGAGTTCGACTTCGTCAAGACCATGCACCAGTCCTTCCGGGATGCGGCGCTGTCGGAGAATCCCGACTTGAACTTCCTGGAGGGCTTCGCCGGTTCCTTCGTCGACGTCCAAGCGGCCGCCGAGGTCACCCAGCAGCTCATCGACCAGGGTGCCGACTTCATCTACTGCTCCGGTGACGGCATCTGCATCGGCGCCGCCCAAACCGCGTCGGCCGCCGGGGTGCCCATCTCGGTTGGCTTCGGCTCCCAGGAGCAGACCGCGCCCGACGTCTACCTGGCGGCCACCGTCATTCGCATGAAGGATCTGTACCTGTCCTACTTCGACCAGGTCCGCAACGGCACGTTCGGCACCGCCGACGGCGGGGTCCACGCGGTGGGCGAAGAGGGCTACATCTTCTATCCGGGTGGGATCTTCAACGCCCAGGTGGAGGTGCTGCCGGTCAACACTGAGGCCACCGTAGAGACCGCCGTGAGCCTGGACGAGTTGCAGGCCGCGCTCGACGAGCTGGTTGCTTCCATCGAGGCCGGCGAGTTCTCCATCCCGTTCCCCGGCTAGACGAACAAGCACTCGTTGAACCCGGAATCCAGCCCAACCCCCGCCGACCACACCCCCCTGGTCGTCCGGGGCGTGTCCCGGCGGTTCGGTTCGGTCCAGGCCCTGCACGCGGTGGATTTCACCCTGGAGTCCGGCGAGATCCACGCCCTGGTGGGCGAGAACGGGGCCGGCAAGTCCACCCTGGCCAAGATCGTGGCCGGGGCGATCCGGTGGGATGCCGGTTCGATGACCTTGTTCGGCGAACCGTACGAGCCGCCGTCGCGCCGAGAGGGCGCGGCCTGCGGGGTCGCCCACGTGCGACAGCAACTGTCGCTGGTGCGAGGGCTCACCGTGGCCCAGAATCTGCAACTGGGGCGGCCGCAGGCCCCGGCGATTTTCCGTGCCGCTGCGGCCCGGACCGAGGTGGAACGGTGGGCCGACGAGTTCGGCCTCGAGGTGCCCGCGGAGACCCTCGTCGACGATCTGCCCCTGGCGGTGCGCCAGCAGGCCGAGATTCTCATCGCCGTCGCCTGGGGGGCGCGGCTGCTGATCCTGGACGAGCCCAGCTCGGCGTTGGGACCGCGGGAGACCACTGCGCTCATCGACCTGTGCCACCGCCTGCGGAGCGAGGGCACCCCGATCATCTACATCTCCCACCGGCTGCCCGAGCTGGCCGAATTGGCCGACCGGCTGACCGTGCTGCGGGCCGGCCGGGTGGTGGTGGAGGGCGCCGACGTGCGCGACGCCGACCTCCGCGAGGTGGCCACCTTGATGATCGGCGACGTGTCCCTGCTGGAGGTCAACCGGCCCGACATCGAGCGGGGGCCCATCCGATTGAGCGTTGTCGGCCTCTCGGCCACCTCCGGTCAGGACGTGGGGTGCCACGGCTTGGATTTCGCGGTGGCCGGCGGAGAGATCCTCGGCGTGGTCGGCATTGCCGGCAACGGTCAGGAGTCCCTGGCCCGGGCCCTCACCGGCCAGGTCAAGCCGACCACCGGCCAGGTGCTGGTGGACGGTTCCGACATCTCCGGATCGGCCCGGCGGGCAGTGGCCGCCGGGGTCTCGCACCTCCATGAGGACCGGGCGACGGGGCTGGCCGCCGCCTTCTCGGTGGCCGACAACGCCTCCGCCCGTCACATCGGGAACCGGCAGTTCACCCGATTGGGCCTGAGGCTGCCCGACCGGATCGCCCACCACGCCCGCCAATTGGCCGAGCGCTTCCAGGTGCGGCCCGCCGATCCCTCCGCCAGGGCCGGTTCGCTGTCGGGGGGCAATCAGCAGAAGCTCATGGCCGCCCGCGAGTTGGAGAAGAATCCCACGGTGCTGGTGGCCCACGGACCGACCAAGGGGCTCGATCCCGAAGCGGCCAAGGCCATGCGCGACCGCTGCTTCGCCGCCGCCCAGGCCGGTGGTGCGGTGGTCGTGATCTCCGCCGACCTGGACGAGGTGGCCGATCTGGCCCACCGGGTCATCGTGTTGTACCGGGGTCGGGTCACCGATGCCTTCCCCACCGGACAGATGACCTCCGAGCGCTTGGGCGCGGCCATGTCCGGACTCACCGAGACCCCGGAGCCGACCCGTGTCTGAGGCAGTGACCGGGGAGGAACTCCCCCAGGCTCCCCCCGATGACGCCGGTCCCAAGCTCACCACGGCGTTGTCCACCAGCGCGCTGGCGGTCCTGATCGCCGTCGTGCTCGGTGGTCTGATCATGCTCGTATCGGGAGAGAACCCGCTGACCGCCTACACCGCCATGATCGACGGAGCTTTCGGGTCGCGATTCGCCCTGGGTGAGACTCTGTCCCGAGCGGCCCCTTTGGCCATCGTGGGGTACGGCACCGCGGTGGCCCTGCGCTCCGGGCTGATCACCATCGGTGCCCAAGGGCAGGTGATCGCCGGGGCCATAGGCGCCCTGTTGACCGCCCAGTTCTTCGACGGCGCCCCCTCGGCCACCGCCATTCCCGCGGCGGCCATCGGAGGTGCCCTCTTCGGCATGGCCTGGGTACTGATCCCCGCGCTGTTGCGAGCCCGATTCCACGTGAACGAGATCCTCTCCACCCTGCTGTTCACCGAGTTCGCCGCCCTGCTCATCGAATACCTGCTGAACAATCCCCTCAAGCCCCCCACCGCCATCACCCCCCAGTCGGACCCGTACCCCGACAACGGCGTACTCGGGCTGGTGCTCGACGGCACCCGCTTCCACTACGGGGTCCTGGTCGCCGTGGTCATCGGGCTGGCCTTCGCCTGGTGGGTGCACTCGGACCGGGGGTTCGCCTACGACCTGTACGGTGAGAATCCGGCCTTGGCTCAGAGCCTGGGCATCTCCGGCAACCGGGTCATCATCAACTCCCTCCTCATCTCGGGCGCCACCGCCGGTCTGGTGGGGTGGATCCAGGCCGCCGGGCTCCTGCAACGGGTCTATGTGGAAATCGCCTCCGACATCGGGTTCTTCGGCCTCGTCGTGGCCTTCCTCGGAGGAGCCACCCCCGGTGGGGTGTTGGTGGCGGCCCTGTTGTTCGGGGCCCTGCAGTCGGGCGGGCTGGCCATGCAGTCCTCCGAGGGCATTCCCGCCTCCCTGTCCGACATCATCCAGGCCCTGCTGCTGTTGGGGTTCTCCATCCGCTACGCCCCCCAGATCGTCCGCCTCACCCGCAAGGTGGCCGCCAACTTCACCCTCATCGGCAAAGGGCGGAGCCGGCACCCATGAGCCAACTCCTGGAGGCCACGTTCTGGAGCGCCACCACCGCCGGTGGGCTGCGCTTGGCCACCCCGCTCATTTATGCCGCCATCGGCGAGACGTTCGCCCAGCGGGCGGGCGTGTTGAACTTGGGTCTCGAGGGCTACATGATCATCGGCGCCCTCACTTCGCTGTACGTGGCCGACCCCACCGTTGCCCCCCTCGGCTTCCTGGTGGGCGGGCTGGCCGGGATGGGCTTGGCCGCCATCATGGTCCTGTTGTCCGTTCGCCTGCTGGCCAACCAGGTGGTGGTCGGCTTCGGGCTGACCATTCTGGGAATCGGCATCACCGGCTACATCTTCCGGGTCACCACCGACGTGGGGGGCCGGGACCGGCAGGTCTCTTTGCCCTCCGAAGTCCACATACCGGGGCTGTCCGACATCCCATGGCTCGGCGACGCCCTGTTCGGCCACAGTTGGTACACCTGGCTGGCCGTCGCCCTGGTGCTGGTGGCCGGGTTCGTGGCCTCTCGGACGATCTTCGGACTCGAGGTGAAGGCGGTGGGCGAGGATCCCGACGCGGCCGCCGCCAAGGGGGTGGATGTCCTCCGGGTCCGCACCCAGGCCACGCTGATCTCCGGGTTCCTGGGCGGCTTGGGCGGTGCCGCCCTGATGCTGGGCAGCGTCGGTCGCTTCCAGCCCTACATCACCGCCAACCGCGGGTTCATCGCCCTGATCGTGATCATCATGGCCAGTTGGAGCATTTGGGGCGCCGCGGTGGGGGCCTTCGTCTTCGGGTTCTTCGAGGCACTGGGGTTCAACCTGAACAACGTCTTCGTGGACATGCCCGTCGAGGGCCTCAACGCCATTCCCTTCTTCGTGGCCCTGGTGATCCTCAGCGTCAGCGCCCGTTGGGCCCGCATGCCCCGGGGGCTGGGCGAGAACTACGTGCCCACGGTCTGATCAAGCCGCCGCCGCAGCGCGTCCTTGTCAACCTCGGAGCAGAACGCGGCGTCGATGGCCCGGTGCTGGGCGGCGATCAGGTCACCGAGATCCCAACCCAGATGGTCGGCGGCCAACTGCAGCTCGCCGCAGAGGGTGATGCCGAGGGTCTCGGGATCGTCGGTGTTGATCGTGAAACGCACCCCGGCGTCGGCCAGGTCCCGAATGGGGTGGCTGTCCAAGTTCGGGTACAACAGGGTGCAGTTCGAGGTGAGGCACACATTGAGGGTGATGTCGTGCTCCAGCACCAGGGCCAGAGCCGTCGGATCCTCGCCGCAGCGGACCCCGTGATCGATGCGACTGACCCCCAACAGCTCGATGGCGTCTCGCACGCCCTCGGCCCCCGACGACTCCCCGGCGTGGGCGGTGCGCCCCAGCCCGATCCGGCCCGCCTCGGCATAGGCCGACGCGAATCGGGGCCCGGTTCGCCCGGCGGCCGCCTCGTTGCCGTCAATGGACAGACCCACAATCCGGTCCAGGGCGGCACCCTCGATCCACGCCACCAACTGCCGGGCCTCCTGTTCGGTCTGTTGGCGAAGGACGGAGGGCAGCAGCCGGAAGTCGCCCAGCCCGTCGGCCTCAGCCCGGTCGAACCCCTGGGCGCAGGCCGAGAACAGCTCCTCGGTCGACAGCCCCGACCAGTGGGTGGGGTTGACGATGACCTCGGCGTAGAGGATGCCCTGGTCGTGGGCGTAGGCGGCGAAGTCGTGGGCCACCTGCTCGGCCGTCGGTTCGTCGCGCACCAGCCCGCACACCCAGTCGAGGGTGTCCAGGAAGTCGGCCAGATTGTCCACGTCGAAGAGCTGGTCCACCGGTCGGGGCGGGGCCTCGCCGACGAGGGTGGCCAGCTCCGCCACCCGTTCGGGGCGGAACGTGCCCTCCAGGTGGACATGCAGCTCCACTTTGGGCAGGGCGCGGATCTGCTCCCCGCTGGGGGGGGTCATGTGTAGATGCCGGGCGGCGGGTCCCATCCGGTGAGGACGTGGCGGCCGATCTCCACGTGCTTCCATTCCACCGGATCGTGCAGCGTCAGCGTGCGGACATTTCTCCACCACTGGTCGAATCCCAAGGGCCTGCGGGCCGACCGAGTGCCCATGAGCCCGTAGATGCCCTGGGCGGCGGCCAGTCCGGCCCGATCCGCGGCCGACCGGGCGGCGTAGACGGGAATGGCCAGATCGGTGCGGCTGATCTCACCGCGTTCGAACGAGTCGAGGAGCCCACCGCAGCGCATGGTCAGCTCATGGGCGGCGGCCAGATCGGCCACCAGCTCCCCGGTCGTCCGCTGCACCATGGGGTCTTCGGCCGCGTTGTCCACCTCGGCCGAGGGCCATGGTCGGCTGTGTTCGTTGACGAAGGGGATGGCGGCGGCGAGCGCCCCGATGCCGATGCCCACGTTCACCGCGGCAAAGCCGGCCTCGAAGCGAACCCCGGAATGGGGCAGGGGCGCCCGGCCGGGAATGCTGGCGTTCCATTCGGGGCCCACGCGCACGTTCTCGAAGCTGATCGAGCCCGAGTCGGTGGCCCGCTGGCCCAGCGCGTCCCAGTCCCGATGGATCGTCATGCCCGGCGTGCCCTCGGCCACCAGGTTCAACTGCAGGGCCAGGAACGGGTTCTCCGGCGTGAACCGCTCGGGATTGATGCCCCACACCGCCACGTAGTCGGCCTCGGCGGAGCCGGTGGTGTAGATCTTCTGGCCGCTGATCACGTGACCGCCGTCGTCTTGCTCCCGCGCCACCGTGGTGAACGGGTCGGCCACCGTCTTCCCGGCTTCGGCCACGGCCAGCCCCAACACGGCGCTTTCCTCCAACACCAGGGAGGCCAACCGGGGCTTCAGGTCGTCGGAGCAGTAGCTGAAGATCTCCCGCACCAGCTCGTCGTGGACCTTGTAGACCTGGGCCACCGAGGAATCGGCCACGGCCAGGCGAACCTGGGCGCTCAGACTGGCGGTGTGCGATGCGCCCACGCCCCCGAACTCGGCGGGAACGGCCAGCCCCAGGAAGCCACTGGCCTTGAGCGCCGCGATGGCCCGGGTGGGGTACCGGCCCCCTTCGTCGTGCTCGGGCGCCAACGGTGCCACCACCTCGGCGATCACCTCGTCCAGTACGGCCAGCGCCCGTTCTTCGCCCTCCGGTAGCGCCGGGGGTGCGATCGCCGATCCCAGCAGCGGTGCCAGTGTCATTGCTTCCTCCCCGGTTGCGGGTTCATCCTCATCATGGTGCCACGTCGCCGGGTCGGCCATCGGTGCCAGCGTGGATGTGCTGGGGGCAGCGGCAGCACACCAGCACGGGGAGGAACGACTGCGTGAAGGTGTCGATGAGGCCCTTCTCGGTCAAGCCGTAGTCGGGAACGCCGGCCAATCCGACGAAGGCCAGGATCATGTAGGGCGACGGTATCCGGCATCCCAGCGAGGCCGCCGCCTGGTTGGCGGCCACCGACTCCTCGTACACCTGCTCCCAGGGCCGGTCGCTCATGATGCCGCCCAACGGCAGCGGAACGGTGGCCAGCACCTCCCCGTCGGCCACGCAGACGTAACCGCCCCCGATGTCCCGCAGGGTGCGGGCCGCGTGAGCGAGGTCGTCGTCGCTGGTGCCCACCACCACCAGGTTCTGATTCTCGCAGTTGCTGGTGATGCCCAACGCGCCCCGGTGCAGGCCGAATCCCCGCACGAACCCCGTTGCCCGGGTGTCGGTGCCGTGGTGGCGGTCCACCACCGTGATCTTGGCCACGTCGTTGGCCGGATCGGGAACCACGTTGCCGTCCACCACCGGGAGTTCGGCCTCGAAGGCGCGCTTGAAGTAACCGTCGTACATCTCCATGGCCCGCACCACGGCCACCTCGTCGGGGGCCGGCGCGGCGCCCACCCGGAACGCCTCGGGCCCGAAGTCCGCCGGCAAGTGCACGGTGTTGCGCACCCAGTCCGGCATGGTGTCGGGATTGGTGAAAGTGGCCCGGCCCTCTCGACCGACGACTTGGCCCCCCACGATCACCAGCTCCGGCCGTACTCCGGTGAGGTCGTCGATGATCATCACGTCGGCCAGTCGGCTGGGGGTGACCGAACCCAGCAGGTGGTCGAGGCGGTAGTACGAGGCCGCGTTGAGCGAGGCCATGCGGTAGGCCTCGATGGTCGGAACCCCGGCGGCGATGGCGCGGCGCACGTGGTGGTCTATGTGGCCGTGGTCGTGAAGGTCCTCTACGTGGCGGTCGTCGGCGCAAAAGCTGATGTGGTCGAACCCGCCGGCCACCGCGTCGGGATCCTCGAACACCAGGGGCACGTTGTCGTTCATCGACCCCGCCATCACCGTGATCATCACCCCCAGGCGGAGCCGGTCGATCACCTCGGCGGTGTTGAAGGCGTTGTGGTCGTCGCTCACCCCGCCAGCCAGGTAGGCCCACAGGGGCTCATCGGCGATCCGAGCGGTGTGACCGGTGAGACGGCGACCGGCGGCGAGGGCGGTGTGGGCCTTGCGGGCGGCCGAGAGGTCCAGATCGAAGGGGTTGCTCTCCCCCAGGGTGGCCACGTTGGGCGCAGCAAGGCGCTCGAGGACGTCGGCCTCGGGCATGGTCGCCCCGCCCAACTCCAGCTCGGGCACCCGGGGAATCTTGTGGGAGATCTGCTGGAAAATGCGCAACGGCGTAGCCGTGGAAGCCATGGCGTCGGCGCCCCTGGTGCCGACCACGTTGGCCAGGCAGTTGGGATCGGCCAACACCGTGGTGGTGCCCCGGGGCACCACCAGCCGGGCCAGTTCCCCCGGCGTCAGCAGGGTGTACTCGATGTGGAGATGGACGTCGATGAACGTGGGGGCCACGTACCGGCCGGTGGCGTCGATCTCGGCGGCCGCCTCCAGTCGGCCCGGCGGCGTCACCGCGGCAATGTGGGGGCCGACGATGAGCACGTCGCGCTCGATCAGCTCCCGGTTGTGGAGCGCCAGCACCGTCCCGCCCCGAATGGCCAGGTCGGCGGGCCGGTCGCCCCGGGCGACCGCCTGCAGCCCCATGATCTGTTCGGGACTGGGAGCCAGGTCGGCGCCGATGAACGTCATGGAAGGGCCAGGAGGAAACGAGGGCCCCGAAACGGACGCCTCACGACAACACGAGGTCGTCCACCAGTTCGCCCAGGGTGCCGTCGACCACGCCGATGTCGGTCACATGGGGCCCCGTCAGGCAGGCCAGGCTCATCAACATGACCGAGAACAGCGGTTGGGTGAGCGGCCCTGGCGGCAGTCCGATGGCCTGGGCGGCGGCACCCACCTCGGCTTGGAGCCGGGCCACCTCGGCGGCGGGCAACGGCGACAGGATCCCGGCCACCGGGAGTTCGAGCAGGGCGAGGATCTCGCCTTCGCCGACCACCGCCACTCCCCCACCGGTGGCAATCACCGCGTTGGCGGCCACGGCCATGTCGGCGGGGTCTCGGCCGAACACGCAGAGGTTGTGGGTGTCATGGCTGAGCGTGGTGGCCACCGCGCCGGTCCAGTGGCCCCATCCGCCGAGCAGACCGGCCACCGGGGTGGCCGGAATCCGCCCGTGGCGATGCACGACCACGTTGAGCAGGTAGCCGTCAGGGATGACGACGGCGCCGTCGACCACGTCCACCTCGGTCTCGCCCCATTCCGTCATCACCACCCCTTCGACCACCTTCAGCCGGTGGCGTCCGTCGGGCACGCCGGGCAGCCGGTACACGAAGTCGTCGGCGGTCAACGGGGGCACCTGGATGGTGTTCAAGGGGGTTTTGGCGGGCGCCTCGGTGACCGGCTCCAGCATGGCGCCGCCGTGGGCCACCCGGCGACCGTCGACGAACACGTCGTCCACCGCCACCGCCTCCAGTGACGACAGCACCACGATGTCGGCCCGTCGCCCGGCGGCCACCACCCCAAGGTCGGTGCGCTGCAGTCGATAGGCGGCGTTGTAGGTGGCGATCCGCAGCGCTCGGGCCGGCGCCAGCCCGTAGCGGATGAGCCGGCGCAGCAGGTCGTCGATGCCGCCCTCTTCCAGCAGGGTGGCGGCGAAGAGGTCGTCGGTGGCGGCGATGAGGTGGGTGGGGAACTCGGGGAGCCGGCCCAGTTCTTCCACGAGCAGCGGTAGGACGAAGTCGAACGCGCCCCGCAACTCCACCGTCATACCGGCCCGGAGCTTCTCCATGGCATCCACGTGGGCGAACACCTCGTGATCCGAGAAGATGCCCGCGCTGAGATAGGCCTGCAGGGCGGGGCCGGTCAGGCCGGCGGCGTGGCCGCTCACCAGCTTGCCGCTCTGGTGGCCGGCGGCCACGATGTCCACCATCCGGGCGTCCCGGCTCAACACCCCGCCCATGTCCATGACCTCGGCCAAGCCGCCGACCTCGTCCCAGGAGAGCATCTCGGCGATGTCGGCGGCGTGCAGGTCGTGGCCCGACAGCTCCAACCCCGGCAGCGGGGGCACACACGACGGGGCCTGCACCACAAACCGGACCGGCAGCCCCCGGCTGGCCTCCACCGCGTAGCGGACCCCTTCCACGCCCGCAATGTTGGCCAGCTCGTGGGGGTCGATGAACACCGTGGTGGTGCCTCGAGGGCAGACCGCCGCCGCGTACTGGCCGGGGGTCAGCATGGAACTCTCGAAGTGCACGTGCATGTCGATGAAGCCGGGGCTGATCCAGCGGCCGGCGCAGTCGAACCAGTCGGCGCTGTCGGTGCGCGCCCCCGTCGGGTGGACGCTGGCCACCATCGGCCCGACGATCCCCACATCGGCCGGGCGCAACTCGCCGGTGCCCACGTCGATCACGGTCCCGCCCGCCAGCACTAGATCAAAGGGCTCGTTGCCGAGCGCGGCCCCCACGGCCCGGGCCCGGATGTCCTCACCGAGGTGGCTCTCCATGGAATGACGCTAGCCGCTGGCCGCTACCGTGGCCGGAAGGTACGGCTCCGAAAGGCAGGCAGGGTGACCAGCTTCTTGTTGCGCGGGGGAACGGTGCTCCCCATGGAGGGATCGAAGGTGGTCTTCGATCCGGGTTCGGTACTGGTGATCGACGGGCGGATCGAATTGGTCGGTCGGGTGGCCGACGTGGATCGACACGAGGCTGCCGCCGGTGTCGAGGTGATCGATGTCACCGGGCACGCGGTGGTTCCCGGCTTCCACAACTGCCACCTGCACTCCGGGCTGCTGCGGGGAACGGCCGAGTCGCTGGCGTTGTGGGAATGGCTGGAGAACCACATCGACCCGGCCCACCGGGCGCTCACCCCGGAGATCGCCGAGGCGGCTTCGTGGATGGCCTACACCGAGGCGCTGCGGGGGGGCACCACCTCGGTGCTGGACATGTGGCGGCACATGGAGGGGTCGGCCCGGGCGGCCGAGGCCATCGGCATCCGGGCCACGCTGGCCCCCTACACCGCCGATCTCTACGACTACTTCGAGTCTCTGGAGACCAACCGGAAGCTGCTGGAGACCCACCGGGTGGCCGCCGACGGCCGGGTACGCACGTGGGTGGGGCTCGAGCACATCTTCTACTGCTCCCCCGAGATGTTCCGGGCGGCGGCCGATCTGGCCGAGGAGTTCGACACCGGCATCCACACCCACTCCTCGGAGTCGATCTGGGAGGTGCAGGAGTGCCTGCGCCAGTTCGGTCGCCGCCCCATCGAGGAGTTCTACAACCGGGGCATCCTGGGGCCCCACTGCGTGGTGGCCCACGGCGTGTGGCTGGACGACCGCGAGGTCCAGTTGATGGTGCAGACCGGCACCAGCGTCACCCACTGCCCTTGTTCCAACATGAAGCTGTCCTCGGGCCCGGCCCGAATCGGCTTCTACCGCCAACAGGGCATGACGGTGGCGCTGGGCACCGACGGGGAGAAGGAGAACAACAACCTCGACATGCTCGAGGAGATGAAGTTCGCCTCGCTCCTGCAGAAGGTCAGCACCCTCGATCCCACCACCGGCGACCCCTGGGACATCCTCGACATGGCCACCCTGTCGGGGGCCCGGGCCCTCGGACTGGACGAGGTGACCGGTTCGCTGGAGGCGGGCAAGGACGCCGACATCGTCACCGTGGACCTGGGCGGCCTGCACTTCGTGCCGGTCATGCACGGCGACGACTTCAACATCGCCGCCCACCTGGTGTTCACCGCCTCGTCCCACGACGTGGCCAACGTCTGGGTGCAAGGGCGGCGGTTGGTGGCCGACGGCCAAGTGACCTCCGTGGACGTCACCCAGGTGGCCGAGCGCGCCCAGGCCGCCGCCGAAGAACTCTTCGACCGCCGACGCCAACTCCAAGGCACCACCCCCAGCCCCGCCACCACCCTCGGCAAGAACGACTAGCCCGGCCTCAGGCCATGTCCTTCTACCTCACCGGTGGCCGGGTTGGGCTTCCGGGCCACAGCCATGCTGCGGCCATGGCGAAAGCGGGCAGCGCGAACAGTGCCGTAGTGGGTCTGACCTGCCAGGCGTCGGCAATCGCCCCGTCGGCCAACGCGGCCACTGGTCGGGAACCGAGGAAGGCGACTCCCCACAGGGCCATGGCGCGGCCGAGTCGTTCGGGTGGCACGATGGCGTGCAGTCGCGCCGTCGCCTGGCTCACCGAAACCAGGTAGCCCCCTCCGGCCACGGCCAAGGCGATCAGGGCAACGGCCTCATGGGGCGCCATCGCATAGGCCACCATGCCTACTCCAAGGCTGATCATGGAGACCTCCAGCGAGCGTGAGAACCGCCGCAGCCTGCTCATGGCCGTCAGAGCCGTTGCCGTGGCACCGATGCCGAAGGCGCCGATGAGGATCCCGGCAAACTCGTCGCCCCGCCCGAAGACGTCAACAGCAAACGACGGGGCCAGAGTGCTCACGGGATCCATCGATATCGACAGGGACGAAACGGTCAAGAGCACGTAACGGGCCTCCTTGGAGTGCCACACATAGTCGAGACTGTCGCGGAACATCCGGCTTGTGGGCGGGGCCGCCTGCTGGGACCGCGGCCGCAGCGTCGACACGGCGACCACGAAGACCAGGAAGGACACCCCATTGAAGGCAAAAGCCGCCGAGAGCCCGAGCGAGGCAATGACGGCGGCGCCGATCAGAGGCCCCAAGGCTCGGGCCAAATTGAAGGTAAGCGAGTTCAACGCCACCGCGAGGTCGGTGTCGCGCTCGGGAACGAGCAGGGGAATCAACGCATGAAGCGCGGGGGTGGTGAATGCCAGAGCGAATCCGAGAAGCGCGCTGCTGGCGATGACGACCCCCGCGGTGGCGTTCCCGGTGGCATTCATCACCGCCAGCGCCCCGGAGACCAAAGCGCCTCCGGTCTGGAGTGAGGTCAAGAGCCGGCGCCGGTCGAACCGGTCCGCCGCGGACCCCGCCCACGGGGCCAACAGAATCGTGCCGGCGAACTGGGCCGATGAGACCGCTCCGACCAGCAACGCGGACCCGGTGAGGCGGAAGACAAGGATGCTTGCGGCCAGGTTGTACACCCACGTGCCAGTGTTGGAGATGCTGTTGCCGATCAGGTAGCGGACGACGTTGCCCGATGCCATGACTCTCCAGATCGACGTCGGAGGCATCGACGACGCGCTCATCGGGGCGAGCGGATCACGTCTCGGTGGAGGACAGTCCCGGCAGGAAGCACGCGACGAGGCTCTCGGCATGGGCCTCGATGTGGGCGGGGTCGGTCGGCGACGAGCCGATGAGCAGCTCTGCCTCGGGGGCGTTCACGTACGGCAGCGTGGCCGCACCGATCAGCACATGGTGAACCACCAGTTCATCGACGGGTGCCGCGATGTTGTCTCGTCGGAGTTGTTGCCAGTTCTTGCGACGCTCCTCGAAACGCGGCCGCACGTGGGTCTCGGTGACCCACTCCATGCGGGCACTCGGCGAGCTGGCCTCTTGGACGATGATCCGGTTGAGTTCAGGATGCTCCGCGGCGAACCGAACCTGCCGTCGGATGGTCTCTGCGAAACGCTCTCCGAGGTCCTCGATGTCCTCCACGCCCGCCATCGCACTGTCGAGGAGTGAGAACAGGTGATTGACCGAAGCCCGCCAGAGATCCTCCTTGCACGAGAAGTGGTAGTTGATCTGGGGCTGATGGGCGTCGACCCGGGCGGCGATGGCCCGCGTCGAGGCGCCCTCGAAGCCGTGTTGGCCGAATTCGATGCAGGCTGTCTCGATGAGGAGGCTTCGGATGTCGCCGCGATCGCGTCGCTTGCGCCTCTTGGCGGACCGCTGTCCGGCTTTGTCCTGCTGTATGCCTCCCGATGCCGCCACGGCCACGATTTTACTCAGCCACCCTTGTCACCAGAACGAGTCATCCTGCAACGGCGCCAGGGTGGCTCAGAGCCGATTCCGGACGCGTTCCGCCGCTTCGACCAGCGCGTCGGGGCATTCGAGAGCGGTGAGATGCTTGGCCTCGGGGATCACCGTCAAGCCTGCCCCCGAAATCCTGGCGGCAAGGTCGCGGGCGTGTTCGGGTGGCGTTGCCGGATCGTGCTCACCGACCACAACCTCGGTCGGAACGGCAACGGAGCCGATCTCCGATCGCCCGTCGAAGGCTCCCATGGCGTGGCACGCCGATGCGTAGGAGTCGATGTCATTGGCCGCGAAGCACTCCAGGAGTTCGCCGCACAGATCCGGATGCTGCACGCGGAATTCTTCGCCGAACCAGCGTTCCAACTGGAACTCTGCGAGTGATCGCAGGCCATTCGCTCGGGCCCGCTCCGCCCGTCCGGCCCAGGCCTGGGGTGCATCGGGTCCGTACCACGCGGTGGTGTCAGCGAGCACGAGGCCGGACACAAACCCGGGATGACGAACGGCAACCGCCTGGGCCACACATCCGCCCATGGACAGGCCCACCACGATGGCCTTGTCGATGTCCAGGCGCGTCAACGTCTCGGCCACGTCGTCGGCCATCTCCTCGATGCTGAAGTCAACCGACCTCGGGGAGGCGCCGTGACCCCGCAAGTCGATGGTCACGACCCGGGCCCTGTGGGCGAGCTGCGGCCCCACGAATTGCCAGACGCGGCCGTCCAGGCCGAGGGAATGCAGCAGAACGAAGGAATCGTCGAAGCCGGAGCCAAGGCTGGTGGAGTGAAGCATCATCAGGAATCTCTCCGAACAGGTAGAAATCGGTCCAGCCAGCTCTTGACGATTTCCCGGACCCGGACGTTGTCCTCCGAAAACATGAAATGGTCGGTCTCGGCAAACAGGTGCAGGTCCGTCGGCATACCGGCCCTCTGGAACAGGGAGACAGACTGCTCGGTGGGGGTGATCGAGTCGTCCGAGGAATGCAAGAGCAAGAGCGGGCGGGGGGCAATCTGCCCGACCACGTCTTCTGAGCAGAAGTTGTACATGCTCTGGGCGACTTCGGCCGGGAATTGCACCACCGAGTTGGGGCTGAGGTGCGTCCGCAGGTGCTGCGGCATCGGGACGATGTCGTACCGATCCACCATGAGTGACTCGCCGGTTCGGTCGCGATGCCGCCGACCCTCTTCGAGCATCTGAGTGAATCTGAGCCACTGCTCGGCACCGGGATGCTGGTGGCGGAACTTGCGTTCTCCGTGACCCCATCCGCCCGAGGAGATCACCGCGGCAACCCGGTCGTCGACGGCTCCGGCATAGATGGCGACCGCCGCGCCGAAACTCGAACCGATCAAGGCGATCCGTTCCTTGTCGATCTCCGGCCGTGACCGGAGATAGTCGACCGCAGCCCGCGTGTCGTCCACCTGTTCCAGACAGATGACCCGGCCGAACTCACCGTCGCTCTCGCCGCAGCCCCGCATGTCGAAGCGGAACGCGCCGTAGCCCCATTCGTTCAGCATCTGTACCGGCCCGCGGACGTTGGTCGCATCCTTGTTGGAGCCGAAGCCGTGAAGAACGGCGAAGCAGGGCACGACATCATCACCGGACCCCTCGGGCAGATGCAGGACGCCCGCGAGTTCAAGTTTCCCGGAGCGGAAGCGAACCGCCTCTTCCACGTCACCGCCCCCGTTCGACGCTGCTCACCGCGGCGGTGCCTCGGGCCTTTTGGGCCGCGGCAAAGACCCGGCGGAACTCGGCAACGGCTTCCGGGGCTGCACCGATGGCCTCGAGATACGCGGGCATCGGGAGGTGATTGGCGTGGGCAAAGAACATCACCGACATCGGGTGGACGCCCAGGTCGATCAGCCGGGCATAGTCCTTGTTCTCCAGGGCAGCCCGCCGCTCACCATCCACTCCCAGGCGTTCGCACGCCGCGGCCAGGTAACCACTCGGGTCGGCACGGTAGTCATCTCCCCGACCGCGCCGATGCAGCTCCCAGACCAGTCGCTCAACGGCGGTGGGGTCGCTTTTCGGCGGGCTCATCAGGACGCTCTCGCTCTGTCTTCTTCTTCGACTTCGGGGGCTTCCTGGCCTTCGGGGGAGGTCCAGGCAATTTGGTAGACGCCGACGTTCCAACCCGGCACGTGCGGTTCAGCGAGCACGAGTTCGGGCGCCAACCCGGACTCGGCCGCGGCGCCCGCGGAGGTGATCCAGGTGCGGATTTCGTGCGCGCCGTCGCCCCCCGGCTCGATGTCGGCGTCGCTCAGCGACCGTAGAGCCTCACGATCGCCGTCCATCACCAGTCCCACGAAGTGGCGATCGAAGTCGCCGTTCATGGACCCATGATTCCGGTTGCCCACCCAATGGGAGATGCCGCCGGTACCCATCACCACCACCCGCTCGTCCCGTTCGGCGGCGAAGCGAGCGAGCAGGGTTCCGAGGTCGTCAGCGCTGGACGGCGAAGGGAACGGTGCCCACACGGTGTTCACCAGGATGGGCACCACCGGGATGTCATAGCCGGGACGAACGAATGAGAGGGGGAGGTTGGTCCCGTGGTCGAGTCGGAGTTGGTTTCGGGCCTCAAGGGGGAAGCCGGTTCGGGCCGCGGCGTCGACCAGGGCGCGGGCCAGGTCGGGATGGCCGGGAACGCTCCGATCCGGGAGCCCGAACTCGGGTTGGGTGGGGTTGGTGTCACCAACCGAGACACACCACCCCGGGGTTTCGTCGCCCACGAAATTCGTAATGTGTTCGCTCGACACCGTGATGATGACTTCGGCGCGGACCCGGTCGAGTTGTTGGGTCAGACGCTCGAATCCCCGGGCAACGGCCTCCCGCTTCTCAGGAGGGGCCAGCTCGGGCATTCCGGCAATGAACGGGGCGTGGACGGTGGCGAAGGCAGCAACGATGGTCATCGGGTCGGGGGCTCCAGTCTCAACGAAGGAGGGTCACGCAGTCCTCGGGGCGGATGCACACGGTGACGGCGTCACCGGCCTTGGGCTGAGCGGTGCGGGGGACGTGGGCGCGGACCCGAACCCCGTCGACGTCGACGAAGCAGTCCCACAGCGTCCCCAGGAAGAGGGCCGAGATGATCCGTCCCGGCCAACGGTTCTCCGACGAAGGGCCGGGTGCTTCAAGGCTGACGTCCTCCAGCCGCACCAGCACCGAGACCTCGTCCGAGCTGAGCGCCCCCGGGTCGCGGGGGAATCGAATGGTCCCGAGATCGCAACGGGCCGTCATCAGCCCGCCGTCTTCTTTGACGTCGGCCACCTCGAAGATGTTGGCCAATCCGATGAACTCGGCCACGAAATGGGAGGACGGCCGCTCGTAGATGCGTTGTGGCGGCCCGATGTCGAGGATTTCCCCGTCGGACATCACGATCACCTGGTCGGAAATGGCGAGCGCCTCGGTTTGGTCGTGGGTGACGTAGAGAGCGGCAATCCCGAGCCGCTGCTGCACCTCCCGTATCTCCTGGCGCATCGACTCCCGAAGCTGGGCGTCGAGATTCGACAGCGGCTCATCGAACAGGAGGACCTCCGGCTCGCTGACCAAGGCGCGAGCGAGGGCAACCCGCTGCTGCTGGCCGCCGGAGAGGTTCGGCGCCGGGCGGTCGGCCAGTTCGCTCAGCCCGACGAGGTCGAGGGCGTCGTTGACCCTTTGTCGTACCTCGGACTTGCTGATGCGGCCGACCCTCAACGGATAGGCCACGTTTTCGAGCACCGTCATGTGGGGCCAGATGGCGTAGGACTGGAAGACCATGCCGGTGTTGCGCCGATTGGTGGGAACCCTGATCCGCTCCTCGGAGGAGAAGACGGTTCGCCCGCCGATCCGGATGCGCCCCTCGTCGGGGCTCTCGAGGCCCGCGATGCAGCGAAGCGTGGTCGTCTTGCCACAGCCTGAGGGACCGAGGAGCGTGACCAACTCGCCGTCGGGAACCTCGACGTCAATGCCCTTCACCGCGGGTTCGGTGGCACCCCGGTACGTCTTCACCAAGCCTTCGAGACGGATCAATATTCCCGCACCCCATATCTCTGACTGATCAACCCCGCGGCTACTGCGGCGAAGAGCAGTACGCCCATGATGACGATTCCGAAGGCGCTCAGCAGCCCAAAGCTGCCGTTCTCCCAGAGATCGAGAATAGCCACCCCCACCACTTCGGTGCCGAACGAGGAAACGAGCACCGACGCGCCCAGCTCGCGGAACGCATGCACCATGACGAAGATCCAGGCGGCGAGCAGCCCGGGTTTCAGGAGCGGCAGGATGATCGTTCGAAAGCTCGTCCACCATGTGGCACCCGACACCTCGGCGGCTTCTTGCAGTTCGTCCGCGATTTGGGTGGTCTGGGCCGACAGGATCCGAAAAGCGACCGGAGGGAATCGGGCGACGTAGAGGATGAGGAGTATCCACAGTGTTCCGAAGACCGGAAACGGCAGGATCAGGTACATCCAGAGCACCGAGAGGCCGAACATGATCGCGGGCACCGCGATCGGCGTGAACGCCAAGTGGTCGAGCAGTGACCGGCCGCGCACATTGGATTTGACCGTGATCCAGGCCACGATTGCCATCAGGATGGTCACGATGGACGCCGCGGCCACCGCCAGAATCGACGAGTTCCACAGGGCCCGTCGCGTGAGTTCGGAGTCGAAGGCATCCCGGTAGTTCTCCAGGGAGAAATCGCCGAATCGCACTGCGGCCTCCGGGGTCAGGGGAGGAACGCCGGAGAAGGGCGGTTGGATGCTGGCCCAGGCCAGGACGATGAGCGGCAGCCCGACCGACAGGAACAACAGCAAGGCGGCCAATCCGAAGGAGACCCACCGACCCCGGCCCAGATCGATGCGCTTGGGGCGAAAGGCCTTGCCCGACACGATCTGATACGCCTCGCTGTGGCGGGTGACCCGGTTGTACCCCCACACCAGGACCACCGCCAGCATCAGGACCAACACGGCGTAGACACCGGCCAGACCCAGGTCGGTGGGCACGGCGCTGGTCCGCTGCCAAATCTCGACCACGAAAGTGGGGATTCCGGCGGGCAGCCCGATGAGCGTGGGCGTCTCGAACGTCTCGACGCCACGGATCAGCAGGAAAATGAACGTGGCCAGTATCGCGGGAAGGATGAGGGGAAGGGTCACACGATAGGTCGTGGACAGCGTGCTGTGACCGGCAACCTGCGACGCCTCCTCCAGTGAGGGATCCATTGAACGCAGCGCGGCCGACATCAAGAGGAAGGAGACCGGAAAGACGTCGAGCGCTTCGACGAAGATCATCCCGTGCATCGTGTAGACGTCGAGCAGGGGCTGGTCGATGCCGAAGATGCTCTCGATCCAGCTATTGATCATCCCGGTTCGAGGGCTGGCGAGAAATATCCACGAGACCGTGGTGAGGATGCCCGGGACGATCAGACGGGCGAGCACCAGGACGGTGATCAGTTGTCGGAAGGGTGTGTTGGTGCGTTCCACCGCCCAAGCCAGAAAGGTCCCGAAGCAGAAGGCCAGCAGGGTGGTGCCGATGGCGAAGACGGCGGTGTTGGCGAAGATCTCCCACAGCTCGGAATCAAAGGCCCTCGTCCAGTTGCCGAAGGTGAGATTGCCGATCGAGAAGAAGTCAGCCGCACCCGGCCGTGACGACGAGAAGCTGCCCCACACCAGCACCACGATGGGCGCGATGATCAGCCACACCAGGAGCAGCGCGACGGCAATGAACAGCGGCCGACGCAGGTCGATCCTGATGCGCCGCTTCAGGGGCCCCCGGGTTGCCGGTCCGCCCCGGTGGCCCGAGATGGTCGGATCGGCGACACCGACGCGGGCCTCGGACTGCGAGTTCACAAGAGGCTTCTCGTTGGCGGATGGCGACGTGGGGCGAGGCCCTGTGTACCCCGCCCCACGTCAGTGGATCATCCGAAGACGTCGGTGAACATCTCGAGGCCGGTCTCCAGGGCCTCGGACTCGCGCGGCCCCAGCACCAGCAGGTTCGCGCCCTCCATGAAGGCCCAGTACGGGTGAGAGTCGGCGGTGGACGTTGTGGTCGCCTTGCCTTCGTTGGTCATGGCCGTCTGTCCCTCCGGCATGAGCCAGAACTCCTGAAGCAGCCGCGCCGCGTTCGGGTTGGGCGGATCGGCGAGGATGGCCGACATGTCCACGATCGCCGGCATCGGATCGGCGTGAGGAATCATGACCCCGACATTGGCCCCTCCGTCGATGAACCGCTTGGAAACGTGACCCATACCGTCGAGCTTCACGTCGAACTCACCGACGTTGACCAGCTCGGTGCCCGCAGTGGTACCGCGGTGCAGGAACGGGTTGTTGTCGTTCAGGCACTCGAGGAACTCGCGCGCCTGCTCCTCACCCCACGCCTCGATGAAGGCCGCGGCCCATTCGAAGGATTCGGCATCGAAACCGATGCGCCCCTCCCACTCCGGCTCACAGAAGCCGAACCAGTCGGTGGGGAGCTCGTCCGGGGACACGTTCTCGGTGTTGTAGGTGACGTGGCGGGACAGGTAGTTGAGACCGACGTAGGGACCGGCGAACACGAACTCCGGAGCCACGTTCTCGAGACCGGCGGGTTGGTACTCGGTCAATGCCCCCTCGTTTTCGAGCAGCAGCATCTCGACGCCGGCGGCACCGAACACATCGCCTTGGGTATTGCCAGTGCTGACCTCAAGCAGGGCGCGCTCGAGAATCGTGCCCGCCCGGGCGGTGACCGGCTCGAATTCGACGTCCGGGAACAGCGCCTCCCACTGCTCTCGGATGAACTCCAGTTCCGACTCACCGGCCGACTGGTAGTAGATGACCTCGCCCTCCTCCGATGCCGCCGCATACAGGCGGGCGATGTAGTCGTCGTAGGACTCCCCGTCCATCCGCACCACGATGCCGTCGTCGGCTGCGGTGTCCTCCTCCACCGGATCGTCGACGGGGGGCTCGGCGGCGGGCGGATCGTCGGCCGGTGGATCGTCGGCGGCTTGATCCCCCCCGCCATCGCCGGACGACGCCGCGCTGCCATTCCCGGCGGTCGGGCTGTCGTCGTCGTTGCCGCAGGCTGCCCCGAACATGGCCAAGATCACGACCAAGGCGACAAGCGTGAACATTCTCATTCGCATGGATCCCCTCCTATTGGTACCCAATCGCTTTGGTGGTGCCGCAAACCCGCAGAGATCGGCGGCGTCCCCCACTGTTAGCAGATGATAATACCGCTGGGTGCCACGGGCACAAGCGCGTGGTGGCCCAAGCCATGACACGAGGGGCCGGCCAGAGGCACGTCACCGGAAATCGGTTCCGGACATGACCCGGAACGGCCGATACCGAAACTGGGCAGAGGCGCGTATCCCGCTTCCAGCCGAGACGCCATCGGGAGCCCCGAGTTGGCCCAGCAGATCATCGATCGGGGCCGACGCGGCTGCGTCCCCCACAGACCGGTCCACCTCGTGGAGGCCCAGATGAGTCCACTCCGGGCCCGCGCCCTCGCCGGTCGTTCGGTAGAGGCGCACTCTTTTCCAGCGACCCTGCGGCGTCGCCGCTTCTCCAGCCCAGGCGCGGTACCGGACTTCGAGGCCTTGGGCCTCAGACGGGCCGACGTCCAGCGCGTGGACGATCAGGTCGCCGGTGGGCTCACAGTGACCGGTGTCGGCAACGAGTTCGGCAATGTAGCGGGTGAACCCGCGGACGGCCGCCAACATCTGCTCAGTCCGCGCCGAGGGCATCGTCTTCAGGCGCTTGTAGTCGTCGCGTTGAAGCGCGACGAGGTCATCGATGAAGTAGCACACGGCGAATCGGGTGGCGTCGCCGGTCGCCTCGTAGCGCACCGCGCTCTCGAACCCCGGGATCCGCAGGCGTGCCGGCACGTGCTCGGTGTCGTACCAGTCGTGGAAGTCGGCCACCAGGGTCTTCGGTGGATCCATCTGAGAGAAAAGAAGGCCTCGCATGGCCTCCTAGTATGAACGGACAATTGGATTCCGTGAACTCGCCGGTGGGAACCTCGCAATGGCTTGCACCAACGTTTCGCCCAAACAGCCGGCTCGTCGGGTGTGACGACAAGGAGATGACCGAAGATGTCTCACTACATTGACGCCAGCCAACCACTTCACGACGGCACACCGGCCATTCCGCCCCTGCCGCCGGTAGAGATTTCGTGGCTCTTCCGCATGGCCGACGGTGCGCCCCTCGACGTGTCCATCCTCAACACGGCGACCCACGCCGGCACCCACGTGGACGCCCCGGCACACGCCATCTTGGGCGGCGCGACCATCGACGAGATCCCCCCGGAGCGCTTCCTGCGACCCTGTCTCGTCGTCCACGTGGACGTCGGACCACACGACGAAATCACCGCCGACATGTTACGCACCGAGGCCGGCGACGACCTTCGACCGGGCGACGCCCTGGTCCTCGGCACGGGAATGGGTGAACTGTTCGGAACCGACGCCTACCGGGAACACCCCGCCATCAGCGTCGATGCCGCTGAGTGGATGATCGAGAGTGGTGTCGACATGGTGGGCGTCGACCTCATCACCGTCGATTTGCCGGTGTCCCGGAGAGACCAAGACTTCGACTTCCCGGTGCACCGCGCCCTGCTCGGCAACGATGTCCTCATCATCGAGAACCTTGTCGACCTCTCCGCCCATGTCGGTCGCGGTCGACTCCACGCACTGCCCCTCCCCCTCGCCGGCCGTGATGCCGCTCCGGCGAGGGTGCTCTTGGAGGTCTGAGGATGCCCGGATCCGGGGACAGGGGAGTGATCGTGGCCGCGCTGACGCCCTGGGACGACGACGGACGCCTCGATCTCGCCGCCTGGGACGCCCAAGTGGAGTGGTTGGCCGACCAATCGCCGCTGGGTATCGGAGTCGCCGGGGTCGAAGTCCAGGAGTACCACCTCCTCGATGATGCCACCCGGGTCGACCTGGTACGCAGGACCGTGGAGCGCGTCGGTGAGACCCCTGTGGTGGCCGGCGTCACCAGCCCGATGCCAAGAACCTCAGCCGCACTGGCGAGGCAAATGCACGACGTGGGGGCGAGTGCCGTGCTGGCCCTCTGCGGTCCCAAGCCTTGGGCGGCGCCCATGACGCAAACCGAGCTGGTCGGCTGGTTCACGAGGCTGGCCGACGGGTCACCACTGCCGGTCGTCCTCTACTCCAACCCCCGAACGGGTTCCGATCCCACGGTTGCGGCCCTCGCCGAACTTGCCGCCCACGAGAGCATCGTTGCCCTCAAGGAGACCTCCCGGGACATGGTCAAGGTTCTCGGCTTGTGCGAACAGCTCTCCAAGCCGGGACTCGCCGGCGTCTACAACAACATGGAGACGTTGCTCGCCACCCTGTTGCTCGGCGGGGAGGGGGCCATGGTGCCGGCACCCGCACTCGGCGCCTCCCAACGAATTTTCTCGGCCGTCGCGGCCGGCGACCTGGACACCGCCCGCCACTGGCAGGGCTTCTTCTCCATCTTCCCGTCACGCTGGATGGGTCTCGGGCTCGGTCCGGTCTGCAAGGCGGCCATGGGAGTGCTCGGCGTGCCGGTGGGTCGGCCACCGGCGCCGTTCGAGACGCTCGGTCACGAGCAGGTACGGGAGGTGGCCGACACGTTCGCCCGCTGGGAGCTGTCCCGCTGACCACGGCCGGGTGACGGCCCCTGCGGCCGGGTCAATCGCCGGCCCCGACCGTCTCGCCAAAGCAACTTCAGGGTGCCAGGGCCAAGACCCACCTGGCGTCGAAGGCGCCCTCCACGGTCTGTCCGGTGTGGGCAGCCCGCATGTCGGCGACCTTGGCCACCGCCTCGGCCGACGCCACGGCGTCGGGCAACGTACTGGTGCGGGCTCGAGCCTCCCGGTCGATGATCCTCGCCGCTTCGTCGCTGGTGATGTCCAGGTAATCGGCCACGTGGGCGCGGAACACTTCAGTGTTGGCCGAATCCGACGCCCACTTCATGGCGTCGTGAAGTGAGCGCGTGTAAGCGCCAATGTCATCGGGACGGGAATCGGCGACCGCACGACTCGTCGCCGCGGCGACACCGGGATACCAGGGCACGGCATCGGCCGCTCCGGCGAGAACGGTGAGACCGGCCTCGGAGATGCGTGCCGACATGGCCGCGCTCAACAGACCGACCTCGATGTCGCCCGCGATGAGAGCATCGAGACGTTGACGGCTCGTGCCGACGGAAACGACGTCACAGCCCTCCACGCTCACGCCGTTGCCCTTCAGCATTTCGTAGACAACAAAGGCGAACCCCGATTTGGGGTCGTCGACTCCGATTCGGCCCCCCTGCACCTTCCCCCAGGTGTCCACACCGGCACGGCCCACGAGGAGCTGGGGCAGTCCCGTGTCCTGCACGAAGAAGACGAAGACGTCGTCTCCGTCGTCGAGGCGAGCCTTCATCACATTGTCCGGTGATGTGTGGACCACGTGCAACGTACCCTCGCGCAGGCCCTTCATCTGCTGGCCGGAACCCTTGACCTCCTCGACATCCACCTCGATTCCGTTCTGGGCGAACAGACCGAGGCCCTCGGCTGCGGCAAGCACGCTCGAGGTGGTGAAGACCCCGACCCGCAGTGGGCGGTTCGAAACTGGGGTGGTCACTGCGGATCCTCCTGGGGTAGCAGCACGATCTTGCCCACCGTTTGACGGGCTTCGGCCAGTCGGTGTGCTTCGGCAGTTCGGGCAAGCGGCAAACGGCGGTCGATGTTGGTGCGGAGCCTACCCTCGGCGGCCGCCGCCAGCGTGCGGGCGATGTCCGCAGGTCCGTGGCCCCCGCCACCGACCAGCCGCAAGCGGTTGCGGTAGAGCGAGTGCAGGTTCAAACCCACGTGACCACCGCCATGGGCCCCGGCGGTCACGAGCCGGCCGCTGCGGGCCATCGAGGCCATCACGGCGTCCCACATTGCCGGATCCCCGATGTTCTCGTACACGATGTCGGCGCCACGACCGTCGGTGATTTCGGCAACGGCGTCGGCCAGCGGGGTCTCCCCGTAGGCCACGCCGTGGTGCGCGCCGAGAGCCATGGCCGCGTCCACCCCGGCCGTGGTGCGGGCACCGGCGATCACCGTGGCGCCCGCAAGTAGGGCAACCTGAACTCCCGCGCCCCCGAGCCCGCCGGACGCGCCCATCACCAGGACCGTGTCTCGCTCCGTGATGGCGGCCTTGGCATGCAGCAGGTTGAACGATGTGGGGAAGTGCCGAATGATCACCGAGGCGTCGGCATAGTCGAGATGCCCGGGGATGCGGTGGACATTGGACGCGGGCACCACCACGAACTGGGCGTAGCCACCCCAGCGATGTACGCCGATGTGACGGGTCGCGGCGCAGTCCGCCTGGTCGCGGCGCCGACATGCCTCACAGGTCCCGCACCACATGGCCGAGGCCACGACCACCCGGTCGCCTTCGCAGAGACCACCGGCAGCGTCACCCCGCCCGACGACGATCCCCGAGGGGTCGACCCCCAGAACGTGGGGTAGTTCGGTGCCGCGTCGGGTGGCGCCCTGTCGCAACTTGATGTCGAGCGTCTGATTCACCGACACGGCGTGGACCTGCACCAGCACCTCCCCGTCCGCCGGGGCGGGGGTCTCGATCTCCTCGTATCGGAGGACCTCAGGGCCGCCGAATTCGTGCACCACGATGGCCTTCACCCCGGCATCTCCACGCCCAATCGGCCGACAATCTCCTGCAGCGATACCCGGACCTTGGCGTCGAGAGGAATGCCGGTTCGATTCCTGGCGGCCATGATGCGGTCACCACGGTCGCCCGGAGCCAGGACTTCCCGGTGGCCCTCGGCTGGAGGCAGATTCCGGAGCGCGTCGGCCAGCGCGTCGACGTCGGCCGCGAAGGCATCGAACGGACGGAAGGCCTCCACGTCCAGGGCCAGGACGGCGCCACCCTGAGCATGGTGCCGCAGGCGGCCCGAGAGCGTCGGTTCGATGAGCGGCATGCCCGCGGTGACGTTGGCGAGGCACTCGAACAGGGTGGCCATGCCCGATCCCTTGGGCCCTCCGAGGGGTGTCGGCAGGACCGCTTCGGTCGGGTCGCAGGTGGGGTGCCCCGAGGCATCCACCGCCCAACCGGGCTCCAGCGGGGCCTCGGTTCGACGGTGGCGCTGCAGGAGGCCCCGCGAAACCGTCGAGGCGGCCATGTCCACGGAGACGACGCGCCCATTGCCCGCCGGGACGGCGATGGCCAGCGGGTTGGTGGCTGCCCCTGCCGCCCGTGAGCCGTGATACAGCATCACGGGCCGCGAGGCACCAACCGCCAAGGCCGCCATCCGTTCGCGGGCGATCCGGTGGGTGAAGTAGCCGATGGCCCCGGCGTGTGAGGCGTCCCTGATCGACACCCACCCCACACCCGCCTCACGGGCCATGGCCACGGCTTCGTCGGCGGCCGTCCTGAGGGCCAGTTGGCCCTGGCTGCGGTTGCCGGCAACGGTGGCCACCGCCGCTCGGTGGCGGGTCACCGTGGGCGCAGCGGACGGATCGACCTCCCCGGCTTCGATCCTCTCCACGTAGCGTGGGAGACGACTGACGCCGTGGGTGTCGAGACCCCGTAGATCGGCCCAGACCAGGGCGTCGGCCACCACGGCGGCGCCGGGCGAACCCATGCCGAGCTTCTCGAACACCCGAGTGATCACCGCCCGCAAGGCGTCGGCGCCGACCGGCCCCTCCTCCATCACCGGGATGCTAACGGGGCTCGGCCCCCCGCCGATCCCTGCCGTCGGATCATCGGTCTCAGGTGATCACGAGGTGGGGGGGGCGGGGGCGGTGGAAGGGGATGTCGTGGGTGGTGATGGGGGTGGTGGGGGCGGGGACGATGACGCCGAGGCCGCGCTCGGCGGTGGCCCCGGTGCAGGACGGGACGGTGGCGGCGTGGCCGCAGGCGGTGAGCGCGGCGAACATGGCGAAGAACACGGCCTCCTTGGCCCCATTGGGCACGCCGTAGTCCTCCATGGTGGTCACCCGGGTGGCCGAGCCCAACTCCTCGGCCAGCCACCCCATGAGCACCGGGTTGGCGGTGCCGCCCCCGGCGGCCACCACCTCCCGGATGCCCCGGCGCCCCAGGTCGTCGGCCACCACCTTGGCTGCGTGGTGGGTGGTGGTGGCCACCACGTCGTCGGGGTCCACCGGCCCCACCGCGTCGAGGGCCGCCCGGAGGTAGGCGGCGTTGAACAGTTCCTTGCCGGTGGACTTCGGGGGGTCGAGGTCATAGAACGGCTCGTCCAGCAACCGCGCCAGCAACTCGGCGTCGACGTGGCCCGCTCGGGCCCTGGCACCGTCGGCGTCGAAGAACTCGGTGCCGCCGCTGGCCCAGCCGGTGGCGATGTCCACCAGGGCGTTGGCCGGCCCGATGTCGTAGGCGATGGGCTCCGGGTCGTCCACCAGGGTCACGTTGGAGATCCCGCCGAGATTGAGCGAGGCCCGAGGCCCGCCCGAACGCCCTCGCAGCAACATCACGTCGAAGGTGGAGGCCAACGGGGCCCCGTGACCGCCGGCGGCCACGTCGGCCGCCCGCAGGTCGGCGACCACCGGCAATCCGGTGGCCTCGGTGATCCAGGCCGGTTGGCCGAGCTGCAACGAGCCCATGGCCGTGCCGTCGTGTACCCAGTGGAACATGGTCTGGCCGTGGGAGCCGATCAGCTCGGCCGCTCCCCCGGCCATCTCGCCGTTGGCCCGCACCGCCGCGGCGGCAAAGGCCTGGCCGATCCTGGTGTCGAGCTTGCACACCTCCTCCATCGAGGTGGCCGCCGGGGGCAGGGCGGCGGCGATCTGGTCCACCAACTCCGGGGGATAGTCGTAGGTGTCGCTGCCGATGATGGCCAGCTCCACCTCGTCGGTCCCCACGTGGACGTCGACCACGGCCACGTCGATGCCGTCGAACGACGTGCCCGAGATCATGCCGATGGTGCGCAGGCGGCGGATGGGGTGCTTCATCGTTCGTAGACCTTTCGTCCGGCGATCAGAGTTTGGTGGATCACGAGGTCGTCGTCGGTGACCACCACGTCGGCCACCGCTCCCGGCCCCAGGGAGCCCCGTTCGGGTTGACCCAGCAGCGCCCAGGTGGCGGAGGTGGCGGCCCCCACCGCGTCGGCGAAGCCGATGCCGAGGTCGATGAGGTTGCCGATGGCGTCGGGCATGGTGAGGGTGGAACCGGCCAGCACGCCGTCGGGGCGTCGAGCGACCCCTGCCCGCACGTTGACCACCTCGGCGCCGAGGGTGTAGTCGCCGTCGGCGCAGGCCGCGCCCGCACAGGCGTCGGTCACCAACACCAGGCGGGGACCGGCCAGGGCGGCCACCATCTTCACCATGGTGGGGGCCACGTGGAGCCCGTCGGCGATCACCCCGACATGGACATCGCCCCGCATCAGCGCCGCCGCCGCGATGCCGGGATCCCGGTGGCCCATCTGCGCCATGGCGTTGAAGATATGGGTGACGGCCACCCCTCCGGCCTCGAAACCGGCCTCGGCCTCGGCCTCGGTGGCCTCGGTGTGCCCGAAGGAGACGGCCACTCCCCCGTCGCGCAGAACCCGAATCATGTCGATGGCGCCGTCGAGTTCCGGTGCCATGGTCACCAGCCGCAGATCGGCCACCTCCTCCAGCAGCCGGCGGGCCAACCCGGCGCCGGCACTCACCACGTGGTCGCGGCAATGGGCCCCGGCCCGAGCGGGGTTGATGGCCGGGCCTTCCAGATGCACGCCCCCCACCTGCGCCCCCCACTCGTCGGCCGGTGCGCCGGTGATGGCGTTGGCCTGGGCGATGGTGTGGTCGAGGGCGCCGGTGATCAGGGTGGGAAGGAAGCCGGTCACCCCCGTTCGGACCAGGGCTCGGGTGACCTCCCCCACATCGCTCGGCGACGCGGTGGCGAAGTCGACGCCGGCAAAGCCGTTGACCTGCAGATCCACGAAGCCGGACACGGCGATGCGCCCCGACCCGTCGCCACCCCCCACCCCGACGGCGACCACCCGACCGTCGTCCACCTCTACGTCTCCGGGCACCAGCTCACCGGCGACCAGGGCGGTGTCGACTCCCAGCCTGGTCACCGCGCCCCGATCTCCTCGGCCCGATGGCACGCCACCAGGCGCTCGGCCACCGCCCGAAGGGCGGGTGGTTCCTCGGCGCAGCGTTCGACGGCGTGCGGACAGCGGGGATGAAAGGCACAGCCCGAGGGGGGATCGGCCGGATTGGGGATCTCCCCCAGCACGGGCGCCTCCGCGGCCCCGGCCTCCCCGTCGAAGCGCATTTCGGGAACCGCGCTGAGCAGGGCCCGGGTGTAGGGGTGCACCGGGCGGTCGGCCACCTGCTCCCACGTGCCCAGCTCCTGGATGGTCCCCACGTACATGACGGCGATGCGGTCGGCCAGGTGGCGCACCACCCCCAGGTCGTGGCTGATGAACACGTAGGTGAGGGCAAGCTTCTCCCGCAAGGCCACCATCAGGTTGATGATCTCCGCTTGGACCGACACGTCCAACGCCGACACCGCTTCGTCGAACACGATGATCGACGGCTCCACGGCCAAGGCCCGGGCGATGCCCACCCGCTGGCGTTGACCACCCGACAGCTCCGCCGGGTAGCGCTGGGCAAAACCGGGGTCGAGCCCCACCATCACCAGGAGTTCCTCCACCCGCTCGGCCCGCTCCGCCGCCGAATCCACCAGCCGGTGTACCTTCAGCACCTCCTCCAGCGTGGTTCCCACCCGCCGGCGGGGATTGAGCGACGCGTACGGATCCTGGAAGACGAGCTGCACACTGCGCCGCAGCCGCCGGAGGTCTCCCCCGCCGAGGTGGGTGACGTCGTGGCCCAGCAGTTCGATGCTGCCCTCGGTGGGCCGGTCGAGGCGGACGATCAGCCGGGCCAGGGTCGACTTGCCGCAGCCCGACTCCCCGACCACCCCGAGGGTCTCGCCCGCAGCAATGGTGAGCGACACGCCCCGCAGGGCCTGGACCGGGGGTGAGCCCCGACCCCGCCGGAAAGTCCGGCTGAGGTCCTGCACGCAAACCGCCGGGGTCACGGCGCCCCCTCGACGGGAGCCCAGCAGGCATAGGAGCGGCCACCGTCGTCGTAGCCGGCGGGAGGCATGGTGTGGCAGGCGGCCACGGCGTGGTCGCATCGGGTGCGGAACGGGCAGCCGGTCTGCACCTCTTCCAGCTTGGGCGGCCCGCCGGGAATCTGGGACAGGCGCCGGCGGTCCGTGGAGCGGTGATCGGGCAGGGCCCCGAGCAACGCCGCGGTGTAGCGGTGCCGGGGCGAGCCGAGCACCTGGCCCACGGGGCCCTGCTCCACGATGCGCCCCCCGTACATGACCACGATCCGGTCCACCAGATTGGACACCAGGGCCAGGTCGTGGGTGACCCACACGATGGCCGTGTTGCGGGCAGCGTGGAGGCGACGCACCAACGTCAGGATCTGGGCCTGGATGGTGACGTCCAGCGCGGTGGTGGCCTCGTCGAAGATGATCAACTCGGGCTCCATGGCCAGCGCCATGGCGATCATGACCCGCTGGCGCATGCCGCCCGAGAGCTGATGGGGGTAGCACTGGGCGATCCGATGGGGGTCGGGAATGCCCACCTCCCCGAGCACCCGCAGCACGGTGGCCTCCACCTCGGGGCCCCCGGCGCCGTGGGCCCGCAGCCCTTCGGCGATCTGGTGGCCGATGCGCATCACCGGGTTCAGCGCCGACATCGGATCCTGGTAGACCATGGCCAGCCGGGAGCCGCGGATGCGCCGGTAGTCCCGCTCTTGGAGTCCGGACAGTTCCACGCCCCCGAACACGGCCCGCCCCGACGTGATGGCCACCTTGGGCGGCAGCAGGCCCATGATCGACAACATGGTGATCGACTTGCCCGAGCCGCTCTCGCCGACCACCCCCACCTTCTCGCCGGGCTTCACCTCGAGGGTCACCGCCTGGATGAGGTGGCGCGTCTCGGCCCGGTCGGAAACCGAGGTGGTGAGTTCCTCCAGTCGCAGCACCGGCTCAGCTTTGGCGGCCACCCCTCCGGGGGCCTCGTACGTCGCCGTCATGGCTGCCGGTCTCCCCGTTCGTCGGCCAGAGCCGCCCGGAGGTGGCCGTCGTGGGCATTGAGCAGCTCGGCGGCCCCGTCGGCATCCAGCCCGCCGGCAATCATCACCGTGGCCACCTTGGCCCGTCCTCCAGCGGCCTCCAGGGCACCGAGCGCGTCGGCGGGGGACGCCCCGGTGATCTCGCTCACGATGCCCGCCGCCCGGGTGCGGAGCTTGTCGTTGGACACCCGCACGTCCACCATCAGGTTGCCGTAGGTGCGGCCCAACCGGATCATGGAGATGGTCGACAACATGTTGAGCACCAGTTTCTGGGCGGTGCCCGCCTTGAGCCGGGTGGAGCCCGCGATCAGCTCCGGGCCGGTGGCGATGTCGATCCCCACGTCGGCCATGGCCGACAGCGCCGACCCCTCGTTGCTGGTGAGCCCCACGGTGGCCGCCCCCCGCGCCCGAGCGGCCTCGACGGCCCCGAGCACAAACGGGGTGCGTCCGCTGGCCGAGATGCCGACCACCACGTCCTGCGGCCCTACCCCGAGGGTGGCCATCTCCTCGGCCCCGGCGCCGTGGTCGTCCTCGGCCGCTTCCACCGGTGCGGTCACCGCGTCCATTCCGCCGGCCACCACCGCCTGCACCCTGTCCGGCGCCACGCTGAAAGTCGGCCCGCACTCGGCGGCGTCGAGCACGCCCAACCGCCCGGCCGTGCCCGCCCCGGCGTAGATCAGCCGCCCACCGGCTCGCTGGCCGGCAACGATCAGCTCGATGGCCGCGGTGATCTCGTCCGTACAGGCCCCCACCGCCTCGACCACCCCGGCGTCCAGGGCGTTCATGGCGGCCACGATGTCGCGCACCGCCCACAAGTCCAGGTCGCTGTGGGCTTCATTGCGACGCTCGGTCTCCAGAGCCCCCAGCGCCTCCTCCACCGGGCCCGTCGGCCCCAAAGTCTCGGCCCCCCCGGTGACGCCGCCCGTCATTCGTCCTCCTGAGTGGGGTCGAGGGCGTCGCGCAGGCCGTCACCGAGCAGGTTGAAGCCGATGACCGCGGCGGCCACCACCACCGCCGGTCCGGCGAAGGTCCACCACGCCGTGGTGGCCAAGGGCCGGGAGTCGGCGATCATCAACCCGAGCGAGGCCTGGGGTGGCTGGGCCCCCAGCCCGAGAAAGCTGAGGCTCGACTCGGTGAGGATCGCCCACGACAGGGCCAGGGAGATCTGCACGATGATGGCGGCGGCCACATTGGGCAGGACGTGCACCACCAGAATCCGGGCCGGGTGAAAGCCCAACCCCTCCGCCGCCTCCACGTACTCCCGGGTCCGAAGCGACAGCACCGGGCCCCGGGCCACCCGGGCGAAGATGGGGGTGTAGACCACGGCGATGGCGATGGCGGTGTTGCGCCACCCCGAGCCCAGGGCGGTGACGATGGCCAGAGCCAACAGGATGGCGGGGAAGGCGAAGAACACGTCGGCCACCCGCATGGTGGCGGTGTCCAACCAACGCCCGAAGAACCCGGCGGCCAGCCCGATGGTGCTGCCGATCACCGCGGCCACCGCCACCGCCACGATGGAGACCTGCAGCGACAGCCGGACGCCGTCGAGCACCCGGGACAACACGTCGCGCCCCAACAGATCGGTGCCCAGCAGGTACGACCACGACGGCCCCTGCAACCGGCTCTCGGGGTGGGTTTCGGCCGGGGGGTAGGGCGTGGCCCCCACCAGGGCCATCACCATGGCGATCACCAGCACCGCCACGATGATCCCGCCCACCACCGCCGAGGGGCTGACCATCAGGCGCCGAATCAGGGGTTGGGGGGCGCTCACTGGTTTCGGATCCGGGGGTCGAGGCGGGCGTAGAGCAGATCGACCAGCAGGTTGACCAGGACGAAGAGCCCGGCGATCACCAAGATGGTGCTCTGCACCACGGCGTAGTCCCGCTTGCCGATGCCGTCGAGCACCAAGCGGCCCAAGCCCGGCATGGCGAAGATCTGCTCGATGATCACGGTGCCGCCCAGTAGGTAGCCGAACTGGATGCCGGTGATGGTGACGATGGGGATGGAGGCGTTGCGCAGGATGTGGACGTAGCGCACCCGCCGGGCCGAGACCCCCTTGCCCCGGGCGGTCCGCACGAACGGCTGGGTGGAGGTCTCGATGAACGCCGACCGGGTGGTCCGCATGATCGTCCCGCTCAGGGCGACCCCGAGGGTGACGGCGGGGAACACCAACTGCTGCACGTTCAGCCAGGGGTCCTCCCAGGGGGCGGCGTAGCCCCGGGCGTTGGGGAAGTAGTCGAACCAGTAGGCGAACAGGGTCACGGCGAAGGTGCCGATCACGAAGTTGGGAATGCCCAGGCCCATCAGCCCGAAGAACTGGATGGTGGCGTCGCCGCGGGTGCCGGCGCGGGCCCCCGACAGCACCCCCAGGGGCACCCCCATGATCATGCCGACCAGGATCGACAACAGGGCCAGCTCCACGGTGACCGGGAGGGCGTCACCGATCAGCGAGCCCACGCTGGTGCCCGAGCGCACCGAGAAGCCCAGGTTGCCGGTGACCACGTTGCCCAGCCAGGAGAAGAACTGCTGGACGGCGGGTTGGTCGACGCCGTAGTAGCTCCGCAGCGACTCGATTTGTTTTTCGGTGAGAACGCCGGTTTCAGTGCCGAAGGTCGAGGTGATCTCGTCGCCCGGCAACAGCCGGAGCACGATGAACACCAACAGCGCCACCCCCAGCAGGGTGAACACTGAGGTGACCAGGCGCACCAGGGCGAAACGCCATGGCATTGTCAGCCCGGCCGGTCACGGAGAACGGGCGCCGGCGTCAGTGAGGCGACCTCAGCCGACGAGAGTGGCCTCACGCAGGTACTGAAGCGAGCCGGTGGGCATGGGCGTGAAGTTCTCCACGCCGTTGAGAATCCGGTACTCGAAACCGTGGTAGATCCAAATCCACGGCGACGCCTCCTGAAGCGCCTCCGAGAAGTCGGCGTAGATCTCGACCCGGGCGGCCTGGTCGGTCTCCACCCGCCCGGCGGCCATCAACTCGTCGAGGGTGTCGGACGAATAGGATGCGATGGCGTTCAGGTTCCCGTCGGAGGTCCAGTAGCGGACGTACATCTGGTGGGGGTCGATCTTGCCGCTGTTGAGGGCCACGGCGGCGTCGAAGTCGGCGGCCAGCCAACGGTCCACGTAAACGTCGGTTTCCAGGACCTCGAGGTCCAAGTCGATGCCCACGTCCCCAAGCTGGGCCTGGATCACCTGGGCCTCGTTGACGGCCGAGGCGTAGAAGGTGGGCACGATCACGTTGAGTTCGAACCCGTCGCCCTGACCGGCTTCGGCCAGCAGGCGCTCGGCCTCGGCCACATCCCGTTGGCCGCCGCAGGGCAGACCGTCGGTGGACGACTGGTAGGCCGGAATGGTGATCGGCCCGGTCACGGCCCCCTCACCGAGGGCGGCGGAGTCAACCACCCCTTGCCGGTCGATGGCGCACGAGATGGCCCACCGGACCGACTGGTCGGCCAACGGCCCTCGGTTCGAGTTCATCATCAGGGCGTGGTACGCCAGCGCCGGGGTGCGCAGCACCTCCACGTCGTCGCCGGCGAGCACGGCCACCAGCGGGTCGGTGATCACGGCCACGTTGACCTCGCCCACGTCCACTGCGGCCAGCAAGGACGACTCGTCGGGCAACACCCGGATCTCGACGCTCCCCACCTGGGGCGAGCCCCGCCAGTGGTCGACGTTGGCGGTCAGCGTGACCGCCTGGCCCTGCTGCCAGTCGCTCCAAGCGAACGGGCCGGTGCCGTCGGGGTCGGTGTCCACCGTGCCCGCGGCGATGGCGTCGGCCGACACCATGGCGGCGTTCAGGTCGGCCAGCGACGCCAGGATGGGGGCGTCGGGCTGCGACAGGTTCAACACCACCGTCGAGGAATCGGGGGTGTCCACCGAGGCGATCGAGGCGATGTTGGCCCGGGTGACCGCGCCGGTCTCCTCGTCGAGGATGCGGTTCAGGGAGGCCGCCGCGTCCTCGGAGTCGAAGGAGTCCCCGCCGTGGAAGGCCACGCCCTCCCGCAGGTGCATGGTCAGCGTCAAGCCGTCGTCCGAGAACTCCCAGCTCTCGGCCAGGCCGGGGCCGACGGCCAGGTCCGGGCCGAGGCTGAGCAGGGTGTCGTACACCATTTCCAGGGCCTGCACCGACTGGAAGGCGGTGGCCAGGTGGGGGTCGAGCACGTCCACATCGGCGGCCCGGCCCACCACCAGGGTCCCGGTCGGGGCGGGCGGGGCCGCGTCGGCCGCGTCGTCGTCGCCGCTGTCACCGTCATCGGGGGCGGCGGCATCGCCACCGTCATCGCCGGCTGTGTCCCCAGCGTCGTCGGCACCTCCGGCGTCCCCGGCGTCGTCGGAGGCCCCGGCGTCCCCGCCATCGGAGGCATCGTCGCCGGAGTCGTCCGACGAATCGCCCGAAGCATCGGAGGGCTGTTCGGTCGTGGTACCCGTCTCGACCCCGTCGTCGTCGTTCCCGCAGGCGGCGGCCAACAACATCAGAGCAGCGATCAGGGCAATGACCCCTGTCATCCACCGTGGCTTCTGGCTCATGCGAATCTCCCTCCAATCGCCCGGCCCCTCGTCCGGGCTCAGGCCCCTACTGGCCCGAGATACTCTAGACTAACGGGGCTTGTGACGTTGATGACCCATCGAGCAGTCGGAGCCGACGATGCCGCCTGCGAAATCGTCCGCTCGGTGTACCGGGGCGACCACTCCCGCTTCACCACCCGGCTGTTCACCTAGTCTCGACCGGTCCCGTGGCGCACCGCGTGTTCTCGTCTCGTGACCGGGCCCAGGCCCTCGAGGCGGCCCGCGGGTTCCTGGAGGCCGACCCCGCCCACAACGTGCTGCTGCTGGAGGCCCTTTGCCACCCGCAGCCCGACGCCCAGGGTCAACAGTTCTGGTGGGTGGTCGACGGCGGACCGGTCGTCGGCTTCGTGGCCCGGCCCAGTTCGGCATCGCACGCCCTGGCCTCGCCCATGGACGCGGCCTCGCTCGACGCCGTGGTGGCCCAAGTGGCCACAGCCGCCCCCGACCTCGCCGGCGTGAGCGCGGACGCGGCCACCGCGGCGGCCTTAGCCGGCCGCTGGACCGACCTCACCGACGGATCGGCCGTCCCGAGCTTTGCCCAGCGACTCTACGAGGCCACCAACCCGGTGGCGCCGCCGCCCACCGGCGGCCGGGCCCGGTTGGCCACCGAGGGCGAAGCCCCGGAGCTGATCGCATGGCTCGACCAGTTCGGCGCCGAGACCGGTGATCCGGTCCCCGACGCCGAGTGGTTCGTGCGCCGGCGTCTGTCCGAGCAGGCGCTCTGGGTCTGGGACGACGGCGGACCGGTGAGCATGACGGCCCGGACGGCCGCCGTGGCCGGGGTGAACCGGGTGCAGGCCGTCTACACGCCCCCCTCCCACCGCCAGAAGCACTACGCCGCCAACCTGGTGGCCGCCCTCACCGCCGCCATCGGCGGCGAGGGCCTGCGAGCGATGCTCTACACCGACCTGGCCAACGCCGCGTCCAACGCCATGTACCGGGCGCTGGGCTACCGGGCCGTCGTCGAGGTCACCCGCTACCGATTCACCCGCCCGGGCCGCTGACCCCGGCCCCTCACACCACCTGGCGGAGCAGGATCGACACCGCCGAGGCGGTGGCGAACAGCAACACGGCGGGACGGGTGTAACCGCTGTCCAGGATTTCGCTGGTCCAGCGGGACAGACCGAACCCGGCCAGGATGCCGGGCACAAGTAGCGACGCCAGGCCCAGGTCGGTCCAGTCGAACTCCCCCACCACGATCAGGGCCAGCAGCGAGAAGCTGGCCCCGAACACCATGAAGGCGGCCAACGAGGCCCGCAACTCGGGGCCGGTGCTGCGCTGGTAGAGCAGGGCCACCGGCGGACCTCCGACCGAGGTGGCCGTGCCCATGGCCCCCGACACCACCCCGGCCACCACCAGATTCCTCCTGGTGGGCAGAGCCGACAAGCCCACCACGCTCAGGCCGACCGCGGCCAACACTGCGATGGCGAACAGGCCGGCCAGCCACCGCTCGGCCAGTACCACCACCGCCACCGAGCCCAACATGCTGCCCGGCACCCGGCCCACGATGGCCCAGCGAATGCCGCTGAAGTCCAGCTCCCGGCGTCCCCGCCAGGCGATGAGGAAGGTGAGCGGCACCCCCATGCACAGCAGCGGACCGGGCACCAGGCGGGTGTCGAGCAGCACCAGCACCGGGGCCGCCACCAGCCCGAGCCCGAAACCGAGCGACCCCTGCAGACACGCCCCTACCACCACGGCCACCAGACCGATGCAGAGTTGCGTCACGCTCAAACCGAGGACTTCCATCTCCTGGCCCCCTCAGCCGAAGACCCCGAGCAGCCGGGCGGCCAGCACCACCGCGGCCACCACCATGACGATGCGGATCAAGCGTTCGCCCCCCCGGACGGCCACGTGGGCCCCCAGCCACCCCCCGGCGGTGAACCCGGCGGCCAGCACCAGGGCGGGCAGCCACACGATCTTGCCCTGCCACACGAACACGGGCAGGGCCACCAGGGTCACGGTGAAGCTGACCAACACCTTCACGCTGTTGGCGGTCACCAGGTCGAACCCGGCTCGGGTCAGCGCGGCCAACAGCACCAGCCCGACCCCGGCCTGGATGGCCCCCCCGTAGACGCCGATGCCGAAGAACACCAGGTAGGTGACCGGTCGGCTCCACCGGGTGCCCTCCCCGCGGAACTCCGGGGTGCGCACCGTCAGGATGATGAGGGGGATCATCAACAGGCCGAAGACGGTCTCGAAGGCGTCGTCGGTGAGGCGGCTGATGGCGAACGAGCCGACGAGCGATCCCAGCACCACCGGGATGAGGATGGGCACGGCATGGGCGATGCCCTCCACCCCCAACCGCTGGAACGAGGCCGCCGACGCCGCGTTGGAGGTGAGAATGCCCACCCGGTTGGAGCCGTTGGCGCTGTTGCCGGGCACGCCCGCCAGCACCAGAAGCGGCACGGTCAGGGTGGAGCCCCCGCCGGCCACGGTGTTGATGACCCCGGCGAACGTGCCCCCGAACACCAACAGGAGCGCCTCCCACCAGTTCACGGCCCACCCCGCCGCGGGCCGGGCACACACCAAGGGCAACGAACGGGCACGTCGAAGTCGGGCTCAGCGCACCCAGCAGGCGGCTCGGTGGGTTTCGGACCGCACGGTCAACGGCGGGGCCTCCTCCAGGCAACGCTCCTCCACCAGGGGGCACCGCGAGGCGAAGCGGCAACCGGGAGGCGGTTTCACCGGGTCGGGAATCTCGCCCTCCAGCACGATGCGGCGCCGGGACCGCTGCACCGGGGGGTCGGGGATGGGCACGCTGGAGAGCAAGGCCTCGGTGTAGGGGTGGACGGGGTGGTGGTAGATGGTGTCCCGGTCGGCCAGCTCCACCACTTGCCCGGCGTACATGATGGCGATGCGGTGGGAGATGTGGCGCACCACCGACAGGTCGTGGGCGATGAACAGGTAGGTCAGGCCCCGCTCGTCCTGCAGGTCCTGCAACAGGTTGACCACCTGCGCCCGGATGGACACGTCCAGGGCGGAGACCGGTTCGTCGGCCACGATGAACTCCGGCTCCAGCGCCAGGGCCCGGGCGATGCCCACCCGCTGGCGTTGTCCGCCGCTGAAGGCATGGGGGTAGCGATCGGCCGCTTCCTCCGGCAGGCCGCACCGCTCCAGGAGGCCGACCACCCGGTCGCGGGCGTCGGCCACCCGGTTCACGATGCCGTGGACCACCAGGGGTTCGGCCACCAGCTCCGCCACCGTCATCCGCGGGTTCAGGCTGGCGTACGGATCCTGGAACACGAGCTGCATGTGCTTGCGCAGATGGCGCAGGGCCTCGCCCTTGGTCCCGGTGATGTCGCGGCCCCGAAAGCGAATGGTCCCCGCCGTGGGGGGGATGCGGCGCAGGATGGCCCGTCCGGTGGTGGTCTTGCCCGAACCCGACTCCCCCACCAGCCCCAGCGTCTCCCCGCTTCGGATGTCAAAGCTCACGTCGTCCACCGCGTGCACCACTTTGCGGTGGTCGCCCCACCAGGGGGCGCGTCCCACCGGGAAGTGGATCTTGAGGTTCTCCACCTGCACCAGCGGCTCACCCACCGGGGGCGGCCCGGCCGAGGCCTCAGGCGGCGGCGTAGGGGTGCCAGCAGGCAACGCTCCTCCCCTCTTCCAGCGGGGTGAGCTCGGGCAGTTCCCGACCGCACCGGTCGGTGGCCCAGGCACACCGGTCGGTGAACGGGCAGCCCGGCGGGGGGTCCAACAGGTCGGGCGGGGCGCCGTCGATGGACACCATCCGGGGCTGCACCTCGTCCACCCGGGGGGTCGACTTGATGAGGCCGTGGGCGTAGGGGTGGGCCGGTCGGGCGTAGAGGTCGTCGGCGGGGGCGACCTCGGCCAGGCGACCGCCGTACATCACGCACACCCGGTCGCACATGCCCGCCACCACGCCCAGATCGTGGGTGATCAACAGCACCGACAGGCCGAGGCGGTCCTGGATGTCGGCCAACAGTTCCAGGATCTGGGCCTGGATGGTCACGTCCAGGGCGGTGGTGGGTTCATCGGCGATGAGCAGCTCCGGCTCGCACGACAACGCCATCGCGATCAGCACCCGTTGGCGCATGCCGCCGGAGAACTCGCTGGGATACTGCTTGAACCGCTGCCGGGGGTTGGAGATGCCCACCAGGTCGAGCAACTCCACCGCCCGCTCCCTGGCTTGCCCGTGGGTGTAGCCGAGGTGGCGCCGGGTGACCTCGGTGAGCTGGTTGCCGATGGAGAACACCGGGTTGAGCGAGGTCATCGGGTCCTGGAACACCATGGAGATCTCGTTGCCCCGGACCCGCTTGAGCTCGGCGCCTGCGTCGGGGCCGCGCACCAGCGACCGGCCCTTCCAGGTCACGTCGCCGCCGGTGATCCGCCCCGGCAGCTCGGTCAACCCCAGGATGGCCTGCGACGTGACCGTCTTGCCCGAGCCCGACTCCCCCACCAGGCCGACGGTCTCGCCCCGGTCGATGTGCAACGAGACCCCCCGCACCGCCTGCACCACGCCCCGGCGGGTGAAGAACCGCACCTGCAGGTCGTCCACCGTCAACAACCGCTCACCCATGGGCGACGGCCTCCCGAAGCCGGCGGGCGTACAACACCGCGTGGCGCTTCTCCCGCTCTTGGGGATCGGCCACCACCCGCAGCCAGCTCGCCACCAGGTTGATGGACAGCACCGTCAAGGAGATGACGATGCCGGGCATCACCACCAACCACCAGGAGTTGAACACCTGGTCCTGACCGGAGGCCACGTCCAGGCCCCACGAGATGTCGGTGCGCTTCACCCCCACCCCCAGAAACGACAACGCCGCCTCCGCCAGCACGATGCGGGCGAACTCCAGCACGGCCAGGGTGCTGATGGGGGCGGCCAGATTGGGCAGGATGTGCTTGAGCATGACCCGCCGGGGGCGACAGCCGATGATCTCCGCCGCCTCCACGTACGGGGTTTCCTTCACCGACAGCACGACCCCCCGGGTCATGCGGGCGTAGATCATCCAGCCGTTGATGGACAGCACGATCACCACCGTGCGCACCGACGGGCCGAGCAGCGAGGCCAACAGAATCGCGATCAACAAGCCGGGAAAGGCGATCTGGGTGTCCACCACCCGCATGATGAACCGGTCGGTGCGTCCCCCCCGGTAGCCGGCCACCAGCCCGGCCAGCACCCCGGCCACGCCCGCGATCACCAACACGGCCAGCCCCACGAACAGCGACACCCGGGCCCCGTAGATCAGCCGGGAGAGGATGTCGCGCCCCAGCGTGTCGGTACCCAAAACGTTGCTCCAGTCCCCGTCGCTGTCCCAGACCGGGGGCTGCAGCCGGTTCATGATGTCCTGTTGGCCGGGGTCGTGGGGGGCCACCAGCGGGGCGAACACCGCGGCGGCCACCAGCAGCACCAGGAACAGGGCGCCGAGGAATCCGGCCTTGTCCCGCCACAGCTCGGCCATCACGACAGTTCGATCCTCGGGTCGATGGCCTTGTACAGGATGTCCACGATCACGTTGATGGCCACCACCAAGACGGCGGCGATCAACACGATGGTGGACAACAGGAACAGGTCCCGGCGTTGGATGGCCTCCAGGGCGAAGAAGCCGAAGCCGGGCCAGGCGAACACCCGCTCCACCACCACGGTGAACCCGGCCAGGGCCCGGGTGATCTCCCAGCCCGACAGGGTCAGCACCTGCACGCCCGCGTTGCGCAGGGAGTGCTTGGCCACCACCGTGCGGGTGGGCATGCCCTTGGCCTTGGCCGCCCGCACGTACTGGCTGTTGAGTTCGTCGATCATGGCCGACCGCACCACCATGGTCAGGCGGCCCAGCGCGGGCAGGGCCAGGGCGATGGCCGGAAGGATGATGTGCTTCAACCCGCCGTAGCCCCCCACGGGCAGCCACTGGAACTGCACGGCGAAGATGATGATCAACAGCAGGCCCACGAAGAACTGCGGGATCGACAGCCCGGCCAGCGACAGCGTGACCAAGAGGCGGTCCAGAATGCTGCCCGGTCGCAGGGCGGCGATCATCCCCAGGGGCAGGGCCAGGGCAATGGCCAGGAACATGCCCGCGGCCACGAGCTGCAGGGTCTTGGGCAGCGTCTGGCCGACGATGTCCATGGTGGAACGGCCGGGCTGCCACAGGGAATCCCCGAAGTCGCCTCGGGCCAGGTCGCTCACGTAGTCGCCGAACTGCACCACCAGCGGGCGGTCGAAGCCCAGTTCGGCCTCACGGGCCTCGCGCTCCTCCTGGGTGGCCTCCAGGGGCAGGATGAAGTCCACCGGGTCGGTGAAGGCCCGGGTGAGGAGGAAGACGACGATGGTGGCGGCCACCACCACGACCAGCCCCTGGCCGATGCGCCTGATGATGAACAGTCCCATCGATCCCCCTGGGTCAGAACCGCCGCCAGCCCACGACCGGGGTCCGGCCTCGGGCCCTGGACGGCGGGCGACGGCTCAGGAGCGGGGTGGCCCGGACCTTGGCCCGGTCCACCCCGACCCGACGATGTGGCGGCTGGTGGCCGAAGCGGCGACTAGCCGGCGCTCATCTCCTTGATGAGCAGCTTGGAATCCACCCGAGGACTCCACGACATGCGCTCCGACAGGCCGTAGATGTCCTCGTTGTTGATCAGCCACACGAAGTAGGCCTCGTCGTAGGCGATCTGCACGGCCTCCTGATAGAGGGCCTCCCGGGCGTCGGCATCCACCTCGGCTCGGGCTTCGTCGATCAACCCGGAGAGCTGCTCGTTGCTGTTGGAGCTGCCGATGCCGCCGGCCTGGTAGTAGGTGCTGAGCTGGCGGTCGGCGTCGAGGATGTCGTTCGAGCTGGACACGAAGATGGCATCCGCCCGGCTCTCCCGGTCGAACAGCACGTCGAGATACTCGCCGAACTCGGGGAGCTGGAGGTCGACGTCCAGGCCCGCTTCCTGCCAGTAACCGGCCACGGCCTGGACCAGCTCGGCGTCGAGCAGCCAGCGGCCGCTGGACTCGCCGACCAGGGTGATCGTCTCTCCGGCCACACCGGCGTCCTCGATCAACTGGGCGGCCTGCTCGGGGTCGTAGGGGTAGGCCTCGATGTTCGGATTGTGTCCCAGAATCGACGGGCTGAGGAGCTGCCCGGCGTCGATCACCGCGAACCCGCTGAACAGGCTGTTGGCGATGGCTTCCTTGTCCACCGCCAGGTTCAGGGCCACCCGCACGTTGCGGTCGGCGGTGATGCCCTCGTCGGCGTCCAGGATGAGCACCGGGTGCTCCTGACCCTGGGCCGTGGCCGCCTGCGGGGCCTGTGGGACGTCCTCGGGATTGAGGTTGGTGATGAGGTCGTAGTCGCCAGACAACAGACCGGCGAAGCGGCTGCCCGACTCGGTCACGAACCGGTACTCCACGTCGGTGATCGACGGGGCGCCGTCCCAGTAGTCGGGGTTGGCCGCCAGGGTGACGCTCTCGCCTCGGGTCCAGTCGGTGAGCTGGTAGGGACCGGTGCCGATGACCGAGTCCGACAGGTCGGCGGCATCCTCGGCCGATGCGGGGATCATCTTCAGCCAGTACATGCGGGAGGGCAGCACGCCGTCGGGGGCTTCGGTGGTGATGTTGACGGTCAACTCGTCAACCGCCTCGGCACCGCTCAGGGAGGCGAAAAAGCCGTCGTTGTCGGTAACGCCCTCGTCGATGAGGCGGCTGATCCGATGCACGCTGGCCACCACCGAATCGGCGTTGAAAGGCTCCCCGTTGTGGAAGGTGATGCCGTCGCGGAGGGTGAACTGCCAGGTGGTGTCGTCCAGCCGGGTGGGCATGTCGGCGGCCAGACCGGGGATCAGGTCCCCGTTGGGCGTGCGGGCCAGCAGCGTCTCGTAGACGTTGTCGTTCACCGCCCGCTCACCACCGTCGTCCACCAGATGGGGATCCAGGCTGGTGGGCTCCGACCCCAGGGCAATGGTGATCGACACCGGTTCCGGCGCGGGGGCCGGTGGGTCGTCGCTGCCGTCGTCGGCGCCGTCGTCGGCGCCGTCATCGCTCCCGGTGTCGGTGTCGCCGGACGGGGCCGGGGCTTCGTCACCGCCTCCGGCACCCGAGTCGTCATCGTTGCCGCAACTTGCCGCGAACAGCGCAAAGACGAGCAGCAGCATCAACCATCGGAATTTCCTGGGCACGGGTTCCCTCCTTGACAGGGCAGCCCTCACCGGCCGCCTCGAATCACGTTCTGTTTACCGTGAACAGCCTTGCAGGTCAATCCCGAGACAACCGAGTGTTGCCCCGGATTTCACTCTGTGCTTGCCTCAGATGGAAGCCGGCCCGAGAACCGAGTTTGCCTCAGAACGCCTTGATGGCCCCGCCGTCCACCCGTAGGGCCGTCCCGGTCACGAAGCTCGCCCGGGCGCTGCAGAGGAACACCACCACATCGGCCAGTTCCCGGGCCTCGCCGATGCGCCCCAGCGGTATCTGGGCGATGTGCTCGGCCCGAACCTCGGTGGGCGGGCGGTCCTCACGGGCGGCGCGGGCGGCCTCGAATCGCTCCAGGGCGGCGGTGTCGAACTGGCCGGTGACGATCACGTTGACCAGCACCTCCGGGGCGAGATCCAGGGCCAACGAGCGGGCCGCCGCGGCCACCCCCGACCGGAACACCGACGACAACGCCAGGTCGGTGCTGGCCTCGGCCACCGAACGGGCCGTGAGAAACACCAGCCGCCCCTGGTCCGACCGGCGCAGCAGGGGCGCGGCGGTCCGCACGGCCTCCAGGGCGGGGGCCAGCATGGACCCGTAGGCCCGGCGGTCATCGGCGGCGTCATTGTCGAGGATCCCGCCCGGACTCCCCCCTCCGGTGTTGACCACCAGGATGTCCAGCCCGCCCAGGCCCGCGTGGGCCTCGTGGACGAAGCGCTCGGCGGTGCCCGGCTCGGTCAGATCGCCCAGGACGCCCACCGTCGCGCCGGTGGCCCGTTGGGCCTGGGCCAGGCGCTCGGCGTCTCGACTGGTGACGGCCACCGCGGCCCCCTCGGCCACCAGGCCGGCGGCCACCGCGGCCCCGAGCCCGCTGGAGGAGGCCAGCACCAGGGCCCGGCGGCCTCCCAATCCGAGATCCATCACGCCCTTTTCGGGGTGCGGGCCGGGTTCACGAACCGAAGAACACAGTCTTGAGGGACGTGTAGAAGTCCATCACCGTGGGGCCGAGTTGCTCGCGGTGAGTGCCTGTTCCCGACCGCTTGGTGCCGCCGAAGGGAGCGTTGAAGGCGGCGCCCACCGTCGGGCGGTTGATCCGCACCGTCCCGGCCTGAATGGCCATGGCGAACCGGCGGGCGGCGGCGATGCTCGTGGTGCAGATCGCAGAAGTCAGGCCGTAGTCGCCGGCGTTGGCCCGCTCGACGGCCTCCTCCAGTCCGGACACCCGCTCGAACCCCACCACCGGGCCGAACACCTCGGTGCGGGCCAGGGCCATGGTGGGATCGACATCGGCCAACAGCGTTGGCGCAAAGAAGTGGCCGTGGGCCAGATCGCCCTCCAGGCGGGATCCGCCGGTCACCACCCTGGCCCCGGCGGCCACTGCGTCGGCCACCACCTCGGCCATCGCCTCCACCGCCCGCCCGTCGATGAGCGGCCCCATGGTGGTGGAAGCCTCGGTGCCGCGGCCCACCACGTGGGCAGCGGCCTTGGCCACCACCAAGTCCAACAGGGCATCGTGGACCTCGGTGGCCACCAGGATCCGCCCCGCCGCAGTGCAGGCCTGCCCCGACAGCGAGAAGCTCGACTGGGCCACCACCTGGGCCGCGGCGTCCAGGTCGGCGTCGGCCAACACCACGATGGGGTTGTTGCCCCCCAGTTCGAGCTGCAAGCGGCGGCCCAGCCCCACGGCGTCGTGGATCCTCGCCCCGGTGGCGGTGGAGCCGGTGAAGGTGATGGCCCCGACCCGCTCGTCTGCCACCAGATGGGCCCCGGCGGCCACTCCGTGGACGGTGTTGACCACCCCTGGGGGAAAACCCGCTTCCACGAACGCCTCCCCCAGCCGCTCACCCATGCGGGGCGTCATGGGCGACGGCTTGAACACCACCGTGTTGCCCGCGGCCAGGGCCGGGCCGATCTTGCGGCTGGCCAGGTTGAGCGGGAAGTTCCACGGGGTGATGACCCCGACCACCCCCACCGGCTCGCGCTCGGAGTAGACCGTGGCCCCCGGGTCGTCCGACGGGTAGGTGACCCCGGTCAGACGAATGGCCTCGGCCGCGTAGAGCTCCAGGTTCTTCGGCGTCCGGGCCGCCTCTTTGCGGGCCATGCCGAGGGGCTTGCCCATCTCGGCCACCATCTCGGCCCCGATCTCATCGGACGCCGCCGCCAACACCCCGGCCGCCTTCTCCAGGAGGGCGGCCCGGGCCGAGGGCGTGGTCCGGGACCACTCGGGAAAGGCCTGGGCGGCCGCGGCCACCGCGGCGCCCACGTCGTCTCCGGTGGACTCCGGGGCCACCGACACCAGCGTGCGGGCGTCGGCCGGGTCGTGGCGCTGCAGGGTGGCCCCGTCCGACGCCGGTTGGCGGGCGTCGCCAATTCGGTTCTGTACCTCGAAGGTCATGGGCAGACGGGTTGTGCGGGCCGGGCCGCTATGCCACCGGCGGGGCCGACCAGTTGTCCCACTTGGAGAAGTCGGCTTTCTGACCCAGGCTCTCCAGCAGGGCGGTGATGGCCGCCTGACAGCAGGCGATGTCGTCGGCGGTGTGGCCCCCGCTCACGCCCACGCCGCCGACCACCTGGCCGTCCACCTCGATGGGCCAGCCGCCCACGAAGATGGTGAAGCGACCGCCGTGCATGTTGTTGATCCCGAAGGCCTCCTGGTTGGGCTGGGCGTTGGTGTAGGTATGGGTGGGGCGCCGATGGCAGGCCGCGGTGAACGCCTTGTCGATGGCGATCTGGGGGCTGGTCGGCTTGCCCCCGTCGAGGCGGCGGAGAGCAATGGGCCAGCCGCCCGCGTCGGAGATGCAGATGGTCTCGGGCACGCCCCGCTCCTCGGCCACCGCCTGGGCGGCGTCGAGCATCAGGTTGGCCTCCTCGAGGGTGAGTTGCTTGGTGTCGATCACGGTTGGACTCCTCGTTGTGCGGGTTGGTGGTCTCAGCGTTGCCGGCGGACGCCGCCGCCTCGGTGGCGGAACCATACCGATGCTGCCCCGGCCACATCCTGAATGGCAACGCCTTGGGTCTCAAAGATGATCGGACCATCCCCATCAGGCCGGGACCACCGCTCCGAGCCCCCCAGCACGTCGGCCAGATCGGCCATCGCGTCCCAGGAGATGCAGCCCTCGGCCACCGCGTGCAGCAGATCCCCGCACTCACTGCGGGACCCCTCCAGGGAGTCCACCACCACCGCCCCCGCCCGGGCGAACAACTCGGGCGGCAGCTCACAACGCTCCGGCTTGGTGGCCCCCACCGCACACACCAAAGCGTCATCCCGCACCGCCGAGGCCTCGAAGATCGGCTGGTTGGCCGACGTGACCGCCACGATCACCTCGGCGCCGGCCACCGCCTCGTCCGACCGGTCCACCCGTCGGACCGGCATCCCGCGGGCCACGCCGTGATCCACCACCCCCTGGGCCCGCTCAGCGGAGCGGCCCCACACCCGGAGATCCTCCAACGGGAGTTCCCGGGCCAGCATCTCCAGGTGGGGCACCGCCTCCACCCCGGTCCCCAGCAGGGCCGCCGTCCGGGCCGACGGCGAGGCGAACCGACGGATGGCCACCGCACACAGCGCTGGAGTGCGCACCTGGGTCAGCGCGCCGCCGTCCATCGAGCAGAGCAGCCTGCCGTCCAGGTCGAACAGCACCACGTGGAACGTGAAGCGACCGGCCTTGGTGGCGTAGACCTTGCCCCCCGACACCCCCATGGACGGAATCACCGCCGCCATCGCCGAGGCCATGCCACCCCCGGCCTGGGCCCGGACCCGGACCGTGGAGGCCGCTTCCCCCCGCCCCAGTTCGGTGAACACCCGGTCCAGGATGTCGGTCATCTCGGCCGGGTCCAGCAGGGCGGCCACGGTGGCTTCGTCCAGATGCTCCACGGGCTGATTCGTCCTCCGTCCTCGGGTCGCTGGTCGGGGCCGGCGAGCGGCCAGGCTACAGGGCGCAGACCCCGCCGCCGGTACGGGGATCGACCACTGCCATCGCCGTGCCCGGCGCACCCTCGGGACGGTCGTCCACTACGATCTGCATGGCCGACCGCAGCCCCCACCGGCCCACCCGTTCCAGCCGTGGGGCCACCGCCCCCAAGGCCTCCACTTCGGCGTCGGCCATCCCCTCCTCCACCCGCACCCCGTCGTCGTCGCTGCGCCACTCCCACCGGGCCTCCACCACCGCCTCGGCCACGGCGTCGGCCACGGCGGTTGGCCGGTGCATCAACCGGGCCAGCGTCTGGGCGTTCCAGGGCATCTGATTGGCCCCTCCCGGCGTCGCCCCCTGCACCCGCCGCCCGTCGCCGGGGGCAATGGCCCAGGCGTGCAGCGTGGTGGCGGGCTTGCGGCCCGGCCGGGGGAAGTTGGGGTGGCCCTCCTCGGTGCTGAAGCCCCGTCCGGCTCGGTTGGACAACACCAGGTCGTACTCCGGCACCACCAGGCCGCTGCCGAACTGGGGGAACGAATTGGAGTGGATGACGGTCACCATCTGCCCGGTGCGGTCCACCGCGCTGACCATGGAGGTGCCCGACGGGTCGGCCAGGGTGGCCCGTCGCCGGGCGATGGCGTCCATGACGTGACGGTAGAGGTCGCCCTGGCTGAGCGGCCCGCGGGCGCCGACGGCCTGCACCACGTCCAGCAGCGACGGCCCGTGCGTGGGGGCGGGCGTGACGAAGCAGGTGCCCAGCAGCCCAGTGGCCGAGGCCACCTCCACCCACGCCGCCCCGGAGAACGCCATGTCCTCGGCCCGCAGCACCCCGCCCGCGTCCCGCACCCGAGCGATCATGGCCTCGCCCACGTCGCCCCGCAGGAACGACTCCGGGTCGGCCCCGAACATCTCCATGGCTCGAGCCAGTCCAGGCAGGCGGGTGACGGTGCCCGGCGCAATGGGGTCACCCCCCGGCAGGTAGACGGTCCCGTCGGGGTTGTGGACCCCGAGCAGCTCCCGCGACTCCTCGGCCAACAGCGAGCAGATACGCGCCCAGGCGAATCCCTCGTCGGCCAGGCGCACCGCCGGGGCCGCGAGCTGCGCCATGGCCAGGGTGCCCCGCTCGGCCAGCGCCCGGTAGCCCGCGGGCGCGCCGGGCACCCCCACCGACACCGGGCCGGTCGCCCCCAGCGCCCCCCGGCGGGCGGCGTCGGCCAAACCGGCCGGGGCACCGCCCACCGCGATCAACGCCTCCGGGCGGGTCGCCTGCGGGGCCCAGCTCAACGCCACCAGGTCGCCCGCCAGACCACACTTGGGGGGCAACAGCACCGTTTCGGCCAGAGCGGCGGCCACCACCGCGTCGTAGGCGTTGCCCCCCCGCTCCAGCATGGCGGCTCCGATCCGGGCCGCCTGCGGGGCCGCCGCCGCGGTCACGCCCCCGACCCCCCGGGCGGAACACTGCTCGGCCATGACGGGCACGGCCCCCACCGGTCGCAGGGCGCTCACCGGCCAACCTCGGGTCGCCTCACGGGGAAGCCCCCGCCGACCCTCGGTCCTGCTCGGCGACGACCGTACCGGTATGCTGCATGGAACCCCCGAATCTCACCGTCGGGCACCGAATCCTTCGCCACGAAAGACCCTCGGATACGAAAGGCCTCACGAGAATGGCACATCTACTTTCCGAAGACGATTTCCGGGTTGCGCTCCAGGACGCCATGTCGGGCCGCGAGGCCAAGGACGCCTCCTTCAGCCAGGCCTGGGCCCAGGGCAAGCTCCAGCGCAAGCACTTCGCCCGCTGGGCCGAGAACCACTACCACTACGTCGGACCGTTCGCCGACTACCTGGCCTACATCTACGCCAACACCCCGGACTCCGCCGCCTCCGCCAAGGACTTCCTACTGCAGAACATGTGGGAGGAAGAGATCGGCGACATCCGCCACACCGAGCTGCTGATTCGCTTCGCCGAGGCCTGCGGCACCACCCGCCAGGCGGTGGAGGATCCCCGCAACATCACCGCCGTCACCCGGGGACTGCAGTCCTGGTGCTATGCGGTGGCTTTCCGCGAGCACTTCACCGTGGCCACCGCCGCCCTGGTCGTGGGCCTCGAATCCCAGGTGCCCAGCATCTACCGCAAGCAACTCCCGCCGCTGCTCGACCCCGACGTGTACGGGTTCACCGAGGACGAGGCCGAGTTCTTCGACCTCCACATCACCTCCGACGAGATCCACGGGGAGCGGGGCTTTCAGATCGTGGTGCAGTACGCCGACACCCCCGATCTTCAGCAACGGTGCATCGAGATCACCCGGGACGGGGCCGACATGCGCTTCGCCTACACCAAGGCCCTCTACGACACCTACGTGGCCCCCGACCTCGGCGACTGGCAGGCCGCCCCCGAAGGGGAACTGCTCGGCGTCGCCTGACCCCCGCCCCTCCCCGTCCGGCGACGGCCCCCGACGACGTTCGCCACCGCCGCCCTCCCAGCACCACCACCGAGGCCGCTGTCCATGCCGACCATCAGGTTCCTGACCTCCGGCACCGATGTCGATTTCCCCGACGGCGAGGACGTCAACTTGCTGCGGGTGGCGCTGCGGAACAAGTGCGGAGTTCCCTTCAAGTGCGCCACCGGCCTGTGCGGCACCGACCGGGTCCGCATCGTGGACGGCGCCGAGCACCTGAGCCCCCCCAAGCGCCGGGAGCGAGAACTCCTGGGCGACCTGCTGGACGAAGGGGTCCGACTGGCGTGCCAGACCTACGTCTCCGGTCCGGTCTCGCTCTACTGGGACCCCGACCAGAAGAGCATCGACGAGGACTCCCGGGCCGGAAAGCGCCTGCTGGCTGAGTGGCTGGACGCCGAGGACGGCCAGTGACCGCCCCCGAAGAAGACGCCGACCGGTGGGTGGCCGCCGTGGCGGTTGACGTGCTCGCCAAGCGCCGCAAGCTGAAGATCGACACCGACGTCGGCGAGATCGTCCTGCTCTGGCACGAGGGACGGGCCTGCGCCCTGGCCAACATCTGCATCCACCGGGAGCGGGAGTTGGTCAACGGCACCATCTTCAACGGGCGGATCGTCTGCCCCGGCCATCAATGGGCCTTCGACTTGGAAACCGGCTACTGCAAAGAGCGCGAGGAAACCCAGCCCGTCCATCCCACCCGGATCGAGGACGACATGGTCCTGATCAACCTCAGCGCCTCCAACATCCCCGACGCCCAGGACCGCTGAGCCCGCGGGGGCGTCGCCCTCAGCGGGCGGCGGGGCGAAAGTCCCCGAGGCGGCGCGCCAGTTGGATGCGGTACTCCCCGGCCCGGCGCATCTTGAGGTCCTCGTACCCCCGCACCCGGTCGGGCAGCCCGGCGATGGCCACGGCCTCGGCGTGATTGCCCGCATCCAGCCCCGAGAGCACCGTCTCGACGGCCTCTCGGTACTCCCCCGGCAACGCCCGCTCCAGACGCCGCAGCGCGGTGGCCCCGAACGGGTCGAGCCGTGAACCCCGCAGCCGCTTGGCCGCCCGCAGGGCCACCAAGGCCGGGCGGGCCCACCGTCCGAAGCCGATCTTGCCCTTCAGGCCCAACGCCTTCAGCACCGGCGGATGGAGTTGCCAGGTGACCTTGGCCCCGCCGCCTGCCACCGCGGCGATCTCGGCCTCCGCCTCGGGGGCCAACAGCAGGCGGGCCACCTCGTACTCGTCCTTGTAGGCCATCAGCTTGTGCAGGTTCACCGCCACCGCCTCGGTCAGCGGCCACGAGCCGTCGCCCACGCGGGCTTCGGCGTCGGCCACCCGCTCGGTGAACGCCAGGAAGCCCTCGGCGTAGGCCACCGACTGGTAGTCCACCAGGTCGGCCACCCGACGCTCGACCACCGGCCCCAGCCCGGTACGGCCGGCCAGGGCACCCACCCTGGGCGCCAGCCGGTCGGGCACACTGGCCCGCGCCGTGGCCCCAGCCCCGGCGGCCCCCAGACCGGCGGCCCCCTCCACCACCGACGGGTCCAGCGCCCACTGGCGGCCCCACCGGAAGGCGGCCCGGTTGCGCTCCACCGCCACCCCGTTCAGCGCGATGGCCTCCTCGATGGCTCCCGCGGCGAGGGGCAGCGCCCCGCACTGGTAGGCCACCCCCACCAGGAACACGTTGGCCGCCACCGAGTCCCCGAACAGCCCGGTGCAGATGGCCGCCGCGTCCACCCACCGGTTGTCCCCGGCCCGCGAGGCCCCGTCAATGGCGTCCTGCAACTCGCCGGTGGGCGTGCGGCGATGCTCGGGGTGCAGCACCATCGAGCCCGTGGGGGTGCGCGACAGCGACCCGATGACCACGGTGCGCGCCGTCGACACCCCCCGCAGGTGCTGATCGGAGGCCGCCGTCAGCAGATCGAACACGAGATACAGGTCCACCCCGTCCTGGGGCGCCTGGTTCGACGACGGTGCGCCCGCCCGAGAGAGCCGGACGTCGCTGACCACCGGCCCGGCCTTCTGCGACAGGCCGGTTTGATCCAACCCCCGCACCGAGGCCCCGTCGAGCATGGCCGCGGTGGCCAGCACCTGCGACACGGTGACCACCCCGGTACCGCCGATGCCGGGCATCCGCACGGTCACCTCCTCCGACGGCACAATCGGCACCGGTGCGGGCAGCTCCGACGGGTCGGGGGGCGTGACCCCGCCGGGGGCCGAGCCCCGCCCCGCAACCTCCCCGCCCCCCTCCACGGTGACGAACGCCGGGCAGTCGCCCTCCAAACACGAGTAATCGAAGTTGCACGACGTCTGGTCGATCCTGGTCTTGCGGCCGAACTCGGTGTCCACCGGCTGCACCGACAGGCAGCCGCTCACGTCGGCACAGTCCCCGCACCCCTCGCACACCCGGCTGTTGATCACCACCCGACGCGCCGGCGTCGGTCGGGTCCCCCGTCGACGCCCCCGCCGCAGCTCGGCGGCGCAGTGCTGATCGTGGACCAGCACCGTCACCCCCGGCACCCCCCGCAGCCGCTCCTGTGCCTCCACGATCCGATCCCGGTGCCACACCTCCACCCCATCGGGCATGGCCGCGCCTCGGTACCGCCCCACGTCCTCGGTGGTGACGATCACCTGGGCCACCCCCTGCTCCAGCAGGACCCCGCACAACTCGGGCACCCCGATGGCCGCGGTGGCGTCTTGTCCGCCGGTCATGGCCACCGTCCCGTTGAACAGGAGCTTGTAGGTCATGTCCACGCCCGAGGCGATGGCGAACTGAACGGCCAACTGCCCCGAATGGAAGAAGGTGCCGTCGCCCATGTTTTGCGTGAAGTGGGCCAGGTCCACGAACGGCGCCATTCCCACCCAGGCCGCCCCCTCGGTGCCCATGGCGCCGATGCCGCCGCGCCCGCCCACCCGGTCCTCGTCCATGAGCGCCACCATGCCGCTGCACCCGATGCCCGCCCCCACCACCGTTCCCTCCGGCACCTTGCTTCCCCAGTTGTGCGGGCACCCCGAGCAGTAATAGGGCGTGCGGGCCTCGGCCACCGGGATGAGCGTGCGGGCCGGGCGCTCCGGCGGCGGAGGCCGGAGCCGCTGCCCGTCCACCCGTCGGCGGAGACGCCCGTGCAGGGGCCGCACGATGGCATCGGCGCTCACCATGCCCCCCAGCGGGATGAGCGCCCGGTTGTGCTCGTCGCGCTTGCCCACCACCACCGGGCGCTCGGCCTGCCCGTACAGCGCCTCTTTCACCAGCGACTCCAGAACCGCGTCCTTCTCCTCGATCACGAACACTTCGGCCAAGCCCCGCCCGAACGATCGCAGCACCTCGGGATCGAGCGGATAGGGCTGCTGCACCGCCAGCACCCGGACGCCCACCTCTTCGGGCGACACGCCCAGCAGTCCGAAGGCCTCCATGACCTCGTGGTGGGTGTAGCCCGCGGCCACGATGCCCATCCACGCGTCGGGGGGATCGGCCGAGAGCCGGTTCAGCCGGTTGGCCGTGCCGTAGGCCATGGCCAGCTCCAGGCGGGTCTCCAGCAGCTCGGCCTCGATCTCCAGGTTGAACGGGGCGATGAGCTGGGCCGACGGCCGGGGCACGTGGTCGGTGGGCGGCAGCACGGGGAGCCCCTGCCCCGACGCCCCCAACGCCACCGTGCCCGAACCATCGGCCACCGGGGTCACCACCTTCATGGCCACCCACGACCCGGCCAAACGCGACAGCGCCACCGCGTGGGGCCCCAGGTCCACCACCTCCTGGGCATCGCCGGGGTACAGCACCGGCAGCCGCAGCCCCGACAGCACCACGTTGGACGACGACGGCAACGTGGACGACTTGCCCAGCGGATCGTCCCCCACCAGGGCGATGGCCCCGCCCAGGGGGGCCGCCCCGGCGAACACCCCGTGGCGGATGGCGTCGCTGGCCCGGTCCAGCCCCGGCGCCTTGCCGTACCACACCCCGAGCACCCCGTCGTAGGGGCTGGTGCTCATCTGGTGGGCGAGCTGCGTGCCCATCACCGCGGCGGCGGCCAACTCCTCGTTCTGACCGGGTTGATGGACGAACCGCAGCCCGTCGTCGGCGGCCAACCGGGCCGCGTGGTCGGCCTCCCGGTCGAAGCCCGCCAGCGGCGAGCCCGGATAGCCCGAGGCGAACGCCGCCGTCCGCACCCCGGCGCGCCGGTCGGCCCGCAGTTGCTGCAGGGGAATCCGGGCCAGCGCCTGCACCCCGGACATGAAGACCGTGCCCTCGTCCCGCCGGTAGCGGTCCTCCAGGCGGTAGCCGGCGGTGCCCGAGAGGGCCGGCCCCTCAGCCAAAGGCGCGGATCACGGCGTCGGTGTTGGTCACCGTGGAGACGTTCTGCAGGGCGTAGTTGATCGCGGCTGCGTGCCACTCCGGGCTGATCGTGGAGCACGAGTCCTCGGGCACCACCATGTAGTAGCCCTTGTCGGCCCCGGTCCGCGAGGTGTGCTCGATGGACATGTTGGTCCAGGCCCCGGTCACGATCACCGTGTCGCGGCCGGTGCCCTTCAGGATGTGCTCCAGGTTGGTGCCCTCCCAGGCGCTCATCCGCATCTTCTCCACCACGAAGTCACCGTCGGCCGCCTCCAGGCCGGCCACCGGGGCCGCCCCCCAGGTGCCCCGCACCAGCGCCCCCTCGGCCACCCCCTCGAACAGGGGGGCGTTGATCTTCAGGCCGGGCGCGCCCTGCTCCACCACGTACCACACGTGGATGACGGGCACCCCCTTGGCCCGGCACGCCTCGGCCAGCCGGGCTGCGTTGGCCACCACGTTCTGCGCCGCGGCGTGGACCGGGGCCCCCGAGTCGGCGAAGGCCCCGCCCTCCACCATTACGTCGTTCTGCAGATCCTGGATGATCAGCGCACAACGATCGGGGTCCAGCGTGATGTCGGTGTTCAGTTCGAGTTCCACCATGGCGGTTCTCCTTGTCTCTGTCTCTTGTCTCGTCTGGGTTCGTCCGGTCTGGGTTCGTCCGGCCTCGGTTCGTCCGGTCTCGCCTTGGCCGGGCCGGCTTGGTCCCCCCGGTCGCCCCGAGAGGCTCAGCCCATGTAGGGCTCGCGGTGGGGGCCGACCTTGGTGGCGATGGCGTACAGCGAGGTGCTGCTCGGCAGGAACAGGGTGTGCCAGTCCTCTCCCCCCCAGGTCAGGTTCCCCACGTTCTCGGGCACCTGCACAGTGGCGAGGTGTTGGCCGTCGGCGTCGAACACCCACACCCCGCCGGGGCCGGTCACCCAGATGTTGCCGCCCTCGTCGCACTTCATGCCGTCGGGGATGCCCTCGGCGATGACGCCCGAGCCGATCCCGTCGGCGAAGACCCGGCCGTTGAGGAGCGAGCCGTCGGAGGCGTCGTAGTCGAACACTTTGATCAGGGCGTTGGGGGTGTCGTTGATGTACATCAGGCTGCGGTCCGGCGAGAAGCACAGGCCGTTGGGCATCTCGAACTCGTCTCGGGCCACCACCAACTGGAGGTCCCCGCCGTCGGGGGGAACCCGGAACACGCCCTGCCAGCCCAACTCCCGGTCGCGCTCCACCCCGAACACCGGCATGCGCCCGAACCACGGGTCGCTGAAGTAGATGGCGCCGTCGGGGGCCACGATCACGTCGTTGGGGCTGTTGAGTTCCTTCCCCTCGAAGTGCGAGGCCAAGGTCTCCCGGGTGCCGTCGGTCCGCTCCCGCACCAACGACGACGTCACGTGCTCGCACACGATCAGGTTCAAATCGGCGTCGTAGGTCATGCCGTTGCCCTTGCTGTTGGGCCGCCGCACCTCCTCGATCCCGCCCCCGGGGGTGTACTTGCGACGGACGTCACCGGGGATGTCCGAGAACAGCAGGTGGTGCTCGGTCGGGTGCCAGATCGGACCCTCGGTGAAGTCGAAGCCGGTTCCGAGCTGTTCGAGTTCGGCACCCTCGTCGATCAACTCCCAGATCGCCTCGGAATGGGCTGTCACTGCGCTCATCGTCCACCTCCTATGGGACTAGTGCGGGCTCGGCCGCGGCCAGGATGGCCACGGTCTCGGAAATGGCGTCGTCGAGGGGGGTCGGGGCCACGTCGCCCAGCAACTCGGCCAGGCCCGCGGGCGACGCCCCGTGGGACAGCGGCAGCGCGTCGGTGCCCACCTGGATCCCGTCGAACCCGGTGACGGCCACCGTGCGGGCCACGAACTCGGCCACCGACACCACGTGACCCTCGATGTTCAGCACCGGCGCCCCGTCGGGCTCGGAGCGGGCCGCGGCGATGAACAGCCGGGCCACGTCGGGTGCGTACTGAAAGTCGAGCACCCCGCCGTAGTCCACGGCGTAGGGGTCGCCCCGCACCGCATGGGCCATGGCCACCGTGGGCTGCGAGGTCACGCCCTGATCCCGGCCCGCACCGAACACGGTGTGGGGCCGCAGGCCCACCGAACGCAGGCCGTGCTCGGCAGCGTAGACCCCGGCGGTCTGCTCGTTGGCCACTTTGTAGGCCCCGTACAGCGTGCGGGGCATCCTCGGGGCGTCGGCCGCCAATACGTCGCTGTCGTAGTCGTCCGGCCCGCCGTACACCGCGATGCTCGACGCGTACACCACCGGGGCCACCCCGTGGCCGAGCGCGGCCTCGAACACGTTCACCGTGCCCACCACGTTCACGGCGGCCCCCAAGCTGGGCTCGGCCCGACAAAACGGGATCTGCAGCGCGGCCAGATGGATCACCCGATCCACCCCGGCCATGGCCGCGGCCACCGCCTCGCCGTCGGTGATGTCGCCGGTCACCCGCTCGAAGTCCAACGGGCGGCCCCCGGCCACCAACTCGTGGCGGGCGTTGTTGGCCCCCTGGTCGAACACCCGCACCTCGTCGCCCCCGTCCAGCAGCAGGCGCACCACCCAGGCCCCGATGCAGCCGTCGGCCCCGGTGACCAGGAAGCGCTCGCCCATCAGTAGGTCGCCCGTCCCCCGGAGATGTCGTGGCACGATCCGGTGCTGAAGGTGCACTCCTCCGACGCCAGCCACCCCACCAGGGCGGCCACCTCCTCGGGTTGGCCGGTGCGGTTCATGGGGATCTTCGACACCATGTAGTCCAGCACCTCGGGCGCGGTGTCGGCGTTCATGGGGGTGGCGATCACCGCCGGGGCCACCGAGTGGACCAGCACCCCGGTGGTGGCCAGCTCCTTGGCCACCGACTTGGTGAGGGCGATCACCGCCCCCTTGCTGGCCGAGTAGGCGCTGAGATTGGGGTTGCCCTCTTTGCCCGCAATGCTGGCGATGTTGACGATCCGACCCCAGCCCCGCGCCACCATGCCGGGGATCACCGCTTGGAGCACGTTGAAGATACCGGTCACGTTGATGGCGAACGTGCGCTCCCAGTCGGCCGGGGCCACGTCGGTGACCGGCACGTTCGGCCCCACCGTGCCCGCCGACTGCACGACGATGTCCACCTTCTCAATGCCGGGAACGGCCCGCACCGCGGCCGCGTCGGTGACGTCGATCTCGCAGAGGGCTTCCAGCTCGCCGGTGCGACCGGCCATCGACCCCGCGGCGAGGTCCACCGCGATGACCGAGTGCCCCGCCTGCAGGAAACGGTCGACGCACGCCGCCCCGATGCCCGATCCCGCACCGGTCACCAGCACCCGCCGAGGGATGGTCATGGCACCCAGGAGAGTCCGGTGGCCACCGTGTTGACCGAGAGTTCCTCGTCGTAGATCACCCGCTTGCCCTCTCGGCGGGGTTGACCCCCTCCGGCGGCGCGGGCATCCAGAGCGGCCAGCACCCGCTCGGGGGTGATGGGGAACTCGGTCAGCCACACCCCCACCGCGTCGTGGATGGCGATGGCGATGGCCGAGGGCTGCGCGTTGTTGGCCATCTCCCCGATCCCCTTGGCCCCGTACGGCCCGCCGGTGGAGGGGTTCTCGATCAACACGTTGGCGATCTCGGGCAGCTCCCCCATGGTGGGCACGTGGTAGGTGTTCATGCTGTCGCCCCGGTGGTCCACGGAGGGGTAGTAGGGGTAGCACGTCTCCAGCAGGCCGAAGCCGAGGCCCATCACCGCGCCCCCGTCGATCTGCCCTTCGAGCAGGGTCGGGTTCATGGCCCGGCCGATGTCGTAGGCCTGGGTGAGCTTCAGCACCTGCACGTCACCGGTCTCGTCGTCCGCCTCCACTTCGGCCACGCAGGCGGCATACGAGATGGCGGCGTGGGGCGGCAGGTCCACCTCCCCGGTCTCGGGGTCCACGATGGCGGCCCCCGGATTCAGGTGGGCGCCGTCTCCGGTGAGCAGCTCGCCGTGGACGAAGGTGGCCGCCCCCGCGATCTCGTCCACCCCCATCGATCTGGCGGGGGTGCCCGCCACCGACACGGTGCCGTCGGCGATCTCCAGGTCGGCCGGGTCGATCTCCATCTCCCGCCCGGCGATGGCCAGGATGCGCTCACGCACCTGGCGGGCCGCCTTGAGCACGGCGTTGCCCGCCACGAACGTGGCCCGGGAGGCGAACGTGCCCGTACACATGGGCGACGAGTCGGTGTTGGAGTTGTCGTAGGTGACCCACTCGTAGGGCACGCCGATGGTCTCGGCCACGATCTGCGATTGGATGGTCTTGGACCCGTTCCCGATGTCGGCGGTCCCCGAGAACACGTCCACCCGGCCGTCGGGCTTCACCTTGATCCACGCCTGCGACGGATCGCCGTTTTGGTTCATGCCCGTCGGATACTCCACGGTGGCCATCCCGATTCCTCGATGTCGAGCCATCAGTGCGTTCCCTCCTCGCTCGGCGCCGCCAGGCGGGCGGGCCCGAGATCGCCGTGCATCCCGGCCATCAGTGAACCCCCTCCCCGATCTGGGCCACCAGGTGATCCGGCAGCATGTCGCCGCTGCGTTGCTCCCGGGACATGGCCGCGAGCGACCCATCCAGCCGGGTGCCGGTGGCGTCGGCGATGTGCTGGAGCACCTCCACGGTGCTCGGGTCCTCGTAGCTGATGCGGTTGGGCGACGTGTCGTTGACCCGGTTGGCGTTCTTCAGGCGGAACTCGTAGGGGTCCATCCCCAGTTCGGTGGCCACCCGCTCGGCGTGGACCTCGATGGCCGTCGACAGGCCGGTCACCCCGTAGCCCCGCATGGCCGTGGTGGGGATGCGGTTGCTGAACACCACGTACCCGTCGAAGTGCAGGTTGGGGATGGTGTAGGCCCCGGTGTGGTGGAAGCTGTGCTTGGTCAGCCCGTACACCGAGAACCGGCCGTAGGCCCCGGCGTCGTGCAGGCTGAGCATCTTGCGGCCCAGGATCCAACCGTCGCTGCTCACCGCGTCGATGATCTCCATGTGCCACGGACCCCGGTTGGACGAGGCCAGCATCTCCTCCTCCCGGGTCCACCGCCACTTGACGGGCCGGCCCGACTTCTGGGCGGCCAGGGCGGCCAGGGTCTCCGAGGCGGTGTCCACCTTGCCGCCGAAGCCGCCGCCCACGGTGCCGCCCACCAGCTTCACGTCGCTCATCGGCACCTGGAGGTGGGCGCAGATCACCCCCAACGAGAAGTACATGGCCTGCGTGCAGGTGTGGATGGTGAGGCGTCCGTCGGGCTCGGGGATGGCCACCGCCACCTGGGTCTCCAGGGGCACCTGCTCCACCGCCTGGGTCCGGTACACCCCCTCCACGATCAGATCGGCCTCGTCGAAGGCCTGGTCGATGTCACCCTTGCGGATCTGGCGGCGCTCCAGGCCGCCTTCGAACTCGTTGTACCAGTTGCCGAACCGGTCGTTGATCACCGGGGCGTCGTCCTCGAAGGCCAAGCGAACATCCAAAAGGGCGGGCAGCTCCTCGTACTCCACCCGGATGGCGGCGCACGCCGCTCGGGCGATCTCCACCGTGTCCGCCGCCACCAACGCCATGGGCTGGCCCTTGTAGCGCACGTAGTCCTTGGCCAACAGCGGCTCGTCGCCGTCGATGCCCGCCCCCGACAGATGCCCGTACACCAACAGGGGCACGTCCTCGTGGGTGACCACCGCATGCACCCCGGCCATCTGCTCGGCCGGGCCGGTGTCGAACGCGGTGATGCGGGCGTTGTGGTGGGGCGACCGCAACGCCGCCGCCCGCAGCATGCCGGGCACCCGCACGTCGTCCACGAAGTTGGTGCGCCCGGTCACGTGGCCCACCCCGTCATACCTCGGAAGCCGAGCGCCGACGACTTTCATCAGGAGCCTCCCCCGTCGATGGTCACGTAGGTGGTGTTGGGGCTGTCGGCGGTGGACGACGTGTCGGCCCGCTCGCCCCGAGCCGCGTGCGCCACCGCGTCCAGGATCTTCACGTAGCCCGTGCAGCGGCAGAAGTGGCCCGACAAGGCCTCCTCGATGGCCTTCCGGTCGGGTTGGCCGCCCCCGTCCACGTAGGCGGTGGCCGCCACCACCATGCCCGCGGTGCAGAACCCGCACTGGGCGGCGTAGTGGTGCAGGAACGCCTCCTGCACCGCGCTGAGGGCCTCCGGCGTCCCCAGGCCCTCCACGGTGGTCACCGGCGCGCCCTCGGCCATGCACACCGCCAGCAGGCACGAGCGCCGGGGCTCGCCGTCGATCAGCACGGTGCAGGCGCCGCACCCGCCGGTCTCGCACCCCGCCTTGGGGCTGGTGATGTCCAGTTCCTCCCGCAGCACCTCCAGCAGCGGGGTGAGCGGATCGGACTCCACCTCACGGCGAACCCCGTTGACCACCAACTCCATGCTCATCCTCCCCGCTCTTCCTCTCTTGCCCAAACCAGCGTCTCTCCAGCCCAAACCATCGTCTCTCTTGCCCAAGCCATCGTCAGCCTCCCAGCTCGTCCACCGCCCGGCGGACCAGCGCGGGCATCACCCGCCGGCGATAGGCCGCCGAGGCCAGCACGTCGTCGTAGGGATCGATGTCGGCCAACGCGGCCTCTCCGGCGTCGGCCCCGCTGCCCCCGTCGGCCAATACCGCCTCGGCGGCCGCCAGGCGGCGAGCCTGAGGGGCCGCGCCGGTGGCGGCCAGGCGCACCTCACCCCCGGCGGTGCGCACCGCGCTGATCCCCATGGCGGTGAGGGCCTGGGTGTGATGACGCTGCAGGGCCACGAACGAGCCCCCGGCCGGCACGGCGAAGCTGATCTCCAGCACCAGGCGGCCCCCCCACCCCCCGGCGAACAGCGACGACGCCGCCACGTCCTCCACCCCGTCGGGGCCGCCCACCCGCACCGTCGCCTCCAGGGCCAACAGCGGGCCGCGCAGGTCGCCGTAGGGCGCCGGTGCGCTGATGTTGCCCCCGATGGTGGCCTGGGCCTGCACCTCCCCGTCGCCCACGTTGGCCGCACAGGGCCCCAACGGCGCGGGCAACCCGCCACAGGCGGCCAGCGACACCGCTGCCCCGAGTGTGATCGTCCCGGCCTCGTTGCGCACCTCGTCCAGCCCGGCCCGGCCCAACCACAGGGCCCGGTCCACGGCCCGTCCGCCCACGTTGTGCTGAGGCACCACCAGGGTGCCGCCCCCGATGACGGTGATCTCGGGGTCGGACGCCACCGCGGCCACTGCCTCCTCGGTGGACGAGGGCATCAAGACCGTGCCCGTCGATGACATGTGATCCCCCCGGCGCAACAGAATCGGCAACTCCCGGCCAGTCAAGCCGGGCCGGGCCATCGGCGGTAGAGACGAGTGGAGGAAAACGCCCGCCACCATCGACGGGGGGCAAAAGCACTAGTTGCGCCCTGGTTGAGCACAAGAGACCGTCAGGGCGAGGGGGCCCGGCCCGGCGCCGGCTTGCCGTACCGGTCGCTCAGGATCAGGGCCACCAGCTCGGTGCGCGACTGCACGTGGAACTTCATCAAAATGTTGCTCACGTGGTTCTTCACCGTATAGATGCTCAGGTAGAGGGCCTCGGCGATGTCGGCGTTGGACAGTCCGTTGGCCAACAGTCCGGCCACCTCCCGCTCCCGGTCGGTCAGATCCCGCAGCAGGTCGTCCTTTTCCGTCGCGATCATCCGGGTCACGGTGGGGTCCAACGCCGATTGGCCCGAGGCCGTCAACCGGACCGAGGCGGCCAGGTCGTCGCCCGACACGCTCTTCAACTGCAGGCTCACCGCCCCGGCCTCCAGGGCCGCCCGCACCAGCGAGGAATCGGTGAAGCTGGTCAACGCCAGAATCCGGGTCTCGGGGGCCACCTGGGTGAGTTCCTCGATGGCGGCCACCCCGCCCCGGCCGGGCATCACCAAGTCCATCACCACCACGTCGGGTTGCAGCTCGATCACCCGCTCCACGGCCAGCTCCCCGCTGTGGGCCGCCCCCACCACGTCGATGTCGTCGTAGCCGTTCAGACAGGCGCTCACCCCCTCCCGCAACAGGTCGTGGTCGTCCACCACGATCACCCGGATCACCGCGGGAACCTCACCACGCTGGTCACCGTCACCGACACCGTGGTGCCCTGGTTCTCGGCGCTGCGGATTTCCAGCTTGGCCCCGATCGACTCGGCCCGCTCGGCCATGATGCGCAGCCCCAGGTGCTCGTGCACCTTGGTGGCGTCGAAGCCGACGCCGTCGTCGCTCACCTGCAGGCTGATCTGGTCGCCGTCGGTGGCCAGCTTGATCTCCACCGCCCCGGCTTCGGCGTGGCGGGCCACGTTGTTGAGCGACTCCTGCAGGATGCGGTAGAGGGCCACCTTCTCGGTGGGCAGCAGCTCGGGAATCTCCTCCAGCTCCACCCGGCACGGGGCGCTCTTGCGACTCTCGAACGCTCCCACCAACTGGTACACCAGATCGGCCAGCGGCGTCTCCTCGATCACATCCGGGCGCAACTCCAGCAACAGGGTGCGCATCTCCGACAATGCCCCCTTGGTGAGCTGGTGCAGGCGGCGGAGCTGGGCCGTCTCCGGGTCGGTCAGCGCGGCGGTGCGGGCCAGGGTCTCGGCGGTCAGCGTGGCCGTCCACAGGGTCTGGCTCACCGAATCGTGGAGGTCGTTGGCCAGCCGCTGGCGCTCCTCCACCGCGGCCAGGCTGCGGGCCATCATCAGGGCTCGGCTGTTGGAGATGGCCGACGAGGCCTGGTCGGCGATGGTGGCCAGCAACCCCACCTCCTCGGGGGAAAAGCCCGCACCGGGGAGCGGTTCCACCGCCAGGTAGCCCAACCGACGGTCGGCCACCTCCAGCGGGAGGATCACGGTCCCGTCGCCGCCGATCACCGGCCCCGATCCCCCGCTCAGGCCGGCCTCGCCGGTGACCGGCACCAGGGGATCGGGCACGCGGGCGTGGGGTTCCACGTCGTCCAGGTTGTCGCGCCCCGGCCCCCGTTGGCCGGCCAGCTCCAGCTCGCCCTCGTTGTCGTACAGCGCGATGTGGCTGCGGCGATGGTCGAAGAGCTGCTCCACCCCCCGCAGCACCTGCTCGATCACGTCGTCGAGCTGCAGCGAGCCCGCGATGGCCGCCGCGGTGTCCCGCAGCGACTCGGCCTCGGCCCGGCGGCGGCGTTCCCGCTGCTCCAGGCGAACCCGCTCCTCCACCTCCCGGCGCAACGTCTCGTTGGCCGCCCGCAGCTCCGAGGTCCGGTCCCGCACCCGCTCGTCCAGCTCGGCCAGGGTGCGCTTGAGCTCGTTCTCGGCCTCGATCCGCTCCGAGATGTCCACGAACGTGCCCAGCGTCCCGATCACGTTCCCCCGGAGGTCCTTGAGCGGCACCTTGTTGGTCTCCACCCACATCACGTGCCCGTTCACGATGCGCACTTGCTCCCGCAGACCCAGGATGGGCCGGCCGGTCTCCACCACGGTGCGGTCGTGGTCCCGGAACCAAACCGTGCCCGAGCGGGCCTGCTCGATCTGACCCCACGGACAGTCGGCGTCGGTCTTGCCGATGAGCTCGCTGGCGTCGGCCACCCCCGCGTACTCGGCCAGCTTGCGGTTGCAGCCCAGGTAGACGGAGTTGACGTCCTTCCACCAGATGGCCTGCTCCACGTTGTTCATGACCAGTTCGAAGATCTGCCGACTGGCCAGCAGCGCCTCGTCGCCCTCGCATTCCCCCCGCAGGAGCGCCGCATACAGCGACAACGCGCCGGCCTCGGTCATGCTCCCCCCGCTGCTACCGCTCATCGGCCCCACTCGCCAGGACCGGGGGGCCCAGGGTAGTGGTGTGCCCGATTCCGGGCCAGAGGCGGTGCCCCCGGCCCGCTCACGCCTCGACGCCCAGGTATCGGGCCTGGAGGTCGCGGGACTCCCGGAGTTCGTGGGCGGCCAGCTCGGTCTCGATCCGCCCGGCCGACATCACCAACTGGCGGGGGGCCATGGCGGTGGCCGCCCGCAGGTTCTGCTCCACCACCAGCACCGCCACCTGTTCGGCCACCAGCCGGCCGACCGCCTGGATGAGGAGGTCCACCATGAGCGGGGCCAATCCCTCCGACGGCTCGTCCATGAGCAACAAGGGCGCGTTGAGCAACAGCGCCCGGCCGATGGCCAGCATCTGCTGTTCCCCCCCGGACAGCTCGGCTCCCCCGTTGCGGCGCCGCTCCCCCAGGCGGGGGAACAGCTCGTACACCGCTTCGGGGGTCCACCGCTTGCCCCGGGTGCCCTTGGCCAGCATCCGCAGGTGTTCGTCCACCGACAGCGACGGGAACAGGCGCCGCCCCTGGGGCACGTAGGCGATGCCCCGGCGGGCGATCCGTTCGGGGGGCTGACCGTCCAGCCGCTGCCCGGCGAACACGATCTGGCCCGAGGTGGGGCGCACCAGGCCCATCAGGGCCTTGCAGAAGGTGGTCTTGCCCATCCCGTTGCGCCCCACGATGCACACCGCCTCGGTGCCCATGACAAAGCTCATGTCGTCGAGCACCCGCGAGGCCCCGTAACCGGCGCAGAGGTTCTCCACCCGCAGCAGGGGTGCGCTCTCCGCCGGCCTCACGACTGCCCCAGGTACACGGCGTGGACCAGCGGGTTGGCCCGGATCTCGTCGGGGGTGCCGGTGGCCACGGTGGTGCCCTTGTCCATCACCACCACCCGTCCGGCCACCCGCAGGGCCACGTCCATGTCGTGCTCGATGAGCAACACGGTCGTGGTCGGGGGCAGTTCCTCCAGCAGGTCCACCAGTCGCTCCCGCTCCCCCCGGCTCAGCCCCGACGCGGGTTCGTCCAGCATCATCAGCCGGGGATGGTTGGCCAGCGCGATGCCGATCTCCAACTGGCGCTGCTGCCCGTGGGAGAGGTCGGCCACCAACGTGGCCAGTTGGTCGCCCAGCCACACGGTGCCGGCCAGCTCGCCCGCCGCCTCCCGCAACCTCCGGTCGGTGGCCGACCGGCGCAGCGAGAAATGGCGGCCGGCGTAGCCGGTCTGGGCCAGGTAGAGGTTGTCCTCCACGGTGAGCCCCCCGAACAGCCGGGTCTTCTGGTAGGTGCGGGCCACCCCCAACTGCGGCCGCAGCCGCGAGGGGAGGTGCGTGCAATCCACCCCGTCGATGATGACCCGGCCCTCGGTGGGGGCGTGGTCGCCGGTGATGGCGTTGAACAGGGTGGTCTTACCCGCCCCGTTCGGCCCCAACACGGCCACCCGCTCCCCGGTGGTGACCACGAGGTCCACCCCGTCGAGGGCCCGGAGGCCCCCGAACGCCACGGCGACCGACTCCAGCCTGAGGAGGGGACCGTCAGGTGTGGTGGTCGTCACGGCGGCGTCCGGGGGCATCGTCGGGAAGGGACTCTCGGCCGGTTCGGCTAGTTCTGCGGAACGCCGTCGACCACGGGGATCAGGTTCCCCTGCCACGGCAGCGACCGCACCTCACACGGCGTGTTGTCGCGCTCGGGCGGGGCCGTGTCCGGCGAGTAGGTGCCGCCGAAGGTCTGGTCCACGCCGGGCACGATGGCCACGGTCTCCTGCACCACCTGGCCGTCGTCGTTCAACACCAGTCGGGCCACGAACGTGTCCACGATGGCCTGGCGGTTCTCGTCCAGGCTGATCGGGCCGTAGGGGGCGTCCAGGGTGATGTTCGACAGGGCCTCCCGCAGAGCCGCGTGGTTGTTGGACAGGTCACCGTCCACCTGCTCCAGCGCGGTCACCAGCGCCAGGCCGGCCGAGTAGTAGCCGTAGGCGAACCCGAAGCCCATCGCCAGCGAGGGCGCAGCCGGTTCGTTGCCCGAGAGGGCACCGGCCAGGCTCTCCCAAGCGGCATCGGCGTCGGCCAGGTAAGCCTGGATGGCCGGGGTGGACACGTCGCCGGGCAGCGTGGCGAACCCGGCCACGTAGGCCCCGGCAATGTCGGTGCCGAGGGCCTCGGCCAGCGCCGGGCTGAAGAAGAGGTTGCCCGCGTGCTGGTCGCCGGTCAGGTCGCCCTTGGCGTTCAGGAAGGCCTCCAGGGAGGCGTTGGTGCCGGTGCCGCCGACCACCCAGAAGTAGCCGTCCACTTCGTCGGGGTCCGGAAGCTGCTGCACGAACGAGGAGTAGTCGGTGGTGCCCAACGGTGGGAAAACCTGGGCCACGATCTCGCCCCCGGCAGCGCAGAAGTCGGCCACGAAACCGGCCGCCGACGTCCAGCCGAAGCCGTAGTCGTCGGCGATGACCGCCGCGGTGCGCCAGCCGGCGTCGTTGTAGAGGATGTCGCCGATGCCCGCGTTCCACTGGGCGCCGTCCCCGTTGAACCGGAAGAAGTTCGGGGCCCGCACGTGCAGCGTGCTGTCCTGGGCCCCGGAGATGCCGTTGATGAACGTCACCTCGGGGTGGTCCAGCGCGTAGTTGGCGATGGCGATGCCCTCGTCACCCGACAGCGGGCCGATCACCACGTTGGCGCCGTCCTGCTCCACGATCTTGCGGATCTCCTGGATGGCCCGGTCCGCGGTGTCGTCACCGCAGCCGATGCTGACCAACTCGATCGGCACTCCGGCCACCTCGGCACCGCTGAAGCCCTCGAGGGCCGTGGTCGACGAGTTCGGGGTGGCCCCGGCGTGGCGGACCAGGGCGAACACCGCCCCGGCGGTGACGTCCTCGTGGAACCCGCCGAACGCGCCTTCGCATTCGGCCATGATCCCCAATCGGACCACCGTGTCGCCCTCGTCGGCGGCACCGTCGTCGGCCGCGCCGTCATCGGTCGCCCCGTCGTCGGCGGCACCGTCATCGGCGGCACCGTCGTCACTGGGGGCTGTACCGTCATCGGCCGCACCGTCGTCGGCGGCGCCGTCGTCGCCGGCGTCGTCGCTGGGCGCCGCAGGCTGGCTTGGTGCCGCGTCGTCATCGTCGTTGCCGCAAGCGGCCCCGACCAGCGCGAACGCGAACAGGATTGCCAGCAACGCCAGCAATCGGTTGGATCTGAACAATTTCGTCATTGGATTTCCCTCCTGGTTTGCCTTGACGATCGTTGAGAACTTGGAGAACGTTGAGAACGGTGCATCCGGCCGGCTCCTCACGCGGCCTCGAGGGCGGCCACCGGCTCCTTGGCGGTGCCCCGCCGCCGAGCGATCCAGTCGTTGATGCGGATGATGATGCCGACGAGGCCATTGGGCGACACCAGCATGATCGCCAACAGCAGGATGCCCACCACGGTGTTGAACCGCTCTTCGGCCAGAATGCGGTCGCCGACGAAGCCCCCGATGTTGTCGACGAAGGGGATGTCGCGCAGGTAGATGCCCGCGGCCACGAATACGAAGGCCCCCAGCCACGCGCCCTCCAGATACACGATGCCGCCGATGACCGCGATGATGAGCAGGTCCAGCGTCCGACCGATGTTGATCGAGTTGGGGTCGATTTGGCCGTTCCACCAGATGTTGAGGATTCCGGCGAAACCGGCCACGAACCCGGCCAGGGTGAACGCCAGCGCCCGGGTGAGCGGCACGTTGAATCCGAGCGACGCCATCCGCACCGGATCGTCCCGCACCCCTTGCAGGGTGAGTCCGAACGGGGTGCGGGCTGCGGCCCGAAACCCCAGATAGGCCAGCACCGACAAGGCCACGGCCACGTAGTAGAGGCGCTTCGGGTGATCGTCGAGCACGCCGGGCGGGTCGATGCCCGACATGCCGCCGAATCCCGAGAAGGTGGTGACCTGCCCGAAGAAGTAGTACCCGATCACGGCGAAAATGAGGGTCAGCATCAGGTAGTAGATGCCGGTGGTGCGGGCCGACAGCGCCCCGAGCAGAAGCGACACCAACACGACCACCACCAGGGCGATGACCACCCCCAGCCAGGGGTTCCAGCCCAGGCGCAGTCCCCGCCCGGACTCGGCCACCACGTTGCCCACGGCGAAGCCCGCCACCCCGAACACCAGCCACTGGGCCAGCGACACCATGCCTCCGTAAGCGGTGAGGAAGGCCAGGGTGGACGCGGCGATGCCCAGTATGAGGGTCTCGGTCATCACGTTGTCCACGAAGTAGTCCGACCCGAACGTCGGGAGCACGATCAGCAAAACCAGGGCCGCCGCCATCGCCAGGTCACGCAGGGACACGGGCGAGGAACTCATTCAGCCCTCCCGTACAGTCCGGTCGGGCGCACCGCCAGCACCAACGAGAGGACCACCAACGTGAAGATGCTCGAATAGAAGGTGTAGTCGCTGGGGAGGTACGAGGGGGAGAAGGCGATCACCATGCCGTAGAGCAGCGACCCGGCCACCGCTCCCTTGACCGACCCCAAACCGCCGATGATCACCACGATCAACGAGTTGATGAGCCAGTCGCCGTCGGTACCCGGTGAGGCGCCCGCGAACGAGGCCCCCATCACACCCCCCATGCCCGCCAGGAACGAGCCCACGAAAAAAGTGACGGCGAAGACGAGGGAGATGTTGATGCCCAAGGCCCGGACCATGTCCTGGTCGTCCACTCCGGCGCGGATGATCATGCCCATGCGGGTCCGGCTCTGCCACAGCCACAGGGCCGCGCCCACCACTACCGCCACCCCGAGCATGTAAAGGCGGCTGGTGGCGTAGCGTTCGCCGAGGATCTCGAAGAAGTGCACCACCGCTCCCGGCCACACGATGCGCTGGGCCAGACCGCCGAACTCGGCCAGCATCTGGTCGGCCAGGATCACGGTGATGGCCACCGTGATGATGGCCTGGCGGAGTTCCTGCCCCTGGTTCCAGCGAAGAAACAGTTGCTGCACCACCACGCCGATGGCGGCCACGATGGCCGAGCCGGCCAGCAGGGGGATGATCCAGTCCACGATGCCCACCTCGGCAGCCTCGATGTTGCGGGTCTTGCCCACCATCGACTTCTGCAGTTCGATGGCCACGTAGGCCGAGAGCAGGAACAGGCTCCCGTGGGCCATGTTGACCGTTCGCATCAGCCCGAAAATGAGGGTGAAGCCCGATGCGACCACGAACAGGAGGCCCGCGAAGGTCACCCCGTCGAGCACGGTGACCACGAACTCCCCCGGCTCGCGCACCGCCGGGCCATCCGGGGTGCCGGTGGCGAAGAAGAGCACCCACAGCGCCGCGGCGGCCACCAATGTGGCGACGACCGAGCGCGGCAACCACCCAGGCACGACGAGGGCTCGACGGAATCGCAGCCGCTCGTCAGTCACGGCAGGCGCGGACATTCCCCCCCTTTCCGGGCGCGACGGTGGCACGCTCAATCAGACGCTACGGATGGGGCCGGCAGGGCGATAGTCCCGATGGAACGAACCTCAGCCCCCCGATGGCCTAGTCCAAAAGTGCTACCCGCCCGTGCGCCGTTGCCGGCTCCGGTTTCCCGAATGTAGGAGTTACAGGAACAGCCCCTGGGACTCGTACGTCGGCTCCACCCTCACCACCGGACGCTCGAACACGGCAGCCTTGAGTTCCGCCATCGACGATATGGGGAGCCCGCCCCGTTCGATGAGTTCCTCGTTCCCGGGTCCTTGTCCCGGTCCCCGCCACACGCCCACCCGTCCTGCGTTGCTCTTCAACGCCTCGACCGCTCCGGCCCAGGTGCCGCCCTTGTCGACGTCGCTGGCCACCACCAGCGTGATGTCGGACAAGGCGTACACCAGCTTGTTCCTGCCCATGGCGTTACCGGCTCTGAAGGGTGCATTCGGATTGTAGGGCGAACACATGAGGGCTTGTCCATAGTGGATGGCCCGGCGCACATCGGGAAACTTCAGGTTCCGTTCCAGCGAATCCGCCAGTATGCCCACCACGGCTCCACCCGCCCCGAAGGCGGCGTTCATGGCGAGCTGATCCACCCCGCGAGCCCCGCCGGACACCAGTACGCAGTGCTGTCGGGCGGCTTGCACCGCGGCCGCCTCTGCGACCGCAGCGCCCTCCTGGGAAACGTCACGACTCCCGACTACTCCGACTGCGGGAATCCCCAACAGATCAACGTCACCGGCCGTGTACAGCAGAGAGGGCGCCTTGCTTCCGAGTTTGTCGACGAACTGCTTAGGATACCGGACATCAAACGGCGTGAGCGTGCTGATGCCGGACTGCCCCAGCCGTTCCAGCTCGAAGGCCATCGCCCTGCCTCGACCCAGCAACCGAACAATCCTTACCGAGGTCGCAGCTTCCAACCCCCAGTGTCGAAACAGCTCGTCCTCGGTCCGACCCAGCAACTCACCCGGCCGACCGACATACTCACGCAACTTCCAGAACTCCGAGGCCTTGAGCGGTTCCACTCCCTCAGCGCAGAGCCGACTCACCAGCAAGATCGTCGCCAAAGCATCCTCGCCCCTCACGACACTCCCCTCCCGGCCGCGTCGGCCAGAGCGAACGGAAAGACATGCGGAACCCCAGCCGCTCGAAGCCTGCCCCCGATGGCGGTGAGCGTCCAGCGAGAATCTACGACGTCGTCCACCAACAACGCGGCCCCAGCCCGCACCGGCGTGACGACATCGAACGCATCCTGAACGTTGGCATACTGCTGGAGACTGTTCTGCATCGTCTTCTGCTCCGCAGTGTCGCGGACCTTCACCACTACATCTTGGCAGGGCAGACCAAGCAACTCCGCCAACCGCCCGGCAAAGTCCGCCACCAGGTCAGCATCCCGCAGTGACGGCACGAAGGTCACCCACGCTGGTGCCGGATCCGGTTGCCAGCGTCCCCTGATGAGGTCGGCTGCAGCCTGAACGAGCTGGTCATCGAATCGGCCATCGTCGTGCTTGCCAGAGCGCACAAGACTGCCCCATCCCCCGTCCCCCCAGACGGCCAGTGCCCTGCCGACTTCGAGCAGGCGGTCTTGCGGGATTTGGCTTCGGTCCGGAAATCGCTTCCGAGGCCCGATGGGACGGTCTGCCGACCGGAGGAACTCCACAGCTCGCTGCACCTCGGCAGGCGCCGGGGGAAGCAGGGGGCCGGCCTTGGAGCAGTTGTCGCAGATCCCACATGGCTCGTGGACGGGGTCGTCGAGAAAGTTCCGCAAGAGCTGCATCCGGCAGCCAGTGGTCTGCATGTACTGATTCATCTGGCCTTGTTCGGTCCGTCGGAGGGCCGTGACTGCACGCATCCGTTCGTGATCGTACGACCACCTGTTCAGCGTCCTCAGCCAGCGACCGGCGTCGCGCTCCACCGCCCCGTCAACCTCCAGATTCTTCAGTAGAAGTTCGAGTTGGCCTTGTCGAACATTGAGATATTCGAGGATGTCATCAGTCGATATTGGCACGGCGCGATCTTCCAGAATGGACACAACTTGGTCGGCCAGATCTGGATCGGGAAACGCGGAACGAATGAAATGGTCCTGGATGTCAACATCCTCAGAGCCGCTCAGTAGAATGCCCCAAGACCTGGGCAATGCCCTTCCGGCCCGACCTACCTGTTGATAGTAGGCAATCGGCGATCCTGGTGACTGAAAGTGAATGACAAATCCGAGGTCGGGTTTGTCGAACCCCATACCAAGTGCCGATGTTGCCACCACCACCTTGAATCTGTTGGACAGTAGGGCTTCTTCGATCGTCTCCCGCTCCTCTGGATTGGTGCTCCCCGAGTACGCGACAGCGAAAATGCCGTTGACCTGAAGCCACCTGGCGACTCTCTCCGTATCGGCAATCGTCAGGCAGTACACGATTCCCGTACCCGGTAGCGAGGGTACGAGTTCAGCAAGCAATGCTAGGCGTGCAGACTGCTGAGGAATGTGCTGGACGACCAATTGGAGCCCGTCACGGCCCAGTGGACCCCGGACAGGGGCCAGGTCAGCTCCGAGCTGGGACACAACGTCTTCAACGACTCGGCTGTTCGCGGTGGCCGTGCAGCAGAGGACGGGTACCCCGGCCGGGAGCAGCTCGAGCACTCGCACGAGCCGCCGGTAGTCCGGTCGGAAATCGTGACCCCAGTCCGAGATGCAGTGCGCTTCGTCGATGACCAATAGCCCGCTTCGTCTTCCGACTTCCGGAAGGATGTCAGATCGAAACATCGGATTCGCCAGCCGTTCCGGCGAGATCAAGAGCAAATCGACCTCATCGTCCGCAAGTTGGGCCTGGACCTCCTCCCACTCCTTGCGATTCGCGCTGTTGATCGTCGCTGCCCGTATTTCCATGCGTCTCGCTGCCTCGATCTGGTTTCGCATGAGCGCCAAGAGGGGTGACACGAGGAGCGTGGGTCCAGCCCCCCGGTCACGCAGCATCTTGGTGGCGATGAAGTAGACGGCGCTCTTGCCCCACCCCGTCCGCTGCACAAGGAGCGTCCTGCTGCGATCTCCGACCAACGAACGAATCGCGCCAAGTTGATCCCCGCGAAACGCACTCTCCGCGTTGCCAGTAAGCCTGCGCAGCAGGGACAGCGCCTCCGTGCCCAGGCCATCAGCCACGAGTTCGAGCACCTCCGGCAATCAGAGAACTCGGGCGTCTCAACGATCCTGCCTGCTCGGGACAGCCCACTGGTCGCATCACCCCAGAGTGCCCCACAAGTTCGCCCCCCGCAAGGGTCCAGTCGATCCTCCTGGGACACCTCGCCCCAACGCCCACCATGTTTGATCGCATCCCCCGATGGAGCCCGCTCACCCCATGAGCAGGCATAAGTGCAGATGTTCGTGCAAGCACTGACAGCCCTACCCGCCAGTCCCGGGATGCCCCGACGCGTCGGCCTTATCCCTGTCCACTCTCCTAAAAGCACCAATCCCGAGCACGATGCTTCTACGTTTGGATTGTAAGAGGGAAATGAGAATCTGCAGACACTCTGATTAAGTCAGTCCATTTAACATTTGTGGCAGTCTTTTCGCAATTCAGGGGGGATATTGTCACTAGGGTTGGTATACTTATAATCATGGAGTTTGAGCCTTCTTCCGAGACATCTGACAGGGCCTCCGCAGGCCAGGGTTTCTGCAATTGTGCTGGCACAAGGCCGGTGGTTGCTGGTTTTGAGTTGGTGGATTATTCGGGGTTGGGGACGTCGGATTTGATGAAGGTGGCGTTGCAGGGTGATGTGGCCCGCCGTCAGTTGGATGGGTACCTGGCGGGGGTGTTGGGCCGGTTCGGCGACCTCGAGGGTGATGATGCCATGTTCGCGGTGTGCAAGCAGTTCGGGATCAAGGCCCACAAGGCCAACCGCCAGGCCAAGGTGGCCTCGGGGTTGCGGGCGTTGCCCGATGTGTTGGGGGCGGTCAAGGACGGGTACATCTCCATGGACCACGCCGAGATGATCTCCGCCTCCCACGCCCGGGCCCCGTTGGCCGAAGGGGAGCCTCTGGACCTGATTCTCGAGGCCATGCGCCTGGACTGCGACCAGTTCAAGAAGACCCTGGCCACCCGCGAGGACCAACGGGCCTCGGTCGACGGGTTCTCGCGTACCGAACGCCAACGAGCCCGCCGATCGGCCGGCGTGTTCGACGGTGACGACGACATGGTCATCCTCCACGCCGAGTTGGACGCCATCGCCGGCCAACGGGTCAAGTCCGCCATGGCCGCCATGAGCACCCGCCTGCTCCACCACGACACCCGCAACGGCGACGAAAGCACCTACCACCAACGCAACGCGGATGCCTTAGTGGCTTTGATGACTCAACAACCCGCAGGCCAGGCCGGCGGGAAGGGCATGGCGGCCAACGGGTTGTCCCTGCCGCCGGGGGCCGACGAGTCAGATCCCGTAGGCGGAACCGACTGCGGGCCCTTGAGCGGAGCCGATTGCGGCCCGGCCCCGCAGAAAACGGTGCTGGTGGTCACCGCAGAATGGGATCCGATCTACGGCGTGCTCCAAGACGCCGAACTCATCGACGGCACCCCCATCGAAATCGAAGAGCTGCGCCGTTTGGCATGTGACGCCGACATCATCCCCGCCATCTTCGGCACCGACGGCCAACCCCTCTACCTCGGCCGAACCCAACGTGCCCCCAACCAGGCCCAACGGATGGCGTTGTTCGCCCGAGACCAGCAGTGCGTCGACTGCGGTTTGGCCGCCCAAGCCTGTGAGGTGCACCACATCCTCCCGTGGGAACAAGGCGGGCCCACCAACATCGACAACCTCGTCCTGCTCTGCCCCAAATGCCACCACCGAGCCCACCAAGACGACCACCACAAGCGACGCAAGAACGGGCAGCACCAGCCCAACCCCAAGGACACCTACCACCGACCCACCGACCCGACCAGGCCACCCGACACCATCTCACGCTCTTGACGAACTGGGCCTGCTTGTGCCGGATTTGGCTAGAGGGTAAGAACCCCCTGGGTTTGATCGTCACAGGCGAAGCGATCAAGGTCTGATAAGTCCAGCAGGCGATCACCTGTCATCTGACTCTGCGCCGTCTCAAGCAGCAATTGCCTGTCCGACAACCTGATGGCAGCGTTTAAGTCGATTCGTTGAAGGAGCTTTTTCGTGATCGGCCGCTTTGCCCCTGGGTACTTGGTCGCCGCCAGGAAACTCGTCACCACAGGTGAGGTCAGTACCGAGAATGAAAGGAACCAGCACCACAGGTGGGTTCGAGAACTCGCTCGAAGGAACGACCCTCAAAGAGGCCAACCACCTGACGACACAACTCAATCGGGGTCTGGAAATCCCCAAACTCCCTAGTCAATTGAACCGGTGCTCGACGAATGTCCCGACGGCCTTTCCATCTGTCACGCCGAACAGCGACTCGACATCGGTCCGCGAGAGTTCTCGCGCGTACTCAGCCGCTGCCGCTCTAAACGTCTGCTTGTCGAGATTCGCCATCTGTCTCCCGATCGGTCCGAGGAGTCCGTGCCCTCCGACCCACCGATCCCAAACTAGCGTCAGTGGGCCCCCCATCCGTTGACCTGCCGCCCGAGGAGTGGCGAGGCGGTGGGCTCCACCGGCGGCCGAGGCGCCGGCTACAACCCCCTCTTAGGCCTTGCGTGTCGGCCATTGTCAAGGTATCTTGACGGTATGGGTTTGCTTGTGCCGGATGCTCTTCCCGCTGATCCACTGGCTGCGCTTCGTACCCTGGCGGAATCCGAAGCCGAGTTCGACGAACTTCGGCGAGCACAAGTCGCCGCGGCGCGTGACTCCGGGGCGAGCTGGGAACAGATCGGGCAGGCATTGGGCACCAGCCGCCAGGCGGCATGGGAGCACTTCGCAAAACGCGCCAACGACACGCTTGCGGCCTTGGCCGACGCAAGTTCAGACCTCTCAGAAGACGAGGCCATGGCACTCGCAGTCAAGGAAACAAAGGCAGTACGGCGGCAAAGGCGACACTGAGCCCCCCAGTGCAGGTGGTCCTCGACGCGAACGTCTACGTATCTGCTGCGATCGCCAAGGGGCCTTCGCACCGGATCGTGCGAGCAGCCCTCACGTCACAAGAACTCGATGCAATCGTATGTCCGACCCTGATCGCAGAAGTCCAGGATGTCCTCGGTCGACCGCACCTCTTGAAGCGTATAGGCGCTGAACGAGTACGAAGTTTTGTCAACGACTTACGCATCCTGGCCTTGCGGGTCCCCGATCCGTCGACCAACCAGGCTTACACGCGTGATCCCTCCGACGATTACTTGATCACTCTCGCTAGACAACATGATGCCTCCTACATAGTCAGCGGCGACAAGGATCTACTGGAATGGGCTGAGCAACGTCCCCCTGTCCTCACTCCTGCGGCGTTCGAGGAACTCATGAACTTCCCGTGGTAGCCCGGTAGGCGCCTCCCCTTCAAACCATCGCTTCGAGCTACCGGCAAGACTCAACTTAATGCTCTGAATCGAGTCAACCGGAACTGCCCAAGTCGAATTTCAGAGTAAGGCGCAACTGCAGTCTCCTTGCATCAGAGGGGGAGAATGTGAAAGGACATGGGCTGGGTGAGTGGGGGTGGTGTAGCTGGGGCGGGTTTCTTTCAGTAATATCTTGCCTTTTCTCTAAATCAGGGGGGATAGTGTCACCCTGGTTGGTACAATGACAGGTATGGAGTTTGAGTCTTCTTCCGAGACATCTGACAGTGCTTTTGCCGAGGCATCTGCCACTGGGGATTGCTGTACGTGTGGTGGTGCCGGTCAGCCGGTGGTTGCTGGTTTTGAGTTGGTGGATTATTCGGGGTTGGGGACGTCGGATTTGATGAAGGTGGCGTTGCAGGGTGATGTGGCCCGCCGTCAGTTGGACGGGTACCTGGCGGGGGTGTTGGGCCGGTTCGGCGACCTCGAGGGTGATGATGCCATGTTCGCGGTGTGCAAGCAGTTCGGGATCAAGGCCCACAAGGCCAACCGCCAGGCCAAGGTGGCCTCGGGGTTGCGGGCGTTGCCCGATGTGTTGGGGGCGGTCAAGGACGGGTACATCTCCATGGACCACGCCGAGATGATCTCCGCCTCCCACGCCCGGGCCCCGTTGGCCGAAGGGGAGCCTCTGGACCTGATTCTCGAGGCCATGCGCCTGGACTGCGACCAGTTCAAGAAGACCCTGGCCACCCGCGAGGACCAACGGGCCTCGGTCGACGGGTTCTCGCGTACCGAACGCCAACGAGCCCGGCGTACCGCCGGCGTGTTCGACGGTGACGACGACATGGTCATCCTCCACGCCGAGTTGGACGCCATCGCCGGCCAACGGGTCAAGTCCGCCATGGCCGCCATGAACACCCGCCTCCTCCACCACGACACCCGCAACGGCGACGAAAGCACCTACCACCAACGCAACGCCGATGCCCTCGTGGCTTTGATGACCCAACAACCCGCCGGCCAGGCCGGCGGGAAGGGTGAGCCAGCCAACGGGTTGTCCCTGCCGCCGGGGGCCGACGAGTCAGATCCCGCAGGCGGAACCGACTGCGGGCCCGTGGGCGGAGCCGATTGCGGCCCGGCGCCGCAGAAAACGGTGCTGGTGGTCACCGCCGAATGGGACCCCATCTACGGGGTGCTCCAAGACGCCGAACTCATCGACGGCACCCCCATCGAGGTGGAGGAACTGCGCCGTTTGGCTTGTGACGCCGACATCATCCCCGCCATCTTCGGCTCCGACGGCCAACCCCTCTACCTGGGTCGCACCCAGCGTGCTCCCAACCAGGCCCAACGGATGGCGTTGTTCGCCCGAGACCAGGCCTGCGTCGACTGCGGCCTGGCCGCCCAGGCGTGCGACATCCACCACATTCTCCCTTGGGAACAAGGCGGGGCCACCAACATCGACAATCTCGTTTTGCTCTGCCCGAAGTGCCACCGCCGAGCCCACCGCGACGACCACCAACACGCCTACCACAAGCAGCGCAAGAACCGGCAGCACCAGCCCAACCCCAAGGGCACCCGCCACCGACCCACACCCCCCAACCCGGCCAAGCCGCACGACACCGTCTCACGCTCCTGACCGGAGCCGCTCAATCCGGTCCAGCCAGTTGGCTCCGCGTTCACCTAAGGGTGCCGGACACCGGCATGACGCGTTCGTGCCCTGCCGAAGCAGGGCACGCTCTGCGAGTTGGCAGAGGAGCAAGCGCACGGCACCGCATAACTTCGGTCCTCTCTGCCGAGAACAACCTACCCCGACCGGCAACCGCGTCAGCCACCATTTGCCAGCAACCCCACCTGGCAGCGAGTGTCGGGGGTTGCAAACCCCCGACGTAGTCCACACCGGCTATATCTGCGTGGTCCGGCCATTTGCGAGGTCCCACGCGATCGGCAGGCTGTTCCTCGTCACGGAAACCGGCGATGGCTGGTGCCGCGGGATGCTCGCCGGCGCCGAGACCGAGCTGGCCACGGAGGTCGACGCCGTCCTTGCCGCAGATCTCACCGGACTCGGGTATCCCGTCACCGTGCACACCCGATACCACGGGCCGATCTGGCTCACCCAGGTTGCCCAGCGGGTCGGCTCCGTCGAACCACCCGTCCTTCACGAACTCGAACGACTCTCTTGGAGCGACCGGGCCGACGTCACCCTCACCCGCGGCCTGCCCCTACAGCCCAAGGGAATCGACCCCCGTTACCCCGCCCTCGAAGCCCTCTCCGATGAGCTCGATAACCTCACCGACCACTGCCGCCGGTGCCGCAACGAACTCCACCCCCCACTCCCGGAACCGGTCTCGCCGACGTAGCCACCCTGGGAAGTGCCGAGAAGTTGGGGGGTTCAGGGGTCTCTGAGGGACTCTCAGGAGCTTCTCAGGAGATTCTCCGAGGGTTCTCAGAGAACGCAGCATTGGGGGTTGTTGTCGGGGGAGGCGACATGGGAAACGGAGGGGGCGCGGGGCGGGGGGAGGGGTGCCGACGGGGGTCCTAGCGGGAGGGTGGTGGTCAACGGAGCATGAACGGAAGGTGAAACTGGCCCAGGATCCTTGACACGGTGCCATGGTCATCGTCTAGGTTGAGGGGTCTTCCTGTGATACCGGAGTCTGACATGAACCACCTCCCCCGCCCAGTGTCCTCCCCCCGGAAGTCCGAGCCGCCCCCAGGCAGGGTCCATGCCTTGGCCCTGGCCTGGTGGAGTCCCGCCAGAGCCCTCGGCCTGTTGGCCGCCGCGGCCGTGGCCGCGCTGGTGATGCTGGCGTGGATGGCCTCGCCGGCGGCCGCGTCCCACAACGATTACGACTCCGACGACGACGGCCTCATCGATATCACCAACATGGCCCAGCTCAACGCCATTCGCTGGGATATGAACGCCGACGGCAAGGTCGACTTGAACTTCCCCCAGTGGCACAGTTGGTTCGGGTCGGCGTGGCCCCACGCCGAGTCGGGATTCGGCTGCAACGAGGACGAGACCAACTCCGACGACCAGAAGTGCATCGGCTACGAGCTCATGAACGACTTGACCTTCGACTCCAACGGCAGTGGCCACGTCTCCGCCGCCGACCACGGAGGAAAGTACTGGAACGCTGGTAAGGGCTGGCTGCCCATGCAACAAGACTTCAGGTACGACTCGTACACCGCAATCTTCGAAGGTAATGGCCACACCATTGACTACTTCTACATCCATGTTGACGGCAGCGGCACCAACACGGGCTGTGGCTATTGTGCGAGGTATTTTGGCCTGTTCGATACTCTCGATTCTTCGGGTGTCATGAGAAATGTTGGCTTCGGAAACGTCTACATACGGCTAAAGAGCAACACCGACTGGAACAGCGGCAATGTGAGTAGAACACAGCGCTACTACGGGGGTGTCATCGCCGGGAGCATCAAGGGTACGGTCGAAAATGTTTGGGTAGAGGGGACCATCGAGGTTAACGGCGACTCCGACCACGGCGGCGCCCTGGCCGGCATCATGGACGGAGGTACCATCAGCAACACCTTCTCCACCGCCACGGTGAAGGGCGGCGACGACGGCTCCGGGGCCGCAGGAGGCCTGGCGGGCGGCTTCAAGAACGGCACCGTCAGCAATGTGTACGTCACCGGGGCCACCGGCGGTGACGGCGACGTGATGGGCGGCCTCGCCGGCTTCATCAACGGCACCACCGTCAACAACGCCCTGGCCCTGGGATCGGTGACCGCGGGTACCAACACCGACGATGTGGGCGGCATGTTCGGCACATCAACCAATCCCACCATCAGCAACAGCTACTGGGACAAGCAGACAACGGGCCAGAACACCAGCGCGGGCAGCTCCAACAGCGTAGGCAAGACCACGGCCCAGGTACAGGGCCCCACCTCCAACAGCGGCATCTACTCAAGCTGGCCGGCAGGGAATTGGGACTTCGGCAGCAGTTCCCAGTATCCCCAGCTCCGGTCGGACTTCAACGGTGACGGCCACGCCTTGACCTACGAGTTCGGCCCCCAGCGCGCCAATGTGAGCCCCACAGTCGCCAATGCCATCCCCGACCAATTGGCCCTGCATGGTACCGACACCCTGCCGCTGGAGCCCTCAGGCGCCCTTATATTCGGCGACGCCAACACCGGAGACGTGTTTACCTACTCCGCGACCTCCAGCAAACCCTCGGACATCTCGGTGAGCGTCAGCGGCACGACGCTGACCATCACGATCACGAAGGCCACAACGGCGAACATCACGGTCACGGCGACCGACCTCGGGGGCGCGACGGGATCCGACACCTTCGAAATCACCCCGGCCACCGATTACGACACCGATGGCGACCAACTGATGGAAATCAAGACCTTGGCGCAACTGAATGCCATCCGGTGGAACATGGACGGCGACGAGACCGTCGAAGATTCGACAAATGTCTCCAGCTTTAGGACTGCCTTCCCCAATCTACCGACCATCGGCAATTGGTGCGACGGCGGATGCGGCGGGGGGTACGAGCTGAGGGCCGACTTGGACTTCGACACCAACGACAGCGGCACGGCCGATTCGGGGGACACCTACTGGAACAACGGAAAGGGTTGGACTCCCCTCGGTGGTATCACGGACGGTGATCTTACCTCCTTCTCTGATACGTTTGATGGTAACGGCCACAAGATTTCCAACCTCTACATCAACAATACCAACTACAGCCCTGGCATCACTCACTACTTTGGCCTCTTTGGCGGATTCGGTCGCGAGGCAGTGGTCAAGAACCTGGGCCTGGTGGATGTGGACCTGACCACAAGCAGCAGCTCTTCGGCCCGGTCCCGGGTGGGGGCGCTGGCGGGATTCAATATCGGGGATGTGGAAAACGTCTACGTCACCGGGACCGTTACCTCGAACGGCCCCTCAGACAAGGCCGGGGGCTTGCTAGGGATCAACGCCAGCACCATCAGCTCCGACCCTGCGAGCCTCACGAAGGCGTACGCGCGAGTCGACGTGTCGGCAACAGCAGCCAGCGGGGAGGCTGGAGGGTTGGCGGGCTTGAACCTGGGCCATGCGTCGATTTCTGATGCATACTCGGTTGGGTCGGTAACCACCGGTAACGCCTCCTCCAACAGGGCCGGGGGACTCGTTGGCCGAAGCACCGGCCTCAACAGCAGCCCAGTGGCTACTGCTTTTGTGGAGGACAGCTATTCGCACGCGGTGGTGATTCCGGCAGCCACCGCGGGGCTCCGCCGACCGGTGGACAACGCCACGTGCGTCAGTGTGTCGCCGACAGCCACCATTTCGGCCAATGTTGGCGGCCTCATCGGCCAGGTCAACAGCAAGGCGAGCACCACCACCAGCTATTGGAATACCGAGACCAGCGGTCACTCCACCAGCGCGGGGGGCACCGGCGTGGTGGGCAAGACCACCTCCGAGCTTCGTACCCCCACCAGCAACACCGGCATCTACAGCGGGTGGTCGTCCTCGAACTGGGATTTCGGCACCGGCACGGACTACCCGCTGCTCAAGGTCGACTTCAACGGTGACAACACTGCCACCTCGGCCGAGTTCGGCGACCAACGCCTGAACTGCAGCCCGACGCTGCTCCGGAGCATCACCGACACGGCGATCATCCCCGGTACCACCACCGTGAGCGTGGACTTGGAGTCCACCGGCGATCACGTGTTCTTCGACGCCGACGGCGAAGACCTGACCTACACGGCCACCTCCAGCAACACCGACAACGTGACCGTGGCGGTGAGCGGCAGCACGGTGACCGCCACCAAGGTGAAGTCGGCCAGCGAAGCCGACATCACCGTGACGGCCAGCGACGGCAACTCCGACAGCGACACCGTGTCCACCACCTACAACGTGGTCGTGCAGGTGGACTACGACACCGACGACGACGGCCTGATCGAGGTCACCAACCTGGCCCAGTTCAACGCCCTGCGCTGGGACCTCGACGGAGACGGCGTGGCCGACAACGCCACCGACAAGAACGACTACTTCACCCAGTACCCCTACCCGGCGGTCAACTCGGGCTGCCCGTCCACCGGCTGCGACGGCTACGAGCTGACCGCGGATTTGGATTTCGACACCAACGACAACGACACGGCCGACAGCGGTGACACCTACTGGAACAGCGGTGCCGGGTGGACGCCCATCGGCGGGGAGTACGACGCCACTTTCGAGGGCAACGGCCACACCATCTCCAACCTGCACATCAACACCACCAGTTCGATCACCACCGGGGCCGACTACTACGGCTTGTTCTCCACGCTGGGCAGCGACGCCAAAGTGCAGAACTTCGGCCTGGAGAACGTGGACGTGTCGGCCTCCAGCTCCGGGGCCGGGGCCACCCACGCGGGCGCGGTGGCCGGCAAGAGCGAGGGCGAGATCAACAACGTCTACGTGAACGGCACCGTGTCGGCCAACGGCAACAGCGACGTGGCCGGGGGCTTGGTGGGCCTGAGCACCGGTACGGACGCGGCCGTTTCGGTGGCCTACGCCCGGGCCGAGGTGTCGGCCACCGGCACCAGCGGCACCGCGGGCGGTCTGGTGGCCATCAGCGCGGCGGGGGCCTCCATCGACGACGCCTACACGGTGGGCCTGGTGAGCACGGGCACGGCCACCGGCAACACCGCAGGCGGGATCGTCGGCAAGCTCCAGGGCACGTCGTCGATCACCGACAGCCATTCCTATGCGGTGGTCAAGCCCACCACGGTCACCGGCGTGCAGCGGCCCCTCACCGGCAACACGTGCGTGACGGTGGCCGCCACCACCAACTCGGCGTCCACCGGCGGCCTGGCCGGAACGGCGGCGACCAACGCCACGTTGTCCAACAGCTACTGGGACACCGAGATCACCGGGCAGACCGCCAGCGCGGGCAGCGCGGCCACCGCGGGCAAGACCACCTCCGATCTGCGCACCCCCACCAGCAACACCGGCATCTTCGCCAACTGGTCGAGTACCAATTGGGATTTCGGCACCGGTACGGACTATCCGCTGCTCAAGGTGGACTTCGACGGCAACAACACCGCCACCACCACCGAGTTCGGCGACCAGACCTTCAGTTGCGGCCCGTTGTTGCTCAACCCACTGGGCACCCAGGGCATCATCCCCGGCGACAGCACGGTGACGGTGGAACTGGAGACGACCGGCAGCCTCGTGTTCCTCGACCCCGATGGTGACGTCATAACCTACACCGCCGTCTCGGGCACCACCGCCAACGTGACCGTGGCCGTCAGCGGCAGCACCATCACCGCCACCAAGGTGAAGGAATCCAGCTCCTCGGAGATCACGCTCACCGCCAGCGACGGCGAATCCGACACCGACGACGCCACCACCAAATTCACCGTGGTCGTGCAGGTGGACTACGACACCGACGACGACAAGCTCATCGAGATCACCACCCTGAGGCACCTCAACGCCATTCGGTTTGACATGAACGGCGACGGCTACGGCGACACGGACCACAGGGACACCGTGTACGAAGCCTGGTATCCGCACCGGGCGGTCAACTCCGGTTGCCCCTCACCGGGCTGTGAGGGTTACGAGCTCTCCAACGACCTGGACTTCGACACCAACGGCAACGGTAAGCACGACAGCGGCGATCTCTATGGCGGAGGCCAGCTCGGCGACGGCATGAGTGCGATCGGCTCGGCGTTCAACACCGAGTTCAACGCCACCTTCGAGGGCAACGGTCACACCATCTCCAACCACTACTGGGAAGCGACTACCTCGCTCTCCTCGGGGGCCAACTACTACGGTCTGTTCGCCAGTTTGGGCACCGGCGCCAAGGTGCAGAACGTGGGCCTGGTGAACTCCCAGGTGGATACGTCCAGCAGTGGTGCGGGTGAGACCTTCGTCGGGCTCCTGGCCGGGCAGAACAAGGGCACGATCACCAACGTGTACGCCTCCGGCAAGGCGAAGGCCAACGGCAACAAGGACCGGGCCGGCGGCCTGGTGGGCCGCAACACCGGTTCCTCCGCCGACATCTCGGTGGCCTACGCCCGGGCCGAGGTGTCGGCCACCGGGGCCAACGGCATCGCGGGCGGCCTGGTGGCCATCAACACCGCGGGCGCGTCGATCTCCGACGCCTACGCGGTGGGCTCGGTCACCACCGGCACCGCCTCCGGCAACACCGCGGGCGGCCTGGTGGGCTCCCACCAGGGCACGTCCTCCATCGACGACAGCTACACCTCCGCCGCGGTGATCCCGACCACCACCGCCGGCCTGAGCCGGCCGGTGACCGGCACCGAGTGCGTGGTCGTCCCCCCCACCACCAACTCGGCCACCGTCGGCGGCCTGGTGGGCACCGCCGCGGCCACCGCCACCGTCACCACCAGCTACTGGGACACCGAGTCCACCGGGCACGCCACCAGCGCAGGCAGCGCGGCCACCGCGGGCAAGACCACCAGCCAAATGTGGACCCCGACCTCGGCCACCGGCATCTACGCCGACTGGGCCACCGGCACCTGGGACTTCGGCACCAACGAGCAGTACCCCACGCTCAAGTCCGACTTCGACAACAACAACACCGCCACCTCCACCGAGTTCGGCGACCAGTTCTTCAGTTGCGGACCGGTGGTGGTGAACGCCATCCCCGATCAGGCCATCGTGGTGCCCCACGCCACCACCGTGACGGTGGAGCTGGAGACGTCCGGCAGCCCCGTGTTCTTCGACCCCGAGGGCGACGACATGACCTACACGGTCACCTCCAGCAACACCGCCAACGTGACCGTGGCGATCAGCGGCAGCACCATCACCGCCACCAAGGTGAAGAACGCCAGCGAGGCCGACATTACGGTCACCGCCAGCGACGGCGACAGCGACACCGCCGACACGTCCGACACCTTCACCGTGCGGGTGCAGCACGACTACGACCTCGACAACGACAACCTCATCGAGGTGGACAACCTGGCCGACCTCAACGTCATTCGCTACGACCTGGACGGCGACGGCGCCGCCGACAACGACTCCGACAGCACCAAGTACGCCGTCCAGTACCCGTATCCGGCCGCCGATTCCGGATGCCCCTCGGGCTGCGACGGCTACGAGCTGACCGCCGCGCTGGACTTCGACACCAACAGCAACGGCCAGGCCGACAACGGCGACACCTACTGGAACAGCGGCGCCGGGTGGGCGCCCATCGGCGGGGTGTACAACGCCACCTTCGACGCCAAGCGGCACCCCATCTCCAACTTGTACATCGACCGGTCCAGCAGCGCCTCCAAGAGCTACTACGGCCTGTTCGCCCAGGTGGGATCCGGCGGCGCGCTGAAGAACATCCGCCTCGACGGCGTGTCCATCACCGCGGGCAGCTCGGGCCAGAACGCCTCCGCCTACGCCGGCGCCCTCGCCGGGCAGAACCAGGGATCGCTCTCCTCGTGCTCGGCCGAGGGCAGCATCACCATCGGCCCCAACGACACCGCGGGCGGCGTGGTCGGCGAGAACAAGGGCAACTCGGCGGGCATCGTCGGGTGCTTCGCCGCGGTGGACCTCATCAACTCCGGCTCTCACGGCCAGCGCTACATGGGCGGCCTGGTGGGCGAGAACACCGGTGTGATCGACACCAGCTACGCCACCGGCAACATCAGCAGACCCGACGTGACCCTCCTGGCCAACATCGTGGCGGGCGGCCTGGTGGGCGAGAGCAGAGGGGCGGGCAGTGTGATCGACACCTACGCCACCGGCCCCGTGAGCGTGAAGTCCGGCAGCGCGGGCGGCCTCTTGGGCCACGGCACGTCCACCGACAGCTTCGCCATCGGCAGCCTCAGCGTGATTCCCGGAAGCACCCAGTTCTGGGGCGGGCTGAGCGGCTTCGCCACGGGCACGGTGGTGGACAGCTACTGGGACTCCGAGACCACCGGCGACACTACCGGCATCTTCGGCACCCACAAGACCACCTCCGAGTTGCAAACCCCCACCTCCAACACCGGGATCTACGCCAACTGGAGCGCCAACGCCTGGAACTTCGGCAAGAACTCGCAGTACCCGGCGCTGCTGTACGACTTCAACGGCGACGGCACCACCACCTGGCAGGAATTCGGTCGCCAGCGGCCCGACAGTTGGCCGAAGGTGGCCAACCCCGTCCCCAAGCAGATCGTCGCGGTGAACGCCACCCTGACCATCGACCTGGAGCCCACCGGCGGGGCCGACGTGTTCAGCGACCGCGAGGGCGCGGCCATGACCTACACGGTGGTGTCGTCGGACACCGCCAAGGGCACCGTCACCCTGGACCAGACGGCCAAGACCATCACCATCTCCGGGGTGGCCGCGGGCACCACCCAGATCACCCTCACCGCCACCGACGACGAATCGCTGTGGGGCACCCACACCTTCACCACCATCGTGGCCCCCAAGGGGGACATCCCCACGGTGACGGCCATCACCGACAAGACGGCGCTGGTGGAGTCCTCCCTGACGGTGACCCTCACCGGCACCGGTGGCGCGTTCAGCGACCCCAACAGTGACACCCTCACGGTCACCGCCACCTCCGACGACACCGATCTGGCCACCGTGTCGGTGAACAACACCACCGGCGTGCTCACCGTGAACACCCAGCGCAAGGCGGGCACGGCCACCATCGACCTCGAAGCCACCGATCCGTCGGGCTACTTCGTGCGCGACTCGTTCACCGTGACCAGCAGCTACGTGGACCACGACGTGGACGACGACGGCCTGATCGAGGTGGCCAACCTGACCCAGCTCAACGCTATCCGCTTCGACCTGAACGGCGACGGCGTGATCGGCATCCTCGCCGACGACGCCGCCTACCGCCTGGCCTGGCCCAGGGCCGGGCCCGACATGGGCTGCCCGTCCACCGGTTGCGACGGGTACGAGCTGACCGCCGACCTCGACCTGGACACCAACGGCAACGGCCAGGCCGACAACGGCGACACCTACTGGAACAGCGGCGCAGGCTGGACCCCCATCGGCGACACCTTCAGCGGCGTCTTCGACGGCAAGCACCACACCATCGCCAACCTGCACATCAACGCCACCGGCACGCCCACGCACACCAACCATGGCCTCTTCGGCGAGATCGGGGTCGACGGCGAGGTGCGCAACGTGTCGCTGGTGAACGCCTCGGTGACGGTGGCGGCGTCCAACGCCGTCAACGTCGGCGCGGTGGCCGGCGTGAACAAGGGGTCGGTGTCCGCCTGTGCAGCCACCGGCAGCGTCACCTCCAACACTACCGCTACCGACATCGGTGGTCTGGTGGGCAAGAATGACGGCTCTGCGGCCACCATCACCGGCTGCTACGCCGACGTGACCGTGTCGGTGTCGCGTACGGCGTCGGCCGTGGGCGGCCTGGTGGGCCACAACGTCAACGGCGCCACCATCACCAACAGCTACGCCCAGGGTGCGGTGTCGAGTTCGGGCTCGGCCAACCTCGGCGGGCTGGTCGGCGCCTCCAAGGGCAGCACCATCACCGACAGCTACGCCACCGGATCCGCCAGCCTCCCCAACTCCTCGGGCTCGGTCGGCGGCCTGGTCGGCGCGGTGAGCACGTCCAAGGGCGTCTCCAAGAGCTTCTCGGCCGGCCTGGTGACTCCGTACGTCGGCTTCAACTCCTACGGCGGCCTGGTGGGCCTCGTCAGCGACACCAACAGCGTGCAGATCCAGCACAGCTACTGGGATTCCACCACCAGCGGCACCACCGTCGGCACCCACGGCACGGCCAAGACCACCACCGAGTTGGAGACCCCCACGGCCAACACCGGGATCTACGCCAACTGGAGCGCCACCGCCTGGAACTACGGCAAGAACTTGCAGTACCCGGCGCTGAGCTACGACTTCAACGGCGACGGCACCGCCACCTGGCAGGAGTTCGGCCGCCAGCGGCCCGCCAGTTGGCCCAAGGTGGCCAACCCGGTGGCCAAGCAACAGGTGGCCGTGGGCTCGACGGTCACCGTCGACCTGGAGCCCTCCGACGGGGCCGATGTGTTCAGCGACCGCGAGGGCTCGGCCATGACCTACACCGCGGCCTCGGGCGACACCACCAAAGCCACCGTCACCGTGAACCAGACGGCCAAGACCGTCACCATCACCGGCGTGGCCACCGGCGTGGTGGAGATCACCCTCACCGCCACCGACGACGAGTCGTTGTGGGGCACCCACACGTTCACCACCGTGGTGGCCTCCTCCGCGGACATCCCCACGGTGACGGCCATCCCCGACAAGACGGCGCTGGTGGAGTCCTCCCTGACGGTGACCCTCACCGGCACCGGCGGCGCCTTCAGCGACCCCAACGGCGACACCCTCACGATCACGGCCACCTCCGACAACACCGACGTGGCCACCGTTGCGGTGGACAGCACCACCGGCGTGCTCACCGTCACCACCTACCGGCTGGCGGGCACGGCCACCATCGACCTCGAAGCCAAGGATCCGACCGAGTACTTCGTGCGGGACTCGTTCACCGTGACCAGCAGCTACGTGGATCACGACGATGACGACAACGGCCTGATCGAGTTCAGCACCCTGGCCCAGCTCAACGCCATCCGGCTCGACCTGAACGGCGACGGCGAGATCGACAACGCCTCCGACGACGCCGCCTACCGCCTGGCCTGGCCCAAGGCCGGGCCCGACATGGGCTGCCCGTCCACCGGGTGCGACGGGTACGAGCTGACCGCCGACCTGGACTTCGACACCAACGGCAACGGCAGGGCCGACAACGGCGACACCTACTGGAACAACGGCGCGGGCTGGGACGCCATCGGCGGCACCTACAGCGGGGTCTTCGACGGCAACCACCACACCATCTCCAACCTGCACATCAGCCGCAACCGCACCTCCACCGAGGATTCCTTCGGGCTGTTCGCAAAGATCGGAGCGGACGGCGAGGTGCGCAACATCCGCCTCGACGGCGTGTCCATCACCGCGGGCAGCTCGGGCAACTCCACGGCCAACGCCGGGGCCCTCGCGGGCGACAACCAGGGGGAGATCTCCGCCTGCTCGGCGCAGGGTTCGGTCAACGTGAGCTCCAACGACAACGCCGGCGGCGTGGTGGGCAACAACAGCACCACCGGGGCCTCCATCACCGGCTGTTACGCCGACGTGGCGGTCACCTCCTCCGGCATGTCCAGCTACTCGGGCGGCCTGGCCGGCAAGAACAGCGGCACCATCGACACCAGCTACGCCATCGGCGCCGTGGAGACCATCACCGGGTTCAGCCACACCGGCGGGCTGGTGGCCGAAAGCACCGGCACCGTCACCGACAGCTACGCCACCGGGTCGGTCACCGCGGTGTTCGGCATCGCGGGCAGCCTGTTGGGCGGGGGGGCTTCCACCGACAGCTTCGCCCTCGGCCGGCTCAACGTGGATCCCAAGAAGATTCAGTGGTGGGGCGGGCTGACGGGCGTGGCCGCCGCCAACTCGGTGGAGGACAGCTACTGGGATTCCGAGACCACCGGCGACACCTCCGGCATCTTCGGTGTCCACAAGACCACCTCGGAGTTGCAGTCCCCCACCACCAACACCGGGATCTACGCCAACTGGAGCGCCTCCACCTGGAACTTCGGCAAGAACACGCAGTATCCGGCGCTGAAGTACGACTTCAACGGCGACGGTACCGCCACCTGGCAGGAGTTCGGCCGCCAGCGGCCCGACAGTTGGCCCACGCTGGTCAACCCCATCCCCACGCACATGGTTCCCGTGGGCACCACGGTCACCATCCACCTGGAGCCCACCGGCGGCGACAACGTGTTCCACGACCGTGAGGGCTCGACCATGACCTACGCCGCGGTGTCGGCCGACGCCACCAAGGCCACCGTGGCCGTGAACCAGTCGGCCGACACGGTCAGCGTGACCGGTGTGGCCACCGGCAACGTGGACATCGCCCTCACCGCCACCGACGATGAGTCGTTGTGGGTGAACCATACGTTCATCGCCATCGTGGCCCCCACCAGCGACATTCCCACGGTCACGGCCATCGCCGACCAGGCGGTGCTGGTGGAGTCGGCCACGCCGGTTGCCCTCGGCGGCACCGGCGGGGCGTTCAGCGACCCCAACGGCGACAAGCTCACGTTTGCGGCCACCTCCAGCAACACCGACGTGGCCACCGTGTCGGTGAACAACGCCACCGGTGTGCTCACCGTGAACACCAAGCGGCCGGCGGGCACCACCACCATCTCCGTGCGGGGCACCGACCCGTCGGGCTACTTCGTGGACGACTCGTTCGACGTGACCAGCAGCTACATGGACCACGACGTGGACAACGACGGCCTGATCGACGTCGGCACGGTGGCCGCCCTCAACTCCATCCGCTACGACCTGAACGGCGACGGCGTAATCGGCAACCTCTCCGACGACGCCGCCTACCGGGCGGGCCTGCCCAGGGCCGGTCCCGACATGGGCTGCCCCGCCGCCGGTTGTACCGGGTACGAGCTGGTGGCCGATCTGGACTTCGACACCAACGGCAACGGCCAGGCCGACTCCGGCGACGCCTTCTGGAACAACGGCGCGGGCTGGACCCCCATCGGCGGCGGCTACCCGGCGGTGTTCGACGGCCAGCACCACACCATCGCCAACCTGTACATCAACGCCTCGGGCACGCCGTCGCACACCAACCACGGCCTGTTCGGCTGGATCGAAGGCGACGGCACCGTGCGCAACGTGTCGCTGGTGGACGCCTCGGTGACCGTCTCGGCCACCAACGCCGTCAACATCGGGGCCCTGGCCGGGCTGAACGAGGGCACCATGTCGGCGTGCTCGGCCACCGGCACCGTCACCTCCAGCAATACCGCCACCGACGTCGGTGGTCTGGTGGGCAAGAACGACGGCGCCAAGGCCTCCATCGCGGGCTGCTTCGCCGACGTGACCGTGTCGGTGTCGGGCACGGCGTCCAACGCGGGCGGCCTGCTCGGCCACAACGCCGACGGCGCCGCCCTCACCACCAGCTACGCGCAGGGTGCGGTGTCGGGCTCCACTTCGGTGAACCTCGGCGGCCTGGTCGGCACCACCGACGCCAGCACCGTCAGCGACACTTACGCCACCGGAGCGGCCGGCCTGCCCACCAGCCCGGGCTCGGTAGGTGGCCTGGTCGGCTCGGTGACCACCTCCAAGGGCGTGTACAACAGCTACGCCACCGGCCTGTTGACCCCGAATCCCGGCTTCAACTACTACGGCGGCCTGGTGGGTATCGCCAGTGGCGGTGCGCAGGTGCAGCACAGCTACTGGGACGCCACCACCAGCGGTACCACCATTGGGGCCGACGGCACCCACAAGACCACCGCCGAGCTGCAGACGCCCACCGCCAACACCGGCATCTACTCCCACTGGAACTCCGGCTCCGACGAGTGGAACTTCGGCATCAGTTCGCAGTATCCGGCGCTGAAGTACGACTTCGACGGCGACGGCACCGCCACCTGGCAGGAGTTCGGCGACCAGCGGCCCCTCAGCCGGCCCACGCTGGACAACCCGATCTCCGACCAGATCGTGGGCACCTCCTCCACCATCAACGTGGTCCTGGAGCGGTCGGGCCAGGAGGTGTTCACCGATCCCGAGGGTGGGCCGCTCACCTACACGGTGGCGTCCGACTCCCCCGCCAACGTGAGCGTGGCCGTGGCCCAGAGCCCGACCGCGGTGGCCATCACCGGGGTCACCACCGGCAAGGCCAACATCACCGTCACCGCCACCGACAACGAGGGCCTGTCACGCTCCGATGAGTTCGAGGTGTTGACGGCGCCGCAGTCGGAGTTCCCCACGGTGACCAACGCCATCGCCGACCAGGAGGTGGCCACCACCTTCAGTCTGAGCATTCCCCTGGAGGAATCCGGCAAGGCCGTGTTCAACGAGCCCAGCAACGGGGCGCTCACCTACACGCTGGACTTGTCCACCTCGACCCCGGCGTCGGTGACCATCGACACCGCCACCAAGGCCATTGCCATCACCGGGCTCATCCAGGGCAAGGTCGACATCACGGTGCGGGCCACCAACGCCTCCGGCTACTGGGTGGAAGACCAGTTCGCGCTCGACGTGACCCTGAAGGACTACGACACCGACGACGACGGCCTGCTGGAGATCGACGATCTGGTGCGGCTCGACGCCATCCGCTTCGACCTCGACGGCGACGGCGTGTCCACCGATCCGCTGTACGCCCAGGCCTTCCGGGCCGCCGAGCCCGGGCTGGGTTGCCCGTCGTTCGGCTGCAGCGGCTACGAGCTCATCGCCGATCTGGACTTCGACTCCGACGGCGACGGCGACGTGGACGCCAACGACCACGACGGCGACTACTGGAACGCCGGCCAGGGCTGGAAGCCGATCAGCGGCGGGTTCTCGGGCACCCTCAAGGGCAACGGCCACGTGATCCGCAACCTGTTCATCAGCGACGACAACAGCGCCGAGACGGCGTTGAAGAACACCACCGGCTACTACGGCCTGTTCTCGGAGATCGGCGGCGCCGGTTCGGTGGAGACGCTGGGCCTCGAGAACGCCTCGGTGACGGTCAAGAGCAGCACCGACGTGGGCGCCAACCGCATCTCCTCGGCGGTGGCCGGCACCCTCGCCGGTTGGAACAAGGGCACCGTGAACTCGGTGTACTCGTCGGGCAACGTGTCGGCCGGGGGTGATTCCGACATGGCCGGCGGCCTGGTGGGCTACAACACCGGCAACCTCGAGATCACCTACAGCACCGGCACGGTGTACGGCGAGGCCGAGGCCGGCGGTCTGGCCGGGCGCACCCGGACAAAGAAGATCACCAACAGCTACACCACCGCTACGGTGAACGGGGCCGGGGTGTACGGCGGCCTCACCGGTTGGCTGATCGACGCCGACCTCGAGGACACCTACGCCGCCGGGACGATCCTCGGCTCGGTGCAGAACAACGGGCTGATCTACGACCGGGACGCGGCCCGCCAGGCCACCGTCACCGACAGCTACTGGGACAAGGACGTCACCGGCCGCATCTACTCCACCAGCGTGAACGCCTCCAAGGCCAAGACCACCGCCGAGCTGCAGTCGCCCACGTCGGCCACCGGCATCTACGGCAACTGGGACGACCGGGTGTGGCACTTCGCGCCCGACGACCGCTACCCCGTGCTGGTCACCGACTTCAACGCCGACGGCACCGCCACCTGGTGGGAGTTCGGCGACCAGCGGGTGAACCGGGCGCCGGTCCGTCCACGCGGCGTGGGTCACATCGAACTGGGGTTCAACTCCTCCTGGCAGCGTGATTTCGACGAGGCGGGCAACGAGATCTTCATCGAGCCCGACGACGAGGCCCTCACCTACACGCTGGAGAACTCCGATCCGTCGGTGGCCACCGTCACCCTGTCGCAGTCCGACCTGGTGGTGCAGGCCAACACCCACGCCAAGCCGGGAACCACCTGGGTGACCGTCATCGTCACCGACGTGCAGGGCGCCCAGGCCGAGGTGGAGTTCACCGTGTCGTCGGGTACCGACTACGACACCGACAACGATCACTTGATCGAGGTGTCGAACCTGGCGCAGCTCAACGCCATCCGCTGGGATGTCAATGGCGACGGCTATGTGGCCGACGCCGATCAGGCCGCCTACTCCTCGGCGTTCCCCCAGCACTACCCGGCCATGGGCTGCAAGGACCGCAAGTGCCGGGGCTACGAGTTGACGGCGGACCTGGACTTCGACACCAACAGCAACGGTCGGGCCGATGCCGGCGACGCCTACTGGAACAACGGCCGGGGCTGGGATCCGATTCCCGGCGAGTTCTGGGCGACCTTCCGGGGCAACGACCACACCATCTCCAACCTGTACATCCGCGACGACCAGTCCCACTTGACCGCAGCCGGCAACACCACCAGCCGTTACGGCTTGTTCGAGAAGGTGATCGGCAAGTACCGCAATCCCAAGGACAGTCGCACGTGGGTGCAGGGGAAGGTCGAGCGACTGGGCGTGATCAACGCCGACATCCAGGTGGCCAGCAGCCGGGACAACGGCTCCGGGGCGGTGTCGCGCAGCTACGTCGGGATCATCGCCGGCGAGAACTACGCGGCGTACATCGACAATACCTGGGTGAGCGGGCGGGTGGCCGCCGACGGCGACTCCGACAGCGTCGGGGGCATCGTCGGGTACAACAACACCAGCGGCACGATCCACGGCAGCTTCGCCGAGGTGGTGGTCTCGGCCCAGGGGGCGGATTCCTACGCCGGTGGCATCACCGGTCGCCAAAACGGAGGCCTGCAACGCGTGTACGTGCGCGGCGTGGTCGATGGCGCCGGTGCCGCCGTCGGAGGGATCGCCGGCAGCAACCACAAGCCAATGGATTCGGGTATGTCGACGGCCCGGGTGATCGGCGGGGCCGACACCGCCGCCGGCGGCCTGTTCGGCACCAACTCCTACAACACCCGCTACGTGAGGGGTGTGTGGGACACCGAGACCAGCGGACAGCCCACCAGCGCCGCAGGCTCCGGCCACACCACCGCCGAGTTGCAGCAGCCGACCAACGCCAACAACAACCTGTACTCCGCTGTGAACTTCGAGACCTACATCTGGGACTTCGGCTCCAGCAACGAGTACCCGGTGTTCCGTGCCACCAAGTGGTTCACGCACCCGGTCGACACCGACGATCAGATCAGCCGGTCGCTGGTGTACGACACCGACAGCAACGGCCTGATCGAGATCTCCAGCTTGGCCCAGCTCAATGCCCTGCGTTGGGACCGGGACGGCAACGGCACGCCCGACGATCCTGACTGGGCCGACGAGTACGCCGCCGCTTACCCCGACGCCATGATCAACATGGGATGCCCGGCCTCGGGCTGCGTGGGCTACGAGCTGACCACCGACCTGGACTTCGACACCAACAACAACAACCAGGCCGATGACGGCGACCAGTACTGGAACAACGGTGGTGGGTGGGCCCCGATTTCCTCGTACCGGGGCGTGCTCGACGGGAAGGGTCACTCCATCTCGAACCTGTACATCCGCAGCGGTTCCCACACCAACGGCGACCGGGCCGGGTTGTTCCGCCGTCTCACCGACGGCGGGCACATCACCAACCTGGCCCTGCTCGACGTGGACATCTGGGCCCGAGCCACCGTGGGCTCCTTCGCCGGGCTCGTCACCCGGGCGACGATCAGCAACTCGTACGCCACCGGTGTGGTGGAACTCGACGGCTCCGGCGACGCCGCCGGCGGCCTCGTCGGCGAGGCCAGCGGCCACCCCAATGGCCGGGACACCCTCATCAACACCTACTCCCGGGTGACCGTGCGGGGGTTGACCTCATCGAGCAAGGTCGGCGGCCTCGTGGGCAGCCTGCACGTCAACCAGAGCCGCTACTCCCGAGTGACCAACAGCTACGCCGCCGGTCTGGTGCAATCCACCGGTGACTCCCCCGTGGGGGGCCTGGCCGCTCGGAACGGACACGGGCGAACGAGAATCAGCGACAGCTACTGGGACGTCAACGCCACCAACCAGTCGACCAGCGCCAACGACAACGACGGCCACGACGACGACGGCAAGGGCAAGTCCACGTCCGAACTGAAGTCCCCCACCGGCGCCAACGGGATCTACGCCAATTGGGACGCCAACGTGTGGGACTTCGGGTCGTCGGGTGAGTACCCGGTGCTCAAGTACGACACCGACAACAACGGCACCGCCACTTGGCAAGAGTTCGGGTCACAGTCCCGAAGCTGATCTCTCACTGACAGCCGGGCTGCCTCCAGCGCCACCACCGGAGGCAGCCCGGCCACCAGTGGTGGCGTGGCGAGAGCGGCGCCGCCACCGTGTGACCGGGGACGAACCCCCGGCACTCCGGCACTCGCCGGCCCACTATTGGTAGGGTTCCTTCACAAGCTGCTTGAAGCAGTTTGAAGCTGATTGAAGGGGTCGAACCATGTGGCTGCTTTCCGCTCACACCGCCGGTGATGAACCATCCGGAATCGGATCCAAAACCCGACGCCGCCCCCGGGCGGTCCGGGGCCTGGCCCACGGGGCGGCCATCACCCTGTTGGCCACCCTTTTGGCCGTGACCGCGCCCACCCCGTTGGGCGCGCAGGATCCGCTGGTCGATTACGACAGCGACAACGACGGGCTGATCGAGATCGACAACTTGGCCCAGCTCAACGCCGTGCGCTGGGACCTCAATGCCGACGGCACCCCCGACAATTCCAGTCACACCGCCAGCTACGCCGCCGCCTATCCCAACGCGGCCGACGACATGGGGTGTCCGAGTGACGGCTGCGACGGCTACGAGCTGGATGCCGACCTCGACTTCGACAGCGACAGCGACGGTGACGTGGACGCCGCCGATCACTCCGGCGCCTACTGGAACGCGGGCCGGGGCTGGGATCCCATCCACCTCGACGGCTTCACGTACCGCCGGAAGTTCCAGGGCAACGGCCACACCATCTCCAACCTGTACATCGACGAGCCCGACGGCGGGGACGACTCCTTCGGCCTGTTCGGCGAGCTCGCCGCCAACGCCCTGGTGAGCGGGCTGGTACTGGCCGACGTGGACATCACCGTGGTGGGCGACAAGCCCGACGTGGGCGCCCTGGTGGGCACCTCCCGGGCGCCGGTCGTGCGTGTGGGGGTGACCGGCACGGTGACGGGCACCGGCGACCAGGGCACCACCGGCGGCATCATTGGTACCTACAAGGGATCGGGCGATCACTTCATAGAGAACTACTCCGCGGCCTCGGTGACCGGAAACAACGACGTGGGCGGCCTGGTGGGGCGGGCCAAGAACCTCGATGTCAGCCGCAGCTACTCCACCGGGCCGGTGGCCAACCTCAACAACGACGCGCCCGGCCACCGGGTGGGCGGCCTGATCGGCTACGCCGAGGCGTCCACCGTGGAGTACTCGTACTCCACGTCGCCGGTGACCGCGCCGTGGCAGCCCAGCACCGACGTGGGCGGGCTGATCGGATCGATGAACGGGGGCACCATCAGTGAGAGCTACGCCACCGGCACCATCAAGTACGCCACCTTCACCGACTTCCAGGGCAACCTCGGCGGGCTGGTGGGCGCGGCCACCAACAGCGCCGTGGTGGACGCCGACGTCTACTGGGACGGGGTGAGCACCGGCGCCTCTTCCAGTTCCGGGGGCGGCACGCTCAAGACCACCTCGCAGATGCAGTCCGACACCGAGGCCGTCGTGAAGGCCTCCGGCTACACCGGCATCTACAGCACGTGGACGGACTCGCTGTGGCACTTCGGCAACGAGATCGAGTATCCCGCCCTGGTGGTGGACTTCAACATCGACCAGAGCTCCACGTGGACCGAGTTCGGAACCCAGCGCGACACCAGCGCGCCGTCGGCGGCCAATCCCATCGCCGACCAGACCATCGGGGTGACCGGCAAGGTGGTGATCGACGTCGAGCCCACCGGTGCGGAGGTGTTCGACGTGGGCACCCAGGGTGCGTTGACGTACACGGTGTCCACGTCGAATGCGACGGTGGCCACGGCGGCGTTGGACTCGACGGGCAAGGTGGTGACCGTGACCGGGGTGGCCGTCGGCACGGCCGATGTGAGCGTGGTGGCCACCGACTACTACGGCGACACCGGTACCGAGACGTTTACCGTGACCGTGCTGACAGCCCTGGACTACGACGCCGACGACGACGGGCTGATCGAGGTGCGCAGCCTGGCCCAGTTGAACGCCCTGCGCTGGGATCTGGACGGCGACGGCACGGTGGCCGACGACGATCACGCCGGGTACGCCGCCGCCTTCCCCACCGCGGCGTCGCACATGGGGTGCAACGACGACGAGACCGCCACCGAGGATCAGGTGTGTGGGGGGTACGAGCTGACCGCCGACCTGGACTTCGACTCCGACGGTGACGGCGACGTGGACGCCGACGATCATGGCGGTGCGTGGTGGAACGCCGGGAAGGGCTGGGCCCCGATCGGCACCCGGTACCGGGCGGTGTTCGACGGTGGCGGTCGCACCATCGCCAACCTGTTCATCAGCGAATCCGCCGGTGGTGACGCCTCCTACGGCTTGTTCGCCCAGACGTCTTCGTCGGCCAGCTTGCGCAATCTGGTGCTGTCCGAAGTGAGCATCTCCGTGACCGGCAACAAGGCCGACGTGGGTGCGCTGGTGGGCACCTCGCGGTCGCCCATCAGCCGGGTCGGGGTGTCCGGCACCGTGGTGGGCAACGCCCCGTCGGGGACCACCGGCGGCGTGGCGGGCACGTTCAAGGATTCCCAGGTGGAGATGTCCAACAGCTACTCGGAAGCAGCGGTGACCGGCACCAACGACGTGGGCGGCCTCATCGGGCGGGCCCTGAACGCCAAGGTGACCCGTTCGTACGCCGAGTCGACGGTGACGGTGAACGCCCCGTCGGGGACGGCCCATCTCGGGGGCGGGCTGATCGGGTTGGCCGAGAACACCACCGTGGAGTTCGCCTACGCCAACGGGTCGGTCACCGGCCCCGGCGGCAGCGGCTCCAGCGTGGGCGGGCTGATCGGGCGCATGAGCGGCGGCACCGTGCACGAGGGGTACGCCGCCGGACCGGTGTCGTCGGCGGTCAGTGTGGGCGGCCTGGTGGGTACCGCCGAGAACTCGGCCGCAGTCGACACCGACGCCTACTGGGACGCCACCAGCACCGATGCGGCTACCAGTGCGGGCGGGGGCACCAGCCAGACCACCTCGGGGTTGCAGTCCGACAGCGAATCCGTCGTGAGCGGCGCCTCCTACACCGGGATTTACTCGACGTGGAGCAACGCGGACTGGCACTTCGGCAACAACAAGGAGTACCCGGCGTTGGTGGTGGACTTCGACGGCAACGAGAACGCCTCGTGGCAGGAGTTCGGGCCGCAGCGGTCCAACGACTACGACATCGACGACGACGGGCTGATCGAGGTGTCCACCCCGGCCCAGCTCAACGCCATGCGCTGGGACCCCACCGGGAAGGCCAGCCCCGGCGCGGCCAACAGCGCCAAGTACTACGACGCCTTCGTCGGCGGGCAGTACGACGCCATGGGCTGCCCCGACGCCGGCTGTTCGGGGTACGAGCTGGTGGACGACGTGGACTTGGACACCAACGGCAACTTCCTCGCCGATCCCGGTGACCTGTTCTGGAACGGCGGCGACGGCTGGGATCCCATCCACCACTTCCAGGCCCACGTGGAGGGCAACGACCACGCGGTGCTCAATCTGTACATCGACCGGGACGAGGACTTCGTGGGCCTGTTCGGCGAACTCGGCTACCACGCGGCGGTGAACCGGTTGCACCTGGAGAACGTGGACGTCACCGGCGGCGACTACAACGTCGGCGCCCTGGTCGGGCTGAGCTACGGCGAGGTGTCGCATTCCTCGTCCTCCGGCCAGGTGAGCGGCGGCGGCTGGGTCGGAGGTCTGATCGGCGAGACCACCGCCAAGGTGAGCTACAGCTACAGCACCGCGGATGTCACCTCGACCGGGCGGGTCGCCGGCGGTCTGATCGGCTACACCAACAGCGCCGTCACCCACAGCTACGCCACCGGCCACATCGCCGGTGCCCGCCGGGTGGGCGGCCTCGTCGGACAGAACGGTGGCGGGCTGATCTCCGACAGCTACGCCGCCGGGCGGGTGACCGGCAAGAACCGGGTCGGCGGCCTCGTCGGGGTCAACGCCAGCCACGGCATCCACCACAGTTACTCGACGGCCACCGTCATCGGCAACAAGAACACCGGCGGGCTGGTCGGCATTGCCGACTCCAGTTCCGACACCATCTACAGCTACTGGGACGAGACCATCACTGGTATCACCACCAGCGCGGGCGGCGAGGCCAAGACCACCGCGGCCCTCACCGCCCCCACCAGTCGCACCGGGATCTACGCCCACTGGGACGATGCCTGGGACTTCGGCGCCAACACCGAGTACCCGCTCCTCAAAGCCGACACCGACGGCGACGGCACCGCCACCGTCGAAGAATTCGGCGAGCAGCGCCCCGGCACCTGACCCCCATCCCCCACGCCCCACCGGGGGCGATCCGAGAATTGACCGGGCGTTCACCGGTTTCCCCGCGCGCGCCTGGCCACTGATGGTAGGGTGCGAATGCGTCAAGTCTGAGGGGGTCAGACTATGTGGCTGCTTACCGGTTCCTACGCCGTTGACCAACGGGCGAGGGTTCTCCTCTTGCCCCGTCGTCGCTCCTGGGGGGTGCGAAGCGTTGGGAGGGTGGCGGCCCTGGCCCTGTTGGCGGCCCTGCTCGGCGTTGTCGCGCCCGCACCGTTGAGCGCTCAGACGCTGCTCACCGACTACGACACCGACGACGACGGCCTGATCGAGATTGCCAATCTGGCCCAACTCGACGCCCTGCGTTGGGATCTGGACGGCGACGGCACGGTGGCGGCCGCCGACCAATCCGCTTACGCCGCCGCCTTCCCCAACGCGGCGCTGACCATGGGGTGTGCCTCGACGTCCGTGACCCCGGCGTGTACCGGGTACGAGCTGAACGCCGATTTGGACTTTGACTCCGACAACGACGGCGACGTGGACGCCGCCGACCACGGCGGTGCCTACTGGAACAACGGCGCGGGGTGGTCACCCATCGGCGGCGAGTACACCGCCGTCTTGGAGGGGAATGGTCGCACCATTGCCAACTTGTTCATCCATGCTGCCGCCACGGCGCCCCAGAAGGAGATCGGCTTGTTCGCCAAGGTCGGCGCAGGTGGCGAGGTACGCCATCTCGGTCTGCCGGACGCTTCGGTCACCGCGAACGGAGCCAAAGTGTCGGTGGGAGCGCTGGCCGGGCACAACCGCGGCACGCTGCGCGCCGTCTCCTCCTCGGGGTCGGTGCAGGTGGACAACCCGGCGTCTCCATCCGGCAACAAGGTGTACGTGGGTGGTCTGGTGGGGTATCAAACGACCCCTGACGCCGCCACCACCGCGCTGACCGTCGACAGCTACTCCACCGCGTCGGTGACCGCCCACGTTTCCCAGGGATCCGTCTCCGCGGGCGGCCTCATGGGCGCATTGCGGAAGGCCGACGTGAAACGCAGTTACGCCAGCGGCACGGTGACCGAGTCCAACTGCCAGTCCTGTCGGGTGGGGGGTCTCGTCGGCGACGTGTACTTCAACGCCAAGGTGGGCCAGTCGTACGCCGCCGGGTCGATTTCGGTCACCCAGAGCAGCCATGGGCACGTGGGGGGCCTGGTGGGGCTGCTGACCGTTTCGGACATCGACGAGTCGTTCGCCATCGGCGAGGTGTCGGTCTGGCCAACCGGTGATGTCGGGGGCCTGCTCGGGCTGAAGGCCGACAACACCAGTGTGGTGAGCGCAGACTCCTATTGGGATTCCACGTCGACCGGTCAGTCCACCAGCGACGGGGGTACGGCCAAGACCACCTCCGAGTTGCAGGCCGATACCAACGCCACCGTGGCCGGTACCGGGTACACCGGGATCTACCGCACCTGGACGACCGCCGACTGGGACTTCGGTACCTCGTGCGTGTACCCCGCTCTGGTGGCCGATTTCAACAATGACGGCACCGCCACGTGGGCCGAGTTCGGCCAGCAACGCGCCGACACGCACGTCCGCAAGAACCGGGACGTCGGCGGTCAAGAGGTGTCGCTGGGCAGCACCACGTCGGTGGCCCTGGAGGGCAGCAATCCGGTGTTCGGCTACTGCACGGGCGACAAGCCCTCCTATACCGCCACGTCTTCCGACACGTCGGTGGCCACCGTGGCGGTGAACAGCTCCACCGACACCCTCACCGTCACCGGGGTGGCCAAGGGCACCGCCACCATTCGGGTGACGGCCACCGACTCGCACGGGAACGCCACGTCGGTGGAGTTCCCGGTGGCTTCGGGTCATCGCTTCCCGACGGTGGCTAACGCGGTGGCCACGCTGAACCTGCCGCGGTACGGGCAGGGTTCGATCCCCCTGGAGACCACCGGCAGTGAGGTGTTCTCCGATCCCGAAGGCACCGCGCTCACCTACTCGGTGGCGACGATGCACGAGTCGTATCATTCGGCGAGCGTTGACGCGGCCACGGCGACCGTGAAGGTGGTGGCTCATGCTTCGGGTGATCGTCCGCTGGTGATCACCGCCACCGACGCCGACGGGGCCGGCGTGAGCACCACGGTGACCGTGTCGGTGAGCACCAACGCCGACTACGACGGCGACGACGACGGTCTGCTCGAAATCCACAACCTGGCGCAATTGAACGCGGTGCGCTGGGATCTCGACGGCAACGGCACCGCGGATCAATCCGGCGATGCTGCTTCGTACCGGGCGGCGTTTGTGAGTCCGATTTCCGCCATGGGGTGCCCGAGTGATGGTTGCGACGGCTACGAGCTGGTGGCCGATTTGGACTTCGACGGCGACGGTGACGGTGACGTGGACGCCGCCGATCACGGCGGGGCCTACTGGAACAGCGGCAAGGGCTGGGATCCGATCGGCGACGACACCGACTCCTTTGACGTGGCGTTCCGGGGCAACGGCCACACCGTCGCCAACCTGTACATCGACGAGCCCGAGGGGGGTGACGACTCGTTCGGTTTGTTCGAGCACATCGCCGTTGGTGGCTCGGTGAGCGGGTTGGTGCTGGCCGACGTGGACATTGCCGTGGTCGGCACCAAGCCCGACGTGGGGGCCCTGGCCGGCACCGCCCGGGCGTCGATCAACCGGGTGGGGGTGACCGGCACGGTGTCGGGCATCGGCAACCAGGGCACCACCGGCGGCATCGTGGGATCGCTGAGGGGGCTCTCGGTGACCCTGGTGGACAGTTACTCGGCCGCCGCGGTGACCGGGGGCAACGATGTCGGTGGTTTGGTGGGGCGGGCGACCAGCGTGACCGTGACCCGCGGCTATTCCGCCGGGCCGGTGTCCAACACCAACGCCGGTACGGGCGGGCACCGGGTGGGCGGTCTGGTGGGGTACGCCAACGGGGCAACCGTGGAGTACGGGTACGCCACCTCGTCGGTGGACGCGCCGTCGAATTCCTCGACCGATGTGGGGGGATTGGTCGGATTGTTGGATGGCGGCCGGGTTCGTGAGGGCTTCGCCGCCGGTGCGATCAAGTACGGCACCGACCAGAGTTTTGCCGGCGACCTCGGGGGGCTGGTGGGCGCGGTCACCGGCGGGGCCTCCGTGGACTCCGACGCCTACTGGGATTCGGTGGCCACCACCGCGTCGTCCAGTGCCGGGGGCGGCACGGCCAAGACCACCTCGCAGTTGCAGGCCGACACCGACACCGTCGTGAGGGGCTCCGGCTACACCGGCATCTACAGCACCTGGGGGGATTCCTCGTGGCACTTCGGCAACGAGATCGAGTACCCGGCGCTGGTGGCCGACTTCGACGGGGACGGCACGTCCACGTGGGGTGAGTTCGGGTCCCAGCGCGACACCAGTGCGCCCTCGGTGGTCACCCCGATCGCCGATCAGACCATCGGGGTGACCGGGAAGTACGTGGTGGGTGTGGAACCGGCCGGTGCGGCGGTGTTCGACGTGGGTGTCCAGGGTGCCTTGACCTACTCGGTGTCCTCCTCGGATTCGACGGTGGCCACGGCGGTGTTGGACTCGACGGGCAAGGTGGTGACCGTGACCGGGGTGGCCGCCGGGACGGCCGACGTGAGCGTGGTGGCCACCGACTTCTACGGCGACACCGGCACCGACACATTCCGGGTGACGGTGGTCACGCTCTTGGATTACGACGTCGACGACGACGGGTTGATCGAGGTGGGCAGCCTGGCCCAGTTGAACGCCCTGCGCTGGGATCTGGACGGCGACGGCGCGGTGGCCGACGCCGACTACCCGGCGTATGCCGCCGCCTTCCCCACCGCGGCGTCGCACATGGGGTGCAACGACGACGAGACCGCCACCGAGGATCAGGTGTGTGTCGGCTACGAGTTGACCGCCGATCTGGACTTCGACTCCGACGGTGACGGTGACGTGGATGCCGCCGATCATGGCGGTGCGTGGTGGAACTCGGGTAAGGGCTGGGCCCCGATCGGCACCCGGTACCGGGCCGTGTTCGACGGTGGTGGCCACACCATCGCCAACCTGTTCATCAGCGAATCCGCCGGCGGGGACGCCTCCTACGGCTTGTTCGCCCAGACGTCGGGGTCGGCGCGGCTGCGCAATGTGGTGTTGGCCGACGTGAGCATTTCCGTGACCGGCAACAAGGCCGACGTGGGTGCGTTGGTGGGCACCGGGCGTTCTCCGATCAGCCGGGTGGGGGTGACCGGGAGCGTGGTGGGCAACGCCCCGTCGGGGACCACCGGCGGCGTGGCGGGCACGTTCAAGGATGCCCAGGTGGAGATGTCCGAGAGCTACTCCCATGCCTCGGTGACCGGGACCAACGACGTGGGCGGTCTCATCGGGCGGGCCCTGAACGCCAAGGTGACCCGTTCGTACACGGAGCCGACGGTGACGGTGAACGCCCCGTCGGGGACGGCCCATCTCGGGGGCGGGCTGATCGGGCTGGCCGAGAACACCACGGTGGAGTTCGCTTACGCCAGTGGGTCGGTGACCGGCCCCGGTGGCAGCGGGTCCAGCGTGGGCGGGCTGATCGGGCGGATGAGCGGCGGAACGGTCCACGAGGGGTACGCCGCCGGACCGGTGTCGTCGGCGGCCAGTGTGGGCGGCTTGGTGGGCACCGCCGAGGACTCGGCCGTGGTGGACACCGACGCCTACTGGGACGCCACCACCACTGGTGCGGCTACCAGTGCGGGCGGGGGCACCAGCCAGACCACCTCGGGGTTGCAGTCCGACAGCGAGTCCGCCGTCGGGGCGGCTGCTTACACCGGGATTTACGCCACCTGGAGCGACCCGGACTGGCACTTCGGCAACGCCAAGGAGTACCCGGTGTTGGTGGTGGACTTCAACGGTGACGGCAACGCCTCGTGGTTGGAGTTCGGGTCGCCGCGGCGCAACGACTACGACATGGACGACGACGGCCTGATCGAGATCGTCACCCCGGCCCAGCTCAACGCCCTGCGTTGGGATCCCACCGGCAAGGCCAAGCCGGGCGCGGCCAACAGCGCCAAGTACTACGACGCCTTCGTGGGCGGGCAGTACGACGCCATGGGCTGTCCCGACGCCGGCTGTTCGGGGTACGAGCTGGTGGCCAACGTGGATTTGGACACCAACGGCAACGGTTTCGCCGACTCGGGCGATCTGTTCTGGAACGGCGGCGACGGCTGGGATCCCATCCACCACTTCCAGGCCCGGGTGGAGGGCAACGGGCACGCGGTGCTCAATTTGTACATCGACCGGGACGAGGACTTCGTGGGCCTGTTCGGTGAACTCGGCTACCACGCGGCGGTGAACCGGTTGCACTTGGAGAACGTGGACGTCACCGGCGGCGACTACAACGTCGGGGCCCTGGTGGGGCTGAGTTATGCCGAGGTGTCGCATTCCTCGTCCTCTGGCCAGGTGAGCGGCGGCGGCTGGGTCGGAGGTCTGATCGGCGAGACCACCGCCAAGGTGTCCTACAGCTACAGCACCGCCGATGTCACGTCCACCGGGCGGGTGGCCGGCGGCCTGATCGGCTACACCAACGACACCGTCACCCACAGCTTCGCTACCGGCCACATCGCCGGTGCCCGCCGCGTGGGCGGCCTCGTCGGACAGAACAACGGCGGGCTGATCGCCGACAGCTACGCCGCCGGCCGGGTGACCGGGCAGAACCGGGTGGGCGGCCTCGTCGGGGTCAACAACAGCTACGGGATCAGCCACAGCTACTCCCGGGCGACCGTGATCGGCAACAAGAACACCGGCGGGCTCGTCGGCATCGCCAATTCCAGTTCCGATGCCATCTACAGCTACTGGGACGAGACCGTCACCGGCCTCACCACCAGCGCGGGCGGCCAGGCCAAGACCACCGCGGAACTCACCGCCCCCACCGGTCGCAGCGGCATCTACGCCCACTGGGGCCACGCCTGGGACTTCGGCACCGACACCGAGTACCCGGCCCTCAAGGCCGACACCAACGGCGACGGCCAAGCCACCGTCGAAGAATTCGGCGAACAACGCCCCGACAACTAACCCCCATCCCCCACCCTCGTGTTCAGCGTCCCACACGCCTAGGATTTCGAGGGTGAGAAGCAGTTCGAACACCGCCGGCTCCATCTACTCGGTCGGCTACGAGGGCCGTTCGATCGACGAGTTCGTTGACGCTCTCGTGGCCAACGGCGTCGAGCTGGTGGTCGACGTGCGCCTGAACGCGATCTCTCGCAAGAAGGGCTTCTCCAAGACCGCCCTGACCACCGCTCTCGCCGACGCCTCGATCGGCTACCACCACGAGCGCAGCCTCGGGAACCCCAAGGACAATCGAGACGACTTCCGCAGCGGGCTTCCCGCGGCCCGAGCCCGCTACCAGCGCCACCTGCGCAACGGGGCTTCCGACTGCCTACGAGCAGTCACTGAGTTGGCTCGAAGGCACACAGTCGCCCTCCTCTGCTTTGAACACGATCACTCCACCTGCCACCGCTCCTGCATCACCGACCACATGCAGGAATCATGGCCACACCTCAACGTCCTCCGAATCTGAACCATGGAACCCTCAACCAAGCGGGTGATGATCCTCGTGAAGGCCGCACCGGTCTTGACCTCCCAGCTTGAGGAGTCCATGTGTGTTGCCGCCGTCACCCTTGGCCAGGATCCCGAGTGGATTCGGCTTCATCCCGTCCCCTTCCGAGATCTCGCCGACGACACTCGCTTCCGCAAGTACCAAGAGGTCACGGTCGATGTAGTCCGACCTCGCAGCGACCGACGCCCTGAGTCGTGGATTCCACTGGAGGGAACACTGATACCCGGAGAAACGATCGGAACCGATCACTCATGGTCCACACGTCGGCAGCGCTTGGCCGGTCTCCCCCGTCCGACGATGTGCGAGCTGGTAAAACTGAACCGCGCCGGGTCCGGCCCATCGACACCCTCACTCGCAGTGATCAAGACCCTAGAGCCGCCCGAGTTCGAGGTCACGATGCGCGACCCTGAACAGCTCGCCAAGTGGCGACATCGTGCCGATGCTATCGCAGCCTGGCCGAGCCTCTTTGACGATCCCGACACCAAGAAGCCTGACTTTGAGGTTGTACCGTGGCGCTTCCGGTACAAGTACCGATGCCTTGCGCCCGGTTGCAACAGCCATTCCCAGACCATCATCGACTGGGAAGCGGTTGCCCTCTGGAGAAACGTGCGACATCGGAACGACTGGCAGGAACAGATGCGTTACAAGTTCGTTGACAAGCTATGGGCCGTCGACCGTGAGACCGAACTGTTCGTCGGCAACCAAGAACAGCATCCACATTCGTTTCTGGTACTCGGCGTTTTCTGGCCTCCGAAGGCCTCCCTCCAACAGTCACTCCAGTAGCTGTAGGTGTTCCCTGTCAGCGGCCAGAGGGAAGCCGCAACGTCACGACCCAGAGCTCGGTGAGCCCTCCACGCCTCGGTTTGCGATTCAACTCGTCAATCCATCGCCAAGGTCTGTCTTTCGAGGCGATCATAAGCAGGCAAGACACTGAGCACGGCTCGGGCCGCCGCCTGGCGGGCAACAGCGATGGCCTTGTCATCAAGCGGTTTGCCTTCCTTCTCAGCCTTACGGGTTTCCTGATCGAGCAGGAGGAGAGCAACGCCAGCCCCCACTGCATAACGATCTCGGGCTCTGTAAACGCTGTCATCGGTGCTGAGTTCGGCAGCACGGGCATGAACATATGACTTGAGCCGAGTGTATGTCCGGTTGAGAACAATTGTGGGGATCTCCGAGTCCACTTCAGCTAGGTTGGAGTATTCGGGACATACTTTAGCCAATTCCCTTCCTACAACCATCTCAATTTCCCCAACCGTTGCGGCAGTCCAATTGTCCGTGCCAGGATCGGACTCGCTCTTCCAGATGAGCGCAACGAGCCCACCACTGTCGGTTCCAGACTTTCCCTTGTCCGAACCTGGACTCCGACCGGAGGATTTCGGCTCTCTTTCCTCGACGACCTCCACTTTGGTCGTCCATTCGAAAGAGGGTCCAAGGCCACCTGACGTCTTGACCCACGGAAGGATCTCGACCGATAGCTTGCAGATACCGAGATCAGCATTCTCCGGTACTGCGACGGACACACGCACGCGCCCTGATTGGAGTTCACCGACAGTGATTTCGGAAACCCCAATGTCAGGGTGATCGCAGACAACTTCGAGTTCAGCGCGCTTGCTGATAAATCCGTCGACAGCATTGAGTTGGAAATGTATGCTTTTGACCTTGCCGAGCTGAGCTTCAACCGATTCTGGACCCTCAAAGTGATTGGGATCATCGTAAAGGTCATCCGGTGGAAGTGGATTGGGGGACTTCGAGCGACTGCCACCCCCACCCCCAGAACCCTCGCCCCCAAAGGAGTAGCCCTTAGCCTTGACAGCCCGGGCGATCTGCTCGGCGACTTTGACGGTTGGGCGGTCACTATTGTCGCCAGAGACCGCTTCTAAGATGAGTGCATTGTTGGCATGCTGTAGTGCCACCCACTCATCAAGAAAGGCAGCAATCTCTTTCTCCAAGCGGATGGCAAAGGAACTGCGGATAAGTTGGGACCGGTCAGCCGTGAACAACTCTGTTCGGTCTTCAATGGGAAGAGCATCGCTTTCGACGACGACTAGGACCCGGTTGTAAAGTTTGTTGAGCTTGGTGTACTGCTTGAACTCTTGCGGGGTCCAGTGGGAGTGGACTTGGCCGTTGGAAGTGAGGAGCAGGGCGTGACCATGGGCAATGAAATTGCGCCGTTCACCTGGATCTCCTGGCTTCGCAAACAATCGGTAACTGATTGGGAGCCGGTAGGTAGTATCCTTATAGTTGAACGGCAGTGTGTCTTGGCCTTCCGTGCCACTGACTCCCGGGTTGCCCTCGAGACGCTGATGGAGGCCGCGGAGGGTCTCGTCCCGATTGCTACGAGTGATGTTGTTGCGATACTTGATGGGCAGCACCGGACGATAGAGGCGAGTATCGAAGATGGAAGCGAATGATCTCTCATCACTAGAAATGCGTCCGAGCCCTGCGGTGTCGTACGCAATGAGCGCCAAGTGGGTCCCCGCGTCGAAGTCCGGGAAGTCGCTGGCCAGCACCGAGAAAGGAGTCGCACGCACCCACTCTGCAGGAACATCCTCATTCCAGGGGTGGGTCACCAGGTAGAAGGCATTCTTGGTGGTGCGTTCCCGTTCCCACTGGACGACGGCAATGGTGATCTTGTCCACCTCCTCACTCTTGAGGAGATCGGGATGGCGGCGGGTGACGAGCACCACTGCCTTTGCGTTCCGGAGGGGTGTGGCACCACCGAGTCCGAATGTTCCTTGCTGCCAGTCGACGCCATCTTTGTGCCCGTCTCCGATGAGAAAGATTCCCCGAGGCACCTCTTCGTCGGTGATCCCACATCCCCGATCACGCATCACGAGCGTGATACGCTTCTTGTTCCTACCGGGCTCTGCCCTATCAATCGTGACGGTGGCAAATTCCGCCTGTTGTTTCGGACCGAGCCCGGCAAGCAAATTAGCCGCGGCAGCATGAGGGGTAGGGAACTTCGCTTCATCACGGCTACCAAGCTTCTGGAGGACAAGAAGCTCGAGGACAGCGTCTTGCATATTTGTCACCGTCTCGAGGACCTTGTGGTCGTAGCTTGAACCGCTGCCGGTCAGAAACCCCTGGTTGTTCCACCTGTCGCCGAGCGGCCGCTTATGGGTGGCTCCAATCGTGTCAGCGATCAGCTTCTGTACTGCCTCAGCTTCCTCGACAGTACGAGCCGCTAGGGCTTGCTCGACGATCATTTTGTTCATGCTTCTCATGACATGCCTCCTGTTGCATATTCGTGTCCAAACGGGGTCAGGTTGTATTGGCCTTTGAACTGCTTGGGTTCGACGAGACCCCACTCACGGGCGCGGGCGATGTAGCCCGCCGAGTTCGTGGAGACCTCGTTACTGGTCCATTGAGGCCACGACTCCGTGAAGTGGTCGAGGACATCTTGGCGGGAGGCCCCTTCGGGGCCGATGGAAGCCACAACCTGCCTGAAGCCCTTCTCGTCAGAGGGGGCATGGTCGGCGAGGTGTGCCAGGAACTTGGCCGCCACTGGCTTGGGATGGGGATGCTCGACAGGGAGTCCAGTCACTGACTGGAGAACATCCCACCCAAGCTGGGTCACCCCGATGAGCGGCCCGGACTCTCCTCCTTCCACAAGCCCAGCGAGCCGCCATTCGAAGAGCGGCCCGCTTGTACGCCAGATGTCGTCGGTGAACCGGAAATCCCCGATGGCGAAGGAGCGGAACCGTGTCTCGGCGGACTTTCGCTTGTCCATGTTGGTGGGGAACAGAGCGGTGCACTTGATTCCGAGGTGCTTCTCGACGGCGACAAGCAGTGTCCCAAACCTCCACGCCTCGCGCAGAGCCTCGTCGTAGAAGGCCTCGGCTGGCATAGGGTCCTTCTCCGTGAGACTTGCAAGTTGTGCAAGAGCCCACAGCGACGGGTAGTCGCGGTTGTGCAGGCCAAAGAGAGGCAGTCCCTCCGGGCAGCTCAAGTCCGACTTGCAGTCGACTGTGGCACCCGATGAAGGAGCTTCGAGGGCAGTCTCGGACAATTTGACCATCTCCCCAGGCGCCGGAGCTGCCTCGTGCAGCCCGCGGGCCATGTCATCGGCGGTAGGCAGGAGGCCTTGTGGGGCCCCGGCGTCCTCCACCACATCGAACGAGAGTTCAAGTATCCGCTCCTGGATGGCATCGACGATGAACTCGGCGCGGGTCGTGTACCCGCCGAGGCCCTCCATGATGACTGCGTCCATTTCCCTGATCAGAGGGATGGGAATGGGAATGCGCATGATGCGCTGCTCCTTCGGACTCATCGGCTCACCTCCTAATAAGGGTACCTTAGCAGCCCTCAAGCCATTTGGCACTGAATAAGTGTAGCATAACACACCGACAAAACACATTACTCTTATCTAATGAGATCTTATCCCCGCCTCAGCCCGACATCTCAGGCCGGCGGCCCGCCGTCGGCGACAAGGCCTGTCGCCACTGTGGTATCATGGTATCTCGGTGCAGGACTCGCGTAGTGTGGGTCAATATCTCATCAAGCCCCAGGAGAACACTCATGACTGATGCCCAAAGAGCAATGACCTTGCGATTGCCAGCCGAACAAGCCGAGGCTCTCGAGTTCCTCGCCGAGGTTGACGGAGTCAGCGTGTCACAGGCCATCCGCGACGCAGTCGAGAGCCACATCGAGGCACGACGCGCCGACCATGACTTTCAGGAGCGACTCGCCGCGTCAGTGGAACGTCACAAGAGAATCCTCGATCGGCTGGCTGGCCACCAAGCGTGACCTACCTCAGGCTCGATGACATGGCCACAATCCCTGGGGGGCGTCAGCGAAATCCAGCCAGAGCTATCCCAATCGTAACCCGCTCTCCACAAGGGTCAGCCAGAGATGACTCGCTGTAAGGCGCTCTCGTTGATTCCAAATGAAGTGACCACGCTGGTACAACCTGAAATCAAGGGACTTCGCTGGAGGTGGTCATGGCCGACATTGTAATCCGAGATGTTCCCATCGAGGTTCTCGCTGTGATCGACGCCAAGGCAAGGCGGGTCGGGCTCTCCCGTTCCGAGTATCTCCGCCGGGTACTGAAGCGCGAAAGTCTCATTGGCATCTACCCGGTCAGCCTCGAACGACTCAGGCAGTTTGCTCAGCTCACTCAGGACCTGGATGACCCCGAGGTCATGTCCGATGCCTGGTCTTGACCACTTTGTGACGCGTGGTTTGCCATAGTATTCCTGAAATTTGCAAATGTTCCGGTAAATCAGGGGGGTAGTTGTCACCCTGGTTGGTACAATGAAAGGTATGGAGTTCAGCTCTACTACAAGTACATCTGAAGGGACTTCTGCCAAGGCTACTGCCTACGGAGTTAGCCCCACGTGTGATGCCACCAGGGAAATGGTGGCCGATTTCGAGTTGAAGGACTACTCGAAGTTGGGTACGTCGGATGTGATCAAGTTGGCTTTGCAGGCCGACACGGTCCGCCGCAAGGTGGAAGGGTACCTGGCCGGGCTGTTGGGCCGTTTGGGTGAATTGGAGGGCGAGGACGCCATGGTGGCGGTGTGCCAACAGTTCGGCCTCAAGGCTCGCAAGGCCCGCCGTCAAGCCAAGGTGGCGTCGGGACTGCGAGCCCTACCTGATGTGTTGGGGGCGGTTGAAGGCGGGTACATCACGATGGACCATGCCGAGATGATCACCGCCTCCCACGCCCGAGCACCCCTTGGCGACGGGGAACAACTGGACCTAGTGATCGAGGCCATGCGCCAGGACTGCGACCAGTTCAAGCGCACCTTGGCCACCCGGGAGGACCAACGGGCCTCGGTCGACGGGTTGTCCCGCACCGAACGCCAACGAGCCCGGCGCACCGCCAGCGTGTTCGACGGGGACGACGACATGGTCATCCTGCACGCCGAACTCGACGCCATCGCCGGTCAACGCGTCAAGACAGCTCTTTCGGCCATGAACACCCGCCTCCTGCACTATGACACCAAGGCCGGCGAAGAACGCACCTACCACCAACGCAACGCCGATGCCCTTGTGGCTCTGATGACCCAACAGCCCGCAGGCCAGGCTGGCGAAACGGATGGGTCAGCCAACGGATTGTCCCTGCCACCGGGTGCCGACGAATCAGACTCCGGCCCTGCCGGCCGACCCGCAGGTGGAGCCGATTGCGGGCCGGCCCCGCAGAAGACGGTGCTGGTGGTGACTGCCGAGTACGACCCCATCTACGGGGTGCTCCAGGATGCCGAACTGATCGACGGGACCCCCATCAAAATCGAAGAACTCCGCCGCCTGGCCTGTGACGCCGACATCATCCCGGCCATCTTCGGCTCAGACGGCCAGCCCCTCTATCTGGGTCGCACCCAACGAGCCCCGAACCAAGCCCAACGGATGGCGTTGTTCGCGAGGGACCAGGCCTGCGTCGACTGCGGCCTGGCTGCCCAGGCGTGCGACATCCACCACATCCTCCCCTGGGAACAAGGTGGACCCACCAACATCGACAACCTCGTCCTGCTATGCCCGAAGTGTCACCGCCGAGCCCACCGCGACGACCACCAACACAAGCGACGCCGCCACCGACCCCAACAACCAGCCTGACCCCCCATCCTCCGGCTCACTGCCAGTCCAAGTGCACCGAGGCTGCCGACTCTTGCCTAATGGCACCCGCACTGGAGAGCGACTACTGGTAATCGATGGGCCCGGGGTGCATCGGCTCCGTTTCACGGGCTAAACGCCACTGCCCGCTGCCGATCTCAACGGTATCCGGTTCGGCCCTGGCCGCGGGCGCCAGCCGGACTGCAACCCACGATCCCTTTGGTGGTATTGATAGTCCCAGTACCTGGGCGATGCGAGGGTGGTTGCCTTGGTGGCCGAGGATAACGATTCCCTCAGGCTGAAGTAGTTTGCGAGCGTCTCTCACCCGCTTGGGTCCGTCATCTTGCCGCGCCACGGTCAGGACAACCTCGCGGCGAACAAGGCGGTCTTGGACGAGGCGGAAGAGCTGATTGACACGCTCTTGCCCACTCAGTTCCTCGTCAAGGATCGCCGATCGAGTCTCCTTGCCCAGGTTCAGGAGCAGATTTTCGGGAAGCTGACCATTCCTTTCGAGCCAATGCATGGCCTTAAGGCCAAGAGCGTTTAGCCGCCTCTTCCGGTCTTGGTTGCCCTTGCTTCCCAGGTGGAGGTCGTCGGCCCGGATGATGCCGACGGAGAAGATCGATCTCTCATCATCGGCGGTCATGCAGAGACACAGCTCTCCGACCGCTTCCCTCGGGATCATCCAGGCACCTGACGTCATCGACCATTTGGCGTCTACTTCTTCCCCTGCGACGAGGTAATCCATACGGTGACCGCGCTGTAAGCCGAATTCGGCCTGGACGAGGATCTCGACCTTGGTCCCGATGTACGTTTTCTCCACCTTCGAGAGTTGCTTGAGCGAGTAGCGACCGGTGCGTTGGCCGTCAAACACCTCGTCGAAGCTCTGGCGTATGGCTCCAGCGAATCGCTGCACCATGTTGGGCTGGTCGCGGAACCAGTCAACGGCCCGAATGAGAGCAGCGTCGCCAGTCACTGTCCGAGCTAGTGGGCGAAGGCGTGGTGGTAGACGTGGTGGGCGATGGCGACGCCCAGGAGCGGGGGTACGGCGTTGCCGATTTGGCGGGCGATGTCGATCTTGGTGCCCTCGAACACGTACCAGTCGGGGAACGACTGCAGCCGGGCCGCTTCCCGGTGCGAGATCACCCGATCCTCGACCGGATGGAGATACCGGCCTTTCTCCGGCTTGAAGAACTCGGTGCGGATCGTGGCCGACGGTCGATCCCACCAGAGACGCCCCATCACGTCGGTCGTCCCGGTCGGCTTGGTCGCCCAGCACGCCGGGGTGATGTCGGGCCGCCTCTCCATCAGGTCGAAACGATTGCCGCCCGGCGGGATGGCCCGGTACCGCTCCAGGGACTTCCGGGTCGGGCGCCGACCGAAGTGCAGGTGCTGCCCGCCGCCATCATCGAAGTAGGGGTCGAAGCCCGTCGTAGCCGCGGGCAGATCACCGATGGCTTCCTCGACGGTCCGATACGGCCGCTTGCCTGGCGACTCCGGGCCTCGCAGTGGCGGCGGAGGCCACGGGAGTTCACCTTCGTGGCCCCGAATCGCTATCAGGATGCCGCGCAATCGCGTCTGGGGCACCCCGTAGTCGGCCGCGTTGAGCACCCCGTAGGCGGGGGTGTACGCCGAAAGCTCCGAGTCGGCCTCCAACAGGCGCAATAGCTCAGCGAACTGCGTAGAGCGATGAAACTCGCGCACATTCTCGATCACGAACGCCTTCGGACGGATCGTCCGGACCGCATCCAAGAAGTGCTTCCACAACCCGTTGAGCTGCGCCCGACTCACGTCGTCGCGATCCCGGCCCAACGGGCTGAACCCCTGGCACGGAGGCCCACCGATGATCACATCAGCCTGCGGATACTCCGGCCCCTCCTCGATGTCACCGGCGAACACCTCACACCCGAAATTTCGCTCGAACGTGGCCGCCGCCGCCGGATCATGCTCCACCCCGAACACCGGCAGAAAGCCCACCTCAGCCAAATGAAAGCCAAGACTCAATCCCCCCGCCCCCGCAAACAAGTCAATCGTCGTGATCGCCTCGCCTGTCTTCGCCGCCTCGGGCTTCGTCATCTCAATGTCACCAATTTGGGGCACTGCTATCCCTCCACTCGATCGCCAAGGACTGCCTGCAGAAGCGGCAGGAGGAATCGTATGAAGGAGGAGTGACAGTTGCGGAGGGGGCACTGGTGCCAACCCCCCACCCGTCCATCAAGGCCGACCTGAGGGGAAGGGATACCTGGAACGGTAACGAGGTCCACCAAGTCGCGACCCTAGACGGTGCTGGCTCCCCCTACGCGGATCCCCCCTGGAATCAAGAACCAGGCCGAGGGGTGCCGCCTGTGCCCCCTTGTTGCTGCAACTCGCTGATCACGGTCTCCGCCAACCGGTCCAGCACCGTCCCTGGCATCCCCGGATCAAAGGGCAGATAGACGGTGTGCTCCATGAGGTGGCGGGCGCCCAAGGGTGGTGGCCCATCGTCGAGATCGTCGTGCTCAACCACGGCAAACGCTCTTCCCAATGTGGCGTGGAACCCAGCCGACTCCAGTCGATGTACCAACGCCTGCGGCTCCGGAGCCAGAACCGGGACCAGCCAGAACGAGTGTGTCTCGGCCTGCGAGGTCGGAACGCTGACCTCATCCAGAGCCGCCATCAGCCGCCGGCCCGGCGCGATGCGGCGGTCCACCGGCTCGTCGCCTTCGTCGAGACGCCGACCGAGGGTTCGCACCAGCGGGGCCGATGGGCGGCGGCGGATGCGTGTCAACAAGTCCGGGCCCGGGAACCCGCGAGTCAGCCGCTGCAGGACGGCGTCGTGACCGGGACCAACGGCATCAAGCACACGCTTCACCGCCCCGAACGTCCGCGGGGATCCGAGGGCGTTCAGGAGACCGATCTTGGCCAGCCTCCGGAGTTGATCGACTCGACGCTGTACCGGTAGCGCCGCGGCGAGGCGCCGCATCTCCGATCGGACTTCCGGGTCACGGACCCGTGCCAGACCTCCACCGGCGGCGGTGGCGGTCTTGATCGGTCCGAAGCTGAACAGCGCCAGGTCGCTGTCGGGGTGCCCTCGCCACCGGGGACCGGCGTAGGCCTCGGCGCAATCCTCCACGAAGAGGGCACCGTTCGCATGAGCCGCTTCTCTCAACCCGTCGGTGTGGCCACGGGCGCCGAACAGATGGGCATACACCACCGCTCGGGTTCGCCCATCCATCATCCGGGCAAGAGCGTCGGCATCGGCCTCACCGGTGAGCGGGTCGATGTCGAGCGCGGTCACGTGAAGACCATGGGCCCGGGCGATGAACGGCATGTCGGCCACGGTCAAGGCCGAGAACACGATGCGGTCTCCGGGCTTCCAGTGCTGGGCCTGCAGCCACAGGTCGAACAGGGACCGCACCGAAAGCCCGACGACACCGGCCCCATCGTCACCCCAACGGCGCTCGATGGAAGCTCCGCCCCCTGGCAGCGGTGGTTGGACGCAGGCCAGTACCGCCCGGAGCCACGCCCTGGGCGGCATGTCAATTCGCTTGTTGGCCCAATGCACCATCACACCTCCCCCAGCTCCGACCTACCGGGCCTCCGGCCCAGGGGCCAAAGCCTCGCCGCCGTCCAGTTTGGTCTCTCCGCTGAGGGCGGCGGTCACGCGGTCGGTGGCCGATTGAGGGTCTTCGTGCTCCCAGATGCGGACCACCGTCCACCCGGCGTCGCCCAGGGCCTGGTTGGTGTCGGCGTCCCGCTCGACGTTGCGGGCCAACTTCTCCTCCCACCACTCCTGGTTGGCGGTGGGTGTGCTGGCGTGATCGGGGCAACCGTGCCAGAAGCAACCGTCCACGAACACGGCCACTTTGCGACGGGTGAACACGATGTCGGCCCGCCGGCGCAGCCCCGGAATCGGCGAGAAATCCACCCGGTACCGCAGACCAGCCGCATGCAGGCGGCGGCGTATGGCCATCTCGGGAGCGGTGTCGCGACTGGCCTGACGGCTCATCCTCCGACTCACCGCCGGACTGGACGCACGGGGGCGACCCACCCATCCACCATGGCACCCCAAACACGGACACCGCCATCCAAGTTTGAGGACCTCGGCGGAGCCTGGAGCCTGCGCCCACTTCCGGGCTCCTGGCGTCCAGCTCGGTGGCTTCAGCGACTGTCCCATAGCAGGCGTTGCGAGCCGCGCCCTCGTGGGTGACATCTGTCGGATTGCATTCGTGGAATTGGGCCGGGCCAGCCCACACGCTGGCCTTAGGATTGATCGGGTGAGTCAGGTGAGGGTCATCAACGTTCTCGAGCTTCCCGCTGAGATGGCCCACCCGCAGTGTCAGCCGGAGCGGTTCCGGCCAGTGGTGCAGTTCATCAAGGACTGGAACCACGAGCCGGAACAGCGACTCGACATGCTGTGCAAGGGCGAAGCCCCTCATGGTGAACCACGCGACCTTGCCATCATCGCCACGGTGGTTCATGGGCTGTGCGCCCGTGATGGGTTTGATACTCCTTCCTGGGTTGCCTCGCAACAACTGCCCGAGCCGATGACACTGTCCGGGCAGTCCCTCGACACCGACTGGGGCAGGTGGGTCGTGTCGCAGGCCCCCCCGGTGTGCTCGATGCACGGCGTGTACTTCGAGGCATCAACCCTCTCCTTGCGATGAGCCGTGACGAGGCGCGGGCGTTCAATGCGTCCGGCCTGAAGGAACTCTTGGACGAGGTAGACGGAGTCCTCGGTCCCGGGGAGCCCATCAGCGTCGTGGCCTGTGGCGGTGCGGTCATGCTGCTCAAGTACGACATACGGCGAACCAATGACGTCGACATCATCTCCGAACCCTTCCCGGAAGAGCTGCAGCAGGCAGCCCGCGAGGTCGCACAGCGCCATCGACTACGGGACGACTGGATCAATGATGCTGCGAAGATGTCCATTCCGAAGCTCGCACCCAGGTTCGAGACGCTCTACAGGGGCAGGAGGCTGCAGGTTCTCAGCCCTGGTGCCCACTTCATCTTGGCCATGAAGCTCGCCGCTGGTCGGGAAGTAGATTTCGAAGATGCCGTGCGGCTGGTGCGGGAGATCGGGTATGGGGACGTGGACCAGGTGTTGGACCTGGTGGACCAAGCATGGGGACACACCAGCCTCTCGATGTCCGTCGAGTACTTCACCCGGGCAGTGTTTGAAGAAGCCGTAGCGGACAGGGAGCCCTAGCCCCACGCCGAAGCCTCGCGGAGAGATGCCAGCCCCTTCGAGGTCCGATGCGGCCTGCTCGGTGGCTCTTGGGACGGCCCTAGGCATCGCAACCGCCGCACGACGCCCAAATGGGTGGGAGGATGATGCGATGCCACGAACTAGCCTCCCTGTTGTGACCATAGAGGGTTCAGGTGCCCGAGGGATCCTGCGCCGTGCTGCCGTAATCGTGTTGCTGGTGGCGTGCTTGCTGGGAGCAGGACTCGGATGTATTGGCAACGAAGGACCCTCCGATGCCTCCACGGTGCCATCCAGGCCATCCCCACCCTCCACCGGCAAGTACACCGCGGTCACAGCAGGCAGGAGCTTCGCATGTGCGATCGAGACCGACGGTACCCTTACCTGCTGGGGCTCAAACCGATACGGCCAGGCATCTGAGCCTGACGGAATCTTTACTGCCCTCTCGGCTGGCTTCTACCACATGTGCGGCATCAGAACTGACAACACAGTCGAGTGCTGGGGGAGAAGCAGTGCTGGACAGACAGATGCACCAGAGGGCAGCTTCGTTTCCATTGCGGCTGGCGAACACCATACCTGCGGGATCCGCATCGACAAGACGATCACATGCTGGGGCAAAATCTCAGGCCAACCTGCAACTGCACCCGACGGGAGCTTCAGTTCCATAGCGGCTGGAACCTCCCACACCTGCGCAATTGGCACCGACCAAGCTATCCAATGTTGGGGCTCGGAGTTTAGCTATGGCCTTACTATGCCAATGGGGGAATTCACTGACATGGCTTCTGGGCACAACTACTCTTGCGCCATAAGCACCAATCGCTTGGTGGAATGCTGGGGCACTAACAGCGACAATGAGAGCTACCTGGTAATGGAAGATGGTACCCGTTTTCCTTGCACCTTCACGTGCAAGGGCTATGATGCCCAAGAAGGTGCGCCTGAAGGTATATTCGTAGCAATTGCCGCTGGCGACACCCATGCATGTGGAATACGGACCGACCACACTATCGAGTGTTGGGGCAAAGGTCATTCCAGCCGATTGAACTCACCGCCGGGCACTTTTGTTGCTATAGCTGCTGGCTATTCTCACTCATGTGCCATTGCTACAGACCAATCTGTCCTATGCTGGGGTAGCGGATATGTGGGGCAGGCTGGTGCTCCTAAGGGCGAATTTTCGTCCATCAGTGCTAGCTATAACTTTACATGTGGTATCCGAGCAAACAATGCTATTAGATGCTGGGGAGAAAGCCAATGGGAAGAGTTCGATACTCTAGAAGCTAACCCTCTGGAAATAGCGACTGGGACTCCTAGGAACTTATGTATACTTAGAGATTCTGGGTCTGTGGAGTGCTGGAGCGAACCTGGACAGGCTTGGGAAACCACACCTAACGATGACTTTGTGGAAGTTGCCGCTGGCCTCGCATATGCTTGTGGCATAAGAACTGATAGCGCAATCGCATGCTGGACAAATTCTCACCGCCTTGACCTAGATGATTTGGGCTTGCAGCCACCCAACGGATCCTTCACTGCTCTCGCCGCAGGTGATCACCACGCGTGTGCCATCCGAGAAGACCAGTCCGTCGAGTGTTGGGGTTCTAACGAGATGGACCAGGCTGACGCCCCCAAAGGGACTTTCATTGCGGTCATAGCAGGTCACTCTCACTCCTGTGGCATCAAGACCGACAACACGCTCAAGTGCTGGGGAGACGATTGGTACGATCAGACTGATGCCCCCGAAGGAGAGTTCACCTCGCTCGCCGCCGGGTGGTATCACACATGTGCCATCAGTACCGATACGACCGTCGCATGTTGGGGGTCGACCGGCTCTGGGAAGGCTGACCCACCCGAAGGTTCGTTTATCGCAGTGGCCGCTGGCGAGGACCACTCGTGCGGAATCAGAACCGACCGCACGCTCGAGTGCTGGATGTGGGCGACCCGAATGCCCAAGGGGGTTCACTGGGTCTAGCCACCCAACCGCCGACAGCGGTGGAAGGCGATTCCGATCTGGCGGACCATCCTGATCCTCGCCACCGTGGGGGTCGGCACCCTAGCCAGGCCTCAACAGTTCACGTACTTGAACGGGGAGGCTTCTCCGCGCTTGAAGAGGTGGTCGACCCTCCGGTTGCGGTAGTGGGGTCGTTGATGGCGGGGGTTGAGGATGGGGGTGGGTCTCCGGTTGCGGTAGTGGGGTCGTTGGTGGCGGGGGTTGAGGATGGGGGTGGGTCTCCGGTGTCGGGCACGAGGCCGGCGGCGTGGATGCCGGCGACGGCGCACACGTCGTCTTCGTCGGAAGTGCCACCGCTGATTCCCACCGACCCCACCACGCCGGCCGAACTGTCGCGGATGAGGACCCCGCCGGCCACGGGCACCATCCCGTGGGGCAACAGGGCGCCGATGGCGGTGAAGAACTGTGGCACCGCCTCGGCCCGCCGGGCCAACTCCCGCCCCCCGAACCCCATGGCCAGGCAACCGTGGGCCTTGCCCATGGCAATCTCCACCCGACCGATAGCCGCTCGCTCATCCCGCTTGGCGACCAACACATGCCCACCGGCATCGAGCACCACCACCGCCATCGGCGGATAGCCTTGTTCGCGGGCCGCAACCAACGCCGCGTCGACGATCCGGTCGGCAACCTCCAGCGACAGCACCCCGCTCACTCCCCCACCTCCCCGCCCGTGCGGGTAATGCCGGTTGCGAGGTCACAGGCGCAGGCACAGGGGACGCAGCCCGGCGCACCCCGAACGCCACTCATCGTCATGGCAACCATCCCGAGGAGCTTACGACTGACAGCCATGGCCCAGGTGGCCTCGGCGTTCGTGGAGGGTGATTGAGTCGCGCCGCTAGGATGCCTGCGGTTGGCGGTGCGGAGACACGTGCCGAGCCGGCTTTGAGAGGCAGACGGAGGCGGACGATAGGGCAGTGAGCAGCGACCTGGACGCAATTGCTCGTGTCGTGGAGGCGTTCGAGCGCTCCGATTGGCAGGAAATCGACGTCCGGTCGGGCGATCTGCGGGTGCGTCTGTCGACGGGGGACGGCCGGCCCACCAGTCGGGAGCAATCCAGCCCGCCGGCCGCGACGGATGCGCCGACTACTGCAACCAGCTCGGCTGAGCAGCCCCCACCCGCCACCGACCACGCCCCTTCAACGGATGCGCCCGCGGTCCCGGCCGGGGCGCACGTCGTGACCTCGCCGTCGCCGGGCATCTTCTGGCGAGCCCCCGAACCCGGCGCCCCACCCTTTGTCGAGGTGGGCGACCGAGTCGATCCGGCTCACACGGTGTGCATCGTGGAGGTCATGAAGCTCATGAACCACATCAAGGCGGGAGTGAGCGGCCAAGTGCTCGCGGTCTACGCCGACAACGGCGTGGCGGTGGCCAAAGACCAGCCGCTGTTCGCCGTCGCCCCCGGGAGCCCGGCTTCTTGACCACCCGGCCAGCCCCGCCCCGGCGAACCCCGCCCCGGCCAGCCCCAATCCATAGGGCCCCGCTCCGCAGGGTGCTCGTGGCCAACCGCGGCGAGATTGCCGTGCGGATCGTGCGGGCCTGTCGGGACGAAGACATCGAGGCGGTGGTGGCCGTGAGCGACGCCGACGAGCAGTCGCTGGCCGCCCGACTGGCCCACGACGTGGTGAACATCGGCCCGCCCAGCCCTACCCAGAGTTACCTCCGGGTCGAGCAGGTGGTGGCGGGCGCCCTGTTGACCGGCTGCGATGCCGTCCACCCCGGCTACGGGTTCCTGGCCGAGCGCCCCGAGTTGGCCGACGCCTGCGTGGCCCACGGGCTCACCTTCATCGGGCCCCGCGCCACCACCATCGCCGACGGGGGCGACAAGATCGCCGCCCGCGCCCTGGCCCGAGCCGCGGGTGTGCCCACCGGTGCCGGGTCCACCACCCTGGCCGACGCCGAGGCCGCCCTGGCCTTCGCCGACGAAGCCGGCTTCCCGCTGCTGCTCAAGGCGGCCGCCGGGGGTGGGGGCCGAGGCATGGTCCGCATCGCCAACCGGGCCGAACTGCCCGACCGGTTCGCCACCGCATCGGAGGAGGCCCTGGCCGCCTTCGGCGACGGCCGGCTCTACGCCGAGCGCTGGGTGGAGGCCGCCCGCCACGTGGAGGTGCAGATCCTGGGCGACACCCACGGCAACGTCGTCCACCTCGGGGACCGTGATTGCTCGGTGCAGCGACGGTTCCAGAAGATCGTGGAGGAAGCCCCGGCCACCGTGCTGACCGACCGACTCCACCACGCCATTGCCACCGCGGCCATCTCCTTGGGCCGAGAGCTGGACTACACCGGCGCGGCCACCGTGGAGTTCCTGGTCGACCTCGACCGCGGCGACTTCTCCTTTCTGGAGATCAACACCCGAATCCAGGTGGAGCACCCGGTGACCGAGGTGGTGACCGGCATCGACATCGTGCGAGAGCAGCTCCGTATCGCGGGCGGCCACCCCATCTCCGTCGCCCAGGACGACGTGGCCGTCTCGGGCCACGCCATCGAGTGCCGAATCAACGCCGAATCCCCCGCCGACGGGTTCCTGCCCAGTCCCGGGGTCATCACCGGCTGGGACCCCCCGACCGGCGAGCAGGTGCGCCTCGACACCCACGTCTACTGCGGCTACGAGGTTCCCCCCTACTACGACTCGCTGATCGCCAAGCTCATCGTGTCGGGCACCGACCGCGACCTCGCCATCGACAACACCCTGGCCGCCCTGGGGGCCTTCACCGTCGACGGAGTGGACACCACGATCGACCTGCACCGTACGATCATCGGGCACCGGGACTTCCGCCGAAACGAGATCACCACCACCTGGCTGGAGCGGACCCTGCTCCCCCACACCCCGCCCCCCGCCCCGTGAAACGGAGCCGCCGTCATGGCTGAGATCGACATCATCGACCAGACCCTGAGAGACGGACAGCAGAGCCTGTGGGGGATGCGCATGAAGGTGGGCCACATCGCCGAGGTGGCCGAAGACATCGACCAGGCCGGCTACCGGGTGGTGGACCTCACCGGCAGCTCCATCTTCGAGTGCATGATGCGCTACAACCGGGAGGACCCGTGGGACGGCCTCGACCTCTGGCGCACATGGCTGCCCAACTCCCGGCTGCGGTCGGGGAGCCGCAGCAACTGCATCGCCAAGTTCGGCCTGACCCCGGATGCACTGATGGAGCTGTGGCTGCGCACCCTGGCCAAGCACGGCATCGACAGCTTCTGGATCTACGACTGCCTCTACAACATGGACGCCATGGAGCGGCTGTGTCGCATCGCCGCCGACGAAGGGTGTGAGGTGGCCCCGGCCATCATGTACGGCATCAGCCCCGTCCACACCGACCAGTGGTTCGCCGACCGGGTGGCCGAGTACGTGAGCTGGGGCGTCACCGACGCCATCTACTTCGAGGACGCGGCGGGCATCTTGACCCCGGATCGAGCCAAGACCCTGATGCCCGCGCTGGTGCGGGCCGCGGGCGACGTCCCCGTGGAGATGCAGTGCCACAACACCGTGGGGATCGCGGGCATGAACTACCTCATCGGCGTGGAGGCGGGGGTGCGGGTGCTGCACACCGCACCGGGCCCCATGGCCAACGGGCCGTCGCTGCCCTCCACCGAGCAGACCATCGAGAACCTCCGGTGGGAGGGCCACACCACCACCGTCGATCTGGAGAGGGTGCGTCGGGTGGGCGAGCACATGCGCCGGGTGGCCCTCGCCGAGGGGCACCCGATCGGCGTGCCCCGGGAGTACAACGTGTTCCCGTACCATCACCAACTCCCCGGCGGGATGACAGGCACGCTGAAGGCCCAGCTCGAGCAGTACGACATGTCGGACCGCTTCGAGGAGGTGCTGGAGGAGATCGTCCAGGTGCGCGAGGACCTGGGCCACCCCATCTCGGCCACGCCGTTCTCCCAGTTGATGGGCATCCAGTCGGTGTTGAACGTGGTGACCGGCGAACGCTACGGCACCGTGCCCGACGAGATCCTGGTCTACGTGCTCGGGCACCTGGGCGAGCCCCCCGCCCCGCTGAATCCCGACGTGGTCGACCGAATGCTCGCCAGCGATCGCGGCCGGGAGATGCAGGCGTGGGAGCCCCCGCAGCCGACCGTCGGCGAGATGAAGGAGCAGTACGGCGACCGCACCATGTCCGACGAGGAACTCCTCCGCCGCTACCTGGTACCCCTCCAGGACGTGGAGGCCACCCGGGCTGCCGGTCCACCCCCCCGAACGTTTCCGCTGACCGACGAGTCGGCCCCGGCCGAGTTGATCGAGCAACTCCTGGGCGCCTCTCGGGCCACCTACGCCCACGTGGAGACCGCCGGTGCCACCGTCACCCTTCGCCGCTGAGCGCGCTGAGCGCCCCAGCGGAGGCACCGGGCGGGGCTCCGGCGGGGCTCCAGCCGGCCTGCTGCGCCACCGGGCAGCAGCCGTTATCATCCGGGCGAACCCCGCCCCGGCCGGTCGGGACCAGGGGGACGACCGGGCACAATCCGGAAGAGAGGGGGAGACAACAGCGATGGGGGAATGCCCGTGACCGCCTACGAGTTCGACACCAGCCTCGACCCCGACTACCCCGTGCTCACGAGGGGCAACGCCGGGGAGATCATGCCCGACATCGTGTCACCGCTGTCGGCCACCGTGTTCTTCCCCCCGCTGGAGCGGGGCTGGCGCCGGTCGTTCACCGAGACCTGGGACGTGATGGCCTGGCCCGAGTGCCCCACCACCTTCGCCCCCATCGTCGGCGGCCGCTTCTACATCAACATCTCCGCCTTCCGCCGTCTGGCCGACCTCACGCCGGGCACGAGCCCCGAGGACATCGACCGCACCCTGTTCGCCGCCGGAGGCATCCAGTTGGACCCCTACGTGGCCCCCGACGAGGCGGGCTACGCCGAGCGGGGCGAGCGCATCGCGGCGGCCACCGCCGACTTTCTGGAGAACCCGCCGGTCGACCGGGTGGCCACCGAGCACCAGGCCGCCCAGGCCCGTCGAGCCGACGGACGGGCCCACCGGTCCGAACGCAGCACCTCCGAGTTGCTCGACCGGTTCAACTCCATGATCCCGTTCATGGAGAGCGACTTCGTGACCCTGTTCATCGGATCGTCGGTGAGCCCGGTGGCCCTGGGCTCGCTGCAGGCGGGCCTGGCCGAGGTGTACGGCGACGAGGGGTACGAGTTCGGACGCCAAACGGTGATGGGCATCGGCGGCATCGAGTCGGCCGACGCCGCCAAGGCGGTGGCCGCGCTGGCCGCCACCGACGGCCCCGAGTTCGAGGCCGCCTTCGAGCGGGTGTTGGAGCAGTACGGCTTTCGGGGGGTGAACGAATGGGAGATCGCCGCGCCGTCCTGGGAGATCCGCCCTGACGTGTTGCGCCGGGCCGTGGAGGCCGTGCGGGCGGGCGGCACCCAGCGGGATCCCGACGCCACCCGGGAGGCGGCGCTGGCCCGGTTCGAGACCGACAACGCCCGCGCCGGGTTTCCCGACCTCGACCTGTGGCTGGACCGCTGCCGAGTGTGGATGGGGATCCGGGAGCGGACCAAGGCCACCTGCGTGCTCACCATCAACGAGATGCGCCTCGACGCCCTGGAGATCGGACGACGCCTGGTCGCCGACGCCCACCTCGAGGCCGCCGACCAGGTCTACTTCCTGACCCACGAGGAACTGCAGGACGCGGTGGCGGGCGGCTCCGTGCCCCTGGCCGGCATTGAGGCCCGGCGCCAGGCACAAGCCGAGCTCGAGGAGTACCAGGAGCCGCTGATCGCCATTGCGGGTGAAGTGCCACCGGTCCACCAGTGGCCCCGCAAAGGGGCCGACGACATGGGCCCCACCGACGAGATCGCCGGGGCCGCGGGCAGCCCCGGTCGGGCCACGGGGCGGGCACGGGTGATCATGGACGCCTACGCGGACGAACCCACCCAGCCGGGAGAAGTCCTGGTGGCCCCCATCACCGACCCCGGCTGGATGCCCCTGTTCGTGGGCGCGGTGGCCGTGGTGGCCGAGATGGGCGGTGAACTCAGCCACACCATGATCGTGTCCCGGGACCTCGGCATCCCCGCGGTGGTCGGCGCGGTGGGAGCCACCACCGCCATCTCCACCGGTGACCTGATCGAAGTGGACGGATCGGCCGGCACCGTCCGTATCCTCGAACGGGCCTGAGCGCCCTGGCCGGCGGGGTATGGCAGGGAACATGCAGCAATCACGACACTCGGTGGTGAGCGGCTCGGCATCGGGCATCGGGCGAGCCGTCGCAGAGCGGCTGGCCGCCGAGGGCGATCGGGTGGTCGGCATCGACCGAGCCGGCGCCGACATCGGCTCGCACATCGCTACCAACTTTGCCGCCGACCTGGCCACCCCCGAGGGTCGGGCCGCGGCCATTGCTGAGGTGTTGGACCGGTGCGACGGGGCGGTCGACCGGGTGATCGCCGCGGCCGGGGTCAGCGGTTTGGGCACCGACGCGGCGACCACCGTGTCGGTCAACTACTTCGGCACCGTCGAGCTGTTCGACGGCCTGCGCCCGGCGATGGAAGGGCGGCCCAATCCGTGTGCGGTGGGCATCGTGTCGAACTCGGCGGTGATGGGCGTTGCTCCCGACGACCCGGCGGTGGTGGCCATGCTGGACGGCAACGAGGCCGAAGCCCGCCAACAGGCCATGGCGGGCCAACCGTTCATGGCCTATGCCCTGACCAAGCACGCCCTGGCCCGGGCGATCCGTCACCGGGCAGGGGTGTGGGGCCCGCTCGGGGTGCGCATCAACGCCATCGTCCCCGGCAAGACCGACACACCCCTGTACCGGGCGGTGGTGGACGATCCGGCCATGGGCAAGTTCGCCGACCGGATCCCCGTACCGCTCGGCCGGGTGGGAACGCCGGAGGAAATGGCCGGGATCGTGTCGTTCCTGGTGGGCGACGACGCTCGGTACGTCCACGGGATGATGCTGTGGGCCGACGGGGGCACCGACGCCGCCGTGCGGCCCGACGAGTTCTGAGCGCTGAGCACCGGCCACCAAGACCAGGCTCAGTCGTAGCGGCGGCGGCCCCAAGCCACTCAGCCTCAGTCGTAGCGGCGGCGGGCCTCCAGGATCGTCTCCACCAGGGGGACGGGGGCGTCGGGGGCCGGATCGCCGGGGGTGTAGGTCACCGCCGTCAGGTGGCCGGTGTAGGGGAAGGGGCCGTGGCGCTCGTAGATGTCCCACGACACCGGCGACCGGCGGTCGATGCCCACGTCGATGCCCTCCAGCGGGGCCATGAACCAGAAATGGAGAAGGTCCTCTCCCCCGCCGACCACCACGCCGTCCACCGCCAGTTCCACCCTCCAACGCCCGCCTTCGAGCGCGGTCACCCGGGCCTCGATCACCTCGGCCCCGTCGGCCATCTGGCCGCCGTCGACGAGCGTCATGGCCCCGTAGCCGTTGTGGGCCCACACCAGCCGACCATCCTCGATGTAGATGGCGTAGCCACCGCCCTGGTCGCCGTGGGCCACCAACATGCCCTGGTCGCCGGTGCGGTAGGCCAGCTCGATGCGGATGGTGAAATCCCGCATCTGGATGAGCTGGAGGCAGCGCCAGCGCTCCAGGGTGGGCGTGCCCGGAACGATCCGCACCGGCTGGTGGTAGGCGGCGGCCGACGGGGGGCGCACGAAGAACCTGCCGAAGCCGCCCTCGTCCAGGGGGTAGATCTGGTTGGCCCACGCCGCGTGGTCCCAGGCGTCCACCAGCTCGGCGACCCGGTCCGGATGCTCGGCGGCCAGATCGTCAGTCTCGGTCGGATCGGCGTGCAGGTCGTAGAGCTCCCAGTGGTCGTCGGCGAAATCGGCCATGGGTTCGTGGCGGGTGACCACCTCCCAGCCCTGGCGGTAGTAGCCCCGGTGCCCGGAGATCTCGTACACCTGCTCGGGGTGGCTGGACGGGGCCGTGTCGTCGGCGAAGGTGGGCCGAAACGACGCTCCGGCCAGGGGTTTGACCGGGTTCGGGGGCGCGTCGATGCCGATCACGTCGAGCAGGGTGGGGAGGATGTCGGTGACGTGCTGGTACTGGCGGCGAATCTCCCCGGTGGCGGGCACCGAGGGGCCCCTCAGGACGAGCGGCACCTGATGCCCGCCGGCGTGGGTGCTGGCCTTGTACAGCCGAAACGGCGTGTTGCAGGCGTACGCCCAGCCTCGCTGGTAGTGCGGCAGCGTCCGGGGACCGCCCAGCAACTCCAGGCGTTCCAGATCCTTGCGACGGATGTCGGGGTCGTACACCAGCGGGGCGAAGAACTGCGACGTGCCGTGGGTCTCCCCCTCACGGGCGGCGCCGTTGTCCGACAGGAACATCACCACCGTGTTGTCCCACACCCCGAGTTGCTCCAGGCTGCGGCGCAGGCGTCCCAGCGACTCGTCGATGGTCTCCACCATCGCCGCGTAGATCTCCATGAAGCGGGCGTAGAGCCGCCGTCGGTCGGCGTCGAGCTTCTCCCAAGGCACCACCGTCTGGCTCCGGGCCGACTCCTTGGGGGCCAACTCCGCGTGGTCGCCCAACAGGCCCAGCTCCTGCTGGCGTTGCCAGCGCCGTTCCCGAAGGGCGTCCCAACCGTCGTCGTAGCGGCCCCGCTGGCGTTCGATATCGGCCCGCTTGGCCTGCATGGGGGCGTGTACCGCCCCGTGGGCGAAGTAGAGGAAGAAGGGCTGGGCGGGGTTGGAGGCCTGCTGGTCGCGGACCATGGCGATGGCCCGGTCGGTGATGTCGTCGGTGAAGTAGTAGTCGTCGGGATACCGGTCGACCTCCACCACCGTGTTGTCCTGCACCAACCGATGGGGCTGGTGCAGGTTGGTGAAGGCATCCAGGAAGCCGTAGAACCGGTCGAAACCCCGCTGGCACGGCCACGACTCCTGGGAGCCCGCGGGCGAGAGGTCGGAGTCCTTGGCCAGGTGCCACTTGCCCACCATCATCGTGGCGTAGCCGTTGTCCCGCAGGATTTCGGCCAGGGTGACGGTGTCGTTGGCCAGCGCGGTGGCGTAGCCGGGAAAGCCGCAGTCGCTGTGGGCCACGTGGCCGACGCCGGCGAGGTGGGAGTTGAGCCCGGTGAGCAGCGACGCCCGCGTCGGCGAGCACATGGGCGTCACGTGGAAGTTGGTGTAGCGCAGCCCCTCGGCGGCCATCCGGTCGATCTCGTGGGTGGCGATCTCCGAGCCGTAGCACCCGAGGTCGGCAAACCCCAGGTCGTCGCAGAGCACCACCACCACGTTGGGCGCGCCCTTCGGGGCCACGGGCAGCGGCGGCCAGGAGGGCACCGAGGCGCCCATCGTCTCGCCGATCTCACCGTCGAAACCGGCGTAGGCTCCGGTGGCGCTCAGGTCGGGGCGTGTGGTCATGGTTGCCGATCCTCCTGCTGGCCCAACCGCTGAGGCTACTCCCGCCGCTCACTCGCCATCCTTGCCGCCCCACCAACAGGCTCGCTAGGTTCGGCCCCATGGAACCCGACGCAGTATTGGCTCTCGCTCGTGAGCACGCGGCGGCCGAGGCGCTCGGCGACGCCGATCGCACCCTGGCCACGTTGTGCCCCAACCCGGTCTTCGAGTTCTTCCCCAGCCGCCTCACCATCGGCGGGTGGGACAACATCGAGACCTTCTACCGGGAGCAGTACCCCCGATTCGCCACCAAGGTCACCGGCTACGAGGTGCTGGGTGAATGGACCAATGACCACACCGCCATCCAGGAGTACCAGGTGGAGATCGCCGGGGACGAGGGCCCCGAGACGTACCGGGTAATGTCAATGGCCCCGGTCTCCCCCGAGGGCAAGTTGGCCGGCGAGCGCCTCTACTGCGACGAGGGCTTCATCCGTCACCTCCTGGGGCCGCTGTTCGGTCTCTGCCAACCGCTCGATTGACCATGCAGTTCGCCTGGGGCTACCCGTTCATGACCTGCCCCCCGGTCGACGACTTCCTGTCGGCGGAGTCGATGACCGAGCTGGCCCGGGCCGCCGAGGCCAACGGCTTCGGGGCCGCCTACGTCACCGAGCACCCGGCCCCGGCGGAGAAGTGGCGCCAAACCGGTGGCCACGACGCCCTCGACCCGTTCGTGGCCTTGGCCTTCGCCGCGGCGGCCACCACCGAGCTGCGGCTGCTCACCAATCTGACGGTCGTGCCCTACCGCAACCCGTTCCTGTTGGCGAAGTCGGTGGCCACCCTGGATCGTCTGTCCGGCGGCCGGGTGATCCTCGGCCTGGGTACCGGCTACCTGAAGGGCGAGTACCACGCCCTCGGGGTCGACTTCGAGGAGCGCAATGCCCTGTTCGACGAGGCCGTCCACGTGATGAAGCTGGCGTGGTCGGGTGAGCCCGTGACCTACGAGGGGCTGCACTTCTCGGCCCGCGACATCACCTCACAGCCGACACCCGCCACCACGCCCCATCCCCCGATGTGGCTGGGGGGCAATTCCAAGCTCACCCGGCGCCGGATCGCCCAATGGGGCCAGGGTTGGCTGGCCCTGCCCAACCCCCGGGGGCTGGCCGCCCGGCGCCGGTCGCCGCCGCTGGAGACCACCGACGAGTTGCGCCAGATGCTGGCCGACATCCACGAGCAGGCGGCGGCCGCCGGTCGCACCGACCCCATCGACGTGATGTACATGAGCTTCGAGGGCGGCGCCCCCGGCAGCGGGGAGTGGAACCCGCAACAGCACCTGGAGTCGCTCCACGACCTGGCCGACGCCGGGGTCACCTGGGTGGCGGCCAACGCATCGGGCCGCACCCGAGCCGAAACGCTCGACAACATGGCCCGCTACCACCAGGACATCATCTCCCAGATCGCCCCGTGAACGGCCGGGGCGCCCCGGCTATCGCACCGCGGTCAAGACCCGGCCGATGCTGTCGTGGGGTCGACCGACGATCTCCTCGAAGGCACGAGGATCGGTGGCTCCTTCGGTAACGATGACAAGAGCCGTCTTGTCCGACATGTCGGGCAGCTCCTCCGCTGCGGCACTGTCGGCGAGAAGGGCTCGCAGCCCGGCCAGTGAAGCACCTCCGGTTTCGCCTGCGGGAACGGCCGCGTCGGCGAGATCCCGCATTGCGTCGCGCGCCGCATCGTCATCGACGGAGACGAACCAGTCCACACCGCTTTTGAGGCGAGGCCAGGCAATGAGGGACGGTCGGCCACAGTTCAGACCCACCATGATGGAGCGGTGGGGGCCCGGCACGTGGGCGATGTCCCCGGCCAATGCGGACGCCTGCACGCAGTTGGCGTCCAGCGGCTCGACCCCGGCGACAATTGGGCTCCAGCTCCCGCACCGGTAGTGCGTCACGGCTGCGGCCATGAACGCCCCGACGCCCATCGGCACCACCACCAGATCGGGGCGGTCGAGGCCGCTGGCATCGATGGCGTCGTCGACTTCGTTGAAGATCGTGGTGTACCCCTCGATGACCTGGGACGGGATTGTCTCGTAACCCGGCCACGATGTGTCCGAGACCACGAGGCACGAGCCACTGGACTCCTCGCTTGACCGGGCGACCGCGTCGTCGTAATCCCCATCCACTATGGACACGGTCGCGCCCTCCTTCTCCATGGCTTGAATCCGGGCCGGCGACATACCGGCCGGGACGAAGATGCGGGCTCTGAATCCGAGGAGCCGGGCCATGAACGACACCGCCCGCCCGTGGTTGCCATCGGTGGCGGTGGCGAGCGTGAAGGGTCGAAGGTGGGCAAGGTTGGCGGCCAGCTCGTTGATGTTGCCCCACGGCTCCGGCTCGTGGCCGATGTGAGCACGAAGGGCCTGGTAGGTGGCCCACGAGGCACCGAGGATTTTGAACGACGGCAAGCCCATTCGCCGGGTTTCCGCCTTCACGAGGATGCGGCCGACGCCGAGCTTGCGGGCCAGGTCGGGGGCATCAAGGAGCAGCGTCGGGGAAAACGCCGGCATGCGGCGGTGGAACTCGGCGATTTCGGGGGGTGGGGCCGGCCACTGGCGAGAATCCCGGAGTGGGTTCTTGACTACGTTGGCGGACATCGGACCTCCCTGGCCGGTCACCTGCACCGTCTACCCCTTTGACCTGTCCCTATGAGCGGACGTCTCGCCGCAACGATACCCGGTGGCCGGTGGGAACCCGGGCGCGGCACCTCATCGACCAAACCTGCGCCTGCGGTCAGCTCAGGGGTGGCAGCGTGACCGCTCCCTCACTCGGGTCGCTGGGGTAGCTTGGGGGTTGGCGATCAGCAGACGAACCCCAGTTTCGGAGGATTTTGATGACCACTGAGAGGATTGAAGGATCGTTCGTGGCGTTGATCACGCCGTTCAACCAGGACGGCTCGATCGACTACGGGGGCTTCGAGACGCTGCTCGAGTTCCAGCGCACCCACGGGACCAGCGCCGTGTTGATCATGGGATCGACCGGCGAGGTGTCGATGCTCTCGCCGCAAGAGCGCAAGGAAATCGTCACCCGAACCCTGCGGTTCCGCTCGGGCGACATGAAGATGTACTACGGCTGCACGGGCCAGCACACCGAGGGCACCATCGACTACGTGCGCCACGCCGCCGCCGAGGGGGCCGACGGGGCCATCATCGCCGCTCCGGCCTATGTGTGTGCGTCGACCTCCGCCATCGTGGACTACTGCCTGGACGTGGCCGACGCCAGCCCCATCCCCCTCGGCTTCTACAACAACCCTCCCCGGGTGGCCACCGACCTCGGCGTGGAGGACATCCTGCGGCTGGCCGAGCACCCCATGTTCACCATCCTCAAGGAATCCACCACCCGGGTGGCGCAAATCGCCCAGCTCTGCGCCGCCCAACCCGATCTGTCGCTGATGTGCTGTTGCGCCCCGAACCTCGGCCTCGTCGTGCCGTTGATGGCGCTCGGCGGGCACGGCACGGCCAACATGTCCGGCAACGTCCTGCCCGCGGAGATGGCCACCATCTCCACCCCGTGGCGCCACGACGGCGACGCCTTCGCCTGCCGCCAGGCGTGGCTGGAGAACCTCCCCATGCTGCACTTCCTCTATTCGGAGGTGAACCCGGTGGCCGTCAAGTCGCTGATGGGGGCGTTCGGCTTGCCCGCCGGTCCGCTCCGGCGACCGCTGCAGGGCCTCGACCGATCGGCCCTGACCACCGGCTTGGAGATCGCCCGCCAACTCGGCCTCGACGACAAGTACGGCTACGACCTGGGCCGACCCCTGGCCGCCGCCGTCTGAGGCCTCTGGACCAAGCCGATCGGCTCAGATTGCCTGGAGGTGGGCGACGAGTTGGTCGACCACAATGCCCCAGCCCTGGTGGAATCCCATCTCTTCGTGCTGGGCTCTCCCGGCCGAGTCCTGGTGGACGGCTATGGCCCGGTAGATGCAACCACCCGATCCGTTCGGGCGGAATTCGAGGATCCCGGTGAAGGGCATGGCGTCGGCTTGGGGTCGGAAGTCGGTGGTGAGGGCGCTGGTCCACACCAGCAGCTCGTTGGGCACGATGTGGAGGTAGCAACCGGTGCTGTCGGCGATCTGCTGACCGTCGGGATCGTTCATGACCGTGCGGAAGGCCCCACCCGGTCGCAGGTCGATCTCGCACACCGGCGTCGTGTAGGGGTGGGGGGTGAACCACTGGGTAAGCGATTCCGGATCGGTCCACGCCGAGAACACGGCTTCGGGCGTCACGGGGATGTCGCGCACAAGCTCCAAATCCAGTTCCGGGTCAATGACATGCGGAGCGAACGTCATGGGTCCCCCTGTCTCTTGCGGCCGCTTCGACCGCGATCCTATGCCGGTGTCCCAAATCCCAAGAAGGCCTGGCAGCCCCGACCCTGATGCCCGCCATGCCGCCATGACCTTGGCCCACGCCGGTCAACGTTGCGCGGCTGGCCTGGAGGTCGTCGATGTGGTCCACGGAATACCCTTGCCCTGGATGCACCGTTGGGTTTCGCCCGCGGCGGCTCCGGACACCATCAGCACCAGCCGAGAGGAAGGCCTCGACCATGACCGATACCAGCATTGATCCGTTCCAACTGCTCAAGATCCCGGATCGGGCTTCGGGCTCTGATCGTGAGCCGATCCCTGGCATGGAACTCACCGATGAGCACCGTCGGGAACTGGAGATCGATGAGCGGTACGTTCCGGGGCCGCCGGGCGAACCCGATGTGCGGGTTCTCTGCTACCGGCCCCGTGACGCCGACGGCACCGTCCCGCTGCTGCTCAGCATCCACGGCGGTGCGTTCATCATGATGTCGCCCGACACCTTCGCCGGGATGGACGCCAACTTCGCTACCAGCTTCGGCTGCCAGGTGGTGAGCATCGACTACCGGCTCGCCCCCGAACACCCGTTCCCGGCGGCCATCAACGACTGCTGGGCCGTACTGAATTGGGCGGCCACCACCGACGACCTCGACATCGACACCGACCGGATCGCCGTGTTCGGCGCCAGTGCGGGCGGGGCACTGGCCGCCGCCCTGTGTCAAATGGCCCGCGACCGACAAGGCCCGGCCGTTGTCTTCCAAGCCCTGTTTATCCCGGTGACCGACGACCGGTTGGAGACGGCCTCGATGCGACAGCGATTCGACGGCGGCCAACCCGAAGCGTTCAACAACCAGGGGGCCAAGGGGATGTGGATGCACTACCTCGGCCCCGACCACGACCCGGCGACAACCTCGCCCTACGCCGCACCCATGCGGGCCTCATCGTTTGGGGACCTCCCACCGGCCTGCGTACTCACCTACGGGTGCGACCCCCTCAGAGACGAGGGGATCCACTACGCCATGGCCCTCATGGCCGCCGGGATCGACGTGGAGTTGCACACCTGCCCCGGCGCAGAACACGGCGGCGACATCCGCAACCCCGAGGCCGCGGCCCGCTCCTTCCAGATACTCGACGGAGCCCTCGCCCAAGCCCTCAACCCCTGACCGAGCTAAGACGCCCCACAACCGCGGAAGAACGCCCCGACCCCTTGGGGGGTCCAATGGGTACCGGATGATTCGGCGCCGATGACCCGCCCGGAGGCATCCTGAACTGCTGCTGCTGCAATTCTCTACGATGGGGGCATGGCGCTGGGGGCTTCGGGGACCATGCCGGTGGGGTGGAACGAGGCGGTCCCGCCGAACGGCTTCCACAACCGGGACCGCCATAAGGCGTCCGAGTCCAACGACAACCCCCTGGGGCTGGCCACGCCGGTGGGCGACGTCGACATCGAGACGACCCCGGAGCACCGAAACCTGGTGGCAGGTGACCCCCGGTGCGCAACGTGGACCCGACGGTACGACGATCCCAACGTGGTCGCGCTGCGGGACCGACTCGCCGAGCGCAACGGCATCGCCGGCTTGGAGGTGGTGGACCCCGGCGACGTCGAACGGGCCACCGCCATCTTCCACCGTGACGGCTTCGTCGCGGTGGCCGACGCCCTGCAGACCGAACAACTCGAACAGCTCCGTCGTGGTGTCGACGAGGTCATCGCGGCTTTGGTGGCGGCCGACCCCGAGGGTGCCGTCGGCGGCGGCGCAGGCGGCCTCCCCCACCGCTACTCCTTCGGCGGCACCTCGGTGTCCCGACACATGTTTCACCGCCCCGAGTGGGCCCAGTTGATCGACTTGCCGACAACCACTCCGATCCTGACGTCCATCTTCGCCAGTCCCGACTACATCGTCTACGGATGCGGCGGCGACCTCGCCCTGCCGGGTGCCATCGAGTACCAGGGCCTGCACTCCGACACGGTCTGGAGCGAAATCCACGACCCCCAAGGGGGCCTCACCATGCGTGATCTGCCCACCCCGGTCATCGCCGTCAACTTCCCGACCATTGACCTCACGCCGATCAACGGACCGATCCGCATCATCCCCGGCACCCACCGCTCCAACGCCGCCATCCCCACCCTCGCCGATGAACCCGAATGGATGCGACTGAGCACCGTCTGCCCGCTTCAGGCCGGCTCCGCCATCATCCGCGACGCCCGCTGCTGGCACTCGGGCACACCCAACCTGTCGAGAGACGTGCGGGCGATGCCCGGTGTCGAATACATGGCCCCTTGGTTCCGCAGCGAAGCCCTCATCCGCTCGATGTCCTACGACACCTGGTCGAAACTCTCGCCCCATGCCCAGCGGATCAGCCGCTACATCGTCTGTGACAAAGGAGAAGCAGTGATCGGCGAAGGCATCAACCATCCCCGCCGTGTCGAACGAGAGCGCATCCACGCCCAACAACTGGCTGCCCTGTCACCCCAGGCCGCCACCGCCTACCAACGCCGCACCTGACCTCGCCCGCCTCCCCACCCACAGCTCCACCCCTCTACTGGCCGGCGGCCCGGTGCCTTTGCTCGTGGCATTCCGGAACTCTCGTGAGGGCATGTAGCACGAACGTGCTACATTGGTGGCCATGGCCACCACGACGGTCCGGCTCGACGACGAGGACGAAGCCCTTCTCGACATGCTGGCGTCCGAGCACGGCGGGCGTTCCGGCGCCATTCGCCAGGCCATTCGCAACCTTGCCGCCGAACGGAGACGCCAACAGGCCCTCCGCTCGTTCCTGGCCGAATGGGACGCAGAAGCAGGCCCGGTCGATGAGGACGAGGTCACCGCCATGGCCGAGCGCTACGGCCTGTGATCCTCGATGCCGGTTTCCTCATCTCCGTCGACCGAAGCGAACATGCCGCCCGAGTCTTCCTGACCGCAGCGGCGCGATCCGAAACGGCACTCCACACAACCCACCCGGTAGTGGCTCAGGTGTGGCGACAGGGATCACGCCAATCCCGACTGGCAGCGTGCCTCAAGACCATCACGATCCACCCCCTCGACGACGGTCGCGCGGTGGGGGAACTGTTGACCCGGACACGTACCGCCGACGTGGTCGACGCCCACCTGGTGATCACCGCCGCACGCCTCAATCACGACATCCTCACGGGCGACCCCCGCGACCTGGCGACCCTCGCCGAAGCACTGGGCCCCGCCTCCCCCACCATCCAAGTCTGGCCCTGACCCCGCGGCGAAGACCGCCGGGGGAACTCCCACCCCCCCGAGTTGTCGCCTGGTGCCGTGCGGCAGAGCGGGAGCCGGAACGCTGTGTTATGGTCCCGTCATCTAACGGAGTAGGGGCCGAGCCGTCGCTGGCGCGGCCCGAGGAGTTGCGCTATGTACAAGTCCAAGTTGGCATTTGTTGCGATCATTTTGGCTCTTGTCGCCTGGGTCGGGGCCGGTGCCGTTTCGGCACAGGATGACAACGGCGACGGCGAAGATGCCGCGTCGCCGGGCACCGTCGTTGAGGTCGCCATTGACTCGGGCAATTTCCCGACGCTGGTTGCCGCGGTGCAGGCTGCCGGTCTGGTGGACACGCTGAGCGGGGAAGGCCCGTTCACCGTGTTCGCACCCACCGAAGACGCATTCGCAGAGGCACTGGCCGCTCTCGGGTTGAGCGCAGAGGAGCTTCTGGCGGATACAGACCTGTTGACCTCGGTGCTGACCTATCACGTCTTGCCGATAGCCGCGCCCGCTGAGACAGTTCTGGGCCTCGACGGCCAAGGGGTTGCCACCGTGCAGGGCGCAGATGTGCAGATCACCATCGACGGCGACACCGTCATGGTCAACGACGCCACGGTCGTGACCGCCGACGTCGAAGCGTCCAACGGCGTCATCCACGTCATCGACAAGGTGCTGCTGCCGCCCGCCGATGATGCTGACGATGCCGACGACATGGCCGACGAAGACATGGGCGACGGCGACGCAACCGAAGACATGGGCGACGACATGGCGGATGATGACGCGGCCGACGATATGGGCGACGGCGACACGGCCGACGACATGGGTGACGGCGACATGGGCGATGACGCGGCCGATGACATGGGCGATGGCGACATGGGCGATGACGCGGCCGATGACATGTCCGACGAAATGGTCGACGATGACACGGCCGATGACGTGGCCGACGACGACATGGCCGAAGACACGCTGGTCGAGACCGGTGCGAACACGCCGCTGCTGGCCATCGTCGCTCTTGCGGTGGTGCTCGCCGGTGCCATGGTGCTCGGCCTCAGCCGCCGCCTGAGCACCCGATAGCACCCTTCCCAGTCGAAGAGGGCGCTCCCCGGGCTCCAGGGTCCGGGGAGGGTCCGCTCCCGGCGGCCCGGCCCATTGCACTGAGACGCTCAGACGTTGCGTAGGGGGCCGCGCAAAATGGAGCGCCCCGAGTGGGTGGGATCGCCGTCGCGGGGCTCGATGCTGATGTCCACGACGTAGTAGCTGTCGGGGTCGAACCCATCGGGCACATCGAGGCTGCCCGGTTCCTGGAATCCGACCACGCCCAGCGAGACCAAATCGGCGACTCCGCCGTCCGGGTCGGGTCGGATGAGCCAGACCTCCAGGTCGGCGTCGGTGCCCGGCGCCGGGAGCGAAGCGTCCACGATCTCGACGGAGTGGCGGTCTCCGTGGTCGACGAGGTTGGCGCCGGCTTGGGCCTGCGCCCCGAGGGGATCGAAACTGCCGGGGTCGTGGGCCAGGTCGGCCGTGGCGACAACCGGTGGGGAATCGCCCCGCAGGACGGCGACGGCTGTGGCCGTACCCGCCGCGATGAGCATCACCGCCGCCGCGGCCAAGGTCACCCGACGGACCCTTGTGCGCCGCGACCGAAGTTCCGTGACCACGCCATCCGTGACCACGCCAAGAGTGGGGGTGGGCTCGCCCACTGCCGCCTGGATGCCGTCCCACACTCTGCGGGGGGGTTCCAGCAACTCGGTTTCCTCAGCGCCGAAGTCCCTCAGCGCCGCCTCGATCTCAGAGTCTTCCCACATCCTGCGTTCTTCACTCATGTGCCGACTCCAGTTGACGTCTGACCTGAGCCAGCCCCCTGCGCAGGTCGCTCTTGACCGTGCCGAGCGGCAAGTTGAGCCGTTCGGCAATTTGATGGTGGGTGAGGTCGTCGAAGTATCGCAGGGCGATCACACAGCGAGCCCGCTCGGGCAGGCGTCGGAGCGCTTCGGCGATCATCAGCTTTTCGCCGGCCTGCTCGATCTGCGACTCCAGCGTGGCTTCGGTTTCCTCCTGGCCGACCCGCCGCAACGCATGGCGCTTCTCGGCGCGGAAATGGTCGACGATCAGGTTCTTGGCGATGCCGATCAGCCAGCCGGCGAGGGTGCCTCTTTCGGGTTTGAACTGATGGTGCTTCCGGTAAGCCCTGATGAACACCTCCTGAGTGATGTCCTCGGCCAGGGACTCCCCCACCGTCCGGCGGCAGAACGTGTAAACGAGGCCACCGTGCAAGGCGTAGGCGTCTTCCAGCGCCCGCTCGCCTCCCCCGGCGAAGCGTCCTTCCACGTCGTCAACAGGAAGGCTCGTAGAACGGCCCACGTCCCAACCGTACCAACGCGCCTCGTCGTCGCGGAGACTGAGCATCGACAGGACCTGCTCGGTGGAGGGGGTTGCGGCGGGCGGAGGCCGGGGGGGACGGCCGTCCGCCCGCCGAGAGCAAGGCCCCGCTAGGACGCGGGGGGCAGGAGAACGGTGTCGATGACGTGGATGATGCCGTTGGACGCCTCGATGTCGACGGTCACCACGGTGGCGTCGTTGACCATCACCGTGTCGCCGTCGACGGTGACCGTAACCTCTGCGCCTCCGACCGTGGCGACGCTCTGGCCGTCCAGCGTGACGACCACCTCAGCGGGCGCAGCCAGCGGCAACACGTGATACGTGAGCACCGCGGTCAAAAGCTCCGTGTCACCCAACAGCTCCTCCGCCGTCAGTCCCAACGCCGACAACGCGGCCGCGAACGCCTCCTCCGTGGGAGCGAACACGGTGAACGGGCCGGGCCCGCTCAACGTCTCCACCAAACCGGCCGCCTGCACCGCCGCCACCAGAGTCGGGAACGCACCCGACCCCACGGCAACCTCCACAACCGTCCCCGGGGCCTCAGGCTCCTCAGCCTCTTCGGCGGGCTCTGCAGCAGGTTCTTCAACGGGCTCCTCGGCAGGTTCCTCGGCGGGTGCCGGTTCGGACTGAGCAGCGTCAGGGCCGGTGTCGGCCGATTCGGCGTCGTCGTCATTGCTGCAGGCCGCCGCAACCAGCGACAGAGCCAGCAGGGCCGCCAGCAGCGACAGGAGTTTTCTGGACATGATGATCCTCCGATTGTTGGACTTCACTACCCATTACGGTTTGCACCCCGCATTTGGATGCACCCCACCCCAAACAACGGTTGCGGGCTCGGCTAGGGATGGTCGGCCTCCACCCCGTGGTCACCGGCGTTGGCGACTACCCGCCATCTACCACCGGCTCCCGGCGGCAGTATGGGGCTCACGCGCCCCCTGCAGCGGCCCGCCCTGGATCAGGGGCGAATCCGGGATTGGGTAGCGTAGTGTCGGGCAGGCGACCCGCCGTTTCCGCATCCCAGGGAGGACCAACGCACATGACACCCTTCACCCTCACCCCCATGCCGACCACGGTCGTGGGTGAGAACAGCGTCACCGGACTCGCCCAGCACGTCCGGGCCCACGCCAACCGGGCCTTCGTGGTCAGCGATCCCGGCCTCAGCGCCGCCGGCATTCTCGACACCGCCACCGCAGCCCTCACCGACGACGGCATCGAATGGACGGCCTTCACCGGCGTCGACCCCAACCCGAGCGACACCAACGTGGCCGCCGGGGTCGCGGCCATCCGGGACTTCGGCACCGACGACGTCGTGGTCGTGCTCGTCGGGGGCGGATCGGTCATGGACTGCGGCAAGTACATCGCCATGGCCGCCCCCTCCGGCATCGACGACGTGCGCCTCACGTCCATTCCCGAGCTCGACGCTGAGGACTACATCGATTTCGCCACCCTGGCGCCCGCCGCCCAGCCGACCGCGCCGTGCCTGTCGACCATCGCCGTTCCGACCACCTCGGGCACCGCATCGGAAACCAACGGCGGCGGGCTCATCACCCGCAGCGAGGACCACCGCAAGCTGATCTTCAGCCATCCCGACGTGCTGCCCCGCGTGGTGGTGCTCGACCCCACCTTGACCGTGGGGCTTCCGGTGCAGGCCACCGCGGCGTGCGGCATGGACGTTCTCACCCACGCCATCGAGGCGTACACATCCACCGCCTCGAACCCCTACGCCGACGGCCTCGCACTCCACGCCATCCGCCTCACTGGGCGGGCCCTGCCCCGAGTCATCGCCGACGGAACCGACCTCGAAGCGCGCTCCACCATGCAGATCGCCTCCCACCTGGCGGGCCGGGCCTTCTCGTCGGGGCCGCTCCTGGGCCTGTGCCACGCCACCGGCCACCCCATCTCGGGCACCTTCGGGGTCGCCCACGGGCAGACCCTGGCCACCATGCTCCCCCACGTGATGCGATTCAACATCGACGCCGTCCCCGACCGCTACGCCGACGTCGGCGCCGCCCTCGGTACCGCACCCGACCCGGCGGCGGCCATCGAGGCGGTCGAAGCGCTGTCGGCCACGGTCGGCACCAACCGCGGCCTCACAGACTTCGGCGTCACATCCGACGACCTCGACATCTTGACCACCGACGCCCTGCGTGACCTCATCATCTTGAGCACGCCCCGCTACCCCACCCGCGGCGAGGTCCGCGCCCTCTACGAACTGGCCATGTAACGGTGACTCGGCTTGCTGGCCAGGCGGCCGGGTAGCCGGTAGCGACTCACCCCTCAGCCATCGGTTCCGAGCACGACCGATGGGCCATGCCCCAACGTGATCAGAGGGCCGTGTTCAAGGGTGGTCAGACGGCGAGTTTGGCCGCCGCGGTCGGTACGTGTCGGCCGACGGTGCAGCGGTGGAGTTCGCGGCGGTGGGTGCCGAAGTCGTAGGGACCGCGGTGTACGGTCCGGTGCTCGTCCCAGATCACCAGGTCACCCTCGGTCCAGGAGTGCTCGAACTGGATGGCCGGGTCGCCGAACACGGCGAACAGCTCATCCAGCAGCCCGTCGCCCTCGGGGCGGCCGATGAGGTGGCGGGTGAAGCCCCAATTGACGAAGAGCACCTCGTCCTGCGTACGAGGATGCACGGCCAGGACCGGGTGGCGTTGACCGTCGCCGAATCGTTGGTCGAATCGGGCCACGGTCTCGGCGTCATAGCGTGCCCGGAGCGCCTCGAGCATCCCTTCTTCCACGTGGTGATAGGCGGTCATGCCCGCCAGTTGCGCCCGCATCGCCGGGTCGAGGCCGCGGGCGGCGGCCCGGGTGTCGGCCCACACGGTGTTGCCCCCGAAGGGCGGCGCGACCACCGACCGCAGGAGCGCAACGTCGGGGATCTCATGGTTGTAGGTGTAGTCGGTGTGGAACCCGAGTTCGCCGACTTCGGCCGCCGGGCGGTCCCCGTCGTTGACGATGACCCCGACCGCCTCGTCGCTGCCGAGCAGTTCGGTGATGGGATGCAGGTACGGGTCCCCCCAGATGCGGCCGACCCGAACCAGGTCGTCGTCCTCGAGGTGTTGGCCCGGAAACGCCAGCACGCCCCGGTCGTCGAGGGCGGCGCGGAGTTGGTCGGCGTCGGCGGTGGTGATCTCTTCTCGGAGGTCGATGTCGGTGACAACGGCCCCCAGGGTTGTGGCTGTCGGTTCAATGCGCACTGCAGTGCCTCCTTGTCAGAGAATGTGGGGGTTGACCATGGTTCCGCCGTCCACGTTGAGGGCGTGGCCGGTGATGAACGACGACCGGTCAGAGCACAGGTAGACGACGGCGTCGGCCACCTCCTCGGGTTGCCCGAACCGTCGCATGGCGTGGGTCTTGACGGTGTGCTCCTCCGCACCGGGAACTGTCTCGAGGTAGCCCTTGAGCGCCCGGGTCAAGATGCCGCCGGGGTTGATGGCGTTGATTCGCACACCCTGCTGCGCGTACTCGGCGGCGGCGGTCTTGGTGAGGGCCAGCACCCCGCCCTTGGCTGAGCTGTAGGGGGCCTGCAGGGCTTCGCCCTTCACCCCGGAGAGCGAGGCGATGTTGACGATCGCCCCTCCCCCGGTTTCAAGCATTGCGGGAATCTGGTACTTGAGTCCGAGCCACACACCCTTGAGCGTGACCCGATGGGTGAGCTCCCAGTTCTTCTCGTCCACCTCGTGCAGGTGGCGAAAGCCGCCGCCACCGGCGGCGTTGTTGCAGGCGCAGTCCAGACGGCCGAACGCCTCGATCGTGGCCTCGACCATCCGCTTCACCTCGTCCTCGCGTGAGACGTCGGCGCCGATGGCGACCGCTTCACCCCCGAAGGAGACAATCTCGGCGACGGTGTCCTCCACCTTGGAGAGGGTTCTTCCGGCGACGGCGACCTTGGCGCCCTCTCGGGCAAACATGATCGACGTGGCGCGACCGATGCCGTCACCACCCCCGGTGACGAGGCCGACCTTGCCCTCGAGCATCATGACAATTCCTCCGGAGACTCGGCGAGGGCGGTCGACCCGGCGCGATAGTCGGTCAGGTCGGCCAGGCTTCGCTGCAGGGATTCGAGCCGGTCAACGCCGATGACGGCCGCCCAATCGTCCCAAATGGCCAGGCTGGCCGCGGTGGATTCGTTCAGCAGCGCTCGACCGGCGTCGGTGTAGCGGATTCGCTTGGCTCGGCCGTCGTCGGGGTCGGGCTCTCGGACCACGAGGCCCTGGGCCTCCATGTCGTCGACCAGTTCGGCCATCGACTGGATCCGCACGCCGTTGAGCTTGGCCAGGTCGACCAGGCGGGTGCCGTAGTCCTGGTCGAGGTGGAACATGACCTTGCCGTAGCGGAAGCGGATGCGACCCGCGTTGGAAGCCGACATGTGCTGCTCGTGGCGTTGCTTGAAGTCCTCGACGAGCAGAATCAATTGGGCGCCGATGACGTCTCGTGCCGGTTGCGGTCCCGGATCCATGCTGAGCACCCCCGGTTGATTTACTCAGGCAACCTGAGCATAATGGCTCCCGCCAGTTCATGCAACAGCACCGTGGGGGTGACCCGATGAACGAGCCGACCGACCACACGGCGGGGCCGGACCTCGACGAGGTGGAGGCCACACAGCACGCCGCCATTCGGGCCTGGATTCGCGAACACCTCGGCGGTGAGGTGACCGACATGGAGCGGGAGCCGCGCTGGCGGCCGCAGTGGCAGGTGACCTACGAGCGTGACGGCGAGACCAACAAGGTCTTCGTTCGCGGCGATCGGCCCATCACCAACCCCCACATCCTCCACAACGAGATGCTGATCCTCCAGGCCTTGGAGCGCAACGGCATCCGGGTCCCGCACGTTTACGGTTGGATCGACGAACCCAAGGCGATCGTCATGGAGTGCGTCGACACCGACGCCCGCGACCTCGGCTACATCCACACCGCCATCGACAACCCCACCACCATGAGCGACGAGCGTTGGCAGGCGATGCTCAGCTACATGGACCATCTGGCGCAGATGCACGCCGTGCCGGTGAGCGAGTTCACCCACATTCGCGGCTTCCGAGAGCTGGTGTCGGCCGAGGAGGTCGCCCTCCGCGACACCGAGCGCTACTACCGCAGTGGCGAACAGACGAACGTGATCGACCCGCCGTTGGCGTTCATCCAGTCGTGGCTTCGCCGCAACGTCCCCCAGCACCGCACCGAGGCCAGCTTCATCACCGGTGATGCGGGGCAGTTCATGTCGGCCGGCCCCGAGGTGGCCGCCCTGACCGACTTCGAGATCGCATCAGTGGGTGACAACCACTGGGATCTGGCCTGCTTTCGGGGCCGCCACCCCTACGAGAACATGGGGGACATCCCTGCGCTGTATCGGCGCTACGAGGAGGCAAGCGGGGAGCCGGTCGACCCCCGGCTCGTCTGCTACCACACCGCGAACTTCCTGCAACTCTCCGCGATCGCGGGCAAGTGGTTCATGGACCCCGACACGCAGGGCGCCAATTGGATGGAGGGCCTGCTCGAGACCGCCAACATCACCCGCCGGGCCCTCGAGGCCGTCGCCGAATACGAGGGGGTGGCCCTCGACCACCATCTCCCCCTGCCGGCCGGATCGATCAGCCCCCTCGAGGAGTCCGGTCTGACCAAGCTGGTCAACGACATCGGGCGCCTCCCGACGTCCACGGCCTTCGCGGAGTGGGAACGGGATCTCCTCCAGGGCATCCCCTCGTTCCTGTTGAACCATGCCCGATACCGTGCCTGGTTCGAGCGCGAGACGGTGGCCGACATCGAGGCCATCACGGGCGAGACCCATGACGACCTGCCCTCGGCCGATGACGCCATCACCGGGGTGATCGAACGGAACGATGCGGCCCACGACGCTGAGCTGATCGGCGCCATGCACCGGCGATCACTGCGAATGTGCATGATCATCGCCGGTACCGAACCGGATGAGACCAACCCGCTCTTCCACCGACTCGAACCGATCCTGCAGTCGTAGCCGTTGCCATTTGATGGCACGGAGGACGACCCGGAAGACACCTGGACCCAAAGAGCCGCTGACCCCGCCGTCCACTCCTATCCCCCACCCCGAGCCTGCCCCTCGGCCCACGCATCGGTGGCGGGAAGTTCGCTCTCGTGGTGGCGTTACCGCTGGGTCATGGCTGCGGGGCTGCGGGGGTGCCGAACAGCTCGTCCACCGATCGGGCAATGGCCTCGGCGGCTTCGCGGGCGGGGAGCGTCATGATTTCGGTCCTGAACACTTCGATGGTGATCGGTGCCCTCACGCCGGCGGCCCAGAGCGCGTTCAGAACGGCCGGAGCGCGCCCGGCACCGTAGCCGGGGAGGCATCGACCCGCGCGTCGAAGTCCGCTTGGGGCAGGCTGCCGCAACACAGTCCGTTCTGGTCGCGTCGGAACACGACCGTCAGCCGGCGAAGCTGGCGGCGAACAGGTGGGCCATGCCGGTGGCCATGCCCTCGAGGGTTTCCTGACCCGCCGACGGCGAATCGGCCGTGGTGGAGGCGGAGCAGTCCCACGACACCCGGCACGAGGAGTCGTCAACGGCCTGGACCCCGCAACAGGCGACGTAGTCGGCCATGCCCATCATGAGGCCGTCCACGGCGTAGGTGAAGGTCATGGCGTCGTCGTCGCGTTCGACCAACCGCTCGCTGATCAACTCGTCGGAGCCCGCGACCCGCACGTCGCGGATGAGCGCCTCGTCGGTTTCGCGCAGTCGAACCTCGGCGATGGCGTCCCCGGCCCAGCCCAGATCGCCGAAGCGGCGGAGCTTCGCCCAGACCTCACCGGCAGGCCGGGCGATCTCGACAGCGGCGGTGGCCGCAATGGGTGTCGTCACGATGTGACCTCCTCCCCGTCCGTGGACCCTGCCAGGCTACGCCCATCCCCGCCACCCCCACGACCTGACAACCCTCGCCGAAGCACCGGGCCCCCCACCAGACCCACTTGGCCCCGACCGACGATTCCCGTTCCGTGAACGGCCTTTGCCGCCGCGTTTATCCGGGCCAAGTTGGTCGCTCCATGTGACACGCTCTTGGGGATGGATGCCGAGACCAACCACGGGGAGAGCCGCGGCAACAGCAGGCAATTGGTGAGCGGCCTCACCGAAGGCACAAATTCCGCTGACACGCAGAAGGGTCAACCGCTTGGCGAGCTGAGCACTCCGGGGCGGCGCCGCTTCGTGCGGGCCGAAGCAGCCATTGAGCACTTCCGAACCGCACCCCCCGTCGACTACGAGCGCCTGCGCCACGACCTCGCCGACATCATCACCGATTGACCAACCCTGAGCAGGAGTCAGTGTGGGGGGACCACCGTGAAAGCAGAGTTGCGACGCCAGGAGCTGCTCGAAGAGGCCGACCGATACCTCGCCGATTTGACCGACGAGGTCGGGACGCCATTGAGGGCTGATGTCGCCAAGGCAAAGAAGCTCGCCCCAAGCATCAAGAACAAACCCGAGTCGCCCACTGCGGATCAGTAGTCGTCGGCTGGCCGCCACTGCGCGAATCCCATAGACCGTAGGCAGCTTTCCCCACCATCCACCCCTGATCATGACCCAGGGCTCCCCCTTTGCAGCCGCAAGCCATGGGCAGTTCCTCTGCCGTCAATGCTAGGTGGACAAGTCGTGGACGAGAAGCTGGCCGGCCTCGGGAAAAGGGGAGGTGGAAGGCTGGAGACCGAGGCGAGCTCAGTCCTCGCCAACGAGCAATTCCACAGGCCCTCCCTCGGGATAGGTGACGAAAACGTGCATCTCCCCACCGGTGGCCTCCACAAACCGCTTGAGGGTGGAGAAAAGCAAGTCGCTGCGACGTTCCAGCCGAGAGACCTCGGACTGATCCATCTCGAGGAACTCGGCAACGGTCGATTGCGTCAACGAACGCGCTAGTCGAAGCCTACGCAAAGTGGCCTGGCGACCACTGATCTCAGCAAGCAACGCGTCGTAGCGAGCCTTTGCCTGCGGCTTGGCCTCAAGAAGGGACTTGAAGCGCTCGTGATCCGACACTGACTGCTCCCACTCATCATCGGTGATAGGAGAGCCAGCGGCCTTGGCCGTGTCCTCAGGAGTATTGGATGACTTCACCGAACACCTCCTCATGTTCTTCCACAAGCTCCTCAAGCCAGCGAGTGAACAGCGGGTGGTACCGGACCTCCATGGAGAATGCAGTCTAACACATATGAGGCTCAACACATAGTCGCTACCCCCCAGCAACAAAGAGCATGACGGATTCTTCGCAAGCCCCAGTACCCGCAGCCCTCTCGGAAGGGATGGTCGGTTGCTGGCATACGCCCGAGCTGACCATGCCCACGGAGATCTCCCTAGCGGCCCTCACGACCTGGCGACCTTCGCCTCCCCCGCCACCCACAACTGCCCCTAACCCCAAGCCCCCTTCTGCACCCGCAACCCCGGCGACCCATTCCGGCAGCACTTGATGGCTCTGAGTACCTCACTGAAGGTGAGGTACCTCACTCGGCGAGGCGGTCCAGGATTTCTTTGTCGCGTTCGGTCAGTTCTCGGAGGTGTTGCATGAAGTCGTCGTCTCGGCGGACCCGTTCGATCTCGGCTTCGAGCGCTTCAAGCATCAGGGCATTGACGCTGATGCCTCTGCCCCGAGCAACCACGTCGGCCCTCTCGGCCAGGCCCTCGGGCATTCGCACCGTGGTGGTTCGCCTACGCATGGTGTCATGCTATCGCGACATCACAATTGCCACTCTTCGAAACCTGGAGACGAGAGTCGATCGACGAGAATCTGCAGGGTTGTGCTTGCACTTGGCTCGATCTTGGCCGATAATGGTGTCGGCTGATGAGCTACCCGCGAGGGCCTCATCGGAAGTACGCCCCGGATTGGCTACGGATCGTAGTCCCGGGGCCGCTGCGATTTTGGGGCTCATCGGTCGAGCACCGAGTGCACGCGACGAATGCGGTGACAGAGCAGGGGATAGATTTCGTCATACACTTTGCACAGATGATCTGACCGGGCTCCGGCCACTACGTCGGCGAGCCACAGCAGCGGTTCGGTCTTGGTTTCGTGGCTGATCGACAACGTGTACGGCACTTCCTTCTTGTTTCGCAGGCGTTGCAGAACCCGGTGGTCCTGCTGATCGAGTTGAGTGAAACCCATCGACGGCTTGCCACGAGTCTCTAACACGAGGTGCTCTACACCCTCGTCCGCGCCCAGGGCAATGAACGCCGCAGCCATGGTGTGGTCTCGTAGGCGTCGCTCAGGATTGTGACGCGATGTGAGAGGCTGGGCCGTCTCGAACAGGTAACCGTCCCAGAAGGGGATTGCGTCAATGCGCTCCACGGCCTCGATACGGCGGTCTCGTCCGAGTTCGTTGTAGTGCAGATCCGCGCCCAGTACGTCGGCCAAGCCACGAAGCTCAGAGCGGGTTTCCTCGAGGTGACCCTGCAAGACCACCGCGGCAGCCACGACGTAGAAGTCCCCGGCTCCTGACTCCCGCCTCGTCCGCGGATCACGAACTGGCTTCTTGGACTCATCCAAGAAGCCGCAAAGTTGATCATCCATGGCCGTCACCCATCGGTCGAGCGAAGTCTGCGAGGAGTGTGAAGCGGCTATCGGTGGTGAAACCGAGAGGAGCTAGCGGAGCCTTCTTCTTGACACGGTGCCGCTCCAGCGCTCCCCGCCGTTCAAGTTCGGCGAAGCCTCGCTGAGCCGAGTCCGCGGACACTCCGTACCAGTCCGGGGCCTTCTCTACTGGAAGCACAAACCCCGGGCGTAGCGACAACCCGATCAGCAGCATCGCCTTCGCAGGCAGCGGCAACGTCGAACACCACTTCTCATCGTCATTGAGCCAGTAGGCCACGGGGAGCCGCAGATAGGGATGCCGTGATTCAGCAGGATGGACATAAGGATCCCCCGAACCGTCTTCTCGGAGCAGGGTGATGTTGGCAAGGCGCCCGGTACGGCCCCTCGAAACCAGCTTCATCCCCTCAAGCCGCCGCCAGATCTTCGAAACCGTCTGGGGCGAGGCCGTCTCGGAGCAGTGGCGAAGGGCCCGGGCCCAAACACTGGCGCTGCGATGAGAATTGTAGGGCGGCGAACTAGCGACCGCTTTGAGCATCAGATACAGATCGAGCCCGCGCTGGTCGCCGTTGTGGAGGAGTTGGGCGAGGACGCCAGGTGCAGGGGTAGACTGGGGGCCGAGTTGGACGAACTCGCGTCGAATCGGCACGGAGGCATTCAGCCCGCGGCGTCTCGCTGATGCGAGTAGGCTGGCGACCGTCTCGCGAGGTGTCGCAACATGATCTAATGACATGTTTGTAGTATGCCACACAGAGTAGCGTTTGCAACACAACAGCCTCAGGAACAGATGTCGCACGAGCGGTATTTATACAAGATCAGATCCTACTTCAGTGTCGCAGATCAGCTAGAAGGCCAGTCGTATTTCTTAGGGCCAGCCGACGCCGCAACGAATGATCACTACAGGAATTGCAAGAATTCGTAGCCGCCACAGATAAACCCCTCGCCGATTCAAGATCTTGCCGTTTGTCCGGCGTCGGAGTTCACCGGCCCGACGGCAACGGCTGGCGGCGCTGCAAGGCCCAACACCCAATTTCGTGACGGCCTGGCCGTTCGACTTGACCGAGAACCCTACATCGCGTGCGCGCTGGCCCCTTCTTGCCGCAGGAGGGAGCGAGTAGGCAATCGGCCAAAGGGCCTCTACTGGCCCGCTGTGTAGCTCAACCAGGCTGGTCGGCATGCCCACCACGACCTCATCGAGGGTGAGAGCATCCACATCACCCACGCCACTTTCCAGATGCGGTATCACCACTGAATCCATCTCACCACTGCGCGGCTACGCTGGCCGCCGCGCGGTTCCATTGGCCGCCATCGCCCGAATCCAAGAGACCATCGACAGCGCGCCTTCGGTCTTTGTGCTCTCCGTTGACGGGGCCGGACTCATGAGATGGCGTGGATGGGGATTGCGTTGGCGTCGGACGCGCTCGGCGCATCTGAGTGCCACAGGCTTCCCTAGAGTTGAGTCCCTTGTACGTAGCGATGACCATGCTTGTCCGCCGTCTCGCTGAGGGGGCGCTCGAGGGGACTTCGGTTTTAGACTCGGCATGCCCGGTACCGTTCTTCGGGGATCTGCCAGGTGCCTCGGTGGGGACCGTGGGACTGAATCCCAGCAACCTTGAGTTTGTCGACCGTGCTGGAGCTGAGCTCGCTGGTGCAGAGAGGCGTCTTCCGACGCTCAGCTCGATGGGGTGCGGGAGCTGGAATGAAGTCGACGCCCTGCAAGTCCAATCGATGGTCGCTGCCTGCTGCCGCTACTTCCACGGGAACCCCTACCACCGGTGGTTCGGTTCATTGGAGCGGATGCTGTCGGACTCCGGTGCGTCGTTCTACGGCCAACGTAGGAACATGGCCTGCCATCTTGATCTGGTCCCCTACGCCACCACAACCAAGTGGGGCAACCTCCCGGTGGCAGAGAGGCAACACCTGGTGAGGCTCTCCGCTGAGCCAATGGGGATGTTGCTGCGCGACTCCAGTCTCGGTCACCTCATCCTCAACGGACGCTCGGTCGTAGCTGCTTTCGAGCAGGTCGCAGGTACCGACCTGGAGGATCATGAGATGCCCGAGTGGGATCTCCCTAGGTCGAGAGGCGCCCCGGTGAAGGGTTACGCCTACACCGGCACGATTCGATCAGTGGGGGGCGTGAGCCTCGGACGCGACATCTACGTCGCCGGCTTCAATCACAACCTGCAAAGCAGCTTCGGAGTGACCAAGCGCGCCATCATGGCGATCGGTGCCTGGGTCGCCGACTTCATGGAGCCGAAAAGATGACGCGTGCTGGGGCAAGGTCGGATGGTGGAGCGTACGTGGTAGCTCATCACTCGGTGGTTTCGGTCTGGCTCAAGGGGTTGTGGCGAGGGCGTCGAGAGTCGGGACTCGAGACGCAGCCCACGCTGGCCAAGCTGAGGCAGTAACGGATACGACGGGAGTTTCATCCGCTGGCGACCGGGGCTCCTTCGAGGGCGGCCCTGGTCCGGGCCTCTTGGTGGGTTTGCCAGCCCGGTGGCCTCACGATGCAGTTGAGGACCTCTCGTGGGCCCGACGCCGTTCGAGTCTTGGTCCACAGGCGAGTGAAGCCGTTGAACCACACAATGAAGGGGTTGAACGAGTTAATCGGCTTCGTGATTCCGTAGATCGGGGTCTCGTGCTCCTCTTGGAACTGGCCGAATATGCGATCCCAGATGATGAGGATCCCGCCGTAGTTCTTGTCGAGGTACTTCCGGTCGGAACCATGGTGTACCCGGTGATGGGACGGCGTGTTCATGAACTTCTCCAGGAACCCGAGCTTGCCGATTTCGGGGTTGTGGATGAACGCCTGGTAGCCCTGGTTGGAGACGGCGGCAATGATGATGAGCCTCCAGTCGAAGAACAGGGCGAGCGGCAGGTGGGCGATGTCGTTCACGACCTTGTCGAGGGGGCCGAACCGGAACGCCATCGGGGTGTTGAAGTACGGGGAGCTGTGATGCACCGAATGCGTCGCCCACAAGAGGTTGACCCGGTGGAAGGCCCAGTGGATCAAGAAGTAGACGAGGTCCGCGGCGACGAACACCGCGATGAGCGCCCAGATGTTCATCCCGGTCTTCCAGATGGCCCAGTTGTCGTGGATGTGGCGCCCCACCGTGGCCAACAGGGTGAACACACTGACCAGGCCGAGCATGAAGAACGTCGCCCCCGACGAAAGCGAGTCGAGCGTGTAGGGCTTCATCGGCTCGCCCCGTCGCCAGCGCGCCCGGAACTCCCAGATCACGAACGCCGCGACGACGATGATCATGAAGAGCCCGAACCACTGGTACCACTCCTCGACGCGCCAAAAGAACACCAACTCGGATCCGCTCAGGCCATCGGTGTCCATCATGTGGCCAACTCCCCTACCTCGCCCTGGAGTGATCGCGCATCAGCGCCCGCTCCTCGCCCGACAGGCCCAACATGGTCATGGTCGGTCGCCTCCGGGGGCGATCAGGTAGGCAGTGTCGAACTCATGTGGCTGCCAGCCCTCGAGCAGACCGCTTCCGTCCAGCCGCATAACGGGTCGTTGCAGCCGGTGAAGCAGGGAGAGCGCGTACTCGACGCGGCCGGTGAACTCCTCGGGGTCTCCGGTGAGCAGCGCCCAGGCGGCCTCGGCCATCGTGTCGACGGGCTCGTTGGGGTAGGCCGACAGATCGACGAGGGCATCGCTGCCTTCGGTGATGACGGACGTGTCGGGCGAGAGGCAGTTCAGCGACACACCGGTGCCGTACAGCTCGGCAGCCGCACCGACCGTGGCCCGCTCCAGCCACGCCTTGGAACCACCGTAGGAGGTCGCGCCCCCGATCTGGGGTGCGACTTTGAACGGCGGGCCGGGAGGCATGATCGCCGTCTGCGACGTGAGGTTCAGCACCGAACCCGTGCCCCGCTCGATCATCCCCGGCAAAACGGCCTGGGCCAGCAGCCATGGTGCCACCACGTTCACCCGGAACGACACCTCCATCCGCTTGCGGGGCGTCTCGAGGTAGCTCGGGTAGAACGCCGCCGCCGCGTTGTTGACCAGGTAATCCACCGGACCGAGCACGATTTCGACCTCGCAGACCAACCCGTGGGCGTCGAAGTCCGGGGCCGAGAGGTCGGCGACGACGGCGTGGGCGCGTCCCCCCGCCTCCGTGAGGCGATCGACGGTTCGCTGCAACGACCCGTCGAGATGCGAGTCCCCCTCGGCCAACGTCCGGGCCACGCAGGCGACATCACAGCCCTCAGCCACCAGCCGCCGAGCAATGCCCGCACCGATGCCTCGGCTCGCCCCGGTGACGATCGCGACCGGCATTAGGAGGCGACGGCCAGGAGGTCGTCGTTCTGCTCGCCGACGTAGCCCATGTGGTCGGCGGTGAGTGCGAGGTAGATGGTCAGCGACCAGATGGCGTCCGATGGTGGAAGTCTCATGGCGACGACCCTACCGACCTGATCATCACCCGACCGTCACCACCAGCGACACCACCTCCGCCGGACCCACCTTGTCGACACCGAGCACTCCCGCCAAGCGTCTCGACCACACCAGCCTCCCGCTCCGCAGCACCCTCCACGCCTTCCCGCCAATGGTGCCCATCGACATCATCCGGGCCACGCCCGAGACCAGCTTGGAGGCGCTCATCGGCGCGGTGATCGCCGGCGTGGAGTCGTTCGCCAACTTGGCGGGGGCGCCGCCCAAGCGGCTCCACTTGGTCCGCATACGTGGTCAAGGAGCGGTACCGCACACGCCCAGGCCATCGCCGAGCACCTACGGGGTGGATGAAATCCCCGTCATCCTGCGGCACCGAGAGTTCACACCCGACGGCTGGCTCAGTCTTTGGATTGACAATGTCTTCGACCTGAACCTCGATCTCAGGGTCAATGGAACCATCGATTCCTTCACGGCTTCCCTGCCGGACCGATGCGCCTGCGACTCCTCAGTAGTGGTTTCGCCAGACCAGACAGCTGGGTGCCGGACTTTGCGCGGGTTGGGACCAGCGGAACCAGCATTCGCGTGCGCGTCGCAAGGGGCGCCTCCGGGAGCAGGAGCGTAATCGGGGGACTACCCAACCCCATGGAAGGGGAACGAGCAAACCTAACGCCACCAGGCCAACGCCCCCACCAGAGAGACGATCACCGAGCACAGATCGCGAGAAACCCAAAGCACTCACGGCCGTTCACCGCCCTGGAACCGCCGCAGATGAGAACCTGAGTCCAAATCCGCTGAGCCGTCTGTGCGTGCGCGACGATGGTGTTATGGAACAGCACGTCATGCACCACGAGCAGCGATGTTTCTGAGGCGCGTCGAGGTCAAGGGCTACCGGGCCGCCGTGGGTGGTGATCTCGTATGCGAGTTCCCCGGTCGTTTCAGTGTGCTCGTCGGAGCGAACGGGACAGGCAAGACCACCGTTTCTGAGGCGATGTATCTCTCCCACCGCCACGTGTTCCCTCAGATCCCTCGGCCTATCGCTGCGGCTCTCGAGCCGCGAGCAGAACGCTCTGTCGCGGTCCACTTCCAGTACGAAGACCCTGAGCCCCATCCACGATGGTCGATCGAGCGCAACAACGGCGAGGAGGCTCCGTCTCTTCGCCGTCAGCTCGAGCCATCAATGGGGCGCGTGCGGGCGAAGACGATCGAGGATGCACACGATGATGCGATCGACTCACTAGTCCTACTGTTTCTCAGGGCCGATCGACGTCCCATAGATGAACTGGCTGGACGAGAAGCCCGGCTCATCGTTGAGGCCCTTCGAGCTGAGATGGAGAGGCGCAGCGGTCACCGACAACTCACCGCGGTGCGGACGACCGTCGGCGCACTCTTGGATCAGCTCCGCGATGACCCACTCATTCAGAGCCTGGAACAACGGGTGCGAAGCGAGGTCAACGAACTCGCCGGCGCGGTCAGTCCGCACTTCCCGTTCCTAGGCAGAGCACACGTTGACGACGATCTGCTTGCTCGGGTTCTCGAGTTCGTCCTTGCAACGGTCGATGAGCGACACCTGGCCGAGCGTCTAGAAATATCGGCACTTGGCTACGTCAATCTTCTACACCTCGCGGTCATCCTGTCTGCGATTCCTGGAGGGGAACACAAAGCAGAGGAGTCACCCAAAGACACCCCGGGCATGGCCCAAGCTGGGGAGCCCGACGGTGATGCCACCGATGCCCAGATCGATGAGATCGAAGCAGCCAACGAAGAGTCCGAGACGGAGCTTGACTCGCTCTTTCCCCCATCGCCACACGTCACGGTGGTCATCGAAGAACCCGAAGCACATCTACACCCACAGCTTCAGCACGGGCTTGCACGCCACCTTCGACGTGTAGTGGAAAATCGGCCAGAGTTGCAGATCGTGATGACGACCCACTCCAGCGAAATCATCAGTGCCGCCAGGTGTGAGGAACTCGTGATCCTCCGTCGGTCCGGCGAGACGACTACGCCTCGGTTGCCAAGTGAGCTTCCGCTCGGTGAGAGCGAACGGGCACGGGTCCTGCGAATGGCCAACCGCCATCTCGACGTGACCAAGTCAGCGGCGCTCTTTTCGCCTATCTCTGTCGTCGTTGAGGGCATTACGGACGCACTTCTGCTCCGCGCTTTCGGCCATCGATGGGCGGCCAGCGATGAGCACAAGTCGCGGTTCATTGACTCGGTAACCATCACGATCGCAGGAGGCCGGATCGGCGACTGGATACCCCGGTTCCTAGCGACTCGCGACTTTGAACTCGTCGACGGGCTTGTCATTCTTGGCGATGCCGACAAACTGGGGACCCCCAGCTGGCTCGATGACTTCGACGAGCAAGTGGTTGCCTGCTTCCTCAGCGACCCGACCCTCGAGCCGTCCCTCGTCGCGGGCAACGAGCAACTTGTTATGGCAGCCCTCAAGAACATCGGAGCCGACTTGGGCAAGCTCAACCCTTCGACAGTCGCCGAGTACTTCGCCAAGGAGGGGCCTGGGTCCGGCAAGAAGGCAGACTTTGCCGAAGCTGTGGTTGACCTGCTTGAGACAAATGGCATCGAAGCGACTGCACCAGTCCACTTCTCCGACGCGTTTGACTTTCTTTGGGGACGATTCGTCGCGCGCAACTCGGGAGTGTCTGAAGACGAAGAGGAAGCGGACGCCGATGAGCCGACCGAGGCTGAGTGTTGAGCAGCGCAGCGCACTGCTCAACACATCGCAGCTGAGCTTCGTCGAGTCCGCCCCCGGCTCGGGCAAGACGACCGTTGCGGTAGAACGATTCGGAGTGCTTCACCACGCTCGTAGCAATGGGCTCGAGCCAAGAGGAATCATCTCTGTCTCTTTCGCCAGGAGCGCGGTAGCAGAGTTGCGAATCCGAACAGCAGCTCGTTGGGGCACCAGGAGTCTTCACTCTCCAAATCGGGTGGCCACGATGGACAGACTCCATCGCTGTGTGGTCGAGTACCTGCTCCTGACAGGCCTCGTCACCTGGCCGGTTGAAGTGAAGCGGCCCCAAGTGATCGATTCCTGGGCTAGACAGCGTGGCGCCACTCGAGTGTCGCCGGGCGGGCAGCAAGACCAACGCTGGGAGATCGGGATGAACGGCACGACCCTCGCTGCGGACTACCGGCGTGTCGAACGGGCTTGCTGGGGCATGCCCTACAGAAGGAAGGACGACTGGATGGAGCGCCTGTTGAATGGCGTCTGCACTCACGACGAGATCCGTCAGATTGTGGGCCTAGCTCTCGGGAAGCCTGATCTTCGACATGCTATCGACACCTACCTCGCGCGGACGTACCACCATCTGATCGTCGACGAGGTATTCGACCTCAACGGCCTTGATGCACACCTCGTGCGCCGGTGCATCGAGGCCGGGTTGAACGTCACCCTCGTCGGAGACCCGTGGCAGGCGCTCTACGAGTGGCGAGGCGCCCGCCCGGACATGGTTCACGACCTCCTCGATGACTACCCGTTTGACCGATATTCCATATCCAATTCGTTCCGCTTCAAGACGAGCGAGTCCATAGAACTCGCTCGATCGCTGAGGGCTCGAGAAGCCGTATCGATTCCGAACGCAATGACTCAGCCCGACGTCGTACTCGCAGCCGAATGGGACCACATTCCCGCCTCTGGGCCGGATGCGATTCCGTTGTCATTTGGTCAACTCGACTGCCAGACTGATGCGGCAATCGCCCTTCTCCTTAACGTTGTTGCACAGGCAAGGCTCGGCGTCGCAGCACTGGGGCAAGCAGAGGCTGCTCGGTGCCTCCGGCGCGACCGTGAAGAGATTGATCTGGACGTTCCCCTGCAACAGCTACGAGACCCCGCGGTCCCCCGTGAGGAAGTGATGGAGGCGCTTCGCGTCGCCACCAAGGTCGGCGGGGAGCGCAAGCCCGCCCTCCCTGCAGCACGACGCTCCAGCCGCCTAGACCGGCTTGACCTCCTCAGGTACTGGCTCCTTACCGAGAAGTGCTACGTCCCTGGGTTGACCTTCCACCAGGCGAAGGGCAAGGAGTGGCCACACGTTCATATCGCTCTCAATGTTGAATCCCGTGCAGCGTTGGCGCAGGGACTCGACCCGCAGATCGAGGACCATCGGAAGATCTACGTAGGTTCCACTCGAGGCATCCTGAGCACGCAGCTCCGCCCGCTCTAGCGGCCTGTCCAGACACCGAGGCGACTGTCCGGTCGTCCCGACCGCTGCGCATTCACACGCCCGAAATTTCGTAACGCCAGCCAGCGGTTAGGCACAGCAGCTCGGCGAGGTGGTCAGCGGTCCTTGGGAGGGCGGAGCTGCTGAGCCTCACCCCGGGGAAGAAGGCAGCACCCACGGCCTCCGGGCTCAGTCCGCTGCGGGTGCGGTGATGGGCTCCTAGAGCCGCCCCTTCGTGGACATGGCCAGGGGTGTGACCACAGTTTTTACCACTTGCTTGTGGTTCCTAGAGCACTATTTCCATTGACTGACCGATTCATACTGGTAAGGTCATGGCTATTGGAAATGACTCTTACCACTCACTTGAAGCGGCTCTCGTAGACCTGGTGAGGGTGGGCGTGGGCGGCAACGGAGCGGGTGTACGACAACTCGCCAACCGCATCCTTCGCTCCCTCCCGGAAGACCTGCCGAACAGAGAGCACCTCCGGCAGCGACTCGGAGAAGCAATCGTCGACGGCACGGCGCGAGCAAACCTGAGATCGGTGTCGGCTGAGCCACGACCAACCGAGCACCTCGTCGAGTGGTCGTCGCCGGACACCGCAGCCCTCCCGGCGATCTTCCTGGAGGAATCGGTACAGAGACTCCTTGACCAGTTGCTTGCTCAGTGGACTCAGCGGGAGCGCCTGGCCGAAGCGGGCCTCGCTCCGGCCAACACCGTTTTGCTGAGCGGCCCGCCCGGCGTGGGCAAGACACTCCTCGCTCACCACGTGGCCGCCGGTCTCGAACTGCCGCTGGCGACGGTCAACCTCGCCGAGGTCATCTCCAGCTTGCTAGGTGGCACAGGCAAGAACATGCGCGACGCCATGGGAGTCGGTCGAGACACGGACTGTGTGCTTCTGATCGACGAGTTCGATGCGGTGGGCAAACGACGCGACGACTCAACCGATGTCGGTGAGTTGAAGCGCATCGTGAACGTGGTGCTGATGGAACTCGACAACTGGCCTGCCAACCGCCTACTGATCGCTGCCACCAACCACGCCCACCTCCTCGACACTGCCGTATCCCGAAGGTTCGAGATGATCATCGATATCGATCATCCGAGGGACTCAGTTCGCAGACGCTTCCTCGAATCCCTGCTCGAGGGCTCCGGGGTTCCCGAGTGGGTCGCCACAATGATGTCCGACGCGACGGCCCGGCTGAGCCCGGCTGACATCGGGCGGGTATTCCGGTCCGCTCGTCGCGAGGCGCTCACCTCGGATGTGCCGTTTGATCGGTCGCTCCTCGAGCGCGTGCTGGAATCTGCTTCGCACGACTTCGACCGAGACCTTGCCATGAGTGAACTCAGTTCTCGGTGGAATCTCTCGAACCGCGAGATTGCAAGGGTCTTCGGAGTCTCCCACCCAACAGTTGGATCCGCCATCCGCCGTGTGTCCGAAAGAGCGACGGCATCCGCCTCACCCAAGCCACCACCAGAACGCAGGTCACACGACTGAGCGAACCCCACCAGCGAGCGGTTCGACTGGCCGCCTCCGAGCGAATCCCAAAGACCACTGACAGGTGGGCCGGTCTCACGCCTCCCCCGCCGGAATTGCTTCATCGATCTTGGATGTCGCTTAGCCTTGCCTCTCATGACGGCTCCTGCCGGTTCGATGAGGCTGGGAGTGGTTGATCTCGATGCGCCGATTGGGACGCAGGCTGCAGCGATGGACCGGGCGTGTTGCGACCTCGGCTTCTTCCGAGTTCCGATCGACGTCGTCGACGCCGAGGTCCGTGACGAGGCGTGGTCGGCGGCGATCCGGTTCTTCGACCTCCCTGACGAGGTCAAGCGAGCGATTGCTTTTCCCGAACCCGGCTACCCCTACGGCTACTCGGGGTTCAGGGCCGAGACCCTGGCCCGGTCGCTCGACGACGGCGAGGCGGAGCCCGACCTCAAGGAGTCGTTGGCGGTCGGCCCCGACTGCGGAGCACCACGCAAGCCACTGCCCGCAGAGGAGTGGATCTACTCCCCAAGCCTCTGGCCCGAACAGGTGCCCGAGATGCGGGCCGCGTGGACCGCGTACTACCAGGCGCTGAGCGCCGTCGCCGAGCGGCTGTTGCAGGTGATGGCGCTCGCTCTGAACCTGCCCGCGACCTACTTCGAGAGGTTCGTCGACCGGCCGATCACGTCCATGCGGGCGATTCGGTACCCGGCAACCTCGGCGCCCACGGGCCAGGCGCTGCGCGCCAGCGCCCACACCGACTACGGCACGTTCACGATCCTGCGCACCGACGATGTGCCGGGGCTGGAGGTCCAGGACGCGGGCGGCCAGTGGCGGTCCATCACACCCGACCCCGACTTCTTCGTCGTGAACCTGGGCGACACGATCGCACAGTGGACCAACGACCGGTGGCGTTCGACCCTGCACCGAGTCGTGCCGGGCACCCTGGAGCGGCACTCGTTCGCGTTCTTCCACATGGCGAACTGGGATGCCCGCATCGAGTGCCTCCCGACATGTCTAGAGCCGTGCGAGGAACCACGCCACAGTCCGGTCACCGCCGGGCCATGGCTCATGCGCAAGTTCCAGGCCACCGTCTGAATCGCCGAACACTCTCAGCAGAGTCGGAGACCTTCGGGGAGTGTGCCAGCTCGGGCTCCTGGCTCAAGAAAGGCGCCATTGCGGAGCACGCCTGGGTCGTTGCGGTGCGCAGCGCCTCGGTAATCCAGAAGTCCTTCTCAAGATGGGCTGCGGGAATCCCAGCGGTCTCCTCAATGCGCGACGCAGCGACGCCGATCGCACCAGGGTCGGTGAGCAGTTGCCAGGTCATGCAGCCGTTGGCGGGATGAGGCTTGGTTGCCCAACGATCAGCTCCTTCCATCGCTCGCGTGTGGCGCGGTGCGGCTCATCGCCGATCTGTTCCTCAACCATCTTCATCCGGATCGAACCCTCCGCGGCCAGCCGAGACGCGGTCACTCCAACCGACTCCCACGGACCGTCGACCACTGCCGGCCCTGCCCGCAAGACCTCGATGAGCGCTACCTCGGTGGGCGAGAGGTCGCGGAGCCGACGCGAGAAAGTGCGCTGACAGAACGTCACGGACCTCCACCCCTTGGGCGCGCGGATGGGAACCGCCGTGGCAAAGATCGCGGGAACCTGTGTCGTCAACCCCAACCAGCGCGCGGCCGCCACCCCCGCGGGGCCAGAACCGGGACCTGCGACCTCAAGCGCAACATCACCTGGCGAAGGACGAGACATGCCGAACGCAGTATCGGCACCCTTCCAATAGAGACCCTTGCGAACCCTCGACAGGGCACCAGCAGCGCACAGACGCGACAACGCAGTGTCCACCGGCCCGCGAGGCGCGCTGAAATCGCTGCCACGCACAAACGATCGCTCGGGTAGCGCAGCGACATCAGACGCCACCGTGGAGAACACTGATGGCTTCATGACAAAATAATGTAACGATTTTCCGTCACAGTGCAAGACCCGGGCGTGGACTGCACCGGGGATCCAAGCCGAATTCCGGGAGACTGCAGGCCGGACTTGCCGGCCATGTCAACCAGCTCGACGTGGGTGAACCCCGAGCACCCTGAGCTTCCGACCGCTAGGAGAAGCTCGCCAGCGCTTCGTCGAGGGATGCTTCGAGGGCGCGCCACGCGCACAGGTCTTGCACCGGACCATGAATGTCCAGTCGCTCCAGTAGGAGCCGACGGTGCTCCCCAAAGCGACTCTTGAACAGCTTCATTTTGCGGCCCTCAAGGCCTGAGGCAGCCTCGAGTACTTGCCTGAGCGTGGACTTCGGGTCGGGGAGCTTCTCGACTCTTGCCATCTGCGGTAGCCCGATGGGCATCCTGCCGTCGGGCTTGCCGGCTACGCGCCGAATGGCCGACTCGTCGAGCAAAAGCCACGCCTCGGTCATGCGAACCGGCACGACGGGTACGGCCGGAAGATCGGCGCGGACTTCGCGAACCGCCCGGCGTACTTCGTCGACCCGGACCTGCGGGTCTTGTTTCTCGGCGTCCCGGTGAACGAACACAAGATCGAACCCAGCCTCATCGAGCTGAAGTACTGCATTCAAGCGGTCAGCGACCCCATGCCCCGGATGCTTCGGGAGGCGCCTCAGGTCAGGAGTGGCTACCCGTACCTCGACACCGCGCTCAGCGCACATGGTCTCAAGGTGATCACCGAGAGGGACGTCGGACGATCCGTCAGCCAGAAAGACAGCACGGCGGATCATGCAGGGATGCTGTCGAGCCTGAGCTGTGAACCCGGAGGACTGGTCAAATACGGAAGAATTTCGGCCTTCGCGACTGGTGGCTCGGCTGACCGCTCGGCTCTCCACGTTTCGCTCAGCGGTGCCAGTCGCAGCACCCGGGCAACACCGTCCGCATCCTTAACGGCGCGAGTGGTTGCGAACAACAACTCCGCTGGTTCCAACAACTGAACGAGCGCGGGCGAGTGGGTGTTCACGATCACCTGGCGGAGGGGATTGTCATCGCCAGGGGGCTCCGTGGGATCAACAGCCAGGTCGCGCAGCAACTCGGCCATCGCCTCCAGGTTGGCAGGGTGGATCCCGTTCTCCGGCTCCTCCATGCAAATGACTCCTTCCGCTTCGGGATCCTCAAGCAGAACGGCCAGCGCCAGAAACCTCAGCGTGCCCTCCGACAAGGACCTGGCCGGGAGTTCAATCCCGTTCCGCTCCCTGAGCTTGAGAGTGAAGAGCTCCCGGGTGTCGTCGGTGTCGACGGAGATGCCCTTGACCCCTACGCCGGTGAGCGAGCCGAGTCGTGATGCGACCCGCGAGTAGATGGCCGAGGGTTCCGGTTCCCGTCCCTCCGCAGGGCGCCGAGTAGCAACTCTGAACAAGGTCCCGGGAAGATGGCGCCCGTTGACGGCCATCTGGCGCAGATCTCTGTATCCGTCCGAGGCGCGAAGCGCCGACGGCTCAAGGGCCAACCGTCGCCAACTCTGCATCTCACGTCGTGTTGCGAGAATGGTCGGATGCTCCGCACCGGTGATCGTGCTCACGACGGTCGCAGGCGCACGAGTCGCAGACGCGGGCTTCGGCTTGCCCCGGCTGCCACCGTCTTGATGGATTGTGATGATGCGATCGCCATCACGGTCTTCGGTAGAGATGATCGGGCTGCGGCGCTGTCCGGTGACGACCGCATCGCGAAACTTGGAGGCCCTGTGAGGGAACCCAAGGCGCTTGGGTCCCTCGCTGATTTTGATTGGTAGGAGCGACTCTCGAGCAAGGACCAGCCTCCCGAGCTTCTCAAGCCCACTCGGAGGTTCGTAGCCAATCTCAATCTCGTACCGGACGAACGTGATCGAGGCCTCGGCAACGCGGCCGAAGTCGTCCTCTACGGACCTCGGTAGGATCATCTCTGCCCCGAAGAACATTCTCGCGCGGCGGTCAGCGGCACCGCGCCAGAACAGGTCGCGTGGGTCGCCGGTACGGTCATCGCGAGTGGATCTCACCTCTTGGGCGGCTTCCATCAGCGTCCGAGAAGCAAGCAGGCTGAGAAACTCTATGGCGTCGAAGACGTTCGACTTGCCCGCACCATTCTCACCCGCAATGCAGGTGAACGGACCGAAGTCAATGCTCAATGATCGGAGGTTCTTGAAGCCGTCCACCTCGAGGCGAGTGAGCACGGATCGAGCCTACCCCGCCGCCCTGCCGTAGGGCCGCTCCCGGCACGCGGAGCGGATTGTTGGCGGGTCGGCGGGCCGGCACGGCAATCGCCGGCGTTGGGTCAGGGCCCGTCAGCGGGGGTCGGGAAGGGCCGGTGGCCCCAGAAGCTCGGGCGGGAGATCTGGTAGGTGCCGGCCTGCTCGGGATCCTCGACCCGGAGCCCACCCCATCCGAACTCGACCATCATCGGGTCGGGCGCTTGGCAATAGAAGGAGATCATCTCGTCGTTGGTGTGGCGTCCCAGGCACATGCGGACCGGCACTCCCTGGTCGAGGCAACGGTCTTGCGCCATACCGACATCGTCGATGGTGGCCGCTTCGACCATGATGTGACCGAGCGGATGGGTCCGAGGCAGACCGGCACCGATGCCGATGGTGTGGTGGCGCGGGTTGCAACCCAGGAACGCCATCGACATCCCACCGAGGTGCCAGGTGTTGCGCAGATGGAAGCCCAGCACCTCTCGGTAGAAACTCAGGACCGGCTCGAATTCTTCGACCTTCAAAACGGCGTGTCCGAATCCCATGTCTCCGGTCACGAAACTCGACACGAGGGGGGTCACCACCGGAAGGTCGTTGCGGATGGGGCCGTGGTAGAATTCCAGCGGCGTGCCCGCGGGATCCTCGAACGAGACGAAGCCGGTCACCAGACGGGCGGCGGCTTCCTCGTCGGAGCCCCGTCTCACGGCGACACCCGCCTCTTCGAGGCGAGAGACCTGCGCCCGCAGGTCAGTGTCATCGACGACCTCGAAGCCGATGGCGTCGACTCCCGCGGCGTCCGCTGCGGAGACGACCAGGCGGTAGGGGTAGTTGTCCCACCGGAAATAGGCCGCGGTCGCGTCGGGGCCGTGCGTGGGCATGAAGCCGAGCACGTCGGTAGCGAACTTCCGCCACTCGTCCACATGGGGACTGGCGAGCCGGACGTAACCGAGGGACAGGACGGACATGGTTGGCTTCCTTTTCGGAGGGGTCAGCAATCAGGTCTCATACGAAGCTCGCAGTGACGCTCCCGAGACCGGAGATCGACGCGTGGTACTCGGTGTCGCGCCGCGCGGGGACGAGGGGACCCAGGCTGCCGGAGAGGACCGTCTCGCCGGCCAGCAACGGCTCCCCTCGGGACGCGACCTGGTTGGCCAGCCACACCACCGCGTTGACCGGGTGACCCAGGCAGGCGGAACCTCGCCCCTCGCTCAACCGCTCCCCCGCGCTCGTCAGCGTCATCGCCATGTCCTTCAGGTCGTCGAGGTCGCGAAGGAGCCGGGGCGCGGATCCGGTCACGTACACGCCGGCCGAGGCATTGTCGGCGACGGTGTCGAAGATCGTGATGTCCCACTCGGCGATCCGGCTCGCGCAAACCTCGATCGCGGGCACCACGAACTCGGTGGCGCGGAGGACGTCGACGGCGGTGATGGGCCGGTCGGACAGATCGGCGCCGAGGACGAAGGCCACCTCGGCTTCGATCCGAGGCTGCATCAAGGTGTCGTAGGGGATCGGCTCGGCGTCGCCGAAGGCCATGTCGGCGAACAGGACTCCGAAGTCGGGACAGTCGACCCCCATCTGTTGCTGCACCGCCGCCGAGGTGAGGCCGATCTTGCGACCCACCCGACGTCGGCCGCGTCCGGTCTCCTCGTGAACGAGGCGCTGGACGCCGTACCCGTCCTCGAGGGTGCCCTCGGGCAGGAGGTCGCGAAGGGGAGCGCACGGGGTCGAAGTCGCCGCCGCGTCGATGAGCTGTTCCGCGCACACGGCCCACACCGGCCGGCGGTCCGCCACCGCTGCGGACGTGCCCATCAGGAACTCCCCGACCGGTCGCGGGTGAGGAACTCGATGACGACCAGCTCGAACTCCTCCTTGCGCTCGATCATCGTCCAGTGTCCACAGTTCGGGAAGATGTGGACTTCGCAGTTGCGGATGAGGCGCATTGCCGGGATGAACCCGTCCAAGGGTGTGACTCGGTCGTCTCGCCCCCAGGTGACCAGCGTCGGCGCCTGGATGCCGCGCAGCGTCACGAACTCATTGGTGTTGTCGAGCATCACGTCGCGCAAGAACGACAGCATCTTCCGGCTGTAGATCTGGCGAATGCCGGCCAGGGCCTCGGGCTCGGTCGCCGCCGCCCAGCGGCGCTCGATCATCTCTTCGGTGAGGATCGCAGGATCGAACACCATCGATCGCATCCAGGCGACGAGCAGGTCGCGGCTCGGGCTCTCCACAAAGTCGACGAGGCGGCTGATGCCCTCCGACGGTAACGGGCTGAACAGTGGGAGTCCGACCCCGCCGATGGTCACCAGCCGCCGCACCTGGTCGGGGTGGGCGGCCGCCACCTGGGAGGCGAACTTTCCACCGAGGGAGTTCCCGAGCAGCGAGAACGCGTCCAGGCCCAGGCCGTTGGCGAAGGCAACGACGGCTTCGGCCCCGTGCTGAACGGGATTGGTCGGCGGGGTGTAGCTGCGACCGAAGCCCGGCAGATCCAGCACGAGGCAACGGAAGTGGGGAGCGAACGCCGCGAGGTTCTCGCCGAAATTCGCCCAGCCGGTCACCCCAGGGCCGGAGCCGTGCAGCATGACCAACGGCGGGCCATGGCCCACCTCGTGATAGTGCAGGACGCCGTGGTCGACGCGCAGCGTTCGGCTGGTGTCCTCCTCGGTGAACGGTGTCCTCGGTGCGTTCATGGGCTCAGAACCAGCGCACTCAGATAATGACCGCGGCCGGACCGGAGGGCGGCAGCCCCATCAGGACCCCTCCGGCCAGATCGAGCAGCGGGCCTCGGGTGAAGATGCCGTGATGGAGCCCGGCGTGCATGCCCCGCCAGAAGCGCTGCACCGGCTTGTCCAGGCGGATCGCGTTTCCGCCGCAGATGCCATAGACGGTGTCGGCAGCCTCCGCCGCCCGCCACGCGGCGCGGACCTGGTCGCGTCGCAGCACAACCCGCTGGTCGATCCCGATCGTGTGGCCCGCCTGAGACGCTTCGAATGCCTCGCCCACGTTGTGGACCAACTGGATTCGAGCGCTGGCGATGTCGGACGCCGCTTCGCCGAGCACTCGACGGGAATGGGGGTCGTCGGCCTGCACGACACCGAGGTTCGAGACCCGACCCGCCTGGTACTCGATGCCTCGCAGCAGGACGCCCTCGGCGATACCGATCAGGCCCGCTGCCACCCCGCAGGGAAAAATGGCCGACCATGGCATGTTGAACAGCGGCTGGCCGCTGCGACCCGATTCCTCAGCAGCGCGACCGTCGAAGAGTTTGGCCACATCGAGCGTGCGATAGTCGGGCACGAACGAACCATCGACGATGACGTCCTTGCTCCCGGTTCCTTCGAGTCCGATCGTGTTCCACGAGTCCTCGACGATCTCGTAGTCGGCACGGGGCAACATCACGTGAACGCTGCCGGTCGGTGGGTCGTCCGGTCCGGCGGAGGCCTCCTTGACCATCGCACCCAGCACGATCCAGTCGCAGAGATCGGTTCCCGAGGAAAACGACCAGCGGCCATTGACGATGAAGCCGCCGTCCGTCGGCGTGGCAACGCCCGAGGGGGCGTACGGCGATGCGACCCAGGTGTCGGGGTCGACACCCCAGACCTCCTCCTGCAACCGAGTGTCATTGAGGGCCAGCTCCCAGGGGTGAACGCCGACCACACCGGCGATCCAGCCCGCCGAGGGACAGTGGTTCCCGACGTCCATCACGGCGTTGAGGAAGTCGCGGGGGTCGGCCTCCAGGCCCCCGAAGTCTCGCGGCTGCAACATCCGAACGACTCCGGTCTCCTTCAGCAACTTCCCCGTGTCATCGGGCAGCCGCCCGAGCGCATCGGCGTGGCTCGAGTGTTCGGCCAGGTAGGGCCCGAGTTCAGCGATCTGATCGATGGTGGGATGGGCCACGGGCGGCTCCTCCGGGTGGCGACGGGTCAGGGGGCAACGGCGCGGCTAAGCGCCTGGCAACTTTCGGGACAATGCGGTAAGCATAATGCGAATGGGCGGGCCGCCCATTGCGACGTTGAGCACGACGGGACGCAGACCTACATGAGCGTGATCACTGAATCCCAGGAAACGATGGATGCGGGTTACCGGCTCGAGGTGCTGCCGATGTCCCAGCACACGGGTGCCGAGATTCACGGTGTCGATCTCCGCGAACCGATGGATGAGGCCACGGTTCGCGCCATCCGCACCGCCCTTTTGCGGTGGAAGGTCGTGTTCTTCCGTGACCAGGAACTCACCCGAGACCAGCACGTGGCGTTCGGCCGCCGATTCGGACAGGTGAGCCCCGGCCATCCGACTCTGACACCGCGATTCCCGGAGCATCCGGAGATCGTGATGATCGAAAAGGAACACCACCGCGACAACCCCGACGCCAACGAGATCGAGCACCGCTGGCACAACGACTTGTCGTACATGGCCGCGCCGCCGATGGGTTCGATTCTTCGAGCGGTCTCCGTGCCGCCGTTCGGTTCCGACACCGAATGGACGAATCTCGCAGCGGCGTACGCCACGCTCTCTCCCCCCATCCGTGAACTCATCGACGAGATGACCGCGGTCCACCACAACGTCTTGCACGTGGTGCGGGGGGAACCGAACAAGCTCGCCCGCGACTTCATGTCCACCCGACTCCGCGCCCGGCACCCCGTGGTCACCCTGCACCCCGAGACGGGCGAGCGCCAGTTGTACGTCAACCCCGACTACACCAGCCACATCGTCGAACTCACCCGACAGGAGAGCGACCATCTGCTCGCCATGCTCAACGAACACGTGTGCAGCCGCGAGTTCACGGTTCGGTTCCAGTGGCGACCGGGCAGCATCGCGTTCTGGGACAACCGGGCGACGGCCCACATTGCGCCCGCCGACGTGACGCCGGGCCATCGGCGTGTCATGGAGCGCATCACGCTCGACGGTACTTCGTTCGTCGGCCCGACCGGCTTCGAGTCGGTGACGGTGGACGGGTCGGGTGCTGCTGTGCCCGACAACGGGAGTCCGTGAGCAACCCGGACCACACATTCACACGGAATCGACAGTTGGCCTCGTCGTTGCAACGACGAAGCCGGACGGGGAGGAACAATGCAGGGTCAAAGTGGTCGTCAACGGCGACACGGCGGGGCGTTTCGCGGCGGGCCACGTCGACGGGCGTGGCTTCTGTGCGCGCTGGTGCTCGCGCTCATCGCCGCGGCCTGCGGGTCCGACGGCTCCGAGGGACCCGACGGCGATGCCCCTGTAGGCACCGACACCGTCGCCCCCGAAACGTCCACCGACGCCGATCCGGCACCCGACGACGGCGACGATGGTGACGACGGTGACGACGGTACTGAAGGCGACGTCGCCGGCGACGACAGTGCTGCGGGAGAGGTCGCCGGCGACGAGGACTCCGAGGACGAGGGCGCAAGCGGCGACGACGCGTCTGATGCCCCCCTACAGGCGGTGGCCGGTGGAGAGATCACCGTGGGACAGTTCTCGCCGCCCCGCGGGTTCGACCCCATCATCGGGGGTGCGGCGCCCGGCGCGGTCGGCGGGATAGAGATGATGATGCTCTACGACACGATCGTCTCCTGGAACCCGGAAACCGGCGACTACGAGCCTCGCACCGCGGAGTCGCTCACACCCAACGACGACTTCACGGTGTGGACCCTGGTGCTCAAGGACGGCATCCGGTTCAGCGACGGCACCGCCTACGACGCCGAGGCTGTGCGGGTGAACGTCGAGCGACACCTCAGCCCGGCATCCCGTTCCCAGTCGCGCACCGCGCTCGCCGTCCTGCTGGACTCGATGACCGTCGTCGACGATCGCACGATCGAGTTCGCGTTGTCCCGACCTTGGGTCGGGCTCCCCTTCGTCTTCAGCATCGACGCCGGGATGATCGTCTCCCCCACCGTCCTGGAGAATCGGGGCGACGAATTCAACTCCGATCCCGAGGGCGCGGGCGCGGGACCGTACGTGCTCGCCGACTACCGCCCGGGAGAGGCCGCAGTCTACGAACGCAGTTCCACCTACTACGGCGAGCCGGCACTGCTCGACCGGATCACCTTCGTGCCGACGCCGGGGGGCCAAGAAGCCGCGTACGCCGCGGTGCGGTCCGGTGACCTCGACGCCGCCTACTTCCGCTCCGCTCGAGCACTCGCCGACGCCGCCGATGACGGACTCACCGCCCACACCGCCCGGATCGCGGCGGGGAACCTGCTCGACATCAACTCCGGGGTGTTCGTCACGTGTCAGGGAGGTCAACCGGCCGGGTGCGAATCGTCAGCCGACGGGGAGCGCGCACAGACCGATCCACCCGGTCGCGATCCCCGGATCCGCCGGGCCATCGCCGCCGCCGTCGAGACCGACCAGGTCAACCAACGCGCCTACGACGGGCTCGCGAAAGCCGGAACCGCTCTGTTCTCCGAAGACTTCCCCCTGTCTCCCGGGGTCAACGGGCCCGCCTATGACCCCGAACTCGCAGCCCAACTGGTCGAGGAGGCCAAGGCCGACGGTTGGGACGGCAAGATTCGCCTCTACTCGGTGACCGACGATGTCGGCCAGGCGCTGGGGTTGACGGTCGGCGCGATGCTCACCGCGGTGGGCATGGAGGTGGAACTCGACACCTCCTTCGAACCGCTTCCGCTGATTCTGGAGGTCCAAGTCCTGCGGAACTACGACCTCGTCATCTGGGGCAGTGGCATCGGGGAGAACCCCGACGGGATCTATGTGACGCACCTGGGCGGATTCAGCACCGGGGCCCAGCGGACCAACGCTCGTGGATTCTCGTCACCCGATCTGGACGCGGCCATCGGGGCCTTGGGTCTCGCCGACACCCCTGAACTCGTGACCGAGGCCTACGCCCTCATGGCCGCCGCCTGGCGCGAGGAGGTTCCCGGCCTGCCGCTGAACGAACTGCGCAACTCGCTGATCACCCGGCCCGACCTGATGGGCGTACAGCGAACGTCGCTGGCGTCTTTCCTGTTGGACAAAGCCTGGCTTGCCGGCTGACGATCATCGCCCTTCGCGGACGTTTCGCGTCGAGAAGGCGCCTCGGACATGGTGAAGTACGTCGCCACCCGCGTCGCCATGATCATCCCGGTGCTGCTGATCGTCAGCACCGGCACCTTTCTGCTCATCGAGTTGATTCCGGGCGATCCTGCCGTGGCGGTGCTCGGCCCGAACGGCACGCCGGAGGACTACGAGCGGATCCGGACGGAGATGGGGCTCGATGAACCGCTGATCACCCGCTACGTGGAGTGGCTGAGCGACATCGTGCTCCGCCAGGACCTCGGCTCCAGCCTCGTTCCCCCGGTCGAGCCGGTCACCGATCGCCTGGCCCGTGCGTTCCCGGTCAATGTCGAACTGGCGCTGCTCGCCCTGGCCATCGCAATCGCCGTGTCCCTCCCCCTGGGGATCCTGTCGGCCTACAAACAGGGCTCGGTGCTCGATCGCCTCGTGACGACGGCGAGCTTCGGGCTGATCTCGATACCGAGCTTCCTGGCCGGCATCGTGTTGATCCTGCTCTTCGCCATCCAGTGGGGGATCTTCCCGCTCGGGCCGTGGCAACGACCCACCGAGGCCGGGTGGGCGGCGAACCTCCACCACGCGATATTGCCCGCCATCACCCTCGCCCTGGCCGAGATCGGGACTTTCGCGCGCCTGGTGCGCAACGACATGATCGATACCCTCCAGCAGGACTACGTCCTGTCGGCCCGGGCCAAGGGCATGGGGACGCTGCACGTGCTCATCAGAGAGGCGTTGCGCCCGTCGTCGTTCTCCCTCCTCACCCTGGCCGGGGTCAACCTCGGCCGCTTGATCGGGGGCACGGTGATCATAGAAGCCCTCTTCTCGCTGCCGGGTCTGGGCCGGGTGATCGTCGAAGGGGCGCTCACGAGCGACTACACGCTGGTTCAGGGCGCAGTGCTCATCGTGGCGCTCAGCTACGTGCTGGTGAACCTGGTGGTCGACCTCCTCTACTACGTGCTCGACCCGCGGGTACAGCGATGACCACTCGTCTCCGGTCCACCGGACGGCGCGCCGAGCCGCGCCGGGCGAGGGTGGGACGAGGCCGCCGCGCCGCTGAGGGGGTCGTGCTCCTGGCTGTCGGCACGGCCGTTCTGTGGCTCGCCCTGGCGCCTCTCGGGGCTCTGCCCGGTCCGGTCAAGATCTCGGCCGTCGTCATCGGGGTCGCCGCGATGTACCTCGGGCTCCGGGAGGTGGGACGGGCGGTCTGGGGTCCGGAGTGGGACGGGGTGATGTGGCTCGCCATCGGGTGGCTCGCAGGGCTCTCGCTCGCCGCGGTGTTCGCCGACGCGCTGCCCCTGTCCGAGCATGTCGACATCTCCAAGACCCTGGCCGAACCGGGCAACACCCGACCTGACCTGCTGTCCGCGCATCCACTGGGCACCAACAACTTCTCGCTGGACCTGCTCGCCCGGTCGATCCACGGTGCGAGGATCAGCCTGCCCACCGCCATGCTGGCGATCAGCGTGACCCTGATCGTGGGTGGCTCGACCGGGATCATCGCCGGCCTGAGGCGGGGTTGGTTCGATCGCACCACGGGCATGCTCACCGACTCACTCCTCGCCTTCCCGGCCATCGTGCTCCTCGTGGCCCTCGCCACCATCGCGGGCATTCCCGACTCAGCGCCGGAAGCGATCTGGAAGAGCGGGGTCGCGCTGGGTTTCGTGGGCATCCCGACAATGGTTCGGCTGGCCCGTTCGCTCACGCTCGGCCTGGCCAACAGTGAGTTCGTCCTCGCCAGCCGAGTCCTCGGCGCCTCCCGCCGCCAGGTCGTCGTCGCCGACGTGTTGCCGAACGTCGCGCCCGCCCTGTTGTCCTACTCGCTCATCCTGATCGCCGTGCTGATCGTGGCCGAAGGCTCGTTGGCCTTCATCGGCCTCGGACTCCAACCGCCCACCCCGACGTGGGGAAGCATGATCGCAGAGGGCGACTTCACCACTTTGGCCGAACACCCGCACATCCCGCTCGTGCCCGGCGCCTTCATGCTGATCACCGTGTTGAGCCTGAACCTGCTCGGCGAACGGGCCACCGCCAAGTGGAATCCGTCGGAGTCCCAACTGTGAGCCTGCTGAGCGTCGCTGATCTTGCGACCACCTTCGACGCCCCCACCGGTCCGATCCGCGTGGTCGACGGGGTTTCGTTCACGTTGGCGCCGGGCGAGACCCTCGGCGTCGTCGGCGAGTCGGGATCGGGCAAGACGATGCTCGTGCGCTCGATCATGAACCTGCTGCCCCGGTCGGCCCACATCGCACCACAGAGCGAAATCCGGTTGGACGGCCGGGACCTCACACACATGAGTCGGGCGGAACTCTCCCGAATCTGGGGGCCCGAGATCGCCATGGTCTTTCAGGATCCGCTCACTGCCCTCAACCCGGTGCGCCGCATCGGCGTGCAACTCACCGACCCGATCCGGCGCCACCTCGGTCTGTCGAAGCGCGCCGCCCGGGCCCGGGCCGTCGATCTTCTGAACGAGGTCGGCATCCCCGAGCCGGAACGCAGACTCGACCAGTACCCGCATCAGCTCTCGGGGGGAATGCGTCAGCGGATCGTGATCGCCATTGCGTTGAGCTGCCAACCTCGACTGCTGATCGCCGATGAACCCACGACAGCGCTCGACGTCACCGTGCAACGTCAGGTCCTCGAACTCCTGACCCGGCTCCAGGCCGAACACCGGATGGCGATGGTGTTCATCACCCATGATCTGGGTGTCGTATCCGGTGTCGCCGATCACATCGCGGTGATGTACGCCGGACAGTTCGTCGAGACCGGCACCGCGCACGAGATCTTCGAGTCGGTCCACCACCCCTACACCGACGCCCTGCTTCGTTCCATCCCATGGGTGGAGCGGCCGAGCACAAGCGAGCTGTTCGCCATCAAAGGTCACCCCCCGGACCCGCGCCACCTTCCCCCCGGCTGCCGCTTCGCTCCCCGATGCGCCTATCGACGCGACGAGTGCCTGACCGGCACCGTCGAACTCACGCCGGCGACGCGCCCCCCGGCCGAGGTGCGGTGCCGGTTCCCGCTGACGCCGACCGACGAGGAGGGGCTGTCGGGCCACGAGCGGGGTGCCCAATGACCGGCACCGGTCACGCCCACCTGGGCCCGCGGGGCACCGAGTTGCTCCGAGTCGAAGACCTGGTCGTCGAGTACTCGACGCCGAAGGGCACCGTGTATGCGGTGTCGGGAGTGAGCTTCGATGTCCGGCCCGGCGAGACCCTGGGACTGGTAGGAGAGTCCGGGTGCGGCAAGTCGACGACCGGCCGGGCCCTGTTGCAGCTCCCGCCACCCACCTCCGGCACCGTGGAGTTCGAGGGTGTCGAGTTGACCGACCTCGACGAGCGAGCGCTGCGGTCGCGGCGACATCGAATCCAGATGATCTTCCAAGACCCACGGTCGTCGCTGAACCGACGCCGACGGGTGCGCGACATCGTCGGATTCGGACTCCGGCTCCAAAAGCAGCCGCGCCGAGACATCGAGGCAGCGGTCGACAACGCCCTGGCCGCCGTCGGACTCGACCCGGCGACCGTCGGCGACCGGCGGCCACCCACATTCTCGGGTGGACAGTGCCAACGGATCAGCATCGCTCGTGCGTTGGTCCTCGAACCACGACTGCTCGTGTGCGACGAACCGGTGTCGGGACTCGACGTTTCCGTACAGGCACAGATCCTGAATCTGCTCGCCGAAATGAAGCGCAGCTACGCGATGTCGCTGCTGTTCATCAGCCACGACCTCGGCGTGGTCAAGGCCGTCAGCGACCGCGTGGTGGTCATGTACATGGGCCGGATTTGTGAGGTCGCCACCACGGAGGCCCTCTTCGACAGTCCTCGACACCCCTACACCAGGACCCTGATGGACTCGATCCCCCGTTTGGGCGTGAGGTACGAAGCCCGGCCGGCGGACGTGGCCGTGGAGCTGCCCTCCCCGCTCGACCCACCCAGCGGCTGTCGCTTTCGAACCCACTGCCCCCTCGCCACCGATCGCTGCCGCGACGAAACCCCGACCATCCGCAGGATCGCCGAGGACCACTTCGTGGCCTGCCACCACGCCGAGCCCCTGGAGACCGCATCATGAACGACAACGATCCTGGCCGGCCGCAGCCCTTCGGCGGCCACATCGCCCGTCTCGCCGGCGACTCCACCCCGTGGTGGCCCGCACCGGTCCGGCCGGCCGAAGAAAGCCCCAACATCATCGTCGTCCTCATGGACGATCTCGGCTTTTCCGACGTCGGGCCCTACGGCTCGGAGATCTCCACCCCCACGCTGGACCGCCTCAGCGCCGGGGGCCTGCGCTTCACCAACTATCACACCGCCCCGCTCTGCTCACCAGCTCGGGCGTCCATTCACACCGGGCTGAACCCGCACCGGGCCGGATTCGCCGGGGTCGCCAACTTCGACCCGGGCTTTCCGGGATGGACCATGGAGATCGATCCCTCGATCGACACGCTGCCCCGGCTGCTCCGCAACGCGGGATACGCAACCTTCGCGGTGGGCAAGTGGCACTTGACCCGCGACAGCGCGATGCACGACGGTGCACCCCGCTTCTCGTGGCCGCTGCAGGTCGGCTACGACCGGTTCTACGGCGTACTCGAGGGCTGGACCAACATGCACCACCCGCATCGGCTGGCGCGCGACAACTCCCCGGTGGCGATCGACACGTACCCCGACGGCTACTACTTCACCGACGACATCACCGACGAGGCGATCACTTACCTGAAGGCGCTGCGATCCCACGACTCGACCCGCCCCTTCTTCTTGTACCTGGCCCACGGGGCGGTCCACGGACCGCTCCAGGCCAAGGCGAGCGACATCGCCGCGCACCGGGGCCGCTACCGGCAGGGATGGGACGAGGTCCGGGCACGCCGATTCGCCCGGCAGATCGAACTGGGCCTGTTCGACGAGGGCACCGCGCTACCGCCCCGCAACCACGAGGCCGGCTACGAGGTGGAGCCTTGGGCCGGCCTGTCCGCCGCGGCACAGGACATCTACGCGAGATACATGGAGGTCTACGCCGCCATGGTCGACAACGTCGACCAGAACCTCGGCCGCCTCTTGGCCACGGTCGAAGCGCTGGGCGACCTGGACAACACCGTCGTCTTGTTCACCTCCGACAACGGGGCGACCCGGGAGGGCGGGGCCCAGGGGACGCGCAGCTACTACCGGCAATTCGGAAACCCGGCAGGGTTCGGGCGCGACTTCGACGTCGAGCGTGATCCCGAGCTCATCGGCGGTCCTCGAGCGATGGTGCACTACCCGCGCGGGTGGGGGATGGCCTCGAACACGCCGTTTCGGCTCTACAAGTCCTGTACCCACGCCGGCGGGGTGCGGGTTCCCATGATCGTTTCCTGGCCCAAGGGCATCGCGGCGGACCGGGCAGGCACGATCCTTCACCAGTACCAGTACGTCACCGACCTCCTCCCGACGATCCTCGACCTTGCTCAGGTCGAGACGCCGGACGACCTCGACGGCGCCGGATTCGCACCGGCCATCACCCAGGGGGCCACCGAGAGCACCCACCCGGAGCAGTACTCGGAGTGCTTCGGCAATCGGAGCTTCTACCGCAACGGCTGGAAGCTCGTCACGCTCCACCGGCGTGGGGCGCCCTACGACGACACGGAATGGGAGCTCTACGACATTACGAGCGACCCCACCGAGGTCAACGACGTCGCCGCGGAACGCCCGGATGTCGTGGCGGAACTGGCCGCCGCCTGGGAACGCACCGCCTGGGACAACCAGGTCTTCCCGCTCGACGACGGCCTCGGGCTTCTCCAGGTCCTGCGCCGACCCGACGATGCGTCGCTCAACGAACCCGTCCGTCTTCTGGCGGGCACACCGTCGCTCGAGCGCTACCGGTCCCAGAAGCTCGTCACCCTCCGTGACTTCGACATCGAGATCGACATCGTGCACCACGACGCCGCCGACGGTGTCCTCGTCGCCCACGGCGACCAGGGAGGCGGCTACGTGGTGTACATCGAGGGTGGCATCTTGTGCTTCGGCTACAACGAGTACGGCGTCGAGAAGATCGCCGCCGCGGACTTCCTCCCGCCGGGCCGGCACCGGATCCGCATCTCGGCTCGTTGTGGTGAGCCCTACACGTTGGGCTTCACGATCAGCGTGGACGGCCAGCCGCAAGCCACCCTCGACGGGGTCGAGATGCTGATGGGCTTCGCCCCGTTCCAGGGCATCGACGTCGGCATCGATCGCCGCTCCCCCGTCCTCTGGTCAACCTTCGCCGATCACGGGGCCTTCCCCTACACAGGCGTCATCGAAGCCGTCACCTATCTCCCCGGCCCCCCGGCCCCCTACGACCCCGCCGAACTCGTCCAACAAATGCGCAACGCAGGCAGACGCACCGAATAGCTCCCCGTTCACGCTTCGGCCAGATACCCCCACCGCACCATCGGCCGCACCACACCCGCCGACGCCTACACCCGGCTGCCCAATGCCGGGCCCCCCGGCCGCCGGCGAAACTCGCTGGGCATTCCCGTTCTCATCGGCTTGAGCTCGCTCACCACCATCGATCGAAGGCGCGACGCGTGACTTCTTGCGCGGTCCGGTCGCGGGGGAACCAGGCAAGTTCGCGCACTCCCCCGTCAGCAGCCGATCGACAGTCGACGCCGTCGAGGCCGGCGTCGAACGCCGCCCGCCCGAGTGGTTGGCACACCCGATGGGGAATCGGGTCGCCTCGCGCGTCACGGGGGAAGCTGTTCGGTAGACCAAAGCTGACCAGGCCATCGTCGGTGTAGGCGTCCGCGGCCTCGCCGTCCGGCACCGCGACGTCGACGAGGACCGGTGCGGTCACCGGATCGAGATCCTCTGGCCCATAGGGCAGGCCATCGAACAACCGCGCGACGTTGGCGCGTGCTGTGGCGATGTCCGCGGCCAGATAGAGGCACGCAAGCCCGGGAGGGTTCCACCGTTGGCCCGGAGCAACAGAAGCGAACGAAGCATCGAGCGGGTCGGACCAGTCGGGATCTGCAACACGGTGGTAGGAGCCCCCGACCGGAACCGTTAGAATGTTCACGCGACCCGGCCGTAGTCGAAGCTCTCCCTGACGGATTGCAGGAGCCACTCGTGCTCATCCGCTGCGATCAACTCGAGCATGGTTCGGCCGCCGTATGCGTCAGCCCGACGTCTGGCCACAACCGCAGGCATTCCGGCACGCAAGCGATGGCGGAGAATGTCGGAGATCTCGCTGATGGCGCCGATCTTCCCGGACCGGTCGACGGGCGGCCCCGCGAAAAGCCACTTGTCGACGGCCTGGCGCTTCACTCCCATGAACTCAGCGACGTCACTGCTCGTCAGTTCCAGAGTTGTCATCGCCCGCCTCAGCGGCGAACTGCGCTCCTGTTCATACTCGACCTGGTCCATCGACTGGAGAAACCAGCGGAAGCGATGTTCATCAATGTCCGGCCGGGCCCTAACGCACTCCTGGGGAAGTCCAGCCGTGAAGCCGCGAAGACGGTCGACCAAGACCGTGACCAAACCGATTCCGTCTTGCGACGGCGCGACCCAAGGCAGTTCGGCAGTGTCGCGACGAAGCAACTCAAAGACGACAACGGACGGCGGAAGCGCATCGGGATTCCGCGCCGGCAGCGCGGTCAGCACCTGCGCCGCCTCGTGAACAAAGACCCAGTAGCGCCGCACCGAGGCCCGATCTCCCCCAACAAAGAGCTGAGGCATCAGCCGGTCAAGCGCGGCGACAATGTCGGGCATCACATCCGCCGCAGTGTTCGATGCTGCCGCAAGATCCTGTTCAAGCAGCTCTTCGATCTGCACCATACCCGGAGTCTATAGCAACTATTCAGCAACCACAATGGGTTGCAAAAACGCTTGCCAGCCGGAGCACCGCCTTGAGTCGCAGGCTACTCGGCGGGATGCAGGCAACCGCCCCCGCGCGGTCGAGACATCGTGCGGGACCGAATGGCGCGCTCGCAGGATGGGGCGTCGAAGCGAATCTACAAGAGGCAAGTGCTGCCTTGTATGCAAGCAAATGCTGGCTCTACGTCCCAGCTACGTCGCGTAGAGCCGCATAGGCTCTACGCGACGTAGTTGGGCGTGGGGTGGTGTAGGCGCTCTCGGGCTGCCCGGCGTGGACTCCGCCGACGGCTGAGACCCCCTTAGTCCTCCTGCTTCGCGGTGTCGGCTAGCGCCTTCTGCCAGGGAGTCGCCATCGGTAGCCCGAGGTCGTCCCGTTCGCTCTCCACCCATGGGCCAACGCCCTCGACCCGATCCACCTTGACACGGACCAGAGCGTGTGCTGGGGCGTCGGGTTGACGGAGATCAACGAAGAAGGCGTCGCGACCCAAGTAGAGCTGCGCATTCGCGTCCATGAGATCGGGGGACTCTCCTGGATGGATGGTCGCGGTGCCGTGAATCAACATGTACATCCCGAGACCCACGTGGTTTTTCTCGCGAGCGTCGATGGCGAGCACCGCTCGTGGATCCCGCTTGAGGTTGTACATCTTCTGTCGAGCCATTCCGCTGCCAAAGACGACGTCGTCACCAACCGCCGAGACCCAAACGGCCGACGTCTGCGCGCTGCCATCTGGATTGATGGTGGTCACGAAAGCGTCGAGCGGTTTCGCCAGTAGTTCGTGAGCGTATGAGTTGAGCTTCATGTCAGTACTCCTGGGGTCGTGGTTCGAAGACGGGCAGTGTGAAGCTGTCGGTGACGTCCTCATAGGCGACATTGACGGGCATGCCGATGACGAGATCCTCGTGGCGAATGCCGCGGATCGTGCTCACGATCCTGGGGCCTTCGTCAAGGGCGATCAGCGCGATGTTGTACGGCACCCAGGATTCGACGAGCGGATGCGCTGCGTGTCGGACCACAACGTAGCTGTAAACATGACCGCGTCCTGAGGCTTGCACCCATTGGACCTCGAACGAGTGACACTCCGGACAGATCGGAGAGGGTGGGTGCCACTTCGTACCGCAGACCCCGCAGCCCTGGATGAGAAGCTCGCGACGTCGCGCCCCATCCCAGAACTCGTCGCTGTCGTGCCCACGCTGTGGCTCGATGCGGGTCGGTGGACTATCCCCGGCGCTCATCAGTTCCTCAATATCAACGAGCTCGCGCCGGCGGCGGTGACAAAGGCGTATTGGGCGCCCTGAACCTGGTTGGCTGCGGATCCCCTCAACTGACGCACTGCTTCGGTGACCGTGTTGAAGCCGTTGATGTATCCCTCGGACAGCAACCCGCCATGGGTGTTGATCGGTAGCGAGCCTTGGAGGTTCTGCTCGCCGGAGGCGAGAAACTCGGCTGCGGTGCCTCGCTCACAGAAGCCAAAGTCCTCGAGCGCCAACGGGACCATCACCGTCGATGCGTCGTAGATCGCCGCAATATCGACGTCCTCAGGAGTGATGTCGGCTGCCGCGAATAGTTCGGCGGCTACGTAAGACGGCAGGAAAGACGCGAGGTCCTCTTTGTAGAGGTGGAGAGGCTCAGAGTAGCGCGACATGTGCTGCTGGGCTGCTGCGATCTGCACTGGCGGCTGGCGAAGGTCTCTGGCGCGATCGGCGGTTGTTACAATCGCTGCAACGGCACCGTCGGTCTCGAGGCAGAAGTCGTAGAGGCGCAAGGGATCGGCCAGAATCTGCGAGTCGAGGTAGTCGGCGAGCGTCAAAGGTCTTCCACGCAAGATGGCAGAAGGGTTCGCGTGTGCCAATTCGCGCTGGGAGACAGCTACGGCTCCCAGCATCCGAGCGGTTTGTTCGTCGTCCAACCCGTAAGTTTGGCTGTAGCTCCGGATCCACATCGCCATTTGGTGTGCGGGGGCCAGCAAGCCGAACGGTCCGGTGAGGGGGCTCCCTACCGTGATGTCGCTGCGGGCGATGCCGACACACGTATCAACGGTGTCGATGTAGTGACTTCCCTGGCCGAATCGCGTTCCTGACCTTCCGTTCAACGACCGATAGCAAAGCACATGGGTTGCCTGCCCGGCGCAGACCATCGCCGCAGCGTGGGCAATCACTCCGCATGAGCCAGAGCCTCCGTAGCCGAGCTGTCCGAAGTAGCGGAGGTCCCGCAGGCCCAGCGCCTCCACCAGATGCGCTTCCTCGGTGGCGTCCTTCTGGTACCGAGCGACGCCGTCAATGTCTGCAACGGACAGGCCGGCGTCTTCGACTGCGGAGAGTGTGGCTTCAAGCGCGAGAACGTGCTCGCTCCGTCCTGAGTTCCGTGAGAAGTCGGTTTGACCGATGCCGGCGATGGCGGCACGTGGACTGCTCACGACTCGTCTCTCGGGCTGCATGGATCCATCGGAACCCGCTGAGACGCAGCGCGACAGGGCTCAGACGGCATGGTCGTGCCCCTCCCAGTAATGGTCGCGAATCTCACGCTTGAGCACCTTGCCGGGTCCGCTGCGCGGCAGTGCCTCCCAGACGTCCACCGATTTCGGCGCCTTCACCGACCCGAGCCGTTCCTTGCACGCTCCGATCACGGCCTCCTCGGCCACGCGAGAGCCAGGGCGAACCTCGATGACGGCCTTCACAGCTTCACCCCACTTCGGATCGGGGACACCGACGACGGCTACATCGACTACCCCGTCGAGCTGATGGATCACCTGTTCGACTTCAGTCGGATACACGTTGAACCCGCCGGTAATGATCATGTCCTTCTTGCGGTCGACGACGTAGACATAGCCCTCCTCATCACAGACCCCGACATCGCCAGTCAGGTGCCATCCGTTGCGCCGCACTGCTGCGGTCGAATCGGGGTCATTGAAGTAACCAGGGCTGACGCCCTGTCCCCTCAGTGCGATCTCACCCCGCTCGCCGCAGGCGCACGGGCTGCCATTGTCATCGAGAATCGCAAGGCTGGTGAACGCCGTTGGGCGACCACAGCTCGCCAGCCGCTCCGGGTCCTGGCGCAAAGCGTCGGAATGCTCGGGTGCAGTGAGGATCGTGGCGAAGGGGTGCTCACTTTGGCCGTAGACCTCGGCCATCACCGGGCCGAAGACATCAATGGCCTCCCGAAGCTTCTCGGTGGCCATGGGTGCTGCCGCGTAGACGAAAGCACGCAGGGACGAATAATCATATTCGCGGACTTTCTGGTGGGCGAGGAGCTTGTAGATCGCAGTTGGCGGGAAGAATAGGTGAGTGACCTTGCGTCCTTCTATAGCATTGAGCACCGCCTCGGGATCGACGCCGTCGAGCATGTGAACCGTGGCTCCCGTCGCCAGGAAGCCAAGTGTCATGATGCCGGCGCCGTGGGTAATGGGCGCCGAGACCAGGTACACCGCGTGATCACAGCCGGGAAGGGCTGTGAGCTGGTTCGCCACCAAGGCCTCGAGGTTTGCGTTCGTCAGCATCACGGACTTTGCAGGCCCGGTGGTACCCCCCGTTGGGAGTAGGTACGCCAGGTCCTCGGGTGCATGAGGCAGCGAATCGGTCGTCTGGCCGACGCCAATGGCATCGCCAGACCAACGCTCCGCGGTGTCGTGTGTGTCGATCGTGATGATGTGGTTCAGCGTGCTGACCGCGTCGCTGAGTTGGCGGGCCTGCGCCTCGTAGCGGCTGTGGTAGTAGAGGATCTCGCACCCAGTCGACTCGAGCACTGCGGCATTGTCGGCCACGGCATTGGCCGTATTGACGGCGACATAAGTGCAGCCAGCTCTTGCGATCCCGAGTATGGCGATGAGCGCCGAGGGATGGTTAGGGCTGTAGACGCCGACCTTGGCGGTCGGCGTCGCCCCGGTGCCCGCGAGCTCACGAGCGACACCGTGTGTTGCGCGTGTCACCTCCCCGTAGGTCAGCGACTGATGATCTGTCGTGAGACATGCGCTCCCTCTGCCGGCGAGCATCGCGCCGCGGTCAAGGTAGTCACAAGGTCGCATCTCAGCCTCCTACATTTGACGGGGTCAGCGTTAGGCGCGGCTCGCTACTCGTGAGCGCGTAGGCGGAGCCAATCCATCTGCCGACGACGCCAGTTCCGACCTCGTTCAATGGCCGCGCAACGAACTCGCGGGCACCCTGGCCAGGCCATCGGCGCGGCGGCTCACTTTGGTCACGCTCGGGTCCGTTGCGTTCTCCGTGATCGGTCGATCCACGGCTGTTCCCTTCCGCGGTCAAGCAGGGCTGGACTCGTGGGACAGCAGGGAGGGGGCCGCCGCGACTTTCACGCGGAGCACGTGCCCCTATTCGAGCAACTGCCAGGACTCGCCTTCGAACTGGATCAGCTTCAGCTCCTCGATCGGGAAGTGATCTGTCCGCGTCGTGTTCAAAGTAATCCCGGGTAGGACGGTGTCAAGCTGGACTCCGTCAAGGCCGAGCGCGGCATCCAACACCGAGGAGCGGGTCGGCTCAGAGTTCTCCAATACGCTGACGGTGGCCTGTGCCTGGGCGAAGCCCCAGACGGCAAATCCGTCGTTGGGATCAATGCCAGCGTCGTTCATGACCGCCTGGTACAGCTCCATACCTGCATCGCCCTCCCAGGTCGGGTCGGACGCGTCCTTGAGGTAAGAAGCCGAGACCAGCCCCTGAGCGTTTTCGAGGCCCGCAGGTTCGAGCACCGAACCCACACCATTGGACACGAAGGTCAGATACTGGGCCTCCAGCTCCCATCCGAGCTCCGCCGAACGGCGGATTGCCTGGCTCGCGTGCGAGGCGGTTGTCACGATCATGAACGTGTCTGCGCCAGAGCTAGCCAGCCGGCTCACCTGAGCGTCCACCGAAGGCTCGGTGTTCTCGAACACTTCACTCGCCACGAGCTCGATGCCCGTTCCCTCAATCGCAGTCTCGAAGCCTTCCAGGAAGTCCGTCCCCGCGTCGATGTTGACGTACAGGAGCGCTGCCTTGGCGTCGGGATTCGTGTCCTTGAGGTACTGCACGAAGGTGCCAGCTTCGGAGATGTGCGTGGGGTTGAAGGCCACGGTCCAGGGGAACTCCTCGTAGTCAGCGCCGAACGTTGAAGCTCCGGAACCGGAGAATAGCTGCGGTACACACTCCTCATTGAGGAACTCGCGAATCGAGAGGTTGGCGGCTGTTCCGACCGCTCCTGCAACGATGAAGACCTCATCTTGTTCGACAAGTCGTCGTGCGTTGGTCAGAGCATTTGCTGCCTCTGCCGCATCGTCGAGCCCGATGAAGTCAATTGTCCGGGTGACACCGTCGGCCATCGTGACGCCACCGAACTCGTCGTTGAGGTAGTCGTAGTAAGCCTCCTGTGCGAGCTGGGTCACACCAACGGCAGCAGCGTTCCCTGATAGAGGAGCGGTCGAGCCGACCTTCACGCTCGTGTCGGTCACTCCAGTGGACACGGCCCCGCAATCATCTCCTGCTGCGCTGTCAGACCCCGTCGTAGCGTCTTCGGCATCGCCTTCGTCACCGGACGCCTCGTCCTCAGGTTCGGGCGCTGCCGTGTCGTCGGCCGGCTCACTAGCGCCGGCACCTGAGCTCGACGCGTTGCTGTCATCGTCGTCCCCGCATGCGGCTGCGACCAAGGACAGCAGGATCATGAGGGCCAAGAGCCGCAGCAACAATGCACCGGACCCCTTCCTGGCGGACTTCCGAGCTGACATGGGTTCTCCCTCTCTTGACTCCGCCGGGACGGATGCCCGGCTCAATGCGAGCCAACCAAAGGGAGGGAGCACCCTGCCAGTGGAGGTCGATCCTATGAATAGCGCTACCAGGCACGCAGGCGCGGAATGTCATAAGAACTGAACGATGGACAACGCAAGTGTACTCGTGCAGGCCCGCCACGGTGACGACCACGTCGTCGAGATCGTGATCAACCGCCCTGAGGAACTGAACACCCTCAACAATGACTTAGCGTCAGAGGTGATTGACGCATGCCGGACTGTGCGAGCGGACGAAGACGTGTGGGTCGTCCTATTGCGGGCGTCTGGTGAGCGTGCGTTTTGTGCCGGTGCGGACTTGAAGGAACGCAACTCGATGACTCCAGACCAGTGGTGGGAGCAGCGGGCGTTGTTCCGGGCCATGTATGCGGAACTCCGCAATATCCCGCAGCCGCTGGTGGCAGCCGTGCAGGGCTACGCTCTCGGCGGCGGCACGGAGCTAGCCATCAGTGCAGACATAGTTCTAGCGTCGGCCAGCGCGGTGTTCGGCCTGACCGAACCGCGGCTTGGCATTATCCCGGGCGGTGGCGGCACTCAATTGCTCCCTCGGCTGGTGGGCCTGGCGCGAGCAAAGCATCTGCTCCTGACTGGGACGCGGTTCAGCGCCGAGGAAGCGTTGCGATGGGGCCTAGTTGCGGAGGTCGTCGACTTCGGCGCTCTCGACGCGACCACCGATGCGTATGTGAGCGACCTATTGGCGTGTAGCCCAGTCTCGACGAGAGCGATCAAACGCGCCGTACACGAAGGTGCTGACGTGGCGCTCGTGGACGCGATGGGTATCGAGAACGAGGCCTACGAGCGGGTTTTGGAGTCCGATGACCGGTTGGAGGGAATCGCAGCGTTCAACGAACGACGCCAGCCTGCGTGGAGCGGACACTGACCGGCTCCTCGGAGCCACCCCAGACCGCAACTTGGTTGCCGCCAGTCCGGCGCCGTGCCTCTCTACTTGCCTGATCCAGCGCTTGACGGCAGTGGATGCGGACCTGCGGTCCGGCGTCGAGCAGGCCAGCTCCCAAGAACCGCCGGGACTACATTGTTCGACGGACGAGCATCTGGCTCCCAGAGCGGGTTCAAGACCGAATGGTGGGGCTCAGTCAAACCGCTCGCATCCAGGGCTCGGCCCCTTGAGCGCGCCGGCCAGCCCTCTTCCATGCGCACCGGGCCTGCGCCTTCGTTCCGCCATTGCAGAATCTCCGATAGTCCACTACCCATAAAGGGGTCGCACGGGCTCGCCCGCAGTCTCGGTGCGCCGTTGTTTCAGCCGGACGAGCGCAGCCGGTTCGATGTCGGCCTCGGTCCATGTCAGCTCATCGCTGATCCGTACTCTCACCGAGGAGACACCAGGCAATTGGGCCACCCTGTCCTCCACCTCTGTCGCGAAGATCGGAGCGAACAGACACTGCGGAGCGGTCACCCTCAACGTCACTGTGGCAGCACCACACTCATCGACGGCGATGTACTCGACCAACCCCATTTCCACGAGACTCAACGGTGTTCCAGCCGATTGGCTACAGGGGTCCATGACGTCGTGCAAGACCCTTCGGACCTGCTCTACGGTTTCGGATGGTGCGCTCATGCCGCTTGCCGCAGTGCGCTCCAGGGCGCGGCGAGCTTCCCGAGGCCGGTGAACTGGTCGTCGATTGCATTCACTCGGTCGGCGAGATCGAACCCGTGCATCCGTGCGAAGTTCTCACCGAGAATTTTGGCCTTGCGCTCCATGGTGAGCTCAGGATAGCCGTACCCCTGCACCAGGTGTTCAGGCATCACAAAGGCCGCAAGTGCCTCAACCATAGGGCGCGGATGGGCTGCCATGGCGCCGGTGGCCCAGATGATCTGATCTTCGGCGCCTGAGCGCAGTAGGGGGCCAATGATGTGCGCAAAGCGTTCGGGTGCCAGCCCAGCAAAGGCGGACGGCCCTTCGAGGTTGATGTAGACGTTCGAGAAGTTCTGTGCGAGCATCACCGTCTCCTCGACGAAGGCCCAGCCGCCGTGGACGATCTCGAAGTTGAGGTTCTTGAAGCTCAGGATGGCGCGTTCGAGGTCATCCAGCTTGAAGGGTTCGATGGGGCTGGGACCGAAGATCCATGCCTTGTGGATCGCGACTGTCTTGATCCCTCGATCGACTGCATGTTGCAGGATAGGGAATGTGATCTCTTCGTCATCGAGCCGAAGGCGGGTAACCTTCCCTTCCCAGACGTCGTTCGGATAGAGCTTGAGCCCGAGGATGCCCGTGTTCTCCAGCTGCTCATCGATCCGATCGATGGCGTTGGCCGTGTCGTAGGGTCGGACTGCGCCATAGAACAAGAACCGCTGTGAGGCGATTTCGGCTGCTGCCTCACCGATTGACATCGGTGAGCCCCCGTCGTTGACGAACCCAAATAGCGGGACCTCGTGATAGACAGCCAGATCTGTCTGGCTTTCCGCGAACAGACAGTTCACGAGCGTCTCCGGGCTGCAGGTGCGCAGGAACTCGTCCTTGGTCATGACAAAGTCGGTCCCGAGCGGCGAGATCATCTCGTGGATGTGTGGGTAGACAATCTCGCGGAACTTCTCGCCCACTCGTGTTGACCGAAAGTTGCTGATATCCCAGTTGTATCCGTGTGCGACGCCGTCGATGACATACATTCCGTCGATCATGGGTCTTCTCTCCATGTGCTGTTGGCGTGTTTCATTAGCTCATTTCGTCAGGATGTGAACGGAGCACGCCCCGCCCTCGATCCCTGTGACACCGCCCCCGAGCGCATGGGCTAGACCGACCCTTGCGTTCGGGACCTGCCGGTCTCCGGCCTCGCCCAGGAGCTGCCAGAAGATCTCAGCGATCTGAGCGGTTCCGGTGGCCCCGAGCGGGTGTCCCTTGGCGAGCAGGCCTCCCGAGGGTGAAACGGCCACGTCGCCGTCGATTTCCGATCGTCCATCTGCAGCGAAGCGGGCGCCTTCGCCGCGGGCACAAAAGCCAAGATCCTCGTAGTGGACGATCTCTGCGATGGAGAAGGGGTCGTGCGTCTCACAGACGTCTACGTCCTGTGGACCGATGCCGGCCGCCTTGTACGCGTCGCGGGCCGCACGTTCGCTCATCTCGGACACGATGTCGCTGATCCCGTACTTCGTGCGGAGCCCGCTGTTGATGACTGACGCTGCGAGCTTTGCGTGTCGGCCGTCGAACTCCTTCAGTAACCGCTCCGAGACCATGACGACGGCCGCGGCCCCGTCGGAGACCGGACAGCACATCAGGCGCCTCAGCGGTTCGGCTATGAGCGGGGAGTCGAGGACTTCATCGAGGCTGTGCGGTCTCGCGGCGGGGACTCTTGGGTTGAGCGAAGCGTTTCTGGAGTTCTTGACGCTCACAGCGGCCAATTGCTCGGCTGTAGCCCCGTACGTTTGCATATAGAGCTGGGCCATCATGGCAAACGCGGCCGGGAGGACGCGGCCTTGGCTGGATTCGAGGTCCTGGGCAACAACGGGCAGAAAGCCGCCGCCCCCTGTCAGCTTCTCTGCTCCCATGGCGATGCCGACATCTGCCTGACCCGCCATGATCATGGATGCCACAACGGCAGTAGCTTGGCCACCGCTCGCGCATGCGTTCTCGACGTTGATGATGGGGATGCCGGTGAGGCCCATGTCACCCAGAACCCGTTGACCGAAGCTCGGGCCCTGATACACGTGGCCGACAGCCGCGACGTCTACGCGGTCTGGATCGACACCGGCATCGGACAACGCGGCCCAAACTGCCTCTCGTCCTAGGGCAAAAGGCGAGGTGTCGGGCGCCTTCCCGAAATCGGTCATGCCTACACCGACGACGTGAACGGAGGTCACGCCTGGCCTCCTTCAGTAGTGGGCTTGAACTTGGGGCCGAAGACTGCGTCACCATCTTCGTCGGTTCTGATCACGCCAACGACGAACTCAACCGGCTGGCCGAGGGTCAACGCAGCCGAGTCCCAGTCCTCAAGTTGCGCGATGCAAGTCGGGCCTTCCTCGAGCTCAATGTTCGCCAGCGCATAGGGCGACGCGAACCCGGGTAAGCCGCGCTGGATCACGCTGAAAGACACAATCCGTCCGCGCCCACTCAAGGCGACGGATTCCGCTTTGCCCTGGAGCACCTCGGTCGGGCAATCCTTGACCGGGGGGTAGAAAGTGTTGCCACAGCTTGGACACCGCGAGCCAAGAAGGCGCGGCATCTCCCCCGAGCTGTCGACGAGCCCGTCCCAGATCCACTTCGTAGGCATCTGTGCCACGTTCTTGGCAGCAGTCATGAAACCGCGGGCCCGGCTGTGTCGGCATGAGCGGTCTTGCGGAGTTCAGCGTCAACCGCTGGGTCGTACCACTCACGGAACAACTCGATGCCTGCGGGCCCCACTCGGAGAATCGCGCAGTAGCGGTTGTGGTAGCGGCGCCGCTCTGCGTTGGCTTCCATCTCACTCTTGAACTCGGCGAAGACTTCTTGCGAGTCTGCGAAGTGCCTGAACGTCAGACCCGTGAAGGCAATCGGGGTCTTGGCTGCGAACGCCTTGACAAAGTAGTGCTCTATGTCCGCCCGGCCCACCACTCGTTCAGGTGCGCCATCGGGCGCGAACGGGAACTCGATGACGGCATCAGGCGCAAGCAGGGCGCCCACCTGGGTGGCATCTCGGCTCATGAGTGCGTCCAGAAACGCCTCGAACGCCACCTGGGGGTCGTTGGCTGGGGGCGGTGGGGTCATTGCCGGCCTCCTTTTCTTGCCTGGTTCGACACGTACTTCGTTGCCGTAGTCAGAACCTCGAGCATCTTCGGATTCGGTTCGATGCCAATCCCTGGCCCGGGGGGAATCTCAACCGCCCCCTCGACGACGTCGAATGGCTCGACGATGTCGGTCGTGAAGTAACGGGTGGGCGGGATGGTGTCGCCTGGCAACGTGCAGTTGGGGAGACGAGCCAACGCAAGATTGGCGCTGAGTCCGAGACCCGTCTCGAGGTGGCCGCCGACCCAAACCGGGACATCGTGACGCTGGCATACGTCGTGGGTGCGGATGGCTTCGAGGTACCCCCCGACTTGAGCAGGCTTGATGTTCACGATCGAGCAAGCACCCACTTCGATTGCCTGGCGGGCAGCGGTCGCAGACGTAATCGTCTCGTCGAGGCAGATGGGGGTCTCGAGTTTCTCAGCCAACCGCGCGTGGGCAAGGAGATCGTCGGGTGAAAACGGCTGCTCGAGCATCACCAGGCCGAGTTCGTCAATGGCCCGAAAGCAATCGGTGTCATCGCTGTGGTATGCACCGTTGGCGTCGGCCTCGAGCGCAGCGTCAGGCCCGAGATGGGCCCGGAGATGTCGGAGTGGCTCGATGTCGAACCCTGGCATGATCTTGAGCTTCACACGCGCGAATCCCGCGTCGAGGTGACCGCGAGCGATCTCGGCCAGCTCATCGAGATCGTCGTTGCGGCCGAGGGTGACCCCACAGGGAACAGGGGATGCATCCACGTCGAGGAACTTGGTCAGCGATAGCCCGTCTGCACGGAGTGCAGCGTCGAGCACCGCCATTTCCAATGCACTCTTGACGGTGTTGTGCCCGGCGATGTCGGCGAGTACGACGCCGACCTGCTCTGGCGTCAGCCGCTCTCGCGAGAATAGCCCAGGGATTGCGAAATGCTCGAGCACCAACTCAGCGCCGTCGATGAACTCCGAGGAGTAGGTTGGGGCTCCGAGGGCGAGGCACTCCCCCCAGCCGTGGGCGCCCTCGGTGTCCACCCGTAGCACCAGCAGTTCTCGCTCGTACAACGTTTCGTACGAGGCCACGAACGGGGCCACGAACGGCAGGCGCACCCGCCGTAGCTCGATTCCTCGGATCTTCACATCTGGCAGATGGGAGCGGCTCATCACGGTGTGCCCTCTTTTGCCGGCTCGTCTGTGGGTACCTCCGTGGTCTCAGCGCGGTCGGCGCCCGCAGGACCGACTGCGACGGGATGGCGCACTACGACGACCCTCGAGACTTGCCGCTTCACGAAACCTGTCGCCCCGGCGGGGAAGAAGATCATCACGACAATCAGAACGACACCGAAGAGCACTCCGGCAAATGCGTCATTGACATCGGAAGCCCAGACGGGAAGAAACTCGATGAACGAGGCGCCGAGGATTGCGCCGGGTATGGCGACGCTGCCGCCGACGACCAACGCAGCCAGGAGCTCGATCGAAATGAGCAGGCCAAAACTGTCGGCGGCCACGAACCCGACAGCGATGGTGAAGAGCCCGCCTGCCACGCCGGCGAAGCCTGCGCTGGTCGCGAAGGCCAGGGACTTGAGGCGAGCGACGTTCACGCCCATGGTCTCGGCGACGAGCTCGGAATGGCGCAAAGCATTGAGCGAACGGCCGACGCTGCTCTTGATAATGTTGTGCGCAAGGACGAACATGACGACGGCAACGGCGACGGTGATGGAGAAGATCCAGGTGTCGTCGCTCATACCCGACCACGACGGGGCGTCGGGTTGGGACGCGAGTTTGCCTTGATTGCCGCCCGTGAGCCCGTCGTAGCGTTTGATGAGGGGCACGATGATGATCGCGAAAGCCATGGTGACCAGGGCGAGGTAGAGCCCCTTCAGTCTGAGCGCGGGCAAGCCGAGAGCAAGGCCGATGACGAACGAGATGCCGGCGCCAACTGGGAGCGTCAGAAGATGGTTCCAGCCGTGGTCTGATACAAGGATGGCCGTGGTGTATGCACCGATCGCGAAGAACGCGTTCTGAGCCAGGGAAATCTGACCTCCGAGGCTTGTGACCAGCGCCAAGCCGATGACGGCGACAGCGGCACCGATCGCCAGAGTCATCTGGAACAGCCTGAACGACGGCAGGGCGTTGGGGATCCAGATGACGAGTGCAGTCAATGCAACGCCCATGGCTGCAATGAGGTAGCGATGTATGGCGCTGCCACGGGTGATGACTTTGGGCTTCATACTCGAGCCACCTCCGCGCTTCCGAAGAGCCCGTTCGGACGAACGAGCAGGACGACGATGATGAGTGCGAGTGCGACGCCGATTTTGAGGTCCCCGCCGACGAAGTCGATGTAAGTGCTCGCCAGGTTCTCCGCTACTCCGACCGTCAGGCCGCCCACCACGGCACCGATCGGGCTGTCGAGTCCTCCGAGGATTGCGGCGGCGAACGAGTAGATGAGAACACCGAACATAACGCTCGGAGATAGGAACAAACGTGGAGTGACGAGCACGCCTGCGATCGCACCGAAGGCTGCCGCGAGGCCCCACCCGATCATGAGCATGCGGGTCACGCTGACGCCGCACAACTCCGCGGACTCCGGATTGTCCACCGCCCCGCGCATCGCCAGGCCGACTCGGCTGCGCTGCAGCAGCAGCGTCAAGAGGGCGACTTCCGCTATGAGCACAAGGACCGTCCCCAGCGCCAGTGCTGTGACGCGGACGTCGTCCAACGACAAGACCCGGTCCCCGAACACGCTTGGCACGACCTGGCCCTGATAGGTCCATTGCCAGCCCGCGATGTTGTTGATGATGAAGAAGATACCGAGTGTCACCATGATCTGCGTGAGGTGATCGGCGCCTTCGACCGGGCGGATAACGGTGGCCTGTATTGCAGCTCCAGCGACAAACGACAGCAGCACCGTGACGAACAGTGCTAGGAGGATTCCGACGCCCCATTCAGTGAGCTGCCACGCGATGTAGGTGGAGAACATCGCCATCTCGCCCTGCGCGAAGTTGATGATGCCTGTCGAGCGGTAGATCATGACCAGCGCCAGCGCCAGCGAGCCGTATATGGCACCGGAGGCAAGACCGTCGACAACCTGTTGAAAGAACAAGGTGAAGTCCATCTCAGACCCCCAGATAGGCGCGTCGGATCGAGTCGTCCGAGCTGACGCTTTCGGCAAGACCCTCCACGACGATCTTGCCTGACTCCAGGACGTACGCGTAGTTCGCGATCTGGAGCGCGAGGTTGGCGTTCTGCTCGACGATGAGCATGGTGGTGCCTACGTCGTCATTGAGCGATCTGAGCAGCCGGAAGAGATCCTGGGTGATCGTGGGTGCCAAGCCAAGAGAGGGTTCATCGAGCAGCAGCAACTGCGGCTGCATCATGAGCGCACGTGCGAAGGCAAGCATCTGTTGTTCACCGCCGCTGAGGCTGCCAGCCTTCTGCGTTCGGCGCTCCCCCAACACCGGAAAGAACCCGTACCACCGATTCAGCTCAGCATCGAGCCCTGCCGCGCTCCGGGAGTGAGCTCCGATCTTGAGGTTGTCTTCGACGCTGAGGTTCGGGAAAGTCCCACGGCCCTGGGGTACGTGGGCGATCCCGGCCCGAACGAACGATGCCGGCTTGCCCGAGAGCGCGGCTCCCTTGAAGGTGATCTCACCACGGTCCGGCGATATCATCCCTGACAGCGCTCTGAGGGTTGTTGTCTTCCCGGCGCCGTTGGCACCCAGCATGACCACGATCTCGCCCTCCGGGACCTCTAGGGACAGCCCATGGAGCACCGACACCGGCCCGTAGCCGGCATGCAGGTCTTTGACTACTAGCAGACTCATAACTCGTCACCTCCCAGATAGGCGCTTACAACTTTCGGATCCTGCGAGACTGCGGCTGGAGCCCCGTCTGCGATCTTCTGACCCAGGTCGAGCACGACCACGTGTTGGCAGATGGACATCACCATTCCCATGTGATGCTCGACGAGAAGCACGGTGAGGTCGAAGTCATCCCGGATACCGACGATGGTCTCGGCAAGCTCCTCGACTTCGGAGTGCGTGAGACCATTGGCGGGCTCATCGAGTAGGAGGAGATCGGGCTTCGTCATCAAGGCTCGCGCCAGCTCGATGCGCTTCTGTGTGCCGAACGGAACATCGCTCACGATCGCGTCTCTGATCTCGAGGAGGCCGAGCCGCTGAAGGATCTCGTCCGCTTCATGGATCAGGCGACGCTCCTCTGCACGGACAGAGCGAGTGCGCAATGCCGCGGTGAGCATGTTTGTGCTTGTGCGATGCGTGGCCCCCAGCAGCACGTTCTCCAACGTGCTCAAGTCGGTTAGCAGACCCAGGTTTTGGAAGGTCCTCGCGATTCCGACCTCTGTTATCTGATGGCGCCGTCGGGCCAGGAGGTCGAGCCCGTCATACGTGATCGACCCGTGGTCTGGCACGTAGATGCGCGTAACGCAGTTGAAGAGCGTGGTCTTCCCTGCACCATTGGGTCCGATCAGACCGCAGATCTCGCCTCGTTCGACATCGAAAGTTGGGCCAGCCAACGCGACCACCCCACCAAAGCTCAGACGGACATCGTTGATCTTGAGCAACGGATCGCCGGACAAGCCACCAGTCATCTGCTGTTCTCGCAGTTCAGGCTCCGTCGTCACTATGCGCCATCCTCTGGAGCCACGCCGCCGGTCCCGTAGGAGGTCGTCATGCCCTCCACCCACGGCCCCACCCCGCCGACCTGGTCGACTGTGACCCTGACCAGCGCTTGAGGCGGCGAATCGGGGGCCCGCAGGTCGGTCAGCGGGAGGTCAGGTACACCTAGGTACTTCTGGGACATGACGTCCATGAAGTCGGCCGCCAGACTTTGGTCATCAACGACTTGCGCGGTGCCTCGCAGCAGCAAGTGTTGGGTCAACCCGGCGTGGTTGGTCTCGTCGTCCTCGATGGAGATGATTACGCTGGGATTCGAACGTAGGTTCTTCACCTTCGGGAGCCAACTTCCGCTCGAATACAACACTTGATCGTCGTCGCGACCGACCCATACGAGCGACAGTTGTGGTGCGCCGCTGGGGTACAGGGTAACGACATGTGCTGGACGCGCCTTGTCGATGACCCGCTTTGCGCTATCCGGAAGCGTCATGACTAGCCGACCTCCTGATGCTCGGGCATGTAGCCAGCCGCAGTCACGCGTCCTGGCGATCTGTCGAGTCGAGTCGCACGTCGACCGGCAACCTGTGCATCCCACGCACGAGGGAGGATGTCCATTTTGACAAGCTGCGCCTTGTTCACACGACCCGTCTGAGTGGTGGGCACCTCCGCAGTGACATACACGTACCGTGGGACCATGAAATGGGGTAGACGTCTATCGCACTGATCGAACACCAGCTCTGCCGTCATCTCGCGATCCCCCGAGGGCACGACAACGGCGAGAATCTCGTCCTCGCTCAATTCCGCGGGTACTGCAACTACAGCCGCATGCTCCACGCCGGCAAGCGAGAGGATGGCCTGCTCTACCTCAAAAGACGAGACGTTCTCGCCCTTGTGGCGAATCACGTCTCGTTGACGATCGACGAAGTAGAGATACCCGTCGCCGTCCTGGCGGGCCAGATCGCCCGTATGCCACCAAAGGCCTCGCATGGCTTCCACCGACGCTTCGGGGTTGTCGAGGTAACCGGCACACATGATGTGTGGCAGCTCCGGCCGGTAGCAGATCTCGCCGACCTCTCCCAGCGGTACGGGCGCATTGCTCTCGTCGAGGAGCGCGATCCGGCCGCCAGGAGTCGGTTGCCCGAAGGAGCCCGGGCGCCGGTCGCCGTACGGGTTGGCAGCGATCATGCCGAGCTCGGTCGTGCCGAAGGCTTCGATGATGTGGCCGCCGAACCGTCTTTCGAACCGCATGAGTATGTCCGCCGGTACCGGCGCGCCCATCATTACGCGGACGTTGTGGTTGCGATCTTGCTCAGTCGGCGGTGCAGCCAGGAGAACATGTGCCATCGTGGACAGGAGGTTGAACTGGGTCGCACCCGCAGCACGAATCTCGTCCCAGAACGTCGTTGCGCTGAACCGGGGAGAGATCGCCACCGAAGCCCCGACAGTCATTGCGGCGACGACGCTGGTCAACTGTGCGTTGCCGTGAAAGAGCGGCAGGACCGTGAACAGGGTGTCCTGCGACGTGAGCCGCTGAACCGCGGCGGACGTTGCACCCATGTGGAGGTGGTGTCCATGAGGTGCCACGACCCCCTTGCTACGGCCAGTGGTTCCCGACGTGAACAGGATTGAGGCCACGTCCCCCGTCGAAGCCGGCGGGGCGGTGAATCGGGAGCGTGACCGCGAAATCCAGTCGCTCCAGACCTCTCTCCGCAGCGATCTCCGGATGCCAGGAGGTAGGTCGGCAATTGGTTCGACGCTGCTTGCGTTCTCCACGACGACGACGTGTTCGAGATCGTCGAGCCCATCTACGGACGCCGCCAGCGCCGGGAGGAAGGCCCGGTCGATGATGATCGCCCTACTCCTGGTCAGCCCTAGGACCCACTCAAGGTGGTCCTTCTTGTAGGACGTATTGACCGGGACGTGTATATGGCCGCCTCGTGCAATGCCGAACCAGGCGTCGAGGAAGGTAAGAGAATTGGGCAGCATGGTCGCAACCCGGTCGCCGGGCAGCAGACCATTTGCGCTCAACGCCGAGGCGACAAGGTTCGCCGACCGGTCCAGTTCTTCGTACGTCCGGGCGTCGTCGCCGCACGTCGCGAACGGCTCGTCAGCCAGTTGGTCGGCTCGCACCCTCAGCAGCTCGCCGAGCGTCCCCTCGACCTGACTTGCATCCGTCGCCACGTGTCCTCGTCCCCGTAGGCGGCTTCCATTCCGCCCTCAGTGAAGAACGAGTTGCCTGACAGGACCAGAGCGGCAACATCCTAGGAGTCACGCTAACACCCAAGGCCCGAGTGGCCGACCTACGTCATCCGACGACACCTTCCGGCGAGGCGAACTCCTCGGGATAGCCCCTCTCCGAGGAATCCAGCTCGGCCAAAAGAGAGTGCACGAGAGCTTCCGTCTCGTCGTCGGCTGGGGCCCAGATAATCAAGCGGGGGAATCGGGCGTCATGCGAACGCAGGGCGAGCACCTCGAAGGTGAGATTTCCGGCCGGATGGTGCACCCGGCGTACCTCCGGCTCCCGCCAGGCGACCTCTTGGGCCGCCCACATTTCACCAAACTCGGGGGACAGATCGTGAAGTTCGGCAACCAACTCGTTCGCCACGCTCCAGTCCGCAACCTCGGCGTACGCAGCGCGGAACTGGCCGACGGCTGTTCTGGCGACGTGCTCCCAATCAGGGATGAGGTCGTGTATTGCTGAGGTTTGGAACAACAGCCAGAGCATGTTCCGGCGGTCGGGCGGTAGCTCCGCATAGGCGGGGCCCAAGACCGCCACGACAGCCCGATTCCACGCGAGGTAGAACCACCAGCAGTCCATGATTGCGGCCGGGGCCGGCAACATGTTGATCATCCGATGCATCGAGGCCTCGGGCCACTCGGCAGGCAGGTCGCTTACGATCTCCGGGTGTGCGAGTTCCAGGACGTACCGGCGCTCGGCGGGCGTCAGTGCGTACACGCGCGCCAAGCTGTCGATCACCTGCACCGACGGGGTGACGTCTCGGCTCTGCTCAAGCCAGGTATACCAGCTTGTGCTGACCCCAACCAGCACCGCCACCTCTTCGCGGCGCAACCCTGGCGTCCGCCTGCGACCGGAATGGGCAAGTCCAAAGTCGTCGGGGCTCAGCGTAGCTCGACGCTGCCTTAGGAATTTCGCAAGTGCTTGGTGCCGTCCCTGCACCGACTTACCCATTGACCCCCTCCAGCACGATCTCAAGACTAGCGGCTCAAAGCGTTGGTGCTGGGACGTCGGGTTCGGACGCTTGTGACGGGTCGGGTTTGGTAGGGGTGTTGTCCGGTTGCAAAGAGGATTCGGAGTCGGTAGTTGGTGAGCCGTTGGAAGCCTTGGGTGTCCCCCCACACCATCCCCCACCCAGCTACTTTGCGAAGAGCCAGCTCTCGCGCTACGTGTCGGAGGGGGGACTTGAACCCCCACGCCCGTATTGGGCACTAGCCCCTCAAGCTAGCGCGTCTGCCAATTCCGCCACTCCGACGTGGGCGCCGTGCGTTTGGCGCAGAGAGCACCCTAGCGCGCCCGGCTCCCGATGCACGACGGGATTGCCCTCCACCACCCACAGCCGGTGGACGGGTGCCGGGATCAGGGCGTACGGGTGAAAAACAGTTGCATCTCGATGGTGCCGTGGTCCTCGGCCGACAAGACGATGGGCACCCGGGGCACACTTACGTCGTAGTCGGCGAACACCACTTCCGTGGAGCCCACCACCACCACGGTGTCGTCCACCAACTGGGCCTGCAGGGCCACCTCGACGGGCCGGGTGATGCCCTTGACGGTGAGTTCACCGACGGCGGTGGCCGACACCGGCTCCCCCGAAGCGGGATCGTCGCCCAGGTCGATGGGCTCGGTGAGCTCGAATACGGCTATGGGGAACTCCCTGGTGTTCAACGCCCCCTGAACCGGACGGTCGCGGCGGGCATCGTCGGTGGTGATGGCCGACATGTCCGCTTCCACCCTCACTGCGGTCACCGTCTCGCCGTCGATGGTGATGGAGCCGCTCACCTCCGGCGTGCGGCCCACCGCGGTGGTGGCACCGATGCCGGCCAGCTCTTCGTCCACTCGGAAGCCGATGAAGGTGCCGGTGGAATCCTCGTAGGTGAACTCCCCGATGGACGTGTCCACCGTCCACACGCCGCTCACCCCGTCGGGCGCCTGGGCATCGGGGGGATCGGCCACCGGTTCCTCGGGGTCGGTCGTTGCCGGGGCGTCGGTGGCTGGTTGCGCGGCGGCGGGCTCGCCGTCGGTGGGTTCGGCGTCGGTCGGCTCCGAGGGGGCCTCCGAGGTCACCGGGGTGGCGTCCTCGTCGTCCCCGGCGATGCTGGACGCGGCGGCCTCCAGGTCGACCGCGGGCGGGGCATCGTCCCTGGTGAACCACCAGATGCCGACCGCGGCCAGCACGACCACCACCACGAGCACCGCCAGCGTGACCCACAGGATGCGGCGTCGCCGTTGAGCTGGGAGCATGGTGGGACAGTACTCGCCCCGGCGGCCCCCGACCGTGGCGGCGGCAGGGCTGTTCAGGCGGGGTCGTCGGCCAGGCCGAGTTCTTCGATGAGCCGGCTGGAGGAGTCGCGCTTAGTGGTGCCGCCCACGTCGAAGCGCATTTCGATGCCGTGGCGGGCGCACACCTCGGCCTCGGGCACGGCCGCGCTGGTGTCGCGGTCTCCCCCGTTGCCGAAGATGATGCGGCGGTCGGAATGGCGCTCGGCCACCAACTCCAGGGTTCGGCACACGGTGGCGTCGTCGTCCACGGCAACCATGGCGTGATCCACCGCTCGAAGGGCCGACACGATGCGCAGTCGATCCTGCTCGTCGAGGATCACCTTGCCCTTCTTCATGATCTGCTGGGCGTTGTTGTTCACGATCACCAACAGCTCGTCGCCCAGCGACGCGCCCCCTTCGATCATGTCCAGGTGCCCGCAGTGCAGCGGGCTGAAATACCCGCTGATGACCACCAGGGTGGGTTGCGTGCCTGCTGCCACCGCCTCGACGCTATTCGACGCTGCCGGTGACCATGAAGGTCGAACGGGCAGGGAAGACCAAACGAGTAGGGTCCAATGCGTGGGGACTCCCCCACCACTCTCGGAGGTGGCAGGCTGATGTTCAAGCTCGACGGTCGGATCGCACTGGTCACCGGTGCGGGACAGAACGTGGGTACCGGGATCGCCGAGGCCTTGGCCTCCCGGGGCGCCCGTGTGCTGGTGAACGACATCGACGAGGCCCGAGCCGGCGCCGTGGCCCAGCGGATTCGGGACTCGGGGCACGCGGCCGACCCGTTGGCGTTCGACGTGACCGATGGGGAGGCGGTGCGGGCCGCCATCGGCGAGCGGCCCGTCGACATCCTGGTGAACAATGCGGGCAACGCCGGGGCCGAGACCATGCGGGTGGCGCCGTTCGCCGACACCGAACCGGCCGACTGGATCGGCACCCTGGCGGTGAACCTGGGCGGCGTGATGCACTGCACCCACACCGTGTTGCCCGGCATGATCGAGCGGGGCTGGGGGCGGGTTATCGGCATCGTGTCGGGGGCGGGCACCGTGGGGGTGGACATCGGGGTGGCGGCCTACTCGGCGGGCAAGGGGGGCGCGGCGGGCCTGTTGCGGTCGGTGGCCCTGGAGGTGGCCCGCACCGGGGTGACGGTGAACTCGATTGCGTTGGGGCTGATGGCCAACACCGAGGGCGGGGACCACACCGCCCGCCTGGCCCGGAGCATCCCCACCGGGCGGCTGGGCACCCCCGCCGACGTGGGCGCCCTGTGTGCCTACCTGGCCTCCGAGGAGGCCTCCTGGATGACGGCGCAGACCATCCCCCTGGCGGGCGGGGCCATCACGAGCTGACCTGGTCCGCTCCGGCGGCGAGGCCGGGCGGGAGCCGAGGTTGCCGCCCGGGGGGCCACAGCCTCAGCGGGGTTCACGGGGCAGACCGAGCACCCGGTCGCCCAGGATGTTCCGCATCACCTCGGAGGTGCCGCCGGCGATGGTGTAGGAGGGGGCGTACAGCACGCCGGTGGTCCACGGGCTCTCGAGCATGGCAGCCGGTCCCAACTGGGCCGCCGCGAACCAGGCCACCCGCTGCTGGTGTTCGGTGCAGAACGCCTTGGTGGCCGCGCTGAATCCGTCCGGGGCCTGGCCCAACGCCTCCCGATACACCAACAGCCGACCCACCCGGAACTCGGCCTCCAGGGCGGCGATCTGCTGGCGGACCCGGGGGTCGGCGCGGTCGGCCCGGGAGCAGGCCTCCACGAACAGGGCCCGGTTGGACACCAGCCGGTCGATGCCGCCCCGCTCGTGGGCGAGCTGGACCATGGTTTGGCGGAAGGCGTCGCCCTCCACCCCCACCAGGTGGTCGGCGGGCACCCGCACACCGGTGAAGTAGATCTCGCAGAAGTGGCGGTTGGCGATCATGTCGGTGATCGGGCGGACCTCGATGCCGGGAAGATCCATGGGCACGATGATCTCGCTCACGCCGCGGTGGGGCAGGCCGGAGTCATTGGTGCGGCAGATCAGGTAGCAGTAGTCGGCCAGGTGGCCGAAGCTGGTCCAGATCTTCTGGCCGTCGATCACGAAGTGATCCCCGTCGCGCACCGCCCGGGTGGCAATCGACGCCAGATCGGAACCGGCATCGGGCTCGCTCATGCCGATGCACCAGGTGTCGTCACCGGACAGCATCCCCGGCAGGAACGCCGTCCGCTGCTGCTCGGTGCCGTAGGCGATCAGCGAGGGGCCCATCTGGCGGTCGGCGAACCACATGGCGGCCACCGGCGCCCCGGCGCTGATCATCTCCTCGGCCACGATCAGCCGCTCGATGGCGGGCCGGGCCTGCCCCCCGTACTCGGTGGGCCACCCCATGCCGATCCAGCCCTCGTCGGCCATCACCCGGGCGAACTCCTTGGAGTAGCCGTTGATCCACGAGTCGTTGTGGCGCCCGAATGCGGCCACCCCGTCGGCGGCCACCGCCCGCGCCCGGTCGCGCAGCGCCAGCAACTCCGGGCTGAGTGCGAAATCCAACCGACTGCCAGAGGCGGGGGCCAGCAGCGGGCGGCTGCTAGCTGGAGTCCAGCAACAGGGCCAGCGCCAGGGTGCAGAAGGCGAAGATCAAGGCGGCCACGATGGTCAGCCGGTCGAGGTTCTTCTCGATCACTGTCGACCCGGCCGCCTGCGTGCCGAAGCCGCCGCCGAACATGTCGGACAGGCCACCACCCCGACCGCTGTGCAACAGCACGAGGAACAACAGCCCCAACGCGGAAATCACGTCGATCACCACCAGCGCAATGGTCACAGCCGACCATGCTACCCACTGGGTACGCCCTTTGGCCCACCCGCCGACGGACGGGCCGACGGCCACGCCACAGGACGCACCGACGGCCACGCCGCTCGGGCTATTGCATCCGGAAGCGGACGATCCGGGAGAAGCTGTCGGCCTCCAGCGACGCCCCGCCCACCAGGGCGCCGTCGATGTCGGGCTGGGCCATGAGCTCGGCCACGTTGACGGGCTTGACCGACCCTCCGTACTGGATGCGCACCCCGTCGGCCGCGGCGGGGCCGAAGTCGGCCCGCACCCGCTCCCGGATGACCGAGCAGCCCGACTGGGCGTCGGCCGGGGTGGCGGTGCGACCGGTGCCGATGGCCCACACCGGCTCGTAGGCGATGACCATGGCAGCCACCTGATCCCGCTTCAGGCCGGCCAGCCCGGCTTGCACCTGGGCGTTCAGGCGGGCCTCGGTCCGGTCGGCCTCCCGCTCCTCCAGGGTCTCCCCGCAGCACATGATCGGGGTCATGCCCGCCCCCAGGATGGCCTTGAGGCGTCGGTTCACGTTCTCGTCGGTCTCCCCGAACAGTTGGCGGCGCTCGGAGTGGCCCGCGATCACGTAGCTCACCGCCAGCCTGGCCAGCATGGTGGGCGACACCTCCCCGGTGAACGCCCCCTTGTCGTCCCAGTGGCAGTGCTGGGCCCCCAGGGCGATGGGGATGCCGTCGGCGTCCAGCACGGTCTGGGCCGACCGCAGGTTGGTGAACGGCGGATGGATGGACACGTCGGCTTCGGCGTAGTCGGCCCGGTCGAGGGCGTAGGAGAGCTTCTGGATGAGCTGGATGGCCTCCAGGTGGTTCAGGTGCATCTTCCAGTTGCCGCTGATCAACGGCTTTCGCTCAGCCATGGTGTTCCTCCTGTTGTAGGGGTGCCGACTGTTGTGGGGGAGCCGATTCCCGCAGCGCCCGCAGGCCGGGCAGGTCGCCCCTTTCGATCAGCTCCAACGATGCCCCGCCCCCGGTGGACACGTGGTCGATCTCCCGGTCCAGACCGAACTGTCGGACCGCGGCCGCGCTGTCGCCCCCGCCCACCACGGTGAAGGCCCGGCTGTCGGCCAGGGCCTGGGCCACCACCTTGGTGCCGGCGGCGAACCGGGGATCCTCGAACAGCCCCATGGGGCCGTTCCACAACACGGTGCCGGCCTCGGCGATGAGGTCGCTGAACTCGGCGGCGGAGCCGGGGCCGATGTCGAGACCCCGCCAGTCGGGGCGCAAGTTCACCCCGGCCTGAACCACCCGCTCCCCCGGTGCCAGTGCGGTGATGTCGGAGGGGAGCCGGATGGCCGCCCCCGAGTCCAACAACCGGGCGCAGGCCTCGATCTGGTCGACTTGCAGCAGCGATTCGCCCACCTCGTGGCCGGACGCGGCCAGGAAGGTGAAGCACATGCCCCCGCCGATCACCACCTCGTCGGCGATGTCCAACAGGGCCCCGATCACGCCGAGCTTGTCGCTCACTTTGGCCCCGCCCAACACGGCCACGAACGGCTGCTTGGGTTTGGCGCGCAGCCCCAGCAGCACCTCGGCCTCTCTGGCCAGGAGCCTCCCCGCCGCGCCGGGCCGGTACCGCGGCGGCCCCACGATGGAGGCATGGGCCCGGTGCGACGCCCCGAAGGCATCGTTCACGTAGCCGTCGCAGCCCTCGATCAACTGCTGCACCAGCCGGTCGTCGTTGGCGGTCTCCCCCGGATCGAAGCGAAGGTTCTCCAGCAGCTCCACGCCGGGGGCCACCTGTGCCAGGCGGGCCCGGACCGGGGCCAGCGAGTACCGGGGCTCGGGCCGGCCGTCGGGGCGGCCCAGGTGACTGCACGCCACCACCGAGGCACCGCCCTCGGTGAGCCACCGAATGGTGGGCAACGCGGCAGTGACGCGGAAGTCGTCGGCAATCCGGCCCGCGGCGTCGAGGGGTACGTTGAAATCGGCCCGCAGCAGGATGCGACGGCCGTCCAGGCCGCCGAGGGACTCCCGCAGCGTCTCCAGCGTGGGCAGCACTCCGGTGCTCAGCGGCCTGCCCGGCCCACGATGGCCACCAGGTCGACCAACCGGTTGGAGTAGCCCCACTCGTTGTCGTACCAGCCGGACACCTTCACCAGGTTGCCGAGCGCCATGGTCAACCCGGAGTCGAAGGTGCAGGAGGCGGGCGACCCACAGATGTCGGCGGACACCAGGGGGGCCTCGCTGTAGTCCAGCACCCCGGCCAGCGGTCCGTCGGCCGCCGCGGCGGCGAAGGCGGTGTTCACCTCGTCGGCGGACGGCTCGCCCCGCACCACCGCCGTGAAGTCGGTGAGCGAACCGTCGGGGATGGGCACCCGCAGGGCGATGCCGTCGAGCAGCCCGTTCATGGCCTCCAGCACCAGCCCGGTGGCCCGGGCGGCCCCGGTGGAGGTGGGCACGATGTTCACCGCCGCGGCCCGAGCCCGGCGCAGATCCGAGTGGGGTCCGTCCACCAGGGCCTGGTCGCCGGTGTAGGCGTGGACGGTGGTCATGAGCCCCCGCTCCACCCCGAAGGCGTCGTCGAGCACCTTCACCATGGGCACGAAGCAATTCGTGGTACACGAGGCGTTGGACACCACCCGGTGCCGGTCGGGGTCGAACTCGCCGTCGTTCACCCCCACCACGAAGGTGGCGTCGGCCCCCGACGACGGCGCCGAGACGATCACCCTCGGAGCCCCGGCGTCGAGGTGGGCGGCCGCCTTGTCGCGGGCGGTGAAGAACCCGGTGGACTCCACCACCACGTCCACCCCCAACTCCCCCCAGGGCAGATCGGCCGGGTTGCGCTCCGACAGCACCCGCAACGTGCGCCCGCCGATGTCGAGCCCGTCGTCGGTCACCGTCACCGGATCGGCGAACCGGCCCATCACCGAGTCGTAGGCCAGCAGATGGGCCATGGTCTCCAGGCTGCCCAGATCGTTGACGGCCACGAACTCCAGGTCGGCCCCGGCCTGGCGGGCCGCCCGAAAGAAATTGCGCCCGATGCGACCGAACCCGTTGACCCCTACGCGAATGCTCATGTGCTGCTCCTTCGTCTCTGTCCGGCGGCGGGGGCGTGCCGAGCCCCCGGACTCCGACCGGTGTGACTCCGGGGCCGAGACTAACGTGGCCCGTCGTGGCCGTACGCACCTACCGGGACATCCGCCCCACATTCGCCGACCGCAGCACCTGGACCACCCCCCAGGTGTTGGCCCACCGGGCCGAAAGCCACGGCGACGCCGTCTACCTGGACTGCCCCGAGGAGGGGCGCACGTGGACGTACCGGGAGATGTTCGAGGCGGCTCGCCGGGTGGCGGGGGCGCTGTCGGAGGCGGGCGGCGGGCCGGGGGAGCGGCTGCTGGTGATGCTGCCCAACTCGTCGATGTTCATCCGCACGTGGCTCGGATCGCAGGTGGCGGGCATGGTCGAGGTGCCCATCAACACCGCCTACCGGGGCCAGTTCCTGGAACACCAGGCCTCCACGGTGGCCCCCAAACTGGCGGTGATCGACGGGGCCTACGCCGAGCGGTTCGTGGAGTCGAAGGCGGCCTGCGAATCCATCACCCGCTTCTGGGTGGCGGGCCCCGACACCGACGCGGCGGTGGCCACCCTGCGCCGGGCGGGCTGGGAGGCCGAGCCGTGGGACGCGCTGGAGGCCGCCGATCCCGTCGAGCCGGTGGCGGTGGCCCCCCACGATCTGGCGTCGATCTTCTTCACCTCGGGCACCACCGGTCCCTCCAAGGGGGTGATGATGCCCCAGGCCCAGATGTACTTCTTCGCCGATGAGTGCGTGTCGCTCACCCGCCTCACCGACGCCGACACCTACATGGTCACCACCCCGCTGTTCCACGGCAACGCCCAGTTCCTGGCCGCTTATCCGGCCCTGGTGGCGGGCGCCCGATTCGTGCTCCACAGCCATTTCTCGGCCAGCCGTTGGATCGACCAGATACGGGCGGCGGAGGCCACCGTCACCAACTTCCTCGGCGTGATGATGGACTTCGTGTGGAAGCAACCGGCCCGTCCCGACGACGCCGACAACCGGCTTCGGTGCATCTTCGCCGCCCCCACCGCCCATTCGATCCTGGGTGCGTTCAAGGCCCGGTTCGGGGTGGACGCCTTCGTGGAGGTGTTCGGCCTGACCGAGACCTCGATGCCCATCCTGTCGCCCTACGGGGAGGACCGTCCGGCGGGCGCCGCCGGGTTGATGGCCGAGGACTGGTTCGACGTTCGCCTGGTGGACCCCGTCACCGACGAGGAGGTGCCCGTCGGCGAGCTGGGCGAGCTGGTGATCCGACCCAAGGTGCCGTGGACGTGCTCGCTGGGCTACTACGCCATGGCCGACAAGACGGCCGAGGCGTGGCGCAACCTGTGGTTCCACACCGGCGACGGCCTGCGCCGTGACGCCGACGGCTGGTACTACTTCGTCGACCGCCTGAAGGACGCCCTGCGGCGCCGGGGCGAGAACATCTCCTCCTACGAGGTGGAACAAGCCCTGCTCGGCCACCCCGACATCGCCGAGTGCGCGGTGGTGGCCGTCAAGGCCGACATCGAGGCCGGTGAGGACGAGGTGATGGCCTGGATCGTGGCTCAGGGCCCCGTCGACGTGGACGCCCTGTGGGCCTGGGCCGACACCCGGATGCCCGCCTTCGCCGTGCCCCGGTTCATCGAGATCGTGGACGAACTGCCCAAGACCCCCTCCGAGCGGGTGCAGAAGATCAAGCTGCGAGAGCAGGGCGTGTCGGCCTCCACCTTCGACCGCACCAAGCGGCCCTGAGCGGGATGTGGCGTGGTGGCCGAGCAGGAGCACACCAATCGGAGCAGTCAGGGTGAGCAGACCGACGAGGTCATGCGGTCCAAGATGCTGCACATCATGTTCACCCGGGTGCCGTTCAACACCGCCCTCAACATCACGCTGGAGGAGGCCGCGCCCGACGGGGTGACTCTGCGGATGCCCTTCAGCGAAACGGTGGACAATTCGGGGGGCACGTACCACGGGGGCGCGGTGGCCGCGTTGATGGACAACGCGGGGGCGGCGGCCGTGTGGGCGGGCCACGATTTCTCCCAGGGCACCCGGGCGTCCACGGTGAGCATGGCCATCAACTACGTGGGGGCGGGCCGAACCAGCGACCTGATCGCCCGGGCCCGATGCGTGCGCCGAGCCAAGGAACTCAACTTCACCGAGATCCAGATCGAGAGCGACGACGGCCGACCGGTGGCCAGCGGCGTGCTGGTCTACCGCATCGCCCCGTGACGTTGCTTTGCGCCGAAGCCCCAATGGGCAGGAGGAAATCGGCGTGACCACCGCGTCGGCGCTGGTGCTGGTGGGCGCCGGACGACTGGAGGCTCGGGAGATCCCGGTGCCCGACCCGGCGCCGGGTGAAGCCGTCTTGGCGGTCGAGGCCTGCGGACTGTGCGGCACCGACCACGAGCTCTACTCCGGCGTGCTGGCCACGCGGTTGCCGCTGGTGCCGGGCCACGAGATCGTCGGCACCATCGGCGAGGCCACCCCCCAATTCCTGGAGGCCCGGGGCCTGGCGCAGGGGGATCGGGTGGCCGTGGAGGTTTTCCAGCGTTGCGTCCGCTGTGAGGCCTGTTCGGCGGGCAACTACCCGTTGTGCCGCTACCACGGGCTGGGCGACTCCTACGGCAATCGGCCCCTCGAGGAAGGGTCGGGGCTGTGGGGTGGGTACGCCACCCATCTGGTGCTCACCCCCGATTCCATGGTCCACCGGGTGCCCGACCACCTCGACCCCCTCACCGCCACGCTGTTCAACCCCTACGGCGCGGGCATCCGCTGGGGCGTGACCCTGGGCGGCATCGGGCCGGGCACCACGGTGGCGGTGTTGGGGCCGGGCCTGCGGGGCCTGGGGGTGGTGGCCGCCGCCGTCGGGGCCCGAGCGGGCTACGTGATGCTCACCGGGGCGGGGCCGGCCGACGCCGACCGGCTCGCCACCGGCAAGGCGTTCGGCGCCCACCGGACGGTGGACGTGCACGCCGAGGATCCCCGTCGGATGCTCAAGCAGGACACCGGCGGCCTGGCCGACGTGGTGGTCGACGTGACCGCCAATGCCCCCGAGGCGTTCGTGCAGGCGATCGACCTCGCTCGCCCCGGCGGCACCATCGTGGTGGCGGGCACCCGGGGCCACCACACCCTCCAGGGTTGGAACCCCGACCGGCTGGTGGGCAAGGAGTTGCGGGTGCTGGGCGCCCTCGGCGTGGACGGCGCGGCCTACCGGGCGGCCCTCGACTTTTTGGGCGACAACCCCGTCCTGGGTCAGGTCAGCCGCCGGGTGGTGGGACTCGATCCCGACGAGGTGGGCGGGCTGCTCCATCAGATGGCCCACGGCCCAGACCGCCCCCTCCACGGCGTGGTGGCCGCCCGCCCGATCGGCGATCCCGGTCGAAGTCAGGGTGGCCAACGGCATGGAAACGGGCACGGCATGAGCACGGCATGAGAATCGTCGACCTGCTCGAGCGCAACGCCACCCTGTACCCGCACAAGACGGCGGCCGCGGTGGTGGCCGGCGGGCCGTCGCTGACCTACGGCGAGCTGCGCAACCGGGTGCGACGGTTGGCCGGGGGCCTGGAGGCGGCCGGGGTGGGCCCCGGCGACCGGGTGGCCCTCATGGCCGACAACGGTCTGGTGTATTTCGACGTCTACCTGGCGGTGGCCTACCTGGGGGCCGCCGCCGTGCCGCTGAACCCCCAGCTTGCCGACCCCGAAGTGGCCTACATCCTGGGCGACGTCGACCCCCGCCTCACCGTGGCCACCGCCGACCACGTGGAGCGGCTGGGGGCCGTGGGCGGGCACGGCACGCTGATCGACGCCGCCGGCGACGCCTACCGGAAACTCCTGTCCGGCGAACCGTTCGCCGATTTGGAGCGCGCCACCGAGGACGACGTCGCCCTCATCATCTACACCAGCGGCACCACCGGACGGCCCAAAGGGGCGTGCCTCACCCAACGCGGCCTGGTGTTCAACGGGCTGACCATGGCGTTGGTGCAGCAATTTCGCCCCGACGACGTGTTCCTGTCGACCACGCCCATGTGCCACGTGGCCACCGGCACCCGGGTCGTCTCCATGCTGGCCGACGGCCAGACCTACGTGGTGATGCCCACCTTCTCCCCCGAGGCGTTTTTCGCCGCGGTGGCCGAGCACCGGGTGACCACCACCATTCTCATGCCGGTTCAGATGCGCCGGATTCTCGACCACCCCGGCTTGGACACCGCCGACCTCTCCAGCCTGCGCTTGGTGGTCTACGGGGGGGCGCCCACCCCGGAGCCCCTGATCCGACAGGCCCACGACCGCTTCGGATGCGGGCTCTACCAGTCGTACGGCATCACCGAGTGCGTCTCCAACCTCACCGGGCTCCTGCCCGCCGACCACGAGACGGCCATGACCGAGCGGCCCGAGCTGCTGGAATCCTGCGGACGGGCCGTGCCCGGCGTGCGGGTCGATCTCCGTGACGCCGACGGTGCCCCGGTGGACCCAGGGCAGGTGGGTGAGATCTGGGTGAAGACCGAGAAGGTGATGGCCGGCTATTGGCGCAACCCCGACCAAACCGCCGAGGCCGTGGTCGACGGTTGGTTCCGCACCGGCGACCTGGGCCGCATGGACGCCGACGGCTACCTCATCATCGTGGGCCGATCCAAGGACATGTTGATCAGCGGCGGGGTCAACGTCTACCCGAGCGAGATCGAGGCGGTGCTCGGCGATCACCCGGCGGTGGCCGAGGCGGCCGTGGTGGGTCGCCCCGACGCCCGCTGGGGTGAGCGCCCGGTGGCATTCGTGGAACTCCGCCCCGACGGAACCGTCGATGGCCTGGCCGACTGGTGTTCCTCCCGATTGGCCAAGGTCAAGGTGCCCGACGAGTTCATCGCGGTGGAGGGCTTTCCCCGTACCTCCACCGGCAAGATCCGCAAGGTTGAACTGCGGGAGCGGTTCGGCAACGCCGGTACGCTGGAGTTCCCGTGAGCACGAAGTGGCTGGGGAAGCTCCGTCCCCACCAGGCTGTCCACTGGCTGCGAGCCATATGGCAGGCCATCAGAAACCTGCGCCCCCGCCGGGCCGTCAACTGGCTGCGAGCTATATGGCAGGCCATCAGAAACCTCCCTCCCCGCCGGGCCATCGTCTGGCTGCTGGGGCTCGGTGTGGTGTTCGGCCTCGGGATCGTGACATCCCAGGCGTGGCCGTCGGGCAACTCCAACAACGCCGCTGCGCCCGATCCCAACACATTCCCGACTGATCCGCCGCCGACATCGCCGACTGCCCCGGCCACGACGCCAAGCCCGACCAACAGGCCGGTGCCGGACCCGTCGCCCGATCCCGAACCGGAACCGACACCGGCGCCGCCCACGCCAACGTCACCAACGCCGACGTCACCACTGCCGACGGAACAACCATCACCCACCGCGCCGGCGACCACTGCCACCCCTGAGCCCCTTCCCACCCCGGTCTTCATTGTTCTCGACCGGCAACCGCCGACGTTCGGGGAAGCCCTGGAGGTGGCCTCAGTGTTGGCCCCCCACGTGGTGGAACCCAGCGATTGCCGGTCACCCCTCCCCCACCCCAACCTCATGCCCAACTGGCCCCGCACCTATCGGTCCGGCACCCATCAGGGCCTGGACTACCAGTGCTTCATGCGAGGTCGGATCGCGGTGGCCGCCATGGACGGTCGGGTGGCCGTGGCGGTGGGCGACTTCGACGACCCCGCGCCGGACGACCGGGATGCCCTGCTGGACACCGCCGCGCAACTCGACCGCACGCCACCCCATACCCTGACCATGTTGTACGGGAACTACGTGGTGCTCGACCACGGGGTGATCGACGGGGCAGGCCACGTAGTCACCATCTACAGCCACCTGGAAGCCGTGAACTCCAACCTCCGGATCGGGCAGATGGTGTCCGCCGGCGACCGACTGGCGACCATCGGCAACCGGGGCACCTCGGCCGCCGCCGCCGGGGACTTCGACTTCGACCCCCACCTCCACTGGGAACTCCACGTGGACGACCTCTACCTCGCCGCCGGCCTCACCCCCGACCAAACCCGCCAGGTATACGAAACCCTCTTCTCCGACTCGGGGTAAACGGGGATCACCTCGCGGTTGCCCATCAGGGCGGCGACTGTGCTGGCTGATTGTCGGGAGGATCGCTCAGGCTGCTCGGGTGTGGGCAGTGGGGGGAGAGGGTTTGGGCGGCGGTGAGGGTTTCGGTGGGGTCTTGGGAGACCACGATGATGTTGACCACGTCGGCGCCGGCGTTGGCCAGCTCCGCCAGGGTGGCTTGGGTGGCGTCGGGGTCCGCAACGTCGAGCACGCCCGGCGGGGCCGGGCCGACGGCGGCCGGGCAGTTGACGGCCACGGTGAAGGGCTGGTCGGCCCGGGGGGATTGGGCGCGCTCTTGGCGGAGGAAGGCCACATGGGTGCCGAGGTCGTCCGGGGTCATGCGGGCGGCCAGCCAGCCGTCACCCATTCTGGCCGCTCGGCGCATGGCCGGGCGGGAGTGGCCGCCCACGTAGATGGGCACCGGCGACTGCACCGGCTTCGGGCGCATGTGCAGGGGCTCGAACGAGTACGTCTCCCCGTCGTAGGAGGGCTGATCGTGCTCCCAGATGGTGCGCATGATCTCGATGCCGTCCTCCAACAGCGGACGCCGCCGGTCGAAGTCAGCCCCCAGGGCGTGGAACTCCTCCCGAAGCCAGCCCAGCGTCACCCCGAAGACCACCCGACCCCCCGACAGGTGGTCGAGGGTGGCCACTGCCTTGGCGGTGATGACCGGGTTGCGTTGGGGCAACACACAGGCATTGACGGCCAGTTTGATGATGGACGTGGCCCCCGCCACGAAGGCCAGGGTGGTGAGTGCCTCCAGCCGAGGGTTGTCGGTGGGGTACGGATACCTGCCGTCGGCCATGGTCGGATTCTGTGAGGTGAACTCCACCGGGAAGGCGATGTGGTCGCCCACCCACACCGAGTCCAGCCCCGAGGCCTCCGCCGCCCGGGCGACGGCCACGATGTCCTCGGCCGAGGCCGAGCCCTCGTAGGGCAAGCAGAGGCCGATCCTCGGGCCCGCGGCGGTGTGAGAGGGCGATCCCGCGGGGCCGGCCACCACGCCCCCCTAGCGGTCGATGTCGCGGTGGACGACCATGGGGCGGATGCCCAGTTCGGGATCCTCGGCGAGACGGACGCCCATGTTCTCGGCCACGAAGACCGACCGATGGCGCCCCCCGGTGCAGCCGAAGGCGATGGTCAGGTACGACTTGCCCTCGATCACGTAGGCGGGCACCAGGAGCCTGAGCAGGTCCTGGGTCTTGGCCAGGAACGTCTCGGCCATGGGCTGGCCGTTGAGCAGGAAGTCCTTCACGGCGTCGTCTTGGCCGCTCAAGGGCCGCAATTCCTCCACCCAGTGGGGGTTGGGAAGAAAGCGGCAGTCCAGCACCAGATCGGCGTCGAGGGGGATGCCGTGCTTGTAGCCGAACGACATGATCCGGGTGGTCACCGACCCCGGTCCGGCGTCCAGGTCGAACACCTCGTCGATGAAGCGGTGGAGTTGGTAGATGCTGTACTCGGAGGTGTCCACCACCACGTCGGCCTCGCTGCGCAGGTACCCCAGCGCCTCTCGCTCGGCCTCGATGGCGTCGGACACCCCCATGGGCGAGATGCTCTCGAACGGGTGGCGGCGCTTGGTGCTCTCGAACCGCTTGACCAACACCGGGGTGGCGGCGTCCAAGAACAGGATCCGCACCGAACCCTCGGCCGAGGCCTTGAGGGCGGTCAGGGCAGGGGCCACCTGCTCGTGGAAGAGGTTCAACCCCAGCACCAGGCCCACCCGGGCGATGCCGCTGTCGGGGGTTTCGGCGAACTCCCGCACCCTGGGCAACAGGGCGGGCGGGAGGTTGTCCACCACGTACCAGCCCAGATCCTCGAAATGGTTGGCGGCCTGCGACCGACCGGCCCCCGACATGCCGGTGATCACCACGAACTCGGCCACCCCCCCAGGTTAGTGACCCGCCAGCGACGGGAAAGACCTTGAGGCCCCTCAGCCCCGGCCGCCGGGGGCGTGGAGCTTCTCGTACACCGAATGGGCCACTGCGTCGGGCAGCCAGCTCAGCGCCAGCAGGTCGTCGAGCGAGGCCCGCTCCACGGCCCGCACCCCGCCCAGCTCCTTCACCAGGCGGGCCTTGCGGGTCGGCCCGAGACCGTCGACGCCATCCAATGACGACCGAGTCATGCGCTTGCCCCGCAGCGTGCGGTGGTAGTCGTTGGCGAAGCGATGGCTCTCGTCACGGATGCGCTGCAGCAGGTACAGGCTCTCCGACGGACGGGGAATCTCCACCGGATCGGCCCGACCGGGCACGAAGACCTGCTCGAACTCCTTGGCCAACCCGGCCGGGAAGATCTCCCCGTCGAGGCCCAACTCGGCCAGCACCCGCTCGGCCACCCCGAGTTGCCCCTTGCCCCCGTCCACCACCAGCAACTGCGGCGGGTAGGCGAACCGCCCCCGATCCTCCACAGGGCGCTCCCGCTCGGCCAGGTAGTTGGACAGCCGGCGGGTGAGCACCTCCTCCATGGCCGCGTAGTCGTCGTTGCCGTCCACGGTGCGCACCTTGAACCGCCGATATTCCGACTTGCGGGGCAGCCCGTCCTCCACCACCACCATCGAGCCCACGTAATCGGACCCCTGCAGATGGCTCATGTCGTAGCACTCGATCCGCAGGGGGGCCTCGGGCAGGCCCAGATGGTGCTGCAGGTCGTTGAGGGCCCGGGCCCGGCTGTTGTGGTCGGAGGTGCGCTTGAGCCGATGGCGGGTGAAGGCGTCGGCGGCGTTGCGGGCCACCGTCTCCTGGAGCTTGCGCTTGGCCCCCCGCTGGGGGACGGAGATGCCCACCCGAGAACCCCGCTGGTGGCGCAGCCACTCCTCGTAGAGCCCCTGGTTGTCGGGCAGGTCGGGAACCAGCACCTGCTTGGGGGAACCCAGGGGGTTCTCCTCGAAATACAGCCGCTCCAACACCCGGCTCACCAACTCGGCCCGTCCGAGTTGGCCGGCCTTGTCCACGATGAAGCCCCGGCGGCCCATCACCTTGCCCTTGCGGACGTAGAACACCTGGCAGGCCGCCTCCAGCTCGTCGTCCACCAGACCGACCACGTCGTAGTCCTCCGAGCGGGTCCCCACCATCTGCTGGGTCTGGATGACCTTGCCCACGCTGGCCAGCCGGTCGCGGCAGCGGGCGGCCTGCTCGAACTCCAGGGCGGCCGCGGCGGTGGCCATGTCGTCCTCCAGCTTCCGCACCACCTCGTCGGTGTCGCCCCCCAGAAACGACAACAGGTCGGCCACCATCTGGTCGTACCGGTCGCGCTCCACCTCGCCCACGCACGGGCCGGCGCACTTCTCTATGTGGAACAACAGGCACGGGCGCCCCAGGCGGGCGTGGTGGTTGAACTTGTTGTCGCTGCAGGTGCGGATGGGGAAGGTGCGCAACAACTGATCGAGGGTTTCCCGAATGGCGTAGGCGTGGCCGTAGGGGCCGAAGTAGCGGTTGCCCTTCTTCTTGCGGCCCCGGATGACCATGGCCCGCGGCCACTCGTCCACCATGGTCACGCACAGGAACGGGTAGCTCTTGTCGTCCCGGAAGCGCACGTTGAACCGGGGCTGGTGCTGCTGGATGAGGCTGTACTCCAACATGAGCGCCTCCACCTCGGTGTCCACCTGAATCCACTCCACCGACTCGGCGGCGGCCACCATCTGGGCCGTGCGGGCGGGCAGGTGGGCCGGGTCCTGAAAGTAACTGCCGAGCCGGGACCGCAGGTTCTTGGCCTTGCCCACGTAGATGATCCGACCGTGCCGGTCCTTGAACTGGTAGGAACCGGCGGCGTCGGGAATGGTGCCGGAGGCAGGGCGGTGCAACATGGCCCCTCCATCCTAGGAAGCAGGGGCCGCCGGTTGTTCCCACCGGCCCCGACGGCCCGTCCGGGGGTGGGTTGGGGGCCCGTTGAGCGGCCATTCGGGCGGAGGGGCCGTCATCTTTTGCTCGACCGGTCGGGCGGGTATACTTTCCTCCCACGCCGGCCGGGTATCCGGCGACATATCGAACTTTGAGGCCGACATCCCCGTGGCGAGGCGACCCGGCTGCCCCCACCGGCCGCAATCGGAGTTCCCGTACCTCACGGAGGTTCTCACAATATGTTGCGCGTGCAGCGACCGCTCCCCGAGCGGTACTCAACGGCATCGCCGGAGCAGTTGGCGGGCTGGATCGGCGACGCGAAGACGGCCCTCGGCGACCGACTGTTCATACTCGGCCACCACTACCAACGAGACGAGGTCATGGCCTGGGCCGATGCCCGAGGGGACTCGTTCCGCTTGTCGGTGCTGGCCCAGCAACACCCCGAAGCCGACTACATCGTGTTCTGCGGGGTTCACTTCATGGCCGAGTCGGCCGACATCTTGACCGGCGACCACCAGCAGGTGGTGCTGCCCGACCTGAACGCAGGCTGCTCCATGGCCGACATGGCCGACATCGACCAGGTGGAAGAGGCCTGGGAGGAGCTCGCCCGGGTGGTGGACATCGACCGGGTGGTGCCCATCACCTACATGAACTCGGCCGCCGACCTGAAGGCGTTCACCGCCCGCCACGGGGGCGCCGTGTGTACGTCGTCCAACGCCCGGGCGGTGCTCACCTGGGCCCTGGACCGGGCCGACCAGGTGCTGTTCTTCCCCGACCAGCACCTGGGCCGCAACACCGGTTACGACCTGGGTTACGGCGAGAGCGACATGGCGGTGTGGAATCCCCGCTTCGACCGGGGCGGGCTCACCGAGGCCCAGTGCAAGGAGTCGACGCTGCTGCTGTGGAGGGGGCACTGCTCGGTCCACCAGCGGTTCCAGCCCGAGCACGTGGCCGCGTTCCGGGCCGAGCACCCCGACGGGGTGGTGGTGGTGCACCCGGAGTGCAGCCGGGAGGTGTGCGCGGTGGCCGACCAGGTGGGCTCCACCGACTACATCATCAAGGCTGTGGCCGCCGCCCCCGCCGGTTCGGTAATCGGCGTGGGCACCGAGATTCACCTGGTCAACCGGTTGGACAACGAGACCCCCGACAAGACGGTGGTCTCGCTCGATCCGCTGATCTGCCCCTGCTCCACCATGTTCCGCATCGACGCCGCCCACCTGGCCTGGACGCTGGAGGGCCTGGTGGAGGGCAAGGTGCGCAACCGCATCGTGGTGGAACCCGACATCGCGGCGGAAGCCCGGATCGCCCTCGACCGGATGCTGAGCATCACCTAGTGGGCAGGCACCTCGGCGGGCGATGGCCTCGCCGGGCGTCAACCCACCGGCCGTTGCCCAACGAGATCTAGCTGCGGCGGCCGTTTCCTGCGGGTTCGGCGTAGCGCGCCACGGCCCGGTGGTAGTGCTGCAGTGAGGGCTCGTTGCGCCCGAACAGCACCTCGGGGGTGGCCCCGCTCTTGAGGGCGTTTTGGATCTGGAAGCCCACCCAGTAGTCCTCGTCACGCACCGCTCGCAGCACCAGGGCGCTGAACTGCTCGGCCATCTGGCGCTCCTCCTCGCCGGCGGGCTCGTGGCGGCACAACACGGTCTGCACGGTGGTGCTGGCGTCGGCGGTGGGACCGGGGTAGAGCTGGCTGAGCAGGCAGTAGTCCCCCAGGATCCCGGAGATGGACACGTTGGGGAAGATCGAGTGGATCAGGCGGATGTGGCGGTCCAGGTCCCACTGCTCCTCGGACACACCGACCAACTCGGGCAGCGACTTGCGGCCGAACACGATGCGCTGGTGCGGACCCCAGGTGTCGTGGGCCATGAGGTTGCCGATGGTGTTGAGGCCCACCGTCTGGGGGTGCAGGCGCTCCTGGTGGTAGCCCTCCAGGTAGCCGTCCCAGGCCACCTTCCAGCCCGGCCCCTCGAGGGTGCGCTGCTCGAAGATGTGCCACTGGTCGAGTTCCAGGGCGGCCACGTAGGGGGCGAAGTCGCCCAAGAAGGCGTCGATGTCGAAGGTCACTCCGGGGGTGAGACTGGCGAACACGAACCCGGCGGCTTCCGCGCAGGCCAGCGGGGTCAGCGAGAGGTGGTCGCGGTCCACGTCGCCGAAGGTCTGGGCGCCGAACATGCCCACCAGGTCGCCCGACAGGTCGTACACCCAGGCGTGGTACGGGCAGCTCAGGCGACGGGCCGAACCGGAACCGGGCTCGCACAGCGGCGACCCCCGGTGCTTGCACACGTTGAGGAACGCCCGGGCGGCCCCGTCGGCGCCCCGGGTGAGCAGCACCGGCACCCCCAGGGCGTCGACGGCCTTGTAGGTGTTGGGGCCGGGAAGCTCCGAGCCGAGGGCCAAGGCCAGCGGCAGGCGCTTGAAGATGCGATCGGTCTCGTACTCGAAGCGGTCCTGGTCGAGGTAGGCCTGCACCGGCTGGGCCATGACGTCGGGGGCCAGATCGGTGGTGTCGCCCTGCCACAGATCGAACACCCGGCGGGTCAAGGCCAAGATGGCGTCATCGGAATAGGCCATCGGATTACCCTACCGGCGGGGCCGAAATCATGAGAGACCGGCGGACCGGGGGCTACGACCGTCGGTCTAGGACACTCGGTCGAGGTATTCCTGGCGCAGGGGCTTCTTGTAGAGCTTGCCGGTGGGCAGGCGGGGCAATTCGGCCCGGAAGTCCACCACCCGAGGCACCTTGTAGCCCGCCAGGTGCTCCCGGACGTAGGCCCGCAGCTCCTGGGCCAGCTCGTCGGTGGCGTCGACCCCGGCCTCGGGCTGCACCACCGCGTGCACGTACTCCCCCATCTCCTCGTCGGGCAGGCCGAACACGGCCACGTCGGCCACTTTGGGGTGCAGGGCAAAACAGCTCTCGATTTCCTGGGGGTAGATGTTGACCCCGCCGCTGATGATCATGAACGTGGCCCGGTCGGTGAGATAGAGATAGCCCTCGTCGTCCACGTAGCCCACGTCGCCCACCGTGGTCCAGCCCGGATGGTCGGGGTGGCGGGAGTCTGCGGTCTTCTCCGGGGCCCCGTGGTACTCGAAGGTGGCGGCCTCCTGCTCGAAGTAGACCAGGCCGGCCTCGCCGGGCCCGAGTTCGGCCCCGTCGTCGTCGCAGATGTGCAGGATGCCCGAGATGGCCTTGCCCACCGACCCCCTGTGCTCCAGCCAATCGGGTGAGCTGATGAAGCACACCCCGTTGGCCTCGGTGGCGGCGTAGTACTCGTGGATGATCGGGCCCCACCACTCGATCATCTTCTCCTTGACCTCCACCGGGCAGGGGGCGGCGGCGTGGACGGCCATCTTGAGCGACGACACGTCGTAGCGGCCCCGGACCTCGTCGGACAGCTTGAGCATGCGGATGAACATGGTGGGCACCACCTGGGTGTCGGTCACCCCGTAGCGCTCCACGCAGTCCAGAAAGCCCTGGGCGTCGAAGCGGTCCATGATCACCAGGGTGCCCCCCAGCTCGTGGACCCCGGCGCTCCAGATCAGAGGGGCCGAGTGATACAGGGGCGCGGGTGTCAGGTACACCGAGTTCTCGTCCATGCCCAACAGCAGGTTGGCCAACATGCCGATCCCGGAGAGGCCGGCGTCGTCCACGTTCAGGCCGGTCAGCGGGCGCAGGATGCCCTTGGGCCGGCCGGTGGTGCCCGAGGAGTACAACATGACCTCACCCTTGGGAAGACGGGGCCGGGGGGCCGCCGACAGGGGGGCCACCGCCTCCTCGTAGGATTCGTAGCCGTCGATGACGCCGTCCATCATCAGCCGGTGCGGGCAGCCGTCGATGAGGCTCGACAGCTCGGCGGCGGTGTCGGCCATGGCCGCGGTGGTGATCAGCGCCACCGAGCCGCTGTCGTTCACCACGTAGGCTGCCTCGGCGGGCGACAGGTAGCGGTTGACGGCGGTGAGGTACAGGCCCGAGGTCATGGCCGCCCAGTACACCTCGAAGTAGCGGCGGTGGTTCTCGGCCAGGATGCAGAGGTGATCGCCCTCCCGCAGGCCACGCTCGTGCAGGAGCCGGGCCAGGCGGTTGACGGCCTCGTCCAACCCCCGGTAGGTGGTGACCTCCCCGGTGGCGGCCATGATCTGGGCCGCCTTGTCCGGGGTGGTGCATGCGTGTTGTCCTGGATACATGGTCGGCCTCTCCTTGGTGCCGGTTGGCCCGGCCAACGGGCTTGATGGCCGGGCATCGTAGCGGCCTCCACCGGCCGGCCATGGCAACCTTGTCGTTGCGCTTGAGTAATCTGCCCGGCGATGGCTGAATTCGACCCGACGGGGGGCCCGTGATCCTCTCGCATCTGCGGGCCGTGGAGGTGGGCGGGGGCATCGCCGCCTCCTATGCGGCCAAGCTGCTGGCCGACGCCGGGGCCGACGTGATCAAGATCGAGCCGCCCGGCGGGGACCCCCTGCGCTCGTGGTCGGCCTCCGGGGCCGATCTGCACGACGAGGACGGGCCGCTGTTCCGGTTCCTGAACACGTCCAAGCGATCCCACGTGGCCGATCCCGACGACCCCGACGACCCGGCGCTGGCCCTCTTGCTGGCCACCGCCGACATCCTCATCGACGCCACCCCCCAAGGGCTGCCCCCGGCGAGCCTGGCGGCGGCCCGCCACCAGAATCCGGCGCTGGTGGTGGTGTCCATCTCCCCGTGGGGACGGTCCGGCCCCTACGCCGACCGGCCGGCCACCGAGTTCACCCTGCAGGCCGAGTGCGGTGGCCTGGGCAAGCGGGGCAATCCCGAGCGTCCGCCGGTGCAGTCGGGTGGGGTCATCGGTGAGTGGACGACGGGCATCTACGCCGGCGTGGGGGCCCTGGCCGCCGCCCGGGCGGCCGGACGCAGCGGGCACGGCGATCACGTGGACGTGTCGATGTTCGAGACCATGGTGATGACCATGAACACCTACGCCTGGATCATGGGGACCTTCACCGGCGACACCCACCCCGAGCGGCCCGGGCGCACCGTGGAGCTTCCCTCCATCGAACCCACCGCCGACGGCCACGTGGGGTTCTGCACGGTGGCCGGGCAGCAGTTCCTGGATTTCCTGGCCATGATCGGCCGGCCCGAGTGGGCCGACGATCCGGACATCTGCGGCCCCGGCGGTCGCTGGCGGCGGCGTGAGGAGTTCCGGGCGGCCGTACACGCCTGGACAACCCGACGGACCACCGCCGAGATCCTCGCCGAGGCGTCGGCCCGGCGCATACCGGTGGCCCCCATCGGCGACGGGGCCACCGTGCCCACCCTGGAGGCGTTCTCCGGCCGGGAGGCGTTCACCACCAACCCCTCCGGGGGCTTCACCCAGCCCACGGTGCCCTACCGGCTCCACGGCGCCGACGTCCGGGCCTTCGAGCCGGTACCCGCACCGGGGGAGCACACCGGACAGATCGAGAGCCGAGCACCCCGTCCGCCCGGGACCGAGCCCGCCGCCCTCCCCCTCCACGGCGTGCGGGTCATCGACTTCACCGCCTGGTGGGCCGGCCCCATTGCCAGCCACTCGCTGGCCCTGCTGGGGGCCGACGTGGTCAAGATCGAGTCCGTCCAGCGGCCCGACGGAATGCGCTTCGCCTCCACCCGTCCCCCGACCAGCGACCAGTGGTGGGAGTGGGGCATGGTCTTCCACGGGGCCAACACCAACAAGCGGGCCATCACGCTCGACCTGCGCTCGCCGGAGGGGGTGGCGGTGGCCGAACGGCTGATCGCCGACGCCGACGTGGTGATCGAGAACTTCACCCCCCGGGTGATGGAGGGGTTCGGCCTGACCTGGGAGCGGCTGTCGGCCCTGAATCCCCGGCTGATCATGACCCGGATGCCCGCCTTCGGCCTGGACGGCGCCTGGCGGAACAACACCGGGTTCGCCCAGACCATGGAACAGCTCACCGGGATGGCGGCCATCACCGGCTATCCCGATGAGGATCCCCAGATCCCCCGGGGTCCGTGCGACCCGCTGGCCGGGATGCACGCGGTGTTCGCCACGCTGGGCGCCCTGGAGGAACGGGACCGAACCGGTCGGGGACGGCTGGTGGAGGTGACCATGGTGGCCGCCGCCCTCAACGCCGCCGCCGAGCAACTGGTGGAGTACTCCGCGCTGGGCCGCCAACTCCCCCGCACCGGCAACCGCGGTCCCCGGGCCGCCCCCCAAGGGGTGTATCCGGCGGCCGGCACCGAACGGTGGGTGGCCGTGGCCGTGGCCGACGACCGTCAGTGGGCGGCCCTGTGCGGGCTGCTGGACCGCTCCGACTGGGCCCAGTACGGGTCGGCGACCGAGCGGCAGGCCGCGGCCGACGCCATCGACGCCGGCCTGGCCCAGTGGATCGCCGCCCGAAGCGACGAGGACGCGGTGGCGGCCCTGGTGGGCGCCGGGGTGCCCGCCGCGGTGGTGGTGCTCGGCGCCGAAGTGGGCGACCACCCCCAACTGCGGGCCCGCTCGTTCATCGAGCCCGTCCAGCACCCGGTGTGCGGTGAGGTACCCGCCGCCAGCCTGCCGTTTCGGTTCGACTCGGTGCCCGGTCCCTGGACCCGAACGCCCGCCCCCCTGCTGGGTGAGCACAACCGGGAGGTGCTGGGCGAAGAACTCGGCCTGTCGGATGCGGAGCTGGCCGAACTCCAGGCCAAGGGCGTGATCGGCTCCCGCCCGGCGGGGCTCTAGCCGGCTCTAGCCGGACCGCCCGGCAGCCGCGCGGTCGGAGGGGCTGGGGTTGACGCCCAGGGTGGCCGATTCCACCAGGCGCACCAGATTGTCGGACTCGCAGTCCAGCGTGCCCTGGGTGAGGGGATGACGGCGGATCCAGCCGCTGGGGGTCGGGCTCACCAGCATGAAGCAGGGCGACGGAATGCCCTCGGCGGGATTGGTCGTGCCGTGCAGGCCCCGGGCGTCCCATTCGGTGATGGTGCCGGCCGCCTCGATCACCAGGTCGCGGGTCAGCCCCCCGCCGCTGGTGAACATGGCCCGATTCACCGCCTCCTCGAACAGGAGGGCCGACGCCCAACTCGACAGGCCGATCAACTCCAACTCGGCGTTCTCGTCGACTTCCTCCCGCAGGAAGAGCACGTATCGCACCAACTCCACGTTGTCGCCCGGCTCCTCGAACGGCAGCATCGAGATGCTGACCCACAGGTCGGTGCCCAACTCGGCGGCCTCGGCGGTCCAACTCGGGCCGTAGCAGTCGGCCGAGCAATGGACGAACTCCAAGGCGGGGGGGCTCGGTTCCGGCGCGGGCTCTTCGGCCTCGTCGGATCCTTCGTCGCCGGCGTCGCCGGCCTCCTCGCCGTCCTGGGTCGGTGCCTCCACGTCGGCGGGATCCGGCTCTGGTTCATCCGGGGGCTGTGAGGCCTCGATGGCCGCCAGTTCGGCGGTCAGTCGGGTCCAGGCGCCCAGCAACTCCTGGAGCCGGTTGCTGTCGGCCGACCAGGAGAGGGCCCGAACCTCCGCATCCACCAGCGCCGCGGCCAGGCTGTCGTGGTCCTGGTCGACGATCTCGGCGGTGGCCTGGAAGGTCACGTCGAACCCGTTGGCGGTGGACGCCTCGATGTCGCGTTGGGCCCGGTAGAAGGCCTCCGGGAGGTCGATGACCACGGTGCCCACCGCGGCGGCCGCCTCGGGAAAGCGCTCGCTCAGGTAGCGGGCCGGACCGGCCTGCCACACGTCGTTGGCGGTGGGGTTGGACACGAAGGTCACCGGCGACTCCCGCCGGGCCGGGGTGAGCGCGGCCGCCGGAAAATCGGGCAGGCGGCAGGACTCGTCGTTCAGGATGTCCACCCCGTCGCCGTCGAACACCGCATGCGACCCGACCAGGGCGAAGATGTCGCTCTCGCAGGCTTCCTGCACGGCCTCCCGGTGGTCGAAGACATTGGAGTTGATGAGCACCACCTCCACATCCCGGCCCCCGAGCCCGCCGGTGCTGTTCACCGCCTGGGCCCAGGCCCGCATGGCCAGCCAGGCGGCCTCGCTGCCGGTGGACACCGAGTTGCCCGCCACCGCGTCGGCGATCACCCCGACCCGGATCACGTCGTCGGTGACGCCGGTGTGGGTCGGCTCGGCGGTCGGTCCCGGCACCACCGGGTCCACCGTTTCGGGGGTCGGGGTGGGTGTGACCAGATCGGGTGACGTCACCACCGGCCCCGACAGATCGGGCGTCTTGCAGCCCACCGCCACCAGCGCGACGGCCGTGGCCAACAACGCAAGAGCACGAGGGCGCAAGACGACGCGCCTCGGGGTGGCCCGAACGCCGGAGGCGGGCTCAGGCTCGGGCAGCCGCGAAGCCCTGCTCGAGGTCGGCGATGATGTCGTCCACCGTCTCCAGGCCCACCGACAGCCGGACCAGGCCGGGATACACCCCGGTGGTGATCTGCTCCTCCTCGGTGAGCTGCGAGTGGGTGGTGGAAGCCGGGTGGATCACCAGGCTGCGCACGTCGCCGATGTTGGCCACGTGACTGTGCAGGTCGAGCGCGTTCACGAACTTCTCGCCCGCGTCGCGCCCCCCCTTGATGTGGAAGGCGGGTACCGAGCCGTGGCCCCGGCCACCGCCGTAGTGGTTCATGCGGTCGTGCCACGGGCTGGAGGCCAGCCCGCCGAACTGCACCGACTCCACCTGGTCGTGGCCGTCGAGGTACTCGGCCACCGTCTGGGCGTTGGCGAAGTGCCGGTCCATGCGCATGCTCAGCGTCTCCAGGCCCTGCAGGAAATAGAAGGCGTTCTGCGGGGAGATGGCCGCCCCGATGTCGCGCAGGAGTTGCACCCGGGCCTTGATGATGTAGGCGCCGTGGCCGAGCGCGGGCCAGAAGGCCAGGCCGTGGTAGCTGGGGTCGGGCTCGGTGAAGTTGGGGAAGCGTCCGCTGGCCCCGTAGTCGAAGGTGCCCCCGTCGATGATGACCCCGCCGATGGAGTTGCCGTGTCCGCCGATGAACTTGGTCATCGAGTGGACCACGATGTCGGCGCCGTGGGCCAGGGGCTGCATCAGATAGGGGGTGGGCACGGTGTTGTCCACCATCAGGGGGATGCCGGCGGCGTGGCCCACCCCGGCGACCCCTTCGATGTCGAGGCAGTCGTTCTTGGGATTGCCGATGGTCTCGGCGTAGAACACCTTGGTGTTGTCCCGGATGGCGCCCCGCCAGGCGTCCAGGTCGTCGGGATCGTCGATGAACGACACCTCGATGCCCATCTTGGGCAGGGTGTAGTGCAGCAGGTTGTAGGTGCCCCCGTACAACGAGGCCGACGACACCACGTGGTCGCCGGACTCGGCCAGGTTCAAGATGGCCAGCGTCTCGGCGGCCTGACCCGACGACAGGGCCAGCGCGCCGGGAATCCCGATGGCGGTCGCGGTGCCGCCCTCCAGGGCCGAAAGCCGGGCCTCCAGCACCATCTGGGTGGGATTCATGATGCGGGTGTAGATGTTGCCCACCTCGGCCAGGCCGAACAGGGCCGCGGCGTGCTCGGTGTCGCGGAACACGTAGGAGGTGGTCTGGTAGATGGGCACCGCCCGTGATCCCGTCGCCGGATCAGGCTCCTGCCCGGCGTGGATTTGCTTGGTCTCAAAACCCCAGTTGTCGCTCACGATTCCTCACTCTCCCTTTCGGTGGGACCGACGTTGCGTGTGGCCGAACGAATACTACCGACCGACGGCCCCCGATCAGCCAGTGTGGGCCGAATCCTCGGCCCATAGGCCCCCGGACTCCACCTATTGGTCCCCGGACACAGGCCTACTGGCCGCCGGACACAGGCCTATTGGCCGCCGGACACCGCCTGGACGCTCTGGCGGCCCTCGGAGATCCAGGGCATCATGGCCCGCAGTTCCGAACCCACCTCCTCGATGGGATGTTGGCGACCCTCGGCCTCCATGCGCAGGAAGTTCGGGCGGCCGCTGCGGCTCTCGTTCATCCACTCCTCGGCGAACGACCCGCTTTGGATCTCGTCGAGAATCTTCTTCATCTCCGCCCGGGTCTCCTGGTTGATGATGCGGTCGCCCCGGCTCAGGTCGCCGTACTCGGCGGTGTCGGAGATGGAGTAGCGCATACCTCCGATCCCCTCCTCGTACATCAAGTCCACGATGAGCTTTAGCTCGTGGAGGCACTCGAAGTAGGCCACCTCGGGCTGGTAGCCCGCGTCGCACAGGGTCTCGAAGGCGGCGGTGACCAGCGAGGTCAGGCCGCCGCACAGCACGACCTGCTCGCCGAACAGGTCGGTCTCGCACTCCTCGGCGAAGGTGGTCTCGATCACCCCGGCCCGGGCGCCGCCGATGGCATCGGCGTAGGCCAGGGCCAGCCCCTGGGCGTGGCCGGTGGCGTCCTGGCCCACCGCGATCAAACAGGGCACCCCGCCGCCTTCCACGTAGGTGCGCCGCACAAGATGGCCCGGACCCTTGGGGGCCACCATGGCCACGTCCACCCCGTCGGGCGCAGAGATCAGATCGAACCGCACGTTGAAGCCGTGGGCGAACAGCAGGGCGTCGCCCGCCTGCAGGTGGGGCTCGATGTGGGTCCGGTAGATGTCGGACTGCTCGGTGTCGGGCAGGAGCATCATGATCACGTCGGCTTCGGCCGACGCCTCGGCCATCGACATCACTCGCAGACCGGCCTCGGAGGCCTTGGCCGCCGAGGACGACCCCTCCCGCAGCCCCACCCGCACGTCGATGCCCGAGTCCTTCAGGTTCAGGGCGTGGGCGTGGCCCTGGGATCCGTAGCCCAAGATGGCCACTTTGCGGCCGGCGATGTGGTCGCGGTCCACGTCCTTCTCATACAACACGGTTGCCATGGGCTGTCCTCACAGTCGTCGATGGTTCTCGGTAGATGGTTCTCGGTACTCGCCGGACCGGTCAGGGGTCCAGGGGGTCGGGGGCCGCTTTGGCCAGTTTGGGCAGGGCCACCTTGCCGGTGCGCTGCACGTCCACGATCCCATAGGGTCGCAGAAGGTCCTCGAAGTCATCCACTCGGCTGGGCGACCCGGTGAGCGACACCATGATCTCCTCGTAGCCCACGTTCAGCACCGCGGCCTGGAAAATCCGCACCAGGTCCAGGATCTGCCCCCGGATCTGGGGATCGGCCCGGACGGTGGCCATCAGCATCTCCCGCTCCACGCTGACCGAGGGGTTCAGCTCGCGGATTTCCACCACGTTGACCAGCTTGTCGAGCTGCTTGACCACCTGCTCCATGGGGGCGGCGTCCACCCCCACCACGATGGTGAGCCGGCTGAACCGCTCGTCGGCGGTGGGGGCCACGGCCAGCGACTCGATGTTGAACCCCCGTCGGGCGAACAAACCGGCCACCCGGGCCAGCACCCCGGCCTTGTTCTCCACATGGACCACCAGCGTGGTGGTGCCCGAGCCCTCCGGGGCCGTCATCGGGGGCGGTCCTGCTGGGAGGGGTCCACCACCACGTCGCTGTTGGACTTGCCCGCGGGAACCATGGGGTAGACGTTCTCGCCCGCCTCGCAGCGGAACTCCACCACCACCGGGCGGTCGTCGATATCGTTGGCCCGGGCGATGGCCGGGGCCACCTCCTCGGGCGACTCCACCCGCAGGCCCTCACAGCCCAGGGCCTCGGCCCACAGCTTGTAGTCGGGCACGTCGCGGCTGAGGTAGACCTCGGAATAGCGCTCCCGGTAGAACATCTCCTGCCACTGGCGCACCATGCCCAGATAGGCGTTGTTCATCAGGGCCACCTTGATGGGGAAGCCCTCGGTGGCCGCGGTCACCAGCTCCTGGGCGGTCATCTGGAAGCAGCCGTCGCCGTCCACCGCCCACACCATGCGGTCGGGCCGGCCCGCCTTGGCCCCGATGGCCGCGGGAATGGCGAAGCCCATGGTGCCCAGGCCGCCGGAGTTCACCCAGGTGTAGGGGTGGTTGAACTTCCAGTACTGGCTGGCCCACATCTGGTGCTGGCCCACGCCCGAGGCCACGATGGTGTCGTCGGGGGTGGTGTCGCGAAGCTGCTCCAGCACGTACTGGGGCTTGAGCAGTTCGTCGGGCTGGGACGGCTCGTAGGTGAGGGGGAACCGTTCCTGCCAGCCGCTGATCCGGGAGCGCCACGGGTTGCGGTCGGGCTGGGCGTCGGCGCCGCCCATGCCCTTGAGGGCCCCGACCAGCTCCTCGATGACCAGCTTGCAGTCGCCCTGGATGGCCACGTCCGGTCGGCGCACCTTGCCCAGTTCGGCGCTGTCGATGTCCACGTGGATGACCTTGGCCAACGGGGCGAAGCCGGCCACGTTGCCGGTGACCCGGTCGTCGAAGCGGGCCCCCAGCGCGATGAGCAGGTCGGCCTCCTGCATGGCGGTCACCGCGGTGTAGTTGCCGTGCATGCCGGGCATCCCCAGACACAGGGGGTGGTCGTCGGGGAATCCCCCCCGGTTCATGAGCGTGGTCACCACCGGGATGCCGGTGAGTTCGGCCAACTCCATCAGGGCCTCGGCCCCCCGGGACTTCAGGATGCCGCCCCCGGTGTAGAGCACGGGGCGCTCGGCCTCGCAGATGAGCTTGGCCGCCTGGTGTACCAGCTCGGCGTCGACCCCCAGGTTGGGGTGATAGCCGGGCAGGTCGTGACCGCTGGGGGTCTTCCAGTCCAGGGCGGAGCGGGGGTTGTTGGGGTCCACGATGTCCTTGGGGATGTCCACCAGCACCGGGCCGGGGCGACCGGTGGTGGCGATGTGGAAGGCGTCGTGGATCACCTGGGGGATGTCGGCGGCCTCGGTGACCAGGTAGTTGTGCTTGGTGACCGACATGGTGATGCCGGTGGTGTCGCACTCCTGGAAGGCGTCGGTGCCGATGGCCGCGTAGGGAACCTGGCCGGTGATGACCACCATGGGGATCGAGTCCATGTAGGCGTCGCAGAGGGGGGTGACGATGTTGGTGGCCGCCGGTCCCGAGGTGACCATGGCCACGCCGGGGCGACCGGTGGCGTGCGCGTATCCTTCGGCCATGTGGCCCGCCCCCTGCTCATGGCGCACCAGCACGTGGCGGATGGACGACTCGATCAGCGGGTCGTACACCGGCAGGATGGCCCCACCGGGCAGCCCGAACATGATCTCCACGCCCTCGTTCTCGAGGGCTTTCATCAAGGCTTGTCCGCCGTTCATTCGCATGTCGGTAGACCCTTCATTTCGTGGTGGTGTTGTCTGTCATTGGCTTGGGCAGGAGCCCGATTGCTCGGGCGTCCGGGGAAAAAGAAAAACCTCCCGCAGCGGGAGGTCGAAGCGCACGGTCCCTCGGCTGAGCCGGGACCGTGCACTAGAGGCGTACGACGAGCGTCGATCCGGTGGGGAAATGGCGCTTCATAGAACCCCACCAGTATGAACGGTGGCGGCTGTCGGTGACAAGACGATGACCCCGAGACGATGACCCCGATCAACCCAGGACGCGCCAGAAGCGAGAACAGCGAGGCCAACGTGTCGAATCGTCGAATCGGGGTGTATCCCGGCTCGTTCAATCCCCCCACCATCGGCCACCTGGCCATCGCCCTGGCGGCCCGGGACCAGCGGGGGCTGGACCGGGTGGATCTGGTGGTGTCGCGCCGGGCGCTCGGCAAGCAGGTGACCGAGCGGCCGTCGTTCGAGGAGCGCGTCGCCGTATTGGAGGCGTCGGTGGCCGACGTCGACGGGTTGGGGGTGGTGGTGACCCACCACCAGCTCCTGGTGGACATCGCCGAGGGGTACGACGTGGTGGTGATGGGGGCCGACAAGTGGGCCCAGGTGTTGGACCCGGCCTTCTACGGCAACTCGGTGCGGGCCCGGGACCGAGCGGTGGCCGCTCTGCGGCGTCGGGAGCTGGCCATCGCCCCCCGGTCGCCCTTCGAGGTGCCCGCGGGGGCCGAGCTGATCGTCGCCGCCGAGCTGGACGGCGTGTCGTCCACCGGGGTGCGCCGGGGGCGCCGGGAGTGGATGACGCCGGCCGCTCGGGCCTTCGACGACGCCACCGGCGCCTGGTCGGACCCCGGCGGGTACCCCCGGTAGACCATCCGGAGGGGCGCGCCTCCCGTCCCCGTTGGACAAGCTGGACGGGGCGGCTCAAGCCTCGGTGACCGCGCCCTTTTCGGCCCCCTGGGCCAAGCGGGCGTACTTGGCCAACACCCCTTTGGTGTAGCGGGGCTCGGGGGGCTTCCAGTTGGCCCGGCGCTCGGCCAGCTCGGTCTCGCTCACCAACAGGTCCACGGAGTGGTCCCGCACGTCGATGCGAATGGTGTCGCCCTCGGCCACCAGGGCGATGGGACCGCCTTCGGTGGCCTCCGGGGCCACGTGGCCCACGCAGAACCCGTGGGTGCCCCCGGAGAACCGTCCGTCGGTGATCAGGGCCGCGTCCGCCCCCCGACCGGCGCCCTTCATGGCCCCGGTGATGGCCAGCATCTCCCGCATGCCCGGTCCGCCCCGGGGCCCCTCGTAGCGGATGACCACGATGTCGCCCGCACCGATTCGGCCGCCCAGCACCGCGTCCATGGCGGCGTCCTCGCCGTCGAACACCCGGGCCCGGCCCTCGAAGTGGTCGAAGTCGATGCCCGCCACCTTGAGCACCGCCCCGTTGGGGGCCAGCGACCCCGTGAGCACGGCGATGCCGCCGATGTCGTGCAGCGGGTTGTCGAAGCGGTGGATCACCTCGCCGTCGGGGGCCGGGGGGTCGATCATGGCCAGGTTCTCGGCCATGGTCCGACCGGTGACGGTGATCTCGTCGCCGTGCAGCAGCCCCTCGTCCAACAGCATCTTCAGCACCACCGGAACCCCGCCGATGCGGTCGATGTCGGCCATGTGATACGAGCCGTGGGGTTTGGTGTCGGCCAGATGGGGCACCTTGGCGGCCACCCGGTTGAAGTCGTCCAGCTCCAGGGTGACCCCGGCCTCCCAGGCGATGGCCAGCAGGTGCAACACCGCGTTGGTGGACCCGCCCAGCGCCATGGTGAGGGCGATGGCGTTCTCGAACGCCCCCTTGGACATGATGGTGCGGGGACGGATGTTGTCCCGCAACAGGCCGATCACCGCGGTACCGCTGGCGTAGCTGTAGTCGTCGCGGCGGCGGTCCACGGCGGCGGCCGACGCGCTCCCCGGCAGCGACATGCCCAGCGCCTCGCCGATGGAGGCCATGGTGTTGGCGGTGAACATCCCGGCACACGAGCCCTCGGTGGGGCAGGCGTTGCGCTCGATGGCTTCCAATTCGGCGTCGTCGATGTCGCCCACCGCATGGGCGCCGACCGCTTCGAACACGCTGACGATGTCAAGCACCTGGCCGTTGTGGCGGCCGGGGAGGATGGAGCCGCCGTAGACGAACACCGACGGGAGGTTGAGGCGGGCGGCGGCCATCAACATGCCGGGGAGCGACTTGTCGCAGCCGGCAAAGCTGACGAAGGCGTCCAGCCGCTCGGCGTGCATCACCGCCTCCACCGAGTCGGCGATGATCTCCCGGCTCACCAACGACGCCCGCATCCCCTCGTGGCCCATGGAGATCCCGTCGGACACCGCGATGGTGTTGAACTCCAGGGGGAAGCCGCCAGCGTCGCGCACCCCTTGCTTGGCCCGCTTGGCCAGGCGGTCCAGCGGCAGGTTGCAGGGGGTGACCTCGTTCCACGACGACGCCACCCCCACCTGGGGCTTGTCCCAGTCGTCGTCGGTCATGCCCACCGCCCGGAGCATGGCTCGGGCCGGGGCCCGCCCGGCCCCCGAGGTGACCTCGTGGGAACGCAGCTTCATATCGCTCATGGCCCCAGAGTAGTGGGGTGTCGGTGGAGGTCGACATCGGTACTGCCCGGTGGAGAGCTCGCGTCCAGTGGTCCGCGGTAGGGCGCCCACGGCGAAGCCCCAGTGGCACGGCCCCTACGGCAAGAATTGAGCGCCATGGGGCGAATCAGCGGGCTGGGGGCGGTGCGGCGGTCACCCTACGACGCCGAGATCGCCCGACTGGCCGTTCCCGCGCTGGGCGCCCTCATCGCCGAACCGCTCTACACGCTGGCCGACACCGCGGTGGTGGGGCACCTGGGCACACCCCAGCTCGGCGGGCTGGCGGTGGCCTCCCAGGTGTTGCTGGGGGCGCTGTCGCTGTTCATTTTCCTGGCCTACGGCACCACCGCGGCGGTGGGCCGACTCATCGGGGCGGGCGACCGGCGCCGGGCCGCCCAGCAGGCGGTGCAGGGGCTCTGGCTGGCTGCGGCGGTGGGAACGGTGCTGGCCGTGGCCGCCTGGGTGTTCGCCTCTCCCCTGCTGCGGCTGTTGGGGGCCGACGGCGAGGTTCTGACCCATGGGCGGGTGTACCTGCGCATCGGGGTGTTCGGCCTGCCCGCCATGCTCATCACCCTGGCCGGAGTGGGCTATCTGCGCGGGCTGCAGGACACCATGCGACCCCTGAAGGTGGCGGTGGTCACCGCGGCGATCAACCTGGGGTTGGAACTGGTGTGGATCTACGGGTTCGGGTTCGGCATCGGGGCCTCGGCGTTGTCCACGGTGGTGGCCCAATGGCTGGCGGCGGGGGCCTACGTGTGGTGGATTCGCCAGGCGGTGGCCGCCCACGGGGTGACGCTGGCTCCGGACCGCTCCATGATCGGACGGTTGGCGGTGGTGGGGCTCGACTTGTTCCTGCGCACCGCCGCGCTGCGGGCGTCGTTCACCGTGTCGGTGGCGGTGGCCGCCCGGTTGGGCGGCGTGGAGTTGGCCGCCCACGAGGTGATCTACCAGCTCATGTTCTTCGTGGCGCTGGCCCTCGACGCGGTGGCCATCGCCGGACAGGCCATGATCGGGCGCTACCTGGGGGCGGGCCGACCGGAGCAGGCCCGGGCGGCGGGGCGCCGCATGATCGAGTGGGGGCTGGCGTCGGGGCTGGTTGCGGCCGCGGTGCTGCTGATCACCCGACCCTGGCTGCCGTTGGTGTTCACCGGGGATGAGGCGGTGATCGCACTGGTGGGATTCCTGCTGTTGCACCTGGCCCTGATGCAGCCGGTGAACGGGGTGGTGTTCGCCCTCGACGGGGTGCTGATCGGGGCCGGGGACATGCGCTTTCTGGCCGTGGCCATGGTGGGGGCGGCCGGGGTGTTCATTCCCCTGGCCATGTGGGTCTTGGCCGCCGGCGCGGGCATCGGCTGGCTGTGGGGGGCCATGTGGGCCCTCATGGTCACCCGCCTGATCAGCCTGCTCGCCCGCTTCGCCGGCCGCCAATGGCTCGTCCCCGGCGCCACCCGCTGAGCAATTGGCGGGACTACTGGAGGTGGTCCCGGATGCCGTCCACCACCCGCTGCATGTTGACCCGGTGATGCTGGAGCCGATTGACGATCATCCCGTGCTCTTTGTCCGGGTTCTGCTCGATGAACATGGTGAGGCCCGAAGGGCCGGGGCCGAGAAACAGTCGAAACAACAACCGGGTGCCACCCCCCACCAGGGGCTGGATCTCGAAGCGCCACCGGGCGCCGGGGTTATCGGGGTCGGACGTACACCAGCCGAACGCACCATTTGGCTCCAGGACATCCACAAAGCTGGTGACTTCCCAGTGGCCCAAGGCCTCCAGGTGGTTGCGGCCGGTAAAGGTTGCCCCGAGTGCGGGCCCGTCGAATCCCTCGTCCCAGTCGGCGCCGTTGAACTCGTCGGAGAACTGGGCCGGCAGGTTGATGTCGGTGATCGCGGCCCACACCACGTCGGGATGGGCGGCAATGTCGACTTCCACCACCATTCCCGGGCCGTCTGCCATCCTCAGTGCCGTTCCCGGCCCCGATTCGCAGATGCGGCCGTAGCCGTCGAAGAAGGTGATCTCCCGGGCCGGGGAGCGGGGTGCAGGACGAAAATCGGTGCCCTTGGTCCAGGCCACGGGGAGCATGGCGATCTCGGTCACCCCATCGGGAATGCCCAGCAACTCCTTCAGTTCAGGGGCCTTGGCCAAGACGGCGGTCGTCCAGGTGCTGCCAAGACCTCGGGCCCGCAGGGCCACGCAAAAGCTCCACGCACTCTGTATCACCGAGTCGAACAGGCCCGGGGCGCCGCTTCCGTCATGGCGGCCAACAATGACGGGAATGACGATCACCGGTACCTCAGCCAGATGCTCGACCAAATGGGCCGCTGAACGCATCATCGGCTCCCGGGGATGGCCTGTGCCCTCAAGCTGGTCGCGGGCCTCGGTGAAGAACAGACCTCCGGCCTCTTGGTACAGGCGGGCCAATTCCTGTTTGATCTCGGGGTCGCGCACCACGATCCACCGCCGGCTGGACTGGTTCCCGCCGGTGGGGGCCTGCTCGGCAACGTCGATGCAATCCAGGATGATCTGGTCGTCGACCGGCCGCCCGAGATCAAGCCGCCGCCGCACCGCCCTGGTGGTCTTCAACGCCCAATCCACCGACTCCGTGTCCATTCGCACGGTGCCCACCCTAGTGGTGTGTCGCAGTGGCAACTGCCGGCCCCAATTCTTCGCGGGTATGACTGGGCCGGGCGGGGCTGGAGGGGGCTGCTAGTGGTGTGTCGCAGAAATAGCGACGTGGCATGCGACGGCAGCGGGGTTCCTCGCAAGGCGCGACGACGAAGCCATACTCCCTGCGTACGGCAAGGAGACGCAACGCAGCGAGGGGCGCCGATGCCTAGCAGGACATGCGCGATTATTTCTGCGACACACCACTAAGGGCGGCGGGTGTGGAGGAGGTGGGTGACGGCTTGGCCGTCGGCTCGGCCTCGGGTGGCCTTCATGACCCTCCCGACGAAGAAGCCGGTCAGCTTGTCGTCGCCGCCGCAGAAGCGGGCCCACTCGTCGGGGTGGTCGGCGATGAGCCCGTCCACCAGGGCGTCCAACTCGGCGGTGTCCATGGCCTCGAATCCCAAGGACTGGGCGACTTCTCGGGGTGACCCCCCGCGCTCCACCAGGGCGGCCAGCACTTTCTTGGCCTGCGTGGCGGTCAGCTCGCCCGCCTCCTCCAGTCCGATCAATTCGGCCAGCCCGTCGGGCTCCAGCAGGCCCACGCCGTCGGCCAGATTGTGGACCACATGGGTCATCACCCGCTCGGGGGCGCCGCCGGCGCCGATGGCGACCAAGGCCAGGTGGTCCATCGAACGCTCCACGGCCAACGCAACGTGGCCGGGGGTGGCCTGCGGGGCCGCCTCGGCCAAACGCCGGCGGCGGTCGCGGGGCAGCGGGGGCAGATCCCGGCGGATCTGTTCCACCCACTGGGCGCTGGGCTCGAGGGGCAGCAGGTCGGGCTCGGGGAAGTAGCGGTAGTCGTAGTCGTCCTCCTTGGACCGCAGGGCGTGGGTGCGTCCGTCGTCCTCGTTCCAGTGCCGGGTTTGCTGGGGCACCGGGCGGCCGGCGGCCAACTCGTCGATCTGGCGGCGGGCCTCGTAGTCGATGGCCCGGCCCAGCGAGCGCAGCGAGTTGACGTTTTTGATCTCGCAGCGGGTGCCCAAGGCGCGGCTGCCCACCGGACGGACCGACACGTTGCAGTCCACCCGCAGCGACCCCTCCTCCATCTTGCCGTCCGATGCCCCCACCGCCACCAGGATCGAGCGCAGCTCGGCCACGTACTGGCGGGCCTCCTCGGCGGTGCGCAGCTCGGGGCGGCCCACGATCTCCAGGAGGGGAACCCCGGCCCGGTTGTAGTCCACCAGCGAGTAGCCGGCCTCGTGGATGCGGCCGCCCCCGCCCACGTGGGTGGTCTTGCCGGTGTCCTCCTCCAAGTGGGCCCGTTCGATGCCGATGCGCCGCCCCGACGGCAACTCCAGCCCGCCGTCGACGCAGATCGGCTGGTCGTACTGGCTGATCTGGAAGTTCTTGGGCATGTCCGGGTAGAAGTAGTTCTTGCGGGCGAACACCGACGGCTGGATCCGGCAGTCGAGGGCCACGCCCACCCGGATGGCCAGCTCCACCGCCTTCTCGTTGAGCGACGGCAGCGATCCGGGCAGGCCCAGCGACACCGGATCGATGTGGGTGTTGGGGTCGCCGCCGAAGCGGTTGGGGCTGGCGCTGAAGAGCTTGGTCTCGGTGGCCAACTCGGCGTGGACCTCCAGGCCCACCACCGTCTCCCAATCGGCATCGGCCGGGGTGCCCAGGCCGGGGATGCTGGATGGCGCCGGGCTCACGGCAGGCTCGCTTCCAGCACGGCGGCCGCCCGGAACATGGTGGCCTCACCCAACGCGGGGGCCAGGATCTGCACCCCCACCGGCAATCCGTCGTCACCGATGCCGTAGGGAACCGACATGGCCGCCTCGCCGGTGAGGTTCACCGACACCGTGCAGACGTCGCTCATGTACATGGCCATGGGATCGGCGGCGCGCTCGCCGAGGGCGAAAGCCGTGGTGGGCGAGGTGGGGCTCACCAGCAGGTCGAAGTGCTCCCAGGCCGAGGCGAAGTCGTTGATGATCAGGGTGCGGACCTTCAGCGCCTTGCCGTAGTAGGCGTCGTAGTAGCCGGCCGACAGGGCGTAGGTGCCGATCATGATGCGACGCTTGACCTCGTCGCCGAAGCCGGCCGACCGGGTGGCGGTGTTCATCTCGGTGGTACCCGCCCCGTCCAACCGCAGCCCGTAGCGGACGCCGTCGAAGCGGGCCAGGTTGCTGGAGGCCTCGGCGGGGGCGATCACGTAGTAGGCCGACAACCCGTAGACCGCGGCGGGAACCGAGGCATCGGCCACCTGGGCCCCGGCCGACCGCAGGGCGCCCACCGCGGCGTGCAGCCGGTGGGCCACGTCGGGGGCGATGCCCTCGCCGCTCAGCTCCCCCAGCACCCCGATCCGCAGCCCGCCGACCCCGACGGCCAGCGTCTCGGCCACCGGGGGCTGGGGCTCGGCGATGCTGGTGGCGTCCCGTGGGTCGGGGCCGCCGATCACGTCGAGCACGGTGGCGGCGTCGGCCACCGTGGCGGTCAACGGCCCGATCTGGTCGAGCGACGAGGCGAAGGCCACCAGGCCGTAGCGCGACACCAGCCCGTAGGTGGGTTTGACCCCCACCACCCCGCACAGGGCAGCGGGCTGGCGGATGGACCCCCCGGTGTCGCTGCCCAACGCCACCGGAGCGAAGCCCGCGGCCACCGCGGCCGCGCTGCCCCCGGACGATCCCCCCGGTACCCGGTCGGGGTCGCACGGGTTGGCGGTGGGGCCGAACGCCGAGTTCTCGGTGGAGCTGCCCATGGCGAACTCGTCCATGTTGGTCTTGCCCACTACCACTGCCCCGGCCTGGTGCAACGACTCCACCACGTGGGCGTCGTAGGGGGGCTCCCAGCCGTCGAGGATGCGGGACGAACAGGTGGTGGCCACCCCCCGGGTGCAGAGGTTGTCCTTGAGGGCGACGGGCACGCCGGCCAGGGGGCCCGGGTCCTGGCCCGCGGCCACCTCGGCGTCGATCTGGTCGGCCCGTTGGCGGGCCTGTTCGGCGGTGACCAGGTTGAAGGCGTGGACCCGAGCGTCCCCGTCGGTGATGGTGCTCAGATACCCGTCGACCACCGATCGGGCTGTTCGGCGTCCCGCCCGCACATCGGCGGCGATCCCCACCGCGCTCACGGGGCGTCTTCCCGAGGGCGACCCCGAAGGGACCAGTCGACGGTGATCGGCCCAGGGGTCACGGGGCGTCCCCCAGCACGGGGGGAACCCGGAACAAGCCGTCCTCGGCCAACGGTGCCTGCTCCAGCACCTCGGTGCGGTCGAGGCCGTCCGCGGGGGTGTCGGGCCGCAGTCGGTTGGGCAGGGCCAGGGCGTGCAGCGTCGGGGGGAGGTCGTCCACATCGAGGGCCTCGACTTCGGCCACGTGGTCCAACAACTCGTCGAGCTGGCCGGTGAATCGGTCGAGCTGCTCGTCGGTCAGCTCCAATCGGGCCAGTGAGGCCACGTGGGCGCACTCCGAGCGGGTGATGCGTTGGCGGCTCATAGCGAAGCGCCATGGTACCGCCCGTCGTGCTCGGTTCCCGCGCCGGAGTCACCGCCGGGCGGTACCTTACCGAGATGGGACCGCACCCCTTCCTGAGTCCCGAATGGGTGGACGCTGCCCTCACGTTGCGCGAGGAGTTGGCGGCCTCCCCTCCGGCACCGGGCCGTCGGGCGCGGGTCAACCTGGTGGTCACCGGCACCCCCTTCGGGGACGGTGAGTTTCGGGCCTGCGTGGACACCGACGCCGGGAGTCCGCTGCCCGTCCCGGGCCGGCTGGAGGACCCCGACGCCACCGTGCAGATGGACTACCCCGCCGCCCTGGCCGCGTTCGTCACCGACGACCCCGACACCGTCGCCCACAGTTTCTTGACGGGTGATCTGCGGGTGGACGGTGACCTGGCCCTGGTGCTCACATTGTTCGGCGAGGGAATGACCGACGAGCAGGCCGCGTTCGCCCGCCACGCGCAGGCCCGCCTGCAGTCCATCACCCTGCTCGACGGCGGCTGAGCGGCTTCGGCCATCAGCGCATTCTTGGCCGTCAGCCGTTGTCGGTGTCGTCTCCCGGTTCCTCATCGGGCCGGGTGACCAAATCGACGCAGGTACCGAAGTCAACCACGGCCTCGGCGGGCGGATTGGAGGTCAGAATCTCCGCGTCGGGCGGCCCGTCGATCTCGCCCCCGCACAAGCCGATCTCCTCCAGGAGGTCGATGGCCTCCGGGGGCTGCAGGGTGGCCAGAAGGGGCACCCGGACTCGTTCGGGGCCATCCGACACCACCACGGTGATCACCGCGTCGGCAGGCACCTCGGTTCCCGGTGGGGGTTCGAGTCTCACCACGTGGTCGGCGGCCACCTGGTTGTCCGGTACCCGCCACTCCAACCCCTGCAGGCGGAGTTCCTCCAGCCGCTCCTGGGCGACCACCAGCGGGGTGCCGGTGACCACTTCGGGCACCGTCCGGGGCGACGGCCCGAGCGACACCAACAGGTCCACGGCGGCGCCCGGTTCCACTTGGGAGAACAGCTCGTCCACCTGCACCACCGCCCCGGCCACGATCACCTCGTCGTGGCGGCGGGTGATCTCCCCCACCACCAATCCCACCTGTCCCAACAGGGCTTCGGCATCTTCGGTGGCCAATCCGACGAGGTTGCCGGGAATGACCACCAGCTCGTTGCCCAGCGACACCCACACGGTGAGGGTCTCGCCCCGGTCCAGTTCCGTACCCGGCGGGGGGTCCTGATCGAGCACGGTGCCCGCCATGGTGCCGTCCTGGCGTCGTTCGAGGCGGTTGATCTCCCAGCCGAACTCACTTTGGATGCGGGCCAACGCGGCATCGTCGGCCCCGGCCAGGTCGGGCACGGTCGGGCTCTCCCCGCCGAATGGGTTCTGCCACAGGGCATAGGCCCCGAAGCCTGCGGCCCCCACCAGCACGAAGGCCACCAACGCCCACCGCAGTCTCTTCGTGGACGTCCTCGTGGACCGGCTCGTGGACCGGCGATCTCGGCTTCGGGCCGGGCGCGCCTGCGCTGGGGGCTCGACTGGGGGGGTGGCGACCCCCACCGGCTCGGGCACCTGCCAATCCCGTTTGGTCAGCGGTAGGGGTTCCGGCGGGGGCAGGGACTGCGCCGAATCCAGCAGCTCCTTGGCCAATTGCCCGGCGTGGGGTCGGCTGTGGCGGTCCGGTCGGGCAGCGTGCTCCAACACCCGGCCCAGGCGGCCGAACTGGCCGGCCAGGTCCAGTGGCCTGCTCATCTTGGCCATTTGGGTGTAGTCCGGGTCGTCGGAATCGAACGGCACCCGGCCCGAGAGCGCCTCGGTGAGCACCAGCACCAGGGAGTAGACGTCGCTGGTGTGGTCGGCCATCAGGCCATGGGCCTGTTCGGGAGAGGCGTAGCGCACGGCGTCGTTGGCCGAGAACACCGACCGGGCCACCAGCGCCTCCTCGGTCTCCGACGAGGTCATCACCCACGATGTGCCCAGGTCAGCCAGATGGGCCTGACCCTGGCCGTCGAAAACGATGTTGGACGGCCGGATGTCCCGATGAACCAGACCGTGTTGGTCGACGGCGACCAGGCCCCGAGCCAGTTCCAGCCCGACCATCAGGGCCTGGGAGGGCGACAGCAGGTTCCCGGCGTCCAGCATCTGCTGCAGGCTCCCGCCGTCCAGGTACTCGCTCACCACGTACAGGCCGAGTTCGGACGCACCCCAACCGTGGACGGTCACCAGATGGCGATGCCGCACGGCAGCGGCCTGTTCGGCGGCCTCGCGAAATCGGCGGGCGTAGATCCCTTCGGACGACCATCCGTCGGGCAGCACGTCCTCGTTGGGCAACTTGACCACCACCTGGTCGGTGGTCGACAGGTCGTGGGCCACGTACACGTTGGTGAATCGGCCCGAACCGAGAAAGGCCAGCAGCCGGTACCGCCCGCCCAGAACCTGACCGATCACCCCGGTATCGCCGCTGCTCTGGGCCACACGTGGAGGGTACCGCCTGCCCTGAGCCTGCTTGTGCCTCCCCGCAATGAGATCTCAGCTCGCCTCCCTGCCTCCCCGTGATGAGTCCGCGGCCTGGCGGGGTGCCTCCCCGCGGTGTGATCGGGCCTTTCCGGCGGGCACACTAGGGGCGTGCTTGAGTCCATCGTGTTGCGCCGGGTGCTGCTCGGGGTGGCGGCTGTCGCCGGGGCCGGGGCCATCGTGTTGGCGCTGTTGCTGGCCGACACCGACAACACCGACGTGTCGGTGACCGGCAACGCCGCCGTCGACGAACTCATTCCCCCGCGCGGCGCCGAGGTGCTCTCCCAGGAGACCGTGGGCATCGACCTGGCCCCCGGCTACGACGCCCGCCTGTACATCAACGGTGAGAAGATCCCGGAAGACCAGGTACGGCACCAGCCCAACATCAACCGCTTCACTTTCCGCCCCGACCAGGGCAAGGTGATCGAAAGCCTCCAAGCCGAGCAAAACTGCGTGGTGGCCGAGTATTGGCCACAAGCATCCGGACCCGCCGAAGCCGCCACCTTCTCCTGGTGCTTCACCGCCGCCTAGCGGTGCTTCAGCGGTTCAGTCCCTCCCCGCCGGGTGGTCCCGGCAAGTTCTGGCTATACCAGTCGGCGGTGGTGGGCCAGGGTGACGGTGAGGCCGGGGCGTGACGGGGCCACCAGGATGGCATTGGCTCGGACGTCGCCGGATTGGCCCTTGGTCCTCTTGGGCGGGGTCAAGGTGATCGGTTGGCTCATGGTCATCTCCAGGATCAGGCCGGCGGCACCCTGGCTCAGATCCAGGGCTCCCGAGCCATGGGTGGCCGGCTCCACCCCGGATACGGCCCGGCGGCGCAACAGCACCGGGTCCTGTACGGCCAGATGGTCGTGGAGCACCACTCCGGCGGGCACGAACACCAGCCAGCGGCGGGTGAGCGAGTGGAGCGACCGCATCCCGAAGACGGCCATCACTCCCCCGATCACCGTGACCGCGCCGCCCAGCCACCACCGTTCACCGGCCAGCAGGAGCGGCCCGCTCACCACCCCTCCCACGGAGACGATGGCCGCCGCGGGCAGCGGTCCGGCCAACAGCACCGCCGGTGGTCGCAGCAGCAACCGCACCTCGTCCCCGTAGGAAATGCCATTGACGAACACCTGGCCGACCGGTGCGCTCAGCGCCACGGCGGCAGCCCCGCCGGTGATGGCCGCCACCAAGGCCACCTCGCCCCAGTCGGCCCCGCCGGCACCCGCCCACACCAGCGCCACCACCGCCGAGAGCATGGCCAGGCGCACCAGCACGAGGGTCATCGGATGCGCCACCATCACCCCCACCATCACCGCAGCCCACAACGCCCACAGCCCGATCGACGCCGTGGATCGCCAGGCCGGCGAGGTCCCCTGGAGCCCGTCGGCCAGAACCGGCCCGGCCACAAGGGCCATGGCGGCCCACCACAGCCGCACCCCCCACACCATCACCCGATCCAGCCGCCGAACCATCCCCTCCACTACAGCACTTCCCCCCACCACCGCTCCGACCGGAGCACCACATCCCAACCCGCGGGCGGCGCCGACGTACTGCCGGCACCCCGGTCTGCTGGCACAACCCGAGGAGTTCCCGCCACCAGTCGGCGGTACTATCCCGCAGGTGACGTCGGGAGCCGAGGACCGCATCGCTGAGCTGGTCCAACTCGTTGAGTATCACAACCAGCGGTACTACGCCGACGACGCGCCCGAGATCTCCGACGCCGACTACGACGAGTTGATCCGGGAACTGCGGGAGTTGGAGGCGGCGCATCCCGATCTGGCCCGACCCGACTCCCCCACCCAGCTCGTGGGGGCCGACCCGTCCACGCTCTTTGCCCCGGTGGAACACCGGATGCCGATGATGTCGCTCGACAACGCCTTCGACCGTGACGAACTCACCGCCTGGGCCGACCGGGCCCGCCGCCGGCTGGCGACCGTGCAGTCGCAGAGGACGGAGGTGGACACCGGAGACCAGGGCGTGCTGCCCCTGTCCGGCGAACCGCAGGATGCGGCGGAAGAAGGACGGCCCGACCTCGATGAGTCTGAGGACGATCAAGCCTCCACAGAGCAGGAGCACGATGGAAGCTCCGCCGGTACCGGCTCCGACGATCTACCCCCTGAACTGGGCCAATTGGTGTGTGAGCTGAAGTTCGACGGGCTGGCGGTGTCGCTGCGCTACGAGAACCGCGAATTGGTCCAGGCGGCCACCCGAGGCAACGGCCGGGTTGGCGAGGACATCACCGCCAACGTGGCCACCATCAAGGGCATCCCCCATCGGCTCCCTCCGGGCGCTCCCGAGGTGCTCGAGGTGCGGGGTGAGGTGTATCTGCCGCTGGCCGCCTTCGAGGCGCTCAACGCCGAACAGGAGGCGGCGGGCAAGCCCCGGTACGCCAACCCCCGCAACACCGCGGCAGGTTCACTGCGGCAGAAGGACCCGTCCATCACCGCCACCCGCGGGCTGGCCGTGTGGTGCTACCAAACCGGGGAGATCGTGGGAGGGCCGCCGCTGGACACCCACTCCGCCACGCTGGAGTACTTGACCGGTCTCGGCTTGCCGGTCAATCCGAAAACCACCACGGCAAGCTCCGTGGACGAGGCCTGGCGGTTCATCGAACAGTGCGAGACCGTGCGCCACGACTTGCCCTACGAGATCGACGGGGCCGTGATCAAGGTCGACCGCCTCGATCTCCAGCAAGCCCTGGGCGCCACCAGCCGGGCGCCGCGCTGGGCCATCGCCTACAAGCTCCCCCCCGAGGAGCGAACCACCACTCTGGTGGACATCCAGGTCTCCATCGGGGGCAAGGGCAAGGCCACCCCGTTCGCCGTACTCGAACCGGTGTTCGTCGGCGGCTCCACCGTGGCCATGGCCACCCTCCACAACGAAGATCAGGTGCGCGAAAAAGATGTCCGACCCGGCGACACCGTGGTGGTACGCAAGGCCGGCGACGTGATTCCCGAGGTGCTGGGACCCGTCCTCGCCGACCGCCCCGTTGACCGAGCCCAATGGAAGTTCCCCGACATCTGCCCCTGCCCTCACCAGCAGCCGCTCATCCGCCAAGAGGGCGATGCCGCTCACTACTGCCGATTCGCCCGGTGCCCGGAGCAGCTCCGGGGTTGGATCGAGCATTTCGCGGCCCGGGGCGCCCTCGACATCGAGCACCTCGGCGAACAACGGGTCCGCTTGTTCATCGAACTCGGCCTCATCGCCGATGTAGCCGACCTCTACACCCTGGACTTCGACCGCATCCAGGAATTGGAGGGCTTCGCCGAGCAGTCGGTGGCCAACCTGAGGGCCGCCATCGAGGCATCCAAGCAGCAGTCGCTGGCCCGGCTGCTCGTCGGGCTCAACATCCGCCATCTGGGCGACACCACCTGCGAGCTGTTGGCCGACGCCTTCGGGCACTTGGACCGGATCATGGAGGCCTCCACCGAGGAACTGGCCGCCGTCGACGGCATCGGCCCCATCATCGCCGAGAGCGTCCACGAATTCTTCCGGTCGGACCTCAACCGGGAGATCATCGAGAAGCTCCGACAGGCAGGCCTCAACTTTGCCAACGACGCCAACAGCGGCGAGGACCAAGCGCTGCCCCAGACTCTCGACGGCATGACCATCGTGGTCACCGGCGGGCTCGAGGGCTACACCCGTGACGGCGTGGCCGCTACCATCAAGGCCCGAGGGGGCAAATCCCCCGGTAGCGTGTCGTCCAAGACCACCGCCCTCGTCGTCGGCGAGAACCCCGGCACTTCCAAACTCGACAAGGCCGAGTCCCTCGACATTCCCGTCCTCAACGAGGCACAATTCCACCACCTCATCTCAACCGGAGAACTCCCATGACCGGAACGCCTGGCAGAGGCTCATGAGGTAGTGGACTTGCTCAAGCTCCACAAGGCAGAATGCCACCACCTCGTATCGACTGGAGGGTTCTCATGATCGCATCGTTGAACGGCCTGGTGGCCAGGATCCTGGCGGTCGCGGTGCTGTGCACCGGGGTCATCGCCGTCAACACCACTGTTGCGGCCGCCCAGAGTGAGGATGTGCCCTTGGAGCACGTGCAGTTGAGGGATGACCTGATTGCCGCTCAGGAGTCGCTGCTCAACGTCTATCGATGCCGGTTCGACATCGACACCCAGCAGGTGCCCGGCGGATGCCGTGATGGCGAGCCCTCCCAGGGCAGCACCGACCCCGGTGCCTTCACCGGCACCCCCACCACTAACGACATCCTCGTTCGCGACGAGCTGATCACCGCCCAAGAAGCCCTGCTCAACGTGTACCGATGCCGATTCGACATCGACACCCAACTCGTCCCCGGCAATTGCAGCAGCAAACCGGACCCCGTATTGCTTGATGTTCCTGAGACTGCCTTTACGGCAATCTCCGCGAGCTTGAGTTCGACCTGCGGGCTCAGGTCAGACGGGCGCTTGCACTGTTGGGGTAGCAATGCTACCGGCCTGCCCCATGGCTCTTCGGCGCGCTATGAGACTGTAGCTGTTGGCCATGTACATATTTGTGCCATTCGGCTGGATGGAACCCTGGACTGCTGGGGCTCCAACGATGAGGGTGTGGTAAGCCAGGCACCTGAGGGACAATTTGTGGATGTAGCTTCAGGTCAGTGGTTGAGTTGCGGACTCAGAGATGATTCTACTGTTCAGTGCTGGGGCTTCCAGGGCTCAGGGGCTATGATAGCCCCTGACGAGGAATTCAAATCTGTGGATGTCGAGATCGACTATGCTTGTGGCCTACTTGCTGACAACAGTGTTACATGCTGGGGATTGAGAGATTATGTCTGGGACAACGCACCCAGCGGCGAGCTTATGGCAATTGCTGTGGGACCCAACCACGTCTGTGGGCTTCGGAAAGCGGGCAATGTCCACTGTTGGGGCATGGACCACCTTGGTGATCTATATGAAGTGCCAAAGGGTTCATTCACTGCCATCTCCTCCGGCAAGGACTACTCGTGTGCACTTCAGGAAGAAGGGTCCATCAAGTGTTGGGGATACAATGATGACGGGATACTCGACAACATCCCTCATGGCAGCTTCATGGCCATCGCTGCTGGTGTCTCACATGCTTGTGCGTTGCGGGAGGACGGGGCGGTTCGTTGCTGGGGGTCGCAGTATGCTGCGGCTTGAGGTTGAGGTGCTGTGATAGAGGCGGTCTTTTGGGACTTTGGGGGGGTGTTCACGGGGTCGCCATTTCGCCTCGATGGGTACGCCCGGTCCTTGGGCACCACCAATGAGCGGCTTCTGGAGCACGTCTTCGGACGGTACGAAGCCAATGGCGACCACCCGTGGCACCGCCTGGAGCGGGGTGAAGGCACCCTGGCCGAGGCGTTGGAGGCCGCCACCGAGGCGTGCCGGTCCGACGGCATCGAGGGGTTCAGTGCCGAGGGTTTCTTCAAGGCCATGGCCGGGGACGACAGCGACGAGCGCCGGGAACAGGCCGTGGCCAAAGTGCGGGAGTTGAATCACGCTGGCATCAGGCAGGCCATCATCACCAACAACGCCAAGGAATTCGGCACGGCATGGCGGGGGCTCATCCCGGTGGACGAACTGTTCGAGGACGTGATCGATTCCAGCGACGTGGGCCTGCGCAAGCCCGATCCCGCCATCTATCACCTGGCCCTGGCCCGCCTGGATGTCACCACCCCCGCAGCCACCGTCTTCCTGGACGACTTTCCCCCCAACGTCGCCGCCTCCCGCAACCTCGGCATGCACGGCATCCTGGTTGAACACGACATCACACCCGCACTCACCGAACTACACCAGATGGTGCTCAGTTCCCTGGAGTGAGTCCCCCTTCTCAGCAGTTCCTTAACCTGTGGATAAGATCCATTTGTCTATCCCATGACCGGAACGCCTGGCAGAGGCTCATGAGGTAGTGGACTTGCTCAAGCTCCACGGGGCAGAATGCCACCACCTCGTATCGACAGGAGGGTTCTCATGATCGCATCACTGAACGGCCTGGTGGCCAGGATCCTGGCGGTCGCGGTGCTGTGCACCGGGGTCATCGCCGTCAACACCACTGTTGCGGCCGCCCAGAGTGAGGATGTGCCCTTGGAGCACGTGCAGTTGAGGGATGACCTGATTGCCGCTCAGGAGTCGCTGCTCAACGTCTATCGATGCCGGTTCGACATTGACACCCAGCAGGTGCCCGGCGGATGCCGTGATGGCGAGCCCTCCCAGGGCAGCACCAACCCCGGTGCCTTCACCGGCACCCCCACCACCAACGACATCCTCGTTCGCGACGAGCTCATCACCGCCCAAGAAGCCCTGCTGAACGTGTACCGATGCCGATTCGACATCGACACCCAACTTGTCCCCGACGGATGCGTTCCGTCCTCTCCTCCCTCGTTGATTGACATTCACCTGTTCTATTGTGTTCCAGAGAGCGCTGCCACCACTTCGGACCAATTGCAAGCTGAAGCCGCTCGGCTCAATGAGACTGTCGGTAGTTTCTTCTTGAGAGAATCGTCTGCGACCGAAGGAATCAATTTCATTCCCGCCACCATTTTGAGACCCAATATCGATTGGGAAACTGAGAACATAGGTAGCCATGAGGGCCCATTAGAAGAAAGGCCTTGCATTTCTGATGCAAGAGAGACCTCAAACTTTGATAACGGCCTGATCCTGTGGGATGACCCATCGGAGTTTGGTACAAATGTGTTCATCCTTGAACATATTTTGGTCATTCCAACTCTGGAATCTTACGGAAATGAAGATCAGTACCATCTAGCTATCGCACGTCAACTCGGCCGCAGCCTATTTGACCTAGATGAATTCTCACCCTACCCGTCCATCATGCTATATACCGAGTACATTCCCCTCGATAACAATCGGATTGCATGCGATGCCCTCTTAGGTCTCGACTGGCCACTCCACGACCGTTGTCGACTTGAACATCTTCAACCACCCACTGGACCCTTCAGCGCTGTGGCCGTGAATACCTACCATGGCTGTGGTATCCGCATTGACAAGTCTGTGCAGTGTTGGGGCAGTAACTTTGTTGAACCGATGAGGTCACCATCAGGGGACTTTACTTCCATCACTGTGGGCAAGTTCCATAGTTGTGGATTGCGAGTTGATGGCAGTGTCACTTGCTGGGGACGGGATCACCGTGGCCAACTAGCGGTGCCAGATACCTCCTTCCAAACAATAGCGGCAGGAGACAACTTCACCTGCGGGCTTCGCGCTCAAGGCTCCATCAGGTGCTGGGGAGAGAATTTCTTCAATGTGACTAATGCGCCTGCAGGTCAGTACAGCAACTTGGATGTTGGGGACCAGCACGCCTGCGCGTTGAGGGCCAACGGCACGGTGCGCTGCTGGGGACGCAATGACGTTGGGCAAGCTACACCTCCTGCAGGGAGATTCCAGTCGGTCTCCGCTGGTGGCGATCACTCTTGCGGTATCCGGACTACGGGTGCCTTGGTATGCTGGGGTGACATCCTGGGGACACCCATGGATATGTTGGATGCAGCCGGAGATGGGGATGTAGGCCAATTCGAAACAGTGTCTTCTGGCACGAGACACTCCTGTGCCCTCACCACAGATGGGGAAGTGATGTGCTGGGGTGGTGGCAGCGGTGCCCAAGATGGCGTGCCCGAGGGAGTCTTCCAAAGTATCGATGCCGGAGGAGACTATATCTGTGGCCTGAATGCTATTAGTGCGATCGATTGCTGGGGTGGCGACTACTTCAGAGGACTTGACGTCCCTGGGGGTAGCTTTGCGTCCATTGACGCTGGTCGGAGCTTCACCTGTGGTATACGACCCGACAATGAGGTTGATTGTTGGGGTAGTGGCGCTGGACAGTCAGGAGGCAATGTATCCGGCAAGTTCAAACAAGTTGCAGCGGGTCACATTCATACCTGCGCAATCTTGCTGGACGATACGGTAGACTGTTGGGGTTCTGATGATTCTAATGTTGTCAGTAACTCACCCTCTGGAGAGTTCGTTGATATTTCTGCCGGTACCTGGTTGAGTTGTGGACTCAGGACCGACTCCACGGCTGAGTGCTGGGGCTATCTGAGTTCAACTTCGCTCCGGGCACCTGCTGGGAAGTTCGCCTCCATCGACACCAGCCAAAATTATGCTTGTGGTGTGCTCTTGGATGGCACAGCCAGATGCTGGGGGACAAACAGGCTCTTGTGGGCTGCCCTTCCGGCTGGCCCCTTCATCGATCTCTCCACTGGTCTTTCCCACATTTGCGGCATTCTCGAGAATGGCAGGATTGCCTGCTCAGGCAGCAACTCGTATGGGCAGCTCAATGGTGTGCCTCAGGGTAAATTCACCGCCATCTCCGCTGGCCAAGACCATACTTGTGCTTTGCGGGAGGACGGGTCGCTCGCATGCTGGGGTTCCAATGGTGACAGATTCGACGGCGTGACCGGCCAGTTGGACAATATTCCTGAGGGTACCTTCACTGCGATCTCCGCGGGGGACTATCACACCTGTGCGTTGCGGGAGGACGGGGCGGTTCGTTGCTGGGGGTCGCAGTATGCTGCGGCTTGAGATTGAATCTCTGGGATTCAGGCAGAGACCGTTGCGGGCCGGGGGTGAGCCTTGGCTGTGGGGGTCGATGGGGGGCCGGGCGGTACGGGGGTCGGCTTGACCATGGGTTGAGCACGCTCAAGAATGAGCGGGTGGAGGGGTGCGAGCAGGGTCGCTCAGAGGGCATTGCCGCGGACGACAGGGCGCGCCCATGAAGCTGCTGGAGCGGATCGCCACCGCACCGATCAGTTGGGGGGTCTGCGAGATGCCCGGCTGGGGCCATCAGCTTCCCGTGGACGCGGTGCTGACCGAGATGGCGGCGGCGGGATTCACCTACACCGAGTTGGGTTCGCTCGGCTACCTGCCCACCGATCCCAGCGAGCTTCGCGCCGTGCTCGACCGTCACGGGCTGTCGCTGCTCGGAGGCTTCGTCCCCCTGGTGCTGCACGAACCGGCCTTGGCCGCCCGGACCCGGGCCGCCGCCGAGGAAGCGGCCACCCTCATCGCCGGAGGCGGCGGGCGCTTCTTCGTCTCCTGCGCCGTGAGCCACCCCCACAACTGGCGCCTGGTGCCGCTGGCCGACCACCAGTGGTCGGTGGTGGCCGAGTCCCTGGGCGAGGTGAGCCAAATCGCCGCCGACCACGGGCTCATCCAAGCCCTCCACCCCCACTTCGGGTCCCTGGTGGAGACGGCCGCCGAGACCGAGAGGGTGCTCGACGCCGGCGATACCCCACTGGTGTTCGATTCCGCCCACCTGCACCTCGGCGGCGGTGACATCGCCCGCCAAGCCCGGCGCTACCTCGACCGGATTGCCCTGGTCCACCTCAAGGACATGAACCTGGCCACCGCCGATCAGGTGACCTCCGGACAACTCTCCCTGATGAAGGGAGTGCAGCAGGGCCTGTTTCCCCCCTTGGGCCAGGGCGGGTTGCCCATCGCCGACATGGTGGAACTCTTCGAAAGTACGGGGCACCAACCCTGGTATGTGCTGGAGCAGGACGCGGCCATCGCCGAAGGCGACCCCACCGCTCTGGACCGATTGCGGTCGGATGCCCACCAAAGCGTCGCCTTCCTGCGCAGCCTGGAACCAGCGCTCGCCGGGACCCGGGCCGGTCCCGTTACCTCGACTGAAGTAAGCTAGAACCTTTGACACTACTTTGAGAGGAGTAGCTCAATCATGAGAAACCTATGGAAATTGCTGGCCGTGGTGTTGGCGTTGGTGCTCGTAGGCGCGGCCTGCGGCAACGACGACGACAGCAGCGAGCCCGCTCCCAGCGAGCCGACCCAGGAAGCGGCCCCGGCCACGCAGGCACCCGAGCCCACCGAGGTGGTCGAGGTGCAGCCCACCCAGGGCTGTGACCACACCTACCACGTGATCACCCACGGTGATTCCGGCGTGTTCTGGTCGGTGGTCGAGGTGGCCGTGAGGGACGCCGCCGCCGCCATCGGCTGCGAAGTGGTCTACATCGGATCCAACAACGACGCCGTGAAGCAAGCCTCCGACATCCGGGCGGCCATCGCCGCCGGTTCCTCCGGCATCGCCATCTCGCTGGCCGACCCCGCGGGCGTCGAGGGCGCGGCCCGGGAGGTAGTGGAGGCGGGCATCCCGCTGTACACCCTCAATTCCGGGGTGAACAACTACAAGGACCTCGGTGGGGTCACCCACATCGGCCAGACCGAGACCGTGGCAGGGAACGGCGCCGGTGAGCGGTTCAACGCGCTGGGCGCCACCCACGTGCTGTGTGCCCGCCAGGAGCAGTCCAATGTGGCCCTCGAAGAGCGTTGCAACGGCCTTGCCGAGACCTTCAACGGCGAGGTGACCTCGGAGTTCGTCGGACTCGATGCCGAGCCCGAGACCCAGCAGAACCAAATCGCCGCCATCCTCCAGGGTGACTCGAGCATCGACGGCGTGCTCGGCGTGGGTCCGAACCTGCCGCTGCGAGCGCTGGAGGCGGGTGAACAAGCAGGGCGCGACCTCGTCATCGGCGGCTTCGACCTGTCCAGCGACCTGATCGACGAGATCGAGGCGGGCAGAGTAGCCTTCACCGTTGACCAGCAGCAGTACCTGCAGGGGTACCTGCCGGTGATCCTGATGCACCTGCAGGCCACCAACCAGAATACCGCCGGTGGCGGCCTTCCCATTCTCACCGGTCCGGGCTTCGTCGACACCGCCAACGCATCGGTGGTCAAGGCGCTGGTGGCCGAAGGAACCCGCTAAACCCACACGCTGACCCTCAGCGCCGCGCGGGCGCGCGATAGAAGCTGAGGGGCACCAGTACAACTCGGGGAGCGTCGTCCGGCATGATCCGGGCGGCGCTCCCCTTTTTTCGTCTACAGTGAGCGCTACTTGGTCAACTCGCTGAGGTGAGCCCTCGGCGCACAACGACACAGTGGAGGGGGGCTTTCGTGGCCGAATCAACCACCACGAACGGCGCGGCGGCAACGCCATCGCCCGCCGGAGACGAGCGACTGGCCCATCGGGGCCCGGTCCAGCAGTTGCTCACCCGCCCCGACATCGGGGCCCTGATCGGCGCCGTCGGCGTCTGGGTGATGTTCTGGCTGGTGGCCGAGAGCTTCGGCCAAGTGGGGGCCACCGCCAACTATTTGGACGTGGCCGCCACCCTCGGCTTGATGGCGGTACCGGTGGGTCTCTTGATGATCGGGGGGGAGTTCGACCTGTCCTCGGGGGCCATGACCGGGGCCACCGCCATGATCGTCGTGCTGTTGAGCAGCGACACCGCCACGCTCGGTGGCGCCGGGCTCAGCCTCCATCTGGCCGTGCCGTTGTCGCTGGCCTTCGCCTTGGCCATCGGCTGGTTCAACGGCACCCTGGTGGAGAAGACCTCCCTGCCCAGCTTCATCGTCACCCTGGGCACGTTCTTCATCATCTGGGGGGCCAAGGCGGGCTACGCCAAACTCTTCACCAACAAGGTGATAGTGGAAGGGCTGGACGAGTCCAGCGGCTACAGATTCTGGGACAACATCTTCGGTGCCCGATGGGTGCGCAACGAGCACATCTGGGATGGTCGCGACTGGGCCTGGGCAGGCCTGCTCATCATCGGGGGGGTGGTGTTGCTGGTGGGCACCATGGAGTTGGCCTACGCCCGTCGGGAGCATTCCAATCCTGTCGGCTACCTGATCGCCCTCATCGGCACCCTGGTGGCCACGTTCGGCTTCCTGTTGTTGTTGACGCAGGACGGCACCTCATCCAACTGGGTCTTCGGCGTCGTCACCGGCGCCGGGGTGCTCCTCGGCGTAGCCGGCTGGTGTCAGGCCCGGTACCAGCCCGCCCAACGAGAAGCAGCGGAATCCCGCCGCGACCCGCAAGTCCTCCGCTATCTGGGAGTGGGGATCGTGGCCATCGTCGGGGCCATCCTCATCGCCGCGGTGATGGACGCCGACAACGCCAACCAGCTCGACTTCTTGAGCGGGGCCGCCGGCCGGACCATTCTGGCCCTGGGCATCGGGGCCACCGGGGTTTTGGCCGTGCTGGCCGCCCTGGGCAAGGTGAGCGCCAAGTACCCGGCCATTGGCGCGGTGGTTGCTCTCATACCGGCCATCAGCTACATGATGACCGTCCAGGGTGCCCGGGCGGTGCTCTTCGGCGGCTTGGCCTTGGCCGGCGTGGTGATGGTGAGCCTGGCGGCCAATCGTCGAGGTCAGACGGTGGCGCTCAGCCTCCTGACGTCGGTGGGCATCGTGGTGCTGGCCTTCTTCATCCGGTCGGAGGCCGACTCCCGAAAGCTCCGGGTGGAGTTGTTCACCGCCCTGCTGCTCATCGCGTTGCTCCTGGCGGCCTCCGCGGTGTCGCGCATGATCGCCGCCCGACGCACCTCGGCACCGCCGCCAGCGCCCGCCTCCCCGTTCGTTCGCCAAGTGGGGGTGGGGCTGGGCGTGCTCGCCGGGCTGGTGTCGATGATCCTGGAGCTGGCCGACGGGGACGGCATTCTCTACAGCATGATCACCGGGGTGGCCAAGGGCGGCATCGTGGTCTTTGCCGTACACGCGTTGGCCACCGTCGGCCGCACCCTGTTCACCTCCGACCAGAGCGTGGGCCGCTCGCTGGTGGGGGTGGGCCTGGGTTCGGTGGGTCTGGGTCTGGCCGCCAAGATGCTGTTCATCACCCAGGCGGAGTTCGAGGCTACCCGAGCCAAGACCAGTTTCGGGGTGGGGGTGATGCTGTTCATCCTGTTCGCCGTGGTGGGCGCCTGGGTGTTGGCCCGCACCCAATTCGGCAACTGGATCTTCGCGGTGGGGGGCAACAAGGACGCCTCCCGCTCGGTGGGGGTGCCCGCGGGCCGCACCAAGACCACGCTGTTCATGCTGGTGTCGGCCTCGGCCTGGGTCACCGGCATGGTGCTGGCCTTCGAGCTGAACTCGGTGCAGGCCGACCTGGGCAACGGCAAGGAGTTCCAGTACATCATCGTGGCCGTGGTCGGCGGCTGCCTGCTCACCGGGGGCTACGGATCGGCCATCGGGGCGGCCATCGGCGCCGTCATCTGGGGCATGATCAGCCAGGGCATCGCTTTTGCCACCTGGAACAGCGACTGGCGCTTCCTGGTGCTGGGGGCCCTCCTGCTGGTGGCGGTGCTCGTCAACAACTACGTGCGCCAGCAAGCGGAGAAGTCCCGATGACCGCCACTGGCTCCGTCCTGCACTCTGTATTCGAAACCCACGGCAAGGAGACCTGCTGATGGCCGACTTTCTCGAACTCCAGAACATCTCGAAGTTCTACGGGAACATCATTGCCCTGACCGGGGTGACCACCACCGTGAACCCCGGCGAGGTCACCTGCGTGCTCGGCGACAACGGGGCGGGCAAGTCCACCTTCATCAAGATCCTGGCCGGCGTGCATCAGCACGACGAGGGGCGGCTGCTCATGGAGGGCCAGGAGGTGCGCTTCAACTCACCCCGCGAGGCCCTGGCCCGGGGCATCGCCACCGTGTACCAGGACTTGGCCATGGTGCCGCTCATGTCGGTGTGGCGGAACTTCTTTCTGGGCTCCGAACCCAAGACGGGCATCTGGCCCTTCCGCCAGATCGACATCGAGGGGGCCAAGCGCATCGCCCGGGAGGAGATGGCCAAAATGGGCATCGACATCCGTGACGTGGAACAGAGCGTGGGCACCCTCTCCGGCGGCGAGCGGCAGTCGGTGGCCATCGCCCGGGCCAGCTACTTCGGCGCCCGTGTGCTGATCCTGGACGAGCCCACCTCGGCGCTGGGGGTCAAGCAGTCGGGGGTGGTGCTGCGGCGCATCATCGAGGCCCGCGACCGGGGGCTGGCGGTGATCTTCATCACCCACAACCCCAACCACGCCTACCCGGTGGGCGATCGCTTCGTGATCCTCAACCGGGGCCAATCCATGGGCAACTGGTCCAAAGAAGAGCTGTCGCAGGCCGAGCTGACCCAGCTCATGGCGGGCGGGGCCGAACTGGAAGCGCTGCAACACGAACTGGCCCAGGCCAACGTCTAGTGGTGCGTCGCCGGAACGAGCGCGCCACTAACCTGGATTGAGTGCCGGACGCACCCGCGGCGACCGCCGACGTGCCGCAACCCGACCCCGAGGTGCTGACCATCGGCCGGGTCAGCGTCGACCTCTATCCCCAACAGAGCGGCGTGCCCCTGAGCGAGGTCCAGTCGTTCGCCAAGTCTATCGGCGGCTCCCCCACCAACGTGGCCGTGGCCTGCGCCCGGCTGGGCCGTCGGGCCGCGGTGGTCACCCGGGTGGGCGACGACGGCTTCGGCCAGTACATACGCACCGCGTTGGCCGAGGAGTTCGGCGTGGACAACCGCTTTGTGTCCACCGACCCCGAATTGCGCACGGCGCTGGCCTTCTGCGCCCTCGATCCCCCGACCGACCCCCCGCTGCTGTTCTACCGGGAACCCCGGGGCGCCGAGATGAACCTGCAGCCCACCGACATCCCCGATCTGGCCGCCACCGTGCCCGTGCTGTGGACCACCGGATCCCGGTTCGCCCAGGAGCCGTCCCGCTCCACGGTGCGCGACGTGCTCCAGCGGCGGGCCCGACGTCCCCACACCGTGCTCGACCTGGACTACCGGCCCAGCTTCTGGGTATCACCCCACCAGGCGAGCGAGCACATCGGCCCGGCGGTGGAGATGGCCACCGTGGTGGTGGGCAACCGCACCGAGTGCGACATCGCGGTGGGCACCGCCGACCCCCACGGGGCCGCCGACCGGCTGTTGGAACGAGGGGTGGCCATGGCCGTCGTGAAGCAGGGGGCCGACGGCGTGCTGGTGGCCACCCCCGACGGACGATCCGAGATTCCCCCCATCCCGGTGGAGGTGGTGTGTGGGCTCGGGGCCGGTGACGCCTTCGGCGGATCGCTGGCCGACGGCCTGCTGAGCAACCTCGACCCGGTGGAGATCGTCACCCGGGCCAACGCCGCCGGGGCCATCGTGGCCGGCCGCCTGGCCTGTTCCCACGCCATGCCCACCCCCGTTGAGATCGACGAGATGCTGGCCCGAGCACGATGAACCTCCCCCCACCACCGACATGAGCGACTCCCCGCAGCGCTTTCGCATCTGGGTCGACCGACCCATCCCCCCGGGCGTGAACGTTCCCGCCGACGTGGAGTTGGTGTCGGGCCCCGAGGACGCCGACGGCGTGGTGGTGGGGGCCGATCAGCCATGGGATGACGACGCCTGCCGTAGGCTGCCCCGCCTCAAAGTGGTGGCCCGCTCGGGCATCGGCTACGACAACGTGAACCCGGCGGCCTGCGCGGCCCACGGCGTGGCCACCTGCAACGCCCCCGACGCCCCCACCGTGTCCACCGCCGAGCACGCCCTCGCCCTGATGCTGGCGGTGACCAAACGGCTCAAACAATCCGAGCGGAGCCTGACCGACGGGAACCCTCGCGGCCCCCGAGCGGGCTCGGGCACCCGAGCGATGGAGCTGGACGGCCGCACCCTCGGCCTGGTGGGGGGAGGGCGGATCGGCAGTCGCCTGGGCTGCTACGCCGAGGCCCTGGGCATGACCGTGCTCCTCAGCGACCCCTACCTCGACGCCGCCCCGGTGGGCGAGCTGGTCGGCCTCGACCGCATCTGGGCCGAGGCCGACGTGGTGTCGCTGCACGCCCCGGCCACCCCCGAGACCCGCCACCTGGTCAACGCAGCCTCGCTGGCCGCCATGCAACCCGGCGTGGTGATCGTGAACTGCGCCCGCGGAGCGCTGGTGGATCACCCGGCCCTGGTGGCCGCCCTCGACTCCGGCCACGTGGGCGGCGCGGGCCTCGACGTGACCGATCCCGAACCCCTCCCCCCCGACCATCCCCTACTGGGACGGGACAACGTGGTGGTGACTCCCCACGTGGCCTCCTCCACCACCGTGGGGGTGGTCCGGCTGGTGGGCCACGCCCTGGAGCAGGTACTGATCTGGCTGCGGGGCGGTACCCCCGAGCACCTGCTCGACCCCGGCGCCACCCACCCCGCCGTGGATCGCCGCTTCATCGACCCCGCCACCATGCCATGAGCGCCCGGACCCGCCTGGGACTGGGGGTGGTGGGCTTCGGTTGGATGGGCCAGGCCCACGCCCGCTCCTGTCTGCGGCTGCCCACCCTGTTCGACGACCGGGCCTACGACCTGGACCTGGTGATCTGCTCGGACACCGTCGACGCCCGGCGACACACCGCCACCGACTCCTTCGGCTTCCGCACCGCCGCCGACGACTGGCGGGCGGCCATGGAGCACCCCGACGTGGACGCCGTGTTCGTGTGCGCCCCCAACATGTGGCACGAGCCCCTGGTGACCGCGGCCGCCGCCGCGGGCAAGCACGTCTTCTGTGAGAAGCCGGTGGGCGGCACCCCCGCCCAGACCGCCCGCATCGAACAAGCCTGCCGCCGGGCCGGGGTGATCACCGGCGTGGGCTACAACTACCGCTTCGCCCCCCTGGTGATCCACGCCCGCCACCTCATCGAATCCGGGGAGCTGGGCCGGATCACCAACTACCGGGGCCGCTTCTTCTCCATGTACGGGGCCGACCCGCTGGGCCTGTTGTCGTGGCGCTTCCTTCTCGACCAGGCCGGCCACGGGGCCACCACCGACATCATGAGCCACGCCATCGACCTGGCCCTCTTGCTCAACGGCCCCATCACCCGGGTGGTGGGCACCGGGGAGACCTTCATCACCGAGCGACCGCTGCCCGCCGCAGCGGGCACCCACTACGACCGGGGCCACCCCGACGACCCCACCGGCGAGGTCACCAACGAGGACTACTTCGGCGCGTTGGCGGTGTTCGCCAACGGCAGCCACGGGGTGTTCGAGGCCGGCCGGGCCATCGTCGGCCCCCAAAGCCAGATGGCCTTCGACGTGTACGGCACCGAGGGGGCGCTGAGCTGGAATCACGAGACCCTCAACGAGCTCCAGGTGTTCCGGGCCTGCGACCCCCACCAGGGCTACACCACCGTGCGGGCGGGCGAGCGCCACCCCTTCCAGCGGGCCTTCGTGCCCGGCGACGCCAACTCCATCGGCTTCGAGGACATGGTGGCCATCCAGGACCACGAGTTCCTCACCGCGGTGGCCGAGGGCCGACCCCACCACGCGGGCATGGAGCAGGCCCTGGACTGTGTGAGCGTGCAGGCGGCCATGCTGAAGAGCTGGGAGTCCGGAACCTGGGAAGATGTCGTGTCGCTGAGGATCGACTGAAGGGAGGCGAACCATGGAGACCATCCGGCTGACCACCTCCGGCGCCATCGTGCGCTACCTGGCCGCCCAGCGCATCGAGGTCGACGGCCACACCGTGCCCCTGTTCGCCGGGGTGTTCGCCATTTTCGGTCACGGCAACGTCACCTGTCTGGGCCACGAACTGGAACAAGCGGGCGAGGCGCTTCCCACCTGGCGGGGCCAGAACGAGCAGGGCATGGCCCTGGCCGCGGTGGCCTACACCAAGGCCAACCGGCGGCAGCGGATCATGGCCGCCACCAGCTCCATCGGCCCCGGTGCCACCAACATGGTGACGGCGGCCGCGGTGGCCATGGCCAACCGCATGCCGCTCTTGCTCCTGGCGGGCGACACCTTCAACAGCCGGGTTCCCGACCCGGTGCTCCAGCAGGTGGAGCACTTCGGTGACCCCACCGCCACCGTCAACGACGCCTTCCGACCCGTGGTCCGCTACTGGGACCGCATCACCACCCCGGCCCAGGTGGTGCACTCCCTGCCCAATGCGGTGGCCACCATGCTGGACCCCGGCGACTGCGGGCCCGCCTTCATCGGGCTCCCCCAGGACGTGCAGGCCGAGGCCCACGACTACCCCGTCGGCTTCTTCGAGGAGACCGTCCATGAAATCCGCCGTCCCCGGCCCGACATCGGGGAGCTTCGCCGAGCAGCGGCCGCTCTGGCCACCGCCGAGCGACCACTGATCGTGGCGGGCGGCGGGGTCCACTGGTCACTGGCCGAGGACCAATTGCGGGCCTTCGCCGAGATCCACAACATCCCGGTGGTGGAGACGGTGGCCGGGCGCACCTGCCTGGTGGCCGACCACCCGCTCAACTGCGGGCCCATCGGCGTCACCGGCTGCGCCTCGGCCAACGCCATGGCCGCCGAGGCCGACGTGGTGCTGGCGGTGGGCACCCGTTTGGGGGACTTCGTCACCGGTTCGTGGACGGTGTTCGGCGGTGGCCGGGATCTGCACATCATCGGCCTCAACGCCGCCCGGTTCGACGCCACCAAGCACCGCAGCCTGCCCCTGGTGGCCGACGCCCGCGAGGGACTGACCGAGTTGGGGGCCGCCCTCGGCGAGTTCCGGGCCCCCGAGCAATGGTCCGACCGGGCGGCGGCGGAGACCTCGCAGTACCACGCCTACATCGACAAGATCGCCGCCCCCGAGACGGTCACCTCGACGGGCGCATCGGACGACGACTACCCCGACGACGGCCGGGCACTGCCCACCTACGCCCAGGTGGTGGGGGTGGTGGACCGGGCCGCCGACGAATCCACCTACGTGCTGGCCGCCGCGGGCGGGTTCCCCGGCGAGCTGGTGAACGGCTGGCGGGGCCGTCACGTGCATTCCTTCGACTGCGAGTACGGCTACTCGTGCATGGGCTACGAGATCTCCGGCGGGTGGGGGGCCAAGATGGCGCTGCCCGAGCGGGAGGTGGTGGTGCTGGTGGGCGACGGCTCCTATCTGATGATGAACAGCGACCTCTACAGCACGGTGCTCTGCGGCCACAAGCTCATCGTCATCGTGTGCGACAACGGCGGCTACGCCGTCATCAACCGCCTGCAACTGGCCCAGGGCGGGGTGGGGTTCAACAACCTCATCGCCGACGCCCGGGTGCAGGAGGCGACCCCGGTGGACTTCGCCGCCCACGCCAGGGCCATGGGGTGCCAGGCCGAAACGGTGTCCACCATCGCCGAGCTGGAGGCCGCCTTCGGTCGGGCCCGGGCCGCCGACCGCACCTACGTGATCGCCCTCCACACCCACCCCGAGCGCTGGACCGAGGGGGGCTCGTTCTGGGAAGTGGGCGTGCCCGAGGTGAGCGCCCGCCCCCAGGTGACCGCCGCCCGAGCGGCCATGGACGCGGGCAAAGCGGCCCAGCGGGTGGGATGGTGAACCCGACACGCCGGGAGGCACCGCGGTGGTAGCGGGGCGCGACTACCGGGTGGGCGGCCCCGAAGCGCCACGGGCGGCGGCCGCCGGCCTGGTGGAGGCCGAGTGGTTCCGCCCGCCCATCGACCCGGAGCGCCTGCGCCAACTGCAGGTGCGGGGCAACGCCCGGGCAGCCGTCGACACCGCCGCCTGGTTGGGGCTCTTGGCCGGGTTCGGCTACCTGGCCTTCATCTCGCTGGGCACGTGGTGGGCCATCCCCGCCTTCGCCGCCTACGGCGCGCTCTACGGCGGCGCGGGCGACTCCCGCTGGCACGAATGCGGCCACGGCACCGCCTTCAAAGCCAAATGGCTGAACGACGTGGTGTACTACCTGGCCTCGTTCATGCTGCTGCGCCAACCCACCCTGTGGCGCTGGTCGCACGTGCGCCACCACACCGACACCATCGTGGTGGGACGCGACGCCGAGATCATCTTCCCCCGCCCGTCCTCGCCCCTGTCGGTGGCCCAGGTGTTCCTGCCGGTGCTGAACGTGCCCAGGATGGTGGTACGCACCGCCAAACACGCCCTGGGCCGCATCGACGACGAGGCCCGCTCCTTCGTCCCCGCCGACGAGTTGGGCAAACTGCGCTGGGAATCCTGGGCCTACATCGCCGTGCTGTCGGGGGCCACCGCCTGGTCGGTGGCGGCCTGGACCATCGTGCCGTTGCTCTACGTGGGGCTGCCCACCATCTACGGCGCCTGGCTGATGGCGTTCTTCGCCATGACCCAGCACGCCGGACTGCAAGAAGACGTGCTCGACCACCGCCTGAACACCCGCACGGTGTACATGAACCCGGTGCTGCGCTTTCTCTACTCCAACATGAACTACCACGTTGAGCACCACATCTTTCCCACCGTGCCCTACTACGCCCTGCCCGCCCTGCACCAGGAAGTGCGCCACCACCTGGCCCCGGCCGCGCCCAACACCTGGTCGGCCTACCGCGACATCGCGACCACCATGCGCCGCCAGTGGCGCGACCCCTCCTACGACACCCCCCGGGACGAACTCCCCACGCCGCCCGGCGGCGGCCGGGCCTTCGTGAACACCGGGCACAATGTGTGGGCGGGCGACCACCACGACGGGATGTTCGACCTCGGACCGGCCGGCGAACCCGCCCCCGGCGGCGGGCGGCGGGTGGACGTGGGCGACGACACCTACGCCCTGTTCCGACTGGACGACGGCACCCTGGTGTGCAGCCAAGGACGGTGTACCCACGGCCAGGCCCACCTGGCCGAAGGGGCCGTGATGGGCGATGAGGTGGAATGCCCCAAGCACAACGGCCGCTTCGACCTGCGGTCGGGCCAAGCCGTGCGACGACCGGCCACCGTGCCGCTGGCCCTGTATCCGGTGGAGATCCGAAACGGCCGGGTGGTGTCGGCCCTCCAGGCCCAACCGGCTCCATCGGCCCTCCAGCCCCAAACCAAGAGCGTGCCGACATGACGCCGGTGCGCATCGGAGTGCTGGGTTGTGGGCGGATCGGCCGGATGCACGCCGAGCTGATCGCCCGGCAGGTGCCCGGCGCCGAGGTGGCCGCCGTCCACGACGTGGTCCCCGACGCAGCCGCCGCCCTGGCCCGGGACCTGGGCGTCCGCCAGGCCACCGAACCGGCCGAGGTTTTCGAGGCCGACGACGTGGACGCGGTGGCCATCTGCTCGTCCACCCACACCCACATCGACCTGCTGGTGGCCGCCGCCCACGCGGGCAAGGCCGCGTTCGTGGAAAAGCCCCTGGCGTTGAACCTGGCCGACGTGGACCGGGGCATCGCCGCCGCCGAGGCGGCCGGCATTGCCGTGCAGGTGGGCTTCAACCGGCGCTTCGACCCCAGCCACCGTTACGTGCGCGACCGGGTGGCCGGCGGCGAGATCGGCGACGTGCATCTGGTGCGCATCTCCAGTCGTGACCCCGAGCCGCCCCCGCTGATGTACCTGGACGAATCCGGCGGGATCTTCTGCGACATGACCATCCACGATTTCGACATGATCCGCTACATCACCGGCAGCGAGGTCACCGAGGTGTACGCCACCGGGGCGGTGCTGGTGGACGACGCCATCGGCGAGGTGGGCGACCTGGACACCGCGGTCATCGTCTGCCATCACGCCAACGGGGCCATCAGCACCATCGACAACAGCCGCCAGGCCGTGTACGGGTACGACCAGCGGGTGGAGGCCTTCGGGTCGGCCGGGATGGCCGCCTCGGAGAACCCCCTCACCGCCACCGCGCTCACCCGCACCGCCGAGGGCGCGCAAGCCCCGACCCTGCCCTACTTCTTTCTCGACCGCTACATCCCCTCGTATCTGGCCGAATGGGACGCCTTCACCGCCATGATGTCGGGGGCGCCCTCGCCGGTCACCCTGGCCGACGGACGGGCCCCGCTGGTCATCGGTCTGGCCGCCTGGCGCTCGGTGCGCGAGCACCGCCCCGTCGGCATCCACGAGATCACCTGAAGGGAGTCCCCGTGTCCCCCAACCGCCAACACCGACCAATCCGGCCCCGGCCCCCGGGCCGACCGCCCCACGGGGCTGCGTGATGCGGGCCTACATCACCGGGGGTACCGGCTTTGTCGGGGCCAACATCGTGAAGGTGTTCGCCGAGCGTCACCGGGCCACGGTGCACTGCCCGGTCCACTCCTTTGTCCCCAACCACCCCGAGGGCTACACCACCGAGCCGCTGGATTTGCTGGACGCCGAGGCGGTGCAGGCCAGCGTGGACAACTTCGCCCCCGACGTGATCGTCCACGCCATGATCCTCAACGACCTGGCCGGCATCTACGCCCAGCGGGACCTGGCCTGGCGCAGCTACGTGGAGGCCACCTTGACCATGGCCGAGACGGCCAACCGGGTGGGGGCCAAGCTGATCGTGGTGTCCACCGATTGGGTGTTCGACGGCACCCAGGCCGGGGCCGACGAGCACACCCCGCCCAACCCGGTGAACTACTACGGGGTTCTCAAGGCCATGAGCGAGCAGGCCGCCCTGCTGCGGGCCGACCGAGCCGCGGTGGCCCGGGTGTCGGCGGTGAACGGGGTGCATTGGGCCCGGACCGAGATGCCCCGGGGCCAGGATCCCGGCTTCGGCTACTTCGTGTCCTCGGTGCTGGACGCGGTGTCGCAGGGCCGGACCTTCGGGGTGTGGGAGAGCGACGACATCAACATGAGGGCCACCCCCAGCCTGGCCAGCGAGTGCGCCGAGGCCATGTGGCTGATCGCCGCCGACCCCGACGCCCACGGCGTGTTCCACTGTTGCGGGGCCGAACCGGCCGGTCGCATGGCCCTGGCCCGAACCGCCTGCGAGGTGTTCGGCCAGGATCCGTCGCTCCTGCGGTCCATCCCCCCCGACCCGGAGATGATGGCGTCGCTGGCCGGGGCCCGCATCCCCCGCGACAGCACCATCCGCCCCGTGCGCACCGCCGAGGTGCTGGGCTACGAGCCGTTGGGCACCCGGGCGCTGCTGGAGCGGTTCAGGTACCAGTTGGACACCGGCTACCTCGACCCGACCCCAGGAGGACACCCATGACCACCGGCCCCGCATCAGGTCCCATCCGACCCCAGCCGGGGCCGGGGCGGGTGCTGGACGTCACCCCGGCATCGGCCGGGTGGAAGAACGTGGCCTTCTCGGTGGTGGAACTCACCCCGTCGCACCCGTGGTCGGGGCAGGAGGCCGACCGGGAGACCGCCATCGTGCCCCTCTCCGGCGCCGGGCGGGTGCAGGCGGGCGACATCGACACCACCATCAGCCGCACCTCGGTGTTCGAGGAGTTGGGTCGGGTGGTGTATCTGCCCCCCGACACGCCGTTCGCCCTCTCCACTGAGGACTCGCTGGTGGCCGCGGTGGGGTCGGCCCCGGCCGAGGGTCGCCACCCGGCCCGGGTCATCGAACCCGACGAAATGCGGGTGGAGATACGGGGCGGCGGCCAGGCCTACCGCCAGGTGGTCCACACCCTGGCCCATCCCCTGCCCGCCGAGCGTCTCATCCTCTACGAGGTGTTCGTACCCCGGGGCACCTGGTCGGGCTGGCCGCCCCACTGCCACGACGGCCGGGACGGCTCGCCCTACCTGGAGGAGGTGTACTACTTCCGGCTGGACCGCCCCGAGGGCTACGCCGTCCACCGCAACTGGCGCACCGAGGAAGGGTTCGACGAGGCGGTGGTGGCCCACGACGGCGACGTGGTGTTGGTGCCCAAGGGGTACCACACCTCGACGGCGTGTCCCAGCGCCAACATGTACTTCCTGAACTACCTCGCCGGGGAGCTCTACGACGACGAGCGCCGGACCCCGCCCTGCTTCGCCGCCGAGCACACCTGGATCGAGGCCGACTGGTCGGCCGGGGCCTGGCAGCTCCCGGTGGCGGGCGCCACCCCCTCCCCGTGATGTGCCGATGGCCGCACCGACGGCCGACGTCAGCCCACTGACATGAGCGTCGCCGACCTGACCCACGAAGGACACTTCGCCGTGCTGGCCATCGACCACCGCGACTCGCTGCGACCGGTGCTGGGCCCCGACAATCCCGAAGCGGTGACCACCGAGGCCATCGTGGCCTTCAAGCGCGACCTGGTGTCCGGGCTGGCCGCCGGCGCCACCGGGGTGATGCTGGAACCGGAGTACTCCATTCCCCACCTTCTCGACGGCATCCTGCCCCCTCGGGTTGGTTTCACCGCCGCCCTGGAGGCCCAGGGCTACCTGTCCGACCCCGAGGCCGCCCCGGTGGCGGTCCTCGAGGGCTGGTCGGTGCAGGCGGCCGCCGACTGCGGGGCGGCCGCCGCCAAACTACTGGTGCTGTACCGGCCCGACCGCCCTCACGCCGCCGCCCAGGAGCAGGCGGTGGGCGCCATCCTGGAAGAATGCCGCCGGGTGGGGATTCCCCTGTTGCTGGAGCCCATGTTCTACGGCCTGGACGGCCCGGCGGCCCGCACCCGCATCGTGCTCGACACCGTGGACCGGTTCGCCCCCCTGGGCCCCGACGTGCTGAAACTGCCCTTCCCGGTGGACGGGGAGCACGACCCCGACCGCAGCCGATGGGCGGCGGCCTGTTCGGAGATTTCCGCCCGCTGCGACATGCCGTGGACGCTGCTGTCGGGCGGCGGCTCTTACGAGGCGTACCGGGACCAACTCGCGGTGGCGGTGGTGTCGGGCTGTGCGGGCTTCACCGCCGGTCGGGCGCTGTGGGGCGACGCCGCCCGGGCCTCCGCCGCCGAGCGACCCGCCGTCATCGCCGAGGTGATCGCCCCTCGGCTTCAGGAGCTGCGCGCGATCGTCAATTGAGACTGGGCGGCGTGAGACTGAGTCGACTCGGACGGGGCGGCTGAAGTCCGGGTGGCCACCGCCCCGCCGACCACCAGATCACCCTGGTAGAACACCACCGCCTGGCCGGGCGCCACCCGACGCTGGGGTTCGTTCCAGCACACCGAGCCCGAACCCTCCGGCCGCGACGGGGCGGCCACCACCCTCCCGGCGGCCGGGGTGCCGTGGGCGCTGACCTGGATGTCAACCGGGCCCTCCACCGGGCGGTCGGTCCATTGGATGCCCGTGACGTTCTGGGTGGTGGTGAGCAGATCGTCCCGTCGCCCCACCGTCACCCGGCCCGCGGCGATGTCCACGTCGGTCACGTAGCGGGCCTGGTCGGTTCCGCCCAGGTTCAGGCCCCGCCGCTGGCCGATGGTCACCGTCTGCGCCGCGTCCACCGATCCCAACACGGTGCCGTCGGCGTCCACCACCGTGGCGGGCACCGACTCCAGTCGGCGAGCCAGAAACCCGGATCGCCCCCCCGTCCGGTTGGCGATGAAACACACGTCCTGGCTGTCGGGCTTGGCCGCCGTGCGCAGGCCCAGCGCCTCGGCCCGCTCCCGCACCTGGTCCTTGGTCAGATGGCCGATGGGCAACAGCAGCCGGTCCAACTGGCGGCGGCCCAGCATGTACAGCACGTAGGACTGGTCCTTGGCCGCGTCCACCCCCCGCTGCACCCGGTACCCGTCGCCCGAGCGCGCCAGGCGGGCGTGATGCCCGGTGGCCACCGCATCGAACCCCAACGCCTCGGCCCGCACCGTCAACTTGTCGAACTTGATGTGACGGTTGCATTCGATGCAGGGGTTGGGAGTCAAGCCGGCGGCGTGGTCGTCCACGTACGGGGTCACCACCAGCCGAGTGAACTCGTCGCCGAAGTTGAACACGTGGTGCTGCACCCCCAGGCGATCGGCCACCCGGCGGGCGTCCTCCACGTCCGACACCGAGCAACACCCGGTGTCCGACTCCCCGCCCCACAGCTTGAGGGTCACGCCCACCACCTCGTGGCCCTGCTCGGCCAACAACGCGGCGGCCACCGAGGAGTCCACGCCCCCCGACATGGCCACCAACACCCGCATCCGCCGGTCCTGATCCTCCGCCATGGTCCGACCCCTAACCGTTATCCGTGGCCGTAGGCCCGCAGTCGGGCCACCGCGTCGGGGATCACGGCCAAGGCCCGGTCGATGTCGGCCTCGGTGGTCTCGTAGCCGAGCGACAGCCGCAGCGACCCCCCGGCCAACACCCGGTCGTAGCCCATGGCGGCCAGCACGTGGGAGGGATCCTGGGCCCCGCTGGAACACGAGGACGCCGCCGAGGCGTACACCCCGGCGTCCTCCAGCAGAAACAGCAATGCCTCCGACTCGATGCCCGCAAAGCACAGGTGGGCCGACCCGGCCACCTTGCCCGCCCGCACCCCGGTCTCGGTGGTGCCGTCCACCGCGGCCAGCACCCCGTCCACCAATCGGTCGCGCAGCCCCGCCAGCCGTTCCACCTGCTCGGTTCGGGTCTTCTTCACCACCTCGGCGGCCGCGGCCATGCCCACGATGCCGGCGGCGTTGTGGGTGCCCGAGCGCAGCCCCCGCTCCTGGCCCCCGCCCAGCAGCACCGGGGCCAGCTCCACCCCGCTGCGCACCACCAGCGCCCCCACCCCCTTCGGACCGCCGAACTTGTGGGCACTCACCGAGATCAGATCGGCGCACTCGGCCACGGACGCCACGTCCAGCCAGGGAAAGGCCTGCACCGCGTCGGTGTGCAGCACCGCTCGGGGCGCTGCCGAACGCACCACCTCGGCCACGGCGGCCAAGGGCTGGATCATGCCGGTCTCGTTGTTGGCCAGCATCACCGACACCACGGTCACGTCGTCGTCCAGGGCGACCCGCAAGGCGTCCAGATCGATCACCCCGGAGGCGTCCACCGCCGCCACCCGCCCGCCCAGTTGCTCCACCGGTGCCAGCACCGCATGGTGCTCCACCGCCGAGCAGACGGGCGCGCCGCCGGCCTGCAGGTGGCGACCCACCACCGCCAGGTTGTCGCCCTCGGTGCCCCCGCCGGTGAACACGATCTCGCCGGGCGACGAGCCCAGGGCGTCGGCCATCACGTCCCGGGCGTCGTCGATGCGCCGACGGGTGTCTCGGGCCATGCGATGGGCGCCGGTGGGATTGGCGTACAGCTCCCGGTGCAGCGGGGCCATGGCCTCGACCGCCTCCGGGCACAACGGCGTGGAGGCCGCATTGTCCAGATAGGCAATCACCTCGGGCACAGGGAAAGCCTACGCCGCCACGGTGACAGCCACGAGGGGTAATTCCCCGGTGGCGGCGGGGGAAGCCTGCCGGCACCCTTACACTGGAGACATGGCCCGGATTCGAGTCTCCACCACCATCGAGGCCCCGGTGGACGAGGTGTGGGAGTACGTGCGGCACATCGAACGCCACACCGAATGGATGGCCGACGCCGAGTCGATTTCCTTTCGGGGGGACCAGACCGAGGGGGTGGGCACCGACTTCGAGTGTCTCACCAAGATCGGTCCGGTGCGGCTCAACGACGTGATGGTGGTCACCGAGTGGGTGGAACAGGAGGTGATCGGCGTGCGCCACACCGGCCTGGTCACCGGTCAGGGCCGCTTTACCCTGACCCCTGCGGGCACCGACCGCACGGAGTTCTGCTGGACCGAGGAGCTGCAGTTCCCCTGGTGGATGGGGGGTCGGCTGGGCGACGCGATCGGCGCCCGACTGCTGGAGTGGGTGTGGCGCCGCAACCTGGCCACTCTGCGCCGACGGTTCCCGCCGGGAGACGGGGAAACCGGCTAGATCGTGTCGGGCCAGCGGCTTGCGGCCCACAAGGCGCCGAGGAACGAGGCGGCGGCCACCACCACGGCCACCCCGACCACCAACACGGTGGTGGGCTGCTGTCGGCGGATGGCCAACGCGGCCACGCCCCCCACGATGAACCCGCCGACCAGGCCGCCGACGTGGCCGCCCAGAGACACCGCCGGAACGGTGAAGCTGATGACCAGATTGATAGCCAGGATCGGCCCCAGCGGGGTCCGGAACAACCCCACCCCCTGCGCCAGCGACAGGGCGGCGTAGGCCCCCAGCAGACCGAAGATGGCCCCCGAGGCCCCGGCCACCAGCGAATTGGGCGTTTCGATCAACGCCCCGAACGACCCGCTCACCAACGAGGCCAGGTACACCGCAGTGAACGACGCCGCCCCCAGCGTCCGCTCCAACACCAGGCCCAGGATGTAGAGCGAGTACATGTTCACCGCCAGGTGGATCAGCCCGTGGTGCAGGAATCCACCGGTGAACACCCGCCACCATTCGTCGAACACGTCGATCGGCCCACCCCAAGTGGAGGCATGGTAAATCAGCCCGTCTCGGTTGAGCGCGTCACGGGAACTCATGCCCCAAAAGCCGTCCCCCAGGGCCACGCTCACGATGAACACCACCACGTTGGCGACGATCAGCCCCTGGCTGACCGACCAGGCGGCGGTACGGCTCGGAATCAGACGTTGATCGTCGATGGCTACAGCCCCACGGGCGAGCCGTCGCTCAGCAGGTTCTGGCCCATGTTCACCACCTCGGTGACGCCCTCCACCCGCTGCTTCAGGATCCGCTCCACCCCCGCCTTCAACGTGACCGTGGAGGCCGGACAGCTCACGCACGCCCCCACCAGCTCCACGGTGACCACGCCGGTCTCCTCGTCCACCTCCCGCAGGAAGATGTCCCCGTCGTCGGCCTGTACCGCAGGGCGGATGGCCTCGATCACCTGGGCGACGGCGTCGTACACGCCCCCCATTGTCTCAACCCGCGGCCCTCACGCCAACCTGTTCGATCCCCCACCGGTGGTCTGTCAGACTCAGAGCCGTGGACGTGCTGGCCCACCAGGGCGGTTGGGACGAGATTCTCCTGGTGGCCGTGCCCCTGGCGCTGCTGGCCTGCTTGCTGGTCATGGCCAATCGGCGGGCCTCTCGCGGCGGACGTCGGCGCCCAGAGCGCTGAGCTTGCCCGCGAAGTTCTCGTAGCCCCGGTCGATGTGGTGGGGGTCGGACACCACGGTCACGCCGTCGGCGGCCAAACCGGCCACCACCAGGGCCGCCCCCGCCCGGATGTCCGGCGCCCGCACCGGGGCCCCGCTCAGCCGATCCACCCCCCGGATCACCGCGTGATGGCCTTCGGTGCGGATGTCGGCGCCCATGCGCACAAGTTCGTCCACGTAGCGGAACCGGTCGGAGAACAGGTTCTCGGTCACGATCCCCACCCCCTCGGCCACCGACAACAGCGCCACCAGCAGGGGCTTGCAGTCGGTGGGCAGGCCGGGATACGGCAGAGTGGACACATCGGCCGACCGCAGCCGCCCCCGGCTCATGGCCCACAGCCCGTCGGGATCCGATGAGGTCCGCACCCCGATCTCCCCGAGCTTGCGGCACAGCATCGCCATGTGATCGGGCCGCGCCCCTACCAGGGTGATCTCGCCGCCGGCCAGGCCCAACGCGGCCAGGAACGTGGCTGCTTCGATGCGGTCGGCCACCACGGTGTGCTCCACCGGGTGCAGTTCCTCCACCCCCTCCACGACGATGGTCGATGTCCCCGCTCCGGCGATCTGGCCCCCCATGTGGTTGAGGAAGCCGGCCAGGTCGGCGATCTCCGGCTCCCGGGCGGCGTTGTCGATCACCGTGGTGCCCTTGGCCCGCACGGCGGCCATCATCACGTTCTCGGTGGCCCCCACGCTGGGATACTCCAACAGCACCGGGCTGCCCACCAGGTTGTCGGCGATGGCGTGGACGTCGCCCCCGGAGATTTCGAACCGACAGCCGATGGTCTCCAACCCGGCGATGTGCATGTCGATGGGCCGGGGGCCGAAATCGTCACCGCCAGGCAACGCCACCCGGGCGTGGCCCACCCCGGCCAAGAGCGGCCCCAGCACGGCGGTGGAAGCCCGCAACTGCTCGGTCAGCTCGTAGCGGGCCTCGGGGACGATGGTCGGGGGGCGCTCGATCACCAGGGCGTCGTCCGACCGGTCCACCGCCACCCCCATGGCCCGCAGCACGTCGGCCATCACGGCCACGTCCTCGATGTCGGGCACGTTGCGAATCACGAACGTGCCCTCGGCCAGCAGACAGGCGGCCATCAGCTTGAGCACCGAGTTCTTGGCCCCGCCGATCACCACCGACCCCTCCAGCGGTCCGCCGGCCCGCACCTCGATCCGGTCCTGCTGCGGGTCGCGGTCCACGGGATTCACCACCCGACAAGTATGGTGCCTCAGGGGCCGCGGCGGCGACCGGCCAACCCCAAGGGCCGGGTTTGCCGAAAACTATGCTGCGCCCAGCCCATGCCCCGTCTGATCTCCCGCCGCGTCCTGAGCGCCGACGACGCCCACGGCGTGCTCCACGGCCCCGACGGCCTGCTCTCCCCCCGCTCCGACATGGTGCTGGAGCAGCCCGACGACGACGAACCCACCCCGTCGCCACCGGACGCGGCACCAGCATGGGGGCCTCCCAAGTCCAGCACCGCCTTTGTCGCCGTCGAGGGACCGGTGCAGCACTACCGCCGCACGGTGACGGTCACGCCATTGGGCAACAGGTTGGTGGTGGTCACCGAGCAGTTCGACTATCAACTGGCCATCCCGGTGTGGCGGCTGCTGTTCGCCATCCCCTTCCGCCGGGCCCTGGTCCGGGAGCGGACCATCCCCTGGTGGCATCCTCCTGACCGGCTCACCGCCCGGCAGGCCCAAGTGGTGGCCCTGCTGGCCACCCTGTCGGTCGTCGCCGGATTCCTGGGCACCCTGCTCGGCCAGACCATCACCTTTGCCGCCGACGAATTCGGCGTGGGCGAGTCGGCCCAGGGGCTGGCCTTGGGCCTGGCCCGCTTCAGCATCCTGCTCACCCTGGCCATGGCCGTCCTGGGCGACCGGATCGGACGACGGCGGACGCTGTTCGGGGCCGCCATCGGGGCGATCCTGGCCTCCGCGGCCACCTCGCTGGTGGTCAACCTGGCCCTGCTGGCCACCGTGCAGGCCGTCTCCCGGGGGCTGTCCCACGCCTTGGCCCTGCTGGTCTTCGTGTTCGCCATGGAAGAGGCACCGGCGGGCGCCCGGGCCTACGTGATGTCGATGCTGGGATTGGCCGCCGGTTTGGGCTCCGGGTTGGCGGTGGCCTGCGTTCCCCTGGCCGACCTGGGGCTCTCCGCGTGGCGGCTGGTATTTGTGGTGGCCTTGGCCTTCCTGCCGGTGGTGGTGACAGCCGCCCGGCGTCTCCCCGAGTCGGAGAGGTTTGAGGCCGCCCGGCGTCGGCCTCCGGCCCAGACCCCGGAGCAGTTCCGCTTCCGACTCTGCCTGTTGGCCGTCACCTCCTTTGCCGTGCTGGTCTTCTCGGCACCCGCATCGCAGTTCCAGAACGAGTTCCTGAAGGAACAACGTGACTTCAGCGCCACCAAGATCACGGTGTTCACCCTGCTCACCGTGTGGACGGCGGGTCCGGGGATGTTGATCGCGGGCCGGTTGGCCGACGTCCGGGGCCGCCGGGTAATCGCCTCGCTGGGGGTGAGCGGCGGGGCGGTGTTCGCCCTCTGGCACTTCACCGTGGCCGGTTGGCCCATGTGGGTGCTGATCGCGGCGGGGGCCTTGATGACCTCGTCCACTGTGCCATCGCTGGGGGTGTACCGGGCGGAGATGTTCGGCACGGGTCGGCGGGCCCGATCCAACGGGCTGCTCGGTGTCGCCGGGGTGTCCGGGAGCGTGGTCGGCCTGGTGGTCGCGGGCCACATGATCGAAACCTACGGCTACGGCACCGCGTTCTCGGTGCTGTTGATGGGCCCGATACTGGTGGCCCTGCTGGTGCTGTTGTTCTACCCCGAGACCACCCGCCGGTCCTTGGAGGAGCTGAACCCCGAAGACGAGGAAGGCCTGTGGTAAGGGCCGCGACGCGCGGTGGGACGATGCCGTGAGGCGAAGCCGCTACGCACGCTAGGCAATAGTGTCCAACCAGGTGGCCACCGCGGCCAGGATTTCCTCGTCGGCCTTCTTCGGGTCGTGGCCCTCGCCGGGGAGCCACACCGTGGTCACCGGGCCTCCAATGGCCCCGAGGTGCTCGTCGAACTCCTCGGGGGTTCCGAAGGGGTCGCGGTCGCCGGAGATGAACAGGCAGGGCACGTTGACGTCACCGAAGTGGTCGGTCCGGAGCTTCTCGGGCTTGCGGGGCGGGTGCAGCGGATAGCTCAACAGCACCAACCCGGCGGCCGCCATCCCCTGGGCCACCGCCATCGAGCACATTCTCCCGCCCATCGACCGGCCCCCCAGCACCAGCCGGCCGGGCTCGGTCCCCCAGCCGTCGGCGATGACCGGAATCACCTCCTCCAGGTGGGCCAGCAGCTTGGGCGCCCGGTCGGGGGGTCGTCGTCCCTGGTCGCGGTAGGGGAAGTTGATGCGCTCCACCGGCAGCGGGGCCAGGCCCTCGGCCACCGCCACCAAAGTGTGGTGGTGGCGATCCCCGCCCGCACCGTGGGTCAGGACCATGCCCGCCACGTCGCCATGGCCCATGGCTCCCGGTTCGGCCGGCCGGCTCACCACCGCTCACCACCACCCAACCTGATGCTACATGTAGCGGCGCAGGAGATCCCGCAGCGCCACCGCCGCCTCCACGGTGGGGGCGTCGCCCTCGGTCGGGTGGGGTCCGGCCAACAGGGCCTCCCGCAGGTCGTCGGCCGCATCCAGCATCGAGCCCCAGAACTCGGCGTCGTAGCCCCAGGGCAGGCTGAGCTGCACCACTTGGTCGTGGGCCACGGCGAAGGTCTCCACCGCCTTGGAATCCACCGAGTTGCGACGCAGCCGGTCGGACGACAAGAACAGCCCCTCCAGCACCTCGTAGGGTTCCACACCGGGCAGCCCCGGACCGAACCGGCGTTGGGAGGCGGCCCCGGCCAACCGGTCGAACACGGCGTCCACCGCCTCCTCGTCGGCCTCGGCCACCACCAGGTTGCCGGCAGCGTCGAAGTCGTGGGCGATCGACTCGCTCAGCAGTTCGCCCACCACATCGGCGGTGTGGGATTCGTCGAAGTCGGTCATCTCGTACACCACCGTGGGCCCGCTCTTGTCGAGCGCAGGCAACCGGGCCCGCAGCACCGACTCCACCGCCTGGTCCACCGCCTCCTCGTCGGCCTCGCACACGATCAGCGTGGGTCCCAACCACCCGTGCTCGAGCCCCTGGTCGCGCAGGGCTGCCTCCAGGCGGTTGCGGGCGTCGTAGCCCCACTCGTGAAACTCGTAGGCGAGTTGCTCGTCCTCGGGCCCGCCCACCTCTTCCACCGCGCGGGGCGGGTCGGGGAACGTGGCCACGCCGCACTCGGCGCACTCGGCCACGTCCTCCTCGAAGGAGGCACCGCACTGGAAGCACCAAACCATGCCGAACATGCTGGCAGAAGAGCGCCGCCCGACCGCAACGCGGCTACGGTTGGGCAACGTGGAATCCTCGCCGGAAACACCCGATCGCAACTTGGCCATGGAGCTGGTTCGGGTCACCGAAGTGGCGGCCCTGGCCGCTTCCCGGTGGATGGGTCGGGGCAACAAGGAGGGGGCCGACAACGCCGCGGTGGAGGCGATGCGGGTGCTGTTGCGCACCGTACCGATGGACGGGGTGGTGGTCATCGGCGAGGGCGAAAAGGACGAGGCCCCCATGCTCTACAACGGCGAGTTGATCGGTGACGGCACCCCGCCGGAATGCGACATCGCCGTGGATCCCATCGACGGCACCACCCTCACCTCACTGGGCCGGGCCAACGCCCTGTCGGTGATCGCGGTGTCCGACCGGGGGACCATGTTCAACCCGGGCCCGTGCGTCTACATGGAGAAGATCGCCTTCGGGCCGGAGTGCGCTGACTCCGGCATCTCGCTGGACAACTCCCCCACCGAGAATCTGGAGCTGGTGGCCGCGGCCAAGAGCGAGTCGGTGCGGGACGTGACCGCGGTGATCCTCGACCGCGACCGCCACGCCGAGCTGATCGCCGAGGTGCGCGAGGCCGGGGCCCGGATCCGCCTCATTCCCGACGGCGACGTGGCCGGGGCCATCTCCACCGCCTGGTCCGATGCCGGGGCCGACATCCTGTTCGGCGTCGGGGGGACGCCCGAGGGGGTCATCGCGGCGGCCGCCCTCAAGTGCATGGGGGGTGAGTTGCTGGGCCGGCTGTGGCCCCGCAACGACAAGGAGCGCAAGGCGGCCGAGAAACAGGGCATGGACCTGCACGCCGTGCTCACCGCCGACGATCTCGTCCGGGGCGACAACTGCTTCTTCGCCGCCACCGGGATCACCGACGGCGACCTGCTGAAGGGCGTCCACTACAGCAAGAAACACGCCAGCACGCAGTCGCTGGTCATGCGCTCCAAGTCGGGCACCGTGCGGCTGGTGGACGCCGACCACCAACTGGACAAGCTGAACAGCTTCTCGGCCATCGAGTTCGGTTAGCAGCCAAAGGCCCCCCACCCCAACGGGCGGGGCTCGCAGCTCTTTTGGCGGTTCGGCTAGCGGCGGCGGGCGGCCCAGCCGATGAGCGATCGGCGCAGCCCACGCGGGGATTTGCTGGTGAGCACGGCAAAGAACCGGTTGAGCCGCCCGGTGACCACCTCGGGCCGGGATTTGGCCGCGGCCCGCAACGCTTCGGCGGCCACCTCGTCGGCGTCCTGCCAGCCCACCGAGGGCCACCGCTCCAGGTCCCAACGCCCTCGTTCGTGGAACTCGGTGCGGGTCAGCCCCGGCAGCACGGTGGTGACCACCACCCCGGTGCCCTTCAACTCCTCGTACAGGCCCTCGCCCAGGCTGGTGATGAACGCCTTGGTGGCCGCGTAGACCGCGGTCATGGGCATGCCCTGCAGCGAGGCCATCGACGACACCAGCATCACCTGGCCCCGGCCCCGGCCGGCCATGGCCCCCACGGCGGCATGGGTCAGGCGCACCAACGCCACCACGTTCACCCCGATGGTCTCGGCCACCTCCGACGGATCCTGATCGACCAACGGCCCCTCGTAGCCCAGTCCGGCGTTGTTCACCACCAAGTCCACGGGGTCCTGGTCGGCCACCACCCGGGCGGCCACCGCGTCCACCCCCTCGGGCGTGGACAGATCGGCCACCAACACCTCCACGCTCGGCCCCGAATCGCCCGCCTGCAGTTCAGCGGCCAGGGCCTCCAGTTGGTCCCCGCTGCGGGCCACCAGCACCAGGTCCACGTTGGCCACGGCCAGTTGTCGCGCCATGGCCCGACCGATGCCCGCCGATGCCCCGGTGACCAGGGCCCGCTGCCAGGGCCACGGTTGCCGACGGCGGCTCATGGACCAGCCGAGGCGCGTCAGGAGACGACGGCGGTGTCGCTGAGGAGGGCCACGTTGTCGTGGGACACCTCCACGAAGCCCCGCTCCACCGCGATGGTGGTCTTCTCCCCGTCGGCGGTGTAGACCCGCACCTCGCCGGGCACCAGGACCCCGAGGAAGGGCACGTGGCCGGGCTGGAAGGCGATCTCGCCGTCGGTGGTGCGGGCCACCACCATCTCGGCTTCGCCGGTGTAGATGATCTCCTCGGGGGAGACCAGTTCAACCGTGAGGGCCACGACTAGGCCGCCTGCTCCGGTGTCGGTGCCGGGGGAACCGTCACCGCTAGGCCGCCTGGACCTCGAGTTCGGCCGCCTTGCGCTGGGCGTCCTCGGCCCCGCCGACCATGAAGAAGGCCTGCTCGGGCAGGTCGTCGAGGTCGCCGTTGACCAGGGCCTCGAACGAGTCCACCGTCTCGGTCACCGGGGTGAAGACCCCGCTCATACCGGTGAACACCTCGGCCACGAACATGGGCTGCGACAAGAAGCGCTGCACCTTGCGAGCCCGGGACACGATCACCTTGTCCTCCTCCGACAGCTCGTCGAGGCCCAAGATGGCGATGATGTCCTGCAGCTCCTTGTAGCGCTGGAGAATCTCCTGTACCCGACGGGCCACGCCGTAGTGGCGATCCCCCACCACCTCGGGGGTCAAGATGGTGGACGTGGAGGCCAAGGGGTCCACCGCCGGGTAGATGCCCAACGCGGCGATGTCCCGGCTCAACTCGGTGGTGCCGTCGAAGTGGGTGAACGAGGTGAACGGCGCCGGGTCGGTGTAGTCGTCGGCGGGCACGTACACCGCCTGCAACGAGGTGATGGAACGCCCCCGGGTGGAGGTGATGCGCTCCTGCAGCTCCCCCATCTCGTCGGCCAGCGTGGGCTGGTAGCCCACCGCGGAGGGCATGCGGCCCAACAGGGTGGACACCTCGGAGCCCGCCTGCACGAACCGGAAGATGTTGTCGATGAACAACAGCACGTCCTGGTTCTGCACGTCGCGGAAGTACTCGGCCATGGTCACGCCGGCCAGTCCCACCCGCAAGCGGACGCCGGGGGGCTCGTCCATCTGGCCGAACACCAGGGCGGCCTTGTCCAGCACACCCGACTCCTCCATTTCCAGGAACAGGTCGGTGCCCTCCCGGGTGCGCTCGCCCACGCCGGCGAACACCGACACACCGCCGTGCTGGGTGGCCACCCGGTTGATCATCTCGGTGATGAGCACCGTCTTGCCCACACCGGCGCCGCCGAACAGGCCGATCTTGCCGCCCTCCTTGTAGGGGGTGAGCAGGTCGATGACCTTGATGCCGGTCTCAAACATGCGGGTGGACGGCTCCAGCGAGTCGAACGACGGGGCCGGCCGGTGGATCTCCCACTCGTCGCCCACATCGAGGGTGGCGCGGTCGGTGTCCAGGCACTCCCCCACCACGTTCCACACGTGGCCCAAGGTCACGTCGCCCACCGGCACGGTCATGCCCTGGCCGGTGTTGCGCACCACGGTGCCCCGGGTGAGGCCGTCGGTGGGCTTGAGGGCGATGGCCCGTACCCGGCCCTCACCGATCTGCTGGGCCACCTCGGCCTTGACGGTCACGCTCTCCCCGTCCACGTTCACGTCGAACTCCAGAGCGGTGTTGATCTCCGGCAGGGCATCGGGCGGGAACTCGGCGTCGATAACCGGGCCGGCGATGCCCACGACCCGACCGTCCTTGAGGTTCTCCGACATCTGTACTTCTCCTACTGGTTTCCTACTGGTTGGCGAAGGCAGCGAGATGGTCGGCGACGTCGCCGCCGTCGGTTTCCGCTTCTTCCTGGAGGGCTTCGGCCCCGCCCACGATCTCCATGATCTCGGTGGTGATGGCGTCCTGGCGGGCCCGGTTCATGGCCCGGGTGAGCTTGGTGATCAGCTCCTCGGCGTTGTCGGTGGCCGCCTTCATGGCCCGCTGGCGGTTGGCGTGCTCCGAGGCGGCTGCGTCCAACAGGGCCGAGAACAGGCGGGATTCCACGTACCGGGGCAACAGCGACTCCAGCACCCCCTCGGGCGAGGGCTCGAACTCGAAGGCGGCCCGCAGCTCCCCCGACCCCGAGGCGGCGATCACCTCCATGCTCTCGAGGGGCAACAGCCGCCGCACCGCCACCCGCTGGGTGCCGATGGTGACGAACTCCATGTAGGCCAGGATGACCTGATCGATGTGGCCGGACTCGAACCGGTCGGCCACGATCTCGGCCACCCGGCGGGCATCCTCGTAGGCCGGGGTGTCGCTCATGCCGGTGAAGGACTCATCGATGCGGTAGTTGCGGAACCGGAAGTAGTCCTGGCCCTTCTTGCCGATGAGGATGAGCGAGTAGTCCTGGCCCTTGGTCTGGGCGTCCATCAGCTCCCGCTCGGCTGCTTTGATCACCGAGCTGTTGTAGGGCCCGGCCAACCCCCGATCGGAGGTGATGACCACGAACCCGGTCCGGGCGATGGTGGACCGCCGCTCCAGCAGCGGGTGCGAGGCCTCGGCGCCCCCGGCGGCCACGTCCTCGATCACGCTGGTCAGCTTGGTGGAGTAGGGGCGGGCGGCGTGGGCCCGCTGCAGGGCCTTGACCACGCGGGTGGCGGCGATCAACTCCATGGCCCGGGTGATCTTCTTGGTGGACTGCACCGACGAGATACGGCGGCGAAGGGATCGTTCCTCACCGCCGGGCATGGTGCTCCCCTCGGCCCGTCGGCGGCCGACCAGAACGGGTCATCAATCAGTCATCCTCGGGACGCTGAATGTCGGTCTCCGGCAGGGTGTGGTCGGCGTCCACCACGCCCGCAGCCGCCTCGGCCTGGGCCTCGGCGTCCGGCTCGTCGCCCTCGGGCTCGGCCGACGACTCGAACTGGGCGGCGTAGGCGGCCACCGCGGCCTCCAGGGCCTCCTCGTCGGCCGCCCCGGAGTCGGCAATCGACGACAGCAGGTCGGCGTTGCGGGCCCGGACCCACTCCAGCAAGCCGGCTTCAAAACGGGCCACGTCCTCCACCGGGATGTTGTCCAGATAGCCGCGGGTGCCGGCGTAGAGGGACACCACCTGCTCGTGGACCGGCATGGGCGACTGGATGCCCTGCTTGAGCAGTTCGGTCAACCGATAGCCCCGGTCGAGTTGTGCTTGCGACACCGCGTCCAGATCGGAGCCGAAGGCGGCAAAGGCCTCCAACTCCCGGAACTGCTGCAGGTCGGCCTTGAGCGTGCCCACCGCTGTCTTCATGGCCTTGATCTGGGCGGCCGAGCCCACCCGGGAGACCGAGATGCCCACGTCCACCGCCGGCCGCACCCCCGACTTGAACAGGTCGTCCTGCAAGAAGATCTGCCCGTCGGTGATGGAGATCACGTTGGTGGGGATGTAGGCCGACACGTCGCCCGCCTTGGTCTCGATGATGGGCAGCGCGGTCAGCGACCCCGCCCCCCGGTCGTCGCTCAGTTTGGCGGCCCGCTCCAGCAGGCGGCTGTGCAGGTAGAACACGTCGCCGGGGTAGGCCTCCCGGCCCGGCGGACGGCGCAGCAGCAGCGACATCTGGCGGTAGGCCTCGGCCTGCTTCGACAGGTCGTCGTACACCACCAAGGCGTGGCCGCCGTTGTCCATCCAGTGCTGGCCCATGGCGCAACCGGCGTAGGGGGCCAGGTACTTGAAGGGGGCCGGATCGGAGGCAGGGGCCACCACCACCACGGTGTAGTCCATGGCCCCCCGCTCGGCCAGGGTGGCCACCGCCTGGGCCACGGTCGAGGCTTTCTGTCCGATGGCCACGTAGATGCACTGCACCCCTTGGCCCTTCTGGTTCAAGATGGTGTCGAGCGCCACCGTGGTCTTGCCCGTCTTGCGGTCGCCGATGATCAGCTCCCGCTGACCCCGACCGATGGGGATGAGCGAGTCGATGGCCTTGATGCCGGTCTGCATGGGCTCGTGCACCGGTTTGCGTCCGGTGATGCCGGGGGCCTGCACCTCCATGCGCCGGGTCTCGGCGCCCACGATGGGACCCTTGCCGTCGACCGGCTCGCCCAGGGCGTTCACCACCCGGCCCAACAGGGCATCGCCCACCGGCACCGACAAGATGTCGCCAGTGGAGCGGACGGCTTGGCCCTCCTCGATCTCGTCCACCTCGCCGAGCACCACCGCGCCGATGGAATCCTCGTCGAGGTTCAGGGCCAATCCGATGGTCCCGTTCTCGAACTCCAGCATCTCGTTCACCGCCGCGCCGGGCAGCCCGGAGATGCGGGCGATCCCGTCGCCCACCTCGGTGATCCGCCCCACCTGGGCCAGCTCCACCTCGGGCTGGAACCCCTCGAGGTTGCGGCGGATGGCCTCGGCGATGGCGCCGGTGTCGATGGTCAGCTCTGCCATGGCACTCCTGTCTCGGCTCCTGTTTAGAACGTGTCGCGAAGCTGGCTGAGGCGGTGGCGGACCGAGCCGTCGATCACCTCGTCGCCGATGGTGGCCACCACACCGCCCATCACGGCGGGATCGACGATCACCTTGATGTCCACCTGGTGGCCGGTGGCCGCGCTCAAGGCGGCGGCCAGCCGTTCGGCCTGATCGCCGGTGAGGGCCACCGCCGTGCGCACCTGTGCCACCGAGCGGCCTCGGTCACGGGCGTTGATCTCCACCGTCTGGCGGGCGATGTCGACCAAATCCCCCGCCCGCCCGGCGGCCACGATCATGGACACCACTGCGGTGGTGGTCTCGGCTGCCTGGCCGCCCAGCAGGTCTTCCACGATCTGCTGGCGGCGGGCCGCCGGGATCAACCGGTCGGACAGCGTCATGCGCAACTCGTCGGAGCCCTCCAGGGCCCGGGCCACCCGGAACAGCTCGTCGGCCACCACGTCGAGAGTGCCCTCGGCTCGGGCCACCGCGGCCACCGCGTCGGCGTAGCTGCCGGACCGCTCGGTCATCGCCCCAGCCTCTCGGCGGGGCGGACCAGGCCACGGGGCGTCACCACGGATCGCTCCACCATCGGCCTAGTTCTGGCCCGCGCCCACGCGGGCGATGTAGTCGTCGATGAGCCCGCGTTGGACCTCGGGATCCTCCAGGCTGCGACCCAGCACGGCCTCGGCCGCGCCCAGGGCGATGTCGGACACCTCCGACTGCAGGTCGGCCACCGCTTGGCGCTTGGAGGCCTCGGTGTCGGCCGCGGCCCGCTCCCGCATCTCGGCGATGTCGGCCTCGGCCCGGGCCTGAAGATCGGCCCGGACGGCGGCGGCCTGCTCGCGGGCCTCGTCCACGATGCGGGTGGCCTCGGTCTTGGCGTCGGCCAGTTCCGCCTCGTAGCGGGCCCGGACCTCGGCGGCCTCGGCCCGCTCCCGGTCGGCGTCGTCGATAGCGCCTTGGATGCGCTCGGTGCGCTGCACCATCAGGTTCCTCACCACCGGGAACAGCTTCCAGCTCATCAGGGCCAACAGCACCACGAAGGCGGCCCCGCCCCAGATGACTTCCTTCCATTCGGGAATAATCGGGTTGGGGGCTTCCAGGCAGCTCTCCAGGTCTTTCTCGAAGTCCTTCTTGACCTCTTCGGCCTGTTCGTTGCCCGCGGAGTACTGCTCCTTCAGCTCCTTGACGGCGGCAAAGCCCTCGCCCTCGATGCCGTCGAACTGAGCTGTACCCAACTCGTCAAAGATGCAACTGCCCACACTCTCGGCGGCATGAGCCCCCGAGGCGCTGAGCGCAACCGCGGCGACCACGACGGCCGCCGCGGCCCAGAGCCGGCGGCTCATGGCAGAAGGAGGATGAAGACGACGAATCCGATGAGGGCCAGCGCCTCGGTGAAGGCGATGCCCAAGAACATCGTGGTCCGAGCCACACCGGCCGATTCGGGCTGGCGAGCCATGGCGGTGATGGCGTTGCCCACCACGATGCCGATCCCGACACCGGGGCCGATGGCCGCCAGGCCGTAGCCGAGCCCCGCGCCGATGGCGCTCAGGCCTGCCTCACCGTCACCGGTCAACTGGGCAAGGATGGTGGAAATCAGTGCAAGCAAGGTACGTGTCTCCTAGTGCTCGGGGTGTAGGGATCCGCCGATGTACACGGCGGTGAGAATGGTGAAGATGAAGGCCTGCAGGGCCGAGACGAAGATCTCGAATGCCGTGACCAGGATGAGGGCGGCGAACGGCAGCACTGCGGGAACATAGAGCGTGCCCCACAACGCGGCGGACAGCACCGCGAAGGTGACCAGCAAAAGGTGCCCGGCCACCATGTTGGCCCAGAGCCGGATGGCCAGCGACAGGGGGCGGATCAACAGGATCTGGAGCAACTCGATGGGGGCCACCAGGATGTAGAGCGCCACGGGCACGCCCGGTGGGAACAGGGCCGACTTGAAGTAGTGAAAGAAGCCCTGGGCGCGAATGCCCACGTAGTGGTACACCGCCCACACCACCAGGGCCAGGGTCAAGGGGATGGCCATGCGGGAGTTGGCCGGGAACTGGATGAAGGGAATGACCTCGAACATGTTGCTGAACAACACGAAGAAGAAGATCGTGGTCAGAAACGGCAGGTACCGGCGCCCTTCGGGGCCGATGGTCTGCATGATGATGTTGTTCTCCACGAAGTCGATGCTCGCTTCGACCACCGTCTGAGCCCCGGTGGGCACCAGCGACCGGCGCCGCCCCGCCGCCCAGAACAACCAGACGGTGAGCAGCAACGAGGCCAGGTAGATGATCCCGGTCTTGTTGAGGGCCCAATTGGTGTCGGAGAACAAGATGTCCGGCCACTGAAACAGTTGGGAGACCGGCGGGAAGTCCAAGGCGAGCACGTTCACCGGGGGCCTCCCTGCCGCCCGAGCACCCGGCGCTGTGGCGGCGGGAATTTCAGGTCATCAATGGTCACGTGCGGGCTCCTTGGGGCTTCAAGCCGGGATGAGCGAGGGACAGGGAGACGAACCGGGTCTCCCAAACGAGCAGAACAATATGGGCCGCGGCCAGCGTGATGACAAACGGCAGGGCCTCAAACCAGCCGGTATTTCTCACCAGGAAGAAGGCCCCGGTGAGAATGGCCAGGCGGATGAAGTAGCCGCCCATCACCCCGGCCATCACCATGGTGGGCGAAATCCGCATCGACCAGGTGATGAGCGAGGCGGCCAGCCAGAAGTTGAACAGGATCAGGCCGAGGGCGTAGCCGCTGGACCACAGTCCGTCGAACCCCCACACGCCCGCGCACACCCCGATCAGCACCGGGCCGCCGATCAGACCGCGGCGAACGATGTCGAGGGCAACGGCCCGCTCGGGCGCCTCCTCGGCGGGCACGGTGGTCTGCTCAGCCATCGGCGTCTTGCTGCCGGGCCTCGGCCCGGCGGCTGGGCAGTTGAGCGTCGAGGGCGTCCATGCGCTCGCCGTACAGCTTGAACGTCTTCCATCCGGTGTAGCACGCCGTCACCAGACACAACCCCAAGGTGAACGCGGGCCGGGTTCCCACCGCCCCGTCGATCAGCCAACCGAAGAACCCGAACAGCGCGGGGGTGGCCACCAATTCGAAGGCGATGGACAGGGCGTCGCCCGAACTCTGACGCTGGTGAAGGTGGCTTTTCTCAGTGGTTGCCGCTGGCACGAAAGGGGGCCCCTGAAGGGAGTGGACTGGCCTCTCGGAAATGGTCTCGCGTGCCCAAAGGGCGAGCCAAATCCTCAGGCCGGGCGGCCACCGGCCGACAACGGGGCCCGGCGCCGCAGGATGGGGTGGAACACGGTGTAGAGCATGAGCACCAACACCGCGGCGGCGGGCACCATGATGGCCTCCCCCTCGCCGGTGTAGGTGGGGTACAGCACCAGCGTGGACATCAGGGCGGTGAACAGCCACAGGATGAGCACGCTGCGCCGGTGGCCGTGGCCCAGGCTCATCAGCCGGTGGTGCAGGTGCTCCTTGTCGGGGGCGGTGATGCTGGTGCGGGCCCGGGTCCGCCGCAGCACGGCCCACAGCACGTCCACCACCGGCACCGCCAGAATGATGAGAGGAATGAGCATGGGGGCGAAGAAGAAATAGGTCTGACCCGCGAAGGGCTCGCTGCTGCGCCCCCCCATGGAGACGGTGGACGCGGCCAGCAGCGTTCCCAGGAAGTAGGCCCCGCCGTCACCCATGAAGATGCGGGCCCGATGCACGTTCTGGGGCAGAAAACCCACGGCCACCCCGCCGGCGATGATGGCCACCAACGGCCCGATGTTGTTGGGCAACAGCACCTCCTCGTCGGCCAGCTTGATGGAGTACACAAAGAAGGTGATGCCCGCGATGGCGACGATGCCCGCGGCCAGCCCGTCCAACCCGTCGATCAGATTGATGGCGTTGGCGATGGCCACCAACCACACCACCGTCACCACGAAGGCCAGATCCTGCGACAGGATCAGCGCGTCCAGCACCGGCAGCCGCAGGTTCAGCACGGTCACCCCGGCGAACGACAGGATGCTCCCGGCCAGCACCATGGTGGCCACCTTGGCCGGTGCCGACATCTCCCGCACGTCGTCGTAGGTGCCGAACACGATCATCACCAGCGCGGCGATGACGATGCCCAGCGGCTCCGAGGCGGTGGCGAACACTACGTCGAAATCGCTCATCCACCAGGCCACCCCCATGGCGGCCAGGAACCCGAGGAACATGGCCACCCCGCCCAGCACGGGGGTGGACCGCTCGTGGACCCGCCGGGCATCGGGCTCCACCATGAAGCCGTACCGCTCGCTGATGCGGCGCACCAGCGGCGTGGCCACCAACGTGATCCCGGCGGCCACCGCGAACACGGTCAGGTAGCTGTCGACACCCGGGGCCATGGCAGTCGAGGGTGCCCTTTACGGCGACGAGACCGGCTAGCCGGCCGACGGGTAGGGCGTGTACCGCCGGCAGAGGTCGGCCACCTCGGCTCGGACCTCGGCCACGGCGGCCTCGTCGTCGCGCCGGCGGAGGGTCCGACCGATCAGACCGGCAATGGCGGCCATCTCCTGCGGGCCCATGCCCTGGGTGGTGGTGGCCGGGGTGCCGATCCGCACCCCGCTGGTCACGAAGGGGGAACGGGGGTCGTCGGGGACGGTGTTCTTGTTGAGGGTGATCCCGGCCCGGTCCAGCACTTCCTGGGCGGCCTTGCCGGTCAGGTCGTCGTCGAAGGTGCGGAGGTCCACCAGCAGCAGGTGGTTGTCACTGCCTCCCGACACCAGGCGGAAGCCCTCGGCGGCCAGCCCTTCCACCAGGGCATGGCTGTTGGCTACGATGCGGGCGGCGTAGTCGGCGAACTCGGGGGCGGCGGCCTCACCGAAGGCCACCGCCTTGGCCGCGATCACGTGCTCGAGGGGGCCCCCCTGCAGGCCGGGGAAGATGGCCTTGTCAATGGCCCCGGCCAGATCCTGGGTACACAGGATGGTTCCGCCCCGGGGGCCCCGCAGAGTCTTGTGGGTGGTGAAGGTGACGATGTCGCTGTGGGGCACAGGGTTGGGGTGCACGCCCCCGGCGATGAGCCCGGCGATGTGGGCGGCGTCGAACATGAACAGGGCCCCCACCTCGTCGGCGATGGCGCGGAACGGGGCCGGGTCGATGATGCGGGGATAGGCGGTGGCCCCGGCCACGATGAGGGAGGGCCGGTGTTCCCGGGCCAGGTCCCGCACCCGGTCGTAGTCGATGCGTTCGTCGCTGGGGGTCACCCCGTAGGCCACGAAGCGGTAGGTGCGCCCGCTGATGTTCACCGGGGAGCCGTGGGTGAGGTGGCCGCCGTGGTCCAGGCTCATGCCCAGCACGGTGTCGCCCGGCTCCAGCACGGCCAGGTAGGCGGCCACGTTGGCGTTGGCCCCGGAATGGGGCTGCACGTTGGCGTGGTCGGCGCCGAACAGGGCGGTGGCGCGGTCCCGGGCCACGGCCTCCACCTCGTCGATCACCTGGTTGCCGCCGTAGTAGCGGCGGCCGGGGTAGCCCTCGCTGTACTTGTTGGTGAGCACCGAACCGGTGGCGGCCAGCACCGCGGGCGAGGTGAAGTTCTCCGAGGCGATGAGCTGCAGGGTGGTGTTCTGACGCTCGGTTTCCCGCCGGATCATGTCGAGGACCGGGTCGTTGCTGCTGTCGGGCCACATCACGGGCTCCCTCTTCTCATTGGCTCTACTTGTGGGCTCTCATCGGTTTGTCTCATGGGCTCTTCTTGTCGTGGACTCGGCTCATGGGCGCTGCTCGTGGGTGCCGCCGGCATCACGGCCGGGGGGTTCCGGGCAACAGGGCGTCGATCTTGGCCACCCGGGCGGTGTGGCGGCCCTGCTCGAAGGACGACGCCAAGAAGGCGTCCAGGGCCTCTTTGGCGGGCTCGGCGCCGATCAGGCGCTCCCCCAGGCAAATGACGTTGGCATCGTTGTGCTGTCGGGTCAGACGGGCCGAGGTCACGTCGTGGACGGTGGCCGCCCGCACGCCGGGCACCTTGTTGGCCGCCATGGCAATGCCGATGCCGGAGCCGCACACACACAGACCCAACTCGGCCTCGCCGCCCGCCACCTTTCGGGCCACCGCCTCCCCGTAGTCGGGGTAATCCACCCGGTCGGGGCCGTGGGTGCCGCAGTCGATCACCTCGTGGCCCAACTCCCGCAGATGGGCCACCAGGGCGTCCTTCAGCTCCACCCCGGCGTGATCGGCGCCCGCGGCGATTCGCGTCATTGCCCTGCAATCTACCCGGTCGGCCCGTCCCGTTGGTGGCCCTGATTCCGCCCGCTATGGCGGCCGGCACGGCCCGGCGTGGCGTGGCCTGTCGTGGCCGGACGCCGACGCGGCTCAAAGCCCGGCAACCGCCCCCCGGACGGCCTCAGCGGGGATGGCACCCTCTCGTAGCACGGTGACCCCCGATTCGGTCACCTCCACCACGGTGGACGGGGCCGACCGGCAGATGCCCCCGTCCACCACCACGGCGACCGCGGGAAACACCGCCCCGGCTTCCGCCGCCGTTGCCGCGGTGGGGGCGCCGCTCAGGTTGGCGCTGCTGGTGGCGATCGGTCCCACCGCTCGGGCCAGGGCCTGCACGAACGGGTCGTCGGGACAGCGCACCCCGTGGCCGTCCTGGACGATGGTCAACGCCCCCGGCCAGAACCGTTCCATGAGCCGCCGCGTCGGGCCGAGCGGCTCGAAGAACGTCTCGGCGTCACCAGCGGCGGCCACCAGCAGGGCGACCGCTTTGTCCTGGGGGCGGTGCTTGAGCTGGTAGAGCAACTCCAGATTGTCGGGCAACACCGCCAGCCCGTACACGGTGTCGGTGGGGATGACCACGGCCCGACCGGACCGCAATTCCTCGGCGGCCTCGGCCACGACCGCGATCGGGTCGGCCGAGACCTTCAGCAGCTTCGACACTGCAGTACCCGCGGTCGACCGGCCAGGTCGGGGTGGACGGCCTCCACGGCCAATCCGCCCGCTTCGGCGATGGCCGAGGCCGTGTCCATCTGGTCGGGCGAGAGCTCCACCAGCACCGTTCCCCCCGGACGCAACCACCGGCGGGCGCCAGCCAGGATGGGCCGGGCGCCGTCGAGTCCGTCGGGGCCGCCCCGCAGGGCCACCTCCGGCTCCCAGTCGGCCACGGCGGCGGGCAAATCTTCCTGGTCGCCTACGTAGGGGGGGTTGGCGGCCACCACGTCCACCGCGCCGACCAGGGCATCGGGCAGGGCCTCGTACCACCACCCCAGATGGGACGAGACCCGCACCGCGGCCCGCCCCAGGCCGGCCAGGTTGGCTCGAGCCACGGCCAGGGCCTCCGCCGATACATCGGTGAGCACCACCCGGGCGGTGGCGCATTCCGCGGCCACGGCCAGGCCGACGGCCCCGCTGCCTGTTCCCAGGTCCACCATCAGGCCTCCAGGTGGTTTGCGGCGGGCCAACTCGGCGATGGCCAATCCGGCCAGGGTTTCGGTTTCCGGGCGAGGTATCAGCACCGCCGGGTTCACCATGAGGTCCAACCCACGGAAGCCCCAGCGACCCAACACGTACTGCAGGGGCTCCCCGGCCAGTCGACGCTCCACCATGGAATCCAGGTGGGCCAGTTGGCGAGCGGTGACCGGCTGGGTCAGGCCGACCGCGTACTGGTCGCCCTCGTACCCCGAGGCCTCCTCCACCATGCGGCGGGCCTCCACCTTGCCGTCTCCTGCGCCCAGGACCATGCCTGCCTCCGGGCCTGCGGACCTGCCCTCTTCGGCCAGGCGGCGGGCCACCTCCACCACCACGTGCCCCCACTCCTTCACGACGGCAGCACGATTACGAGGAGACCTCGAGGCGTTCGGCTTCGGCCAGGGCGTCCACCACCTCGTCGAGGTCGCCCGCCAGGATGCGATCCAACTTGTACAGCGTGAGGCCGATCCGGTGGTCGGAAACCCGGTTCTCCTTGTAGTTGTAGGTGCGGATCTTCTCCGACCGGCCGCCGCCACCCACCTGGCCCCGGCGTTGTTCGGACAGATCATCCTGTCGGCGCTGCTCCTCGGCCTGCAGCAGTCGGGCCCGCAGCACGGCCATGGCCTTGTTGCGGTTCTGAAGCTGGCTCTTCTCGTCCTGCATGGACACCACCAAGCCGGTGGGCTTGTGGGTGATGCGCACCGCCGAGTCGGTGGTGTTCACCGACTGACCGCCCGGCCCCGACGACCGGTACACGTCCACCTGGAGGTCCTTCTCGTCGATGTGCACCTCCACCTCCTCGGCCTCGGGCAAAACGGCCACGGTGGCCGACGAGGTGTGGACCCGGCCCTGGGATTCGGTGACCGGCACCCGCTGCACCCGGTGGGGGCCGCCCTCGTATTTCATCTTGCGCCACACGTCGTCGCCCCGCAGCAGGAACACCACGTCGGTGAAGCCCCCCATGTCGGAGTTCTGGGCGTTCATCATCTCCAGCTTCCAGCGGCGGCGGCCGGCGTAGGCCGCGTACATGTCGAACAGGTCGCGGGCGAACAGGTTGGCCTCCTCGCCGCCCTCGGCGCCCTTGATCTCCACGATCACGTTCTTGCCGTCGTTGGGATCCTTGTGCTCCATGAGCCGGGCCAACTCGGCGAACAACCCCACGGCCGCCTGCGTGGCCGCCTCGATCTCGGCCTCCAGCAGGCGCCGCTCCTCGGCCTCGGCCTCGTCGTGGGCTTCGGCCTCGGCCTCGGCCAGCATCTCGGTGGCCGCCTCGATGTCCTCCTGGTGGCCCCGCAGCGCCCGCACCACCAGGGCCTTGGCCTCCAGCTCCTTGTAGCGGCGGGCCACCGCGGTGTAGGCCTCCTGGTCGGCCAGCAGGGCGGGATCGGCCAGCCGCTGTTCGAGCGCGTTGAACTCCGCTTCGATCTCCTCATGGGCGGCGTTCAACTGCATGGGCTCACGCTACCCCCGCACCCCGAGGGGTGGGTGGGCGATAACGCGCCGTGGCCGGCGACGGCGCCGATCAGCCGGACTGGGCCGAGCGCTTGCGCTGACCGTAGCGACGCTCGAATCGCTCCACCCGTCCGGCGGTGTCCACGATGGTCATCTGGCCGGTGAAGAACGGGTGGCTGGCGCTGGAAATCCCCACCTTGGCCAGGGGGTACTCGTTGCCGTCCTCCCACACCACGGTCTCGTTGGTGTCGATGGTGGAACGGGTGAGAAAAGACGTTCCCGCGGAGGTGTCCTGAAAGACCACCATGCGGTACTCGGGATGGATGTCGGGCTTCATGTTCCTCCTAGCCTCACACCCCGGCGGGGCCCTTGGCCACTTCCTCCAGGAAGGCCGCGTTGTTGGGGAATGTCCTCAGGCGGTCGATCAGCAGCTCCAACCCGGCGGCCCCGCCTCCGTTGCCGTCACTGGAGATGCCGTTGAGCACCCGGCGCAGCTTCCACACCTGCTGGAGCTGGCGGCGTTCGAACAGCAGCTCCTCGTGGCGGGTGGAGGAGGCGTCCACGTTGATGGCCGGATAGATGCGCCGCTCGGCGATGTGGCGATCCAGGCGCAACTCCATGTTGCCGGTGCCCTTGAACTCCTCGAAGATCACCTCGTCCATGCGGGATCCGGTTTCCACCAGCGCGGTGGCCAGAATGGTGAGCGAGCCGCCCTCCTCCACGTTGCGGGCCGCGCCGAAGAACTTCTTGGGCGGGTACAGCGCGCCGGTGTCGATACCGCCCGACATGATGCGTCCGGTGGCGGGCGCGGCCAGGTTGTAGGCCCGCGACAGTCGGGTGATCCCGTCCAGGATGATCACCACGTCCTCGCCCCGTTCCACCATGCGCTTGGCCCGCTCGATGGTCATCTCGGCCACATGGGTGTGCTCGTCGGCGGGCCGGTCGAAGGTGGACGCCGCCACCTCGCCCCGCAACAGCCAACGGCGCATGTCGGTGACTTCTTCGGGCCGCTCGTCCACCAACAGCACCAGCAGATGCACCTCGGGATTGTTCAGCTCGATGGAGCGGGCGATCTCCTTCATGATGGTGGTCTTGCCCGCCTTGGGGGGCGACACGATCAGCCCCCGCTGGCCCTTGCCGATGGGCGACAACAGGTCGATGATCCGACAGGTCATGTTGGCCGGATCGTCCACCCGCTCCAACCGGAGGTTCTCGTCGGGGAACAGGGGGGTCAGATCCTCGAACTTGGGACGCTGCTTGACCTGCTCGGGGGCCAGACCGTTCACGCTGTCGATGTGCAACAGGGCCGGGTTCTTCTCGTTGCGGGTGGCCGGGCGGCACCCCCCGGCGATCAAGTCACCCTTGCGGAGCCCGAACTGGCGGACCTGCTTGACCGACACGTAGGCGTCCTGCTTGCTGGGCTGGAAGCCCTTGGTGCGCAGGAAGCCGTAGCCCTCTTCCCGTAAGTCCAGGTGGCCGGAGATGGCGATGGGATCGCCCTCCCACGGCTCCTCCGGTCGCTCCCGATCATTGCGACCCCGACGCCGACGACGGCGGTTGCCGATTTCGGGCTGCTCGTCCTGCGAGCGAGACCGGTCCCCTTCCCGGCGGTCCCCCTGCTGGCGGTCGCCTTCCCGGCGGCCCCGGTCCCCTTGGTCCCGGCGGGCTTCGCTCTGGTCGCCGCGGTCGCCCCGGTCCCGACGCGGCTGGCGAGCGTCGCCATGATCGCCTCGGTCGCCTCGGTCACCCCGGTCCCCTTGGTCACGACGGGCCTCGGCCTGGTCACCCCGGTCTCTGCTGCCGCGACGGGCCTCGGCCTGGTCGGTTTGGTCTTCGCCCTTGTCCTGGCCGTCGCCCCGATCTTCGGTTTCCTGGCCGGCCTCGGCCCCGTCAGTGGCTTCATCGGTGGTCTCGTCCTTGGCCCCGACGGTGGCCGTACCGTCGCCCGCATCGGAGATTGCCTCGGCCTTCGCAACGGGGGCGGCCCCGTTGCCGGTCGGATCGGTCTCCGGCTGGGCGGCGCCATCGGCGCCATCGGCGTCGATGCCGGCCAGGTCGAGGATCATGTCCACGATGTCGGCCTTGCGGGCCTTGGCGTCAGGACGCCCGCCCATGGCCTGGGCAATGGTTTGAAGCTGCGCTCGGTCTTTGCGCTGCAGTTTCGACCGAGAGAGTTCAGCGGTCTCTACGCTCACGTTTCTCCCCAGAAATGCCACGTTGGAGAGGGCATTTCGTTTTGTTCGGCGCGCCGTCCGCCATTGTGGTCGGCACGATTGGAATCACCATTGACCACCGGGACGCTGACGAATTGAAGTCGAAATCGACCGGGCGATCAGAAGGCTTCCCGAGGGGTCTGCACTCAACCGCGCAACCCCAACGGCCAAGAGGATACTGCACGCCACCCCACCGGGCAACATTGCCCAGCGAGTTGTGGGATCGCCCCGTTACGTGTGGGCCAGCAGCTCCTTGATGAGCAGATGGCCGGCCACCACCTCCGACGAGGCCGCCCCCTTTTCGGTGTAGACGCCGCCGGGGCCGTCCACCTTGGAGTCCACCAGCAGGTAGGGAACCGGATCGTCGGTGTGGCCCCGCAGGGTCAGCGGGGTGGCGTGATCGGGCAGCAGCAGCAGGCGCCACCGACCCATCCGGTCGAGGCCCTCGACCAGGCCGGTCAGAATACGGGCGTCCCAGTTCTCCAGACACCGGACCTTCTCGGCCACGTTGCCCTCGTGTCCGGCCTCGTCGCTGGCCTCCACGTGAATGGCGAACAGGTCGGCCCCGGCGGCCAGCCCGGCCAGCGCGGCGTCGCGCTTGCCCTCGTAGTTGGTGTCGTACCAGGCGGTGGCGCCGGGGACGTCGGGAATCTCCATGTCGGTGAGCACGCCGATGCCCCGCACCAGGTCCACGGCGCTCACCATGCCCGCGTCCACCCCGTGCATCTCCCGGAAGGAGGGCATCTTCGGCTGAAAGCCCTGCCCCCACAACCACACCTGGGTGGCGGACAGATCGAACCGCGCCAGCACCGCCCTCGAGGCCTCCTCCAGGGCGGCCAGCTTGGGACCGGCCGGGCCTCGGGGGCCGACCACCGGTCGGTCGGACAGATCGTGGGGCGGCGTACACTCGGCGTCGGCCCACTCGGCCGGGGCGACCATGGTGTGGCGGTACTGCACGCCGGCGTGGAAGCTCACCTCGCCGCCCAGCTCCTCGTCCAGGGCGGCGATGGCCTCGGCCGCCTCGGCCGAATCGGGGTGCCCCCCGGAGAAGTCGGCCATGATGCCGTCGTCGGTCACCGTCACCAGGTTGCAGCGGTAGGCCACCTGTTCGGGGGTGAGGGTCAGCCCCAGGGCGGCAGCCTCGATGGGCGAGCGGCCGGTGTGGTAGCAGGCGGGGTCGTACCCGAAGATGGACATGTTGCCCACGTCGCTGCCCGCGGGCATGCCCGGAGGGATCACCCGGGCCAGTCCCACCCGCCCCCGGGCGGCCAGCGCATCCAGTACCGGGGTGTGGGCCACCTCCAGCGGAGTGGCCCCGTCCAACTCGGGGACCGGCAGATCGGCACACCCGTCGGGAATGCACACCACGTACTTCACTGGGCCCTCTTCACCGGGTCCGATTCTTCCAGATCATCCCGGCCTTGCTCCATCCAATTGCCGAGGCCGCGCATTGGTGTCGTGCAACTATCTTCACTGGCCATCCTCGGGCCCTGGCTAACCACCGGCCGGGGCCGCGCAACGGGCCACGTGGGCCTTCACCGTCGCCAGGTCGTTGGGCAAACGCACCACGTGTTCGGGGCGGTCGGCCAACGCGGCCAGCGCCGGCGGCATCGGCGGGGGCTTGCCGATGGCGGCGGCCACCGCGTCGCCGAATTTGGCCGGGTGGGCGGTGGCCAGCACCACCATCGGCCCCGATGACGGGCCCCGGGCCCGGCGGGCGGCGGCCAGCCCCACGGCGGTGTGGGGGTCGATGATCCGGCCGGTGGAGCGGTACAGCTCGGCGATGGTTTCGGTGGTCTCGGCGTCGTCCACCCGAACCCCGGTCCAACCCTGGCGGAGTCGGGCAGCGATGGCCGGGTCGAGCTGCATCCCTCCGTCGGCCCGGAAGCGCTCCAGCACCGCGGCGGTGCGGTGGCCGTCTCGATCCAACAGCTCGAACAGGAACCGCTCCAGGTTGGACGACACCTGGATGTCCATGCTCGGCGACAGTGTGGGCTGCACCTCGGAGATGGCCATCGCCCCGGTGGTGAAGAACTGGGTCAAGATGTCGTTGCGGTTGCTGGCCACCACGAACCGGTCCACGGCCAACCCCATGTGGCGGGCCACGTGGCCGGCCAGCACGTTGCCGAAGTTCCCCGTGGGCACCGAGAAGGCCACCGGCACCCGTTCCAGGGCGTTCACCGCGGCCACGTAGTAGGCGGTCTGGGCCATGACCCGGGCCCAGTTGATGGAGTTGACCGCCGACAGTTTGTGCTCGGCCCGGAAGTCGGGATCGACGAACATGGCCTTCACCAGGTCCTGGCAGTCGTCGAACGTTCCCTCCACGGCAATGTTGTGGACGTTGGCGCTGTCCACGGTGGTCATCTGGCGGCGCTGCATCTCCGACACCCGACCGTGCGGGTGCAGGATCACCACCTGGATGTTGTGCCGGTCGCGCACCGCCTCGATGGCCGCCGACCCGGTGTCGCCCGAGGTGGCCCCCACGATGGTCACCCGCTCCCCTCGCCGGGCCAACTCCTCGTCGAACAACCGTCCCACGAGCTGCAGGGCGATGTCCTTGAAGGCCAGGGTGGGCCCGTGAAACAGCTCCAGGAGCCACAGGTCGTCGTCCAGCTCCACCAGGGGCACCACGTCCGGGTGGTCGAAACCGGCGCAGGCATCCCGCACCAACTCGTCGAACCGAGTCCGGGCATAGGTGCCGGCCACGAACGGCCACATGACCTCGGCGGCCAGATCGGCGTACCCTCCCCCACCGGGGCGTCCGGTTCGTGCCGCGGGTGACAGCGTCGGCCAGCGGTCGGGCACGTAGAGCCCGCCGTCGGCGGCCAGCCCGGCCAACAGCACGTCCCCGAAGTCCAGGGCGGGCGCCTGCCCTCGGGTGCTGACGTAGCGGATCGCCGCGGGTGCGTCCCCCATGGCCCCGGCGGTCACCACGCCCGGGCTACCGGCCGACGACCCGTAGCAGTCCGGGCACGCCCCGCACCGCCTCCAGGTCGCGCAGCTCGCCCAGGGTGGCCTGCACGGCCCGCTCGGTGGCCTCGTGGGTGATGAACACCAGCCGGGCCTGGTCGCCCAGCCCCTCCTGTTCCATGGAGCGGATGCTGACCCCGTGGCGTCCGAATACCCCGGCCACCGCGGCCAGCACACCCGGCCGGTCGAGCACCTCCATGTTGATGTAGTACTCCGACTCCAGGTCGTCGATGGGGCACACCACCGCTTCGGCCAAGTCGCCGATGGGTGTCCACGTGCCCCGGCACCGGTTGCCCGCTGCGTCGATGAGGTCGCCGAGCACGGCGCTGGCCGTCGGCCGCCCACCGGCCCCCCGGCCGTACAGCATCAACTCGCCCACCGCCTCCCCCTCCACGAACACCGCGTTGAAGGAATCCCGAACCGAGGCCAGCGGGTGGTCGGCGGGCACCATGGCCGGGTGAACCCTTACGGCCAACTCGGGCTTGCCCGGTGCGCCCCCCACCTGCTCGGCGATGGCCAAGAGCTTGACCACGTAGCCCAGTCGATGGGCGTGGGCGATGTCGGCCGGGCTGACGGCGGAGATGCCCTCCCGGTACACGCTGCCCGCCAGCACCCGGGCGCCGAAGGCCACCGTGGCGATGATGGACGCCTTGGCGGCGGCGTCGAACCCCTCCACGTCGGCGGTGGGATCCCGCTCGGCGTAGCCCAGCGACTGCGCGTCGGCCAGAGCGTCGTGATAGTCGGCGCCCGACTCCGACATCTGGCTCAGGATGAAGTTGGTGGTGCCGTTGACGATGCCCATGACCCGGCGCACCGGTTCGGCGGCCAACGACTCCCGCAGGGCCCGTATGAGGGGGATACCCCCGGCGACGGCCGCCTCGAAGAGGAGATCCACCCCGGCGGCATCGGCGGCGGCGTACAGCTCGGCGCCGTAGTTGGCCAGGAGTTCCTTGTTGCCGGTGACCACCGGCTTGCCCTGCTTGAGCGCGCCGGCCACCAGCTCCCGGGCCGGCTCGATGCCCCCGATCAACTCCACCACCACGTCCACCTGGGGATCGTTCACCACCGCGGCGGCGTCGGTGGTCAGCACGCCGTCGGCCAGGGTCACGTCGCGGTCACGCGACGCGCTGCGCACCGCCACTTTGACCACGTCCAGGATCAGACCGGTGCGCTCGGCGATGGCCGGGCCCTGCTCGGCCACCAGGTTGACCAAGGCCGAGCCCACGTTGCCGCAGCCCAACACGCCCACACCGATCCGCAAGTCCGAAGTGCCGCTCACCGCCCCCACCGTACCGGCTCGACCCATCGGGCCCGACACCAATAGGGAGACCAACAATGGGGTTACCGGTGAACGAGTTACGGAGGGTGGCCGCCGCCGGACGGCCACCGGCCCCGACGCCACCGCCAGAGCTTTGGTATTTTTTGATAGGTTCTGTGTATATTCCTGTATTGATGACTGCTTACGATCTCTTCGCGGTAGCCAGTGACCTTCGCCGTCGGGCCGAGGCCTGCGAGCGGGTGCGCATGGACGTGGACGCCATCTGGCGGGGACTCGATCTCCTGCTGGAGGGGCCGGTGGCCCGTCATCAGCCAGCGGTGTGGCAGTCGGAGGCGGCCGACGCCAGCCGCCTGCGACTCCGCCACCAGCACACCCACCTCATTCGGCTGCGCCACGAGGTCGAGCAGGTGGCCCGCCGGCTGCAGGCCCGAGCCGACCAACTGTTCGCCGATGCCGCCCAGGTGGAGATGGCCGCCGAGGCTGCCCTTCTCCAGGAGGGCCGGGAACTGGCCACCCAAGCCGCCTACTTCCGGTAGGGCATCGGGTAGCGACCAGGCTCACTAGATATGATTTCAGTATATTTATTGCTATTCTGATTGGTCGCCACTACCCTTGCCCGCAGTGGCGACCAATAGCCAGAGACAGAAAGGCCCGCCGTGTCCGTACTCACCATGAACACCGAGGAGATGGACCATCTCCAGCAGCAATTCACCGCCTTCGCCGGCCAGGTGGAGGATCTCCGCTCCCGCCTGTCGGCCACCCTGGAGGGCACCACCTGGACGGGCAGCCGCTCCGAGCGGTTCCGGGGGGCGTGGCACCAACAGTGGTCACCCTCGTTGGGACAGCTTCAGGAGGCTCTGACCGAGCTGGCCACCGCCGTCAGCCTGGAACGCCAGAACACCATCGCTGCCCTCGACTCCTTCTGAGGGCTCCACCCGCGCCCTGACGCCGCCCAACCGGTCGCCCACGGTTGCTGTCGCCGGTGCGCCTATTCGTCGACGGCCCCGACGGTGGTCGGGAGGTCAGCATCATCGGCGCGGCGCCCCGCGACGTCAGAGAGCTGGCCGAGATCCTGGGCCTGCCCGAACCCACCGACGGACTGTGGGTCGAGGATCAATGGGTGGACGCCGACCGGCGGCTCGACAAAGCCGGGGTGTGCGACGGCGCCCGGGTGGGACTCCGACCGGGTTCGGGCCCGGACCAGCCCGGCTGGACCCTGGAGGTGGTGGGCGGCCTCAACGCCGGCCACCGGCATCCGGTGCCGGCGTCCGGGCTGAGTTTGGGCCGCGCCCCCGACGCCGACTTGTCCCTGACCGGCGTGGGCCTGCGGCCCCACCACGCCCGTCTGGAGTGGCGAGAGGGCCGGATCGTCATCCACATCGGCGACGGGCCGTCCGGCGACCGGGAACCGCCGGAGCCAATGGTCCTGGCGCCGTCCACGCCGCGGCGACAGGGCCGGGCCCTGGTACAGGTGACCGACGCACCGGACGACCGGCCCAGGCGCCAACTCGACCCCCAAGCCCTAACCGCCGGCGGAAAGATCGCCTTCAATCGCCCGCCCCGACCGGAACCGACCGCCACGCCCCCGCCCATCCCGGCCCCGGCCCAAGGGTCGCCGCGAACCACCCGGGCCACGGCCTTCGGCTGGGCCGCGCTGGCCGGGCCGCTCGTGGTCGGCCTGCTGATGGCCGTGCTCTACAGCCCGTACATGGCCCTGTTCGCCCTCCTCAGCCCGCTGATGGTGGGGGCCACCTGGTTCGACAACCGCCGCCGCGACCGATCCGAGGGCCAGCGGTGGCGCCGCCAGGCCCACGCCGCCCTGGAGGAGTTTCGGGCCGCGGCCTCCGACGCCCACCGGGCCGAACTCCGCCGCCTGCGCGAGCGGCATCCCCACCTGGGCGAGGCGGTGCGGCGGGTCCGCCAACCCAGCATGCGATTGTGGGAGCGGCGTCCCACCCACCCCGACTTCATGGCGCTGGTGGCCGGCCACGGCGCCCGGCCCTTCGAGCCCGATCTGGTGGTGGACGGTCCCCGACCGGCAGAGGCGGTCGCCGGTGTGCTGGACGATCTCGGGCCGCTGCTCGATGCGCCCCTGGTCGTGGGTCTGGGACCGGGCCGACTCCTGGGCTTGGTCGGACATCGCCAGGTCACCACCGCCATCGCCCGGGCCCTGCTCATCCAGGCGGTGGCCCATCACGGCCCGGCCGATCTGGCGGTGCTGGTGGCCGCCGACGAGGTCACCGCCCCGGCCTGGACATGGACCTCGTGGCTCCCCCACCTTCGCCACCCGGCCGTCGGCCGAGACCGGCTGTTGGCGGCCCATCGCCAAGCCGCGGCCGATATCACCGCCGAGATCACCGAGGCCTGGGACCGAAACGGCAACGCGCCCTGGCCCCAGCTTCTGGTGGTGGCCGACGGCGATCAACTGGCCACCGGCCGAACCCCACCGTTGCGCTCCCTGCTCCAGGGATCGGCCGGGCCGGCCTCGGGCATCGTGTTGGCCGACGGCCTCGACCAACTCCCCGCCGCCACCACCACCGTCCTCGACGCCATCAATGCGAACGGCATCGTCGATCTGACCGACGCCGGGGTGACCGTCGGATCGGTGTTGGCCACCGGCATGAGCCTGGACCTGGCCCGAACGGTGGCCCGTAAACTGGCCCGCTACGACGATCCCGAGCAGTCGGGCGACCGCCTCGGCATCGCCGACCACGCGTCGCTGATCTCCCTGCTCGACCTGCCTGTTCCCGACCAGACCGGCACCTCCGAGGCAGCCGCACCCGAGGGAGCCATGTCCGAGGCTCTTTCTGAGGCCGTGGCCGCCCGCTGGCACCACAGCACCCCCACACACGGCCTGGCGGCCCCCATCGGGGTTGACCACCAGGGGCTGCTCCTGATCGACCTGGCCGCCGACGGCCCTCACGCGTTGGTGGGGGGCACCACCGGGTCGGGCAAGAGCGAGCTGCTGCGCACGTTGGTGGTGTCGCTGGCGGTCACCCACTCTCCGGAGAAGGTCAACTTCGTTCTGGTCGACTACAAGGGGGGCAGCGCCTTCGACGCCTGCGCCGGCCTGCCCCACGTGGTGGGGATCGTCACCGATTTGGACGACCGGCTGGCCGAACGGGCCCTGCGCTGCTTGGAGGCCGAACTCCGTCATCGGGAAGAGGTGTTGCGCCGCCGAGGGGCGGCCGACCTGGACCATTACCGGGCGATGCAGCAAGCCACGGACCAGCGCGGGGAGCCGGGCGAGGAGCCCCTGCCCCGGCTGGTGGTGGTGATCGACGAGTTCGCCACCCTGGTGGCCGAGTTGCCCGGCTTCGTGGACTCGCTGGTGAGCGTGGCCCAGCGGGGTCGCAGCCTGGGCATCCACCTGGTGCTGGCCACCCAGCGGCCGGCAGGGGCGGTCAACGCCAACATCCGCACCAACACCGCCCTGCGCATCGCCCTGCGGGTGCTGGACGCCGCCGACTCGGTGGACGTGCTCGACAGCCCCGAGGCCGCCGCCATCGGCCGCCACCAACCCGGTCGGGCCTTTGCCCGCTTCGGCCCCGGCGAGCTGGTGGAGTTCCAGAGCGCCCTGGTCACCGGGGTCACCGCCGGTTCGCCGGGTCCCCAGGTGGTGCCCGCCCCCGACGGCCTGCCGGTGGCCCCGCCAAAGAAAGACAGCGCCGCCAACACCGCCAACGAGAACCCCGCCAACCGCCCCGCCGACAGCGCCAACGAAATCACCGACGACATAGCCCACGAGATCGCCCCCGACAGCCCCGACGACCTGACCCGACTGGCCGAGGCCGCCTGCACGGCTTGGGCCAACGGCAAGGGCAGGCCGCCCCGCCGTCCCTGGCCCGATCCCCTGCCCGCGCGCGTCTCACTGGAGTCGCTCGAGGCCCTGGAACGACGCAGCCCGGACCCTGACGGCGTGGCTTTCGCCCTGGCCGACGACCCCGACGGCCAGCGTCAGTACCCCCTCATCTGGGATCACCGCCGGAGCAATGTCTTGTTCGTGGGCACTCCGGGCAGCGGCACCTCCACCGCCCTGGGATCGCTGGCCGTGGCCTTGGCCGGCCGCCACCCGCCCGGTGCGTGCCATCAGTACGCCGTCGACTCCGGATTGGGGGAGTTGGCCCCCCTGCGAAGGCTTCCCCACTGCGGGGCCGTGGTGGGGCCGGCCGAGCGCGACCGGATTGCCCGGCTGATCCGCCGCTTGGAGGGCGAACTCGACCGCCGCCGGAGCGGTGGGCAGAGCTTCCCCTCCGCCGCCTCCGGTCAAACGCCGGCACCGTTGGTGGTCACCCTCATCGACAACTGGGGTGGCTTGGTCAAGAGCCTGGACAACGTGGCCGACCTGGCCCTGCTCACCGCCTTGGAGTGGGTGTGGGCCGAGGGCCCCGCCGTCGGTCTGAACCTGGCGGTGGCCGCCGACCACCTCGGGCAGGTCAGCCGGGCTGTCCAAGCCGCCACCCCCCAGACCTACGTGTTCCGCCTGGGCGACCCCGCCCTGTACCGCCAGTGGGGCGTGGCCGTGGACGATCCGGGGGCCTTGCCCCCCGGTCGGGGCTTCGCCGTCCCCTCCGGGCTGGAGATCCACGTGGCCGTCCCCGACGGAGGCTTGGACGGAGCCATTCACACCGTGGCTGCTCGCCAGCCACCCCAGGGCGGCCCCCCACCGGTGGGGATCCTGCCCGCCACCGTGGATGCCGCCTGTTTGGACCCGGCCCGCCTGTCCGGTGCCCCGGTGTATCTGCCGCTGGGGTTGAGCGACGACACCTTGGCCCCCACCGGGCTGGTCCTGCACCCCGCGGAGCACGCCCTGATCGTGGGGCCGGCCCGCTCGGGCCGATCAACGGCTTTGACCCTGGTGGCCGCGGTGGCCCGAGGTGCCGGGGCCCACGTGGTGGCCCTGGCCCCCGAAGGGTCGGCGCTGGCCCGCTGCCCCGATGTCCACGTGGCGCTCCGCACCACCGACGACCTGGTGGCCGCCACCCGGTCCATTGCCACACCATTGCCGACCCCGCTACCGTCAACCGTGCTGGTGCTGATCGACGACGCCGAAACGGTCATCGACCACGGCGGCCACCTCAAGGCCTTGGCCGCCGACCCGCCCGACGGCCTGCACATCGTGGCCGCGGGCAACGCCGACCGCCTCCGCACCGCCTACGGCCACTGGACCGCCGAGATCCGCTTCTCCCGCACGGGAGTGCTGCTGCAGCCCAGCCCGCTGGACGGCGACCTGTTCGGCCTCCAACTCCCCTCCCGCCCGGCAATGGCCTCTCCGGGCACCATGGCCACCACCCCCGGCCGCGGCTACCTCGTCCACAACGCCCAACCCACCGTCATCCAACTCGCCCACCCCTCCTGAACCGGAGAGAGCCGCCCAGCCCCCCCTCAGAGGTCGTTGCGGAGGAGGTCGTCGTAGGTCTCGCGGCGCACCACCAGGCGGGCGTCGCCGCCCTGGGCGAACACCACCGCGGGGCGGAGCACCTTGTTGTAGTTGGACCCCATGGAGTGGCCGTAGGCGCCGGTGACCGGGGTGGCCAGGATGTCCCCCACCCGGATGTCGTTCGGCACCCACCCCTCCCGCACCAACAGGTCGCCCGACTCGCAGTGCTTGCCCACCACCCGCACCGCCCGGTCGCGTTCGCCGTCGGTGGCCCGAGGAAGGAACGTCTCGTAACCGCTGCCGTAGAGCACCGGGCGGGGGTTGTCGCTCATCCCCCCGTCCACCGCCACGTAGGTGCGAATGCCCGCCAGCTCCTTGACGGTGCCCACCTCGTAGAGGGTGACCGCGGCAGCCGCCACCAGGGACCGTCCCGGCTCCACACTCACCGGGGCATCGAAGCCGGTGGCCGCACATGCCTCGGTGATGGCCGTCGCCCATTCGGCAATGCTCGGCGCCGACTCCCCGGCCACGTAGGCCACGCCCAGGCCGCCCCCCAACGACAGCTCGGGCAACCCGTAGGGCCGGGCGAAACCGGCGATCACCTCCACCGCCCGCTGAAACGACGCCAGCTCGAACACCTGGCTTCCGATGTGGGCGTGCAGGCCCACCAACTCCACCGAGCGCGCCTGTTCCGCCCGGCGGATGGCGGCGTCGGCCACCCCGGTCGAGGCGGTGAAGCCGAACTTGGTGTCGTCTACCCCGGTGGTGACGTATTCGTGGGTGTGGGCCTCCACGCCGGGCGTGATCCGCAACAACACCTGGGGGCGGATTCCGGTCACCGAGTAGAGCGAGTCCAGGCGGTCGAGTTCGTCGAACGAGTCCACCACGATGCGGCCCACCCCGGCGTCGAGGGCGGCGGCCAACTCCGGGGTGGACTTGTTGTTGCCGTGCATCACCAGCCGCTCGCCGGGCACCCCGGCGGCGGTGGCCACGTGCAGCTCCCCGCCGGTGGCCACGTCGAGGTCGAGCCCCTCCTCGTGGACCAGCCGGGCCATGGCCAGGCACAAGAACGCCTTGGCGGCGTACGCCACCGACCCGGCGAAGGCCGCCTGGGCCTGTCGACAGCGCTCCCGGATGTGGTCCTCGTCGTACACGAACAACGGGGTGCCGAACTGTCGGGCCAACTCCAGGGTGTCGCATCCGGCAATGGCCAGCCGACCGGTGTCGTCCACCGAGGCGTTGTCGGGCAACAGAGACCGGGGAAGCGCCGACACCGCCGCCCCTACATGGCCTCGGGCGCGCCCACACCGAGGCTGTCCAGGCCCGCGGCCAGGCCCACCCGGGCGGCGTCGGTCAACACCAGCCGGGCCTGGGTGAGCTCGGGGGCGACGCCGGCGCCCAGCACGTGACAGTCGTGGTAGAAGCCGTGGACGCAGGAGGCGAAGTCCCGGAGCCAGGCCACCATCCGGTGGGGGGCCCGCTCGTCGGCGGCTGCCGCCAGCACTTCCCCGAACACGGAGAGCCGCCGCATGATCTCCAGCTCCCGCTCGTGGTCCAGCACCCCCAGGTCCACCTGGTCGACGGTTTGTCGCACCACCCCGTCGGCGTGGGCCCGGCTTGCGATGGAGCACAGCCGGGCGTGGGCCATCTGCACGTAGTGCACCGGGTTCTCCATGGCCTGGGAGGCCACCAGGGCCAGATCGAAGGTGGGGGTGGAGTCCATGGACTGGAGCAGGTAAGTGAACCGGGCGGCGTCGGCCCCCACCTCGGCGATCACCTCCCGCAGCTCGATGAGGTCGCCGGTCCGCTTGGACAGCTTGACCTCAACCCCGTCGCGCACCAGGCGCACCAACTGGGTGACCTCCACCTCCAGCCGCTCGGGGTCGCCGCCGAGGGCGGCCATGGCCGCCTTCATGCGGGCCACGTAACCGTGGTGGTCGGCCCCCCACACGTTGATCAGCAAGCCGTCGGGCCCGGCCCGGTCGAACTTGTCCCGGTGGTAGGCGATGTCGGGCAGCAGGTAGGTGTACTGGCCGTCGGACTTCACCAACACCCGGTCCTTGTCGTCGCCGAATTCGCTGGACCGCAGCCACCGGGCCCCGTCGGCCTCGTAGGTGGCCCCGACGGCCTCCAGCGCGCCCAGGGTGTCGTCGATGGCCCCGGCGTCCACCAGGGCCTGCTCACTGGACCAGGTGTCGAAGGCCACCGCCATCGAACCCAACACGTCGCGCTGGTCGGCCAACGCCCGTTCCCGCCCCCACGGGCGAGGGTCGGCCTCCGCGGGCATCTCCGCCGCCCACTCCGTGATGTACTGGCCGTGGTAGCCGTCCTCGGGGGCCGGTTCCCCGGCGCGGGCCGCCGCCAAGGATGCGGCGTACAGGTCCATCTGCGTGCCCCGGTCGTTGATGTAGAACTCCCGCTGCACGGTGTGGCCGCAGCGCTCCAGCAACCGGGCCACCGCGTCGCCGTAGGCGGCACCCCGGCCGTGCCCGGCGTGGACCGGACCGGTGGGATTGGCGCTCACGAACTCCACGATGACCGTACGTCCCCGGCCCAGATCAAGACGGCCGAAGTCGGCCACGCCCTGCGCCACCGCCTCCCGGATCACGCTGTGCAACCAGCTCGGCGCCAGCGTGAAGTTGACGAACCCGGGGCCGGCGGTGCTGACCTCGGCCACGTGTTCGGGCCGGTTGGCGTCCAGCCAGGCCACCAGCTCCTCCGCCAGTGTCCGGGGATTGCGCCCGGCACGCTTGGCCAGGGCCAGGGCGGCGTTGGACGACCAGTCGCCGTGTTCCCGGCGGGCAGGCCGCTCCAAGCCGGCCACAAAGCCGTCCGGCACCACCACGCCGGCGGCGGACAGGGCCGATCCGAGGGCGTCAGCCAGAGAGGTGCGGATGTCGGCCATGAACGGGGACATGGTACCGGCCCCCCATCGGCCACACGCACCCGGTTACCTAGCCCGCGAACTGGGCACGATCGGCAAGATGACCATATTCACGGAGTCTCCAGCCCACTGCCGGGGGCTATACTCTCTGGGAATCCCTAGGCACCCATTGGGCACTCACTTGGTCGGGTACTCACTGGGGCGTTGCCCACGTAGCTCAGGGGATAGAGCACTTGCCTCCGGAGCAAGGGGCCGCAGGTTCGAATCCTGCCGTGGGCGCCCAGTCAACCTCTCAACGGAGACCTGCCCGCGCCAACCACAACGGGTTCGCGGATCGGGACTTGCAGGCACTGAGCCACCCCTGACCTGCCAAGTGGGTTTCCCACCGACGCCGACCTGTCAGCCTTGCGGCACGGGGTGTGGGCCTCTTGGAGCATTCAGGCATTCAGTTTCGGCGGCTCGACTCGGGTCAAGAGAGTGAGACGGTTGTGTGCTTCTCGGCCGGGTCGGGGGGCTTGTCGCAAGATTCGGCCGGCCGGGACAGCTTGTGCCTGCGCCGCTTGTAGTAGGCGTGTTGGTGGTCGTCGCGGTGGGCCCGGCGGTGGCACCTCGGGCAGAGCAAGACGAGGTTGTCGATGTTGGTGGGTCCGCCTTGTTCCCAAGGGAGGATGTGGTGCACTTCGCACGCCTGGGCGGCGAGGCCGCAGTCGACGCAGTGTTGGTCTCTGGCGAACAAGGCCGTCCGTTGGGCTTGGTTGGGAGCACGCTGGGTGCGACCCAAGTAGAGGGGTTGACCATCGGTTCCGAAGATGGCCGGGATGATGTCGGCGTCACAAGCCAGGCGGCGCAGTTCTTCGATTTCGATGGGGAAACCGTCGATGAGCTCGGCGTCTTGGAGCACCCCGTAGATGGGGTCCCACTCAGCAGTCACCACCAACACCGTCTTCTGCGGCGCCGGTTCAGCAACCACACGATCTGCGACCTCACCTCCGGGGCTGCCCAGGCCGTGACCTGGCCCGTCGGCTGCGGGCGGCAGGGACAATCCATTGGCTGGCTCACCCTGCCCGCCGGCCTGGCCGGCGGGTTGTTGGGTCATCAAAGCCACCAGGGCATCGGCGTTGCGTTGGTGGAAGTTGCGTTCGTGGCCGGCCTTGGTGTCGTGGTGGAGCAGGCGGGTGTTCATGGCCGAAAGCGCGGTCTTGACTCGTTGGCCTGCGATGGCGTCGAGTTCGGCGTGGAGGATGACCATGTCGTCGTCCCCGTCGAACACACTGGCGGTACGCCGGGCCCGTTGGCGTTCCGTACGCGAGAGCCCGTCGACCGAGGCCCGCTGGTCCTCGCGGGTGGCCAGTGTCTTCTTGAACTGGTCGCAGTCCAGGCGCATAGCCTCCATGATCAACTCAACGTGTTCACCGTCGCCCAACGGCGCCCGGGCGTGGGAGGCGGAGATCATCTCGGCGTGGTCCATGGAGATGTACCCGTCCTTGACCGCCCCCAACACATCGGGCAACGCCCGCAACCCCGAGGCCACCTTGGCCTGGCGGTTGGCCTTGTGGGCCTTGATCCCGAACTGCTTGCACACCGCGAACATGGCATCGTCGCCTTCGAGGTCGCCGAACCGGCCCAACACCCCAGCCAGGTACCCGTCCAACTGACGGCGGGCCACATCACCCTGCAACGCCACCTTCATCAAATCCGACGACCCCAACCCCGAATAATCCACCAACTCAAAACCAGCAATCACCGGCTGACCGGCACCACAAGTACAGCCAGGCTCGGCGGCAGAATCCCTGCTAGCAGTACCTTGATAAGAACCAACATCCATACATGACAGTATACCAACCCCGGTGACAACACCCCCCTGAATTTCTCAATTGATGCTCGATTTATCTGTCCATTTGAGCCACTTTCTCCATAGAGATAGAGCTGTATCCCAAGGCCATACTGCTACAGTTGCATCATTGGGTGCATGGAACCGGAATGCCCATCACGCACTCCTCCCACTACAACGGCTGGGCTGCTCCTCGGGGTGTCGGGAGCGAGAGCAAAGAGAGGCGCCTTGCGGGAGGGTGCCGTGGGCCGGGGGTGGCTGATTCAAAATGTGACTTTGAATTAGCAAGGCTGGGTTAGGCTGGGGGCCATGACCATTGAGCGTGATCTGGCGCCCCGGCTCGTCCGGGCGGCGCAGGCTTCGCCGGCCATCACCCTCACCGGGCCCCGCCAGAGCGGCAAGACCACCTTGTGCCGGTCGGTGTTCCCCGAGCACCCTTACGCCAGTCTGGAGGCCCCCGACGTCCGATCGTTCGCCACCGACGACCCTCGGGCGTTCTTGGCCCAATTCCCTTCCGGGGCGATCATCGACGAGGTGCAGCGGGCCCCCTCGACCAACAGCTCAGCCCAGTCCCCCATCCCCGCCTCACCGGCAGCCTCTTCCGCCGGCGCAGCCGGCACATTCTGATCAGTCACAGACATGATCCTTCCCGGCCCGCAACACCAAGCCGCGGACACTCAGACCACGCCCGATACACAAAATTCCTGACAGACCCCTCTTGGGTTTGGGCGGGGTCAGGTGGGGGTGGGTTGGGTTCGGTGGGGGGCGCATTCGTCGGTGGCTTCTTGGGCGGGTTCCCCGTAAGTTTCTTTGACCCTCTGGCATTGTTGGGCGAGGAGGATGTCGAAGAGGTGGGAGTTGTTTCGGGCGAGGGTTTCGAGGGCCTGTTGGCGGGCGATGGCGGCACGGCGGGTGCGGGGTAGTGAGCAGGTGTCGGCGATGCCGTCACTGTTGCTGTCGAAGGGGTAGGTGGTGGCCCCGCCGAGGCTGCGGTTCACGCAGAAGTCGGGCCCGGTGATGATGCCGGTGTAGAAGTCGGAGCCGGGTTCGGCGGGGTCCGGTTCTTGGTCGTTTGACGGTTGGGTGGCGGTGGTGGCGCCGCGGTGGGGGGCGCATTCGTCGTTGGCTTCCTGGGCGGGTTCCCCGTAAGTTTCCTTGACCTGTAGGCATTGTTGGGCGAACAGGGTGTCGAAGGCGGTGGGTTGCTGGGCGGCGAGGGTTTCGAGGGCTTGTTGGCGGGCGATGGCGGCACGCCGGGTGCGGGGTAGTGAGCAGGTGTCGGCGATGCCGTCGCTGTTGCTGTCGAAGGGGTAGGTGGTGGCCCCGCCCAGGCTGAGGTTCACGCAGAAGTCCGGGCCGGTGATCCCACCGGAATAGAACATCTCCTCGGCCGCTTCTTCCTCTGTGGTCTCCTCGGTCTCGTCGGCTTGGTCGTCCTCCGTGGCCTCGTCGGCTTCGTCGGTGTCGGTGGGTGCGGGGGTCGGGTTGCTGGGTGCTGTGGGTGGGGCCGGCGGGGGACGGAAGACGGGTGGTGGCGATACGGGTGCCGGTCTTCTGGGGGTGGCGGTGATCTCGTCGGAGTCGGCGTGGTCGCCGAGGAGGTTGGTGGCGCGGAGCTGGATCGAGTGGGCGGTACCGTTGGTGAGCCCGGTGAGGGTGTGGCGACTGTTCCAGGAAGAAATGGTGGTCCAGTCCCCGTAGTCCCCGTCCTGGACCTTGAGGCGGTACTGGATCAGGGTGGCCCACCCCAGGGGGTCCCAGGAGATGGTGATGCGCCCGTTACCCACGGATCGCACCGCCAGTTGGGGTTTGGTGGGGGTGGTGGCGACGGTCACGGTGAACCGGGTGGAGACCTGGTCATCGCGGTCCGCGGCGGTGATGGTGATGGTGGCGGTGCCGTCGGCTTGGCCGGTGACGGTGACCACACCATCGGCCACGGTGACACTGGCCACGTCTGCGGTGTCGGAGAGGGCGGTGTAGGTGAACTCCGGGTTATCGGGGTCGGAGAAGACCTCCTTCCCGTCGGCTTCCAGGTCCAGCGTCCAGGTCTCGCCCGGGGTGAGGGTCCGGTCGGCGACGGGATTGGCCACAGCAGACGGGCAGTTGACCGGTTGAGGGCCCAGTTCCGTCCACGTGGCGGTGCCGTCACCGTTCGTGTCCACGACAAGGGCCGGATAGTGGCAACTCAATCCGAAGTCCCAGGTGGCCTTGTGCCAACCGGTGTAGATGCCGGTGTAGTCGGCGGCGTCCACCGCGGTCTCGGTGTCAGTCTGCAACTCGGCGGTGGTCTTGGCCCCGGCATCGGGGCTGCCTGCGCTTTGGGTTTGGCCGGTGGTGGTGGTGTCCCAGTAACCGTGGGTGACCGTGCCGTCGTTGTGGCCGACCAGGCCGCCCACCGACTCGTCGGTGCTGTCGGCGTGGGTGAAGACCTTGCCGGTGGCATAACCCGTGGCGATGGTGCCGCCGGTCCGGTTCGAGCCGACCAACCCGCCGACCGCGGTGATAGCCACAGAGGTGTCACTGGTGGTGCCGCCGGTGACCGGCCCGGACGCATACGCGTCGGCTACGGCCCCGCTGTTGCTACCGATCAGGCCGCCGGCGGTACCGGCTGAGCCTCGGCCAGCGACCGCGGCCAGGGAATAGCTGGTGGCAACCGACGCCGGATCATCGGCCGCATTGCTGTGGTTGCGACCGACCAGGCCGCCGACCACATCACCGTCACCCACCGCGGCCACCCGACCGGTGGCGTACACCCCGGAGACCGTGCCCCTGTTCGACCCGGCCAGCGCACCCACATACGAGGTGGCCGTCGCGCTGTCGCCGTCCTGCGGGCTGCCGGCGGTGATGCTCACGCCCTCGATGCCGAGGTTGCCGACCGTCGCCGTGGACCCCAAACGGGCGAATAAACCGAAATAATCGGACTGGTCGGCACCAGCCGCTACCCCACTCCGGTCGACGCTGATGTGCAGGTTCTCGACCGCGAACCCGTTCCCCTGGAAGGTGGCCGCGAACGGCTCCGCAGCGGGACCGGTCTCCGCGGTACCCGGCGTCCGGCCGACCGGCTCCCACCCCCGCCCCGAGTTCCACCAGGCGCCCCCGTGGTCGTCGGCGTCCACGTCACCGTCCCCGTCCGAATCGAAATCCAGCGAAGTAGTCAGCTCGTAACCGGTGCAGCCCGCCGGGGGGCAGCCCATCCCGTCCACCGCTTTGGTGAACGCCGCCAGATAGTCGGCTTGGGATGCCGGGTCCACAATACCGTCCCCGTCGAGGTCGTACCGGACGGCGTCGAGCTGGGCCAGGGTGGAGATCTCGATCAGGCCGTCGTCGTCCACGTCGTACTCGATCACGTCGAGGGCCTCCAGCACCGCGAAACCGTGACCCCACAAGTTGTTCGGATCGGGCATGGTGTCGGGGTCGTCCGGGGTGATGTCACGCTGAACGGCGCTGTCCTGGATATAGGACACGATCTCCTCGGGCGTGTCGTACGCCTCATTTCCGGCGAAGCGCTGCCTGACCAGCGCCACCAACCCGGCCACATGCGGCGACGCCTGACTCGTACCCCACATCCAACACGGATGCTCCCCCCGGGCAAAGACAGCCCGGGAGGTGATCCGGGCACAATCCACCCCCACCACATCGGGCTTGACCCTCCCGACCACCGTCGGACCCCGATTGCTGTAGGGCTCCACGGTCATCGTGTCGTAGTATGGGGCCGCCCCCACCGTCAACATCCCCGGATTGGTGCTGTCGGCCGGAGTCACCAAGTGTCCCCACTCAGAAGCAGGCCCCAACTTTTGTCTGCCTAGAATGACCATCTGAAACCACTCGGGATACTCCTCGCACTCCTCGTCCACCTGCACCCGCAACTCGTAATCGGCATTGGCATTGTCGGCTTTCCTGGTGTAGTACAAGTCATCGTATTCGAATTGATCCTTTGTGCGTTGCTGACGCCTGCTGTATGACACCAATTCGCCGGTTTCCGCGTCATACAGGTACATCCCCAGACCACACTTTACGTCGGACCAATCCTCCTCCCCCTGCCGCATGGTGACGATGATTGTCTCTTCTGAGTCGATGTGGAGGTCATTGCTGAAATCAGGTTCATCCGCGGTGCCGAAATTGTGGATGACTATGGTATCGCCCTCATCATCGGTCACTTCGGTCGGCTGGAACTCGCTGTACCATGTCTTTTCGGCATTATTGCCGGCAATGTTCACCCACACTGCCCCACTCTCCACTACCAAGTCGATGGCCGCGTAAAGGCTGTCCCAGTAGGGTGATGTCCCGTCGCCGGGGCCCTCGAAGCCAACAGTAACGGAAAAGTTGACGACATCAACTCCTTGCTCAACCATCCACTCAGCCACAGGGTATGGCCGGGAGCCACCCGTTATCCGACCGACATACAAGGTCGCCTTGGGCGCAATGTCCATCAGCGACTCGGCCACCGCAGTTGCATGCGAAGCGGTATCAGGGAATGTGCCGCAATCAGATACGTCGTTGGTTTCAGTCCCATCATGGCAGCGGATGGTGACTTGTTCCGGCAGTTCACCCGATTCCTGCAGCGCGGCGAACTGTCCCAAGCCGAGATCGATGACCCCCACCTTCACCCCCTGACCCAAGTATCCGGCCCGGTGCCACGTGTCCGCATTGGTCAGCCACACCGCCTGGTTGCCCACCCCCGAATCATCCTGTCGGGCAACCCCCTCGCCCGACGCCCGCGCCTCCCCCGCCCAAACCAACACCAGGAGTACGACGGCAGCGGCAAGCACCAAGGCCAAGGGGACTGAGAGGCCCACCGCAGGGGCCACCGAACGAGCAGATCTCATCGCTTGGTCCTCACCCTCTCAGGTGAGGGTGTCATTCACCCAGTTGGGGGCGCACTCGTCGGTGGTTCGCCGCCCACATCCCGACCCCGCGCCGGCGCTTTCCGGAACATCCGAACGGTGGGGGGCGCACTCGTCGGTGGCTTCTTGGGCGGGTTCGCCGTAGGTTGCCCGGACCTGTTGGCATTGGCGGGCGAACAGGGTGTCGAAGAGGTAAACATTGTCTTCCGCCAAGGCTTCCAGGGCTTGCTGACGGGCAATAGCGGCGCGCCGGGTGCGGGGCAGCGAGCAGGTGTCGGCGATACCGTCACCGTTGCTGTCGAACGGGTAGGTGGTGGCCCCGCCCAGGCTGAGGTTCACACAGAAGTCCGGGCCGGTCACGCCCCCGGAGTAGAACTCGGGGCCGGGTCCGGTGGAAGCCGGTTGGGGGGCTGTCGGACCAGTGGAGCCGCCTCGGTGGGGGGCGCAGTCGTCGGTGGCCTCCTGGGCGGGCTCCCCGTAGGTTTCCTGGACCCGTTGGCATTGTTGGGCGAACAGGGTGTCGAAAGCGGCAGGGGGCAGGCCAGCCAGGGCTTCGAGGGCCTGTTGGCGGGCGATGGCGGCGCGCCGGGTGCGGGGCAGCGCACAGGTGTCGGCGATGCCGTCGCCGTCGCTGTCGAAGGGGTAAGTGGTGGCCCCGCCCAGGCTGCGGTTCACACAGAAGTCCGGGCCGATCACAACCCCGGAATGGGACGCCACTGCGGATTCGCTGACCTCCTGGGGATCGCTGACCTCCTTGGGCTCGCTGACCTCCTGGGGATCGCTGACTTCCTGGGGCTCGTCTCTCTCGACGAGATCGGAGGGCGATTCGTCGGACACGGCCGAATCCTCCTCGACCGCCGATTCCGGCGTGACGAGTTCGGAGGGGTCGGAGGGCGAGTCAGGAGACGCGCAGGCTATGGGTTGCCTGCCGTCACCGCCGGTGAGGGGCACAATCGCCGGATAGTGGCAGTTGAGACCGAAGTGCCAAATGTCCTTGGGCCAATCGGCATAGATCCCCGCGTAGTCGGGGGCGTCAACGAGGACCTCGGTGTCCTGTCGCAGCTCGACGGTGGTCTTGGCGGCGGTGTCCGGACTGCCCAAGCTGCTGGCCTGCCCGGTGGTCTCGCTGTTCCAGTAGCTGTTGGTGACGGTGTTGGAGGCCCCGTCAGCCACGAGCCCACCGGTGTCCCGGGTGCCGCTGACCACGGTGGTGGCGTAGCTGTTGGCGATGGTGCCCGACCAGGCCACCGCCACCAACCCGGCGGCGTCCACACCGGTGGCGGACCCGTGGGCGTAGCTGTCGGTAATGGTGACCTGCGAGACGGTGCCCACCAATCCGCCCGCAACCCGGCCGGAGGTGACGGTGCCGTTGGCGAAACTGCGGTTGATGTTGGCCAACGGGGAGTAGCTCGATCCGATGAGGCCCCCGGCGTCGTCTCGAGCGGTGACGGTGACCGCCGCCGAGCTGTAGCTGATGGTGCCGGTGTTGCGCCCGGCCAGACCGCCGGCTTCATCAGTGCTGCCGTCAGCGGTCACGGTTCCGGTGACGTGCACGTTGGTGATGGTCCCGTGATTCTCACCGACCAACCCACCGGCGTAGTAGCCGTCCGTGTTGTAGAAGCCGTCCGAGTTGTACCGGCCAGCGGGGCTCTCCACGGAGATCGACACGTCGGTGACGTTGAGATTGCGGACCTCTCCCTTACCGAAGAACTTGCCGAACAAACCGAAATATTGGAGCGGCTCACGATCATCAGCCGCTCCCACCGGGACACGGTTGGTGATGTGCAGGTTGGAGACGGTATGACCGTTGCCCTCGAAGACCCCCTGGTAGGAGCCCGGCCAGATAAGACTCACCAGGCCGTCCGAGATCGGCTCCCACCCCGCCCCGTCGTTCCACCACGCGCCGTCGTGATCCTCGGCGTCCACGTCGCCGTCACCGTCGGAATCGAAGTCCAGCGAAGCCGTCAGCTCGTACCCCACACACGCCGGATCGGCCTCATCCTCGTTGCAGCCCATCCCCGGCTTCGCCCCCCCGAACGCCGCTCGAAACACGTCGGCCTGCTCGGCGGTGATATGCGCGTCGGGGGTTCCGTCGACATCCAGATCGTAGCGCACGGCGTCGAGTTGCCCCAACGATCCCACCTCGATCAGGCCGTCGTCGTCGGTGTCGTAATCCCTGGTGAAGCTGTTGGGCAGCGTTGCGAAGCCGTGACCCCAGATGCTGTTGGGATCGGGCGAGACCCGTTGCGTCGCCTGATTCTTCAGAAACGCAGCCACCTCCGCGGGGGTGTCGAAGCCTTCATCGTCGGCGTAACGCTCCATCACCAACGCCGCCAGACCGGCAACATGGGGTGCCGCCTGCGACGTGCCACAAAAGCCCTTGATACCCTCCCTTGCGCTGGAGGAGGTGGGAGCACAGTCGGCAGCCACGATGTCGGGCTTGACTCGCCCGTCGCCCACGGTGGGGCCACGGTTGCTGAAGTCCTCCAACATGAAGGGGTTGTCCCACGGTGCCGCTCCAACCGCCAACATGCCCGGGTTGGCACTCTCCGCCGGGTTGCCGATCGTATGGGTGGAGGACAACAGGGTGGGGGAGATCGGCAACTTGGGTCGGGGCCACAACTGCATCCACGACGGTGGACTCTCACAATCCCTCATGCGAATGCGGAACTCATAGTCATCAATGTCGGTGAGTTTGTGTTGCATCTCCTCCAGGGGAACGTGACCCGGATCCCCGGATTGTTCGTTGTCAGCGATCGCAACCACCTGGTCTTGGTCGGGTCGGTACAGCTCCAGGTCGAGATCGCACTCGGCGCCAACATCGTCCTCGTCAACGGCCCAGTTGTCCTCCCACCGAAAATAGGCAAGCCAAGTCTCGCCGAGCGAAAAAACTGTTCTCGACGGCAGGCCGTATACCGGATCCGAAGCGGTACCGAAGTTGTGCAGATCACTGTTGTCCCCTTCGCCGGGCACAAAGGGCCCATGCCACATCTCCTGGCTCTCGTTGCCGGCCGCATTGGTCCACAGGATGCCAGCCTCTACTGCGGTATCAATGACATTCAGGGGGCTGTTCGACACCGGCGAAGTGCCATCGCCGGGTCCGTCGAATGGCCATACGATAGAGTGGTTGATGATGTCCACCCCTTCCTCGATCATCCACTTCACAGATTCCAGAAGCTCTCCTTGGCTTTCGATGTGAGCGAGATAGTACTCCGCCTGGGGAGCTATTTTGTAGATGGACTCAAAGGTGTCAGTTCCATGGGTGGAATGATTGCACTGCCACATCATGGGTTTGACAACCCGAACCACCTTGCCCTTACTATCGCTGTTATCCTCATCTGCATAGCAACGGACAGTGGCTTGTGGTATCACCCCAAGTTTGCTCAAGTATTCGTAGTCGGCGAAGCCAAAGTCAATAATGCCGATCTTTACACCCTCACCGGTGATGCCAGCATGATGCCAGGTATCGGCGCCGTGGACGCGCGCCCCCTCGCCGACCGGAAGAGAGGACCAATCCTGTTGTACAGGGATCGGCTTGGCGGTCTCGGTGATGCGCGCCACCCCATCGACGTCCGACAATTCCGCCAACAAGCCCACCGGGACATCGGCCTCGATGAAGTCCACACCCACATGGCGTGGGAGCACTCCTTGCTCGCGCAGCCAGGCGACAATGTCTCCGACTGCATCGAACGAGTACACCGTGATGAGCACCGTCTCCTCCTCGGAGAGCAGCGCCGGATTCACCACGTCACCGTCCGGAATCCCGCCGCCGCCTCCTGGAGATTGGCCCTGGCCGTTCCCGGCCACTAGCCGACGGAGCACCGAGTCAAGCCGGGAATATTCATGTTTGGGCGGGGTGCCTTCACCGTTGGCTTGTCCGGTGCCGTCCTGCCATTGGCTAGCTGTGTCGGGATCCGAGCCGGATGACTGAGGGTTGCCCTCGGGGTCGGCCGCGGCAATCGGCGCCGTCACTCCGGACGAAATCACCACCACCGCGGCGGCGGCCAACGCCGACCGCGCACGATGTCTGAGCACCCCCATACCCATCTATGGTATGTCACGCCCTTGCTCCCACCGGTAACCGGTGTGTGAATGCACCTTGAACATGGCAGACGTGGCAGAGTCTCTCCATGGCCGAGACCAAGGTTCGCTGGACCCACCAGTGGAAGGAACTCTACGAAGAGGTCGTCGACAGCGGGCTGTGTACCGGCTGTGCCGGCTGCGTTATCGCCTGCCCGCACGACGTGATCGGCTACCGCCATGAGCCCGGCCAATACAAGCCGTTCCATCTCGAAGAAGAGCTGGGGCTGTCCGACTGTATTCACGGCCAGAAGGGCTGCACGTCCTGCACCCGGGCTTGCCCTCGTTTTCGCACCTGGGAGGCCGAGGCCGACGAGCACCTCTTCGGACGCATCCGCAACTCCGAGGAGGTGTCGGGCATCTTCAGCGACATCCTGCTGGTTCGGGCCAGCGACGACCACGTGTACGAGGTGGGCCAGGACGGCGGACTGGTGTCGGCCATCCTGATCTGGTGCCTGGAGAACGACGTGATCGACGGGGCCCTGACCTCATTCCTGGAAGGCGGCGACACCGACGGCTGGAAGGCGGTCCCCGGATTGGCCGTCAACCGGGAGGAAGTGCTGCGGGGCGCGGGCAGCCGCTACACCTACTCGGCCAATCCGTTGGCCTACCGGGAGGCCAAGGAGCAGGGCCTGGGTCGCCTGGCCCTGGTGGGCATGAGCTGCCAGACCTCCATCGGGCCGGTCATGTGGAATCGCAAGGTGGGCAAGGTGGGTCGGCCCATCAAGCTGAACATCGGGCTGTTGTGCTCCAAGAGTTTCGACGACTCCATGTTCGAGGAGCTGCTGTGGGTGAAGTACGGCCTGGCCACCGACCAGATCGCCAAGATGAACATCAAGGGCGTGTTCCAGGTGTGGATGAAGAACGGCGACTACCACGAGATCAACCTCAAGGAGTGCCACGCCTGGACCCGGGAGGGCTGCAACCACTGCCCCGATTTCGCCGCCGAGCACGCCGACATCTCCACCGGCGGCATCGGCGACGCCACCGACTGGACCCTCACCGTGGTGCGCACCGAGTTGGGCCGCGCCGTCATCAACGCCATGTTGGACGACGGGGTGATCGAGGCCCGACCGGGTGACGACGACCCCGCCGCCGTGGCCCTGATGCACAAGCTGGCGGCCAAGAGCCGCCAGCGGTGGCCCGAGTGGGCCGAGAGCACGGTGCGGATCGGCGCCTGAGCAGGCCAGACCCGCCCGGCCGGCGCCCGCCGCCGGCCGCACCCCAACCGATCAGACGCCCGATTCCTCCAAGATGCACTGGCGCATGATGGCCCTCACCGTCTCGGTGAGGTCGGCGTTGATGTTGCTGCGCAGATCGTCATCGAGTTCCTTGAACTCGTCGAAGGTCAGCTCCTGTTTGATCCGGTCGTAGCCGCACTTGCACACGTCGGCCAGGTTCTGGGTGACCCGCTCGTCCAGGTCGTCGAGGCCCGCTTGCTCGCACCCGTCACGGAAGTTCCGCTCGGCCTGGCCCACGTTGGGCACCCCCCGGTACTCGGCGGGGTTGTCCTCATAGGAGATGGGGGCGCCGGAATTGCCACAGGCGGCGGCCACCAACATCAGCGCCACCACCAACACGAACATCCGGCCCTTCGTCACGGCCCCAAAACTACCGCCCACCCCGGCCCGGTCGCGAACCATTGCCCACCCGGGGCGCCATTCGGCCCGGTCGCAAGCCATTGCCGTTGCGAATCCCCGAGACTCCCGGTGGGTCAACCGGCAGGGGCGCCCGCCAGCTCCAGGGCCCGGGCGAACACCTCGTCGAGCATGTCGGGGGTGAGCCGACCGGTGAAGGTGTTCTGCTGGCTCACGTGATACGAGCACAGCACGGTGGCCCCACCGGGAGCGGGTGCCGCCAGGCCGTGGGCGAAGGCGGGCCGGGGCCGGATCCCCAACTCGGCGGCCAACGCTCCGTACCCGATGGCCCCCAGGGCGACGAACACCCGGACCTGGGTCAACAGCGCCAGCTCCCGCATCAAGAAGGGGCGGCACGCCTCCCGTTCGGCCGCCGTGGGCTTGTTCTGGGGCGGGGCGCACCGCACCGGCGCGGTGATGTACACGTCGTTCAGCACCAGGCCGTCGTGGCGGTCGGTGGCGTCGGGCTGGTTGGCCAGGCCCATCCGGTGCAGCGAGGCGTACAGGAAATCGCCCGACCGGTCACCGGTGAACATCCGCCCGGTGCGGTTGGCCCCGTGGGCGGCCGGGGCCAGGCCCACCACCACGATGCGGGCCTCGGGGTCGCCGAAGCCCGGCACCGGCCGGCCCCAGTACGTCCATTCCCGATAGGCCGCCCGCTTGACGGCGGCCACCTCCTCCCGCCAGGCCACGAGTCGGGGACAGGCCCGGCAGGCGATAACATCTAGGGCCAGTTGGTCCAACGAATCCACCACCGGGAAGCTAGCCCCACGGCAGGCACCACCGGCCACCGGCCCACCACACCACCGGGTTGAGCGATTGTTGAGCAAGCCAGGTATCACAACGATGGCAGAGAAATCCCGCAAACCCACCCTGATGCTGTTCGTGCGCCACGGCCAGACGCCCACCACCGGGGCGGTGCTGCCCGGCCGGGCGCCGGGCCTGCACCTGAGCGACCAGGGCCGCCGCCAGGCCGAGCACGCCGCCGAGCGCATCGCCGCCCTGGGGGCCAAGCGCATCGGGGCGGTTTACGCTTCGCCCATGGAGCGGGCCCAAGAGACGGCCGCCCCCATCGCCCGAGCGGTGGGCCGCCGGGTGCGGGTGCTCGACGGCCTGAACGAGTGCGACTTCGGGAAGTGGACCGGCCGCCGGCTCGGCGATCTGCGCCGCCGCCGGGATTGGCAGCAAGTGCAGCGCAACCCCAGCAGCTTCCGCTTCCCCGGCGGCGAGTCGTTCGCCGAGATGCAGAACCGGATGACCGACGCCGTGTACCACCTGGTGGCCCGCCATCCCGGTACCACCGTGGTGGCCGTCTCCCACGCCGACACCATCAAGGCGGCGGTGTCGCACGCCTCTGGCGCCCACCTCGACATGTTCCAGCGCATCGTGGTGTCGCCCTGTTCGATCACCGCGGTGCTCTACGGCACCGGCGACCCGCTGGTGCTGGCCACCAACAGCACCTCCGACCTCACCGCGTTGGTGCCCTCATGACCGGCGGGCGCCAGTCAGGGAGCAGACCATGAGCAACTCCTACGAACTGAGCAACCTCGAGCACTTCACCGTGGGCGCGGTGGGGCCGCCCGGCCAGCGGGTGTTCTACCTACAGGCGGGCATCACCGGCACGGTGGTCTCGTTGAAGATGGAGAAGCAGCAGGTGGCCGCCTTGGCCGAGTACCTCAACGGCGCGCTGCGGGAGGTGAGCGACAGCCCCGACGACATCATTCCCGAGGCCGACATCGGGCTGATCGAACCGGTGGAGCCCGAGTGGACGGTGGGCGACATCGGCATCGGCTACGACGCCGAGGCCGAGGTGATGTTGGTGATGGCCACCGAGATACCCGACGCCGACGACCCCGAAGAACCGGCCACCGCCCAGTTCCGCATCACCCCGAGCCAGGTGGCCGGGTTCGTCAACCGGGCCCGCCAGGTGGTCTCCGCCGGTCGGCCACCCTGCCCCTACTGTGGTGCCCCCCTCAACGACGACTCCTGGTGCGCGTGCTCCAACTAGTGGCGTGACCACGTCGTCTGCCGAAAGCGAATCCCCGTTCCGGGCGCGGCCGGCGTTGAGCGACGAGGTGGCCGTCGGCTTGCTGTGCCGGGGAGAACTCGACGTGCTGGGGCGCATGCCGTGGAGTTCCAACATGACGTTCCTGGTCGACGTCCACACCCCCGACGCCCCCATCGTGCAGGGGGTGTACAAGCCGGTGGAGGGCGAGCGGCCCCTGTGGGACTTTCCCGCCGGGCTGCACAAGCGGGAGATCGCCGCCTTCGAACTGTCCCGGACCCTGGGTTGGAATCTCATTCCCCCCACGGTGAACCGGGACGGTCCCTTCGGCGAGGGCTCGGTGCAGCTCTACGTGCCCACCGACTACGACGAGCACTACTTCACCCTGCGGGAGGAACCCGCCCACCACCCGTGGTTCCAGCGGCTGTGCGCCTTCGACTTCATCATCAACAGCACCGACCGCAAGGGGGGCCACATCCTGCTCGGCGACGACGGGCGGCTCTACGCCATCGACAACGGGCTGGCCTTTCACGACGAGTTCAAGCTGCGCACCGTGATCTGGGAATGGGCCGGTGAGCCGTTGCCCGACGACCTGGTCGCCGACGTGGCCCGGCTGCTGGAGGGGGGCCTGCCCGCCGCGGTGGTGGATCTGCTCTCGGGGGCCGAACAGGAGGCGCTGTTGACCCGAGCCGGCACCCTCATCGGTCGGGGCCGGTTCCCCACCGATCCCAGCGGTCGCCGCCACCCCTGGCCCCTGGTCTGAGACCCTCGCGGGTTGCCGTAGGAGCGCCCCCGCGTCGGGGGATCGGGCCTACGAGCTGCGGGCCTGGAGGGCCTCGATCAGCTTGGGAATCACCTTGTGGACGTCACCGACCACGCCCAGGTCGGCAATGCCGAAGATGGGGGCCTCGGCGTCCTTGTTGACGGCGATGATGTTCTTGGAACCCTTCATGCCCACCATGTGCTGGGTGGCGCCGGAAATGCCGCAGGCCACGTACACGTCGGGCTTGACCACCTTGCCGGTCTGGCCCACCTGGTGGGAGTAGGGCACCCAGCCCGCGTCCACGATGGCCCGGGAGGCGCCGGCGGCACCCCCGAGGAGCTGGGCCAGTTCCTCGATCATGGCGTACTTGTCGGCGTCGCCCAGGCCCCGCCCGCCTGACACCACCACCCCGGCCTCGTCCAGCTTGGGGCCGCTGGCCTGCTCGGCGAATCGGTCCACCACCCGGGCCGCCCCGGTGGCCCCCAGGTCGGGAACCGGCAGCGCCGACACTGCCGCCGGGCCGCCGCCGCTCTCCTCGGCAGCGAACGACTTGGGGCGCACCAGGAACAGGCCCACCCCCGACCCGTTGAACCGGGTGCTCACGTTCACGGTGCCTCCGAACACCGGTTCGGTGCCCACCAGCGAGCCGTCGGCCTGCTCCAGTTCCACGATGTTGGTGATGACCGGCGCACCCAGCTTCACCGAGAGCCGCCCGGCCACGTCCCGCCCGTCGTAGGTGGTGCCGAACAACACGGCGTCGGGGCCGGCCCCGCCGTCGATGGCCGCGGCAATGGCCGAGGCCACCGCCGGACCGGCCAGACCGCCGCCCAGATCACCGGTGGCGTGAACGGTGGTGGCCCCGTGCGCCCCCAGCTCGGCGGCCATCGGCTCCCCGTCGCCCCCGACCACCGCTTCCACGGTGTCGGCCAACTGCCGGGCCCGGGTCAGAAGTTCCAGGCTGATGGAGGCGACCCCGCCCCCGGATGATTCGGCGTGTACCCAGATGGTTCCCATGACCACTCCTAGACGATTCTGAGTTCTTCGAGCAGGGCGATGATGCGTTCGTGGGCGTCACCCTCGTCGGTGATGATCTCACCGGCTTCCCGCTCGGGGGCGGGGGCCACGTCGACGATCTCCTGGCCGCCGCCGGCCCAGCCCACCTGATCGGCGCCGATGTCCAGGTCGCCGATGCCGAGCTGGTCCATGGGCTTGGACTTGGCCGCCATGATGCCCTTGAACGACGGGTAGCGGGGCTCCACCACCCCGGCGGTCACCGAGACCACCGCAGGAAGCGGGCAGCGGACCTCGTCGTAACCATCCTCGGTTTGGCGCTTCACCACCACTTCGCCCGCTTCGGCCTGGATTTCCTTGGCGAAGGTCACCGACGGGAGGCCCAGCAACTCGGCCACCTGTTCGGGTACGGTGCCGGTGTAGCCGTCGGAGGATTCGGTGGCGGCCAGGATCAGATCGGCCTCCACCCGGCCCACGGCCGCGGCCAACACCCGGGCGGTGCCCAGGGCGTCGGTACCGGCCAGGGCCTCGTCGCTCACCAGGATGGCCTTGTCGGCCCCCATGGCCAGGGCCGATCGCAGCCCGTTGACCTCCTCGTGGGGGGCCATGGAGACCAGCGTCACCTCGCCCTCACCGGCGGCATCCCGCAGTTGCAGGGCCATTTCCACCCCGTAGGAGTCCGACTCGTCCATGATGAGCTTCATGTCCCGCTTGAGGGTGTGGGTTTCCGGGTCGAGTTCCCCGGGATCGGCCGGATCGGGGATTTGCTTTACGCAGACCACAATGTCCATAGCGTGCAAGTCTCCCATCACGCCGATGGCGCGCAAAACCAAACCCGGCCCGGCGCTGATCGGCCACCGGCACCAGGCGGTAGCGTGGTGGGCCTGAACGTTCACCTGGTCGTCAACCCCCATGCATCCTCGGTGACCGCCCGAGTGCAGGTGGTGATCCAAAAGGCCCTGGCCGCCGACCACGAGGTCACCCTGGCCACCACCCACCGGCGGGGCCACGCCTCGCGCCTGGCCAACGGGGCGGTGGCCGCCGGGGCCGACGTGGTGGCGGTGCTGGGGGGCGACGGCACGCTGAACGAGGCCATCAACGGCCTGGCCGGTTCCGACGTGGCCCTGGCCCCCCTGCCCGGCGGATCGACCAACGTGTTCGCCCGGTCCATCGGGCTGCCCGACGACCCGGTGGAGGCGGCGGCCATGCTGCTGGAGACCTTGGCCGACGGCAACTTCCGGCGCATCGGGCTGGGCGAGGTCAGCGGGAGGTACTTCTTGTTCCACGCCGGGGTGGGTTACGACGCCGCCGTGGTGCAGCAGGTGGAGCGCCGGGCCGGGCTCAAGCGGTACGCCAATCACGCCCTGTTCGCCTTCGCCGCAGTGGACACCTGGTTGCGTCACTACGACCGGTCACGCCCCCGATTCACGGTGTACCACGCCGACGGGGAGACGGTGTCGGGCCAATTCGCCATCTGCCTCAACACCGATCCCTACACCTACCTGGGTGCCCGCCCCTTCAACGTGGCCCCCGGCACCTCCTTGGACGGACCCCTGTCACTGGTGACCCTGCGCTCGCTGCGTGCGGCAAGACTCCTGCGGGTGGCCGCCGGAGCCCTGGGGTTCGGCCCTCCGGTCTCGTCCTTCCGCCACGTCCACTCCCGTGCCGAAGTGACCCATGCCATCATCGCCGCTGACGCCCCTTTCCCCTACCAGCTCGACGGTGACTACCTCGGCGAAACCACCCGCCTGGAGTTCCACCACGCCCCCGACACCCTCACCCTCGCCCTGCCTATCACCTGACCGGCGAAAAGGGGTGCTTCCAGCTTTCAATGCGCCTCGCATGGGTGTTCTCGTTCAGACCAGCATCCATCCGCGACTCTTCCCAACAATGCTGGCGCACGACTTCCCATCGCCGAGGCGCTGACTACGTGCTCCCGGGAAAGATGCACTCATAGAATGCACCGAGCCAGCCCGAACCATTACGCCAAATGTCCCCACAGTACTTTCCTCCACCCACGAATACACCCCCCGAAATACGAGCCAGGTGATAAACCAAAGCACCCCCAGCCACATGTGACCCTCCCCACACCTTGGCCCTTCCAAATATGTTTGCATAGCCGTAGATCTCTGTTTGCCGCACCCTGCCCATACGAGCTTCGAGTTCATCATCCTGAGCAATACAACTCCTATTGTTTTGGTCATCCCGCACCCTTCCACCTGGCCCAGCGGTCCAATAGCAATCTCCATTTTCGTCGATGACCACATCGACGTGGTGCGCCTGCGCAGTCCAACCGAACCATCCTTCGGGGTGGGCTGTTGTCCATATCTTCCTGGCCACATCGTCTTCTGAGAAGATCGGGAGCAGTTCAACCTGCCCGTCCTCGGATGGCTCACCGGCCAACTTGGACCAGGAAAACTGGAACACCAACGCGTTCCCGTGTACCGCTGCCTCACCATGCACACGGCTGTCGTCGAACACCTGAGCGGAATCGAACACCGTCGACCGCTCGAACACCTCCGCTTCGCCGAACACCCGTCCGCTGTCAAACACCCGACCCTGACCGGAGACAACGGCATCGCCGAACACCCACCCACCGGTTTCCTCAGCCCCGAGCCTCTCGGCAACAGGGCGGATTCCCACCTCCGACCAGCCCTGCACCCATCTCACCATGCCCCCATACCCACCCAAATCAACAGAATCCGACCGATGCGAGAACATGAAGTTCCTCGGCACCCACCCGCACACCACCGCGTCATCGGACACCACCGCCCGCTCGAACACCCGGGCCCCCGAACACACCCGAGCATCATCTCCTATTCGAGCCCGGCCCGACACCACCGCCCCGTCGTACACCCACGCCCGCCCCGACACCACCGCATCCCCCTCCACGCGGGCACCGTCGAACACCCGGGCATCACCACCCACCCACGCCGAACCCTCCATCCCCAGACTCTCCTCCCCCTCCACCCAACCCCCGACATCCCCCCGACCGGCCACCAACACCGACTCGCCATCCACCTCCACCGTCACATCCCGCAACGCCCGCACCCGCAACAACCCGGAAGGACCGCCGTCAGGATCAGCAACCAAACAGAACTTGTCGTTCCCCGGCGACGACACACACGACCCCACCACCTCATCCCCACCACCCGACATCCCACACCCAACCCCCACCAACCCCAACACCACCACCAACAGCCCCACCCGCCCCAAGCCCAACGCACGCCTGCCCATCAATCCCAACCCTACACAAGTGCCTCCACGCAGTACCGTGAAACACGTGAGCAGCGTGGACAACGAAATCCGCTCCCAACTCCTAACCGATCTCCGCTCCGCCCACCAGGCCGAAACGAGCTGCGTCCCTGACTCCGGTGCTACCGGTACGGGCTCCTATTGGCCTTGCGGCTCAGCAGAGCCGTGAGGTCTTCCGCAAGGCCATTAGAGTCGCTCAAGAGTTCAGCACGCGCCCTGGTCGTCGGTGACAGTGAGACTTCTACCCGGTTCTGGCCAAAGGGGTTCATGGTGGCCTCGCTCGTATTTCCAGCTTGCTCCTGACGGGTAGTCCAACCGAGGAAGCCTGCATTGGCCAGAAGGGCGGCTGCCGATATGTGGCTGATTCTGCGCTGCGGATCGACGTGGTCGAGCACCCGTCCGGCGAGGCGCAGGGCGCGTTCGATTCGCTCTGCAATATCCTCTTTCACGATCACGGGGACGAATGAGGCCCGGTGATCGCCCCCGGTTGCGGACTGGGCGACGACAACACTGCCCGATTCGTGTAGCGACACCCATGCGCCATCGTGGGGCTGATGCAGCACCATGGCATTTCCCTGGATCAGTTTCTCGGTTCCCGATGAGAGATCCAGCGCGGCCTCGGGGCCGGCGAGCGCCTCCCTTTGGAGGAATTCGAACAGGTCTCGGTCTCCGATAGTGGCAGGGCGGATGACCGTCTGTATGGGACCGCTGGCAATCGCCACAACCAACTGCGCCTGGCTTGAGTGGGACTGCTCGGGTAGGAGCGCCCGAGCCCGGCTTGCAAGCTCGCCGTCATCGAGTGGCGATGTTGTCCGTGCTAGAGCAAGCCGGTGAAGGCCTCGCGTGACCTTGGCCCTCAAGTCCTCTGCCTCGGTGAACGATTCTGTGTACTGGCCGTGGATCCAATTCCTCACCTCACTGACGAAAGCCGCCTGCTCACCAACCGGCTCAGCACTCTCTTCGATGAACGCCAAGACCGGAAGGCTCAGGTGTTTCGCCTCAAGGTACTCCTCATGAGTGGCTGACTTCCCAGACTCTTGCAGGCTCCCGTACTCGGCACCCAGGATCAGAACGACAGTGCCAGCAGAACGCACCTCGCTGAGACAGGCTTCACGCGGGCTGTCGGCGGAGACTCTGAAATCCTCGGCTCGCACGACCTGGTAGCCCAGTGCTCCGATCCCGGCAGCAGCCGCTTCTCGCAACGAGCCGAAGTGCCCACCCATCAGTGAGCTGACGAAGACCTTCACGTCCCCATCCTATACGCTGAACTGAGGAATGCCCGAGCAGATAAGGACCATGCATTGCCATGCGCCAGTGGACGATACAATTGGGGTGCTTTCACCATCAAGACAAAGTCCTCTTTACATGCCAGAGGCGTCTTGGTCACCTGTTGGGGAAGGGGTAGGCGCATTTGCCTCTCCAGTTTCCTCTTTCACACTGACGGACACAGTGCCACACAAGAGATCGAGAATCCCTTGCCCATGGGCGTGAACATTCCGCAGGAGAGTATAGCTCAGCAGCCCAGCGCATAAGGCCAAGAATGCCGTAGCAGTGGCAGCCGACAGGGCTACATCTCTGATGCCAGTGACATCCGACTCTATGCCCAAAGGATACTCAAATTCAAACACATAAAACAAGTAAATGAAGCTCAAGGGAAGGGATGTCCTAAAGCCAGCCTGTTGCCATTGTAGAGGCCTTCCAGTGGGCACCTTCAGAATCTGGACCCTAGCAAGTTGTTGTCCAAGAGTTTGCCTTCGAAAGCCAAGCATACAGACCTGCATAATATGGAACAGGGCCGTTCCATTCAATACAATCCAGAAATAAGTCGAGCCCGTTCTTTGTGAGCCAGTTGTGGCCATAACCAAGAGCCAAAGGATGGCGACTAGCAACAATAGCATAAGCCAGACTACTATATCAATGACCCACGCACTTCTTTGAAATAGTGTCAACACTTTTGCCCCAACTTGGTTGTCCCTTATGAACTTCTCATAATCAGCAATCAGGTCTCGTCCGAAGGTAACTAGAACAATCACAACGAGGATTATAACCAAGATAAGAGCACCAATAGCTTGTCTAATATCTCCTTCAGGTACAACCTCAAGATAGATGATAAGAAGGAGCGAGATACCAGCATACTTTGCAACCATAGACGCTATTCTAATGGTCATAGAGTTATTGCTACCTTCACCAAATGAGGCACTCTGACCAGCAAATTCAGATATCAAATACAGGCCCCCAATCGCAAGGAAAACAGAGAGGGGACTCACTGCGACCCTTAAGGCATTGCGTATTCCCTCGTCATCAACATAGGTATATAGCACAGCAAAGGCTATTGATGCCGGTAGCATGAGAAGGAAGATCACACCTTGAAACGTGCTAGTTAGCCCCTTCAATCCTAGTATCTCTGCATCGACTCTGCCTTGATAGTCGACCATTCTCCTACCGGATCTGCCTGTTTCCATCCCCGAATCATACCCCTATATGGGGCTAACGTCAAGAGGAGCAATGGCGTAGAAGGCCACTAGGGTATCAAGGGCCACAGCCATAGTTAGCATATCATCCCTGGTCGGGGCGGCTGAAGGGTGTCTGCTACTCGTTGAGATCCTGGATTTGGGTGGTGGTGAGATGCTGCAGGGCGTTGTGGATGGCCTCGAGGACTGGTTCGAAACCGAGGTCTGGGTCTCCGGTCATCCCGGTTGCTGCCAGCGTGTCCCATCGGTAGTTGAGTTCTTCGAGGTTCTGGTAGGCGTTGGCGAGTAGGACTTCGATCCAGTCGGGTTGAGGTGGCTGGTTAGGGTTAGCGACGGTGTGGCGTTCGGCGAACTCGGTGAACGCAGTGTCCTAGTCGATGCTGTCGTCTTGCAGCAGGTGGAACAGGTCGTAGTAGTCACGGGCAGCCAGGCGTGACGGGTCGGCGATGCAGCTCAGCTTGGCAGCCAGCATCGATTCGGACGAGTAGCCCATAATGGGGACCGAGACGTCAACTCTCTGGTGTCTGTCCAGGATGGTCCATGCGATCGTGGTGGGCTCGACGCCTCGAAAGTCACGGCCTTTGACGTCAGTGGAGATGACGCCGGTCTGGCCGTCCGGCAATTTCCACTCCAGGTTCAGCTTGTTGGCTCCCCACCTGGTCTCCAGCAGAGTGCCGTAACGATTGGTTACCTTGGTGGCGACGTCGTCGAAGAACTCCTGGATGGCCTGCTTGCTGGGGTCCGGGTGAATCCAATCGAAGTCGAGGTCTTCGGAGTACCGGTAGTCACGGCGGTAGCAGAGCCTCAGAAGGGTCCCGCCCTTGAATACCACCCGAGCACGGCGCTGCTGGCGGGCCGCAATGGTTGAGACCACCTGGTGCTGTACCAGATCGGCCGGTTCCCATAGGCGATGTGGGTCTCGCCGGCTCTCAGCTCCTGCCTGCGGGTGTTGGCGGCGCGGGTTGGGGGGTGGGTTCATGTGGAGGCTTGGCGGGCGACGGCTTCGGGGGTGGCTTGCCAGCGGACACGGCGGGCGACGTCCCGGTGGGCGTCGCCGGGTGGGTTGTGTGTCCGGTAGAGGGGGGCGAGGTGTATCCATTGGTCGCCTCGGCCGGCCGTCTGGCACAGCCTGGCCCAGTCGGGGTCGACGTCGAAGCCGATTTCCCACCCCGCCGCGCACGTGATCAGCCCTTCGGCCAACGAGGACAGCCTCCGCAGTCCGGCCCGCCACCCCAATTCGTCGGCGACCGCGGCAACCTCGTCGGGTGAGCACACGTCGAAGCGGTTGGTGATCATGCGGGCGATGTGTTCTTCCCAACGGTGGGACCGATACGGGTACTGAGCACACTCCAAGACCGCCCGGGCAGGGGTGGACACCCACGTGTGGTCGGTGATCCGTGAAGCCTGGGCCAACAGGGTTCCCGCCCCCTCGCTCCACGACCTGAACCCGAACCCACTGGTGTCGATGGCGACGCCATCCTCCACGCAGACCTCGGGCCGACACACCACCGGAACCCCGGCCATGCCGAGGGCGGAAAGCCCCGACACCCTTCTGGGGGCGTCCCCGTAGGCCGCCTGCAACTCCACCTCCCATTCCGGCGACCAGTGATGCGATACCGGGCCGGGTTCCAGCAGCCACTGATCTGCCGCGGGCCATGGCACTGCGAAATTGCGCCACGTCGCCCTCCTGATCTTGCCCACCAAGCCCCGCACCGCGAACTCGCCCAACGCCCGCGACGCCGACGACGGGCGCACCCCTGCGGCCCGCTCGAAATCCCCCGTCGTGAACACTGGCGGCAATCCTGCCAACACTCCTGCAGAACTCACATGAGAAGATTACCAGAACCTACCTGAGAACTACGCCAGAATTGACCCCCGAACCATACACCTTGACCGACGCTCCTACCGCCAGCACCTGTTCGGAGCCACCAGGCTCACGATGGGCTCGAAGCGAGGGTGGTGCGGGCGATGTCGGGGACGTCGGTGATGACGGCGTCGACGCCCATGGCGGCTAGTTGGGTGATTTGGTCGGGGTCGTTGACGGTCCACACGTTGATCTCCAGGCCGGCTTCGTGGGCGGCGTCCACCAGGTCCTGACTGGTGGAGGCCACGTACGGGTGGATGGCGGTGTGGCCGGCGGACACCACCCGGCTGACCAGGAGGTCGGGCGCCAGCACCTCGAACGTCAAGTAGGCGGTGGCGATCCCGGCGTCGACGGCCCGGATGCGGTTGATCGCCTCCATGTCGAACGACGACACGATGGCCCGGCGGTCACCCTCCCCGAACCCCCAGCCCAGGATCAGCCCCGCCACCGCGGTCGACACCTGATACTCCTCGTCGTAGTCGGGTTCACCGAGGTTGCTCTTGATCTCGATATTGACCAGGAACTCCCGATTGGCCTCGGGAACCTGGCACACGTCCATCACCTCGGCCAGCGTGGGAACCCAGCCGGGCAGTTGGTCGTCCTGCAGTTCCACGATGGCCCGACCGTCGGGCAGGTGGGCATCATGATGCACGGCCAGCACCCCGTTGGCGGTGCGCCGCACGTCCAACTCCACCCCGTCGGCGTTGAGCCGCACTGCGGCCCGAAACGCCTCCAGGGTGTTCTCCCGCTCGGCCACCGAGGCCCCCCGATGGGCGATCACCCGCACGGCACCCCTCCCCCGTCAAATGTTGACTCCAACATTTTCACCATCAGCCCCTCTTGCCACATCAGCCAACCCCCTCTATCCTTGTGCTCCCGTGAATGCCAAAATGCTGCTGGAACTCCGAGAGGCCGACGCCGACGCCGGCGACTGGCGATGCCAGGCCGCTTGTCGCGACACCGACCCCGACCTCTTCTTCCCCATCGGCAGCACCGGCATGGCCCTCGAGCAGATCGAGTCGGCCAAAGTGGTCTGCCGAGCCTGCGCCGCCCAAGCGGCCTGCTTGGAATTCGCCCTGGCCACCAACCAGGACTCCGGCGTCTGGGGCGGCACCTCCGAGGAGGAGCGTCGCGCCATCCGCCGCCGACGGGTGGCCGAGCGGCGCCGGTCGTCGATCATCTCGGCCTAGCCCCGTCTTGCTGGGCAACCGCCCCCAATAGCGGGATCGACACCTCCACCACAGTACCGGGACGAGGAGACCCACCCGGCCCCCTGCTCATGGTGATGCTGCCCCGCAGATCGGCCCCCACCAGGTTGCGGATGATAGCGATGCCCAGTCCGTCGGCCCGTTCCACGTCGAAGTCCGGCGCCACCCCCACCCCGTCGTCCACCACCCGCACCTGCACCCGGTCGCCGTCGTTGTCCAGCTCGATCAGCACGTGCCCACCGGGCGGCTCGGGATAGGCGTGATCCATCACGTTCTGCAGGCACTCATTCAGCACCACGGCCAACGGGGTGGCCACCTCGGCGGCCAGCTCACCGGCGTCGCCGGTCACCTTGAACTCCACCGGTCGGTCGGGACCGGTCAGACCCTCCTCCACCATCCGCACCAGCGAGCGCACGATCTCCACGAAGGGCACGTCGCTGTGGGCATCCCGAGACAGAATCTCGTGGACGATGGCGATGGCCCTGATCCGCCTCACCGACTCCTCGATGGCATCCCGAGCCTCGGCGGCGGTGGCCCGGCGCCCCTGCAGACGCAACAGCGAAGACACCGTCTGCAGGTTGTTCTTCACCCGGTGGTGGATCTCGGCGATGGTGGCGTCCTTGGACATCAGCAGTCGATCCCGTCGCCGCAGCTCGGAGATGTCCCGCATCAACACCAGGGCGCCGGTCAACTCCCCTTTGCCGATGAGCGGCAGACACCGCAACACCACCGTGCCCCGGTCACCGTGTTGGATCTCCTCGGTCTGCGGAAGACGGGAGGCGAACGCCGCCCGGATGGCCCGCTGCTCCAAGCCGATCTCCACCAGCCGGCGGCCCTCCACCTCGCTGTGCAGGCCGATGCGGTGCAGCGCCGACGCCGCGTTGGGGGAAATCAGCCTCACCCGGCCCGAGGCGTCCAATAGCATCAGCCCGTCGCCCACCCGGGGGGACTCCTCGGTTTCGATGTCGTCGACGGGGAACGGGTACTCCCCCTCGGCGATCATGGTGGCCAGCCGCCGGAACAGCTTGAAGTAGCTCAGCTCCAACTCGCCGGGGTTTCGCTGGGCGTCGGGATCGAACTCCCGGGCCATCACCGCCACCACCTCCCCGTGGCAGTTCACCGGAACGGTCAGCGTGCGGATGCGGGGCTGGTCGGCGTGGCCGATGCGGCCGCCGTCGGTGATGCGCCCTTCCCGGTAGGCCACGTCCACCAGGGGGCGCTGCTCGGTGGTGAACACCGCCCCCTCCAGATTGTGGCGATGAACGGATCGGGCGGTGGTGGGTCGGATCTGACCGGCGATGGCGTAGCTGGTCGGGCTGTGGGCCTGCCCCCCCGAGGGCACGTACAACAGGAGGTCGGCAAAGGAGATGTCGGCCAGGGGCGCCCAGGTGCGCATGAGCCGCTGCAGATGGTTGCGGCGCGATTTGGCCAGTCCGGGGGCCAACTCCTCCAGGCTCGCCATCGGACAAGTCTATGCCTGCGGCTGATTCAGCTCCCGAAGCCGATGGAGCGGCCGGTGGCCGACGGATCCAGCTCCACGTAGGCCACGGCGTTGGCGGGCACACCCACCTCTCGGCCCCGACTGTCGGTGAGCCACAGCATCTCGCCCGATGACAGACCCTTGGTGATGGACTTCTTCAACGACTCCAACTTGGTGGCCGGATCCAGCTCCACCTCGATTTCCTTTTGGCTTCGGATCACGCCGATTCGGACAAGCATTGATGATCTCCTTGGGATCGGACCTCGCAGGCGGTGTGCCTCCGCCATGATCGCGCGTGGCCCCCTGGCCGAAAGACTTGGGGGTCGACGACAGGCACCGGGTCAGGCGGCATGCTCCTCTCTGGGCTCGGCACCGGACCGGTCCGTCCGGCTGACATGGAGTGCATCGTCAAGACCCTGAGCTCGAAACCGCACGGGCAGCGTCCTGCAGTGCCCAGTCTTTTGCACTTATACTGATCTTTTCTAATAAAATCTGATCTTTTTTCAGATTTGTCCAGAATATTCCCTAATTCTGGGGGGTTGTTGTCACCGGGGTTGGTATACTTGCATGCATGGAGTTTGGTTCTTCTGACAGCACTACTGCTGATTTGCCGGTCGGGGTGCGGGATGCGGTGGTGGCGATGGTGGCTGAGTTCGAGTTGCAGGATTATTCGGAGTTGGATGCCTCTGGGGTGATCAAGAGGGTGTTGGAAACCGACACGGTCCGCCGTCAGATCGAAGCGCACCTGGCCGGGTTGTTGGTCCGGTTGGGTGAACTCGCCGGAGACGACACCGTGGAGGCGGTGTGCCAGCAGTTCGGTTTGCCTTCTCGCAAGGCCAAGCGTCAGGCCAAGACGGCCAAGGGGTTGCGGGCACTGCCGGATGTGCTCGATGCCGCCCGCGACGGGTTCATCACCATGGACCACGCCGAGTTGATCGCCGCCTCCCACGAACGCGCCCCCCTCCGTGACGGGGACGGGTACGAGTTGGTCAAGTTGGCCCTGACCCAGTCTTTCGACCGGTTCCGCCGGTCGTTGGCAACCATGGAGAACCAACGCATGGCCGCGGACGGGATGACCCGCACCGAACGCCAACACGCCCGCCGCACCGCCAGCGTGTTCGACGGGGACAACGACATGGTCATCCTCCACGCCGAACTCGACACCATCGCAGGCCAACGCGTCAAAACCGCCCTTGGGGCCATGAACACCCGCCTCCTCAAGCACGACTCCACCGTCGGCCAAGAACGCACGTTCGAGCAACGCAACGCGGATGCCCTCGTCGCCCTCATCACCCAACAACCCGCAGCAAGCCGCCCCGACACCGACAGTGAGGCTTCCAACGGAACCGAGTGCGGGCCTACCCCGCAGAAGACCACGCTGGTTGTCACCGCCGAGTGGGATCCGATCTACGGGGTGCTCCAGGACGCCGAACTCATCGACGGCACCCCCATCGACATCGAAGACCTCCGCCGCCTGGCCTGTGACGCCGACATCATCCCGGCCATCTTCGGCACCGACGGCCAACCCCTCTACCTCGGCCGCACCCAACGAGCCCCCAACCAAGCTCAGAGGATGGCCCTGTACGCCCGAGACCAGGCCTGCGTCGACTGCGGCCTCGCCGCCCAAGCCTGCGACATCCACCACATCCAACCCTGGGAACACGGCGGCCCCACCAACATCGACAACCTCGTCCTCCTCTGCCCCACCTGCCACCGCAAAACCCACCGCAACAACCACCCCACCGGACACCGACAGAGTCGCCACAGACGGCACCACCACCGATCCCCGACACGAGCCGAGACTCCGACCCCCGCTCCTGGCACCAAAGCCGGCTCCGGGCTACCCCTCATCTGCTGACAGCTCCAGGAGCCTTCGAACCAGTGGCCAAGCGGAGTGCTGGGGTTGGTCGTCGCTACGCACCCAGGAGTGATACAGAGTCCAAGTGACCGGGCTGGCCCTGGTGGGCCGGTCGTGATTTCGGGCGGCGTTCTTGCCGATGGGAGGAGTGGGCCCTGGTCAGAGGGTGTCGGCGGTTTGGGGCTCTGGTGAGAGGAGAGCTTGGGGCTGGGGGCGGCCGAGGCGGCGGAGGATGAGGGGGTAGCCGACCAGGGTGATGGTGGCGAAGACGAACCATTGCACGGCGTAGGCCAGGTGGGGGCCGTTGTCCTGCTCGGGGGGTGGAACGGGAACAGGGAGAGTGCTCACCGGGGGGGACTGGGCCTCGAGTTGTACGTAAACCGGAAGTAGGGGCCCATCGAGTTGGCGGGCCAGGCGACCCAGGTCAGGGCGGGCCATCTCGGAGAGGGTTCCATCGGCCGGGTCGGGCTGCTGCAGGCCGGTGGCGGTGACGGTGTCCCGAACCAGCCCGGTCACCACCACCTCCCCCACCGGGGGAGCGAACGTCGCCGGGGAGTCACCGGTGCCGGTGGCGTGGGGTATCCAGCCCCGGTTGACGGCCACCAGGGCACCGGTCCGGAGCCGCATCGGGGTGAGCACCCAGTACCCCGCCGAACCCTGGTAGGTGCGGTTGCGAACGAGCACCTGTGCGGCGGGCTGGTACACGCCGACGGCCCGAACCGGCCGGTACTCCAGGTCGCCCCCTATCTCGAAATCGTCGCCGATTCTCACAAGATCGTGAACGTCGGCCACGGGGAGTCGGCCACGGTCGCTGATGGCGCGGTTCTGGTCCTGACGCTCGGACAACCGGTGGAGCTGCCAGAAACCGGCGGTGACCATGGCGATCACCCCCAACCCCACCACGCTGTGCATCACCACTCGCCGAAGCGTCACGGCGTCGATGAGCTGGTTCTAAATGTCCAGCAGGGCATCGAGGCCGACGACGAGTCCGGAGTGTTCGGAAGCATGTTTCACCGCCGTGAGCACGCCGGGCATGAACGACGACCGGTCGGTGGAGTCCTGGCGGATGGTGAGCGTCTGCCCTTGGGCGCCGAGGATCACCTCGTGGTGGGCCACCATCCCCCGCATGCGCACGGAATGCACCCGAATCCCGCCGGGGCCTTCGCCCCCGCGCGCCCCGGCCACCTCTTCGTGCTCGGTGGGATCAGGAGCCCAGTGATCCGACGCCGCCGCCATCTTCTCCACGGTGAGCCGGGCGGTTCCCGAAGGGGCGTCGATTTTGGCATCGTGGTGCAACTCGATGACCTCGGCGGTATCGAAGTAGGGAGCGGCCATTTCGGCGAACCGCATCATGAGCACCGCACTGATGGAGAAATTGGGGGCGATGATGCACGCCCGCCCGGCTCGGGAAAACGCCGCCTCAAAGCCGCTCAGGTCGTCGTCGGTGAAGCCGGTGGTACCCACCACGGCATGGATGGCCTGATCGGCCAACCACAGCAGGTTGTCGCGGGCGGCGTCGGCGATGGTGAAGTCCACCACCACATCGGCACCGGCATCAGCCACGGCCTGCCGGTCGGCCACCGTGACCAGGTTGCCCGCAGGCTCGCCTACCGGCAGCCCCACTCGGTGGGGATCAACGGCGGCCACCAATTCCAGTTCGGGATCGCCGGCCACCGCCTCACAGACGGCCAAGCCCATGCGACCCCCGGCACCGAACACCCCTACCCGTTGCATGATCCCCACGATATCGGGCACCAACGGGACTCAGGAGACGGGCAGCAGAAACACCCCTAGCGGGACTCGCGGTCGCGATCCCGGCCGCGGCCACCGCCTCGGCGGGGGGAGCTGCTGCTGGGGCCGAGGTCGCCGAACTCGTCACGAAGTTGGGCCTCGAAGTCGTCCTCGAAGGATGCCGCCTGCGACGGTCCGCCGCGGTCGTTGCGGTCGCGCCCTCCTCGGCCGCCCGAGCGACGGCTGTCGCCGTCGTCCCGGCCCCGGCGGTCGTCGCGGCCCCGCCGGTCATCGCGCCGGTCGTCTCTGCGATCGTCCCGACGATCGTCCCGACGATCATCCCGCCGGCCGCGATAGTCGTCCCGATCCCGCCGGTCATCCCGATCCCGGCGATCATCCCGACGGTCGTCCCGGCGACCCCGGTAGTCATCCCGATCCCGGCGGTCGTCACGACGGTCATCTCTGCGATCGTCCCGACGGCCCCGGTAGTCATCCCGATCCCGGCGGTCGTCACGACGGTCATCGCGCCGACCCCGATAATCGTCACGATCCCGACGATCGTCCGACCGGCGGCTGTCGCGGTCACTGCTGCTGTCGTCGCCGACCAACTTCAGGCTGATCTTGCCGTTGGGGTCGATGTCCTCCACCACGACCTCGAGATCGTCGCCCAGAGCCACCACGTCCTCGACCCGGTCCACCCGCCGGCCCCGTCCCAGCTTGGAGATGTGGACCAAGCCGTCGCGGCCGGGGAGGATGTTCACGAAGGCGCCGAAAGCGGTGATGTTCACCACTTTGCCCTGGTAGACCTCCCCCACATCGGCGGTCGGCGGATCCAGGATCAGCCGGATCTGCCGCTCGGCCTCGTACACGCAGTCGCGGTTGGTGGAGGAAATGGTGACGATGCCCGAATCCTGGTCGTCGTCCACGTTCACCTCGGCGCCGGTCTCGGCCTGAATGGTGTTGATGACCTTGCCCTTGGGCCCGATCACCTCGCCGATCTTGTCCACCGGGATCTCGAACTTGATGATCTTGGGGGCGTTAGGCCGAACGTCGTCGCGGGGGGCGTCGATGGCCCCGGCCATCACCTCCAGGATCTGGAGACGGGCGTCGCGGGCCTGATTCAACGCGCCCGCCAACACGTCGGCGGGCAGTCCGTCGATCTTGGTGTCGAGCTGCAGGGCGGTCACGAAGTCGGCCGTGCCGGCCACCTTGAAGTCCATGTCGCCGAAGGCATCCTCGGCGCCCAGGATGTCGGTGAGCGTCACGTAGCGACCCTCGTCGAACACCAACCCCATGGCGATGCCGGCCACCGGCGCCTTGATGGGCACGCCCGCGTCCATGAGCGACAGCGTGGACGAGCACACCGACGCCATCGAGGTGGAGCCGTTGGAGGACAGCACCTCCGACACCAGCCGCAGCGTGTAGGGGAATTCGTCCATGTCGGGCACTACCGGAACCAGGGCCTTCTCGGCCAGCGCCCCGTGTCCGATCTCCCGTCGCTTGGGCCCCCGCATGAAGCCGGTCTCGCCGGTGGAATAGGGCGGGAAGTTGTAGTGGTGGATGTAGCGCTTCTTGTCCACGGGATCGATACCGTCGATCATCTGGTCCATCCGGGCGGTACCCAGCGTGGTGATGTTGAGAACCTGGGTTTCCCCCCGCTCGAACAAGCCCGACCCGTGGGCGGTGTCCACCACCCCCACGTCGGAATCCAGGGCCCGCAACTCGGCCGCCCCCCGACCGTCGATCCGCACGCCATCGGTCACGATGCGGTTGCGCACGATGCGCTTGGTCAGCGAGCGCACCGCGGCGGAGATCTGCTTGTCGGCCCCCTCCACTTCCGCGAACCGGTCGGCGAGAGCGGCGACAATCTCCTCCTTGGCGGTGGTTTCGGCGTCCTGGCGGGCCGTCTTGTCGGCGATGGACATGGCCGCCGCCAGCTTCTCGGTGCCGGCCTCGGCCACCGCCGCCTCCACCTCAGGGCTGTAGTCCACCTGGAGTTCGTACTCCAACGGCGGCTTCACCCCGGCGGTGGCGATGAGCCGACGCTGCAGACCGACCGCCTCTTTGATCCACTCCTTGGACCGCTCCAGACCCTCGGCCAGCACGGCTTCGTCCACCTTGGGGGCGCCGTCTTGGTACAGGGACCAACTGGCCTCGGTTCCGTTGGCCTCCACCATCATGATGGCCACGTCGCCGTCGTCCAACACCCGACCGGCCACCACCATCTCGAACGTGGAGTCGGCCCCCTCGGCGTAGGTGGGATGGGGAATCCACTCCCCGTCGCTGGTGTGCGCCACCCGCACCGCCCCGATGGGGCCGGCAAACGGGATGCCCGACAGGCTGAGGGCCGCCGAAGCCCCGTTGATGGCGATCACGTCGTAGGGGTTTTCCTGGTCGGCCCCCAACACGGTGCCGACAACGTGGACCTCGTTGCGGAATCCGTCGGGAAACGAGGGCCGCAACGGCCGGTCGATCAACCGGCAGGTCAGGATGGCCGACTCGGGGGCTCGGCCCTCCCGGCGGAAGAACGAGCCCGGGATCTTGCCCGCGGCGTACATCCGCTCTTCGATGTCCACGGTGAGGGGGAAGAAGTCCGTCCCCTCACGAACCCGGCGGGCCGCAGTGGCGGTCACCAGGATGGTGGTGTCGCCCATGCGGGCCACAACGGCGCCGTCGGCCTGAGCGGCCAGACGTCCGGTTTCAAACGACAGGGTCTTGTGTTCCGCTCCGCCGACCGCGGCTGAAACGGTGAATGGCTCCGCCATGTTTTCTCCTCTCCGGGCCTCAGGGGACCCGAGCAGGCCACACGGAGCCAGTTCCCAGTTGAAGAGGCCCAGCCGTACTCGGCCCCTTCAACTGGCAGCTAACTCTCACGGCCTGCGTGTGCTTTTCTTGTATGCCTTTCGATGGCCGCCTGGGCCATGCCCGTTCGTCAGCGGCGAAGACCGAGTGCGGCGATGATGCCGCGGTACCGCTCCACGTCATTGTCCTTGACGTAATCGAGCAGCCGCCGCCGCCGTCCCACCATGGTCAACAGGCCTCTCCTGCTGTGGTGGTCCTTGACGTGCACCTTCAAGTGCTCGGTGAGGTGGTTGATCCGCTCGGTGAGCAAGGCGATCTGCACTTCGGGTGAGCCGGTGTCGGTGTCGTGAAGGCGATGCTCCTCGATGGTTGCGGCCTTTGTGGCTAGCTTCTCTGCCATCCCTACTCAGTGGGTCGTCGATCAGAAAGCGGGCGATCGCACAGCACCTTGCCGCGCTTGTGCCCGGGTGACCTCCATACGCTACCACCCACACCCATAGGACACCTACCTGTGCGTCACCCAGAATGGCTCAGCCGCGGAGGGTGAGGTACGCCGTCCGGCGAGCCGCTCAGCCGCGGAGGGCGGGCATGACGTGTTCGGCGGTCAGGCGCAGGCTCTGCATCACCTTGTCGTGAGGAATGGCGTAGGGGTTCATCATGCACAACAAGAGGTCGACGCCGATGTCGGCAAACCCTTGGCACAGTTCGATGCACTGGTCGGGGTCACCGGCCACGGCCACGCCCTGGGCCACCAGGTCCTCCACGCTGAACGTGGTGTCCCAATCGGCCTCCCGGGTCATGCCCGGCAGGTAGCGGAGATAGTTCCAGTCGCCGAGCTCCTCGTCGGTTTCCTGGAGCATCTCGGCCACGCTGGCCACCAGCTTGAAGGCCACCGTGGGGTACCACCAGAACGACTCCCGGGCGTTCTCGTAGGCCTCCTCGGTGGTGGGGGCACAGTGGAACATGGCAAAGGTGGCCACCCGGTCGTTCACGTACCCGCCCACCGGTTGCGCACACGCCGCTACGGCCCGACGGTACAGATCGACCCGCAGGGCCAGCTCCTCCAGCGACACCCCCGCGCTGAACGACAACAGGCCCAGACCCAGCTCCCCCACGAGCTGGTGGGTCTCCCGGCTGCCGGTGGCCGCCCACAGGGGCGGGTGGGGCCTTTGCACCGGCTTGGGCAGCACCCGCCGCCGGGGCATCGACCAGTACTCGCCCTGGAACTCGTGCTCGTCGTTCAGCCAGCAGCCGGCGATGTGCTCGACCGCTTCGGCCCACATGGCCCGGGTCTCCCGCGGATCGATGCCGAACCCCTCCAGCTCGGCCCGGGTGGTGGACCGACCGGTGCCGAACTCCACCCGCCCGCCGCTGATCACGTCCAGCGTGGCGGCCGACTCGGCGCTGCGCACCGGATGGTTGTACGGCCGGGGGGTGAGCCGCACCCCGTATCCCAGACGGATTTGCTCGGTGAGCGCGGCCACTGCCCCGTAGAGCACCTCGGGATTGGAGCTGTGCGACATCTCCTCCAGAAAGTGGTGCTCCACCGTCCAAAAGCTGTGATACCCGAGCTGATCGGCCAGCACGGCCTGCTGGATCAGCTCTTGATAGCGGAGGCGCTCGCTGTCGGGGTGCCAGGGACGAGGCACCGGTATCTCCGAGAACAAGGCAAACTCCACGGCCGGCAATTCCTGTTCAGCAAGGCCCAAGCAAGGGTTCGCTCCACCCGCTAGTGGGAGGATTCCGCCGTCAGGATCTCCCGAGTGAGGGCCACGTCCACCCGGAGCTGCCTCACCAGGGAGTCGATGCCGTCGAATCGATGCTCACTGCGCAAGAGTTCGACGAACTCCACCCTGGCCTCCTCGCCGTAGAGGCTGCCGTCGAAATCCAACAGGTGCGCCTCCAGCAGGGACTCCTGGGCGTGCTGGTAGAAGGTGGGGCGGCGGCCGATGTTGATGGCCGCCATGTGGCGTGACCCGTCGGGTCGGGTGTACCAGCCGGCGTACACCGCGTCGGCCGGCCAGGCCATCATCATCGACACCGGGATGTTGGCGGTGGGAAAGCCGATGGTCTTGCCCCGCCGGTCGCCCAGCACCACCTTGCCCCTGATCTCGTGGTACCGCCCCAGCATGGCCGCCGCGGTTCGCACGTCGCCGCCGGCCAGGGCTCGGCGCACCGCGGTGGACGACACCGGCTCGGGCCACTTCTCGTCGTGGTGCAACAGGGTGACCGCCTGCACGTCGAAGCCCATGGCGTGGCCGAACTCCCGCAGGGTGTCGATGTTGCCCAACCGGGCTCGCCCGAAGTGGAAGTCCTCCCCCACCACTACGCTCTGCACCCGCAGCCGGTCGACGAACACCTGGCGCACGAACTCCTCGGGCATGGTGTGGGAACGCTCGGGCGAGAACTTGATCAGGTACACGAATTCGATCCCGGCCGCCTCCAGCAGCTCGAGCTTCTGGTCAAGGGAGTTCAGCAGCTTGGGGGCGTTCTCGGGCCGCAGCACCAGGGCGGGATGGCGGTCGAAGGTGACCACCGCGGGGGCCACGCTGCGGCGGTCGGCCTCGCCGAGGAGCTGTTTGATGACGGCTTGATGCCCGAGGTGGACGCCGTCGTACACACCGATGCTGGCCACCGTCTTGTGATTGCCGTCCAGGTATCCGAAGTCTTCGATGACCTGCACCGGACTGCACGGTAGCGGCCACCGCCACACACCGGACAATTGCCGACCGGGTGCCCGACGCTCCCCGCAGCAGGCCCGACCAGGGCCCGGATGGCTACCGGGGCGACGACAAGGGGATGACCACCGCCGGTTTCACCCGGTCCGGGGCGTGGGCTTGGTACACGGCCAAGAGCAGGCCCTGCGGCCCGACCACGGCCCACGGCCCCGTTCCCTCCACCCCCAACTCACGGGTGGCCAACACCTGGCCCTGGCTCACCCGGCGGGCCAGGGGCTCGTCGACGGCCACGGCGGGGTAGTCGCGCAGCGCCTCGGCCATCGACAACAACTTGGGCATGGTGATGGAACCGGCCTCGGCCCCGCTGCTTGAGCCTCCGGAGTCATCACGAGGCCCGGCGAACGCGCCGATGGGGTGGGCTTCGGCCTCGGTGAACGAGCCGATACCCCGGCGCCGCAGGGCCCGCAGGTGCCCCCCGCCCCCCAGGGCGGCCCCGATGTCGGCGGCCAAGGATCGAATGTAGGTGCCCGAGGAGCACTCCACGTCGAGCCGGTAGATGCCGACGGTGGCGTCCACGGGAGCCACGTCCAGGCGATGGACGGTGACCGGGCGGGCCTCACGGTCCACCTCGATGCCCTGGCGGGCCAGCTCATGAAGGCGTCGACCCCCGACTTTGACGGCCGACACCATGGGGGGGACCTGCATGATGGGGCCCACGAAACCTGCGGCGGCGTCGGCCACCTGCTCGGGGGTCACCCCGGCCATGTCGTGGACGGCGGTCACCTCGCCGGATGCGTCCAGGGTGGTGGTCTCGGTGCCCAGCACCAACTCGCCCACGTAGTGCTTGGGCAGCGGGGTGACGAAGCGCAACAGCTTGGTGGCTCGGCCCACTCCGAGTAGCAACACCCCGGTGGCGTCGGGATCCAGGGTGCCCGCGTGTCCCACCTTGCGGGTGCCGAACACCCCTCGGGCCTTGGCCACCACATCGTGGGACGTCCAGCCTGGTTCCTTGTCGATCACCGCCAACCCGTCGGGGCCGGCGGCCCCACCGGGACTCACGCCCGCGCCCCGCCTCCACCGTCGGCGTGATCTTCGCCCGGGGGCGCCGTCGGATCCGGGGGCTGATCCTGGGCCAAGTCCCGCAGGATCCGGTCGATCCGCTCGCCGGAGCTGATGCCCGGATCGAGGGCGAAGGCCAGATCGGGCACCTTGCGCACCGCCGCCGACCGGGCCACCGCCTGTTTGAGCACCAAGCGATGTTCCTCCAACGCCTCCAGGGCCAAAGCCGCGGCCTCGTCGTCGAGGGCGCTGATGAACACGGTGGCCCGACTCAACTCCACGCTGGTCTCCACCCCGGTGATGCTGGCCAGCGCCAAGCGGTCGTCGTCGATCTCGGCCATCTCGGAGGCCACGATCTCCCGCAGCAGCTCCCCCAGCCGAGCCGAGCGCGAGTAGTGGGAGGGGCGCGAACTCCGTCTGCGGGCCATGGCTACTCGGGGGGGTTGAGCCGGTGGGTCGTCATGGCTACTCGTTGGTGTTGAGCCAGTGGGTCGAGCTGTCCACCACCTCGATCTCGGGTATCGACCACAGGAACCGGTCCACCCCGTCGGCCAACGTCCGGCAGTGACCGGGCTCACCCGACACGACCGCCACCCCCACCTCGGCCCGCTGCCAGGTATCGGTGGGGCCGGTCTCGGCCACTGACACCCCGAACCGGTGGGAAACCCCGGAGATGACCGGACGCAGAACCGACCGCCGCTGCTTCAGGGATCGGCAACCGGGCAGGTGCAGGTCGTAGACCATGGCCAAAACGTGCATCAGTCCACGGGGTCGGTCACCCGATCACACTCGGGCGACTTCCCGCTCCTCGAAGGTCTCGATCACGTCGCCCTGCTTGAGATCCTGGAAATCGGACAGCCCGATGCCGCACTCGTAGCCGGACTGCACCTCACGCACGTCTTCCTTGAACCGCTTGAGCGACGACACCGTGCCCCGCCAGATGACGGTGCCGTCCCGCAGGAACCGCACCTTGGAGCCCCGGCTGATGGCCCCGTTCAGCACGTAGCAACCGGCCACCGCGCCCACCCGGGGCACCCGGAACACCTCCCGCACCTCGGCGTCGCCGGTGACCACCTCTTCGAACTCGGGGGCCAACATGCCGACCATGGCGTTCTCCACGTCCTCGATGAGGTTGTAGATGATCTCGTAGGTGCGGATCTCCACCTTCTCCTGTTCGGCCTGCTCCCGGGCCTTGCGATCAGGACGGACGTTGAAGCCGATGATGGTGGCGTTGGAGGCCGCCGCCAATTGGATGTCGTTGGCGGTCACGCCGCCCACGCCCCGATGGACGAAGGCCAGCTTCACCTCGTCGCGCCCGAGGCGCTGCAGGCTGTCGACCACCGCCTCCAGCGACCCGTTCACATCGGCCTTGACGATGAGGTTCAAGGTGGCGGTTTCGCCCGCCTGGATCTGGCTGAAGATGTCCTCGAGGCGGGCACCCCCGGCGGTGGCGGCGGCATCCCGGCCCAGGCTGGCAATCCGCAGGGAGTGCTCACGGGTCTGGGCCACTTTGGCCGCCACCTTCTCGTTGGGGGCCACCACGAACGAGTCGCCGGCGTTGGCCACGTCGGAGAGCCCCAACACCTGCACCGGCGTGGAGGGCAGGGCCTCGGTGATCTGTCGGCCCCGGTCGTCGAGCAGGGCCCGAACCCGGCCCCACGACGCCCCGGCCACCACCGGATCGCCCCGCCGCAGGGTGCCGTGCTGCACCAGGAGCGTGGCCACCGGGCCTCGGCCGATGTCCAGGTTGGACTCCAACACCACGCCCCGGGCCCGGCCCTCGGGGCCGGCCCGCAAGTCCTCCACCTCGGCCACCACGGCCAACTGCTCCAACAGGTCGTCGATCCCCAGGTTCTGCAGGGCGGAGAGCTCCACGGTGATGGTGTCGCCCCCCCACTGCTCGGGCACCAGATCGTGCTCGGCCAGTTGTTGCATGGTCCGGTTGGGATCGGCGTTGTTGCGGTCGATTTTGTTGATGGCCACCACCATGGGAACGTCGGCGGCCCGAGCGTGGTTGATGGCCTCCAGGGTCTGGGGCATCACCCCGTCGTCGGCGGCCACCACCAGCACCACGATGTCGGTGGCATCGGCCCCACGGGCCCGCATGGCCGTGAACGCGGCGTGGCCCGGGGTGTCGATGAAGGTGAGGGTTCGCCCGCCCTTCTCCACCTGGTAGGCGCCGATGTGCTGGGTGATGCCCCCGGCCTCGCCCTCGGCCACGTTGGCGTTGCGGATCTGGTCGAGCAGCTTGGTCTTGCCGTGGTCCACGTGGCCCATGACGGTGATCACCGGGGGTCGCACCGGGGTGTCCTCTTCCAGTTCCTCCTCGGTGAAGTCGGCCTCGAGCAGCTTGAGCAGCTCGTTCTCCTGTTCCTCACCGGGATCCACCAGACGGATCTCGGCCCCCACCTCGGCGGCGAACAGCTCGATCATGTCGTCGGTCAGCGACTGGGTGGCGGTGACCATCTCCCCCTGCTGCATGAGGAAGCGGACCACGTCTGCCGCCGTCTGGTTCAGCTTGGGGCCCACCTCCAGGGGGGTGGAGGCCCGCTCGATCACCACTTCGCCGACCGGGGCAGCCGCTTCGGTGGGCGTGTAGTCGGGAATGTTCAGCGGCTGGAGATCCTCGGCCACCCGCCGCCGACGCCTGCTCTTTCGCCGCCGCTGTTGCGGGCGCTGGGGACCGCCCCGTCCCCGACCTCCCGGACCGCCGGGTGCGCCGGGACCGCCGGGAGGCCCAGCCAGGCCCCCGCCACCGGGACCACGGGCGGCCAGGGGTGTGGACGACCGGCCCGGTGCCGATCCGCCGGGCCGTTGGCCCCCGCCCGCCGGACGAACCGGGCCGCGAGGACCGCGGCGTGGGCTCGGTGCCGGACCTCGCCCACCTCGCCCTGGAGGTGGCGGGATGGGCTTGCCCGACGACGACATGGGCGGGCGTCCCGGAGGCGGGGGGATGGGCTTGCCCGACGACGAGAGCGGTGGGCTGGTGCGAGCACTGGCGGCCGGTTGGACGGGCTGTGGATCGGGGGCGGGCCTGGGTCCGGGTCGGGGCTCGGCGGTTGGTCGCCCCGGCCCGGGCTCCGACGGGGGTGCCGGTGGTCGGGTTCGGGGGGCCATGCTCCCACTGGAGGTGACCACCCGGGAGGGCTTGGGCGGTGCCGCCGGTGCTTCGGCGGTCGGTGGTTCGCCGGCGGGTGCCTTGGCAGCCGGTTCGGGCTCGGGTTCCGGCTCCGGCTCAACCGCCACCGGCTCCGGCTCCGGTTCCGGCACCTCGGCCACGGGCTGGGGTTCAACGGCCACCGGCTCCGGTTCGGGCTCCGGCTCGGGTTCGACAACCTCGGGTTCCGGTTCAACGACCACCGGCTCCGGCTCAACCGCCACCGGCTCGGGTTCCGGCTCCGGTGCATCCACCACTGGCTCGGGTTCGGGTTCCGGCTCCGGTGCAACGGCCACCGGCTCCGGTTCCGGCTCGGGCTCGGGTTCCGGCTCCGGCGGGCGTACCAAACCGTCTCGATGGGCACGGCGACGGACACGATCGGCTTGGGCATCCACCACGCTCGAGGAATGGCTGTTGACGCCGATCCCCAACGCAACACAGAGATCAAGCGTCTCCTTGTTCGTGAGGCCAAGCTCACGGGCAAGCTCGTAAACCCGAATCTTTGCTGGCAAAAGGCTCTTTCCTCGTCCGTCCGCGAAGCGCGGCCGACCCTGACGGGTCGGGCTCCTATATTCTCACGCCCGGCCTGCGGATTTCGAAGTCAATCCGAGGCCGTGGCTTCTACCCCACCTGGGGGGCCTCCTCCGAAACTTCCGGCGCAGGGCCTTGTTCCTGCTCCGGCGGGGTGTCCTCGCTGCCCTCGGCCGCCCACTGGTCGGCCGACAGGGCCGGTCCACCCTCGGCGGGCCGCCAGACCTGTTCGCCGGTGGTCTCGTCCACCACCCATTCGCCCTCGGCCCAGTCCATCTCGGCGTAGGCTGCCTCCTGGGCCAGTTGGCTCTCGCTCTTGATGTCGATGCGCCAACCGGTCAGTCGGGCGGACAGGCGGGCGTTTTGGCCTTCCTTGCCGATGGCCAGTGAGAGCTGATAATCGGGCACCACCACCACGGCCACCCCGGTCTCCTCGTCGATGGAGACCTCTTTGATCTTGGCCGGGGACAGCGCCTTGGCCACGAAATCGGCGGGATCGTCGGAGTAGGGAACGATGTCGATCTTCTCCCCCCGCAACTCGTTGACCACCATGCGCACCCGGGCCCCCCGGGCTCCCACGCAGGCCCCCACCGGGTCGACATTAACGTCGCTGGAGGCCACCGCGATCTTGGTGCGATGTCCGGGCTCGCGGGCACAAGCCCGGATCTCCACCACCCCGTCGGCGATCTCGGGCACCTCCAACTCGAACAGCCGCTTGATCAATCCCGGATGGGTGCGGCTGACCACAATCTGGGGACCCTTGGCCGTCTTGCGCACCTCCACGATGTAGGCCTTGAGTCGGCTGTTGGCGTCGGGGCGCTCGAAGGGCACCTGCTCGGCCTGGGGCAACAGTGCCTCCACCCGGCCCAAGTCCAACAGGGTGTAGCGGGCGTCGTTCTGCTGGATGATGCCGGTGACGATGTCGCCCTCCCGGCCCGCGTACTCCTCGTACTTCAGCTCTCGCTCCACCTCGCGAATCCGCTGCAACATGACCTGCTTGGCGGTCTGGGCGGCGATGCGGCCGAAGCCGTCGGGGGTGACGTCGAACGACTCGCCCACCGGCTCGCCGTCCTCGTCGAGCTTTTGGGCGAACACCCGGATGTCGGCCGTCTCGGGGTCGATGGTGACCCAGGCGTATTCCTCGCTGTCGGGCATCCGCTTGTAGGCCGACTCCAGGGCGTCGGCCAGGGCGGCCAACAGGGCATCCACCGAGATTCCCTTGTCGGCGGCCAGGGCTTGGAGGGCTTCCAGCATGTCGGGATTCATCGGCTGCTCTTCTCCTTGATCGTGGGCTTGGGCGTCGGACCCCAGGCAAACACGGTCCGAGCCTTGGCAATGTCGCTGAACGCGAGCTGATGGGTGCCGCCGTCGCTCTCGACGGTGATCCCCACCTCGTCACACCCCACCAGCACCCCCTGAATCCGACGCTCACCGTCCACCTGGGGTCCGAGCTTCACGGCAATGGTCTCGCCCTCGGCCCGGACGAAGTGCTCCGGGCGACGCAGCGGTCGCTCCAGGCCGGGACTGGTCACCTCCAGGGTGTAGCGGCCGGGTACCAGATCGCTGTCGTCCAGCAGGCGGGAAACCACCTTGGAAACGTCGGCCACCTCGTCCAGGCCGACCCCGCCGGGCTTGTCCACGATGATGCGCAGCACGCCGCCGCCATGGGTGAGGTCGTAGAGGTGGAGGCCCCTACCCTGGAACAGGGGCGTCAGCAGGTCGCGCACGTCGTCGGCAACGGACATCTCGCCCCTTTCCTGGTTGGTGATCGGTCGGTTTTGTCGCCGTTCCCCTGTGGCTGCCCAAAATGCCGGCCCAAAGCCAGAAGGCGTGGGCCGAAACCCACGCCTCACCCAAGCTTGGTACCCAACTTCTGAGATCGACACTTCGGAGAACGACGATGCGCCCTCCAGCCTACCCCCTCGACACCGCTTTGTCGTTTCATCAGCCCCATGTTCTGGGGTGCCGACGCGCTCGCGGGGGCCAGTGGCTCCTCAGTGGCTCCTCAGTAGCTGCGGCCGCAGACGGCCACCAGGTCGGGCTCGTCGTCGCCCAGGGGCAGCGAACCGTCGGGGCGCTGCAGGCACCGCACGGTGATGGCGTCCTCGGCCAGGGCGGCTTCCCCTTCGGGGCCCAGGGTGGCCCAGGGTATCCGGGCGAAGCCGGTGGCCGCGGCCTCCCGCACCTCCTCGGTGGTGGCCACCTCCACGATGTGGGCGTCCCGCCAGGCCACGGCCTCGTCGAAGAGGCGCTGTTGGGCGGCCTCGAGCAGCTCTTCGATCCGCGACGCCGCCTCGGTGAGGGCCACCGTCTGCTTGTCGCCCCCCACCCGCCATGCCAGCGTGGCCTGGCCCTGCTCCAGGTCTCGGGGGCCGATTTCCACCCGGACGGGCACGCCCTTGAGTTCCCAGTCGGTGGCCCGGCGGCCGAACCCGGTACCGGTCCGGTCGTCCACCCGCACCCGTACCCCCGCGGCGGACAGCTCGGCGGCCAGAGCGTGGCAGGCCTCCACCACCCCGTCGTCGTCGCGCACGGCGATCACCACCGCTTGGATGGGGGCCAGACGAGGGGGCACCACCAGGCCCTGATCGTCGCCGTGGGCCATGATCAGCCCGCCCACCATGCGCGACGACACCCCCCAGGAGGTCTGCCACACCAGGGACTGGTTGCCGTCGGCGTCCAGGTAGGTGATGTCGAACATGGTGGCGAACGTCTGTCCCAGCTCGTGGGAGGTGCCCATCTGGAGGGCCTTGCCGTCGCGCATCATGCCCTCCAGGCACATCGAGTTGATGGCCCCCGGAAACCGCTCGGCCGCCGTCTTGTAGCCGATGAGCACCGGGATGGCCAGCACCGACTCCATGAACTCCAAGTACACCTCGTGGAGAATCCGGGAGGCGTAGTCACGGGCCTCCTGGCGCGTGGCGTGAGCGGTGTGGCCTTCCTGCCACAGGAACTCGGTGGTGCGCAGGAAGATGCGGGGGCGCATCTCCCAGCGGACCACGTTGGCCCACTGGTTGATCAGAAGCGGCAGGTCGCGGTGGCTCTGCACCCACTTGGAGAAGTAGGCGTTGATGATGGTCTCGCTGGTGGGCCGCACCACCACCGGTTCGGCCAACTCCCGGCCCCCGCCCTGGGTGACCACGGCCATCTCGGGGCTGAAGCCCTCCACGTGGTCGGACTCCTTGTTCAGGTAGCTCTCGGGGATGAACAGCGGGAAGTAGGCGTTGTCGGCGCCCGCCGCCTTGATGCGCTGATCCACCTCGGCCTGCATCCGCTCCCACAGGGCGTAGCCGTAGGGGCGGATCACCATGGTGCCCCGAACGGGACCGTTGTCGGCTAACTCGGCCTTGTTGAGGATGTCCTGGTACCAGCGGGGAAAGTCCTCGTGCTGGGGGGTGAGCACGCCTTTGCGGGCCATGGTCAGGCTCGCTCCCGGATCATCTCGAAGTCTTCGGCCATGGTCAGGCCCGTTCCCGGATTTTCTCGATCTTCTCGCCGGCCTGGTTGGCGTCGTCGCCCTGATCGGCCAACAGGCGGCTTCGGTCCCGTTCGGCCTCCCGGGCGGCGGCCACCGTGTCGGCCCGGGCCAGGGCCGCTTCCGGGCCGTGTTCGTGGATCAGCTCGGCCCACTCCACCAGGGACGACACCATGTCCTCCTCGGCCACCACCGCCACGTTGCGCCCCTTCACGAATAGGTGGCCCCGCTTGTTGCCCGCGGCGATGCCGATGTCGGCGTCCCGCGCCTCGCCGGGACCGTTGACCACGCAGCCCATGACCGCCACCTGCAGGGGGATTTCCCGGTCACCGAAGGCCTCCATGGCCTGCTCGGCCACCGCGTAGACGTCGATCTCGGCGCGACCGCAACTCGGGCAGGCGATGAGATCCACGTTCTTGCGCTCCCGCAGCCCCATCGATTCGAGGAGCTGGCGGCCAGCTTTGGCTTCCTGCACCGGATCGGCGGTGAGGCTGTAGCGGATGGTGTCGCCGATGCCCTCGGCCAACAGCGTGCCGATCCCCGCGGTGGACTTGATCAGCCCCACCGGGGGCGGTCCGGCCTCGGTCACCCCCAGGTGCAGGGGATGGTCGGTGACATCGGCCAACTGCCGGTAGGCCTCGATCATCAGCGGCACGCTGGAGGCCTTGACCGAGATCTTGACGTCCCGGAAGTCCACCTCCCGGAAGTAGTCCAGCTCCATCTGGGCCGACTCCACCATGGCCTCGGGCGTCACCCGGTCGCCGTACTTGCGGTACAGGTCGGGATGCAACGAGCCCCCGTTCACCCCGATGCGGATGGGCACCCCTCGGTCGCGGCACTCCGAGGCCACCGCCCGGATGTGCTCGGGCTTGCGGATGTTGCCGGGGTTCAACCGCAAACAGTGCACACCGGCATCCAGGGCGGCCAGCGCCATGCGGTACTGGTGGTGGATGTCGGCCACGATGGGCACCGGCGACCGGGGCACGATCTGGGCCAGGCCCTCGGCCGCCTCGATCTCGTTGCAGGTACAGCGCACGATGTCGGCCCCGGCAGCGGCCAGGGCGTAAATCTGCTGGAGGGTGCCCTCCACGTCGGCGGTGCGGGTGGTGGTCATCGACTGGACGGTGATGGGCGCGCCGCCGCCCACGGCCACATTGCCCACCTGGATTTGGCGGGTGGTGCGGCGCGGGAATGCGGCCTGGACTTCCACGGCTTCAGCTTGACATGTCCGACCGCCGGCAACCGCAATTGCCCACCACGGTCACGGAATCTCCACCGGATCGGTGATGTCCAGGTACAGCGCCCCCAGGCCGACCACCACCAACAGCACCACCACGGCGTAGGCCACCGGCACCATCTTGGTCACATCGGCGGAGTAGCGACGGCCCCGTCGGGAGCGCAGGCGCTCGTAGGTGGCGATGACCACGTGGCCCCCGTCGAGGGGCAACAGCGGAATCAGGTTGAAGACTCCGATGAACACGTTCAGCAACGCCAGGAACAACAGCAGGCTCTTGTAGCCGAACTCGGTGAGATCGGCGCCGATCCGCAGCGCCCCGAAGATGGAGATCACCCGATCGCCGTCCTCCTGGGGGCCGACCGTGGAGATCCCGGTTCCCGCCGGGGTGCTCGCCTCCGGGACGGGCTGGTCGGTCACCTGGCGGAAGAAGTCGTTGAGCCCGCTGGGCGAGAAGAACCGGCCGATGGCCAGCACCGACTCCTTCATCAGGAACCCGAATTCTCTGAAGGTCTCGGGAACTGCTTCGACGTAGCCCACGCTGATCGAACGGTTCTGCCAGGCCGACCCCGAGGCGATGCCCAGATAGCCCCGTTCGGAGTCCTGGGGGTGGGCGGCGAGGACCAGCGTGCGGGCCAGCAGGTCGTCGCCCCGTCGGATTTCCAGGCGCACCTGGGAATCCGGTCCGGGCAGCACCCCGATCATGTCGTACATGGTGCTCACCGGGGTGCCGTCCACCGACACGATGCGGTCTTCGGGCAACAGCCCGGCGGCCTGGGCCGGTGAACCGACCAGCACGCTGGAGACGGTCCATTCCGGGGAGGGCACCCGCTCGTTCTTGCCGCCCGCCACCAGGAACGAGAAGATCAGCACCAGGGCCAACAGGAAGTGCACGGCCGAACCGGCCACCGCCACCGACAGCCGCCGCCAGTAGGGCTTGCTGCGGTACGTGCGGTGCTCCTCGTGGGGAGGCACCTCCTCCAGGTTGTTCATGCCGATGATCCGCACGTAGGCCCCGGCGGGAATGGCCTTCAGGCCGTACACCGTCTCCCCCCGGCGCATCGACCACAGTCGGGGTCCGAAGCCCAGGAAGAACTCCGTGACTTTCATGCCCGCGGCCCGGGCGGTGACGTAGTGGCCCACCTCGTGCAGGAAGATGATGCCGATCACGGCCAGCACCACGATGAGCATGGGCAGGCCCCCGGCCCACAACACCACGGCCAACAAGGCGACGGCCAAACCCAAGCCCCCCCAGCCCTGAGCCTCGGCCCGAGGTCCGGTGGGCGGGGCCGGTGACGCCGGCTCGATTGTGGGGTTGGTCATGGCTCAGGTGCGGAACTCGTGGCGGTCCACGATGTGTTCGGCCGTGGCCCGGGCGCGTTCATCGACCTCCATCACCGCCTCCAGGGAGTCGGCCTCGGTGCCGTCGTGACCGGCCAGGACCTTCTCCAAGATCTTGGGAATCGAGTTCCAGGCTATCCGCTCTTCCAGAAAAGCCCCCACGGCCACCTCGTTGGCCGCGTTCAGCAGGGCGGGGGCGGTCTCCCCCATGCGCCCGGCGGCGTAGGCCAACGCCAGACAGGGGAACGCCTCGGTGTCGGGAGGCTCGAAATCCAATCGACGGAGCTCGGCCCAGTCGATGCGACCGAAGGGGGTGGCGATGCGGTCGGGATAAGCCAGGGCGTAGCCGATGCACAGCCGCATGTCGGGTAGGGAGAGCTGGGCGATGGTGGCCCCGTCGGTGTATTCCACCATGGAGTGGATGACCGACTGGGGGTGGATGACCACCTCGATGCGGTCGTAGCCCACCCCGAACAGCTCGTCGGCCTCGATGACCTCCAGCCCCTTGTTCATCAGGGTGGACGAGTCCACCGTGATCTTGGGGCCCATGCTCCAGGTGGGGTGGGTCAAGGCGTGTTCCACCGTCACGTCGGCCAACTCCTCGGCGGTGCGCCCCCGGAACGGGCCCCCGCTGGCCGTCAGCACGATGCGCTGCACGCGATCCATGCCCGCCGGTTCGGTGAAGGCGTCGTTGGCCCGCAGGCACTGGTGGACCGCGCAGTGCTCGCTGTCCACCGGGAGCAACTCCGCACCGGGGGTGGCGCGGGCCCGCTGCACCACCGGTCCTGCCGCGATCAATGACTCCTTGTTGGCCAGGGCCAAGCGGCGGCCCGCCTCCAGGGCGGCCAGCGTCACCGGCAGCCCGGCAAACCCGACCACCCCGTTGACCACCACCTCGCCCATGGCGGCGGCCTCGGCCAGGGCAGCGGGCCCGCAGGCCACCGCCACCCCCGGCAGGGCCTCTCGGACCTCCGGCACCCGGTTCTCGTCGCCGACCACCACCACCTCGGGCCGAAACTCCCGAGCCTGGTCAACCAGTTGGGCAACCGAGCGGCCCGCCCCCAGCGCCACCACGTCCCATGCGTCGGGTTCGGCCCGAACAACGTCCAGCGTCTGGACGCCGATGGAGCCCGTCGAACCCAAGAGCGACAGGGAAGACACGATGCGAAAGTGGCCGCTCGATCAGATGACGTCGAGCATCAGCGCCGTGAAATAGGTGGCGGGCAGCACGAACAGCAGGGCATCGATGCGGTCCAGCATCCCCCCGTGGCCCGGCAGCAGCGTTCCCATGTCCTTGACGCCCAGATCCCGCTTGATGGCCGACTCCAGCAGGTCAGCCAGCGGCGCCACCACGGCCACCACGATGCCCAGGATCACGCCGTCGGAACGCGACCCGGTGGGCGAGCCGAAGGGCCCGATCTCCAACACGGAAATGAACACCAGGGCGGCGGCGATGGTGAGGATGGTGCCCCCGATCAGACCCTCCACCGTCTTGTTGGGACTGGCCTGCGAGAGCGGCGTGCGGCCGGCGGCCCGCCCGACGGTGAACGCGCCCACGTCGTGGGCCACGGTCAGGATCACCGCGCTCAGCACCAACTCGGCCCCGTCGGGGCGATCCAAGAGCAGCCCGCCGAAGGCCCCGGTCACCCCGATCCAGGTGATCCCCAGCATGGTCACCCCGAGATTGGCCAGCGGCCGGTCTTGGCCCACCCCGCCCAGGTACCACAGCCCGGCCCCGAACAGGGCGAACACCAACACCATCACGATGCCGTCGGCCCCTCGCCAGTAGGCCGCCACCGGCATGGCCACCACCGCCACGAAGCCCACCAGCGTGGGAGGCTGGTAGCCCGATTGACGCAGGGTGGTGAACCACTCCGCGGCCGCCAGCAACAGGGCGATGGTCAGCACGGCCAGCGCCATGCGCTCGCCGATGGCCACCGCGGCCAACACGATGCCGCCCAGCACCAAACCGACCACCAGGCCGGTCAGGGTGCTGCCACCGGCGGCGGACGACGGCCCCCCTCCTCGGGGGGATGATTGCGTCGGGGGCGGACCGTAGGGGTCGATCATGTCCGAGTGAATCGGCGCGTCGGGACTGTCGAGCAACAGCACTTCGTCCACCCGGTCGAGCGACGGGAACTCCACCGACTCGGTCGGCTCCAAGTCCTCGAACACACTCACCCCCTCGGCGGCGGTGCCGATGGCCGTGGGAAGGGCCACGTCGGCCACGGCCTGCTCGGCGGAGTCGTCACCCCACTGGGGGGTGGCCTCGGACAGGCTGTCCCACGCCGGTTCCTCGTCCGAGGTCTCGCTTGCGAACTCGTCCCACCGGGGAAGGTCGGCGGCGTCGTCTTCGTCTTCGTCGAACAGCGCCGTCAGATCGTCCAGGAACATGGCCTGTTCGTCATCAGGCGTTGCTTCGGCATCATCGTCGGGTCGCTTGAAAGGATTGTTGTCGTCCACTGGCCCCTCCAGGTGCTCCAGTCTGCTCAGATCTCCAGTAGTTCCTGCTCTTTGGCGCCGAGGGCATCGTTGATGAGCTGTTCGTGTTCATGGGTGATGCGGTCGAGTTCCTTTTGCGTCCGGCCGGCCTCGTCCTCGGACACGTCACCGTCCTTGCTGAGGTGGTCGATTTCCTGGCGTCCGCTGCGGCGGGCATTGCGAACCGCCACCCGGCCCTCTTCGGCCATTTGCTTCACCACTCGGACCAATTCACGGCGGCGCTCCTCGGTCAGCGGGGGGAAGTTCAGCCGCACCACGTTGCCGTCGTTGCTGGGGTTGAGGCCCAGGTCGCCTTGGATGATGGCCCGCTCGATGGCGGCAATGGACGCCTTGTCGAACGGAGAGATGACCAGGAGCTGGGCCTCGGGAACGCTGAAGCTGGCGAGCTGTTGGAGGGGAACCTCGGTGCCGTAGTAGTCCACCAGGAATCGCTCGAACAGGGCCGGAGAAGCCCGTCCGGTGCGGACCGAGGCAAACTGCTGGCGGGCGTGCTGGACCGCGGCCTCCATGCGGCCGCCGGCCTCTTCTACTACCAGGTCGGTCAGCTCATTGCCGGTGGTCATGCGCGCGGTGCCCCCGACGAATTACGGCTGTCGAACAGCTCCTCATGACACCAATGTACCGATCGGCTGGCCGTCGAGTATGGCACGCACGTTTCCCGGCTCCATGAGATCGAAGACCACGATGGGCAGCTTGTTGTCCATGCACAGGGAAACCGCGGTGCTGTCCATCGCCTTCAGGCCTTGGGACAGCACGTCCAGGTACGGGACGTGTTCGAGCCTCTGGGCGTCGGGGTCGACGCGGGGGTCGGCGGTGTACACCCCGTCGGTGCCGCTGTGGGTGCCCTTCAGGAGCGCCCCGGCTTCGATCTCCACGGCCCGCAGCGCCGCCGCCGTGTCGGTGGTGAAGAAGGGGTTGCCGGTGCCGGCGGCGAAGATCACCACCCGACCCTTCTCGAGGTGGCGAATGGCCCGGCGCCGGATGTAGGGCTCGGCCACCTGGGCCATGCCGATGGCCGTCTGCACCCGGGTGGGCTGGTTGAGCCGCTCCAGGGTGTCCTGGAGGGCGAGCGCGTTGATGACCGTGGCCAGCATGCCCATGTAGTCGGCTTGGGCCCGGTCCATGCCTGCGCCGGCGCCGATCATTCCCCGCCAGATGTTGCCCCCGCCCACCACCACGGCCACGTCCACGCGGAACTCCTCCCGCACCTTGACGATTTCGGTGGCGATCTGGGTGGCAATGGCACCGTCGATGCCGTAACCGCCCTCCCCGGCAAAGGCCTCGCCGGAGAGCTTCAGGACGATCCGATTCCACCGTCCCGGTCGCAACGTGCCGCCGTCGGTGGTCACGGTCAACTGCCGATGGCCGCCAACTCGAACCGCACGATCTCCCCGTCGCCCAGCCGCGACTGCACCGTTTCCTTCTCGCCGAACATGCCCTGTTCCAACAGCACCCGCTCGGCATACCAGGCCCGCAGGCGGCCGGTGACGATCTTGTCCCACGCCTGCTCGGGCTTGCCTTCGGCCTTGGTCAACTCCAGCAAGGAGGTGCGTTCCCGTTCCACCTCGACGGGATCGACCTCGTCTCGATGCAACACGGAGGGCTTGGCGAAGGCGATGTGGAGGGCCACCTCATGGGCCAGATCCCGGGACAGGCCCGAGCACTCCACCACCACCGCGCACGTTCCCCGGCCGTCCTGGGAATGGAGGTAGGTGTCCAAGATGTTGCCCTCGGCGGCCTCGATCCTGGTCACCTTGCCCAACTGGACGTTTTCCTTCTTGGCCAGACTGAGATCCTCCAGGGCGCCCTGGCGATCGGACACCGCGGCCTCCCCCTCGGCCAGGACCAACTGGGCCAGCTCGTCGGCCAGGGAGGTGAAGTCGTCGGCCTTGGCCGAAAAGTCGGTTTCACAGCGGAGCTCCACCACGGCGGCGGCATCGCCGGCCACCGCCAAGGCCACGGTCCCCTGATCGCTGGCTCGGTCGGCCCGGGCGGCCGCCTTGGCCATGCCCTTCTCGCGCAGGGCCTGGGTGGCCGCTTCCATGTCGCCGTCGTTGTCGGCCAGCGCGCGCTTGCAATCCATCATCCCGGCCCCGGTGGCCTGGCGCAGCGCCTTCACGTCTTGAGCGGTAAACGAACTCACTTTTGCTCCTCGGTCTCCACGGCGGTCTCCTGGGCGGCCGCGGCTTCTGGCGGTTCCGCCGCGGGCTCGGCCGCCTCCTCTGCCGGTGCCGCTTCGGAAGGGGCAGCCTCAGAGGCAGAAGGCGCCTCGGACTCTGCGGGGGCCGTAGCTGCCACAGGCTCGGCCGGTGCCGGCGTGGGCTCTGCGGGGGCCGTAGCTGCTGCAGGCTCTGCGGGAGCCGCCGCGGCTTGGCCCCGGGCCATGAAGCGCCCCTCGATCACGGCGTCGCTCATGATCCGGCACATCAGCTCGCCGGAGCGTATGGCGTCGTCGTTGCCGGGGATCACGTATTGGATCACGTCGGGATCGCAGTTGGTGTCCACCACCGCGATCACCGGCAGATTCAACTTGTTGGCCTCGGCCACCGCGATGTGCTCCTTTTTGGTGTCGAGCACGAATACCGCGTCGGGCGGGCGGGTGAGGTCGCGAATGCCGTTGAGGTTGCGTTCCAGCTTGGCCAATTCCCGGGAAATGAGCAGGGCCTCCTTCTTGGGCATCACGTCCAGCTCGCCGGAACTGCGCATCCGCTGGAACTCCTTCATCTTGCCCATGCGCTTGGAGATGGTCTCGAAGTTGGTGAGCAGCCCGCCGAGCCACCGCTCGTTCACGTAGGGCATACCCACCCGCTCGGCGTAGCTCTGGACACTGTCCTGGGCCTGCTTCTTGGTGCCCACGAACAGCACCTGCCCGCCACCGGCCACCAGATCGCGCACGTAGGTGTAGGCCGCCTCGATGCGGGCCAGCGTCTGGGTCAGGTCGATGATGTAGATGCCGTTGCGCTCACCGAAGATGAACCGCTGCATCTTCGGGTTCCACCGGCGGGTTTGGTGGCCGAAGTGGACCCCGGCGTCGAGCAGTTGACGCATCGTCACGACAGGCGCCATGGCGTTCTCCTCTCCCAACGGTTCAGCGAAACCCGGGGTCAGCACCTCTTGGCGACCGTGGGATGCCCCGGGCGGTGATGTGGTCCGGCCGGGACGGGATTCCCGACCGGGCCAAACGATAGCCGTTCCGTTCCCCGCCGCCCTAGGCAGAAAAGCAGGCACCCGGCCTCCTGGTGCTCTTTTGTCGGACGATCCGGCTAACCGCCGCCGTGGGCGAGAAGGCGACGGGCACCCTCGGGCTCGTGGTGGGGCACCAGCCGCACCCGCCCGGCCCTCAGGATGGACGCCGGGTCGAGATAGTCGTCCCCGTTTCGCACGCTGAAGAAGAACCGCTCCGAGGTGGTACCCAACCGCTGCCCGGCGACCACCCGGTCGCCCTCCTGCACGGCGATCCACCCCAGGTAGCCGTAGCTGGTGCGCAACCCGTTGGGGTGCTCGACGGTGACGAACCGGTTGTAGACCACGGTCCCGGCAAAGACCACCTCGCCGTCGGCCGACGCCTGCACCGGCTGTCCGGGGTGAGGATCGTATTCCCACCCCCGATTGCCCGGGGCCCCCACGTGCGCCGGTGGCCGAAACCAGTCGATCACCGGGGCGTCCACCGGGGGCCGATGCTCCTCGGAGTCCGTCGGGGCAGTCCCCGATGGGGCGAGTTGCTCCACGGGGTTCGGGGGAGCCCCGGCAGGCTCGGCGGCGGCCACCAGGGGGGGCGGGTCCGCCGAGGGCGAGGGGACCGACCCCGACCAACCGGACGACACCGCCGTCCACGCCGCCACCCCGGCCATCGCCGCGGCGACAACCGGCACGGCGATCGGCATTCCCTGCGCCATGTCGCTCCTTGGTGCGCACGCGTTCAGCAGTGGCGGGGGAAGCCGCCTCAGCCTACCGCCCGGTCTTGGGATTGCGGGAGGCGGGGTCGCCGCCGGTCACGCCCGAGGGTGGGTGTCCTGGATGACCCGGCGGAGCCGATCTCGACTGACGTGGGTGTAGATCTGGGTGGACGCCAGGTCGGCGTGTCCGAGGACGTCCTGCACGTGCCGCAGGTCGGCCCCCCCGTCCAGCAGGTGGGTGGCGAACGTGTGGCGCAGCGCGTGGGGGTTGGTCTTGGTGGCGGCCCGGCGATCCACCAGCCTGCGCACCGCCTGGGTGTTCAGGGGTCGGCCCCGCAGGTTCACGAACACGGCGTCGCCGGCACAGGACGGATCGGCCATCTCGCCACGACCGTGGGCCAGCCATCCGGCCAGGGCGTCGGCCGCCGGTTCGCTCAACGGCACCAGACGCTGCTTGGCCCCCTTGCCGCTCACCGTTAGGCGTCGGCGCCCCAAGTCCACGTCCCCCAGTCGAATGGCGCACACCTCGCTGACCCGAAGGCCGCTGCCGTAGAGCAACTCCAGTACCGCATCGTCGCGTTGGCGGCGAGCCCGGCTGTCGTCGGCCACCACCGGTCGTGGGGTGTCCAAGAGCGTCTCCAACTCCTCGGCCCGCAGTACCCGCGGCAAGCGACGCCCGCGGACCGGGGTGACCGCGCCCACGGTGGGGTCGGCCGCCACCCGACCGGTTCGTTCCGCCCAACGGAAGTAACGGCGCAGCGACGAGGCCTTGCGGGCCACCGTCTTGCGGGCGTAGCCCTCGGTGCTCAGATGGGCCAGGTAGCGGCGCACCAATCGGAGATCCACGTCGGCCGGTTCCGGTGCGGGCGAGGCCGGTCCCTCCGGGCCGCTGAGACGGCGGGCCAGCCATTGGGCAAACGCCTCCACCTCCCGGCAGTACATGGCCGAGGTGTCGGGGTTGACCGACGCGGTCGAGGCGGCAAAGTCCTCCAGATCCCACCCCATCACCTCCCAGGGTAGAGGCCACGCGGTCGCTCACCGGGGAATGCCCACCCCGGTCGGCCCCCGTGAATCACCTGCGAGTCCAGCCCGTCAAGGGGAAATGCCCACTCGCTCGATCCAACGGCCGGTGACGGCCACCCAGCCGTCCACCCGGAGCCGTTCCAGGGCGCCGGCCACCTCGACCATGGTCAGACCGGTGCGCTCCCTGATCTGTTCGGCATCGGCGGGTTGCCATCCCAGCGCCTCCAGCACCTGCAGGCCGATGACGTCGGGCTCCGGGCGGACGTCCGTCGGGGCGGACTCGGCGCCGGACATGCCCAGGGCCAACAGCACATCGGAGGCGTCGCCACAGGGCGCGCAACCGTCGGCCAGAAGCTCCAGGCAACCCTTGGATGCCGAACTGCGCACCGGTCCGGGCACGACCAGCACCGGTCGATCCCGGGCCGCCGCCTCGGCCACGGTGTGCATCGACCCGCCGGTGGCATGGGTCTCCACCACCACTACGACGTCGGCCAGTGCGGCAATGATGCGGTTGCGCGCGGGAAAGCGCCACCGCTCGGGGGCCGAGCCCAGCGGGGCTTCTCCCAGGATCACGCCGTGCTCGGCCACCGCCCGCCACAGGGCCCGGTTGCGCTTGGGGTACACCATGTCGAGGCCGTTGCCAACCACCGCGATGGGCCCGGCGGCTCGGGCCTCCAGAGTACCCGCGTGAGCGGCGGCGTCGATGCCCAGCGCCAATCCCGACACCACGCCCACTCCGGCCGAGGCCAGGTCGCGGCCCAGTTCAAAAGCGACATCGCTGCCGTAGCGGGTACACCGCCGGGTGCCGACAATGGCCACCCGCGGGCCGTGGACCGCCTGGGGATCTCCTTGGTGAAACACCACCGCCGGGGGATCCACGTCGCCGGACAAAGCCGACGGGTACCCCACCGTGCCCAGCGCCGCCACCCCGACCCCGAGTTCCCGGTGCCGCTCCCACAGCCGGGCCACGTCGAGGCCCGCAGCCGTGGTCTGCCACTCCCGGTACAGCTCGTGGCGGCCCGCCAGGCGAATCAGGCCGGGCGTCGGCGGACCCTGCAGGTCGGCCCAGACCGCAGCGGGGGCGCCCAGGGCCAAAAGGCCCCGCAGTCGGGTCGGCCCGACCGCGGGCAACGACGCCAACGCCGCCAACCACGCCTCCATGGGCAACTCGGGTGCTTCTGGGGCGCCGACGGGCTGCCCGCACGTGCTCGCGAATCCCAAGGCCACCTGCTCCGGATCGGCTGCCGGGGCGGCCGGCTTCTCGCTGAACGCACGCTCATACCGGGACATCGGCGCGGCTCCAGGGATCGTGGGCAACGGTCACCGGTTCGGTGCGCAAGAAGAGCGCTTGGGCCACGATGCCTCCGGTCAGGGGAGGATCCTGGCCGGCCAGGTCGGCCAGGGTGAGGGCCACCCGGCGGACCCGCTGGAACCCGCGGGCCGTGAGGCGGCCTTCGGCGATGGCGTGGCTCAGGAGGTGCTTGGCCTCGGGGTCCAGCGGAGCGAACTCATCCAGCGCGTCGTCGGGAAGCTCGCTGTTGCAGACCACCTCCCGTCGGCAGGCTGCCGCCCGAGCCCGGTCCACCCGATCCCGGACCGCGGCCGAGGACTCCCCCGGCGCCGGATCGAACAGGTCGCTGACCTCGGGCCGCCCCACGTGAATTCGCAGGTCGAAGCGGTCCAGCAAGGGGCCGCTCAGCCTTCGGGCGTAGCGCAACCGGGCCAACGGTGTGCATCGGCACATCCCCGGCTGCCCGAGCTCGCCGCACGGGCACGGGTTCATGGCCCCCACCAGGAGAAACCGGGCGGGAAAGGAGGCGGCCGCCGTGGCCCGGTGTACCCGGATCACCCCTTCCTCCAAGGGCTGGCGCAACGCCTCCAGGGCCTGGGGCGCGAACTCTCCCATCTCGTCGAGGAACAACACCCCACCGTGGGCGCAACTGATGGCCCCCGGCCGCACCGCTCGGCTCCCTCCTCCCACCAGGGCGATCATCGAGGCCGAGTTGTGCGGCGCCTGCCACGGGGCCCGACGGATCAAACCCGACGCAGGCAAGCCCAACCCGGCGGCCGAATGCACCATGGTGGCCTCGACGGCGGTGGCCTCGTCCAACGCGGGCAACAGCCCGGGGAGTCGCCGGGCCAGCATGGTCTTGCCCGCGCCGGGCGGGCCGATCAACAACAGGTGATGGCCACCGGCGGCGGCCACCTCCAAGCCCAATCGGGCCATGTGCTGGCCCTTCACGTCGGCCAGGTCGGCGGCGGTCTCCGGGAGATTGGCCGCCACCGACGGGGGCACGTCGGGCCACTCCTGGTTGCCCTTGAGGGCGTCGATCAACTCCTGCAGCGTGGCCGGGGCTCGGACCACCGGACCATTGGCCAACGCGGCCTCCGGAGCACTCTCGGGGGCGACCACCACCGTGTTGGTGTCCAGACACCGCACTTGGGGCAGGATGCCGGGCACGGCTCGGAGCCGACCGTCGAGGCCCAGTTCGGCCAGGAAGGCCATGTCGTCCACCAGGGGGGCCTCGAGCTGGTTGTCGGCCACCAGGATGCCCAGGGCGATGGCCAGATCGAGCCCCGGACCCTCCTTGCGGATGCCCGAGGGCGCCAGGTTGACGGTGATGCGCCCGGGAGGCCAGGTGACCTGGCTGGACACCAGAGCGGCCCGAACCCGGTCGCGCGCCTCTCGACAAGCGGCGTCGGGCAGGCCGACCACGGTGAAGGCGGGCAGGCCGGTGGACACGTGAACCTCCACGTACACCGGGTGACCGGTGATGCCGGAAAGGACGGAAGCAGGGATGGCGGCCAGCACGATCGCTGCCTTCTCGAGGGCGATGCCTCGTGGTGGGGGGGTGATCCCTATTCGCTGATCACAGGCGTGTTCGGACTCTAGCGAGGTGGGGTGACACATGGAACCCCGAGTCCCGGACTACTCCGTCAGAGCACCTCGTTGACGTAGCGAAGAACGGCGGCGATCTCGTCGGCGGTCAGCAAACCGGCAAACCCCGGCATCCGGTTTCGGCCCTCGGCCACCACCGCGGCCAACTCGTCGTGAGCGGCGTACTTCTCCCGGAGTCGATCGGCGTCCAGCCCCGGTCCGTCGCCCGTCCCGCCACCACCGGCCCCGTGGCACGACGCACACCGGTCGATGAACACCTCGCGCCCGGCCACCAGCACCGGGTCAGGGGTGCCCTCCGGGCCCGCGGCCACTTCTGGGGAATCCCCCGAGCCGCAACCCGCGGCCAGGCTCGCGCCCAGGACGACCGCCAACCACCAGGCGGCCACCATGACCAACGGCCGCTGGCCCCCGGTTCGGGAACCAGCCCCCACCGCCGACGCCATCGCGAACTGGGCTTCTCCGTCGGCCATTGAGGCGACGATACTGGGGCATCGGCTTTGATCCCACCCGACAGCAGCGGCGCTCCCCGTTCGACTACTGGTACGTGGCCGTCGGCCTGCTGGTGTGCCTCGGGTTGCTCCTGTGGGCCCTCCTGGGCTGACCATCGGCAGCCACCACTAGCTCAGCCGAGTCAGAAGGCCGATTCGATGACCCGGATCTTGCGGCCCAGCACCTCGGCCACGTCGAAGCGCAGTTGCACGGCCCCCGAGCGCTCGTGCTCGGACAGCCACTGAGCGGCCAGACGGCGAATGCGCTGCTGCTTCTGATAGCCCACCGCCTCGGCCGGTCGGCCGTAGGCCAGCGACGTCCGGGTCTTGACCTCGCACACCACCACCAACGACCCCTGTTGCACGATGACGTCCAGCTCCCCCCGGCCACTCCGCCAATTGCGGTCGAGCACCCGGAACCCCTGGCGTCGGTACCACCGGGCCACCCGATCCTCCCCCCATCGTCCCAACGCCTGCCGGTCCCAGGCTTGCTCGTTGGCGGCGTGCCCGCCGGGGGACAGCCGCTTCGCTTCCCGTTGCTGCGTCATGCCCCGACCCTAGGAGCGAGGGGTGACAGTTGGTCGCGGGCCCGGCCGATGCGCCGGGCGAAGGACGGCTAGAAGCGCTTTTCCTTTACCCGGGCGGCGCGGCCGACGCGGTCGCGCAGGTAGTAGAGCTTGGCCCGGCGGACATCGCCCCGGGCACCGACCTCCACCTTGGCGATGATCGGGGAATGCACCGGGAAGGTGCGCTCCACGCCCACGCCGAAGCTCACCTTGCGGACGGTGAAGGTCTCCCGGATGCCGCTGCCCTGGCGGCGGATGACCACTCCCTCGAACACCTGGACCCGCTCCCGGTTGCCCTCCACCACCCGGACGTGCACCTTGACCGCGTCGCCGGCTCGGAACTCGGGGATGTCGGTGCGCTGGGTGTCGCGATCAACGATGTCGGTGGGGTTCATGTCACGCCTCTTGTTGCTCGTTACGCCGTCTGCCGGGAAGGTCTGCCGGGAGGAACGCGCCCAACTCCGGCAAGGGGGCGCGACGGGAGAGTTTACCCGGCCCGCTCAGTCGAGGCCGAACTCTTGGAGGAGGGCACGGTCGTCGTCGCTCAGCCCGCCCCGGGCGGCCATGAGGTCGGGGCGCAGGGCCGCCGTTCGGGCCAGGGACTGGGCCCGGCGCCACCGGTCCACCCGGGCGTGGTGACCCGACCGCAGCACCTCGGGTACCGAATGGCCCCGGAACTCGGCCGGCCGGGTGTAGTGGGGATACTCCAACAGACCGTGATGGCTGAAGGATTCGTCGGCCACCGACAGCTCGTTGCCCAACACGCCGGGCACCAGCCGCCCCACCGTCTCGATGACGGCCATGGCCGCCACCTCCCCACCGGCCATCACGAAGTCGCCCAGGGAGAGTTCGCCGTCCACCAGGTGGTCCCGCACCCGTTGATCCACCCCCTCGTAGCGACCGCACAACAGCGAGAAGCCGTCGCCCGCCACCAGCTCCCGGGCCACGTTCTGGTCGAAGACCCGACCGACGGGCCCCAACAGGTACAAGGGGCGGGGCGGATCGGCCTGTTCCACCGCCCGGAACAGCGGCTCGGGCATCATCACCATCCCGGCCCCACCCCCGAACGGGGCATCGTCCACCGACCGGTGAGGATCGCCGGCGGCGGCCCGCAGATCGTGAACCCGCACCGCCAGGCGACCCTGCTCCACCGCACGGCCGATCACGCCGAACTCCGTCACCGCGGTGAACATCGACGGGAAGATGGTGAAGACGTCGATGCGCACCCCGAGCCCCTGTTGCGACGGTGGGTACCTAACCGCCGTCGGCGTCGAACAGGCCCGCAGGCCCGTCGATCACCAGGTGGTCTGCGGTCTGGTCGACCAGGAAGGTGAGGGGCACCAGGGCCCCTGAATCCAGGACCAACAGATCGCTGGCCGGGTTCGACTGCACCGAATCCACCCGACCCCGCTGCGTGCCGTCGACCTCGCACACCGCCTTGCCGATCAGCTCGTGTACCCACAGCTCGTCGGGGTCGAACACCGGCTCGGCCCGCAGCACCCGGCCTCGCAGGGCCTCCGCCGCGTCGCGATCCCCGATCCCGGCGAACCGCACGAGCCAGCGCTGTTGGAAGGCCCGGGCGTCGGCCACGGTGAGCGGACCGGCATCGGTGGTCAGCTCGGAACCGGGGTCCAGCCGCTCGACGCGGTTGGTCCACAGGGTGACCACCGTCTCCCCCCGAATGCCGTGGGCCCGATCAATGCGGCCCACCTCGAGCCATTGGGGTGCGCCCGACACCCCCGGTGGGTCAGTCGACAAACTCGACGTCGACGGAACTGCCATCTTTGCTGGCCGCGGCCCGCACGACGGCTCGGATGGAGTTGGCCACCCGTCCCCGCCGACCGATCACCCGCCCCATGTCGCCTTCGGCCACCGTCACCTCCAGGGTGACCGAGCCCCGCCGCTCGACGACCTCGATGTCGACACCGTCGGGGTGCTCCACCAGGGCCTTGACCAGGTACTCCAGCACGTTGCGAGCGGTCGGAACCTCGATGGTGTTGATGTCGTCGTCATCGTCGTGGAGGTCGTCATCGGCGAGGTCGTCGTCGTGGTTGTAGTCGTCGTCCTCGAATTGGTCGTCGTCGGTGTCGAAGTCGGTGTCGCTCATGATGCCCTGCCTCCAACGGTCTCGGCCTCGGCCTCGGCGGCCTCGCCATCCGGGGCGTCGGCCTCGGCGCCCTCTCCGGCTTCGGCCTCGGCGTCGCCAGCCTCACCGGTGTCCGCCTCCGCCTCGGAAGCGTCGGCTTCGGTAACCGAGGCGGCGGTGGTCACCACCGGGGGAGGCTGGTCGGCCTTGGTGGCCGGGGCCTCGTCGCCGGTGAACTCGGCCCACGCACCGGAAATCACCAGCAGCTTCTGCACCCGCTCGCTGGGTTGGGCACCGTGGCGCAGCCAGTGCAGGGCCCGCTCGTTGTCGATCTCCACCAGGGACGGCTCCTGGCGGGGATTGTAGGTACCCACGACCTCGATGAAGCGGCCGTTGCGAGCCTTGCGGGAATCGGCGGCCACCACGCGGTAGGTGGGCTGCTTCTTCTTGCCCATCCGCATCAGCCGGAGTCTTACTGCCACGAGCCGGTCAGCCCTTCCGTCGTCCAGGACCCAGCGGCCCTTCATCAGTGCCCATCCAGGCAACAACCGGCGCCGACCGCCGGAATGGGAAAACTCTACCGGCAATCCGCCGTCAGGGGCTACCTCAGCGAGGAGAGATCGAACTGCCCGTCTTCCAATCCGGGCAGGGTCAGCTTGGGCTTGCCCGGGCGCTTGTTCTGACTGCCGGGTGGGGTCACCCGACTCCCCTTGCGGCCCTTCTTGGGCTTCTTGCGGGCGGGCCCCGAACTCTTGCCCCCCATGCGCTTCATCATCCGCTGCACGTCGCCGAACTGCCGAAGGAGCTGGGAAACCTCCGAGGGACGGGTACCGGAACCGGCGGCAATCCGCTGACGGCGGGAGCCGTCGATGAGGCGGGGCTGAGCCCGCTCGTCGGGGGTCATCGAACAGATGATGGCCTCGATCTGGGTGATCTTCTCGTCCTCGATTTCGGCCTTGCGCACCTCGGGCGGCATACCGGGGAGCATCCCCACCAGGTTCTGCAGCGAGCCCATCTTCTTGAGCTGGCGCATTTGCTCCAGGAAGTCCTCCAGGGTGAACTCCCCCTCCAGGAGCTTGGCGGCGGCCGCCTCGGCCTCGGCCTCCTCGTAGACCTGCTCGGCCTTCTCGATCAGGGTGAGCACATCGCCCATCCCCAGGATGCGGTTGGCCACCCGGTCGGGATGGAACACCTCGAACTCGTCGATCTTCTCCCCGGTGGAGGAGAAGGCGATGGGCCGACCCACCACCTCCTTCACCGACAAGGCGGCGCCTCCCCGAGCGTCGCCGTCCACCTTGGTGAGGATCACCCCGTCGAGTTCCAGGGAGGCGTGGAACGACTCGGCCACGGTCACCGCGTCCTGGCCGGTCATGGCGTCCACCACCAGCAGGGTGTAGTGGGGCTGGATGGCGCCCGAGATCTTCTCGACCTCGGCCATCATCTCCTCGTCGATGGCCAGGCGACCGGCGGTGTCGCAGATCACTACGTCGCGGTTGGTGGCCTTGGCCTCGGCCACTCCCCGTCGGGCCGTCTTCACCGGGTTGGAAGGCTCGCTGAACACCGGCACCTCGATGGCGGCGCCCAGGGTACGGAGCTGCTCGACGGCGGCGGGACGCTGCAGGTCGGCCCCCACCAACAGGGGGTTGCGGCCCTGCTGCTTGAACCAGGAGGCCAGCTTGGCCGCGTTGGTGGTCTTGCCCGACCCCTGCAATCCGGCCAACAGCACCACGGTCGGGGGCTTGGCCGGATGGGTGATCTCCAGGGCCTCACCACCCAAGATGGCGATCAGCTCCTCGTGTACGAACTTGATCACCTGCTGGACGGGGTTGAGCGCCCGGTGGATCTCGGCGCCCACACACCGGTCGCGGATCCGGTCCAGGAATACCCGGACCACCTGGAGATTCACGTCGGCTTCCAGCAGGGCCAGGCGAATCTCCCCCAGCACCTCGTCCACATCGCCCTCTTTGAGGGTGCCCAGGCCCCGGAGGCGCTTGAAGATCCCCTCGAACCGGTTGCTCAACGCGTCGAACATCAGCCCCTCAACCTAGTGGTCCTCGTGGTGGACGGCAGAAGCGGCGCGGTGGACGGGCGCCGTCACGACAACAGGGCGTCGACGAAGTCGCGGGCGTCGAAGGGCACCAGGTCGTCGATGCCCTCCCCCACCCCCACCAGCTTCACCGGGATGCCCAGTTCGTGTTGCACGGCCAGAACGATGCCCCCCTTGGCCGAGCCGTCCAGCTTGGTCAGCACCACCCCGGTCAGCTCGGCCGACTCGGTGAACTTGCGGGCCTGCGCCAGGCCGTTCTGGCCGGTGACGGCGTCGATCACCAGCAGCACCTCGGTCACCGTGCCCGGCCCTTTGCCCGCCACCCGGTGGATCTTGGCCAGCTCCTCCATGAGATTCGTGCGAGTGTGCAGCCGTCCGGCAGTGTCGGCCATCACCAGGGGCACACCGGTGGCCGAGGCGTGCTCGATGGCGTCGTAGATCACCGAACTGGGGTCGGCGTTGGTGGCGCCCTGCACCAACTCGGCCCCCGACCGGTCGGCCCACTGGCCCAGTTGCTCGACGGCTGCGGCCCGAAAGGTGTCCCCGGCGGCCAGGATGACCCGGCGACCGCTGCGGGCCTCCCGAGCGGCCAACTTGCCGATGGTGGTGGTCTTGCCCACGCCGTTCACCCCCACGAACAGCCACACCGCGGGGTTCCCGCCGTCGCGCAGCTCCAGGTCGCCGCAGGTCAGGCTCGCGACCATATGGTCCTTCAGCAGCTCCACCAGGGCTTCGGGATCGGTGATCTTGCGCTCGGCGGCTTCGGCCTTGAGGCGGTCCAACAGCGCGGTGGCGGTGCCCACCCCGGCGTCGGCCAGTATGAGGGCCTCCTCCAGCTCCTCCCAGGTGGCGTCGTCCACCCCCCGGGCGGTCACCGAGCTCAAGAACGAGGAGAACGCTCCCCGTGCACCGGCCAGCTTGGCCCGCAAGCCGCCCCGTTCGGGGGACGACTCCTCGGGCGCTGCCTCCCGAGGTGCCGCTTCGACCGGCGCCGTCTCGTCCGGCGCCGTCTCGGGCGGTGGCGTCTCGTCAGGTGATGACTCGTCGGATCGCCTTCGCCACCTTCTAGCCATCGTCGGGCGGGGCTTCGAGTTCTTCGACCGAGGGACGATCACCGACGACGATGGTGAGGGTCACGAGTTCGCCGTCGCGCAGCAGTTCGAGCTCCGCCTCGGTTCCGGGAACCCGGAATTGGATCTTGGCGGCCAGCTCGGTGAACGTGGACACCTCTTCGTCGTCGATGTGGATGATCAGGTCGCCTTCTCGCAACCCGGCCCGGTCCGCCGGGGTACCCGGCACCACCTGCAGGACCAAGGCCCCAGGTCGGCCCACGTCGGGGTCGGCCCCCCACACGCCCAGGTACCCGAATTCCGTGCTGGCCCCGGTCAGGATGCGCTCGGCGAAATTCAAGGCGATGTCGGACGGGATGGCGAAGCCCAACCCGATGTTGCCGAATGAGCCGTCGGTCTGGATCAGGGTGTTCATGCCGATGACCTGACCGGAGCGGTTGGCCAGGGCCCCTCCCGAGTTGCCGGGGTTGATGGGGGCATCGGTTTGGATCATCTCCACGATGGCCCGATCGCTGCCTCCCCCGGAGATGGCCCGACGCACCGCGCTGACCACCCCCGACGTCACCGATTGGTCCAATCCGAACGGGCTGCCCACGGCCACCGCCAACTGCCCGACCTCCACCGTGGATCGATCGGCGAAGGTGGCGGGCGTGAGGTCGAGGTCGGTGTCGGCCCGCACCAGGGCCACGTCGCTGGCCACGGCCGAGCCCACCACCTCGCCCTCGGCTCGGGTCCCGTCGGCAAATTGCACGGTCACCTCGTCGGCGGTGCCCACCACGTGGGCGTTGGTCAAGATGAGTCCCGATTCGTCGTAGATGATCCCGGAGCCCTGACCGCGTGGTCCCACCTCGATGAGGACCACCGAAGGAATGACCGCCCGAGCCACCTCCACCACCGGGTCCGCGGCCGGTGTGGGGTCGCCGGGGGGAACCGGACTGGGGGCGGCGGCCGCCGGTGGTGGTTGAACGTCGCCGGCCGGCTCATCGGCGGGGGCGACGGCCAACTGCGGCGGGGTGACCACCACCACCTCGGGGGCCGGGGTGTCCTGGTTGAAGAACACGCTGCCCACGCCGATCCCGATGCCCACCAGCCCCACCACGGCCAGGAGCACCGAAGCCACCAGCATCCCCAACGCCGGGGAGCGGGGCGGGGGAGGAGGATCGTCCGGCGGCGTCCAGGTCACCACCTCGGCCACGAGGGGCACCGGCAGGCTGTTGGACGGCCCGTCCGGCTCTTCCATTTCCCACCCCAGGGGATCCCACTCCGACCGGGGATCTTCGGGCCCGCTGTTCATCGCTGGTGGTGTGTCCTCAGTGTTTGCGACGGCAATCCGACGAGGGACCGACGAGTCCTCTCGGATCAAGTCCTCTCGAATTATCCGACAAGTACCTTGGACTTCGAGGCTACCACCACTTTTTCGGAAAGCACCTTCGAACTCTCGCCCGGTTTCATCGACACGCCGTACAGGCAGTCGGCGGCCTCCATGGTGCGCTTTTGGTGGCTGACGATCAGCAATTGGGCCTCGGCCCGAAACTCCTCGATGAGCTGAAGGAACCGGTGCAGGTTGACGTCGTCCAGGGCGGCCTCCACCTCGTCCATCACGTAGAACGGCGAGGGGCGACTGCGGAACACGGCGAACAGGAAGGCCAGGGCGGTCAGCGAACGCTCCCCGCCCGACAGCAGGCTGAGGCGGCGAATGTTCTTGCCCGACGGACGGGCCTCGATCTCCACCCCGGTGTCCAACAGGGCATCGGACTGGGTGAGCCGCAACTTGCCCTCGCCGCCGGGGAACAGGGTCTGAAACAGTTCCTCGAAGTTGCGGGCCACGTCGGCGTAGGCCGAGGAGAAGACCGCCACGATCTCCTGGTCGATCCGGCGGATCACCTTGCGCAGTTCCCGACGGCTCTGGCGGATGTCGTCGATTTGACCTTGGGTGAACTCGTGGCGCTCCAACAGGGCTTCGTACTCCTGGAGGGCCAGGGGGTTCACCGGCCCCATGATGCGCAGTTCCTGCTCCAACGCCCGGATCCGCTCCGCCGGAGTGGTACCCGCCTCCAACGGGGGGCACTCCACCGCGACCGCCTCGGCGGGCTCGCAGTCCAGTTCCCGGCGGCAGCGGTCCACTTCGGCTTCCAGACGGATGTTGGCCTCGGCCAGCTCCAACTCGGCGTTGCGGTCCCGCTCCCGGCACTGGCCGAGCCGGGTTTCGGCCTCCTGCCGCTGGCGGCGCAGGTCCTCCAGCCGCTGGGCGGCCGCCCGAGCGGCCTGGGACTCCTGGTCCCGGCGACGACGCAGCTCGGCGAGCCGTCCGCCCACCTCCTCACCCCGCCGGGCAACCAACTCGATCAGCTCGTCCACCAGGGCCAGGCGAACGTCGAGCGATTGTCGTCGGGAGGCGGCCTCGGCCCGGGCCTGGGTCATTTGGCCCAGCCGGCGCTCGATCTCGTCCCGCTGGGCCCCCAGGAGTCGGCGGCGCTCCTCCAAGCCCGCCGATCGCACCTGAAAGTCCGATCGGCGCCCGGCCACGGCCTGCGACTTCTGGGAGAGCTCGTCGCGGGCCCGACGCCTGGCCTCGGAGCGGGCCTGCTGGTCGGCCTCTTCGGCTTCGTGGGCGGGCAGTTCCCGGCGCAACACCGCCTCGCGGCGGCGATCCTCGGCGAGGCGGTCTTCCAGCTCCTGCACTCGGGGGCCGGAGGCGGCGATCCCCACCTCGGCGTCGCGCAGTTCCCGCTCCACCGCGGCGGCCCGGGCCTGGACCGCGGCCAACGCCTCGGCCAGAACCGCGACGTCCCGGCGGGCCTGGTCCTCGGTGCGTTCGGCCTCCTCAAGGCGACGAGCGGCCTCGGCCGACGCCCGTTCGGCGGCGTCCACCTCCTCGGACGCCCGCGCCGAGGCCTGCTCGGCCTCCTCCAACATGCCCTTGGTGGCGGCGGAGTTTCGGACGCCCACCCGCCAGCCCGACGGGGAGAACCGGTCGCCCCGACGGGTGACCACCACCGCGGTGGGATCGGCAATGGCTGCGGCGGCCGCTTCGGTGCTGACCTCCACCACCCCGACGTGGCCCACCAGGGCGTCCAGCAACTGGTCGACACCGTTGAGCGAGGAGCGCACGTGGTCCCGGAGGGGCACGCCCACCGCCGGGGCCCGCGGCGGCACGCCCGGTCGGCCCAGGGCCAGCACGGCGCCACCGGCCTGGTCGGCCTCCAGGGTGGCGATGGCCCGCATGGCCACTTTGGTGTCGGTGGCCACCACCGCGGCCACGGCCTCCCCGGCCGCAGCCTCGAAGGCGGCCTCCCATCCCCGATCGATGTCGACCACCTCGAGCAGGGTGCCCACCACCCCCTCGACACCGGCCAGACGCTGGGCGCCGGACCGATCCCGGGCCTCGTCCAGGGCCAACAGCAACGCCTCGCGCCGCGCCTCCCACGCCTGCCGTTCGGCGTGGGCGGCGGCGCGAGCCTCCCGGGCTTTTTGACTGGCCGACCGGGCCGACTCCACCACCCGTTGTGCCTCTTGGTGGTCGCCCTGGCGCGACTGCAGGGCCGCCTCGGCGTCGCCGACCTTCGCCCAGCATCGCTCCAACTCGGCAACCAAATCCCGCCGACGCCCCTCCAACGCCGCCAGTTCCCCGGCCAGGCGCGACGATTCCACCTGATCTCGCTCCAGCGAGGCTTCCAAGGCCCGCAGCTCGCCGCGAATCCGAGACCCGTCGGAGGTGGCCACGGGCTCGTCCTCGTCACCCCACTGCTCGGCGAACGAGAGGCGGAGCTGCTCCAACTGGTGCTCGGCGTCTCCCAGGGCGGCGGCGTCGGGGGACAACCCCTCGATGGAGGCCTCCACGTCGCCCAATTCCCGACTCAGCCGGTCGGACTCGGCCTCCAGCGTGGCCACCACGTTCTCGTCCACCCCCGCAGCCCGGTCGTGCTCCAACCGAAGGCGGCGTTCCAACAGCAACGCCTCCAGCCCCTTCAGACGCTCATTGAGGCCCTCGAAGCGCACCAGCGCGTCGCCGAGGTCGGTGCCGTCCGCGGCGGTGAGCTGGGCTTGGGCGGCGGCCAGATCCCGATCCAGCGCCTCGGCCCGCAACCCCAGCTCGCGCATTTCCCGGCGGTCGGCGGCCTGCCCCTGGGTGAGCCGGCCGATCCGCTCACGCAGCTTGGCGATCTCCTGGCCGGCCAGGAAGCGCCGCAGGCTGGTCAACTCGGCCACCAGCCCGCCGTGGCGTCGGGCCGCTTCGGCTTGGCGCTCCAAGGGCCGCAACTGCCGGCGCATCTCCCGCACCACGTCGGAAAGGCGGGCCAGGTTGGCCTCCGTCGCGGTCAACCGGCGCTCGGACTTCTCCTTGCGGCGGCGGTACTTCAACACGCCGGCCGCTTCTTCGATGATGGCCCGCCGGTCCTCGGGTCGGGCGCTCAGCACCCCCTCGATCTGGCGCTGGGAGATGATCACGTGCTGTTGGCGGCCCACCCCGGAGTCGCTCAGCAGTTCCTGGATGTCGAGCAGTCGACAGGGCACGCCGTTGATGGCGTAGGTGCTGTCCCCGCTGCGGAACAGGGTACGGGTAATGGTGACCTCTTCGAACTCCAGGGGCAGCAATCGGGCGGCGTTGTCGATCACCAGCGACACCTCGGCCCGGCCCAAACCCGCCCGGGCGGTCGTCCCGGCGAAGATCACGTCGTCCATCTTGGCCGAGCGCACCGAGGTGGGCGCCTGGGCCCCGAGAGCCCAGGCCACCGCGTCCACCACGTTGGACTTGCCGCTGCCGTTGGGCCCCACGATGACGGTGACCCCCGGCTCGAACACCAGCGAGGTGGAATCGGCGAAGGACTTGAACCCCTTGAGCGTCAGCGCCTTCAAGAACACGCCTGCGACCCTACCCAGCGGGGAGCCCGAACATGTGGAACTCAGAGCGATTTCGCGACTCGGGCGACCCTCAAATCTGGCACTGCTCGCAGTAGTAGGTGAACCGACGGCGGAAGCGGTAGCTCTGGATGGGACGGTGGCACCGGGGACAGGGACGCCCGCTCTTGCCCGCCTGCTTGTACACGTTGATGTACTCCTCGTAGCCCCCCGGCTCACCGTGGACGTCGACGTAGTGGCCGTCGGCCAGGGTGGCTCCCCGATGCTTGGCCGCGTCGTGCAGCGTTTCCACCATGGCCCGGTGCAGCCGCCGCACCTCCTGGGGCCCCAGCGAGCTGGGCAGCCGGTCGAACCGCAGGCCGGCGGCAAAGAGAATCTCGTCGGAGTACATCTCCCCGAGGCCGACGACCACGCTGTCGTCGGTCAATATGGCCTTCAGCTTGGCGTCCTGGGCCAGGAGCCGCTCGCCGAACATCCGCCACGGCACCGGCTGATCCAGGGGATCGATGCCCATGACCTCGAGTTCGGGCACGGCATCCACCAATTTCTCGGCGTTGGCCAACCACAGGGTGGCGTCCTCGGCCCCGTCCACCAACCGAAGCTGCCCGCTCTTGGTGAACGTCATCGACATCACGGTGTTGGGTTCCACCGCGTCGCGGTTGGCGTGGCGGCGCAACCGCCCGCCCGTCCCCAGGTGGGCGACCAGCACGTCGTCGGTGTCCAGGTTCAGGATCAAGTACAGGCCCCGCCGACGCACGTTGGTGATCTTCGCCTTCTCCAGTCGGGCGCTCAGCTTCTTTCTGCCGCCCAGTCGCCGGGCCAGCCCGGCGTCCATCACCTCCACCGTCTTGATGCGAAGACCGGAGACCTCCCGGTCCAAGTCCCGGCGGATGGTTTCCACTTCCGGCAGTGCGATCATCGGGTCACTCCTCTTCGGGGGTCATGGGGCTGCCTCGGCGGGCACGGGCGCAGCCCGGTCGGCATCGCCGCACCCGACCGGGTCGAGGGTTTCCCAGGCAGCGGCCGCCGCGGCCTGCTCGGCCTGCTTCTTGGAGCGGCCCTCGCCCCGCCCCCGCTCCTGGCCGTCGAGATGCACGACCGCCAGGAAGTGCTTGGCGTGGTCGGGACCCTCGTCGAAGAGGCGGTAGTCGGGGGCGCCCCGACCGTGGCGGGCACAGTATTCCTGCAGGCGGGTCTTGTAGTCACGGACACCGGGGCTCTGGGCGGCGGCGTCAATGCGGTCGGCCAGCCACCCTTCGACCACCTCCACCACCACCTCCCAGGGAGCGTCCAGGTAGATCGCCCCGATCACCGCCTCCATGGCGTCGGAGAGGATCGACTGCTTCTCGCGCCCCCCGGCGTGCTCCTCGCCGCGACCGAGGCGCAGCGCGGCCCCGAGTTGCAACTCCTGGGCGAGGCCGGCCAGTGCTTCGGCCCGCACCACCTCGGCCCGCAGCGGGGCCAACTCGCCCTCGGCCATGTCCGGGAAGGCCTCGTAGATGCAGTTGGTGACCACCAACGCCACCACGGCGTCGCCCAGAAACTCCAGGCGCTCGTTGGACGAGCTCCCCGGATGTTCGGCACACCAGGAGCGATGGGTCAGGGCATTGTCCAGCAAGCTGGGCTGGATGAAGCGATAGCCGAGGCGGTCGGCCAGCGCGTCGAGATCCGGTGCCGAAGTCAGGAGCTTCGGCTCAGACGGCCGTGGACATAGTCAACCGCGTCCCGCACCGTCTTCAGATCCTCCAGATCCTCGTCGTCGATGCTGAAGCCGACCGTCCGCTCGCTCAACTCCTCCTCCAGGGTCTCCACCAACTCGATGAGCGCCAGGGAATCGGCGTCCAGGTCGTCGGCAAAGGCCTGGCCTTCGGTGATTCGATCGGGTGAGATTTCCAGGATGTCGGCCAGGCACTCGCGGACCAGGGCCAGCACCCCGTCCCGATCCAGCGGGCTTTGTTCGACATGGGTTTCCGATGGCACGGCGTCTCCGGGGCGGTTCGCAATGGGCGCTGTGCAGTATACGCCGGTCGGCGGCGGGCCCGGAACTCCTACCCGGACGACAGAATCCGCCGCAAGGAGCCCACGGTGCCCCGTTGGGCCAGGTCATGGGCCACCTGAATGGCGTTGGCCACCGCCGTGGGCGACGAGGCCCCGTGGCTGATGATGCTCACCCCGTCCACCCCCAACAAGATGGCGCCCCCCACCGAATCCGGGCTGAACTCGTCGTACAACGGGGCCAACGCCGGGGCCAGAAGCTCCGCCCCCCGCCGGGCGTCGGGCGAGGAGTCGAAGGCGGCCAGCAACGCCCTGATGAGCTGTTTGGCCACCCCTTCGGCGGTCTTGAGGGCCACGTTGCCGGTGAAGCCGTCGGTGACGATCACATCCACCAGGTCGGCCAGCAGATCCCGGCCCTCCACGTTGCCCGCGAACACCGCCCCGCTCTGGGACTGCCACGCCTCGTCCTCGAGCAGCTCGAACGTCTCTTTGACCCGGGGGGAGCCCTTGCCCGCTTCCTCCCCGTTGGAGAGCAGGCCCACCCGGGGCTTCTCCACCCCCCACCGGTCGCGGCAGTAGACCGCGCCCATTTGGGCGAATTGCACCAGCCACTCGGGGTTGCACTCGGTGTTGGCCCCGGCGTCCAGCAACACGTTGGGCCACGCCCGGCCGGGCACGATGATGGGGACGGCGATGGCGGGCCGGGCCACCCCGCGAATCCGGCCCATCCTCAGAAGGGATGCGGCCATGGCGGCGCCGGTGTTGCCGGCGCTGACCATGGCCGAGGCCCGGCCGTCGCGCACCGCCTCGGCCGCCCGCACCATTGAGGAGTCCTTCATCTTGCGCACGCTCTGGGCGGCGTCGGCCCCCATGGCGATGACCTGCGACGCCGCAATCACCTCGAAGCCGTCGGCGGCCTCGAGCCGCTCCGGTTGGCCCACCAGCACCACGGGTATGCCCCGCTCGACGGCCAGGCGGGCGCCGTCCACCACCGACCAGGGGGCGTCGTCTCCCCCCATGGCGTCCACGGCAACGGGAAGCGAGGTCAACGCCGGCCCTCCCAGTGGCCCTCAGGTGTGCTCAGGCCACCTCGACGGCATCACGACCGGCGTACCAACCGCAGGCCCCGCACACCCGATGGGGGCGTTTGGCGGCACCGCAACGGGGGCAGGTGCCCATGGCCGGTGTCGACAGTCGCCAGGCCGCGGCCCGGCGACTGCGGCCCTTGGCCTTGGAGGTTTTCTTCTTGGGAACAGCCATCGATCGGTCCTGACGTGACGAAGAGGCACCACCCGTCGGCCACATCCGACGCCGGCGCAGCGTTCCAACTTACCGGCCGCTGATCGGCACGTCCAACGGGGCCCGGCGGGGCGGCCCTGGGGGGCCCGGCCCACTGGCGCCTACTGACCGGTGCGCAGCGCGTCCAACGGGGCCCAGCGGGGATCCCGGGGTTGCTCCTCTTCGGCGGTGCCCGGCTGGTGGACGGGATAGGAGTCGGGCGCCGGACCGGCACAGTCCGGTGCGCACAGCGGGGCGATGGGCAGGGCCAGGATGAGGCAGTCGTGGACCATGGGGGTCAGGTCGGCCTCGCTGTGGCGAATGGGATAGATCTCGTCGTCGGCCGGTGCGGGGCTGAACATCTCCCGCACGGCCTGCTGTACCGACTGTTCGATGGGGGCCAGGCACCGGCGACACGACCCCTGCCAGGCGGCGCTCACCGTGCCGGTGACCTGCACACCGCCGGCCACCGATTCCAAATGGAGCTGGAGGTCGACCGGGCCGTGGACGGCGGCATCGGTGGTGGCCAGGCCGTCGACGTCGGCGTGGATCGACAGGTCGCGTTGCGCGCCGACCCGACGCAGCAACTCCCCCACCGCCACGATCATCGGATTGGCGTTCTTGACCATGTCGCCTCCTCCCGCACCGATCCGGGGGCCCGGGGCCCGATTTCTCGTCCGGGACCGGGCCGCCTCCGGTGGGGCTAGCCCAGCGTATCCTGATCGAAAAAGCCGTCGTCGACCGCTTGTTCCGGCTCGGGCTCGTAGGCCCGGACCAAGTCGGACAACGGGTCGCCCTGCAACCGGGACCGGGCCTCCTTGACCGTGCTCAGGATCCGCTCCAAGGCGTTCTCGAAGCTGCCCAGCTTGGTGTCGCAATAGTCCTCGGTTTCCAGGCGGAGTCGTCGGGCGGTGGTCTCGGCCTCCTCCACCGTGCGTCGGGCCCGCTGCTCGGCCGCTTTGACCACCTCGGTGCGCTGCACCATGGTTTCGGCCTGCGATCGGGCGGCGGCCAGAATCTCGTCGCCCTCCCGGTGGACCCGCTTCAAGAAGTCCTCGCGCTCCTTCAGTAGCCACCGGGCCGCCCGCATCTCCTCGGGCAGGCGATGCAGGCAGTTCTGCAACAGGTCGAGCACTTCTTCCTTGTTGATCATCGAGGACGCCGACAAGGGCATGGGACGGGCCGAGTCCACCAGCTCGATGGCCCGCCGCAACAGCAGGTCGAACTCGGGATCGACGAAGGTTCCCCCCACCGGATAGTTGGAGGCCGTGGCGGGGGGATTGATGTCAGCCATCTTGGTACCTCTCGGTGAGTCGTCGGGCCACGGGGGCGGGGACCATGGTGTCGATCTCCTGCCCGAAGCGGGCCAGCTCGCGGATCAGCTTGGACGCCAGGAACGAGTGCTTGCTGGCCGAGGGGATGAACAGGGTGTGGACCCCGGAGATGGCCTGGTTCATCTGGGCCATCTGCAGTTCGTTCTCGAAGTCGGACACCGCCCGCAGACCCTTCACGATGAAGTCCACGCCCTCCTTTTGGGCCAGATCCACCACCAGGCTGGCAAACAGGGTGGTGCGCACGTTGGGCAGGTGGGCGAAGCACTCCTCCAACATGGCCTGGCGGTCGTCCAGGTCGAACAGGGCCGTCTTCTGGGGGTTGTGGACCGCGGCCACGATCACTTCCTCGAACAAGCGAGCGGCGGTTTCCACGATCTCCAGGTGACCGTTGTGAATGGGGTCGAACGATCCGGGAAACAGGACACGGGTCACAGAAAGTACTCCTGAGGTAGGTCGTGAGGTCGGTCGTGACTACCGCCGGGCGGCGATCACCACCACGGTACCCGCGTAGCGACGCTGTTTGATGACTTCCCACGCCGATCCGGGCACCACCGGGCGATCCGCCTCGGCCACCACCACGTCGGCGGGGATCCCGGCCAGCAAGTCCTCCCAGGCGTCGAATCGGTAGGGAGGATCGCACAGGGCGACGCCGTAGTGTCGGCCCAATCGGGGCAGCTCGGCCATCACGTCACCGGCCACCACCCGGCCTCGGGCTTCGTAGCCGGTGGTGGCAAGGTTGGCCCGCAAGGCGGTCAGCGCGGCCGGGTCCCGCTCCACAAAGGTGGCCGACGCCGCCCCCCTCGACAGGGCCTCCAACCCCAGGGCCCCCGTTCCGGCGAACAGGTCCAGCACCTCGGCACCCTGCAGACGACCCTGGCTGTGCAGGGAGTTGAAGGTGGCTTCCCGGACCCGGGCGGTGCTGGGGCGTACGTCCGACCCGGCGGGGGTGTGCAGGGGGCGGCCCCGAGCTTCCCCGGCGATGATGCGCAGCACCATGGGCGTTCAACTTTGGGGGGGCCGGGGCGTTCTAGTCATCAGGGTGACCAGGACGGTGTCGTCCAGCACCAGCTCTCCGGTGGTCTCGAACCCGTGGCGTCGGTAGAACGCAATGTTCGCCGGATTGCTGGACTCCAGGTAGGCCACCGTGGCCGTCCGATCGCAGCGTTCCAGCATGGGGGCCAGCACCTTGCCGCCCAGGCCCCGCCCCTGTTGGTCGGGAGTGGTGCCCAACACGGCCAGATACCAGTGGGGGTCGGGCAATCGGTGCTGGTGGATGCGGCCCAGCATCTCCATCCGGGCCGGGGCCTCGTCGCCCACCAACTCGGCCATCATGGCGGCAAACGCCCGGTGGCCCTCCGACTCCCCGTGATCGACCTGATCGGGTCGGCCCTCCGACTCGCCGGCATCGGCCTCCTCGGGCTCCGACGACCCGTGGAGGCTTCTTCGGGGTGGCTGCCAGTAGGCCACGCATCCGTCGGCTCGTGATCCGTGCAGTTCGGCGCCGGAGGGGAGATGGCCGAGGGTGAAGTCCCACCAGCGCAGCAGCGAGGCCCGGCGGGTGTTGTCGTCGGCAAACAACCAGTTCATCAAGGGATCGGCCCAGAAGGCGTCGGCCCAAATCGCCGCGATCCGCTCCCGCCGTTCCAGCCCCATGCGGACGATGTCCAGGGCGTTCAGCCCGCCGTCGGCATTGGTCATGGCGTCACAACCGAGTTCATCTCCGCATTGTTCATCTCCGCAGTGTTCATCTCAGCTTTTCATCAGATAATCGGCGTCGTCGTCCACCAGGAACAACTCCACCTCGGCGGCCAGCTCGGCGTGATCGGCCAAGCCGGGATCGGCATCCAGAATCTCGGCGGCGGCCCGGCGGGCCCCCACCACCCACTCCTTGTCACGGCGCAATGAGGCCAGTTGCAGATCGTTGCGGCCCTTTTGGCGCTCGCCCAGGATGGTGCCCTCCCCCCGCAGGTCCAAGTCGGCCTCCGCCAGCTCGAACCCGTCGGTGCTCTCCACCAGGGCCCGAAGCCGCTCGGCGGCGATGCCCACCGCCTCGGCGGAGAGCAAACAGCACGTGGACTCCTGGGCGCCCCGACCCACCCGGCCCCGGAGCTGGTGAAGCTGGGCGATCCCGAAACGGTGCGCGTCCACGATCACCATCATGGTGGCGTTGGGCACGTCCACCCCCACCTCGATCACGGTGGTGGCCACCAGCACGTCGATCGACCCCTGGCGGAACAGGTCCATCACCGTTTGCTTCTCGGCCGGGGTGAGCCGCCCGTGCAAAAGCCCCACCCGCAGGCCGGCCAGCTCGTCGGCCTGGAGCCGCTCAAACGTCTCGGTCACCGACCGGGCCTCCACGCTGTCGGACTCGTCGATCAGCGGGCACACCACGTAGGCCTGGCGACCCTGGGCCACCTCGGCGGTGACCTGGTCCCACACCTCGGCCTCCTCGGCGGCGGTCCGGGCCCAGCGGGTGGCGATCGGGGTGCGCCCCGGCGGCAGCTCGTCCAGGGTGGACACATCCAGGTCGCCGTACACGGTCATGGCCGCGGTTCGGGGGATGGGGGTGGCCGTCATCACCAGCACGTCCGGGGAGGCCGCCTGGGCGCCCTTGGCCCGCAGCGCCGCCCGTTGCTCCACCCCGAAGCGGTGCTGCTCGTCCACCACCACCACTCCCAGCGAGGAGAACTCCACCCCCTCCTGGATGAGGGCGTGGGTGCCGATCACGATGTCGATGTCCCCGGCGGCCAACGAGGCCTGTATGCGGGTGCGCTCCGCCCCCAGCACCTGGTTGGTGAGCAGCGCCACCTGCAGGGGCCGCTCGCCCGACAAGCGGTCGGCGGCGGGCACCGACAGATCGGCCAGCAGAGCCCGAACCCCCAGGTAGTGCTGGGTGGCCAGCACCTCGGTGGGGGCCATCAGCGCCCCCTGGTGGCCTCCCTGCACGGCGGTGAGCATGGCGGCCACCGCCACCACCGTCTTGCCCGCCCCCACATCACCCTGCAGGAGGCGGTGCATGGGTACCGGTCGGGCCAGGTCGGCGGCCACCTCCTCGATCACCCGTTGCTGCGCGCCGGTCAGGGGAAACCCCAGGCTGTTCGTGAACCGGTCGACCAGTTCCCCGCCGGTGTCGTGGCCGATCCCGAAGGCGGCCCGCTCGGCGGCCCGCTTGCGCATGATCAACTTGAGCTGAAGCCGGAGCAGCTCGTCGAACACCAGCCGGTTGCGGGCGGTGAAGACATCGTCCATGGTCTCCGGGCAGTGGATGGCCTCGATGGCCTGATGGCGCCCGATCAGGCCGTGCTGGGCCAGCAGGGCCTGGGGGACCGGTTCGCTGATGCCCCGCGCCCGGGACCGCCGCAGGGCCTCCTCCACCCACCGTCGCACTTCCCGGGTCTGGAGTCCGGCCTTGGCCGACTGGGGGTAGACCGGCACGATGCGCCCGGTCTCATCGCCCACCAAATCGACCACCGGATTGGTCATCTGGTACTGGCCCCGATAGCGGTCCAGCTTCCCGAACACCACCACCTCCTGGCCCTCGGCGAGCTGTCGGTCCCGCCACGGCTGGTTGAAGAACACCAGCCGCAGCCGACCCGAGTCGTCGCTGACCGCCACCGACACCAGCGAGCGGTTGCCCTGCAGCTTCTTGGCGAACACGCTGTCCACCCGGGCCATCACCATGGCCTCGATGCCGTCCTCCAGGTCGGCGATGGCCGCTCGGTTGGTCCGGTCGATGTAGCGCCGGGGGTAGTAGGTCAACAGATCCAGCACCGAGGTCACCTCGAGCGACGCCAGTGCCTTCCCCCGCGAGCGGCCCACCCCGCTCAGCACGTCCACCGCCATGGCACCGAAGTCGGCCATGGTCAGCGGGGGTCGGGCGGCCGCCTGATGGGGCAGTTCCTCCGCCGCGGCTTCGGTGCCGATCACTCCACCCCGAAGTAGAACGGATAGAGCGGCTGGTCTCCCTGGTGGACCTCCACCTCCACCAGGGGATGGTGTTGGGCCAGCCAGTCGGTCACCGCCCCCACGTCGCGCTGGGCGGCGTCGGCGCCGCAGATCACGGTGACCAACTCGTGATGGTCGTCGATGAGTTCGCCCAGAAGCTCCACCGCGGCCTCGGCCGCCCCGTCGGCAACGGCCCGCAGCCCCCGGCGGTCCAGGCCCAGCCATTGGCCCGCGGCAATGGGGCCGACGTCGCTCTCGGTGTCCCGCACCGCCTGGGTGACCTCCCCGGTCACCACGTCGGCGGCCGCGGCGGTCATGGCCGGGGCGTTCTGCTCGGCCCCGGCCGACGGGTCGTAGGCCATCAGGGCGGCCAGCCCTTCGGCGATTCCCACCGTGGGCACCACCCGCACGGTGGCGTCGGTGCATTCGTCCACCTGCTCGGCCACCGCCACGATGTTCTTGTTGTTGGGCAGAAGCACGATCTCGTCGGCGTCGAGGGCCTCCACCGCGGCCACGAAGTGCTCGGTAGAGGGGTTCATGGTCTGCCCGCCCGCGATCACCGCCCGCACCCCCAGCGACTCGAAGATGCGCTGCACGCCCGCGCCCACCGACACGGCCACCACCGCGGTGCGAACCGGGGCACCGGCCACCACGGTGACCGCCCCCCCGATCTCGGCGCCGGTCCCCGGAGCACCGGCGGCACCAGTGGCGGCCACGGCCATCGACTCCACGTGTTCCACCTGCTCGAACAGGTCGGTCACCCGAATCTCGTAGGGCCGCCCCACGGCGATGCCCGCTTCGATGCTGCCCCCGATGTCGTTGCTGTGGATGTGGCAGTTCCACAGGCCGTCGCCCCCGACCACGGCGATGGAATCCCCCAGGTCCTCCCACGCGGCGCGAAACTCGGGGATGCGTCCGTCGTCAGCCTCCAGAAAGAACATCACCTCGTAGCGGGTGGCCCCGGAATCGTCACCGGTGGGCTGCTCCGGCGAGACGGCGGCCAACGCCGAACCCACCCCGGCGTCGGCGGCCACCGCGGGCGGGTCGGGCAGGGGACGGCCGTCCAGGGTGGTGGCCAAGGCGTCCAGCAGCAGCAGGAATCCCGCCCCCCCGGCGTCCACCACGTTGGCCCGGGCCAACTGGGGCAACAGCTCCGGGGTGCGGTCCAGCGACTCCTGCCCGGCCCGCCGGCACTGCTCCACCAACCCCAAAAGCCCGTCGACCCCCTGTTCCACCGTGGCCCCTGCGGCGGCGGCCACGTCGCGCACCACCGTGAGAATGGTCCCCTCCACCGGGGTCGACACCGCTTGGTCGGCCGCCTCTGACGCCTGCCGGAGGGCATCGGCCAGCACCGGGGGATCGACCCGGCCGGCGGCCGCCACCACGTCGGCCACCCCACGCAGGATTTGCGAGAGGATCACCCCCGAGTTGCCTCGGGCGCCCATGAGCGAGCCGTGGCTGATGGCCCGGCACACCTCGGCCATGCCGTCGCCGGCCCCGGTCACCTCGGCCACCACCGACTCGAGCGTCAGCGCCATGTTGGTGCCGGTGTCGCCGTCGGGCACCGGATATACGTTGAGCTGATTGATCACGTCGCGGTGCCGGGCCAAGGCGTCCCGGAACCCCTCCATGGTGGCCCGCACGCCCTCGGCACCCAAGTGGTCGGCCGACATGGACCCCGATGTTACCGGGCCACAATTGCCCGACTCGCGTACTGCCCAAATCAGCCGTTACCCTGCCCCTACTCCCGGTCACCGCCACAAACCGCCACCAGGATCCCCGTGCAGGAAGGAGCCCCCGTGCAGGGTGTGATCAAGGCTTACGACCCCACAACCGGTCTCGGCGTCGTCGTGCGCGACACCGACATGGCCGAATTCGACCTGGCCTCCGACGCGCTGGAGGGGTCGGTGTTCCGGATGCTGCGCCAGGGGCAACGGGTGTTGTTCGACCTGGAGGACGAGCAGGCCACCCGTCTGCGGTTGGGCTCGGAAGTGGACTTGGGCACCCCGTCGTTCCTCACTGCCGCCGGGGATTCGGAGCCGGGGTGAGCCTTTCGGTTGCCGAGCAGTTGCGCGTCCGATTCGGTTTGGACGCGGTGAACGTCAAGGCCGGTCTCTCCCAGGACGAACTGTTCGCCGCGGCCGTGGCCGGCGACCGGGGGCGGACCCGCACGGACGGCGGTGACCACGAGCCCAAGGCGTTCGCCACCGCCCGGGGGTCCGACGGTCCCCTGATCTTCTACTCCGACCCCACCTGCACCGGCCGGCCCGTCCAGGACACCTTCGCGGTGGCCTGGCCCGAGGTGGAGGACCACCTGTGGTGGAAATCCGACTTCAACCGCTTGGATCCCGACCACCACACCGCGTTGGTCGACCGGGTGCTGGCGTATCTGAACGAGCAGCGGTCCACCCTCTACTCCGCCGACGTGTTCTGTGGCTGGGATCCGGCGTTCGCCATCCCCTACCGGTTGATCAGCGAGTACGCCACCCACGCCTACTTCGCCAACATCATGTTCCCCAAGGGGGTGCGCGACGACGCCGAGCGCGACTCCATCGGCTGGACCATGATCAACGTTCCCAGCTTCCGGTGCGACCCCGACCGCGACGGCACCCGCTCCGACCGGGCCGTCATCATGGACCTGCGCAACCGGATCGGGCTGGTGCTGGGCCGGGCCGACTACTGCGGCGTGGTCAAAAAGACCATGTTCACCGTGATGAACTACGTGTTGCCCGACGCCAAGCAGCTCACCATGCACTGCTCGGCCAACGTGGACGACGAGGGCAACAGCGCCATCTTGTTCGGGCTCTCCGGCACCGGCAAGACCACCCTGTCCGCTGATCCCGACCGCCAGTTGATCGGTGACGACGAGCACGTGTGGACCGAGTCCGGGGTGTCCAATTTCGAGGACGGCTGTTACGCCAAGCTCATCGACCTCGACAAGGACGCCGAACCGATCATCGCCGAGGCCCTGGCCACCAGGGGCACGCTCATCGAGAACGTTCCCCCCCTGCCCGACCGTGACCTGGCCGACACCGATCCCCACGAACTCGACCTGACCGACGACTCCATCACCGAGAACACCCGGTTGGCCTATCCGCTGTCGTGCAATCCCCACCTGGCCCCCGGCGCCAAGGGACCCCATCCCCGGACCATCGTGTTGTTGACCGCCGATGCCTTCGGGGTCCTGCCCCCGGTGTCACTGCTCGACCGGGACGAGGTGATGTACCACTTCGTGATGGGCTTCACCTCCAAGCTGGCCGGCACCGAGGTGGGGGTGGTGGAGCCCCAGGCCACCTTCAGCGCCTGCTTCGGGGCGCCGTTCATGTCGCACAAGCCGTCGGTGTACGCCGAGTTGCTGGCTCACCGCATGGATGCCCACCAGGCCCGGTGCATCCTGTTGAACACCGGCTGGTCGGGAGGACCCCACGGGGTGGGAGAGCGCATCTCCATCGCCCACACCCGAGCCCTGCTGGACGCGGCCCTCGACGGTGAATTCGACGACGCCGACACGGTCAGGCTCCCGATTCTGGGGCTGCGCATCCCCACCACCTGTCCGGGCGTTCCCGATGAGGTGCTCAATCCCCGCAACACCTGGAGCGACCCCGAGGCCTACGACGCGGCCGCGGTGGCGCTGCGCGACCTGTTCCGCCAGAACTACGAGAAGCACGACTACGCCTCCCTGGGCATCCGGGCCGCCCTGTAGCCGGGGCGCCTGCCCCGCCGGTCAGCCGCAGTCCCCCGGTCAGGGGTAGCCCGCCGGTCAGGCGTAGCCCTGGGGATGGGTGGACTGCCAGGCCCAGCCGTCGCGGCACATGTCGGCCAACGTCCGGGTGGCCTTCCACCCCAGTTCCCGGTGGGCCCGGCCGGGGTCGGCCCAGAGCCGGGGAACGTCGCCGGGGCGGCGGTCGTGTTCCTCATAGGGCACGGGATGGCCGGTGGCCTCCCGCATGGCGGCAATCATCTCGAGCACCGAGACCCCCCGCCCGGTGCCCAGGTTGTAGATCGCGGCCTTCCCGGCGGAGGTGTCCAATCGCTCGAGGGCGGCCACGTGGCCGTCGGCCAGGTCCATCACGTGGATGTAGTCCCGCAGCGCGGTGCCGTCGGGGGTGGGATAGTCGGTGCCGTACAACGGGAGCCGCTCCCGACGGCCGGCGGCCACCTGCAGCAGGTAGGGCATGAGGTTGCCGGGCACGCCCACCGGGTCCTCGCCGATCAGCCCGCTGGGATGGGCGCCCACCGGATTGAAGTAGCGAAGCAAGGTCGCCGACCAGCGGGTATCGGCGCGCACCACATCGGCGATCATCTGCTCGATCACCAGCTTCGTCCAGCCGTAGGGGTTGGCCGGGCCGAGCACGGCCGACTCCGCCACCGGCACGTGTTCGGGCACCCCGTAGACGGTGGCCGACGAGGAGAAGACCAACCGGCGCACGCCGTGGCGCTGCATCACCGTCAACAACACGGCCGACGACTCCAGATTGTGGCGGTAGTAGCGCAGCGGGTCGGCCACTGAATCGGGCACCGACTTGAGCCCGGCCAGGTGCACCACGGCGTGGGGACGCACCTCGGCCATCACCGAGTCCATGGCCGATTCGTCCCGACAATCCACCACGTGGAAACGAGGGCGGCGGCCGGCGATGTCGCCCACCGCGTCCACTGCGGCCGCCGAGGAGTTGGCCAGGCTGTCCACCACCGCCACCTCCCAGCCGGCCCCCATGAGGGCGACACCGACGTGGGTACCGATGTAGCCGGCCCCGCCGGTCACCAGCGCCGTTGTCATGATCGGGACGCTAGTGGGCCATGGGCAAGGCGGGGCGACGCCTACGACAAGTTCGGGCTGCGCAACACCCGGGTCTTGCCGTACATCGATCCGAAGAGCAAGCGGCCGTCCTCGTCCACGGTCACTCCGGCGCCGATGGTGTTGAACTTGGAGCCGCCCAGCACGTAGTGAAAGCGCGACTCCCCGGTGCCCCAGTCGGCCGCTTCGATCGTCCACTTCTTGTCGCGGACCCCGCAGGTGTAGACCAGGCCGCTCTCCTCGGCCACGAAGGGAACGGCGTTGGGCGAGGAGATGTCGAGGTTCACCCACGCCTCCCGCAGCGCCCGGGCCTTCGGGTCCCACTCGTACTTGTGCAGGCCGTGGGGCTGATACTCCGGCTTGTGGCCGAGCATGAAGCACAACATGCGGGCTCCCTGGCCGGGGAAGCCCTCGGGAATCGACGCCGGTTCGTTGTTAACCGTCATCGCCCCGTAGCCCGACACGGTGATCGACTGCTCGGTCTTGATCTCGGCCAGGTCGGGATTGCCCATGTTGGCCGGGCCGATGCCGGCGATGCGCCGATCGGGGGCACCGGGCAACTGCTCCCAGTCCTCGGGGATCTCGTCGCGCCACAGCAGCGTGATGTTCACCACCTCGTCGCCGTCGCCGATGACCACGAACTTGTCCTCGTCGGGGCCGAACCCCATGAGCGACGGGGTGGTGCCCGAACCGTTGCCGCCACCGTTGCGATAGGGCACCGACCAACACCCGTGGGCCGTGTCGTCGGTCAGCTCGCTGCCCGTCCACCGCAGCTTGTGGTGATGGTCGTTGGACGACACGTAGATGCCGTTGTCCTCGTCCACGCAGATGCTGGTGCGCACCCACCCGAAGCCGGAGTGGCCCACTTCGGCCGCTCGCCGGGCGCAATGCTCGGCGGCCTCCTCGGCAGCGCCCGGGAGCTGGAGAGCGTGGAAGTCACTGAAGTCGCGCTCCAGTACCACGACCCAGCCGTGGTCGGTGGACAACACCACCTTGCCGTCGAAGGTCATGTTCATCCCCACGAAGGAACCTTGGATGGGGTCGGGTGGGTACCACCGGCCCCGCTCCACGATGGCCGAGGCCGGATCGGACGGGTCGGTCTCCATGTAGGCCACCGCGTGGTCCTTGCGCCCCAGGAACAGCGTGTGGTCGCAGTCGAGCATCGCGTACACCCCGTCGATGCCGGTCATGAACTTCATCGACAGTCCGATGGCGTGCTCGACGGCCTCCCATCCCTCCTTGTCGTCGAGACCGATCAGGTTGGCCTCCAACTCGGCGACGGGAGTACGGCCTGCACCGCCCTTGATCTCGTGGTCGGCGAGCACCTCGAGGGTCTCGTAGTCGAGCTTGGCGATGTTCTGTCGTCCGTTGCTCCACAGCACCCGCCGTCCGTCGGGGTACGGCCCCGACGTCAGATGGCCGAAGTGGCAGGGCCCCAGCCAGGTGTACTGCAGGTCGGTCTGTTCGTGCAGCACCTCGGTGGGGCCCTCCGGTCCCCGCCAGGGCACGTTGTCCTGCTGGTCGCAGCGACCATGGGCGAGGGCATACGACGAGGCGGCCAGGTAGGGATTTTCGCGGGCGCGGTTCATGGCTGGACATTCTGGCCGCCGCCAGCGAAAAAATCTTCCCCGAGTGGGAATACCCCTCGGGGGTCGACGGTTGTCCCTCCTGAACCGGCCATCTCCACCGCGCAGCCGGCGATCGAGGCCGTGGGCTGAACATCGCCAACTTCAGAGTCCCCTCCAACCCGGCCCCCTGATGACAGGGGGTCGGGTCGCGTCGGGACTGCGACGGCCCGTCGGCAACGATCATTGGGTACCATGCAGGGCAACCAACCGGAGGTGAGGCAGTGGGTGTCAGCTCTTATGTTCTGATCCAGACCGAAATGGACAAGGCCCGACAGGTGGCCGAGGCCATCCGCGAGATCGACGGCGTGGTGATCTCCGAGATCATGACCGGCCCATACGATGTGATCGCCAAGGCCGAGGCCGAGTCCATGGACCAACTGGGCCGCCTGGTGGTGAGCCAGATCCAGATGGTGGACGGCATCACCCGCACCCTCACCTGTCCGGTCGTCAACCTGTAGCCGCTGAGGAGTTCCTCGGCTAGCTGAGGATGCCCGGCTAGCTGAGGATCATGGCGCGGATGGCCAAGCCGGCCAGAAAGAGGCTGCCGCCCGCGTAGAGCAGTTCCCGGCGGTCGGCGAGCTGGATGCGGTAGGCGTAGATGATGGCCACTGCGGCGATGGCCGCGAACCCGTAGAGGCGGTGCAGGTCGCCGGGATCGGCACCGGACCGGTTCTCCAGGATCACGCCCACGATCACCTGGGCGAACACGGTGGCCTGCGCGCCGACGATGAACGCCCACAGCGGTCGGCCCCGCAACCGTTGGCGAAAGTGGGCCCCCAAGGCCCACAGCCCGGCCACGGCGTTGGCCGCCATCACCACCCAGGAGAACCAGTCGTGGAAGCCGGCCAGCGCCCCGGCGGTCGTCACCCCGGTGCCGCTCACCCGAACAAGTCGGTGGCGAAGGGGCCCCGGCGGGGTGATCCGGGGGCCACGTACCACTCGGTGCCGAACACATCGGCGAACTGCTGGTCGGTCATGCTGCCGAAGAAGGAGTCGGCGGTGATCTGGCTGACGTGGGCCAACATGGCGGCCCGCTTGCGCTCCAGGTAGGAGCTCACGTCCACCGCGTGGGTGATGTCGGCCTCCTCGGTGCCGAAATCCTCCTCCTCGACCCGCTGCGCCCGCTCGGGCTCGATCTCCTCCATGGCTTCGGCCATCGACGCCACCTCGGCCATCTGTCGCCGGATCTGGGTCCGGTTCATGGTGGCGTAGAACACCCTGGCGACCCCGGTTTCCCGCGCCGCCTCCACCCCCACCCGGTGTACCTGGATGTGATCGGGATGGCCGTAGCCGCCGTTGGGGTCGTACACCGTGAGCACCTCGGGCGACTCCTCGGCCAAGATGGCGGCCAGGCGCCCCACCGCCTCGGCAAAGTCGGCCTGCCAGAAGCAGGCCGGGTTGTCGTTGGCCTCGTCTCCGGCCATGCCCGAGTCCTCGTAGCCGAGGAACTCCACCCGGTCGGCGCCGATGATCCGGGCCGCTTCCAAGGTTTCCGTCGCCCGCCGCTCGCCCAGCGTCTCACCGGGATCCAGCGCGCCCGCCGCCGGCTCGCCCTGCTCTCCCTTGGTGGCCACCACCAGCACCACCCGGTGGCCCTCCTCGGCCGCCTTCATCATGGTGCCCGAGGTGGCAATGGCCTCGTCGTCGGGGTGGGCGTGGAAGTTCACCATGGTGGCCATCTACTTGACGGCCCCCGATGCCTTGAGGGCCGACAACGCAGCGGCGTCGAAGCCCCAGTCGGCCAGCGCCTCGTCGGTGTGCTGGCCGGGGTGGGGGGACGGGCGGGCGATGTGCGCCGGGGTGCGGCTGAACCGGGGGGCCGGGCCGGGCTGGAGGGTGCCGCCCACCTCCACGAACGAGCCCCGGGCCGCATTGTGGGGATGGTGCGGGGCCTCGGCCAGGCTGAGCACCGGGGCGAAGCAGACGTCGGAGCCGTCCAGAATCTCGCACCACTCCGCCCGGGTCCTGGTCTTGACCGCGGCGGCCAGCCGGGCCCGCATCTCCGGCCAGGTGGCCCGGTCGTGCTGGTCGACGCCCTCGACGTCGATGCCCACTTTCTCGGCCATCTCGGCGAAGAACTGGGGCTCCAGGGAGCCCAGCGAGATGTACTGGCCGTCGGCACACTCGTAGACGTCGTAGAACCAGGCCCCGGTGTCCAAAAGGTTGGTGCCCCGCGCCCCCCACGCCCCCATGGCGTGCATGCCGTACACCATGGTGATGAGCAGGGCCGACCCCTCCACCATCGAGGCGTCCACCACTTGACCCTCTCCCGAGGTGCGGGCTTCCAGCATCCCGGCCAACATGCCGAGAGCCAGCAGCATCCCGCCTCCGCCGAAGTCCCCGGCCAGATTCACCGGGGGCACCGGGGCCTCCCCCTCCCGACCGATCGACCCCAGCACGCCCGACAGGGCGATGTAGTTGATGTCGTGGCCGGCCATGGAGGAGAAGGGGCCGTCTTGGCCCCAGCCGGTCATCCGCCCGTACACCAGCCGGGGATTGCGGGCCAGGCAGACCTCGGGACCGATGCCGAGCCGCTCGGCGACGCCGGGGCGGAATCCCTCGATCAGCCCGTCGGCTTGCTCCACCATCGCCAGCACGGTCTCGGGCCCGTCGGGGTGCTTGAGATCCACCCCCACGCTGCGGCGGCCCCGGTTCAACAGGTCGGGATGGGCGGTGTCGGGCATCTCGGCCCGTACCCGGTCGGCCCGGTCGATCCGCACCACGTCGGCCCCCAGGTCGGCCAGCATCATGGCGGCGAACGGCCCCGGTCCGATCCCGGCGATCTCCACCACGCGAATGCCCTTGAGCGGACCCATACTGCCTCCCGAATGCTGCACTCGGTGGCAGGGTACTCGCACCGGCCTCCACCCGATCAGCCCAGCCAATGCTCCCGGCCACCAAGGGCCCTGCTCATCGACATGGCCGCCACCCGATCAACGGCGGCAGAGATCAGGCCCAGCCCAATTCGTCGAGGCGGTCGTCGTCGATGCCGAAGTGGTGGGCCACCTCGTGGATCACGGTGATGCCCACCTGCTCCACCACCTCGGCCTCTGAGTGGCAGCCCGCACAGATCGGCAACCGGTAGATGAAGATGCGGTCGGGCAGCACCATCTCGCCCCCGCCGTAGTCCACCCGGTCGGTGAGCGGCACCCCCTCGTACAACCCCCAGATGTCGGGATCCTCACCCTCGTCCTCCACCAGCACCGCCACGTTCTCCATCAGCTCGGCCAGATCGTCGGGAATCCCGTCCAACGCCTCGGCCACCAACGCCTCGAACCGCTCCGGCGAAACCACCACCATCCCCCCATTGTCTCATGTCTCACGATCCCCCACCTGGTTCCCGCACGATTCCCGTCAACAAAACGATGACGTCACCTTCAATGTATAGTTTTCTCGTCCAATGAGGCGAGGCAAATTGGTGCTGAGATTGCGTTCCTATGATGTTTTGGCCAATATTGTCAAGATAGTCTAGCGCTTAGTTGTGCGACGACGACGGTCAACAATATACTCTGGCTTCCACCCCCATCCATCTGTTCTCATAAATCTCCATCCACCATGCCAAGCCCACATGAGTTTTGGAATGAACAGTTCTACAGTATCAATCGCCAATATCAATGCTGACACCGCCCTGATAATTGGGTCGTCAATCGCTACCAGAACAGCACATACTGCGCAACCTAGTGTGAAGCCTATAGCTGCAACCCACCGGGCCTTTCTCTTGTTTTGATGGAGATCTATCATCCACCTAACCCACCACCCCGAACCATACGGTGGTTCTACCTTTTCGGCTATATGGCCCCGGTACAGGAGGCATCGAGAAATCCACCAGAGGCTTGGCCTTTGTGAGCCATCATCTCCGTCAGGTGCGCGCATGGTTTCAGGTTATCCTCGCAGTAGTGGTCATGACTACTTACCTTGATGCTCGATGGTTGGGTGTCCCCCCGTTGGCTGGTCGTGTTGGTTATGCGGCTCCCCGCTTGGTCTCTCACACTTCATCTTGCCTTCCAGCCGGTACAGAAATGCGGCGACCAGCAGCGTCATGAGAATTGCAGCCCAGATGAACGGAGTTGGCGGCCAGGCAGAGGCTGTCGCGACTCCTACCATGCACAAGAGACTGTGATGAAGCTTGGGGGTGGAGAGCTTCAACGATGCTTCCTCGACCACACGGCTGGGCGGGTAGCCCTCCCGTAGCGAGCCTTGTTGTAGCGGGGAGCGATTGGAAGGGGGGCGGGCTCTGCCGGTGGCGGGGGAAGTGTCGGGTTGCACTTTGAGCCCTCGGAGTTATGTGGCGCTTCGCCCGAGCTGTCCCATGCTGTGCAACATTGCGGTCGCGATTCGGGTGTTCACGGTGTCGGGGACCGGCTGGGGCCCGGGGCTGAGGTCGTAGCTGGGATCGACCAGTGCAGCGAGGGATCGGGCTTGGAGCGTGAGGCCGAGGTCCATGGCCTCGATGGGATTCCCGATGCCTCCATGGGCCGCGAGGTTGACGATTCTGCCCTCAGCGATGCAGAACGCGGACTTCCCGTTCGGGAGTTCGTGGCGCTTGAGTGATGGTGACAGCTCTGCTCCTGGTGCTTGATGTTCGAGCCGGCGGATATCGATTTCGGTGTCGACATGGCCGGCGTTCGCCAGCAGCACGCCGTCGGGCATCTGCTCGATGGCGGTGTAGTCGACGACGCCGGGGCGGCCGGTCGCCGTGATGACGACCTCGGCCCTGGCCGGTGCCACCGAGTGCTCCGCGACCTCAAACCCGTCCATGGCTGCTTCGAGGGCCTTGATGGGGTCGATCTCGACCACGGTGACGTCGGCTCCTCGGCGGTGGGCATACAGGGCGATACCTCGACCGCACCAGCCATAGCCGTAGACGACCACCCGCTTCTTGTGCAACGACATGTTGGTCACTCGCACAATCGTGTCGACCACGGACTCCCCTACCCCGTGCTTGTTCTCAACGATCGACTTCAGCGGACTGTCGTTGATCACAATGACCGGAAACCCGACCTGGCCGGTGTAATCCTCTCGCAATCGGAACCCACCGGAAGTGGTCTCCTCGGTCGCTCCCACGGGCGGGCTCGCGCTGTCGAGGCAGGCCCCGATGAGTTCGGCTCCGTTGTCCAACACCAAATCTGGTCCTGCCGATGCGATCCTGCTCAAATGGGCGGCAGTCGCCTCCGGCCCTTGCCCTTGGCGATCGAGGACTTTGCATCCTTGGCTCGACAACACCTCGGCCGTCCCGAACTGGGTCGTGCCCTCGTTACCCATCGCGATGACCTCTGCGCCTCCGGCGAGTAGAGCTTCGATCAGCACCGCTGTCTTGGGCTCGAGATGGAGACGGAATCCCACCGTCATCCCCTCGAAGGGCTTCTCGGCGGTGAACTCGGCGATCGTCTCAACCAGAACCGGCATGTGACGCCGAGTCCAGGCAATCCGACCCTCCGCCACCCGCCGCTCACTAGACATCGTTCGACCGTCTCCCACTCAGGCCACCTACGCTACCCACCCACTCCTAGCGACGCGGACCCCATCGGGTGAGCCAGTGGAAGGGGGCTCTGCCGGTGGCGGGGGAAGTGTCGCAGGCGTGGGTACGGTGGTGGGGTGACCTTGGCGGACGAGATCTCGGGCGGCTTGATGGACGGGCTGAACGAACGGCAGCAGGCTGCGGTGGTGGCGCCGGGCACCCCGCTGTGCATCCGTGCCGGGGCGGGAACCGGCAAAACCCGGGTGCTCACCCGCCGCATCGCCCACCAGGCCGCCATCGACGCCATCGACCCGGAGCGCACCCTGGCCCTCACCTTCACCCGCAAGGCGGCCGACGAGATGCACCACCGCCTGGCCACGCTGGGACTGCGGGGCAAGGTTCGGGCCGGCACCTTCCACCGGGCCGCCTTCGCCCAACTCCGCACCCGTTGGGCCGAGCGGAACGTTCGGCCCCCCGAACTGCTGCAGGACAAGCGAGGGCTGCTGGCCCGGGTGGCCAACCAGGCCGGGGTGCGGCTGGGCCGGGTCGAACGGCAGGAGGCGGTCGCCGAGATCGAATGGGCCAAAGCCCGCCGCATCTCCCCCAACGGCTACCTCGAAACAGCCCCCCGACTCGGGCGCCAAACGGCCCTGCCCCCCGACCGGATCGCCGAACTCTACCGGCGCTATGAGCAGGAGAAGGTGAAGCGACGGGTGGTGGACTTCGACGACCTGCTGTCGTTGGCCCTGCGTGACCTCACCGACGACCCCGAGTACGCCGAGGCCTGCCGCTGGCGATTCCCGCACGTGTTCGTGGACGAGTTCCAGGACGTGAACCCCCTCCAGTTCGACCTGTTGCGGGCCTGGCTGGGAGAGCGCAACGACCTGTGCGCGGTGGGCGACCCCAACCAGGCCATCTACGGCTGGAACGGGGCCGACGCCGATTACATCGAACGGTTCGGCCACTGGTTCCCCGGCGCCACCGTGCTCGAGTTGGTGGACAACTACCGCTCCACCCCCCAGATCCTGGCGGCGGGCCGAGCCGTGCTCCCTCCGGGGGCGGCCGCGCTGGTCGCCCACCAACTCGACGGACCCCGTCCGAAAGTCCACACCCACGCCACCGATGCCGACGAGGCGGTGGCCGTGGCCCGGGCCCTGCGCGACGCCAAGGGTCCGGAGACGGCGTGGTCGTCGATGGCGGTGCTGGCCCGAACCAACGCCCAGACGGCCACGCTCGCCACCGCCCTTCGTCGGGCGATGATCCCCTTCCGGGTGCGCGCCGAGGCCCGCCGCGGCGACCACGACGCCAAGGACCCCCCGGCCACCACTGGGGACGCGGTGGACGTGGCCACGTTCCATGCCGCCAAGGGGCTGGAGTGGCCCATCGTCCACCTCGTCGGCCTGGAGCAGGGCCTGGTGCCCATCAGCAGGGCCCAGACGCCGGCGGAGATCGCCGAGGAGCGACGGCTGCTCTACGTGGCCATCACCCGAGCCCAGCAAGAACTGCACTGCCACTGGGCCGGCGAACGGGCCTTCGGCGACCGAACCTCCCCCCGCTCCCCCTCTCCCTACCTGAACGCCATCGTCAACGCCGCCACCCACTACAAGGGGGCCGGCAGAGCCCCCGCGAGGCGTTAGCGGTACGTGGCCGGGCGACTACAGGTCGAAGGGAATCAACACCACCACCACGGTGGCGTCGCAGTCTCGCAACACCTGCTCCACCCGGTGCCCCAGGAAGGGCCGATCTCCGACCCGGCGAAGGTGAGCGCCCATGACCACCAGGTCGGCCTCGATCTCCTGCACCAGCTTCAGGATCTCCTCGGCCGGTGACGCGCCCTCCAGCACCGCGGCCCGGGTGGTGGCCCCCAACTCGTCGGCGTGGGCCATGGCCTGCTCCACCACCCGCTCCCCCACGTCGGCATCGCCCCTCGGCAAAATCATCCGGCGGCTGAACAGCGAGGGCAGCCCGGCGGGCTCCCCCCGGGTGGCGCTGACGTGGGTGAGGTGCAACTCGGTGCCGAGCTGGGCGCTGAGATTGAACGCCACCTCCTGGGCCGCCCGTGACACCGGGCTCCCGGTCACCGGTACCACGGCCCGGCTGAACGCCCCCGGCAGGGGTCGGTCGAGGTTGCGGGCCCGACGCACCACCACCACCGGGATCGGGCTCTCCGACAACACCCCGTCCACCAACGGGGAGATCACCTGGAAGGTGTCCTCGTAGTCCTGGGCCCCCAGCCCGATCACCCCGAAGCCCAGCCGGCTCTCGTCGATCACGGCCTGCACCGGGTTGTCGTGGCGCACCCGGCGATGTTCCAGCGGGCGGTCGTACAGCACATTGCGCAGGGGCTCGATGTCCACCTCGGCGTCGCGGGCCCCCACCGTGAGCACGGTGGCGCCCGCTTCGATCGGCCAGGCGAAGTGCAGCACCTGGGCGGCGGCGATGGACTCCGGCCCGCCCCGGCTGGGCAACAGCAACCGGGAGGTCCGCACCACCAGGTTGCGGCTCAACGCCTGCTCCCGGCCCAGCCGTTCCTGCTCGTCGGGGGTGCCCTGCCAGTTGTTCACCACCCCCCGCAGCATGGCCGAGGCGAACAGCGAGGTGATCACCGGCACCAGCACGATCACCGAGAAGGCGGTGGGGCTGAACACCCCCACGCCCAACCCCACGGTGGCGATCACGATCTCCAACGCCCCGCGGGCGTTCAGGCCCGCCCCCAGGGCCAACCCGGCCCGATGGGTACGACCGGCCAGACGGGCCCCGCCGTAGGCCCCGGCGAACTTGAACACGATGCCCACCAGCAACAGCACCAGCGCCCACCACAGGGCCTCGGCGTCGTTCAACAACCGCAGGTCCACCTGCAGACCGGCGGTGGCAAAGAACACCGGGGCGAACAGGGCCCCGGTCAGGCCCTCGAGGTGACCGATGACCTCTTCGTGCTGGAATCGGGATCGGTTCAGCACCACCCCGGCCACGAACGCGCCCAACACCGCCTCCACACCCAACCACTCGGTGGCCACCCCGAAGGCCAGCATGGTCACCATGCACACCGTGAGCGCGGCGGCCAGGCTGCTGCCCGCCCGGCGCACCCGCCGCAGGAACAGGTCCACCACCCGCTGGCCCACCGTCAACGCCAGCACCCCGAAGGCGGCAATCCCGCCCAGGGTGCTCAGCACCTGGCCCACCGAGACCTCGCCGGAGGTGGCCAGGCCGGTGAACACCCCCAACATCACCCAGCCGACCACGTCGTTGGCCATGCCCGCGGCCACGGTGATCTGGCCGAAGTCCCGGCGCATCAGCCCCAGCTCGCTCAGAATCTTGGCCACCACGGCCAGCGAAGACACGCTGAGCGCCAACGCCACGAACAGGGTGAACGTGGTCCGCTGGGCGTCCTCGGCCAAAAACACCGACGGCAGCATCAGCCCGACCACCACTCCGGCGATCAGCGGCACAACCAGGCTCCCGGCGGTGACCAACAGCGCCGGCCGCCCCAGCTTGGAGATGAGCCCCAGGTCGGTCTCGAACCCGGTGACCACCAACAACAGCGCCACCCCCACCCAGCTCACCGCCTGCAGGGCGGCGGTCTGTTCGGCGACATCGGGCAGGAACCACTCGAAGCCCGATTCCCACACCACGCCGAACACCGACGGACCCAGCACCAATCCGGCCAACAGCGCCCCCACCACCGAGGGCAGGCCCACCCGACGCATCACCAGACCGAACAGGTGGGCGGCGGTCACCAGGGCCAGGATCTGGACCCAAAAGACCAGGAGGTCGAAACCCCCCGTCTCCGCCGCGAACACCGTCACCGACGAACCCGGCATCAGGCCGCCGAGCCCCAGTCGAAGTCCGCCACCACCGGGGCGTGGTCGGAGGGTTTCTCCCCCTTGCGGGCGTTGCGGTCCATGAGCACGCTGGTCACCCGCTGGGCCAACGGCTGGGAGGCCATCACCATGTCGATGCGCATCCCCTGGCGCTTGTGGAACCGCCCGGCCTGGTAGTCCCAGAAAGTGTAGAGCCCGTCGTGGGGCCACCGGCGGCGGAACACGTCCACCAGTCCCCAGTCCAACACCTGCTCCAGGGCCCGGCGCTCGGGCTCGGTCACGTGGGTGAGCCCCTCGAAGGCGGCGATGTCCCACACGTCGTTGTCGGCCGGGGCCACGTTGAAGTCCCCGGCCACCACCACCGGGGCGTCCGCCTCGGCGTTGGCCTCCAGATGGGAGCGAAGCCGGCCCAGCCAGTCCAGCTTGTAGTGGTAGTGGTCGTGGTCGACCTCCCGGCCGTTGGGGATGTAGGCGCTGGCCACCCGCACCCCGGCGCAGGTGGCCCACACGATGCGGGCGTCGGGATCGGCCTCACGACCGTCGGCGAACCCGTTGGCGGGGTCGGCCAGGCCCACCCGGCTCAAGATGGCCACCCCGTTCCACCGTCCCTGGCCGTGATGGGCCCACTCGTAGCCCATGGCCTCGAAGGCCAGACCGGGAAAGGCGTCGTCGGCCATTTTGGTCTCCTGCATGCACAGCACGTCGGGCTCGGCCAGCTCCAACCACTCCTGCACCCGGGGCATGCGGGCGTTGAGGGAGTTCACGTTCCAGGTGGCCAACCGCACTCGAAAGACCCTAGTGGGTGAGATGTTCCTAGACTCGGGGTATGAGTCCAGAGGCTGAGGCGGTTGTCGGCCAGAACGCCTGGCTGGTGGACGAGATGCACCGCCAGTATCTGGCCGACCCAACATCGGTCAGCGAGAGCTGGCAGGACTTCTTCTCCGACTATCGCCCCGACCGGGTGCTTCCCGATGGCGACGGCCCGGCCCCTGCGCCCGCACCCCCGCCGGGGGCGACCCCGACCCCCGAACCCGCTCCCGGAGACCCGCTGCGGGGGGCCGCCGCCCGCATCGCCCGCAACATGGAGGCCAGCCTGGCCGTCCCCACCGCCACCAGCTTCCGGGAGGTGCCGGCCAAGCTGCTCGACGTCAACCGCCGCATCGTCAACGGCTACCTGGGGCGCACCGACGGGCGCAAGGTGTCGTACACCCACCTGATCGCCTTCGCCGTGGTGCAGGCCATCGCCCACCACCAGCCGGTGATGAACTCCACGTTCGTGGACACCGACCAGGGCCCCCGCGTGGTGCGCCACCCCCACATCGGGCTGGGCATCGCGGTCGACGTGGAAAAGGCCGACGGCTCTCGGACCCTGCTGGTGCCGTGCATCCCCGAGGCCGACACCTTGGACTTCCCCCACTTCGTGGAGCTCTACGACACCATGGTCCGCAAGGTCCGCAGCAACGATCTGAGCCCCGACGACTTCGTCGGGGTCACCGTCAGCATCACCAACCCCGGCACCCTCGGCACGGTGCAGTCGGTGCCCCGCCTCATGCCCGGCCAAGGGGTCATCGTCGGGGTGGGCACCATCGACTACCCCACCGCCTACCAGGCCGCCGATTCCCGCACGCTGGCCGACCTGGGGGTGTCCAAGGTGATCACCCTCTCCTCCACCTACGACCACCGCATCATCCAGGGTGCGGAATCGGGCATGTTCCTGGGCGCGGTACACGAGTTGCTGTTGGGCAAGCACGACTTCTACGACCACATCTTCCGGGCGGTGGGGGTGCCCTACGAGGCAGTGCGCTGGCGGCCCGACATCTTGCCCCTCGACCGGGAGCAGGCCGGGATCACCAAGCAGGTGCAGGTCAACGCCCTGATCAACATGCACCGGGTGCGGGGGCATCTCATCGCCGACCTGGATCCGCTGTCGGCCAACGAGCCCGAGATGCACGCCGAACTCGACCCGGCCACCTACGGCCTGACCATCTGGGATCTCGACCGGGAGTTCCTCACCACCGGGCAGGGGGGCCTCGAATTGGGCCAGCCCGACGGCAAGATGCCGCTGGGGGACATCCTCCACGTGCTGCGCAACGCCTACTGCCGCACGGTCGGGGTGGAGTACATGCACATTCAGGAACCCGACGAGAAGCAGTGGATCCAACAGCAGGTGGAGGCCGTGGACCTCCCGGTGGGGCTGGAGGCCAAGCTGCACATCCTGGATCGGCTGAACGCGGCCGAGGCCCTGGAGCGCTTCTTGGACACCAAGTACGTGGGCCAGAAGCGGTTCGGGATCGAGGGGGCCGAGAGCGCCATCGTGGTGCTGGACACCACACTGGCCGCCGCCGCCGATGCGGGGATGGACTCGGTGATCATGGGCATGGCCCACCGGGGCCGGCTCAACGTGCTGGTCAACATCGTGGGCAAGGACTACGAGCAGCTCTTCGGCGAGTTCGAGGGGAACCTGGACGAGTCGACCATCCAGGGGTCGGGCGACGTGAAGTACCACCTGGGGATGACCTCGGAGTTCGAGAGTTCGGCCGGGAACCGCATCCCGGTGGAGCTGGCCGCCAACCCCTCGCACCTGGAGGCGGTGAACCCGGTGGTCGAGGGCATGGTCCGGGCCCGACTCGACCGCATCGGCCACGAACCCCGCGAGCACAGCCCGGTGCGCGGCCTGGTCCGCGGCGGCCCCGCCGCCGAGTCGAGCCCCTACGGGGTGCTGCCCCTCTTGGTCCACGGTGACGCCGCCTTCGCCGGTCAAGGGGTGGTGAGCGAAACCCTGAACCTGTCGCTGATCCAGGGCTATCGCACCGGCGGCACCGTGCACCTGGTGATCAACAACCAGGTGGGCTTCACCACCACTGCCGAGTCGGCCCGCTCCAGCTACTACTGCACCGACGTGGCCAAGATGATCCAGGCCCCCATCTTCCACGTCAACGGCGACGACCCCGAGGCCTGTGCCCGGGTGGCCCGCCTGGCCTTGGACTACCGCAACACCTTCCACAAGGACGTGGTGATCGACATGTGGTGCTACCGGCGCCAGGGTCACAACGAGGCCGACGATCCCAGCTTCACCCAGCCCGAGATGTACCGGAGGATCGAGCACCACCGTTCGGTGCGCAAGCGGTACGTGGAGTCGCTGGTGAAGCGGGGCGACATCACCCTGGAAGAGGCCGAGCAGGCCATGGACGAGTTCCGATCCAAGCTCCAACACGCCTTGGAGGACACCCGGAGCCGCACCGCGGACCCCCCGGCGAGCACCCCCGAACGCGCCCCGGAGGCGGGGCGCCCGCCGCTCGAGCTGTCCCTGTCGGCGGCGTTGGCCGCCCCGCCACCCCCACCGGACCCGCCGGTGGCCACCGGGGTCGACGACGAGCAGGTCGACCGGGTGTTCGAGGCCGTCGCGGCGGTGCCCGAGGGTTTCGTCCTGCACCCCAAGTTGGCCCGGCAGTTCGAGGCCCGCAACGCCATGATGGAGGAGGGCACGGTGGACTGGGGCCTGGCCGAGGCCCTGGCCTTCGGCACCCTGCTGGACGAGGGGACGTCCATTCGCCTGGCCGGCCAGGACTCGCGGCGGGGCACGTTCTCCCACCGCCACAGCACCCTGGTGTGCCACCTCACCGCCCGGGAGCATTGCCCCCTGGCCGGGCTGGCCCGGGGCGGGGCCACGTTCTGGGTCTACGACTCTTTGTTGTCGGAGTACGCGGCCCTGGGGTTCGAGTACGGCTACTCGGTGGGCAGCCCCGACGCCCTGGTGCTGTGGGAGGCCCAGTTCGGCGACTTCGTCAACGGCGCCCAGATCATCATCGACCAGTTCGTCATGTCGGCCGAGGACAAATGGAACCAGCACTCCGGGTTGGTCATGTTGTTGCCCCACGGCTTCGAGGGCCAGGGTCCGGAGCACTCCTCGGGTCGGATCGAGCGGTTCTTGCAGTCGGCCGCCGAGAACAACATCCGGGTGGCCAACCTGTCGACCGCGGCCCAGTACTTCCACCTGCTCCGGGACCAGGCCCAGCGGACCCCCCGCCGGCCTCTGGTGTTGTTCACCCCCAAGTCGCTGCTGCGCCATCGCGACGCCCGGTCGCCGGTGAGCGAGCTGATCGGCGGCTCGTTCTCACCGGTACTGGCCGACCCCGGTGGGCCCGATCCCGGCGAGGTGACCAGCGCGGTGCTGGCCTCGGGAAAGATCAGCCACGAGGCCCTTGCCGAACGGGATCGCTGCGGGGCCCCGACGGCGGTGGTGCGGGTGGAGCAGCTCTACCCGTGGCCAGCCGTCGCTTTGGCCGAGGCCCTGGACCGCTACCCCCGCATCGACAAGGTCGTCTGGCTCCAGGAGGAACCCCAGAACATGGGGCCGTGGAACTACGTGAAGGGGCACCTCCACGACGGCTACGGCGACCGGTGCGCCATCGTCGGGGCCAGTCGCTTGGAGTCGTCCAGCCCGGCCACCGGCAGCGCCGCCGTCCACGCCCAAGAGCAGGCCGAACTCGTGGCCCGAACCTTCTCGTCGCTGAAGTCCTGAGGACCTGCTCGGGGCCGCCTGCTGGGGGTCTACGTCTCCAGGAGGCCCCGGGCCACCTCTCGGGCCTCGTCGAGGGTGGACACGATGCGATCATCGGGAACCCGCTGCAGCGCGTCCAGGGAGCGCAGGGTGCTCTCGGGCAACCCGGACAGACCCATCACGATGCACTCGGTGTCCTGGTCGATGCCCGCGTCGATGAGCTGCTCGAGCACCAGGGCCGCGCTCTCGTCGAGGTAGATGGTCTCGGAGAAGTCGAAGATCACCACCTCGTGGTCCCGGATGTCCACGCTCACGGTGTTGATGATCTTGTTGGACGACGCCACCGAGAAACTCCCCCGCAAGGCCACCATGCCCACCCGGGCGGCATGGGGATCGGCCCCGCCCTCGTCGGTCGTGACCTCCCCCTGGAAGAACTTCTGGTCCAGAATCGGCACCGAGACCACGTTGTCGATCTCCAGGCGCTCGAACTGCCGGGAGCGGGTCATGCCCGCGATGATCAGTCCGATGGCCACCGCGGTGATCAAGTCCACGAACACGGTCAGACCGAAGGTGGCGAACATGATGAACAACTGCTCTCGGTCCAGGCGGGTGATCCTGGTCAGGAACCGCCAGTCCATGATGTCCCAGCCCACCTTCATCAAGATGCCGGCCAGGGCGGCGTGGGGAATCTCCTCCACGTACTGCCCCAGGCCCAAAAGCAGGGCCAGAAGGATCAGGGCCCCCAGCACACCGGAGACCGGGCTGTGGCCGCCGGCGCGGATGTTGACCACCGTGTTCATGGTGGCGCCTGCGCCGGGAACCCCGCCGAAGAACCCGGCCATCATGTTGCCGATTCCCTGGCCGATCAGCTCCCGGTTGGGCTTGTGGCTGGTCCGGGTCATCGAGTCGGCCACCAGCGAGGTCAACAGGCTGTCGATGGAGCCCAACAGGGCGATGGTCAGCGCCGGGGTCACGGCCCGGGCCAGCACGTCACCGGAGAGTTCGGGCAGTTCGAAGCCGGGCAGGCCGGTGGGCACGTCGCCGATGACCGGGGTGTCGCTGAGCCACAGCACGCTCAGCAGAGTCCCGGCGATCAGCGCCATCAGGATCGACGGCACGTAGGACCGGAGGCGGACCGGCCAGAAGATGCAGACGCCCAGCGACACCGCGGCGACGGTCAGCGAGTGGTAGTTGACGTCGCCCAAGGCGTCGGGCCAGGCACGGACCGCGTCGATGGGCCCGCCGCGCTCCGTCGCGGCCCCCAGGAACGGCAGGGTCTGCACCAAGATGATGATGACCCCGATGCCGGACATGAAGCCCGACACCACCGAGTACGGCGTGTACACCACGAAACGGCCGATGCGCAGCATCCCCAGGCAGATCTGCAACAGACCCGCCATGACCACGATGGTGAAGGCCTCTTCCAGGGTGTCGGCATGGCTGGTCACCACCACCGCCATGGCCAGCGCCATCGGGCCGGTGGGACCGGAGATCCGGGCCGGCGTTCCCCCGAAGATCGACGAGAGCATTCCCAGGGCGATCGCCCCGTACATGCCGGCCACCGCGCCCAGTCCCGAGGCCTCGCCGAAGGCCAGCGCGGTGGGAAGCACCACCACCGCGGCGGTGACGCCCCCGAACGCGTCGGCGCGGAAGCTCTGCTGGTTGTAGTTCAGAGCGAGGCGGCCGTCGGGCATGCCCCGAGCTTAGTGGTGCCTCAGTCGATGTCGAGGTTGAGGAGACGGGCGGCGTTGCCCCGCACCAGCTTGTGGACCACGTCCGGGGGGAGGTGGCCCATCATGTCCTCGGCCGCCTGCTTGGAGTGGGGCCAGGTGGAGTCGGTGTGGGGGTAGTCGGTCTCGAAGGTCACGTTGTCCACGCCCACCTCGTCGAGCGACTTCAAGCCGTGCTTGTCACGGAAGAAGCACCCGAAGATCTGCCGGTAGTAGTAGGTGGACGGGGGTTCGGGCACGATGTCCTTCACCCCGCCCCAGGCCCGGTGCTCCGACCAGACGTCGTCGCAGCGCTCCAGGATGTAGGGAATCCACCCGATCTGGCCCTCGGAGTAGGCCAGCTTGAGCTGGGGAAATCGCACCAGCACCCCGGAGAACAGGAAATCGCTCATGGACGCGATGGCGTTGTTGAAGCTCAGCGAGGCCGACACCGCCGGGGGGGCATCGGGGGACGCCGCGGGCATCACCGAGGAGGATCCGATGTGCATGCACACCGCGGTGTCGGTGTCCTCGCAGGCGTCGAAGAACGGATCCCAGTAGTCGGTGTGGATGCTGGGCAGGCCGAGGTTGGGGGCGATCTCGCTGAAGCACACCGCATGACAGCCCCGGGCGGCGTTGCGCTCCACCTCGGCGGCGGCCAAGGCCGCGTCCCACAGCGGAATGATGGCCAACGGGATCAACGCCCCGTCGGAATCACCGCACCACTCCTCGATCATGAAGTCGTTGTAAGCCTGCACACAGGCCAAGGCCAGCTCCTTGTCCTCGGCTTCGAGGAAGGTCTGGCCGCAGAACCGGGGAAACGTGGGAAACGACAAGGAGGCCTCCACGTGGTTCATCTCCATGTCCTGGATCCGGGCCTTGGGGTCGTAGCACCCGGGGCGCATCTCGTCGAAGGTGATGGGCACCGCTTCCATGTCGTCGCGGTCGAAACCCACCGCGGCTACGTGGCGCTTGTTGGGGTACACCAAGTCCTCGTAGAACCAGACGTCGCCCCACGGTGCGCCCTCCACGTCCAACTCGTAGGTGTACATCTTGGACCCGCCCACGTACGTGATCGGGCCCACCCGGCGGCGTTCCACCCGCGGTCCCCGCTCCTTGAACCGCTCGGGCAGCCAGCTCTGCCACAGGTGGGCCGGCTCCACCAAATGGTCGTCCACGCTGATGATCTTGGGAATCTCTGTGCGCACAATCTGAGCCTACCGGGCCGGTGCGCGGGTCACCGCAGCCGGCATCGGCCGCCGACGGCGCGGGCCCCGCGGGACGGGAGGTCAGTCGGAGGCGGCCAGCGCAGCCACCAGCGCGGCGGGCAACGTGGATCGCTCGGGGGGAAGATGGTGTTCGGCCGCCCACAGAACGGTGAGTTCGGCGCTGCCCGCCTCCGCCAGCATGGCCGCACCCAGTCGGGGGTGATCCCGATACTGCGCCCATCGGCCCCGAACCCACCGGGGGGCGAGGGCGCCCGCCACGGTGGCCCCCACCCGGGCCATCGTTCCCAGCCCGGCCCGGTTCTTGCCCACGTCGTGGAGGGCGGCGGCCACCCGCTGGGCGTCATCGGCCAGCGCCGGGCAGCGTGCCGACCGAACGGCGTGGCTGCGGTCAGCCCGACTCATCTGCCGGTAGTGGCGCTGCTCGGCCTCGTTCAGCAGACCCATCAGCCACGCCTCCTCGGCGGGATCGGGCGGGCGGGCCGCCACCGATTGGAAGAATCGCCGCACCAGGTGGGCGCCCATCCTCATCGGCTGCGCACCGCTCGGGGGTGGGCGGCCCGGTAGACCTCCCAGAGCACCTCTTTGGACACCATGGTGTAGATCTGGGTGGTGCTGATGGAGGCGTGGCCCAACAGCTCCTGCACCGCTCGGATGTCGGCGCCGTGGTCCAGCATGTGGGTGGCGCAGGAATGGCGGAACGAGTGGGGGGTCACCTTGGCCCCGAGGCCCACCTGCCGGGCCCGCTTCTTCACCACCCCCCAGGCCCCCGGACGCGACAAGCGGCGTCCCCGCTGGCTCAGCCACACGGCCTCTTGATCGTGCTGGGATGCCCAGCGGTCGGGCTCCATCTCGCCCCGACCGGCGGGGGCCAGCCAGGCCGCCAATGCCTCGTGGGCGCAGCGGCCCACCGGCAGAACCCGCTCCTTTTGGCCCTTTCCCACCACCCGCACGGTGCGTCCGCCCATGTCCAGGTCCGACAGCGACATCCCGATCAGCTCGCTGATGCGCATCCCGGTGCCGTAGAGCACCTCCAACATGGCCCGATCCCGGCGGGCCACCCGGTCGGTGCCCTCCACCGCCCCGATCACGGCGTCCATCTCGGCTTCGCTCAGGGCCTTGGGTACGCCCACGGGCACCCGAGGCAGCTCCACGGCAGCACTGGGGTCATCGGGCCGCCACCCCTCCATCACCAGGTACTGGTGGAAGGTCCGCACCGCGGTCATGGCCCGCCGCACCGACGCCGGGGCCATCCCCCGCTGTTGGCGTCGGCGCAGGAAGGCCACCAGGTCGTCCTCCTCGGCAGTCTCCGGACTGCGCCCCCGGTCGGCCAGCACCTCGCAATAGTCGGTGAGGTCCCGCTGGTAGGCCTCCCTGGTGCGCCGGGCCCGGCCCCGTTCCAGCACCAGCCAATCCAAGAACTCCTCCACCCCGTCGGCCCCGTCCGTCGTCGGCGGCACCGGTCGACCTACCCCAGACGCTCGCGGGCCAACAGGAGTCCGACGATGGACTTGGCGTCGGCCAGCTCGCCGGAGGCCACCAGGGCACCGACATCGTCCAGCCTGACCCGCTCGATGGCCATGTGCCGTTCCTCGATGCTGTGGGGTTGGCGGTCGGTGTCGGTCAAGTCGGTGGCCAGGTAGCAGTGGGTGATCTCGTCGCAAAACCCCGGGGAGTTGTGGAACACGGCCAACAATTCCAGGTGCCCCGCTTGCTTGCCGATTTCCTCCTCCAGCTCCCGTCGGGCGGTCCGCTCGGGGGGTTCATCGGGGCTGTCCAACTTGCCCGCGGGGATTTCCAGCAGGTGCCGGTTGACCGCCGGGCGATACTGCCGCACCATGATGGCTTCGCGGCCCTCGAGGGGAACGATCACCGCCGCTCCGGGGTGGCGGATGATCTCCCGTTGGTAGGTGGTGCCGTCGGGCGCTCGGATGTCGGCCACCGACAACGACACCACTTGGCCCTGCCACTGCTCGCGCTCGCCCAGCGGGGTGAAACCCCCTGGCTGGTTCACCGGCGGGCCGTCACTCAACGACGGGCGGCGGCCGATTCCTCGGCCACCGCCGGGGCCGGTTCGCCGACCTGCTCGCCTCTCTCACCGGCCTGCTCGGGCCCCGATCCGTTGGCCTGATCCGGGGCCCCGTCAGGGGGCCGACGATCCAACGCCGCCTTCACCAGGCCGCAGAACAGGGGGGCGGGCCGATCGGGACGGCTTTTGAACTCGGGGTGGGCCTGGGTGCCCACCCACCAGGGGTGGTCGGCCAGCTCGATGAACTCCACCAACAACCCGTCGGGCGACTCACCGGCGATCACGAAATCGGTGCCCTCGAAGCGGCTGCGGAGTTTGGGATTGAACTCGTAGCGGTGCCGGTGTCGCTCCGACACCACCTCGTTGCCGTACACCTCGGCCACCTTGGTACCCGCCCGAAGCTTGGCCAGGCAGGCCCCCAGGCGCATGGTGCCCCCCTTGTCGGTGATGCTGCGCTGCGATTCCATCAGGTCGATGACCGGCCAGGGGGTGCGGGGATCGAATTCGCTGGAATGGGCGTTGGCCAGGCCCAACACGTTGCGGGCGTAGTCGATGGTCATCACCTGCAGACCCAGGCACAGCCCCAGACAGGGGACGCCGTTCTCCCGGGCGAAGGAGGCCGCGTTGATCTTGCCCTCGATCCCCCGCTCGCCGAATCCGCCGGGGATCACGATGCCGTCGAGGCCCGACAGGAGGCTGTCCACCATCAGCCCCTCCACGCTCTCGGCCTGAATCCACTCGATGGCCACCGACGCCCCGTGATGGATGGCGGCGTGGTTCAACGCCTCCACCACCGACAGGTAGGCGTCGGGCAGGGTCACGTACTTGCCGATGAGGCCGATGCGCACCGTGCGCTGGGCCGTTTCGATGCGCTGGTTCAGCAGCCGCCAGTCGGCCAGGTCGGGCTCGGGTGCGTCGAGGCGCAAGATGTCGCACACCACCCGGTCCAGCCCCTCCTCGTGGAGCACCAGGGGGATCTCGTAGATGCTGTCGGCGTCGGCCGCATTGGCCACCGCCATCACGTCCACGTCGCACAGGCTGGAGATCTTGCGCTTCAGCTCGTCGGAAATGGGCGATTCGCTCCGGCACACGATGGCGTCGGGTTGCACGCCCCGGCTGCGCAACTCGGTCACCGAGTGCTGGGTGGGCTTGGTCTTCTGCTCGCCGGTCGGTCCGATGAACGGCACCAGGGTGACGTGGACGTAGCAGACGTTCTCGCGTCCCACGTCCAGGCGCACCTGGCGGATGGCCTCCAGGAAGGGGAGGATCTCGATGTCGCCCACCGTGCCGCCGATCTCGGTGATGACCACGTCCACGTCGTCGGACACCAGGCTGGAGATGCGGCTCTTGATCTCGTTGGTGACATGGGGGATCACCTGTACGGTCTTGCCCAGGTACTCCCCCTGGCGTTCGGCGGCGATGACCGAGGAATAGATGGATCCGGTGGTGGCGTTGGAGAGCTTGGTCAGGCTCTCGTCGATGAAGCGCTCGTAGTGTCCGAGATCCAGATCGGTCTCACCGCCGTCATCGGTGACGAACACCTCGCCGTGCTCGAAGGGGTTCATGGTGCCGGGGTCCACATTGATGTACGGGTCCAGCTTTTGCATGGTCACCCGCAGGCCCCGCTGCTTGAGCAGGCGGCCCAGGGAAGCGGCCGAGAGCCCCTTGCCCAGCGAACTCGCCACCCCACCAGTGACAAAGATGTGCTTGGTCACGCCCGCCAAGCTTAGCGGGGTGCGGCCACAACTGGTGGACCGGTCACCGCCGGGACGCTTCGAGCAATTCGGAGGCGTGGTGACGGGCGCTTTGGCTGTCGGGCGACCCCGAGAGCATGCGGGAGAGTTCCACGACGCGGTCCTCGTCCTCCAGTGGCACCGCGGCCACCGAGACCGAGGCGCCGTCGTCGTGCTTGACGATGCTCACCTGGTGATCGGCGCAGGCCGCCACCTGGGGCAGGTGGGTCACCACCAACACCTGGTGGTGGGCCGACAGGCGAGCCAACGCCCGGCCCACGGTCTGGGCCACGGCGCCGCCGATGCCGGCATCCACCTCGTCGAACACCAGCACCGGAGGTCCGGCGCTGATCACCAGGCGCAGGGCCAGCATGACCCGGGCCAGCTCGCCCCCGGAGGCCGCCGACGACAGGGGAAGGTGGGGGGCGTCGCGGTTGGCGGCCAACAGGATGTCCACCTCGTCGCCGGGATCGTCGCCCACCGTCACCTGCACCTCGGCGTGGGCCATGGCCAGCTCCCGGAGGTGGGCGGTCACCTCTCGGCCGAGCGAACGGGCCGCTCCCCGGCGGGCCTGGCCCACCTTGGCGCCGGCTTCGGTCACCGCGGCCAGTAGGCGGTGGTGCTCGGCGTCCAACTCCTGGGCCAAGCGGTCGAAGTCCTCCAGCTCCACCAGGCGGGCGCACAGGTCACGGTGGAAGGCCATCACCTCGGCCACCGTCTCCCCGTACTTTCGACGCAGGTCGGCCAAGAGTTCCCGGCGCCGCCGGACCTCGGCCAAACGGACCGGATCCTCGTCGATCATCTCGGCCGCCCGGCGCAGTTCCGCCGACAAGTCGGCGGCTTCGGCCGACAGGCCGTAGAGCCGCTCGTGGTGGTCGGCCAAGGGAGGGCGACCCTCCAACGAGGCGGTGATCTGGGCCAGGCCCGCGCCCACCGGGCCGTCGGCCCCCAACATGACCGCCGCCTGTTTGGCCGCCTCCCGGCTGGCGGCGGCGTGGGTCAACAGTGCCTCTTCGGCCTTCAGCGATTCCTCCTCGTCGGGATCCTCCAGGGCGGCCTCATCCAACTCCGTCACCTGGTAGCGGGCCAGCTCGATCTCCCGGGCCCGGGACCGCTCGTCACCCCCCAGCTCGGACCGGCGGCGCTCCAGGTCGGTCAACGCCGCCCGGGCCTCCACCAGCGGCACCAATTCCACCCCGCCGAACCGATCCAACGCCGCCCGCTGATGCACCCGGCGCACCAGCGACTGGTGGGCGTGCTGGCCGTGCAGATCGACCAGTTCGCGCCCCAGGTCCGCCAGCGTGGCCGCCGAGGCCAGGCGACCGTCCACGTAGGCCCGGGCCCGGCCCTCGGCGGGCACCACCCGCCGCAATATGGTCTCTTCGCCCTGGTGGTCGAAGCGGCCCTCCACCACCGCCTCGTCGGCGCCGAACCGCACCATGGTCGGATCGGCCCGGCCGCCCAGCAGCAGATCCACCGCGGTGACCACCAGGGTCTTGCCCGCGCCTGTCTCCCCGGTGAGCGCGGTCATGCCCGGCCCCAACACCAGGTTGAGCCGTTCGATCACGCCCAGGTTCTCCACGGCCAACTCACACAGCACGCCGGCCACCTCCTTTCGGCACGAGGATCCTCATCGGTCCACTCATCGGTCGGTCAGTCCGAAGGTGGTCTTCAGGGCCTGGTGGAAACCCCGGCGCCCCAGCGTGACCAGCCGGGCCGGTCGATCCGACACCGACACCGCCAGCGAGCCCCCCTCGCCCAGCTCCCCCAGGGAGCGGCCGTCCACCGCCACCGCAGCCGGTCGGTCGCCCTGCACGTGGATCACCAGTTGGCTGGACGGCAACAGCACCAGGCTCCGGTCGAACAGGGTGTGGGGCGCCACCGGGGTCAGGATCAACGCCCCCATGGTGGGGGCCACGATCGGCCCGCCGGCCGACAACGAGTAGGCTGTGGAGCCGGTGGGGGTGGCCACGATCAGCCCGTCGGCGGCGTAACTGGTGAAGTAGTCCCCGTCGATGTGGACGGCCAGGTGGACGGTGCGGCCGCTGTGCACCTTCTCCACGATGGCCTCGTTGAGGGCGCCCACCTCGGTGCCGTTCCCCAGCCGGCAGCGCAGCCGGATGCGTTCTTCGATGTGGTAGTCGCCGGCCAGGAACTGCTCGATGGCGGCGGGGGCGTCCTCCGGCTCGGTGCCGGTCAGGTAGCCCAACGAGCCGTAGTTGACGCCCAGCACGGGCACCCCCTCATCGGCCACCGCGGTGACCGCCCGCAACATGGAGCCGTCCCCGCCCAGGCTCACCGCCACGTCCAGCTTCTCGCCGATGCCGTCGACGGGGCAGGCCAAATCGGTGCGCCCCACCGCCGCCGCGGGCTCGGGCGGCAGGCGAATCCGATGACCGTCCGCGTCCAACCGGTCGATGAGCCGACGGGCCAGCTCGAGCGCTTCGGGCCGATCCACGTGGACGAACAGGGCAATGGCAGCCACCGCGGAGAGGCTATTCGCCGTCGGCGACACATTGGGCCACCAGGTGGGAAACGCGCACCGGCGACGGGATCCCGCCCTTGCGCAGACACAAGAAGAACTCCACGTTTCCCTGGGCACCCTGCAGCGGTGAGGCAACGGCGGCCTGGGGGGCGAGGTCGGTGGCCACCGCCGCGTCCAGCACCCGGTGGAGGGCGGCCTCCCACAGCTCGGGGTCGCGAATGACGCCCCGGCCCTTGGCGGCGTGGCGGCGCCCCACCTCGAACTGGGGCTTGACCAACACCACCACCGGCGCGCCCGGTGCCGCCAGACCGGCCAGAGCAGCCATGACCGACGTCAGCGAAATGAAGGACACATCGGCGGTCACCACGTCGAACGGCGCCCCGATGGCCTCGGGGTCCACGTGGCGGACGTCAGCGCGCTCGTAGAGGGTGACGCGGGCGTCGGCCGCCAGGCGTTCGTGCATCTGGTCTCGCCCCACGTCCACGGCCACCACTTGGGCGGCGCCCTGCTGCAAGAGGCAGTCGGTGAACCCACCGGTGGACGATCCCACGTCGCAGCACCGGCGGCCGGTGACCGCCAGGTCGAACGCCGCCAGGGCACCCTCCAACTTCTGGCCGCCCCGGCTCACGTAGCGGGCCGGTGGTCCGGCCACCTCCAGGGCATCACCGGGCAACACCAGGTGGGCGGGCTTCTGCGCCACCGCTCCGTTCACCCGCACCCGGCCGTCGGCCACCGCCTCGGCGGCCCGTTCCCGGCTGGTAGCCAGGCCGCGCCGAACCAGCTCCGTGTCCAGCCTGCGGCGCGCCCGGTTGGTCACACGGGGTCGAAGCCCATCTCGTCGACCAGCGCGGCGAGGTCCGGGGCGCAGTACCGGGGCTCCGGGCTCACCGGCAGGTCGTCGGCCCCGGTCACCCCGCTCAGCACCAGCGCGAACTCGTACCCCAGCGCTCGGGCGAACAGTCCGTCGGAGTCGGGGCGGTCCCCCACCACCACCCCGGTGGGGCCGATCCGGCCCCGCACGCACTCCACGATGGGTGGGTTGGGCTTGCCGGCCATGGTGGGCACCGCCTCGGCGGCGGCCGCCACCGCGGCCAGAAGGGAGCCGCCCCCGGGTTCCAGCCCCCGCTCGGTGGGGTAGCTGGGATCGTGATTGGTGCCGATCAAGCGGGCCCCGCCCCGCACCGCCCGCATGGCCCGGCCCAGGGTGTCGTAGTCGAATCCGGGATCGAGGCCCACGATCACCGCGTCGGCGGGGCCGGCGGCACACACCGTGGCGCCTGCGGTCTCCACCGCTTCGACAATGCCGGGACCCCCCACCACCATCACCCGTTCCCCCGGCTGGATCAGGCGGCCCGCCGCGGTGGCCGAGGTGACCACCGCCCCGGCGGCGTCGATGCCGCAGGCGGCCAACTTGGCTTCCTGCTCGGCGGTGGTCAGAGCCGACAGGTTGGTGACGAACACCACCGGGACTCCGGCACGGCGCAGCCCGTCCACCGCTTCGGCCGCCCCGGCAATGGCGGTCCCTCCCAGCCAGATCACCCCGTCCAGATCCAGCACCCAGCCGGCGCCGGGGGGTGGCGCCAACCGGCCGGCGGTTTCGCTCAGGAGACTTCCCACGTGGGCCGGGAGTGCAACAGGGCCTCCAGATCGCCGGGACCGGATTGCTCCTGGGCCAAGGCGAGCTGCTTGCTGGCCTCGGTGGCGTACTCCGACCGCTCCACCGCCCGGAACACGCCGATGGGGGTGGGCTCGAACGGGCCCGCCGACAGCCGGGACAGGGCGAAGGCCAGGCTCGGGTCCTGGCGGGTCTCGTCGTGGACCAACAGGGCCGACTCGCCGACGGTGGCCACGTCCACCACCTCGGCGGTGCCCTGGGCGTTGATCACCACGCCCTTCTCGTTGTCGTCGCCGAAGCGGATGGGCCGGCCGTGCTCCAGGTGGATGAGCATGGACGACCGCTTGTCCTTCTTGGTGATGGCCCCGAACGCCCCGTCGTTGAACACGTTGCAGTTCTGGAACACCTCCACGAAGGCGGCGCCGGGGAAGTCGTGGGCCCGTCGGAACATGTCCATCATGTGCTGGCGATCCATGTCGTGGGTGCGGGCCACGAAGCTGGCCTCGGCCCCCAGGGCCACCGAGATCGGGTTGAACGGCTCGTCGATGCTGCCCGCAGGCGTGGACTTGGTGACCTTGCCGATCTCGCTGGTGGGCGAGTACTGGCCCTTGGTCAGGCCGTAGATCTGGTTGTTGAACAACAAGATGTTGAGGTTCACGTTGCGGCGCAGCGCGTGCAGCAGGTGGTTGCCGCCGATGGACAGCATGTCGCCGTCGCCGCCCACCACCCACACGTGCAACTCGGGGCGGGCCATGGCCAATCCGGTGGCCAACGCGGGCGCCCGACCGTGGATGCCGTGTACCCCGTAGGTGTTCATGTAGTAGGGGAACCGGGCGGCGCACCCGATACCCGAGACGAACACGGTCTCCTCCCGACGAACCCCCAACTCGGGCATGAGCAACTGCACCGCGGTCAGAATCGAGTAGTCCCCGCAGCCGGGGCACCAGCGGACTTCTTGGTCGCTGGTCCAGTCGGCTTTGGTGGTGGTGGGAACGTCAGTCATCCGAAGACTCCATCGGGTGGTCGGCCACAGCGGCCTCGGTCGAGCGGGGAGCGTCAGTCATCGAGGGCTCCGACGATGTGGGCGTGCAACTCGGCGGCGGTGAAAGGTACCCCCTCCACCTTGGCGACCGACCGGGCGTCCACCAGGAACTCGGCCCGGATGACCCGGCAGAACTGGCCCAGGTTCATCTCCGGCACCAGCACCTTGGGATAACGCCGCAGGATGTCGCCCAGGTCGCCGGGCAGGGGGTTCAGGTGGGTGACGTGGGCGTGGGCCACCTTGTGTCCCTCGGAACGGGCTCGCATGACCGCGCTGGTGATGGCCCCCCAGGTGGAACCCCAGCCCACCACCAGCAGATCGGCGTCGTCCACGTCGCCCTCCAGCATGGTGGGAGGAATGTCGTGGGCGATGTGGGCGATGCGGTCCTGGCGCAGCTTCACCATGTAGCCGTGGTTGTCGGGCTCGTAGTTGATGTTGCCGGTGCCGTCCTCCTTTTCGATGCCGCCGATGCGGTGGGTGAGACCGGGCGTGCCGGGAACCGCCCAGGGACGGGCCATGGTCTCGGGGTCGCGCAGATAGGGCCAGTACGCCTCGGTGCCGTCGGCCTCGGTGTGGTTGGGGGCGGTGGCGAACTCCACCGTCAAGTCGGGCAGCGTGGCCACGTCGGGCAGGCGCCAGGGCTCACTGCCGTTGGCCAGGTAGCCGTCGGACAGCAGGATCACCGGGGTGCGGTACTTGAGGGCGATGCGGGAGGCCTCGATGGCGGCGAAGAAGCACTGCGAGGGGCTGTAGGCGGCCACGATGGGCACCGGCGATTCGCCGTGGCGACCGTACATGGCCTGCATGAGATCGGCGCTCTCGGTCTTGGTGGGCAGTCCGGTGGACGGTCCGCCCCGCTGGATGTTGATCACCAACAGGGGCAGCTCGAGGCTCACGGCCAGCCCGATGGTCTCCCCCTTGAGGGCGATGCCCGGCCCGCTGGTGGTGGTCACCCCGAGGTTGCCGCCGAACGAGGCGCCCAAAGCGGCGCAGACCGCGGCGATCTCGTCCTCGGCCTGCAGGGTGCGGACGCCGAAGTTCTTGCGCTGGCTCAGCTCGTGGAGGATGTCGCTGGCCGGGGTGATGGGGTAGGAGCCCAGGAACAAGGGGACCTTGGCCCGCTGGCTGGCGGCCACCAGCCCCCACGACAGGGCGGTGTTGCCGTTCACGTTGGTGTAGGTGCCCGGTTCCAGCACGGCGGGCTTCACCTCGTAGGTGAAGTCGAACAGCTCGGCGGTCTCCCCGAAGGCCATGCCCGCCTTGAAGGCGGCGGTGTTGGCGTCGGCGATCAGTTGCTGGCGCTTGAACTTGGCCGAGATCCACTCCAGGGTGGGCTCGGCCGGGCGGTTGTAGAGCCAGGAGAGCAGGCCGAGGGCGAAGAAGTTCTTGGACCGCTCGGCGTCACGGGGCTTGACCCCCAGGTCCTTGCAGACCTCCTTGGTGATGGTGGTCATCGGCACCCGGAACAGGGTGTAGTTGTCCAGGCTGCCGTCGTCGAGGGGATTGGTCTCGAAGCCGGCCTTGGCCAGATTGCGCTCCACGAAGGCGTCCTGGTTGACGATGACCGTTCCGCCGAACTCCAGGTGGACCAGCTCCTTGCGGAGGGCCGCCGGGTTCATGGCCACCAACACGTTGGGGGCGTCGCCCGGCGTGGTGATGTCGTGATCCGACACCTGCACCTGGAAGGCCGACACCCCGGCCAGGGTGCCCTGGGGGGCCCGGATCTCGGCGGGGAATTCGGGCAGGGTGGCCAGGTCGTTGCCGAACAAGGCGCTGGCGCTGGTGAAGCGGTCGCCGGTGAGCTGCATTCCGTCGCCGGAGTCCCCTGCGAAGCGAACCACCAGCCGGTTCATCTCGCGCGTCCCGATGGTTCTCGGCACGGTGTCAGTCACGGAATCCTCCTTGATCCCAGATGGCCCTTCGCCCCAGCGACGCCGAGTTCAGAGGCTACCCACTGCGCCCCCTCAAGTGGCACATCCTCGTCGGCCCCAGAGCGAGTCTGCCTCGAAGGCTGCTCCGCTCCCACCGGAGATGGGGGCGGGATGTTCAGGCGATGGTGACGGACTGATTGAGGTAAACGTCCTGGATGGCGTGGAGGAGTTCCACGCCGTCGGCCATCGGGCGTTGGAAGGCCTTGCGGCCGCTGATCAGGCCGAGGCCCCCGGCCCGCTTGTTGATCACCGCGGTGCGCACCGCCTCGGCCAGATCGCCGGCGCCCGATGAGGCCCCGCCGGAGTTGATGAGCCCGATGCGGCCCATGTAACAGTTGGCCACCTGCCAGCGGGTGAGGTCGATGGGGTGGTCGGTGGACAGCTCGTCGTAGACCAGCGGGTGGGTCTTTCCGAACCCCAAGGCGGTGTAGCCGCCGTTGTTCTCGGGGAGCTTCTGCTTGATGATGTCGGCCTCGATGGTGACCCCCAGGTGGTTGGCCTGGCCGGTCAGATCGGCCGAGGCGTGGTAGTCGGTGCCGTCGACCTTGAAACCCGAGTTCCGCAGGTAGCACCACAGCACGGTGAACATCCCGCATTCGTGGGCCCGATGGAAGGCCTCGGCCACCTCCTGGAGCTGGCGATTGGACTCCTCGGAACCGAAGTAGACGGTGGCGCCCACGCCCGCCGCCCCCAGGTCGTAGGCCTGTTCCACCGACCCGAACATCACCTGGTCGAAGGTGTTGGGGTAGGTGAGCAGTTCGTTGTGGTTCAGCTTCACGATGAAGGGAATGCGGTGGGCGAAGCGGCGAGAGGTGGCCCCCAACACGCCGAAGGTGGAGGCCACCGCGTTGCAGCCCCCCTCCACGGCCAGCTCCACGATGCCGGCCGGGTCGAAATAGCGGGGGTTGGGGGCAAACGAGGCCGCCCCCGAGTGTTCGATGCCCTGATCCACCGGGAGGATCGACACGTAGCCGGTGCCCCCCAGCCGGCCGTGGTCGAACAGGGATTGCAGGTTGCGCAGCACCTGGGGGGAACGGTCGGTGACCGCCATCACCCGATCCACGAAGTCGGGGCCGGGGAGGTGGAGATCCTCCCGGGGGATGGTCTTGGACTGGTGCCCGAGCAGTGACTCGGCCTCCTCACCCAACAGTGCTGCGATGTCCACGATCTGCGCTCCTTTGCGCCCGGTGCCGACGACACCTCACCTTACCGGCGGGCCGAAATCGCCTGGGGCATTCCCGAAGGACTTTTCTCCGTCGAAGGGTGGATTCGTTGCTACCGAAGAGCGGCCAGCCGCTCGGCCACGTCCACGTAGAGTTCGTCCTGGTCCCTCAACCAGCCGAACAGCTCGCGGGCCCGGGGAATCTCCCCAGCCCGCTCGCACAGATCGGCCAGGGCGTAGGCCTGCCGCAGATGATGCTCCTTGGCCCGTCGGGGCAACTGAAAGTCAACCGAGAGGAGGCGAACCGCCTCGGTGAGCTGCCCTCGGTCGCCCAGGGCCCCGGCCGCCACGATCCGGCCCTCGGTGAGCACCGCCTTGCTCGCAGACGAAGCCCGCAACTCGGCCCACAGATCGCCGACGTCCGCCCATCGTTGCTGGGCCCGGTGACAATCGGCCAGAACCGGGTGGAGGTCGGTGCGGCCGGTGAGCTCTCGCAATGCCTCCAGTTCCACCGTGGCCGCCGCCCAACGCCCCAGCCGGTACAGGGTCAGCCCGGTCAGCTCCCGCACCTCGGGCACCCGGGGGGCATCCTTGGCCATACCGTCCAGGGTCTGCCAGGCCTTGTGAAAATCCTCCACCCCAAAGGCGGCTTCGGCTCGCTCCAGCCGCTGGCGATAGCGCGGGGCGTGGCGAGGGCCCACTGCCTCCTCCAGGGATTGCGCCTTGGACACCGGACCGCCGTCGGGCAACGGCCCACGCCGACGGCCTCGGGAGAAGCCGTCCGACGAACCGGCGACGACCTCATCCAGGCCGCCCCGCTGCACCGCCTCGTGGGCCTCGGCCCGCAACTGCCGACTTCGGGCCTGTCGGGCCGCTCTGCGCTCCGCTCGAAGACGAGCCTCCTCCACTTCCTCGGGCGATCCCTCAACGGCCTCCGCTTCAGGCCCGGTCGGCTTTTCGGATTCCAAGGGCGGCTCCACCACCTTGGCCGCCCCCTTGCGGGCCACCGCTCCCATCCCCCGAGGTCCCTTGGGGGGAGCCGGAACCGACGTTTCACGACCACGCGGCCGCCCGCCGGAAGTTCTTCTGCCTCGCGGCGGGCCATCCTTGCCGCGGGTTTGCGGCCCACGGGCTCTGTTGCCCTGGCGCCCCGACGGGCCCGACGGCACTCGGTTCTGCTGGGTCCGCTTCTGCGGAGGTCTCTTGCGATTTGCGGGCCTGCGAGCAGACCCTCCTCCGGAGGACACGGTGTCAGCCTACCGGAGCGATTGCCTCACACCACCCGCAAACGAAAGCGGGGAGCCGATCGGCTCCCCGCGTGTGCGAAATCCGGCGGCGACCTACTCTCCCAGGGCGTCTCCACCCAAGTACCATCGGCGCTGGTGGGCTTAACTTCCGTGTTCGGAATGGGAACGGGTGTGACCCCACCGCCATCGCCACCGAAACCTTTTCTGTTCTTGACACGAGGGAGTGCCTCAAGAACTCCATAGCGAGCACAAGCAACTGTCCGAATTCGAGTTGATGTAGAACCAAGCCCTCGGCCGATTAGTACCGGTCAGCTAAACATGTCGCCATGCGTACACTTCCGGCCTATCAACGTGGTGTTCTGCCACGGGCCTTACCCGGTTATCCCGGTGGGTGATCTCATCTTGGAACAGGCTTCCCACTTAGATGCTTTCAGCGGTTATCCTTTCCGCAGGTCGCTAACCAGCCATGCCCTTGGCAGGACAACTGGCACACGAGAGCTGCGTCCGTCCCGGTCCTCTCGTACTAGGGACAGCCTTCCTCAAATCACCTTCGGCTACAGAGGATAGGGACCGAACTGTCTCACGACGTTCTAAACCCAGCTCGCGTACCGCTTTAATGGGCGAACAGCCCAACCCTTGGGACCTGCTTCAGCCCCAGGATGCGATGAGCCGACATCGAGGTGCCAAACCTTCCCGTCGATATGGACTCTTGGGGAAGATGAGCCTGTTATCCCCGGGGTACCTTTTATCCGTTGAGCGACGGCGCTTCCACACGCAACCGCCGGATCACTATGCCCAACTTTCGTTTCTGCTCGACCCGTCGGTCTCGCAGTCAAGCTCCCTTGTGCCATTACACTCGACGCCTGATTGCCAACCAGGCTGAGGGAACCTTTGGGCGCCTCCGTTACTCTTTGGGAGGCGACCGCCCCAGTCAAACTACCCACCTGACACTGTCCTCAACCCGGATAACGGGCCTAAGTTAGATGCCCAGCATGAGCAGAGTGGTATTTCAAGGTTGACTCCACACAAACTAGCGTCCATGCTTCCAAGTCTCCCACCTATCCTACACAACACATACCAAACACCAATATCAAGCTGTAGTAAAGGTCCACGGGGTCTTTCCGTCCTTCTGTAGCTAACGAGCATCTTTACTCGTACTTCAATTTCGCTGGGTCTGTGGTTGAGACAGTGGGAAAGTCGTTACGCCATTCGTGCAGGTCGGAACTTACCCGACAAGGAATTTCGCTACCTTAGGACCGTTATAGTTACGGCCGCCGTTTACCGGGGCTTAGGTTCAGAGCTTCGCCTTACGGCTAACCCCTCCCCGTAACCTTCCGGCACCGGGCAGGCGTCACAGCGTATACTGCGTCTTACGACTTCGCACGCTGCTGTGTTTTTAGTAAACAGTCGCTTTCCCCTGGTTTGTGCCACCCGATCAAGCTCCGGGCGCGAGGCCCATCACTTTACTGGGGTCATCCTTATCCCAAAGTTACGGATGTAATTTGCCGAGTTCCTTAACCACAGTTCTCCCAATCGCCTTGGTATTCTCTACCTGCCCACCTGTGTTGGTTTGGGGTACGGGCGCTGTGAAAGCTCGCTAGCGGCTTTTCTTGGCAGTACAGGATCAGTGACTTCACCTCATGCGGTTCGGTATCACGCCTCAGGCTTCATGAGGACCGGACTTACCTGGGCCTCACCCTACACGCTTACCCCAGGACAACCATCGCCTGGGTTCACCTACCTCTCTGCGTCCCCGCGTTGCTGGCCGCTCCGGTGTGGGTCGGTTTCTCCTGTCCCTTACCGGGACAGGCATCCCCTTAGCAACACCGGTTAAGCCTGGACGCGTTCACAGCGGTACCGGAATATCAACCGGTTGTGCATCGACTACGCCTGTCGGCCTCGCCTTAGCTCCCGACTCACCCTGGGAGGATTAGCCTTCCCCAGGAACCCTTGGGCTTTCGGCGGAAAGGTTTCTCACCCCTCTCTCGCTACTCATACCAACATTCTCACTCGGCCTCAGTCCACGTCAGCTTACGCTGCCGCTTCACTCCAAGACCGACGCTCCGCTACCACTCCTGCCGTACGGCAGAAATCCGCAACTTCGGTTTCTAGCTTTAGCCCCGTTACATTGTCCGCGCAGGATCACTCGACCAGTGAGCTGTTACGCACTCTTTCAAGGATGGCTGCTTCTAAGCCAACCTCTTGGCTGTCTGTGCAATCCCACATCGTTTACCACTTAGCTAGAAATTAGGGACCTTAGTTGGCGGTCTGGGCTGTTTCCCTTTCGACCCCGAAGCTCATCCCCCGGGGTCTCACTGCTGTGCTCTGGAACCATGGCATTCGGAGTTTGGCTGAGGTCGGTAAGCTTGTCGGCCCCCTAGCCCATCCAGTGCTCTACCTCCATGGTTGAACGCACAACGCTGCACCTAAATGCATTTCGCGGAGAACCAGCTATCTCCGGGTTTGTTTGGCCTTTCACCCCTATTCACAGGTCATCCGCCCAGTTTTCAACCTAGGTCGGTTCGCGCCTCCACGGAGTCTTACCCCCGCTTCACACTGCCCATGAATAGATCACCCGGCTTCGGGTCTACGGCATGCGACTGTACGCCCAGTTATGACTCGCTTTCGCTCCGACTTCCCTTCACAGGTTAATCTCGCCACATACCGTAACTCGTTGGCTCATTCTTCAAAAGGCACGCCATCGCGATCTCAGATTGATGATCCGAAGATCATCGGGTTGAGACGACGCTCTGACTGCTTGTAAACCAACGGTTTCAGGTACTATTTCACTCCCCTCCCGGGGTACTTTTCACCTTTCCCTCACGGTACTAGTTCACTATCGGTTGCCTACATATACTTAGCCTTACGAGGTGGTCCTCGCAGATTCACGCCGAATTACACGGCAACGGCGCTACTCGGGGACACTCAGCGAAGTGTGCAGTAGTTTCGTGTACGGGGCTCTTACCCCCTGCGGCTCGCCATTCCAGAACGATTCCACTACCACGCACGTTTGTAACTTCGTGGAGGATCTGGCGCTCCTCCTCTGAGGCCCCACAACACCGGACCGGCAACGCCACCAGGCTATTCCACCGGCACGGTTTAGGCTCTTCCCTTTTCGCTCGCCGCTACTAAGGGAGTCGCGGTTGCTTTCCTTTCCTACAGGTTACTTAGATGTTTCAGTTCACCTGGTTCCCTCTACCGGTGCTATGTGTTCACACCGGAGTGATACCCCGTGACGGGTATCAGGTTTCCCCATTCGGACATCCCCGGATCGAAGCTCAGTCGGCAGCTCCCCGAGGCTTATCGCAGCCTCTCACGTCCTTCATCGGTCGTAGGCACCAAGGCATCCACCGTTGGCTCTTCGTAGCTTGGAAGATTCATACATCGAAGAACTCTTATTCGATCAGATGCTCGTGCTCGCTATGCAGTTCTCAAAAGGCTCCAGAGGGTGCCCGCCGGCGGTGTGCCGGTCGAACAGAGCCTCGAGCGTGAAGGTCACGCTCCCTCAAAACGGAAGAGAGAACAGGAGCAGCCAGTGCATCAACTGGGAGTATCCGAACTTGTCCCCCCCGGGTGGCGGAAACAAGCGGAAACGGAACTCCTTAGAAAGGAGGTGATCCAGCCGCACCTTCCGGTACGGCTACCTTGTTACGACTTCACCCCAATCGCCAACCCCACCTTCGGCAGCTCCCTCTCAAAAGAGTTAGGCCACTGACTTCGGGTGTTGCCGACTTTCGTGGTGTGACGGGCGGTGTGTACAAGGCCCGGGAACGTATTCACCCCGGCGTTGCTGATCCGGGATTACTAGCGACTCCGACTTCATGGAGTCGAGTTGCAGACTCCAATCCGAACTGAGACCGGTTTTAAGGGATTCGCTCCACCTCGCGGTGTCGCTGCCCGTTGTGCCGGCCATTGTAGCATGTTTGCAGCCCTGGATATAAGGGGCATGATGACTTGACGTCGTCCCCACCTTCCTCCGAGTTGACCCCGGCGGTCTCCTACGAGTCCCCACCATAACGTGCTGGCAACATAGGACGAGGGTTGCGCTCGTTGCGGGACTTAACCCAACATCTCACGACACGAGCTGACGACAGCCATGCACCACCTGTGTACGGCCCCGAAGGACACCATATCTCTATGGCTTTTCCGTACATGTCAAACCCAGGTAAGGTTCTTCGCGTTGCCTCGAATTAAGCAACATGCTCCGCCGCTTGTGCGGGCCCCCGTCAATTCCTTTGAGTTTTAGCCTTGCGGCCGTACTCCCCAGGCGGGGCACTTAATGCGTTAGCTACGGCACGGAACCCGTTGATAAGGCCCCACACCTAGTGCCCAACGTTTACGGCGTGGACTACCAGGGTATCTAATCCTGTTTGCTACCCACGCTTTCGCTCCTGAGCGTCAGTACCGGCCCAGAGTGCTGCCTTCGCCGTCGGTGTTCCTCCTGATATCTGCGCATTTCACCGCTACACCAGGAATTCCACACTCCTCTACCGGACTCTAGTCATAGCAGTATCGGATGCAGTCTTAGGGTTGAGCCCCAACCTTTCACATCTGACTTACTAAACCGCCTACGAGCTCTTTACGCCCAATAATTCCGGACAACGCTCGCCCCCTACGTGTCACCGCGGCTGCTGGCACGTAGTTGGCCGGGGCTTCTTCTGCAGGTACCGTCATTTTCGTCCCTGCTGAAAGGGGTTTACAACCCGAGAGCCTTCATCCCCCACGCGGCGTTGCTGCGTCAGGCTTTCGCCCATTGCGCAAGATTCCCCACTGCTGCCTCCCGCAGGAGTCTGGGCCGTGTCTCAGTCCCAGTGTGGCTGATCGTCCTCTCAGACCAGCTACCCGTCAATGCCTTGGTGAGCCGTTACCTCACCAACAAGCTGATAGGCCGCGAGACCCTCCCGAAGCGCCGGAGCATTTCCTCTGCCGATCATGCGATCAGCGGAGGGCATCTGGTATTAGCCACAGTTTCCCGTGGTTGTCCCAGTCTTCGGGGCAGGTTCCTCACGTGTTACGCACCCGTTCGCCACTTGGTCATTGCCCGAAGGCGACCTCGTTCGACTTGCATGTGTTAGGCACGCCGCCAGCGTTCGTCCTGAGCCAGGATCAAACTCTCCGTCAACATCTCGGGCTGCATCTCCCCGCGGGGGGCGCAACCGTCGATCAGGTGCTCGTCTCGCGTCAGAACCTCGGCGAGACAAAGCGATTCCGGAAAGTCACGAGGGTCGAGACCCTCCCTGACTTGGTTTCCTTGGAATTGTGTCAGGTCGACGACATGGTCGCGAGGTGCGCCCCGCCGTCGCCCGCACTGGCTTTTCCGTCCTCTCTTCCGTTTTCAAGGAGCGTGAGGCGGTTACCCGAGTGGGAGCACCGCTTCGGCCCGGACCAGCCGGACCTTGCTCTGCCGCTGGGGCCACCCGAGGGAGACCCTTGTCAGAGGCGGGTGCTCACGCTACCGGCCCTGACCGCAAGCGTCAACTCAACCGCTGGACTTTCCGAGGCCTCTCCGTCCGGCGGCGTCCGGTCACGAAACCGGAGGCACTCGCAGCAGGTGGTGGCGGCGCTTGCCCCGCCGGAGCAGCAGGTACCGCCCCCGCAGCAGGCAGTCGGTCGACACCGCCGGGGCCTCGGCGGACACCCTCCGGTTGTTCACGTACACCGAGCCCTCCGACAACCCCCGACGGGCATCCCCCTTCGAGGTGGCCAGCCCGGTGGTGGCCAGCAGGGTCACCAGATCGAAGGCGCTGGCATCCGGGTCGAACCCTCCATCAGGGGTCAGGATCAGGTCGGTGGTGGGCACTTCGGCGGCCACCGCTTCGAAGGCGGCCTCGTCCATGTCGTCCACCGGGGAGCCGAACAGGATCCGGGCCGCGTTCTCGGCGGCGCCGGCCGCGGCCCGACCGTGAATCAAGGTGGTCACCTCGTTGGCCAGGGTGTGCTGGGCTGCCCGCCGTTCGGGATGTTGCCGGTGGGCCTCCACCAATTCGGCGATCTCGGACACCGGCAGCAAGGTGAACTCCAACAGGCGCGACGCCACATCCTCGTCGGCCACCTGCACGAAGTACTGGTGGAAGCGATAGGGACTGGTCTGGCGGGGATCGAGCCACACGGCCCCGTCGGCCGTCTTTCCGAACTTGGCCCCGTCCGCCCGGGTGAGCAACGGCCAAGTGAGACCGTGGACCGACGTACCGGCCCGACGGCGGATGAGGTCCACGCCCGCGGTGATGTTGCCCCACTGATCGGAGCCCCCGATCTGCAACTCGCACTGCCGGTGGGTGTGCAGCCACCAGTAGTCGTAGGCCTGCAGCAGCATGTAGGTGAACTCGGTGAAGGAAATCCCGCTGTCGCTCTCGAACCGGCTGCGCACCGAGTGCTTGGCCGCCATCTGATTCACGGTGGCGTGCTTGCCGACGTCCCGCAGGAATTCGATGAGCGTGATGTCTCGGGTCCAGTCGTAGTTGTTGACCAGCTCGGCGCCGCCGTCGAAGTCGAGCAGCTTCTCCAACTGGCTGCGGATGCCGGCGAGGTTGGCGGCCAGCGTGTCGTCGTCGAGCAGGCTGCGTTCACCGGCCCGCCCGCTGGGATCGCCCACCATCCCGGTGGCCCCGCCCACCAGGGCGATGGGCCGGTGGCCCGCTTCCTGGAAGCGCCGCAAGACCAGCACCCCGATGAGGTTGCCCAAGTGCAGGGAGCTGGCCGTAGGGTCAATGCCGTGATACACCCCGATCGGTCCGCTGCCCAGCCGCCGGACCAACTCGTCCCGGTCGGTGGTGTCCTGCACCAGGCCGCGGGCTTCCAATTCCTCCAGCACCGAGCGAATGCTAGCGGTACGGGCCGGCGACCTTGGGTGCCGGTGGCGAGGTTGAGCCGATCCAGTCGGAGCGTGCGGTAGATGGCGGACAGGAAGCGGGCGGTGCGGGTGGTGGGCCTCGCGGTCGTGTTGCTGTTTGCCGTGTTCTGGATCGGGGCCACCATCTGGTTCTTCGGTGACGAGAATCCGGATCTCCTGGACGACCGGGAATGGGTCGACCGGGCCGAGGAACGGTGTGCGGAGGCCCGCTCCGCCCTGGAACGGCTCCCCGGCGCTCGCGACGCCGTGGACCTGGACGACCGGGCCGATCAGATCGAGGCCTCCACCGGGGTGCTGGCCGACATGACCGCTGACCTGGCGGCGACGCCACCGGCAGGCGACGACGACCGGGAGCTGGTGGGTTTGTGGCTGGGAAGCTGGGACGTGTACCTGGGCGACCGCTTGGCCCATGCCGAGGCTTTGCGGGCGGGTGAGGACCGTCAGTTCCGGGTGACCGTGGATCCCGAACGAGGCGACGGGGTGGACGCCCTGTTGGACGCTTTCGCCGGCCGCAACCGGATGCCCTCCTGCGGCGATCCGCTCGACATCGGCTGAGGCTCAGCCGGTCAAGCCTGGATCACCCCGGTCGATCCTCGATCACCGGGAACGGAATCTCGCCGGCTTGGGCGATGGCGCCGAGGGCGATCAGGCCGGGGTCGCAGCCCATGTCGGCCAGTCCGTCCAGCGGCACCCAGCGCAGGGCCTGGGACTCGTGGTTGGGCTGGGGTTGGGCGTCGGCCGGGGCCAGCACCAGGAACCTCACGTCGTAGTGGAGGTGGGCGTCCTCGGTGGGCGGGGCCACCCGGTGGATGTCGAGTTGCACCGGGGTGGGATGGATGCGCAGGCCCGGGATGCCGGTTTCCTCGGTGGCCTCTCGCAACGCCACCCGAGCCAGGTTGCCGTCGCCGTCGGCGTGTCCGCCGGGCTGCAGCCAGCGGCCCAGCTTGGTGTGCAACAACAGCAGCGTCTCGGTGCCGGTGGCGTCCAGCACCAGCGCCGAGCCGGTCAGATGCCCCGGACGACAGCGCCGGTCCAGCGCATCGGGATGGGCATTCATCAAGGCCAAGAACCGCCCCACCAGCGGATCATCCATTCCCCCCAGCACCAGCCGAGCCTCCTCCAGGTCGTTACCTCCACCGAGACCGGCGTCACCACGAACCGTCACGAAGGCCTCGAAACGTCGGGGGAGGCGGGGACGTTCCAGCGCCAGGGACGGTCGGCGGCTCGGGTCACCCCGACTCGACCGGTTTGTGTCGGAGCGGCGGGGGGCGGGGTGCCGTCGTCTCGGATCTCGATGCCGTGCGAGGCCGACACCAGATCGGCGCCGTTGTGGTCGCCGTCGATGCCCAGGGCGGCGGTGAGTTTGGCCGGGCCGCTGCACAGGTCTCGGTCCCGGCGGGCTTTGGGACGGCGTTCCCGCATGACCTCCACACCGTCCAGGGGGGTCAGCGCCCGCAGCAACACGGCGGCACACTCGCCGTCGGCCCCGCACACCACGTTGGCGCACCAGTGCATGCCGTAGGTGAAGTACACGTAGAGCTTCCCCGGCGGGCCGAACATCACCTCCGTTCGAGGAGTCATCCCCCGGTACCCATGGCTGGCCGGGTCATCGGCCCCGCCGTAGGCCTCCACCTCCACGATCCGACCCCGGCAACCCCCCGCCACCAACACCTTGTTCAACAACTCCGGCGCCACCACCAACACATCCCGACCAAAGAACCCCTCACCCAGCCGCATCGACACGAGACTACGGCAGAGGACTCCCGCCCTTGTGGCCTGTTCGCTGCCCAGTGGGCGGGGTGGTCAGTCGGCCTGGGCGGCGGCCGGGGGATCGTCAGCGAGGGGCGACGGCCAGAACCCCAGGTGCCCCTCGATGCGGGACAAGCGCTCCCGAACGTCTGCCAGCCCCCCTGACAGCTCGAAGTAGACCTTCTCGATGAGTTGCCGGGTCTCCCTGTGCATCTCCAGGTTCTCCCGGCGGACCTCCTCAATGAGTTCTCGGTTCTCCCGGCGGACCTCCTCGATGAGGTTTCGCATCGCCCTTTCCGACTCGTCGATACGGAGGTGTACCCCGAGGATGCTGACGTGCAGCATCCGCATGAGGGCGACCGCGAACGCCAACATCGCTCCCAGGACCGTCGCCAGAATGGGCCACAGGTCGGCAATCGTGAGGGTGGCGGCCTCCATCGCTGCGCACCCTATCACCACTCACGGTTCGAGGCAACAATCTTATTGTTTAGCTCTTTTCAGTATATTTCATCACTTGCCTCAAGCCACCCGCACCATGTCGTGGGAGAAGCGGTCGGCGTCGGCACCCAACCGGGCACCGAATCGCTCGATCTGGGCGGCCACCGGTGCGGGACCGGCGCCACCGGGCGTGGTCCGGCGGGTGACCGGGACGCCGGAGTCCAGCAATCCGGCGGCCTCCTCCCCCAATCGGGGGTCGGCTTGCACCAACTCGGCCAAGGGCGCCTCGCCCGCCAGGCTGCGGCGCACCAAGTCGCCGACCACGGCGTGGGCCTCCCGAAAGGCCATGCCGCCCGCCACCAGATGCTCGGCCAAGTCGGTGGCCGCCATGGTGGGGGCGTCGGCCGCCGCGGCCAAGGCTTCGGGGTGGAACTCGATGGTGGCCATCAGGCCGGTCACCGCCCGCAGGCCGAGGCGCACCTGATCCACTGAGTCGAACAGGGGCTCCTTGTCCTCCTGCAGATCGCGGTTGTAGGCCAGGGGCAGCCCCTTGAGGGTGGCCAGCAGACCGGTGAGGTGGCCGATCACCCGGCCGCTCTTGGCCCGAGCCAGCTCGGCCACGTCGGGGTTCTTCTTCTGCGGCAGCATGGAGCTGCCGGTGGCGTAGGCGTCGTCCAGAGTGGCGAAACCCACCTCGTCGGAGGTCCAGAACACGATCTCCTCACCGAGGCGCGACAGGTGCACCGCGGTCAACGCCAGGGCGAACAGCGCTTCGGCGACAAAATCGCGGTCGGACACGGCGTCGAGGGAGTTTTCGAAGCGGGCGGCGAAACCCAACGTGGCCGCCGTGTGGTCGGGATCGAGCGGCAGCGACGATCCGGCCAACGCCCCTGCCCCCAGCGGACACACGTCGGCCCGGGCCCGGGCGTCGGCCATACGGTCCACGTCACGGGCCAACGCCCAACCGTGGGCCAAGAGCTGGTGGGCCAACAGCACCGGCTGGGCCCGCTGCAGATGGGTGTAGCCGGGCAGGTAGGCGTCGCCCGCGGCTTGGGCCCGGTCCAGCAGCACTCGCTGCAGGCCGATCACGTCGCGCGCGGTCTCGGTCAGCGCCCGCTTCACAAACAGGCGCAGATCGAGCGCCACCTGGTCGTTGCGGCTGCGCCCGGTGTGGAGCTTGGCGCCGGCCTCTCCGGCCAACTCGGTCACCCGCCGTTCGACGGCGGTGTGTACATCCTCGTCGGTGGGGGCGAACACGAACTCCCCGGAGGCCAGCTCGGTCTCGGTCCGGTCCAAGGCTGCGGCCACCGCGTCGTGTTCGTCGGCGGTGAGCAGGCCCACTCGGTGCAGCATCTGCACGTGGGCCCGCGACCCGGCGATGTCGTCGGGGGCCAGTCGCACGTCGAACCCCACGCTGGCGGTGTAGGCCAACAGCTCCTCAGCGGGCTCGTCGCCGAAGCGTCCGTGCCACAGGGTGCTCACGGGCTCATCCCCCCCGTTGGGCCAAGGTCCGCAGCCGCAGGGCGTGGAGCTTGATGAATCCCTCGGCGTCGGCTTGGTGATAGGCCCCCTGGTCCTCTTCGAAGGTGACCACCGCCTCGTCGAACAGGCTGTGGTCCGACTGCCGGCCGGTCACCGCCACCGTGCCCCGATACAGCTTGAGCCGCACGGTGCCGTTCACCCGCTGCTGGGAGTGGTCGATGGCCGCCTGCAGCATCTGCCGTTCGGGGCTCCACCAGTAGCCGTTGTAGATGAGGGCGGCGTAGCGGGGCATCAGGTCGTCCTTGAGGTGGGCCACCTCTCGGTCCAGGGTGAGGCTCTCCATGGCCCGGTGGGCCTTCAACATGATGGTGCCGCCGGGGGTCTCGTAGCAGCCCCTGGACTTCATGCCCACGTAGCGGTTCTCCACCAGATCGAGCCGGCCGATGCCGTTGACCCCCCCGAGGCGATTCAGCTCGGCCAGCACCGCGGCCGGGGACAGGGGCCGACCGTCGATCGCGCAGATGTCCCCGGCCCGGAAGGTGAGCTCGATCTCGGTGGGGGTGTCGGGGGCCCGCTCGGGGGCGGTGGTCCAACGCCACATCTCCTCGGGGGGCTCGACCCAGGGATCCTCCAGCAGGCCGCCCTCATAGGAGATGTGCAACAGGTTGGCGTCCATGGAGAACGGCGAGCCGCCCTCCCGTTCGGCCTCGATGGGGATGCCGTGCTCGGCGGCGTAGGCCACCAGCTTCTCCCGTGAGCCCAGGTCCCACAGCCGCCACGGGGCCACCACCGCGATGTCGGGGTTGAGGGCGTAGGCCCCCAGCTCGAAGCGCACCTGGTCGTTGCCCTTGCCGGTGGCGCCGTGGGAGATGGCGTCGGCCCCGGTTTCCGCGGCGATCTCCACCAGCCGTTGAGCGATGAGCGGGCGGGCGATGGAGGTGCCCAACAGGTACTCCCCCTCGTAGAGGGCGTTGGCCCGGAACATGGGGAAGACGAAGTCGGCCGCGAACCGCTCCCGCAGGTCTTCGATGTAGATCTGCTCGACGCCCATGGCCTCGGCCTTGGCCCGGGCCGGTTCCAGCTCCTCACCCTGGCCCAGGTCGGCGGTGAAGGTGACCACCTCGCAGCCGTAGGTGTCCTGCAGCCATCGCAAGATGACCGAGGTGTCGAGCCCCCCGGAATAGGCCAGCACGATCTTGCGCAGTTCTCTGGGGTTCGGGGTCACGGGCTTTTCTCCATTTCCTTGGTAGCGGCCTCGGTGGTGGCATTGGGCTCGGTGGTGGCGGCCTCGGTGGTGGCATTGGGCTCGGTGGTGGCGGCCTCGGGATCGGGTGGGGTCGGGGTCGCCAACCCGGCCTGGGCCCGGAAGAACTCGGCCAACGGCCCGCCTCCGGCCTGCTCGGTGGCCACCACCAGCACGGTGTCGTCGCCGGCCACCGTGCCCAGCACCTCGGGCACCGAGGTGCGGTCGATGGCCGATCCCACCACGTGGGCCGATCCCGGCGGGGTGTTCAGCACCACCAGGTTGCCGGAGCAGCCCACGGCCACCACCCACTCCCCCAGCACCCGCCGGAGATGGTCGTCGGGGGCGATCTGCTCGGTGGGCAACTCGGGGATGGCGTACACCGATCCGCCGCCGGTGGGCACCTTCAGCGCCCCCAGGTCGTCGAGGTCGCGCGACACGGTGGCCTGGGTGGCCACCACGCCTTCGGCCGCCAACAGCTCCACCAGGTGGTCCTGACTGGACACCGACTCCCGGCGCAGGATTTGGGCGATCCGGTGTTGCCGCTGGTTCTTGCCCAGTCTCATGGCGTGTCCAGGAGGAGAGCCAGCAGGGCGCGGGCCGCGTGCATCCGGTTCTCGGCCTGGGGCCAGATGCGGCTCTGGGCGCCGTAGAGCACCTCGGGGGTCACCTCCAGGCCGGGACGGGCGGGCAGGCAGTGCAGGAAGATGGCGTCGGGGGCGGCCCGGCTCATCAACTGCTCGTCCACGGTGTAGCGACCGGCGAAGGCGTCCATCCTCTCGGCAGCTTCTTCCTCTTGGCCCATGGACACCCACACGTCGGTGTACACCGCGTGGGCCCCGTCCACCGCCTCGGCGGGGTCGTCCACCACCCGGGCGGGTCGGCCGGCGGCAGCGATGCGCTCGAGGTCGGCGTCGGCGAAGCGATGCCCTTCCGGGGTGGCCATGGCGAACTCGGCCCCCGCCACCGCGGCGCCGATGGCCAAGGACCGGGCCACGTTGTTGGCGTCGCCCACGTAGGCGATGGTGCGGCCCGCCACGTCCCCGAATTCCTGCTGCACGGTCAACAGGTCGGCCAACGCCTGCAGGGGGTGCGCGGCGTCGCTCAGCATGTTGACCACCGGCACCGGGCTGACCGCGGCCATGCGCTCCAACACCCGGTGGTCGAACACCCGAGCCCCGATGGCCGCGTGGTAGCAGGCCAGGGTGCGGGCGATGTCCTCGGCCGACTCCCGGGCGTCGATGCCCACCTCGCCGCCGGCGATGGACACCGGGTGGCCCCCGAGCTGCACCACCGCCATCTCCATGGAGTGGCGGGTACGGGCCGACGGCTTCTCGAACAACAGGGCCATGCCCCGGCCGGCCAGCACGGGTTTCTCCGGCGGGCGGGCGGCGGCGTCGAGCACGAGGGCCAGTTCGTCGGCGCTGAGGTCGTCCACCTCCAGCACGTGGCGCACCGGGGGCTTCACGACTTCAATACCCGGTCGAGCACGGCCACACCGTGGGCGATCTCGTCGTCGTCGATGATCAGGGGCGGGGCAATCCGCAACGACGTGGCCCCGGCGGTGCCCAGGACCAGCCCCTGGGCCATGGCTGCGCTCACCACCTCACCGGCGGGTCGCCCGCCGGCCAGTTCCACGCCCAACAGGAGGCCCCGGCCCCGCACACCGGCCACCCCGTCGAGGGCCTCCAGCGCGGCGGTCATCGTCGCCCCGGCGCCCGCCGCCTGGGCGGGCAGATCCAGCTCCTGCATCACCTCCAGCGTGGCATTGGCCGCCGACGCGGCCAGGGGCTGGCCGCCGAAGGTGGTGGCGTGGTCGCCGGGTTGGAAGGCGGCGGCCACCTCGGTGCGGGCCCAGCAGGCCCCGATGGGCATGCCGTTGCCCAGCGCCTTGGCCATGGTCACCACGTCGGGCTCCACCCCGTCGTGGTGGTGGGCGAACCAGCGACCGGTGCGGGCCAGCCCGGTCTGCACCTCGTCGAGCATGAACAACAGGCCCCGGTCGTCGCACAACTCGCGCACCGCCCGGAGGTACCCGTCGGAGGGCACATTGATGCCCCCCTCCCCCTGAATGGGCTCCAGCAGCACCGCGGCGGTGGTCTCGTCGACGGCCCGTTCCAGCTCGGCGATGTCGTCCCAGGGCACGTGGCGAAAGCCCTCGGGCAGGGGTTGGAAGGCCTCGTGCTTTTCGGCCTGACCGGTGGCGTGCAGCGTGGCCAGGGTTCGACCGTGGAACGACCGGCCCGCGCTGAGCACGGTGTGGCGACCCCGCCCGCCCCATTTGCGGGCCAGCTTGATGGCGCACTCGTTGGCCTCGGCCCCGCTGTTGGCGAAGAACACCTGGCCGGGCGCACCGCCCATCAGGTGATCGATGGTGCGGGCCACGTGCATCTGGGGCTCGGTGGCGTACAGGTTGGACACATGGCACAGGGTGCGGGCCTGTTCGGCCACCGCGTCGGCCACCCGGGGGTGAGCATGGCCGAGGCTGCACACCGCGATGCCGCTGAGAAAGTCCAGATAGCGGGTGCCCTGGCGGTCCCACAGCCAGCACCCCTGGCCTCGCACGAACATCACCGGTGGGGCTCCGTAGGTGGGCATGAGCGGGCAGTGCCCGGCTTCGGCGCCCACCGCGTCGGTGTGGGTGGTCATGGGGCGGCCTCCTTAGCCGGGTCGTGGGTCTCGGGGTCGGAGTCGGGGTGGTGCCGATCCGCGGACTCGGGGTCGGGGTCGGGGCGGACCATGGTGCCCACCCCGGCGTCGGTGAACAGCTCGAGCAGCAGCACGTGGGGGGTGGTGCCGTTCACCATGTGGGCGGAGGCCACCCCGTGGCGCACGGCATGGACGGCGGCTTCGGCCTTGGGGATCATTCCCCCGCTGAGCGTGCCGGCGGCGATCATCTCGTCGAGGTCGGCGGCGGTGGTCTCGCTGATGAGGGTGGTGGGGTCGTCGGGGTCGGCGTACAGACCCTCCACGTCGGTGAGGAACACCGCCTTGGCCGCGCCCAGCGCCCCGGCCAGGATCCCGGCCACCGTGTCGGCGTTGATGTTGAGAGCCTGGCCGGTGGCGTCGGCCCCGATGGTGGACACCACCGGGATCAGCCGCTCGTCCAAGAGCCGGTCGATGATGGCGGTGTTGACCGAGTCCACCGTGCCCACAAAGCCCAGCTCGGGGCTTTGCGCCCGGGCGGTGATGAGGCCCGCGTCCTCGCCGGAAACCCCCACCGCCCGCGGTCCGTGGACGTTGATGGCCGAGACGATGTCGCGGTTCACCCGGCCCACCAGCACCATGCGGGCGATGTCCAGGGTCTCCGCGTCGGTCACCCGCAACCCGTCCACGAATCGGGGCTGCAGTCCCAGCCGCTGCATCATCTCGCCGATCTGCGGGCCCCCGCCGTGGACCACCACCGGGCGGATGCCCACCGAGGCCATGAGCACGATGTCGGCGGCGAAGCGGGCCAGGTGGTCGTCGTCCAGTGCGCTGCCGCCGTACTTCACCACCACGGTGGCCCCGGAGAACCGCTGAATGTAGGGAAGGGCCTGGGTGAGCACCGACGCGGTGGCCTCGGGGCCGAGATCGCCCGAGTGCGTGGCCTCGGGGCCGAGACCCAGGGGGCCGCCCGCGGTGGCCTCGGGGCCGAGATCGCCCGAGTGCGTGGCCTCGGGGCTCATGAGGTGCCCATGTTCTCGTCGATGTAGGCGTGGGTGAGGTCGGTGGTGATGATGCGGGCCGACCCGTCGCCCATGCCCAGGTCGACGTGCAGGTCGAGGCGCCGATTGGTCATGTACCCGGCCAACTCGGGGGGATGGGCCGGTTCGCCGTGGCGATACACCACGTGGGGCCCGTAGGCGATGGTCAGCTTGGTGTGGTCGAAGGCCACCCCGGCCGCCCCCATCTCCGAGGCGATGCGCCCCCAGTAGGGATCTTGCCCGTACCAGGAGCACTTCACGAGCTGGCAGTTGGCCGTGTCCCGGGCCGCCTTGGCCGCCTCGGCGTCGGAAGCCGCCCCGGTGACCCGCAGGAACACCGTCTTGGTCGAGCCCTCGGCGTCGTCGGCCATCTGCAGGGCCAGGTGTTCGCACGCGGCGGCCACCGCCTCGGTCAGGGCGCTGGAGTCCACCGGGCCGGCCTGACCGTTGGCCAGGATCAGCACGGTGTCGTTGGTGGACTGGGCCCCGTCCACGGTGAGGGTGTTGAACGTGTCGGCCACGGCCGACCGCAGGGCGTGGCGGAGGGTGTCGGGGTCGGTGGCTGCGTCGGTCACCAGCACGGCCAACATGGTGGCCATGTTGGGCTCCAGCATGGCCGCGCCCTTGGCCATGCCGCCGACGGTGAAGCCGTCGCCGGTGACCACGGTCTGCTTGGGCACGGTGTCGGTGGTCATGATGGCCTCGGCGGCGTCGGGGCCGCCGTCGGGCGTCCGGGCCCCGGCTGCGGCGGCGATACCGGCCGACACGGCGTCCATGGGCAGGGCGTAGCCGATCAACCCGGTGGAGCACACCAGCACCTCGCTCGGGGCCACGCCGAGGGCGGCGGCGGTTTCGGCGCACATGCGGCGGGCGTCGGCCATGCCCTGGGCGCCGGTGGCCGCGTTGGCGTTGCCGCTGTTGAGCACCACCGCGGCGGCCCGTCCCCCGGTGGCGGCCAGGTGCTCCCGGCACACCAGCACCGGCGCGGCCGTCATCTGGTTGGAGGTGAACACCCCGGCGGCGCTGACCGCCGACCCGTCGGCGGTGGCCACCAGGGCCACGTCGGGCCTCCCCCCCGACTTGATCCCACCGGCCACCCCGGCGGCGGCAAATCCCGACACTGCGGTCACGCTCACGGATACACCCCCAGGGCGGTCAATCCGGTGGTCTCCTCCCACCCGAGCACGAGGTTGGCGCACTGCACGGCTTGGCCCGCCGCCCCCTTCACCAGGTTGTCGATGGCGCACAACACGATCACGGTGTTGGTACGAGCGTCGAAGCGGGCGGTGAGGTGGGCGGCGTTGGACCCGAGGGTGGCCTTGGTGGACGGCACCCGCTCGGACACCTCCACGAAGGGCTCGCCGGCGTAGAACCCGTCGAGGGTGGCCAGCAGGGACTCGGTGGAGGCCTCGCCTCGGGGTTTGGCGTAGCAGGTGGCCAGGATGCCCGGTTCATGGGGGCCAGGTGGGGGGTGAACAGCACCGACGCCCCGGTGGCCTGCTCGATTTCCGGGGTGTGGCGGTGATCCAGCAACCCGTAGGCGGCGAAGTTCTCGTCCACCGCGCAGAACGTGGTGTGGTCCTTGGGGGGGCGACCGGCGCCCGACACCCCGCTGGCGGCATCCACGATGATCCCCTCGGGCTCGATGAGGCCCCCACGGACCAGCGGGGCCAAGGCCAGGGCGGCGGCGGTGGGATAGCAGCCGGGCACGGCCACGGCGGTGGCGTCGGCCACCTCGTCCCGGAACAATTCGGGCAGCCCGTAGGCGAACGATCCCAGCAAGTCGGGGGCTTGGTGGGGGGCGCCGTACCACTGCCGGTACACGTCGGCGTCCAACAGGCGGAAGTCGGCGGCCAAGTCGATCACCACCGTGCCCCGGTCCCGCACCTCGGCGGCCAGGGACATGGACTGTCCGTGGGGCAGGGAGAGAAACGCCACCTCCACGTCGTCCAGCAGGCCCGGATCGTAGGCCTGGAACACCTGGTCGGCGCCGAGCGGGGCCAGGTGGGGGTAGAGGTCGGCCACCGGTCGCCCCGCCTGGGTGTCCCCGGTCACCACCCGCACGTCGAAATCGCCGTGGCCCGCCAGCAACCGCATCAGCTCCGCGCCCACGTAGCCCGAGGCTCCGATGACGGCCGTCGGGGTCTGTTCACCCATGGGCCATAGTATGCATCACATTGAATAGATATTCAATTCCAATGGCGGAAGGCGTTCAGCCGCGCAGCACCGCCCCGTGGGCGGCGGTGACCGCGTCGATGCAGGCCTGGCGGGAGGTGGCCACCTCGGCGTCCTGCAGCGTGCGGTCGGGGGCCTCGAACCGCAACGTGAAGGCCAGGCTGCGGCGGTCGTCGCCGAGCTGTTCGGAGCGGAACACGTCGAACAGGGCCACTGAGGCCAACAGGTCGCCGCCCGCGTCGGCGATGGTGGCGGCCACCTCGTCGGCGGCCACGTCATCGGGCACCACGAAGGCCAGGTCCACGTCGCTCGACGGGTAGCGGCTGGGCGTCCGGTACGGGGCCAATCCCCGGTCGGCACCCAGCAGGGCGTCGAGGTCCACCTCGAGCCAGGCCACCCGCTCGCCGATCTCGTAGGCGTCCAGCACCTGGGGGTCGATCTCCCCCAGCGACCCCACCGGCCGACCGTCGGCCAGCACCCGCCCCGACCGGACCGGGTGAAGGCCGGCCACCTCGCCGTTCACCACTTGGGGTCGGGCGACGTTCAGGTGGCGGGCCAAGCGGCGCCACAGGGCGGTGGCCGCCGGTGCCTCCCGACCGGCCAGGACCACGGCCAGGTGTTCCTCCTCGACGGGCAGCTCGCCCCCGCCGTCCCGGTGGACCCGACCGATCTCGAACAGCGACACTCCGGTGGTGCGTCGGGCGGCGTTGTAAGCCACGGCCCGAAGCAGGCCGGGGCGCAGCGAGGTGCGCATCACCGACTCCTCGGCCACCAGCGGATTGGTCACGGTGATGCCGTCGGCCCCCAAACCGGCCCGGTCCAGATCGCCGGGGGCCAAGAAGGGCAGGGGCATGGCCTCGCTCAGGCCCATGCCGCCGAGCAGCGCCCGGATCCGGCGACGGTCCTGTTGGCGGGGGGTCAGCGTTCCGGCCTGGGTGGTCACCGGCACGGTGCGGGCGATCCGGGAGAAGCCGTGCATGCGGCCCACTTCCTCGATCACATCGATCTCGGTGGCCGAATCGGGCCGCCACGACGGGATGGTCACCTGAAGTCCCTCGCCGGCGTCGTCGGGGCGGCAGTCGAAGCCGATGGGGGCCAGCGCATCGGCCATGTCCTCGGTGCTGAGGGCCGTGCCCAACACGGCGTTCACCCGCCGGGGTCGCACCGCCACGGTGATGGACGGTGGCCGGTGACCGGTGGCGTCGACCATCCCCGTGGCGGTGGTGGCGCCCAGCGCGGCGGCCAGTTCGGCGAACCGGTCCAGGGCCAGGGGAATGATGTCGGGATCGGTCCCCCGCTCGAAGCGGGCCGAGGCCTCCGAGCGCAGGCCCAGCCGGCGGGCTGTGCGGGCGATGGTCATGGGATCCCACCAGGCCGCTTCCAGCAGCACCGCGCCGGTGCCGTCGGAGATCTCGGTGGAAGCGCCGCCCATCACCCCGGCCAGACCGATGGGTTCGTCCTCGCGGTTGACGATCACCCCGTCGGCCTCGGTGAGGGTGCGCTCGGCGCCGTCCAGGGTGGTCAACCGCTCGCCCTCACGAGCCATGCGCACGCCCAGCGCGCCGTCGGGCACCAAGTCCAGGTCGTAGGTGTGGTTGGGCTGGCCCAGCTCGAACATCACGTAGTTGGACAGGTCCACCACCGCGTTGATGGGCCGTTGACCCACCGCCAGCAGGCGGTTGGCCATCCAGCGGGGCGACGGCCCCGAGGGCACGCCGTCGAGAACCCGCACGGCGAAGCGCCCGCACAGATCGGGCGCAGCGATGTCCACCGACGCCCGCCCGGCGGCGGGCTGCTTGGTCTCGGCCACCTGGGGGACGGGGATGGTGAAGGGCACGCCGAGGCGGGCGGCCAGGTCGCGGGCCACTCCCATCACCGACATGGCGTCGGGTCGGTTGGGGTTCACCTCCAGGTCGAACAGCACGTCGGGGGTGATGCCCAGCGCCTCGGCCACCGGAGCACCCAGCGACACGTCTCGGTCCAGCAGCACAATGCCCTCGTGGTCGTCGCCCAGGCCGATCTCCGCGCCGGAGCACAGCATGCCGTTGCTCCATTGGCCCCGCATTTTGCGCCGGGCGATCTCCAGGCCGTTGGGCATGGTGGTGCCCACGGTGGCCAGCGGTACCCGGTCGCCCACCGCCATGTTGAAGGCTCCGCAGCACACCTGCACGCCCTCGCCGTCGCCCGCGTCCACGTCCACCAACTGGATGCGATCGGCGTCGGGATGAGGTCGGGTGGCCAGCACCTCGGCCACCACGATCCCGTCGAGTCCGCCGCCCACCTGGGCCAGTTCCTCCACCGCCAGGCCCAGGTCGGAGAGGGTCTCGGCCAAGTCCTCCGGGTCGCCACCGATGTCGGGGGCGAACTCCTGCAGCCAGCTCAACAGGACCTTCATCGCAGGCCCACCTCGAGTGTTGACGGGACTGTCATCGGTCCCCCGCTCGAGGCATGGACAACACCGCCATCGCGCCCTTGCCCTCGGGGTCGTGTCGCTCCCCCGCCATCAGAACTGCTCCAGGAAGCGGACGTCGTTGGTCCACAATTCCCGCAGGTCGTCGATGCCGAAGCGAATGAGGGCCAGGCGGTCGATGCCGAAGCCGAAGGCGAAGCCCTGCCACTGCTCGGGGTCGATGCCGCAGGCCTCGAACACGTTGGGATGGACCATGCCGCAGCCGCCCAGCTCCAGCCAGGTGCCGTCGGGGCGGCGGATGTCGAACTCGGCCGACGGTTCGGTGAACGGGAAGTAGGAGGGCCGCAGCCGGGAGGTGAAGCCGGGCCCGAAGTAGGCCGAGGTGAAGGCCTCGATGGTGCCGGCCAAATCGCCCAAGGTGATGTGGCGGTCAACCACCAGGCCCTCGATCTGGTGGAACACCGGCATGTGGGTGGCATCGGCGGTGTCCTGGCGGAAGCAGCGGCCCGGTGCCACCACGTAGATGGGGGGTGCTTGGGTCTCCATCACCCGGGCCTGCACCGGCGAGGTGTGGGTGCGAAGCAGGGTGCTTCCGGGCTCGCCGTAGTCCACGTAAAGCGTGTCGTACATGTCCCGGGCCGGGTGCCCGGCGGGAAAGTTCAGGGCGCCGAAGTTGTACCACTCGCTCTCGATCTCGGGGCCCTCGGCCACCCGGTAGCCCATGCCCACGAACACGTCCTCCAGTTCCTGCCAGGTCTGGGTGATCACATGGAGATGGCCGTGGGTGGGCGGTTCGGTGATCTCGGTGAGGTCCAACCGTTCGGCGGCCAATTGTTCAGAACGGGCGGCGGCGGCCAACTCGGCTCCCGGGCGTCGAGCAGGGCGTCGATGGCCGCCTTGGCCTCGTTCAGGGCCTGCCCCGCCTCCCGACGGGCCTCGGGCGCCATGGCCCCCAGCGCCCGCCGAGCCTCCACCAACGGCGAGCGCTTCCCGCTCACCGCCGTACGCACCGCGCTCAACTCCTCCAGCGTGGACGCACCCGCCACCCCCCGAGCAGCCTCATCCACCAATTCTCTCGGCTCAGCCATCAATCTCCACTATGGCAACCTCGGCATCGAAGAACCCGCATTATGGACGCACACACCCCACCCCGAGAAACCGCCCCAGCAATTCACCTGCGAGCCCCGCACCCCATCAACGTTCCCCCCAAATGCAAGTGTGAGGTAACCGAGATGACCACAGGCTCCTTCTTGAGATGGGTGGCCAACCATTGTGGTTGTCACGCGACCGGCTGCGTGGAGTTTCCGTACGCTTCAGACAAGAGAATTCAACAGTTCATCAAGTACCCGAACCTTCTCGCTGGCATTGAAGTACTCTTCATATTGATTCACAGCATTTTCGATCAATTCATCATAGAGCACGTAGCGGCCCGAGACCGGTTCCAAAGCGTGAGCAATAGCTTCATCATCTGAAGCAAATTTGCCCCGGTTCGTCACTCTAGGCTTCTTGCCGAGCACAAAGATTACATTGATGCCTTGTTCCTTCAACCCTTTCCGTTCAAGGACATTCTGAAGCGCAGCGTAGTACCTCTGGCCTTGCGCAACTAACTCATCGATCCTTGACTGGGTGGAATACTTCTTTAGCTCTGCAATGATGTGTACACCCGCAGTAGTTGCATATCTAAGATCCAAACGTCCCTGGATCTTCTTTCCATCGCGATCTCGTGGGAAGTATTCAGGGTCAATCTTGTGTAGGCTCTCTTCCATTCGCTCGCTCCCAGTTGCCCTCTCCCAAGAAGGGTCGAGAAGCCAAAGATGCTCAAAGAGGTGCTCCTGGAGCACACGCTCCTTTTGGTCACTTTCCGTTAGGTTTTCGAACTGTTTTATGGCCTCAATGCGAGAATGTAAAATATCACCCCAAAGCGCAACCTCATAGTCATCTTGTGCTCCGAGAAGCTGGAGCAGATCATCGGCTTCCACGCGTGACAGTTTTTCAAGCTGTTCGCTCGTCTCACGCAGAGCTATTCGCTCGAATGCAAGAACACCAGATCGGAGTAGCTCTGCGCGATTTACCCTTTCGTTCTTTTCCTCCATTGGAAGGGCTGAGATAGTACCAATCATCTTGAGAGCAGCTTCTTTCTGCCAATCTCGACGGCCTTCAACCCACACCCTCAGTCGTGGAAAATCATCGAGGGCATCCTTGGCCTTCCTCTCTGGGCGGAGGTTAGTCCATTGATCTGCTGCAATGAGGAAGGCGCCACGCAGAAACTCCTGAAGGGCAACAACTCTGGGATCATCTTCAATGAGACGTTGACGATCGCTTGTGGCAATGTCTTCTTTGTCGTCAAGGTCCAAAAAATCTGCCTGGATTTGTCCAGTGACATAATTCCCGAAGATTCGGGAAAAATCAAGCTTATCGATAATACCCTCTTGTATAGGTCGCCTGCGGGCCAAAATGATGATATTCTTCAGGGAACCAGCTTCCCTATCTTTAGTGAGATCAGAAGGAGTTTGGGCTGTACCTATCCACCCACTGACGAACCAATCCTCATCTTCCTTTACCCTATTCTCCAAGGGACCAAGACGGACTACATCATCCTTGAGTTCTTCTGCCGGGATAGTCTCCCTTCCAAATTCCCATATGAACTCTAAGTTTTCTAGTTCTTTGCGATCCTTCCATGTCACTTCCTCGCCATTTATGTTGATCTTGAAGCCTCCCTTCTCTCGAGGAGTTCCGTCGAATATATCAAAGCGTCTGGCAATTCGTTTCCTAAGGGCATTGGCTGTAATGTCAGCACGCTTATGCTTTAGCTCATCCAATAGGATTATCGTGCCCTGTTTGCGACAGTCATCTGGGACTTCGGCCTCTATTGGGTGGTATGGTTTCCCCTCCTTTATCATTGCTTGAAGCTCCCTTACATCAATAGTAAAACCATTGCTCTCCCCATCCTTTGTCGAATATACTGTCACCTTTTCGGCAACTGAGAAGATTGAGAGTTTACCAATTCCCTTTCGGCCCATGAAAGGACGATTCCATATGCTAGAGATGCCACCCTCGACAGCCCGTTTCTGGTAACCGACGGCTAGGAACCTCTCATTTAGTTCCTTCTTGGTCATCCCGCAGCCGTCGTCAATAATAGTGACTGTGCCGCGTTCTTCCTCTCTGGCAGACTCTTGCCACCAGTTGATATCAACGAGAGTAGCGTCCGCATCATACGCGTTCGCCACCAACTCGGAGAGAACGGCAGCGGCGTTGCTGTAGAGATTGATGCCCAGCGATTCCAGAACAGATAGGCCAACTGTCATCTCGTAGGCGTTCTCTTCGGTCATCCGCGCCCACCGGCCTTGGCTTGGGCAACCATGGACTCGCCAATGGCTTGACCCAACGGAGGGGGAACGGCGTTACCGATGAGCCGGCCAAGCGTCGCGAAGTGAACTTTCTGGCCAGGCTCCACGAACCGATAGTCACGTGGGAAGCCCTGCAGCATGGCCGCTTCACGCACCGAGATCGCTCGGTCCTGCTCCGGGTGGCCGAACCGTCCCGTACCGAAGTTGTGGAAGTGCGTGGTGAGGGTAGGTGACGGCTTGTCCCACTCCATGCGGGCATACACGTTCTTGAACGATGCTCCGCTGGATTTGCGATGGCAGGGTGATCTCAGCTCTTCGGGCCAGTCCAACCATGTGCCGCCGGGCACGGAGGCTCGAATCCTCCGCAGGTTGATGGGTGCCAGGTTCCGGCTGCAGTGCAGAGGATCATCTTCGTCTGCGCTGCCAGCGCTGATAGGCGGTAGGACGCTGATCGTGCACCCCACAGTGTTCGGGGGGAGCCCTGCGAGGGGCCCGTCAGACATTGCAATTTCTCCGATTAGGGAGGCGACCAGGACCAGTCTGCGGCGGCTCTGAGGGAGCCCGTAGTCCAAGCAACTGCGATTTCGGCTGTCGATCGAGTAGCCAAGGTCCTGCAGCGCCGCCACAAACTCGTGGAACACCGCCGTACCGGCGAGCGGCGGGACGTTCTCCGTCGTCACAAGCTCCGGCCTGGTCTCGCGCACAAGGCGGGTGAACTCTCGGAGCAGTGGCCACCTCTCGTCGTTGAGGCGTCTTGTACCCCTGCGGTAGGGCGAAAATGGCTGACACGGAGCACACCCAGCGAGTGCCCGAATCGAACCCTGGGGCCACAAGTCCTCCAGTTCCTCGGCTCCCAGGGAGCGCACATCGCGCTCCAAGAACACAGCACCGGGAATGTTCGACTCGAAGGGGTAGCCACAGGCAGGGTCTATGTCGATCCCCGCGACGACATCCACGCCGGCGGTCACGAGGCCGCACGACAGCCCACCGGCCCCGCAAAAGAGGTCAATGGCGGCAACCTGCCTATGGGTCGAGTGGTTCACAGCCCCAACGCTATACGGTGCCACTGACGCTTACGGTCCTTCGATGGCTACGGCAGAAGTGCCTGGGAGGATCGGCGGACTCTCGTGGTGGTTGCGACAGAGTTGAGTGTAAGTGTTTTGGGCTGAGTGCCATTGGTGGAGCTTGCGGGGCATGGTGTAGGGGCGGTCTTCAATGATGACGACTCGGACGGGGTCGAGGCAGAGGTCAGTGCCAACGGCATGTGACCGTGTTCGTCCATGGGGACACCGGACGCACCCGGGCCATGGTCGAGCACCGCTGCACCGCGGGATAGGCAGGGTCTTAGGCCTCCCAGGGCCATGAGTGGTGCAAGCCGGTCAACGTCGTCCTCACCGACGGATCCCCCTTCCTACCGGGCAGCCATCGCCGCGCACCTTGGACACGCCCGCCACGTGCTGGACCGGTTCCACGCCATCAAGTGGTCCTCCACCGGCCTCACCGAGGTGTGCCGCGACGTCCAACTCTACCGCCCCGAGGGCCCGGACCCGTCTTCGACCCGCAGGTGTTCACTTCTGGCCTTGCCCTGCTCAGACGGACCGAAAGCCTCACCGACAAGGACCGCTCCCGGCCAAAGAGTTCAATCTTGGTGTTCGTGGTCGTCGGGACGCCAGGTGAAATGGATGGGGGATTCGATGTCGCCCACGATTGTGATGATCTCCTTGTCACGGCCAAGCCAACGGCAAGGCCTTTCCATTCCTGATGCTTCGACGTCTTGTGGATTCGGGGTGGGTCGTACCCCAGGAGTGCTTCCCTGGCTGATGACCGGTGCCGTGTGAGACAAGATCCTCCTGTCGGCAAGGACTCCTACGCGATGCCCAAGACGGTAGCCACGCCGTGACGCCCCTTGGATGTGATTTTGCCATCGCTTGCATCTGATACCGACGTGGGCAGGATGCGACCGACTGTCGCACCCTCGTTGTACAGTCACGGGATGGCAATGGGAGATTTGTTGGTTCGGGGGGGGACGGTGGTGGATGGCACCGGGGCCCCTGCGTTCGAGGCTGATGTGCGGGTGCGCTCGGGGGTGATCGCCGAGGTGGGGGCCGGGTTGGCGCCCGACGGCGAGCCGGAGGTCGACGCCGGGGGCGCCCTGGTGACCCCGGGGTTCATCGAGCCCCACACCCACTACGACGGATCGCTGTGGTGGGATCCCCACATCGACCCCATGCCGTCGCACGGCACCACCAGCGTGGTGCTGGCCAACTGCGGGCTTGGCCTGGCCCCGCTGCGGGAGGCCGACCGGGAGCAGTTCATCGAGCTGATGTGCTTCATCGAGGATCTGCCCACCGATGCCTTCGAGATGGGCATCCCCTGGACATGGGAGACGTGGCCCGAGTACCAGGCCGCCTCCGATGAGCACCCCACCGCCGTGAACGTGGCCGCCTTCTTCCCCCACCAGACCCTGCGCATGTGGGTGATGGGAGCCGAGGCCTGGGAGCGGGCCGCCACCCAGGCCGAGCGGGCCGAGATGGCCAGGGTGCTCGACGAGGGTCTGGCCGCCGGGGCGTTCGGCCTGTCGACCTCGCTCATGGACCTGGACCGCCACAACCGCCTGGTGCCCAGCCGCATGGCCGACGACCACGAGTGGGGCGACCTGCTCGACGTGGTGGCCGCCAATCCTGGCACCACCTTCCAGTTCGTGCCCCGGGCGTTCGAGTTCGAGCACTTCCCCGGCGACATGGAGCGCATGGCCGGGCTGTGCGGGGACCGGGGCATCCGGGCCAACTGGGGCGGCTTCTTCGCCCAGGAGAACCGTTCCAAGGAGCGGGCCGTCTCCTTGGAGTTGGTGGAGCGGCTCAACGGGGAGGGCGCCCAGGTCGCCACCCTGTACTCGGCCCGGCCCGGCTACGTGAACCTGCACTTCGAGCGCTCCATCATGTGGAGCGGGGTGGAGGCGTGGCACGAGCTGTGCAACGTGGACAGCGACGAGGCCAAGCTGGCCATGCTCGGCGACGAGGCCTGGCGGGAACGGGCCCGCCACGACTGGGACGCCTGCACCTACACCCTTGCCCCCATCAACCGCCCCCACATGATCCTGTTGGCCTCCGACGAGCCCCGCAACGCCGAATGGGCCGGGCGCTCCATTGCCGAGCTGGCCGAGGCCCGGGGGGTGCACCTGTCGGACGCGGTGGCCGACTGGCTGCTGGACAACACCATGGGGGCCCATCTGCGGACCCAGCCCCAGCCGGTGGACATCGAGGCCATCGCCGAGCTGGCCCGCTCACCGCTGACGGTGAACGGGGCGTCGGACGCCGGGGCCCACATCCAGATGTTCGTGGGGGCGGGCGACGCCACCTACTTCCTCACCGAGATGGTCCGCGAGCGGGGTCTGCTCACCGTGGAGGAGGCGGTGCACTCGGTGACCGGCAAGCAGGCGGGCTTCTTCGGCATTCCCCGGCGGGGGACCATCGCCGAGGGCATGGCCGCCGATCTGGCCGTGTTCGCGCTCAACGAGATCGACCTCGGCGACGAGGTGCAGGTTCGGGACCTGCCCACCGGGAGCTGGCGCTACAGCCGTCGGCCGGCGGGCTACCGGGCCACGGTGGTCAACGGGGTGCCCACCTGGGCCGACGGCCAATCCACCGCCACCCGACCGGGCCGCTTCCTCCGCAACGCGGCGGCGGCCTAGCTCCTCCCCGACCAAAGGCGGCAGGACTGCCCGTCTCCATCTTCGTCACGCGACTCCTGCTTCAGGTTCCGCCTCCGCCGCTTGGGCGGCCTGGCTGAGTTCGGCCAGGTAGAGAGCACGCGAGGCCAGCACCTCACGGGCCTCACGGGTCATGTCGTCGTAGAAGTGCTCCCGGTAGGCCGTGTCGGTGACGGTGGACACGGCGAACTGCAGCGACGACAGCACAGCGATGAAACCTGCCACCGCCAACAACTCCCAGGTGAACACCAGATCGGCGCCGAACAGCCCGAATCGGGCGATCGGGTCGAGCGAGTCGGCGACCACCCAGGCCACGATCGTCGCCTCTCGCACGGTGAGCAGGCCGAACGCCACGTAGAACAAACCGATGAACAGGCCGACCAGCAGAACCCGAACGGCCTGGGCCACGAACATGAGCAACCCGAAATTGACCTTGTCCAGCCGGCCGAGTGCCGGTACCTGCGACACGGCCACGCCGGTGGGCGGTGCCGCCGGGGCCAGCGGTGAATCGCCGGCGTTGACCAACTCGCACACCTGATCCCAACTCTCGAAACGGGCCAAGCCCACCAGCTCGGAGGGGATGCGCACCACCACCGACACCAGGCTGATCAGGCCGATCACCCCCACCACAAGCGCGTAGAAGGGCCAGGTGAAGTCGTGGGCCACCTGCCACACTTCGGCGTTCAGGAACAAGAAGGCGCTGAACAGCAACAGCAGCGGCAGGATGCGGCCCATCAGCCGCCCGATGAGGGCGATTTGGTGGACGGAATACGTGCCGCCCCACCGCACCATGGGCAACAGCCCGAAGCTGACCACCACGTAGGTGGCGCCCAATACCACCAGATTGAACACGACCAGCAGAACCGCTTCGATCCACCTACTGTCCTGCGCGAACAACAGCGGCAGCACCGCCGGCAGCAGGGTGAAGACCACCAACTCCACGGTCCCCACCCGTTCGGGCACCTGCCAAAACCGCCGCCCGAGCAGCAGATTGATCACCCCGGCGCCTCCCAGCATGATGCCCACCCCGGCGGCCAACGCTCCCACCTGCGCCCAACCGCTGAACCGGTCATTGAACGGGGTGAAGAGTTCCGCCAAGAACACGATGGCCAGAAAGGGCGCCGCTCGGGTGAACACATCGGTGGTGGCCCGATACTCGTGGATCACGTAGGGCACGCCGCGGCGGATGAACCAGCGATCGGTGGCCTCTCGGCGGGAGGTCGCGGCCTCCGCCACCGCTCAGTCCTCGGTGGGGATGGTGGGCACCTCGACGCCGGGTCCGTAGTAGATGAACAGGTTGGCGATCAGGTCGTCGAGGCCGTCACGGGTGCCGCCCTTGGCCAAGTCCACGGTGATGATGTTGCTGTTCACGTGGACGGCGTCGATACCGCCCCGGTCGAACAAGCGGCGAGCCAACTCGTCCACCGGCCGATCCCCGTAGACGTCCTTGTCGGCGACATAGTGCTCGTGGCCGGTGCCGGTGATGCTGCGGTTGATCTCAAAGCGGATCACCCCCGGACGGCTCGTCGCCCGCTCGACCACGGTCACCGGTTGTCCCATACGAAGTGCGATGGTACCGCCTGGGGGTCACCGCACCGGCAATCAGAACCGCAGAGATACCTGTGGCCCCGGCGCAACCCGGAGATGGCTCCACCCAAGGTTGTCCATGAACGCCCAGGAGCGGCGATGCAGCGGAGTGGGGCCCCGAGCAACCAGGGCCGCCCGGTGGCGGGGACAGAGGTAGCCCTTGTTGCTGTCGAAGGCGTAATCGGGGTGGTCGACGGCCGCCGCCCGCATGAGGCGGTCCCGGGTGACCTTGGCCAAGACGGACGCGGCGGCGATGGACAGGCAGGTGGCGTCGCCCTTCACCAGGGCTCGGGACTTGCCGTTGCCCACGAAGTCCCAGCGTCCGTCCACCAGCACGGCGTCGGCCTCCACGCCGAGACCGTCCAGGGCCCGTCGGGCCGCCAAGCGCTGCGCCTGCGACATGCCCAGCGCATCGCACTCCTCGTTGGTGGCGTGGCCCACCGCCCAGGCCACACACCACTCGGCAATCCGGTCGTAGAGCCCCTCCCGCTCGGCCTCGGACAGCATCTTGGAGTCGCGCACCCCGTAGACCCGCCGATCCTGGGGCAGTACCGCCGCCACCAGAGTGAGGGGCCCGGCCCACGCGCCCCGGCCCACCTCGTCCATGCCCACCACCACCCGGTGACCCTCGGCCCACAGGCGACGCTCCTCGGCCAGGGTGGGGGCAGCCGACTTCCCCGCGGCCCTCATGGACGTACCGTAGCCATCACGGTGCGGCCAAAGGCGCTTCTCCGGTAGCCATCACGGTGCGGCCAAAGGCGCTTCTCCGGTAGCGATCATGGTGCGGCCAGCAGCGCTTCTCCGGTGGCGATCACGATGGGGCCAGCAGCGCTTCTCCGGTGGTGTGGTGGCTGGACCAGTCCTCGTCCAGGGCCGGGGCGGAAATGGCCACCGGTGCGAGGCTGGGGCGGGCCTCCAATTCCCACAGCAGGGCCGGACGGGCCCCGTGCCAGCGCACCGCGTAGGACAACGGCCCGAACCGGGTGGGCAGGCCGTACACCGCCAGGGGTCCGCCTCGCCATCCCGGTCGAAAGCCCGGGACCAGCTTCAGGTGGTCGCCGTCGTCGGCCACCAGCTCCGCTCGCAGCCCCTGCGCCGGGGGTTCGGCCCGAGGGAGGTCGAGACGGCGCAGGTCCGCGGCGGCCCGATCCTGGCCGGCGGCCACCAACAGACGCTCAATCGCCTCCACCGGCACGGGTGCCCCGATCCGGATGGCGGCCCCCAGGGCTTCGGCCACCGCTTCGGTGTGGCGGGCGGCCGCGGCGGTGTCGCCGGTCAATTCGTGGTGGACCGCAAACGCCAGCAGCCGTTCGACGGGTGCCTCGGTGGTCAACCGGGCGGCCACCTCATCGAGCGCCACCTCGGCGTCGTCGTGATAGCCGTGGTGGTCGAGGCGTACGGCCAACTCGGCGAGTTCGGCCACGTCGAGCACTTCCGTGCGACCGGTTCGGCCCAGCCAGCGGCGTCGATTGCCGTCGACGCGGCGGGCCAAACCCTCGTCGGGCACCTCGATCCGAGCCCCCCGATCCAAGTGGGCCCGCCAGCCCCGCTCCACTGCGTCGGCATCGGGCAGGTCCGCCGGGGCGGGGACCGCGCCCGCACCCAACGCCGCACTCACCGCCAACCGGGCGGTGTGGGGCACCGCCCACACCAACGCGGCCCGGTCCCGACCCTCGCCCTCCCACCCGGATGCGCCCGTGCTCGACACCGTCTCGACGCTGAGCACCGTGTCGGGCGCGTCGGGGCCGACGGCGACCATGGCCGGGGGCCGATCCCAGGCCAACACCGGCCGGCGGCCGACGGTCACCCCGCCCCGTCCGACGGAAACCACCGCCCCCGGCGCGTCCAACACCAGCGCGGCGGCAAAGGCAGTGGCGGCCTCGTTGCCCACCTCCACCACGGCGGCGGCCGGTCCCCCACCGACGGCCACCGCCCACACCCGCTGCACGGCGTCGCCGTCGGGCACCTTCATGCGGGTCTCCACCACCGCGCCGCCACCGGCTGCGTCCTGTCGGCGCACCGCCGCCTCCTGGGACGCCCGGTGCCATCGATCCGACGCCCGGATCCACCAGTCCAGCGTCCATGCCCCCGTGCCCGGTCGCACCAACCCGCGGGCATCCACCTCGCCCCACCCGGGGGCGCCCAGCACGTCGAGAGGCCGGTTCATCTCGACGGACGCGTGATCCTTCGCCACAACCGGGCCAACCGTGACCCCGAGCGATCAGCCGGTGACCCCCGATCGGGAACCACCAACCGCCAGGCCCGGGCCAACCGGGACCGGTGGGCCGGGTCGGCTTCGGGCTCGGGTCGGGATTGACGGCCCATCAACACCATGGACGCCTCGGCGGCGGTCCGGGTGCCCTTGATCACGGCGTACACCTCGGCGCTGATGGGCATCTCCACCCCGTGCTCGGCGGCCAACTCCACCACCACGCCGGCGGTGAACACCCCTTCGGCCACCTGGTCCAGACCGGCCAGCACCTCCTTGGCCTTGCGGCCCCGGCCGAGCTGCTCGCCCACGTGGCGGTTGCGGCTCTGGGGGCTCATGCAGGTGGCCAACAAGTCGCCCATCCCCGCCAGCCCGGCGAACGTGTCGGCCCGGCCCCCCATGGCCATACCCAAGCGCCCCATTTCGGCCAGCCCCCGGGTGATGACCGCCGCTCGGGTGTTGTCGCCCGCCTCCAGGCCGTCCACCATGCCCGAGGCCAGGGCGATCACGTTCTTCAGGGTGCCGCCCAGCTCACAACCCACTACGTCGTCGTTGGTGTAGACGCGGAAGCGGTCGGTGGACAGCACCGCCTGCAGAGCGGTGGCCACGGTGTGGTCGGCCATGGCGATGACCGAGGTGGCGGCGTGGCCGGCCAGGATCTCCTTGGCCAGGTTCGGGCCGGTGAGGGCGCCCGCCGGGTGGGCCGGGGCCACCCGGTTGACGATCTCGGTCATGCGCAGACGGGTACCCCGCTCCAGGCCCTTGGTGAGGCTCACCACCGGCACCCAGGGGCGCAGGTGGGGGGCCACCTGCTCCATCACCGGTCGGAACACCGACGACGGCACCCCCATCACCACCACCTCGGCCTCGGCCACGGACCCTTCCAGATCGGTGGTGGCCCGCAACTCCGGATGCAACTCGAAGCCGTCCAGGTAGCGGGGATTCACGTGATCCTGGTTCACCGACGCGGCGATGGCGCCGTCTCGGCACCACAACACGGTGGGCTCGTTGTGGGCGGCCAGATGGGCCACGGTAGTACCCCACGAGCCCCCGCCGACCACCACCACTCGGTTCGACATAGGTTCGTACCGTAGACGCACCCACCGGTGGCCGTAGACTCCCGCGGGTGAGCCCGGAGCCCTCGGTGGCGGTGTTGATCCCGGTGAAGGCGTTCGCCGAGGCCAAGCTCCGCCTCGCCCCGGCCCTCGATGCCGCGGAGCGGGCGGCGTTGGCCCGTGACATGGCCACCCACGTGGTGCGGTCGGCCGGGCCGTTGCCGGTGGCGGTGGTGTGCGACCACCCCGAGGTACGGGAGTGGGCGGCGTCGGTGGGGGCCGAGGTGGTGTGGCGTCCCGGAACCGGGTTGAACGGCGCGGTACGCAGCGGGGTGGATCATCTGTCGGCCTCCGGTTTCGACCGGGTGATCGTGGCCCACGGCGACCTGCCGCGGGCCGGCCCGCTCGCTCCCTTGGGCCGCTGGCCCGGCATCACCCTGGTGCCCGATCGGCACGACGACGGCACCAACGTGATCGCCCTACCTGGCGACTGCCCCTTCGGGTTCGCCTACGGCCAGGGCTCGTTCGCCCGCCACCTGGCCGAGGCCCAGCGACTGGGGCGCAGCCTGCGCATCCTGCGGGACCCGGCCCTGGGCCTCGACATCGACCTGCCCGCCGACCTGGACGAGCTGGCGGTGATGCGGTGACGCCAACGGCGACAAGCCCGGCGGTGAGATCGCGCAACCTGGCCCGGCCCGAGCGGGCGCTGGCCATCGGGGCCCATCCCGACGACATCGAGCTGAACGCCGGGGCCACCCTGGCCAAATGGGCGGCCGCCGGAAGCGAGGTGAGCCTGGTGGTGTGTACCGACGGCTCCAAGGGCACCTGGGATCCCAACGCCGACCTGGAGGAGCTGGTGGCCGTTCGCCAGCGAGAGCAGCGTGAGTCGGCCCGGCGGCTGGGGGCCACCGGCGAGGTGGTGTTCCTGGGCTGGGTCGACGGGGAGTTGGCGTCGGGACCCGAGCCCCGCCGACAGGTGGCGTCGTGGATCCGGACCCTGCGCCCCGACGTGGTGCTGGGCCACGATCCGTGGCGGCGATGGCGGCTGCACCCCGACCACCGTCACGCGGGCTGGCTGACCGTCGACGGCATCGTGGCCGCCCGAGACCCGCACTTCTTTCCCGACTTGGGCCTGGAACCCCACCGGCCGGACGCCCTGTTGCTGTTCGAGGCCGACGAGCCCGACCACGCCGAGGACGCCGCCGGCTTTGCGTCGGCCAAGGCGACCGCGCTGGAGGCCTTCGTCAGCCAGTACGAGACCACCCTCGACCTTCCTCCCGAGCCCGACGCGGCCGACCGGGCCCGCCTGCACGCCTGGGTGGGCGACCGCTTGGCTGACGCGGGAGCGTCCGCCGGGTTGGATTCCGCCGAGCTGTTCAAGCTGATCGACGATCTCTAGCCACTAGCCTGACGTGGCCGATCGCCACCTGCTAAAGATTCCCCATGCTGCAAGACCAGAAGATCCTCATCACCGGCATGACCGGACAGATCGCTTTTCCCATGGCCGCCTACCTGGCCGAGCACAACGAGGTGTGGGGCATCGCCCGGTTCAGCGCCGAGGGCAGCCGAGAGCGGGTGGAGGCCGCCGGGGTCCACACCGAGGTGGTGGACGTGGCCGACGGGGACTTCTCCTTGTTGCCCGACGACTTCGACTACCTGGTCCACATGGCCGCCTATCAGAGTCCCGGCCTCGACTACGACTGGGCCCTGCGGGTGAACGCCGAGGGCACCGGCCTGTTGATGGCCCACTGCTCCAAGGCCAAGGCCGCCCTGATCGCCTCCACCTGCTCGGTGTACCACCCACAGCCCGACCCGTGGCACCACTACACCGAGACCGACCGACTCGGCGACTCCAATGCGGTCCACGCCCCCACCTACTCCATGTCCAAGATCAGCGAGGAGGCGGTGGCCCGCACCATGGCCCGAGCCCTGGGGCTGCCCACCACCGTCGCCCGCATCAACGCCAGCTACGGCCCCAACGGCGGTCTGGCCGCCTATCACCTGGACTGGATCATGGCGGGCCAGCCGGTGCGGCTGCGGGCCCCGGCGCCGTCGCCCTACAGCCCCATCCATCAGGACGACATGAACGAGCAGGTCGAGCCCTTGTTGGCCGCGGCGTCGGTGCCGGCCACGGTGGTGAATTGGGGAGGCGACGAGGCGGTCACCGCCGAGGACTGGGTGGATTTGTTCGGAGAGCTGTCGGGCCGGGAGCCCGAGGTCATCTACGACGAGTTTCCCGGCTCACAGCCGGGCAACATCGCCGACCCCACCCGTCGGATCGAACTCACCGGGCCCTGCCGGGTGCCGTGGCGCGATGGCATGTCCGGGGTGTACGAGGCCCGCTATCCCGGTGGCCGGCCCGCCTCCGACATCGGCGGTGGGGAGCGGTTGACCGCTGCCTACGGCAACGACTAGGGGGCCCGCCCAGCGGCTGAGACGGTCACTGAGGCTCCGATTCGCCCAGGCGGACAGCCAGGGCCGCGGCGACTCTGATCAGCCCAGGCGGGCGGCCAGCAGGCGGGCCAGCTCCACCGGCTGGTCGCCCTGGATGCTGTGGCCGGCCCCGGCCACGACCACCACCTCGGCATCGGGTTGACGGCGGCACAGCTCGACCACGTCCTCGTCTCCCACCACCCCCGAGTCTGCTCCCCGGTACAGCACCACCGGGCACCGCAGTTGGCCCACGGCAGTCCACAGCTCGGAGAACTCCGGGCTGCCGCCGGGACGATCGGGACCGGTCATCTTCCAGTCGCGCACCGGATCCCAACGCCACGTCCAGCTCCCGTCGGCCAGCTCCTTGGCGTTGTGGATGATGCCCCGGCGCAGCGACGATTCCGACCGGGTGGGGTTGAACTCCACGGTCCGGGCCAGGATGTCGTCGAAGCTGTCGAAGGTCTGCGGGCCGGAGATGAACTCCACGATGGGTTCTGCCTTGGCGTGGTCGGTGCCGGGGGTCACGTCCACAACCGCCAGCGACCGCACCAACTCCGGGTGTCGGGCCCCCAGACAGATGGCGGTCAGCCCGCCCAGCGACATACCCACCACCAACTCGGCCTCCGGGGCCAGCCGGCGCACGGCCACGGCCACGTCCTCGGCCATGGACGGCGGCCAGTAGTCGTGGTCGGGACGCCAGTCGGAATGCCCGTGACCGGGCAGGTCGATGGCCACCGCGGGCTCGCCCAGGGCCAGCGCCACCGTGTCCCAGGTGTGGGCGTTCTGCGCCCCGCCGTGGACGAACACCACCCGTGGGGGCCCGTCGCCCCACACGATGGCGCTCAAGCCCAGCCCGCTGGGCAGTTCCACCCGACGCCGCACCACCGACGGCGGGCCGTCCCACCCCAACCCCACCTCGGCGGCGTTGTCCCCCAGCATCGAGAACTCGTCGTATGCGTCCATTCGCTGACCCCCGTTCGTTGATGCTCGGCAATGGGTTGGCCTCGGCGATCCACCGAGGGGCCCCGACAACGACCTAGCTGTCACCGGCGGCCAGTAGGGTGAACCCGTGGCCCCGTCATCATGGCAACCCGACCCCACCGGTCGCCACCAGTACCGCTGGTGGGACGGCGAACGGTGGACCCACCACGTGGGTGATGACGGGGTAGCTGCGAGCGACCCGGACGCCGGACTCGACGACTTGCCTGCCCCCACTGAAGGGGCGTCGGCCCGATACGACGCCACCCAGCTCACCGGCAGAAAGGCCACCCTCGGGGATGGCCAAACCGTGACGCTGGCCAGCCCCGGTGCCCGCCTGGGCGCCTTTCTCATCGACGGGTTGCTGCTCACCCTCATCGCCCTGCCCGTTGTGTTGCCGCTGGTCTTGGCGGCCGACTTTCAGGATGGATTCGATAACGAAGAAGTGGAGACGTGGAGCGATTTCTGGGCGGACACCTCCGTCGGTATCGGTTGGCCGACCTCGGGGCTTGACTGGTTCTTCTTCCTCTTCGCTACTGTGATTTTCCTCGTCTACGAGGTGAGCTTCATCGCCACCAAGGGCCAGACCCCGGGCAAGATGGCCGCGGGCATTCGGGTGGTGGCCGCGGAGAGCGGTGCCTTACCCGGGTTCCGCAAGGCACTGCGCCGCTGGGCAATTCCCGGCCTGGTGGCCTTGGTGCCGGTGGTGGGCTGGCTGCTCGTCTACGTCTGCTACCTGTCCTTGACCTGGGGCCGCGACCGCAAGGGGTGGCACGACCACGTGGCCGGCACCATGGTGGTGCGCACCGACCGGGCAAGCCATTCGAGGGCCCGGTGGGGCCGAACCGCATCGGGGCAACCGGTGCTGCTGGCCACACCGGGGGCTCGCCTCGGTGCCCGCATCGTCGACTGGCAAGTCATGGTCTTGATCTGGGCCGTGCTGCTGATCCCCACGGTGGTGATCTTTGTGGTTCTCGACGTCAACCGTTCACCGACTTCCTTCTTGTTTCTCCTGTTGCTGCCGGCAGTCGCCACCGGCTTGGTCTACGAGGTTGTCATGACGGCCGTTTGGGGTCAGACCCTGGGCAAGATGGCCATGGGCATCCAGGTCGTCCGGTCCAGCGACGGCAGCGCCCCTGGATCGGCAACGTCATTTGGCCGGTGGGCGCTGCCCGGCTTGGCGCTGATTGTGCCCGTGATCGGCTGGCTGTTCTCGCTGTTGTGCTATCTCTCGCCCACCTGGGGCAACGAACACCAGGGCTGGCACGACAAGCAGGCCGATACGTTCGTGGTGGTGAAGTGATCTGGGGATTGGGGTGACAAACCGGGGCGGATGTCGGTGGGCGATTAGTCTTCGGGTTTCATGAGCGTTTCTTCTTGGGAGCCCGACCCCACCGGACGCCACCAGTACCGGTGGTTCGACGGCCAGCAGTGGACTGACCAAGTGGCCGACGACGGCGTGCAGTCCACCGACCCGGTCGATCGGGCCGAGGCGGAGATGCCTCCGGTGCCGCCCCCGTCGACGGCCCCCCCACCGACCATGAGCCCGGAAGGGTCAGCGACATTCGCCCAACCCAGCACCCCCAATCCGGTGCTGATGCTGGCCACTCGCTGGCGACGCTTCGGCGCCTACCTCCTCGAAGGCGTGCTGGCCCTCGTCACTTTGTTCGTCGGGTGGCTGATATGGTCGCTGATCGTTTATTCCCGGGGGCAAACCCCGGCCAAGCAGGTGCTCAAGATGCGGGTGATCAGCCTCGAGAATCGACGAGCAGCCAGTTGGGGCTCGATGTTCGTTCGTGAGTGGATCCTCAAGACCGCCATTCCCTTCGTTCTGGGTCTCCTCCCGTTTCTGGTGATCGCAGGTCTTCTCTGGACGCTGGTCAGCGCCATCATGGTGCTCTCCACGGAGAAGCGACAGGCAATTTGGGACAAGATGCTGAAGACGGTGGTGATCCACGATCCTGCGGAACTCTTTCGGCCCCAGAAATAATGGACGCGCCCACTGGCGCACCGATTTGCGGCTTGCCGGCAGTGGCGGACCACTAGTCGGCCATCATTGCCTTCAGCCGGGCCACGAGTTCCCCGTGGTGGTCGAGTTGGTGGCGGACGTAGGCCGGTGACAGCCCGACCACGTGGATGCGGAGGTTGACGGTGTCGGCACCGGTGGCCTCCAGGTCGGCCTGCAGGCGATCGGCCGCCTCGGTGGCGTCGTCGGCCAGCACCGTGTTGGCCCCCTCATCCCAGCGGGCCATGGTTCCCGACGAGGTGTAGCCGCGATAAAGGTCGAGCTGGTTGCGCACCGCCTCCCCCGGCGGCCCGCCGATCCACACCCTCCGGATGAGAATCTTGGGCCCGGCTCCCCCGGCCTCGTCGTAGGCCTCCGACAGCACCCTCACGTGATCCACGGCCTGCAGGCTGTCGTACAGGATGCCCAGCCCGAGACCGGCGGCCCGGCGCACGGCGGCCGTCGACTGGGCGGCGGCCACCATGGGTACCGGGTGCTCGGCGCAGGCGGCGATGGCCCGGTCGTCGGCCAGCGGCCCGCTGGCCTGGCCCCGCAGGGCTGCCACCACCAGGGGCAGGGCCTGCTTGAACCGGGGGCCGATCTCGTCGAACGGCACCTCGGCCAGCTCGAAGTCCACCGGCAGCGCCCCGGCGGCGAACCCCGCTCCCACCCGTCCGGGGAAGGCGGCGGCCAACCAGGCCAGCTCCTCGGCCACCAGGGCCCACGGCTTCATGGGCAACAACAGGGGGCAGGGTGCCACCCAGCCGGTGGGCATGGCCGCCAGCAGGTACCCGGCCATCTGCTGGGGGTTGGGGAGATACCCCGGAAAGCCGGCGTGGTGCTCCGACACCATCACCCCGTCGTATCCCACCTCCACCGCCCGGCGGGCCAACCCGCGCATCTCCTCGAGCTGCTCGGGGGCCGGGCCGTCGTGGGCGTACAGCCGCAGCGACACCGAGCCTGAGGCCAGCGGCCCGGCGCTCACCGAACCCCCTCTGTCAGCCTCGCACGCCGGGCGCCGGGGCCGATGCGGACGACGGCAGATCGCCGAGCATCACGTCGGGCCCCAGGGCCGGGGCGATGAACGGGGAGAAATCGGGACCCCGCCGCAGGCTGTGGCCCCCGTCCACGTTGATGCACTGACCGGTGATCCAGCGCGACTCCGGGCCGATCAGAAACCGGGCCAGATGGCCCACGTCCTCGGGCAGACCCACGTCGGCCATGGGGGTGTTTTCGATGTAGCTGTCGTACACCTCGCCGTCGCGGGGGATGCCCTCCATGATCTCTGTGGCAATGAAGCCGGGGCGGATGGCGTTGAACCGGATAGCGGCCTCGCCGTACTCGTCGGCAGCGTTGCGCATCATGGCCTCGATGCCCGCCTTGCCGGGGGTGTAGGCCCCGAAGTAGGGGTGGGTCACGTGGCCGGCGATCGACGACATGCCCACGAACGAGCCGCCTCCGGCCGCCCGCATCCGGGGCACCGAGTGCTTGATGGTGAGCATGGTGCCCAGCACGTTCAGGTGCAGCACCCGGAGGAACTCGTCGGTGTCCTGCAGATGGTAGGGGCCCATGCCCCCGCCCCCGCCGGCGTTGGCCACCACCCCGTTGAGGGTCCCGGTGGGCTCGGCGGCCGCGGCCACCGCGGCGGCCACCGAAGCCTCGTCGGTCACGTCGGCCACCACGTAGGCGATGCTGCCCCCGTTGGCCACCACCTGCTCGATGCGCTCGGCGGAGTCGGCCAGCTTCGACTCGGTCCGACCGCAAATGGTCACCGCCGCGCCGTCGGCGGCCAGCGCCGCCGCACAGGCGTGACCGATACCGGTACCCCCGCCGCTCACCAGCACTCCGTATCCCTTCACCCCATCTGCCATGATTGCTCCCTGATGCATTGCGCTCGCGGGCCCGGCCCGCAGCGGTTGATTGACTGCAGCAGCCGCCAAGGTAACAGGAGGATCCGATGAAGGCAGATGCACTGGACGCATTCCGGCTGGACGACAAGGTGGTGGTGATCACCGGGGCCGCCTCGGGCATCGGCGAGGCCACCGCCGAGCTGTTTGCCGCCGCCGGGGCCAAGGTTGTGTGCGGCGACCTCGACGGCGAGGGGGCGGAGAACACCGCCAAGCGCATCCGTGAGGATGGCGGCGAGGCCGCGGCCCAGGCGTGCAACGTCACCTCCCGGGCGGAGGTGGACGCCCTGGTCGACCGGGCGGTGTCCGCCTACGGGGGGCTCGACGTCATCGCCAACATCGCCGGGGCCATGTCCCCCGGTCTCATCGAGGATCTGACCGACCACGACATCGACCGGGGCATCGACCTCAACCTCAAGGGGGTGCTCTACGGCTGTCAGGCGGCCATCCGGGCCATGAAGAACGACGGGGGCGGCGTGATCCTGAACGTGTCGTCGGGGGCCATCGACCTGGCCTACGAGGGCATCGGGGTGTACGCCTTCACCAAGGCCGCGGTGGCCATGCTGGGCCGCACCCTGGCCCTGGAGGTGGGCCGCTACGGGATTCGGGTGTGTACCCTGGCCCCCGGAAGCACGCTCACCAACTTCACCACCTGGCGACTGCACAACGAGGACGGCACCCTCAACCAAGAGGCCTACGACGAGTTCTTGGACTACGCCCGGGGCATGTCCCCCCTCGGCGCCATCGGCGAGGCCCTGGACCAAGCTTATCTCATGCTCTATCTGGCCTCCGACGCCGGCAAGTTCACCACCGGCAACGTCTTCCGCTCCAACGGGGGCCAAACCACCACGTTCTAACCCGGCGACCAGGACGTCGAAGCCACCGGCGCCGGGAGGCTGCCGGGGCCCGCCCGGCGGTTCTCAGTAGCCCAAGCGGTCGAGCATCTCGGGGCGGCGCTGCCAGTTCTTCTCCACCCCGACGCGCAGTTCCAGGTAGACACCCGGCGGGAGCTGGGCCCGGGCGGCGGTGCCCACCGCCTTGAGCACCGAGCCCTGCTTGCCGATCACCATGGGCTTCTGCGAGGTGCGCTCCACCAGGATCTCCACCCGGATGCGGGGCCACTCCCACTCGGTCACCGCCACGCTGATGGAATGGGGCAACTCGTCGCGGGCCACGGCCAGGAGCTGCTCCCGCACCAACTCGGCCACCCAGCGGGCCTCGGGCGTGTCGCGCACCGTCTCGGCCGGATACAGCGGCGGGCCCGGGGGCATCAGCTCGCACAGACGGTTCACCAACGCATCCACCCCTTCGCCGGTACGGGCCGAGGTGGGAAAATACTCGGCGAACCCCAGCTCACCGGCGGCGGCCAACTGGGCCACCACCTTGGACCGGGGAGCGGCGTCGATTTTGGTCACCACCACGATGGCGTCGGGGCCGAGCCGCTCGGCGATGAATCGGTCGCCCCGGCCCAGGGGTCGCTTGGCGTCGATGCACAGGCACACCACATCCACGTCCTCGGCGGCGTCGGCGGCGGTGGCGTTCAGTCGCTCGCCCAGGGCCGTGCGGGGCTTGTGGATGCCGGGCGTGTCCACGAACACCACCTGGGTGTCGTCGCGGTGCAGCACGCCCCGAACGGCGTGGCGGGTGGTTTGGGCCTTGTCGGACACGATGGCCACCTTGGTGCCCACCATGGCGTTGACCAGGGTGGACTTGCCCGAGTTGGGCCGACCCAACAGGGTCACGAACCCCGACCGAAACCCCTCCCACCGATCCTGATCGCCGTCCTCGGGCGAGCCCACTCCCGAAGGTGGCTCGGTGACATCGTCGTCGGGTCGGTCGACCACGCCGCCCAGATTACCGGTGAATGGCCCGTTTGTTGGCCGGGTTGGGCGGGTACCGTGAGGTGATGGCCACCTCGAAGGGGCAACCTCAACGTCGCCAGGACGGCTCCACGGTGGTGGCCACCAACCGGCGGGCCCGGCGCGACTACGACATACTCGACGAGTTCGAGGCCGGGCTGGTGCTGGCGGGATCGGAGGTGAAGTCGCTGCGGGAGTCCACCGTGACGCTGGCCGAGTCCTACGCCCGAATGGACGACGGCGAGTTGTGGCTCCAGTCGCTGCACATCGCCCCCTACCGTCATGCCGGTACTTCCACCGGCCACGACCCCGACCGGCCCAAGAAGCTGCTGCTGCACCGGGGCGAACTCAACCGCATCAAGGCCCGCCTCGACCAGGACCGCCTCACCGTGGTGCCCTTGGTGCTCTATTTCAAGCAAGGCCGGGCCAAGATGCTCATCGGGCTGGCCCGGGGCCGCCGCAAGGGCGACAAGCGCCAGGCCATCGCCGAACAGGACGCCCAGCGGGAAGCCCGCCATGCCCTGGGACGGGCCACCACCGCCGGGGCAACCGACTCCCGGCCCTGACTCTCGAGGGCCCGGGCGGAAGGGCCGGGCGGCCAATTCGGGGATTCGGTGTCACACCGAACCGGTAGGATGGGTGCGCACCTTGACAATCGTGCACACGGGGCTGATCGGTTTCGACGTTGAGACCGGGGGCTGCGCTGTGCGACCCGAGTTGCTCAGACTCGCAAAACGGGGCAACCAAACAAATGACACTGACCGTGTCCCTCTCGCAGCCTGACCCGTCAGGTCCAGAGAGTCACCGCGACCGGTAACGGCACGCGGGGCCGGTCCATCGCAGCCCGGCAACAGAAGCGGTGGAGACAGTAGGGACAGACCACTGACGGCGGGAAAGACCGCTGGCTCCGGGGAACAGTCCCGGTGGCAGGCCCCCTGACCGGGGCCACCCGACCCGGCGGTGCAGCAGCCATTGACGCCGCACACCGGGAATGGTCGTACCACAGCCGGACGCCGCTCAGCGGACGGGGGTTCGATTCCCCCCAGCTCCACTGTCGCTCAACCGGGGGACCAGGCGATGCCTCCGTCGACTTTGATGATGGCGCCGGTGGTGAAGCTGGAGGCATCGGAGGCGAGGTAGAGGGCGGTGCCGACCACCTCGCGGGGCTCACCGCCTCGGGCCAGAGGGATGCGCTGCACGGCCGACTTGTTGAACTCCTCCATGTCCCAGGCTGCGGCCACGTCGGTGAGAAACGGCCCGGCCATGATGCAATTGACCCGCACGGTGGGGCCATAAGCCCGGGCCAACGCCAACGTGAGGTTGTTGAGGCCCGCCTTGGCCATACCGTAGGGCACCTCGTTCTTGGACGGCTGCACCGCGGCCACACTGGACACGTTGACGATGCTGCCACCCCGGCCGGTCTCCACCATGTGGTCGCCCACCAGCACGGCCAGGCGAAACGGCCCCTTCATGTTGAGACCGACCACTGAGTCGAACAGCTTCTCGTTCACCTCCCTCAGCGAGGGGTACAACGGGGAGCTGCCCGCGTTGTTCACCAACACGTCGATGGCCCCGAACTCGTCGATCACCCGATCCACGAACGGCTCGCACTGCTCCCAGCGGGCCACGTGAAGGGCGAGCCCCACGGCGCGCCGCCCGGTGCGCTCGGTGATCTCGACGGCCAACGCCTCGCACGCCTCCCCCTTCCGGCTGGCCACCACCACGTGGGCACCGTGCTCGGCAAAACTCAAGCACATCTCCCGGCCCAGCCCCCGGCTCCCCCCGGTCACCACCACCACCTTGCCGTCCAGGGAGAACAAACTCTCCTTCTCGGTCAAAACAACCTCCTCGGCCATGATCGGTCACCAGGATGGTACCCCGACCCCCACTCGCCGAGCGGTGCGGGAGAACGGGGCAAGGGGTATCTTTCGACCGGTGAATCCGGGGGTGGCGCGTCTTGGGGCCGCATCAGTGGTTGGAAGAGTTCTCGGAGCGGTCCGGCGGCGGACTCGCGCCAATGGGCTTGCCTTGCTGCTGGTTCTCGGCGTGGTGGCGATCATCGGTGCGCTCCACGTTCGGGACCACACGGAGCTGTCCCGAGTGGATGAGCTGCAGCACCTGGACTACGTGCTCAAGTCCCCTTCTCTCGGGGTCCGCACCGGGGAGTACTTCGGCACCGACGCCATGAAGGTGGTGACCTGCCGAGGCATCGACCTGCCGGGCTGGGAGCCGGGCTACCGCTACTTGTCCGATTGCGGCGACCCTCAGCCTGATCCGACGCTGTCGCATTCCAACGGCTACAACACGGCCTACGTTCACCCCCCGGCCTACTACACCCTGACCGCGCTGGCCGGCGGGGGGATTCTGCGCCTGCCGGGGGTCGGGTCGGCGCTGAGCGCCTACCGGCTGGTGGGGGTGGTATGGCTGATGGCCGGATTGGCGCTGGTCTGGCACGCGCTCAGCCTGACCGGGGCCGGGGTGGCCACCAAAGCAGCCGTCGTCGGGTTGCTCGGGGTTTCGCCGGCGGTGGTACACGGATCGTCGATGGTGAACCCCGATGCCACCTCGTTGCTGGGAGGCGCCCTGGTCGTGGTGGCCCTGATGCGCTGGGACATGGGGCGATGGCCCTGGTGGCTGGTGCCGATCGCATCGGCAGCGGCGGTGGCGCTGAAGCTCACCAATGCCGCCGCCGTGGGTGCTGCCGCCGTCTTCGTGGCGGTGCGGTGGTGGCAAACCCGGTCGCAGGACCCCGCCCGCACCCGAGAGCGCTTGCTGGTGGTGTCGGTTTCCGGCGCGGCCGTGATGGCCACCATTTATGCGTGGCGGCTGTGGCAGGGGCATCGGCAATTGGCCGAAGAGCGAGATCTGGCGGTGTTCGGACGTGGTCGAGGACGAGTGGACGCGTTTCAGTGGGCCGAACTCGGCGAGGAGCTTCGGGCTACGCTGACCCCGTTTCGGGATTCTTGGGTACCCGATAACTTGCCCCGTGGTGCCTTGATTCCCCTGGCGGGCATCGCCGATGTGGGGCTGCTGGCCCTTTTGGGGGTCACCGTGGCCGTGGTGGCGGCCAAGTCCCGCTATCGGGCCTTGGTAGCGGGGGTGTTCACCGCCATGTTGGCCATGGGGGTGTTGACCATGGTCACCAACTACTCCACCCTGTCCCGCTATTTCCTCACGCCAGGGCGCTACGGCCTCGCCGTTCTGCCGGTGGCCGCCGTGGCAGTCGCCCCCACCCTTCGCCGAGCCGTGGTTGCCCGAGCATCGGTTGCCGCTCTGGCCGTGATCACCGGGGCGGTGATGCTGTACGGGGTGACCGCAGGGGGGACGTCGGCCGTTGTGGCCGCACCCCCCGACGACGAAGACACCATTGCCATATGGTGCCGAACAACGTCGGACTCTGTGGAATGGAGGTGGAATCCGATACCGGGGGCCACCACGTACCACGTCAGCGTGGACGGACAGGAATGGTCGCCCCAGGTTGCCACCACGGCGCGGGTGGCCAACCAGCCGCCCGATGCCGAGACCATGCTCATTGTGCAGGCGGGTGGCGAGCAGGGGTGGGACAGCGGTCCGAGGGGAAGCCGAACGTGTCGTACCGCCCCGGCCGTCGGCCCCACCGTGTGGTGCGTGGCCACGCCCAATTCGCTGGTCTGGTTGTGGGGGACGGTGGAGGGGGCCACCGCTTACCGGGTGCGCAACGACCCCGCCCATCCCTGGTTGTTGGCCTTCGACGCCAGAACTACGAAGTCCGAAGGCCTGCCCCTCGGAGAACACGCCACCCTGTACGTGCAAGCAGGCAACGATGACGGTTGGAATGTGGACGACACCGGGGTCGCGAGCTGTCGGACGGTGTAGTGGGGTGAGGTGGCCTAGGACTCCCCGGTGGCTCGCCAGCAGTACCAGGCGGCCACGCTGCGGTAGGGGCGGAACTGGTCGCCCAGGGGTTCCAGCTCGTCGGCGGTGGGGGGTTCGGTCCAGCCGTGGGCCAGGCCGTACCCCTTGCGCACTCCCAAATCGCCCACCGGCCACACGTCCAGCCGGCGGAGCGAGAAGATCAGGAACATCTGGGCGGTCCACACTCCCACGCCCCACACCTGGCTGAGTTGGGCGACCACCTCCTCGTCCGACATCCGCCCCAGCCCGGCCAGGTTCAACGAACCCCGCTCGCAGTGGGCGGCCAGGTCCAGCATCGCCCGGGTCTTGGCCCCCGACAGGCCAGCGGACCGCAGGGGCTCCTCCCCCAGGGCCAGCACCGCAGCAGGCACCCAGGTCGTGCTCAGCGACCGCACCCGGCCCCAGATGGCCGCCGCCGCCTTGCCCGCAAGCTGCTGGTAGGCGATCTCCCCGCACAGGATCTCGAACCGCTCCCCCACCTTGGGCTGGGGTCCGAACCGGGGCGGCCCGAAGCGCGCCTGAAGCCCGGCCATGACCTCGGACTGGCGGGCCAGGGCCCGGCCCGCCTCGGTCAAGCTCACTCGGCCCACGATGACATCCGGCAATGGCGGGGACGACAGTGACAGCCGGGGATCGGCGTCACCCGTCGTCGCGCCGAGCGGCGGGTTGGCCCACCGGCTTCACGACCACCCGGGCGATGCGACGACCGGTGACCCGCTCCACCCGCAGCTCCCACCCGTCCATGGTCAGCGTCTCCCCCTCGTCGGGCACGTGGCCCAGCGTGTTGAAGATCAGCCCACCCACCGTGTCCCAGTCGCCGTTGGGCAGCGGTGCGCCCAGCACGTCACTCAGCTCGTCGATGGGCACCCGGCCGTTCACCCGCACCAAACCGGGGGCCACCCGCTCGATCATGGGCTCCTCCACGTCGAACTCGTCCACGATCTCCCCCACCAACTCCTCGATGAGGTCCTCCAGGGTGACCACACCGGCGGTACCCCCGTACTCGTCCACCACGATGGCAATGTGGAACTTCTCGGCCTGCATCTCCCGCAGCAACAAGGAGATGCGCTTGGTCTCGGGAACGAAACGAGGCGTCCGGGCCACGGCCACCGCCGCGGAGTCCACGCCGTGTTCCCGTTCGGCTCGCATCAGATCCTTGGCGTGGACCACGCCCACCACGTCGTCGATGCCCTCGCCGTACACCGGCACCCGGCTGTAGCCGTGGTCGATGACCACGCCGATGGCGTCGCCCACCGAATGCTGGTCGCCGATGGCCACCATGTCGGTGCGGGGCACCATCACTTCTCGGGCCACGGTGTCGCCGAATTCGATGATCTGCCCGATGAGCTCCCGCTCCTCGGGTTCGATGGCATCGGAGGCCTCGGCCGCCTCGGCCATGGCCAACAGCTCCTCTTCGGACACCTGCGGGGCCTCGCGCCGCCAGCTCGCCTGCACCAGCCGCCGCACCAGCCCGAAGCGGCCCAGAACGCTCACGACCGGCCCGCCGAAGCACCCGCCGCAGTCGCAGCCACCGGCGCTGCCATCGGCGCCGTGGCCAGCAACTCCTGTTCCCGTTGTTGCATCTGCCGGGCGTCGCCGTCGTCGACGTGGTCGTAGCCCAGCAAGTGCAGGCCGCCATGGACCACCAGCAGGGCCAACTCGTCCTCCACCGTCCGACCGTGGGCGGCGGCGTTGGCGGCGGCCACCGCCGGGCAGATCACCACGTCGCCCACCAGCCGGGGTTCGCCGTCGGCCCGCAGGGCGCTGCCGTCGTCGGCGCCGAAGGCCAACACGTCGGTGGGCCCCTCGACCCCCCGGTGGTCGGCGTTGAGCGTGGCCATCCGGTCGGCGTCCACGAACCACAACCCGGCTTCCCAGGGAGCGACCACCCCCTCTGCCACCAGCACCCGGCGCAACAGCTCGGCCCAGCGGTCGGTGGCCAAGGCCAGATCGCCTTGGCGGTCGGTCACCGCCACCACGCCCGAATCGGCGGGCGTCGGCCCGGGTCTCGGACCGGGATCGGCGTCGGGCGTCACCGCTCGGCCCGCTCGTAGGCGTTCACGATGTCGGCCACGATGCGGTGACGAACCACGTCGCGCGCCGTGAGGTGAACGAACGACAAGCCGTCGATGCCACCCAGCACCTTCTCCAGGGATTCCAGCCCGCTGCGGCCCCGGTCCACGTCCACCTGGGTGACGTCGCCGGTGACCACGGCCCGGGAGCCGAACCCGATGCGGGTCAGGAACATCTTCATCTGTTCCGGTGTGGTGTTCTGGGCCTCGTCCAGGATGATGAAGCTGTCGTTGAGCGTCCGGCCCCGCATGAAGGCCAGCGGGGCGATCTCGATCACGCCCCGATCCACCAGGGATTGCACCTCCTCGGTGTCGAGCATGTCGTAGAGGGCGTCGTACAGGGGGCGCAGGTAGGGGTCGACCTTGGCGATCATGTCGCCGGGCAGAAATCCCAGCCGCTCCCCGGCCTCCACCGCCGGCCGGGTCAAGATGATGCGCTCCACCTCGTTGGCCTTGAGGGCCCGGACGGCCATGGCCACCGCCAGCCAGCTCTTGCCGGTGCCGGCCGGCCCGATCCCGAAGGTGATGATGTTGGCCCGCATGGCGTCCACGTAGCGGCGTTGCCCGGCGGACTGGGGGCGGATGGCCCGGCCTCGCCCCGACCGCAACACGTCGGTGTCCATCACCCTCGACGGGCTCTCGTCGTCCTCCACCATGCGGATGGCCCGCCCCAGCGTCCGGGTGTCCAGGTGGTTCCCGCCCTGCACCAGCAGGATCATCTCGTCGAACAAGCCGGCCACCCGCTCGGCGCCGTGGCCCGACACCGTGATCCGGTTGCCCCGCACGAAGATGTCGGCGTCGGGAAACGACTGTTCGATCTGGCGAAGATGTTGATCGCGCTCGCCCAAGAGGGTGGCCATGAGCCCGTTGGCGGGGATGTCGATGGTGACCGGCGCGGCGGTGGTCATTCAGCGGACGGCATCGACGTCGCTGTCATCGCCCGATTCACCGCCCTCCTGGGCGTCTTGGGCGGAGATGGGATCGGGATACAGGTGGCTGAGGGTACCAGGCTGGATGCGGCTGCTCTCGATGAAGGCATCGACGTCGGTCTGCTTCACCCGAATCACCCGACCCATGCGGTAGGCGGGCAGCCCGCCCTCGTTGATGAATCGGTACAGCGTTCTGGTGGTGATTCCCAGCCGCCTGGCGGCCGTCTCGGTGTTCAACCACTCAATCTGTTTCTCGCTCATCCACCGACACTCTATCCCGTTCGCCGGGAATCACCTTACACACGGTTACGACGGTTTGTCGGTCGCGGGTTCAATTCTGGCGTGGCGCAACATCTGGACGGCGCTCACGATGAGCAGTCCGGCGAACAAGCCGGACGACAGCCGGGGGCTCAACTGCCCGGCGCCCAGCGCGCCGGCAAACGCGGAGGCCACCCCGGAGGCCCCCATCACCAGCGCGGTCCTGGCATCGAGGTTGCCTGATCGGCGGTTTCGGGCCGTGCCGACCAGGGCGGTGGGCAGGATCACCAGCAGGGAGGTGCCCTTGGCGGTGGCGTCCACGAAGCCGAAGAAGAGGATCATGGCCGGGATCATGATCACCCCGCCCCCGACCCCCATGGCCCCCGACAGCAGTCCGGTGGCCACACCGCAGGCGGCGTAGGCCAAGGCCGCCGCCACGGTGACGTCGCCGTGGCCGTCGTTCTCGGGCACCACGGCCACGAAACGCACGGCGGTGACCAACAGCAACACGGCGAAGCCGATGCGCAACGACCGGACGGGAACATGGTTGAGCAGCGAGGTTCCGGCGGTGACCCCGACCGCCGAGCCGGCAAAGATCAACAGTCCGGGCAACCAGGACACCGAACCCTCCAGCAGGAACCCGCCCAGGGCCGACGCCGAGATGAGCACCATGGCGCCCAGCGAGGTGCCGTGGGCCCGGCGCTGGTCCATGCCCAGCAACAGCACCAAGCTGGGAACCATGAGTATCCCGCCCCCCACCCCGAACAGTCCCGACAGCAAGCCGGTGGCCGCCCCGACCCCGACGGGCCCCCACCGCGGGCGGTTCACTCGGTGGATGCCTGCTCTCGCAGCACGTACTTGAGCACCTTGCCGGAGGCGTTGAGCGGCAGGGCGTCGGCGAACCGCACCCGGCGGGGCACCTTGTAGTTGGCCATCTGGTCGCGGCACCAGGCGATGACCTCGGCCTCGTCCAGGTTGGCGCCTGGTGCGGGCACCACGGTGGCCACCGCCACTTCGCCGAGGCGCTCGTCGGGCATGCCGAAGATGGCCACCTGGCCGATGCCGGGATGGGCCAGCATGATGTTCTCGATCTCGGCCGGGTAGGCGTTGAAGCCCCCCACGATGAACATGTCCTTCTTGCGGTCGGTGATGTCGATGTTGCCCTGAGCGTCCATCACCCCGATGTCGCCGGAGTGGAGCCAGCCGTCGGCGTCGATGGTCTCGGCGGTCTGTTCGGGGTCGTCGAGGTAGCCGACCATCACGTTGTAGCCCCGCACCACGATCTCGCCGGGCTCGCCTCGGGGCACCTCGACGCCGTCGTCGTCCACCACCTGCACCTCCACATCGGGGATGGCCCGACCCGAGGTGCGGGCGATGGTCTCGGCGTCGTCGTCGTGGCGGCACATGGTGGCGATGCCCGACGCCTCGGTCAGGCCGTAGCCGGTGACGATGTTCTCGAACCCCAGTCGGTCCCGCATTTGGTGGATCATCTCCACCGGGATGGCCGCCGCGCCGGTCACCGCCAAGCGCAGGGTGGACATGTCGAAGCTGTCCAGGTCGGGGTGGTTCAGGATGGTCTGGTAGATGGCCGGTGGACCGGGCAGCATCGAGATGCGCTCCTCGGGCACCCGGGCCATCACCGCGGGCACGTCGAAGACCGCGTGGGGAATGTTGGTGGCGCCGGTCATCAGACAGGCCAGGATGCCGGAGTTGAGCCCGAAGGCGTGGAAGTAGGGGTTGACGATCAGGTAGCGGTCACCGGCGCGCAGGCCGATCACGTCACACCACGACTTGAAGCCCCGGCAGATGGCCGAGTGAACGAGCATCGCCCCCTTGGGCAGGCCGGTGGTGCCCGAGGTGAACATGATGTGGCACAGGTCGTCGCCGCGCACCGCGCCCGCCCGGGCGTCGCCGTCGGCCTCGTCCACCCGCTGGGCCCGCTCCAGGAACTCGGCGAAGCCGGTGGTGCCTTGGGGCACGGTCCCCCGCAGCACCACGATCTCGTCCAGGGACGCCCCACCGTCGGCGGCCCGCAGCAGGGCCACGTAGTCGGTGTCCAAGAAGTCGGTCACGGTGAACAGGATCCGGGCCCGCGACCGCTGGAGGATGTAGTCGGCCTCTCGCCCCTTGAAGCGGGTGTTCACCGGCACCAGCACGCCCCCGGCCAGGTGGATGCCCAGCCCGACCACCACCCATTCCCAGATGTTGGGGGCCCACACCGCCACCCGGTCGCCGGGCTCGATGCCCGAGGCCATCAAGGCCCGCGCCGAGGCCCGGATGCGATCACGCAGCTCGGAGAAACTCCAGCGCACGTCGCCGTCCACCAGGGCCTCCCGGTCGCCGAAGCGGCGGGCGGCATCGTCCACCAGCTCGCAGATGGTGCTCCACGGGGCCACGGCTTGCTCCGACACGGGCGCGAACCTAGCTCCCTAGATCACCCCAGGGCCGGCAAACCCCGACAACCGGGTTGTTTCCTGAGTTGTGCTGTTGGGGCTGCTGTGGGCCGGCTTACCGGTCGGGTTCGCCGTAACAGACGAACGGGTAGGCCACCTCGAACTCCCCGTCCACCACCTGCACCATGCCCGCACAGTCGGGGGCGATGACGTGGTCGGCCGGGAATCTCACCTCACCGAGCCCGCCGGCTTGCTGCGACGACTGGAAGCCATCGATGTTGATCGCCTGGTAGAAGCTGGCGGTGTTCAGATCCTCGCCGGCAGCGGCGATCATCTGCACCAACAAGTCCGCCGACCAATAGCCCACCATGCTGCCGAAGCCGGGGAATGCCTCCACCGCATCGAAGTCGGCCAGGAGCTGTTGGATGGCGGGCTGCGACGAATCCAGCGGCGGCACCTGGGTCACGGCGTACCCGCCTTCGAGGGCGAAGCCCAAGTCCGGGCTGAGCTGCGGCAGCCCGGGCACGTAGGTGAGGTAGTCGGCCACCACTCCGTCCCAACCGGCGGCGGAGATGGACGCCTTGAGCGTGATCGCTCCGGCGAAATCGGTGGAGTTGATCACCACGTCGGGGTCGGTGTCCAACACCGTGTTCACAAACCTGGTCGGGTCGGTGATGCCACCGGCGGATTCGGTGGGAACGAACTCGTTGAACACCAACTGGTCGCCCCACACCGTCTCGTACAGGGTGGCTCCGGCCCGTCCGGCATCGTCGTCGCTGTTGAAGATGCCGACGGTGAAGTCCTCGGTGCCGAAGTAGTCGGCCCAGAAACGCTGCACCGACACCAGCGGTTCGGCCCCTTCCACCCCGAAGGCGTAGCCGCTGAGGCATCCGTTCATGCCGAAGCCCCAGGCGTTGGGAGCGCAGAATCCGGGCATGAACCCCCAACCGGTGAAGGGCACCTGGTTCTCGTGCAGGTAGTCGGTGGTCTGCGGCAAAGAGACCGCCGAGGTGACCACGATGCCGAAGACCTCGTCGTTTTCCACCATGCTGCGGGCGCCGTCGAAGTTGGCCTGCGGATCGCTGCCGTCGTCCACGAACTGCACCAACTCGAGGCTGCGACCACCGGGCAATTCGCCGTCGCGGTTGGCACGCTGGAGGCGGGCGTTGACCCCGTCCTCGTAGCCGGCGTACAGGGCCGACTGCGTCATGGCGCCGATGCGCACCGTGTCGTCGGTGACCCCCCGGGTGGACGGCTCGAAGTCGATCTCATAGGTGAAGGCACCCCACGTGCGCGAATCCATGGGCTCGGCGTCATCCATCGGCTCGGCGTCATCCATGGGCTCCGCATCGTCCATCGGCTCGGCGTCATCCATGGGCTCCGCATCGTCCATGGGCTCCGCATCGTCCATGGGCTCGGCGTCATCCATGGGCTCCGCATCGTCCATCGGCTCCGCATCGTCCATGGGCGCTTCTTCTTCGGCGACCGTCGGCGCAGGCGCGCCGCCGTCGTCGTCATCGTTGCCGCAGGCGGTGGCCACCAATACCAACGCGGCCACGAGCGCAAGCAATGTCCAAAGCAATGACTTTTTCATGTCCCCTCCGATGACTGGGCTGAGGGACAATAGTAGGGGAGCCAGTGGCGGCTGTCACAAAGGCAGCGACCGGTTTCAGGAAGAAGTTGCCTCTCCGAGGTAGGCGGCGTCGAGCTGGCTGTGATCCACATCGGAGCGGGAACCGTGCCAGGTGATGTGACCCAGGCTGATGAAGGCCACCGAGTCGGCGATCTCCAGCACGTCCCGAGCCTTCTCCTCCACCAGCAACAGGGCCACCCCCCGCAGCTTGAACTCGATGAACAGCTCCAGGATCTGGTTCACGATGAGCGGGGCCAGGCCGAGTGACGGCTCATCGGCGATCAGCACCTCCGGGGGGTTGGCCAACAGTGGGGCCAATGTGAGGATCTGCTGCTCGCCGCCCGACAAGTTCCCGGCGAGCTGGTTCTGACGATCCCCCAGAATGGGGAACCGCTCACAGCACAGCTCCCGGTCTTCGGGACGGGGCAGCCAGAGCTGCATGTTCTCCCGCACGGTGAGCCCGCCGAAGATGCCCCGAGCCTCGGGGGCCAGCACCACACCCCGGCGGGCTCGGCGATGGCTGCGCAGACCGGTCACGTCCTCGCCGGCCAGTCGGACCGAACCCGAGGTGGCGGGCAGCAGCCCGGCGGCCACCGCGCAGGTGGTGGATTTGCCCGCGCCGTTAGGCCCCAACAGCGCGGTGATCTTGCCGCGGGGCACCGTCAGGTCGATCCCGTGCAGGGCCTCCACCAAGCCGTAGCCCGCCCGCACGTCGACCAACTCCAACGCCGGGGTTCTGCCAGCGACGTGCTGATCGCCCGCATCCTCCGATGGGGCCGGAGGGTCGGCGGGTGCTGCCATGACGGTGGACGGCGCTGGCGCTGGGCCGACGGCCTCGGCTTCGCCTCGCCACGCCGCCAATCGCCGCCGCCAGGCGTCTCGGCGCGCCCGATTCTGGGCGGCGGTGAAGGCGATGATGCCGTCGGGCTGGCGGGCGAGCTGCATGGCGCCAAGGCCGAACATGATGGCCGGGATGTTGCGGGCCTCGTCGTACTGATCGAAGCCGTCCCAGTCGATGGGGTACCACGAGTACACCCGGGCCAAGCACAGGAAGGCCAGCACCGCCAGCACCCCGGGAATGGCGGGCGAGAACGGCAGCCCCACTCGTCGATCCCGCACGGCGGTGGCCACCGCCGCCGCCCCCAGCACCGAGCACACCGCCACCACGTGCCACGACTCCAGCCACTCCCAATGCCAGCCCCTGCCGAAGGTGTGCCCGCTGGCCGCCACCATGACGCCGGCCATCACCGCGCCCCCCGGTCGGCGGATGCCGATCAGCACCACCACCGCCAACCAGAACAGCCCGGCCTGGGTGGTGGCGGTGAACGGGGTCACGTTGCCGACGAAGGCGGCGTAGAACACGCCCCCGAACCCGGCCAGCAACGCCGACAGGGCGAACACGGCCAGCTTGGTGCGGACCACCGAGTGCCCCGACGTGGCCGCCGCCGGTTCCGAATTGCGCACCGCGATGATGGCGCGCCCGGTGAGCGACCGCTGCAGGTTCTTCACCAGCCAGCAGGCGCCGAACACCAGCAGCGCCAGCAGCACGGCCAGCGACTTCTCGTCGTCGAGGTCGAACCACCCGATCTCAGGACGAGGGATGTCCCATCCCTTGGTGCCCTGCCCGTTCTTGAACCAGCTCCACTCGAACAGCACCCGTTCGCTCATGAAGGCCAAGGCCAGGGTGGCCAGGGCCAACGGCAACCCCCCCAGTCGCAGGGCGGGCAGGGCCACGATCACGCCCAGCACCCCGGCGATGACGGTGCCCACGATCAGCGCGGGGATGAACGGCAGGCCGGCTCGGTTCAACACCAAACCGGCGGTCATGGCGGCCATGGTCACGAACGCCGCTTGGGCCAGGCTGACCATCCCGCCCAGCCCGGTGAGCATCACCCACGACAGGAATACCAGGGCCAAGGCCAAGCCGCTGACCCAGAAGCCGAGCCAGAACTGGTCGGCGAACACCAGCACCTGCAACACGATGAACACCCCGCCCAGCACCCAGGGCAGGCGCACCCGCCAGGCCGGCAGGTCGTCGGTGTACTCGGCCACCGGGGGCGCGTCGGCCACCACACCGCTGCGGCGGGTCCGATCCCGGGCCATGAACAACAGGCCGCCGAGCAGCACCACGAACGGCACCGAACTCTCGAAGCCCCGGATGTCCTGAGCGAAGGTGGCGTACCGACCCACCCAACTGGTGACCACCCCCAAGGCCACACCCCCGGCGAAGGCCAAGGGGATGGAGCGCAGCCCACCCACCACCGCGGCCGCGGTGGCGATGAACATGAACACGTTGTAGAGGTTGGCGTCCAGGGAGTTGAACACCGGAGCACCGATCACCCCGGCCAGCCCGGCCAGCATGGTGCCGATGATCCAGGCGGCCGACGAGGTGGACGACTCGCTCACCCCCCGCAGGCCGGCCAGATCGGGGCGGTCCACCACCGCCCGCATCTGCAGTCCCAACCGGGTGTGGCGCATGAGGGCCCACAGCGCAATCGCAATCACCGCGGCCACCACCAGCACCGTCCATTGGTTGCTGCTGATCCGCAGGTCGAAGCTGCCCAGGTCGTACGTCCAGGTCTCGCTGGGCACCTTCCACACGCCGGGGGTGAGAAATACGTAGTCGGTACTGACGAGGCCCCAGTCCCACGTCTTGGTGCCCAAGTCCACGATGAACTCGGTCAACGCGGGCAGGGCCACCAGGATGCCGATGGTGGCCATCACCTTGGCGGCGTCGTTGGCCCGGGCCAGCGGTCGGAACACGGCCACGTTCAGCAGTTGACCGAGCAGGGGGCAGAACACGAACACCACGAGGAACAGGGCCAGCAGCCGCATTCCCAGGCTCTCCACCCCCAAGGCGTTGATGACCTGGAAGTAGAGCATGGCCGAGGTGTAGGCGATGCCCCCGTAGGCCAGGTTGAAGATGCCGGTGGAGGTGTAGCTCAGCGTGAGTCCGGCGGCGATCAGCGAGTAGATGGCGCCGCTGATCGCCCCGCTCACCAACAATTGGATGAACTCGCCCACCCGAAAAAACCCCCCTGAAACAACGTGTGCTGCGCCACCTTAGCGGTGCGCCACCGGTGACCCCGAAATACTGCCTCAGAGGGTTCCGAGGGAGTTCGATCCCACCTCGGTGGGCCCGGCGTGGCACACTGGGGCATGACCGCAACCCGAGATCAGCTCCGGGTGATCGATGTCGACACCCACCTCACCGAACCCCACGACCTGTGGAGCAGCCGGGCCCCGGCCGCCTACGCCGACCGCCTGCCCAGGGTGGCCGACGTGGACGGGCGGCCCCACTGGATTCTCGACGGGGAGCCTCTGGGCTTTGCCACCGCCAGCGGCGTGGTGCGCCCCGACGGCTCCAAGGCGCTGGGAACCGACTTCATGGGCTGGACCATCGAGGATGTCCACCCCGGCGCCTACGACATGGAGGCCCGGGTGGAGATCATGGATCAGCTCGGCGTCCACGCCCAGATCATCTACCCCAATCTGGCGGGCTTCGGCAGCCAGAAGTTCGGACAGATCGAGGACGTGGAACTCAAGCGGCTGTGCGTGTCGGTCTACAACGACGCCATGGCCGAGATCCAGGACAACTCCGGCGAGCGCCTGTTCCCCATGGGCCTGATCCCGTGGTGGGACATCGAGGGCTCCCTGGCCGAGGCCGAGCGCATCGTCGGCTTGGGCCTGCGGGGTTTGGTGATGTGCAGCGACCCGCAACTTCGGGGGCTTCCCGACCTGGGCGAGGAGGCCTGGCGGCCGCTCTGGGAGTTCTGCAGCGACCACGAGTTGCCGGTGAACTTCCACATCGGGGCCAGCGAGAGTTCGATGGGCTGGTTCGGCACCTCGCCGTGGCCGTCGCAGGGCGACGACGCCAAGCTGGCCATCGGCTCGGCCATGATGTACCTGACCAACGCCCGGATACTGGCCAACCTCATCTTCTCCGGCGTGCTGGAGCGCCATCCCACGCTCAAGATCGTGTCGGTGGAGTCGGGGATCGGCTGGATTCCCTTCGTGCTGGATTCGCTCGACTACCAGATGGAACAGCTCCGTACCGACGTGCAGGCCCAGTTCAGCCTGCGGCCCCGCGAGTACTTCCAGCGCCAGATGTACGGCTGCTACTGGTTCGAGGACGTGTCGCCCGATCTGCTCATCAACCAGATCGGCCCCGACAGCGTGCTGTTCGAGACCGACTTCCCCCACCCCACCTGCCTGTACCCCTACGGGCTGGAGCAGGCGACCGATGCCCTCGGCGACGTGGGCGACGACGTGGCCCGCAAGGTGCTGCAGGACAACGCCGCCGCTCTGTACAAGATCGCCGTCTGACCCCGGTCGGTGGACCCGGCCGGCAGGCCGGCTGCCCGGAGCCGCGCGCTCAGAAGATCCCGGTCGTCGTCGACGCGGAGACCGTCAGAGATCCTCGTAGTCGACGCGGTCGCGGCGGTGGGGCTGGCGACCGGTGCGAAACGGGCTGAGGGGGGCGTCCACCAGCAGGAACCGGTGCCAACCCTTCACCATGTGGTTAACCCCGGACCGCCACCGCCCCAGGCCGGGGTCGGACCGCCTCCCCTTCTCGAACTCGGCCCACGCCTCCCAGGTGGGGACGGCCCACAACAAGAAGGCCTCGTCGTCGGCCACCATTGCCGTTTCCCACGCACCGGCCAACTCCCAGCCGTACCGCTCGAAAGCCGGACGGGCCTCGGTGCGCACCTGCTCCAGGAACTCGGAAGATGACCCCGCCTTGAGGCGCACCTGCTCGTGGGCGTAGCACTCCCCGCTCACCCCGTCGGCGCACAACTCCTCGATGGTCCGGGTCCACGGGGCCGGTACCAACAGCCGGTCGGTGCCCGAGCGGCGGTAGTGGGCGGCCTCGGCCCACCACTTGGCCAGCTTTGGGTCCTGCATGCCCGCGCCCTGGCACTCGTGGCGAAACGAGGTGGCCATGCCGTCCCAACCGTCCTCTTCCCAGAGGTTCAGCACCTGCGGCCAGCCCCTGGTGGTGCCCACAATGCCCCACACCCCGTAGCAGAGCTGGTTGCGCTCCTCCTGGGCGATGGGCGACCAATTGGCCGTCATGTGGTGCATGTACTTGGCCCGGTTCTGGCCGATGATGTCGATGAACTCGTGGATGTAGAGCTTGTGATTGGCCATCGTCAGCCTCCCGGTTGCCGCCCGCGACCGAAGTCGGGGGTGCGCTTGTTCAAGAAGGCGTCCACCGCTTCCCGGTGGTCGTCGGTGTCGAAGGTGATGGCCTCCAGAGCGAAGGCCAGGTCGTAGAGGCGGCTCACCCGGTCTTCCAACTCCTTGTTGCACAGCCGCTTGTTGAACTCGATGGCGTGTCGGGGGCCGCCGGCCAGTCGCCGGGCCGCGGCCAGCGCCGATGCCAGCACGTCGTCGGCAGGCACCACGTGGTTCACCAGTCCGTAGCGCTCGGCCTGGGCGGCGTCGAGCAGGTCGCCGGTCATGAGCAGCTCCTTGGCCCGGTTGAGCCCCACCAACAGCGGCCACAGCACCGCTCCCCCGTCGCCCGCCACCAGCCCGGCGTTGACATGGGGGTCGCCGATGCGGGCGTCCTCACTCAGGTAGACGATGTCGCAGAACAGGGCCAGCGTGGCCCCCAGGCCGATGGCGTGGCCGTTGACCGCGGCCACCATGGGCTGGCGGACCCGCAGCGCCCCCCGGGCGATGTCGATGCCGTCGTCCAGCAGATCGGGGCGTCCCTCGGGGTAGCCGGTTTCGAGGTTCTCCTCCATGACCGCGAAGTCGGCCCCCACGCAAAAGGAGCGGCCCGCCCCGGTGAGCACCGCCGCCCGCACCTCGGCGTCTCCGGCGATGCGCTGATAGAGGTCCCGCAGGTCGAGGTGCATCTGCTTGTTGAGGCCGTTGCCCCGATCCGGCCGATTGAGTGTGGCGGTGAGCACCCCGGAACCGTCGAGATCGGTGGTGATGGTTTCCAATCCGTATCGATCAGCCATGCCGGTAGCTTCGCAGGTGACGGGGCGGGCGGGGGATTTGGGCCGGGCGGGAGGGTCCAGGCCGGGGTGCCGTCCAGCCGGGTGGTGGACGCCGAGGCGGGTGAGGAAAGCTGGGGGGATGCGAGCATGGGTGGTCGAAGGGACGGGGGCACCGGGTGAGGTGCTGCAACTCACCGACCGGGATGCCCCGGTCCCCCGGGAGGGCACGTTCCTCATGGAGGTGGGGGCGGTGGGCGTGGGCCTGCCCGACGTGTTCATGTGCCGGGGCACCTACCCGCTGGGTCCGTCGCAGGGATCGTTCACCCCCGGCCAGGAGGTGTGTGGCACGGTGGTGGACGCCGGCGGCGACGGGGCGCTGGAGGTCGGCCAACGGGTGATGGCCGTCACCTCCTTCCAGGACGGCAACGGGGGTTTCGCCGAGCAGTGCCTGGGCCTCGGCGCCTCGGCCTTTGCCGTGCCCGACTCCATGGACGACGCCACTGCCGCCGGCTTCCTCATCCCCTACCACACCGCCTGGATCGGCCTGGTGCGCCGGGGCGCGCTGGCGGCCGCCGAGACCCTGCTGGTGCTGGGGGCGGCGGGGGGCACCGGGGCGGCGGCCTGTTCGCTGGGGGCCGCCCTCGGCGCCCAAGTGATCGGCGTGGCCGGCGGGCCCGAGCGCTGCGGCGTCGCGGCCTCGTTCGGGGCCCACCACACCGTGGACCACCGGGAGGGCGACATCGCCGCCGCGGTTTTGGAGTTGACCGACGGCCGAGGGGTCGACGTGGTCTACGACCCGGTGGGCGGTGAGGCCTACACCGCCGCCACCCGCTGCGTGGCCCGCGACGCCCGCATCGTGGTCATCGGGTACGCCAGCGGCGAGTGGGCCCCGATCAACGTCCGACACATGGTGCAGCGCAACTACTCGGTGGTGGGGGCCATCCCCGCTCGCTACAGCCGCCAGGAACGGCTGGCCGACCACCAGGAGCTGAGCGCGTTGTGGGAGGCGGGCAGCATCCATTCGGTGGTCAGCGACACCTACCCCTTCGACGCCCTGCCCGACGCCATGGCCGCCCTGGAGTCACGAGCGGTGGTCGGCCGGGTGGTGCTCGAGGTGAACCGAGGGCACCACCGGTCTGCGTGAGCGCCGGCTCGGCCGGTAGGGTGCAGACCGCAGCTATTCGATCCATCCGAAGAACAAGAGGAGCACATCGTGGAGTTCGCCATTTTCATGCAGGGATCGCCTCGCCGGGGCGGGGCCCGCAGCCCCTACTGGGAGCACCAGGCCTTCGAGAACGAGCTGGAGATGGTGCGGGTGGCCGACCAGCACAACTGGAAGTACGTCTGGGTGAGCGAGCACCACTTCCTGGAGGACTACTCCCACACCTCGGCCAGCGAGGTGTTCATGGCCTACTCGTTCGCCCAGACGTCCCAAATCCACATGGGGTCGGGCATCTTCAATCTGAACCCGGTGGTGAACCACCCCATCAAGCTGGCCGAGCGGGTGGCCATGCTCGACCACATGAGCAAGGGCCGGTTCGAGTTCGGCACCGGCCGGGGTGCGGGCAGCCATGAGATCGGCGGCTTCGGCCTCGACCCGTCGGAGACCAAGGCCAACTGGGACGAGGTCGTCGGAGAGTTCAAGAAGATGTGGGGCAGCACCGACTACTCCCACCCCGACGGCACCGCCTTCCAGACCCCCGAGGCCGGCACCTGGGGCACGTTCAACGTGCTGCCCAAGCCCTACTGCCACTCCCATCCGCCCATGTGGGTGGCGGCGGGCAACACCCCCACCTACGAGAAGGCCGCCCGCCACGGTCTCGGGGTGCTGGGCTTCAACGTGGCCGCCATCTACGACATGGCCCCCCACGTGGAGGCTTACAAGAACGCCATCCCCCACGCCGAACCCGCAGGCGACTACGTGAACGACAACGTGATGATCGCCAACGGCCTGGTCTGCTTGGAGGACGGGCAGCAGGCCCGCCGGGTGGTGTGCGAGCAGATGCAGCTCAGCTACCTGCAGTCACTGGTGTTCAAGTACCACGACACCTTCCCCAAGCCCGACGAGGTACCGCCCTACCCCACCATCATCCCCGAACCCACCCTGGAGGACGTGGAGGCCCGCATCTCAGAGGGATTCCTGTTGTGCGGCGACCCCGACGAGGTGTACGAGCAGGTGAAGCGGTACGAGGAGATCGGCTGCGACCAGGTGTCGTTCGGTCTGCCCATCCAGCTCAGCCATGAGCACTGCCTGGAGACCATCCGGCTGTTCGGCACCCACGTGATCCCCAAGCTGGACAAGGACCCACTGCACCGCAGCACCCGCCAGCGCATCGAACACGCCGGCCCCCTGGAAATGACCCCCGACCCCCTCTACGACGTCCCCCGAACCGAAGAACTCCAATCCCTCCAAGCCCAATAACCAACCCCGCCCCCACACCTGTCAACAACGGACGAAATGGGTGCCGCACAAAGCGGACCACCTTCGGCGGTTTAATTTGGCAAAGAACACTCGTCACTAGGAAGCTTTTGCCACCTTGACCATGCTAGACCCCAAAACCAAAAGAGAAAGGAACATGAATGTCACACCCTCACCCAGGTAAATGAGGCTAAGGACCATTAAAGCTATCATGGAACACATTACGAGCACAAACAATAGTGCAGCTAAGGCGGGATGGCGTTCAAAGAGTTTTCTCTCTGTTTCTCTACGAAGTTCACTCTCTGGGTCATCTAGAATATTGGCCTGAGTCTCATCCATAGATGTACTTGACTCCATACTCCCTTGCAGGATACTGGTGGTTGTAATGTTGTCCAGATTGTCACTTCTATTTTTGTCTGCTTCCTTAGCATTTGCCCTGTAGATAACAAACCATAGGAGTGCTAAAATGAAAGCTAGGAAAGAATAAACAAAAATATGCGTTCGGCCTGCTCCCAGGTAGTGTTCAGCAGCCCTGTAGGCAAGTAGACCGGCCATACCCCCAATGACAGCTCCAATTGGAAGAGTGAATTTGCGGAGACGCGATACCGCGAGCCTCAACCTCTTTCGTGTAGGGGCTCGCTCCTGACTCTGGCCTTGAGTGGGGGCTTCACTCATACCAGTACCTCCAGCCGACCGGCCTCAATGTGCGAAAGAGTCGGGGGAACAATTTCGGCATCCACGGAGCCCAGATGGCTCTCACCCTGACTGGGGATTAGCGGTTGACGACTCGGTCGGTTTGTTCGCGGTACTCGTAGACCAGGCGGACCAGCCAGTAGCGCATGAAGCGCCGGAACGAGCTGACGGTGATCATTACCAGGCCGGTGAGCACCAGGCTGAGGCCGAACACGCCCGAGACCACCAGATCCAGATGATTGGCCGACCCCTCGGCCCCGGCGGTCATGATGAACGACACCAGGGTGAAGGCCAAGCCCACCAGGGTGACCAGCACGCCGAGGCGGAACACCCACCGGTCGGGGTTGGCCCGTCCCCCGGAGGCCCGAAGTTTGGCCACTTCCTGCTGGAAATCCTCCAGTCGGCCGGCGTCGGTTGTGTCGCTCATGGTGCCCTCCTCAGGACATGCCCAGATAGGCGGCGGTCAATTCTTCGGCGATCTCCCCCGGCGGCCCGGTGCGCTGGATGCGCCCGTGCAGCATGATGGCGGCCTCGTCGGCCACGCCCAACACCGCGGTGGCGAACTGCTCCACGATCAGGATGGACAAACCGGCTTCCGCCAGGGTGGCCACCTGCTCGTACAACTCCTCCACGATGATGGGGGCCAGACCCATGGACAGCTCGTCCAGCATCAAGATGGCCGGGTCGGTGGCCAGGGCGCGGGACATGGCCAGCATCTGCTGTTCCCCACCCGACAGCGTGCCCGCGGTCTGGTTGCGGCGCTCCTCAAGGCGGGGAAACTGGGCGAAGGCCCGCTCCTGCACCTGCTGGTAGGAAACCCCGGCGTAGGTACACATCCGCAGGTTCTCGGCCACGGTGAGGTTGGGGAAGATGCCCCGACCCTCGGGGATGAGACAGACCCCGGCTCGGGCCAAGCGGTCGGGGGACACTCCGTTCACCTCGTGGCCGTCGAGCAGCACCGATCCGGCGTGGGGCTGGATCTGGCCGCTGGCCACGCCCAACGTGGTGGTCTTGCCTGCGCCGTTGGGGCCGAGCAGGGCATAGACCTGGCCGGGCATGACCCGAAGATCCACACCGTGGAGGACGTCGATGGTGCCGTAGCCCGCCCTGATGCCCACCAACTCCAGCAGCGGGGTGGCCGCGTCCGGGCTCATACCCCCACCTCGGTGGGTGTCTGCGTCATTCCTCGGCCCCCAGATAGGCGGCCCGCACGGCGGGATCGGCCTGCACCTCCTGGGGGGTGCCCACGGCGATGATCTTGCCGAAGTCCAGCACGTGGATGCGGGCGCACACCCCCATCACGAAACTCATGTCGTGCTCCACCAACAGCACGGCCAGTTCATTCGACTCGTCGGCCACCAAGCCCAACAGCATCTGACCGATGGCCGACGTTTCGTCCTCGTTCAAGCCGGAAGACGGCTCGTCCAACAACAGCACCCGGGGGCGGCAGGCCAACGCCCGGGCCAGCTCTACCAGCCGGGCGCTGCCGGTGGGCAGCGTGCCCACGGTCACGTCGGCCACGTCGGCGAGGCCGACCCGGCCCAACATCTCATGGGCCACGTCGTCCACCGGGCGGTGCTTCCACTTGGCCCGATGGTTCTTTTCCACTGCCACCCGAACATTGTCGAACGCACTCAGGGAATTGAACGCTTCCAGCTTCTGGAAGGTGCGGGCGATACCCATTTGCGACCGCCGGGCCACACCGGCGGAGGTGATGTTCTTGCCGTCAAATCTCACCCGACCGCTAGTGGGAGGCAACAGGCCGGTGACCACGTTGAACAGAGTGGTCTTGCCCGCGCCGTTGGGACCGATGAGGCCGGTCACCTCACCGGGGTCGACGTCCACCGAGGCGTCGTCCAGGGCCACCACGCCTCCGAAGCGCATGGTCACCTCCTCAGCTTCGAGCAGCGCCATAGCCCTCCTTCGGCACCACGTCGTCCAGAATCCCCAGCCGCCGATCGATGGCAATGACCTCTTCGGGAGTGAAGGGTCGCTCCAGACCCAACTCGCCGATCTCCGGCTCCCGCTTCTGGGCATTCTCGGCGGCGATCTCCGCCCGCGCGTCTCTGCGCCACGGCAAGATCGGCGAGAACCCTCGCCCCATCTCAAAGATCGCCCCCCGTGGATTGAACACCATGCCCAAGACCAACAGCCCCGGCCCATAGGTGGTCATGATGTCCAGCAGGGTGACCAGGAAGTCCACGTTTCCGGTGTCCTCCAGCCGATGGCCGAGCCCGGTGAACAGTGGGATGAAGATCAAGAAGATCCCGGCCATGGGGATCGACACTCCGGCGGCGGCCACCAACAACACGATGTTGAAGCCGATCAGCAGGTCGAAGCCCTGCACGCTGTCGACATTGCCCGACACCGTGGCCCAGAACACCCCGGCAATGCCGGCAATGGCAGCCGACAGGGCGTAGGCCACCACTTTTGTCCACACCACCGGTATCCCCAGGGTGGCCGCTGCGGCCTGTGAGTCATTGATGGCCACCCATCTTCGTCCGTAGCGGGATCGTCGCAACAGCACCAATCCGAAGACGAAGATGGAGAAGACGCAGACCATCAGCAAGAAGAACCCCCGCCGGTCGTCGAAGGTCACGCCGAACAACTCGATGTGAGGGAACTGGCGACCGACGCCGATGGTGGGCAAGACCCACGAGTGGGGGAAGAAAATAAGCGACATGGCCTGGGCGAAGGCCATGGTCATCAGGGCCAGATACAGGCCGCGTAGTCGGGCGGCAGGCAACGCGACCAGGGCACCCAAAGGAGCGCACAAGAGGCCCACCAGGAGAATCCAGTAGCCGTTGCCGGTGTCTTCGGCGAGTTTCAGGTAGACAAACGCTCCGAAGCCGGCGAATGCCAAGGGGGCGAAGTTGATCTGTCCGGCCCAGCCGATGAGCGGGACGAGGGAAGTGCCGATGAGAGCCAAGGCCATGGCCTGGTTCGCCGAGTTCAGCTCGCGGCTTCCCCAGGCCCCCGGGTCCCAAATCCCGAAGTCCAACCAGCCGCCGGAAAGGGCCGCGGCCAATAGGATGATCACCCCACACCCGATGAGTCCTTCCCACCACTTGGTGAAACGCTCGTGGCGGCGAAGATGGGCAGCCATCCTGCCCACCTCCAGGCGAGCCTGGGGCAGGGCGACGACCACGAACAACAGGATGAGCGGGGCAACGGCCAGGTGGGCGAAGCGGAAATCGGGACCGAAGTCCAGCCATGCCCCGGTGTGAGCCCGCAACAACCCGATGAGCAGTGCTCCCACCACGGCCATGGGCAGATTCCTCAGTGCTCCGAAAGCTGCCGCCGCGAAAGCGATGATGACCACACTGTTGAGGGTGGCGGGATCAAGGCCGAGTTCCGGGGCGATGAGGATTCCACCCAACGCACCGAGCATGGACCCCAGGGCCCATGAGGTGGACGACACCACGTTGGGACGGGCTCCGTTGAGGGCGGCCAGCTCTCGGTTGTCCACCACTGCCCGCATGGCCGTGCCGATCCGGGTGCGGCGGAGCAAGTAGCGCATGGCCACAGCTATGGCAATGGCCACCAAGAACACGATGAGTCGGTGCCACGGAAGCTGAGAGGGGCCCAAGTCGATCCCGTTGTCGATGCCGAACAGGTACGGGACCCTTCTGGCCGTATCGGCCTCCCAAATGTCGCCAACCACCGACAACAGCAGCACCATGATGGCCACCGTGACCATGAGTTGCACCACCAGCGACGCGGTACGCAAGCGCCGCATGATGACAATGTCCAAGAACACCCCCAACGCCGGGGCGAACAGGCCAACGACCACAAACAGAGCCAAGAGGGAATGCCAACCCCGATTCACGTGGAGTTCCCAATACAAGAAGGCGGCAAACACCCCAATGGCGCCCTGGGCAAAGTTGAACACCCCCGTCGTGGTGTAGACCACCACCAAGCCGGTGGCGTACATAGCCCACAGCGCGCCGAGGAACAGCCCGATGTAGGTGGTGACCAGGAGGGTCTGGCTGGTGACGGGGGCACCCTTCCAGTTGAAAACTGCGATGAGCGCGGCACCGCAAACCGCCAGCACCGCGGCCATCACTACCGGTAGCCGGAGCCCCAAGATCATGGGGAGTCAGCCCCTACCATCTCCCCCTTGTGGAATCGACTAACCGCCGAATTCTGCCGCCCAATCGCGGGTCTCCTCGACAACGTAGTCGGAACTGCAAGCCAACTCTCCGGGAGCCTCGGGATACACGCGGACAAAGGCACTGTCTTGGACCTGCATCAACATGAAACAGGGGATGATGTTCTGGGTGGTGCTGTAGTCCGCGGGCCCCCACCAGCCGTTCACGTCATAAGAGGTCAGGCTCCGAGCCTTGTCGAGCACCGCCTGACGGGTCAGGCCATTGGGTCCGGCCTCGGCGACGACCTCGTTGGCGACTTGCTCGAAGAGCACACCGCCGGCCCACGACCCTGCGGCCCAGGCAGGCGGGAACGGATCGCCATAGGCCTCAACAAAGTCAGCCAGCTCGTCGTTGTACTCGGTCTCGTGGAACGGCAAGAACCAGCCCCACACGTACGTACCCTCGGCCACGTCGCCTGCTTCCAGGAAGCTGGGGGTGTAACAGGATAGCGTGCACATCCAGGTAATGCTGTCGGCGTCCAACCCCTGAGCCTCGGCTTCGCTACGCCACTTGATCATGGACTGATCGTCCGAACCGGTGTAGGCAAAGTTCGAGTTCGTGTCCCTCAGGGTCTGGATGAACGCGCCGTATTCGGACTGGGTTGTGAAACCGCTGATGCCGGGCTTGGTGTAAAACTCCACCCCGATACTCTCAAAACTGATGGCTGCGGGCATGGTAGAGGTGATGGTGGAGGGCAAGTCCGACGGCACCAGGAACACGCCACTGAGGTCTGCGTCGATGTTGTCCATCACCCATTGCACATGGCCCACCTGGCTCTGCACCTTCCGTTCTCCACTACCGGCATAGGGGCATTCGCTGTTCGGTCGGCTGGTGGCGAACGACACCACTGAGCATTGGTGAGGCGGTTCGGTGGTGATGTAAGCGAAGTCGGGCACCCCGATGTTGTTGCCATCGTCATCGGGACACGTCTGCAAGTCGGTGGTGTCGAGGGCAAACAGCGCAGTGGTGCCCACCAGGGCGAACGCCTGCTCACAGGCGGTCAGGAAGCCGTTGGTGGTCTGGGTGGGATCGATGGCCGAATCGTGTTCGATTACCTCGATCTGGCGACAGGCCAAGCCGCCTTCGGCGTTCACATGGTCGGCCCAGGCCTTGACCCCATCGATCGATCCTTGGAAGAGGCCGGGGGCCAGCGGTGAGCCCACGTCGGCCATGACCAGCACGGTAATGGTGTCGGAGTCGATGCCGATGTCGGTGCTCTCCAGGTCGACGCTGGCACAGGGATCAGGCTCCGGGGTGGCCTCGGGCTCGTCCATCTCGTCCGCGGCGTCGTCCATCTCATCCATCTCGTCCGCGGCGTCGTCCATCTCATCCATCTCGTCCGGGGCCTCGTCCATCTCGTCCATCTCGTCCGGGGCCTCGTCCATCTCATCCATCTCGTCCGGGGCGTCGTCCATCTCATCCATCTCGTCCGGGGCGTCGTCCATCTCATCCATCTCGTCCGGGGCCTCATCGGGCGCAGCGGCGGGTGCGGAGGTGTCGGCGCCGTCGTCGTCGTTGCCGCCACACGCCACTGCTACCAGAGCCAATACGGCCACCAAGCCGATGAGCCAACGCAGATGCTTCATGTTTCCCCCTTGGATCGCGAGCGGCACCTTCACGGCCACCCGCAATTCGTTGCGTCCGCCATTGTTACCCATCCCACCGACCCATTGCCACCCTGCCCCGCTGTCGGGCCCATGAGTGCCCGTCATTCCGAACGCATCCAGGTCAGCCCCCCGGCGATTCGTGGACCCTTCCCCGCGAGCGGGTTGTTTCGGGCCAGAAGAGCCCGTAACGGCAATGGTTCCTGCGGCTGTCGGGGCCGGTGGGGGTGGGCGCGGAGGGACTCGAACCCCCGGCCTCTTCCTTGTAAGGGAAGCGCTCTTGCCATCTGAGCTACGCGCCCGCAGTGCGCTCCAACCCTAGAACGGTTGTTCCACCCCGGTGGCATCCATTGCGGGGCGGGGCTCACCGCCGAAGGAGCGCCGCCCGGCCAGCGCCTGGTCCAACAACGTAGAGGTGGCCGCCGCCACCGGGATGCGTCGGTCGTCCAGATCGGCGGGCAAGAGAGGGCGCCCCCAGGCCTCCCCCAGGGCCACCCCGGCCTCGGCACACACCAAGGCGCCCCCCAGGTAGTCCCAGGTGGCGTGACCCTCGATCGTGCAGTCCACATAGGCGTCGAGCACCCCCTCGGCCACCGCGCACAGGTCCAGGGCGATCGATCCCATCACCCGATACTGCGACCAGCCCAGGTGCCGGGGAGGCAAGCCGGTCAACCCCACGGTGGCCGCCCCCAACGACTGTTGGCCCGACGGCCCCGACTTGCGCCGTTCCCCGTTGCCCGGCGCCGGCACCAGCGGGCGACCGTCCACGGTGGCCCCTCGGCCACGCACCGCCCGGTACGTTCGACCGGTTCCCAGGTTCTGCACCAGCGCGGCCACCATCCCGTCGGCGTCCACTGCGCACATGCTGGTGGACACCCACGGCAAACCCCGGGCGGCGTTGGAGGAGCCGTCCACCGGATCGAGCACCACCAACACCTCGCGGCCCATGCCCTGTGACCCCGACTCCTCGCTGTACACCCCGAAGCCGGCCCCGGTCAGCACCTCACAGGCGGCCTCGTCGGCGGCCACGTCAAAGTTGTACTGGCCCTCCCGGGCACCGGTCTTGGCCCAGCCGTCGTTGCCGGCCATCACCTCGGCCACTCGGGCCGCCGCCCGGTCGAAAACGGCCAGAATCTGTGCTCCGTCCACCGGTTGAACCTAACCGTATTCGGATGGCGGGCAAGGGTCGTGGCGTGGCATGGTGAGGGCCTTGGCCGTCATTGATCTCGCCACCTTCATCGCCGATCTCAAGGACCACGCCGCCGACCACGGCTTTCACGTCCACGACGATCGCCACTTCGTCGAGACCTACTCCATGCGCCAGTCCTGGGAGGTCGATCTCCACCCCGCCTCGGCCTGCGGAGGCCCGCTCGACGTACACATCGCCTTGGAGGTCGATCCCCGAGTGATGTTGGCCTTCGAGGACCACGTGATGGAACTACCCGAAGGGGTGGAGCCCACCGAGGACTTCAAGTTGCCCATGATGGTGTCGTGGAGCCTGCCGCCTTTGCCCGACGGCCCCGACCTGCTGCTGCTGGCCACCGATCTGGCCGGAATCGGCGGGATGGAATTGCCCCTGGACGTATCGGCCATCGACGCCTATGCCGCGGTCACCGACGCCCCGGAGCGCAGTGTGACCATCACGGCCCGGGTGGAGGTGTCCCTCAGCGGGATGTTCACCGGCCAGGAGTGCCTGGGCACGGTACTCCCCAAGGTGGCGGAGATCAGTCAGTTCCTGTTGGACCGGGCCCCGGCCTGGCTGGGCGAGGATCTCGTCTAGTTTCAGGATCTCTCTGCGCCCCCGCACCTGGGGTGGTCCCGCGAACAACCGGTCCTCCTGCGATTGGCGAGTTTGCCGGCGGATGAACCGGTAGCAACCACCGGACGACAGGCGGTAAAGTTGACCGAACATGGTTCGTCAGCTCAAGGTCTTGGTTGCGCCGGAGATCATCGGCAGTCGCCGGAGTTGGCGCGGCTTTCCGGGCCAAGTGGTGCTGGTGACGCTGGCCGCCCTCGTCTACTTCGGGGTGCGGATGCTCACCAAGGGGGCCGAGGCCGCCGCCTTCAAGAACGCCTATGACCTGCTGACTTTCGAGTCAACTTTGGGCCTGGACTTCGAGGCGTGGTCGCAAGCGGCGGTGCTCGACTACCACTGGGTGGTCACCTTCTTCAATTGGGTGTACATCTGGCTGCACTGGCCGGTGATCATCGGCGCCCTTCTGTTGCTCTACCACTACAACCGCCACCGCTACACGCTGATGCGCAACGCCATGTTGATCTCCGGCGCCCTGGGGCTGTTGTTCTTCGCCTTCTTCCCGGTGGCCCCGCCCCGGTTCTTCGACGGCTTCACCGACACGGTGGCCGAGCTGTCCACCTCCTACAAGTACCTCCAGCCTCCGTCGGTGGTCAACAAGTACGCGGCCATGCCCAGCTTCCACGTGGGGTGGAACGTGCTGGCCGGGGTGGTGTTGTTCCGCAGCACGCGGTCGGTCCCGGTGCGGGTGTTCGCGGTGGCCTCCCCGTTGCTGATGTCGGTGGCGGTGGTGCTCACCGGCAATCACTGGGTGATCGACGGCTTCGTGGGCATCGCCTTGGCCATGACCGGCCTGTACGGGGCTCATCGACTGGGCTGGCTCACCCGCCGCTGGCAGACCTCGGAGGAAGAGACGGCGACCGCGGCCGGCGATGAACCGGTGGTGGGCCCGGCGGGGATCGAACCCGCGACCGAGCGATTATGAGTCGCCTGCTCTGACCACTGAGCTACGGGCCCGCCGCCAGCATAGAGGGCAGGGGCAGAGGGGCTCGTCAGGATTTGGCCGAAGGGAGCAGCAGATGGCTCCGGGGGTGAGACTCGAACTCACAACCTAGCGGTTAACAGCCGCTTGCTCTGCCGGTTGAGCTACCCCGGATCGACCAGCAACTCTACCCGCCCGCGGCACCGGCTCACCCATCCATTTCCGGCGCCGACCGGCTCCGAGGGCGGCCACCGGCCCCCCGGTCCGGGGGTCCGGATCATTCGTCCAGGACCACCACGGCCACCGACACCACCACCAAGGCGGCCCCCAACCACTGCCAGCCGGTGAGCTGCTCGTCGAACAGGAACCAGGCCCACAACACCGCCAAGCCCGGTGCGGTCATGTTCAACATCGAAATGGCCCGCAGCGGCACGAACCGCTGGCTGTAGTTGACCATCAAGTGGGCCAGACCGGCCGTCACCGACATGATGGCGGCCACCACCCAGCTCCGGGCGTCGTCCACGAACAGGGGATCGAGCGACACCAACACGACGGGCAGCATCAGGGCGGCGGAGATGGTGGACCAACCGGCCTGATACTCCAGGGCACTCAGGTGTCGGCGGGCGATGCGGGAGGCCACGAGATAGCCCGAGAACGAGATCACGGCCACCACGGCCAGCACGTCGCCGGCCAACGAACCCTGACCCCCGGCTTCGGACCGGCCCAAAAGCGTGATGACCATCCCGACGATGGCCACCGGGGTGGCCACCACCACCCGAAGGCTGATCTTCTCGTTGAACATCCGGCTGGCCGCCCACAGCAGGAAGATGGGAGCGGTCGAGCCGATGACCATGGCGTTGGCCACCGTGGTCGTCTTGATGGCGGTGAAGAAGGTGGCCGCGTTGACGGTGAACACCACCCCACCGGCCAGGGAATGGCGCAGCACCCGGGCGTCCAGTCGGCCCCCTCGCAGGTGCAGGGCGCCCGCCGCCCACACCGCCGCCCCCACCAGCCGCCAGAAGGCGAAGGGCAGGGCGTCGAACTCGTTGTCACGCACCAGGATCGGGCCCCAACTGAACAAGAAGATGCCGAGCATCGCAGCCCACATCCCCAGGCCCCGCCGGGTGGCGGGCCGACCGGGGGCCGTGGCTTCTGGTTCGGGGGCGGCCGGAGTGGAGCTAATCGGAGGAGGCGGTGATCAAGGAGAGCACCGTGTCGGGGTCGAGGGGCTGACGGTTGGGATGCACCCCGAAGGGGGCCAAGGCGTCGGCCACCGCGTTGAACACCGCCGGTGGCGCCCCGATGGCGCCGCCCTCACCGGTGCCCTTGTGCCCGCCCGGTGTGTCGGAGGGAACCACGATGTGGCCACACTCCAATTCGGGCACCTCGGCGGCGGTGGGCACCAGATAGTCGAGGAAGGTGGACGCCAGCGGGTTGCCGCTCTCGTCGTACACCGCATGCTCGTAGAGCACCCCGCCGATGCCCTGCACCACGCCCCCGGCGATCTGGCCGTCCACCACCATGGGGTTGATCAGCACCCCGCAGTCCTCGCTCACCACGTACCGCAACAGGGTGACCTGGCCGGTGCCCGGGTCCACCTCGCAGGTACACATGTGGCAGGCGTTTGAGTGGGTGTTGGGCGGGGCCTTGTAGCGGGCGGTGTGCTCCAGGCCGGCCTCCATCCCCGCGGGCAGGGCGTCGGAGTTCTGGTAGGCGGTGGCGGCCACCTGGGCCATGCTCACCGAGGCGGTGGGCGTGCCCCGCACCGCGATCACCCCGTCGGCCACCTCCAGGTCGTCGGCGGAGGCCTCCAGCAGGTGGGCGGCGATGGCCACCACTTTCTCCCGCACCCCCGACGCCGCCGCCCGGGCCGCACCCCCGGCGATGACCGCCGAGCGGCTGCCCCCGGTGCCGAACCCGTACCCCGAGCCGTGTCCCTGGTGGAGGGTCACGTCTTCGGGGCGCACCCCCAGCTCGTCGGCCACTAACTGGGCCATGGTGGTCTCCAGGCTCTGGCCGTGGGAGCCGGTGCCCATGAACACGTTCACGTGGCCGTCCACCTCCACCCGCAACATGGCCGACTCGGTGCCCAGGGGGCCCATGCCCATGGACGTGGGCTCGATGTAGAGGGCCATGCCCAACCCCAGATAGCGGCCCTGCTCCCGGGCTTTGGCCTGTTCGGCCCGGAAGTCGTCGTAGCCGATCATCTCGGCGGCCTGCTCCAGGGTCTGATCCGGGGAGATGGTGGACTCGAAGTGGAGCCCGGTGGACACCTGATAGGGCAGGTCCTCGGGCTTCAGCACGTTGCGTCGGCGCAACTCCAAGGGGTCCATGCCGATCTGGCGGGCCACGTGGTCGATCATCTGCTCCCGGGCCACGCTCTCCATCTGCCACGGCCCCCGGTAGGCCCCCCGTCCGCAGGTGTTGGTGTAGACGGTGCGGGCCGCCCAGCTCACCGGTCCCACCCGGTAGGGGCCGGGGAACAGCATGGTGGCCATGGCACCGGGGGTGGCCGGTCCCCCCAGCGGGTAGGCGCCGTCGTCCTCGAGCTGGGCCACGTCGGCACCGAGGAAGGCGCCGTTCTCGTCCACCGCCATGGACACGGTCATCTTCTCGATGCGGGCGTGGTTGGAGGCCAGCAGGTTCTCCCGCCGGTCCTCGATCCATTTGAGGGGGGCGGCCAGCAGTTTGGCGGCCACCAGCACGGCCATGTCCTCTCGCCCCAGGAACATTTTCTGGCCGAAGCCGCCGCCCACGTCGCCGAAGTGGACCACCATTTTGTGCTCGCCGATGCCCAGCACTCGGGCCCCCACAAGCTGCATCTCGTGGGGGCTCTGGGAAGAGGCCCACACCTCCATCACCCCGGCGTGGGGCTGCCAGGAGGCCACGATGCCCCGGGTTTCCATGGGCACGTTGGTCTGGCGGTGCTGATACCAGGTCTCGGTCACCACGTGGGCTGCGTCGGCGAAGGCCTCCGGCTGGGCCGGGTTGGGCACCGCCAGATCGTGGGCCAGGTTGCCGCCCAGCTCAGGGTGGACGTGGACGTCGGCCTCGGCGGCCGCCTCGTAGTCCACAATCGGATCCAGCGCCTCGAACTCCACGTCGACCAGCTCCAAGGCGTCCTCGGCGATGTAGCGGCTCTCGGCCACCACCATCACGTAGGGGTCGCCCACGAAGCGCACGTCGCCGTCGGCCAGCATGTTGGCGGGGGGCGCGGGCGCTTCGGGGGAATGCAGCGACGCCCGCAGCGAGTCGTTGTGAGGGTTCAGCTCGGGCCCGGTGAACACCGCGTACACCCCGTCCAAGGCCTTGGCCGCAGTGGTGTCGAGCCGGGTGATGGTCGCTCGGGCCAGGTCGCTGCGCCCGAAGGCCACGTGGAGCATGCCGGGCAGCACGATGTCGTCCACGTAGCGGCCGTGGCCGGTGACCAGTCGGGGATCCTCGATCCGCTTGACCGACTGACCGACGTAGCGGGCGGCGGTGGCGCTCATGGCCGGGTGCTCCCCGTCCGGGTGCTCCCCGTCCGGCCGACGTCAGGGGCCGGGTTGGCCCAGTGGCGGGGTGTTGCGATCATGTCCGCTCCTCTCGGAGGGTGGCGGCGGCCTGCTTGGTGGCGGCCACGATGCCCTGGTAGCCGGTGCAGCGGCAGAGGTTGCCGGCCAGTCCGTGGCGGATCTCCGCATCGGAGGGGTCGGGGTTGGCTTCAAGGAATGCGGCCACCGACACCACGAAGCCCGGCGTGCAGAACCCGCACTGCAGGCCGTGGCAGTCCCGGAAGGCCTCCTGCACCGGGTGCAGGGTGTCCTGGTCGGGGGCGAGTCCCTCCACGGTGGTGATGTGGGCGCCGTCGGCCTGCACGGCGAACAGCAGGCACGACCGGACCGCCTCGCCGTCCATCAACACGGTGCACGAGCCGCACACCCCGTGCTCACAGCCCAGATGCACCCCGGTGCACTGCGCCTGCTCCCGCAGGTAGTCGGCCAGCGTCAACCGGGGCTCGGCCACCCCACGGCGGGTGCGGCCGTTCACCGTTACCGAGAGGGGGATCGGATCAGCCACCGTCGGCCTCCCCACCAAGTTGGGACAATGCGTCGGCCAGCACCCGCCCCACCAGGGTGGAGCCGGCCTGCCGCCGGTAGCGGGCACCGGCGTGTACATCGTCGATCGGGTCCATGTCGTCGGCGGCCAGCCTGCCGATTTCTTCGGGGTAGGCGTCGGCCACCGTGGTGGCCAAAAGGGCCGCCTCCACCGAGGGGGCCCGCAGCGGAACCGCCCCCACCCCCAGCATGCCCACCGCCGCCCGATTGATGCGACCCTGATCGTCGGCGCCGATGGCCACCGCCGCTCCGGCCAGGGCGAAGTCGCCGCTGCGCCGGGCGATCTCGCCGAAGGCAAAGCCCGCCGGTTGATCCCACGCCGAAAAGCGCAGGCCCACCAGCAGCTCGTGGGGCTCGACCGCGGTGGTGAACGTGGACTGGAAGAACTCGGCGGCGGGCACCTCCCGGCTACCGGAGGCCGAGGTGATCTCGGCGGTGCCGTCGAGGGCCAGCATCACCGCCGGGTATTCCGAGGCCGGGTCGGCGTGGGCCACCGAGCCGCCGATGGTTCCCCGGTTGCGGATCTGGAAGTGGCCGATGTGGGGGGTGGCCAGGTGCAACAGCGGCACCCGGTCGGCCACCGTGGCATCGGTTTCCACTGCGGCCTGGCGGGTCATGGCCCCGATGCGGACGCCGCCGTTGTCGGCGGTCACGCCGAACAGCTCGTCCACCCGGTTCAGATCCACCAAGTGCTCGAATCGGGTGAGCCGCATGGCCAAGAGGGGTACCAGGCTCTGGCCGCCGGCCAAGGGCTTGGCGTCGTCGCCGTACTCGGCCAGCAGCCCGACCACGTCGGCCACCGACTCGGGGGCGTGATATTCGAAGGGTGCAGGCTTCACCGCCCCGCACTGTAGCCCGACCGACGAGCCGGCACGTGTTGGTGGTGTGTCGACGGGCCTCCGCCGCCGTCTCGGCCCCCTCGGGGGCCGGTCTGCCGCCGACTCGGGGCCATCTGGCAGACTGATGAGGATGCTGGACCAGGCCGAGGCGCTGCGCCACTACTGGAACGACCGGGGACCGGTGTGGGTCGAGCACCGGGAGCGTCTCGACGCCATGCTCGCCCCCCTGGGGGAAGCCGCCATCGCCCGGCTCCACCCCGACCCCGGCGAGCACCTGCTCGACGTGGGCTGCGGCACCGGCACCACCACCTTGGAGTTGGCCCGGCTGGTGGGTGAAGGCGGCTTCGTCACCGGGGTGGACGTCTCGGCCCCCATGCTCGACGAGGCCCGCCGCCGGGCCGACGGCGCCGGGATGGCCAATGTCTCGTTCGTGGTGGCCGACGCCGGCGCCCACCGGTTCGAGCCCCGGCACCACGACGGCGTGTTCTCCCGCATGGGGATCATGTTCTTCGCCGAGCCGGTGGCGGGGTTCACCAACCTTCGCCGGGCGCTGCGACCCGGGGGACGGCTGGGATTCGTCTGCTGGCGCTCGCCCGGGGAGAACTCCTGGGTGACCGAGCCGGGTCAGGCGGTGGCCGAGGTGCTGGGTCCGCCTGATCCCATGGACCCCGAGGCCCCCGGGCCGTTCTCGCTGGCGTCGGCCGACCGGATCAGCTCCGTTTTGACCGAGGCCGGGCTGGTGGACATCGACATCACCCCCTGCGACCTTCCGGTGACCATCGGCGGCGGCACCACCGACGAGCTGGTCCGCTACTACATGGATCTGCTTCCCGGCACCGCCGTCCCCGAGAACGCCGAGGTACACGTGATCGACCGGGTCAAGGCCGCCCTCGGGGCCATGGTCGAACGCCGCCGTACCCCCGATGGCATCACCATGGGCGGCGCCGCCTGGCTGGTCAGCGCCCGGGCCTAGTTGCCCACACCTGACGCCGCCTGTTCGCTTTGCACTTGGAGCCGGGCACGGCGACCGGCGGACATCGACCACAGCACGATCACCGCGGTGGCCGCCGCCATGAGCCCGTGCATCTCGCGCAGCCCGATCTGGTCGGCCAACGATCCGAGGGGGAACGCCACCAGGCTCTGCGCGCTGAACGAGACCATGAGCAGGCTCTGCACCCGGCCGTGGTACACGGGCTGGGCCAAGAGCAGGGCCATGGACATGTTGGCGGTCTGGAACACCATGGTGGCCGCCCCCAACACCATCATCACCGGCACGGCCAACATTTCATTGGGAGTTCCCGCGAACACCAGCACCCCCAGCGCCACGCCGGCCGCCGACAGGATGCGGATTCGCCACAACACCGTGTTGTTGCGCAATCGGGCCACCAGCAGCACGCAAACGAAGCCGCCGATGGCGTTGGCCCCCTGCAGGATGCCCAACCACCCCGCCCCCACGCCGAACACGCTCTCGGCAAACTTGGGCAGAAACACCATGTAGGGCATGGCCACCATGATCATGAGGAAGGTGGACAGCACCACCACCCGCAGGTAGGGGGACCGGCGCACGTAGGCCACCCCGTCGAAGATCTCTTCGAGCGGCCCCCGAGTTTCCCGCCGCTCGGGGCGCCCCGCCGGAAGCCGAGCGATGGGAATGGCCCCCGCCGCGGTGAGTCCGGCAGTGACCAGGTAGACCCCTTCGGTGCCGAAGTTGGGGGTGGCCACCAGGAATCCGGCCAAAGTCGGACCCACGATCTGGGTGGCGCACACGGTGAGCTGGGTGAGAGAGATGGCGTTGGGCAGGAGTTCCCGGCTCACCACGTCGCCGGTCATGGCCACCCGGGCGGGCCCCATGAAGGCGAACGACGCACCCTGGATGAACGAGGCCACCAGCAGCATCCAGAACTACTCCCGGTCGGTGAGCACCATGACCCCCAACCAGAGCGCGCTGAGGCTCAACGATGCGTGGGAGCCCAAGATGAGCGCCCGGCGGGAGAACCGATCGGCGGCCACCCCTCCGAACGGTGTGATGGCCAACATGCCGAGGCCGAAGGCGAACATCACCGCGGCGAAGGCCAGGTTGGAATCGGTGAGCTCGATGGCCAGCCAGCTCCGGGCCAGGATCTGCATGCCCACCGCCAGAAACGCCATCAGGCCCGACCAGAACAGGCCGGCGTAATTTCGGTTGGAGAGCGACGCGAAGGCCCCGGACGCAGCAGCGGGGGCGAGATCGCTCACGCCGTGACGGTACCGGGCCGAGGTGGACAACGCTCTACGGCGGGTCGATTTCGTCCCGGTTGCGGGGGTGTTCGTCGGCGTGAGGTGCCCGGTTCCGGTGGGCCGCCGCACCCACTGGTCGTGAAACGTCAACTCCCCCTTGGCAACGGCGTCATCGTGGGGCAAACTGCGGGTGGCAGAGTCTTGCGGGCGGAGGCCGCCTGGTTGACCCTTGCCCGAACCCAGACTCAAGGGCAAAGAACACGGCAATGAATGGAGCCTTCAACATGCGTCGGATCTTCTGGACTCTCGTGACCGCCTTGGTGGCCTTCGGGCTGCTGGGTGCAGCTTCGGCGGCGGCCCAATCCGACGACGCCGTCGGTCCGGTCACCACTCAGGCCGACGATGCCGAGCCGGTCCTGATCCATGCCGACACCGACGAACTGCAGTTGGTGATCCTGCACCACAACGACGGCGAGTCGCAGCTCGTGCAGGCGTCGTCGGATCTGCCCGACTTCGGGGGTGCGGCCCGCTTCGCCTCGCTGGTGCACCAACTGCGCGACGAGGCCACCGCCGACGGCGCGGCGGTGATCACCATCTCCTCGGGCGACAATTTCCTGAGCGGCCCCGAGCTGTCGGTCAGCCTGGACGAGGACGGGCCGTTCTACGACGCGCTGGCCCTCAACCTGATCGGCTACGACGCCCTCACCATCGGCAACCACGAATTCGACCTGGGGCCCGATGTGCTGGCTCGGTTCATCACCGAAACCACCACCGCACCGTTCATCAGCGCCAACCTGGACTTCTCCGGCGAGCCGGCCCTGGCCGCTCTGGCCGACGAGGGCCGGATCGCGCCCTCGGTGGTGGTGGAGAAGCAGGGCCGCCGCATCGGGATCATCGGCGCCACCACCCCCGAACTCACCTACATCTCCAGTCCCCGCAACGTGGTGGTCAACCCCAATGTGGCCGGGATCGTGCAACCGGAGATCGACCGTCTCACCGCCGACGGGGTCGACATCATCGTGCTGTCCACCCACCTGCAGGCCCTGAGCAGCGAGATCGATCTGGCTGCCGACCTCACCGGGGTGGATGCCATCGTGGCGGGCGGTAGCGGTGCCCTGTTGGCCGACGATTCCACGGTGCTGCTGCCCGGAGACGGCGACCCCTACGGCCCCTACCCGCTGACCGCCACCCTGGTCGACGGCACCGAGGTCCCGGTGGTGACCACGCCGGGCGACTACACCTACGTGGGTCGGCTCATCCTCACCGTGGACGCCGACGGCAACGTGACCGCCATCGACGACGCCAGCGGACTGCAACGGGTGGCCGGGGGCGACGAGCCCGACGCAGTGGAGCCCCATCCCGACGTGGTGGCCCAGGTGACCGAGCCGGTGTCCGCTGCCCTCGATGACCTGGCCGCCAACCCGGTGGGCACCACCGAGGTGCCGCTGGACGGCCGTCGCTCGCCGGGCATCCGCACCGCCGAGACCAACCTCGGCAACCTGCTCACCGACGCCCTGTTGTGGAACGGCCAGCGGCTGGCCGAGGACTTCGGCGTGCCCCAACCGGCGGTGGCCATCCAAAACGGTGGCGGCATCCGCAACGACTCGGTGATCCCGGTGGGGCCGCTCAGCGAGCTGGAGACCTTCAACATCTCTCCGTTCGGCAATTTCGTCACCGTGATCGAGGACGTGTCGGCCGCCCAGATGAAGGTGATCTTCGAGAACGCCGTGTCCCGGGTGGAGAGTTCCAGCGGACGCTTCGCCCAGGTGGCCGGGATGACCCTGGTGTACAACCCGGAGGGCACCCCCCAGGAGATCGGTGACGACGACACCGTCACCGTCGAGGGCACCCGGGTGTGGTCGATCACCCTGGACGACGGCACCGCCCTGGTGGCCGACGGGGCCGTGGTGGACGGGGCGCCGTCAACCACGCTGGTCACCCTCAACTTCTTGGCCAACGGTGGCGACCAGTACCTGTTCGGCGACGGCACCCGCACCAACCTGGGGCTGACCGACCAGCAGTCGCTGGCCGCCTATGTGAGCGAGGGACTCGAAGCGGTCATCCCCGCCGACCGCTATCCCGAAGGCGGCGAAGGCCGCATCGTCACCGCTTCCCCGGAGGCGGACGACGACATGGACGATGCTGACGACGGCATGGGTGACGCCGACGACGGGATGGACGACGGCGACACAGACGAAGAGGTCCTGGCCGAAAGCGGCTCCGAGACCGGCGTGCTCCTGCTGATCGGTGCCAGCCTGGTGCTAGCCGGCCTGCTCTTCCTCGGCCTGTCCCGCCGCACCACCGCCCGCCGCCTCACCACCGACTAACCCCATCCCCCACACCTGGGGAGGAGAGGAGCGGAGAACCTCTCGCTGATGAGTCCGCAACTTTGATATCAATCTGAATGAGACCCCGGTACCGGTGGCAACTGCATGCTAACGGGAGGTGTCGATCGCAGATACCGCCTCCCGTGGCGGTGCTGGGAATTCTGAATCCACCCTACGATCCACTGCCTTCAGCAGTCGGACATAGCATGGAGGGCTTCACACATCTGTTGACGGCCAAGGAAGTTGAGGCTTCCGATTTGCCTGGTCAAGATGGATTTCGGCACAGAGGTGAGATTGTCGAAAGTTGCCACACTGTCGTGAGCTAGGCCCTCTTCAGCGCCGACCGGCAAACATGTCGGGAGCGGCCGAAGGGTACTGGTGACAGGAGCCACGACCACGCTGTTGAGGACCGGGATGGCCCCGTTCCGAGACACGATGACAACCGGCCTGCCCTCCTCGGTGGGCTGCTCCATCAGCCAGATGTCGCCTTGGTTCATCGCCCCTCAATGGCTCCAGAATGCGGGCGTGAAGGGCCTGGGCCGAGAGGGATGCCCCGTTCGGAGGCCACGTGCTTCGGAATGAACTGGCCATCCTCGGTCCACACCCACGGTTCTGCTTCGATGAGCGCGATAGCCGCGGCCATGGCCGCAGCATCTTCATCCGGTGACTGGGGTTGCTCGCGGTAGGAGTCAATGATTTCCTGCTCGATCCGGGCTCGGCGAACGGTGTCCTCCAGGCGCTCTACAGCCCGTCGGATGACCTCAGACCGAGTTTCCCCTACCCCTTCGTCTACCAGGCGATCTATGGCCTGAACCTGCTTCTCCTCGAACCGCACCGGAATCGGCACCGTTGCTGTCATACAATCAGTATACGCGGGTGGGCTGCCGGAGAGTCAAGGCTCTCTACAGTTCACAGGTGACGCTCGCCTCTGAGGACAATCTGTGCCGAGGCCGTCCAATCAAGGGGTGAGGGGTTGGAGGGTGTCTTCGAGTCCTTCTTCGTCTCTCACGAGGTGCCAGCCGAAGCGGGCGGCGAGGGCCTCTCGGCCTTCGTCGGGGCCGCTGGCGATGATCTGGTCGTCGGCGGCCAGCACCGTGCGCCCCCTCGGCCGATAGAGGTAGCGACCCCCCCGGCGGATGGCCAACACGGTGAAGCCCGGCTCGATGCCCAGGGCCAGCTCCCGCAACGACGACCCGTCGGCACCCGAGCCCGGGGCCACCGGCAGGTCCACCACCACCTCGTCGGAGTCCCCCAGGGCGATCTCCAGGATCGGATGCACCTCCTCGCCCTGCTCCACCAAGAGGACCATCTGACGGGCCTGGTCACCGATGTCCTCGGCGGCCTGGCCCAGGTGCAGCAGGCCCCGCAGCGGGGCCGGATCGATGTTGTCGGCCGCAGCCCGCAACACCCACAGCTCCAACTGGTGGTTCATCTCATCCAGGCGCCCTTCGAGCTGCTGCACCTCGGCGGCCAACCCCCGGTCGTTGAGCACCAGCGCCGAATAGGCCAGGCCCACGGCGGCCTCCGAGAGGTCCTTCATCTCCACCAGCACCTCCACCGCACGGTGGAGATCAGAGAACCACGGGTCCTCCGGTGCCGACCGCTCCTCCCACGTGGGCGCCGCGGCCAGTTGGTGCAGCTTCACGATCCCCGCGGGGGAACCCCGCAGAAACAGCACGTCTCCGGGCATCAGCAACTGATCACCACCCACGTCGGTGATCCAACTCCGATCCCGCTTGATGGCCATCACCCGCATCCCGGCCACCACCGGCAACTCCAGATCGCCCAGGGGACGGCCCACCATGTGCGACCCCTCCCGCACCACCAGCCGGTGCGACACCTCCTCGGCGTTGGACATGTCGGCCACCAACTCGGCGGGAATCCCCAGCCGGCGGGTGACGATCCGGGAAATGTCCACCGCGTCGTTGGCGATCCGCTCGATGGCGCTGATCACCTGCAGCACCGACGACATGCCCTCGGCTTCCCGGGGGTGGCGCACGGCCATGATGCATACCGCCCGCATGTCCTGCACCAGCTCGGTCATCTGCACCTCGAGGTCGTCCACCTCGGTGGCCATGTCGGGGTCGTCGAAGTACAGGGCGGCGTAGGCCAGATCGACCATCAGCTCGGAGAGGTCCTTGGCCTCGGCGAGCATGGCCCGCAGGTTTCGCGGTCTATCGTCCATCGTCCGGTCTCTCCAAGGTAGTCGTCGGCATCCCGCTGCTCATCCTGCCCCCAAGACCTCGATGGCGAACACCAAGGTGAGGGCGCCCACCAGGTCGAGCACGGCGGTTACCGTCGGGATGCCCACCGTGTCGGGGTCGACCCCGAATCGCACGGCGGCGATGGTCCCGTAGTAGGCCACGGCCACCACCACCGCCACCGCCATCACCCCGCCGACCAGCACCACCCCCACCAACCGGCCCGCTCCCGGACCGGCCAGATCCACCAGCGACCCCGCCCCCTGCGACACCAGGGCCACGATGGCGAACACCGGCAGGGCCAAACCCACGGTCACGCCCACGTCGGCCCGCGCCTCCCGTTGGGGCACCAGGCTGGGACCGATCAGTCCCAGGTGCAGCTTGCTCGACAGGCGGTTGGCCAAGATGCCACCGAGTGCCCCGGCGGTGGCCAGGTAGCCGGGGACCAGCACCAACAGCACGGGGCGGGCGGCGAACACGTCGAATCGGTTCTCCAGCATGACCCCGGCCAACAGCGACAGGAATCCGGCCAGTGCCAACACCGGCATCGACTCCCGGAGAATGGTGCGCAGCTCCGGGGCCTTGGACCGGACGGCGGCCACCAACGAGATGGCGGTGGCGGCCACCACCATACCGGCGATCACCGGGGTCACCACGTCTCGCCGTACCAGGTGGGAGGCCACGATGAGAGCGGGCAGGGTCAACACGTCGCCCGCGGCGGTCACCATGGGGGCGGTCACGTTGTCGGGGTCGAGACCCCAGCGCACCGAACCGGTGGCCATGCCCAGGGCGACCAACAACACGAACACCGAGGCCAGCGTCCCGCCCACCACCGATATCACCAGGTAGTCGGCCACGCTGATGGCCCCCTCGATGCCGGTGGCCGACGCCACCACCGAGGCCAAGATGGCCAACACCAGCGACAACACCAGCGTCAAGGCCATGGAAGCCCTCACGTTTTGGCCCACCACGGTGGACGACCGCAGTGACAGGCGGAACGTGCCGGTGTGGATGGCGGTGCCGAGCCGGCTGCCCAACGCCCCGAAGATGTTGCCCCGCAACGCGATGGCCGCCGGCACCAACAGCAACAGCCCGGGCACGTCGGCCAGGCGCTCGTGGCTGCGACCCAACACCACCCCGGCCACCACACTGGTCACCGCCAGCACGCACAGGGCCCCCAGCGATTGGCCCACCCCCCGGGGGTCGGGACCCAGCAGTCGGATCCCCGCCGGTCCCAACCGGGCCAGTGGCGTCCGCCAAGCCGCCAACCGGGACAGGCCCAACCGGGACAGCGGCGTCCGGGGCAATCCCGTCCGGGGCAGCGACGCCCGCCAAGCCGCCAACCGGGACAGGCCCAACCGGGACGACCGGGTACGGGACTGCCCGGAGAGAGACCGCATCAGCCTGCGGCGGCCTCACCCAGTCGGCGCAGGCGCGCCTGGCAGTCCTCCCAGGCCTCCGCCAGAATGTCGGCCACCGGTCGAACCTGGTCGATGCGGCCCATCACCTGGCCGCCGAAGGGAACGGCCACGTCCATCCGCCCGCCGAAGTACTGCTCCATGAGCAGGTCGAGGCCGGGCATCTGCACCTGGTCGTGATGCTCCAGTTCGGCGGTGAGTTCGGTGCGCAGCGCCCGCATGCCGGGGCGGCCGAAACGGTTCAACAGCACGGTGTCGGTCTCGGCGGCGTCCACCACGGCCTGCTTCCAGTTGGGGTGAACCGGCGACTCGGCCGCCGACAGCATCCTGGTGCCCATCTGCACGCCGTCGGCCCCCAGGGCCAAGGCGGCGGCCATCGACACCCCGTCGCAAATCCCACCCGCAGCGATCACGGGCACTTCCACCGCGGCGCACACCAGCGGGGTGAGCACCATGGTGGAGGAACCGTGGGGGTTCTTGAACCCGCCCCCTTCCACCCCCTCCACGATGAGGCCGTCCACCCCGGCGTCCACCGCCTTTTGCGCCCCTCGCAGGGTGGGCACCACGTGGAACACGGTGATCCCTGCTTCCTTCAGCACCGAGGTGAACCGGGCCGGATCGCCGGCGGAGGTGGTGACGAACCCCACACCGTGGTCGATCACGAAGTCGATGACGGTGGCGTCGGGCACCAGGAGTTGGGCGATGTTCACCCCCCACGGGCGGTCGGTGAGGTCCCGCATCCTGGCGATCTCGTCCTTGATGGCGTCGAGTTGGCCCGAGGAGGTCTCGATGATGCCCATGCCGCCCGCGTTGGACACCGCCGAGGCAAGCGGCGACCGGGCGATGTAGCCCATCGGCGCCTGCACCACGGGGATGTCGATGCCCAGCAACTCGGTGATCCGGGTCTTCATGTCGGCTGCTCCTTCACCTCGGTCACGTACTTGGTGCCCGCCCGACACGAACTCACGGGCGGCGGGCCGGGTTGTCGTTGCGGCGTCGCATCCGGTTCCAGCGCTGGATCTGGCGCAACAAGGGCGGATGAGGACGGTCGACCGGGCGATGCAGCAGGGGAATGTGGTGGTAGGGGGAGGGCCGGTCGGAACTCCACTTGCCCGGCGGCGCCGAGGTGAGCGAGCACAGCCCGATCAAACACGTGTCGTAGTTCACCCGCCAACCGGCAAAGTCGGCCCACGCCTGGGCGATGTCCTCCACCACCGGCACCCCGGCCCGCCGCAACGTCTCGTACACCTCGTTGAATTCCCGGCGGCGAACGGTGATCGGTGCGGTGGGCGCCGGGTCGGGGTCGTAGTCGATGCCCACGAAGTCGCCCACGTTGCGCAGGGCCACATAGCCCGAACGGATCATGAACGCGGCAGCCGGCGACTGGGGCACGTTCACCGTCGACAACATGATGGCCGCCGTGTCGAGCACCGCCCCCGCGGCGGTGACCCACGACCGATCGGGGCGTACCGACCGGAAGAAGGCCAACGCCGGATAAGTCTGGTGGCTCACCTCGATGTCGGTGAACCACTGCTCCCACTGGGCCCAGGTGTCGTCCATGGCCTCCAGCCCGCCGATTTCGTGGGCCAGGATGATCATGGCCTCGGGCGTGGGCGGGGTGCCCGCCCTCACGTCCAACCGGGCCACCGCCGCCTCCCGGGTGCTGAAGGCGCTGTACAGGGTGGGCAGGAAACTGATGAGCAAAGCCACGATGCCCAGGCCGATGAGCGCCTCCGCCACGGCCAGGATCAGGGTGAACAAGTCGTTGGTCTCCCGAAAGCCCAGGGTGGTGAGCGACGAACCGCTCAACACCAGCGCCTCCCGGTAGGGGCGGACGTGCAGCGCCCAGAACATCAGCGAGAACCCGTAGGTCACCCCGACCGACCACACGAAGGGCAGCACCATCAGCGTGGTGGGGGCGTAGCGGGCCAACAGGGCGTCGCGGGATTCGTAGGTCTTGCGCCGTCGGGCCAACACCGAGAACAACAACCCCATGCCCACGTACACAAACCGAATCAGCAGGCTGCGCTCGGCTCGGGGTACCACCACGGTGTGGATGGCGGCCAGCAGAGTGGTCAGGGCGATCAGGGCCCCGACGGCGAACACAACCCCCTCGGACCAGCTCATACGGGTTCCAGATTACGGGACCGCCCATCACCGATAACCTCTTGGCGACGACATCGGCTGTCGGTCCCGGCCCAGGGCTCCGCCGGCCCGATCCAACCCTGTGAAGGCACCAGCGATGGCGAGAATCCCGATCGGACCCGAGTTCACCAACGACGCCCCGGTGGGCACCGCCATCGGTGAGGTGCCGCCCCGCCGGGAGCCGGTGAAGGTGCCCACCCACCGCTACATCTCCCCGGCGTGGGCCGACCTGGAGATGACCCACGTGTGGCCCCGGGCCTGGCAACTGGCCTGCACGGTGGACCATGTGCCGTCGCCCGGCGACTGGTTCGAGTACACCGTGGGCAACCTCTCGGTGCTGGTGGTGCGGGGTGACGACGGGAGGCTGCGGGGATTCCAGAATGTGTGCCGCCACCGGGGCAACGTGCTGTGTACCGGGTCGGGGTCGGGGCTCACCGAGCTGCGCTGTCCCTATCACCGCTGGTCGTGGACCCTGGACGGCAAGCTGCGAGAGGTGCCGTCACGCCGGGGATTCGGGGCGCTGCGCAACGACGACTACCCGCTGTTCCCCGTGCAGGTGGGCACCTGGGGGCCGTTGGTGTTCGTGAACCTGGACCCGGAAGCCGAGCCCTTGGACGACTACCTCGAGGCCATTCCCGGACTGCTGGAGTGGGCTCGCCTGGAGGAGTACGTCTGCGCCTACGACCTCACCGTGCCGCTGCCCTGCAACTGGAAGACCCTCATCGAGGCGTTCAGCGAGACCTACCACGTGCAGGGCATCCACCGGGAGATGCTGCCCAGTTGCGACGACGTCAACTCGGTGAACCGCCTGTACGGTCGCCACGGCTCGTTGCACCAGCCCTACGGGGTGCCGAGCCCCCGGTTGCGCAACGGGGCCACCGACCAGGAGATCTGGGACTCCATCATCGTCACCCAGGGAGCCCGCTACGGTCAGGACTCGGAGAATCCGGGGGCGTGCCCGCCGGTACCCGATGGGGGCAGCGTGCGAGACGTGTTGGAGGGGCTGATCCGCGACGCCACCTCCGCCAAGGGCCTGGACCTGAGCGGCTTCGACCAGGCCCAGATGCTCGACTTGTTCCAGTTCAACCTGTTCCCCAACATCACGGTGATCGTGATGTGCGACAGCATCACCGTGCTGCGGGCCCGGCCCGGCCCCACCCCCGACGACGCCCTCATGGACCTGCTCCATCTCGACCGCCGCCCACCCGGTGCCGACCGTGATCGGCCCGTGCAGGCCACCATCGCCGCCGAGGACGCCTCTCTCAACCTGGTGTTCGACCAGGATCTGTCCAACCTGCAGCGAGCCCAGCGGGGTCTGCACCAGCCGGGCCTCGACCACATCGTGTTGAGCCGAGAAGAGATGCGGATCATCAACCTCCACCGCAATCTGGAGGAGTTCATCGGCGTCGACGAACTCTCCCCCGAAGCCGTCGCCGAAATCCAGGCCCTGCGATCCCAACCCCCCGCCATCGGCCCCACCCCCCACTGAGGCCCCACTCCCGCCGACCTCCTGGAACCCCTCGGAGCGGCCCCAACAGGTTCGACAGAGCGCTTGGTCAGGAGGGGTAGAGGTCTTGGAGGGTCCAGGTGATGAGGGGGTGGTGGGGGTCGGCGACTTCGTGGAAGGAGGGGGAGAATCCGGCGGCGGAGACGAACCAGAACGGGGCGTCGGGGGCCAAGGATTCTCGGGCCCAGCCAATCCCGCTGTCGGCCAGCCGTTCCAGGGCCGTGGTGTGATCGAGGTAGGTACGGGCGTCGGCGGGTCGGTTGCGGAACTTGATCGAGCCGGTGACCACAGTGCCGTCCAAGGTGCGGCCGACCAAGTCGATCTCCACCGGGCGTCGGCTGCGGTCCTGGCCCGACCATCGCCCCCATTGCGCCACCAAGGGCAGACCCTGCTCAGGACCCCAGCGTCGACACCCCTGTCGCACCACGTCCTCGAACACGTGCCGGCCAACGTAGGAGGGGAACACCTCTGGCGCGAACCGCTCCCGCCAGGCCGCTTGCGGGCCGAGCACGGCCACCGCCGACTCCGCCGGCAGCCCGATCCCGTAGTGGAAGCGAGTGGCAGGATCGGCCAGCCGGTAGCGCACCCCCCGCTGGGGCGACGCCTCGAAATTGACCTCACGCACCAGATACGCCATGTCCTCGAGCTGATCGATGATCCGCTTCAGGGGAGTGTCGGCGCTTTGGCCCATGTTGGCGGCGATCTCCCCGACGGAGCGGGCCCCCAGGCCGATGCTCACGAGCACCGCCCGGTAACGAGCAGGGTTGCGCAAGCCCTCCTCTTGGTCGATCTCGGTCAACAGGCGGGCCCGAACCACACCGTGGGGCGACAATAGGAGGTCCGCGATGTTGTCCCCCAGGGGACGGGAGTCGTCCACCGCCGCCAGGTTGCCGGCCAGCCCGCCGAAAGCGCCGTAGGCCCGTACCCGATCGGCCGGCGAGTAGCGGGCCACCATCTGCCCGGCGTCGAAGTAGTCGAAGGGCGCCAGCGGGAGCTGAGCATCGAGGCGTCCGTAGAGCGGCGACCCTCCCTTGGCCAGGGCCTCCATCGTCCGTACGGCCGAGCCGGACAGCACCACCAACAGACCACCGGTGCGGTCCAGACCCGATTCCCACACCGCGTTCAACTCCGACGCCACCTCGCGCAGCCCGCTCTCCCCGTCGGCGAGATACTGGAACTCGTCCAACACGATCACGGTCGGAAGGGCCGGGCGCAGATGAAGCAGGGAGCGAAAGACGGTACGCCACGTGGGGTGGTCGTCCAGCCGCAGCTCTTGGCCCGACCAGGTGGCCGCCATGGCCAACAACGCCTGCCGGTTGATGGCCGCGGTGGTGGACGACGCCGAGTAGTACAACACCTGTTCGGTGGGCCAGAGACGGGACAACAAGAATGTCTTGCCCACCCGGCGGCGACCGTGAACCAACGCCAGAGCCGGCTTGCCGCCGTCGAGCAACGCCCGCAGCGTGGCCGACTCGGCTTCGCGGTCGATCAACGACGTGGACACCATGCCACTACCGTAATAGTTATCTAGTATATTAGTCAACTAACACAGTAGGTAACTAATACACTAGCAGGTCAGTGGTCAGGTTCGTGGGCACGGGAACCCGCAGACGGGCGGCGTTGGCGGGCGACAAGAGTCGGGGTTGCTGAGTCGTGGTTGGCACGGTACGCTGCGCTCAGTATTCCCCGCCTGGCCTGCTCCGCAGGGCATGGCGGGGCTATTTTTTTTGGCCCACCAAGAGATAGCCGTGATTGGGGCAAGGGCAGGCGATCTCCGTGCGGGTCGCTGCTGAGCTTGTGAGTAGTCTCCCTCACCGATGAGCCGGATGCAGACTGTGGAGCGGGCCGCCGAGAAGTGGGCCAAAGACCTCACCGACGAGTCGGGGCGAAACCTGCTGCTCTACTACAAGGAACTCAAGTCGGGAACGCTGAGTTTGGACCAGGCCGACCCCAAGGCGAGGGCTCGCCTGCAGAACGGCAGAAGGATCCGGGCCCAGGATCTCTTTCCCGACGACCTCTTCGATGACGCCTTGAGGCGGATCCGTACGGTCAAACGCAAGGCCGTCTTCAACTTCGAGGAGAAGGGCATCAACACCTTGTTCGTGGGATGGGGGATGGCCACCTGGACGCCGGTGTCCTCCAGCGCCACTCCGGCGGCACCGGTGCTGTTGTCGCCGGTGTCCTTGGAGCGCACCGGGGCCAGCGAGATCGACTTCGACATCCAACTGAGCGGCGATTGGACGCTCAATGAGGCCCTCTTGTTCCACCTCTCCCACGAGTTCAAGGTGGACGTGGCCGGAGACAGCCTCTTGGACCCATTCGGGGACGGTGAGCAGATCAGCCAAGGAGAAGAGAAGGCCATTTTCGCGGAGCTGCTCCAGCGTGCAGCCCGAGTCCCGGACTTCGATATTGCGGAGAGGGTGGTGTTGGGCAACTTCATGTTCAAGAAGATGCCGATGGTCAACGACATCCGCGACAACGTGGAAGCACTTGCCCGCCACGATGTGATCGCCGCCATCGCCGGCGACGACGAAGCCGGCCAGTCGCTGCGCAACCACCACGTCAGTGCGGTCGACCCATCCCTCCCCGATCGAACGCCGCCCCGGAACGAATTCCTGGTGCTCGACGCCGATTCATCGCAGAATCTAGCCATCAATGCCGCCATGGCGGGCGAGTCGTTTGTGCTCCAGGGGCCTCCGGGAACGGGCAAGAGCCAGACCATCTCCAATCTCATCGCCACCATGATGGCGGAGGGCAAAAGCGTTCTCTTCGTGGCCGAGAAGCGAGCCGCCATCGATGCGGTGGTCAAGCGGTTGACCTCGGCCGGTCTTGATCGGTTCGTGATGGACCTGCACGGCGGAGTCTCCTCCCGCAAGAAACTCGCCGGCCAGCTCAACGACTCGCTCGCTGAGATCGCCAGAATCCCGCCGGTCGACCTCCAGGATCTCCATCGCAAAGTAGAGAACACCCGCAAGGAACTCTCCGGGTATTCCGAGGCCCTGCACCAACCGCACCCCCCATGGAACATGTCGTACTTCGATGTTCAGAAGCACCTGCTGGGTTTGGAAGCAGGTGGTAATCCCACGGAGGGGTCGCGTCAGCCGCCGATGTGGTTCCCGGCGGCGGCCCTGTCCGACCTGGGCCGCGACGCTGCCGACGGTGTTCGCCGTGACCTCAAGGATTGGGTTGACCTCTCCGAACCGCTTCGCTCGGGAACTTCTCCATGGGCTGGAGCCCGCATCACCGCCGAAGCCGAGGCCCGCAGCGCGTCCGAGACATGCCGGGAGTTGGTTGGCAACCTCATACCCCAGTGGCTGATCCAGCAGCCGCGACTGCAACAAGAGCTGGGCATCACCGAACCGGAGTCCGTGCGCGAGTGGCAAGGGCTGACTACCGACCTCCATGACCTCTCGATTGCCATCGCAAAGACAGATGCCGTGCTCTCACCGGAGGTGTTTCATCGAGACTTGGATCAACTCGTGGAGGAGGTCACCCCAGCGGCCAAACCCTGGGTGCTGCGGCTCTTCGACAAGCGATGCAAAGCGGCCATGGAGACCCTTGACAGCCTCCTGGCCCCCTCATCCACCCTCAGCAGGCGAGCAGCGGTGGATGCGGTGGTCGCGGCCCGCACCCAGGACCGCCGATGGTCCGAACTCGGATGTAGCGGTTCGCCACGAGTGTCCGCCGCAGTCGGACAGGCCCATGCCGCGTTGGCCGCGGTGATGAAGTCGGTCGACTTCTTGTCCATCTTGGTGCCGACACAGGACTTCGCCCGGCAATCCGCAGAGGACATCTTGGCGATCGTCCGACGGCTGCTCGATGACCAACAGACGTTGTTCAGCTTGCCCCAAATGGCTGAGCTGGAGCAGCGGCTGCGTCAGAAGCAGGTGGGGCCGCTGCTCGACAAGGTCAACGACGGCTCGCTGCCACCAGAAGACCTGGAACGGGCCTTCGACCACTCGTGGCTGCGATCGATTCATCAAGAACTGCATCTGAACGACGGTCGCCTGTCCGGCTTTCGGGGAACCCGCCAAACTCGCTACGTGGCCGAGTTCATGGCTGACGACAAAGCTCACCTGGGCCGCACTGCAGCCCGAGTGGCCCGACGCATCGCCGAGCATGCCGTGGCCGCGCTGAACCGCTTCCCCGATCAAGACGAGCTGATCCGAAAGGAGGCGAACAAGAAGACACGCCACTTGCCGTTGGCCAAGCTGTTCCAACAAGCGCCCGAGGCGCTTCTGGCACTGCGCCCGTGTTGGGCGATGTCACCGCTGGACGTGGCCCAGACGCTGCCGCCACGGCCGCTGTTCGACCTGGTGGTGTTCGACGAGGCCAGCCAGGTGATGCCCTGTGACGCCATCTCAGCATTGCTACGGGGACACCGAACCATGGTGGCGGGCGATTCCCGCCAGCTCCCGCCCACAACCTTCTTCGACAGTTCCGGGGGTACCAGCGACGACCTCGACGAAGACGAGGAGTCCCTGAGCGACTACGACTCGATTCTCGATGTGATGGACGCCCGACTGTCCCGTCGCCCCCTCTCCTGGCACTACCGCTCCCAAGACGAGCGATTGATCGCCTACTCGAATCAGGAGATCTACCACGGGAGCCTCACCACCTTCCCGGGGGCCAGCGCCGACCGGTGCGTGACGTGGGAGCTGGTGCCCCACCGACCGGGCATGGCCGTGGAGAAGGGCAGCAGTTCCGACGAAGTCCTTCGGGTGGTGGACCTGATGCTCGACCATGCCCAACAGCGACCCCAAGAAAGCCTCGGGGTCATCGCCATGGGCATCCACCATGCCAATCGCATCGAGGAAGCCCTCCGCCAACGGCTCCAACACGACTCCGACGAGCAACTGGAAGAGTTCTTCCATGAAGCGAAGGAGGAGAAGACCTTCGTCAAGAACCTTGAGCGCGTGCAGGGGGACGAGCGCGACGCCATCATCTTGAGCATCGGCTACGGCAAGAATGCCGACGGCCAAATGGTGTACCGATTCGGTCCGCTGAACATGCAGGGGGGAGAGCGTCGACTCAACGTGGCCATCACCCGAGCCCGCAAGCGAATGACCCTGGTGTCGTCGTTTGCCCACAGCGACCTGGATCCCGGCAGAACCACTTCCACTGGGGCAGAGATGCTGCGTGGATTCCTGAAGTTCGCCCAGTCCGGGGGCACCGAGCTGGATGGTGCCCGCGATCCAGCCGAATTGAACCCCTTCGAAATCGATGTTCGCGACAAGCTCACCGCCGCGGGGCTGGATGTCGTGCCCCAGCACGGCTGCTCCGGGTACCGCATCGACTTCGCCGTGCGCCACCCCACCAGAGGCGGTCAATTCGCCTTGGCGGTGGAGGCCGACGGCGCCAGCTACCACTCATCCCCGACCGCTCGTGACCGGGACCGGCTGCGACAAGAACACCTGGAGCGCCTCGGCTGGCGATTCTGCCGCATCTGGTCGACCGACTGGTTCAACGACCATCGTGGCGAAGTCGACCGAGTGCTATCCGCCTTCCACCAAGCGGTGGCCGACATCGACTCCGGCAAGATCACGCCGCCGGGCGCCCCTGTGCAGTCATCGCCTGCCGACCGGGGATTCGGTGTTCAGGCAACACTGCCCGAACGGGGCCCCCAACCCTTCATTGGTCGCCACGACTCGATTGCCGAGTACTCGCAAGCCAGTCTGATCCGGCTCGCCCAGTGGATCATGTCCGACGGTCTGCTGCGCACGGACGACCAGCTCTTCGAAGAAATGTTCGCGAAGTTGGGATTCAAACGCCGAGGGCCGAAGATTCGGGAGGTCATCGGGCAGGCCATCTTGGAGTACAGGGTTCATGATTCCCGGCAAGATCATGAGCGAACCAACTGATGAGGGAACCATCACGCTAGGCAACTGACGCGGTCAGAAACTCCTTGACCGGTCGTCGGGGGGTGGCGGGCGGCGTTGGCGGGCGATCTCGAAGCACAGGACGGCGGTGGCGGCGGCCACGTTGAGGGATTCCACCGTGGGGGCCATGGGGATCGACACCCATCGATCCACGGTCACCGCGGGGGCGACGCCGTGGGCCTCGTTGCCCACCACCAGGGTGAGGGGACCGGTCAGATCCATGGTGTCGCAGGGGTGGCCCCGGTGCGGGTCGGCCCCGATCCGCTCCCCCACCGGGTCGGCCACCGCCAACGGCACCCGGAACAGGGCGCCGGCGGACGCCCGCACCGTCTTGGGGTTCCAAGGATCCACCGATCCGGGGCCGAACACCACCGCTTGGGCCCCGGCGGCCACCGCGCTGCGCACGATGGCGCCCGCGTTTCCGGGGTCGCCCACCCCGGCCAGCTCGACGACAAAGTCCCCACCAACCAGCGGCCCGGGCACCGGGATGCGGGCGGTGGCCATCACGCCCTGGGGGTTGACCACCGAGGTCACCTTGGCCAACACGCCCTGGCCGACCGTCCACACCGGGGCGTCCACCGCCACAGCGAGATCGGCCCCGGCCTCCACGAACACGTCCACCAACTCCACCCCGGCGTCCACCGCTTCGGCCAACAGCCGCGGCCCGTCGATCACGAATGTGCCGGTCGCCACCCGGTCGCGGCGGCGGTTGACCAGGCGGCGCAGCTCCGCCACCCGGGGATTGCGGGCGCTGAGCAGGGGCGTTACCCCACCCCGGCGGTGTCTTTGTCGGAGGCGGCTTTGTCGGCCGCGCCCCCGTCGGAGGCGGCTTTGTCAGCCGCGTTGCGGGCAACCTCCACCAGGGCAGCGAACGCCTCCGGGTCGCTCACCGCCAACTCGGCCAGGATCTTGCGATCCACCTCCACCTCGGCCAGCTTCAGGCCGTTGATGAACCGGCTGTAGGTGGTGCCGTTCTGGCGACAGGCGGCGTTGATGCGCTGAATCCACAAGCGGCGGAACTCACCCTTGCGGGCCCGGCGGTCCCGATAGGCGTACTGGCCGCTGTGCATCAACTGCTCGTTGGCCCCTCGGAAGGTGCGGCTCTTGTTGCCGTAGTAGCCCCTGGCCCGCTTCAGGACGGCCTTGCGGCGCTTGCGGGCGGGGACGGCGCGTTTGACCCTTGCCATCGTGTTCTCCTTGAAATCGACTGTGGGGGGTTACAAGCCCAGTTGGCGCTTCACCGCCGGAGCGTCGGCGGCCGACACCGGCGACGGCCCCCGCAACTGGCGCTTGCGCTTGGGGGCCTTTTTCTCCAGGATGTGGTTCTTGTAGGCGCGGCGTCGGCGGAGCTTGCCGGTGCCGGTGGTCTTGAACCGCTTGGCTGCGCCGCGGTGGGTCTTCATCTTGGGCATGTCGTTGCTGTGCGCTTCAGGGAGCGGTATCGGTGGTTGCGGCCTCTTGGTCCGCCTGGGCAGCCGCCTTGGCGGCCTGCTTGCGGGACTTCCTCTTCGCCGGTCCGAGCACCATGGTCATGTTGCGTCCGTCGAGCCTGGGGTAGACCTCCACCTTGGCCACCTCGGCCACCTCGGTGGCGATGTCGTCGAGGATGCGGCGCCCCAACTCGGGGTGCTGCACCTCGCGGCCACGGAACATGATCGTGACCTTCACCTTGTAGCCTTCCTCGAGGAAGCTCTTCACCTTGCGGGTCTTGGTTCCGAAGTCGCCCGGCCCGATCTTGGGCCGGTACTTCATCTCCTTGACCACGATGTTGGTGCTGTTTCGCCGGGACTCCTTGGCCCGTTGGGCGGCCTCGTACTTGTACTTGCCGTAGTCCATGATCCGGCACACCGGGGGGTTCGCCTTCTCGGCGACCTCCACCAGGTCGAGGCCGGCTTCACGGGCCAAATCCAACGCCTCCGGCAGCAGGCGAATGCCTATCTGCTGGCCGTCCTGACCAACGAGGCGGACCTCTCGGGCGCGAATCCGGTCGTTGATCCTCGGCTCAGCATCAACCGAGGCTATGGCCGATCACCGCTTCGCAATGCGCATGTTCCTCTCTCTTGACGTTCGGGGCTGACGCACACTACACGGAATGCCCCCAATCGGGAGTCTCCCGCTGAGAAGTCCCCCGTCCGGGAGTCCCCCGTTCAGCAGGCTTCCGCTTGCGCGCCAAAGTTGCGGGGTAAGAGTATCAGTGTTGGGCGACAACAACGCCAAACGAGGAAGAAGGAGCCGACAACCAGCCATGAGCACATTGTGGACACCAGGCGGCGAGGTGCCGGTGGACGACGGCCGGGGACGGTCGGCGCCACCGCCACCCCAGACCCCCACCGAGGCACCCGAGGATCCCCTGGCCGGACTGAGCGACGAGGAGCGGGCCCAGGCCGAGGAACTGGCCCAGCAGCTCGCCGAGGCCCGGGAGCAGATTGCCCGGACCCCGGCGGCCGTGGTGGTGGCCAACCACGCCATGGGCCTCTACGAGCTGGGTGCCATCCATCTCAGCCAACAGCCCCCCAACCTGGAGGAGGCCCGGCTGGCCATTGACGCCCTCGGGGTGCTGGTGGACGGGTTGAAGGATCGCCTCGGCGACAACGAGGCCACCCTGAGGGACGCCCTCCACCAGATCCGCATGGCATTCGTGCAGGTGTCGCGGGCTACGGAGGGTACTGGCGAGGAGTGAGCCCGGCGGCCTCCCATTGGCCCCGATGGCCGGGCCGCAACCAGAAGATCACCTCGGCGCGGGCTGGGATGGTGCGGCTGCCGTCGGCCACGGCGGTGCAGTGAAACGGGTACTCGGTGCCGTCCTCGGCGGTGACCACGCCCCAGCCGCCGTTGTCGTCGAAGGAGGCGACCGTGCCGGTCAGAGGCGCGCCGGACTCAGGGCCGGTCAATGGACGATCTTGGCCAACGGCAACTCGATGATGTCGCCGGCCCCGGCGTCTTTGAGGTCGGGAATCAACACGTTGATGTCGGCTTTGGGCACCACCGTCTCCACCGCGTAGCCGTGGCCGCCGAACAGCTCGTTGACCGTGGGGGCCTTCATGGACGGCAGCAGGTCGATCACTTTGTCCAGACTGGCCGACGGCACGTTCATCTTCACCAGCACCTTGCCGCGGGCCTCCAGCACCCCGACCAGCAGGGTGTGGATCTGCTCCATGGCGTGGCGACGCTCGGGATCGGCGTACCCGGCGGGATTGGCCACCAACTCGGTGTAGGAGGTGAGGATGGTGTGAATGATCCGCAGCCCTGCGGCTCGCAGCGCCCGACCGGTCTCGGTGATCTCCACCACCGCGTCCACGATGTCGGGCACTTTGGCCTCGGTGGCCCCGTACGACAGGGCGATGTCGGCCTCGATGCCCAGGTCGTCGAAGAACCGCCGGGTGACGGCGGGGTACTCGCTGGAGATCTTCACCCCCTGGGGCAGGTCCTCGGCGGCCTGCCAGGGTGAATCGGCGGGTACGGCCAACACCATCCGGATGGGACGGGAGGTGTTCTTGGAGTAGCGCAGCTCCCCCAGCGACACCACCTCGCTGCCGGTCTCGACCACCCAGTCCCGCCCGGTGATGCCCAGGTCGAACAGCCCGTCGGCCACGTAGCGGGGTATCTCCTGGGGCCGGAGGATGCGGACGTCGGCGATGCGGGGGTCGTTGATGGTCGCCCGGTAGGCCACTTCGGAGCTGCGGTGGACGGTGATGTCGGCGGCGTCGAACAGCTCCAGGGTCGCCTTCTCCAACGACCCCTTGGGCAGCACCAGCGAGAGCATCCCCCCACGCTACCGGGCAGCAGTCACCGGGCCGTGGTCAATAGCAGGCGGCCCGCAGGTCCACCCGCAGGTCGGGCCCCAGGCGGCTGACGCCCTTGATCTCTCCTCGCCACACCTCCGACACGGTGGCCGCGCCGGGCCCGGCGAACATCGGGCGGCCGTCGTTGCCCCCCATCAGGGCCGGGGCCACGTACACCGCGTAGTGGTCCACCAGGCCGCTCTGGTGGAAGGCGGCCGCGGTGGTGGCCCCTCCCTCCACCAGGAGTTGGACCACTCCCTGTCGCCCGAGATCGTCCAGCACGCCCTCCAGCGGCCCGTGCATTGGTTGGGCGGGCTGCACCCGGGCGTCGGGCGGGGCGGTGCCCAGCACGACCCGCAGCGGCTGGTCGGTCCTGGGGGTCATGCCAGCGGGGGGTTGCCAGTCCCGCACGGTGAGACGGGGGTTGTCGGCCCGCACCGTGGCAGCCCCCACCAGCACGGCGTCGCTCTCGGCCCGGAGCCGGTGGACGTCGGCCCGGGCCTCGGGGCCGGTGATCCAGCGGCTGGTGGCGTCGGGGGCGGCGATGCGGCCGTCCAGGGTGGCGGCCAGCTTCAACACCACCCAGGGCCGGCCGGTGCGGCGGTGCTTGAGGTAGGGGGCCAGCAGCTCGGCGGTCTCGGGGGCCCGCACCCCCACCGCCACGTCCATCCCGGCGGCCCGCATACCGGCCAGGCCCCGGCCCGACACCGCCGGGTCGGGGTCCTCGAGGGCCACCACCACCCGAACGATGCCGGCGGCGATTACGGCGTCCACGCACGGCCCGGTGCGGCCCTGGTGGGCGCACGGCTCGAGCGTGGTGTAGAGGGTGGCGCCTTGGGCTCGTGTCCCGGCGGCGGCCAGCGCGTTCACCTCGGCGTGGTTGCCCCCCGGCGGGGCGGTGGCGCCGGTGAACTGCTCGTCGCCGGCATCCACCACACACCCCACCCACGGGTTGGGCGACGTGATCAGGCGGCAGGAACGGGCGGCCTCCAGGGCCATGTCCATCATGGCGACCGCTCGGTGCTGCTCGGACGTCAACGCTCAGCCCGTCCTCGGCCGTCCGGGATTCAGTGCTCGGTGGGTTGATCGGCCAACAGGCGCAGCGCGTGGGGGAGCATGTCGAGCACCGCGCCCAGGCACTCTACCGACCCCTTGGGGGAGCCGGGCACGTTCACGATGAGCGCCGTGCCCCGGGTGCCGGCGATGGCCCGCGACAGGCGGCCGAACGGGCTCACCAGCCGGGTGGCCTCGGCCAGGCCGTCGGCCCGACGCTCCAGCACCTCGGCGGTGCCCTCGGGGGTCAGGTCCCGAGGGCCGAATCCGGTGCCACCGGTGGTGACGATCAGCCCGGCGTACCCGTCGGCCATCTCGATGAGGGCGTCGCGCACCGACGCCACCCCGTCCTCGACCGCCCGCCGGTCGTCCACCCGGTAGCCCTCACCGGTCAGCAACTCCACCAGTGCCTCCCCCGAACGATCCTCCCGGGTGCCGGCGATGACCCCGTCGGACACCGTCAACACCTTCGCCCCCAACCCTGCCGTCTCTCGATCCGCCATCCCCTCAGGCTACCCGTGCCGGTGTTCGCCGAACGGGCCGGCGTTGCGACCTTGCCGGGCGGCTTCCGGCGGGGTCAGCTTGGGCCCGGTGTTCGGTAGCGGGCGATGAACATGGCGTCGGTTTGGTGGTGGTGGGGAAGGACCAGGGCACCTCGGCCACAGGGGCGCCAGCGGGAGTCTTCGACGGGAATGGGGACGGCCTCGGGAAACTCCCGGGCCACCACAGCGTCGATGGCGGTGGTCTCGGCGGCGGTCACGGTGCAGACGCTGTAGACCACCACGCCGCCGGGGGCGACGGTGGCGAAGGCGGCCTGAAGCAGGTCGACCTGGAGCCGGGTCAGGTCGTCGACGTCGTCGGGCTGCACCCGCCAGCGGGCGTCGGGACGGCGCCCGAGCACGCCCAGGCCCGAACACGGGGCGTCGACCAGCACCCGGTCGAAGCAACCGGGGGCGAACGGTGGGTGGCGACCGTCGGCCACCACCACGCCGCCCAGCGTAGTTCCGGTGCGGGCTGCGGCCTTCGCCACCAGGGCGGCCCGGTGCCGGCGGCGGTCGGCGGCCACCACGGTGGCCCCGCGGTGGGCCACGGCGGTGGCCTTGCCCCCGGGACCGGCGCAGAGATCGAGCACCCGCTCCCCCGGCCGGGCGTCCACCAACTCGGCCACCCACTGCGAGGAGAGGTCCTGGGTGTAGCCGTCGGGGCGCACCGTGACCGTCGGGGGGCGGTTCATCTGCTCGAGGGCGCCGTGGGCTTCGTCCACGCCCAGGTCGGCTTCCAGTCGGGACACCACCCAGTCGGGGTAGCTCAACCGGACGGCGTCGCTCGGCCAGTCGGGCACCCCGTCGGCCACCCGCCGCAACACCGCGTTGACGAACCCCCGTTGGCGACGGGGCGCGGCCCGCACGGTCTCGCTGACCGCGGCGTAGGCGGGCGTGGCCATCATGTGGAGCTGGTAGGCCCCGATGCGGAGCAGGTTGCGGGTGGCCAGTTCGGGGGCGTCGGACACGAACCGGTCGATCAGATGATCGAGGGCCCGGCGCATCCGGGTCACCCCGTAGACCACCTCGGTGATGAAGCCCGCGTCGCGTGGGGGGAGGTCGGCGGCGGCCAACACCAGATTGGCGTAGGCGCCGTCGGCCTCGATGCGCGTGAGCAACTCGGCGGCCACGGCCCGTGAGTTCGGCGCAGGGACTGCCGGGCTCACGGTCCCAGGCGATCGTCGGCCGTTGGTCGAGCGCCTCGCAGCCAGTCCTCGGCCAATTGTCGGGCCCGGCCCTCGGCCTGCACCTCCACCAGGCGAAGCCGTCCGCCACCGGTGCCCACCAGCGTGCCGTCGAGCGTGCCGGGAGGCGAGTCTCCGATGTCGGGCGCCGCCGACCAGACCTTGAGTGTCCTGCCTCGCCAGGTGGTCCACGCACCCCCCACCCTCACTTGGCGGTGCAGGTACTCGGCGGGACGGTCCCAGTCGAGCCGCCGCTCGTCGCGGGAGAGCTTGTGGGCGTAGCTCGGCGGGCCCTGTTGGGGTACGGGCTCGCCGAGGCCGTCGCGCAGGGCACCCACCAGCAGCGGCACGGCCTGGTCCACCAGTTCGGCCCGCAGCGACACCGCGGTGATGTCGGGGGCGATGGGCATCTCGGCTCGCCGGTAGACGCGGCCGGTGTCGAGCCCCTCGGCCACCTCCATCACGCACACCCCGGTGGTGGGGTCGCCCGCCAGGATGGCCCGCTCCACCGGGGCCGCCCCCCGCCAACGGGGCAAGAGCGAGAAGTGAACGTTGACCATGGCCAGCCGGTCCAGCACGTGGGGCCGGATGATCTGCCCGAAGGCCACCACCACGCCCAGGTCGGCATCGGCGGCCAGCACGTCGTCCACCTCATGGGCAACCGGGATGCCCAAGCGCTGGGCTGCGGCCTTCACCGGGTTGGGGGTGGGCTCGGCCCGCCGCCCCCGGCGCTTGTCGGGCCCGGTCACCACCAGGGCCACGTCGAAGCCGGCCTCGGCCAGAGCTTCCAGGAAGGGCACCGCCGCCCCAGGGGTGCCGAGAAAAACCAACCGGCCGATCTCAGCCGGGGGGTCGATCACGGCAGGGACAGTCCGTCTCCGGTGCCGGGGGGACGGCCGGATTGGCCGGTCACCCGCTGGCGGAGAATGCGCTTGGCGTCCCGGCGCTGGTCGTCGTCGAGGTAGTCGAGCAGCATCTTGCCGTCGAGGTGGTCGAGTTCGTGCTGGAACAGTCGGGCCTGGAGATCCTCGGCCTCGATGCTCACCTCGTTGCCGTCGAGGTCGACGGCCCGCAGGTGGATGCGGCGGGGGCGAACGATCTCCCACGACAGCTCGGGAACCGACAGGCAACCCTCGTTGTAGGTCCACTCGCCGTCGCTCTCGGCGATCTCGGGATTGGCCAACACGCCGGGACCGTCACCGAAGTCGTACACGAAGAACCGCTGCGACACGCCCACCTGGGGAGCGGCCAGACCGATGCCCGGCGCCTCGTACATGGCGGTGAACATCTGTTGGCACAACTCGGCCATCTCCCCGTCGATGTCGGTCACCTCGTCGGCCACGCGCCGCAACACCGGGTCGCCGTACACCCGTATCCGCAGGGAGGCCATGGGTGAATCGTACCGCCTGCCCCATGGGCTGCCGCACCCCGATGGGCCGACGTCACCGACCCAGCCGAGGGGTTCTTGCCGCAAAGAGCCCTCCTGGTGCCCCCGATGCGCCATGGCCGACGAGCCCAACCGATACCGTCATGTCGTGGGCCAACCGCATTATTTCAGCGACTCGCCGGCGGGCAAACACCGACCGGGTGTCGTGTCGTTGCGGGTGGGTGACCTGAACGTGGAATTGGCCACCGATGGTGGGGTGTTCGCCGCCGACGAGGTGGACTGGGGCACCCGCTACCTGCTGGCCGAGGCCCCCCGTCCCCCGGAGCACGGGCCGCTCTTGGATCTGGGCTGCGGCTACGGGGCCATTGCGGTGGCGCTCAGCCGGTGGGCGCCCCGAGCCCCCCTTTGGGCGGTGGACGTTAACCCCCGGGCGTTGGCGCTGTGCCGTGCCAACCTGGATCGCCACGCCGCCGGCAACCCCGCGGTGGTGTGCCGACCCGAGGAAGTGCCGGCCGACGTGCGCTTTGCCGCCATCTATTCCAACCCGCCCATCCGTATCGGCAAGGCCGCCCTCCACGACCTGCTGGCCACCTGGCTGGATCGCCTGACCCACGACGGGCAGGCCTTCCTGGTGGTGAACAAGCACCTGGGCTCCGACTCGCTGGCCCGGTGGCTGAACGAAGGGGGCCGGCCCACCACCCGGCTCCGATCCCGCCGCGGCTACCGCATACTGGAGGTTGCAGCCCAAACCGGGGACACCCAGTCAGAGTCCGCGCTATGATGAGATGGCTTCCCCCGAGGCGCTCCATCTGAAAGCCCGTCATTCATGGACGTTGCAACCAACATCATCCTGAGCATCTTGGGAACAGGGTTCTTGGGCCTGTTCGCCCTCCATCTGCGCCGTCTCGAGCACCGTCTCGACACCCTCGAAGCCACCATGCACCGAGGCTTCGAGGCCGTCGACCGCAAGCTCGAGCGTATCGACGCGCAGTTCGAGCGCATCGACTCCACTTTGAGCTTCCACGGGGAGCGGCTCGCAGGCCTGGAGTCACGATGGCCCCCTCGCCAGGAGGACTAGATCGCTCGGAGGGGGTCCACGTCGATGCGGAGGCGGCCGGGGGGGCGTTCCGCTGAGGCCAGCGCATCGCACAAGGTGTCGTACTCGGGCGCCCGCAGGAAGAACTGCCCACCGGGATCGGGGGCGATGCGGACCCCATCGGGCCGACCGAGACCGGCCATGAACTCATCGGCCACCGGCCCGGACACCACGGCCAGGGCCCCGTAGGGCGGCAGACCCAACTGGCGGCGACGATCCCGTTCGGACCGGGCCAGCCACGCGGGATCGGCCCGGAACGCGGCCTGCACCGCAGGGTCGTCGGGCAAACGGGTCTGCACCAGAACGCGCCCGCCGTCGTTGCGCCCGCCGGTGATCCGGGCGGCCCGGGCCACCAGAGCCAGCGCCTGCTCCCGGGCCCGGAACCGGGGGGCCAACAGTTCCTGATCGAACTCCAAGAACGCCACGGCCTCGAAGGGGCGGCCCAGGTGCAACACCGCCTCGGTGCCCACCACCACCCGGGCGGTGGGCGGACCCTCATAGCCACTGCCGGTGGACTCGGCCACTGGGGTCCGCACCAGGGCCTCCAACTCCTCGCGCACTCGGCTCACCCCAGCCCGCAGGTTCTTCATGGCCGTGCTGCCACACTCGGCGCACACCTTGGGGCGGGTGTGGCCCGCCGCCCGGCACACCAACCCCCCCTCGTCCCCCTGGCGCATCGGCGACCCGCAATCGGTACACACCACCAGTTCCCCGCACACCCCGCAGGCCAACAGCAGGGCTCGACCTTTGCGGTTCAACACGCACGCCACCCGGCCGCCCTCCCGCAGCACCCGCACCAACGACGGCGAATACAGGCCCGAGCGGCCGGCATCCTCACCCCGGCGGTCCACCACCTCCACCAGGGGCCAGCTCTCCCGTTCCGGGCCCCGGGCCGGACGCAGCACCGGCTTGGCCCGCAGGGCCTCCAGGCTGGGCACCGGCGACAGCAACACACAGGGCACCCCGGCCCGACGAGCCCGCTCCACGGCCACGTCGCGGGCGTGCCAGGTGGGCGCCGACGCCGAGCAGTAGGCCTCGTCGTGCTCGTCGATCACCAGCACGGCGGCCAACTCGGGCGCGGGCGCCCAAGCGGCCGACTGGGTGCCCACTACCGTGGCCCCCGCCGCGGCCGCCGCCCACCCGGCCGGGTGCCGCACCACCCACGCCCCCTGGCGGGCCAGCCGCCGGGTGAGGTCGTCGGCCCGGTCGTGATCGGGCACCAGAATCAGCGCCTGACCCCGAGCGGCCGCGGCCACGGCCACCGGCAGCGGATCCACCGAGGGTCCCAGCCGCAAGGTGCGACCCTCACCCTCGAACAGGTCGGCGTAGTCGCCGGTGGCCACCAATCGGGACTGCCGTCGGCGGGCGGGCGCGGCCACCATCCGGGGGGGCGAGGCCGTCCGCAGAAAGTGCGCCCGCCGCCCCGCCCAGCGCCACGCCGCCCAGGCGCTCAACTCAATGAGCCCTGCGTCGGGCCCCAGCCCGCTGAGCTTGGCCAAAGGCGCGGGCACCACCCCCTCGGGGGGCACCACGTCGAGAGCGGTGATCCAACCCCCCACCCGGCGACCGTGCAACGCCACCCGCACCATCGATCCCACCGCCAACCGGGCATCGCCCGCCAACGACTCCGGGACCGCGTAGTCGAACTCCTTGTCGATACCGATGACGTCGGTCAGAACCCGGACGTTCACATGGTCCGTCAGGAAAGGCCGAGGGCCGAGCGGAGGTCGTCCGCCCGGTCGGTGCGCTCCCAGGTGAAGATGTGCTCGGGGCTGCGCCCGAAGTGCCCGTAGGCCGCGGTGTCCCGGTAGATGGGCCGCAGAAGGTCCAGATCCCGGATGATGGCGGCGGGCCGCAGATCGAAAATCTCGTTCACCTGGTGGCTGATCTTGGCCGGGTCCACCGTCTCGGTGCCGAAGGTCTCCACCATCACCGACACCGGACGGGCGATGCCGATGGCGTACGACACCTGCACCTCGCAGCGGCTGGCGGCCCCGGAGGCCACCACGTTCTTGGCCGCCCACCGGGCGGCGTAGGCCGCCGACCGGTCCACCTTGCTGGGGTCCTTACCCGAGAAGGCGCCCCCGCCGTGGCGGGCCATGCCCCCGTAGGTGTCCACGATGATCTTGCGCCCGGTGAGGCCGGCGTCGGCCACCGGTCCGCCCCGCACGAACTTGCCGGTGGGGTTCACCAGCACCTCGTAGTCGTCGTCTCGGAAGCGCTCGGGCACCACCGGGGCGATGACCTGCTCCTTCAGGTCGTCGCACATCTCCTGCAGGTCGGTTCCGTCGCGGTGGTGGGCCGACATCAGCACGGTGTTCAGCCCCACCGCGGTGGTCCCCTCGTATTCGAAGGTCACCTGGCACTTGCCGTCGGGACGCAGATAGGGCACCTTGCCCGCCCGCCGAACCTCGGTCAGCCGCTCCACCAGCCGGTGGGCGATGTGGATGGGCAGCGGCATGAGCTCGGGGGTCTCGTCGCAGGCGAACCCGAACATCATCCCCTGGTCACCGGCGCCCTGCTCCAGCGGATCGGATCGGTCCACCCCCTGGGCGATGTCGGGCGACTGATCGTCGATCGACACCATCACCCCGCAGGTGTTGCCGTCGAACCCGTAGTCCTCCCGGTCGTAGCCGATGCCGATGATGGTGTCGCGCACCACCCGGGGGATGTCGATGTAGGCGTCGGTGGAGATCTCCCCGGCCACCACCACCAGACCGGTGGTCACCAGGGTCTCGCACGCCACCCGGCAGCCGGTGTCCTCTGCGAGCAGGGCGTCGAGCACCCCGTCGGAGATCTGATCGGCGATCTTGTCGGGGTGACCGCCGGTGACCGACTCGGACGTGAAACGGTAGCGGCTGGGGGAACCTTGGCTCATTGCTTCTCCTGGCTGTCGACCCGGTCATCGGCGTTGCGGTCGGCCACCACCAGGTTGAGCACGGCGTGGGCCACCTGCCGCTTGGAGCGCAGACCGATCGGGTGAATCCGGCCGTCGCAAGCTAGCACGAGCACCTCGTTGGTGTCGTGGACGAAGCCCGCGTTGTCGGCGGTCACATCGTTGGCCACGATGTAGTCGGCCCCCTTGCCCCGGAGCTTGGTGGCGGCATTGGCGGCCACGTCGCACGTCTCGGCGGCGAACCCCACCAGGATCTGACCCTCGGGTTTGGCCGCCCCCAACGTGGCCAGGATGTCCGGCGTGGGTTCCAGGCGAATTTCGGGAACCCCGTCGCGTTTCTTCAGCTTGGCGTCGGCGGCCTCGACAGGCCGAAAGTCGGCCACCGCGGCGGCCATGACCACCAGGTCGGCAGCCGCCGCGGCTCGGGTGGTGGCGGCGGCCATCTCCTCGGCGGTGTCCACCCGCACCACGGTGGCGCCCGGTGGGGCGGGCCGATCCACGGTGGTGACGACGGTCACGTCGGCTCCCCGGCCGGCGGCCTCCTCGGCGAAGGCGTAACCCTGCTTGCCCGACGAGCGGTTGCCGATGTAGCGGACGGGGTCGATGGGTTCCCGGGTGCCCCCGGCGGTGACCACCACGCTCAACCCGGCCATGTCTTGGGCCGACCTGTCCGGGCCGGCCATGTCCCCGGCCGACCTGTCCGGGCCGGCCATGTCTTGGGCCGACCGATCCGGGGCCAGCACCCGGGCGACTGCGGCCACGATCTCGGCGGGGGGGCTGAGCCGGCCGGCCCCCTCGTCACCCCCGGCCAGGCGGCCCGATTCCGGCCCCACCACGTGAACGCCCCGCGCCGCCAGCGTGGCGATGTTGTGGGCGACCGCCGGGTGCTCCCACATCTCGGTGTGCATGGCCGGGCAGACCACCACCGGCGCCCGGGTGGCGATGAGGGTGGCGGTGAGCAGGTCCGACGAGATGCCCGCGGCGTAGGCCCCGATCACCCGGGCGGTGGCCGGGGCCACCACGATGCAATCGGCGGTCTGGCCCAGCGTGGTGTGGGGAATGGGATCGTCGTCGTCGAACAGGCTCATCCGCACCGGCTCCGAGGCCAGGGCGTCGAACGTGGTCCGGCCCACGAACCGGGTGGCCCCCTTGGTGAGCACGGGGATCACGTGGGCACCGTCGTCCACCAGAAGCCGGCACACCTCCACCGCCTTGTAGGCCGCGATTCCGCCGCTCACGCCGAGCACAATGCGCTTGCCGGCGACCGCTGTCATGGGTTGGTCAGGACGCAGGGTCCAGATCAGCGTCGTCGGAATCGGCCTGCTCGCCGTCGGCCTGCTCGAGAGCGCCCTCGCCGGTGGGGATCATGGACTCGGCCGAGGCGGCCTCCTCCACCTCCTCGACCGGATCGGTGGCGATGATCTTGTCGGCGGCAATTTCCTCAAAGGCGATGGACAGGGGCTTGCGGGACATGGTCAGCACCTGGGGGGGAACCATGGCGCCCAATCCCTCGCCGAGCTGACCGAAGTAGGAGTTGATCTGGCAGGCCCGCAGCGCACCCAGCGTCACCAGGCGAAACTTGGATTCGGTTCGGTCCAGCAGCTCCTCGATGGTGGGATTCATCATGGTGTCGTGCTGTTCGGACATCAGCGCAGCCTTCTTCCAACGGGTTCTGGGGAGAGCGGGCTCATGCTAGCAAAGCGGGGCGCCAATTCCGTCATTGTCGGGCCGCGACCGGCGGGCCTCCTCGATGATCCCGGTGATGGCCGCCACCGTCTCGTCCAGGCGGTCGTTCACCACGTGGACGGCGTTCAACTCGTAGGCCAGCACCCGCTCGGCGTCGGCCAGGGCCAACCGCTCGGCGATGTGGTGCTCGGGGTCGCCCCGACCCCGCAGACGGGATTCCTGCTCGGCCGACGACGGTGCCTCCACGAAGATGCACAGGGCCTCGGGGTGACGCTCCCGCACCTGACCGGCACCCTGCACGTCGATCTCCAGCAGCACGTCGCGCCCCTCGGGGGGATCGGGCATCGGGGTGCCGTAGAGGTTGCCGGCGATCTCCGCCCACTCCACGAAGCCTCCGGCGGCGGCGTGGGCCATAAACTCCGCCTTGTCGACGAACACGTAGGCGGTATCGGGCTCACCGGGACGCTGCACCCGAGTGGTCCACGACCGGCTCAGCCATAGGTTGGGATCCTCGGCCACCAAGGCGGCCGCGATGGTACCCTTCCCGACCCCGCCGGGGCCGGACAGCACGATGATCAGGGCTCGAATTACTCGCTGCAGCGGGCCAGCAATGACGCCCGCTGTTGTTCACCCAGGCCGCGGATGCGACGGCTGTCGGAGATGCCGATCTCGTCCATCACCTTGCGAGCCCGAACCTTGCCCAATCCGGGAAGGGATTCCAAGACGGTGAGCACCTTGGTGCCGGCGATCACGTCGTCGGATTCCGCTTGGGAAAGCAGATCGGCCAGCGACATCGACCGCATCTTGAGCTTGGCCTTGATGTCCGCTCGCCTCCGGCGCACCTCTCCGGCTTTGGCCAGCGCCGCTTGACGCTGTTCGGCAGTGAGTTGTGGTGGTCCTGGCATCACACCATTGTAGTTTCTCCGGCCACCCAAGTCGGTCCTTTCGGTATGGTATTGTCTCACGGGGTCCGAACCGGCGTTGACCAGGGGAAATGCTCTCTACTACGGCCTGGCGGCCGCGGTCCGAGCAACCCCTAGCCGGGCCTGATCGAGTCGGCCACCGATTGCGCTTTGGTGGCCATGGCGGACAGGGCCTCCGGGAGCAAGGGCGAATCGGGCGCCAGGGATTGCACGTCGGCGGTCACGGTGCGACCCACCACCAAGACGGAGGCCCCCGCGGCGATCGCGGCGGCCGGGGTGGCCACCCGGGCCTGGTCGTGGTGGCCGGAGCCGGGCAGGCGAATCCCGGGCACCACCCGGAGCAGTTCGGGGGCCGCCGCCATCACCACGTCCAGGTCGGCGGCCGAGCAGATCACCCCGCCGCACCCGGCGTCGCGGGCCAGTCCCACCCGCTCCTCGAGCACGGCGGGCGAGCGTTCGTCCTGGCTGGTCAAGATGGTGACCCCGAGGGCCTGGGCCACCCCGCCGCTGGCCTCGGCCAAACCCTCCACCCCGGCCCGCAACATGGCGGCCCCACCCACGGTGTGCAGGGTCAGCCAGCGGGCCCCGGTGCGTCCCACCTGGGCGGCGGCCCGGCCCACCTGGGTGGGGATGTCGTGGAACTTGAGGTCCACGAACACGTCGTAATCCCGTTCGGTCATGGCGGTGACCGCCGCGGGTCCGGCGGTGGCGAACAACTCCAGGCCCACCTTGGCCACCCCCATGAACGGGGCCACCGCGTCGGCCATGGAGCAGGCCAGACCGAGATCGTCCACGTCCAGGACGATGGCCAGGCGGGGGTCGCGACGGGGGGCAACGGTCTCACCCATGGGCTGCTCCGATCAGCTCGTCCACCCGGGGTACGTCGTGGGCGACACACCAGCGGGCCAGTTCCTTCAGCACCTTGGCGGGTGCCCGGGGATCGGCGAACGTGGCCGTGCCCACCTGCACGGCCCGGGCCCCGGCCATCATCATCTCCACCGCGTGGACCCCGGTGGCGATCCCCCCCACCCCCACGATGGGCACCTCGGGCACGGCGGCGTACACGTCGTACACCGCCCGCACCGCCACCGGACCGACGGCCCGGCCCGACACCCCCCCGCCCCCGCCGCCCAGCACCGGGCGCCGGGCCTCGCAGTCGATCACCATGCCCAACAACGTGTTGATCAAGGTGACGGCGGCCGCACCCCCTTCCACGGCGGCCGCCGCGATGTCCACCAGGTCGCCGGTGGCGCTGAGCTTGGCCCACCGGGGCAGCCCGCAACCCGCGGCGGCGGCCAGGGCGTCGCGGGTGGTGTCCGCCGAGTGGGAGAACATGCGGCCCCGGTCCTCCAGATTGGGGCACGACACGTTGACCTCCACCGCCACCACGGCCGCCCGCGCCTCGGGGTCGGCCGCGGCCAAGAGCTCAGAGGCGGCGGCGTAGTCGTCGAGCGTGCGACCCCAGATCGACGCCACCACCCGGGCGCCGGTGGCGGCCAACCCGGGCAGCTCCTCGGCCAGCCAGCGGCTCACCCCCGGCCCCTGCAGGCCGACGCTGTTGATCATTCCGGCGGCCACGGGATGGACCCGGGGCGGGGGGTTGCCGGGCCACTCGTAGGGGGCCAGAGACTTGACCACCACCGCGCCCAGCGCGGCGTGGTCGAGGTGGCGGGCCAGTTCGGTGCCGTGACCCACCGTGCCCGAGGCGGCCATCACCGGATTGGGCAACCGCACCGAGCCCACGGTGGTGGCCAGCTCCGGCCCCCGACGTCGGCTCACCCCGGCCTCACAGCTCGAAGGCGAGCTGATCGCTGGTCACCCCTCGGTGATATTCCTGCAGGGTCCGCACCCGGAGCGGGTGGCGAGACCAGTCGGCCATGCCGTCGGCGGCGGCCAGCCCGGCCGAGGCGGTGGTGAGCAGCGGCACCCGGTTGCGACTGGCCGCCCTCCGGATGTGATCCCCGTCGGCCCGCGACCCCCGACCCCGGGGGGTGTTGACCACCAACTGCACCTCACCGCTGTCGATCAGCTCCACCACGTTCCCGGCTCCCCCGTCGTTGCCGGTTTCCCCGTCGCTGCCCTCCTCGCCCACCTTGGCCACCACCTGGCCCACCTCCACCCCGGCGTCGGCCAACGCCGCCGCCGTACCGGCGGTGGCCGCGATCCGCAGTCCCAACCCGGCGAACACCCGGCCCATCTCCACCCCGGCGGGCTTGTCCCGGTCGGCCAGCGACATCAGCACCGTGCCGTCGGCGGGCAGCGGCGACCCCGCGGCGATCTGGCTCTTGGCGAAGGCCAGGCCCGGACGCAGGTCGATGCCCATGACCTCGCCGGTGGATTTCATCTCCGGGCCCAAGATGGCGTCGGCCTCGGGGAACCGGCTGAACGGCAGCACCGCCTCCTTCACCGCGATGTGGTCGCCCATGGCCCGGCGCCCGAGCAGGCCCTCCTGGCGCAACTCGGCCAGGCTGGCCCCCATCATCACCCGGGTGGCCACCTTCACCAACGGCACCCCGGTGGCCTTGGCCACAAACGGCACGGTGCGCGACGCCCGGGGGTTGGCCTCCAGCACGAACACCTGGTCGGCCGCCCCCACGCCGTACCGCTTGACGGCGAACTGCACGTTGATGAGCCCGACCACCTCCAAGGCGGCGGCGATGTCCTTCACGTGGCGCTCCAACAGGGCCACGGTGGCCTCCGACAAGTGGATCGGGGGCAACATGCAGGCGCTGTCGCCGGAATGCACCCCGGCCTCCTCCACGTGCTCCATCACCCCGCCGATCAGCACCTCGCCGTACATGTCTCGGATGGCGTCCACGTCCACCTCGGTGGCGTCCTCCAAGAAGCGGTCGATCAGCACCGGTCGCTCGGCCGACAGCCCGCCCTCTCGGCCCAGCGACCCCGAGGCGGTCATCTCGTCCATGGCGGCCCGCAGATCGTCGTCGGTGTAGACGATGACCATGGCCCGGCCCCCCAGCACGTAGGAGGGCCGCACCAGCACGGGGTAGCCGATGCGGTCGGCCACGGCCAGGGCCTCGGCCACGTCGGCGGCGGTGCCCCCGGCGGGCTGGGGGATGTCGAGGCGGGCGCACAGGGCGTTCCACTGTTCCCGGTCCTCGGCCAAATCGATGCTCTCGGGGCTGGTGCCCACCACCAGGCCCACCGGCAGCACGCCCGCCAGCTTGAGCGGGGTCTGGCCCCCGAGCGACACCACCACCCCGGCGATGCCTGGCCCCCCGGCGGCCTGCGACGAGCGGGCCTCGGCGTCGATCACGTTGCGGACGTCCTCTTCGGTGAGGGGCTCGAAGTACAGCCGGTCGCTGGTGTCGTAGTCGGTGGACACCGTCTCGGGGTTGCAGTTGACCATGATGGTCTCGTAGCCCGCATCCGACAGGGCGTAGGCGGCGTGGACGCAGCAGTAGTCGAACTCCACGCCCTGGCCAATGCGGTTGGGACCCGACCCCAAGATGATGACCTTGGCCCGATCCGACGGCGCCACCTCGCCGACGTCCTCGTAGGTGGAGTAATGATACGGGGTCTCGGCCTCGAACTCGGCCGAGCAGGTGTCCACCGTCTTGAAAGTGGGCTCCACCCCGGCGGCCACCCGGGCCGCCCGCACCTCGGTGGCGGCCACCCCCCACAGGTAGGCGAGCTGCTCGTCGGAGAACCCGAACTGCTTGGCCCGCTTCCACGTCCGGGGCTCCATGGCGCCCATGCCCGCGGCGGCCAGCGCGGCCCGCTCCTCGGTGATCTGCAGGATCTGATCGCAGAACCACGGGTCCACCTTGGTGGCCTCGAAGAGCCGGCCCACGGTGACCCCCCGGCGCAACAGGGCCTCGATCTGGAAGATCCGCTCGGGCGTGGGCACGGCGGCGGCGGCCAGCAGCGCCTCGTCGCTCAGCTCCCGGTAGGCGGCCTCCCCTGGATCGGCGTTCAGCCCGAATCGGCCCAGCTCCAGCGACCGCAGGCCCTTTTGCAGCGACTCGGTGAAGGTGCGGCCGATGGCCATCACCTCGCCCACCGACTGCATCTGGGTGTTGAGCACCCCCGTCACGCCGGGGAACTTCTCGAACGCCCAGCGGGGCACCTTGGTCACCACGTAGTCGATCACCGGCTCGAAGCAGGCCGGGGTCTTCTCGGTGATGTCGTTGGGGATCTCGTCGAGGGTGTAGCCCACGGCCAGGCGGGCGGCGATCTTGGCGATGGGAAAGCCGGTGGCCTTGGAGGCCAACGCCGAGGAGCGCGACACCCGCGGGTTCATCTCGATCACGGCGTAGTCGCCGTTGTCGGGGTTCACCGCGAACTGGATGTTGGAGCCCCCGGTCTCCACCCCCACCCGGCGGATGCAGGCGAAGGCGGCGTCGCGCAGCACCTGGTACTCCACGTCGGAGAGGGTCTGGGCCGGGGCCACCGTGATGGAGTCGCCGGTGTGGACCCCCATCGGGTCGAGGTTCTCGATGGTACACACCACCACGCAGTTGTCGGCCCGGTCGCGCATCACCTCCAGCTCGTACTCCTTCCACCCGGCGATGGAGCGCTCGATGAGGATCTCGCTGATGGGGCTGGCGGCCAGGCCGTGGGCGGCCATGGCCCGGCCCTCGTCGGGGGTGTGGGCAATGCCGGTGCCGGTGCCCCCCAGGATGTAGGCCGGTCGGATGATGACGGGCAGGCCGATCCGCTCCATGATCTCGAGGGCCTCGTCCAGGGTGTTGGCGGTGGCCGAGGGGGGCACGGGCAGGCCGATGTCGATCATGGCCTGGCGGAACTGGGCCCGGTCCTCGGCGGTGGCGATGGCCGACCGGTCGGCGCCGATCACCTCCACCCCGTGCTCGTGGACCACGCCCGTCTCGATCAGCTCCATGGCCAGGTTCAGCGCCGTCTGTCCGCCGAGCGTGGGCAACAGGGCGTCGGGCTGTTCCCGCTGGATGATGGCGGTGAGCACCTCGGCGCTGAGGGGCTCCACGTAGGTGGCGTCGGCGAACTCGGGGTCGGTCATGATGGTGGCCGGGTTGGAGTTGGCCAGGATCACCCGGTAGCCCTCCTCGCGCAGCACCCGGCAGGCCTGGGTGCCGGAGTAGTCGAACTCGCAGGCCTGGCCGATCACGATGGGGCCCGACCCGATGAGAAGGATCGACTCGATGTCGGTTCGCTTACCCACGGTGGCCCCGCAGACGCTTGTCGGTTCGCCTACCCACGGGCGGTCCTGGTCATCAGCTCGTCGAACTCGGCGAACAGGTAGCGGGAGTCGTGGGGTCCGGGGCCCGCCTCGGGGTGGTACTGCACGCTGAAGGCGGCCAGGTCACGGCAGCGCAGGCCCTCCACGGTGTGGTCGTTGAGGTTGATGTGGGTGATGTCGGCGCCGGGCACCGAGGTGTCGGCCACGCAGAAGTTGTGGTTCTGGCTGGTGATCTCCACCGCCCCGGTGGCCAGGTTGCGCACCGGGTGGTTGCCGCCGTGGTGGCCGAAGGGCAGCTTGTAGGTCTCCCCGCCCAGAGTGGCGGCCAGCAGTTGGTGGCCCAGGCAGATGCCGAAGACGGGCACCTTGCCCAACAGCCCCGAGATGGTCTCCACCGCTCCCACCACCGCCTCGGGATCGCCGGGCCCGTTCGACAGGAACACCCCGTCGGGGTTGCGGGCCAAGACGTCGGCGGCCGCAGTGGCGGCCGGCACCACCTCCACGGTGGCGATGGTCTGCAGGTGGCGCACGATGGTGGCCTTCAGCCCGAAGTCCAACGCCACCACCCGGTGGGGCGCCCGACCGTCGTCGCGGGTGGTGGGGAAAAGCTCGGGCTCGGTACGGGTGACGGTGGCCACCAGATCGACGCCGTCGGTGCCGGGTTCGGCTCGGGCGGCGGCCCGCAGGTCGGACTCGGCCGCGGTCCCGAAGGCGCCGGGCATGGCCCCGGCGTCGCGGATGTGGCTGGTGAGCCGGCGGGTGTCCACCCCGGCCAGCCCGGCGATGCCCTGTTCGGCGAGGTAGGCGTCCAGGTCGTCGGTGGCCCGCCAACTGGAGCGGCGCCGGGCCATCTCCCGCACGATCACGCCCCGACAGAACGGGCGGCGGCTCTCGTGGTCGAGGGGGGTGACGCCGTAGTTGCCGATGTGGGGATAGGTGAAGGTGATGATCTGGCCGGCGTACGACGGATCGGTGATCACCTCCTGGTACCCGGTGAGCACGGTGTTGAACACCACTTCGCCCGAGGTGATGCCGTTGGCCGGGGCCGCCCCGATGGCCTCACCCTCGAACACCTCGCCGTCGCTCAGCACCAACACGCCGGGGCGGATCACGGCTGCCTCTCCGGATCCTGCCGCTCGCCGTCGCTCCGCGCCGTCACACCGGGGCCGATCATGCCCGCATCTCCTGGTCGACCACCACGGGGCGGCCACCGACGACGGTGTGGCGAACCCGGCCCCGCACCCGGCGGCCGGCGTAGGGGTTGTTGCGGGATCGGCTGGCCGAATCGCCGGGGTCCACGGTCCAGGGCTCGTCGGGATCGAACACGCACAGGTTGGCGGGCGAGTCGGGGGCGACGGGCCCGCCGTGGGTTCCGCTCAGCCCGGCGATGGCCGCCGGTCGCCAGCTCAACAGGCCCACCACCTCGGCCACCGGCAGGTTGAGCTCGGTCAACGCCAGGGCCAGGGCGGTCTCCAGGCCGAGCATGCCCGGCGGGGCCTGATCGAAGGGCCGCTCCTTGGCGTCGAGGGTGTGGGGGGCGTGGTCGGTGGCGATGGCGTCGAGGGCTCCGTCGCCCAGGCCCTCGCGCACCGCGTCACGGTCGTCGGCGGGGCGAAGCGGCGGGTTCACCTTGAACACCGGGTCGTAAGAGGCGCAGGACTCGTCGGTGAGGGTGAAGTGGTGGGTGGCGGCCTCGGCGGTCACCGCCACCCCGCCCTGGCGGGCGGCCCGCACCATGGCGATGGAACCCCGGGTGGACAGGTGCTGGAAGTGGACGGTGGCCCCGGTGAGGCGGCTGAGGGCGATGTCGCGCACCACCATCAGCTCCTCGGCCTCGGCGGGCACGCCGGGGATGCCCAGCTTGGCCGACCACTCCCCCTCGTGCATGTGGCCCCCCGCGGCCAGCGAATCCACCTCGCAGTGCTGGGCCAGCACCACCCCCAGCCCCGCGGCGTACTCCATGGCCCGGCGCATGAGGCCGGCGTCTTGCACCCCGTTGCCGTCGTCGGTGAACAGCCGCACCCCCAACCCGGCCATCTCGGCCATGGGCGCCAGCCGGTCCCCGGCCCGGCCCACGGTGATGGCCGCCGAGGTGTACACGTCGCACGGGGCTGCCCGCCCCAGGGCCAAAACCTCCTGCACCACCGCGGCGCAGTCGATGGGCGGGTTGGTGTTGGGCATGGCCACCACCGCGCTGTACCCGCCCCGCACCGCCGCCCACCCCCCGGACTCGATGGTCTCGGCCTCCTCGGCGCCGGGCTGGCGCAGGTGGGTGTGGAGGTCGACCAAGCCGGGGGCCACCACGCAGCCCGAGGCGTCCAACACCACGTCGGCGGACAGGTCGGGGCCCACGGCCACCACCCGGTCGCCGTCGATCACCACGTCGGCGGCCCGCTCCCCGGTCTGGTCGATCACCCGCCCGCCCTTGATGACGGTGCTCACGGGGCGTCCACCTCGGGGCCCAAATCGGAGCCGCCCGCCAGCAACAGGTAGAGCACGGCCATCCGCACGGCCACCCCGTGGCGGACCTGCTCGTTGAGGGTGGCGTTGGGCTGATCCAACACCTCGGGGGCGATCTCCACCCCTCGGTTCACCGGGCCGGGGTGCATCACCAGGGCGTCGGGGGCCAACCGGGCGGCCCGGTCCACGGTGAGCCCCCACTGGGCGGTGTACTCCCGCAGCGAGGGCACCAGGGCCTCGGACTGACGCTCGGACTGCACCCGCAACCCATACACCACGTCGCAGTCGCCCAGCACGTCGTCCAGGCTGAAGCCGACGTCCACCGGCCAGGATTCCACCGCGGGGGGCAACAGGGTCGGGGGGGCCACCAGGGTGACCTTGGCACCCAGGGCGGTGAACGCCATCACCCCGGAGCGGGCCACCCGGGAGTGCTTGATGTCGCCCAGGATCACGATGCGCCGCCCGGCCACCGAGCCGAGGCGGTCACGGATGGTGTAGCAGTCGAGCAGGGCCTGGGTGGGGTGCTCGTGCCAGCCGTCGCCCGCGTTGACCACGCAGGCCCCGGTCCAGCCCGCCACCTGGCGGGGCACGCCGGCCGAACGGTGGCGCACCACGATGGCGTCGGCCCCCATGGCGGAAATGGTGGCCACCGTGTCGCGCACCGATTCCCCCTTGTTGACCGAAGAGCTGGACACGTTGAAGCCCATCACGTCGGCCGACAGGCGCCGGGCGGCCACCTCGAACGAGAGCCGGGTGCGGGTGGAGTCCTCGTAGAACATCATGGCCACGGTCTTGCCCCGAAGGGCGGGCACCTTGGGAATGGGGCGCTGGGACACCTCGGTGAAGTGGTCGGCCAGTCGGCACACCTCGTCGATGCCCTCGGCGCCGAGATCGTCGATCGACAGCAGGTGCTCGGGGGGGAAGCGGTGGTCGTCGGGAGCAGACGCCGACCACGGGTCCGACGTCCGGCCGGTGACCGCCGGTTCGTTCACTTGACGAGCTCCCCGAGGTCCACGCCGTCTCGGTGGGCGTCCACCATCTCGTCGCGGCGGGTGGGCAGGTTCTTGCCCACGAAGTCGGGGCGGATGGGCAGCTCGCGGTGGCCCCGGTCGACCATCACCGCCAACTGCACGGCCCGGGGCCGGCCGTAGCTGTTCAGGGCGTCGAGGGCCGCCCGGATGGTGCGGCCGGTGTAGAGCACGTCGTCCACCAGCACCACCACCTGGCCGTCCAGGTTGAACGGGATCCGGGTGGGCGCCTCGGGCAACAGGGGCCGCAGGCCGAAGTCGTCGCGGTGAAAGGCCACGTCCAGGGTTCCCAACGGGGGCTGATCGCCTTCGATCTCGCCCAACGCCTCCGCGATGTCCTCGGCCAGCCACACCCCGCCGGTTTGCAGACCGATGATCACCACCCCGTCGAGCCCGTGGTTGCGCTCGATGATCTCGTGGGCCATGCGCCACGTTGCCCGGGTGATGTCCTCGGCGCCCATCACCCGACTGCGGGCAACGAAAACGCCCCCGTACGGGGGCGTTCGACGGCGCTCGCGTTCAGCCAAACTCAGGTTCCTCTCCGTCCGTACGGGCCTCACCGAACCCACTTCACGGTTGTCCCCGGCACTATACACCCGCCCACAACCAACCCGGCGACCACCCAGGGCTAGGGGTTGGGGGTGGGGGTGGGGGTGGGGGGGCGGGTTTGGGTGGCTACTTGGGAGAGGAGACCGTTGATGAAGCGGGAGGAGGAGGCGGTGGAGTACTCCTGGGCCAGTTCGACCGCTTCGTTGATGATCACCGCCACCGAGAGGTCGGTGCTGTGGGCCAACTCGAAGCTGGCCATGCGCAGGATGGCCCGGTCGAGGGCGGGCATCCGGGACACCGGCCAGTTCTCGGAAAGGGCCTCCAGGCGGGCGTCGATGTCGGCTCGGTGCTCGGCGGTGCCGGTGGCCAGGGTGTGGGCGTAGGGGTCGAGGGGGAGTTCCAGGCCGGCCACCAACTCGGCCATGTCGATGCCCTTCACCTCGGCCTCGTAGAGCAGGCCCATGGCCCGCTCCCGCACCTGGCGGCGTCGTGACCCGGCGACCAGCGGATCGGGGGGCTTCATCGCCGAGAACTCACCGGCACGCACCACCACCGGGGTTAGGAAGCAACGTCGACGGGGACGGTCAGGCCCGGCTGATGTACTCGCCGCTGCGGGTGTCCACCTTGATGCGCTCGCCGGGGTTCACGAACAACGGCACCTGCACCACCAGGCCGGTCTGGCAGGTGGCCGGTTTGGTGGCCCCCGACACCCGGTCGCCCTGCACGCCGGGCTCGGTGTCGGCGATGTCGAGTTCCACGGCGGCGGGCAGGTCGGTGCCCACGATCTCGGCGCCGAACATGCCGAGGATGACGGAGTTGTTCTCCACCAGGTAGTTCACCGCGTCGCCCAGCACGTCGGCGCCCACGTGGAGCTGGTCATAGGTCTCGTTGTCCATGAACACGTAGGCGTCCCCGTCGGCGTACAGGTACTGCATCTCCCGGCGGTCGATGTTGGCTCGCTCCACCTTCTCCCCGGCCCGGAAGGTGCGGTCCAACACGGCCCCGGTGCGGGCGTTTTTCAGCGTGGTGCGCACGAACGCCCCCCCTTTGCCCGGCTTCACGTGCTGGAACTCGACCACGTTGAACAGGCCGTCGTCCAGGTTCAGGGTCATGCCGTTCTTGAGGTCGTTGGTGGTGATGGTGGGCATGGCCCCAGTCTGACCCAACCGGCCTGCTCAGGCCACCGCGGACCCCGCTACACGCAGAGTTCGCCGCTCACCCCCCGGCTGCACAACAGGGTGCGCTCCACGCTCTTCAGCACGAAGCCCTCCCCCTGATCGAAGAGGTGGGCGAAAACGTGCAGCCGGTAGCCCAGAATCGAATCGTCCAGCAGGCCCTCGGCGTCGATGGTGATCTCGCCGAGGTCGCCCACGGAGGGGCCGCTCACGACCGTGTAGCGGCGCGATCCCTCCCCCTCATCGGGGACGAGGGCCCGGGCCACCACCATTCCCAACTCCCTCATCGTTCCCGCCGACGGTATCTCACCCAGGATCTGCACCACCCGCGACGTCGCATCATCGGTGCCGCCCACGAACCTCGGCACCCCATTGGTGGCCGTAGCGTACGGGGTGGCATACGGCGTGGCCGAAGCCGTGGCGTACGGCGTGGCCGAGGCTGTGGCGTACGGCGTCGAATCCGGCGTGGAGACCGGGGTCGCCACTGGGGTGACGACAGGGGTACTCACCGGGGTCGCAACTGCCGTCGCATACGGAGTGCTCTCCGGGGTGGCAACCGGAGTCGCCACCGCCGTCGCATACGGGGTGCTCTCCGGGGTGGCAACCGCAGTGGCCACCGGCGTGGAGACCGGGGTCGCTACCGGAGTTAGGACAGGGGTGGCAACCGCAGTGGCCACCGGCGTGGAGACCGGGGTCGCCACCGAGGTCGCATACGGGGTGGCGTACGGCGTGCCCACCGGGGTCGCCACCGAGGTGGCGTACGTGGTACTCACGGGGGTTCCCGCCTGCGTGTCGTAGGGCGTGCTGGAACCAGGGCCGGTCTCCATGCCCGACGGCCCGCTGTCCCCACAGGCGCCGACAACCAAGGCAAGCGTCACGCACAGGGTGGCAAGTTCAATCTTCATCCGCATGGCAACTCCAGTTCCTTGGGAGTGGTGGTGAGCGGGCGGGGGCCGGTGGGGGTGACGACCACGGTGTCCTCCACTCGGGCGCCGCAGAGTCCGGGCAGGTAGACGCCGGGTTCCACGGTGATCACGTGGCCGACCTCCAGCGTCTCGGTGGCGGTGGCCCGCACCCAGGGCTGCTCGTGGATGTCGAGGCCCACCCCGTGGCCGGTGCCGTGGACGAAGGCGTCGGCCCAGCCGTCGGCGTCGATACGGTCGCGACACGCCTTGTCCACCTCGGCGATGGCCCGGCCCGCGGCCACCTGCTCCACGCCGAGGCGCTGGGCGTCGCGAACGGTGTCGAACACCCGGCGGGCCTCGGGGTCGGGCTCGCCCACGGCCAGGGTGCGGGTCATGTCAGATCGGTAGCCGTCCACCACCGCCCCCATGTCCACGATCACCAGCTCACCCGGCCCAACGAGGCGCGCCGAGGGCCGCTTGTGGGGTAGCGCGGCGTTGGGCCCCGAGGCCACGATGGTGGCAAAGGCGCTGCCGTCGGCCCCCCGGCGACGCAGCGCGCTGTCCAACGCCAGGGCCACCTCCTTCTCGGTGGGTCCGTCGGCCAACATCGGGGCCACCTCGCCCAGCGTGGCGTCGGCGATGGCTGCGGCGGCGGCCATGCGGGCGATCTCCCCCTCGTCCTTGACCTGGCGGCACCCCTCCACCACGCCGACGGTGGCCACCAACTCGGCGGCCTCGAACCAGTCGGCGTAGCGACGCTGGTCGGCCCAGCTCACCGAGGCGGCCTCCAGGCCGATGCGCCCCACCCCGGCGGACGCGGCCACCAGCAGGTCTTTGGGGAGTTCGTTGGTGATCTCGATGCGCACATCCACCCCGGCCCCGGCGGTCTCGGCCTCGGATTGATCGGTGTAGCGGCGGTCGGTGATCAACACCAGCTCCTCGGGGCCCAACCAGGCCAACCCGGCCGAGCCGGTGAACCCACAGAGATAGCGGACGTTGGTCAGGTTGGTCACCACCAGGCCGTCGCAACCGGCCTCGGCCATGGAGGCCCTCACCCGGTCGGCCCGCCCGGCCACGTCCATGGGGGCGAGGGTGGCGACGCTGCCCCCGGCCCCGTCCGTGGGGGGGAGGTCGCGGGGGCGGGCGGGGTCGATCATGGCAGCAACCGGGCCACCGCGTCCACGGCCAACTCGTAGCCGTGGCCGCCGAAACCCACGATGGTGCCGGTGGCCACCGGGCTGACCACCGAGGTGTGACGCCACGGTTCCCGGGCGTTGGGGTTGGACAGGTGCAACTCCACCACCGGCCCCTCGAAGGCGGCCAGGGCGTCGTGGATGGCCCACGAGTAGTGGGTGAAGGCGCCGGGGTTGATGATGATGGCCGCAAAGCGCTCCCGGGCCCGGTGGATGTGGTCGATGAGGGCGCCCTCGTCGTTGGACTGGTGGTGCTCGACGCCGAGACCGTGGCGCTCGGCAGCGGTGGCCGCGGTGGCCACGTGGTCGTCGAGGGTGGCGGTGCCGTACACCTCCGGCTCCCGGTCGCCCAACAGGTTCAGGTTGGGCCCCGACAACAACAGGATGGTCCGGCTCACGGGGAATCCTTCGACTGGGTGGGGGCACGACTCATGGGGATTCCTCCGAGGGAGCTGGACCGCTCATCGCAGGGCCTCCAAGCACGCCCGCACCACGACGGGGTCGGGGGCCACCACCGGTTCGATGCCGTTCGGCCCGTCCAGCATGAAGGTCACCCCGTCCACGGCCTTCTTGTCGCGGCTGAACAGCGGCACCAGGGCGTCGACGTCGGCACCGGCGGGCAGGCGCACGGGCAGGCCGTAGCCGCTCACCACTTCCCGGTGCTCGGCCACCCGGCGGGCGTCGATGCGCCCCAGGCCGTGGGCCAGCTCGGCGGCGTACACCAGCCCGATGGCCACCGCCTCGCCGTGGCGCAGGTCGTAGCCGCCGTGGGCCTCGAGGGCGTGGGCCAGCGTGTGGCCGTAGTTGAGCACCGCCCGGCGGCCACCCTCCCGCTCGTCGGCGGCCACCACCTCGGCCTTGATGGCCACGCAGCGGGCCACCCGCTCCACCAGGCCCAGCGTCTCCAGTTCGGCGTCGGCGATGAAGTGGTACTTGGCCATCTCCCCCAACCCCGACCGCATCTCCTCGGCGGGCAGGGTGCTCAGCACCTCGGTGTCGCACAGCACGGCGGCGGGCTGCCAGAAGGCCCCCACCAGGTTCTTGCCCTCGGGCAGGTTCACCCCCGTCTTGCCCCCCACCGAGGCGTCGATCTGGGCCAACAGGGTGGTGGCCACGTACACCATGCGAATGCCCCGGTGGTAGACGGCGGCGGCGAAGCCGGCCAGGTCGGTGACCGCTCCCCCGCCCACGGCCACCACCGCGTCGGCCCGGGTGAGCCCCCAGCGGGCGAACTCCCGGCACAGGTCCTCCACCGCACCCAGCGTCTTGATGTGCTCGCCGTTGTCGGTGATGAACACCCGGTGCTCCACGCCCGGGTCCACGGTGATGGCCGCCTCGGCCACCGCCGCCTGGGTGACCACCGCCACCCGGCCCACGCCAGGGGGGATGACCTCGGCCAACCGGTGGCGCACACCGGGCCCCACCCACACGTCGTACGACCGCTCCCCCAGCTCCACGGGAACCAGAATCGGGTCGTTGGCGGCCCCGGCGGCTTCGGCGGCTTCGGTCCCGGCGACGGCGGGCGCTGCGCCATCCAGGGCCACATCCATCCGGGCGGTTCCCGCGTTCATCGCACCGCGGCCGGTCGGGGGCGGAGCTGTCGGACGCGCTCGGCCACTTGGTGGGCGCTCAGGTCGTCCACGTCGACGATGTCGTGGGCGGTCTCGGCGTACAGGTCGGCCCGGACGGCGTGAATGGCCCCCAGGTCGGCCGCGGGGTCGCCGCCCAACAGGGGTCGGTTCGCGCCACCGCCGACCCGCCGGACCAGCGTGTCCACCCCGGCTCGCAGCCAGCACACCCATGCCCGACCCCGCAGCCGGGCCCGGTTCTCGTCCCGCAGCACCACTCCCCCGCCGCAGGCCAGCACCAGCGGCTGCGGCGACGCCAGACACTCGGCCAGCTCCGCCTGCTCCAGGGTGCGAAAGCCGTCCTCCCCGTCGCCGGCGAAGATCTCGGGAATGGACCGCCCGTGGCGCTCGGCGATGGCGACGTCCAGGTCCACGAACCGCAGCCCCTCCGACTGGGCCAGCCAGAACCCCACCGTGGACTTACCCGACCCCATCATGCCCACCAGGGCCACGTGCGGCTCACCGTTCACGACTCGATCCTACCGAAGCAACGCCGCCTGCCTGGTCGCGCTTATGCCCGACCCCTGGGCTCGTTCCCGAAACGCTCAGCGGCCCCGAACCTGGGCCTTCTCCTCAGACCGCTCCGTACACGGCCAGCACCATGGCCGCCCCCCCGACCGACATGGCCGGGGCGAAGGGGAACACGGTGCGGCGGGGGTGGGAGGGGTCGGCCAGCGGGTCGGGCAGCACCTCGTTGCCCCACGCCCGCATGGCCCACACCAACAGCCCCATCACCGCCCCCAGGAGTGACGACAGCCCGAACGCCAACAGCACGGCCAAGAGCGACTCGCCGTAGCCCGATCCCACCCACCCGAGCACCAGCCCGATGGGCAGGGCCAGCTTCACGTCGCCCAGGCCCAGACTGCCCCCCGAGAACACGTGCAGCAGCGACATGGAGGCCCCGTACAGCCCGGCGGCCGCCGCGGCTTGGCCGAGGGCGCCCGGTTGGTGGCGCAACAGGGAGATGAGCGTCATCAGGCCCAACAGCACCCCCACGGTGGGAAACACGATGGCGTTGGGGATTCGGTAGTCGAACAGGTCCACGGTGGTCACCCCCACCAGGGCCACGAACAACGACCACACCGCCAGCACGTCCCAGGTGGTGCCCAGCACCCAGCCGGCCACCCCGAGCGACAGGGCGGTGAACGTGGGCACCAGCACCCGCAACGACCGGCTGTCGCGCACCCCGAGGCGCCACAGCCACACCAACAGGAAGCGTCCGGCCACCCCGCCGATCACCACTCCGGCCACCGCCATGGCCACCCGGCTCATCGGCCCACCAACCCAGCAGCAACCACCCGGCCCACCGCCCCCACCCAGCCACCAACCACCCGGCTCATCGGGACTCCAGGGCGGCGAGGGCGGCGGCGGTCATGGCCACGACGGGGGGTTCGGCCCCGGTCCAGATCCGCACCGCGTGGGCGGCCTGATGCACCAGCATCCCGATCCCGGTGGAGCGGGCCACCCCCCGGCGGTCGCATTCGGCCAACAGCGGGGTCACCACCGGGTTGTACACCAAATCCACCACGTGCTGACCCCCCCGCAGCAGCTCCACCTCCACGGGCACACCCCCCGACCCGGTGGTGGCGGCCATACCTACCGGGGTGGCGTTCACCACCAGACCGAACCGCCCCACCTCGCCCAACCCCGCGGTGGTGCCCACCGGCCCGGCCAGCGCGGCCGCCGAAGCGGCCTGCTCGGCCCGCCGGGCGATCACCGCCACCTCGGCCGCGCCCCGGCGGCCCAGCTCGGCCACCACCGCCCGGGCCGCCCCGCCGGCGCCCACCACCGCCACCGACGCCCCGGCCACCTCCACCCCGTCGGCCCCCAACCCGTCGCAGAACCCGGCCCCGTCGGTGTTGTGGCCCACCAGCCGGCCTCCCACCCGGGCCACGCAGTTCACCACCCCCAACACGGCCGCCGCCGGGCTCAGCTCGTCCACCGCGGCGGCCACGTCACCCTTGTGGGGCATGGTCACCGACAGCCCCACCATGGCCCGCTCCCGCATCGCCGCCAGCGCCGCCGCGGCCTCCCCCGGCGGCACCTCGAAAGCGGCGTAGCGCCAGGCCAACCCCAGCTCGTCGAAGGCGGCCTGGCAGATGACCGGCGACAGGGAGTGGCGCACCGGGTACCCGATCACCCCGGCGGCCACCTCGGCGTCGGCGGGCAGACCGATGGGCGTCAGCATCCCAGCTCTCGTTCCCGACAGAGGGCCACCGCCACCTCGTGCTCCTCGGCGGTGAGGCTGAAGGTGTGGGCGCCGGGCACCGGGTCGTCGGTGCGGGCGTAGAACAACCAGAAGCCCTCGGCGGGGTTCAGGGCGGCGGCCAGCGAGGCCCGTCCGGGGGCGGCGATGGGGCCGGGCGGCAGCCCGGTGCGGTTGTACACGTTGTAGGGGTTGTCCACGTCCAAATCCGACAGGGTCAACGGGTCGGTTGGCTTGTTCACGGCATACCGCACCGCGGCGTCGATCTGCAACGGCCAGCCCATGCCCAACCGGTTGTAGATCACCCGGGCGATCTTGGCCCGGTCCTCGTCGATGAGGGCCTCCTTCTCCACGAGCGAGGCCACGATGACCGCCTCATAGGGCGACACCCCCACCGTGTCGGGGGCGTCGGCCAGGCCCACCTCGGCGGCCACCGCGTCGAACTGGTTCACCAGCCGCACCACCAGGGCGGCCTCGTCGCCGGCGGTGGCGTCGTCCAGCAGGTAGGTGTCGGGGAACAGCATCCCCTCCAGTGTGCTGTTGGCCGGCTGATACTGCGACCGCAGCGGCGGGAAGGCCAGGGCCCGGGCCAGGTCGTCGGCACTGAAGGTGGCCACCTGCGACACCAACTCGGCCTGGATCTGGGCCAGGGTGAGGCCCTCGGGCAGCACCACCCGCCGGCTGTCGTCGGCCAGGCCGGGGGCGGGCCCGGCCAACAGCACGTCCTTGGCCCGCCACACCGACATGTTCTCGTGCAGGAGGTAGTTGCCGGCCTGGACGTCCCCGGCGTCCTTGAAGCGCAGGTAGTAGCGGAACACGGTGGAGTTGGGCACCACCCCCTCGTCCTCCAGGATGCGGGCGATGTCGTTGATGCCCGCCCCCGACGGGATGTTCACCACCAACTCGGGCCCCTCGTCGCCGGGCGGGTCGAGGCGGTCGTCGATCCAACCCTTGAGCCACAGCGACCCCACCAGAAGCACCACCCCCGCGCACGCGGCGATGATGAGCACCCGGGTGAGCGTGGAGGTGCGCCGGGGCAGCCAGTCCCAGTCCCCCGGGTCGTCGCCGTCGGTCACCACCACCGGGGGCCGATAGCCCGCCGGGGTCCGCTCGCTCACGGCGACCGCTCGGCCCGGTTGGCGTCCAGCCAGCCCTGCAGGATCACCGACGCCGCCACCATGTCCACCCGACGGCGCCGGGCCCGCCCGTCGAGGCCGGCCTCGGCCAGGGACCGGTTGGCGATGACGGTGGTCAGGCGCTCGTCGTGGGTCACCACCGGCACGCCCAGCGCCGAGCGCAACTGCTCCACCTCCCCGGCGGCCCCCCGGGCGGCGGGGCCCGCTCCCCCGTCGAGCGACAGGGGCAGGCCCACCACCACCACCTCGGCCTCGTACTCGGCCACCAGCTCGGCGATGCGGCGGTGGTCGCCGGGCCGACCCCCGGAGCGTTCCAGCACCACCAGCGGGGTGGCCATCCGCCCTCCGGCGTCGGAGACGGCCACGCCGATGCGGCGTTCACCCAAATCGATGCCCAGCGCCCGGGCCGACATCAATCAGGAGCCGACACGCCGCACGATCCGCCGGCGGCGGGCACGGCGCGCCGACAGCGGGGCGCCCCGGCGGGAGCCGACACGACCATCAGCCGCCGATGCCCGCGGCGGCCCGCACCTGGTCGAGCGCCTCGGCCAACCGGGACGGGTCCCGGCCCCCGGCGATGGCCAGCTTGGCGTCCTTGCCCCCGCCCCCGCCGATGGTGGCGGCCGCCTCGGCGATCAACTCCCCGGCGTGGCGGTCGCAATCGGGCGCCACCGCGGCCACCAGGGCGGCCCCCCCGCCGTCGGGGGCGGCCCCCAGCACCACCGCCTCCACGCCGGGCCGGTCCCGGGTGGCGATGGCCAGGTCGCGCAACTGGCCCCGGTCCACGCCCTCCACCAGCGCCACCACCACTCCGTCGGCGGCCTGGCCGGCCAAATCCCCCGACTGGTCGACCGAGGCAGCTTGGCGCATGTCGGCCAGCTCGGCCCGCAGGCTCTTGATCTCGGCCATGCGCTTGTCGGCCCCGGCCACGAGCTGGTCGGCGGGCACGCCCAATCGCTCGGCCACCTGGGCCAGCACCTGTTCCCGCTCGGTGAGCAGCTCCACCGGGCGGGTGCCGGCCACCGCCTCGATGCGGCGGATGTTGGCCCCGATGGAGCCCTCAGAGACGATCTTCACCGGGCCGATGTCGCCCAACGCCTGCACGTGGGTGCCGCCGCACAGCTCGATGGAGTGGGGCCCGGCCTCCAGCACCCGCACCCGCTCCCCGTACTTGTCACCGAAAAAGGCGATGGCGCCCGCCGCGGTGGCCTCGGCCATGGAGGTCTCGTAGTTGCGGGTGGCCGGGTTGTCCAGGATGTCGGCGTTGGCCAGCGCCTCGATGGCGACGATCTCGTCGGTGCTGAGCGCCTCGAAGTGGGTGAAGTCGAACCGCAGCCGGTCGTCGGACACGTGCGAGCCCTGCTGTTTCACGTGGTCGCCCAGGGTGTGCTTGAGGGCCCAGTGCAGCAGGTGGGTGGCGGTGTGGTGGCGGCGGATGGCGGCCCGGCGGTCGGCGTCGATGGCGGCGGTCACCGTCTGGCCCACCGTTATCTCGCCGTCGACGGCGGCGGTGTGGTGCAGGTGGACGTCGGGCACCACGTAGGTGGTGTCGGCCACCTCGGCCCGTCCGGTGGGCGAGGTGATGGTGCCGGTGTCGCCCACCTGGCCGCCGGATTCGGCGTAGAACGGGGTGCGGTCCAACACGATGCCGTCGTCGGTCACCGCCAGCACCACCGCCTCACAGGTGTCACCGTCGCGCCCCACGAACTCGGTGGCCCCGTGCTCGGCCACCAACCCGGCGTAGGCCGACACGTCGGCGGCCGTGGCTTGGCGGGCGTCGAAGTCCTGGCGGGCCCGGGCCCGCTGGGCGGCCATGAGCCCGTCGAACCCGTCGCGGTCCACGGCCACCTCCCGCTCCCGGGCCGTCTCCTCGGTGACCTCGAAGGGGAAGCCGTAGGTGTCGTGCAACAGAAAGGCCAGCTCCCCCGACAGGGCCTCGCCGGGGGCGAGGCGGTCGAGGGCGTCGTCGAGGATTTCGGTGCCCTGGGCCAGCGTGGAGCGGAACCCCTCCTCCTCGCGGGCCACCACGTCGCGCACGAAGCTGTGGTTGGCCACGATGTCGGGGTAGTCGGCGCCCATGATGTCGACCACCGTGTCCACCAGCCGGGGGGTGACCACGTCGGTGACCCCCAGCAGGTGGGCCCGGCGGACGGCCCGGCGCATGATGCGGCGCAGCACGTAGCCCCGGTCCTCGTTGGAGGGGAACACCCCGTCGGAGATGAGGAAGGTCATGGTGCGGGCGTGCTCGGCCAGGATGCGCAGGGTGACGTCGCTGTGCTCGGCGGCCCCGAGGCGCACCCCGGTCACCGCCGAGGCCTCCCCCACCAACGCGGCCATCTCGTCGATGTCGAACACCGACTCCACCCCTTGGATCAAGGTGAGGATGCGCTCCAGGCCGGCGCCGGTGTCGATGCTGGGCTTGGGCAGCGGCACCTGGCCGTCGGGCCGTTGGTCGAACTGCATGAACACCAGGTTCCAGAATTCCAGGAACCGCTCGTCGCCGCCGTGGGCCGGGCCGCCGTCGGGGCCGAACTCGGGTCCCTTGTCGAAGAAGATCTCCGAGCAGGGCCCGCACGGGCCGGTGTCGGCCATGCGCCAGTAGTTGTCCTCGTCCATCCGCTGGATGCGGTCGGGGGCCACCCCGGCCACGTCCCGCCAGATCTCGGCGGCCTCGTCGTCGCTCAGGTGGACGGTGACCCACAGCCGGTCGGGGTCGAAGCCCAGGCCCTCGGTCACGAACTCCCAGGCCCAGCCGATGGCCTCGGTCTTGAAGTAGTCGCCGAAGCTGAAGTTGCCCAGCATCTCGAAGAAGGTGAGGTGGCGGCGGGTGCGGCCGATCTCGTCGAGGTCGTTGTGCTTGCCTCCGGCCCGCACGCACTTCTGCACGGTCACCGCCCGGGGGTGGGGGGCGGCCTCCTCGCCCAGGAAGTAGGGCTTGAACGGCACCATCCCGGCCACGGTGAACAACACGGTGGGGTCTCGGGGGATGAGGCTGGCCGACGGCAACACGGCGTGGCCCCGCTCGCCGAAGAACGAGGTGAATGCGCTGCGAATCTCCTGGGCTCGCTTGGGGGTCACCGGGTCGACCTCACCTCTCCGGTGGATCGTCCAGGGCCCGGCGGGCTGCTTCGGCCCGGTAGCGGCGGGCCGCGGCGGTGCCCTCGGCCACGGCGGCCCGGGCCTCGGCCAACGCCGCCTTCACCCGGGTGCCGGGGTCGCTCGGCCCCCGGCGACGGGCCGCCGGTCGGGTGGCCTGATGCAGCTTGCGGCGCAGGTAGGAGGCCCCGGCCATCCCGGCGCCCGCTCCGGCCACGAACCAGGTGAATCGCCCGGCCATCAGCGCTCCCCCCGATCGGTTCCCGGGGACTTCCGGTCCGACGCCGACCGGTGTCGGTCACCCTCGGTGACGGGTGAGGCCGCCGGGTGGTCGGCCGCCGACGAGGCCGCCTCGGCGTTGATCTCGGTGTTGGTGCTGCGGTCGGTCATCTGCTGGTGAACCCCCTGTTCGGCCCCGTGCTGGGAAGGTCGGTAGTAGCGTCGCCCTTCAAACCGATCGGGGCGGTACTGCTGGGGTACCCAGCCCTGGGGATCGTCATGAGGATACACGTAGCCGGCACCGTGTCCGAGACCGGCCGCTCCCTGGTAGTGGGCGTCGCGCAGGTGAGCGGGCACCTCGCCTGAGCCGTCGGCGGCGTCGGCCCGGGCCCGGCCCAGAGCGGCGGTGACGGTGTTGGACTTGGGGGCGCAGGCCAGATACACCACGGCGTGGGCCAGGTTGAGCTGGGCTTCGGGCAGGCCCACGAACTCCACCGCCCGGGCGGCGGCGTCGGCCACCACCAGGGCGTGGGAGTCGGCCATGCCGATGTCCTCGGAGGCCAGGATGACCATCCGGCGGGCGATGAACCGGGCGTCCTCACCGGCTTCCAGCATCCGGGCCAGCCAGTAGAGGCCGGCGTCGGGGTCCGAGCCCCGCAGGCTCTTGATGAAGGCGCTGATCACGTCGTAGTGCTCGTCACGTCCGTAGCGCACCGCGCTGGCCCCGAGGGCGTTCTCGGCGTCGTCCAGCGTGACCCGCACCGCGCCGCCCGGCCGGGACGACGCCAGCGCCACCGCAACCTCCAGGCTGGTGAGGGCCTGGCGGCCGTCCCCGGCGGCCTGGTTGGCCAGGTGGGCCACGGCGTCGTCGTCGGCCTCGGCCCCCTCGGCGGCCAGCCCCCGCCCCAGCAGCTCGCCGAGGGCCTCGGTGCTCAGGGGTTCGAGGCGGAACAGGGTGGAGCGGGACCGCAGCGGGGGGTTCACCTCGAAGTAGGGGTTCTCGGTGGTGGCCCCGATGAGGGTGATGAGCCCGGATTCCACCGCGGGCAGCAGGGCGTCCTGCTGGGCCCGGTTGAAGCGGTGGACCTCGTCGAGGAACAAGATGGTGCCCTGGTCGTGCTGGCCGAGCCGGTCGCGGGCCGAGGCGATCACCTCCCGCACGTCCTTCACGGTGGCGGTCACCGCCGAGAGCTGGATGTAGGCCCGGGCGGTGGTGCCCGCCACCAGGCGGGCGATGGTGGTCTTGCCGGTGCCCGGTGGCCCCCACAAGATGGCCGACGACAGCCGGTCGCGCTCGATGAGGCTGCGCATCGGCTTGCCCGGCCCGAGCAGGTGCTGTTGGCCCACCAGATCGTCGAGGGTGCGGGGGCGGAGCCGGTCGGCCAGCGGGGCGGTGCGGGCCAGCCGATCGGTCACGGCGGCGGCGAACAGGTCGTCGGTCATGGCCCGCCTCGGTGGCGGCCCCCTGCCATCGGTCTACCCGGCGGCGGGCGGGGGCAGCAGGCGCAGCCCGAGGTCGTCGAGGTGACGGTCGGGGATCGGGGTGGGCGAGTTCGACAGCGGGTCGGCCCCCGACTGGGTCTTGGGGAAGGCGATCACCTCGCGGATGTTCTCCTCCCCGGCCAGGATGGCCACCAGCCGGTCGATCCCGAAGGCGAACCCGGCGTGGGGCGGGGCCCCGTAGCGGAAGGCGTCGAGCAAAAAGCCGAACCGCTCCTCGGCCTCGGCGTCGCCGATGCCCAGGGCCCGGAACACCGACCGCTGGATGTCGGGGCGGTGGATACGCACGCTGCCCGACCCCAGCTCCCACCCGTTGAGCACCAGGTCGTAGGCCTGTGAGCGCACGGCCAGCAGCTCCTCGCCGGTGCCGTCGAGCAGGCCCACGTCGTCGGGGTGGGGCATGGTGAACGGGTGGTGGGCGGCAATGGGGCGGCCCTGGTCGTCGATCGATTCGAACAGGGGGAAGTCGGTGACCCACACGAAGTGGAGGCCCCCCTCGGTGATGGGCGGGCGGCCCAGCTCCAGGCGCAACAGCCCCAACACGGTGCGCACCGTGGCCCGGCGGTCGGCGATCAACAACAGCAGGTCGCCGGGCTCGGCCCCCAGGGCCGGGCCGAGGGCGGCTTGTTCGTCGTCGGACATGAACTTGGTGAGGGCGCCGTCGAGGGCGCCGTCGTCGCCCACCCGGAACCAGGCCAGGCCCTTGGCCCCCCACTGGCGGCACTTGGCGGTGAGCTCGTCGATGGCGTTGCGCCCCAGGCGGTCGCTGCCCCCCTTGCAGTTGATGCCCTTCACGCACTCCACCTGGAACACCTTGGCCTCGGTGCCGGCGAACAGGTCGGTCAACTCCACCAGTTCCATGGCGAAGCGCACGTCGGGCTTGTCGGAGCCGTACCGCTCCATGGCGTCGGTCCAACTCATGTGCTGGGGCGGGTCGGGGCGGGCGCCCACCACCGCTTCCACCGCGGCGGCCACCGCCTCGGTGATGAAGGCCATCACGTCTTCTTGGCCGACGAAGCTGGCTTCGGCGTCGAGCTGCATGAACTCGAACTGCCGGTCGGCCCGCAGATCCTCGTCGCGCAGGCACCGGGCGATCTGGTAGTAGCGGTCGAGGCCGCCCACCATGCAGAGCTGCTTGAAGATCTGGGGCGACTGGGGCAGGGCGTAGAACCGGCCCGGATGCAGGCGCGACGGCACCACGAAGTCGCGGGCCCCCTCGGGGGTGGAGGCCACCAGCATGGGGGTTTCGATCTCGGTGAACCGCTGGGCCTCCATGGAGCGGCGGATGGCGCTGTTGACCGTGGCCCGCAGCGCCAGGTTGCGCTGCAGGCGCTCCCCTCGCAGGTCGACGTAGCGGTGGCGCAGGCGCACGGTCTCGTCCACTTCGGTGCGGGCGTGCAGCGGGAACGGCGGGGGCTCGGCGGTCGCCAGCACCTCCACCCGGCAGTCGCCGATCTCCACCTCGCCGGTGTCGAGCTTGGGGTTAACGGTGCCCTCGGGCCGGGGCCGCACCGTGCCGGTGATGCGTACCACGTACTCCGAGCGCAGGTCGTGACGCTCGTCCACCACGCACTGGATCACCCCGGTGCGGTCCCGCAGGTCGATGAAGGCCAGGTGGTCGCCGTGCTCCCGGCGCCGGTCCACCCAACCGCACACCGCCACCTCCCGGCCCACGTCACCGGCCCGCAGCTCACCGCAATAGTCAGTCCGCATCGTCACCCCTGCCCCGCCCCTGGTCCCGTTTCGTACACCGCCCGATGCTACCGGCCACCCATGACAATGGCGTCAACGACGTGGAACGGATCAACGGCGATCCCGGTGGAGGCGCGCAGCGACCGGATGGCTCTGCGGTAACCCTCGTAGGGGTCGATGCAGACCACCTGGACGGCCCGGGTCCACCACCGGGGTTGGGCGGGCACCCATTTGCACATTCTGAGACGCCGGTCACCTCCAAACCAAAAGCGCCGAACTCGAAACCTGAACTAACTTAAACCACCAGGGGCCTCCCGGCTCTTCGACGAACTGTCAGTCACAAGAATCGGCGAGGCCCCCACCCAGCAACGTCGCGTAGAGCCGGATAGAGTCTTTCAGAGAAGATCATTTTGTCCCAAAGCGCCTCTTTCGAATCACAAACTGGGACAACATAGTCTCTTTCTCCATTATGCCAAAAGGTTCCACAAAGTCTACCAGAACCATAATACCATCCCCCACCAGACAGCCTAGCATCCTGATACACCTTGGCTGATCCATATAGTTCCGAACTGCCCCACACTAAGGCCTTACCAAATGCTCTAGCATTACCGTAGATTCTAGTTGGAGACAGGTTAGACATTCCTCCATCCATCTTGTTCCATGTGTCCGACAAGCTTGCATCTTCTTTGGCAATTGTGGCGCCATTCCAGTCCCCAGATACATATCTGGCTTCTATCTCAGCAATAGATAGGCCCCATTCATTAGATTGGAGATGGGATACAGTCCAGACATTCAATGCAACATCACCTTGCTGAAAGACCGGACTGTAAATGGGCTCTCCATAACCGGTACGCCCTGAGATGTATTCTGACCAAGGGTAACTGAATGCCTTGGCATTGCCATAGACACGGGCGTTGCCATATACATAAGTCTGATCGAACACCTGAGCGTGCTCATAGACCCTTGCTTGGTCCGAGATCTCCGCCTCGCCGAACACTTTGGCCTGCTCGAACACCCACGCTCCGTCGGAAACGATCGCATCACCGAAGACATGCGCACCGGTACCGCCCAACCCCGCTCGCCCATGGACCGGCTCCATCCCCACTTCGCTCCACCCCTGAACCCAAGCGACCATCCTTGCCGCCTTCGCTCCCCTCCCGGCACCCGCCCAGGCGGATAGAGAGAACGCCCTGGGCACCCTTCCACACACCACCGCTTCGTCCCTGACCACAGCGTTCCCAGACACCTCCGCTCCTGAGCACACCACAGCCGCGTCCATCACCTGGGCCTCATCGGACACCTGTGCATCTCCGAAGACTCTGGTCCGCCCCGAAACCTGTGCCCGGCCCCGAACCACCGCCCCTCCGGACACCTCCGCAAAGCCGGTGACCAGCGCATCCCCCTCCACCCGGGCCCCGTCGGACACCCTGGCGCCACCACCCACCCACGCCGATCCCTCCGCGCTGAGGTTCCCTTCACCTTCCACCCAACCCCCCAGATCGCCACGTTGGGCCAGCAGGACCGGCTGGTCGTCCACCAGCAGGGTGATGTCTCGCAAGGCCCGCAACCGCTTCAGACCGCCATCACCTGCTGGGTCTGCCAATAGGCAGAACTTGTCGTTCCCCGGCGACGAGACGCACGACGCCATCTCATCCCCGTCACCCGACCCCCCACACCCCGTAGCGGCCACCATCACCAACGCGGTCAACACCCCAATCCCCCGCCGCAGTAACGCCCTCATATGGCCCCCATTCATTCGGTCTTTGAACTCTACGGCCACCTAACTTCGTCACATTGAGCCAGAAGCCATGAACCGCTCTGCGGGCTTTCAACAAGCCATGTCAGTCCCATCTCTAGAAATGCCATTGGTCCAGTAATCCTGACAGATTTGCCCATTGAATTTGGTTGAGCCTCCAGAAACACGGCTGTCTTCGAGGATCCTAGCATTTCCACTTAGGGTGACACCCCCCCAGACCCTCGAATTACCATATACTCTTGCATCTCCAAGGACTTTGGTAGGCGGTACCGTCCCGGTGTTACATTGGGATTCAGTCCCAGCATCTTTCAACATGCTTGGTTTTGGCTCTACCGTTGAAGCAAGTGGCCCATCCCCAAGCGATTCCTCTAGCAAGTTGCTTGAAATGTTCCAGACATTGGGTGGGCATATGGTATTGGTCCAGAAAACTCTAGCTACATCCTCCTGAACAAACACAGAATGGAGAGTATTCGATCCGCCACTGGATGAACCTGACACAAACTCTGAATCTGCACTCGAGAACACTAGTGCTCTCCCGTATACGGAAGCCTGACCGGAAATCCTGCTGTTGTCGAACACTTGGGCGTTCTCATACACCCTCGCCTGGTCTGAGATTTCCGCTTTGCCGAATGCCTTGGCCTGCTCGAATACCCACGCACCATCGGATATGACTGATTCCCCGAACACCTGCGCAGCCGCGGCGCCCAACCCCGCTCGTCGCAGGACCGGCTCCATACCCACCTCACCCCACCCCTGAACCCACGCGCCCATCCTTGCCACCTTCGCACCCTCCTCAGCACCCGCCCAGGCGGAAAGCGAGAATGCTCTGGGCACCCACCCGCACACCACTGCTTCCCCTCCGACCTGGGCCTGCTCGTAGACTTCGGCGCCTGAGCACACCACTGCATGGTCTTTGACCTGAGCCCAGTTGGACACCCTTGCACCGCCAAAGACCTTGGTCCTCCCCGTGACCAGGGCATCTCCCTCCACTCTGGCATCGTCAAATACCTTGGCGTCACCAGCTACCCAGGCCGAGCCTCCCGCACTGAGGTTCTCTTCACCCTCTACCCAACCCCCGAGATCGCCTCGCTGTGCCACCAAAACCGTCTGGCCGTTCTCCAGCACGGTGATGTCCCGCAAGGCCCGGACCCGCCTCAGGCCGCCCCCACCCCCTACAGGGTCCTCAACCAGACAGAACTTGTCGTTCCCCAGCGACGAATCGCACGACGCCACCTCATCACCGCCACCCGACCCCCCACACCCCGCGGCCACCAGCACCAACGCAGTCAACACCCACAGCCCCCACGGGACTGTCAGCTTTTCTGTGTATGCGGCCGTGGTGGTTTTCATTTGATGTGGTCGGCGATTCGGTCGCCGTAGTGGATGGTCAGGGTGTTCAGTATGGTTTTCCAGCCGTTGGTCTTTCCTGTGAGGTTCTCGCGGCTTTTTCGTTTGGCGGTGGCGACAAGGTAGAGGACCTTGAGGGCGGCTTGCTCGTTGGGGAAGTGGCCTCGGTGCCGCACGGCTCGTCGGAATCGGGCGTTGAGGCTCTCGACGGCGTTGGTGGTGTAGACGACCCGGCGCAGCTCGGCGGGGAACTCGAGGAACGGTGTGAACTCGTCCCAGCTGGTGCGCCAGGCCCGGATCATGGCCGACCAGGTGTGTTCCCAGTCTTGGGCGAACGCCTCGAAGTGGGTTTCGGCGGCCTCGACGGTGGGGGCGGTGTAGATGGCCCGCATGGAGCCGGTGATGGCCCCCAGTGTTTCTTTGCGGCGTAGCGCAAGCTGTTGGGGACCATGTGCACCACGCAGGTCGACACGGTGGCGTCGGGCCAGGTCATGCGGATCGACTCGGGCAGGCCCTTGAGCCCGTCGCAGCACACGATCAAGGCGTCGGCCAGGCCCCGGTTGGCGAGCTCGCCCAGCATTGTCGCCCACTGTTTGGCGCCTTCGCCGCCCGTTGGTCCCAGCCACAGGCCCAAAACGTCACGCTCTCCGCCCAGATCGACGCCGATGGCCACATAGACGGGCCGGTTGGCGACCTGGGAGTCACAGGCCTTGACGGTGATCGCGTCGATCAGCAGCACCGCATACACGGGCTCGAGGGGCCGGTTCTGCCACACGGCCATGTCGGAGACGATCACCTCGGTGATCTTCGAGATCGTCTCCCGGCTCACCGAGGCATCGCAGATCTCGGCCAAATGCGCCCGGAACTCCCCGGTGGTCAACCCCTTGGCACACAACGAGATCACATTGCCCGACAACCCGTCCAAACAGCGCCGGTGCTCGGGCACCGTCACCGGGTCGAACGTGCCCGCCCGCACACGCGGCACCCGAAGATCGATCTCGCCGATCCCGGTTCTGACCCGCTTGGGCGACGACCCGTTGCGCGAGTTCCCCGACCCGCCACCGGAGAGATCGTGGCGCACACAACCAAAATGGTCGGCCATCCCAACCTCCAACCCGGTCTGGAGCACCTGGCGCACCAGCCCCGACAACAAACCGCCGTCGCCGGTCAGCTCCACACCCTCGACACGGGCCCGCTCCACCAACAGCTCAGCCCAGTCCCCCATCGCCGCCTCACCGGCAGCCCCTACCGCCGGCGCAGCCAGCACATTCTGATCAGTCACAGACATGATCCTTCCCGGCCCGCAACACCAAACCGCGGACCCACAGACCACGCCCGATACACAAAAATCCTGACAGACCCGTCGCTGGGCCCCCACCGGCCCTCCCCGCTGTCCTCGACCCCTTTCCGCAGGACCTCAAGCCGAGCGGAAGGAGCGCAACATGAGGATCCCGCCGGCCAACGCGACCGGAGGACCCGGAACAAGCGGGCTGGTGGTCGACACCGTGGGTACCACCACCGTGGCGGTGATCACCACGATCGTGACCGCCGCCATCTGCGCCAACAACAGCGACCCGTGTACCGCCCTTGGTGAGGCGTCAATTCTTGCTGCCCACCCCAGACACAACAATCCCAACACCGCAGCGCCCATCACCGGGATGCCGATCATCACGTCGGTGTGCAACCCATTCGACCCATCGGCGGCGAACCCCAACGGTGGAGCCGTCCACAACAACAACCCGCACGACACCACCACCACCAACGCACCCGACACCGCCGGCCCGACACTCGCCTCCAACGCCACCCGACGCACCGCCCTAGCGTCCGGGGCCAACAATCTGACGGCGACGATCACCAACCCCGCCACAACAAACCCCGGGCCCGCACCCATCGTCCCCAGCGAATACACATTCGCCGCCAAGTCCAACATCGGATCGGTGCTGTTCGACCACTTCGCGAACAACGCGATCCACACCGACACCCCCGCCGCCGCCCCCAACAACAACCCCCACGTCACCCCCAACGACCACCGGCGCCCCAACAAACACAACGCCACCACCATCACCATCAAATCCACCCCGGCCACCACCACCCCACCCCCGGTGGCCTGAGGAAACGAACCGAACACCCCGTCCCCCCGCACCCAAGAGAACAACGAACCCACAAACATCACCACCGCACCAACCACCAACCACGGCTCCCACGGCCCACCACCCTCACCCAACCAAACAACCCTCGACACCACCGCCCCCTCCGACGACGCGCCCTCACCAGAGCCCGAACCGGCCCCCGAACCAACCCCAGAACCGCTGTTCACAACGTCGTCACCCATCACAACCTCCCCAAAGAAACAGGCCCGAAGCATCCCACACCCACCAACCCCCCGCAACCATCCCAGCCCACAACACCCGGCCGGGTCTGACAGACCCGGGTTCTAGCTGGAGGGGTCGGTGGTGACGGTAACTTCCACGTACGGACTCGAAGACTTGCAGCCATCGCTGTAGGCGAACACGCGGATGGTGAACGGGGTGGCGTCGGGTAACGTCGTCGCGGTCTCGTTGGCGGTGTCTGAATCGTTGAATCTCCCGTCCCCATTGAGATCCACGGGCTCGCCCGCGCTGTCCCAGTAGCCGTAGGTACTGCCGTCCTGGACGGTGGCGCTTGTGGTGGTGCTGCTGAAGCCCTCGTGGCTCTCGGCCGCATGGTAGGAAGCCAGGACATCCGGATCAGCCGTCTGGCGATGGTGGACTTTGTAAGCGCTGACGGGGCACGGACTGGTCGTCGGTGCAGCCCATGTGACGGTGAATTGCTTGCTCCCCGCCGTTCCCGGCGTGCTCACCGCCACATTGGTGGGTTGGCCCGGCCTCACGTCGGGGGTGGTGGCTCGCACAGAGACCAGGGGACTGGCACCAGTAACGTTGACGGCCATGACCTGGAACCGGTATTCGGTGTCGCTATAGAGGAGTAAGGGAGAGGTGGTGCCGAAGGTATAGGTCGTGACCTCTGCGGGGACTATGTCAAAGAACGTGCATGTGTCCCACACGGGCGAGTCAGTGGTGCCGATGTTCCTGCAAGAGCGAATTTCGTATTGCTGGGGGGCGCCACCGGTGGTGGGTGCATCCCAGTTGAGGGTGACTTGGGGAAGCATCTGCAAACCGCCGGGGGTGGCCGTCAGATTCTCCGGAGCACCGGGCAACTGCGGCACCACGGAGATGGAGATGCTCACCGTCGATGGGGCTGAATCCCCGTCCACGTCGGTCGCGCTCAACGTCAATACCGCCGGTGTCATGGTCAACGTCGTCGCAGTCCCCGAAATCTCGTTGGTCTGGTCGTCGTAGGTCAGCCCGTCCGGCAAGGTGCCCGCCAGCGTGTACGACACCGGTGTGTTCCCACCGGGATCCGGCAACGCCTCGGTCTTATCCACCCCCTGCGTCCATGTGTACGACTCCGTCGAAGACGGGAACGACGGCACCGTGTCCGCCACCACCGACACCTTCAACTCGATGGAGTCGCTGTCCCCATTCGAGTCCGTGGCGGTCATCGTGTACGTTTCCTCGGCCACGGGAGATGCCGGCGCTTGGGTGCCCTCCAGTTTGGGGCCGCCGGCACCGGCGGCGTTGAACGTCAGCCAGCTCGGCAACGCCGGAGTCGCAGCCAGGGTGTAGGTGACCGGGTCGTTCCCCTCGGAGGCCGTCGGCAATGACCGGTCTATCGGCCGCCCTGCCGACAACGCCACCGTGAAGTCGTCGGCCGCAAAGCTCGGGCTGGTGTCTTCCTCGTCGGTGGTGACGTTGGGGACGGAGATCCCATCGCTCCAACTGTTGCAAATGTTACTGAAGGAGAAGATCTCCATGGCGAACTCTGTGTCGTAGGGCAGGGTCGCTGCTGTCTCGAGCAAGACGTCGGAACCGTCGATCACCAAATCCCCATTGACGTCCAAATACTGACCGGTGCTGGTGAAGGCACCGTAGGTGCTGTTGAGCTGCACGGTGAAACTTGTGGTGGTGCTGTCCAAATGCAGGTGGCTCCCGGCGATGCGCCATCCGGAAATGACGTCACGATTTGCAGGAGGTGTGTAGTACCGCAATTGGTATGTGTTGATTGCGCACACGCTGTTCGTGGGTGCGTCCCACGTGACGGTGAATCCCCTGCTACCCGGCGTACCCGGCGTGGTCACCGCCACGTTGGCCGGTGGGTCCGGCTTCACGATGGGAGCTCTGTCCTGCACGGCAACCGAATCACTTACACCGACGGTGTTGCCGGCCCGAACCTCGAACCCGTAGAAGCCGTTACTTGCGAGGCCAGTGACGGCATAAGTCGTGACGGCCCCGACATCCACCCAATTGGACCAAGGCCCCCATGGGACCGGATTGGCGTCGGGAGCCCAACTGAATCGGTGGCGGACCTCGTAGTAGGTGGGGGTCCTGCCAATGGTGGGGGCGTCCCAGGCCAGACTCATCTGGGGGTGCCCATTCACGTCGGTGCTGGGCGTGGCCGCCAGATTCTTCGGAGTATCAGATGCCTTGACCGTGATGTTCACCGTCAACGTGTCGGTATCGCCGTCCACGTCGGTCGCCGTGATCGTGACCGTCGCCGTCCCCACACCCGCATCGGTCGGCGGCCCCGAGATCCTGTTGGTCGCCGTGTTGTACGTCAGCCCGGCCGGCAGATTGCCCGTCAGCACAAAGGTCACCGGGTCGTTCCCACCGGGGTCGGGCAACTGCTCGTCCCTGGCCTCATCCAAGAACCACATGTACGAACGCGTCTTCGGCGACGGGAAGCTCAAGCCGGTGTCGGCCTCGTCGGTGGTGACCGTTGCCTCCGCGTTCGGACTCGAAGTGTCGCAGCCGGTGCTGGAGCTGGACACCCGGACGGTGAACGGAGTGCCGTCGGGCAACGTCGTTTCGGTTTCGGCCTGGGTATCCGATGCGTCGATATCGCCATCCCCGTTGTCATCCACGGGATTGCCGCTGCTGTCCCAGTAGCCGTAGGTGCTGCCGACCTGGACGGTGACGCTTGTGGTGGTGCTGCTGAAGCCCACGTGGCTCCCGGCCGCATGGTAGGAAGCCAGAACGTCCGCATCCGCTGTCTGGCGATACCGGACGTGGTAGGCGTTGACGGGGCACGGGCTGCTCGTCGGCGCACTCCACGTGACGGTGAATTGCTTGCTGCCCGGCGTACCCGGCGTGGTCACCGCCACGTTGGTCGGTTGGCCCGGCTTCACGTCGGCCGTGGTGGCTTGCGCGGTGACCGCAGCACTGGCACCAGCAGCGTTGCGGGCTCGAACTGCGAACTCGTATTCGGTGTCACTCCTGAGCCTGGTGCCGACGGTAGTGCCGACGGTATGGGCGGTGACGTTGCCGACATCCACCCACGCTGTCCATGAATCCCAAATGGGCGCACCGCTCGTGCCGGAGTTCCGGCGATAGCGGACCTCGTAGCTGCTGGTGGTGCCGCCGGTAGTGGGCGCACCCCAGGCGAGAGCGACTTGGGGAATCACCTGCAGGCCACCAGGCGTTGCCGTCAGATTCCCCGGAGAACCCGGAGCCGCCGCCACCACCGTGATTGTCACCGTCTGCGTCCCCGTGTCACCGTCCGCGTCGGTCGCCGTCAAGGTCAACACCGCCGGGGCCACCGTCACCGTCGTCGCGGTACCCGAAATCGTGTTCGTGCCGGCCGTGTAAGACAACGCCAGAGGCAGAGTACCCGTCAACGCATAGGAGATGGGCGCGTTCCCAGACGGAGTGTCCAACACGATGTCGTTATTGTCACCCACTACCAATTCGTACAACCGAGAAG